>NZ_JAHYXL010000001.1:495000-3335000 GCF_028534175.1 Shinella sp. HY16 | reverse complement strand
TCTCGCCGAAAGACCAAGGGTTCCTGCTTAAAGTTAATCTGAGCAGGGTTAGCCGGCCCCTAAGACGAGGCGGACACGCGTAGTCGATGGGAACCACGTTAATATTCGTGGGCCTGGTGGTAGTGACGGATTGCGTAACTTGTTCAGACTTATTGGATTGTCTGGGCGGGGAAGCGGTTCCAGGAAATAGCTCCACCGTATAGACCGTACCCGAAACCGACACAGGTGGTCAGGTAGAGCATACCAAGGCGCTTGAGAGAACTCTGCTGAAGGAACTCGGCAAATTGCACGCGTAACTTCGGAAGAAGCGTGACCCCAAGGTACGCAAGTATTTTGGGGTGGCACAGACCAGGGGGTAGCGACTGTTTATCAAAAACACAGGGCTCTGCGAAGTCGCAAGACGACGTATAGGGTCTGACGCCTGCCCGGTGCTGGAAGGTTAAGAGGAGAGGTGCAAGCTTTGAATCGAAGCCCCAGTAAACGGCGGCCGTAACTATAACGGTCCTAAGGTAGCGAAATTCCTTGTCGGGTAAGTTCCGACCTGCACGAATGGCGTAACGACTTCCCCGCTGTCTCCAGCAGAGACTCAGTGAAATTGAATTCCCCGTGAAGATGCGGGGTTCCTGCGGTTAGACGGAAAGACCCCGTGCACCTTTACTATAGCTTTACACTGGCATTCGTGTCGGCATGTGTAGGATAGGTGGTAGGCTTTGAAGCGCGGACGCCAGTTTGCGTGGAGCCATCCTTGAAATACCACCCTTATCGTCATGGATGTCTAACCGCGGCCCGTCATCCGGGTCCGGGACAGTGTATGGTGGGTAGTTTGACTGGGGCGGTCGCCTCCGAAAGAGTAACGGAGGCGCGCGATGGTGGGCTCAGACCGGTCGGAAATCGGTCGTCGAGTGCAATGGCATAAGCCCGCCTGACTGCGAGACTGACAAGTCGAGCAGAGACGAAAGTCGGTCATAGTGATCCGGTGGTCCCGCGTGGAAGGGCCATCGCTCAACGGATAAAAGGTACGCCGGGGATAACAGGCTGATGACCCCCAAGAGTCCATATCGACGGGGTTGTTTGGCACCTCGATGTCGGCTCATCGCATCCTGGGGCTGGAGCAGGTCCCAAGGGTTTGGCTGTTCGCCAATTAAAGCGGTACGTGAGCTGGGTTCAGAACGTCGTGAGACAGTTCGGTCCCTATCTGCCGTGGGTGTAGGAATATTGACAGGATCTGTCCCTAGTACGAGAGGACCGGGATGGACATATCTCTGGTGGACCTGTTGTCCTGCCAAGGGCATAGCAGGGTAGCTATATATGGAATGGATAACCGCTGAAGGCATCTAAGCGGGAAACCAACCTGAAAACGAGTATTCCCTTGAGAGCCGTGGAAGACGACCACGTTGATAGGCCGGGTGTGGAAGCGCAGCAATGTGTGAAGCTTACCGGTACTAATAGCTCGATTGGCTTGATCGTTCTCATTGTTCATGCTCATCGAATAAATTCGATGAGCCATCTCTTCTGTCCTGACGCACGCAGTGCTCCGGACGGGCCGCGCCATACGGTATTTTGCTTTGCAAAAACCGGGGCGCGACGGCCTCTGGTCTTGCGGAGCTACGCTCCGTTGCCCACAGAAGAAAAAGACGTGTTCATAAAATAAGACAAATGAAGGCATCCCCTTCTACCAGCTTCTCATCACATTGCCCTTAGCCGACCTGGTGGTCATGGCGGGGTGGCCGCACCCGTTCCCATTCCGAACACGGCCGTGAAACGCCCCAGCGCCAATGGTACTTCGTCTTAAGACGCGGGAGAGTAGGTCGCTGCCAGGTCTGCTAAAGGCAATGTGAGCAGGTTTTGTCGAAAGACAAATACCGACAGGTTTTTACCGCAAGGTAAAATACCGACAACGATCTTCTCGACACGCATTCGGCCCTGCCGAAACCAAAGGGCCGCTTCAAGCGGCCTTTGTGCTTTCCAGACCTCGGTGCGAGGCCACAGAAATACAACGGTGTTTTGCCTCCGGCAAAAACCGGACCGGGAAAAAGCGTTCAGGACGAGACAATCGTCGCGGTATTTTGCCTCCGGCAAAACCGGGTAACGCGGGGTGGAGCAGCCCGGTAGCTCGTCAGGCTCATAACCTGAAGGCCGCAGGTTCAAATCCTGCCCCCGCAACCAAATCTAAAAGCCCTCCCTTCGCGGAGGGCTTTTTGCGTTTGAAGCCCCAAAACAACCCCCCTTTTCCACCCCGCTAGCCGCAGCCCTATAATGCCAACGAAATCGGCAACGGAGACGGAAACCATGGACGCGTCCGAAAACCTCAATCTCCCCTACATCATCCCCGCACAGGCCCAGAAACATGTGACCCACAACGAGGCCATCAAGACCATCGATGCCCTCCTCCATCTCGCCGTCAAAAGCAGGAGCCTCGCAAGCCCGCCGGCAAACCCTGCCGCCGGCGATCGATACATCGTGCCCGCAGCCGCAACCGGCGCCTGGGCCGGCAGCCAAAACGCCATAGCCGCATGGCAGGACGCCGTCTGGACCTTCTATCAACCCAGAGAAGGCTGGATCGCCTATGCCACAGACGAAAACACCATGCTCGCCTTCCAGCACCGCGCCTGGACCAGCGCAACCGTCAATACAGCCAACCAAAACCGCCTCGGTATCAATACAGCCGCCGATCTAACAAACAGGTTCGCTGTCGCCCTTTGACACGCGCGACCCGCAATCTATGTCTCATTTCGGCACGTCAGCAGCCATTTGTTTACCTGTCGCAGAGTCGATCGCCACATACAATCAAGGGTAGCTAGGCCTCCGTGAATGGCCGGGTAAACGTGGCACCGCTCCATGATGGAGCCGATTCGAGGTGCCATTTCATGCCCATGCAGACCGTTCACCGTCTGACCAATGACCCTACCCCAGCGCAGCGTCTTGCCCGTGCCATCAAGGACATCGACAGCCGACTGGACTGGATCCATCGCCATAACCAGCCCGTTCCCCTGGATGCGTATCGCGCCCGGCGCATCCTGCATGCGGCGCTCGTCCGTTGTCGCGAGCGCAATGCCATTCTCCCGCCAGCTCGCTGACGGGGGACACTGCGCGAGCGGACGCGATGCCCAAGCCGCACCGATCGCGCAGGGACCCGGTCGAGCGATACGAGGCGCTCCCGGGTCTTCTCTTACAATCAGGTTCAAGCATGAAGCAGGGCGCGCAGACAATACCTATTCACAGAGGTGCGTCTGTGTCAGGCTACGCTTACTGAGTGGGCTAGGTGAAGCTAGTCGCCAACAAGCCCGAAGGCCTGCATCAGACGGCCAGGGCGAAGTGATTTTCGCCGACCGTCACCACCTCACTCTGCTCCTTCGCCGCAACGCGGCGAACGGCGTCCACTGCACCGGGATCGATCCGCGATACCGCATCGGAGAAGCGGCGCTCCGGATCGGGCACCGCCGACAGCAGCAGCTTCGTATAGGGATGCTGCGGATTGTCGATGACCGCGCCGCAATCGCCCCATTCGACGATCTGGCCGCTGTACATGACGGCGATGTCTTCCGCGACATAGCGGGCCGTGGCGATATCGTGGGTGATGTAGAGGAGGCCGAGATTGCGGGCCGTCTTCATCTCGTTGAGCAGGTTCAGCACGCCGAGGCGTACCGAGACATCGAGCATGGAGGTGGGCTCGTCGGCAACAAGGACCTGCGGGCGGGCCGAAAGCGCACGGGCAATGTTGACGCGCTGGCGCTGGCCGCCGGAAAGCTCATGCGGATATTTCGGGGCGACGATGGCAGGATCGAGCTTGACGCTGGCAAGCTGCTCGAGGACGGCAGCATCGAGATCGGCGGACCGGATGTCCGGGCGATGTAGGCGCAGCGTTCGCTTCAGATGGTAGGCGATGGTGTGCGCCGGGTTGAGCGAGGCGAAGGGATCCTGGAAGATCATCTGGACGGCCTGCCGGTAGGCGGCAAGGTCGCGGCCATGCCGCCCTGCCGTCGGCTCACCCCTGAACAGCATGCGGCCGCTCGTCGGCAGATATTCCAGCATGGCCATGCGCGCACAGGTCGTCTTGCCACTGCCCGATTCCCCGACGATAGCAAGCGCCCTCCCGCTGTGAAGCGTGAAATTGACCGAGCGTGCGGCGCGCACGCCGCCCGTGGGGCTGCCGAAGGTCTTGCTGACATTGTCAAAGCGCAGAAGCGGGTCGTTCATCCGAGCACACCTCCCTTGAGTGAGGGGAACGAGGCCCAGAGCCTCTTCGTATAATCGTGCTGCGGCGTGCGGAAGATCGCTTCCGAGGGCCCTTGCTCCACCATCCTGCCCGACAGCATGACACCGATGCGGTCGCAGAACTGCACCATGAGGCCGAGATCGTGGGTGATGAACAGCACGGAGAAACCGCGCTGGCGGCGCAGCTCGTCGATCCGCTGGAGGATCTCGCGCTGCACCACCACGTCGAGCGCCGTCGTCGGCTCGTCCATGACGACGAGCTTGGGATCGAGCGCCATGCAGATGGCGATCACGATGCGCTGGCGCATGCCGCCGGAGAACTGGTGTGGATAGTCACGCATGCGCTCCGGCTTGATGTCGACGAGCCGCAGCATCTCGGCGGTGCGGTCGCGTGCCTCGCTGCGCGCACAGCCGGTATGGGTGCGCAACACGTCGTAGAACTGTTCCTCGACGCGCAGCACGGGGTTCAGCGAATTCATCGCACTCTGGAACACCATGGCCACCTCGCGCCAACGGAAATCGGCGAGCGCGCGCTTGTCGAGGCCGAGCACGTCGCGATCGGCGAGGCGGATCTCGCTGCCCTTGCGGATCAGTGCCGGCGGGCCATGCAACCGGCTGACGGCGAAGGCGATGGTGCTCTTGCCGCAGCCCGATTCCCCGGCAAGCCCAAAGACTTCGCCCGGTGCGACATCGAAGGAGACGTCGTCCACCGCGCGGAAATCCGTCTCCGTGCCGATGTAGTCGATCGTGAGATTCTTGACGGAAAGCAGCGCGTCGCTCACAGGCGTCCCTCCCCGGATTTGACGAGGCTCGTCCAGCGGGCGAGGCGCCCGCCGGTGCGTAGCCGTGGGTTGGCGATCTCGTCCACCGCGAAGTTGAGCAGCGACAGGCCGATGCCGAGCAGCGCCAGCGCCAGGCAGGGCGCAAGGATGTCCCACCAGGCGCCCACCGAAAGGGCGGAGGCCTTCTGCGCGTTGTAGAGCATGGTGCCCCAGGAGATGACGTTGGGATCACCGAGCCCAAGGAACTCCAGCGTCGCCTCGGTGATGACGGCGAAGATGACGCTGCCGATGAAATTGATGCCGACGATGGAAAACACGTTCGGCAAGATCTCGAAGGCCATGATGCGCCATTGTGGCTCGCCCATCATCTCGGCGGCCTTCACGAAGTCCCGCTGCTTGACGGAGAGCGTTTCGGCCCTTGTGACGCGCGCGCCCCAGGCCCAGGAGGTGAGGCCGAGGATGAGCGCGATGACCATAGGGCCCGCCTGGCCGACGAAGGAGGCGATGACGAGCAGCAGCGGCAGGTTTGGCACGACCAGCACCATGTTGGTGAAGAAGCTGATCACCTCGTCCGTCTTGCCGCCGCGATAGCCGGCGATGATGCCGAGCGTGGTGCCGATGACGGTGATGAGCAGGCCTGCGGCGAAACCCACGGCAAGCGAGGTCTGTGCGCCGTAGATGAGCCGTGCCCAGACATCCTGTCCGAGGCGGGTCGTGCCGAGAATATGCTCCGCCGAGGGCGACTGGTGCGGCCGACCGGTGCGGCCGGCGGGATTGTATTCCGTTAGCAGCGGTGCTGCGACCGCGACCAGCACGATCAGGAGCACGATGGCAAGGCCGACGAGCGCCTTTCGGTTGCGGCGAAGGCCGATCAAGAGCTGGCCCATGTCAGCCACTCCCCTTCAGACGCGGGTCGAGCAGCACATAGCTGACATCGACGATGAAATTGGACACCAGCATGGCGGCAGTCATGACGAGGAGTTGGCCCTGGATGACCGGGTAGTCGCGGGCGAGGATCGCCTGGTAGAGCGTGTTGCCGAGGCCGGGATAGTTGAACACGACCTCGGTCACCAGCGAGCCGCCGAGCACGGTGCCAAGCGCGATGGCGAGGCTGGAAACCGTGGGCAGCAGCGCATTGCGCGCCGCATACCAGACCATGACGCGCCGGTCGGAAAGCCCCTTGGCGCGGGCCATCACCACATAATCCTGCCCGAGCAGGTTGATCATGTTGTTGCGCATGGTCACGGTGAAGCCGCCGGTCAGGACGAAGCAGAGCGTGATGAGCGGCAGGATGGCGTGGTGAGCGACGCTGGCGAAAAAGGCGAGGCTGAAGGACGGATCGAGCGCCGGGTCATGCGCATAGCCCGTCGGGAACCAGCCCAGCGTGAAGCCGAAGACGAAGAGCGCGACGAGCGAGGTGACGACCGCCGGAATGGAGGTGGCGAAGATCGCCGAGACCGACACCACCACATCGAGCCGGCTGCCGCGCCGCCAGGCGGCGACCATACCGAGGAAACTGCCAAGCACGAAGGAAATCAGCGTCGCCGTGCCGACGAGGCCGACGGTCCACAAGAGCGCCCGCCCGAGCAGGTCCGTCACCGGCAGCGGGAAGTATTTCACCGAAACACCGAGGTCGCCGGTGAAGATGCTGGAGAGATAGGTGAGGTACTGTTCCCAGAGCGGCCCGTCGACGAAGCCGAAGGTCAGCTTCAATGCCTCCAGGCTTTCCGGGGGCAGTTCCGAGGCCGCGGAGGAAAACATCAGCGCCACCGGATCGCCCGGCATCAGGCGTGGTAGGAAGAAGTTGATCGTCGCTGCGGCAATGAAAGCAGCGAGATAGAACAGGATTCGGCGAAGCAGGAAAGGCATGGCCTGGAACCGGCGGGGCCTGTTACGGTCCCCGCCTCCTCTATGGACGGATCACGGAACCGGCTGGAGAGCCAGGAGGTTCAGAAGACGCGCGCGGTTGTTCTTGGTGATCGACGGGTTGGCGAAGGGGGTCTCCTTCGTCGACCAGCCGGTGAACCGGCTCGTGTTGTACTGGTACCAGTTCGGGTTGTTGAACACCGGCATCAGCGGCAGGTTCTCCGCCACGATGCGCTGGGCCTTGTTCATGATCGCCTTCTGCTTTTCGAGATCGGCCGTATGGGTGAACTCCCCGATAAGCTTTTCGACATCCGCATTGAACCAGCGCTGCGAGGTAAACCGCGTCTTGCCCTTGTCGGCCTCGGTGAAGGCACGCTTGTAGGGGTAGTAGGGCGAGGCGGCGGCCGGCAGGCTGTTGATGGCGGCGTCGAACTTGCCCGAGATCAGGTTCTGGCTCCAGACGGCTTCTTCCGGCGTCTCGATCTTGGCATCGATACCGACCGCCTTCATATTGTCGATGGCGATGTTGACGGTGTCGATCCAGTCGGTCCAGCTGGCCGGGACGATGATCGAGAAGGCGATCTTCGTCCCGTCGGGGTTGTCGCGCATGCCGTCGCCATCCTTGTCGACATAGCCGGCCTCGTCGAGAAGCGCCGCGGCCGCCGCCTCGTCATAGGTTGCGAACTTGCCGAAATCGGCCGTGACGGACGGATCGGCCCAAGCCTTGTAGAGTTCGCCCATCAGGCCCGGATCCTGGTTGAGCGTCGGATAGCCGTAGCCGGCGATATCGACCATGCCCTGCCGGTCGAGCGCCATGGAAACGGCCTGGCGGAACTTCAGGTCGGAAAAGGCCTTGCGATTGTCCGCATTGGCGCTTTCCTGGTTGAAGACGAAGGCCACCATGCTGCTCGGCGAATACCAGTAGTGGAAATGCTCCGGGTTTTTGCCGACATAGACCTTCTCGATATCGGGGATGAAGGAGACGCCCCAGTCGAGCGTACCGTCCACCGTCGCGGTCAGGATCTGGTTGTTGTCGGCAAGCTGCGGGAAGCGCATGCAGTCGACCTTGAGGTGCTCGGCGTCCCAATAGTTCGGGTTGCGGCACTGGTCGTAGGTCTGGCCGGTGAAGCGGGCAATCTCCGTCATCGGGCCGCTGCCGACCGGCGTCTCGTTGGAGAAGGTGACGGGATCGGCGACGTCCTTCCAGGCATGCTGCGGCACGATCGGGATCTGCACCAGCGTTTCGGCGGCAAGCGAGGTCGGCGCCTTCATGGTGAAGCGCACGGTCTGGGCATCCGCCACCTCGACGCCGTCGATCTGCGTCCAGATGCTGACGAAATCCAGCGCCGGGAATGCCTTCACGAGATCGAAGCTGAACTTGACGTCCTCGGCGGTCAGCGGCTGGCCGTCGGACCATTTCAGACCGGCGCGCAGTTTGAACTCGATGCTCTTCAGGTCGTCGGAAAGCGTGAAGCTTTCGGCAAGGCGATAGACCGGCTTGTTGCTGTCGAACTGATTGAAGATGACCAGCGGTTCATAGATGAAATCGAGCGTGCTCTGGCGCGCGGACGTCTGGTTGAAGGGGTTGAAGTTACGCACCCACGTCGTCGCGGGCTCGATGTTCACGGTCAGCACGGTCTGGGCAACCGCAGGCGCGGCGCCGAGCATCAAGGCCGCAACGGCCGTCAGGGTATGGAACTTCATGTCGCTCACTCCTCTCTAGAACTGTCGGGTTTCGGGCGGCGCAGCATGCCCTCGTAGACGCCCTTGTCTTCCGCGGGGATCGGCATCGCGCCGACCGTGCCCGCATAAAAATCCACCGGCCCGGCATCGCCGATCACCGCATAGGCATAGCCGTCGGCCTTGAGCGCCGAGAGCGCGCCGGCAAGCAGCGCCACACCCACACCCCTCCCGCGCGCATCGGGATGTACGCCGGTTGGCCCAAAGAAGCCGCGCGCCACGATGTCGTAGCAGGCAAAGCCGAGAAGCCGCCCCTCCGACACCGCAACGAGGCAGGCGACAGGCCGGCGCGAAAAGGCGACCGTCACTTCGCTCGCCCAGTTGTCGGAAAAGTGCGCACGCACCCAATCGACGACCAACGCCATTTCCGGCGCCAGCGCCGGACGGATCGCGACGCCCTCCACCGGCGGCCGGGCGGCGAGCGCCGCGAACTTTTGCGAATGGAGATTGACCAGGAGGTCGGGCATCGGTTCCGCTCTCCGTCAGGCCCAGTGGCCATAGAGGTTGGGCATCAGCGCCGCGTTGACGATGAAGCGGTCCCAGTCCTTCTGCCCCCAGGGTGTCCAGGCCGTTTCGGCAATGGCCGACAGGCGCGGGAAGACGAGACGATCGAAGATCGCGCGGTCGGCCATGGATTCGTTCCAGATGCAGGCCTGAATGCCCTTGAAGCGGGTCAACTGCTCTACGGTCCAGCCTTCGACGGGGTCGAAATCATAGGTGTCGCGCGGGGACGGGGAGCCTGCCCAGCCGGCACCGGGCTCGTTCCAGTCGGTGGATTGGCCCATGTCGAGATAGTAGGCTTGGCCCGGTGCCACGACGATGTCGTAGCCTTCTCCCGCAAGACGCGCACTGACCGGCACATCGCGCCAGCCGATGAGATAGGACGAGGCCTTGTCGAGCACGTCGCCATGCGCTGCCTCCTGCCAGCCGCCGGTGACGCAGCCGAGCGCCTTGACGCTCGCATGCACCTGCCGCAGGAAGGCGGCCTGCAGCACGGCGGTCGTCGCGCCCTCGATATCGTCGGCGCCGTCATGGTTGGTCTCGACATTGTTGTGTCGCGCATGGGAACGGGCCGCATCCCCGCCGGCAAGATCGGCAAGCATGGCGAGCGCCATTGGCGAGCCGGACCAGGCCCCGAGCGGTACCTCGTCCGCCCCGACATGCAGGATGCCGGCAGGAAAGAGGCCGGCAAGCTCGCGCATCACCGTTTCCATGAAGGCGATGGCTTTCGGCTGGGCGGGGTTGAGGCAATTGTTCGGCATGCCCTGCACGGAGGCATATTCGCCGGTCTCGTCCGGATCACGCAGTTCCGGCAGCGCCTGCAGCAGGGCGAAGCTGTGACCGGGCACGTCGATTTCCGGAATGACGTCAATGCCATAGCGGCAGGCATGCGCCACGATCTCGCGCACCTCGTCCTGGGTGTAGTAGCCGCCCGTCGCGAAGGGGCCAGAGCCGAAGAGCGGCGGCACGGAGAGGGCATGGCCCCGCCAGGCGGCCTTTTCCGTCAGCTGCGGGTAGGCGGTGATCTCGATGCGCCAGGCCTCGTCGTCGGTGAGATGCCAGTGGAAGCGGTTGAGTTTGTTCCAGGCGAGGATCGCAAGGAACTGCTTGACCTCCGCGCCGGCATAGAACTGCCGCGCCACGTCGAGATGGCAGCCGCGGAAGCCCATGCGCGGCGAATCCTCGATGCTGCCCGCCACCGGAAACAGAAAGGTGGCCGGGTGGCGCCGGGCACCACGGAAAATCTGGCCGAGCGTGATCAGTCCGTAGAGGAAACCTGCAGGCGCAGCCGCCGTGACGAGCACACCATCGGCGGCGAAATCCAGGCGGTAGGCCTCCGCTTCGCCCGCCCGTTCGGCAAAACGTACCGGAAGGCCGCCCTGGTGGCTGTCCCGCACCAGCCCTTCACCCGGGAAAAGCCGTGCTGTGATATCGCGGAAGGCATCGCCCGCTTCGGCAGCCGCGGCCGAGCCCCTCGCAAGGGCGAGCCCGTGCGGCACCTGTCCGCCGGCAATGCCGGTGACCTCCTTCGGCCAGGGAACGATCGACAGCGGCTGCGGCGCGTTCAGCGGAACCGGCGCGCGGGCCGTGCCGCGGCGCGGCGCATTGTCTGCGACGTTGGAGACGGTGGGCAGCACGCGCGCCGGCAGGATCGTTCCCTCGGCCCCAACGACATAGGCGTTGCGCGCGCCGTCGCTCCAGTGGCGCAGCGGATAGGAAAGCTGGCGGCTGCTCGCCTCCCAGGTCGCACCCGGGGCCAGCACGAAGCCGTCGGGCGGTGCGATGGTGCTGTGGTTGGAAAAGCGCCGCACCAGCCGGCCGTTCTCGATCGCCGCGCCTGCCTGCAGCCGGGCCGGGCCGCTGAAGCACAGCACGAAGCCGGTCAGCGGCGTCGCGCCGAGATTGGTGAGGCGTATCGTATAGATGGGCGCTTCCGTGCCGGCCGCCGGCGTCCAGAGCGTTTCGAAGAGCAGGGAATGGGTGGGATCGACGGGGCCGGTCATCAGAAAAATCCTTGGTTATGAAAAGGGGATCAGGCCGCGGCGCCTGGCTCAAGCCCGAGCGGATCGTTGACGCGTGGCCAGATATTTAGGCTGGCTTTTTTGTAGGGTGTCGTTGCGGGATCGGTCGGGTAGGAGGTGGGTGCGGCGACATAGACGATCTGGGAGGAGACCGGCTGGAAGCCTGCGTGGAAATGGTTGGTGGACTTGACCAGGAGGAAGGCTTTCTGGGTGAAGTCGATGCCCTGGTTGGCGAAGATGTCGGGCTCGTAGGTCTGGGTGCGGCTGGTGATCAGCACGATGTCGATCGTCGAGCCGCGCGGGCGCACGACGGCGGCAGGGCCGAGCGTCACCCGGCTGTTGCGAAAGCTCTGCCAGCCGGCGTCGAACACGGCCTGGACGGTGACGGTGAGGTCGAGCGGCTCGCCGCCCTCCGGCCCCGACTTGCCGCCGAGGCGCAGCGCAAGCTCGGCGCCTTCCCCCGCCGCATGGCAGAAGGAGACGGCGATGGGATCCCAGATCGTCGCCACGGCGACATTGTCCAAGCCCCGCGCCATCATGCGGCGCAGGATATAGGTGGCATCGCCCGCCACCCCGCCGCCCGGATTGTCCCAGACGTCGGCGATGACGACGGGCACGTCCGGCCGTTCGGCGCGCACGGCAAGCGCCCGGTCGAGCCCGGCCTCCGTGTCGAACATCGGCATCGCCGTCTTGTGGCGCAGGCCGTAGAGTTCGTGGCCGAGGCTTTGCGCCAGCGCCGCGCCCTTCGCCCTGTCGCCGTCGGTGACGACGACGATGCGCGTGCCCATGTCCGGCACGTCGCCGGCCATGAAGCCATGGATGACGGAGATGGAGAGGATGCCGTCCTTGCCCTCCATCGCCTTCAAGCGGTCGACGAAGGAGCGCATCGGCTCGCGGCTCGTCGGATAGATGGTGATCATGCGGCAGTCGAAGGTGGAGATGACGGGGCGGATCTCGCCGCGCAGCGTGCGCAGGGCGAGCTCGACGACATGTTCGCCGCGCTCCTCGAAGTCGGTGTGCGGGAATTCGAGGAAGGTCGCCATCAGGTCGAGATGAGCGACGCGCCGGGCGGTGAGATGGCTGTGCGGGTCGAACTCGGCGGCAACCAGCACGTCGGGCCCGACGATCGCGCGGACCCGCTCGAGCAGGTCGCCCTCCGGGTCGTCGTAGCCCTGGGCGACCATGGCGCCATGCAGGCCGAGCACGACGGCATCGACCGGCAGGGCGGCCTGCAACTCGCCGAGGATCCGGTCGCGCAGGGTCTCGAAGGTGCGGCGCTGGATGAGGCCGGCGGGCTCGGCCCAGCAGGCGGTGCCCTCGATGACGGTAAAGCCTTCGGCCCGGCCGCGCCGGCGCAGGATCGGCACGACGGAGGAGCAGAGCGTGGGCGTGTCGGGATGCTCGCCCGGACCGGCATAGAAGGCGGCCTTGAAGGCGTTCATGTCCGTGGGGACGGGGGAGAAGGTGTTGGTCTCGGTGGCAAGCGAGGCCGTGAAGATGCGCATGGGCGTCCGTTCCGCAGGCGTCCAGGCCGGCCGATGCCCGGCCGTCATCGCCCGGCGCGTGCCGCGCCGGTGTGCCTGGCCGAACGGCAGGAAGCCGTGTTCTGGATCGCAAAGTTCCCGTCAGTGATCATCGCAGAGGCGATGTAATTTGTTTTCTCGATAATGCGGCAATTTCTTCGGAAGTCAATGGATTCACCCAGTTGACTCCGCAATCGTGTAATCTGTTTTCTTTTTGCCGTGCGGGCGGGAAAAATTTCACGGCGGCAATCGCAGCAGAAAATTTGCAAGGACCTTCGCGGCATTCGAATCCCGCTTGAATATCAAGCCATTCCCGGACGCCTGCCGAAGTTGCAACCGATCGGAGCCGTCGGGAGGTGTCTGATGAAGGGTGAAAATCGGTGCCGGAAAAGGCCTGCGGGTTTCATCGCAATGCAAGGGTTGTCGTCGTAATACGGGAAAAGGACGTGAAAGGGCGTGAAATTTTTTTCTGAAATATCCATGCGGCGGGACAGGGTTTTTGTCAGACTGCCCATCGCCACGCCCCCAGCAAAAACAGCGTTACCACCCTCGTCGCTATGGATCGGCGGATACGCCTCGGGTCGGCAAGATTTGGCTTGGCGGCCCTCCCTGTCCCGGTCTTTCCACGGTATTGTCGCCCCGCCGCTGTTGAAGTCCGACCCCGTTTCTGAGGTTTCCCGACCGGGCCGGATCGGTTAGAAGGGGCTCGAAGAAGGAGAGACGGATGGCGGACGTACCCGACATGACGAAACATCGCGGCTTCCCGTCCGGCATGCCGGGCACGGGGGTCCAGTTCACCATCAGGCGCGCCAATCCACGAGGCGTGACGCCGATCAAGGCCCTTCCTCGTCGAGCGCGGCCGGGCACGGCCGAGCACCGCATCGACGCGGCCTTCCTCCATGCCCTCTGGCATCATTTCGGTGCGGAGCCCTTCGAGCGCGGCAATCTCGATGCTGCGCGCCTCAACCTTCTCTTCGGCCGCGAAGTCCTGCCTGCCGAAAAGGACTTCGATCCGCTCTCCTATGAGGCCCTGCTCGTCATCAACGAGAAGACCGCCCGCCAGACTTTCCCGGAATCCTTCGACGACGTTTTCGAAGTCTGAGGGCCGTCGCCCGAACGTCCAGGCCAGCGAGGCCTCATCGGGGATCGGCGGCGACCTGCGTCGATAACCACCGCCAGGCATCCCGTACGTCGTCGTCCGCCAGCTTCCGGGGGATGGAAAGGGCGTACCAGGAAAGGCCGGAAGAGACGGTCTCGCCAAAGGGACGCGCCAGCGCACCGGATGAGAGTGCGGTGTCAGCAAGAAGCAGGCTGGCAAGGGCGACCCCCTGGCCGAGTTCGGCTGCGGCAAGGGCAATGTCGCGATCACTGAAATTCGTGCCCTTCCAGGCGGACCCCGCATCGATGCCCACATGACCGAGCCAGTCGGGCCAACCCACAGGGCCCTCTTCGTGAATGAGCGGCGCCGACAGGAGATCGGCAGGTTTTCGAAGTTCCCGGGCAAGGGCGGGTAGAGCGGTGGGCGACAGATGGTCGTGCCCGATCAGAAGGCTTTCGCAGCCGGCCGGTGGCTCGGGCGCGTGGATGATGGCGATGTCCGCCTCCATCGTCTCGAAATCGACGGCCGCGCCGCTGCTGTCGAGCCACGGCTCGCAGGCCGGCGCGGCCGCCTTCAGCGATGGAAGACGCGGCAGGAGCCAGCGCCGCGTGAAATCCCGCGGTGCATAGATGACGACGCTGCCGGGCTTGCGGTAGGGCTCCAGGCGCCGGTAACCTTCCTCCATCATCTCCAGGCTGCGTCGCACCGTGCGGTGATAATCCCGACCCGCGTCCGTGAGGCGCACCTCCCGGCCGATACGCAGGAACAGCGGCTGGCCGATCTGGGCTTCAAGCAGGCGCATCTGGTGGCTGATGGCCGATTGCGTCAGGCCGACCTCCTCGGCGGCCCGGCTGAAGCTCTCAAGCCGCGCCGCGGCCTCGAACCCCTTCAGGAACTGCGTCGGGGGAATGTGTCGGAATTTGATCATACATGAAATCCATTCATCATAAGCAGGAATGCTTCTCGTTTGTATCGGCACTCCATTGGGCAGATAATGAGCGCCATACATGAATAGGAGTCAATCATGGACACGACGATACGGCCGCAACCGCAGGTGAAGCTGCGCCGTCCGGGCGAATTCGAGCCCCATGCCAAGACATGGATGGCCTGGCCGCATCGGCAGGACCTCTACGGCACGCGCCTGGCGGACATGCAGCGTGCCTATGCCGACGTCGCAAAAGCCATCGCCCAGTTCGAGCCGGTCAGCATGGTGGCCCATCCTGAGCACACGAAAAGTGCGCGCACGCTCCTTGGTGACGGTATCGAGATCGTGGCGCTGCCGATCGACGACTGCTGGATCCGTGATTCCGGTCCGACCTTCCTGAAGCGGGCCGATGGTGGGCTTGCCGGGGTTTCCTGGCGGTTCAATGCCTGGGGCCGCAAACATGAACCCTTCGACGCTGACGATGCGCTGGCCGGCCGCGTGCTTGCCTATGAAGAGGCGGAGATGTTCCGCTCGTTCCTCCACTGCGAAGGCGGTTCGCTGGCTTGCGACGGTGACGGGACCTTGATCGTCACCGAGACGAGCCTGCTCCATCCCAACCGAAATCCGGGCCTCTCGAAGGCCTGGGTGGAACTGGAACTCCTGCGCATGCTTAATGTCGAAAAGGTCGTCTGGCTGCCCGGTGATCCGCTCGATCTCGAAACGGACGGCCATGTCGACGGCATGTGTTGCTTCGTGCGCCCGGGTGTCGTCATGTTCGAATACAATCCCGATCCGGCCGACCTGCACGGTCGCATCCTCGCCGACAATCTGGCGACGCTCAAAAGCCAGACGGATGCGCGCGGCCGCAGCTTCGAGGTCATCCCCATCCCGGAAGCCTATGACGTGGAGGCGGCCAGCGAGGTCTTCGCGCGCTCCTACATCAACTTCGCGCTCGCCAATGGCGGCGTCGTGATGCCGACCTTCGGCCGCCCCTCGGGCGAGGAAGCCAAGGCTGCCGTTGCCAAGGCCTTCCCCGACCGGCGTATCGTGACCGTCGATGTCGGCGCCGTCGTTCCCGCCGGCGGGGCGATCCATTGCATTACGCAGGAGCAGCCGCTGTGACCGCCTGGACACGCCGCCGCTTCGTTCAGGCAAGCGCCGGCCTGGCGCTGCTGCCGGCAATGCCGAGCCGTGCCCAAGAGGAGAAGACCTGGATGCCGACCGTTCCCGCCGAAGCCGAACCGCATGCAAGAACCTGGATGGCCTGGCCGAGCACGCCGGCTTTCTACGGTGGCCCCGGCGCCTATTTCGAGAGCGTGCAGGAAACGCTCGGCCGGCTGGCCGCGGCGATTGCCGAAAACGAACCTGTCACCATGGCGGCCCCGGCGAAGCAACACGCGCTGGCCGCGCGCCTTTGCGGCCCCCGGGTCGAGCTCGTCGACATCCCGACCGACGACATGTGGGCGCGCGACAGTGCCCCGGTCTTCGTGCACACGGGCGACGGGCGTGTCGCCGCCGTCGATTTCGGCTTCAACGCGTGGGGCGGCAAGCAGGCGCACGCCAGCGACAGCAAGCTTGCCGCGAAGATCGCGGCCTTGGCCGGCGTCGAACACCACGATGCCGCACTTTGCGGCGAGGGTGGCGGCTTCGAGTATGACGGAGACGGCACGCTTCTCCTCACCGAGAGCTGCTGGGTAAACGACAACCGCAATCCCGGACTGGACCGAGCCGAGATCGAGCGGCGCCTCAAGGCCGCGCTCGGCGTCGAAACCGTGCTGTGGGTGCTTGGCGTGCGCGGGCTCGATATCACCGACGGGCATATCGACGGTTCGTTCCGCTTCGTGGAGCCCGGCCTTGTCATTGCCAGCAGCTATCCCGGCGACAGGTCGGAATGGGGGCGTGCCCACAAGGAGGCCCTCGCTATCCTCGCCAAGGCCCGCGATGCGCGCGGCCGTGCGCTTGAAGTCGTCTCCATTCCCGCGGCGACCGAGGTTCGCTCGGAAAGCGAGGATTTCCTGAGCAGCTATGCGAACTACTATGTCGGCAACGGTGCGCTCTACACGCCGCAATTCGGCGACCGAAAGGCCGATACGCTGGCCAAGGATGTTCTCGGCCGGCTGCATCCGGGTCGCCGCATCGTCCAGCTCGACGTTGACCGCATCTATGAAAACGGCGGCGGCATCCACTGCGTCACGCAGCAGCAGCCCGAATAGAGCATGTCCCGCTGCAGCGGCGCGCTTCGGCGTTGGACAATGCGGTGGAAATTGAACCGACACCAGAAACGGAGAATGACCATGAAACGCTGGCTCACGCTTGCGACGGCATGCCTTTTCACGACTGCGGCACAGGCGGAAGAGAAGGTTCTCTACCTCTACTCCTGGGAATCCTACTTCAGCGCCCAATCGATCGCCGCCTTCGAGAAGGAGACGGGCATCAAGGTGTCCTACGACCTGTTCGATTCCAACGACATTGTCGAGACCAAGATGCTGACGGGAAAGTCGGGTTACGACCTCGTTACCGTCAACCTCTCCCCGCATTTCCTGCGCCAGCTTCCCGTCGGCATATGGGCGCCGCTGGATCGCGCGCGCCTAGCCAATCTCGGCAATCTCGATCCTGCTGTCCTTGCACGTGGGGCAAGCGTCGACGCGGACAACGCCCACAACGTTCCCTGGATGTGGGGCACGACCGGTGTCGGGTACAATGTGGAGAAGATCAAGGCGATCATGCCTGACGCGCCGGTCGATTCCCTGCGCATGGTCTTCGATCCCGCCGTCGTCGAGAAGTTCGCCTCGTGCGGCGTCGGCATGCTCGATGATGCCGAGCAGGTGCTGGGCCTTGCCCTCATCTATCTCGGGCTGAACCCCGACACGACCGACAAGGAGGAGCTGGAGAAAGCGGTGGAAGTGGTCGCCAAGGTCCGCCCCTATGTGCGCAAGTTCCACAGCTCCAGTTATGTCAACGATCTCGCCGACGGCGGCCTTTGCCTTGCCATCGGCTTTTCCGGCGACATGCTGATCGCCAGCAGCCGGGCGAAGGAGGCGGGCAAGCCGTTTACCGTCACCTATCGTCTTGCAAAGGAAGGTAATCTTGTCTGGGCCGATGTGCTTGCCATACCTGCCGATGCGGCCCATCCGGATGCGGCTCACACCTTCATCGATTTCTTTCTGCGCCCGGAAATCGCTGCAGTCGCAGCCACCGAGACGGGCTTTTCCACTGCCAACAAGGCCGCGCTCGCGCTTCTCGATGAAACGCTCAGGACGAACCCCGATCTCTACCCTTCCGAAGCGGATCAGAAGCGCCTGCACCTGCCGAAGGCATTGAGCCAGAAGGCTCTAAAAATATGGTCGCAGGCCTGGGATCGGGCGAAAGGCTTGCGGTAGCCGACCCGGGCGGCGCCGCGCCGGTGGGAGATTGCCCGGACGATATGCGAGGGCTAGAAACGTCTAGCAACATCTGCCGGAGATCTGTGTCGCCGGCCTTGCGGATAAAAACAGGCGGTGGGGACACCATCAGCCGGGAACCAGACATCAAGGGGAGGGCATCGATGAAGGTCGTCGAAGCTTCGATTGGTACATTGCGCGAAGCGCTTCAGGCGGGTGAGACAACCAGCGTCGGGCTGGTCGCGGCCTATCTCAACCGCATCGCCTGTTACGATCGGCACGGCATCAGCCTCAATGCGGTGCCGGTGCTCAATCCCGAGATGTTTACCGAGGCGCGGGCTTCGGACCTTCGGCGCGCCCGCGGCGAAAGCCTCGGTCCGCTTGACGGAATCCCATACACCGCCAAGGACAGCTACAAGGTGAAGGGGTTGAGCGTCGCATCCGGTTCGCCGGCCTTCGCCGACCTGATCGCGACGGAGGATGCTTTTGCGATCTCCCGCCTGCGGGCCGCCGGGGCCGTGCTGATCGGGCTTACCAACATGCCGCCGATGGCCAATGGTGGCATGCAGCGCGGTGTCTACGGGCGTGCGGAATCGCCCTACAATGCCGACTGGTTGACGGCCGCCTTCGGCTCGGGCTCCTCGAACGGGTCCGGCACCGCGACCGCTGCGAGCTTCGCCGCCTTCGGGCTTGGCGAGGAAACCTGGTCGAGCGGCCGCGCGCCTGCGGCCAACAACGGGCTCTGTGCCTATACGCCGAGCCGCGGCGTCATCTCCGTACGCGGCAACTGGCCGCTTGTGCCGACCATGGATGTCGTGGTGCCGCACTGCCGTTCGATGGCGGATCTGCTGGATCTCCTCGACATCATCGTCGCTGACGATCCGGACACCCGTGGTGACCTCTGGCGTCGCCAGACCTGGGTGGACATTCCGAAAGCCTCCGATGTCCGCCCTGCCTCCTATGCGGCAGTCGCCCGGACCGCGAGCCTTGCAGGCAAGCGTTTCGGTCTGCCGGCAATGTATATCAACGCCGATGCCGAGGCGGGAACCGGCGGCAAGGTCGGGATCGGCGGCGCCACCGGTCAGCGCATCGAAACCCGCGCTTCGATGATCGCGCTGTGCGCGGCGGCGCGCGCCGCCCTCGAAGCGGCCGGTGCCGAGGTCGTGGTCACCGATTTCCCGGTCGTCAGCAACTATGAGGGAGACCGGCCAGGCGCGCCGACCATTGCGACGCGCGGCCTCGTCAGCCCGGACTATCTTCATCACGAGATTGTCGACCTGTCCGCTTGGGCCTGGCATGACTTTCTGGCAGCCAATGCCGATCCAGCCCTGCGGCGGCTGGGTGATATCGACGGTGCGCGTATCTTTCCCGCACCGCAAGGCAGCTTGCCGGACCGTTACCATGGGTTCGATGACCATATCGCCGACTATCCCGCCCATATGCGTGCGCATCCCATCGCCTCCCTTGACGAGATACCGGGCCTTGCCGAGGGGTTCCGCGGACTGGAAGAGACCCGGCGCATCGATCTCGAAGTCTGGATGGACCGGCTGGGGCTCGACGCGGTGATCTTCCCGGCCGTTGCCGATATCGGCCCGGCCGATGCCGACGTGAATCCCGCCTCGGCCGACCTTGCCTGGCGCAACGGCACCTGGGTCGCCAATGGCAACCTCGCGATCCGCCATCTCGGCATTCCGACGGTGACCGTACCGATGGGCATGCTGGCCGATATCGGCATGCCGGCAGGCCTGACCTTCGCCGGCCGGGCTTTCGACGATACCGCACTGCTCACTTACGCCGCGGCCTTCGAAAAGACCGGCGACTACCGTATGGCACCGCCGCGAACGCCCGAGCTTGCGGAGCTGCCGGGTCCTGGCGGTATCGGGCTGCCTGAAGCGGAGGAGCTGCGACTGACCGTTTCGATTGCACCCGACGGTCACGGGCTCCAGCGTCTGTCGATCGAGGTGCAAAGCCAGGCCCCCTTGCTCTGGCTGACGGTGAACGGCCAGTCCGTTGCCTTCCACCAGGATGGTCTGCGGGCAAGCGCCGTTCTCGACCTCAGCGAGAACAGCCATGTCCACAGCGAATGGCGCGCGCCCTATGGTCATACCGTGATCGCAGGCACACAGGGCGCGGCCGCCTACGTCATCGTCGGTGGCACGGCCTGATCAGAGCGCGGCCTGTCGGAGCGCCTACTTTGCCGTGCTGCGATAGAGCGCAATCCAGTCGTCCGGGGCAATGCCCCGGCACTCGCCCATCATGCTGAAATGGGTTCGAACAAAGCCGTCCCGGGTCCAGGCATAGCCGCCAATGGCCCCGCAATCGCCGATGCCGCGCCCACGGGAGAAGAAATCGAGCCGTCCGGTTTTCGGGTCGAATTGCGCGTTGACCAGCATGTTCTCCATCATCTCCCCTGCGCCGGAGGGGAAGAGGGCGGGTTGTGCCGTCGCGGCATCGTCGCCCTCCACCGTCCAGAAGCCCGTGGTGACATTGTAGGCGCCGCGTGAACATGCCAAGCCGACAAGGCGGCGTGTACCATCGAGCAGCCACGCCTCGTCGAGGGCGGCAAGCGTCTCCTCGTCCTCGCACAGATCAGAATCGCGCCGCAGCATCTCCTGGCGCACCGCCTCGGCGAGCGCCTTGCCGGCATCGTCTGCAAGCACGCCATCCGGCACCTTGGCGGTGATGACCGGCAAAGCGAGAGCCGCAGGAACATGGCTGCCGCTCCCCTTGCGAATCAGGGCCGATGGGGTGTCGAGCCGACCCTGCTGCTCGTCGATCCACAGCATGGCGGCGACGGATCCGGAAAGCGAAACGTGCGCTGTCATGTCGGGAGTGCTGATCGAAAGCTGTGTTGCCTTGCGGGCCGCCGCGACAAAGGCCGACGCTTCGGCAGGCTGGAAGGTCAGTGAGATGGTGCCGCTATCGGTTCCGACCTGCGCCGCCTCGGCGGTAGCCGGAAAAGCGGTACCATCAAGTGTGAGCCGGAGGGGCACTGATACCGTTTTCCAGTCGCCGAGCACGCGGAGGACGAGCCGAACCGGCGCATCCGCCCCAGCAGCCCGATCGAGACGCAGATAGGCAATCGCATTGTCCTCGTCGTCGGGCAGAGACAGCGCCGTGCAGTGCCCGACATTGTCGCAGCCGGCCCTCCAGTCCCGAAACTCCCGTATCTCCGGCCCGCTCGCCATCGTTGCCGTCGACAGAAGGGAAAAACCTGCCGCCAGCGCGAATGGCACGAACACACCTGGCATCCCATTTCCAGTTCCGCACCGCATCGGCATCTCCCTTTCGCGGGGGCGACGCGAGAGGGCCTTTCGCCCGCGTGCCCGATTTCAGTGTCGCGGTTTCCGGCGACAAGATCAGCACGCGCGGCGACGACCGTCTATTCGGCACAAGAAAAGGATTTAGCGGCAGACCTGCCGCAATTTCGTTCAAGACCGAAGTGGATTCGAGTTGCGATCTGCAAGGTCAGCTCAATGAAAGGAATGCCTTTGATCACCTTCGGTTACTCCGCCGCCCTCAGACAGCAGTTCGGCGACCTTTCCTCACAGGTCATGCTTTTCACCGGTGTCACGGCCGTGGCCGATGTGTCCCGGCCGCAGCAGATGTTCACCCGCATCGCACAGCAACGCCTCGCCGAAGGACCCGAAGGCGAGTTCCCCGAGATTCAGGCATGGCGGCGGACCTTCGCGAAGATGGGCCTGAAGCCGACACAATACAGGTGCGCTTCGGAAGCCCTGCTTCGCCGGCTGCGAAAGGAAGAGGGGCTTCCATCCATCCATCCCCTCGTCGATCTCTGCAACGCGGTTTCCGTCGCCTTCGCCATCCCCATTGCGCTCTTCGACACCGAGAAGGTTCAAGGGCATCTCGAAGTGCGGCATGCCGTGGGAACAGAAATCTACGAGACCTTCTCTGGTGCCATCGAGACGCCGGATGCGGGGGAGGTGATTTTTGCGGACCGTACCGGACATGCCCATGCACGCCGTTGGTCCAACCGTCAGAGCGGCCGTTCCGTCATAAGGCCGCAAACGCGGTCCGTCCTTGTCGTCGCCGAAGCCTTTCACGATACTGCCGACGATGACCTCGCACGCTTGAAGGTGGCTCTCAGGCAAGCCTTGTCCGAAGCCTGGCCTCTCGGTGATCTCGTCGAGATATCCATGGCATGAATTTCGATTTCCACCGTTCTGCCCGTTGCAGGCACGCCCCGCTTTCGGGGGAGCGGAACGAAGGCTCTGTACGATGGGCGGCAACTGGGTTAGCAATCTTGAATTGATCTCTTTCAGTCCGAGCACACCGAAGCGGGTTTGCATTGAACGGAGGCGTCATGCGCGAATGCGACCTGGTCATGAAAGGCGGGATCACGTCAGGGGTGGTCTACCCGCACGCGATCGTGGAAATCGCCCGTGCCTACCGGCTGCGCAGCATCGGCGGGACTTCGGCCGGTGCCATCGCCGCAGCGGTGGCCGCCGCTGCGGAGTACCGCCGCGAGCGCTCGGCCGGCAAGAATGATTTTACCGGCTATGACGGCATTGTCGCCATTGCCGACGAGATCGGCCGTGACATGGCCTCGCTGTTCCAGCCCGCGCCGAAGTTGAAGCCCCTGTTCGACATCCTGATGGCCGCATCGGCCGCCGGCATTGCCGGCAAACCGATGGCAGTGATGAAGGCGATGCTTGCAGCCTATCGCGGCCGGGCGTTGACCGCAGCGGTCCTCGGCCTTGTCGTGGTGGTGGTTGGCATCTGCCGTTCGGACGTATCTCTTGCTGTCCTGGGGATCGTTGCCGGGATCGTCCTGCTGGTGACCGCCATGGGCTTGGCCCTGTGGCGTGCAGTCAAGGCCGACCTGCCGGCGCACGATTTCGGGATCTGCCCCGGCCTGACCCAGAAGGGCAATGGCAAGCCCGCGCTGACCGACTGGCTTGCGGACCGCATCGACAGGGTGGCCGGCAATCTCGACCCTGACGGCATTGCTGGCGACCCGCTTACTATCGGCCAGCTTGCCGATCACGGCATCGAGGTCGCAACCATGACGACCGACCTGTCGTCGGGCCGGCCCTACCAGCTGCCGCTGAAAAGCGACCACCACTATTTCTCCCGGCGCGAATTCGAGGCGCTTTTTCCAAAGCGCGTGGTTGATTATCTGGTCCGCGGCAGGGCGCCGCTGGCTGATGTCGGCCCGCAGCTCCCAGCCGATCTCTATCTGCTTGCCAGTGGCAGGGATTTCCCGGTCCTGCTGGTCGCGCGCATGAGCCTGAGCTTCCCGGGGCTGATCAGTGCGGTGCCGCTTTACCGTTTCGACGACCTGCTTCCCGAAGGGCCGGGCCGGTCAAAGGTGCGGCGCTGCCTGTTCTCGGATGGCGGCATCTCCAGCAACTTCCCCATCCATTTCTTCGATTCCTTCCTGCCGTCGCGGCCGACATTCGGCATTACGCTTTCCGCTTGGGAGGAGGCCCGTCACGGCGACGTGCGCGTCGAGCTCCCCAGTCATCCGCGCCAGAGCACGCACCTTCCTGTTCGGACCATCACCGGGATCGGTAATGCCTTGAGCTCGATCCTCAACACTGCGAAGGACTGGCAGGACACGCTGCAGTCGCTGCTGCCCGGCTACGCGGACCGTATCGTCGAGATCCGCCTCGACGAAAGCCGGGAGGGCGGCATGAACCTTGCGATGGACGAGAGCACCATCCGCCAGCTCGGTGACTATGGTCGTCAGGCGGGACGGGCCTTGGTCGAACGCTTCGATTTTGACGAACATCGCTGGCTGCGTGCGGTGTCGCTGATGCCCAAGCTGGAAGGCGCGCTGGACGGCATGGCGACCGCCTATCGCGCCCCACCTGCCGGTGGCGGGCCGATCTACGAAACGCTGCTGACCGACCACACCCCCCGCGCCTACAGGAATACCCAGAAATGGCGCGAGGAGGTGCTGGTGCCGTTTGTCACCGCTTTGGCCGGGATCGGCGAAAAGGCAGCCGACGCCCAGGCTGCGGACGGGGCTGGCTCTGTGCGCAAGGGTGCGGTGCCGAGCGCCGACAGCAATCTGCGCCTTGTCGCCGGTGCCGACCGTGCGCCGGTGCGCAAGACGTCGTCCTCCAACTAGGCGAAGGAGGAGCGGACGGTGTTCTTCTTCGATCATGGGAGCCGGGACCGGGTATTCCCCGGCAGCCTGCAAGGGCGAGACAGCGGGCTGCACGACATGACCGCCTATTATGCGCTCGATCGGAGGGAGCGCCTGCAGACCGATGTGCCCTGGGTCTGGAAGTCTCCGCTCGGGCGCGACGTTCTCGACGCGTTGGCAGCGCTTTCCTACGGCAAGTGCCCCTTCTGTGAGCAGGCCGATCGGCGGCTGCAGCCATACCGGTTTCGCCCGCCGGCCTATGCGACCCCGATGAAGCGGCCGGAAGACAGGGAATGTTACCTGTGGCTCGCCTTTCAATGGGAAAACCTTTTCCCGATCTGCGAGGGATGCCTGCCGCAAGACAAGGCCTATTTCCCCGTCGATGGCCCGCGCGCCGCGCCTCCTCCTTCCTCCCTGGCACCCTTCGGCACGGTGGGGCTGCAGATCGACGAGACGCCGCGCCTCTACTTTCCCGGTGAAGTCACGAAACCGGCCGCCGCCTTCAACATGAAGCTTGATGGTTTTCTGCTCGGCAAGAACCGCCGTGCCGAACCGACGATCGTCCAGTTCAATCTCAACCGTGCCGATCTCGTCCGCCGCCGCGCGGCAGCCTTGACGGGGTGGATCGGCGAGATACGCCGCGCTCCGCTCGCGTTCTTCGACCTTGCACGGTGGATGGAAGAGAACCGCTCCTACAAGGAAGTCGAATTCGGCGGAGCGCTCTACCTGCTTCTGCGCCGGATTGCGGACAAATTTTCCGGACGCTTCCAAGCATCCGGTCCGTTGTCCACCGAACGCATCGGCGCGACCCTCAGCAGCTGGTCTCGGCGGAGTGATTTTGCGGCGGCGGTGCGCGAAACCCTTCGCGAATTGCGCCGTGAAGACAAGGACATGGCACGGGGGCTGCAAGACACCAACGAACAGAAGGCAGTTTCCCAACCGCGCTCGGCACGCTCGCAACTCCGCGCCGCAACCATCAAGAACTACAAATCGTTGGAGGCGATCTCCTTCGCCTTGCCGGACCCGCCGCATGACCCGGCCATGGGCAGCAACCCCGACGAACTGCCGCCGACCCCATGCCTGCTCATCCTTGGAGAAAACTCGACCGGCAAGAGCTCGATCCTCGAAGCGATCGTGCTTGCCGCAATCCCGGAAGACATGCGTGACGAACTCGATCTGAACGGCCGCAACATGATGCTCAATCCGGAATACATGGGCGAAACCGGAACGAGCGCCACGCGTGACTGCCGTATCGAACTGGAGTTTCGCGACGGTGGCGGCACGAGCCTGACGATCGGTGCGAAGGATGGCCGCATGCGTACCCGATCGAAGCTGAAGAGCCTGCGGCCGCCGATCTTCGCCTATGGCGCACACCGGCTTTTCGGCAGGGCACGGCAGAAAAGCCATGCCCGCCGAATCGAGACGCTGTTCCGAAACGACCGCCAGATCTCCAACCCCGAGCCATGGCTTGCCGGATTGGCAAAGCGGCGGCCGGAGGCACTCGGCGAGGTGGTCAGCGCGCTGCGCCATATCATCCGCATCGACGGTGATTTCCGTGACATCGAGGTGAAGCCGGGCAAGGAAAGCGAAACCGGCCGTTGCATCATCAATGTGCGCAAGAAGAAGCAGGATGGCAGCGACTATATCGTGCCGCAGCGGCTCGACATCGTCTCGTCCGGTTATCGGGCCGTTCTGGCGCTGGTCTGCGACGTGCTCGAAGGGCTGATGGATGCCGCGCCGCATCTTTCCCCGCGTGACGCGCGCCATGGCGAGGCGATCGTGCTTGTCGACGAGATCGAAGCGCATCTGCATCCGCGCTGGAAATTGCAGATCGTTGCGGGCCTGCGCAAGGCGCTGCCGCGCGTTACCTTCATCTTCACGTCGCATGATCCGCTCTGTGTCAGGGGCATGCGCGACGGTGAGGTGATGATGCTGCACCGTTACCAGAACACCGGTGACGGCCCGAGTTCGATGCCCGAAGTGGTCGAGCGCGTTGCCGATTTCGATCATATCGAAACGATGACCGTCGAGCAGCTTCTGACCTCGGACATGTTCCAGCTCTTCTCGGCCGACGACCGGCGGACCGATCATACCTTTGCCGCGGTGGCCGACCTTCTGGCCCGCGACAGGAGCATCCTCGACGAAAGGGAGCGGGCCGTTCTGGCCGATTTCAACGCCGCCATCGCCGACGGATTGCTCTATGGCCGCACCGAGGTGACGCGCGTCGTTCAAGAGGCGGTCGCCGAGTACCTTGCGATGCGGCGCACCGCCGCCAGCACGCGCGTCAGTGCGGCCCGCGAGGCTGCGAAGACGGAAGTCAAAAAATTCCTTCAAGGATTGCTGGAATGAGGCGCGCCAACCGCTCGCTGGCAACGGAACCGGCGATCCTGCGCAAGCCGCGCCCGTCGGACGGCAAGTCCGAACTTCAGCTCGTCACGGAGCATATGGAAAGGATCGCGGCCGGGGAGAAACTGGAGGCGTTCGATTTCGCCCGATACAAGGAAGCGTCCGTCAAGACCGCCCTCGAGACGCTGTTCCATGGCAAATGTGCCTACTGCGAGAGCGTTTATGCCGGCCTCCAGCCGGTGGATGTCGAACACTACCGGCCCAAAGGCGAGGTCGAGGGCGCTCCCGGCCATCCCGGCTACTGGTGGCTGGCGATGGAGTGGAGCAACCTCCTGCCGAGCTGCATCGACTGCAACCGGCGCCGCAGTCAGAAGACGCCGAAGCCGGGCGAGGACCGGCTGGTCGCCTTGCGTGCCGAAGGTGATTTCGACCGCTCCCGCAGCATCCTGACCGGAAAGCAGAGCGCGTTCCCGCTCGAGGAGGGGAGTGTGCATGTAGCCCGCCCCGGCGACGACATCGAGGCCGAGAAGCGTCTCCTGCTCGACCCAACGCGTGACGACCCTGACCTGCACCTCGCCTTCCACGTTGATCGCGTGCACCTGATCAGCCTCATCCATCCAAAATCCCTCGATCCCGGCGGAGCCGCAGGTCTCCCCGATGCCTTGGCCGATCCTGCCGCGATCGCGAGCGCAGCCGTTGCGTCAAGGGTCAGCGCTGCGGGCGCGGTGTCGATCCAGGTCTACGGGCTGAACCGGCTTGGCTTGGTGCAGGCGCGCACGCGCGTGCTGCGCGACCTCGAGTTCCTTCTGGCAATGAGCCTGAACCTCCATGAGATCGCTGCGGACCTGGCCGAAAGGGTGGCAGCCCGATCGACCGAACTTGCCACCCTGCATGGCGCAGCAAGAGAGCGCCTTTCCGACGATATCGCCATGGATGAGCGAATTGCCGGCAAGATCGGCCGCTACGCGGAGGAGGCGCAGGCACGTATCCGCGAGATGGCCCAGCCGCAGGCCCCTTATTCAAGCCTGGTCCGCGCCTGGATAAGGGCCTACCTGGCGGAATAGGAAAGCCGAGGTCTGCCGGTTCTCTTTTCGGAAGAGAAACAACAGAAGCTATGCGGTGCTGTGACCCAAGGCTTTAAGTGGTCTGGCGGCTTTCAGAGACCAGGACAAGGCATTTCGACGGCTGGAGTGGGTCCGTTGCCGACGCTTCGGTGAACAGGAGCGAGGCACCGTTTCGAATACAAATCCTGAACCCAGGCATGTTGCGTAAACGGCAATACCTCCCCGGGATCGGGGAGGTGTACGCCTCCGGACGTCGTTGCGGCAGCCGTGTGCGGGATGCTCACGTCGCCGAAGTGGCGCCCAATCGATGGCCGCCTTGCGGGTCGAAGAGATGCAAGTGCGCGCTGTCGGGTAGGATGTGCACGGTTTCGCCGGGCCGGATATGCAGGCGGTCGCGGCCGAGATAGGTGAGCTTCTGCCCGGCCATGTCGAGTAGGAGCAGGGTTTCCGAACCGGTCTGCTCGACCACCACGACGGTTGCCGCCGTGCCCGCGGGATCGAGCGTCAGGTGCTCGGGTCGGATGCCGAGTACGGCCCGGGCGGTGTCTACAGCGGTGCCGGTTGGAGCCGACAGGCCGCAGCCGGCGACGAAATGCCCCCTTTCGATGCGCCCCTCGACGAAATTCATCGCCGGTGAGCCGATGAAGCCGGCGACGAACATGTTGGCGGGGCTGTCGTAGAGCTCGAGCGGCGATCCCACCTGCTCGACGATGCCCGCCCGCATGACGACGATCTTGTCTGCCATGGTCATCGCCTCGACCTGGTCATGGGTGACATAGACCGTCGTGGTGCCGAGGCGCTGGTGCAGCGCTTTGATTTCCGCACGCATCTGCACGCGCAGCTTGGCGTCGAGATTAGACAGGGGCTCGTCGAACAGGAAGACGCGCGGATCGCGCACGATGGCGCGGCCCATTGCGACACGCTGGCGCTGCCCGCCGGAGAGCTGGCGCGGCAGGCGGTCGAGCAGGGCCGAGAGGTCGAGGATCTCGGCGGCCGCCGCCACACGCCTCTCGATCTCCTCCTTCGGCTTGCCGGCAAGTTTCAGCGAGAAGCCCATGTTCTTCGCGACGGTCATGTGCGGATAGAGCGCGTAGTTCTGGAACACCATGGCGACGTCGCGCTGTTTCGGCGGGATGTCGTTGACGACACGCGCACCGATGCGGATCTCGCCGCCGGAAATGCCCTCCAGCCCGGCGATCATGCGCAAGAGGGTGGACTTGCCGCAGCCGGACGGGCCGACCAGCGCAACGAATTCGCCGTCCCTGACCTCGACATCGACGCCGCGCAGGACTTCTACGGCGCCATAGGACTTGCGGGCATCCCGGATCTGGACTTCAGCCACGGTCGCCTCCCGAGACGGTGTTGAATGCGAGGCGCGAAAAGGCTTCGGGCGGTGCCCCGTTTGCCTGCATCAGGCGGGTCATCAGGTCGGTGAGGCGCTTTTCTTCGTCGGGATCGGCGAGCGGCTTTTCCTGGCCGGGATCGCTCGCAAGGTCGTAGAGGCGCGTTTCGGATTCGAGCAGTGCCCCGGGGCCGTAATTGTTGTACATCGGCGAGCGCTCGATCACCGGCACCTTCAGCAGCGTCGCGCCCTTGGTGAAATCGAGCGGCGGCGAGAGTTCGACATTGGCCAGCTCGTCCGGTGAGAACGGCGAGAAGATATGTGTCGGCATCAGCGTGTACTGGTAGAGCTCCTGCTGTGACAGATCCTCCGGGAAGCGGTGATAGGTGTAGCGGCCGTCGGCGACATTCACCGCACCGCCGAAATAGCCGAACAGGGCGCCCTGGCGCGGCGATGTGCCGTCGGCCATTGCGCACAGGGAGAAGCCTTCGTTCTCGGCCGGTGGCGTGGCGCCGAAAAGGTCGAGGAAGGTGGCTGCCAGGTCGATCGACTGGCTGAGCGCCTCCGTGCGGCTTCCGGCGCGCTCGGCATGGCGGGGGTCGTGCAGGAAGAGCGGGATATGCGCCACTTCCTCATAGAGGTTCATGCGGTTCTTCGCCCAGAAATCGTGCTCGCCGAGCAGGAAGCCATGGTCGGTGGTGACGACGAGGGCGGTGTCCTTCCACAGGTCGTGACGGTCGAAGTAGTCGAGCAGTTCGCCAAGCAGGTGATCGCACATGGCCACCACCGCATAGTAGTTGGCGCGCAGCTCCTCGCATTCCTCGGGCAGCTCGTCGACACGGCCGTAGCGCGGCCAGTCGCGGATCGGGCCTTCCCAGCCGGTGTCGAACTGCGCCTTGAAGCGCTCCGGTGCCGTGAAGGGCTCGTGCGGATCGAAGGTCTCGATCTGCAGCATCCAGTTGTCGGCATCCCGGTTGCGGTCGAGGAAGTCGAAACCCTCGGCAAAGCAGCGCACGGACGGGAAATCCTTCTCTTCCTTGATGAACTCGCGGTTGATGATGTTCTGGCCGAAATAGGAGCGCCGCTGGTCGCTGAACTGGCGGGCATGGTATTTCTCGCGCAGGCGCTCCCAGTGCGGCTGCACCATCGCCTTCCAGCGATCGCCTTCCTGGCCGCGCACGAATTCATAGGAATCGTAGCGGTTGTGATAGGTCGCGCCGCCATCCTCCCAATAGTGGAAGTGGTCGGTCACCAGATGGCTGTAGGTACCGCATTCCCGATGCAGGATTTCGGGAAAGGCATTGTCGAAGGGCTCCAGCGGTCCCCAGCTCCGGTGCAGGAAGGTGAGGCGGCCGGTCAGCATGTCGCGCCTTGCCGGCATGCAGGGCAGGCTGCCGACATAGTGCTTGTCGTAGGTCACGCTGCGGGCGGCGAGCCGATCGAAATTCGGCGTGGGGATACGTGTTCCGCCATAGGGCCCCAGCAGGTGCCGGTTGAGGGAATCGAACAGGACAAAAACCGCCTTCATGCTATTTCACCGCTCCTTGCGTGAGGCCCTTGACGATGTAGCGCTGCGCAACGAGCAGCACGAGAATGGCCGGAACCATTGCCAGCGCGGCGCTGGCCGCCATCTGGGTGTATTGAATCTCGAAATCCTGGGCGAACTTGGCGATGGCGACTGGTACGGTGGCCGTCTGTTTCATCGTCAGCGTCAGGGCGACGGCGAATTCGTTCCAGGAGAAGATGAAGGTGAGGATCGACGTGGCCGCGAGGCCCGGCGTGATCAGCGGCAGGATGACATGCCACAGGATATGCGGCGTATCGGCTCCATCCATGATCGCGGCTTCCTCCAGCTCCTTCGGCACGTCGCGCACGAAGACAGCCATCAGCCAGATCGCCATCGGCAGGTTGAGCGTTGCATGGGCAAGGATCAGGCCGGTGAAGGTGTTTTCCAGCCCCACCGCTCGCGCCATGGAGAACCAGGCGCTTGCCAGCGCCACCGGCGGGATCATGTGGAAGATCATCGTCCAGGCGAGGAAGAGATGCACAGTCCAGGTCGGCCAGCGCATCCGGTTCAGCGAGAAGGCGGCAAGCGTGGCGACGACAACGCAAAGGACGGTGCTGACGACCCCGACGATGATCGAGTTGCGATAGTTGAGCAGGAAGTCGGAGGTCTTCGACCAGAGCACCTCGGCAAAGTTGCTGCCGATCGGTGTGAAGAGCACGTCCCCCATCAGAAGCGAGATCTGCGTGCGGAAACCGGCGGCGACGGTCCAGAAGATCGGCACGAGGACGAGGGCGGCGGTGACCGCCAGCACGATATGGACGGGAAGGGCGGAGTTGGTGCGCCGGCTCATGAGGCGGCTCCCGTGCGGCGGCGTGCCGAAAGGGCGACGACGAGAAGCAACGAGACGAGGAAGATGACGGCGACCGACATCGCCGAGCCGTAGCCCGCCTTGTCCTCGGTGAAGAAGCGCTGGTAGAGCGTGAAGCTGATCACCTCCGTCGAGGTGCCGGGGCCGCCGCTGGTGAGCAGGTAGACCTCGTCGAAGACCTTGAAGGCGAGCACGAGGCGGAAGGCGAAGGTGACGATGATCGTCGGGATCATCAATGGCAGCGTGACGTAGACCAGCTCCTGCCAGGCGCCTGCACCGTCCATCTTGGCGGCTTCGAAGACATCCTGCGGCAGGGATTCGAGCCCTGCGAGAAACAGGAGGAAGCAGAACGGCGTCCAGTGCCAGATATCGACGGCGATGACCGAGAGCAGCGCAGTCTCGGGACTGCCCAGCCAGTCGTGCGGCAAGATGCCAAGGAGGCCGAAGGCCTTGTTGACGAGGCCGAAATCGAAATTGAGCATCAGCTTCCAGATGGCGCCGATGACGATGCCGGGGATGAGGATCGGCAGGATGAAGATCGCCCTGTAAAGCACGCGGCCGCGCACGATCTTGGTGCAGAGCAGAGCCATGGCGAAGCCGAGGATCATCTGGCCAGCGACGGCGCCGAAGGCGAAGATCAGCGTATTGGAAATGCCGGCGCCGAAAAGGCTGTCGGAGAACAGCGCCTGGTAATGGGTAAGGCCCACCCAGCTGCGCACCTGCTGCCCGTCCGCCCAGGTGATGTTCTGGAAGCTGGTGAGGAACAGGTTCGCGATGGGAAGGACACTGAGGGCGAGCATCATAACGAGGGCAGGCCCGAAGGTCAGCCAGCGCCAGAGACGCTGGCCGCGGTCTTCGGAGACCTTTGCCGGCCGCCGCGGGGACGATGGTATCTGTGCTTGCGCGGCGGCCATGGTCCGGTCCTTACTTCAGCGGATCGAGCTTGCCGGTCTTGTAGGAATGGCCGGCCATGATCTTCTCGATCTCGTCAGACATGCCGTTCAGGGCGTCGATGGTCGTGATTTCGCCGGCGACGGCCCGGTTGAGCCCGAGCTCCAGCACCGAGATGACCTCGCTTGCCTCCGGGAACTGGTAGATGCCGACTGCATGCGGCAGGGCTTCGGCGAGCGGCTTCATCCAGCGATAGCGGCGCTCGTCGGCGATCGGTTCCTTGTAAACCGCCGCATTGACGGGAATGCCGCCGGCCTTGGCCGTCTCGAGCTGCGCGGCCTTTGTCTGGAACCAGCGCAGGAACTCCACGGCGGCGCGCTTGCGGTCGTCGGGCACGTTCCTGGAAATGCCGGCCAGCCAGTGGCCGAGGCCCGGCGAGGTGGGGATGCCTTCCACGGAAGGCGTCGGCGCCCACTCGACCTTGTCGACGATGGCCGACTTGTTCGGGTCGTCCATCTGAGACCAGGCGGCGATGACCATCATGATATGGGCGGAATGGCCGGTGACCATGGCCTGGATGACCTCGGCCTGGTCGGCGGCCGCCGTCTTCGGATGACCGGCCTCCTTGGCGAGTCGCACATAGTAGTCGAGCGCTTCGCGGCCGTGATCGGAGTTCAGCGTGACGGAGTAGTCGCCCGCCGACTGGTCCTTGAAGATGCCGCCGCCGAAACCGTAGAGATAGGGGTAGAAGTCGTAGGCGACGGTATGTGGCCCGCGCGCGCCGCGCTGCACGATGCCGTACATGCCCGGCGGGTTGTGGAACTTCTTCGCGTTGGCTTCAAGTTCCGCAAAGGTCTTCGGTGCCGAAAGGCCGGCCTCCTGATAGAGGTCGCCGCGATAGTAGAGCATCGGGATCAACGGCGAGACCGGCATCGACATCAGCTTGCCGACCTTGGTCATCGTCTTGTTGGCGGCGTCGTAATAGATCGTGTCGCCGAGTGTGTAAACGTCAGGGTCGAGCTTGAAGCCGGGGTCGATATCGGTGATGGCCTCCACGAAGCCGCCGGCATACATTTCGGCGAACCAGCCGGAATTCATGATCAGGATGTCGTACTGGCCCTCGCTTGCGCGCACGGAGTTGCGCTGCTTTTCAAGCGAGCCAGCGAAAGGGTTGACGTCAAGTTCCACCTTGTTGCCGGTCTCGGCCTCATAGGCCTCCACCGTCTTGCGGAAGCTTTCGAACCAGGGCGACTGGTTGATCACGATGGTGATCGGCGCGACGCTGGCGGCGTAGAGCGGTCGGAATGCGCTCGGCACAAGGCTGGCGCCTGCGGCCAGCCCCATGCCCTTGAGGACGTTGCGTCTTGGAATGCGGGTCGTAGAGGTCATCGATGAGTCTCCCATTGCCTCATGAATGTTCACTGCTTGCTTTCAACGTCGCGGAAAACGGAGGGCTTCTCCGCCTTCCTATTCGCAAAAGATCGGACTTGCCCAGTTCCACTGGCCATTGGCCTGGCGCATGCGGGCGTAGATCCAGTCGCCCTTGCGCAAGGGGTCGATGGCGAGCTTTCCGCGCCACTGCCATTGATGCGGGCGCGGCAGCGGATGCAGGCGGAAGGCGGGGCTGTCGATCGGGCCGAGATTGCCCGAAAGCGCGCCCTGGAGCAGACGCTCGGCGCTTACCTCGAAATTCTGGCCGTCGAGCACCAGTCGGACCTTCGCATCCGGTGTGATGCGGATGCGCGCCGCGATCGCCTGCATCGAGGCTGTGGTGTTGTTGGGGTTGGCGATCGAGCGGATCGCAAAGTCGATGCGGTTGCCGGAAAGGCGGATATCGTTTTCGTCCTTCGCGTCGCCGTCGCCCTCGAGCGGCGAGACCACTTCGGAACCGCGCAGGCGCGGCTCGACGGAGAGGATGTCGCCGCCGGCAAGTTCCAAAGAACCTTGCCAGTCGTGGAATTTTCCGCGCGCGCCCCAGCCGAGTTCCAGCACGAGCAGGGTTTCCATGCCGCTCCCGGCATTGTCGATCGGGTTTTGCTGCAGGTCCGGGGTCACCCGGCCGATGACATCGCCGTTGCGGATGAGGTCGATATAGTCGATGGCGCCGCCTGCGACCGCTTCGAGTTCAAGCGCAGCTTGGCCGCCGGCCGCAACGCTGCCGCCCTGCATGGTGTCGCCGATCGCAAAGAAGAGGTGGCTCGCATCGCCGGTAAGGGCATTGGTGCGGCGCCGGTGGATGCCGTTCCAGAGGGCCGTGCGGGAATTCTCCGGTGCATAGACGGCCGAGCGGCCATGGCCGTAGGAGCCGGGATAGCCGCTGTGATGGTCGGTATTGCCGAGAAAGCCGAAGCGTATGCCACGGTTGAGGCCATGGCGGGCGGTAGACTGGCCGTCGCTCGGGCCCATGGAGTGCAGGAACGGCCGGTCCATGACCGATGTCTCGGAACAGCCGTGCATGGAGATGATCTCCATGACCGGGGACAGGTCTTCGACGACCGTGTCCCAGTTCACGCCGCGCGCGCCAAGGCGGTAGCCGATATGGTGCGGAAAGGCGAAAACGCCGTCGCCATAGGTGGCGCGCAGCTTGGCATGCAGCTCGGCCGGCGTATCGGCCTTGATGACCTCCTGGCGGGCGATGTCGCGATAGACGATCGTGTAGTCGCCATGGGCGAAGGAATGGATTTCGTAACCTGGAAAGACGGTGAAGGCGCCGGGTTCGTCGGCTGCCGCCAGTGTATCGAAATGGGCATCCCACAGCTTTTCGAGCTTGGCGAAACCCTTGACGTGGAAATCGACGATATGGGCGACACGCGGGTCGTCGACCGGCATGTCGGGCCAGTAGGCGTGCCCCGTGACGGAGACGAAATCCAGCTGGCGGCGGGCGCGGCGCAAAGCCTGCTCGAGGCTGCCGTGGCCATAGGAAATGTCGCAGTGATTGTGGATGTCGCCATAGAACGGCCGGACGCCAAAGCGCGAGGCAAGTGGCTGTAGCCGTTCCGGCAGACGCTCACCCAACATATCGCACTCCTCCCCATTGCGAATGGCCAGGAAGCGTCGTGCTCCAGGCAAATTCGGCTGATACAATATGTATTGTACCGTAGCAGATGCATTTCTTGATGCAAGCGTGTTTTTGGGCTGATGATGCGTGTCGTCGTCCGGCTGGCGTGTGTCTGTCAGCGGGACGGTGCGCCGGTGCTTTCGCGGAACTCGGCAACGCAGTCGAGATAGACGATCTGGGGCGCCTCGCGCGGCGCTTCGATACGGTTGTGGATGACCTCGATCAGGCTCCTTGCGGCCGCCAGATACGAACTGCCGGCCATGCTCATGAAGCCGAAATGTTCGGTCGGAACGTCGTGGTGGCCGAGTACGACGAGGCTGAGGTCCTGCGGGCAGGAGATACCCATTTCGGTGAGGCATTGCCGGATGCCGAGCGAGTCGGAAATGCCGAGCGTTGCCATCGCCGTGAAAGGAAGCCGGCCGTGCCGGTCGACAAGTGCGCCGAGCGCTGTTTTCAAGGCGTCACCGACCCGCTGCGTGGGGTGCAGCACACCGCCGAGCGCGATGCTTTCGGTGTGCTCCCAGCCCGTCTTGTGGCGGCGGGCAATACGGTCGAAGGCGCGCCGCACGGAGAGGATCGGCTGCGCCATTGAATCCAGCGAAACCAGGGCGATGGAGCGGTGTCCCAGCTCCGAAAGATGCTCGAGCGCCAGGTCCAGCGCCTCCTCCCAGTCGGTGCCGACCCGGTCGATATCGACGCCTGCGACGGAGTTGCCGTCGACGACGAGGGCGCGCGTCTTGCCCTGGAGCAGATTGAGCAGCCGGATCGGGATGTTCTCGTAGTGGGACTGGAGGATCGCGGCGTCGAAATCCGGAACCGATGTCAGGATGTCCAGCAGATGGCCCGTATTGTGATAGGAGATCTGCACCACCTTGCTGCCGGTGCGCGACAGGTGCCCGACGATGTGGTTCTGCACCAGCACGCAGCGCTCGTTGAGGCTGGCATTCGACAGGATCAGAAGGCTGTCGAGGTGTCTGGCGGGGCCGGCGCCATCCGGCGTGGCCGCGTCGCCGTCCTTGACAACATAGGTTCCGCGGCCGACCTGCGAGGTGAGAAGCCCTTCTTCGCGCAGACGCGTCAGCGCCTCCTGCACGGTCGCCTGGCTGACCTGATGGCTGCGCATCAGCTCACGCACCGTCGGCAGCCGCGCGCCGTCGTCGAGTCGGGCAATCTGGTCCCTGAGGGACGCAAGGACCGCATGTGAAGAGGCTGCGCGCAAGGGTCTGCCCCGTTCGTCGATTCGTGTGTGTTTCTTGTTGCTTCTAACCGGATACATTTTGAATCCCGCCCCGGCAATCCCGCCGTTCCCGCGGATGGTCGGGGGAGGTGGGCCTCCTGTTCGTGTTTGATTGTATTATAGCGGATACAAATTGCACTTTACAATTTGATTTTCACGTATACGCTTGGCTTCCGGATCGGCAAAGACCGTCCGTCGCAGCGATCGGAAGGGGAGTCCGTCGTGTCGCAAAGCCAAGTCATCGAACGACGCAGCCCGGTCGGCCGGGCGGAAGGCCAGAATCCTGCCGGAACGGACTTCATCCGCATCGACAGTGCGCGCAAGGTGTTCACGCAGCGCAGCGGCGGCGCCGTTCCGGTGCTCGACAGCATCGATCTTTCCATCGCAGAGAACGAATTCGTTTCGTTCATCGGCCGCAGCGGCTGCGGCAAGACGACCCTCCTCAACATGATCGCCGGACTTGAGGACGTTTCGGCCGGCCGGATCACCATTGCCGGCAAGGTCGTCACCGGGCCGGGGCAGGGGCAGGGCGTCGTCTTCCAGCAGCATGCGCTGTTTCCCTGGCTGACGGCGATGGACAATGTCGCCTTCGGTTTCCGTAAATCCGGCCTTGCCAAGGCCGAGCGCCGGCGGCGCGCCCTGGAACTCCTGGCGCTCGTCGGCCTTGAAGCGGCGGCGGGGCGCTATCCGCGGGAAATGTCGGGCGGCATGCAGCAGCGCGTCTCCATTGCCCGCGCGCTGGCGCTCGATCCGCAGATCCTCCTGATGGACGAGCCCTTCGGTGCGCTCGACGAGCTGACGCGCATCGAACTGCAGCAGGAGCTGCTGCGTATCTGGGAGGCGCGGCGCAAAACGATCGTCTTCGTCACCCATTCGATCAGCGAGGCCTTGATGCTGTCGGACCGGATCGTGCTTCTGGCGCCCAATCCGGGACGTATCAAGCGCATCTTCCCTGTCGACCTGCCGCGTCCGCGCCTGCGCACCGATCCGACCTTCAATGCGCTCTATCAGGCCATCTGGAACGAGCTTTCGACATGACGCGCAAACTCGTCCGGACACTTCCGCCGCTTGCCGCCTTTGCGGCGCTCCTCCTCCTCTGGGAGGCTGGCGTGCGCTACGGTGTCCTCAAGCCCTACCAGTTCCCGCCCGTCAGCCGTATCGCGCAGGGTTTCGTCGAGTTGTCGACGACGGGCTTTCCGACCGGCGTCTCGATCTGGTCGCATGCACTGACCACCATCCTGCGTGTGCTGCAGGGCTACGGCGCGGCGCTGGTCCTTGCGATCCCGCTCGGTCTCGTCGTCGGCGCCCTGCCCGTCGTGGACAAGCTGACGGCACCGCTGATCGTCTTCTGCCGCTCGGTCGCGACGCTCAGCCTCCTGCCGCTGGTCATCGTCTGGTTCGGCGCGGGCGAGCTGACCAAGGTTTTTCTCATCGGCTACGGCTGCTTCTGGGTCATGCTGTCCAACGTGATTGCCGGCGTGCGCTATGTCGATCCGATGCTTGTCCGCGCGGCGCGTACTTTCGGGCTGAAGGGGCTGGAGCTCTATCGCAGCGTCGTGCTGCCCGCCGCCCTGCCGCGCGTCTTCGCCGGCGCGCGCATGGCGCTCGGCGTCGGCTTCATGGTCATCGTCGGGGCCGAGATGATCGGCACCATCGAGGGGCTCGGTGCGCTGATCATGGAGGCCCGTACCTTCTACCGCAGCGAGATCACCATCATCGGCATGCTGGTCATCGGCCTCATCGGCTTTGTCATCTCCGCCGGCCTGATGGCGCTGGAGCGCGCCATGCTGCCCTGGGCGGCTGAGCTCGAACGGGTGCGCCGATGAAGTCGTTTTCCTGCCTTTCCGCAGCAAGCGACCTGACCCTCGGCGTCATCGGCGCGGTCCTTGCCGTCGCCGCCTGGGAAATCAGCGCCCGCACCGGGCTGATCGATCCGGCGATCTTCCCGAGCCCGTCGCTCGCGATCCGCGCCGCGGCCGAGCGCCTGACGGCTGAAACTGTCGCCGACAACCTGTTCTGGAGCCTGCTGCGCGTCTTTTCCGGCTTCCTGCTCGGTGCGCTGGCGGGTGCGGCAGTCGGCATCGCGGCGGGCTGGTATCGTGGCTTCGGCGCCATCGCGCGGCCGCTGATCGAGCTGCTGCGCCCGATCCCGCCGCTCGCCTGGATCCCGCTTGCGATCATCTGGTTCGGTCTCGGCGAGCCATCGAAGTTCTTCATCATCTTCCTCGGCGCCTTCTTCCCGGTCGTCACGGCCGCTTATCAGGGTATGCGCAGCATCGATCCTATGCTGCTGAAGGCGGCGCAGACCTTCGGTCTCAGCGGCGTGCCGCTTCTCCTGCGTGTCGCCGTACCGGCCGCCGCGCCCGATCTGGCAACGGGCGTGCGTATCGGCTGGGGGCTGAGCTTCGGGGTGCTGGTCGCCGCCGAGCTGATCGCCGCCGACCGGGGGCTTGGCTACATGATCATCAACGAGCGCAACACCGGTGGTTCCGTTGGCGTCATCGTCGTCGGCATCCTGCTCATCGGCGCGCTCAACCTTATCACCGATGCGGCGATCGGCGCTGCGATCAAACGCTGGATCGGGCGCTGGCGCGGCGCCTGAACGCAGACCTCATTCACACAACAAGAGGGAGAACCACATGCGCATCGTCTTGAAATCCCTGATATCCGCCGCCATGGCCGGCCTGCTCCTTGCAGCCGGCCCGTCCGCCGCCGCGGGGGTTGAAACTGACACGCTGTCCATCAGCATCGGTCCAGACCTGCCGTTCCTCGTCCATATCGTTGCCAAGGAGAAAGGCTGGTTTGACGAGGCCGGCTTCAAGACCGTCGAGTTCAAGACCTTCGCGTCCGGCAATCTCGCCGGTGAGGCGCTGCTCGCCGACGAGATCCAGCTCTGGACGCCCGGCAACCTGCCGCCGGTCTCGATGGCGCACAATGGCGTACCCGTCGTGATCCTCGGCACGAATGCCGTCAGCCACGGGTTGGAAAAGATCGTGGTCCGCAAGGATGCCGGCGTCGAGAATCCGGAGGACCTCGCAAAGGTGAAGTTCGGCCTGCTGGTCTCCTCCACCTCGGGCGCCCTGCTTGCCAATGTCGCCAAGCACTACGGCCTCGATGCCGCAAAGCTCCAGACAGTGAACCTTGCGCCGCCGGAGGCCATGGCCGCCATGGCCAACAACGAGATCCAGGGCATCATCTTCTGGGAGCCCTTCCCTTATCGTGCGGTGCAGGAGCAGGGCGCCAAGATCGTGCATACGGGCACGAAGAGCTTCTTTGCCAAGAACAGCGGCGAGGATGTCGCCGTCTCCAACAACCGAACCGTCTGGGTCGCCTCGCAGGATTGGGTGCGCGCCCATCCCGTCGCGACGGAGGCGCTGGTGAAGGTTCTCACCAAGGCACAAGCCTATGTCGCCAACCCCGCCAACAAGGACGAGGTCCTGAAGATCTTCTCCGACTTCCAGAAGCAGCCGGTCGAGATGAACACTACGCTTCTCGGCGACTACACCTTCAAGCCGGATATCGATACGTCCTATGTCGAGGACATGGCGGCAATTGCCGACTACCTCAAGGCGACGAACCGTATTCCAGGCGAGGCGAAGGACGTGCTCACGTACACCTACACCGCCCCACTGAAGGCGGCGAACGCCGCAGCTGTGTCGGTTGAGGGCCAATGGGCGCCCTGACCTCCTGAAGAAACCGGGCGCCTGCCATGGCGGGCGTTCCCTTGTCACCCAAGCGGATTGATCATCATGTCCCGTTCGGCTGCCGATCGGATCGCCGTCGCTGTCATCGGCGCGGGTTTCATCGCCGACTACCACATCAACGGTCTTCGTGCCGCCGGCGGGGCCGATATCGCCGTTCTTGCCGGAAGGCGAGCGGAGGCAACAGAGGCGAAGGCTGCGGCGCTCGGCATCGGCCGGGCCGAGACCGATTATCGCCGCGTGCTGGACGACGGCGCAATTGACGCCGTCGTCATCGCGACGCCCGACGACACGCATGAGCGTATCGCGATCGATGCGCTGGGGGCTGGCAAGCGGGTGCTCCTGCAGAAGCCGATGGCGCTCTCCAGCGAACAATGCCGTGCCATCCTCGCCGCAGATGAGCGGGCGGGACGGCACCTTACCGTCAGTTTCATGCATCGTTATTTTCCCGAGGTGCGCTGGCTGCGCAGCCAGATCGAGGCCGGTATGCTTGGCGCCATCCACTCCGTGCGCCTTCGCAACGCCACGCCGGGAGCGGACTGGAACGACTGGTTCTTCAAGCCCGGCAACGTTTCGGGCGGCGTCGTCATGCAGCTCGGGGTGCATGGCATCGACCTCACGCAACATCTCCTCGGCCCGATTGAGTCTGTTGCCGCCGACATGATGACGGCGCGGCCTGAGCGCCGGCTGGCCGACGGGAGAACGGTGCGGACGGAGCTCGAAGACAATGTACTCGCTACCTACAGGGTAGCCGGCGGCACACGGGTGAGCCATGAGATGAGCTACACCGAACTTGCCGGATGTGACCGTTTCCGCCTGGAGCTCTATGCCGAGCATGGCACGGTCTGGCTGCGCACCGAGCGTGGCGGAGCAGCCATCAACGCGCCATCCGTTACCGGCATGGCGGGCTGGTCGGGGCCCGACCTGCCGGATGAGCCGCTTGGTGCGGCCCATCATCGCCACTGGTTGTCGACTGTGCGTGGCGAGGCGCCGGCCGACGACACGGCCGCCGCCGGGCTGCGCTCGATCGAGGTGGCGGAAACACTTTATGCAGCAGCGCAGGCCGGCACGCGAATGCCGGTCGGCGGGGAAGGGGAGAAGGCCGGATGCGCCTTAAGATCGCGATACTCGGCGTCGAGCACTACCACGCCAACTTCTGGACCCGTGCCTTTCTGGAGCGGCCCGAGGTGAAGGTCGTCGGCGTCTGGGATGCGTCCGAAACGGCGGCTGCGGACTTTGCCGCCCGTCACGGCCTTGAGGTTGCACACGATCTTGCGACCCTCATCCGCAAGAGCCACGCGGTCGCCATCTGCTCGGCGACGGATGCGCATTTGCCACTGGTGGAGGCCGCCGCCGCGGCCGGCCGGCCGGTGCTTTGCGAAAAGCCGCTCGGCATCGATCAGGCGCAGTGCGATGCCATCGCCGACGTGGTGGCGCGCACGGGCATCCGCTTCATGCAGAGTTTCCCGAAGCGCTTCGATCCCGCCAACCATGAGATCGCGCGCCTCCTGAAAGAGAAGACGCTTGGCCGGATAACGCTGTGCCGTGTGCGACACGGCCACAGTCACGGCCTGACGGAGAACTTCCGCTCTGCCTGGTTCGTCGATCCGGCGCGCTCGGGCGGCGGCACGCTGCTCGACGAAGGCGTGCACGCTGCTGATTTCCTGCGCTGGATGTTCGGCGAGCCGGAAACCGCCTATGCCACCCTCTCCTCCACGCTCGGCCTGCTGGTGGAGGATACGGCAGTCGCCACCTTCCGCTATGCGGATGGCATGATTGCCGAGGTGACGACGAGCTGGTGTTTTGCCGGCGCCGATACATCGATCGAGATCTACGGCACGGAAGGATCGATCCTGCTTTCCGGCGTGGACATTGCCTCGCGTCCGACACGCGAGACCGATTTTTTGCGTGTTTTCCGGCGCGGCGAGGAGGGGGGATGGTCGGCCTCGCCGATCGTGCCTTCGTTCAAGACGGGCGTGTTTCACGAGCATGTCGCCTGGGCTTTCGTCGATGCCCTGAAGCACGGTGGTCCGATGCCCGTCACCGTGGAAGACGGTCGCAGGGCCTTCGCGATGATCGATGCGGCCTATCGGGCCGCTGCCGCTGGCACGGCCCAGCCGATTGCACGATAGGCGGATCCCCATGCTTGCACTTGCCTGCGATATCGGCGGAACCAATACCCGCCTTGGCCTCGTTCGTGACGGCGTCCTGCTCTCCGAGAGCACGGGCAGTTATGCCAATGATGATTTCGAGGACTTTTATGCCGTGGCGGCGGCGTTCCTGCGCGAGCGCGGGGAAAGCCGCGTCGACCGTGTCTGCATCGCACTTGCGGCCGTGGCGACGGCCGAAGGGGCCACGCTGACGAACCGGGACTGGACCATCAGACGAGATCGCGTGGCGTTGACCTCCGGTGCTGACCGGGTCGATTTCATCAACGATTTCGAGGCGCTCGGCTACGCGATGGGTCAGGTGGAAAGGCTGGAGACGCAATGCCTGACGCCGGGCAGGGCATCCGGGCAGCCGGGGCCACGGCTGGTGCTCGGTGCCGGTACGGGCTTCAATGCTTCGGCCTGGTGCCCCTCCCGTTTTGGTGGAGCGCCCCATGTCGTGGCGGCGGAATGCGGGCACATGACGCTGCCGCTCGCCGGCGAAGTGGAGTTTTCGCTGCAGGGCGCGCTTTCGGTGGGGCGCGGGCGGGCGTCGGTGGAGCGTGCCCTGTCGGGCCGCGGCCTCTTCGAGATCTATCAATGGCAATGCGCCCAAGCCAGGCGCGGGCCCCTTGCAACGACTGCGGTTGAGGTGTCGCGGCTTGCGGTCGCGAAGGCGGACAGGGACTGTGAAGAGGCAGGTCATGTGTTCATGCGCCTGCTCGGGCGGGTCTGCGGTGATCTTGCGCTCGCCTATCTGCCCTTTTCGGGCGTCTATCTCTCGGGCGGCGTCTCCCGCGCCTTTGCCGGGCCTCTCGCGCAAGATCAGACGTTCCTCGAAGCCTTCCTGGCGAAGGGCCGTCAGGCGGATTTCATGGAAAGCTTCCCCGTTCACCTGCTTCTTGACGACCGCACGGCACTTCAGGGTTGCGCGGAATGGTTGCGTCTTTCGGCCGTGTGATGCGAGCGGTGCCGCACCGCTTTCGTTAGCAAAGGCTTTCATATTGCTTGGCAATCGTCATTCCTGTCGTTCCCGCAGGAGTGGCGCCGGGTGATTTCCCCTGTATCGTCCTGAAGGGGGATTGTCTTTGCCGTCGATATCGTGATTGAATTTTAAAAATGGCATCGGGTGCACGCGCGTGCATGGGCGCCAAGGGAAAATCGTGTGAAACGGGGAACTGGAATGATCAGGGAAAACATCACCGTACGCGTTCGTCCGCTGCTTGCCGGCGTAGCCTTTTCGTTGTTGTTAGCGTCCGGCGGCGTGGCGCCGGCCTTTGCCGAGACGCCGGCCGATACGCTGGTGCAGGCCTGGGCGATCGATGACACGATCACGCTCGACCCGGCCGAATCCTTCGAGCTGAGCCCTGCCGAATTCCTCGGCAACGGTTATGACATGCTGGTGCGCCTTGATGTTGCGGATACGACCAAGGTCAAGGGTGGCATCGCCGAGAGCTGGGAGGTCTCCGAGGACGGCCTGACCTATACGTTCAAGCTGAAGCCCGGCATCAAATTCGCGTCCGGCAACCCGGTCACCGCCGAGGACGTCGCCTGGTCGTTCGAGCGTGTCGTCAAGCTCGACAAAAGCCCGGCCTTCATCCTCACCCAGTTCGGCCTGACCGGCGACAATGTCGCCGAAAAAGCCAAGGCAGTGGACGCGGGCACATTCGTCTTCACCGTCGACAAGGCCTATGCGCCGAGCTTCGTGCTCAACTGCCTCACCGCGACGGTGGGCGCGGTGCTCGACAAGAAGCTTGTCATGGAGCATGCCGAAGCCAAGACGCCGAGCGACGAATACAAGTACGATACCGATTTCGGCTATGCATGGCTGAAGACCAACTATGCCGGCTCCGGCCCGTTCAAGATTCGCGACTGGCGCGCCAACGAAATCCTCGTGATGGAGCGCAACGACAACTACTACGGTGACAAGCCGGCGCTCACCCGCGTCATTTACCGCCACGTCAAGGAAAGCGCGACCCAGCGCCTGATGCTCGAGGCCGGCGATATTGACGTCGCGCGTAACCTCGAGCCGGGCGATTTCGAGGCCGTTTCCAAGAATGCCGATCTTGCCACCACCAGCGCGGCAAAGGGCACGGTCTACTATATCAGCCTCAACCAGAAGAACGAGAACCTCTCCAAGCCGGAAGTGCGCGAGGCGCTCAAATATCTCGTCGATTATGATGCGATCGGTGCCACGCTGATCAAGGGTATCGGCGAGATTCGCCAGACCTATCAGGCCAAGGGCGTGCTCGGTGCGCTCGATGCGAGCCCTTACAAGTTCGACGTTGCCAAGGCGAAGGAGCTTCTGGAAAAGGCGGGCCTGAAGGACGGCTTCTCCGTCACCTTCGACGTGCGCAACACGCAGCCCGTGACCGGCATTGCCGAATCCTTCCAGCAGACCGCCGGCCAGGCCGGTGTGAAGGTCGAGATTATTCCTGGAGATGGTAAGCAGACGCTGACCAAGTACCGCGCCCGCAACCACGATATGTATATCGGCCAGTGGGGCATGGATTACTGGGATCCGAACTCGAACGCGGAAGCCTTCACGTCGAACCCCGACAATGGCGACGAGGCCTCGGTCAAGACGCTGGCCTGGCGTAACGCATGGGATATCCCTGAGCTGACCGCAGAGGCGAAAGCTGCGCTTCTGGAGCGCGACAACGACAAGCGCGCCGAGATGTACAAGAAGCTGCAGCAGCAGGCGCTGGATACAAGCCCCTTCGTCATGATCTTCCAGCAGACCGAAGTGGCCGGTGTGCGCGGCGCGGTGAAGAACTACAAGCTCGGCCCGACCATGGACACGAACTTCCTCGCCACCGTGTCCAAGGAATGACCCGGAAGGATCGGTTCCTTGAGCACTGCTGAAAGACAAATGCCGGCAAGGCGCGCCAACCGGCGCGCCTTTGCGACCCTCAAGTCGATCGCCGGCTTCGTCGTGGTCGTCGCCACCACCTATCTCGGCCTTCTCGCCGTCACCTTCTTCATCGGCCGTGTCGTGCCGATCGATCCGGTGTTGGCGATCGTCGGTGACCGGGCGCCCGCCCATGTCGTTGAACGCGTGCGGCAGGAAATGGGCTTTAACCTGCCCTACTACCAGCAGTTCTTCCTCTATGTGAAAGGCGTGCTGCAGGGCGACTTCGGCACCTCGGTGCTTACCACCAATCCGGTGATGACCGATATTCGCCGCGTTTTCCCGGCGACCATGGAACTTGCCACCGTCGGTACGCTCATCGGGGCGTTCTTCGGCATTCCGCTCGGAGTGCTCGCGGCCGTCCGGCGCGGCAGTCTTGCCGACCAGATCGTGCGCATCGTCGGCCTCGTTGGCTACTCGGTGCCGATCTTCTGGCTCGGCCTCCTTGCCCTCCTGGTGTTCTATGCCCGTCTTGGCTGGACGTCCGGTCCCGGCCGCATCGATGTGGTGTTCGAATATACCTTCACGCCGATCACCGGCTTTTTCCTGCTCGACGCGATCCTCAACCGCGACTGGGCGGCTTTCCGCGACATCGTCTCGCATATCGTGCTGCCGGGGTCGCTGCTCGGCTATTTCTCGCTTGCCTATATCAGCCGCATGACGCGGTCCTTCATGCTGAATGAACTCGGCCAGGAGTACATCGTCGCGGCGCGCGCCAAGGGCCTGTCGGAAACCCGCATTATCTGGGGCCATGCGCTGCGCAACGCGGCCGTGCCGCTCGTTACGGTGATCGCGCTCTCCTATGCCGGCCTGCTGGAGGGCTCGGTGCTGACGGAGACCGTCTTCGCCTGGCCGGGCCTCGGCCTCTACATCACCAATTCGCTGCAGAATGCCGACATGAACGCGGTTCTCGGCGGTACCATCGTCATCGGTTCCGTCTTCATCGCCATCAACCTGTTATCCGACGTGCTCTACCGCATGCTCGATCCGCGGACGAGGACACGATGAACGAGACTGCCATGACCCGCCGCGAATGGCTTTTGACCGACCGGCCGCAATCGCGCCTGCAGGCCCGGCTCGGCCGCGCCTATGTCACCTGGCGGCGGTTTGCCGCCAACCGGCTTGCCGTTATCGGCTTACTGATTATCCTCGCACTGATCGTGCTTGCGGTTTTCGCGCCGCTGCTTGCGCCGCATTCGCCCTATGTCGGGGATCTTGCCAAGTCTCGCCTGCTGTCGCCGGACGCCACCCATTGGCTCGGCACGGACGACCAGGGCCGCGATATCCTTTCGCGCCTCATCTACGGCTCGCGCCTGACGCTTCAGGTCGTGCTGCTGGTTGCCATCATCGCCGCGCCGCTCGGCCTTCTGGTCGGCACCGTCGCCGGTTATGCCGGCGGCTGGGTGGATGCCGTGCTGATGCGCATCACCGACATCTTCCTCGCCTTCCCGAAGCTCGTGCTGGCGCTCGCCTTCGTCGCGGCGCTCGGGCCCGGCATCGGCAATGCCATCATCGCCATTGCCATCACCTCCTGGCCGCCCTATGCGCGCATTGCCCGCGCCGAGACGCTGACGGTGCGAAACTCCGACTATATCTCGGCCGTGCGGCTGATGGGCGCCTCGCCCTGGCGCATCGTGCTGCGCCACATCATGCCGCTCTGCATCTCCTCGCTTATCGTGCGCGTGACGCTCGACATGGCGGGCATCATCCTGACGGCGGCAGGCCTCGGCTTCCTCGGTCTCGGCGCGCAGCCGCCGCTGCCGGAATGGGGCGCGATGATCGCCTCTGGCCGCCGCTTCATCCTCGACCAGTGGTGGGTGGCCGCCATGCCGGGTTTTGCCATCCTCGTCGTCAGCCTCGGCTTCAACCTCTTGGGCGATGGCCTGCGCGATGCGCTGGATCCCCGCGGGAGCAGCCAATGAGCGCGCTTCTCGACGTCAAGGAGCTGCGCGTCACGTTCCCCACCCGCACCGGCGTAGTCGAGGCGGTGCGTGGCGTGTCCTTCACGCTCGGCCGAGAACGGCTCGGCATTGTCGGCGAAAGCGGCTCGGGCAAGTCGCAGACCGGCCGCGCCATCATGGGGCTGACGCCGGAGCACGGCCGGATCTCGGCGGAAAAGCTGGATTTCAACGGCATCGATCTCACCGCGGCCTCGAAGGCGGAGCGGCGCGCCCTGCGCGGCAAACGCATCGCCATGATCCTGCAGGATCCGAAATATTCGCTCAATCCGGTCATGAGCATCGGCCGCCAGATCATCGAGACGCTGCGCACACACGAGCCGGTCGGCAAGGCGGAAGCGCGCAGGCGAGCGCTCGACATGCTGGCCGCCGTGCAGATTCGCGACCCCGAACGTGTCTTCGACCTTTATCCGCACGAGGTCTCCGGCGGTATGGGCCAGCGCGCGATGATCGCCATGATGCTGGTGGCGGGACCGGAGCTTTTGATCGCCGACGAACCGACCTCGGCGCTCGACGTGACCGTCCAGCTCGAAGTACTCGGCATCCTCCACCGGCTGGTCGCCGATCGCGGTATGGGGCTGATCTTCATCTCGCACGATCTCAGGCTGGTGTCGTCTTTCTGCGACCGGGTCATCGTCATGTATGCCGGGCGCATCGTCGAGGAATTGCCGGCCTCCCGGCTTTCCGAGGCCGAGCACCCCTATACGCGGGGCCTGCTCAACTGCATGCCGAAGATCGGTGTCGACCGGCATCCCTTGCCGGTTCTCGACCGCAAGCCGGAGTGGGCGCTATGACCGCGGCTCTTGCCATCGACGGCCTCAGCGTCGTCTTCGACGATTTCGTCGCCCTTGAGAATGTCAGCCTCGTGGTGGCGCCGGGCGAATCTTTCGGGCTGGTCGGCGAATCCGGCTCCGGCAAGTCGACGCTGCTGCGGGCGGTTGCCGGGCTCGCGCCGGTTTCCGGTGGCACGATCAGCGTCGACGGCAAGGTGCTTGGCGACAAGCGCGACAAAGCTTTTTATCGACAGGTGCAGATGGTGTTTCAGGATCCCTATGGATCGCTGCACCCGCGCCAGACGGTCGACCGGCTGTTGCTGGAACCGCTCGCCATCCACGGCTTCGACAATTCTGAAAGCCGCATCGTGCGGGCGCTGGACGAGGTGGGGCTCGGCGCGAGCTTCCGCTTCCGCTATTCGCACCAGCTTTCCGGCGGCCAGCGCCAGCGCGTGGCGATCGCCCGGGCCCTGATCCTCGAACCGTCCATCCTGCTGCTCGACGAGCCGACCTCCGCACTCGATGCCTCGGTGCAGGCCGAGGTGCTGAACCTGCTCGAACAGGTGCGCGCGGCGCGCAAGCTCACTTTCGTCATGGTCAGCCACGACCTTGCCGTCGTCACCCATATGTGCGACCGGCTGATGGTCATGCAGCACGGGCAGGCGGTGGAACAACTCGCCTCCACGGACCTTGCGGCGCACCGGGTGACGAAGGACTATACGCGCAGCCTGCTCACGGCCAGCGAAGGCTTCCGCCGCAACGGCTGACCGGGTTCATCGCCCGCCTTCCTTGATGGATTCCATGGCGACGGAGGTCGAGGTGCTGGCGACATTCGGCAGGCTCGAGATCTTCTCGCCCAGCACCTCCCGGTAGCGGCGGATATCGGCGGTGCGGATCTTGATTAGATAGTCGAAGCGGCCGGCGATCATGTGGCACTCCTCGACCTCCTTGATCTTGCGCACCGCGCTGTTGAAGGCGTTGAGCGCCGCTTCCTTGGTGTCCGAAAGCTTCACCTCGGCGAAGGCGACATGGTCGAGCCCGAGTTTCTTCGGGTTGAGCACGGCGCGGAAGCCGTCGATATAGCCGTCATTGATCAGGCGTTGCAGACGCAGCGTGCAGGGTGTCTTCGAAAGCCCGACGATTTCGGACATTTCTGTGATGGAAATCCGTGCATTTTCAACGAGAAGATCGAGGATCTTGCGGTCGATTGCGTCTATTTCACTATGTATAGGCTTTATCTTGGACATTAATCTCACTTCTGGCGCGAATATATGGAGATAGATCCTGTCTATGCTCCTATAATGGTGAGAAAGTCGCAAGGCAATCGACTATCTTCCGCGCCAGTGCCATGAGGCTGGAATGCATCGGCAAGCGGTGTATCCTCTCCTCGCATCCAGTGGCCGAACCCGAGATGGTGATGGAAATGGTCCAGTCTGCAAACGAACAACAAATCTCCGCTTTCGCTGATTTTGCGCCGCCGATCCGGCCGCAGAGCGAGCTGCGCCAGCGCATCACCGCCGCCTATCGTACGCCGGAAGAGGACGCGGTTCGCCCTCTGCTCGAAAAGGCCACCCTTCCGGCAGATGCTGTCGCGCGCATCCGGGAGACCGCCCGCACACTGATCGTCGCGCTGCGTGCCAAGCACAAGGGCACCGGCGTCGAGGGGCTGGTGCACGAATATTCGCTCTCCAGCCAGGAGGGCGTCGCGCTGATGTGCCTTGCCGAGGCGCTGCTGCGCATTCCCGACAACGCGACCCGCGACGCGCTGATCCGCGACAAGATTTCGGAAGGCGACTGGAAGTCGCATATGGGGGGCGGTCGTTCGCTCTTCGTCAATGCCGCCACCTGGGGCCTCGTGGTTACGGGTAAGCTCACCTCCACCGTCAATGATCGCGGCCTTTCCGCTGCCCTCACGCGCCTCATCGCCCGCTGCGGCGAGCCTGTCATCCGCCGCGGTGTCGATATGGCCATGCGCATGATGGGCGAGCAGTTCGTCACTGGCGAGACGATCGACGAGGCGCTGCGCAATTCGCGTGCCATGGAGCGCAAGGGCTTCCGCTATTCCTACGACATGCTCGGCGAGGCGGCGACGACGGCCGCGGATGCGGAGCGCTATTATCGCGACTACGAAAACGCCATCCACGCCATCGGCAAGGCCTCGGCCGGCCGCGGCATCTATGAAGGCCCCGGCATCTCGATCAAGCTGTCTGCTCTGCATCCGCGCTATGTACGCGCCCAGGCAGAGCGGGTGATGGGCGAGCTGTTGCCCAAGGTGAAGGCGCTGGCCGCCATCGCGAAGTCCTACAATATCGGCCTCAACATCGATGCCGAGGAGGCCGACCGGCTGGAGCTTTCGCTCGATCTGCTGGAGGAACTTTGCCACGATCCGGCCCTCGCAGGCTGGGATGGCGTCGGCTTCGTGGTGCAGGCCTATGGCAAGCGCTGCCCCTTCGTGCTCGATTTCATCATCGATCTTGCCCGACGTTCCAACCGGCGCATCATGGTGCGCCTCGTCAAGGGCGCCTATTGGGACGCCGAGATCAAGCGCGCGCAGCTCGACGGGCTGGAAGAGTTCCCCGTATTCACGCGGAAAATCCACACGGACATCTCCTACATCGCCTGCGCCCAGAAGCTGCTGGCGGCGAAGGACGTGGTCTTCCCGCAGTTTGCCACGCACAACGCCCAGTCGCTCGCCACGATCTACCAGCTTGCCGGTCCGGAGTTCCGCGTCGGCGACTACGAGTTCCAGTGCCTGCACGGCATGGGCGAACCGCTCTATGACGAGGTCGTCGGCCAGGAGAAGCTGAACCGCCCGTGCCGTATCTATGCACCTGTCGGCACGCATGAGACGCTGCTCGCCTATCTCGTCCGCCGCCTGCTGGAAAACGGTGCGAATTCCTCCTTCGTCAACCGCATTGCCGATCCGGCCATCTCGGTCGACGAGCTCATCGCCGATCCGGCGGCCGTGGTGCGCGCCATGCCAGTGCCGGGCGGCAAGCATGACAAGATCGCGCTTCCCGCAGACCTCTACGGCAAGGGCCGCCTGAATTCCGCCGGCCTCGATCTTTCCAACGAGACTGTGCTGGCGAGGCTGGCGCAGGACCTTGCGAAGACGGCTGCCGTCGAATGGCAGGCCGTGCCTGTCATCGCCGACGGTTCCAGCGAGGGCGAGCGGCGGGCGGTGCTCAATCCGGCCGATCACAGGGACATGGTCGGTACCATCATCGAGACCACGGATGCAGGCGTCGCGAAGGCCGCGAGGCTTGCACTGGAAGCGGCCCCGGCCTGGGCGGCGGTGCCGCCGCGCGAGCGCGGCGACCGGCTCGATCGCGCCGCCGACCTGATGCAGGCGGAGATCGCGACCCTGATCGGCCTTGCCATCCGCGAGGCGGGCAAGTCCGCCGCCAATGCCATTGCCGAAGTGCGCGAGGCGATCGACTTCCTGCGCTACTATGCCGAACAGGCGCGGCGCACGCTGGGTGCCGGCCATCCGCCGCTCGGCCCCATTGTCTGCATCAGCCCGTGGAACTTCCCGCTGGCGATCTTCTCCGGTCAGATCGCGGCCGCGCTCGTCGCCGGCAACCCGGTGCTGGCAAAGCCGGCGGAGGAAACGCCGCTGATCGCCGCCGAGGCCGTGCGCATTCTGCATGAAGCCGGCATTCCGGTCGGTGCGCTGCAACTGCTGCCGGGCGACGGCCGCGTCGGCGCCGCGCTTGTCGGTGCGCCGGAAACGGCAGGCGTGATGTTCACCGGCTCGACGGAAGTCGCCCGCCTCATCCAGAAGGAACTCTCCGGCCGCCTGTCGGCTGTGGGCAAGCCGATTCCGCTGATCGCCGAGACCGGCGGACAGAATGCGATGATCGTCGATTCCTCGGCGCTCGCCGAACAGGTGGTGTTCGACGTCATCGCCTCGGCCTTCGACAGTGCCGGCCAGCGCTGCTCGGCGCTACGCGTGCTGTGCCTGCAGGAGGACGTCGCCGATCGTACGCTCACCATGTTGAAGGGCGCGCTTGCCGAACTGAAGATCGGCCGCACAGACAAGCTCAGTGTCGACACCGGCCCGGTCATCACCGCGGAGGCCAAGCAGACGATCGAGGCGCATATCGAGAAAATGCGTGCGCGCGGTCGCAAGATCGAGCAGGTGGCGCTTCCCGCGGAGGCCGCCCTTGGCACCTTCGTTTCGCCCACCATCATCGAGCTGCAGTCGCTTGCCGATCTGGAGCGCGAAGTGTTCGGCCCGGTCCTGCATGTCATCCGCTACAAGCGCGAAGACGTCGACCGCCTGATCGACGACATCAATGCGACGGGTTACGGCCTGACTTTCGGCCTGCACACGCGCCTCGACGAGACGATTGCCCATGTCACCGGCCGTGTGAAGGCTGGCAATATCTACGTCAACCGCAACATCATCGGCGCCATTGTCGGCGTGCAGCCGTTCGGCGGCCGGGGGCTCTCGGGCACCGGGCCCAAGGCCGGCGGCCCTCTCTATATCGGCCGTCTCGTGCAGGTCCCGCCGGTTCCCCCGCAACACAGCTCCGTCCATATCCAGCCGGCAGTGCTCGATTTTGCGCAGTGGCTGCGCGGAAATGGTAAGTCGGAACTTTCGGATCGAGTGCGGGATCTCGGCAGCAATTCGGCGCTCGGACTGGACCTTGAACTTCCCGGTCCCGTCGGCGAGAAGAACCTTTACGCGCTCCATCCGCGCGGCCGGATCCTTCTCGCGCCGATGACGGAAGAAGGGTTGCTCGCCCAGCTCGGCGCGGTGTTCGCCACGGGCAACAGGGCGGTGATCGATGCCGCTTCCGGGCTCCAGTCCACACTTGCCGGCCTTCCGGCGAGCCTTGCGGCCCTGATTTCCTGGTCGACCGATTGGGCGGCGGATGGTCCCTATGCGGGTGCGCTCATCGAAGGGGACGGGGAGAGGGTGGTCGAGGCCGCCCGCCGCATCGCGGCGCTGCCCGGCCCGCTTGTCCTGACGCAGGCCGCCACCACGGCGGAAATCCGGGCGGGCGCGGAAGCCTATTGCCTCAACTGGCTGCTCGAGGAGGTCTCGACCTCCATCAACACGGCCGCCGCCGGTGGCAATGCGAGCCTGATGAGCATCGGCTAAGGCCTCAAAAACCGGGCTACTCCTTCGAGCGGCCCGGTTTCATACCTTGCCTTTTCCGTTATCCCGCGCCCTCGGCTCCCTCCCAGGGGCGCGTAAGAGACGGGTGCGGCATAGCCAGAAGATCGATGGCGCGGGCGGCGAGGTGGTCGATGATATCGGCCACGGATTGCGGGCAATGGTAGAAGGCCGGCACCGGGGGCATGACGATGGCACCCATCTCCGTCACGGCGCACATGTTGCGCAGATGGCCGAGATGCAACGGCGTCTCGCGCGCGAGAAGAACGAGCCGGCGGCGTTCCTTCAGTTGCACATCGGCAGCACGGCCGATCAGCGTGTCCGTCCGGCCGGTGGCGATGGCCGAGAGCGTCTGCATGGAGCAGGGCGCGACGATCATGCCGCGGACGGGGAACGAGCCGCTGGCAATCGACGCGCCGATATCGTTTGTCGGATGGTGGCGATGGACGAGCGGCAGCAGGCGTTCCAGCGCGTCCGTGCCGCATTCGAGATCCAGCGTGCGGTGCGCGGCATCGGAGACCACGAGATGGATCTCGACGTCGCCGAGCGCGGCGAGCTGCTCGACGATGCGCACGGCAAGTCCTGCACCGGAGGCGCCGGTTACGCCGACGATCACCCGTTCGAAGCTCATGCAGACGGCTCCGAAAGGCCGAGAGAGGCCCAGAGGTGGTCTACCCTCGCGATGACGTCGGGTGTCATAGTGAGGACCCGCCCCCATTCCCGCTCGCTCTCCGTGCCGATCTTCCGCGTCGCATCCAGCCCGAGCTTGCCGCCGAGACCGGATTTGGGGGAGGCGAAGTCGAGATAGTCGATCGGCGTGTTTTCCACGAGCATCAGGTCGCGGCCGGCATCGAAGCGGGTGGAGAGCGCCCAGATCACGTCCGGCCAGCTTTTCACGTCGATATCGCCGTCGACGGCGATGATCAGCTTGGTGTAGTTGAATTGCGGCAGCATGGACCAGAGGCCCATCATCACCCGCCGAGCCTGGCCGGGATAGCGCTTGTCGATGGAAACCACCATGGCACGGTAGGAGCAGGCCTCGGGCGGTAGCCACAGGTCGAGGATTTCCGGGAACTGGCGTTTGACCAGCGGCACGAAGAGTTCGTTCATCGCCTCGCCGAGTCTTGACGGCTCGTCCGGCGGCCGGCCGGTATAGGTGGAAAGATAGAGCGGGTCCTTGCGCAGGGTGATCGCCGAAAGCGTCATGACCGGGAAGGGCTCGACGGCATTGTAGTAGCCGGTGTGGTCGCCATAGGGGCCTTCCTCCGCCGTCTCGTCGGCCGAGACCGTGCCTTCGAGCACGATCTCCGCGCTGGCGGGAATGGGCAGCGGCACGGTAAGGCCGCAGGCCGTCTCCTGTCGGCGGCCGCTGAGCGCGCCGGCAAAGCTGAGCTCGCTCATGCCGTCGGGCAGCGGCATGACGGCGGAGAGGATCGTCGCCGGGTCGGCGCCGATGACGACCGCAACCGGCATGTCGCGCCCTGCCGCCTGCCAGAGGCGATGGTGACGCGCGCCGCCGCGATGGGCGAGCCAGCGCAGGATGAGCCGGTTCTTGCCGAGCTTCTGCATGCGGTAGATGCCGACATTGATGTCTGCCGGATCGTCCGGTGCCTGCGTGATGACGAGCGGCCAGCTGACGAGGGGGGCGGGTTCGCCCGGCCAGCAGGTCTGGATCGGCAGGCGGTCGAGATCGGCGTCTTGGCCTTGCCAGACGGTCGCCTGACAGGGGGCGCGACGGACCGTGCGCGGGTTCATCGACAGGGCGGCCTTCAGATGCGGCAACTTCTGCCAGGCATCGCGCAGGGAGCGTGGCGGCCTGGGGTCGCGCAGGTCGGCGAGGAAGGCGGCAAGGTGCGGCAGGTCGCCGGCCTCAAGGCCGAAACCCCATTCGATGCGTTCGCGTGTACCGAAGAGATTGGCGAGAAGCGGAATGGGCTGAATGCGGCCCGCGGCATCCACCGGCCGCTCGAAGAGCAGCGCCGGCCCGCCCTCGGCCAAAACGCGGCGATGGATTTCTGTCACCTCGTGGACGAGCGAGACCGGCTCGCGGATGCGCGTCAACCGCGTCCGCCGCTCCAGGAGGGCGACGAAATCCTGAAGACTGTCGAAACGGCGCGGAACGGGTGAATCGGCTTTCATGGTGCTCCCTTGCCGGGGAAAAACGTCACGGTCTTTGTGCTGGCGCAAACTCTTGGCGCCCGAGGCTGCCTAGGGTCCGGCCGTTCGTTTCTGGAAAGTCCTGCATGCCATCGCTTCCGCCTCTTCTCGTCAAACCGGTCGATCTTGCGCCTCTCTGGCTCGTAGAACGGGTGGCGCGCCACCTGTTTTCCGGTGTGCTGAAGGCCCATCCCGATCTCTTCGAGCGACTTGGTGAGTATCGCCAGACCCGCTACGGATTCTCGCCGGTCGATCTGCCGCTGCATTTCACCGTCGTGCCTGCCATGAAGGCGCTGGCCGTCTCGCGCGGCGCGGCTCCGCTGGTCGATGCGCGCATCGAGGGGCCGCTGGTGCTGCTTCTCGGCCTGCTCGAAGGCCGCTGCGATGCCGATGCGCTGTTCTTCTCGCGCGACCTTTCGGTCACCGGAGACATGGAGGCGATGCTGGCGATGCGCAACGCACTCGACGACAGCGCCATCGACCTGCCGCGCGAACTCGGTGCGCTGGCCGGCCCACTGTCGCCGCTCATTGCCGGCACGGCGCGCTACATTCGCAGCAAGGCGCTCGAAGGAAGGGACGCGACATGGAACTGATCTGCCCCGCCGGCACCCCCGCCGCCTTCCGTGAGGCGGTGGAGGCCGGTGCCGATGCCGTCTATTGCGGCTTTCGCGACGAGACCAATGCCCGCAACTTCCCGGGCCTCAATTTCAGCCGCGAGGAGTTGCGCCAGTCGATCACGCTCGCCCGCCGCAAGCATGTTGAGACCTTCGTCGCGCTCAACACCTTCATGCGCGCGGGTGACGAGGCGCTGTGGTACTCGGCCGCCGATGACGCGGTGGCGATGGGAGCCGATGCGCTGATCCTCGCCGATTTCGGTCTGATGGCCTATGTGGCGGAAAAATATCCGAACCAGCGGCTGCACGTTTCCGTACAGGCCTCCGCCTCGAACCCGGAGGCGATCCGCTTTCTTGTCGAGGCCTTCGGGGCAAAGCGTGTCGTGCTGCCGCGCGTTTTGACCGTGCAGGACATCGCTCGGCTGACGCGCCAGATCGACTGCGAGGTCGAGGTCTTCGCCTTCGGTGGGCTCTGCGTCATGGCGGAGGGGCGCTGCTCGCTTTCCTCCTATGCGACGGGAAAATCACCCAACATGAACGGCGTCTGCTCGCCGGCGAGCCATGTGCGCTACCGGCAGGACGGCGCGGACCTCGTCTCCGAGCTCGGCGCCTACACAATCAACCGCTTCGGCCCCGACGAAGCGTCGGGCTATCCGACGCTCTGCAAGGGGCGCTTCGAGATCGGTGACGTCGAGGGCTACGCCTTCGAAGATCCTGTCTCGCTCGATGTCATCGACGAGATCGACGCGCTGCGGGAGGCCGGCGTCTCGGCGCTGAAGATCGAGGGGCGCCAGCGCGGCAAGGCCTATGTCGCCGAGGTGGTGTCGTCGCTCAAGAAGGCGCTCGGTGCATCGTCCGGCGAGCGCGCTGTGCTTGTTGCCCGGCTGCGTGCGATGAGCGAGGGCCAGCGCACGACGACGGGCGCTTATGACAAACGCTGGCGATAGGAGACGATGATGGCGACGACAGGCAAACCGGCGCTGAGCCTAGGGCCGGTCTATTTCCTCTGGGACGGGCCGAAATGGCGGGATTTCTACCTCCGCATCGCCGACGAGGCGGCGGTGGAACATGTCACGCTCGGCGAGACGGTCTGTTCCAAGCGCCAGCATTTCAGCGAGCCGCATGTCGCCGAGGTCGTCGAGCGGCTGGAGGCGGCGGGCAAGCGCGTGACGCTCTCGACGCTCGCCATGGTGACGCTGCCGCGTGAAAGCCGGCATGTGCGCGACCTGATCGCTGATAGCCTGCATCCGGTGGAGGCGAACGACCTTTCCGCGCTCGGCCTTCTCAAGGACCGGCCGCATTCGATCGGCCCGCTGGTCAATGTCTACAATGCGGCGACGGCCCGCACGCTTGCCGCCCGCGGTGCGCAGAACATCTGTCTGCCGCCGGAGCTGCCCGCCGGCTCCATCCGGCAGATGCTGGAGGCCATGCCGGATTTCTCCTTCGAGGTCTTCGCCTTCGGCCGCATGCCGCTTGCCATTTCCGCACGCTGCGCCCATGCCCGCTCCAAGGGGTTGACCAAGGACAACTGCCAGTTCGTCTGCGGCGAGGAGCCCGACGGCCTGCCGCTGCGCACGCTCGATCGTCAGTCCTTCCTTGTGCTGAACGGTGTGCAGACCCTGTCGAACAGCTGTGTCGTGCTTGTCGACGATATTGCGCCGCTCGTCGAGGCGGGCCTGTCGCGCGTGCGGCTCTCGCCGCAGGATTGCGACATGGTGAAGGTTGCGAGCCTTTACCGCGCGGTACTCGACGGCAGGCTCGATGGCGAGGAGGCGATTGCAGACCTGGCAAAAATCTATCCCGGCGTGCGCTTTTCGAACGGTTTCCTGCACCGGCAGGAGGGCGCGGCCTGGGTGTCGCGCGGGCGCAACGCGGCGATGGGGCGGGACTGACGGCCGTCAGGCGAAGACGTCGCGTGCTTCCGCCTTGGCGGCGAGGAGCGTTTCGAGGATCATCTGTTCGGAGAAGACATGTCTGCGCAGGCTTTCCTGGAAGCCGCCTATCATGCGCGACACGGTCTCGGGCGACAGTCCGCAACGACCGTTGGCCACGGCCTTCAGCGTCAGCGCAAGTTCCTCGGCCGCAAGCCGGTCGCAGCGGTGCTCCGCCTTCAGGCGCTCGATCGCCATGGCGGCGAAGCAGGACCCGGCATGGCGATCGAAATCCGGAAAGAGCAGGCGCTCCTCCAGCTCGTGCACGGCCTTGAGCGCGGGTGGAATGGCTTCGGCGAGCGCCTGAAGTTCACTGGCGGTGCCCGGCTCGCTTGCGGCCTCTTCAAGGCGCAGGCAGATACCGAGCAGGGCCTGATGAAGCGTTTCCAGCCGGCCGATGTCGGCGGCGTTGAGCGTCGGTTCGTCCATCGCCGCCTCCTACTGGCCGAAGAAGAGCACGGCTGCGATGACCACTGAGGCGCTGACGGCAGAGAGCGTTCCCGCGCCCTGCAGCACGCCCATGCGGTAGAGCATCAGGGCGAAGCCGGCGATAATCGGAGCGGCGATGAGGAGACCGAACTGTGCATCCGTCATGGGAAGGTCCTTTCTGTTGCCGCCATCATGCGGCGCCCGGCATCGCCGCTCTTTGCGCCGGCGCAAAGAAGCCCGCGGCTTCATGAGCTAGGGCTGGCTCATGGCGACAATGGACGATATGCGCACGGCGATTGCGGAGACGGAGAGCGGGGAGGGCGATTGCCTTCTTCTCTGGATCCTGGTGTGGAGCGAACTTGCGGCCTTCGGCGCGCTGCTCGTCGCTTTCATGGTGCTGACGCTGGTGGATGTCGGAAATGCGTCACTCCTGCGGGCGCATCTCCATCCCGGCCTTGCCGCGCTCAACACGGTTCTCCTCGTCCTCAGCGGCTGGCAGGCGGCGCTGGCAGTGCGCGGCGGCGCGGACCTTTCGGGCGTTCGCCGCTCTCTCGTCCTTGCAGGCCTCCTTGGCCTCGTCTTCGCGGCGGTGAAACTCACTGAATATGGGATCGAGGTCCGCTCCGGCATCGGCGCGGCCGGCACGCTGGCCGAACTCTATTTCCTCGTCACCGGCTTCCACCTGCTGCATGTCGTCTTCGGCGCGGCCATCCTCTTCCTCGTCGCCTGGCGCCCGTCGCGCGGCAATGTCGTGATGATCGCGACGCTGTGGCATGCGATCGACCTGGTCTGGCTCGTGATGTTCCCGATCGTCTACCTGACCTGAGACAACCATGACCCGACAGGCCCGCGAACAGTTCATCGCCACCCTTGCCATGCTGCTGACGCTCGCCGTCGGTGGCGCCCTTGTGGGCGGCCTCAGCGGCGGCCTTCTCGTGCCGATTGCCGCTGTGCTGGTCATGGCCTATGCCAAGGGCCGTTTCGTCATCCTCGATTTCATGGAATTGCGCACCAGCCGCAGCGCCCTGCGGCCGGCCCTCCTCGCCTGGCCGGCGCTGCTGTTGTCGCTGGCGCTCGCCCGTTCCATCTTCGTCGCGTTTATCGGCTGACGAACCGCCTGGCTCTTTGCCAATGCGCAAAGAAGGCTTTTTTCCTCCCGCTAGAACGAAGACGTCCCGCAGTGTCGGCGAGGGGATCGCCGGCAGAAAGTCGGCGGGGGTTTTCGCCGGGGCCATGGGGTTTCCGGCAAGGAAAGGACCATGGGATGGCAGAGCGCCTTACCAAGACCGGGGCCCGCAACGTCTTCTATGGCGGGTCCATCTTCTTCTTCGCGATCTTCGTGGGGCTGACGGCCCACTCGCACTATTTCATACGAACGACCTCCACCGACGAGACGACGCTGACCGACAGCGTGGCGCGCGGCAAGCACGTCTGGGAGAAGAACGCCTGTATCAACTGCCACACGCTGCTGGGTGAAGGCGCCTATTTCGCGCCCGAACTCGGCAATGTGTGGAAACGCTACGGCGGCGTCGACGACCCTGAAGGTGCGCGTGAAGCGCTGAAAGCCTGGATGGCCGCGCAGCCGAGCGGGGCGGAAGGCCGGCGGCAGATGCCGCAGTTCAACCTCACCGAACAGGAACTCAACGATCTGGCCGACTTCCTCGAATGGACGAGCCGCATCTTGACCCAGAACTGGCCGCCGAACGACGCCGGTTGAGCGACACGCGTTTCAGGAGAAAAAAGATGAAATATCAAACGCAAAAGGTCGCGATGCTGTACTTCTACGGCGCGCTTGGCCTCTTCCTCGCCCAGGTTCTCTTCGGCGTCGTGGCCGGCACGATCTACGTGCTGCCGAACGTGCTGTCCGAGCTTCTGCCCTTCAACATCGTGCGCATGATCCACACCAATGCGCTTGTCGTCTGGTTGCTCATGGGCTTCATGGGTGCGACCTACTACATGATCCCGGAGGAGACCGAGACGGAGCTTTACAGCCCCAAACTCGCCGTCCTCCAGTTCTGGATGTTCTTCGTGGCGGCAGGGCTGACGGTCGTCGGCTACATGTTCCGCATCCATGAGGGCCGCGAATTCCTCGAGCAGACCTTCATCGCCAAGGTCGGTATCGTCGTCGTCGTGCTGATGTTCCTCTTCAATATCACCATGACGGCGCTGAAGGGGCGCAAGACCACGGTCATCAACATTCTGCTGTTCGGCCTATGGGGCCTTGCCCTCTTCTTCCTCTTCGCTTTCTACAACCCGATCAACCTCGCGCTCGACAAGATGTACTGGTGGTACGTCATCCACCTGTGGGTCGAGGGTGTCTGGGAGCTGATCATGGCCTCCGTGCTCGCCTTTCTGATGATCAAGCTCAACGGCATCGACCGCGAGGTCGTGGAAAAGTGGCTCTATGTCATCGTCGGCCTCGCCCTCTTCTCGGGTATTCTCGGCACGGGTCACCACTACTACTGGATCGGCGCGCCAGGCTACTGGCAGTGGATCGGCTCGCTGTTCTCGACGCTGGAAGTGGCGCCCTTCTTCACCATGGTCATCTTCACCTTCGTGATGACCTGGAAGGCCGGCCGCAACCATCCGAACAAGGCGGCGCTGCTGTGGTCGATCGGCTGCTCGGTCATGGCCTTCTTCGGCGCGGGTGTCTGGGGCTTCCTGCACACGCTGTCGTCGGTGAACTACTACACCCACGGCACGCAGGTCACCGCCGCACACGGGCACCTCGCCTTCTTCGGTGCCTATGTCATGCTGAACCTTTCCATGATGGCCTATGCGATCCCGGAAATCCGCGGCCGGGCGCCGTTCAACCAGTGGCTCTCGATCGCCAGCTTCTGGATCATGTGCACGGCCATGTCGGTGATGACCTTCGCGCTCACCTTCGCCGGCGTCGTGCAGGTACACCTGCAGCGCGTGCTCGGCGAGGGCTTCATGGACGTCCAGGACCAGCTTGCGCTGTTCTACTGGGTCCGCCTCGGCTCGGGCGTCGTCGTGCTCGTCTCTGCGCTGATGTTCATCTGGGCGGTGCTCGTGCCCGGCCGGGAGCGTAGCGACAGCCTCACCCGCATGGTCCAACCGGCCGAGTGAGTGCTGGCCGGTCCCGTCATCCCACGGGGCCGGCACCTTTTCCCGACAGTTTCTTGGAGATCAGAATGAACGTCCTGCTCAAGGATACGCCCCGTCCCGTTTCGGAGATCCCGGCCTACAGCCCCTCCGGCAATGAATGCGCCCTGTTCGAGATGGCCTGGACGCGTCAGCTTCCGCTGCTCCTGAAGGGGCCGACCGGCTGCGGCAAGACCCGCTTCGTCAGCCATATGGCGGCAAGGCTTGGCCTGCCGCTCTCCACCGTCTCCTGCCATGACGACCTTTCGGCCGCCGACCTCACTGGCCGCTACCTGCTGAAGGGTGGCGATACGGTCTGGGTGGATGGGCCCCTGACCCGGGCGGTGCGCCAGGGTGGCGTGTGTTATCTCGACGAGATCGTCGAGGCGCGCAAGGACGTTGCCGTCGTGCTGCATCCGCTTACCGACGACCGGCGCATCCTGCCGCTGGAGCGCACCGGCGAGGTGCTGGAGGCGCTGTCCGGCTTCATGCTCGTCGTCTCCTACAATCCCGGCTACCAGAATCTCCTGAAGGCGCTGAAGCCCTCCACGCGCCAGCGCTTCGTCGCCATCGAGTTCGATTTCCTGCCGAAGCCCCAGGAAATCGCCGTCGTCGCCACGGAAAGCGGGCTGGACGAAGCGCAGGTCGCGCCGCTCGTCGAACTGGCGCATCGGCTGCGGGCTCTCAAGGGTCACGACCTGGAAGAGGGCGTTTCCACCCGTCTCCTCGTCTACTGCGCCTGCCTCATCGACAGCGGCATGACCATGCGCGAGGCGGTGCGAGCGGCGATGGTCGAGCCGCTGACCGACGATCCGGATGTCCGCGCCGCCCTTCTTGAAATCGCCGATGCGATGATCCGCTGAGGAACTGCCATGCTGGATTTCCTGGAGCTTGAGGAAACGGTCGGCCGGGCCTGGCACCGGCTCGTCGGCAAGACCGGCACCTGGCCGCGCTATCCGGAGCATGCCGTGCAGCTGGAGGATGTCCGGCCGGTGCTCGCCGTCTGCTTCCGCGGTTTCGGCGGCGAGGGGGCGGTGCAGATCGCGCCCGCCCGGGGGCGCACCTCGGCGCATCGCCTCCGGTTGCGCCAGCGCATGGGGCTCGGCGAGGAAAAGCTGGTGCAGCCCGGCCGCGACCATGCGGCCTTGATGCTGCCCGGCGCGATCGACCTCTTCGCCGATCGGGGCCTCAACCGGGACCTCTATGTCTGGCTCGCTGCGGCGATGGCGGTGATGCCGCTGGATCCGGTCACGGAGAGTGATCCGCTCCAGCGCGACCTTGCTGTTCTCCAGCGAGCGGATGCGACGGTGAAGGCGGTGCTCTTGGCCTTTCCGGGTCTTGCGCGGCGCTACCGGCGGCTTTCGGCCGCCGTGCTGGACGCGCGTCGCAGCCGGCCGCTACCCTCCATCGAGCGGCATGTGGAGAGCCGCATCCTCAGTCTCCTGAGGAAGGGCGCCGGTCTTGCGGACGATACGCTGCCGGTCATCTTCCCGCACCGCGCGCCGGCCGGCTACCTGCCGATGCTGCCGGTTCCGCTGTGGCCGGATGCGCTTCTGCGCGAAGAGGGCGAGGGGCGTGGCGAGGAGGATCAGCCGGCGACGGGCGGCACGCCCGAGACGCCGGAGACCGGTCGCCATGTCGCGCTGCGCGAAAAGGCCGAGAACCGCAAGAACGAGCGCAGCCCCTTCATCCTCAACCGCTTCGAGAAGATCCTCGCCATGGCGGAGATGGTCAATGTCGACCGTCCCGGCGACGACAGCGACGACCACGATTCGAGTGCTGCCGACGAGCTGGACGACATGACGCTCGGCGAGCGCAAGGGCCGACCTTCCGCCCGCTTCCATTTCGATCTCGATCTGCCGCCGGAAGCGCTCGACCGTACGCGCCTGACCGGCGAACACACCTATCCCGAATGGGATTTCCGCACGGGCACCTATCTGCCGGATCATTGCCGTGTGGTCGCCTCTCCGGCGCCGGATATGGCCGTCGTGCCCGAGGCCGATGCGGACACGAAGAGCCTGATCCGCCGCGTGCGCCGGCAGTTCGAGGTGCTGCGGCCGCGCCATGAAATGCTGCGCGCGCAGCTCGACGGGGTGGAACTCGACCTTGACGCCGTGGTGCGCGCCCGGTGCGACCTTGCCGCCGGCGGACAGGGCAGCGACCGCATCCACCTGATGAGCCGGCCGCAGGCGCATGATCTTGCCGTCACCATCCTCGTCGATGTCTCGCTTTCGACGGACGCCTGGTTCGACAACCGCCGGGTGCTCGACGTGGAGAAGGAGGCGCTGCTGGTTCTCGCACATGGTCTTGCGGCCTGTGGCGACAGCCATTCGATCCTCACCTTCACCTCGCGCCGCCGCTCCTGGGTGCGGGTCGAGACGGTCAAGGATTTCGGCGAGACGATGAACCACGCCGTGGAGGCGCGCATCGCGGCGCTGAAGCCGGGCTTCTATACCCGGATCGGCCCGGCGATCCGCCATGCGGCGGCAAAGCTGCGCGAGCAGCCGAACCGCCGAAAGCTCCTCCTGCTGCTCACCGACGGCAAGCCGAACGACGTCGATCACTATGAGGGCCGCTTCGCGCTGGAGGACAGCCGCCGGGCGGTGAACGAGGCGCGACGCACCGGCGTCAGCGTGTTCGGGGTGACGGTCGACCGGGAGGCACAGGCCTATGTGCCGGCGATCTTCGGCCGCAACGGCTATGCCATCGTCAGCAATATCGCCCGGCTGCCTGCGGCGCTGCCGGCGATTTATCGCGGTCTTGTCGGATAGAGGCGCAAGATCGGCGAGGAAGGGCCCGGCATGCCGCACCATGCCGGGCCCTTTTTGTCTCAAGCTGCTTTGCTGTGCGTGCGGGCCGACTGGTCGATATAGGCGTCGAAGGCGGCGGCGACCGCGCGGACGATGAAGCGGTGGTCCTGTCGCACGGTGACGGTGCCGCCGCGGATATCGATCGCGCCATCCTCCTTCAGCGCCGCCAGCCGGGCATTGCCGTCGAGAAGCGGGGCTGCGTCGAAACCGTGCCGCGCGGCGATGCCCGTCACGTCGACGCGGAAATCGCACATCAGGCGCTCGATGATCTCGGCGCGCAGCCGGTCCTCCGCCGTCAGCCGGTACCCCTTGGCGGTGGCGAGGCGGCCGGAGGCGATGCGCTGGGCATAGAGGCCGGGCGGCACCTCGTTCTGCACATAACCGTCCGCCGTGCGACCGATCGACGAGGCGCCGAAGCCGATGAGGGTGGTGCAGGCATCCGTCGTATAGCCCTGGAAATTGCGGCGTAGCCGGCCGCGCTTGGCGGCAAGGGCGAGGCTGTCGTCCGGCAGGGCATAGTGGTCGAGGCCGATTCGGACATAACCGGCGCCGGCAAGCGTTTCGGCGATCGCCTCGGCCTGCTCGCTGCGCATGGCGGCGTCGGGCAGTGCCCGTTCGTCGATCAGCCGCTGGTGTTTCTTGAAGGAGGGGATATGGGCATAGCCGAAGACGGCGAAACGCTCCGGCCGCATACGGATCGCCGCTTGGGCCGTCTCGATGCAGGAAGCGACCGTCTGGTGCGGCAGGCCGTAGATGAGGTCGAAATTGATGCCGGTAATGCCGGCCTTGCGCAGCCTTGTCGCGGCTTCGGCCGTCTGCGCCTCGCTCTGGATGCGGTTGATCGCCTTCTGCACGACGGGGTCGAAGCTCTGCACGCCGAGGCTCGCACGGGTGACGCCCGCCTCGCCGAGCGCCGTCGCCATCTCGGCGGTGAGGGTGCGCGGGTCGATCTCGACGGCGATTTCCGCGCCGGCGGCGAAGGCGAAGCGGGCGCGCAGAAGGCCGATCAGGTCGCGGAATTCCTCCGGCTGCATGATGGTGGGCGTGCCGCCGCCGAAATGGACGTGGCGGATGTTCGGCCGGCCACCGACCGTCCTGGAGACGAGGTCGATCTCCTTGCGGAGCATGTCGATGTAGTCGAGAATCGGTTCGTCGCGCTGGGTGATCGTCGTGTGACAGCCGCAGTACCAGCACATGGAACGGCAGAACGGGATGTGCAGGTAGAGCGAGGCATCGGTGCCGGGCTTGATGGCGGCAAGCCAGTCGCTGTGGGTGCCGGCACCGACCGTAGGCGAAAAGCCCGGAGCCGTCGGATAGCTCGTATAGCGCGGTAGCCGCGCTTCGCCGTATTTTTCGATCAGGGCCTGTTGCATGGCACTTTCCTTTGTCCGGAATGGATGGTGGCAGGAGCCTAGGGGCCGGACGGGAGTGCTTCTTTGCGAAAAGCCAAGCAGCAGGGCATCGCGGTCGCGTATTTCCGGAATTGTTTGCGCAACGTCAAAGTGGTGGGCCGGCCGCGGGGTTAGCGTCGGCTGGTTCCGGTCGGTCGAGCCGTGCCTTCCGGAACGGGATTCGGAACGGCCGGGACGGAACAGAAAACCATGTCAGACGACGACCAGGCCAAGCCCTCCATCGATGTCCGCACCATTGCCCCGCGCGAGCGTCATCCGCGGATCTTTGGCATGCTCGGTGCGCTGCTTCCGGGCAAATCGATGTTGATCACCAGCGATCATGACCCGCGGCCGCTGCACTACCAGTTGGAGACGAGTTTTCCGGGGCAGTTCGGCTGGGACTATCTCGAACAGGGGCCGGAGGTCTGGCGCGTCGAGATCGACCGGATTGAGGACCGTGGCTGCGATTGCTGCTGCGGCTCGGACCACTAGGCGGCAGACGGTGTACGGCGAAAGGGAAACCACATGCAGGGTGCAACGCTCTCCCGCTGGACCATGTCCTATTTCGCCCTGGCCTGCCTGATGCTCGTTGCGGGACAGGGCCTGATGCTGGCGGGCTACGGTTATCCGGGCGCTGCCGTCAGTGCGCCGGAAACCCTGGTGCTCGTGCATGTCCTCGCCATCGGCTGGCTGAGCCTTCTGATGGCGGGGGCGCTCCTGCAATTCGTGCCGGTGCTGATCGCCCGTCCGCTGGTCGGCGGGCGGTTTGCGGCGCCCGCTCTGCTGCTGCTTGTCGCCGGGCTCTGCGCGCTGGTTGGCGGTTTCGTGGCGCTGTCCGGCGCCATCGACCTGCCGCTTGCCCTCCTGCCGCTGGGGGGCGGATTGCTGCTGGCCGGTTTCGTCCTTTTCGCCGCCATCCTGGCCGCCACGCTTCTTGCGGCGCGGCCCTTGCCGCTACCTGCGCGCTTTGTCGCCGTCGCGCTGGCGGCGCTCATTGGGGCGGCGCTTGCCGGCTTCGCCTTCACATTGGCTCTTTCCGGCACCAGTGACAATCTCTTGCTTGTCCGGCTCGTCGCCGATGGCGTGGATCTGCATGCGGCGCTTGGCCTTGGCGGCTGGCTGAGCGTTACCGCGGTCGGCGTCAGCTACCGACTGCTTGCCATGTTCCTTTTGGCGCCAGAGACGGAACGGCCGACGAGCCGCATCGTCTGGTGGGCGGCAAGCCTTGCCATCGGGCTTGTCGCGGCCGGCATTCCCGTCGCCCTTGTTGTCGCCCCCGGCGCGACGGTGCTCTTTGCCGTCGCCCTCCTCCTGACGCTTGCCGCGGTGCTGCTCTATGGCGGCGATGTCGTGCATCTCTACCGGACGCGCAAGCGCAGGCAGGCGGAGCTGAACATCCGGGCGACGTTCGCGGCCTTTGGTGCACTTGTGCTGTCCGTCGCCCTCATCAACCTGCCGGCCGTCCGGGCGGGCGGGGGGCTTGCAGCGGCCGTCTACCTCTTCGTCTTCGGCTGGCTGACGGGGCTGGGGCTTGCCCAGCTCTACAAGATCGTCGCCTTCCTGACATGGTTGGAGGCCTATGGGCCGGTGCTGGGGCGTGCCCCGGTGCCGCGCGTGCAGGATCTTGTCGATGAACGGCGCGGGCGTGTCCTGTTCTGGTTCTACTACGGCGCGGTTGCAGCGGCCACGCTCGCACTTTTCGCGGAGGCTTCCGGTGCTTTCCGATGGGCGGTCCTCGTGCAACTGGCAGCGACGCTGGGGCTGATCGGAGAATTCATTCGCGCGCGCCGGCTTTGTGTCGTGCCGCAGGCGCTGCGAGCGCCGGCCGGCATGGTGCGCCCCCATCTCTTCCTGCCTTTACCTGTTTCAAGGAGATAACCGATGTCCGACGTTTCAAACGCCACTGCCCCCAAGACCCTCGATGTGCGGCCGATCCTGGAAAGCGGCGGGGAGCCGTTCCAGGCGATCATGGAGGCGGTGCAGTCGCTCGGCCCCGGGCAGGGGCTCCGGCTCTTCGCCACCTTCCGCCCGCAACCGCTGTTCCGCGTCATGGCAAGCCGCGGTTTCGACCACGAGGCCCATGAGATCGAGGGTGGCGATTGGGAAGTCCTCTTTACGCCGCAACAGGTGGCAGCGCCCGTCGAAACCTCCGGCGATGCGGACCGCCCGGAAGCCTGGCCCGATCCCTCCCTCCATCTCGACCTCAGCGACCTCGACCCGCCCGAGCCCATGGTTCGCATCCTTGCGGCGGCCGAGACGCTGGAGCCGGGGGAGGTTCTCTTCGCGCTCCTGTCCCGCGAGCCGCTGTTCCTGTTCCCCGAACTGACGAAGCGTGGCCACCAGTGGGCCGGCAATTTCGACGAGACGGGTTCGGCCTACCGCATTCTCGTGCGGACCGGCCGGGCGAGGGGGTGATCCGATGGACGAGGACGAGAAGGCCGCATTGACCGAGGCCATCCGCAATGCCCTGCGCATGATCATCGACCCGGAGATCGGCCGCAACATCGTCGATCTCGGCCTGATCTACGAGATTGCGGTGGAAGAGGGTGGCATTGCGCGCATCGCCATGACGACGACGACACGCGGTTGCCCGGCGAGCGATTACCTCAAGGATGCAGTGGGCAATTGCGTGTGGTACGTGCCGGGTGTCGAATATGCCGAGGTGCGGCTGACCTATGAGCCGCCCTGGACGCCGGAGATGGTGGCGGCGGAACTCTAGGTAAGGAAAACGGCCCGGAAATGCTTCCGGGCCGCTTCGCGTTCAAAGCGGTGCGCGGCGCTTGCAGGCAAGGATCGGCGCATATTCCAGGCAGAAGAGCCCGAAGGCTGCGATCCAGAGAAGTCCTGAGCCGGCGTAGACGAGGTGGCTCGCTTCCGGGAAAACCTCGCCGAGCGGGCGGATGAGCGCGCAGAGGATAAGCGCGCCATAGGCTGCGACGGTGAGACGCGAGGCCCGCAGCGGCCGGCCGGTATGGCCGAGGCTCGCCCGCGTCATGACGGCAAGCATCATGCTGGCGATGGCACCGACCGAGAGGAGATGCAGGACGGAGCGCTCCTCCAGGAAACCGAGTGCGCTGAGGGCGATGGAGGCGAAGCCGATCGGCACGAAGGCATAGGCAATGTGCAGGACGACGAGCAGCTTTTCCGGCCGCGTCGTCCAGCCCCGCCAGCGGTGAAGACGGATGCACTGCAGCACGGCTGCACCCAGGCCGAGGCCGGCGGTGCCGGGGTGTTCGGGCACGAGCGTCCAGGCGGCAAGCGCGCCGACGCCGGAAAGGATCGCGACCATGTCGAAGCGGTTGTAAGGCACGGGAAAATCCGTGCGGCCGGACTTGTTGAGCCAGTTGCGGGTGAAGCTCGGCAGGATGCGGCCGCCGACGATCATCACCAGCACGACATAGGCGGCGACGGCCAGGCGGATCGCCATGCGGTCATGTTCGCCGTCGATCGCCGCCACATGGAAGATGCCGTTGGCGATCGACAAGGCGAGGAGGCCGCCGAGCACCTTCAGGTCTTTCCACTTGCGCCCTGCCACGACCTCGCGCGTGCAGATGGCAAGCAGCACCGGCAGGAAGAGCGCGTCGATAATAGCGGCCGTGGTCACGCCGACCGCATCCGGCACGAGCAGCACGGCGCGTCCGGCGCACCAGAGCGCAAAGAGCGCGAAGAGCGGCCAGCCGGAGACGGGCAGGCGGCCCGTCCAGTTCGGCACCGCGGTCAGCAGGAAACCGGCGAGCACGGCGGAGGCAAAGCCGAACAGCATTTCATGCGCGTGCCAGTTGGGCGCGCCATAGCCGCCGCCGATTTCGACATGCCCGGTGATCGCCGCGATCCACAAGGACATCGCCGCGATGGCCCAGAGGCCGGCGCCGAGGAAGAATGGCCGGAAGCCGTAGGAGAACAGCACCGGGCCGGTGCGGGAAAGGCCGCGGGGAACGGCGCGGCTGACGCGCGCTGCGGGTTGGCTTGCGCTCATTTTGGGTCTGCTCCTTTGCATTTGTCAGCTCTTTCTAGGGCAGCCGGGCAGGGGCTTCTTTGCGAGATGGCAAAGAGCAAATCAGCACCTGCCAAAATGCCGCAGCGGCCGGAAAGGCCTGTTTGTCCCATCTCAAAGAGGTTGGCGCGAATGCTCCTAGAACAGAGAGGACCGGGCGATACACCGCTCCGTCCTTTCAAAAAGGAGAGACACAATGACCGAGCAGCTTCAGATGACACGCCGCACCATTCTGGGCGGAGCCGCCTTTGCCGGCGTCCTGACGCCGATCATTGCGGCGTCGATGGCGCGAGCGGAAGGCGGCGCCATCGAGACAAATGCAGCCGCGACGGCGGCCGACATCGCCAAGCTGGAACGCGTGAAGGTCGAGCTGGTCAAGCCGCCCTTCGTTCACGCCCACACCCAGAAGGCCGAAGGCGGACCGAAAGTCTACGAATTCACCATGACGATCGAGGAAAAGAAGATGATCCTCGACGACAAGGGCACGGAGGTCCATGCGATGACCTTCGACGGCTCGGTCCCGGGCCCGCTGATGGTGGTGCACCAGAACGACTATGTCGAACTGACGCTGATCAACCCCGAAACCAACGAGTTGCAGCACAATATCGACTTCCACTCGGCGACGGGTGCGCTTGGCGGCGGCGCGCTGACCGTGGTCAACCCGGGTGAACGCACGGTGCTGCGCTTCAAGGCCACCAAGGCCGGCGTCTTCGTCTACCATTGCGCACCTCCCGGAATGGTGCCCTGGCACGTCACCTCGGGCATGAACGGCGCCATCATGGTGCTGCCGCGCGAAGGCCTGACGGACGGGCACGGCAAGGAGCTGACCTATGACCGCGTCTACTATGTCGGCGAGCAGGACTTCTACGTGCCGAAGGATGCGGCAGGGAACTACAAGAAGTATCCGAGCGTCGGGGAATCGTATGCCGATACGCTCGAAGTCATGCGCACGCTGACCCCGAGCCACATCGTCTTCAACGGTGCCGTCGGCGCGCTGACCGGCGACAGCGCCCTGCAGGCGAAGGTGGGCGAGAAGGTGCTGATCGTGCATTCGCAGGCCAACCGCGATACCCGGCCGCACCTCATCGGCGGGCATGGCGACTATGTCTGGGCGACCGGCAAGTTCCGCAACGTGCCTGATGTCGATCAGGAGACCTGGTTCATTCCGGGCGGCACGGCGGGCGCGGCCTTCTACACCTTCGAGCAGCCCGGCATCTACGCCTATGTCAACCACAACCTGATCGAGGCCTTCGAGCTGGGTGCGGCAGCCCACTTCACGGTCACCGGCGAGTGGAACGACGACCTGATGACCTCGGTCATGCCGCCAAGCGGCGCCTGACACCCCTGCTGCCGGCAGGCCTGCCCCTGGAGGTGGGCCTGCCAATGCGGGCCGCCACCGGCGGCCCGATCCGAATGTGGCGCCCGTCCCGGACGTCGAAGGATCGTCCGGGCGATGCGCAAGGAGGCCGTCATGGCTGCATTGATTTCGAAGCCCGCCATTTCCTGGACATCGCTCGCCCTTCCCGCGCTGCTCCTCGCCGCGCTAGCCGGCGGGATCGCGGTGAAGGCCGATCTCATCGGTGCAGCGCCCGCCGGTCCCGTGCTGGACGAGCCAATCACCGTGGAAATCGCACCGCGCCGCTTCGAATACCGTGAGAGCGGGGAATTCTTCCGCAACGGCTTTGCCGTCGACGGGCCGGTCAAGACCGTTACCGTTCGAAGCCCGCTCACCATCATGAAATACCAGGTCACCGCGGCCGACTACCGGCGCTGCGTTGCGGATGGCGTTTGCGCGCGGGCCGAGCCCGGCTTCGTGCCGGCCGAACCGGCCGAGACGCCGGTGACGGGTGTCAGCTATGACGATGCGATGGCCTATGCCGGCTGGCTGGGCGCCCGCACCGGCGAGATCTGGACCCTGCCGAGCGACGAGGAACTCGCCTTCGCCGCCGGCACGCGCTTTCCCGACGACGCGCTCGGTGTCGACATCAACAGCACCAATCCGGCCGAGCGCTGGCTTGCGGACTATCGCCGCGAAGCGGCGCGCAAGGCCTCGCGCGATCCCGTTCCCCAGCCGCTCGGACGCTTCGGCGAAAACGAATTCGGCCTTGCCGATTTCGCCGGCAACGTCTGGGAGTGGACCGCGACCTGCCACCGCCGCGTCAATCTCGACAAGGCTGGCAAGGTGCTGAACGACGTGTCGTCGTGCGGCATCTACATTGCCAGCGGCAAGCACCGGGCGGCGATGAGCTCGTTCGTGCGCAACCCGAAGGGCGGCGGCTGTGCCGTCGGCGTGCCGCCGGACAATGTCGGCTTCCGCCTCGTCAAGGACACGCGCTGGTATGCGCCCCTGCTCGTGGTCTTGAAGGAAAAGGGGGTTTCTTTCTGACGGGGATGTTCAAACTTTCAGGTGACGGGATGGCGTGATAGAAGCCGGTAGCTTTCACGCGAGAGGGATTTGGCTGTGAAGATCGACCGGACCGTCGTCCGATCGCTCGCCCTGTTCGACAGGATGAGCGACGAGGACCTCGACAGGCTGCTGACCCATGCGACGGCGCGTCGCGTGGCGCAGGGCGATGCCGTTTTCGAGCAGGGCCAGCAGGCGGCGAGCTTCTTTCTTCTGCTGCATGGCCGGCTGAAAGTGACGCAGGTGACGGAAGACGGCCAGCAGATCATCGTTCGGGTCGTGCATCCGGGCGATCTCTTCGGCTTCGCCAAGGCGCTGCAGCGCACGGACTATCCGGGCACCGCGCGGGCGGCGACGGAAAGCGTCATCCTCGGCTGGCCGACGGATCTCTGGCCGCATTTCGTCGAGCAGAATCCTCGCCTTGCCGTCACGGCCATGCAGACGATCGGCCAGCGGCTGGAGGAGGCTCATACCCGCATCCGGGAGATGTCGACGCAGGAGGTCGAGCGCCGGGTGGCGCATGCCGTGCTTCGCCTGTCCCAGCAGGCTGGGCGGAAGGAAGAGGCCGGCATCCGTATCGATTTCCCCATTTCGCGGCAGGATATTGCGGAGATGACCGGCACGACGCTGCACACGGTCTCGCGCATTCTCAGCGCTTGGGAGGCGCGCGGCCTCGTCGAGGGCGGGCGGCAGAAGCTTTTGATCCGCGACATGGCGGGGCTCTCGGCGCTTGCCGACGGCGCGCGCGAATAGAATGCGGAACGCCGCAGGAGCGATCCTGCGGCGTTCCCTGATTTTTAGCGGGCGGGCGGGGCGTACATCAGGCCGCCGTCGCTCCACAGCCGGTTGAGGCCGCGGTCGATTTTCAGCGGGCTGTCCTTGCCGAGGTGGCGCTCGAAGATCTCGCCGTAGTTACCGACAGCGGAGACGGCCTGATAGGCCCATTTCGGATCGAGGCCCATCGCCTTGCCGGCCTCGTTCTCGATGCCGAGAAAGCGCTTCTGCGCGATGGTGCCGCTTTCGACGAGTGTCGCCGCGTTGTCCTTGCCGATGCCCATCTCTTCTGCTTCGATCAGCGCGTACAGCGTCCAGCGCACGATCTTGAACCACTGGTCGTCGCCCTGGCGCACGGCCGGGCCGAGCGGCTCCTTGGAGATGACTTCCGGCAGCACCTCGAAGCGTTGGGGGTCGTTGAGCGTCAGGCGCTGGGCGTAGAGCGCGGAGGCGTCGGTCGAATAGACGTCGCAGCGGCCGGTGTTGAAAGCCTGCACCGTCTGGTCCGGTTTTTCGAAGGCGATGACCTGGTATTCGATCTTGTTGGCGCTGAAGTAGTCGGCCATGTTCTGCTCGGTCGTCGTGCCGGTTTCCGTGCAGACGGACGCGCCGGAGATGTCCTTGACGCTCTTCACGCCGATCTCCTTGCTGACCATGAAGGCCTGGCCGTCATAGTAGTTGACGCCGACGAAGCTCATGCCGAGGTCGGTGTCGCGCGACAGGGTCCAGGTCGTCTGGCGCGAGAGCAGGTCCACTTCACCGGATTGCAGCGCCGTGAAACGGTCCTTCGTGGAGAGCGGCACATAGGCCACCTTGTCCGGATTGTCGAGCGTGGCGGCGGCGACGGCGCGGCAGAAATCGACGTCAAAGCCGCCCCAGACGCCGTTCTTGTCCGGCACGGAAAAGCCGAGCACGCCCTGGCTGACGCCGCAGCGCACCTCGCCGCGTTGTTTGATGATATCGAGTGTGCCCGCATGGGCGGGCGTGCCGGCGGCGAGCGTGGCGGCTGCCATGGCCAAAGTTGCGATCTTCATTGGTTCTCCTCCTTGTTGATTTTGGGCATGCGTCATCCTGGCCGGGAAAGCGATCCTTCCCGGCGGCAAGTTGTTGCGTGGTGGTGGCGTTTGCCTTAGCCGAGCGTCTTGGCGACGTCGGCGAAGGTTTCCTCGAGCAAGGCGATCAGGTGGTCGGCGTCCCGCTTCGAGAAGATCATCGGCGGGCGCATCTTCAGGACATTGTCATGCGGCCCTTCCGTTCCCATCAGAACGCCGCGGCGGCGGGCACCGTTGGAGACGGCACGGGCGAACTCGGTGGCGGGTGCCTTCGTCCTGCGGTCGGTGACGAGCTCGATGCCGAGGAAGAGGCCGAGGCCGCGCACGTCGCCGATCACGTCGTAGCGTGTCTGCATGGCGCGGAAGGCGTCCATCAGATAGTTGCCGATGGTCAGTGCATTGCCGCGCAGGTCCTGGCTTTCGATGACGTCGAGCACGGCAAGGCCGACGGCGCAGGAAACCGGGTTTCCGCCGAAGGTGTTGAAATATTCCATGCCGTTGTTGAAGCTGTCGGTCACCTCGCGGGTCGTCACCACGGCGGCCATGGGGTGGCCGTCGCCGATCGGCTTGCCCATGGTGACGATATCGGGCACGACACCCTGCGTCTCGAAGGCCCACCAATGGCTGCCGACGCGGCCGAAGCCGACCTGCACCTCGTCGGCGATGCACACGCCGCCTGCCTCGCGCACCAGCCGGTAGACCTCCTTCAGGTAGCCTTCCGGCAGGAAGACCTGGCCGGCGACGCTCGGAATGGATTCGGCGATGAAGAAGCCCGGACCTTCGCCCTTCGCCTGCATGCCGGCGATCAGTTCCGCGACGCTTTCGGCAAAGCGCTTGCCGTGCTCTTCGACCGGCCAGTTATCGGGCGCGCGATAGCTGTCGGGTACGGTCGCGACATGGACATGGGGCTTCGGTCCCTTGCCGCCCTTGCGGCGGAACTTGTAGGGGCTGATGTCGATCAGCTCCTGTGTCGTGCCGTGATAGGACCAGTCGAGCGTGATGGCATTCTCGCGGCCGGTATGCGCCCGCATCAGTCTCAGCGCCAGGCTGTTGGCCTCCGAGCCGCTGTTGACGAAGCCGGCGACCGTCAGCTCCTTCGGCAGCGTTGCCGTCAGACGCTCGGCATAGGCGACGATGTTGTCATGCAGGTAGCGGGTGTTGGTGTTGAGCGTTTCCGCCTGCTTCGCCATCGCCTCCACCACGACCGGATGGGTATGGCCGATGTGGCAGACATTGTTGAAGCAGTCGAGATAGGCCCGGCCGCTGTCGTCGATCAGGAAGACGCCTTCGCCGCGTACGAACTTGATCGGCTTGTCATAGGAGATGGACAGGTTCGGCAGCAGCAATTCGCGCCTGAGCTTGACGATCTCCTCATGCGAGCGGCCGTGGCGTTCGTAGAATTCCCCGGCGATGCCGGCAAAGGTGCTGGCATCGGGGAAAAGCTCCGCCCAAACGTCGAGATAGCGCGGCTCGCCGACGCCGAGGATTTCGGTGGCGGAGAGGTTGGTGTCGGCGGAGAGCTGGAGATGGAGATGCGGCGCCCAGCCGCCGTTTTCCGTCGGTGCGCCCATTTCGCCGACGAGCGCGCCGGCTTCCAGCCGCTCCCCTGCCTTGAGCCGCCCCAGGGCTTCATGTGCGAGGTGACCCCAGAGGCTGACGAAGGGCGGGCAATCCTCCGGCTCGTGACGAAGCGCGATCAGGCAGCCGTAACCGAGCGGGTCCTTCTCGATCTCGACGCTGACGACAGTCGCCGGCAGGGGTGTGTAGAGCTTCGTGCCGGCGGCCATGAAGAGGTCAAGGCCGAGATGGCGGGTGCGACGCGTCTTTTCGATGAAGCGCGAGACGAACATATCGCCGGCATAGACGGTGCGCTCCTCGCCGAACGGGCCGATGCCGAGCTCGATGCCGTTCTCGCGGCAATGCGCTTCCCAGATCGCTTGCGCCTCGTCCGGCTGCTCGGCGGCGGACTTGACGGTCATCGGGTGGGCTGGGTCGCCGTAGGGGACAAGGGCTGCCGGATAGGTCGCGGCCGGGCGCTCCAGCAGGGGGGCGAACGTCTTGCAGTTCTTCGCGATCCAGCCGGCGACGGTGCGGGCGCCCGGTGCGGCCTCGAAACCACAGGCCTTGCGCAGGATGGCGGTGGCGAAACGCGGGTTCATACGGTCGAGCTTGCGCAGCAGCGTCCAGGCAGGACGCTCGCTGATCGCGAGATAGGGGTTGTCCTCCGCATGGCTGCGGCGGGAGGCGGAGATGGTCACCGAGGTGACGAGGCGGATGGCGATGAGGTCGTAGAGCAAATCGACCTCTTCTTCCTGCAGCGGATATTCGGCATGAAAACCGCTGACAATGGCGGCAGCCGCGCCGATCGGGTCGCCGTGGTCGAGGCCGGCATAGGCGGCTGCGATGGCAACTTCGGCGATGACGGGTGCATGCAGCGCATCGCCGAAATCGATCAGGCCGGAAATGCGGTCGGCATCGGCTGCGTCGACGAGCACGTTCCAGTCGTTGGCGTCATTGTGGATCACCGCGGCGCGCAGCGTTGCAAGGCGCGGGGCGATGGCGGCGAAGCGCCTGAGGAAGCGCTCGATCAATGCCCGGTCCTCGGCGGCGGCGACATGCTGCAGGCGTGCGGCGGAGCGGCCGGCATGGCGGATGTCCCAGTCGAGATCGCGCAGGGCACCCGGATGCATGAAGCCCTTCAGCGCGGCATCGAAGCGGCCAAGCATCCGGCCGAGGGACTGAAGCGCGGCATCGCTGCGCTCCGTCTCGGCGAGTGGCCTGCCTTCGACCCAGCTCACCAGCCGGATACGATGCTGGACGCCGTGCGGGCTGGTGGTGGAGGCAAGGCTTCCGCCCGATGGTGTCGGACGGATATGGGGTACCGGCAGGTCGCCGGCATGGGTGCCGAGATGGGCGAGCAGCGCCGTCTGGAAGTCGCTCTCGACCTCCGGCTCCGCGGCGTTGATGATCTTCAGGATGAAGGTGCCTTCCGTCGTCTCCACCTTGAAGTTCTGGTCCCGTTCGCTGGCCAGCGGCGAAAGCGTGCCGGAGAGACCGTAATGCTCTGCAAGCAGCGCTGCGGCGGCGTCGATGGAGAAATCCGGGGTCGTCTTCAGCATGTCGTTCATGGTCATCCTCGTTCCTGCCGAAAGAGTTGCATGGACGACGCGGCGGCGCATCCGGCATTATGCCGGTTGTGCCGGCACTCTGTTTATAATAACCGTCATCTTGTCGGCGCGAATTGGGAAGGGGCCATGCAGGATACGGACGCCATCGACCGCACGATCCTCAGCATTCTCTCCCGCGAGGCGCGCATTCCAATGAAGTCGCTGGCGGGGCGGATCGGCCTGTCGCGCAGCGCCACCACCGAGCGTGTCAGCCGGCTGGAAAAGGCCGGCATCATCCGCGGCTACCGGGCGGACATCGGCCAGCTCGATGACGGGCAGATCCAGGCCTTTCTGCTCGTCACCCTCAAGCGCACGCCCTCGATCGGCGTGCTCGATCGCCTTGCCGGCTTTTCCGCGGTGCGCAAGGTCTCCTCCGTTAGCGGCCAGCTTGATCTCGTGGTGGAGGTGGAGGTCGGCTCGATCAACGCGCTCAACGAGCTGCGAAACGAGGTCTCGACCATGGACAATGTCGAAGACCTGACGACCTCCATCGTGCTCAGGCGGGATATCGAGCGCAGCTGAGCCAAAGGAGCCTCTCTTCGCAGGTACCCGCGTGCCGCGGGAAGACGCGGGGGCAACGGTGAATAGGCGGGGCGGCTGATGCGTTCCCTTTCGGGGAAGCAGCGTGCTCGGGGCGGGGGAGAGGCAGTTGAACATCAGGATCGCTTTTCTGGCGGGGGGCCTTCTGGTTTCGACAGGGCAGGATGGCTGGGCCGACTGCCTTTCGGATTTCACCGGAATCAACCGTCACCGTCCGGATGCGGTGCGCTACGGGGTCGAAGTGGTGGCCGACGTGCTGGCATCGGATGGAGCGGTGGTGCGGCGCATGGCTTCGTCCTCGCTTTTCGACATGACGCAAGGCCTGCGCATGAAGACGTCGGGGCTCAATACCCAGGCAGATTTCATCATTATCGGCGAGGAGGGGTGGACCCTGGCGAAGGGGGCCTGGGTTCCGATGCCGGTGGAGCAGTTGCAGCAGTCGCTCGAGAGCGTGGTGGCCGATCGTTATGTTTACGATCAAAATGCACGGGAATTCGAGTGCCCCGGCGAGGTGACCTTCGAGGGCAAGTCCTACCGTGGTTTCGTCTTCCGTCAGAAGATCGGCACGCTGGATACGCGTGTCACGGCCTATTTCGACCCTGCCAGCTACCGTCCGGTGGCGACCGTCTCGGATGCCGATGTCAACGGCTACCGGCTCGCCATAACGACGCGCTACCGGTTCGATCCGGCCATCCGCATCGAGCGGCCGGAGGAAAAGGCATCATCGCCCTGACGTTTCGTCTGTGTCCTCCCTGCGCATCGCCGGCAGGCACGGCCGAGGACTGACGCGGGCCATGCTACCTGCTGGAGACCCGGCGGATCACGCCTTACCGAACAGGGCCATGAGATCGACGCTGTCGGAGGTCTTTGCGCCCGCTTCCAGGTGCTCCTGGATGTGGCGCAGATGCAGGGTCATCATCCAGGCTGCCTTTTCCGCATCGCGCGTGTGGAAGGCGCCAACGATGGCGGCGTGGTCGTCGTCGCGACAATTGCTGACGCCGGGTGCCCCGAACAGGCCGATGATCAGCGAAGTACGGGTCACCAGTTCCTTCATCGTGCGGATGAGGATGGCATTGCCGGCGATCTGCGCCAGCAGCGTGTGAAACTGGCCGGACAGGCGGATCGCGTCGTGGCGGTGGCGCTCCTTGTGCGCCACATATTCCATTTCAAGATGGCGGGTCAGTGCGGCAATGTCCGCCTCGTTTGCGCGCTGGACGGCAAGACGGGCGATGTTCGGCTCCAGCGCGAGGCGGGCTTCGAAGACTTCGCGGGCCTGCTCGGGCGTCGGCGAGGCGACGAAGGCGCCGCGATTGGCATGCAGTTCCACGACTTCGCGGCTCGCCAGCAGGAGCAGGCTGCGGCGGATGCGCATGCGCCCGACGCCGAAAGCGTCGCACAGGGCCGATTCCGAAAGCTTCGTGCCCGGCGGCAATCGCTGCTCGATGACCGCTTCGAAAATGCGATCGACGATATCGCTCTCGTCGATCTCTTCCGCCTCAACCAGGTTTTCCCTGCCTACATCAACCACCGAATTCACCCTGACATGCGCAGTCTGTTGCACAGCCCCTAAATAAGACCGATTTGGTTGACCAACAAGCGCCGATTTCGTTGACACGGAATAGTATCGCGTGTTCACAACCACTTGACAAGATCGTTAACAATGCGCTCAATGCCTCTGCCAAGGCCGATTGGGGCCGCCGCTTGCGACCCATGCGCCTATCAAAAACAGATCAATGGCCCAGAGGAAGAACATCATGCACAAGCGCACATTTCTGAAGATCTCCGCCCTTGCCGCCGCGACCATGCTGTCGATGCCGATGATGGCTTATGCCGAGAACGCCACGCTGAAGGTCGGTTTCGTCGGCGTCACCTCCGGCCCGGCCGCGTCCTGGGGTGTTTCGAACCAGCGCTCGATGGAAGCGCGTGCGGCCTGGCTGAACGAGCTTGGCGGCGTCAAGATCGGTGACAAGACCTACAATATCGAGATCGTGCCCTTCGACGACCAGAAGGACCCCAAGCGTGCCATTGCAGGCATGGAGAAGATGGCGCAGGACGGCGTGCACTATGTCGTCGGCCCGAACGTCGATGACGGCGCCGCCGCCGTGCGCCCGGTCGCCGAGCAGAACGGCATCATGTATTTCCCCTATGCCTTCCCGAAGGAACTCTTCACCGCGCCGGCATCGAACGCGATCCTTGGCATGGTGGCGAACTACCAGTCCGGTCCTGCCATCTACAAGTTCCTGAAGGAAACCAAGGGCGTGAAGAAGGTGGCCTTCGTTGCCGCCAACGAATCCGATCCGCTGAGCCAGCGGGAATCCGGTATTGCCGCCGCCGAGGCGCTCGGGCTTGAAGTCGTGTCGGGCAACGTGACCTATCAGGTGGACACCACCGATTTCACCCCGGTGCTGCTGCCCGTTATTCAGGCTTCGCCAGACCTGCTGGTGCTCTCCGGTGTTTCGCCGGCCAATGCCCCGCAGCTGATCCGCTCGGCACGCGAACTCGGCTATACCGGCCTCATCTCGACGGAAACCGGGCAGGATGCCAGCGTTCTGCAGGAAGGTGCGGGAGAACTCGCGGACGGCTTCATTTCCGTTGGTGGCGCGTCCACGCCGGAGCTTGCGAGCGACGCGATGCGGGAATTCGTCGAGCGCTATACGAAGATGTTCGGTGAGTATAACGATGAGTCGAACACCAAGGTCTATGCGCTCGAATACATCATCGAGACGCTCAAGGCGAACCCCGCTGCGATCGACAATGTCGATGAATTCAAGAAGACGATGGACACGTTCGAAGCCGCCAACCCCTTCATGAAGGGCGACGCCAAGCTGAAATATGTCGGCATGACGTCCTTTGGCCAGAAGCGGCAGATCTCCGTCCCGCTCGTCGTGAACGAGTACAAGGGCGGCAAGTTCGAGACGTTGTTCGTCGGTCAGGTCGACTGATCGGAGCCTAGGCATTGATAAGATGGGGGATCCGGACGGCGCGTCGTCCGGCCGGGTCCCTTTTTGCCTGAACCTTCTTTCCATTGGAGGCTCACGATGGAACAGATAATTGCCAACGGTCTCTACCTTGGTGCGCAATATGCGTTGATCGCCCTCGGGCTGACGCTGATCTTCTCGCTGATGAACGTGCTGAACTTCGCCCACGGGCAGATGTACGTCTTCGGCGGCTTCGTCACCTACACCGTCGTCGTTCAGCTCGGCCTGCCTTTCATTGTCGGCCTTTTCGCCTCGGCGATCGTACTGGCGGTCATGGGCGCGGCCATCGAGAAGTTCCTCTTCGCGCCGGTCGTGCGCCGCTCGAAGCGGGATGAATCGACCATGCTGCTTGCAGCGGGCGTCGCCTTCTTCCTCGATGCCGTCATCCTGCTGCTCTTCGGGGAAAAGCAGCGCGGCGTGCCGAAGATCGTCAACGGCGTGCTCAACCTCGATATGCGCATCATCATGCCCTACGACCGCATCCTGATCGGCGTGCTCGCCATCCTGCTCATCGTGGCCTTCATCGGCTTCATGAACTACTCCAAGACCGGCCGCGCCATGCGGGCGCTGGCGCAGGACAAGATGGCCGCCCAGCTCATGGGCGTGAACGTCTCGCGCTATTCGATGATCGGCTTTGCGCTCGGCGCGATGCTGGCTGGCCTCGTCGGGGGCCTCCTCGTCACCATCACCGGCGTCAATCTCGGCATGGGCGGCCCGACCTCGGTCAAGGCCTTCCTGATGATCATGATCGGCGGCGCGGGCGTGATCTCCGGAGCGATCGCCGGCGGTTTCATCCTCGGCATGATGGAGAGCGTCGGCCTGACCGTGCTCTCGGCCTATGGCGACGTCACCTATCTCGTGATCTTCGCCTCGCTGATGGTGTTCCTGGCCATCCGCCCGCAGGGGCTGATGGGCAAGCCGTGGGGTTGAGATCATGAACACGAAAAACCTTGTCGGCTTCGCCGTCTTCCTTCTCGCCGTCTTAGTGCTCGTGCCGCTGTTCATCAGCGCCACCGGACGCGTGGATTTCTTCTACACGCTGACCTCGGTCGCGCTGCTCTCCGTCGGTGCTGCCGGCGTCTGGCTCACCTTCTACATCGGCCGCATCAATATCGGTCAGGGCGCCTACGCGCTGGTCGGCGGCTATGTCTCGGCGATCCTGGTCACCCAGGCCGGCGTCTCCTTCTGGCTGACGCTGCCGCTGGCGGGCCTGTTCTGCGCCGTCATCTCCGTGCTGATCGGCTTTCCGATCCTCAGGCTCCGCGGCGTCTACTTCGCCATGGTGACGCTCGTCCTGACCGAGGTCGCACGCCTTTCCGCGCTTGCCTTGCCCGTCACCAACGGCGCCAAGGGCATCACCTCGATCCCGCTGCCCGGCGAGCTCTCCATCTTCGGCCTGACGATCATCCCGGCCTTCGGCACGCTCTCCAACCCGCGCTTCGGTTTCTACCTCATGGCCGTGGTGCTGATGGTCATCACCTACCTGGTGCTGTGGCGCATCGTGAATTCGCGGCTTGGGCATCTCTGCCGCAGCCTCCAGCAGAACGAGGAGCTTTCGGCCTCGATCGGCGTCAACACCGCCTATCTCCGGGTGCTCGCCTATGCGATTTCCTCGTTCTTCGGCGGTATTGCGGGCGCCATGTTCGCCTCCATCGCCCAGTCGATCTATCCGTCCTCCTTCGTGGTCGCCGACAGCGTGAACTTCATGCTCTACTGCTTTCTCGGCGGCCTCGGTTATGTCTTCGGCCCGATGCTCGGCACGCTCCTGCTCTATTTCGGCTGGGACCTCCTGTCTATCGCCCGGGAATATCAGCTCCTCATCTATTCCGGCGTCATGATCCTGCTCATGCTGGTCCTGCCGAACGGGGTTTTGAGCCTTCTCGACAAGAAGGAGGGACGCGCATGAGCACCATCCTGCAAATCCGCAACATCACCAAGCGCTACGGCGGCCTGACGGCGGTGAACGATGTCTCCTTCGACGTCAACAAGGGCGAGATCCTCTCGGTGATCGGCCCGAACGGCGCTGGAAAATCGACGCTGTTCAAGCTGATCTCCTCCTTCGTGCCGGCGACCAGCGGGGAGGTGCTGTTCAACGGGACCCGCATCTCCAGCCTCGCACCGCACAAGGTCGCCCGCATGGGCGTCGTGCGCACCTTCCAGGAAACGACGATCTTCCGCTCCATGACGGTGCGCGAAAACATCATCGTCTCCCATCACCTGCGCTCCAAGGCGAGCCTCTTCGGCTTCTTCCTCGGCACGAAGCAGGCGAAGGACGACGAGGCTGCCTTCGCGGCCTCGGCGGACGACATCGTCGACTTCCTCGGCCTGCAGGCGATCCGCAACGAACTCGCCTCCAACCTGCCGCAGGGGCATCTGCGCGCCCTCGGCATGGCGATCGGTCTTGCCACCGATCCGAAGGTCATCCTGCTCGACGAGCCCTTCGCCGGCATGAACCATGACGAGACGATGAAGATGGTCGGCCTCGTGCGGCGCCTGCGCGACGAGCGCGGCGTCACCGTGCTTCTGGTCGAGCACGACATGCCCGCTGTCATGAAGATCAGCGACCGCATCGTGTGCATCAACTTCGGCCAGAAGCTGGCCGAGGGCACCCCCCAGGAAATCCGCGAGAACGAGAAGGTCATCGAGGCCTATCTCGGCTCCGAAGATGCGGCGATCGGGATGTAAGCCATGACGAAGATATTGAGCGTTGAGAATATCCAACTCTACTACGACCACATCTATGCGCTGAAGGGCGTTTCCATCGATGTGGACGAAGGCGAAACCGTCGCGCTGATCGGCGCGAACGGGGCGGGCAAGTCCTCGATCCTCCGGGCGATCACGGGCCTGCGTCCCGTCAAGTCCGGCCAGATCTTCTACCAGGGCCAGCGCCTCGACGGCACTTCCGCTGCCGATGTGGTGCGCAAGGGCATCTCCATGGTGCCCGAGGGACGCCGCGCCTTTCCGCTGATGTCGGTAAAGGACAACCTCCTGATGGGGGCGTTCACCCGCACCGACAAGGCGGAGATCGAGCAGACGCTGGAAAACGTGCTGACGCGTTTCCCGCGCCTGCGCGAACGCTACCACCAGCAGGCCAACACCATGTCGGGCGGCGAGCAGCAGATGATGGTGATCGGCCGCGCGCTGATGGCCCGTCCGAAACTGTTGCTCCTCGACGAACCGTCGCTCGGCATCGCGCCGAAACTGGTGCAGGACATCGCCCGCGCCATCGTCGCCATCAGCCGCGACGAGAAGGTTTCGATCCTCCTCGTCGAGCAGAACAGCCGCATGGCGCTGTCCATCTCCAACCGCGCTTACGCGCTTTCCACCGGGTCGATCGCGCTGTCAGGCAATTCCAAGGATCTGATGAACGACGACCGCATCAAGGCTGCCTACCTCGGAGGCGAACTCTAAAATGAAGATCCTCGTCATCAACCCCAACACGACAGCATCGATGACGGACCATATCGGCAAGGCGGCGCTTGGCGCCGCCTCTGCCGGGACCGAGATCGTCGCGGTCAATCCGGCGAATGGTCCGGTTTCCATCGAAGGCTATTTCGACGAGGCGATGAGCCTCGCCGGTCTGCTCGGCGTCATCAAGGACAATCCGGATTGCGACGCTGTCGTCATCGCCTGTTTCGACGACACGGGGCTCGATGCTGCGCGTTGCCTGACAGACAAGCCCGTCATCGGCATCGGCGAGGCGGCCTATCATTTTGCCTCGATGATCTCGAACAAGTTCTCCGTCGTCACGACGCTGGCCCGTTCCGTGCCGGCGCTGGAGCACAATCTTGCGCGTTACGGCCTTGCGGCGCGTTGCGCGCGGGTGCGCTCCTCGGAAGTTGCAGTGCTGGAACTGGAGCAGCCCGGTTCCAATGCGCGTCAGAAGATCAGCGCGGAGATCGGGATCGCCGTCGCCGAGGACCGGGCGGAGGCGATCGTGCTCGGCTGCGCCGGCATGGCCGGCCTTGCCAATGATCTCGCACAGGAACACGGCCTGCCCGTGCTCGATGGCGTGACCTGTGCCGTGAAACTCGCCGAGGCCATGGGCGCCCTAAACATGCGCACCTCGCGCCTTGGCGGCTATGCCCCGCCGCCGGCCAGCAAGCTCGCGACGGCATTCGGTTCGTAAGCTCTTACGAAAAGCGGAATGCTGGAGATCGCATTCCGCTTTCGCGACCGGGTTTATTTGCCCGCGTTGTATTTGGCGTCGACGTCGTTGATCGCCTGAACGTTACCGGCCGAGCGGCCGTTTTCGTCAAAGGTCTGGGCGAGGAAGGCGTCGGCGATGGCCTTTGCCAGTTCCGAGCCGATGACGCGCGCGCCCATCGTGATGATCTGCGCGTTGTTGGACAGCGCGGCGCGTTCGGCCGAATAGGTGTCGTGCGTCAGCGCGGCGCGGATGCCCGGCACCTTGTTTGCCGAGATGCACACGCCGATGCCGGTGCCGCAAACAAGGATCGCGCGATCGTATTCGCCGGCGATGACGGCGGAGCCGACCCTGTCGGAAAGATTGGCGTAGAAGGCGTCCGGGCCGGCATCGGTGCGCGAGACTTCATGCACCTCATGGCGGTCCTTCAGATGATCGGCGAGAACCTTTGCGAGGCCTTCGCCCGCGCTGTCACCGGCAATGGCGAGTTTCATGGGAGATCTCCTTTTCAGATCGTGGCGGCGCAGCGCGCCAGAATGTCGAGATAGCCTTCAACCTTCCAGGCTGAGCGGCCGATGAAGAGCCCGTCGATATCGGGGCAGGCGATCAGTTCCTCGCAGTTCTGCGGATTGACCGAACCGCCATAGAGGCAGGGAATGCGCCGACCGAGCATGTTTTCCGCAACTTCGGCGATCTCGGCGTGGCGTGCATTGGCGTAGTCGGCGGTGGCCGGGATGCCCTTTTCGCCGATCGCCCAGACGGGCTCGTAGGCGAGCAGGATTGTTGTCTGCTTCTGCGTAGCGTCGAGCCGCGAGAGCGCGCCGCGCACCTGTTGGGCGAGCACTTCGGTCGCATGGCCGCCCTCGCGATCGGCGAGTGTTTCGCCGATGCAGATCAGCGGCACGAGGCCATGGCGCACCGCCGCCTCGGTCTTGAGGCCGACCGTCTCGTCGGTCTCGCCGAAATGCTCGCGGCGCTCGGAATGGCCGAGTTCGACGAGGTCGAGATTGCAGTCCCTCAGCATGACGGGCGAGATTTCGCCGGTCCAGGCGCCGTCGTTCGCCCAGTGCATGTTCTGTGCGCCGACCTTCACGGAGGTGTCGGCAAGCAGTGATTTGACCTCGCGCACGGCAGTGAAGGGCGGGATGACGAAGCGCTGGATGCGGGCATCGCGGTTGCCGTCAGCCGCCTTGAGGCCTTCGGCAAAGAGCTTTGCCTCGGCCAGCGTCTTGTTCATCTTCCAACTCGTGCCGACCCAGAATTTCCGGTTCATGGCGTTTTCTCCTGTGTGATCCTGACCGTCGTTTTTCCGCCGATGAGTTCCGCGGCTGTGTCGTGTGGCAGGGGTTTGTCTGAAACGACCGTGTCGAATTCGGAAAGATCGGCGAGCACATGCAGCGCCGTATGGCCGAAGCGGCGGCTGTTGATCATCAGGCATTTCTGGCGGCTCGCCGCCATCATCGCCCGCTTGGTGCGCACCACCGCCTCGTCCATGTGATAGGCAAGGCGCCCCGACGCCGCCGGCGCGGAGATGAAGGCGATGTCGGCCCTGAGGCGCGATAGTGCCTCCTCTGTCACGATGCCGGAATAGGCGTTGAATTTTGCGGAATAGACGCCGCCGAGACCGATCAACGTCACGCCGGACAGGCCCTTGGCACGCTCCAGGATAGCGGCGTTGTTGGTGATGAGGGTGATCGGCTTCTTCTCGCACAACACGTCGCCGAGCACGGAGGCCATGGAGCCGTCGTTGATCATGACGGTCATGCCGGGCTCGACCAGTTCGGCGGCTGTTTCGGCGAGTTCCCGCTTGACGTCGGCCTCCTGCAATTCACGGAACCGGAAATCGCTTTCGAACTGGGTGCCCGCGTCGATCGTTGCGCCGCCGCGCACTTTTCGAAGCACGCCGGCCTTCTCGAGATCGTCGAGGTCGCGGTGGATGGTCATCTTGGAGACGCCGAAGCGCGCCGCGATGTCGTCGAGTTCGACGGCCCGACTTTCGACCAGCAGATTGATGATTTCCTGCCTGCGCTCTTCCCGTTTCAAGGCGTCCTCCGTCGCATGGCGGCTTATAACATCGCTTCTTCCGGATTATAACATTAAAAATGTGATTTTGAGATTTTTCTCATGTTGAGTTTTGCAGGAGCTGCCGGGCCGTCCGCTCGTCCGTGATGAGCCCATACAGCTTGTGGCTGTAGAGCACGGCGCGGATGGCCTCGGTTTTGACAGGACCGCCGGCGATGGCGACGATCCGGTCGCCGCCCGCCTCGGAGAAGGAAGCGGCCAGCGTGCGCGCTGTCACGGCTGTCTCAAGGATGCGGCCCTTGGCGTCGAAGAAATGGCCTAAAAGTTCGCCGACGCCGCCGAGCGCCGCGATCTCCTCCAGCTCATCCGGCTGCAACATGCCGGATTTGACGAGATGGGCCTGGTTGTCGACCGTTCCGATGCCGACGATTTTCAGATCGGCGCTGCGAGCGAGGTCGAACACCTCGCTGACGCCGCGCTGGGAGAGCAGCACCTCGCGGTCCTCTTCCGTGTTGGCGAAGAAGGGCACGGGCATCACATAGGCCTGCGTGCCGGTTTTTTCCGCGAGGCGATGCATCACGTCATAGGGATTGGCGGCGTAGTTGCGGGTGAGGCCGCCGAGCAGCGAGACGAAGCGGGTGCCGCTCGCGCCGATCCGCGGCAGGTGACGGACGGCGGCGGAGAGCGTGCGGCCATGGCCAAGGCCGATGACGGCGGCTTCGCCTCGTTCGATCTCGCGGCGCAGGAAATTCGCGCCGGCATGGCCGAGCGTCGTCAGCGCCAGTGGATCGTCGTCGATATCGGGCGATACTTCGCAGTAATCGAGCCCGTAGCGGGTCGAAAGCTCCATCTCCAGATTGGCGCATTCGGCGATGTCGCCGTCGATGCTGACCTTCACCACGCCCTCGGCGACCGCGCGCGCGATCAGCCGGTGCGCCTTGACCGAGGGGATGCCCAGCCGTTTGGCGACGGCGGACTGGGTGAAGCCGCCGACATAGTGCAGCCAGGCGGCGCGGACGGCGAGGGAATCTTCATTGTCGGTCATCAGCGATGTCCTGTCGTGCCTTGCAACCGGAAGCGGTCTTCAGGCCCAGTCTTAGCAAGCACTTACAAAATGGTCAGCCCAGCTTGAGGTCCGACGCACCGGTATCGATGTGCGGGGCCCAGAAGGCGATGCTTTCGGCGATCTGCGCAATGACCTCGCGATCGTTCGGCTCGCGCTCCTTGAAGGAGAGTTCGAGGCAGATTTCGTTATCGACTGCTCCGCCCTCGGCGAAGGCTTGCAGCAGGGGCTCCGGCTGGATGCGTCCCCGGGCGTTGAATTCGGCGGTGAAGGGCCTGTGACCACCCTTGTCCATCAGGCTCTGCTTGATGTGGATGATCGGCGACACTTTCGGTACCGCGCGTGCCCAGGCGTAGGGATTGAAGTCGTCGGGGTTTTCCGAGGTGACGTCGCCGTGGTCGATGTCGGCCATCATCCACATGGGGATCGCCATGTTCGCGGCGGTCAGCCGGTCCTGCAGCGACAGGCAGGCGTCGATCGTCTCGCCGAATTCGCGGCCGATGCTCATCGGCTCCCAGAAGACGTAGGAAAGGCCGGCGCCCTTGGCGTGCTCGGCCACATCAGCCCAACAGTCGATGGCGATCCGGATCAGGTCCTCGCGGCGGACTGGATCGTCGTAATCCTTGTAGGTGAAGATGGCGAACTGGGTGCCGACGGAGGTTCCTCCGAGATCGCCGATGATATCGGCGAAGGTCTTGAACCAGTCGACATAGTAGCGGCGCACATCCGCATCCGGATGGCCGAAATGATTGAGGCGGCCATAGGGGCCGGTCATGCCCGAGGTGACGCGCACGCCGGTTCGTTCCAGTGCCCGGTCCATCTGCCGCGTCAGCCGGCGGATGGTCGCGGCGTTCCAGCTTGGATTGATGAATTCATGGGTCAACTGCAGATCGCGCAGCTTGAGATCGCGCGCGACAGTGTCGACCAGGTCGTCGGGATCGGCAAAACGGTTGACCAGCGGATTGGTGTTGAGCGAGAGCGTCAGCGGCATAACAATCCTCAGGCCGCGGCGAGACGGGCGGCGTTGAACCAGTCGGCGAAGGCCGCGCGCTCGGCTTCCGTTAGGTGCAGGTAGTGTTTCGTGCGGCGGTAGAGGATGTCCTCCGGCGTCTCCGCCCATTCGCTGGCGACGAGATAGCGCGCCTCTGCCTCATAAAATTGCCCGCCGAAATGCCGGCCGAGACCGTCGAGGCCGCTCGCGCCGGCGACGACGGCTTTCGTGCGCGTGCCATAGAGGCGGCCGTAGTGGTGCACCAGCTTGCGCGGCATCCAGGGATAGGTGTCGCGCAGGCTGTTGGCGAAGGTTTCGTAGTCGGCGTTCGGCATGTCGCCGCCGGGAAGAGGCGCCTTTTCGGTCCAGTCGCCTCCCATGTTCGGGAAAACATGCTTGAGCCGCTGCATGCCGCGTTCGGCAAGCTCGCGGAAGGTGGTGATCTTGCCGCCGAAGACATTGAGCAGCGGTGCGCCGCCGGTCTCGTCGAGGTCGAAGACATAATCGCGCGTGACGGCAGACGGGTTGCCTTTGCCGTCGTCGAACAGCGGGCGCACGCCGGAGAAGGAATGCAGCACATCCTGCCGGCGCAGCTTCTCCTTGAAGTAGCGGTTCACGGCCTTCAGCAGGTAGTCGATCTCGCCCTCGTCGGTAGAGACATCCTCTGCGCGGCCTTCGTAGGCGATGTCGGTGGTGCCGATCAGCGCCTTGTCGCCCTCGTAGGGGTTGATGAAAATGACGCGCTTGTCGTGGTTCTGCACGAGATAGGCATTCGATCCCGCCCAGAATTTGGGCACGATGATGTGGCTGCCCTTGACGAGGCGCACGTTGCGCGTCGAGTTGGAGCCAGCAACGCGGTTGATGACGTCTGAAACCCAGGGACCGGCACAATTCACGAGGCATCTGGCGCGGAAGCTGCGGCTTTCGCCGGTCAGGTCGTTCTTCGTCGTGACGATCCAGGCGCCATTTTCGCGGCGGGCCGAGACGGCGGGCGAGCGGGTCAAGACAACCGCTCCCTTTTCCGCGGCGCCGATGGCGTTGAGCGTGACGAGGCGGGCGTCGTCCACCCAGCAGTCGGAATATTCGAAGCCGCGGGTGTACTGGTCGAGGATCGGCGTGCCCTCGGGATCGCGTGCGAGGTCGAGCGTGCGTGTTCCCGGCAGTTTCTTGCGGCCGCCGAGATGATCATAGAGGAAGAGGCCGAGGCGGACGAGCCAGGCGGGGCGATCCTGCGGGCTGTGCGGCAGCACGAAGCGCATCGGCCAGATGATATGCGGCGCGGCGTTGAGCAGCACCTCACGCTCGATCAGCGCCTCGCGCACCAGGCGGAACTCGTAATATTCGAGATAGCGCAGGCCACCGTGTACCAGCTTTCCCGAGCGGGAAGAGGTGCCTTCCGCCAGGTCGTCCTTTTCGCAGAGCACGACCTTCAAGCCTCGGCCGGCCGCATCGCGCGCAATGCCCGCGCCGTTGATACCGCCGCCGATCACGAAGAGGTCAATAAGCTCAGGCTCGTTCATCTCAATCTCCTTGCTTCAGCGCGCCGCCAGAATGTCCCAGGCGGGCGCGATGCCTCGACGCACGTCCGAATAGGCGGCGAAGAGGCGCGTCATGCGTTCGGTGTCTTCAGGCTTCGGGGGCTCGGCCGCGCCGAGCTCAGGCGTCACCCAATCGGCGATGCAGTCGTCCATCGTGCGATACGCGCCGATGGCAACGGCCGCCATCATCGATGCGCCCGCGGCGCCCGCCTCCTCGCGCGTCGAGACGCGCACCGGCGCGCCCAGCGCTGCGCCGAGCGTGCCGCGCAGCGAGGCCGACCGGGCGGCGCCACCGGAAACGCGAAGCTCCGAGGGAAGCGTGCCCATGGCGGCGTAACAATCGCGTGTCGCCATGCCGAGGCCCTCGACGACGGCGCGTACGAGGTCGGGATAGCGGTGGCGGCTGGAAAGCCCGGTGAAATTCGCGCGGGCACGGGCGTTGACGAAGGGGCCACGCTCGCCCGCCTCGGAAATATAGGGATGGTAAAGGATATTGCCGGGTTTGCTTGCCGCGAACCATTGGTCGACGCGGCCGATCATCTCGTTGAGGCTGGCGGTGACGCCGAATTCGCCCAGGAGATCGGCACCAAGCTGGAGCAGCCAGTCGAGGTTGATCGTCGCGCCCATGTTGGTCTGGACCTGGGTGACGACGCCGGGGATCGGCAGGGCGATGACATAGCCGGTGTGCTCGGCATTCAGCACGACCTCGGAAACCGGTTTTGCGAGCAGGTGCACACCCGTGGAGCCGATGGCGGAGCAGGCGGCGTTGCGGCCCTCGCTGCGCACGCCCGCGCCAAGCGCCGTCATGCACATGTCGACATAACCGAGGCAGACGGGCGTTCCAGGTTTCAGGCCGGCTGCCGCGGCAGCTTCCGCCGTCAACGGATGAACGGTTTCCGTGCCCTCGATTACCTCCGGCAGCAGGTTGCGGCGATGGGTAAGGCCGAGGGCGGCGAGCACGTCGCTGTCATAGGCGCGGGTGCGGAAATTGCCGAAGGTGAAGCTCACTTCCGACGGGTCGGTGGCGCGCACACCGGTCAAGTTCAGGTAGAGCCAGTCCTTGCAGTGCATTGCCGTTTCGGCGCCGGCCAGCAGGTCCGGAAAATACCGGTCCATATGGGCGAGTTGCGCGCCCTGCTGGCAGGTGTTGAGGCCGGTGCCGGTCGCCGCAAAACGCGCATGGTCGGCATCAGAGGCGGCAAGGCGCTCGACGGTCGGCGCGGCGCGGGCGTCGAGCCACAACCAGGCGTCGCCGGCCGGGCGGTTTCCGGCGCCGACGAGCCAGGTGCCGTCACCCTGGCCGGTCACGGCGATGGCGGCGGTGCGGTCTGCAAGGTTTTCGACCTTCTCCGCAAGGCCGCGCAGCGCGCGGGTGCAGTCGAGCCAGGTCTGGTCGAGTGATTGGGTCACGGCGCCGTCATCGGCGGTCGTGTAGGTGTTGCGCACGGAGGCGCTGGCGATCTGGCGTCCGGAGAGTGTGAAGGCGACGGCCTTCATGACGGATGTGCCGGCATCGACGCCGATGATCAGATCCGCCGCGTCAGCCATGGGAAAGGCCCGCAGCGCCCGCGGTTGCCCGCGTCGTCTCGCCTGATCCGATTGAGAGCATTCGATCCTCCCGACAGTCTCTCTGGAAATGTGTGTGGGTTCCCAAATCGAATTCTTTCGACTTGCCTCAAGAACCTACCACGGGCCGCCCGAATTTCACACAGGAACATAACACAAAGTTATCATGTGTCTCGTAAAATTTTTCGAACAACGAATTTTTTTTCAGTTATGATGGGTAGCTATCGGGGAATTCGTTGCGGCTCGCTTTTTATGGGGCGGCGCCGTCGCGTAGCGTGCTTTTGTTGCCCGAAGGCTGTCGATCGAGCTTCCTTGCTATTCGATAAGTTCCATTTTTCTCGTTTAATATCAATATTTTAGTTTATTTTCCGATATGCACTGGCGGTGACGGTGATCTGCGATCGTGTGGGTGAGAAGGACGCGTCGATGCCCATTCCTTTGCCGCCGAACTATCGCTCAGGACCAGGGCTGTACACGATGTTGTTAAAAAACGCCGATTGACAGCCTGTGTTAATTTAACATATATACTGCGACATATAACACGCATATATCGCAAGTGCGAAATTGTGTGCACTGCAGCGCAAGGCAGGTGAGGAGGCCGGGCCGGCGCCGTTCATGGGGAGGACATCGTGACATGTTCTGTTCGAAAGAATTCGACCTGCGGCCGCAACGCTTTGGGCTTGTCCCTTTTGCCGTCGCCCTATCGACGTGTCCGCCCGGAAAATCCCTCGTTCAACTGCAAGGCCAACCGACATGACTGACGCTGCGCTCGCAAAATCGCCCCAGCCTGCGAAAAGCTATCGCTGGATCGGTGTCGCCGCCGCCGTCGTGCTGCTCGGCGCCATGGTCTTCGACACGACGATCGTGCGCATCGGCTCGGAGGCCGACGTGCAGGTCCAGAAGTTTTCGCCGGAAGCGTATGGCGCGGAACAGTTCCCGCTGATCAAGCAGAGCGTCGAGACGCGGGCTGTCGGCGCCGTCGAGCTGTCGCAGGCGGTCGCCGCGGACAAGAAGGCGGCGGGTGAGAAATACGGCGTCGCCACCTCCGTCGGTCCGGTCATTCCGGTGAAATTCACCGGCGTCGTCGGCGAGCGCAAGGCGAATTACAACGTCGTCGCGGTCGAGGGGCTGCCCGCCGAGCTGACCGTGCGTGTGCAGACCGGCCCGGCGCTCAACGGCACGGATCTGCGCGATGCCACCGGCCAGATCGAATTCGGCCAGTTCAAGAACCAGATCGAATACCAGGATGCCGGTTCGGCCATCAACAACGAGGTCAAGAAGGTCGTGCTGTCGGGCATCGATCCGGCGGCGCTCAGCGGCAAGACGGTCTCGGTGATCGGCGTCATCAAGCTCGTCAACCCGAAGAGCTGGATCGTCACCCCGGTGAGGCTCGACGTCCAATGAGCGCGCTTGCGGAAACCGGCCGGAAGGGTGAAGTCGTGCTTGCCGCGCGCAACGTGGCGAAATCCTACGGTAGTGTGCATGCCCTCAAGGGCGTCAACTTCGACATCCATCGCGGCCAGGTGACGACGCTGTTCGGCGAAAACGGCGCCGGCAAGTCGACGCTGATGAAAATCCTCTCCGGCGTGGTGCAGCCCACATCGGGTGAAATCATTCTCGATGGAGAACCTATCGTTTTCGCGTCATCCTCCCAAGCACGTGACCGCGGTATCTCCATCATCCATCAGGAGCTCAGCCTCGCGCCGAACATGAACGTTCGCGACAACATCTTCATGGGTCGCGAAATCATGACGGCGACGGGTGTCGACTTCGCCGAAGAAGAGCGCCAGACGCGGCTCCTGATGGAAGAACTCGAAGAGGATATCGATCCTCTGACCCCGGTCGAGGACCTGCGTCTCGGCCAGCAGCAGATCGTCGAGATCGCACGCGCACTTTCGGTCAATTCACGCATCCTGATCATGGACGAGCCGACCTCGGCGCTCTCGGCCTCGGAAGTCGACGTCCTGTTCAAGGTCATCCGCGACCTGATGAACCGCGGCGTCTCGATCGTCTACATCTCGCACCATCTCGAAGAGGCGCTGCAGATCACCAACCATGCGGTGGTGCTGCGCGACGGGGCGATGACCGCCTATGCCGAGCGCAAGGACATCGATCTCGAATGGATCGTGCGGCATATGGTCGGCGACAATTTCGACCTCGGCTCGCCGCCGTCAGGCTACGACAAGGGCGACGTCGCGCTCTCCATCGAGGGGCTGACCGTGCCGGATCCGGGCGGCGCGGGCTATTCCGTCGTTGACGGCATGTCGCTTGCCGTGCGTGCGGGGGAGATCGTCTGCATCTACGGCCTGATGGGTGCGGGACGCACCGAGCTGCTCGAAACCGTTGCCGGCCGCCTGAAGGCGACGGCCGGCAAGGTCAAGCTGAAGGGCCGGGACGTCACCGGCCAGTCGATTGCCGCCTGCATTCGCGACGGCCTCGTGCTCGTGCCGGAGGACCGGCAGCGCGACGGCCTGGTGCAGACCATGACGGTCGGCCGCAACCTGTCGCTCGCCAGCCTCGGCGCGTTCACGCGCGGCCTCTTCACCTCGACCGCGCGCGAGGCCGGCCTTATCGGCGAGGCGATCCGCAAGGTGCATATCAAGACCGATGGCGGTGATGCTGCGATCGGCTCGCTCTCCGGCGGCAACCAGCAGAAGGTGGTGATCGGCAAGATGCTGGCGACCGATCCGGAGGTGATCCTGCTCGACGAGCCGAGCCGCGGCATCGACATCGGCGCAAAGGCCGAGGTGTTCAAGCTGCTCGCCGAGCGTGCGAAGCAGGGCCTTGCCGTTGTCTACACCACGTCGGAGGTCGGCGAATGCCTCAGCATCGCCCACCGCATCATCGTCATGCGGCGCGGCCGCATTTCGGCGGAATTCGGTCCTGACGTGACCAAGGAACAGATCATGGCCGCCTCGGGCGAAGCCGTGCACGCCCACTAGAACGAACCCAGCCGGGTTCATTCTAGATACTTGTTTTACCGCATTCTCCGACGCCGAGGCGATGTTCCGGCTGGAAATGCTCTAGGAGCGCTGAAGCAATGTCAGTCACACCTGCAATCCAGACGAAGGCGGCGGCGAGCGGCGGCAAGCGCAAGAAGAGCTTTATCGAGCTCCTGTTCGAGGGCCGCGCCTTCTTCGCGCTCATTGCCATCATCGTCGTCTTCTCGTTGATGTCGCCGAACTATTTCACGGTCAGCAATTTCCTGATCATGGCCTCGCATGTCGCGATTTTCGGCCTGCTCGCCATCGGTATGCTGCTCGTCATCCTCAATGGCGGTATCGACCTTTCCGTCGGCTCGACGCTGGGGCTTGCCGGCGTCGTCGCGGGCTTCCTCATGCAGGGCGTAACGCTGCCGCAGCTCGGCATCATCCTCTATCCCTCGGTCTGGGTCGTGGTCGTGCTGACCTGCCTGCTCGGCGCCGTCGTCGGCGCGGTCAACGGCGTGCTCATCGCCTATCTGCGGGTGCCGGCCTTCGTTGCGACGCTCGGCGTGCTCTATGTCGCCCGCGGCGTTGCGCTTCTGATGACCAACGGCCTCACCTACAACAATCTCGGCGGGCGCCCGGAACTCGGCAATACCGGCTTCGACTGGCTCGGCTTCAACCGTCTCGCCGGCGTGCCGATCGGCGTCATCGTGCTCCTCGTCTTCGCCGTCGTCTGCCACATCCTGCTTGCCCGCACGGCGTTCGGCCGCTGGCTCTATTCCTCCGGCGGCAACGAGCGTGCGGCGGAACTGTCGGGCGTGCCGGTCAAGCGCGTGAAAATCACCGTCTATGTGCTGTCGGGCGTCTGCGCCGCCGTTGCCGGCCTGGTGCTGTCCTCGCAGCTCACATCCGCAGGTCCGACGGCCGGCACGACCTACGAACTGACGGCGATCGCCGCTGTCGTGATCGGCGGGGCGGCGCTGACGGGCGGTCGCGGCACGGTCATCGGCACCATGCTCGGCGCTTTCGTGATCGGCTTCCTGTCGGATGGTCTCGTGATCATCGGCGTCTCGGCCTACTGGCAGACGGTTTTCACCGGCGCCGTCATCGTCACCGCCGTTCTGTTGAACAGCATCAAATACGGCCGCCGCTGAGGAAAGCGGCGACTGACAGGAACTGACTGCGGCTGGGGGAGGCGGACCATCGAAGCCCCGGCAGTGGAAAGTATTGCCGAAAATCGGCGCAACCGGACTCAACAAGGGAGTGAGACCATGTTCAAAAAAGGAATGCGTGTACTTTTCGCTGCGACCGCCGCACTGCCGCTGCTGTTCAGCACCGCCTGGGCCGAAGGCCTGATCACCGTCATCGTCAACGATCCGTCCAACCCCTACTGGTTCACGGAAGGCGAAGTGGCGAAGAAGACGGCGGAAGGCCTCGGCTACACGGCCAATGTCGGTGCGCACAAGGGCGATACCAACACCGAGAGCAACCTGATCGACACGGCCATCACCAACAAGTCCGTCGCCATCATCCTCGACCCGGCAAACGCCGATGGCTCGGTGGGCGCGGTCAAGAAGGCGGTTGCCGCCGGCATCCCGGTCATCCTCGTCAATGCCGAGATCAACCAGGAAGGCCTCGCCAAGGCGCAGCTCGTTTCGAACAACGCCCAGGGCGCCGCTCTCGGCGCCCAGCAGTGGGTCGAAGCGGTCGGCGACAAGGGCAAGTATGTCGAACTCTTCGGTGCACCCTCCGACAACAACGCTGCAACCCGTTCGAACGGTTACGAAACCGTCCTGACGCAGTATCCCGATCTCGAAAAGTCCGGCAAGGAAGTGGCCGATTGGGATCGCACCAAGGGCCACGCCAAGATGCAGTCCCTGCTTCAGGCGAACCCCGACATCATCGGCGTGATCAGCGGCAATGACGAAATGGCGCTCGGCGCCATCGCGGCCCTCAAGGAAGCCGGCAAGCTGGAACAGGTGAAGGTCGGCGGCTTCGACGGCTCGCCGGATGCCGTCGCCGCCATCAAGGCGGGCGAGTTGCAGTACACCGTCCTCCAGCCGGTCGCCGTCTTCTCGGAAGCGGCCGTCAAGCAGGCCGACAATGTGATCAAGACCGGCTCCACCGGTGTCGATACCGAAAAGCAGCTCTTCGATTGCCTGCTGATCACCAAGGACAATGTCGACAAGTACACCGCTCCCTTCGTTCTGAGCGAGTAATCGACACGGGGGGCGCCCGTCGCGGGCGCCCCTTTCCGCTTGGCATTTCCCTTGCCGCCCGAAACGAGATACGACACGTTATCCTCGAAGCATGGCAGGGCCTACGGTGAACAAGAAAGTCGACGTCAAGGATTTGCTTTCGGAAGAGCTGCCGAGCGACAGCCGGCATGCACGCCAGCTCGTGCGCCGCCAGATGATCGCCGAGACGGTCATCGCCGAAGGCTCCATCCGCATCGAGGATCTCACCGAACGCTTCGGCATCAGCCTGATGACGGCGCATCGCGACGTCGATGAGCTCGTCAGCCGCGGCCTTTTCCGCAAGACGCGCGGTATCGTCTCCGCCGCGCCCACCAGCCTGATCGAATCCTCCGACGTCTACCGCGCGACGAAGCAGGCGAAGGAAAAGAAGGCGATCGCCAGGGCGGCGATGCGCTTCGTGGAGCCGGGCCAGGCGATCTTCCTCGACGACGCCACCACCGTGCACGAGATGACCAACTTCCTGCCGGCCAAGGTGCCGCTGACGGTCATCACCAATTCGCTCGTGCTCATCAACGAATTGAAGGACGTCAACGACGTCAACCTGATCTGTCTCGGCGGCCAGTTCTACAATTGGTGCAACGCCTTCATGGGCCACATCACCACCAACGAGATCCGCCGCCTGCGGGCCGATACGGTGTTCATGTCGCTCTCGGCCATCGTCGGTGATGCGGTCTATCACCAGTCGCCAGAGACGGTGGAAACAAAACGGGCGATGTTCGAAAGCTCCGCCAAGCGGGTGCTTCTTGCAGATCACACCAAGTTCGAGCGGCGCGCGCTGCATCACTTTGCGACGCTTCAGGAATTCGATGCCGTCGTTGTCGACGAGGACATTCCGATCTCGCATCTGTCGCGCATGCGCTCGGCGGGCATCAACGTCATCGTGGCGGATGCCGAACGGGTGGCCTGAGACCTCTTTCTTCTCTCCGGTCGATGTTGCATCCTCGCGGCCCGATTACCTGCGGAGAGGAAACCCATGACAAAAATTGTCGATGATCCGGAACGGTTTGCGTCTTCGGCGCTGGCGGGCTTTTCCAGGGTCTATGGGCGATATGTGCGGCTGGTGAAAGGCGGCGTCATTCGCGCCACGGCCGTGCCGCGCGGAAAAGTCTCCGTTATCGTCGGTGGTGGATCGGGACACTATCCGGCCTTTGCCGGCTATGTCGGGCCTGGCATGGCGGATGCGGCGGTGGCGGGCGAGATCTTCGCTTCCCCCTCGACGGCGGCGGTCGCCCGCGTCTGCCGTAATGCCAGCCACGGCGGCGGGATTCTCCTCGGCTTCGGCAATTATGCCGGCGACGTCCTGAATTTCGGCGTGGCGGCGGAGCGGTTGAGGGCTGAGGGCATCGATGTGCGCATCGTCACCGTGACGGATGACGTGGCGAGCGCACCGGCGGACCGTCACTTGCAACGGCGCGGCATCGCCGGCGACTTCCTCGTCTTCAAGGTGGCGGGCGCGGCGGCAGAGGCGGGGCTTTCCCTCGACGAGGTCGAGCGCGTGACGCGGCTTGCCAATGCCCGCACCTTCTCCTTTGGCGTCGCCTTCGGCGGTTGCACGCTGCCGGGCGCGACGGAGCCGCTTTTCACGGTGCCCGAGGGCGTGATGGTGCTCGGCCTCGGCATCCATGGCGAGCCGGGTATCCGTGATGCGAAAATCGTGCCGGCGGGCGATCTTGCAACCTTGCTGGTGGAGACCGTGCTCGCCGAGCGCCCGGCGGGCGGGCGCCGCGCCGCCGTGCTGCTCAACGGTCTCGGCGCAACCAAGTATGAGGAGCTGTTCGTACTCTGGGGCGAGGTCGAGAACCGTCTTCAGGCGGCCGGCGTCGAGCTTGTCGCACCGGAGGCCGGCGAGTATGTCACCAGCCTCGACATGCAGGGATGTTCGCTGACGGTAATGTGGCTCGACGCGGAGCTGGAGCGCTTCTGGCTTGCGCCCTGCGATACACCGGTCTTCCGGCGCGGCGCGGGGTTCGAGACACAGCCGGCCGACTTTGCGGAAAATGCCGAGGACGCGACGCCGGTCTTCGGGCCGGCCTCCGGCACTGCGCGGGAAAGTGCGCGCTGCCTCGCCGGTGTCCTCGATGCCATGGTGGCGGCTCTGACCGAGGCGGAGGCCGAGCTTGGGCGCATCGATGCCTTTGCCGGCGACGGCGACCACGGCCAGGGCATGCGCCGCGGCGCGACTGCGGCCCGCGACGCCCTCCATCAGGCCGTGGCGGATGGTGCCGGTGCGAAAAGCGCGCTTGCCGCGGCCGGCGATGCCTGGGCGGATCGGGCCGGCGGAACCTCCGGCGCCATCTGGGGCCTGCTGCTGCGCTCCTGGAGCTCGGCTTTTTCCGACGAGGCGGCCTTGCAGGATACGGATATCGTGCGCGGCGCCCGCCTCGCGCTGGAGGACGTGATGCGCCTCGGCGGGGCGAAGCCGGGCGACAAGACCCTTGTCGATGCCTTCGTGCCCTTCGTTGCCGCGCTCGAAACGGCGAAAGCGGATGGCCTTTCGCGGAAAGAGGCCTGGCAGAAGGCCGCCGTTACTTGCGCGGAGGCGGCTGAGGCCACCGCGCCGCTGTCGCCGCGGCTCGGGCGCGCACGCCCGCTCGCCGCGCGCAGCATCGGCCATCCGGATGCCGGCGCAGTGTCGCTGGCGTTGATCGCAAGGACGATCGCCGGCCGCCTCTGACGGCTTTTAACGGGTTTTCTTTGGATCGGTAGCGGTCTGCCTCCCATCGCCTGCGTGATTTTGAGTCGAACCTCGTGTGACGTTCGGCTTTTTCGCGTGTCCGGCTTCGTCAAGAACCGACGGTTTTTCAAATGGTTGGAGTGGGGAGTCGTTCTCTGTCGCCCTCAAGGCACGATGTTATGTTCATCGTGCGATCACATATTCTAAGATAGAGTTGTTGACATGTTATACCAGTTGAGGAATATAGGCTCACGCCGGACGCCCGGTGGAGGAAATTCCGGCTGGAGCCCAAATGTCCGGCCGTTGCATTCAGGGAGGTCTTCGATGACATCGATCGCGTTGTTCGGCGCCGGTGGCAAAATGGGCTATCGGCTCGCCAAGAATCTCAAGGGTTCGCGCTTCGATGTCCGTCATATCGAGGTGAGCGAGGCCGGAAAGGCGCGCCTTTCCGATGAATTGGGCCTCGCCTGCGTTTCCGCCGACGAAGGCCTCGATGGTGCCGACGTCGTCATCCTCGCGGTTCCGGATACGGCGATCGGCAAGGTCGCAGCCGGCATCGCCGACAAGCTGAAGCCGGACACGATGGTCGTCGCGCTCGACGCCGCCGCCCCCTTCGCCGGCCATCTGCCGGATCGTGCGGACCTTACCTATTTCGTCACGCATCCCTGCCATCCGCCGATCTTCAACGACGAGACGGATCCGGCCGCCAAGCGTGATTTCTTCGGCGGCATCGCGGCCAAGCAGCATATCGTTTCCGCCCTGATGCAGGGGCCGGAGGAAGCGTATGCGCTCGGTGAGGAGATCGCGAAGGTTATCTGGGCGCCGGTCATGCGCTCGCACCGTGTCACCGTCGAGCAGATGGCGCTGCTGGAGCCCGGGCTTTCCGAGACCGTTTGCGCTTCGTTGCTCGTCGTCATGCGGGAAGCGATGGAAGAATGCGTCAGGCGGGGCGTTGCCAAGGAGGCGGCGCGCGATTTCCTGCTCGGTCACATGAACGTGCTCGGCGCGGTCATCTTCGAAGAGACGCCCGGCGTCTTCTCCGATGCCTGCAACAAGGCGATCGAGTTCGGCAAGCCCGTGCTGATGAAGGACGACTGGAAGCGCGTGTTCGAGCCCGAGGAAATCGCGGCCAGCATCCACCGCATCACCTGATATCCGGCGGGTTCGCCCGCCGATGAAGCGACTTGCACCGGGGCGGCCCTTTTCAATGGAGGAATGGCCGCTGGAGAGACCGGTGCCTAACCGGGAGGAAAAATATGAACATTACCCGTAGACTGATCACCGTCGGTTTCGCTGCTGTCATGGCCGCCGGCGTCGCCATGCCGTCCTTTGCGGCGGATCTCATCGCCATCATCACGCCGAGCCACGACAATCCGTTCTTCAAGGCGGAAGCCGTCGGTGCCGAGGCGAAGGCCAAGGAACTCGGCTACGAGACGCTGGTGCTCGTGCACGATGACGACGCCAACAAGCAGTCGCAGCTCATCGACACCGCGATCGGCCGCGGCGCGAAGGCGATCATCCTCGACAATGCCGGCTCGGAAGCCTCGATCGCTGCCGTGCAGAAGGCGAAGGATGCGGGTGTTCCGTCCTTCCTGATCGACCGCGAAATCAACGCCACCGGCGTTGCCGTCTCGCAGATCGTCTCGAACAACTATCAGGGCGCGCAGCTCGGCGCGGAAGAGTTCGTCAAGCTGATGGGCGAGAAGGGCAATTATGTCGAGCTGCTCGGCCGCGAAGCCGATCTCAATGCCGGCATTCGCTCCAAGGGCTATCACGACGTCATCGACGAGTACCCCGACATGAAGATGGTCGCCCAGCAGTCGGCCAACTGGAGCCAGACCGAAGGCTACTCCAAGATGGAGACGATCCTTCAGGCCAACCCGGACATCCAGGGCGTGATCGCCGGCAACGACACGATGGCCATGGGCGCGATCGCGGCGCTTCAGGCGGCCGGCCGCAAGGACGTCATCGTCGTCGGATTCGACGGTTCGAACGACGTGCGCGACTCGATCAAGGCAGGCGGCATCAAGGCCACCGTCATGCAGCCGGCCTATGCCCAGGCCCAGCTCGCCGTCACCCAGGCGCATGAATACATCACGACCGGCAAGGCGCCGGCCGAGGAAAAGCAGCTCATGGACTGCGTGCTGATCACCGCTGACAACGCCAGCAAGCTCGAAACCTTCGCGCTCGCGGAATAATCCTCCCCCGCGACGGTGCGAGGCGGGGTACGGTCCCGCCTCGCATTTCATTCATGACGGAGAATGGGAATGCTGAGGTTTCAGGCTGCCTTTCCGGTTCTGCTGGCCGGCGCGCTGGCGCTTGGCGGCTGCAAGTTCGTCAAGACGGAAGACGAGCAGAAGCAGGCGGCGGCCGGGGCCTTCAATCCGGACAAGCTGGTCGCCGATATCTGGGACGCCAAGGTCGTGCCCTATCTCGACGAGCGTGCCGGTGCATTTCAGGCGGTTTCCGCTCTCGCGGCAAGCGACCTGAATGCCGCCGCCGAAAAATACGGTCATAAGGAAAAGCAGGGCAATGCGCCCTGGACGTTCGCGGCCAAGGTCGACGGTGTGATCGTTGCTGAAGAAACGAAATCGCGCGCAGCCTATGTCGATGTGGACGTCGACGGCGACCAGAAGGCGGATGTGCGCGTCTCGATCGGCCCGGCCATCCGCGGTACGGCCATCCGTGACAGCCTGAAATTCGTGAACTTCAACGAGTTCAAGAACCAGATCGAGTGGGCGCAATACGGCAAGTCGTTCAACACCCATGTGAACGGCCTGTTGCTGGAAAAGCTGCCCCGCGAAAGCCTGACCGGCAAGACGATCAAGGCGACGGGCGCCTATCCGCTGCCAGCCAAGGGGCAGTTGCCGCAATTCGTGCCCGTTACGATCACCGTCGGAGGCTGAGATGAGCGGCATCGATGACGGCGACGTCATTCTCGAATTGAAGGACATCACGAAAGCCTATTCCGGCATCGTGGCGCTGAAGAAGGCGGACCTGAAGCTCAGGCGCGGCGCGGTCAATGTGCTGGTCGGCGAAAACGGCGCCGGCAAGTCGACGATGATGCGCATCATCGCCGGCGTGGAGCGGCCGACGCTCGGCGAAATCTGGATGGACGGCGAGCGCATTCATCTGAACAGCCCCGCCGATGCGGTGCGCCACGGCATCGGCATCGTCTTCCAGGAGCTGAACCTCTTCGGCAACCTCTCCGTTGCCGAAAACATCTTTGCGACGCGTGAGATCACGCGCGGTCTTCGCGGCATCGACCACAAGGCGCAGGTCGAAAAGGCGAACGAATTCCTCAACCGCCTGGAAGCGGGCATTTCCGCCGACACGCTGGCGGAAGACCTGCCGATCGGTCAGCAACAGCTCGTCGAGATCGCCCGTGCCGTCTCGCTCGACACGCGCATCCTCATCATGGACGAACCGACGTCCGCCCTCAGTGCCGCGGAAGTCGATGTGCTTTTCCGCGTCATCGCCGACCTCAAGGCGCGGGGCGTCGCCATCGTCTATATCTCGCACCGGCTGGAAGAGCTGATGCGCATCGGAGACTACATCACCGTCTTGAAGGACGGCCAGATCACCGGTCACGCCATGGTCAAGGACATCGACACGCGCTGGATCGTGCGTTCGATGATCGGCTCGGACGCCAAGGATTTTGCCAAGCAGGTCGATCACGAGCCGGGCGCGGAAATGTTTCGCACCGAAGACATCTGCCTGCCGCGCGCGCAGGGTGGCTATGCCGTCGATCATGTCTCGATCGGCGTGCGCAAGGGCGAAATCCTCGGCATTTATGGCTTGATGGGCGCGGGGCGTTCGGAGCTTTTCGAATGCATCATGGGCCGGCACGAGCATTATACGGGAAAAATCTTCGTCGAGGGCGAGGAGCTGAAGGGTCGCGATACGACCCGGCGCATCCGCGAGGGCCTGGCGTTGATCCCGGAGGACCGGCAGCGCGAGGGGCTTGTGCAGTCCATGTCGATTGCCGACAACCTCTCGATGGCAAGCCTCGGCCAGTTCCTGAAGGGCGGCTTCCATATCGATCTGAAGCTTGAGAAGGCGGCGATCCTTGAGGCGATCCGCAGCCTTTCGATCAAGGCGAAGAACCCCGAATTCGACGTTACCTCGATGTCCGGCGGCAACCAGCAGAAGGTCGTCATCGGCAAGGCGCTGATGACCGGCCCAAAAGTGCTTTTGATGGACGAGCCGAGCCGCGGAATCGATGTCGGGGCCAAGGCGGACGTCTTCCGCACCATGCGGCGGCTGGCGGGCGAGGGGCTCGCCATCCTCTTCTCCACTTCCGACCTCGAAGAGGTCATGGCGTTGTCCGATCGTATCGCCGTGATGAGCAACGGCCGGCTGGTGACGGTGGTGGATCGAAAGGACGCCACCGAGGAGATGATCGTTTCGGCCTCCGCGGAGGGACACAAAACCAAAAGGATGCACGCGTGATGACGACAGCAACGCAAACTGCCGCCGCCGGCAACCACCTTTCCACGGGCGCTGCCCTGCTCACGATCATGAAGCTGAGGACCTTCATCGCGCTCTTCGCGGTGATCATCTTCTTCTCGATCTTCGCGCCGAACTTTTTGTCGACTGCGAACATGATCCTGATGTCGAAGCATGCGACGCAGAATGCGTTCCTTGCCATCGGCATGACCTTCGTCATCATCACCGGCGGCATCGACCTTTCGGTCGGCTCGATCGTCGGCCTGTGCGGCATGATCGCCGGCGGGCTCATCATGTATGGCGTGGCGCTGCCGCTCGGCTACACGGTCTATTTCAACATCGTCGAGGTCGCCGTCATCGTCATGGCGGTCGGTATTCTGATCGGTGCGATCAACGGCCTGCTCATCACCCGCCTCAACGTCGCGCCCTTCATCGCGACGCTCGGCACGCTCTATGTGGCGCGCGGCATGGCGCTGCTCTATTCCGATGGCCAGACGCTGCCCAATCTCACGGGCCGCGAAGACCTCGGCAACCAGGGCTTTTCCTATCTCGGCTCCGGCTCGATCCTTGGCCTGCCGGTTTCCGTCTGGATCCTGATCGTCGTCGCGCTGGGGGCCGCCTACTTCGCCCGCTTCGTGCCCCTCGGCCGGCACATCTTCGCGGTCGGTGGCAATGAACGTGCCTCCCGCATGTCCGGCATCCGTGTCAACCGCGTCAAGATGTTCGTCTACATGTTCTCCGGCTTCTGCGCGGCGATCGTCGGCCTCATCATCTCCTCCGAACTGATGGCGTCGCACCCCGCGACCGGCACCAATTTGGAGCTTAACGCCATTGCGGCGGCCGTTCTCGGTGGTACATCCATGTCGGGCGGACGCGGCACGATCGGCGGCACGATCATCGGCGCCTTCGTGATCGGCATTCTCTCGGACGGGTTGGTGATGATGGGTGTCAGTTCCTTCTGGCAGATGGTGATCAAGGGGCTCGTGATCATCGTCGCCGTCGTCGTGGACCAGGCGCAGCGCCGGCTCCAGCAGCGCGTCACCCTGATGCAGATGGCAAAGGCGGGTTGAGCATGGCGCGGTTCAAGGGTGCGTTGATCGGTTGCGGATTCTTCGCCGTCAACCAGATGCATGGCTGGCGGGACTTGGCCGACGTGGACATCGTGGCCATCTGCGACCGCGATCCGGAGCGGCTGCGTATCGTCGGTGACGACTTCGGCGTCGAAAGGCGCTATCAGTCGGCGGGAGCGATGTTTGCCGATGGCGGCTTCGATTTCGTTGATATCGCCACGACGGTCGGCAGCCATCGCGCACTGGTCGAGCTTGCCGCAAGCCACACGATCCCGGCGATCTGCCAGAAACCGTTCGCACCGACGCTCGGGGACGCCAAGGCCATGGTCGCGGCTGCGCAGGCGGCCGGCATCCCCCTGATGATCCACGAGAATTTTCGCTGGCAGACGCCTATCTTAGCCGTAAAGGCGGTGCTCGACAGTGGCGCGATCGGTGATCCCTTCTGGGGGCGCGTCTCCTTCCGTTCCGGCTTCGATGTGTTCTCCGGCCAGCCCTATCTCGCCAAGGGCAATCGCTTCATCATCGAGGACCTCGGTATCCACGCGCTCGACATCGCCCGCTTCCTCTTCGGCGATGCCAGCCGCATGACCGCCCGCACCCGCCGCATCAACCCTGATATCGCCGGCGAGGACGTGGCGACGATGCTGCTCGACCACGACAACGGCGTCACCTCGATTGTCGATGTCAGCTATGCGACGAAGCTGCCGCAGGAACCCTTTCCGGAAACCTTCGTCGAGATCGACGGCAGCAAGGGCACGCTGCGGCTCGGCAAGGACTACAAGCTCATCGTTCATGGTCCAGATGGCACGACGGAAACGGTCGTCGCGCCGAACCTGCTGCCCTGGGCCTCGCGGCCCTGGCACAACATCCAGGAGAGTGTTGCGCTCATCCAGAAACACTGGATCGAGCGGCTGGTGACGGGACACGAACCGGACACCTCCGGCCACGACAACCTGAAAACCTTTGCCTTGGTGGAGGCTGCCTATCTCAGTGCCGAGCGCGGCGAGACCATCGCGCTGGGAGATCTTTTGGGATGAGCGGGGACCTGCTCCGGCTCTACGGCACAAGCGAGCGCGAGCCGGAAAGCCGAACGCTTTCGGCCGGCGACCTGAGTGTGGGCCTTCAGGACGGCAACCTGCGCACACTGCGGTTTCGTGGCCATGAGGTGCTGCGCGCCATTGCCTTCCTTGTGCGCGATAAGGATTGGGGCACCTGCGGTGCCGCCATCGCCAATCTTGCGCTCGAAGAAACGGCAACGGGTTTCTCCGTTCGCTATGATGCCCGTTTCAGCGCGCCTTCCGGCGCCAACCTCGACTGCGCCATCACGATCACCGGCAACGCCGAAAGCGTGACCTTCTCTGCCGGTTGCGTCAGCGATGCGGATTTTGAAACTGCGCGTGCGGGCTTCGTCGTGCTGCATCCGGTTGTCGGCGTTGCGGGCGAACCGGTCGAGGTGCAGCACAGTGACGGCAGAGTCGAACAGGCGCGTTGGCCGGACCGGATAGAGCCCTGGCAGCCCTTCAAGGATATCGCTGCCATTACCCATCACGTTGCCCCCGGTATCGCGGCAACGACGGAATTCTTCGGCGATGTCTTCGAGATGGAGGACCAGCGCAACTGGACCGACGGCTCCTACAAAACCTATGTGCGGCCCCTGGCGCTGCCCTGGCCCTATCGCGTGCCGAAGAGCAAACCGTTCAGCCAGCGGGTTTCTGTTGCGATCGAGTCGGATGGGGATGCGGCGCCTGCGGCCGGTGCCGGGGATGCCGTTTCGCTGCTGATGGTGCCGACGACATACCGGCTTCCCGAGATCGGCGTCGGACTGAGGCCGGAATGCCTTGCTGGCGAGCGGGCCGCACTCGATGCCTTGAGCGTTGTGGGCGCCCGGCATTTGATCGCCCATTTCGATCCTGCCGCCGGCCATGGCATCGAAGCGCTGGCTGGCTATGCTGAGATCGCAGCACGGTCCGGCCTGAAGGTGACGCTGGAACTTGCCGTGCCGTGCCAACGTCCGCTCGATGATGAAATGTCTGATATCGCGTCACTCGTCGGTAAGGCAGGGCTGGTGCTCGATACGCTGTTCGTCTGTCCTGCGGTGGACCGGCAGTCGACGCCGCCCGGCAGCGTCTGGCCGGAGTGTCCGCCGCTGGAGGCGGTGTATGCCGCAGCGCGGGCAGCCTTTCCGGGCGTGCGGCTCGGTGGCGGCATGATGAGTTATTTCACCGAGCTCAACCGTAAGCGTGTGCCGGGCGCGTTGCTGGATTATGTCAGTCATTGCACCAATCCGATCGTGCACGCGGCCGATGACCTCTCAGTCATGCAGACCTTCGAGGCGCTGCGTTTTGTCACGCGTTCGGTTCGCACGCTCTACGGTGACAAGCCGTACCGTATCGGCCCTTCGACAATCGCCATGCGGCAAAATCCCTATGGCAGCGCGACGAAGGCCAATCCAGCGGGCGGCCGCATTCCGATGGCCAATGTGGATCTTCGTCATAACGGGGCGTTCGGTGCAGCCTGGACGCTGGCCTATGCTGCTACGGTTGCCTCGGCCGGGCTTGAGGTCCTGACGCTGTCGACGCTGGCGGGGCCGTTCGGGCTTGTGGCAGGCGAGGGGGAGGCAACGCCCGAAGGGGCGCTTCGGCCGCTCGCCCATGTGCTGGCGCGGCTCGGCAGCCTTTCCGGTGCGGCGCTGGTCGCCGTCGAGACGTCCCGCCCGGATGCGGTGCTGGGCCTTGCTTCGGAAAGCCGGTTGTTTTTGGCGAACATCACGCGGGAAGCGCAGGTTGTGGTTCTTCCGGCAATGCCGCGCACGGTTTCGCTGATCGGTGGCGGCGGCGTGGAGATGCCGGCGGCCCAAAGAATCAGCCTGCCGCCCTACGGCACGGTCGAGGTCCTGCTGTGAACCTTATTTCTGCCCCTTGAGCGCATAGAGCGCGCGGGAGCGTTCGAGGTGCTTGATCATCGCCTTTTCGGAAAGGTCGGCGTCACCCTTCTCGATGGCGCGGATGATTTCCTCGTGTTCGGCCAGCGTGAAATTCTCGCGGCCCGTCCAGATGAGCATTTCCGTATGATAGGACTTCAACCATCCCAGCATCGCACCGCTGACGGCCGCGAAGATCGGATTGCCGGAGATCCGCGCAATGCATTGGTGGAACTCCATATCCGCTTCGATGAAGGCATCCGCATCGCCGAGGCTTTGTTTCTGCGTGTCGAGCAGGGCGCGTAGTTCGGCAATCTGGGTGGGGCTCGCCTTGGTGGCGGCCTCGCGGATCATGCCGCGCTCGAAGAAGATGCGGGCGCTTTTCAGATGCTCCAGCGTGTCGGAGGAGCCGGAGAGCATGAGTTTTGCCGGCAGGTCGACCTGGCGGATGATGGATTCGGCGGTGATGCGCAGCACCTTGGCGCGCTCGCCCTGCGAAATCTCCACCAGCCCCTTGCCGGCGAGCGCCTGCATTGCCTCGCGGATGGCCGGGCGGCCGACACCGTAGCGCTCCATCAGCTCGCGTTCGGAGGGCATGTCGTCGCCGGCTTTCAGTTCGCCGGTCTCGATCATGTGCTTCAGCCGGGCGAAGACTTCGTCGGAGAGTTTCTTGCGGACGATCGGTTCGGAAACGACGTTCATGGGGCACCTGGTTTCGACAGGTTTGAATATGCATCAAGTTTCATTGCCGCAACAGCTTTCACGAGAAAGTCGGCTTGCAATAACATAAATACTCATTATACCAGTGGATGGATTTTCACAAGCGCGCGCGGGAGGAGAAAACGTGATCCGTCTGACCTATCGGATAGAGACGGCGGGTTCGCCCGAGGCCATGGCGGCGAAGATCGCCAGCGACCAGTCGACCGGCACCTTCGTGGCCCTTCCCGGGGAGACGGAGGAGCTGAAGGCCCGTGTTGCAGCGCGCGTTGCCGCCATTCGCCCCCTGCCGCCCGCCGAGCGGGCCTCCTTTCCGGATGAAGCCGTTGGGGCGCACCTCTTTCACCGGGCGGATGTCGATATCGATTTTCCGCTGGATGCTGTCGGGACCGATCTTTCGGCGCTGATGACCATCGCGATCGGCGGTGTGTTCTCCATCAAGGGTATGACGGGCATCCGCGTCGTCGGCATGAAGCTGCCGCCGGAGTTCGCTGACGCGCATCCCGGCCCGCAATTTGGCGTTTCCGGAAGCTTCGCGCTGACGGGTGTGAAAGACAGGCCGATCATCGGCACCATCGTCAAGCCGGCACTCGGCCTTCGGCCGCACGAGACGGCCGAGATGGTCGGAGAACTGATCGCTGCGGGCGTCGACTTCATCAAGGACGACGAGAAGCTGATGAGCCCGGCCTATTCGCCGCTGAAGGACCGCGTGGCGACGATCATGCCGAGGATCCTCGACCACGAGCAGAAGACCGGCAAGAAGGTCATGTATGCGTTCGGCATCAGCCACGCCGATCCCGACGAGATGATGCGCAATCATGATCTGGTACTGGCAGCCGGCGGCAACTGCGCGGTCGTCAACATCAACTCCATCGGCTTCGGCGGCCTTTCCTTTCTGCGCAAGCGCTCGGGTCTCGTGCTGCATGCCCACCGCAACGGGTGGGATATCCTGACCCGCCATGCCGGTCTCGGCTTCGAGTTTTCCGTCTGGCAGCAGTTCTGGCGGCTGCTCGGTGTCGACCAGTTCCAGATCAACGGCATCCGCGTGAAATACTGGGAGCCCGACGAGAGTTTCGTGCGCTCCTACAAGGCCGTCAGCACGCCGCTGTTTTCGACGAAGGACGTGGCGCTCCCGGTCATCGGCTCCGGCCAGTGGGGCGGGCAGGCGCCGGAAACGATCGCGGCGACGGAGGGTTCGACGGATTTGCTGTACTTGTGCGGCGGTGGCATCGTCAGTCATCCGGGCGGGCCGGGGGCGGGCGTCAAGGCCGTACGGCAGGCCTGGGAAGCGGCCGTCGCGGGCGTGCCGCTCGAAGCCTATGCGAAGGACCACGCGGAACTTGCGCAGTCCATCGAAAAGTTTGCCGATGGCAAGGGAGCCTAGACTATGACACGTCCCCTGATCAGCTACTACGGCGACGATTTCACCGGCTCGACGGACGTCATGGAGGCCCTCGCGTCCAATGGCGTGGAGACCGTGCTTTTCCTCGATGTGCCGGATGCGGACCTCCTGTCACGGTTTGCCGGTGCGCGGGCCTTCGGCCTGGCCGGCACCAGCCGCAGCGAGACACCGGGCTGGATGGACGTGCATCTTCGTGCGGCCTTCGGCTGGCTGAAGACGCTCGATGCCGAGCTTTGCCACTACAAGATCTGCTCGACCTTCGATTCCGCCCCCCATGTCGGCAACATCGGCCGCGCAATAGAGATCGGCCGTGCCGTCTTCGGCGAGGCGACGGTGCCGCTCATCGTCGGTGCGCCGCAGATCCGGCGCTACACGGCCTTTGGCGACCTTTTTGCGGCCTATCAGGGGCGTAACTACCGCATTGATCGCCATCCGGTCATGGCACGTCACCCGGTGACGCCGATGAACGAGGCCAATCTCCTGTTGCATCTCTCGCGGCAGACAACGCTCTCCTCCACCCTCATCGACATGGTTGCGCTGCTGGCCGATCCGCAGCCGGAAAACGCCGATATCCTTCTCGTCGACGTGCTCGATGCGGCGACGCAGGTTGCGGCCGGTGCCCTGCTCTGGAACCGGCTGCGGGAGAAGAGCCGCTTTGTCTGTGGCTCCTCCGGTCTGGAATATGCCCTGATCCCGACATGGCGGGACCGGGGCCTGGTTGGCGAGAAGCCCGCCTTTCCCGCAGCCGGGCCGGTGGATCGCATCGCTGTCGTTTCGGGCAGCGTCTCGCCCACCACCGAACGGCAGATCCGCCATGCGCTGGAAAACGGCTTTGGTGGCGTCACGCTCGATCCACTTGTGCTGTCGGGCGAGAGCAACGCGACGGCGGTTGCTGCGGCCGTCGAGGCTGGTCTCAGGATCTTGCAGGAAGGGCGCAGCGTCGTGCTCTATACCGCGCTCGGGCCTGCGGCGGACCGCGGCGGTGAACTCGATTCTGCGGCAGGTGCCCGTCATCGTCTCGGGCGTGCCTTGGGGCGTATCCAGTCGGAGATCGTCGCACGTGCCGGTCTTGTTCGCGCGGTCGTGGCCGGTGGCGACACATCAAGCCATGCGCTTGGTGAAATGGGGATCGCGGCACTCACGCTGAAAATGCCCTTGCCGCAGACGCCGGGTTCGCCGCTCTGCATTGCCCATGGCGGGGCGGCGGATGGCCTCGAGATCGCGCTGAAGGGCGGGCAGGTTGGCGGCGACGACTATTTCTCGATGATCCGCGCCGGCCGGGCCTGAGCGGTTTTCACCGGCCCGGATGCTCTGTCGCGCCCTTCTCGGCAAGGGCGCCCGGCGTTACACCGAAAGCCTTGCGGAAGGCGGAAACGAAGGCACTGGCCGAGCCATAGCCGGCATCGGCCGCCACCACTTTGACCGGTAGGCCACGCATCAGCGGATCGAAACCCGCAGCCAGCACCACCCGTTGCCGCCAGGCACGGAAGGAGAGGCCGGTGGTGGTGGTAATGCGCCTTTGCAGGCTGCGCGGCGACAGTGCCAGCCTGTTGGCCCAATCGGAAAGCTCCAGCAGGCGTTCTTCGCCGGCATGCCATTGGCGCTGCATGGCGGCGAGTGCGGGATCGGCGGGAATTGCCAGCGTCGCGACAGGTCGGGCCGGGCGTAGCCGGTCGAAGAACACGTCGATGAGACGCTCATGCGCCGGTTGGCCGGAAGCCGTGCGATCGCTGGAGGCGAGTGTGTGCACGAGCTCCCGTTCCAGTCCACCGATCCGGAAAAGCATCGGCCGGTCGCCGAGAAGCACCGTTGCGCCCGGCTCGACATAGAGATTGTGCGCCGTGCGGGCGCTGCGCGCGCTCAGAGCATGCGGCAGGCCGCCGGGTATCCAGACCGCCTCGCCGGGACCAAGCACGACGAAACGCTCTGCGGCCTGCACCAGGAGAGGCGCATCCGGGCAATAGGCGAACTGTCCGCGACGGTGTTGGTGTGGCGGCGGCTGGCGCGCCGTCTCGAAGCGGGTGGAAAGGCCGATGAGCCGTGCTGCGCCGTCCTCGTATCCCGCGACCGGATCGACCTGCATTCTGGCACCTCCGTGATGGCACTTGGCATCTTCGCGACACTGCCCGCCGGCTGCAAGTCTATTCTTGCCGCAGAGGTGACGATGATCCTGACAGATTTCCTTCTTCTCGCAGGGGCCGGCCTGATCGGCGGCCTCTGCAATGCCATCGCTGGCGGTGGCACCTTCTTCACGCTGCCTGCCCTCATCGCAGTGGGTGTGCCGCCCGTTTCGGCCGCGGCGACGAGCGCGGTCGCTATCTGGCCGGGCCACGCGCTGGCAGTCGTCGGGGCACCGGAGCGGCTGCCGGCAGAAGAGAGCGACAGCATGCCCTGGGTGGCAGGAGGTGCACTTGCGGGTGCGGCCTTGCTGCTCCTTGGCGGAAACGATGTGTTTCGCGTGCTCGTGCCCTGGCTCATCCTGACGGCGACGCTGCTCTTTACCTTTGCCGCACCGTTGCATCGGCTCGTGGGGCGCCTTGCCGGAGGGAAAGGGCCGCGGCGCCGGTTCCTCGATTTTGCTGCGGCGCTGTATGGCGGCTATTTCGGCGCCGGGCTCGGTGTCGTGCTGATGGCGCTGATCATGCTGGAGGGGGAGGCGGCGCTCCGGCGTGCCAATCTGCGCAAGAATTTTCGGGCGGCGGTGGTGACCTCGCTTGCGGCTGCGGTGTTCATCGCAAGCGGCAGCATTGCCTGGCGGCAGGGGTTGCCTGTCTTTGCCGGTGCCTTGGCCGGCGGGTTCCTCGGCGGACGGCTTGCGGCCCATGTGCCAGCCATCGCCCTCCGGCTCGCCGTCATTGCAACGGGGATCGTGCTGTTCCTGTCCTATCTCTAGAACCGCCGGGTCCTGGCCCGACCTGTGACGGCCTTATGCCGGGAACTGCCGGTAGCATTCCTCCGCGATCTGTTGGAGCCGTTCGCGGGAAATGTCGCCGGTCACCGCATAGCCGAGATCGCCATCGATCCAGTAGAAGGTTTCCACGCCGCTGGTAGAAGCAAAGCGGAAGCTGGTCGTCCGGTTTTCCTCGTTGCGGGCAACGAGGACCGTGACGCGGCGCCCGGTTTCGTCCTCGTACATGAACAGGGCGCCGGGCTTGTCGGTGACGGGTAAGAGGCGACCGCCCACCAGTTTGAAGCCGAGCGTCGTGAGGTCCGGGACCTTCAGGTCGTCGATGGCAAGGCGTTTTCCGAGCCATCGTGCCAGATGCGCCTCCTGGTCGGCAAAGACCTCGACGGGATGGCGCACCTCGCTCGCATAGATGAGATAGGCATTGCGCGCCTCGTGCGGGAGGGCATCCATGGCCGTCATCGTCGGCGCCCTTTCAAGGAGCATCGGGCCGAAATGGCCGGCAAGGCCGCCGAGCATGAAGACGAGCATTGCCGCGGCGGCCATTGCAAGGTGCGGCGTTGCGACCCTTTTAGCGGCACGATGTCCGGTGATGAGCTGGAGATCGGAGGGGCGGGCGGTGGCATAGGCGGCAAAGGCGTCTCTCAGGCCATCGTTCTGCGCCTGCCAGTCGGCCACCAGTCGTGCGGCTTCCGGGTTGTCGGCGAGATGGGCTTCCACACGTTCGTGTTCAGCTCCCTCCAGAAAGCCGTCGGCAAAGGCGTGCAGGTCCGTTTCGGTCACGGGGCGGCTCTCGCTCATCGGGGGCTCCGCAGGTGAATGACGTTTTCGGCTGCCAGTTTCTCCCGCAGCATCTGCCGGGCGCGGGAGAGGCGCGACATGACGGTGCCGGCCGGGACATCCAGGATTTCGGCAACTTCCTGATAGGTGTGGCCTTCGACCGCAACCAGCATCAGCACGGCCCGCGCCTCCTTCGGCAGGGTGTCGAGCGCCTGAACGAGCCGGTTCCGCGCCAGCGGATCGGAGGGCGGGGCGCCTTCGGCGATGCTCTCGGCCGCCTCGATGCCGACGGACGGGCGGCGCGCGACGGCGCGGCGGGCGTTGAGATGCAGGTTGGTCATGATCCGGTAGGCCCAGGCGCGAATGTTTGCGCCGCGCCATTGCCCCCGGTGGCTCAGTGCCTTTTCGACACAGTCCTGCAGCAGGTCCTCGCTTTCCGCATCCGATCGTGTCAGGCTGCGGGAGTAGCGCCGGAGCTGTGGCAAGAGGGCCAGGATCTCGGCGTCGAAAGAGACGGGCGAGGAGGATGCGCCCTCCCGCCCGCTGCCCATCCCGACGCCGTGCGGGTCAGGGCTTTGCGACATCCCAGACGCCGTTCACACCGTCGCCAGTCGTATCGCCTTCCTTCTTGTCCTTGACCCAGTAGTAGAGCGGCATGCCGTCCTTGGCCCATTGTTTCGCCCCGTCCTTGCGGGTGACGAGGGAGTATGCACCCTCTGTGGCCGCATCGGAAGCGGCGATGGCCGGCGGCCAGTTCGTCGCGCATTTGTCGTAGCAGTTCGAGGTGCCGGGCTTGTCTTTCTTGAAGGTGTAGAGGGTCATGCCCTTCTCGCCGGCAAGCACCTCGCCCTTGTCGGTCTTGACGGCCGTGAACGGTTCGGCAGCGAAAGCCGTGCCCGCAAGGACCGCGACGGCGAATGGTACGAGGACTAGGAACTTCATGGTCGTCTCCCATCGTTACGGCGACTTTCCTGAGCCGCCCCTGCCAAGACACCGATGCCTGCCGGATTATTCCCTGCCGCTTTGAAAAAATACGCGGCGGACTGGAAAACGCATCTTTATCTTTTCCTTACGTCGCTTCCCTGCCTTCCCAATCGAAACCTGACCCCGTCCGCTCCTAGTGTGCCGCCAGCATAAACAGGAGACGGACATGTCCGATTTCATATTCCTCGCGCTCGGCTGCGCCACGTTCGTCGTGTTCGCAGCCTATGCCCGCGCGCTCGACCGGCTTTGAGGAGACGACAGTGCTTGAACCCCTTTTCGGCCTTTTCGTCGCGCTTGCCCTTGGCGCCTATCTCGTGGTCACGCTGCTGCGGCCCGAACGCTTCTGAGTTTTTTGGAGAATTTTGATGACCACGATCGGGTGGCTGCAAATCGCCCTCTTCTTCCTCGCGGTGCTCGTCACGATCAAGCCGCTCGGATTGTACATGGCCCGCGTCTTTGCCGGCGAGCGCACTGTGCTGTCGCCGGTTCTCGGACGTCTGGAAACGGACCTCTATCGCGTTTCCGGCATAAACCCCGGCAAAGAGCAGGGCTGGCTCGCCTATACGGCCTCGATGCTGGCCTTCTCCATCGCCGGCTTTGTCGCGCTCTATGCGATCCTGCGCCTGCAGGCGTATTTGCCGCTCAACCCGCAGGGTTTTGCCGGCATGGCACCGGACCTCGCCTTCAACACGACGGTGTCCTTCGTCACCAACACCAACTGGCAGAACTATGGCGGCGAAACCACGCTCAGCCATTTCAGCCAGATGGCCGGCCTGACGGTGCAGAACTTCTTGTCCGCCGCAACGGGCATCGCGCTCGCCATGGCGCTGACGCGGGCTTTCGTCCGTTCGAAGGTCGCAACGCTCGGCAATTTCTGGGTGGATATGACGCGGGCGGTGCTCTATGTGCTGCTGCCGATGGCGATCGTCGTCGCGCTTGCTTTCGTCGCCATGGGCTTGCCGCAGACGCTGGACGGTGCCGTGACGGCGACCACGCTCGAGGGCGCGAGCCAGACGATCTCGCTCGGCCCGGTCGCCTCGCAGGAGGCGATCAAGCAGCTCGGCACCAATGGTGGCGGCTTCTTCAACGTCAACGCCGCCCATCCCTTCGAGAACCCCACGACGTTCTCCAACTATCTCAACATCTTCGCCATGCTGTCGATCTCGGCCGCGCTGGTCTACACGTTCGGCCAGCTCGTCGGTAACCGCCGCCAGGGCTGGGCGATCATCAGCGCCATGGCGATCCTGCTGATATCAGGCGTCGCCGTCGTCTACTGGGCGGAGGCCGCGGGCAATCCGATCCTGACCGCTCTTGGCGTCGATGCTTCCGCCGGCAATATGGAAGGCAAGGAAGTGCGCTTCGGCCAGGCGATGACCGCGCTCTATGCCGCCGTCACGACCGGCCTTTCAGACGGTGGCGTCAACGGCATGCACGGCTCCTTCACCGGTCTCGGCGGTCTTGTGCCGATGTTCCTGATGCAGCTCGGTGAGGTTTTGCCGGGTGGTGTCGGGTCCGGTCTGTACGGCATGCTCGTCTTCGCGCTGCTTTCCGTCTTCGTGTCCGGCCTGATGGTCGGCCGCACGCCGGAATTCCTCGGCAAGAAGATCGAGGGCCGCGAGATGAAATATGCCATGCTCGCCGTGCTCGTCCTGCCGCTCACCATCCTCGGCTTCACCGCAGTTTCCGCCATGCTGCCCTTCGCCGTCGCCAGCATCGGCACGGCCGGCCCGCATGGCCTGTCGGAAATCCTCTATGCCTATACGTCCGCGGCCGGCAACAACGGCTCGGCCTTCGGCGGGCTGACGGGCAACACCGTCTGGTACAACACGACGCTCGGCATCGCCATGCTGCTCGGCCGCTTCGCCTATATGATACCCGTCATGGCGATCGCCGGTTCGCTGGCGGCCAAGGTGAAGGTGCCCCCGTCCTCCGGCACCTTCCCGACGGACGGGCCGCTCTTCGTCGGCCTCCTCATCGGCATCATCCTCATTCTCGGCGGCCTGCAGTTCTTCCCTGCGCTTGCCCTCGGCCCCATCGTCGAACATCTAGCGATGCTTGCCGGCCAGACCTTCTGAAGGAACAGATCATGTCAAAGGACCACCACGCGCCGGGCCTTCTCGACCCAGCCATCCTCCTGCCGGCCGCGCGCGATGCTTTCGTCAAGCTCGACCCGCGCCAGCTGGTGCGCAATCCGGTGATCTTCGTCACCGAGGCTGTCGCCGCCGTCGTCACCGTGCTTTTCCTGCGCGATCTTTTTACCGGCAGCGCGCAGGCGGGCTTTTCCGGCCAGATTGCGGCCTGGCTCTGGTTTACCGTGCTCTTTGCGACCTTTGCAGAGGCCGTCGCCGAAGGGCGCGGCCGCGCCCAGGCCGACAGCCTGAAGCGGACCAAGTCGGAACTCGTCGCAAGGCGGCGGTCGGCCTCCGGCGCCGTCGAAACGATCCCGGCAACCAGCCTTGCCATCGGCGATGTCGTGCTTGTTGCCGCCGGCGAACTCATTCCCGGCGACGGCGAGGTGATCGAAGGGGTCGCTTCGGTCAATGAAAGCGCAATCACCGGCGAATCCGCTCCCGTCATCCGCGAATCCGGCGGCGACCGCTCTGCCGTTACCGGCGGCACGCAGGTGCTTTCCGACGAGATCACGGTGAAGATCACCGTTGCGCCCGGCTCCTCCTTCGTCGATCGCATGATCGCGCTCATCGAGGGCGCGCAGCGGCAGAAAACGCCGAACGAGATCGCGCTGTCGATCCTGCTTTCGGGCCTGACGCTGATCTTCCTCTTCGTCTGCGTCGCCATCTGGGGCCTGGCCGGCTATTCCGGCACGATCCTGACGGTCACGGTGCTTGCCGCGCTTCTCGTCACGCTCATCCCGACGACCATCGGCGGCCTTCTCTCGGCCATCGGCATTGCCGGCATGGATCGCCTCGTCCGCTTCAACGTCATTGCCACCTCCGGCCGGGCGGTGGAGGCGGCCGGCGACGTCGATACGCTGCTGCTCGACAAGACGGGCACCATCACCTTCGGCAACCGCATGGCGAGTGATTTCCTGCCGGCGCCGGGCGTGAGCCCCTCGGAACTCGCGGAAGCCGCGCTTCTCGCCAGCCTGTCCGACGAGACGCCCGAAGGCCGTTCGATCGTGGCTCTTGCAACGGGTGAGTTTTCGGTAGCGATGCCGCAGGTGCGCTTCGATGCCGTGATCGAGTTCACCGCCGAGACCCGCCTTTCCGGCGTCGATCTCGGTGACCGCCGGCTGCGCAAAGGCGCGGTCGATGCCGTGCTGCGTTTTGCCGGCGTTCAGGAGGGTGATGCGCCCGCCGAATTCCGTCGTGCCGTCGAGACGATCGCGCGCAGCGGCGGCACGCCGCTCGCCGTTGCCGACGGTTCGCGCCTGCTCGGCGTCATCCACCTCAAGGACATCGTCAAGCCGGGTATCAAGGAGCGCTTTGCGGCACTGCGCGCCATGGGCATCCGCACCGTCATGGTGACAGGCGACAATCCGGTGACGGCCGCAGCCATCGCCTCGGAAGCCGGCGTCGACGATTTCCTTGCCCAGGCGACGCCGGAGGACAAGCTGGCCTATATCCGCCGCGAACAGCAGGGCGGCCGCCTGATCGCCATGTGCGGCGACGGCACCAACGACGCTCCTGCACTCGCCCAGGCAGATGTCGGCGTTGCCATGCAGACGGGCACGCAGGCGGCCCGCGAGGCGGCCAACATGGTGGACCTCGATTCGAGCCCGACCAAGCTCATCGAGATTGTCGAGATCGGCAAGCAATTGCTGATGACGCGCGGTTCGCTGACCACCTTCTCGATCGCCAACGATGTCGCCAAATATTTCGCGATCATCCCGGCCCTCTTCGTCGCGACCTATCCGGCGCTGGATGCACTCAACATCATGCAACTCGCCTCGCCGCAATCGGCCATCCTTTCGGCCGTCATCTTCAATGCGCTGATCATCGTGGCGCTCATTCCGCTGGCGCTGCGCGGTGTCGCCTATCGTCCGGCGGGAGCGGCCGCCCTGTTGCGCCGTAACCTTCTCGTCTACGGTCTCGGTGGTCTCGTCCTGCCTTTTGCAGGCATCAAGGCTATCGATCTTGCCGTCAGCGCCCTAAATCTGGTGTGATCATGCTGAAACAACTTCGCCCGGCCCTCACTCTCGTCTTCGCCCTGACGGCGCTTCTCGGCCTTGCCTATCCGCTCACCGTGACCGGCATCGCGCAGGTCGTGATGCCGTCCGCCGCCAATGGTTCTCTCATCGAAAGGAACGGAGCCGTCGTCGGCTCCGACCTCATCGGGCAGGCCTTTGCCTCGGACAAGTATTTCTGGCCGCGTCCTTCGGCCACCGGACCGGACGCCTACAACGCGGCCGCCTCGTCCGGCTCGAACCTGGGCACGACCTCCGTCAAGCTTCGGGATCGTGTCGAGGCGGATGTCGCCCGGCTGACGGCGACGGGCATGGCGACGCCGATCCCGGCCGACGCGGTGACGACCTCCGGTTCCGGCCTCGATCCGCATATCTCGCCCGCTTTCGCGCGGGCGCAGGTCGCGCGGGTTGCAAAGGCGCGTGGTATGGAGGAAACGACGGTCGAGGCCCTTGTCGGGCGGCAGGTCGAAGGCCGGCTCCTCGGCGTGTTCGGCGAACCGCAAGTGAACGTGCTACAGCTCAACATGGCGCTCGACACGCTCGGATCATGAGAGGACGAATGGCGGACGACGACAGCCGCAGACCGGATCCCGACACATTGCTTGCCCTGGCGGAGAAAGACCGCCGGGGCAAATTGACTGTTTTTCTGGGCGCAGCTCCCGGCGTCGGAAAGACCTATGCCATGCTGTCGCGTGCCGGCCGTCTCAAGGCAGAGGGCGTGGATGTCGTCGTCGGCCTCGTCGAGACCCACGGGCGCGGGGAAACCGCCGCGCTGCTTGCCGGTCTGGAGGTTTTGCCGCGCAAACAGATCACCCATCGCGGCCGTGCACTGGAGGAGTTCGACCTCGATGGTGCGCTCGCCCGCCGTCCGCGCATCGTGCTCGTCGACGAACTGGCCCATTCCAATCCCGAAGGTAGCCGGCATCCCAAGCGCTACCAGGATATCGAGGAGCTGATCGCGGCCGGCATCGATGTCTGGACGGCGCTGAACATCCAGCATCTCGAAAGCCTCGCCGATCTCGTCGCCGAGATCACCGGTGTCACGGTGCGCGAGCGCGTGCCCGATGTCATGCTGAAGAAGGCGGACGAGGTCCTGCTCGTCGATCTGCCGCCGACGGAGCTGATCGAGCGGCTGAAGGAGGGCAAGGTCTATCTGCCGGACAGCGCCAGCCGCGCGATTGACCGCTTCTTCCGGCTCGGCAACCTGACGGCGCTGCGCGAGCTTGCGCTGCGGCGCACGGCAGACCGGGTCGACGACCAGATGGTCGACTATCTCAAGCAGCATGCGATTGAAGGGCCCTGGGCGGCCGGCGAACGCCTGCTTGTCTGTGTCGGGCCGGACGAATTGTCGGAAAAGGTGGTTCGTGTGGCGAGCCGGCTCGCCTCCGGCCTCAACGCGCCGTGGATCGTCGTGTCGATAGAGCGGGCGGACCGGGAGGTCGGCACGACCGAACATCTGCACCGCATAGAGGCGCTGTTCCGGCTCGCCGAGCAGCTGGGCGCGGAAACGCGCCGGGTGGTCGGCAACGATTTCGTCGAGGAAATCCTGAAGCTGGCGCGCCGCGAGCACGCGACGCAGATCGTCATCGGCGCCCGGCGCAACCGCGGCTGGCGACGGCTCGTCTCGCCGTCGCTGCCCGATGCGCTCTCGCGTAACGCGGCAGGCCTTGGTGTCTATTTCGTTACGCCCGACAGGAAGGAAAAGTCGGTCGCCCCCGCACGCCCCGCCATGCCGGCGATCGCCTCCTACCGGCAGTCGGCGCTTGTCGCGCTCGCGCTCGTGGCCGCCACGGCGGCGTTGGGCAAGCTTGTCTATCTCTTTGCCGAATTGCCGAACATCTCGCTGCTCTTCCTGCTTGCGGTTCTCGGTGCCGCGGTGCTGGGCGGTTATGCCTCCGCCTTCATTGCCGCCTTCCTTTCGGCGCTCGCCTACAATTTTCTCTTCATCGATCCGGTGCACACCTTCACGATCACCGCGCCGCACGAGGTTTTCGCGCTCTTCGTCTTCCTGACGGTGGCAATCATCGCCGGCGGTTTCGCCTCGCGCATCAAGGAGCAGGCGAAAGTTGCCCGTGTGCGCGCCACGGCTTTGCAATCGCTCTACGATTTTTCGCGAAAGCTCTCGACGGCAGGCAAGGCCGACGATGCGAACTGGGTGGCGGTGTCGCATCTGCAGGCAAGCCTCAAGCGCAACATCGTGTTGCTTCTGCCCGACAAGAACGATCTCAAGGTCGCCGCGGTCTGGCCGCCGGATACCGAGCTCGACGTCACCGATTTCACGGCGGCACGCTGGACCTGCGACAAGCAGGAGAAGGCCGGCTTGGGCACGGGCACGCTGCCCAATAGCCGCTTCGAGTTCCGCCCGTTGATGGGGCCGCACGGCCTGGTCGGCGTGTGCGGCATTCAGCTGGGAGACGAACGCCTCGACCTCAATGCGGAGCGTGCGCTGTCCGCCATCCTCGATCAGACGGCGATTGCGCTCGACAGGGCGCGGCTTTCGGAAGAAAGCGTGATGCAGGCGGCCAAGCTCGAGGGCGAGCGCTACCGGGAGGCTCTGCTCTCCTCGATCTCGCACGACCTCAGGACGCCGCTCGCCACCATCATGGGGGCTGTCACAAGCCTGCGCCAGCTCGGCGGGCGCATGACTGCGGAAAGCCGCGACGATCTTCTCCAGTCGATCGAGGAGGAGGGCAGCCGCATGAGCCGCTTCGTCGCCAACCTGCTCGACATGACGCGCATCGAATCCGGCACGTTGAAGCCCAAGGGTGACTGGGTGGACGTTTCCGATGTCGTGCAGTCCGCCGTCGAGCGGGCGCGCAAGTACTTCCCGGGCAAGGCGATCGAGACCGGCATCGCGGCCGACCTGCCGCTCATCGAGGGTGACAGCGTGCTGCTCGGCCAGGTGCTGTTCAACCTGCTCGACAACGCGGTGAAACATGGTGGCGAGGAACCGGTCAATGTCTATGCGCGGCGGGATGGACAGGATGTCCTCATCTCCGTCACCGACCTCGGCAGGGGCATTCCGCCCTCGGAGATCGACCGCGTCTTCGAAAAATTCTATCGTCGCGGCAAGCCGGACGGCCGCTCGCCCGGAACAGGTCTCGGCCTATCCATCGCCCGTGGTTTCATCGAGGCGATGGGCGGCAAGATCCATGCGGAGAGCCCGGCAGTGAAGAAGAAGGGCACCCGCATCGTCATCCGCTTCCCGGTGGGTGAAAAGGCAAGGACTGGCAAGGCGACATGATGAACGAGCGCATTCTGGTGGTGGACGACGAGCCGCAGATCCAGCGGTTCCTCAAGCCTGCCCTCAAGGCGGCGGGGTATGACGTGGTGGAGGCGGCAACCGGCGGCGAGGCACTGAAGGCCGTGGCAACGGCAGCACCCGACCTCGTCATTCTCGATCTCGGCCTGCCGGACATGGACGGCAAGGACGTCGTTACCAGTCTTCGCGGCTGGACGCAGATTCCGATCATCATCCTCTCCGCCCGCGAGCGGGAGAGCGAGAAGATCGCGGCCCTCGACCTCGGCGCCGACGACTATATCGAAAAACCCTTCGGCATCGGCGAGCTTACCGCCCGCATCCGCAATGCGCTGCGTCACCGCGAGCGGTCTGAGGCGCCTCCGGCAACGCTCGTCACCGACGGCCTCGTCATCGACACGGTGCGCCGGCTGGTATCGCGAGACGAGGAAGCGATCCGCCTGACGCCGAAGGAATACGATCTCCTGACGTTGCTGGCGCGCCACGCCGGGCGGGTCGTCACACACAAGACGCTGCTTACCTCCGTCTGGGGCCCGGCCCATGGCGAGGACCTGCATTACCTCCGGGTCTTCATCGGCCAGCTTCGCCAGAAGATCGAGCGCGACCCGACCCATCCGGCCGTCGTGCGCACGGAGCCGGGTGTCGGATACCGGCTCGTCGTCGAGGCGGATTGAGCTTTTCGCTGCCTCAGCCGATCTTTTCGACGATGGGAGGGATTTGCACCACGGTGCGGTCCGTTGCGCCGGAATCGATGATGCCGAACACGGCTTCCAGCATTTTGGGGACGTCCTGGCGGACCATCTCGATATGGTCACCCAGCATGGCGACGAAGGGGTCCCAGTCGAAGCAGCCGAGCTGCGGCACCCGGTCGGCATAGCGGCCGGAGCGGCGGATCCAGCGCATGACGCCTTCCAGCGAGATGGTGGAGTTGACGAACATGCCGCGTGGCAGCGGCTCTTTGCGCTCGGCGAGTTGCTTCATGGCGTTTTCCGCCTTTTCGGGCGCATAGCCGCAGGTCATCACCAGTGTCTCATCCACCGTCACGCCCGCCTCGGCATGCGCATCGCGAAAACCGCGTACGCGCTCCATCGTGTTGTGGTCGCTGCCGCGGCCGCCGACGAAGAGCAGGGGGCTTTTTTCACCGAATTCCCGCTCGCAGTTGGCGAGCACCCGGCGTGTGAGTTCCAAGGCGCCGCCGTAATTGTCGGAGATGACGGAGGGCGCGCGCGTGCCTGGAAGATCGAGATTGATGGTGCGTACGCCCGCGGCAGCGCAGAGGTCGACGATATGGTCCGGGTCGGTGGCGCCCGTCGCGATCAGGCAGTCGACCTGGTAGGAGAGCATGGCACGCGCCGCCTCCACCTCCAGCGCCGGATCGCGCTGCGTGCAGGTGATGATGGGAAAGAGGCCGCGCGCGCGGGCCAGCATCTCGAATTGCTCGACGATCGAGGCGAAGTAGCGGTTGTCGTATTTCGGCACGATCATGCCGATGATTTTGGACCGCTCGCGGCGCAGCACGCTCGCCTGCATGTTGAGCGCATAGCCCTGTTCCTCGGCGAGTTTCGTGATCTTTTCGGCGAGCTTCGCGCTGATGCGCCGCTTCTTCCAGTTGCCGTTCAAAACCGCGCTGACGGCGCTTGCCGAGGTGCCTGCCAGCTCCGCCAGATCGTAGATCGTCGTCCTTTTCGTCTGCGTCGTTCTATTCACACGTCATCTCCGTTTCGTGAGCCACCTTGACACCAATGGCGTTTGGTGGCAATTCTTGCTTCATCGATTGAGCAAGTATGCGCCATCGATGAAGTTGCCTGAACAGCAAGACTGACCCAAGGGAGGAGTCAGACGGAGCATCGACGAACCGGACGTTGTGGCCTCGCCGCAGCGAACGATGATCTGTGCCCATTCGGTGCGCGGAGATTGTCGGTCCTGTCGCCCTGGACGGCTTGAGGGAACTGGCGAAATATCAACCGTGGAGGAACCCAATGAAGACGCTTACCCATTTGCTCGCCTCGACCGGCCTCGTCCTGTCGCTCGGCAGCGCCGCCTTTGCCCAGGAGGGCGCGACCGTTGCCTTCCTGATGCCCGACCAGGCTTCGACCCGTTACGAGCAGCATGACTATCCCGGCTTCAAGACCGAGATGGAAAAGCTGTGCCCGAGCTGCACGGTGATCTACCAGAACGCCAATGCCGACGTCGCGCTCCAGCAGCAGCAATTCAACTCGGTGATCGCGCAGGGTGCCAAGGTCATCGTGCTCGACCCTGTTGATTCCGCCGCTGCCGCTGCCCTCGTCGAGATCGCCCAGTCGCAGGACGTCAAGGTCATCGCCTATGACCGCCCGATCCCGGACAAGCCGGCCGACTATTACGTCTCCTTCGACAATGAAGGCATCGGCAAGGCCATTGCGCAGTCGCTTGTCGATCACCTGAAGGCGAAGGGTGTTCCCGATGGTGCCGGCGTGCTGCAGATCAACGGCTCGCCGACCGATGCGGCCGCCGGGCTCATCCGCGACGGCATCGATTCCGCCCTCGACGCCTCGCCCTACAAGACGCTCGCCGAATTCGACACGCCGGACTGGGCGCCGCCGAAGGCGCAGGAATGGGCGGCTGGCCAGATCACTCGCTTCGGCGAGGAGATCAAGGGCATCGTCGCGGCCAATGACGGCACGGGCGGCGGCGCGATCGCGGCGCTGAAGGCGGCCGGCGTCAAGGAAATGCCGCCGGTGACGGGCAACGACGCGACCATCGCGGCGCTCCAGCTCATCATCTCCGGCGACCAGTACAACACGATCTCCAAGCCGTCGGAAATCGTCGCGGCAGCGGCGGCGAATGTCGCCGTCAAGCTCCTCAAGGGCGAGACGCCGGAAGCGACGCACAAGCTCTACGAAACGCCCTCACAGCTTTTCGTTCCGGCGGTCGTGACGGCGGAGAACATCAAGGCCGAGATCTTCGACAAGGGCATCAACAAGCCGGAAGAGGTCTGCACTGGCGAGTATGTTGAAGGTTGCCGCAAACTGGGCATCATCCAGTAAGCGCCGCCATCTGTGTCCGGCCGCACAAGGCGGCCGGACATTTCCTGCCGTCGAAAGGTCAGTCTGAAGGTTCCGGGCCATGACAGCCACGCTTCAAAATGCTCCCTCCAAGGGAGAATCCGTGCTGCGTCTCAGCGGCGTATCGAAGAATTTCGGGGCCGTTTCCGCATTGACGGACATCGAGCTCGACGTGAAGGCCGGCGAAGTGGTCGCGCTGGTTGGCGACAATGGCGCCGGCAAGTCGACACTGGTCAAGGTGCTTGCCGGTGTGCATCAGCCGTCCTCGGGCACGATCGAATTCTGTGGCCGACAGGTGACGCTCGACAGCCCGGCCAAGGCGCTGGACCTGGGTATCGCCACCGTCTTCCAGGACCTCGCACTGTGCGAAAACCTCGATGTCGTCGCCAATCTCTATCTCGGCCACGAGCTGTCGCCCTGGGCGCTCGACGAAGTGGCGATGGAAGTGCGCGCCTGGACGCTGCTGCGCGAGCTTGCCGCGCGCATCCCCTCGGTGCGCGAGCCGATCGCCTCGCTTTCCGGCGGCCAGCGCCAGACGGTCGCCATTGCCCGTTCACTGCTGCTCAATCCGAAACTCATCATGCTGGACGAGCCGACCGCCGCGCTCGGCGTCGCGCAGACGGCGGAGGTGCTGAACCTCATCGAGCGCGTGCGCGACCGCGGACTCGGCGTCATCATCATCAGCCACAACATGGAGGACGTGCGCGCCGTCGCCGACCGCATCGTCGTGCTCCGGCTCGGGCGTAACAACGGTGTCTTCACGCCCGACTCCTCCAATCAGGAGCTCGTTTCCGCCATCACAGGCGCGACCGACAATTCCGTCTCGCGCCGCGCCGAACGCAAGTCTCACGTCCAGGAAAATCACGGGGGCGCCGCATGAGCCAGAATTCCTCCCAGCCGACGCTCGACCGCAGCGACGAGCGCGTGCGCCACGACGACAGCCTGTCCGCCATGGCGCGCGGTTTCATCGACCGCGTACGCTCCGGCGATCTCGGCATGTTGCCGGTTGCCGTCGGCCTCGTCGTCATCTCCGTCGTCTTTTCCGCCCTGAATCCGATTTTCCTCGCGCCGAACAATCTCGTGAACCTGTTGTTCGATTGCGCCACCGTCGGCGTCATCTCACTCGGCATCGTCTGCGTGCTCGTTCTTGGCGAGATCGATCTTTCGGTGGGCTCGATGAGCGGTCTTGCTTCCGCCATGGTGGGCGTCCTCTGGGTCAATCAGGGCTGGCCGATCGTCGGGGCCATCCTCGCCGCACTTGTCGTCGGTGCGGGCGTCGGCCTTCTTTATGCGACGCTCTACAACCGGCTGGGCATGCCGAGCTTCGTCGCCACGCTCGCAGGTCTGCTGGCGCTGCTCGGCCTGCAGCTCTTCATTCTCGGCCCGACCGGCTCGATCAATCTGCCCTATGCGTCCTCGCTGGTGCGTTTCGGCCAGATCCTGATCATGCCCGACTGGCTGTCCTACACCCTGGCGCTGGTTCCCGGCCTGGTGATGATCGGCCGCGGCCTTCGCACCCGCACGCAGCGTCTTGCGGCGAACCTCTCCGCCCAGCCGATGCGGGCGCTGATCCTCAAGGCCGTCGTGCTGACGGCAGCGCTGGAGATCGCCGTCTTCTATCTCAATCTCGGCCGCGGCATCCCGTGGATGTTCGCGCTCTTCATCGCGCTCGCCGTTGTCCTCAACTATGCGCTGACGCGCACCAAATGGGGCCGCTCGATGTTCGCCGTCGGCGGCAACAAGGAGGCGGCGCGCCGCTCGGGCATCAACGTGCGCCGCATCTATATGAGCGCCTTCATGCTCTGCTCGACGCTGGCCGCGCTCGGCGGCATCCTCTCGGCTTCGCGGCTTGCCTCCTCCAGCCAGCAGGCCGGCACGGGCGACGTCAACCTCAACGCGATCGCCGCGGCGGTTATCGGCGGTACCAGCCTCTTCGGTGGTCGCGGCAGCGCCTATTCGGCCCTGCTCGGCATCATCGTCATCCAGGCGATCTCGAACGGCCTGACGCTGCTCAATCTCTCGTCATCGCTGCGCTACATGATCACCGGGGGCGTTCTCGCCATCGCCGTCATCGTCGATTCGCTCGCCCGACGCTCACGCGTCAGCCACGGCCGTGCATAATTTTGAATGGAGTTTTCGATATGGCTGACCTCATGAAGGGCAAGATTGCCGCCATCACCGGTGCCGCCTCCGGCATCGGCCTGGAATGCGCCAGGACCCTCCTTACCGAAGGCGCGAAGGTGGTGCTCGTCGACCGCGCGAAGGACAAGCTGGAACAGCTCTGCAAGGAGCTCGGCCCCAATGCCCTGCCGCTCGTCGTCGATCTCCTGGATCCCGCCGACGTTTCGGGCATGATGCCTCGTATCCTGGAGATTGCCGGCGGGCTCGACATCTTCCACGCCAATGCCGGTGCCTATATCGGCGGGCCGGTGGTAGAGGGTGACCCCGACGCCTGGGACCGCATGCTGAACCTCAACATCAACGCGGCCTTCCGCTCGGTCCACGCAGTTCTGCCCTACATGATCGGGAAGAAGACCGGTGATATCCTCTTCACCTCGTCGATTGCAGGTGTCGTGCCCGTCGTCTGGGAGCCGATCTACACGGCCTCGAAATTCGCGGTACAGGCCTTCGTGCATTCGACGCGCCGGCAGGTGGCACAACATGGCGTGCGTGTCGGCGCGGTGCTGCCGGGACCGGTCGTGACGGCGCTGCTCGACGACTGGCCGAAGGAGAAGATGGACGAAGCGCTCGCCAATGGCAGCCTGATGCAGCCGAAGGAGGTGGCCGATGCCGTGCTCTTCATGCTGACCCGGCCGCGCAATGTCACGATCCGTGACCTGGTGATCCTGCCGAACAGCGTCGATCTCTGAAGCAAAACCCGCAGGCGGCTTGTGGCCGCCTGCCCGAAGAATTTCCGATTGCAGGCGGTAGACCCATGAACACTCCTTCCTCCGCACGTCCCGCGGGCGGCGAACGCTACCTTGTCGGCGTCGATGTCGGCACCGGAAGCGCCCGAGCCGGCCTCTTCGACATGACCGGGCGCATGCTGGCCTCGGGAAAACGCGACATTTCGCTGTTCCGCGAGCCGGGCGCGATGGTCGAGCAGTCGAGCACGGAGATCTGGGCCGCCGTCTGTGCTTCGGTGCGTGAAGCCGTCGCCAAGGCCGGCGTTGCGCCCGAGCAGATCATCAGCCTCGGCTTCGACGCGACGTGTTCGCTGGTCGTGCTTGGAGATGGGGGCAAGCCGCTACCCGTCGGCCCTTCGGAGGACCCGCAGCGCGACATCATCGTCTGGATGGACCACAGGGCGGTCGAACAGGTCGAGCGCATCAACGCCAAGGGGCACGAGGTGTTGCGCTATGTCGGCGGCATCATCTCACCGGAGATGGAAACGCCGAAGCTGCTGTGGCTCAAGGAAAATCGTCCGCAGGTCTTCGATGCTGCCTGGCAGTTTTTCGACCTTGCAGACTTCCTGACCTGGCGCGCGACGGACGACCTTGCGCGTTCTACCTGCACTGTGACCTGCAAATGGACCTATCTTGCGCACGAAAAGCGGTGGGATCCGAGCTATTTCCATGACATCGGCCTCGGTCTGCTCGCAGATGAGGATTTTGTCCGTATCGGCCAACGTGTCGTCGAGCCGGGCACGCCGCTTGGCAGCGGCCTGACGGCAAAGGCGGCGGCAGAGCTCGGTCTTGCCGCGGGTACGCCGGTCGGTGCCGGCATGATCGATGCCCATGCGGGCGGCATCGGCACGGTTGGGGTCGAGGGCCCGCCGGAAAACAATCTCGGCTATGTCTTCGGCACGTCCTCTTGCACCATGACCTCGACCCGAGAGCCGGTCTTCGTGCCGGGTGTCTGGGGGCCATATTATTCTGCCATGGTGCCGGGCATGTGGTTGAACGAGGGCGGGCAATCGGCGGCCGGCGCTGCCATCGAGCAGCTTCTCTCCTTCCACCCGGCGGCGGGCGAAGCCGCTGCGCTGGCGAAGGCACAGGGCCTTTCCTTGCCGGCCTTCCTGGCGGGGCTTGCTGCAGAGAACGTGCCGACGCTTTCAGCCGCGGCAGAGCTGGCGGATGGCGTACATGTCGTGCCCGAATTTCTCGGCAATCGCGCGCCCTTCGCCGATCCGCATGCCCGCGCGGCGATCGTCGGCCTCGGCATGGAGCGTGACCTTGCCAATCTCGTCTCGCTCTACATCGCCGGGCTTTGCGGCATTGGCTATGGCTTGCGCCAGATCATCGACGCGCAGGCGGCGGCCGGTGCGCCCATTGACAGGATCGTGATCAGCGGTGGTGCGGGCCAGCTCGATCTCGTTCGCCAGCTCCTGTCCGATGCAACCGGCAAGGCCTTGCTTGCGACACGGGCGGAGGAGCCGGTGCTGCTCGGTGCCGCCATTCTCGGAAGCGTCGCCGCAGGCGCCTTCCCGGATGTGCGAGCGGCAATGGCAGCCCTTTCGGCGACCGACCGCACCTACCAGCCGGCCGGTGCCGATATCGCGGCTCTGCACACGAAGCGCTACGATGCCTTCACGCGGCTTCAGACGCTGGCGCGGGAGATCCGCTAGGGTTTGTCAGGGAAAAATGGAGCCCGGTTTTCCCGAAAGGACAAACGAAAACAAAGAATCCTAGGGTCCTTCATACTCAGTATAAAGCTGACGGACTCCAAGCCTCTGTTCGCCCCTGGCCGCCTTGGCGAGAGTGCTTTAGGCGCTGACGAAGAGAGCGACTGGCTCCCCCGCAAGGGCTTCGGTGAGTGGCATGTCGCCACCCAGAACCAATTTTCGGCCATCGAGTACGGATTGCACGGTGCGCCCGTAGAAGCGGTCGGGAATGGTGATGGAAATGCCGCGCATCGCGTCCTCCGTCAGGTGCAGGCTGCCGGGATGCGTCTTGCCGAAAGTGTGGCGCGGCGCCACGGTGATGGCAAACGCCTGTGGGGCGCCACGCAGGAAGGCGAGAGCTTGTGCGCCGCCATCCGAAAGGTCGAGTGGAAGGTAAGGGCCGGCGAACGGACCTTCGGGATGTTTCATTCGTGTGGCGAGCACGGTTGCCACCAGCCATTGCTTGTAGGAGGCGAAGGCAGTCCTTGTCGCGGGCGGCTTTTCCGACAGGATGCCGGATGGCAGCATGAACACGCGGTGCCCAGCCTTCCGCAAGGAAAAGTCGCCGCGCTCGCTGCCCTGCCTTATATCCGGAACGCCCGGCATGGTCAGTTTGATCAGCGTCTGTGCAAGGGCGTTCATCAGCCCGGCATCGATAAAGGGCGGCAGTGTCGCGTCTAGATCGCGCAGGAAAGCGTCATTGCCGAACAGGCCTTCGATGAGACCGGCAAGCGCCCGCTCTGGATGTGTGCCCGGCAGCCGGCCTTGCGGGCTGACATGCCTCTGGCTTTGCACGAAAACCTTTAGATCGGCGGCAAGGGACCGGATGGCCGCGCTGTCCTCAAGCCCCGCGACCGGCCAGATGGCTGCGATTGCATTGTAAAGCAGCCGTTCCGTATCCGGCTCCGGTGCGGTCCCGCCGGCCGGGTCGCGGATCACGGCGGCGCCGAGGGCAGACCAGCGCCCCGTCGCTGTGTGCCAGAGGTCCGGCGCCTCTGCGAGGGCGTGGAGCCGGGCTCTGGTGTCTCCGCCACAGGCAGCGCCGAACGGGGCGACAGCGGACAGGCCGTGCGGCATGGCTTCTGCGCGGGCCCGCATGGATGCGTGAAACGCCGCGGGGCCGTCCGGCAATCCGCCGCGCGCAGTGCTGCCGGTGTCCGTTGAGAGAAGCGCGTCGTCAGGCACTCTTGCCGCAACGCAGCCGCTCAATTGTTGGAAACGCGCGCGAAACTCGGTGCAGCCTGCAAGAGTAACCGCGATCCGGTCGTCGGCCAGCAGTTCCCAGATGAAGTCGATCGCCTCGCGGACCTCCGGTCGGTTTCCCTCCTGGGCCTGCTGTCGGGCCGTTGCGATGATCTCGCGGTCGCGTTCGCTGATATGCGTAGCGGTTGCGTATGTCCGTGCGACGGGGAGGGCGATGATCAAGGCGCGGATCGCCTCGGCAAGCGAGCTGCGGGAGAGGTCGGCATGGGATCGGTCGGCGAGAGCCTTTGCAAGGAGGGTCAGCTGTGCCGTCTCGCTCTCCAGGTCCCTCGTGAGGATCTGCCGCTTGCAGGCCTCCCGGACCGTTTCCGTTCGCAGGCCATCGTTGCCGGGGCCGGATGCCTCGCCGGGACGGCAGGCCATCATGCCGGTGAGTGCGGTGATGATTTCGCCGCCGGTCGTGCCGTGAACCGGCCATTCCGCCGCCAGCCGCTCGCTTCCTGCAAGGCGCTTGTCGACGATCAGATAGGCCGAACCGACGGCGGCGCGCAGCCGTTCCAGATAGGCACGCGGATCGCTGAACCCGTCGATGTGAAGGATCGCCAGCCCGTCCACCGTGCCTTCGCGCACGAGGTCGATGATCAGCCGGTGGCTGTCGTCAAAGACCCTGGTGTCGTCGAGGCGCAGTCCGACAAGGTCTGCGGATCGGGACAGTCGTCGGTAGCCGGCCTGTCGGCGCGCCGTCTTTCGTTCCACCAGCCGCCAGGGCTGCGCCTCGTGGATGGCCGTGATTCGCCCCGGATCGTGCGAGATTTCGGCAAGTATGCGCGCCACGACCTCCTTCTCGTCGATGACGGCACGCGTGCTGGCAGCTGCACCCTCGAAGGCTGCTGTCGGGGCGGCGATCAGCAAGAGGTCGTCGCCGCGTGCTGCGAGAGCTTGCGGGCCTGTCTCGGGATGCAGGGGATAGAAGTCGCCGCGGTAGCACAGCGACAGGACGCCCCGCTCCGGATCCAGCGCGAGGCGGATCCTGCCGCTCGCGGCTTCCGCCGCGAAATCCCTGTCGAGTATGGGCAGGGTCAGTTTTTCCGACCAGTCGATATCGAAATGCCCGGAAAACGGACTTTCCTTTCCCCAGGTGAGGACGCTGTGCCACCAGGGGTTTTCAAGGCTTGCGGCCACGTGGTTCGGTGCGATGTCGAGGATGAGGCCTAGGCCTTTCGCCTTCAGATCGCCGGCAAGCTGGCGAAGGCCATCGAGGCCGCCGAGGGCAGGATCGACAGCATTGGGATCGATGACATCGCGGCCATGGGGCGATCCCTTCACCACCGTCATCACCGGCGAAGCGTGCAGATGACTGATGCCCAGATGCTGGAGATAGGGCACCAACTGACGTGCCCTCGCGAAGTCCATGCCGTTTCGGAACTGCAGGCGGTAGGTGGAGGAAGGGCGGGTCATGGGGTCCTGAAATGTGCGTTTTCTCGCCCAGAAAACGCAGATACCCCCGAATTGTTCCAACGCAATTTTCAGAGTTTGCCGGATGCCCGATCCGTTCTCCGCAGCAGATAAAAAACAGGCCGGGCAGCGAGCGCTTTCTGCTAGGCGATGGAGTTCCTTTCACGGGCAAAATGCCGCTTGAGGATGTCGAGAACCTCGCTTGCGAGTTCACCGACGATGCCGTTCCGCTCCCAGGAATAAAGCGAGGCGACGACCGGTGGCTCAGGCGGGAAATCGGCAAAGCGTTTTACCCGCCAACCCTTCGCCGCATCGACGGGCAGCAGCGAGAGGCCGAGGCCGGCCTCGATAGCCATAAGCACGTTGCGCAGGCTGGCAGAGGTGAAGGCGACATACCAGCGCTGCCGCTCTCGCTCCAGCCTGTCGAACATGGCATCGCGATAAAGCCCGCCGGGCGGGAAGGTGACGAGCGGCACGGGATCGGGCAAGTCCGCTGGTGCGTCCAGCGCGGCGAACCAGGCGATCGGCTCTTCGAAACTCGCCCAGCTGTCGGCGCTCGGCGTGTCCTCCTTGAGCACGACGATATCGAGTTCACCGGAACGATAGCGCCGCGTGAGGTCCGCACGCAGTCCCGTGGTGACGTCGAGACGCGCCTCCTTGTGGCGCTTGGCGAAGGCCGCGAAGGCGTGGGCCATTTCGGGCGTTGCGATGTCGTCGGGCATGCCGATACGCACCGAAGTGGTGCCGGAGGTCTCGGCGACCAGTGCCAGCACCTCGGTCTGCAGCGCGAGGATGCGCCGGGCGTGGCCGAGCAGGCGCTCGCCGGTCACCGTCAGGCGCACCGGTCGCGCGGCGCGATCAACCAGCTCCCGGCCGATCGCCTCCTCGAGACGGGCGATCTGCTGGCTCATCGTCGATTGAGTCATGTGCAGACGGTCGGCCGCGGCAGTGAAGCTGCCGGCATCGGCAATTGCCACGAAAGCCCGGAGCAGGCGCGGATCGAGCACGGGGTCTCCATCGAAAATCGGAATGGCAGCTATCTAAACATCTAATTTGCGCATGATTCAAGCCAGTGATAGCGATAGGCGAGGGTTGGTGCCTGTGCCTCGGCCTGTCTTTTCAGCACGAAAGTCGAACCATGACGGATACGCGCTCCGGCCGCGATTGGGCAATGCTTGCACTGGTGGTCCTGATCGGCCTCAATCTCAGGCCCTTCCTGGCGGCTCCGGCCCCGATCCTTGCGGAGATCGGTGCGGATACCGGCCTCGGTCTTGGCGGCATCGCTATGCTGACGCTTCTCCCCATGCTTCTGATGGGCCTCGGCGCCTTTGCCGCACCGGGTCTTCTGGTGCGGCTGGGTGCCCGGCGTGGCTTGCTGATTGCGCTGACCGTGCTTTTCGCTGGCTCGGCGCTGCGCCTCGTTGCAGGGGATGGCCCGTCGCTGATCGTGACGGCGGCGCTCTGTGGCGTCGGCGTCGCTTTCATCCAGGCTGCCTTTCCCGGCATCATCAAGGCACGCTTTCCGACGAGCGTGCCTGTCGTGACAGGGCTCTATTCGGCGATGATCATGGCTGGCGGCGCTTTCGGGGCGCGGATGATGCCGGTGCTCGTGCATGCCGGCTATAGCTGGCGGGCGGCGCTTGCCTGGCTGGCGTTGCCGGTTGCCGTCGCGCTCGCCGCATCCTGGCGCATCCTGTCCGACGTGAAAGCGAGCCGGCCCGATGGGACGCTGACGCGTCGGCTCCTGTGCCGGCCGCGGACCTGGGTGCTGATGGGCGCCTTCGGGCTGATCAATGCCGGCTATTCCTCGCTGATCGCCTGGCTTGCACCCTATTACCAGGCACAGGGCTGGACGAGCGCCGACAGCAGCAATCTCGTCGCGGTCATGGCGGTCTGCCAGGCCGTCGCGGCGCTTGGCCTTCCCATCCTGGCGCGCCGCAATGTCGACCGTCGCCGCTGGCTTTGGCTGACGATCTTTTTCCAGGCTGTCGGCTTCTTCGGCCTTGCCTGTCTTCCCGGCATGGCGCCGGCTATGTGGGCCGGGCTGTGTGGCGCGGGCCTTGGTGGCAGCTTCGCGCTTGCCATCGTCACGGCGCTCGACCACCTGCCGCGGCCCGAACAGGCCGGTGCGCTTGCCGCGCTGATGCAGGGCGGGGGCTTTCTCATCGCCGCGCTCGGCCCCTATGCGATGGCGTTGCTGCATGACTGGACGGGTGGCTTTGCGGCGGGCTGGGTGCTGCATCTCGGCTGTGTGCTTGTAACGGCACTGCTCTATCTGCGCTTCGATCCTCGGCACTATCCGGCGGCGATGCCGTTCATGCCGTGAACGAGAAAACCCGCGCCGGATGCAGCGCGGGTTTTTCGTCGCGGGGCGTCGGACCTAACGGCGGCTGCCGAACGGGCGCAGGTTCATGTGGCGGTTGACGTCCTTGTAGAGCAGGTAGCGGAATGGCTCGGGGCCGCCGGCATAGCAGGCCTGCGGGCAGAAGGCGCGCAGCCACATGAAGTCACCGGCTTCCACTTCCACCCAGTCCTGGTTGAGGCGGTAGACGGCCTTGCCCTGCAGCACATAGAGGCCGTGCTCCATGACATGGGTTTCCGCAAAAGGAATGACGGCGCCGGGCATCAGCGTGACGATCGTCACATGCATGTCGTGGCGCAGGTCGTTCGGATCGACGAAGCGCGTTGTCGCCCATCCCCCGTTTGTGCCGGGCATCGCGTTCGGGGTGATGTCCCTTTCGTTGAGGATCAGCGGCTCGGGATGAGCAAGACCATCGACGGCCTCATAGGCCTTGCGGACCCAGTGGAAGCGGGCATGGGCGCCAGAGCGGTTGTGCAGCGACCATTTCAGGGCTGGCGGCAGGAAGGCGTAACCGCCTGGCTGCAGCGTGTGCTTGCCGGTCGGCAGCGTCAGCTCCACCTCGCCATCGACGACGAAGAGCACGCCCTCTGCCTCGGGATCCTGTTCCGGTCGGTCGCTGCCGCCACCCGGCGCCACTTCCATGACATATTGTGAGAAGGTCTCGGCAAAGCCGGAAAGCGGGCGAGCGATGACCCAGCAGCGCGTGTCGTTCCAGAAGGGCAGGAAGCTGGTGACGATGTCCTGCATCACCCCCTTGGGGATCACAGCATAGGCCTCGGTGAAGACGGCGCGGCCGGTCAGGAGGTCGCTCTGCGGGGGGTGGCCGCCGAGGGAGGAGTAATAGCTTCGTTGCATCGTCTCAGGCCCTTTGGTTGAGTGTTTCCGGTGGTCTCAGCGGGCGTTGGCCGCCCTTTATTTCTTCGCGCCGGCCTTTTCCAGCAGCGCGGCGATCTCGTCATAGCCGCGGCCGCGGGCGTGCTGCAGCGGGCTGACGCCGTCATTGTCGGCAAGCTCGATCTTGGCGCCGGCGGCGATCAGCAATGCGACGATCTTGACGTGGCGTGGGCCGCCATCGCCGAGGATGATTGCTTCCAGGAGCGCCGTCCAGCCGAGATGGTTGACGTGGTCGACGTCGGTGCCGGCCTTGATCAGCGTCTCGACGGTCTCGACATGGCCGCGTTCGGCAGCCGGAATGATGGCGGTGCCGCCATAGCGGTTGATGCTCTTGAGATCAGCGCCGTGGGCGAGCGTCAGCTTGAGAATTTCGAGATGGCCGCGTGCCCCGGCATAGAGATAGGGGCTGTCGCTGATGTCGTCCTTGGCGTTGACGTCGGCGCCGGCCTCGATCAGCGCGCGTGCGGCGTTCACCTTGTTGCCATGCGTGGCGACGAGCAGTGCCGTCGCACCGCTGGTGTCGCGCGCGTCGATGTCCGCACCCTTGGCGAGCAGTGTCTTGATGGCGGCGACGTCGTCTGCCGCGGCGGCCTTGTGCAGTTGCGTATCCATGGTGTTTTCAGCGGCAAGAAGGGGAGGGCAGAGGGCCGCAAGGAAGAGCCAGGCCGACAGCAGGGCAAGTTTCAGCATGCGCGTTCCCGTTGGTTCATGGCGGCAAACTAGCAGGGGCCGGGGGCATTAGAAAATTAAATGTGTAAATCCGGATCATGCAGAAGATGGAATTTGTCCGAGGTGCCGGCTATAAGCCGAAGGCGCCCTCGAACAACGGAAAGGACCGGCCATGAAGACGGAACAGGGGCTTCTGCGCATTTCCATCCTGGTCACCATCCTCCTGGCCGGCGTCGGCATCCTTTTCGGCATTCTCTCAGGCTCCTTCGCCATCATTTTCGATGGTGTCTATGCGTTGACGGATGCTGTCATGACGGTGATCGCCCTGCTCGTCTCGAACCTGATCGCTGCCTCGGCGGCCGGTGGGGCGGGCAAGGGCCGGCTGGTCAAGCATTTCACCATGGGCTTCTGGCACCTCGAACCCATGGTGCTCGGCCTCAACGGCATCCTGCTGACGGGCGCGGCGATCTACGCACTGATCAATGCCGTCAGCAGCCTTCTGGACGGTGGCCGGCCGCTCGACTTCGACCAGGCGATCCTCTATGCCGTCGTCACGCTTGCCGTCACCACCGCGATGGCGATCATCGCCAGTCGGGCCAACCGCACGATCCAGTCCGATTTCGTCGCCCTCGACGCCAAGGCCTGGATGATGTCGGCGGGACTGACCGGCGCTCTGCTCATCGCCTTCGTCTTCGGTTTTCTCATCCAGGGCTCGGCCTATGAGTGGCTATCGCCCTATATCGACCCCTTGGCGCTGGCGCTCGTCTGCCTCGTCATCATCCCCATTCCGGCCGCCACGATCCGCCAGGCGCTGGCCGATATCCTGCTGGTGACCCCGTCCGACCTGAAGAGCCACGTCGATACGGTCGCGAAGACCATCGTCGAGCGGTATGGCTTTCTCTCCCATCGGGCCTATGTCGCAAGGGTCGGCCGCGGCCGGCAGATCGAGCTCTTTTTCATCGTTCCGGAGGATTTTCCGGCCAAGAAGCTGCAGGAATGGGATGATATCCGCGACGAGGTCGGCGCGGCGATCGGCGACGAGGGGCCGGATCGCTGGTTGACCATCGCCTTCACCACCGATCCGGAATGGGCCGATTGACGGGTGAAAAGAAAACCCGGTGCGGATCGCTCCGCCCCGGGTTCCGCCCCCGCCCCGAAGGGAGAGCCGTTACAGGCCTGCTGCCGCGATGGCGGCGTCCATGCGCTCGCGGGCCTTTTTCGGCAGCTTGCCCGTCTTGACCGCATCGAGATTGGCCGGCGCGTCGCCGACGACCACCACGCCCACCATGCCCATGCCGACATGCGGCGTGCATTTGACGCCATAGGCGCCGGCCTTGTCGAAGGTGACCTTGAAGTTCTCGTTGATCTTGCTCTTGAAGGCTTCGGCGCCCTCGGGAATCATGCCCTTGATCGTCTCGACATTGTGGCCCTTGTCGGTGGGGATGAAGGTGATGGTATCGCCGGGTGCGACCTTCACGAAGGCGGGCTCGAACACCATGGCGCCCTCGGCGCCCTTGTTCAGCATATGCACTTCGAAATCTGCCGCTGCTGCCGGAAGCGCAAGCGCCAGAATGACTGCTGCCGCGCCGACGATGCTCTTTGCCATGGTACGCACTGGAATTCTCCTTGCTGACGAACGTCTTTCGTTCATGAGCAAGGAAGTAGACCCGTCGGAGGTCTCGCTCTTTGACTTTAATCAAACAACGCGGCGATGGTGCGTGGCGTCCTGTCGCAGGCCCAGAGGGCTCCCTGAACCAGGGAGCCGCGCCATCCTCCGGCTTGCGGTCCGTTGATCAGGCTACGGTGAAGCGCACCTCGTCCAACCCGTCGATATGCGCGATCATCGTGTCGCCCTTTGCCACCGCGCCGACGCCGGCCGGCGTGCCCGCGAAGATCAGGTCGCCGGGCTTCAAGGTGAAGAGGCGCGAGAGATAGGCGATCATCTCCGGCACTTTCCAGATCATCTGATTGAGGTTGCCGTCCTGGCGGATCGTGCCGTTGATCGTAAGCCGGATTGTGCCTTCTCCGGGATGGCCGATCTCGGCGGCCGTGTGAACCGGGCCGCACGGTGCGGATTGCTCGAAGGCCTTTGCGACTTCCCAGGGCCGGCCGTGTTTCTTGGCCTCCGCTTGCAGGTCGCGGCGCGTCATGTCGAGGCCGACGGCATAGCCGTAGACGCAGTCGAGCGCCCGCTCGACGGGAATGTCCGTGCCGCCGCCCTGGAGGGCGACGACCAGCTCGACCTCGTGGTGGACATCGCGGCTGGCAGCAGGATAGGGGAAGGGGTTGCCGGGCAATACCACGGTGTCGGGGTTCTTCTGGAAGAAGAAGGGCGGCTCCTTGTCGGGGTCATGACCCATCTCGATCGCATGGTCCGCGAAATTGCGCCCGACACAATAGATGCGATGGATGGGAAAGAGCGCGGTGCTGCCCCGGATCGGCAGGGTCGGAACCGGCGACGGCGGGAAGATATAGTTTGTCTCTGGCATGGATGTTTCAGGCGTCATGGGCTGTTGCACTTTCGCTGGGCTGGCTTCACCGGCGACGCTAGCATGCCGGACAGCTGCAATCGATCCGTTGATCTTGTTCTATACTGTTCCCCGCGCATTGCGCAGGCCGGAAAAATCGCGGATAGAGGCAGGAAGACGAACGGTGCCCTCTCGACATGACCAATCCCGACGAAACGAAGGATTCCCTGCCGCGTGAGCGGCGGCGGTCGCTCGCCATCGGCCTCCTGAAGGCCCGCGAAGCGGTGATGAGCCATTTCCGGCCGATCCTTGCCGATCACGACGTGACCGAGCAGCAGTGGCGGGTCATCCGGGTGCTCTCGCAGGCCGGCACGCTCGATGCGACGGAAGTGGCCGAGAAGGCCTTCATCCTGGCGCCGAGCCTGACGCGCATGCTGCGCTCGCTTGAGGAGCGCGGTCTGATCACCCGACACAAGGACAAGGAAGACGGCCGCCGCGTTCTGCTGCGGCTCGCGCCGGCCGGCCAGGCGGTCATCGACGAGGTCATGCCGGATTCCCGCCGTGTCTATGCGGATATCGATGCCCGTTTCGGTGCCGAGCGTGTCGAAGCGCTGCTCGACATGCTGGAGGAGCTCGCCGCCCTCAAGCTCGACGGCAAGGCAGGCGGCGAAGAATAGCGTTTTATCGGCTCAGTAGACCTTGGCGCCGGCCGGAGCTTTTGCCGGCTCGGCAGCTCTGAAATCGGCAAGGAGCTTGGTCGTGGCATTGGCGAGCAGCGTCACGTCGTTGCCGATGGCGACGAAGGTGGCGCCGAGCTCCAGATAGCGCTTGGCGAGCCCGAGGTCGCCGATCAGGATGCCGGCTGCCTTGCCGTGCCCCTGGATCTTCTTCAGTGCCTTTTCCACCTCCGCCTGCACTTCGGGCGCACCCGGCTTGCCGAGGAAACCCATGTCGGCGGCAAGGTCGGCCGGGCCGATGAAGACGCCGTCAACCCCCTCGGTTCCGGCGATGTCATCGAGCGCCTCCAGCCCGGCGCGGCTTTCGACCTGCAGCAGCAGGCAGATCTCCGCGTTTGCCGTCTGCAGATAGTCCGTTGTGCGGTTGAAGGCGGAGGCTCTGGCGAGTGCCGCACCGACGCCCCGTACGCCATGCGGCGGGTAGCGCACGGCCTTCACCATCGTCTTTGCCATCGCCTTGCTGTCGACCATCGGGATCAGCAGCGTTTGCGCGCCGATGTCGAGCAGTTGCTTGACGATCCAGGTCTCGCCGATCGGTGGGCGGATGACGGCGTGGCTTGGGGTCCCCTTCATCGCCTGGAGCTGCGAGACGAGCAGGGGCACGTCGTTCGGCGCGTGTTCGGCATCGAGCAGCAGCCAGTCGTAGCCGGCTTCGGCGCAGATTTCGACCGTGTAGGGATTGGCGAGCGCCTGCCAGAGGCCGATCTGCGCCCGGCCTTCCTGGAGCGCCTGCTTGAAGCGGTTTTTCGGGGCGGGCATCGAAAACTCCTATGCGAAGAACAGGCTGACGGTGCCGTAGGGGCCGAAATCGCCTGATATCGTATCGCCGTGGCGGGCTTCCACCGGGCGGATGAACGAGCCGGCGAGCACGATCTGCCCGGCCTCGATGCCGTCACCATATTGCGCCAGCCGGTTGGCGAGCCAGGCGACGCCACGGGCGGGCTGGTTGAGCACGCCGGCGCCGAGGCCGGTTTCCTCCACGTCCGCATTGCGGCTGACGATGGCGCCCATCCAGCGCATGTCGATCTGATCAGGACGCACGGCGCGCCCGCCCGTGACGATGCCGGCATTGGCGGCATTGTCGGAGATCGTGTCGAAGATGGTGCGCGCCTTCTTCGTCTCGGGATCGACGCGCAGGATGCGTGTATCGAGGATTTCCAGCGCCGGGGTTACATAGTCCGTGGCGTTCAGCACGTCGAAGACGGTGACGCCCGGTCCCTTCAGCGGCGCCTTCATGACGAAGGCAATCTCCGCCTCGACGCGCGGCTGGATGAAGCGGCCGGCCGGCACGGTCGCGCCGTCCTCGAAGACCATGTCGTCGAACAGCACGCCGGAATCGGGAATGTCGATGTTCAGCGCATATTGCATGGCCTTGGAGGTGAGGCCGATCTTCCAGCCGACGACCCGGCGGCCGTCGGCGATCTTCTTCTTCACCCAGGCGCCCTGGACTGCATAGGCATCGCCCATGGTGATCGCGGGGTGCTTTAGCGAGAGAAGGCCGGTCTGGATGCGGGTGCGCTCGGCCTCGTCGAGGCTTGCCGCTGCAGCATGGATCTCCTCGGGCGTCATCATGGGGTGGCCTCGTCGGCGATGGTGTTGCGGAGCGTGCCGATACCCTCTGCCTCCACTTCGACCACATCGCCCGGCTTCAGCCAGATCGGCGGATCGAAGCGTGCGCCGGCGCCGGTCGGGGTGCCTGTCACGATGACGTCACCCGGCACCAGCGTGGTGAAGGTGGAGATATAGGCGATGATCTTGCGGAAGGAAAAGATCATGCGGCTGGTGCGGTCGCTCTGGCGCACCTCGCCGTTGACGCGTGTTTCGAGCCTGATGTCGGCGAGCTGGCGTTCGTTCGCATAGGGTACGAGCCAGGGGCCGATCGAGCCGGTCCGGTCGAAGTTCTTGCCCTGGGTGACGTTGAACTTGGCATGGCGCACCCAGTCGCGGATGGTGCCCTCGTTGCAGAGCGAGAGTGCCGCGATGTGGGCCAGCGCGTCGGTCTCCGAAATCCGCCGCCCGCCCTTGCCGATGACGATGACGATCTCGCCCTCATAGTCGAGCTGCGGGCTTTCCGGCGGGCGGATCAACGGCCGGTCGTGGCCGGTGAAAGAGCGCGGGAAGCGGATGAACAGCGACGGATTTGCCGGCGCAGCTTGGCCGTCCTTGTACTCCTCGTTGCGATCAGGAAAATTCACGCCGACGCAGATGATCTTCTCCGGCGCAGGGATCGGGATCTCGTAGCTGATCGCATCCAGCGCATGATCCGGCTTTTGCCCGGCGGCCGCGGTTAGCAGTTCACCGAAGGCACCGGCTTCCACCACCTCCTTCAGGGTCGGGAAACGGTCGGCAAACCGGGTGGAAAGGTCGATCACGCCGTCCGCGACGATCAGGCCGTAGCCCTTGCGCTGGCCGATGCTGAAGCTGGCAAATCTCGGGTGGTTCATCCTGTCGTCCTTCATCTCTGCGGCCGGTTTGCGCCTTACGGTGCAATGATGGGCTGGGCCTTGAGCTGCGGTTCCATGACCTCTGTGCCGGCGAAGAGGCTGCCGTGTTCGAACCAGGATTTTGGTGCCGGAGCGCCCCAGAGGGTCTGGCGCTGCGGGTCCTTCAGATCCCACTTGATCGGTTCGAGATCGGGGTCGACGGTCTGGTAGTCCGAGCAGTAGATCTCGATGCGGTGCCCGTCGGGGTCGAGGATGTACAGGAAGAAGGCATTGGAAATGCCATGGCGGCCGGGGCCGCGCTCGATGTTGGAAACCCAGCCGGTCGTCGCCATCAGGTCGAGCAGGTCGATGATGTTGAGCGGCGTCGGCACCCAGAAGGCGGTGTGGTGCAGGCGGGGTCCGCGGCCGTTGGTGAAGGCGATGTCGTGCACGCCGCCCTTGCGATGGGTCCAAGCGGCCCAGAGCTTCCCGGTCTCTTCGTCTTCCGTATATTCCGTCACGCGGAAGCCGAGTTCGTTGTAGAAGGCGACGGAGGCGTCGACATCGGGCGAGAAGCAGTTGAAGTGGTCGATGCGCAGCGGCTTGACGCCGCGATAGAGCGCATATTTCTGGTGGATCGGCGGCAGGCGGTCCATCTTGGTGTAGAATTCCAGGGGGATGCCGTGCGGATCGCGTGTGCGGAAGGTGCGGCCCTGGTAAGGGCGTTCGACCCATTCCACCGGCAGGCCCTTGCCCTTGAAGAAGTGCACCGCCTTTTCGAGGTCCTCCTCGTCGAAGACCTTGAAGCCGAGGTCGCGGGCTTCCGATTTTCCGGATTTCTTCAGCACGATGCAATGGTGGCCGCGCTCTTCCATGGCGCGCAGATAGATCGTGTCTGCGGTCTCGTCCGTCACCTGCAGGCCGAGCGTATCGACATAGAAGGCGCGGGACTTTGCAAGGTCGGTGACGCCGAACTCGACATGGCTGAGGCGCACGATGTTGAAGGGCGGGTAGAGGTTTGGCTGGGGTACGGGCATGGGGTCCTCCTCAAGCCCGCCTCGACGGGCGAGAGCGGGTGCAATCTGGTTTTCCGGCGATCAGCCGGCGAGCTTCGGGATGGCGTGGGCGCCGGTGGCAAAGGCGATGTTCTTCGTCTCCATATAGAAGTCGAAGGACCAGTCGCCGCCATCGCGGCCGATGCCGGAATTCTTGACGCCACCGAAAGGCGTCGGCAGGTGGCGCACATTCTCCGAATTTACCCAGATCATGCCGGCATCGAGATGATCGGTGAAGCGGAACGCGCGCGTGACATCCGATGTCCAGAGATAGCCGGTGAGGCCGTACTGGACGTCGTTGGCGAGGGTGAGCGCCTCGGCTTCGTCCTTGAAGGGAATGGCGGTCAGCACCGGCCCGAAAATCTCCTCCTGGGCGATGCGCATACCGTTGTTCGCGCCGGTGAAGAGCGTCGGCGCGACATAGCAGCCGCCACCCGGTCCGTCGAATTTTTCTCCGCCAGCGGCGACCGTCGCGCCCTCGGACCGGCCGATCGCGATGTATTCGAGAACCTTCTTCTCGTGCACGGGATGGATGAGCGGGCCGACGACGGTTTCCGGATCGAGCGGATGGCCGACCTTGATGCGTTTCGCCTTCTCCGCAACAAGGGCGGTGAAGCGCTCGTAGATGCTCTCCTCCACCAGCAGGCGGGAGGAGGAGGTGCAGCGCTCGCCATTCAGCGAATAGATCATGAAGACGACGGCGTCCGCCGCGCGTTCGAGATCGGCATCGGCGAAGACGATGACCGGGTTCTTGCCGCCGAGCTCGAAATGCACGCGCTTCAGCGTGTCGGCGCCCTGTTTCATGATCATCGATCCGGTGCGACTTTCACCGACGAAGCCGATGGCCTTGATCAGGGGATGTTCGGTCAGCGCCTTGCCGGCATCTTCGCCAAAACCGTTGACGAGGTTCCACACCCCCTTTGGCAGGCCCGCATCCTCGGCTATCTCCACCAGCAGGCGCGCCGTCAGCGGCGAGAATTCGGCCGGCTTGTGCACGATGGTGCAGCCGGCAGCGAGCGCCGGGGCGATCTTCCAGGTGGACAGCATGAAGGGCGTGTTCCACGGTGTGATAATGCCGACGGGGCCGATCGGCACGCGGGTCGTCATGTTGACCTGGCCCTCAGTGCGCAGCGTCTTGCCGTCGCGGGCCTCAGGAGCGCGGTCGGCGAAGAAGCGGAAGTTCTCTGCGCCGCGTAGCGCGGCCTTGGCCATGAAGCGCAGCGACTGCCCGGTGTCCATGCATTCGACGAAGGCGATTTCCTCCGCCCGTGCCACGATGGCGTCGGCAATCTTGTGCAGCAGTTTTTTACGCGTTCCGCCCGACATGGCGGCCCAGTCTGCGAAGGCGGCCCTGGCGGCCTTTGCCGCACGGTCGATGTCTGCGGCGGTGCCCTTTGCCACCACCGCGAGCGGCGCCAGGTCGACGGGGGAGATTGTCTCGAAGGTCGCGCCGCCTTCGGCCGGCAGATCCTCACCGGCGATGCGGTTCTGAACGCCCTTTTCCTTGAAGCGGGCGAGATAGGCCGCCGCCTTCGCCATGTTTTCCTGGTATTTCGACATGAGATCTTCCTGGGAATGTCCGTTATTTGGCGCGCAGGCGCGGATGGATGGCGTTCTTCTTCCAGCTCAGTTCCGCATCGATCTCGCGGATTTCCAGCGAAAGCGCGAAGTGCGGCGTCTCGAGGAGCGGGGCGAGGAGCCTGCTTGCGGTGGCAAACAGCGCTTCGCCCGTGCGCTTCTTTTCTTCCGCGCTGCGGCCCTTGCCGATGCGCAGGTTGAGATCGACGAAGGCATTTTCCGGCAGAAGGTCGGCAATGGCATAGTGCTCGGCCCTGAACGCCCGCACGCGCACCGCGCCGATCTCGAAAAGCCCGGTTTCCAGCATTGTCTGGAGCAGCGCCGCGCAGAGGGCGTCAGGATCCGCGCGGCCTTCCAGATTGGCCGAATACTCCACTGTCAGATGCGGCATGGTTCCTCCCGCGTATGGCAATTTTATTTAACATGTTAAATAGAGGGGCGCTTGTCAAGAGGCTACCGCCGCCTTTAGCCGCCGAAGCTGCCGGTCTGGGTCGGCACATGCACGTAGTTGCGGTCGAAATAGAGCAGTGCATGCCCGTCGCGCCGGCTACGGATGTCCACGACCTCGCCGATCAGGATGTTGTGTGTGCCCACCAGCCGGGCCTCCGTCAGCCGGCAGTCGAAGGAAACGATCGCGTCGGTGAGTGCCTGGTTACCGGAGGGAAGATCGGTCCAGGCCGCATCGGCATAGCGCGCCTCCATATCGGCCTCGCGCCCGGCGAAGGAGGCGGCGAGTGTTTTGTGCTCCTGCGTGAGCACGTTGACGCAGAAGCGGCGGTTCTCGATGAAGAGGCCGCTTTGTGCCGAGCGGCTGTTCATGCAGACGAGCAGCGTTGGCGGTTCGTCGGTCACCGAGCACATGGCGGTGGCGGTGAAGCCGCCGCGCCCGGCACCCCCCTTGGTGGTGATCACGTTGACCGGGGCGCAGACCCGGGCCATCGCATTGCGGAACTCGGTTCTGGAAATGCCGGTGTCCATGGCGTGCTCCTCATTCGGCCGCGTCGCGGACGGCATCGCTGCTAAGCGGCGGCAGCCAGGTGTCGCCGGTCCAGCCACTTTCGTCGTAGTCGGCCATGCACTGGTCGACCAGCGCCTCCATCTCCTTCAGCCGCCCGCCGCGCTCGGCGCCCTTCAGCACCTGCAGGCGCACTTCTTCCGGCGCGCCGGCATAATTCAGCTCGTAGAGCGCGTGGCGGCCGCCGAATTCCGTGCCGGTCGCATCCCACAACAGCTTCATGATCTTGATGCGCTCGACATGGCCCATGTCGTTCGAGCCGCGCACATATTGCGCGAGATAGCGGTCGATCTCCGGGTTCGAGAAGTCTTTTGCCGAGGAGGGCAGGTAGATGAGGCCGGAGGCCACCGTGCGGCGAACGATGTCGATGACCTTCGGATAAGCCTCCGACATGAAGGTGCGGTAGCAGAGCGCCGCCTCGAGGTTCGGCAGCACCGCGCCGTTCGCCCAGGGAATCGGGTTGTAGGCCATGGCGTTGGAGAAGGACCAGAACTGGTGGCGGATGGCGATCACCTCGCCGAGCATCGCCTGGTTGCCGCGGAACGCATCGCCGCCGGTGGCGCGCAGGGCCTTCGCGAGCAGGCCGGCGAGAAAGTCCATCTTCACCGCAAGCCGCGTGCAACCCTGGAAGCAGTAGCCGTGCATGAAGCCCGAGGCCGGGTGGAAGGACAGGATCTTGGCCGCGTCGCGCAGCACCAGCACGTCTTCCCAGGGCACGAAGACATTGTCGAGCACCAGGATCGCATCGTTCTCGTCGAAACGCGAGGAGAGCGGGTAGTCGAAGGGGTGGGCCGCGGTTGCCGCTGTCTGTTCGTAGGAGGTGCGGCAGAACATCTTCACGCCGGGCGCATTCATCGGCAGGATGAACATGACCGACAGCGACGGGTCCTCGGTGACGGTCGCCGAACTCTGGGCGAGGAAATTGTAGTGCGTCAGCGCCGAGGAGGTGGCGACGACCTTGGCGCCCGAGACATAGATGCCGGCATCTGTTTCCTTCGTGATGTGCACGAAGACGTCCTTCACCGCATCGGCCGGCTTGTGGCGGTCGATCGGCGGGTTGACGATGGCGTGGTTCATGAAGAGCACGCTTTCCTGCGCTCGGCTGTGCCAGGAAAGTGCATTGTCCTTGAACGGACCGTACCAGTCGGCATTGGCGCCGAGCGTGTTCATCAGTGCCGCCTTGTAGTCGGCCGTGCGACCCATCCAGCCGTAGGACATGCGCGCCCAGTCGGCGATGGCGCCCTGCTGGGCGACGAGATCGGCTGAAGAATGGGCGACGCGGAAATATTTGTGCGTATAACCGCCGGAACCGGTGTCGGTCGGCGATGTCAGGCGCTCTTTGCGTGCCGGATCGTGCAGCGCATCGTACATGCGGGCGATGGAGCGGGCTGAGTTGCGCATGGCCGGGTGTCTGGTGACATCGGCGATGCGCTCGCCATTGATATAGACCTCGCGCCCGTCGCGCAGGCTTGCGAGATATTCGGCGCCGGTGAACGGCCGGGTCTTGTCGCTGCGATGGTCTTCCGCGCGCATGGTGATCTCCTCCTTGAAAATCCTGACAAACGCTAAGTCGGGAGCGTCTGGAGTGCCATGGACAAACACGGCAATTCGCTGGTACTTTTTCCGGCATGATCGCTCGCAAAGATGTTCCCGCCTTCTTCGTTTATGGTGAACCGAGCCGTGTGCTCGACGTCGGGTTCCTGCATGTCGAGACGGTGATGGAGCGGAAAAGCCTGCATTTCGGCCGAGTCGCGCCGCACAAACATCCGCTGATGGGGCAGGTCACCTACTGGTTCAAGGGCGAGGGCCGCTACAGGATCGAGGATCGGACTTGGAGTTTTTCCGCTCCGGCGATCAGCTTCGTGCCGAGCAACGTCGTGCACGGCTTCGATGTCGACGACCGGTCAGATGCGATCGTCGTCTCCATCTCGGACGACCAGCTGAGGGCGATGGCGCCGCAGGTGGATCTGGCGCTCGATGCGCCGGTGCTGCTTTCTGGTGCGGCGGATGCCCCCGGCTGGATGCGGATCGATACGCTGCTCGCCATGGTGATGGAGGAATATCGCGGCGGCGCGGGAGCGAGCGAACGGGTGCTCGCCGGGCTGATCGCGGTCGTCCTCTCGCTGATGGCGCGACTTGGCGGCCCGGGCGGCTTTGCGGCGGCCTCGCCTGCGGTTGCGCTGGGGCTGGAGCTGCGCCGTGCCATCGACCGGCACTACCGGGAGGATTGGCCGGTCGGGCACTATGTCGAACGGCTGGCGACGACGCCGCACCTGCTCGACAAGGCGGCGCGCACGGTCTTTGGCCAGACGGTGAAGGATATGGTGCTGGAGCGGCGCTTGCTGGAGGCCAAGCGTCTGCTGCGTTTCACCATTCGCCCGGTGGAGGACATTGGCCGGGAGATCGGCTTCGAGGACCCCGCCTATTTCTCGCGTTTTTTCCGCAAGCGGGCCGGGCTTTCCCCGACAGACTGGCGTTTGCGCAATGCCGAGGCGTCCGGTGCCGGCTGAGGCTGCTTGTGTCCGGTGTCAATCTGTCGCCGTCTTTGAGCCTGCTGGCCTCTTTCCCTCGCGGCGCCAGCCGGCTATCGTCGTATCCTTATAAATATAGCGATGGAGCGTTGCATGGTCCGGCTGAATGAAATCCGCGAGAATGAAGTGGCCATCACTCTGCCGGAGGCAGCGGATGCGCAGATTGTTTTCATCGGCCGGATTTCGACGCCCTGGACCTCGCGCATGGAAACGCCGCGTCAGGGGCGCCCAGATGGTCCGGTCTGCACCATCGAGGTCTTCGAGCCCTGGGTGCAGGCACTGAAGGGGGCAGAGCGTTTTGAACGGCTGGAGGTGCTCTACTGGCTTCACCAGTCGCGCCGCGACCTCGTGTTGCAGAGCCCCGCTTCGAACGGCGAAGTGCATGGCACCTTCTCGCTGCGCTCGCCTGTCCGGCCCAATCCGATCGGCACGTCGATCGTCGTGCTGGAGAAGATCGAAGGCAGCCGGCTCTTCGTGCGCGGTCTCGACTGCCTCGATGGCACGCCGCTGATCGACCTGAAGCCGGATCGCAGCCTGTTCAAACCGATTGCGCCGCCCCAGAAGGGCGATTTTGCGACCGAGCCCGTGTCTATGTGCGCGAAGATCGGCGATTAACGGAATTCTCATAAGGCGCGATTTGGTTTTGCGCCCGGAACCATGCCGAAACACACTAGTCGTCGATCGCCACCATCACGTCCGATGCCTTGATCAGCGCATAGGCCTCATGGCCGGCAGCAAGGCCGAGTTCGTTCACCGCATCATTGGTGATGGCGGCGGTGATGATCGAGCCGCCGACATCGATGCGGACATGAGCCGTTGTCGCGCCGAGGACGACTTCGACGATCTTGCCCTTGAGGCGGTTGCGCGCGCTGACCTTCATGCGGTTCCTCCTGTTGCTGGAAGGGAGGTAGGAGAACCGGGCCGGATTGGTAGTCCTCGCGGTGCTTTTTTGCTGGATGGAATGGGCTGCTATAGGCGTATAAATTCGTATTTGAATAGAGAATTCTTCTATGGCAGTGTTCGCCCTGCTTGGAGGAGGCCGGCATGATCGTCGATACGCACCTGCATCTCATCTATCGGGACCGGCTGTCCTATCCCTGGCTTGCCGGCGCGCCGTCGCTCGATGCCGATTTCACGCAGGAGATTTATGCGCGGGAGGCGTGCCGCCTCGGTATCGTCGCGGCGCTGCATATGGAAGTGGACGTCGCGGAGGGTGATATCGCGCGCGAGACGGCCATGGTTGAAGGGCTTGCGGGGGAGGCGGGCAGCCTTCTCGTCGGTGCCATCGCCGCTTGCCGGCCGGAATCGCCGGATTTCCCAACCTATCTCGAGACGGTCCTTGCCAATCCCTTCGTTCGCGGTTTCCGTCGCGTGCTGCATGTCGTGCCGGATGATATCTCCGAAGGCACTCTCTTCCGCGAAAACATAGGACGGCTGGCGGGCACCGGCCTCAGTTTCGACCTTTGCGTTCTGCCGCACCAGATCGAGAAGGCGATTGCGCTCGCCGACCTTGCCCCCGATGTTTCCTTCGTGCTCGACCATTGCGGCGTACCCGACATCAAGAGTGGCGGCTTCGATACCTGGAAGGGGCCGGTCGCAGAGATCGCGCGCCGGCCGAATGTCACGGTAAAGCTGTCCGGCATCCCCGCCTATGGTGGGGAAGACTGGACCCTGGAGGACCTGAAACCCTATTTCGCCCATGTGGCGGAAAGCTTCGGCTTCCAGCGCATGGTTTGGGGCAGTGACTGGCCGGTCTGCACGCTCGGCGGTGGGCTTTCCACCTGGATCGGCGCGACGCAGGCGCTGCTGTCCGGCGTCAGTCTGGAAGACAAGTGCCGCGTGCTCTCGGAAAATGCCCGGCGGCTCTGGAAAATTGCGCCGGGAGCCTGACGTCAGGCGGTACCGCCCTTCTGCAAGCTCCGTTCACGCCAGCGCGCCGTGCGCGCGATCCATTCGCGTGTGCGCGCCTCCGGATCTGCGCTCAGCGTGATGTCGGTCACCACCGCGGCACTGTCGGCGCCGTTTTTGAAGACGGCTTCCAGGCGATCCGGGTTGAGGCCGCCGATCGCGACGAGGGGAACGGGCGCGATGCGCGCCTTCCAGTCGCTGAGCCGCTCGACACCCTGCGGCGCCCATTTCATCTTCTTGAGGATCGTCGGCCAGACCGGGCCGAGCGCGATGTAGTCAGGCCTTTCCGCGAGGGCGATGTCGAGCTCTGCTTCGTCATGGGTGGAAAGGCCGAGCTTCATGCCGGCCGCACGAATGGCGCTGACATCGGCGGTCGCCAGATCCTCCTGACCGAGATGCACGTAGTCGCAGCCCTCCTCGATGGCGATCTGCCAATAATCGTTGACGATGAGCTGGCAACCATGCTTCGCGCAGGTGGCTTTCGCCCGGCGGATTTCGTCGCGCAGCTGATGGTCCGGGGTGTTCTTCATGCGCAGCTGCACGAGTTTCACGCCGATGGGCACCAGCCGGTCGATCCAGTCGGCACTGTCGACGATGAGGTAGAAGGGATCGAGTGTCATGAGAAGACCGCCTTTCCGATGACGGGGGTGGAGGGGACGGCCATGTCGCGCGGCTCCAGCGGTACGGCGGCGTGGGCAAGGCGGCCGGCATCGATGGCGAGCGCGAAGGCTTCGGCCATCGCAGCCGGATCGCCGGCGCCGGCGACGGCGGTGTTGAGCAGCACGGCGTCATAGCCGAATTCCATGACGCCGGCGGCGTGCGAGGGGCGGCCGATGCCGGCATCGACAATCAGTGGCACATCAGGGAAATGCGCCCGGAAAGTGCGCAGCGCCATCGGGTTGACCGGCCCCATGGCCGAGCCAATCGGCGCGCACCAGGGCATCAGCACGCGGCAGCCGGCCTCGATCAGCTTTTCTGCGACGACGAGGTCGTCCGTCGTATAGGGGAAGACTTGAAAACCTTCGCCCGTCAGGATGCGTGCGGCTTCCACGAGGCCGAAGACATCGGGCTGCAGCGTGTCGTGATGGCCGATTACTTCGAGCTTGATCCAGTCCGTGCGGAAGACCTCGCGCGCCATCTTCGCCGTCAGCACGGCCTCCTGCACGCTGTGGCAGCCGGCGGTGTTGGGCAGGACATGCACACCGAGCGCATGGATCAGCTCGAAGAATGCGCCGCCCGCCTTGCCGCCGGCAGTTTCCCGCCGCAGCGACACGGTAACGATCTCCGCTTTCGCGCGCCGCACGGCCTCGGCGAGGATTGCGGGGGAGGGATAGCGCGCGGTTCCGAGCAGCAGGCGGGATTGAACCTCGATGTCGTAGAGTTTCAGCATGTCAGCCTCCCTGCATGGGCGAGAGGATTTCGATGCGGTCGCGTGTGCCGAGCGTGAAGTCGGCGCGATCCTCGCGGTGCACCAGCTCGCCGTTGACGGCCGTCGCCAGCCACTCGCCCTCGTAATCGAGGGCGGAGAGAAGATCGGCGAGCGTGGTTGCCGCGATCTCCTGTTCCTCGCCGTTGATGATGAGGGTCATGATGCCCTCCTTTCCGATGGGGCCTGTTCTGCAAGAAGTCGCCGCGCGACCTCCGCCGCCATTGCGGGAGCCAGCAGGAAGCCGTGGCGATAAAGGCCGTTCACATGGAGCGTGCCGTCGTGTTCGCTCACGCGCGGCAGGTTGTCGGGAAAGGCCGGGCGGATGCCTGCGCCGGTATCCGTAAGCCGTGCCTCACCGAAAGCCGGGTGCAGCGTGTAGGCGGCGTTCAGCAGTTCCATGAGCGAGCGGGCGGTGATGCCGCCGTCGTCGGCGCTCTCGATCATGGTCGCGCCCACCATGAAGCGGTTCCTTCCGCGTGGCACGATGTAGATCGGGTGGCGCGGATGCAGCAGGCGGACGGGGCGGGAGAGGTTGATTTCCGGGGTTTCCACATAGAGCATTTCGCCGCGCACGCCCCGAAGGCCCGGCAGCTGGCCGATCCGGGCTGCACCGGTGCAGTCGATCACGCGGTCGTAGCGATCGGCATCCGGGTTGGCGCAGAACAGGAAGCGCATGCGTGCCTCCTCGAGCCCGGCGGTGAGCGCCGAAAGCGCCCGCTGCGGGTCGAGATGGGCTTCCTGCCGAAAGAACAGGGCCTTGGGGAAGCGACCGGCGAGATCCGGCTCCAGCTCGGCAATGGCCGCGCCGTCGAGCCATTCCCAGCCGCTTGTGCGGCGGGCGAAGCGGTCGAGCTCCGCGGCATCGCGGCCGGCGGCAACGACCAGCGTTCCCCGGCGCTTGACATGACCGGGCACGGCCGCTTCCCACCAGTCTGCGGCCGAGCGGCCGAGCGCCAGAACGGGCTCTTCCGCGCTTTCCCGCTCGCACCAGGGGGCCAGCATGCCGCCGGCGAAGCCGGAGGCACCAAGGCCGACCTTTTCGGCGCGTTCGGTGATGGTGACGTCGAAGCCGTGGCGATAGAGCTGCCAGGCGACGGTGAGGCCGGCAACGCCGGCCCCCTTGACGAGGACGCGCATGGTCATTCTCCGGCGGGGGCTTCGGCAAGCGGCATGTAGAGGTCGCCGCCGTCGCGATACTTCGCGGCCATGGCCTCCAGCCCCTCCTTCTGGGCCTCGGCACGGATATCGTGCGAGATGCGCATGGAGCAGAATTTTGGGCCGCACATGGAGCAGAAATGCGCCACCTTGTGTGCCTCCTTCGGCAGCGTCTCGTCGTGGAAGGCGCGGGCGGTTTCCGGGTCGAGCGAGAGGTTGAACTGGTCCTCCCAACGGAACTCGAAACGGGCACGCGACAGCGCGTCGTCGCGGATCTTCGCCGCTGGATGGCCCTTGGCGAGATCGGCGGCGTGGGCGGCGATCTTGTAGGTGATGACGCCGACCTTCACGTCGTCGCGGTCCGGTAGGCCGAGATGTTCCTTCGGCGTGACGTAGCAGAGCATGGCGGTGCCGAACCAGCCGATCATTGCCGCACCGATGCCCGAGGTGATGTGGTCGTAGCCGGGGGCGATGTCGGTCGTCAGCGGCCCGAGCGTGTAGAAGGGCGCCTCGCCACAGACCTTCAGTTGCTTGTCCATGTTCTCCTTGATCTTGTGCATCGGCACATGGCCGGGGCCTTCGATCATGACCTGGCAGTCCTTTGCCCAGGCGATCTGCGTCAGCTCGCCGAGCGTTTCGAGTTCGGCGAACTGCGCGGCGTCGTTGGCGTCAGCGATCGAGCCGGGGCGCAGGCCGTCACCGAGCGAGAAGGAGACGTCATAGGCGCGGCAGATGTCGCAGATTTCCTCGAAATGTTCGTACAGGAAGCTTTCCCGGTGGTGATGAAGACACCACTTGGCCATGATCGAGCCGCCACGCGAGACGATGCCGGTGACGCGGTTGACGGTGAGCGGAATATAGGCGAGCCGCACGCCGGCATGGATGGTGAAATAATCGACGCCCTGTTCGGCCTGCTCGATCAGTGTGTCGCGGAAAACCTCCCAGGTGAGGTCCTCGGCAATGCCGTTGACCTTTTCCAGCGCCTGGTAGAGCGGCACGGTGCCGATCGGGACCGGTGAATTGCGGATGATCCATTCGCGGATGTTGTGGATGTTTCGGCCGGTGGAGAGGTCCATGACCGTATCGCCGCCCCAGCGGATCGCCCAGACCATCTTCTCGACCTCTTCCGCCATGGAGGAGGTGACGGCGGAATTGCCGATGTTGGCGTTGATCTTCACCAGGAAATTCCGGCCGATGATCATCGGCTCGGCTTCTGGATGGTTGATGTTGGCGGGAATGATCGCCCGGCCGCTTGCGACTTCCTGGCGGACGAATTCCGGCGTGACGAAGTCGGGGATGTGGGCGCCGAAACTCTCGCCGTCGCGGATGAGCGCCTCTTTCGCGGCCTTGCGGCCGAGGTTTTCGCGGATGGCGATGAATTCCATCTCGGGCGTAACGATGCCGGCGCGCGCATAGGCGAGCTGGGTGACGGCCTTGCCGTCCTTCGCCCGGCGCGGACGGTTGCGAATGGGGAATTCCGGTGTCAGCCGCTCCCCGGTGGCAAAGCCGTTGTCCTCCGGACGGATGTGGCGGCCGTCATAGTCCTCGGTATCCCCGCGTGCGGCGACCCAGGCCTCGCGAAGCCGCGGCAGGCCGCTTTCGATCGAGACGACATGGGTGGGGTCGGTATAGGGGCCGGAGGCGTCGTAGACGATGACTGGCGGTTCGCCCGAGGTCGGGTGCAGGGCGATCTCGCGCATCGGCACGCGGATCTGCGGGTGCTGCTCGCCGGCGATGTGGATCTTTCGCGAGGCGGGCGGGGCGCCTGTCGTGACGGTGGGAGTGAGCTTCTGGGCGGCAATATTCATTCGTGAGGCTCCAAGTTTGCGATTGGAGACCCAGTCCTAGAGCCGGAATGATGGAAGGACGCGTAGGCGGAATCCGGGTTGCGGATTTCGGGTTCTACAGCGCTTGCACCGTCCCTACGCCAGTATGAACTGGATCAGGTTCAACGGGTCACTGCGCTGCGAATGCCAGCAGTATCTCAGCCCCTTGTCGGGACCCCCCTGGTGAATGCTCTAAGCAAAGACGCTGCCGGCTGATTTGTCAACCGGGTAAAATTCGTAAGAAATTACTTACGTATATTGCGGTGCGAGAAGCAAAAAACGGCGGGGTTTTGCCCCGCCGTTTCCTCTTGAATCATTTGCGAAAACTACTCGCGCTCGCCAGTGAAATTCAGCAGAAGCTGGAAGATGTTGACGAAGTTCAGGTACAGCGAAAGCGCACCGAACACGGCCATCTTCTGCTGCGATTCCTGGTCGATGTTTTCAGCATACTGCTGCTTGATGTTCTGCGTGTCCCAGGCGGTGAGGCCGACGAAGACGACGATGCCGATCACTGAAATTGCGAACTGCAGCGCGCTCGAACCGAGGAAGATGTTGACGACCGAGGCGATCACGACGCCGATAAGGCCCATGATCAGGAACGAGCCGAACTTCGCGAGGTCACGCTTCGTCACGTAGCCATAGAGGCTCGTCGCGCCGAACATCGAGGCGGCGATGAAGAAGGTGCGGGCGATGCTCGTGCCGGTGAAGACGAGGAACACCGAGGCGAGCGACAGGCCCATGACGGCGCAGAAAGCCCAGAAGGTCATCTGCGCGGTGCTGGCCGACATCGTCTGGATCTTGAACGAGAAAAAGAAGACGAAGGCGAGCGGCGCCAGCATCACCACCCACTTCAGCGGTGAGGAGAAGATCGGCACGTAGAGGGCCGGCGTCGAGCCGACGATGAAGGCGATGAGGCCGGTGATCACAAGGCCGGCGCCCATGTAGTTGTAGACGCGCAGCATGTGCTGGCGCAGGCCCTCGTCGAAGAGGGCGGCCGACTGCGCCTGCGCGCCGTAGCCAAATCGCTGTTGTACGGGATCCATCGAATAACTCCTTCGGTTTGGACGCGGTTGATCAGTAGAGCGTGCGCGAAAGATCGCGCGCGGTTTCCGCCAGGTCGTCGGCCTTGCGGCTTTCCGAAACCAGCGCATAGGCGACATCGCCGATCTGCCAGTAGGCGGCACGGGCATTGTCGGCGTGGAAGAGCAGGACGTGCTGCACGCCGAACGAGCCGGGGCGCACCGCAAAGAGCGACAGGCGCTCGCCCTTGCGTGGTTCCAGCACCAGTTCGACGCTCGGACCATAGGCCGAGGGGAAGACCTGCGTGTCGATCACGCCCCAGCCCTTCGGCAGGTCCGGCAGCACGATCGCGGTTGCAGAGCGGATCTCGGCCGGATCGAAGGTCTCGGTTTCCGGCTGGGATGCCATAGTATCGCGCAGCAGCGTCGTCTTGTGCGCGCGCACCGCCTCCTCCACGAAGGCAGGCGGGGGCGTGGAGGCCACGACCTCGGTGGCGCCGAAGGGGCCGAGCACGGCATGGGCCGTCCAGCCGGCGGCCACGAAGAGGGCGATGGCTGCAGCACGGCGGAAGACGGAGAAGATGCGGCGACGCGACAGCGCGCGTTCCAGGAGCCGGGCGGCCTCGCGCGTTTCCTGCCGGGTCACCGTGCGGTGGTCGGCAAGTGCCAGGCGCAGCTCGTCGCGCACGCGCAGATCCTTCATGATCTGCGCCGCGACCTCCGGCCGTTCCGAAAGATAGGCCTCGACCTCGATGCGCCGGCCGACGGCGAGCTGCTCGTCGACATAGGCGTTGAGATCGGATTCGAGAATGGGGTCATTGCTTGTCATCGCCAGTGCCTCCGACGATTCTGAGATGCGTGACGGGAGCGGCGCTGCCGCTCTGTTCAAAGGCGCGCAGCCGCTGGCGCGCGCGGGCGACACGCGACATCAGCGTGCCGACCGGGATGCCGAGCGTTTCGGCTGCTTCCTGGTAGGAAAGTTCCTCGATCGCGACGAGGTGCAACGCTTCGCGCTGTTCTTCCGGCAGGGCGAAGAACGCGTTGCGCAGCTGCGTCAGGCGCACCGAATGGTCCTGGTTTGCCGGGATGGAGACCTCTGCCAGCTCCGCGGCGGCGTCGTGGCGGCGCTCCTGCGAGCGGCGCTGGCGCAGGCGGTCGATATGCGCATTGTGCAGGATCGACATCAGCCAGTTGCGTACGCTGGCGCCGGTGCGGAAGGTGGACTGCCGCTCATAGGCCTTGACCAGCGCATCGTGCACCAGGTCCTCGGCCTCGTCCGGATTGCGGACGAGCGAGAGCGCATAGCGCCTCAGCGCTGCGAGCTGTCCGATCACGTTGAAGCCGGGTGTCTTTCCGTTCATACCCCAATATACGAAAGCCGGGCGACGCCCATTCCATCCCCTCCAGAAAAATTTCAGAGCCAGTGGAGCACGAGAGCGGCAAGCACGATATAGCGGCCGAACTTGGCAATCGAAACGACAGCAAGGAAGCGCAGGAACGGTTCACGCATGATGCCGGCCGCCACCGTCAGCGGATCGCCGATGATCGGCATCCAGCTCAGCAGCAGGCTCCACCAGCCGTATTTGCGATACCATCGGCCGGCTCGGTCAAGGCTTTTGTCGCTGACGGGAAACCACCGCGCGCCGCGAAACCGCTCGACGCCGCGCCCGAGAAGCCAGTTGACGACGGAACCCAGCACGTTGCCGATGCCGGCGACGAGGATCAGCAGCACAGGGGAATGGGTGCCGGTGGCCAGCAAGCCGCCGAGCACCGCTTCCGACTGGGCCGGCAGGATGGTGGCGGCGACGAGCGCGGCGAGGAAAAGCCCGCCATAGGCGGCAAGCGTGCTCATCGGATCAGGGTGACAGCAGGGTTCGAGTGAGGGGATGCTCGGGATCGGCAAGGCCGTCGACGACGTCGAAATGATGCCGGTTCGGCTCGACGACCGTCGCCGTCGTGGCGCCGAGGCCGGTCCAGACATTGGCAAGCAGGGCGTTCTGGCGCAGGAATTCCGCGCGCTCCATGGCGCCGACCCAGCAGGTGAGCCGCGTGCCTTCGACGGGGCGCAGCAGGGCCGGGCTCTCGGCGATAGCCTCCGCTTCGTCGATCTGTAGTCGTTCGTTCATGGCGGCAGGCATGAGCGGGCGTAGGTCGTGCAGGCCGGAGAGGGAGAGGACGTGCCGGATGCGAGCGAGCGTTCCGACGGAAAGCGGCGAGGCTTCCGACACCATGCGGCTGACGAGCTGGCCGCCCGCCGAATGGCCGATCAGATGGAGCTCACCTGCCACCAGTCCTGCAGCCGTTTCGATCGCCGCTGCGATCTCCCGCACGATGCCGCGGATGCGGATGTCCGGGCAGAGCGTGTAGGAGGGCATGGCGACGGCATAGCCGTGGGCGAGGGGGCCTGCGGCAAGGTGCGACCAGAAATTCCGGTCGAGCCGCAGCCAGAAGCCGCCATGCACGTAGACGACGAGGCCCCGCGGCGCGCGCTCGGGCAGGAAAAGGTCGAGGCGGTTGCGCTCGCCCGCGCCATAGGCGAGATCGAGCCTTGCCCGGCCGAGGCTGAGGAGCGTTTCGCGCATCCTTTGCGCCGGCTCCACCCAGGCGGTAGGCCAGCGCATTCCGCCCGGAATGTTGCCGCCATTCTCGTAGGCGTCGTCCCAGTCGGTGATCCTGTAGCCGAACATGCCGTCCTCCGTTCTTAAACGCCGAGATAGCGGTCCTGCAGGTCGCGGGTAAAGGTCGTTGGCGGGCCGGAGAACACGGTCCGGCCCTTCTCCAGCACGCAGCAGCTGTCGGTGAGCGGCAGGAGCTCGGAGAGCGTCTTGTCGACGACGAGGATCGACTGGCCCCCCGCCTTCAGCTGTCGGATCGCCGCCCAGATATCCTGCCGGATCACCGGTGCCAGCCCCTCGGTCGCCTCGTCGAGGATAAGGAGTTTCGGATTGGTCATCAGGGCGCGGCCGATCGCCAGCATCTGCTGCTCGCCGCCGGATAGGGTGTCGGCATATTGCCCAAGCCGCTCGCCGAGCCTGGGAAAGAGATCGATCACCTTCGCCAGTGTCCAGGCACCGCGCCGGGCGGAGGCGAGGAGGTTTTCCTCGACCGTCAGGTTGGCGAAGCAGCGTCGCCCCTCCGGCACCAGGCCGATGCCGAGGCGGGCGATGCGGTGCGGGAGGAGTGCGGTAACGGTCTTGCCGTCGAAGGCGATGCGGCCGGCGCGAGCAGGCGTCAGGCCGAGGATCGAGCGGATGGTCGTCGTCTTGCCCATGCCGTTGCGGCCCATCAGTGCGACGACCTCGCCCTCTCGGACGGACAGCGACACGCCGAACAGCGCCTGCGAGGCGCCGTAGCAGGTCTCGATCTCCTCAAGGACCAACAGGCTCATGCGGGCTCCCCAAGATAGGCCCGGCGCACCTCGGGGTCGTTGCGGATCTCGCTGACGCTGCCCGTCGCGATGATGCGGCCGTAGACCAGCACGGACACACGGTCGGCGAGCGCGAAGACGGCATCCATGTCATGTTCCACCAGCAGGACCGGTGCTTCCCGGCGCAACCCGTCGAGGAAGCCGGTCAGTGCTTTCGAGCCTTCCGGCCCCATGCCGGCCATCGGCTCGTCGAGCAGGAAGGCCCTGGGTTCCATGGCCAGTGCCACGGCGATTTCGAGCTGCCGGCGTTCGCCGTGGGACAGCGCCGCAGCGGGCACGCCTGCTCGGTCCGCCAGTCCGACGCGCGACAGCATCCGCATTGCCGGTTCGATGAGAGAGATGTCGCTTGCCACGGAGCGGAAGAAGCGCAGGCTCGTTCCCTGCCGCGCCTGCACCGCAAGCATGACGTTGCGAAGCGCGGAAAACTCCTGCGCGAGCGAGGAGATCTGGAAGGTGCGGGCAAGGCCCATGCGGGCGCGCCGCGCCGTATCGAGGGCAGTGACATCCGTACCGAGGAAGCGGATGCTGCCGGCATCGGGTGCGAGCGCGCCGGAGATCTGGTTGATCAGCGTGCTCTTGCCCGCCCCGTTCGGGCCGATCAGCGCGTGAATTTCTCCCGGGCGAAGGTCGAGGCTCGCGCCATTCGTCGCTTTCAATGCGCCGAAGGACTTTTCGAGGTTCCTGATTTCGAGGACCGGTTCAACCATGGCGAGGCCTCCCGGCCAGGATGCCGATCAATCCGCCGCGTGCGAAGAAGACGACGGCGAGGAGAACGAGGCCGAGGAAGAGCTGCCAGCGCTCCGTGAGGCCGCCCAGCACATGTTCGAAAAGGACATAGAGCGTCGCCCCGGCCAGCGGCCCGAACAGGCGGCTTTTGCCGCCGAGGATGATCAGCACGATCAGTTCTCCCGACATGTGCCAGGAGAGCATGGAGGGGCTGACGAAGCGGTTGAGATCGGCAAACAGCGTCCCGGCAAGGCCGGTGATCATGGCCGAGAGCACGAAGGCGACGAGGCGGATCGTAAAGGGCGAGATGCCCGTCGCGGCAAGTCTTGCCGGGTTCTGTCGTGCGGCCTCCAGCGCCGCGCCGAAGCGGGAGGCCTGCAGGCGGTGGAAGAGAAAAAGCCCTGCAAGCAAGAGCACGAAGACCACGACGAAATAGGGGAAGGGTTTTGCCGTGTTGAGGCCGGGAAAACCGTTGCGCATGGAGAGCGACAGGCCGTCCTCGCCGCCATAGGCCGGCCAGGAGATCGCGAAATAGTAGATCATCTGCGCGAAGGCGAGCGTGATCATGATGAAATAGACGCCTGACGTGCGCAGGCTGATGAGGCCGATTGGCAGTGCCACGAGGCCGCAAAGGAGGATCGCAACAAACCAGATGATGGGCATGGAGGTCGTGCCCGGCAGACCGAAGGCGATGGGCTCCATGTTGAAGGCATGGGTGGCCAGCACGCCTGTGACGTAGCCGCCAAGGCCGAAGAAGGCGGCATGGCCGAAGGAGACAAGGCCGCCGAGCCCGAGGGCGATGTTGAGCCCGACTGCTGCCAGCGCCAGGATCGCAATGCGGGTGGCAAGCGTGATGTAGAAGGCTTCGCCCAGGAGCAGCGCTGTCAGCGCGGCGGCCGGGAGCAGAAGGGCGAGGAGGATGTTGATCGTCGTTTCGCGGGAAGTCACGCCTCAGGTCCTCGCAGAAAAGAGGCCGCTCGGCCGGAAGGCGAGGATCAGCGCCATGACGATGTAGATGAGCATGGAGGCGAGTGCGGCGCCGACGGGACCGGCCTCCGTCGCCGGCATCATCAGGGCGAGCGCCTTGGGCAGCAGGAAACGGCCCATCGTATCAACGAGGCCGACGAGGACCGCGCCGATCAGCGCACCCTTGATCGAGCCGATGCCACCGATGACGATGACGACGAAGGCGAGAATCAGCGCCGGTTCGCCCATGCCGACCTGTACTGACTGCAGCGCGCCGACCAGTGCGCCGGCAAGGCCGGCAAGCGCTGCACCGAAGGCGAAGACGATCGTATAGAGCGAGCGGATGTCGATGCCGAGCGCGGCGATCATCTCGCGGTCGGATTCGCCGGCGCGGATGCGCATGCCGAGACGCGTGCGACCGATCAGGAGGTAGAGACCGATGGCGACACCGACGCCCACGCCGATGATGGCGAGGCGGTAGAGTGGATATTGTCCGCCGCCCGGCAGTGCCACGGCACCCTGCAAGAGAGGCGGGATGTCGAGATAGAGCGGAAACGAGCCGAAGAGCCAGCGCGTGCCCTCGGAAAAGATGAGGATCAGCGCGAAGGTGGCGAGTACCTGATCGAGATGGTCGCGGGCATAGAGCCGGCGGATGATGACAACCTCCATCAAGGCCCCCGCGGCCGCGGCGGCGGCAAGGCTGGCGACAAGGCCGAGCCAGAAGGAACCCGTCGCGGCCGCGACCGCGGCGCAGGCGAAGGCGCCGACCATGTACAGCGAGCCGTGAGCAAGGTTGATCAGCCCCATCACGCCGAAGATCAGCGTCAGGCCGGCGGCGATAAGGAACAGCATGACACCGAGCTGGAGCCCGTTCAGAAACTGCTCGATGAGGAGGGCGAGGGACAAGGTGGCTGGTCCGGAAGGTCATGCGGGGACATCCGCCCGGGGGCGGATGTCCGGTCGCGGATTACATCGAGCACTTGTCGGCGTAGGCGTCGCCGTGATCGGTGAAGGCGGTGGCGATGATCTTGTTGGTCAGGACGTCGCCTTCCTTCACGACCTCGGTGACATAGATGTCCTGGATCGGATGGTTGTTCGTGTTGAACTTGAACTTTCCGCGCACGGAAGCGAAGTCCGCAGCCTTCAGCGCGGCGCGGAAGGCGTCCTTGTCCTTCACGCTTGCCTTTCCGATGGCCGAGAGGATGAGGTTGGCGGTGTCCCAGCTCTGCGCGGCATAGATCGAGGGCAGGCGGTTGTATTCCTTCTGGAACGCCTCGACGAAGGCTTTGTTGGCGGGGTTGTCGAGGTCTTTCGCCCAGGTGCCAGAGTTCTTCACGCCGAGTGCGGCATCGCCGATCGCCGGCAGCACGTCCTGGCTGAAGGAGAAGCCGGGCCCGGTGACGGGAATGGTGACGCCCGACTGGGCATATTGCTTCATGAAGGCGATGCCCATGCCGCCGGGCAGGAAGAAGTAGACCGAATCGGCGCCGGAAGCGCGAATTTCCGCGATCTCGGCGGCATAGTCCGTCTGGCCGACCTGGGTATAGACCTCGCCGGCGAGCTCGCCCTTGTAATAGCGCTTGAAGCCGGTCAGCGCATCCTTGCCGGCCGGATAGTTCGGAGCGAGGATGAAGGTCTTCTTGTAGTCCTTGTTATCGTATTCGCCCATCGCCTCATGGAAATTGTCGTTCTGGTAGGCGACGTTAAAATAGTTGGGGTGGCAGTTCGCGCCGGCGAGCGCCGACGGGCCGGCATTGGGCGAGAGATAGATGACGTCCTGTGCCACCGTGTTCGGCACCACGGCCATGGCGAGGTTCGACCAGATGATGCCGGTCATCAGGTCGACCTTGTCGCTCTGGATCATCTTCTCGGCGATCTGGACGGCGAGTTCCGGCTTCTGCGCATCGTCTTCCACGACGAGCTCGATCTCGCTGTTGCCGGATTGCTTGATCGCCAACTGGAAGGCGTCGCGCATGTCGATGCCGAGGCCTGCGCCACCGCCGGACAGCGTGGTGATGACGCCGATCTTCACCGGTTCCGCCTGGGCGATGCCCGCCGTCATGAGCGCGAGTGCGGCCACGCCACCTGCCAGAATTCTCCGCATGCTGTTCTCCCTCTGTCCGTCGGCCCCGGTTTCGGGGCGTTTTTTCGAGAAGAGAACCTTTCAGAGTTCCGCGATCAGCGCAACCGTGTGTTTTCGTTTCGCAATTGGAGAATTTTAAGAAGATCGGCGGCGGCCCGCAGGTTCGGGCCGTCCGCACGATCAGCGCCGCGGAGGAGGACGGCGGCTATCCCCCGGCCGGCTAGCCGGCCCGTTCCTCCGGTCAGCAGAGCGCTGACCGGTTCATCAGTATAATGTCGTTTGACGTGAGTGCCATACGCGAAGGTTCGTCGATCTGGTCCAGCACGGCGCGCAGCGCCTTGTCCAGGCAGAACTCGACAACCTCTGCGTCCAGCGACTTGGCGGATTCGAGCGCAAACGCGACAAGCCGCGCCAGCGCCATCAATTCCGTGCCCCTGTCTTCGGTCTCGATGGTTTCGATTTTCATGTCCTATGCCCCCGGGAGCAATGCTCACTTTCAGCCCCTGGGACGAAGTATAGGCGTGACTCGGAGGTTGTGCGCGTGACTTAAGCGTGACACACGCGGAATGGGAAACTGCGTGTTTTTTTACGCTCCGGGTTGATCGGCCACCGAGCGCCAGAGCGATGTTGCTCTAAACGTCCAGTTTCCTTGTTTTTTCGCGGTTTTTTCGTTGAAAGTGTCGAGGATGTGCAGAAGGGTAAGTGCATCTGTACGCTTCTGATCGACCGTTGTTGCGAGGAGAAGTTGCAGAAGCGCCGTGCGATCCAATGCCGTTTGGGCTCGGTCGACGATCGCAGACCAGGTCCGCTCCTTGTAGAAGAGCGTCGCCGCGGCAATACGCAGCGTTAATATGTCATGCTTTTCAACGGTTTTTTCTCTCTCCAACCGGTCGAGCGTCGCCTCGACATTGACGAGTGGGAGTGAAAGGGCGGGGTAACCGAGTTCGGCGGGGCCATGCAGCAGGGCGACATCGGCATCGTCCATGCGCCGGCCGCTGGCATAGTCCTGGTAGATACGGCCGATGCCGACCATGCCGAAGGCGTCGCATTCCGCCGCCCGCAGCGCCCCCATGCTGGCCGCGCCGAAGACGGCGATACCCTGATCCAGAGCATGGAGGATTTCCTTGTGCCAGATGGGGGCGACATGTTCGAAGTTTCCGTCGACGATGCCGATCGCCTTCGCGCCTTCGCGCGTGGCGGCGAGCACGTCTCCATGGGCAGCCGGCGGCCGGACATCGATATTTTTCCCGCACAGTGCGGCAGCATCGGGCAGGCTCGGGCCTGCGAACAGGATCTTCATGACATTCCAAACAACATGCGCGACAGGGCGCGGTGGCCGACAGCGTGGCGACGCTTGCCTTCAGGGTTTTCGAGCGACGGCACGACGACCTTTGCGACAGCGATGGGAAGGGACGGGTCGGTGAGCGGGACCGCCAGAATGGGGGCTATGCCGCCTGTGGCGAGCCGCTCCAGGCAGTGGGAAAGCAGCGTGGCGGCGTCACCTTCGGGAGCGTCGTAGGACTTCGCCACGCCCGGCGACGCTTCGAAGAGGGCAAGCGTTTCGGTGGCGAGCGGGCGGGTGAAGGTTTCGGCAAAAAGATCGTCACGTGCCCCGCTGATATAGGTGAGGCGTGATTGCGCGACTTCGGTCAGGGCCCGGATGAGGGCACGGGTGGCCACGGGATGTGTGCCGTAGCCGATGGTCGCATCGTGGAAGAGAGGGGTCTTCTTTGCAAGAAGCCCGGTATTGCCGAGGACGGCGGCATAGGTTGGCACTGCGAGGTCGCTGGTGATGTCGAAGACGCGCAGTTCCAGCTTTGCAGTCCGGAATCGAGCGAGCAGATCCTCGATGATGGGATCGGCAAAGCCAGTGGGGTCGATCGCGGTTGCAAGGCGCTTGCTGCGAGGCAGCAGCCGCCACAACCGGTCTGCGTCGCGCTCTATCCGCTCGAGAAGGCCGTGAAGGGTCGCCTCGATCGGTGCATTGCCCGAGGCAAGGCCATCGGAGGACTGCCAGAACCGCGGCGTGGGGTCAGTCCTGTCGAGGCAGACCGCTGCGCGTGGAACCCAGACCGTTTCGCCCGTCGTGACGTCGCTGCCGGCAAGCCAGTCGATGCTTTCTGTCTCCGACAGGAAGGGCTGGTCGCTTGCCACAAAGATATCGAGCGGCAGGCAGGCCTGCCCCGCCTTCGCAAAATCATGCCGCGAGGCATGTCGGACCGGAACGAGCGGGTCGCCGGCTATCGCCCGCTCGAGCGCCTCCATGGCGGCTGAAACTTTCGCGTCTAGATCGGTGATGCCCTTGCCCTGATTGATGACGATCGAACGGGCATTGGGGCTGACTGCGTTCCAGACAGGAATGCCGATCGAATCGAGGCCTGTCAGGCGGGAAAGCCGCGTGACACCGAAGCGAGGCAAAAGCGCCTCGATCCGGCTCCAGGTCTCATCCGGACTGCAGAGGCGATCCGAATAGCTGGTCACGGAGGGGCTGCTGGGGGTCACTTGCCGTAAAAGCCGCCAGAAAATGGCCCGGCTGTTTCGGCCACCATCGGGACGCTCACGCCACGCGTGTTGAACCTGCCGGTTATGTGGGGATCGTCAGCCGAACCGGAGGAGACCGATGTGATGGCGCCCGTTTCGAGATCCGCCGTCCAAAGGCCAGTTTCTCCTTCAAGCCCAAGCACGCCATTCGACATTTTCGCTCCTCCTGATTTTGGTTGAAACTGAGGATGCAGATTTCCCGGGCTTGCGCGCAGAGCGCGGAATGCTGCCGGCCTGCCTCTTCGAACAACACGAGGCTGTGGCGCCTGGTTGCAGGGCCCGAGCGACGTTTGTAGCTCGGGCCCTGCATGTGGTCTTTTGTCTCTTGGGCAAACACCGGCTTGGATGTCTGCCTCAAAGCGTGCAACGGTTACTTATCGTAAATGCCGCTGGAGGGTTCCGGCAAACTGCCGACGCCGTCGGGAACGAGGGCGGCGAGGTCAACACCCGAGGTGATTGTTGCGCCCGCTTTGCGCAGATCATCGGCAGCCTTCAAGGTCCCGCCTGTGGGCGACCCGATTTGCGTCGCAGTGCCTGCGTCGAGATCGACGGACCAAAGACCAGCTTCACCTTTAATCCCCAAAATAACTATTCTTGCCATGCCTGCTCTCCCTTGTGAATCCTAATTAAAATCCGGCTTTCTTTAACCCGTCATAATAATGTTTTCGCTGCCATTCCTCCTTAAATGGTATAATCGCTGTCCAGGATTCGAAATCGAAATCCGGATTGCTTTCGTATGTTCGCCGCACGAACAGCCTGGCCTTCTTGCGGTCTCCGAGCATTGCCCAGCTTGCGGCAGATAGACGATGGGCCGGCTGCTTGTCGTTCATCCGGTTTATGTAGGCGAGAGCGTCTTCATATCTGTCGAGCGCATACGAGGCACTCGCCGCGATCCAGAAATATTCGTCCGGCGGCAATGGATTGAGTTCGATTGCATGCTCAATCTTCTGCAAGCCGATATCTGGTCGAGAGCCCTGTACAAGTGTATCCGCGTAGCTCGCGATGACGTTGGCATAGTTGGGGCTTAGCTCCTCGGCGCGATCAAGATAGGCTGCGCTCTCGTCGAACTGGCGTGTATAGAGCTTGACGATGCCGAGTTCCCGGTAGCCCGAGGGCAGGCGCTCATCGACCTCGATCGCTTTTTGGGCATGAAGTTCTGCTTGCTTGAGCAGTTCATGGTCGCCGCGTGCGGTCAGAACCCATTCGAGGAAGTAATTGTGTGCCAAGCCCCCCAAAGCAGGCGCATAGTTGCTGTTTTCCTTCAATGCCTCGCGAAAACTCTTGCGTGCACGACGGATGTCGCGCAGGTCGAGATTTTTCGACTGGCCTTGCGCGGTGAGGAAGCTGCGGTAGGCCTTCGCATCGATTTCGTAGTCGCCGCGCACGAGCTCGTTGCGCTCGATTTCCGTCGCGATCGAACCCGCTATCTGGTGGGAGATCATCTGTCGTGAACGGGCGAGGCCTTCAGCCGAGAGCGGGAATCGTTCGGCCCAGACGACCTCATCGCTGCCGAAGAAGATGAGCTGGGTGAAGAGCGAATGGTGGTCGCCCTCGTCGCGCAGCCGTGTTTCCAGGATGTAGCTGATCTTGTGGCGCTCGTAGGTGGCCGCCCTGTCGGCCTGGAGCGAGATCTGCGCGGCGGTATGCGGTGCAATGATCGAAATGGAGCGCAGTGCGCAGAGGCCGATCGTCACGTCCTCGATCAACGCTTCGCTGAAGCGCGTGGCTGCCCGGGCGGCCAGCGTGGTGACCGGTGGCAGCAGCACGACGCGCGGCGGATTCGGCCGGGCAAACCCGATATCCGCGTCTTGCAGCGTCAGTACGCGGGCAGGCGGCTGCGCGGTCATGAGGATTGGGGACGCGGCCGGCCGGCCCGTCAGCATGGCGCGCACTTCCTCGTCGTCCGGGTTGCTCTCCAGGAGACGCAGGGCTGCCGCGGCGCGCGCCTGTCGCAAGCCGGTGCCCCCCTGTCCATTGTTATCGAGCAATGCGCCGCGCAGAATGGCCATATGGGCGGCCCGCTGCAGCATGATCCAGCTCGAAAGGGCGCGGTTGCCGGGCTTTACATGTTTGAGGAAGTCGTCGATCAGCGTGGCGGCAAGCACCGGGAGGCATGCGCCATCGTGAACCCCGTCGATATCGCTTTCGACGGCATCCGGCCCGAGCCCGATCGCGGTGTCGGTGAAGGTGAGATAGATCCGGTCCAGCTCCCGCTGGCGCTTCTGGGTTCGTGAAACGGTCTGCCGGAGATTGGCGAAGGCGGCGGCGCTGTTGCTGTCGTCCCAGAAGAGGCTCGCCGCATCCGCCCGCGGCATGTCGCTCACGCCGCGCGTCTGGAGATAGCAAAGGATCAGGAGCGCCTTTTCGGGAAAGACGATGTCATTGCCGCCCTCGTCGAGCAGGCGCAGATGACCGAGCGTCTGCAGCCGTGCTGGCATGTGGGGTCAGATCCGCAGTTCCGGTGCGTTTTCTGCGCGTTCGCCGGCCTCTGTAGCGGCGCTCGCCTTGGACAGCGCCGTTGCCAGTGCGATGATCGACTTGCGCACACCCGCATCATCGATCTTCAGGAAGGCGCGGTTGAGGTCGAGGCCTTCCTTGGAGGAGACGAAGGTGGAGACGTCGCCCGTCTCATGCCCGACGCCGGCGGCCGGCGTGGCGCTGTCTTCATCCTGGAAGAAGAAGCTCGGCGGGACGCGGAACACTTCGGCGATGGCCTGCAGGCGGCTGGCGCTGATGCGGTTTGTGCCCTTTTCGTATTTCTGTACCTGCTGGAAGGTGACGCCGAGACGGTCGGCAAGCGCTTCCTGGCTCATGCCCACCATCAGCCGCCGCAAGCGGACGCGGGACCCGACGAAGACGTCGATCGGATTCGGTGTTTTCTTGATCATGAGGCTTTCTCCCCTGTTGGACATGCCGGGGCATGGCGAGGTACGCATATCCCGTCACTCTGCTTGAATCGCCTGTCCGATGCAACTGCCGCGAACCGGATTTCCTTGCTACCGTAACGTGAGGCGACGTGTATTTTAGATATCGTAACTTTGCGGCGCACTGAGGGAGGCGATGAATTTTTTCGTGCGCTCGCGCTCGGGCGTCGAGAAGATCGCGCGCGGCGGCCCCTCTTCGACGATGACGCCGCCATCGAGGAAAACGACCGTGTCGGCAACGCGTGAGGCAAGGCGCAGATCGTGCGTTGCCATGACCATGGTCGTGCCCTCGCGGGCGAGCCGGCTCAGCACCTCGACCACCTCTTCCGCGAGCTCCGGATCGAGCGCGGAGGTCGGCTCGTCGCAGAGCAGGACGCGCGGCGAGGGGGCAAGCGCGCGGGCAATGGCGACACGTTGCTGCTGGCCGCCCGACAGCGTTGCCGGCCAGGCGTCGGCCTTGTGTGCCATGCCGACCTTTTCGAGCAGTTCCACGGCGCGGGCGCGTGCCTTTTCCGCGGGCCATTTGAGGACGGTGACGAGGCCTTCCATCACGTTGGCGATCGCCGTCTGATGCGGGAAGAGCTGGAAGTTCTGGAAGACCATTCCGGTCTGGCGGCGCAGCTTCTGTACCGCGTCCCAGCCGACCTTGCGGCCGGGCGCGAAGTCGATCGTCTCGCTGCCGAGCTTGATGGAGCCCGAGGTCGGCGTCTCCAGCAGGTTGATGCAGCGCAGCAGCGTGCTCTTGCCGCCGCCCGAAGGGCCGACCAGTGCCGTGACCGTGCCCTCCGGCAGGCTGAGGCTGATGTCGCGCAGCACGAGGTTGTCGCCGAAGCGTTTTTCGATATGGCTGAGTTCGATCATGTGCGAGCCTCCAGGAAGCCGCCATAGCGGGCAAAGCGCCGTTCCAGCCGGACCTGCAGGGCCGAAAGAACAGAGCTGAGCGCCAGATAGATCAGCGCCGCCTCGATATAGAGGATCAGCGGCTCGTAGGTCGTGGCGACGATGCGCTGGGCCGTTTGGAACAGCTCCGGTACGGTGACGGCGGCCGCAAGCGACGTGTCCTTCACCAGCGATATGAAGGTGTTGGAGAGCGGCGGCACGGCGACGCGCGTCGCCTGCGGCAGAATGGTGCGGCGCATCGCCTGCGACCAGCTCATGCCGATTGAATAGGCCGCCTCCCACTGGCCGCGCGGCACGGAGGCGATGACGGCGCGGATGATTTCCGACGTATAGGCCCCGACATTCAACGTGAAGCCGATGAGGGCGGCCGGAAAGGCATCGAGCAGGATGCCGATGCTCGGCAGGCCGTAGAAGATGACGAAAAGCTGCACCAGCAGCGGCGTGCCGCGGATCACCCAGACATAGAAGCGGGCAATGGCGACGAGCGGACGCGGCCCGAACAGTCGGGCGATGGCCGTGACGAGGCCGAGGGTAAGTCCGAGCGCGAAGGAAAGCAGGGTGAGCGGAATGGTGAAGACGAGCGCGGCCCACAGCAGGGGGACCAGCGAATCCAGCATCAGTTGAAGCCACGGCGGCACGGGAAAAACCTCCGGAAATGCGGCTGGCCGGGGTTATCCCCGGCCAGGTCATGGTTTTATCTATAGTCGAGGACGGAGCCGCCGCGAAGCGGTTCTCGGCCAGGAATTACTTCGAGACGTCCTGCCCGAAATACTTGTCCGAGATCGCCTGGTAGGTGCCGTCCGCCTTGATGTCGACGAGTGCCTTGTTGATCGCTTCCAGAAGCTCCGGCTCGCCCTTGCGGATGATCACGCCGGAATAGTCGGCGTTTTCCTGCTCGGCGGCGATCTTCACATTCGCGTCCGGCTTGTGTTTCTTGAAGTCGAGGAAGGACAGGCTGTCGTTGATCGTCGCATCGGCGCGGCCGGTCAGGACAAGCTGGATCGACTGATCGAAACCGTCGGTGCCGACGAGCTCGGCGCCGGCTTCCTGAGCAAGCTTTCCGAAGTTGGAGGTCAGCGACTGGGCGGACTTCTTGCCCTTGAGGTCAGCGAAACCCTTGATGCTGTCGTCGTCGGCGCGCACGATCAGCACGGCCTTGGAAGCGATATAGGGCTCGGAGAAGTCGTACTTCTGCTTGCGTGCCTCGGTGATGCCGACCTGGTTGATCACGGCGTCGTAGCGGTTGGCGTCGAGGCCGGCGATCAGGCCGTCCCATTTGCCTTCCAGGAACTCGGCCTTGACGCCGAGCTTCTTGGCTATGGCCTCGCCGATCTCGACATCGAAGCCGACCAGCTTGCCGTCGGTGTCATGGTAGGTGAAGGGCGCATAGGTGCCTTCGGTACCGATCTTCAGCGCGCCGGCGGCCTGTACGGCTGCGAGGTTTTCACCGGCATGGGCCGGGGCGAGGATGGCGGCCTGGAGCGCTGCGGCGGCGGCGAGGGTCTTCAACCAGTTCATCTTGGGACTCCGTTTCTGGCTCAAGTGTTCGATGGGCGATAGATCGCAGAAATCGGTGCAAAACGATGGGCAGAAAACTGCGAATAAAATCGGCAAATGCAAATATTTTTCTCATTTTTCGCGGTGTAGCGGCGGAGAAGGGCGCGTTTCACTTGAAAAATCGGGCGTTGCGAGAGGTCTGCGACCTTTGTGCATTTCGTGTTTTTAGGGGCTTGCCAAGTTCGCAAACAGGGACAATTGATGTCGCACCCAAAATAACAACCGGGGAAGGAAAACAAAATGGCAAACAGACTGATTGGCTTTCGTGCGGCTCTTCTTGCAGGTGCAATCCTGCTGGGCGCCAGCCCTGTATTGGCAGAAACGGTGCTTCACCGTGGCAATGCGGGTGAACCGCAGACCCTCGACCAGGCACATACCTCCATCAACATCGAAGAATTCATCCTCAAGGACCTTTACGAAGGCCTGACCATCTATGACGCCTCGGGCAAGATCGTTCCCGGCGCTGCGGAAAGCTGGACCGTCTCCGACGACGGCGCGGTCTACACGTTCAAGCTGCGCGGCAACGCGAAGTGGTCGGACGGTTCGCCGGTGACGGCGGAAGACTTTGTCTTCTCCTTCACCCGCGTTGAGGATCCGAAGACGGCGGCCGGCTACGCGAACATCCTCTATCCGATCAAGAACGCGGAAAAGGTCAACAAGGGCGAGCTTGGCCTCGACCAGCTTGGCGTCAAGGCTGTCGATGCCACGACGCTGGAAGTGACGCTGGAGCGTCCGACGCCCTTCTTCCTCGAATTGCTCGCGCACCAGACGGCGCTGCCGGTCTCCAAGGCCAGCGTCGAAAAGAACGGCGCGGATTTCGTGAAGCCCGGCACGATGGTTTCCAACGGTGCCTTCAAGCTCGTCAGCCATGTGCCGAACGACAATCTTGTCGTCGAGAAGAACGCGAACTACTGGGACGCTGCCAACGTCAAGCTCGACAAGGTGATCTTCTACCCGATCGACGATCAGGCCGCCTCGGTCCGTCGCTTCGAGGCGAAGGAAATGGACCTCGTCTACAACTTCTCTGCCGACCAGATCGAGCGCCTGAAGAAGAGCTATGGCGAGCAGGTCCACGTTTCGCCGACGCTGGCGACCTACTACTACCCTTTCGACACCCGCACCGAGCCCTATAGCGACGTTCGCGTGCGCCGCGCGCTCTCCATGGCCATCGACCGCGACTTCCTGGCCAAGGAAATCTATTCCGGCTCGCAGCTTCCGGCCTATTCCATGGTGCCCCCGGGCATGCAGGGCTATGAGCCGGCCTATGCCGATTTCGGCGCGCTCTCGCAGCTCGACCGCGAGGACGAGGCGCTCAAGCTGATGAAGGAAGCCGGTTACGGCGAAGGCGGCAAGCCGCTGAAGATCGAGCTGCGCTACAACACCAACCCGAACCACGAGCGCGTGGCGACGGCTGTTGCCGACATGTGGAAGAACACCTTCGGCGCCGATGTGTCGCTGGTGAACCTCGACGTGTCCTCGCACTACGCCTACCTTCAGGAAGGCGGCGCGTTCAACGTGGCGCGTGCCGGCTGGGTCGCAGACTATGCGGATGCGGAAAACTTCCTGGCCCTCAGCGTCAGCACCAACAAGACCTTCAACTACGGCAAGTTCACGAATGCCGAGTTCGATGACCTCATGAAGAAGTCGTACGAAGAGCGTGACCCGGCGGCGCGCGCCAAGGTCCTGCATGACGCAGAAGCCGTGCTGATGCGCGAACAGCCGATCGCCCCGCTCCTGACGCAGGCCGACCTGTGGCTCGTCTCCAGCAAGGTTCAGGGTTGGCAGGACAATGCCGCCAACCAGCACCTGAGCCGCTTCCTCAGCGTTTCGGAATGATCCGACGAAAGTGCGCGGCCTCCTGAGGCCGCGCACTTTCGTATCTGGGGAGACCTAGTCATGTTTGCATTCGTTCTGCGGCGCCTAGCAAGCGCCGTGCCGACGCTATTCATCGTCGTCACAATCTCGTTCTTTCTCATGCGCTTTGCGCCCGGCGGCCCGTTCAACCTCGAACGCCCTCTACCGCCTGCCACGATGGAAAATCTGATGCGAGCCTACCAGCTCGATCAGCCCCTCTGGCGCCAATACCTCACCTACATGGGCAATGCCGTCAGCGGCGATTTCGGACCGAGCTACATCTACAAGGACAACACCGTTGCCGAACTCATCGGCAAGGGTCTGCCCTACTCGATGGAACTTGGTTTCTATGCGCTGCTCCTGGCGCTTATCGGCGGCGTCATCGTCGGTACGATTGCGGCCTTGCGTCAGAACAGTGCGCTGGATTTCGCGGTCATGTCGGTCGCGACGGTCGGCGTCACGGTGCCGAACTTCGTCGTCGGGCCGGTCCTGACGCTGATCTTTGCCATCGTGCTCGCCTGGCTTCCGGCGGGTGGCTGGGGCGACGGTTCACTGCGCTTCCTCATCCTGCCGATGATCGCGCTCGCCCTGCCGCAGCTTGCGGTTTTCGCGCGCCTGACCCGCGGCTCGATGATCGAGGCCTTGCGCACCGACCACATCCGCACCGCGCGGGCCTATGGCCTGCCGGCAAAATCGGTGGTCGTGGTGCACGCCATGCGCGGCGCCATGCTGCCCATCGTGTCCTATCTCGCGCCCTGCGCTGCCGCTCTTTTGACCGGCTCCGCCGTGGTCGAGACCATCTTCACCATCCCCGGCGTCGGGCGCTATTTCGTGCTCGGGGCGATCAACCGCGACTATACGCTCGTCATGGGCACGGTCGTCCTGATCGCCATCTTCGTCATCGTCTTCAATCTGCTGGTCGACATTCTCTATGGCCTGCTCGATCCGAGGGTTCGCCATGACTGACGCCGTCGTTTCCCCCGTACCCGGGAGCGAGGTGAAGGGGCGCAGCCTCTTCCAGCTCGCCGTCATGCGCTTCCGCCGCAACCGCCCGGCCATGGCCGGTTCGGTGATGCTGGTGCTGATCGCGTGCTTCGCCTTCTTCGGTCCGTTCTTCATCAGCCACAGCTACGATCAGGTCTTCTCTTCCTATGTCACCATCCCGCCGAGCCTCGAGCCGCGGCCGGGCGAGGATTCACTGGAAGAGGCGATGAAGGGCGTCGCCACCCGCGCCCGCGTCGAGCTGCAGTCCTTTTCCGTCGAGGGCGAAGCCTTCACGGCGGTCATCACCGCCAAGGACCCGATCGATCCACGCGCCACGCGCTACTTCGACCGGGCCAACGAGTTCGACAAGACCGAGGTCACGGCGACCGAGGACGAGGGGCGTAAGCTCACGCTGAAGGGTGTGGTCGACCGGGAATACTTCCTGTTCGGCACCGACACAAACGGGCGCGACCTGATGGCGCGCGTCATGCTCGGCGGGCAGATCTCCATCGCGGTCGGCCTTCTCGCCAGCCTCGTCTCGCTCGGTATCGGCGTCGTCTACGGCGCGATCTCGGGTTACATGGGCGGGCGCGTCGACAACGTGATGATGCGTTTCGTCGAAATTTTGTACTCGCTGCCCTTCGTCTTCCTGGTTGTTGTGCTCGTCGTCTTCTTCGGCCGCAGCTTCGTCTTGATCTTCATCGTCATCGGTGCGGTGGAGTGGCTCGACATGGCCCGCATCGTGCGCGGCCAGACGCTGTCTTTGAAGCGACGGGAATTCATCGGCGCGGCGGAGGCTCTGGGCTTGACGGACTGGCAGATCATCCGCCGGCACGTCATCCCCAACACGATCGGCCCGGTCGTCATCTTCGTTACGGTCATCGTGCCCAAGGTGATCCTGCTCGAAAGCTTCCTCTCCTTCCTCGGCCTCGGCGTTCAGGCGCCGCTGACGAGCTGGGGTTCGCTGATCGCCGAAGGCGCCAACAACATCCAGTCCGCGCCCTGGCTGCTCATCTTTCCCGCCATCTTCTTCGTCGTCACGCTCTTCTCGCTGAATTTCGTCGGCGACGGGCTGCGCGATGCATTCGACCCGAAGGATCGCTGACATGGCAGAGACACAGAAAACCATGGAGCCGATCCTTGCCGTGCGCGACCTGAAGGTGTCCTTCACGACGCCGGACGGGGACGTCAATGCGGTGAAGGGCATCAACCTCGATGTCCGCCCCGGCGAGACCCTGGCGGTGGTCGGCGAGAGCGGCTCCGGCAAGAGCCAGACCATGATGGGCATCATGGGACTGCTCGCGAGCAACGGCCGGGTCACGGGCTCTGCGAAATATCGCGGGCAGGAAATGGTCGGGTTGCCGCCGAAGGCGCTCAACGAGATCCGTGGTGCAAAAATCACCATGATCTTCCAGGAGCCGATGACCTCGCTCGATCCGCTCTATCCTGTCGGCAAGCAGATCGCCGAGGTGATCGTGCATCACCGCGGCGGCACGCGGAAGGAAGCCCGGCCGCGTGTGTTGGAGCTCTTGAAGCTGGTCGGTATTCCGGAGCCCGAGCGCCGTATCGACAGCTATCCGCATGAAATGTCCGGCGGCCAGCGCCAGCGCGTGATGATCGCCATGGCGCTTGCCAACGAGCCGGACATCCTGATCGCCGACGAACCGACGACGGCGCTCGACGTGACGATCCAGGCACAGATCCTGAAACTGCTGCGCGATCTGCAAAAGCGCTTCGACATGGCGATCGTGCTGATCACGCACGACCTCGGCATCGTCCGGCATTTTGCCGAACGCGTCGTCGTCATGCGGCGCGGCGAGATCGTCGAACAGGGCAGGACGGCCGACATCTTCGACAATCCGCAGGCCGACTACACCCGCATGCTGATCGAGGCCGAGCCGCATGGCCGCAAGGCGGCCCCGGCGGATGACGCGCCGATCATCCTCGAGGGCCGCAATGTCATCGTCGACTACAAGATCGACGGCGGCTTCCTGAAGAAACGCGCCAACACCTTCCGGGCTGTCGACAATGTCAGCATCAGCCTGCACGAAGGGCAGACGATCGGCGTGGTCGGCGAATCCGGTTCGGGAAAATCGACGCTCGGGCGGGCGCTGTTGCGGCTCATCTCCAGCAAGGGCGCCTATCGCTTCGGCAAGACGGATATTTCCGGCCTCGACCGGACCGGAATGCGGCCGCTCCGGCGCAGCATGCAGGTCGTCTTCCAGGATCCCTACGGTTCGCTTTCGCCGCGCCAGACGGTCGGCGAGATCATCACCGAGGGGCTTTATGTGCATGAGCCGCAGCTTTCGCGAGCCGACCGCGACCAGCGGGCAATCGCGGCGCTGAAGGAGGTGGGGCTCGACCCCGCGGCGCGCAACCGCTATCCGCACGAGTTTTCGGGCGGCCAGCGGCAGCGTATCGCGATCGCACGGGCGATGATCCTCAAACCCCAGGCGGTGATCCTCGACGAGCCGACCTCGGCACTCGATCGTTCGGTGCAGGGGCAGGTAATCGAGCTCTTGCGTGATCTCCAGTCCCGCTACGGCCTTTCCTATGTCTTCATCAGCCACGACCTGTCGGTGGTGCGTGCGATGAGCGACTATGTGGTGGTCATGAAGGACGGCAAGATCGTGGAGGAAGGTCCCACGGACGCCATTTTCAGCGCCCCGCGGGAGGATTATACAAAGACCCTCATCGGGGCTGCGTATAATATCGGGCCGTAAGCTGGAGCAATTCCAGCAAAGGTGTGCAGCGGTTTTGCGCCCGAAATTGCGTGAAACCAAGAGGAGATCGGATGGCTGAAAGCCGTTTGCCGCATATCGTGCTCTTTTCGGGCGGCACTGCGTGCCGCACGACCAATCTGGCGCTGCTTTCCAAGCCGGTGCGACTGACGCGCATCGTGCCGGCCTGGGACAGCGGCGGCAGTTCCAAGATCATCCGCGAGAACCTCGGCGTGCTCGCCGTCGGTGACATCCGCCAGGCGCTGATGACCATGGCGCATGGCGAAGGCCGGGCGGGCGATGTCGTCAAGGTCTGCAATGCGCGCATGACCAGCGGCACGCAAGATGATGCCCGCACGGAATTCGCGCTCTACGCGGAGGGCGTGCACCCGCTGCTGGAGCGCATGGAGCCGGGCCTGCGCGGCGCTATCCTCAACTACCTGCGCACCTTTCGCGCGGCGATCGGGGCGGATTTCGATTTCCGCAATGGCAGCATCGGCAACTTCATTTTGACGGGCGCGCATCTCGCCCACAACAGCGACATCAACACCGCCATCTTCGTCTTCCGCAAGCTCTGCGACATTGCCGGCCATGTCTGGCCGTCCACGGCCGCTGATGGTGTTGACCTCTCCGCCGTTTTGAATGATGGCACCCGGGTTGAGGGGCAGCACAGGGTGACGGCGCTCGACGATGCGGCGAGTGCGACGGGCATCCGCGACATTGCGCTGTCCGGCCGGGGCGGCGCGGCTGTGCCGGCCAACGAGGCCGTGCTGGAAAGTCTCGAAAGCGCCGATGCCATCGTTTTCGGGCCGGGCAGCTTCTTCACCAGCGTCCTGCCGCATTTTCTGGTCGAGGGCATCGTTCCGGCCATAGCGCGCAATGCGCATGCCCGGCGCATCTTCATCGGCAACATGCTGCAATGCCGGGAGACCCGCGGGCTGGATGTGGCGCGCATGCTGGAGATTGCCACCGCGCTCTGGCGGCGGCAGGCGGGGGCGGATGGGCGTCCCTTCACCCACGTCCTGGCAAACCACCAGCTGCTGCCCTTCGAAAAGACCGTCGGCCGCTTTGCCTATCTCGGCAATGGCGCGCTGGAAGAGGTGGGCATGCGGCTCGGCATCGAACGGGTGATCGGCGAGTTCGAGGATCCCTGGCAGCGCGGCCAGCATGACGGCCGGGCGGTTGCGGATACGCTCAGCTCGCTCTTGCCGTCGTAAGGCCGGTCTTCGCCGCCGGCATCCAGCCGCGAGCCTTGGCGAAGGCGAGGAAATCATCCGCGCCCATGGGCCGGGCAAAGGCATAGCCCTGCAGGATATGGCAGCCGAGGCCGCGCAGCAGCTCGGCATGGGCCAATGTTTCGACACCCTCCGCAACCGTCTCAATATCGCGCACCTTGCCGATGTCGATGATCGAGCGGACGAGGCTCTGCTGTGCCGTGGATTCGAGCAGCGGCTGCACCAGCCGGCGGTCGATCTTCAGCCGCGCCGGAGACAGCTCCAGGAGGCTCACGATGGAGGCGTGGCCGGTGCCGAAATCGTCGATCTCGATTTCGATGCCGAGGGATTTTATGCCGTCGATGGCCTGCTTCAGCCCGTCGTCGAGCGTATCGAAGGATATCGATTCCAGCAGTTCGAAGGTCAGCGAACCCGGGCGAATGTTCATCGCGCGCAGCTTTTCGAGAAGGTTGTCGTCGCGCAGGCGCTGACAGGAGACATTGACGGAGACGCGGGCGATGCCGAGATCCTGTCCCTCCCAGCGCATGGATTGGAACAGGGCCTGTTCGAGGATGGCCTCGTCGATCCGGGCGACAACATTGAGGGTCTCGGCCACGGGCAGGAACACATCGGGCATGATGATGCCGCGTGTTGGGTGCTGCCAGCGTGCCAGCGCCTCGACGCCGACGATCTCCAGCGTTTCGGCATCGAATTGCGGTTGGAAGTAGGGGTGGAATTCTCCGCGTTCGAGACCGCGCAGAATGTCGTCGCCGAGCCGCTTGACCTCCACGGTGCGCAGGCGGAGCTCGTCGTTGAAGGCTTCCACGCGGTTGCGCCCACGGCGCTTGGCTTCGTAGAGCGCGATATCGGCATTGACGAGCAACTGCTCGGCGGATTCTTCCGCATCGTTGCGCGTTGCAATGCCGATGCTCGCACCGATACGACAGTCATGGCCTTCGATCGCCATCGGCTCGCTGATCGCCTCGATGAGGCGGGCGGAGAGGGTGCCGAAATCGGCCTCTGTCGGCTCACGGCGCGACAGGAGCACGAATTCGTCCCCGCCGATGCGGGCGATGAAGTCCGCTGCCGGAATATGGGCACGCAGTACACCGGCCGCCTGTTTCAGCACCTCGTCGCCGGCGGCGTGGCCGAGCGTGTCGTTGATGTCCTTGAAGCGGTCGAGGTCGATATGCAGCAGGGTGAGGGGACGGGTGTCCTCGCCGATACCGGCCAGCGCGAGCTGCTGGTCGAGGAAACGCCGGTTGGGAAGCCGGGTGAGGGCATCGTGCAGTGAATTGTGCTCCAGAACGAGGCGAGCGTCTTCCAGGGCGCGGTTCTGCGCCTCCGCCGTCAGCTTGGCCTCAAGCAGTTCGGCCTGGAGGCGGATGTCCTCCGTCACATCCCAGTTTGCGCCGACGATACGCTTTGCGCCTGACGAGGCGCGATAGGTCATGCCGTGCGCGCGGATATGGCGGATGTCGCCGTCGACGGTCAGGACGCGGAATTCCGTGAGATAGGGCCTCTCGGCCTCGATGGCGTCCGAAAAAACGCGTTCGGCTTCTTCCAGATCGTCGGGATGAAGCGCGGTGCGCCAGTCCTCGTAGCGGCAGATCGGCTGGTCGGGCGGCACGTTGTAGAGGGCGCGCATGCGGGCGTCCCAGGTGAGTGTCGCCAATTCCGTGTCGAATTCCCAAACGCCGACGCGCGAGGCGTCGAGCGCGAGCTGCAGGCGTTGCGAGACGGTTTCCAGCTGATCCTCCCGGTCCTGAAGCGCCAGGATATGCCGATGGCGGTCCTTCATCAGGTAACCGACCCAGAACATGGGGGCGACGATGATGATGGCCAGCAGCGCGAGGCCGGTGCGAAACAGGGTGAGATCGGCGGACGGCTGGCGCCAGCCACCCAATGGCGCTGCAGACATGGTCCAGGCTTCGTGGCCGATGTCGATCGTCATGACGACGGGGTCGGCATCGACGGGGGTGGCCGTGCTGAAGAAGGTTCGTGCCTCGCCGCCGACATGCGGCCGGCTGGAAAGCGAAACGGCGACCTTGAGGTCTTTTCCGAAGCCACTGTTGGCCAGGAGCCTGTCGAGGTCGATCACGGCGGAGGCGATGCCGATGAAGGCGTTGTTCCGCCCGGCATGGATCGGGTAGCGCGCGATCACGCCGCGCCCGCCCTGCACCAGATCGACCGGGCCGGTGACGATGAGCCGGTCGAGCGCCTTCACCTGCATGGCCGCGGCGCGCTGGCGCTCGTTCTTGCGGTAGTCGAGGCCGATGCTGCGCTCGTTCCCCTTGACCGGATAGACGAGCGAGACGACGAAGTCCGGCGCGATGGCAAGATTGCGCAGCTGCGTGTCCTTGCGGAAGATGCGACCGGCAAGGTCGGCAAAGCGGCTCGGTGACATGTCGGGCTCTGTCGAGAGCGCCGCGACGAGGCCCTGTACGAGATTGATGTCACCCTGGATATTGCCTTCGAGGCGCGAGCGCAGCACGCCGAGCTGTTCCGTGGTGAAGGAGCGCAGGTACTCCTCTTCCAGCCGCTGCTTCTGGGAATCGGCAAGGAAAATGGCGATCAGCGCGGCAAATGCGACGACGATGGCGGGGATGTAACATCCCAGCCCGTGAAGGGAGAGCTGCGTATTCCGGTCGTTCATCGCGGTTCGTCTGTCCCCACGCGCCCTGTCTGCTCGGGAAGGGTTCTGCCCGGCCTCCGACGATCGACGGACGATGGCAGATGCAACTTAATATTTGCTGACGAGAATATGCCTTTATCTGCGGATTTCCGGGCGGGGCTTCCCGCCACGGCCTATTCTGGGCTAGTCCTCGGCCACTATCGAAATGGAACGAGGGCAGGGGGCTGGTTTGCCGGCGGACAAGGACAGGATGGAGAGCATGTTTGGCGCGATGCTCAGGACCATCATCGAGGAGAGCCCGCTGAAGGCCGCCAGCTTCATCGTCACCATCTATGGCGATGTCGTGGAGCCGCGGGGCGGCGTGGTGTGGACCGGCAATCTCATCGAGACCTGCGCTGCCATCGGCATCAGCGAGACGTTGGTGCGCACCGCCGTCTCACGCCTTGTCGCGGCCGGGCAATTGTCCGGAGAGCGGGAGGGGCGGCGAAGCTTCTACCGCCTTGCCGCGCCCGCTCGGGCGGAGTTTGCCGCCGCTGCCCGCCTGCTCTTCGGTCCACCGGAAGCGGCCGAGTGGCATTTTGTGCAGTTGACCGGAACGGCGCCAGACGAGGCGATGCAGACCCTTGAGCGGGCAGGCCATGCCCGGCTGGGGCCGCGGTTAGCGGTGGGTGCGCGCGCCCTCCCGCTTCTCAAGCAACCGGCCGTCGTGTTCCGGGGTGACGTGGTGAGCGGCGAGGGGGACCTTGGCGCCTTTGCGGCCGACCATTGGGACCTTGCGCTGCATGCCGAGGCCTATGACGGCTTCCTCCGGCGCTTCGGGCGCCTCGCCGATCTCCTTGCCGGCGGGGTGCGGCTCGGCGCAGCGGAAAGCCTCGTCGCCCGGCTGGTGCTCGTGCACCAGTTCCGTCTCGTCGTACTGCGCGATCCGCGTCTGCCGCAGACGGCCCTGCCCGTGGACTGGCCGGGAGAGGCGGCCAGGGCGCTCTTTGCCGACCTTTACCTCGGCCTCTCCCCCGAGGCGGATCTGCATGTCGCCCGCCATTTCGTCACGGCGGCCGGTGCCTTGCCGGAAGCGAGCGAGGCAACGCTGCGTCGTCTTTCCCTGTTGCGCGAGGCACGCCGGGTCGACTTTTCATAGGGAAAAGCATGGTTTGTGGTATGATGCTTGCTGCTGCGATGAGACATCACAGAATTCAGGAAAAATTCCATTGATTTGTGATGTTTCGAATGCTAAATATATAACCGATCGGTCGGTCAATGTTTCTGGAGGAACGGATCGACCCTTGGATATCAGGGAGGAAGCCGCGTGTCCGAAGCCTTTATCTGCGACGCCGTTCGTACACCCATCGGCCGTTATGGCGGGCTGCTGTCGTCGGTGCGTGCTGATGATCTGGCCGCCGTGCCGCTCAGCGGGCTGATGGCGCGCAATCAAGGCGTCGACTGGTCGAAAGTAGACGATCTCATCTACGGCTGCGCCAACCAGGCCGGCGAGGACAACCGCAATGTCGGCCGCATGGCCGTGCTGCTCTCCGGCCTTCCCGTCTCCATTCCCGCCACCACCGTCAACCGCCTCTGTGGCTCCGGCATGGACGCCGTCGGCATGGCCGCCCGCGCCATCCGCGCCGGCGACTGCGATTTCGTCATCGCCGGCGGCGTCGAGAGCATGAGCCGCGCGCCCTTCGTCATGCCCAAGGCCGACAGCGCCTTTTCGCGTGCCAATGCCGTCTATGACACGACGATCGGCTGGCGCTTCGTCAATCCGAAGATGAAGAAGGCCTTCGGCGTCGATTCCATGCCGCAGACGGCCGACAACGTTGCCGCCGACTTTGCCGTCAGCCGCGAGGACCAGGACGCTTTTGCTGCGTTGAGCCAGGCCCGTTGGGCGGCGGCGCATGAGGCCGGCCTTTTTGCCGATGAGATAGTGTCCGTTTCCGTGCCGCAGAAGAAGGGCGATCCGCTGGTCGTCGACACCGACGAACATCCCCGTCCCGGCACGACGGCCGAGCAGCTTGCCAAGCTGAAGGGCGTCAACGGCCCGGACCTCTCTGTCACCGCGGGTAACGCCTCGGGTGTCAATGACGGCGCGGCCGCCTTGCTCATCGCCAATGAGGCGACCGCCAAGGCGCAGGGCCTGACGCCGAAGGCGCGCGTCGTCGCCATGGCGGCGGCGGGGCTTGAGCCGCGCATCATGGGGTTCGGCCCGGCTCCGGCGGCGCGCCGGGTGCTGGAACGCGCCGGCCTGACGCTCGGCCAGATGGACGTCATCGAACTCAACGAAGCCTTCGCCTCGCAGGCGCTCGCGGTTCTGCGCGATCTCGGCCTGCCGGATGATGCGCCGCATGTGAACCCGAACGGTGGCGCCATCGCCATCGGCCACCCGCTCGGCATGAGCGGCGCGCGGCTCGTCACGACAGCCACCTATCAGCTCCACCGCCAGGGCGGGCGCTATGCACTGTGCACCATGTGCATCGGCGTCGGTCAGGGCATCGCAATCATTCTCGAGCGCGTCTGACGCGCCAGCAAGGAGGAAAGACCATGTATGCCCAGATGGTGAAGACCGATGCCGCTCGCGTCCGGTCCCTCGACGAGATGGACCCCGTGGAGCGCGCCTTTCAGGAGCGCGTCGACGCCGGCCAGAAGATCGAGCCGAAGGAATGGATGCCCGAGGGTTATCGCAAGACGCTTGTGCGCCAGATCAGCCAGCACGCCCATTCGGAAATCGTCGGCCAATTGCCGGAAGGCAACTGGATCACCCGCGCACCCACCTTGGAAAGAAAGGCGATCCTGCTCGCCAAGGTGCAGGACGAGGCCGGCCACGGCCTCTACCTCTATTGCGCCGCCGAAACGCTCGGCATCAGCCGCGACCAGATGTACGAGCAGTTGCATTCCGGCAAGGCGAAATATTCCTCGATCTTCAACTATCCGACGCTGACCTGGGCCGATATCGGCGCAATCGGCTGGCTGGTCGATGGCGCGGCCATCATGAACCAGGTGCCGTTGCAGCGCTGTTCCTACGGCCCCTATGCGCGGGCCATGGTGCGCATCTGCAAGGAAGAAAGCTTTCACCAGCGCCAGGGGTATGACGCCCTGATGAAGATGGTGAAGGGCACGCCGGCCCAGAAGGCCATGGTGCAGGACGCGCTGAACCGCTGGTGGTGGCCGTCCCTCATGATGTTCGGCCCCTCGGACGATGCCTCCGTGCATTCGGCGCAGTCGATGGCCTGGAAGATCAAGCAGAACTCCAACGACGAGCTGCGCCAGAAATTCGTCGACCAGACCGTGCCGCAGGCAAAATATCTCGGCCTCACCGTGCCGGATCCGGACCTCAAGTGGAACGAGGAAAAGGGCGGCCACGATTTCGGCGAGCCGGATTGGGAGGAATTCTTCAACGTGATCGCCGGCAACGGCCCGTGCAATGCGGAGCGCCTCAACGCCCGCAAGAAGGCCTGGAATGACGGCGCCTGGTTCCGTGACGGCCTGACGGCGCATGCCGAAAAGGCCGCCGACCGCCGCGCTGCGGCAAAAATCGCCGCTGAATAAGGGAGAGAGCACGATGTCCAGCGAATGGCCGCTTTGGGAAGTTTTCATCCGGGGCCAGCACGGCCTCAACCATCGCCATGTCGGGAGCCTGCATGCGCCCGACGCCGAGATGGCGATCAACAACGCCCGCGACGTCTATACGCGCCGCAACGAGGGCGTCAGCATCTGGGTGGTGAAATCCTCTGACATCACCGCCAGCGCGCCCTCGGAAAAGGGCCCGCTGTTCGATCCGTCGAACTCCAAGGTCTATCGTCACCCGACCTTCTTCGACATTCCGGACGAAGTGGGGCACATGTGATGTCGGGCGCGGCGCTTCTCGAATTCCTGCTGCGCATCGGCGACAACACGCTGATCCTCGGCCATCGCGTTTCCGAATGGTGCGGGCACTCGCCCGCGCTGGAGGAGGATATCGCGCTCGCCAACACCGCGCTCGACCTGATCGGCCAGACGCAGCTCTGGCTCGGCCTTGCCGGCGAGGTGGAAGGCAAGGGCCGTTCCGCCGACGATCTCGCCTATCTGCGCGACGGTTACGAATTCCGCAACATCCTCATCGTCGAGCGCCCGAACGGCGATTTCGGCAAGACGCTGATGCGGCAGTTCCTGTTTGACGCCTGGCACTATCTGCTCCTCAAGGCGCTGAAGGGGTCTTCCGACACCCGCATCGCCGAGATCGCGGAAAAGGCGGTCAAGGAAGTATCCTACCATCTCGACCGCAGCCGCGATCTCGTCATCCGCCTCGGCGACGGCACGGCGGAAAGCCACCGCCGCATGCAGGAGGCGCTGGATGAACTCTGGCCCTTCACCGGCGAGATGTTCATGAGCGATGCGTTCGACGCCGAACTGGCCGAGGCCGGCATCATCCCGGCCCCCGCAAGCCTCAAGGCGGGCTGGGACGAGATCGTCGCGGAGACGCTCTCCGAGGGCACGCTGAAGAAGCCGGCCGACGGCTACATGCACAAGGGCGGCCGGCGCGGCGTTCACACCGAGCATCTCGGCTTCATCCTCACCGAGATGCAGTTCCTGCAACGCGCCTATCCGGGCGCGACCTGGTAGGAGGCGGCGATGGACCCGGCGCTTCGTCCCTCGGTCAAGGAGGTCTGGCACTGGCTTTCCGAAGTGCCGGACCCGGAAATCCCGGTCATCTCGCTCACCGATCTCGGCATTATCCGCGATGTCGAATGGCGGGACGATACACTTGTCGTGACGGTGACGCCGACCTATTCGGGCTGTCCCGCCACCACGGTGATCAATCTCGATATCGAGACGGCGCTCACCGGAAAGGGCCTTACCAAGGTGAAGCTGGAGCGCCGTCTCTCGCCCGCCTGGACGACGGACTGGATCAGCGCCGAAGGCCGGGAGAAGCTACGCGACTACGGCATCGCCCCGCCGATCGACGGCACGGCCGCCGACGGCGTCTTGATGAAACGCATCGACCGGCTCTCCGGCCGGTCGAACCTGACCATCGCCTGTCCGCGCTGCGGCTCGGCGAACACGGAAAAGATCAGCCAGTTCGGCTCGACGCCCTGCAAGGCGAGCTATCGCTGCACGGACTGCCTGGAACCGTTCGACTATTTCAAGTGCATCTGACCGGAAGCGATTCCGGCGAACCGGAATTCGCCTGACACGCTCTGGTTTCCTGTTTTTACCGCATGATCCGACGCCGAAGCGATGCCGCTCCGGCTGGAAATGCTCTAGGGAGAAGGCCCGCACATGGCACGTTTTCATTCCCTGACCGTGACCGACGTTCGCCGCGAGACGCGCGATGCGGTCGTGGTCACGCTCCGGCCGTCCGACGAGGACCGCGCCGTCTTCGATTTCACGCAAGGGCAGTACCTGACCTTCCGCCGCAAGTTCGAGGACGAGGAGCTGCGCCGCTCCTATTCGATCTGCGCCGGCAAGGACGAGGGTGTCCTGAAGGTCGGCATCAAGCGCGTCGACGGCGGCTGTTTCTCCACCTGGGTCAACGAAAGCCTGAAGGCCGGCGACACGCTGGAGGCCATGCCCCCGATGGGCGCGTTCTTTACCGCGCTGGAGCCGGACGCCGCAAAACACTATCTCGGCTTTGCTGGCGGCAGCGGCATCACGCCGGTGCTCTCGATTATCAAGACGGTGCTGTCGCGTGAACCGCGCGCGCGCTTCACGCTGGTCTACGCCAACCGTCAGATCAGCTCGATCATGTTCCGCGAGGAACTGGAGGACCTGAAAAACCTTTATCTTGGCCGCTTCTCGGTGCTGCATATCCTCGAAAGCGAGGCGCAGGATATCGACCTCTTCACCGGCCGCATCGACGGTGAAAAGTGCGCGGCGCTGTTCAGGAACTGGATCGACCCGAAATCTGTGACGACCGCCTTCATCTGCGGCCCGGAGCCGATGATGCTGGCGATCGCTGCCGCCCTTCGTGAGCATGGCCTGCGTGACGACCAGATCAAGTTCGAACTCTTCGCCTCCTCGCAGCCCGGCCGGGCGCGCGCCAGGGTGGAGAAGGCGAACGGTGCGGACCAGGGCGCGGCCTGCGAGGCCACCGTTACGCTCGACGGCGCGACCCGCACCTTCAAGTTCCCGAAACAGGGCCAGAGCCTGCTCGACGCCGCGCTCGAAAACGCCATGGACGTGCCCTATGCCTGCAAGGCCGGCGTCTGTTCAACCTGCCGAGCCAAGATCATTGAGGGCGAGGCCGAGATGGAGGTCAACCACGCGCTGGAAGATTACGAGGTGCGCCAGGGCTATGTGCTGACCTGCCAGTGCTTCCCGCTCACCGACCGCATCGTCGTCAGCTACGACCAGTAAGGGGAATTTTCATGTCCGATACGATGCCGATCGAAGACTATCTGGCTGAGGGTGGTGTGCTCTCCTCGCCCGCCAATGTGCCGCCGCGCTATCGCGGCGAACTCTTGCGCCTCATGGCGAGCTTTGTCGACAGCGAACTGGCCGGTTCCGCCGGCTTCGCCGATACGATCAACGATGCGCCGGGCATTCAGGAGCGCATCTCCGCCGCCCGCATCGTGCTGGAAAAGGCCGATCACGCCGGCAAGGTCTTGCAGGTCATGGAAACCTTCGGCGCAAATGGCGGGCGCTACGCCGTGCACCATCCCTGGGCCGAGCGGCTTTCCCGCGAGGCCGATATCGGCGCGGCACGGCAGGGCGGCGACATGCGCCTCTCCGTCTTCCACTATCCGCTGCAAGGCTGGGTGGATGCCGTCGTCATGAACGTGCTGATGGGCCGGGCGAGCGTCGTGCAGTTGAAGGAACTGTCGCGCGTCTCCTACCAGCCGCTCGCCGAGATTTTCCGTGCCATCCTGCCGCGCGAGACGCGCCATGCGGAGCTTGGCCTTGCCGGCCTCGTGTGCATCGCCGGTGACGAGGAGGGCCGCGCCAAAGCGCAGGCTTCCGTCGCCTACTGGTATCCGCGCGTCGCCGCCAGTTTTGGCCATTCCGGCTCCGCCCGCTTCGAAACGCTGTCGCGTTTCGGCCTGCGGCATACGCAGAACGAGACCCTGCTGGCCGAATGGCGAGCCGAGGTCGATGCGCAGCTCGCTGCGCTTGGATTGAACTGAGCAATCCCAGGAAAAGTGTGAAGCGGTTTTCCGTCCGTGATTGCGAAAAAAACAGGAAGGACATTGAGATGAACGTCATGGCAAACCGGCCGCGCCGGCTCGAAAGCTATGTCGGCGGCGCTTGGGTCGTCGGTGCGAAGGAGGGCGTGCCCCTGCTCGACGCCGCGACGGGCGATCCGGTCGCCTTCATCGATTCCTCCGGCATCGATTTCAAGGCGATCCTCGCCCACGGCCGCGACAAGGGCGGCCCGGCGCTGCGGCGCATGTCCTTTCACGGGCGCGCCGCCATGCTGAAGGCACTCGGCCAGGCGCTGATGGAGAAGAAGGAAGAGTTTTACGCTCTCTCGACCGCCACCGGCGCGACGCGCGCCGATAGCTGGGTCGATATCGAGGGCGGCATCGGCACGCTACTCTCCTATGCCTCCAAGGGCCGGCGCGAATTGCCGAACACCCGCGTCCTGCTCGATGGCGACGTGGAACCGCTTTCCAAGGACAACACGTTTGCCGCTCAGCATATCCTGACCCCGTTGCAGGGCGTCGCGGTGCATATCAACGCCTTCAACTTCCCCTGCTGGGGCATGCTGGAAAAGCTTGCGCCGACGCTGATCGCCGGCGTTCCAGCCATCATCAAGCCGGCGAGCCAGACGGCCTATCTCACTGAACTGATGGTCCGCCGTATCGTCGAGACCGGCATCCTGCCGGAAGGCGCGTTGCAGCTCGTCTGCGGCTCGGTCGGCGACCTGCTCGATCATGTCGAAGGGCAGGACGCCGTCACCTTCACCGGTTCGGCCGCCACCGGCCAGCGCCTCAAGACGCACAAGGCGATCATCGAAAACTCGGTGCGCTTCACCATGGAGGCCGACAGCCTCAACGCCGCCGTGCTCGGCCTCGACGCCGCGCCCGGTACGGAGGAATTCGACCTCTTCGTCAAGGAAGTCGCCCGCGAGATGACGGTGAAAGCCGGCCAGAAATGCACGGCGATCCGCCGCGTCATCGCCCCGCGCGCCTATAGCGAGGCCCTCATCGAAACTCTTGGCGCGCGTCTTGCGAAGACGGCGATCGGCAATCCCGCCGACGAAGCCGTACGCATGGGCCCGCTCGCCAGCCTCGACCAGCGCGAAGAAGTTCGCGCCCGTATCCGCGATCTCTCCGCCGACGCCGAGATCGTCGCTGGCGATCCTGATAATCCCAGCGTCCAGTCCGGCGACGCCGTGGCCGGGGCCTTCCTCAATCCGGTGCTGCTCTATTGCGACAAGCCGGGCTCGGCCCGCGCCGTGCACGATGTCGAGGCCTTCGGCCCGGTCAGCACCGTCATGCCCTATGACACGGCGGAAGAGGCGGTCGATCTCGCCCGGCGCGGCAAGGGCAGCCTCGTCGCCTCGGTCTTCACCAACGATCCGGGTTTTGCCCAAGAGGTGGTACTCGGCCTTGCCCCCTTCCATGGTCGCGTGATGATCGGCAACCGCGTCAGCGCCAAATCCTCCACCGGCCACGGTTCGCCGCTGCCGGGCCTCGTGCATGGCGGCCCCGGCCGCGCGGGCGGCGGCGAGGAGCTGGGCGGCATGCGCGGCGTCAAGCACTACATGCAGCGTACCGCCATCCAGGGCGCGCCGACCATGCTCTCCGCCGTCACCGGCCGCTGGCTGCCGGGCGCGACAGCGCGGGCGGGCGGCGAGCATCCGTTCCGCAAGTCATTGGCGGAACTGAAGATCGGCGACCAGCTCATCACCGCCACCCGCACGGTGACGCTCGACGATATCGAGCATTTCGCCCATTTCACCGGCGACACTTTTTATGCCCACATGGACGAGCAAGCGGCCAGGGCGAACCCGTTCTTCGACGGGCGCGTTGCGCACGGCTATCTCATCGTCTCCTTCGCCGCCGGCCTGTTCGTCGATCCGGCTCCGGGCCCGGTGCTGGCCAATTACGGCGTCGACAACCTGCGCTTCCTGACACCGGTCAATCCGGGTGATACGCTGCAAGTGCAGCTCACCTGCAAGGAGATCAGCCCGCGCGCCAATGCCGAGCATGGCGAAGTGCGCTGGGATTGCAACGTGACCAACCAAACCGGCGCCACCGTCGCGCAGTACGACGTGCTGACCATGGTGGCCAAAACGAGAGACTGACCGCATGGACCCGCGCCGCCTGGAAATGACCGTTTTGATGACGCCGGACATGGCGAATTTTTCCGGAAAGGTTCACGGTGGCGCGCTTCTGAACCTGCTTGATCGTGTCGCCTTCTCCTGCGCCTCGCGTTATTCGCAGCAATATGCGGTGACGCTTTCGGTCGATCAGGTGATGTTCAAGGAGCCGATCCATGTCGGCGAACTCGTCACCTTTCGCGCTTCGGTGAACCATACCGGCCGAACCTCCATGGAGATCGGCATTCGCGTCGAGGCGGAGAACATCCGCTCCGGCCACCGCCGGCACACCAATTCCTGCTATTTTACGATGGTCGCCGTGGATGATGCGGGAAAGCCGGTGCGTGTGCCGGAGTTGCAGCCGACGGATCCGGTGGATACCAGGCGCTACAAGGCGGCAGAGTTGCGCCGCACGCTGCGGCGTGAATTTGCCGAGCGGCTGGAATCGGTCGCGGCGACGGGCAAGGACGTGGAACGGTCGGACGACGGTTAGTTTTTGCTTACGTAACGGCTTTGACGCCCTCAAGGATCAGCGTCGTCGCGATATCCGCATACTCATCCCGCGTCACTGGCCCGTTCGGGCGGAACCACATATAGACCCAGTTCATCATGCCGAAGAGCGACATGGTGACGGGCATCAGCAACGGGCGGTCCTTGTTGAGATCCGGGTTGATGTCGCGGATGACGCCGGAGAAGCGCTTGACGATCTGCCGCTCGATCGCCTGCAGTTCGGAAAGCTGTTCGGGGGAAAGTGCGCTGGTGCCGTTGAGCTGCACCTTGTGCTCGTTGTCCCGACCCTCGTAGTTCGCCAGCACGGCCTTCACGAGAAGCCGCAGGCGATCCTGCGGGGCGACGTCTGGTCGGTCGGCGGCTTCGATGGCGTTTGCCAGCTCCGTCAGGTGCGTGCGTACGATGTCGAAGATCAGCGCATCCTTGCTCGGATAATAGTGATAGAGCAGCGCCTTGGAGACATTGCTGTGCGAGGCGATCATAGACATGGAGGCTTTCTCCATGCCCATCTCGGCAAAGACCGCGGCGGCACTCGAGAGAATGCCGCGCTGTTTTTCCTCGAAATCAACTGCGCGCGTGCGTGCCATTTTATCCTGCTTTGCTTTGCCCGGCTGCTTCCGGGAAGGTGGCTGCCCTCCCTATACACAGTCAACCCGGTTCCGGGATAGGGGACCTTCATCCTTCTTCTAACGGCGAAGATTCCCCATCTCTTTGTTTCTACACAACTCCGGACGCAAAATCATTCCTCGCGCGATTGCTGGAATTGTTCAGCCCGGCCTTTCATTCCTTCGGACGGTTGTCGACCACCCGTTTTGCCTTGCCTTCCGAGCGGGCGACGCCGCCGGGCTCGTGCACCGTGATCTTCGTCGAGACCCCGACCACGCTCTTGATGTGATGGGCGAGTTCCTTGGCCGAACCCGTGCGAGAACCCTCGTCGGCTGCCTCGAGCGTGCACTCCACATGCACGGTCATGTTGTCCATGCGGCCCGAGCGTGTCAGCTCGATCTGGAAATGCGGCGCGAGGCCGCGACATTTCAGGATCTGTTCCTCGATCTGTGTCGGGAAGACGTTGACGCCGCGCAGGATCATCATGTCGTCGGAGCGGCCGGTGACCTTTTCCATGCGGCGCATCGAGCGGGCGGTGCCGGGCAGCAGCCGCGTCAGATCGCGCGTGCGATAGCGGATGATCGGCAGGCCTTCCTTGGTGAGCGTGGTGAAGACCAGCTCGCCGATCTCGCCGTCCGGCAGCACCGCACCTGTGACCGGATCGATGATTTCGGGGTAGAAATGGTCTTCCCAGATGTGCAGGCCGTCCTTCGTTTCGACGCATTCATTGGCGACGCCCGGGCCCATGACCTCCGACAGGCCGTAGATGTCGACGGCGTGCATGTCGAAGGACTGCTCGATCTCCTCCCGCATGGCGTTTGTCCAGGGCTCGGCGCCGAAGATACCGACGGCGAGCGAGCTTTCCCGCGGATCGACGCCCTGGCGGCGGAATTCGTCGAGGATGGAGAGCATGTAGGAGGGCGTGACCATGATGATGCGCGGCTTGAAATCCTGCATCAGGGTGACCTGGCGTTCCGTCATGCCGCCGGAGATCGGCACCACGGTGCAGCCCGCCCGTTCCGCGCCGTAATGCGCGCCGAGGCCGCCGGTGAAGAGGCCGTAGCCATAGGCGACATGCACGACATCGCCGGCCCGGCCGCCCGAGGCGCGGATCGAGCGGGCGACGACGTTCGCCCAGGTGTCGATGTCGTTCTTCGTGTAACCGACAACGGTGGGCTTGCCGGTCGTGCCCGACGAGGCGTGGATGCGCGCCAGCTTCTCACGGGGTACGGCGAACATGCCGAACGGGTAGGTGTCGCGCAGGTCCTTCTTGGTGGTGAAGGGGAATTTTGAAAGGTCGGCAAGCGTCTTGAGGTCGGAGGGGTGCACGCCTGCCGCGTCGAAGCGCTGACGATAGAAGGGCGAATTCTCGTAGGCGTGGGTCAGTGACCATTTCATGCGCTCAAGCTGCAGCGCGGAAATCTCATCGCGGGAGGCAGTCTCGATCGCTTCGAGGTCTCCGGGGCGGGGGGACAGGTCTTCCATGAAAATCTCCTCCGAGAATGCGGGATGGTGTGCCCTCTGCCTCACTCCGGCAGATGGGTGCCCTTGACTGTTCGCGAGTGGCCGCGGAATTCCGCGACATGCTCGCCCTCCTGGTTGGTGATGCGGATGTCGTAGATGCCGCCACGACCGCGGCGCGACACCTCCTTCGCCGTCGCGGTCAGCCTGTCGCCCCGGAAGGCCGGCGCGATGAAGGTCACCGAACAGTGCTGGGCGACGGTGCGCTGGTTGTAGGTGTTGCAGGCGAAGGCGAAGGCCGAATCCGCCAGCGTGAAGATGTAGCCGCCGTGACAGGTGCCGTGGCCATTGGTCATGGTCTCGGCGATGGTCATGACAATGGCCGCTTCGCCGGGTGCGATGGCAACGAGCTCCATGCCGAGATGACGGGTGGCGTTGTCGTCATCCCACATCGCCTTGGCGCAGGCTTCGGCGAGCGCTTGCGGAGAAAGCTCGGCGGCGCTCATTTGCCGGAGAACTCCGGCTTGCGCTTTTCGAGGAAGGCGGAAACGCCCTCGGCGTAGTCGGCGCTGCGACCGGCCGCGCGCTGTAGGTCACGCTCGAGGTCGAGCTGCTGGTCGAGAGAATTGGTGGCGGCGGCCTGGATGGCGCGTTTCGTCATGCCGAGGCCCTTGGTCGGGCCGGCGGCAAGGCGTGCGGCGAGAGCGCTCGCCTCTTCCATCAGCGTGTCGTCGTCGACGGCGCGCCAGATGAGTCCCCAGTCGGCGGCGGTTTCCGCGCCGAGCGGTTCTGCGGTGAGCGCAAGCGCCTTGGCGCGCGCCTCGCCGATCAGGCGGGGCAGGCTCCAGGTGCCGCCGGAATCGGGCACCAGGCCGATCTTGGCGAAGGCCTGGATGAAGCGGGCGGAGCGGGCGGCGAGCGTGATATCGCAGGCAAAGGCGATATTGGCACCCGCGCCGGCGGCGACGCCGTTGACCGCGCAGATGACAGGTTTTTCGAGGCTGCGGATGAGGCGCAGCAGCGGATTGTAATAGGTCTCGATCGTGTGGCCGAGGTCCGGCACGCCTTTCTTGGGATCGCGGTCGCCGAGATCCTGGCCGGCGCAGAAGCCGCGGCCGGCACCGGTCAGCAGTACGGCGCGTACCGCGTCATCCGCATGGGCACGCTCGAAGCCGGCGCGTAGCGCAAGGTGCATCTCGTCGTTAAAGGCGTTAAGCTTGTCCGGGCGGTTCAGCGTGAGGCTCAGAACGCCATCGGCGAGCGCCGACAGAATGGTGTCGGAAGTGGTCATGGTTCCTCCCTGTCGCCCTTCCCAGCGGCGACCGTAAAAAAACTCTTGCATAAACCGACCGGTCAGTCAATTATAAAAGCACTGACTGGAGGAGCCAGAGATGACCGGACTTTTCGAGCGCCATCGCCCGACGCTGGCCGCCGCAATCGAAGCGGCCGCCAAGCGTGATTTCTGGACCGTCTATCCCGAAGTGCCGAGTGGCAAGATATACGGTGAAACGGCAAAGGACGATGGCCTTGCCGCCTATACGGCACGGCTCGATGCGGCGTTCGATCTCGTCGATCATCCGGCCGAAGGGCGCGTCGGTGCCGAGGTTTCGCCGTATGGGCCGGCCCTTGGCATCACGTATCCCGCCGCCTCTGCCGACATGCTGGTCATGGCCTCGCGCGCGGTCGCCCCGCAATGGGCCGCGGCCTCGCCGGACATACGCGCCGGCATCTGTCTCGAAATCCTTGCCCGCCTCAATGCCCGCAGCTTCGAGATGGCGAATGCCGTCATGCACACAACGGGCCAGGCCTTCGCCATGGCCTTCCAGGCCGGTGGCCCACATGCGCAGGATCGTGGCCTCGAGGCCGTCGCCTATGCCCATGCCGAGATGAGCCGCATACCGGCGCAGGCGACCTGGACCAAGCCGCAGGGCAAGGGCGCGCCGATCGTCATGGAAAAGCACTGGCGCATCGTGCCGCGCGGTATTTCCCTCGTCATCGGCTGCAATACGTTCCCGACCTGGAACAGCTATCCGGGCCTTTTCGCCAGCCTCGTCACGGGCAATACCATCATCGTCAAGCCGCATCCGGCGGCGATCCTGCCGCTTGCCATCACCGTCGAAGTCGCGCGGCAGGTGCTCGTGGAAGAGGGGTTTGCGGCCGATATCGTGCTGCTCGCCGCCGATGCGCCCGGTGCCGAGATCACCAGGGATCTCGTGCAGCATCCTGCCGTCGCCATCATCGACTATACCGGTTCCAATACGTTCGGTGCCTGGGTGCGCGAAAACGCCGGTCATGCCGATGTCTACACCGAAGAGGCCGGCGTCAACTCGATCGTCATCGGTGCGACGGATGATTTTGCCGGCATGTGCAGCAATATCGCCTTCTCGCTCTCGCTCTATTCCGGCCAGATGTGCACGGCGCCGCAGGATATTTTTGTCCCACGCGGCGGCATTGCGACGAATGAAGGCCACAAGAGTTTCGACGAGGTTGCGGCTGGCATCGCGGCTGCCATCGATGGTCTGCTTGCCGATCCGGCGCGTGCGGCCGGTGTCTGTGGGGCCATCGCCAATCCGGCGACGCTCGCCCGCATTGCGACGGCCCGGTCGCTTGGCCGCATCGTCCGTGACTCGGCGCCCGTCGAAGGCCTCGATGGCGCTCGCACTGCAACGCCTTTGATCCTCGTCGTCGATGCAGCGGATGCGGATTCTTACGCGGAGGAACGCTTCGGTCCCATCGCTTTCGTCGTTGCGGTTGATGACGTCGAGGACGGCATCGACCATGCTGCCAGGCTTGCCGAGCGCAAGGGGGCGATCACGGCGGCGCTCTACGCGGCGGATGAAACCCAGATTCTTGCCGCGGCCGATCGTTTCGCCACGGCGGGCGTCAATCTTTCCGTCAACCTGACCGGCGGCATCTATGTCAACCAGAGCGCCGCCTTCAGCGATTTCCACGTTACCGGTGCCAATCCGGCGGGCAATGCCAGCCTGACGGATGCGGCCTTCGTCGCGAACCGGTTCCGCGTGGTGATGTGGCGCCGCCCCGCGGCGGCGTGAGGAGTTTTCGCTTTAACCTTTGTCTTTGTTGGGAGGAGAAACCGACATGAAATTTTCGCTCACCACCACCGCGCTCGCCGGCACGCTGGCCTTCGTCCTCGGCTTTGCCGCGCCGGCCCTTGCCGATATCAAGATCGGCGCGACCCTTTCGGAGACCGGTCCTGCCTCCTTCCTTGGCGATCCGGAAGCCAAGACGCTGAAGATGCTGGTTGAGGAGATCAATGCGGCCGGCGGCGTCAATGGCGAGAAGATCGACCTAATCGTCTATGACGACGGTGGCGACCCGAACAAGGCGCGCACCTTCGCCACCCGCCTGGTTGAGGATGACGAGGTCGTCGCCGTGATCGGCGGCACGACGACGGGCACCTCCATGGCCATCATCCCGGTCTTCGAGGATGCCGAAGTCCCGTTCATCTCGCTTGCGGGCGCGATCGAGATCATCGATCCCGTCCGTCCCTTCACCTTCAAGACCCCGCACACGGACCGTATGGCCTGCGCGAAGATCTTCGAGGACATGAAGAAGAACGGCATCACCAAGATCGGCATGATCTCCGGCTCCGACGGTTTCGGCGCATCCATGCACAAGCAGTGCCTGTCCATCGTCGGGGAATACGGTATCGAGGTGCTGGCCGACGAGACCTACGGCCCGACCGATGCCGACATGACGCCGCAGCTTACCAACATCAAGGGCAAGGACGGCGTGCAGGCCGTGCTGAACCCCGGTTTCGGCCAGGGGCCGGCGATCGTCACACGCAACTATGCGCAGCTCGCCGTCGGCCTGCCGCTCTACCAGTCGCACGGCGTCGCCTCGGATGGTTTCATCGAGCTTGCCGGCGCGGAGGCTGCCGAAGGCGTGCGCCTGCCGGGCACGGCGCTTCTCGTCGCGGGTCTGCTGCCGGAGAACGACCCGCAGCGCGCCGTCGTCGTCGCCTACAAGGAGGCCTATGAAAAGGCGACCGGCAAGCCGGTCTCGACCTTCGGCGGCTACGCCCACGATGCGCTGCGCATTCTCGTCGATGCGATCAAGCGGGCAGGCAGCACCGAGCCTTCGGCGATTCGCGATGCGATCGAAGGTACGGCGGGCCTTGTCGGTACGACCGGCACGGTAACCATGACGGCGGAGGATCATCTCGGCCTCGACCTGTCGGCCTTCCGCATGCTGCAGATCGAAAAGGGCGGCTGGAAGATCGTCGAGTAATCGAGCCTGCCGGCCCGCGCCACAGGGCTGTGGGCCGGCGGAAACCGTCGTGCGCGAAGCGGAGGCATTCATGCCCGAACTCCTGCAATTCCTACTCTCCGGGATCACGGTCGGCGCGGTCTATGCGCTGGTCGCGCTCGGCTTCACGATCATCTACAACGCTTCCGACGTCGTGAACTTCGCCCAGGGCGAGTTCGTCATGCTCGGAGGCATGATCACCTTCTTCGCGCATGCCGCCGGATTGCCGCTGCCGCTTGCCGCGCTCATCGCCATCATCGTCACGGCGGGTGTCGGCGTTGCGCTCAACAAGCTGGCGATCGAGCCGGCACGGGGCGCACCCGTCGTCTCGCTGATCATCATCACCATCGGCGCCTCGATCTTCATCCGCGGCGCGACACAGCTCGTTTTCGACAAGCAGCTCCATCGCTTCCCGGCCTTTTCGGGCGACCAGCCGATCGTCATCGGCGGAGCGACCATCCTGCCGCAGAGCCTCTGGGTGATTGCCGGTGCGCTTGCCGTCTTCTTCTGTCTCTGGCTGTTCTTCACACGCACCCTCATCGGTCGCGCGGTACTGGCGACGGCGAACAACCGCATCGCTGCCCAGCTCGTCGGCATCAACACCAATTATGTGATGACTCTCTCCTTCGCCATGTCGGCCGCCATCGGCGCTCTCGCCGGCGTGCTGGTGACGCCGATCACGCTGACGAGCTATGATGTCGGCCTCGCGCTGGCATTGAAGGGATTTGCTGCCGCCATGCTCGGGGGCATGGGCAATCCCAAGGGCGCGCTCGTGGGCGGCCTGATGCTCGGTGTCCTGGAGGCGATGACGGCCGGCTATGTCAGCTCGCAATACAAGGACGCAGCCGCCTTCGTCGTCATCCTCGCGGTGCTCTTCGCCATGCCGCAGGGCCTGTTCGGCCGCAAGTCGACGGATCGGGTGTGATCATGCGGCTCTCCAGCAAGGCAACCACGCTCCTCATCCTCGCCGCGGTCATCGCGATCGCGCCGGTCTTCTTCCCGTCCTCCTATTATTTCCGCGTCGGCTCGCTGATCTTCGTCAACGGGCTTGCGGTGACGGGTCTTGTCATCCTCATCGGCTATGCAGGCCAGATCAGCCTTGGCCATGCGGGTTTTGCCGGCATCGGCGCCTATGCCTGCGCGCTGGCGCCGGTGCATCTCGGCCTGCATCCGGCGCTTGCCGCTCTGCTCGGTGCGGCGCTCTCGGCGGCCATCGCCTTCCTCGTCGGCCGGCCGATCCTGCGGCTCAAGGGCTACTATCTCGCCGTCGCCAGCCTCGGCTTCGGCATTCTTGTCTCGATGGTGCTCTCCAACGAGGCGCAGCTCACCGGCGGGCCGGACGGCATGGCGGTGCCGGAACTGGGACTTCGCGCTGTCCTGAAGGCCATCGGCATCGATCTTTCCAACACCGAATTCTGGTATGCCTTCTCCGGCTTCGTCCTTGTCATCGGGGCCTGGCTGGCGCTCAACCTCTACCACAGCCCGACCGGTCGGGCGCTGCGGGCGCTGCACGGGTCGGAGGTCGCGGCCCGCACGGTCGGCGTCGATGTCGCGCATTACAAGCTTGTCGCCTTCATCCTCTCGGCGGTCTATGCCTCCGTGTCGGGCTCGCTTCTGGCGCTGCAGAACAAGTTCATCACGCCTGACGTCGCAGGCTTCATGCACTCGATCGAGATGGTCACCATGACGGTGCTGGGCGGTGCGGGGTCGGTGCTCGGCGCCATTCTCGGTGCCGCGATCCTCACCACGCTGCCGCAGGTGCTGACGGTCTTCCAGGAATACGAACAGCTCATGCTCGGCCTCGTCATGATGCTGGTCATGATCTTCATGCGCGAGGGGCTGCTGCCCTCCATCGCGCGCCGCATCCGGGGGAGGGCAGAATGAGCCTGCTTCAGATCGAAGGTTTGGGGATCGATTTCGGCGGCGTGCGTGCCGTCAACGATGTCGGCTTCTCCCTGAAACCCGGCGAGATCGTTTCCGTCATCGGCCCGAACGGCGCCGGCAAGACGACGCTGTTCAACATGATCTCGGGGGTCTACGCCCCGGCCCGCGGCCGTGTCGCGCTTGACGGAGAGGATGTCACGCGCATGCCGCCGCACCTTCTGGCGCGGCGTGGCCTGTCGCGCACCTTCCAGAATCTGCAGATCTTCCAGTCGATGAGCGTGCTTGAGAACGCCGTCGCTGGGCATCACCTGCACGAGCGTGGCTCGGTCTTTGCCGATCTCCTCTCGCTGCCCGCCGCGCGCCGCCGCAGCAGGGCGTCGGAGGAGAGTGCGCGTGCGCTGCTCGACCGCGTCGGCCTCGGCCGTGCCGCCGAACAGGAGGCGGGCTCGCTCTCCTATGGCGCGCTGAAGCGGCTGGAGATCGCCCGCGCGCTGGCGCTGAAACCCCGCGTCTTGCTGCTCGACGAGCCGGCCGCCGGCTGCAACGCCGTCGAGACGGAGGAGATCGACCATCTGATCGCTAAGGTCGCGGCCGAGGGCGTGTCGATCCTGCTGGTGGAGCACGACATGAAGATGGTCATGCGTATTTCCAACCATATCGTGGTGCTCGACCATGGCGAGAAGATCGCCGAAGGCGAGCCGGCGGCGATCGCGCGCGACCCGCGCGTCATCGAGGCCTATCTGGGTGCCCAGGCGACGGAGGCGCAAAATGCTGACGGTTGAAGGACTGCGTTCGCGCTATGGCCGTATCGAGGTGCTGCACGGCATCGACCTCGATGTTGCCTCGGGCGAGATCGTCACGGTGGTCGGCGCGAACGGCGCCGGCAAGACCACGCTGCTCAAGTGCCTCTCCGGCATCCAGCCGGTCTCGGCCGGGTCCATCGTCTTTCGCGGTGAGGCGCTGACGGCGGTGCCGGCGCATGCCCGCGTGCGGCGCGGCCTTGCCCAGTCGCCCGAAGGGCGCCAGATCTTCACCAACCTGACGGTGGAGGAGAACCTGCGCCTCGGTGCATATCTCTTTTCCGATGACAAGGTGGAGCGGGACCGGGAGGACGCCTTCGCCATGTTCCCGATCCTCAGGGAGAAGCGCAATCTTGCGGCCGGCGGCCTTTCCGGCGGCCAGCAGCAGATGCTGGCGATCGCCCGCGCGCTGATGGGCCGCCCTTCCTGCCTGCTGCTCGACGAACCGAGCATGGGCCTTGCCCCCATCCTCGTCGCGCAGATCTTCGATGTGGTGAAGAGCCTGAAGGCGCTCGGTGTCACCGTGCTGCTCGTCGAGCAGAACGCATTCGGCGCACTCTCGGTCGCCGATCGCGGTTATGTCATGGAGACGGGCCGCATCACCATGTCCGGCCCCGCTGCCGACCTCATCGCCGACGAACGCATCCGCGCCGCTTACCTGGGAATATGACACCATGACCGTCAGCATCATCAGCGAAAACGGCATTGCCGTCGTCACCATCGACAACCCGCCCGTCAACGCGTTGTCGCAGGCGCTGCGCCAGGCCCTCGTCGAGGCCGTCGCCAAGCTCGATGCGGACGCCGCGGTGAAAGCCGTCGTGCTGATCTGCGCCGGCCGCACCTTCATCGCCGGGGCCGATGTCAGCGAATTCGGTAAACCACCGCAGCCGCCGCATCTGCCGGACGTGGTGGCGACCATCGAGGGCGCCAGGAAGCCCTGGGTCGCGGCGATCCATGGCAGCGCGCTCGGTGGCGGGCTCGAAGTGGCGCTCGGCTGCGCCTGGCGGGTGGCCGTTGCTTCTGCCAGCCTCGGCCTGCCGGAAGTCAAGCTCGGCATCATTCCCGGTGCCGGTGGCACGGTTCGCCTGCCGCGGCTGATCGGTCCGGCGGCTGCCGTCGAGCTCGTGACAAGCGGCAGCCCCGTTGACGCGAAGAAGGCGGAAGGTCTCGGCCTCGTGGATGCTGTCATCGAGGGCGACCTTCTGGCCGGCGCGATTGCCTTTGCGAATGCTGCTGCCGGCAAAACCCGGCCGGAGCCGATCTCCAGCCGTGCCGTAGTGCCCGTTGAAGCCGGTTTCTGGGAGGGTGCCGAAAAGGCGGTGGCCGCCAAGGCGAAGCGGGAGGCCGCTCCGCTCCGGGCGCTTGCCTCGGTGCGCCGGGCCAGCGAGACGGACTTCGCCAGTGCCATGGCTTTCGAGCGGGAAACCTTCCTCGACCTGCGTGGCTCGCAACAGGCGTCTGCGCTGCGCCATGTTTTCTTTGCCGAGCGCGCTGCGCCACGCCCGCCGGAGCTTGCCGGGATCACGCCGCGCGATATCCGCTCGGCGGCCGTCATCGGCGGCGGCACGATGGGCGCGGGCATTGCCGCGGCGTTGCGCGATGCCGGTCTGCCGGTCATTCTTATTGAGCGCGATGCGGCGGCGGTCGAGCGTGGGCTCGCCAATATCAGGGCCATCTACGACGGTTCGGTGAAGCGCGGGCGCATGACGCAGGCCATCGCCGATGCGCGCATGGCCGGCGTCACCGGCAGCGGCGATTACGGCTTGCTGGCTGATACGGACCTCATCATCGAGGCGGTGTTCGAGGACCTGTCGGTCAAGCGCGCCGTCTTCGAAAAATTGTCTGCGGTTTGCCGGTCGGATGCGGTGCTGGCCACCAACACCTCCTATCTCGATCCGGACGCGATAGGCGAAGGCATCGCCCATCCGGAACGGTTCCTCGGCCTGCATTTCTTCAGCCCGGCGCACATCATGAAGCTGCTTGAAATTGTGCCAACCGGGACGACCGCGCCAGACGTGCTGGCGACGGGTTTTGCGCTCGCCCGTCTGCTCGGCAAGATCCCGGTGCGCGCCGGTATCTGCGACGGCTTCATTGGCAACCGTATCCTGAAGGTGACACGTGCGCAGGCCGAGCGGCTGCTGCTGTCGGGCGCGACGCCTGCGGCGGTTGATGCAGCCATGCGCGCCTTCGGCCTGCCGATGGGGCCGTTCGAGGCGCAGGATCTCGGCGGCCTCGACATCGCGGCCTTCCAGCGCAAGGCGGCGCGTGAACGCGGCGAAACGCCTTTTGCGCCCGTTGCTGACCGGCTCTGTGCCCTCGAGCGCTACGGCCAGAAGACCGGCGGCGGCTGGTACGACTACCAGCCGGGCGACCGTGCGCCGAAACCCTCTGACACCGTGGCGGCGATCATCGCCGAGGCAGCGGAAAGCCGGGCACAGCGCGCATGGGACGAGGCAGGCATCGTTGATGCCATTCTCCTGCCCATGGTCAACGAGGCGACGTGCATCCTGGAAGAGCATGTTGCACTCCGCGCCGCCGATGTCGATCTCGTGAAGATCCATGGTTATGGCTTCCCACGCTGGCGCGGCGGGCCGATGCACTATGCCGAGGGACGCGGGCTTTCGGAGGTGGTGGCGGTGCTGGGCCGCCTTGCAGCGGATGGCCTTGCCGAACCGCCTAGCGACGGCCTGCGCCGGGCGGCAAAGGCCGGTGGTTTTTCGGTGCTTGCCGGGTGAGACAATTCCGGCAAGACTGCCTGCCGGCTTGCGGCAGGGCGGAAAGATTGCGCGTTTGCGGACGGGAAGGGCTCTCGGCGATAGGCAAGCGTTGCGGACTGTGGTGAGATAGTTTTGGGAGAACAGGCTTTCTGCTAGAGCCGGGGAGGGCACGATGCAGTCGCTGATGACGCCGGGACACAAGCCGGTGCCGGTAGAAATTCTCGAGGCGGAGATCAGGAGGGTCTGCGGTTCGTTCGATCTGGAGCCGATGGGGCGGACGGGCGTCGTCAATGGCGACGTCACGACGCGGCGTGTCGGTCCCTTCGATACGGCCATCGTCGCACTCGATGCCTCCGAAGTCGCGCGCAACACCCGCTCCATCCGGCAGGATCCCGGCGAATACTTCTTCCTGCTGGTGCAGGATGCGGGCCACTGTCGCGTCGAGCAGGGCGATCAGGTCGCGGAGCTTTCGCCCGGCGACATGTTCCTTGTCGATTCCCTCAAGCCCTCGTCCTTTCTCTATCGCGGTGAGCGCTCGAACCAGGTGTCGCTGCATATCCCGCGCGACGAGATGCTCCACCGTTTCGGTACGCCATGCACCGGTGGCCTTTCGATCTCGCGCGATGATCCTCTCTGGCTCGCCATGCGCGCGGTCATCGCGAAAATGCTGCTGGAGGAAGGGGCGCAGGCGCAACTCGGCGAAGCTTTCCTGTGCCTTCTCGGCGCCTACCTGCATTCGACCCGCGTGACCGGTGCCGCTGAGACGCTGCTGTCGCGTGCGCTCGCGATGATCGATCGCCACCGCGCGGATCCGGGCTTCGGGCCACGTGAGCTGGCCGTCCGCCTCAACGTTTCGGAGCGCATGCTGCAGCGGCATTTTCGGCCGCTCGGGGAAACACCCGGTCACCGGTTGCTCAATCGGCGGCTGGAGCTTGCCCATGCGCGGCTCTCCGCCCGCAAGGGAGAGCAGGCGGCGGAGGGCGTTACGGCCGTTGCCTTCGATTGCGGCTTCAACGACCTTTCCTATTTCTATCGCGAGTTCCGCAAGAAGTACGGCACGACGCCGGGTGCGGTCGCGCGCTGCCATTGACGCTTTTGTCCAAAAGGCGGGACGGTGCCGTCCAAGTCCGGTGTGCTGCCCCTCTCTAATCTCTGCCACCATATGTGCCCGCCGGAGGAGGCGGGCCGCTCGTGGAGGAGGCGGATATGATGGAATTCAAGGCTACCATCGGCGGCAAGCCGGCGCCCGTCGGCGCGGACTTCGCCGTTCTCAACCCGGCGACGGGTCAGGAGGTCGGCCGCGCGCCGAACATGGGTGGGGCGGAGCTGGATGCGGCCGTCTCGGTCGCCAAGGCGGCGTTCGTCTCATGGTCGGCGCAGAGCGATGCGGCCCTGCAGGCCGCCTGCGCGGCGGTGACGGCCAAGATCGAGGAACATGCCGGCGAACTCGCCGAGATCATCACGCTGGAGCAGGGCAAGCCGCTCAACGGTCTCGGCTCGCGCTGGGAGGTCGGCGGCGCCGTCGCCTGGGCGGGGTACACGACCGGGCTTTCGCTGCCGGTGCGCGTACTGCAGGACAACGAGCAGGGCCGGGTGGAGCTCACCCGCAAGCCGCTCGGCGTTGTCGGCTCCATCACGCCGTGGAATTTTCCGGTCATGATCGCCGTCTGGCACATCCTTCCGGCGCTGCGCACGGGCAATACCGTCGTCGTCAAGCCCTCGCCCTATACCCCGCTTTCCACCCTGCGGCTGGTCGAGATCATGAATGAGGTGCTGCCGCCGGGCGTCGTCAACGTGGTGACGGGTGACGACCAGGCCTTCAATCTTGGCGCAGCCATGTCGGCGCATCCGGACATCCGCAAGATCGTTTTCACCGGCTCCTGCGCCACCGGCCAGCGGGTCATGCAGTCCGCTGCCGAGACGATGAAGCGCCTGACGCTGGAACTTGGCGGCAACGACGCCGGTATCGTCCTGCCCGATGTGGACCCGGTGGCGATTGCTGAAGGCCTCTTCTGGGGCGCCTTCATCAACAACGGCCAAACCTGCGCGGCGATGAAGCGGCTCTATGTGCACGACACCATCCACGATGCGGTCTGCGAGGCGCTGGTCGCCTATGCGCGAGGCATCAAGGTCGGCGACGGCATGGAGGAGGCGAGCATCCTCGGCCCCATCCAGAATCGCATGCAGTTCGACAAGGTCTCGCGCCTCGTCGCGGATGCGAAGGGGCGAGGCAAGGTGCTGCTCGGGGGAGAGCCCGGTGAGGGCCTGTTTTTCCCGCCGACCCTCATCGCAGGCCTTCGCAACGGCGATGCGCTGGTCGACGAGGAGCAGTTCGGGCCAGCTTTGCCGATCATCCGCTATTCCGACGTCGAAGAGGCGATCCGGCTCGCCAACGATAGCCCGAACGGTCTCGGCGGCTCGGTCTGGTCGTCGGATGTCGCGGCCGCCAAGAAGGTTGCGAGCCGGCTCGCCTGCGGCTCCGTCTGGATCAACAAACACGGTGCCATCCAGCCGAATGTGCCCTTCGGCGGCGTGAAAGCCTCGGGCATCGGTGTCGAGTTCGCCGAGGAAGGGCTTGCCGAATACACCGATATCCAGGTGGTCTTTGCCTGAGAGAAACAAACGAAAAGAGGGAACGATCATGAAACTGACGAAACATCTCGCCACGACGGCCCTTGCGTTCGGCCTTGCCGCCGGGGCGGCAGCCGCCCACCCGCTCGACGGGCTGACGGCCGAGGAATACCAGAAGATCAACCAGATCCTGCGCGAGCAGAAGGTGGCGGATGACAATACGCTCTATCCGCTGATCGAACTGAAGGAGCCGGCCAAGGCCGAGGTGCTGGCCTGGAAGGAAGGCGTGGCGCTCGACCGCAAGGCGACGGTCTATTTCACCAGCGCCGACGGGTTCAATGAGGCGGTCGTCAACATCTCGAAGGGCACGGTCGAGAGCAACGGCAAGACCGCGGGCCAGCCGATGGTGCTGTTCACCGAGTTCATGAACGCGCTGGAAGGCGCGCTCGGCCATCCGGACATGATCGCAGGCCTTGCCAAGCGGGGCCTCAAGCCGGAGCAGGCCTTCTGCCTGCCGCTGACGGGCGGCAACTTCTTCACCGAGGAATACAAGAACTCCCGCCTGATGAAGGTGCCGTGCTACCAGGTGCCGGAAGGCTCGAACTTCTATGCGAAGCCGATCGAAGGGCTCTTCGCCATCTACGACATCGGCAAGAAAGAGGTGCAGCGCGTCATCGACACCGGTGTCGTGGAACAGGCGCCGAAGGACAGCTGGGGCTACACGGAGGAGGAGGTCGCCAAGCGCCTGCCGCTCCGCCCGGAAATGAAGCCCGTCACGCTCGTGCAGGAAGGCGGTCCGAACTACAAGATCGATGGCAGTCACCTCGAATGGGATATCTGGCGCTTCAACTTCCGCGTCGACAAGCGCCCGGGCCTCGTTCTCTCCAATCTCGACGTCAACGACGACGGCACCTGGCGCTCGGTCATCTACCAGGCGCACCTTTCCGAGGTTTTCGTGCCCTACATGGATCCGACGGAGGGCTGGTACTGGCGCACCTACATGGACAGCGGGGAATATGGTTTCGGCCTCTTCCTCAGCCCGCTGCGCGCCGGTATCGACTGCCCGTCGCACGCTACTTTCCTGCCGGCGACGATCGCCGACGACAAGGGCGCGCCGCTCGTCATTCCGGATGCGATCTGCGTCTTCGAGCGCAACATCGGCGATCCGGCCTGGCGCCATTTCGAGGTTTTCGCGCAGACGCCGGAAAACCCGGTGCCGGCGGAAGGCCGTCCGGCGACGGAACTTGTCGTGCGCACGGCCTCCGAGGTCGGCAACTACGACTATCTCATCGATTATCGCCTGCAGCAGAACGGCCAGGTCAACATCTATGTCGGCGCGACGGGTCTCGATGCGGTGAAGGGCGTTGCCGCGACCTCCATGAAGGACCCGACGGCGAAGGCGGACACCGCCTATGGTACGCTGATCGCGCCGAATCTCGTTGCCGCCAACCATGACCACTACTTCAACTTCCGCATCGATTTCGACGTCGACCAGCCGGTGAACCATTTCTCGACCATGGACATCGTGCCGGCCAAGCTGGATGCGTCGAGCCCGCGCAAGTCGATGTGGACGGTCGAGCACAATATGCCGAAGACCGAAATGGAGGCGCGCTACAAGCTCTCGGCCATGCAGCCGCGCTACTTCCACATCTCCAACCCGTCGCGCGAAGGGTATCTCGGCCATGAGCCCGGCTGGATGATCCATCACGGCAGTGTCGCCTATGGTCCCTACGACTATGCCAACGACCCGCCGATGAAGCGCAACGCCTATATCGAATACTCGGTCTGGAACACGGTCTACGACCCGGAACAGCGCTATGCCGGCGGCAAGTTCGCCATGCAGAGCGATGGCTCGGACACGCTCGCCGAATGGGTCAAGAAGGACCAGAACCTGATGGGCAAGGACATCGTCACCTGGTTCTCCGCCGGCTTCCATCACATTCCGCGCATGGAAGACTGGCCGGTCATGTCGACGGAGTGGAAGACCGTGCACATCATGCCGCACAACTTCTTCGCCCATAATCCGGCACTGACGTTGCGCAAGAAGTAAGGACCGATGCCGGCGGGCGATGCCCCTCATCCGCCTGCCGGCACCCTCTCCCCGCAAGCGGGGCGAAGGGGAATGCCGCGCCGGTTTCCCGCGACAGAGGCGTTGTCGGGGAGGGAAACCGTTACCTCCTGCCCCTTCTCCCCGCTTGCGGGGAGAAGGTCGCGGCAGCGGGATGAGGGGGCGCTCTCCGCCACTTTCACTCCACCGGTCGCATGTCCCCGAAAACCGTCGGGATCAGCTCCGAGACGGTCGGGTGGATGTGCACGGCATGGGTGATGGCTGTATAGGGCTTGCTGGCATACATCACGTCGAGAATGCTCTGCACCGCCTCGTCGCCGCCGGTGCCAAGGATGGAGGCACCGAGGATTTCCTTCGTTTCGGCATCGGCGATCACCTTCATGAAGCCGAGGGTCTCGCCCTTTTCCTTGGCGCGGCCGACGCGGGTCATCGGCCGCGTGCCGATCAGCAGCTTACGGCCGGTCTTGCGTGCTTCCGTCTCACTCATGCCGGCGCGGCCGAGCGGCGGGTCGATGTAGAGCGCATAGGTCTGGATGCGGTCGCTCACCTTGCGCGGTTCGTTGTCGAGGAGGTTTGCCGCGACGATCTCGAAGTCGTTGTAGGCGGTGTGGGTGAAGGCGCCGCGGCCGTTGCAGTCGCCCATCGCGAAGATGCCGTGCGCACTGGTTTCCAATCGCTCGTCGACGGTGATGTAGCCGCGTTTGTCCGCCGCCACGCCCGCCTTGTCGAGGCCGAGGTCGTCCGTGTTCGGCCGCCTGCCGGTGGCGAGGAGGATATGGGAGCCCAGGATCTCGGGGGTGCCTGCCGTACAATTGACGCCGGCCCCGACGTTGTCGCCGGTTTTGAAGAAGCGGATGCACTCCGCCCCCGTGCGGATGGCGATGCCCTCGCGTTCGAGGATGTCGCGCACGGCGGCGCTGATATCCTCGTCCTCCCGGGCGATCAGCCGCGGCCCCTTCTCGATGACCGTCACGTCCGAGCCGAAGCGGCGGAACATCTGGGCGAATTCCAGCCCGATATAGCTGCCGCCGACGACGATGAGGTGTTTCGGCACCTCGCCGAGCTCCATCATCGAGACATTGTCGAGATAGGGCACGTCCCGGATACCGGGGAAGTCGGGTACGACAGCCCGTCCGCCGACATTGAGGAAGATCTGTCCGGCGGACAGTAACTCCTCGCCGACGCGAATCTCCGTCGGGCTTTCGAAACGCGCGTGGCCGCGGATGAAGGTGAGGCCCTGCATGCCCGCCAGCCAGTCCTCGTTGCCCTTGCGGGCGTCGAAGCGCACCTTGTCCTTGCGGGCCATCACCCGGGCGAAATCGATGGAGACCTTGCCCGTCACCACGCCGTAATCAGCGCCGCGGCGGGCGAGGTGGGCGGCATAGGCGCTGGCGACCATGGCCTTGGTCGGCATGCAGCCGGTGTTGACGCAGGTGCCGCCCACCAGCTTGCGCTCGATGAGCGCGACCTTCTTGCCAGCGGCCGTCAGCCGGCCGGCGAGCGACGGACCGGCTTGCCCGGCGCCGATGATGATGGCGTCGAACGTGCGCATCAGGCGACCGATGAGACGACAAAGAGGCCGAGCAGCACGGCGACGGCGTCTTCCAGCAGCGCGATGGGAAGGTCCTTGCCGCCGGTGGCTGCGACGAGACGCTTGCGGGCTTCATAGCCGCCGAGCGTACCGATGATCGCACCAAGTATGCCGGCGACGAGGCCGCCGATCATCGATCCGCCAACGGTGCCAAGGGCTGCGCCGCAGAAGCCGCCACTGACGATGCGCGCGCCGAACTGCTGCGGCACCTTGCGGCTCGGTGTGCCCGGCAACTGGTCGGTGACGAATTCGACGACGGCGAGGGCGCCGAAAATGTAGGGCGTGAAACGATAGGCCAGAAAACCGGCCCAGGTGCCGGAGACGGGAAGCCAGCCGAGCGCGGCCCCGATGCTGACGGCGGCCGGCGCCGTCATTGCACGCAGCCCCGCCACGATACCGATCAGCAATGCAAGAATGTAAATGCTCATTGTCCCTCACAGATCTGCGCCGGACATCGGCCCGGGATGGTTTCCCGGCAAGGGTGAAATGCAGTATCGGAAAATGAGGCGGGCCAAGGGGAGAGTGTCGGATGCGACCGGGAATTGCAATGCGTTTCTGTTGCAAAAGGCTGTCGCTTCGCGCAATCTTGAAAGCGCTTTGAGCGCGGCAACAAACGGCATGTCCCGCCGGTGTTGCGCAGTCTATTTTTCGCGATTGTCTGCCATATATGAAATGCTTTGCCGGGACTGGCTTTCCCAAACGTGGTGAAAATGCCGCCATGGCTTCCCGCACAGAACGAAAGGGTTATCTCATGCGTCCAGTCGTCAAATTCCTCGGAGCAGCTCTGGCCCTCGGGCTTGCAACCGGCGCTGCTCAGGCCCAGGTCGTCGTCTCCTCGAAGATCGACACCGAAGGCGGCGTGCTTGGCAACATCATCCTCTCGGTGCTGAATGCCAACGGCATTGAGACGACGGACCGTGTGCAGCTCGGCGCGACGCCGGTCGTGCGCCAGGCGATCATCGCGGGCGAGATCGACATCTATCCGGAATATACCGGCAACGCCGCCTTCTTCTTCGAAAAGGCCGAGGATCCGGCCTGGAAGGATGCGGCCAAGGCCTATGAGCTGGCCAAGACGCTTGATTTCGATGCCAACAAGATCGTCTGGCTGACGCCGTCCCCGGCCAACAACACCTGGGCGATCGCCCTGCGCAAGGATGTCGCCGAGCCGAACAAACTGGTGACGCTGAGCGATTTCGGCAAATATGTCGCTGGCGGCGGTGAGGTGGTGCTTGCGGCTTCGTCTGAATTCGTGAACTCGGCCGCGGCGCTGCCGGCTTTCCAGACGACCTACAGCTTCACCCTGAAGCCGGAACAGCTCATCACGCTTTCCGGCGGCGATACGGCCGCGACGATCGCGGCAGCGGCCAACCAGACGAACGGTGCAAATGCCGCCATGGTCTATGGCACGGACGGCGGCATCGCGCCGTCGGGCCTTGTGGTTCTTGCGGACGAAAAGGGCGTGCAGCCGGTCTACCAGCCGGCGCCGATCATCCGCGAGGCGGTGCTGAAGGCCAATCCGCAGATCGAGGAAATCCTGAAACCCGTCTTCGAAAAGCTCGATCTCGTCACGCTGCAGGATCTCAATGGTCGCGTCCAGGTCGGCGGCGAGCCGGCCAAGGCCGTTGCCGAGGACTTCCTGAAGAAGAACGGCTTCATCAAGTAAGGCGCGTTTGTCCTCCGCTCCCAGGGCGGAGGACCTTCCTCGAAAGGTGTTCATGACGTTCCGGATCGACAAGCTCGGCGTGGTGATCGCCGCATTGCTGGCCTATGGCGCCTTTCTGGCGCCCTTCGCCAGTTTCCGGGCCAACCGCATCGTGCCCGGCGAGGCAAAGGGCATTCTGGAGGCGCTTCCCGAGGCACTCGGCGCGACGCTGCTCGGTTTTATCGCCAGTGCGATCGTTGTCGTCGCGCTGAAGACGCCGACGGTCTTCCGGCTGCTGCTGGGACTTGTCGCCCTGCTGGTGCTCGCCATCCTCGTCGGCCTTTCCGCCGGTCATCTCACGCCGCCGGAAAACACCTATGCCCGCGTCTCGCCGGCCTCCGGCTTCTGGCTGCTGAGCTTTGCCTTTGCGCTTTTGACGGCCGATGCGCTGGCCCGGCTCCGGCTGTCGCCGCTCGCCCGGGTGGCGCTGCTTGCCGCCGTCGCCGCGGCTGCAGCGGGACTTCTGATTTCAGGCGTATGGGACGGGCTGTCGATCCTCAAGGAATACGGCAGCCGGGCCGACAGCTTCTGGCTGGAGGCGGGCCGCCATGTTGTCCTGGCGCTCGGCTCGCTCGTCGCGGCAACGCTCGTCGGTCTGCCGCTCGGCATTCTCTGCCACCGGGTGGAGGCGTTGCGCGCCGGCGTTCTCAACGTGCTCAACATCATCCAGACGATTCCCTCGATCGCGCTTTTCGGTCTTCTGATCGCGCCGCTGGGTTGGGTCGCCCTTCATGTGCCGGGGGCAGCGGCGCTCGGCATTCGCGGCATCGGGGCCGCGCCGGCCTTCATCGCGCTCTTCCTTTATTCACTGCTGCCGGTCGTTGCCAACACGGTGGTCGGGCTTGCCGGCGTGCCGCGTGACGCGAACGATGCCGCCCGCGGCATCGGTATGACGGACGGCCAGCGCCTCTTCCGCATCGAGCTGCCGCTCGCCTTCCCGGTCATCCTGACCGGCATCCGCATCGTTCTGGTGCAGAATATCGGTCTTGCGACCATCGCGGCGCTCATCGGCGGGGGCGGCTTCGGCGTCTTCGTCTTCCAGGGGATCGGCCAGACGGCGATGGATCTCGTGCTGCTCGGCGCGGTGCCGACCGTGGCCCTCGCCTTCGCCGCGGCGATCGTCCTCGACGCCGCAACGGAACTTTCCAGCAGACAATTCGGCAGGACCGCATGATCGAGATCGACAGCATCACCAAGCGCTATGGCGAAACCGCGGTCGTCGACAATGTTTCCATGACGATAGCGCCGCATACGATCACCGTCATCGTCGGCACATCCGGTTCCGGCAAGACGACGCTGATGCGCATGATCAACCGTCTCGTCGAGCCGACCTCCGGCACGATCCTGATCGACGGCGCCGACAACCGCTCCATTCCCGGCCACGAGTTGCGCCGCCGCATCGGCTACGCCATCCAGGGGCACGGCCTCTTCCCGCACCGCACCGTTGCAGAGAACATCGCCACCGTGCCGACCCTGCTCGGCTGGGAGAAACCGCGCATCGCTGCGAAGGTGAAGGAACTGCTGTCGCTGTTCCAGCTCGATCCCGCCGCCTTCGGCCCGCGTTATCCACATGAACTGTCCGGCGGCCAGCAGCAGCGCGTCGGCGTCGCCCGGGCGCTCGCCGCCGAGCCGAACATCCTCCTGATGGACGAGCCGTTTGGCGCGCTCGACCCCGTTATCCGGGCCAAGGCGCAGGATGATCTCTTGGCGATCCAGAAGCATTTCGGCACGACCATCGTGCTTGTCACCCACGATATGGAGGAAGCCTTCCATCTCGCCGACCGCATTGCCGTCATGGACAAGGGCAGGATCGCGCAATATGCGGCGCCGGAGGAGATGCTGGTGAACCCGGCGACGGAATTTGTCGAGACGTTGATCGGCGCCGGCGAGCGGCCATTCCGGCTCCTGTCGATCGGGGCTGTCGCAGACGCGGCCGAGGCCGGCGAGGCGGAGGGCGAGCCGATTTCCGCTGCAGCCAGCCAGCGCGACGCGCTGTCTGCCCTGCTCTGGTCCGGTCGACCGGCCCTGCCGGTCGTTGGCGCTGATGGTGTCCGGCTTGGCCGCGTCACACTTGCCGGCCTTGCCCGCCGTGCGGCGAGGCCGCAATGAAGGGGTATCTTCCCAATCTCCTGCGGCTGGCGGCGCTTGTCGTTCTCATCGCCTTTCTCGTGCATCCGCTGCTTTTCGATCCGTTGCTGAAGCCGCTGGTGCAGACCAATGCGCCGGCCATCTACAATCAGGGCAGTCTGCTGTCGCTGACGCTGTCGCACCTCGCCACGGTCTTCATCGCGACGCTTGCCGCGACCGTCGTTGCCGTTGGGCTTGCCATCCTCGTCACAAGGCCGATCGGCGCGGAATTCCTGCCCCTGTCGCGCAGCCTCGTGAATATCGGCCAGACCTTCCCGCCCGTCGCCGTGCTGGCGCTCGCCGTGCCTGCCGTTGGCTTTGGGGAAAAACCAACGCTGATCGCGCTCTTTCTTTACGGCCTGTTGCCGATCTTCGAAAATGCCATGACCGGCCTTTCGACCCTGCCACCCGCCATCATGGAGGCGGCGCGCGGTACGGGTATGACCGCCTGGCAACGTCTCACCCGGGTTGAGCTGCCGCTGGCACTGCCGGTCATCCTCGCTGGCATCCGCCTTTCCGTCGTCATCAGCCTCGCCACCGCGACCATCGGCTCCACGGTCGCGGCGAAGACGCTCGGCGAGGTCATTATCGCCGGGCTGCAATCCAACAACCTTGCCTTCGTGCTGCAGGGTGGTCTCGTCGTCGCCGTGCTGGCGGTGCTGATCTACGATGCCTTTTCGGCCATCGAACGTGTGCTGTCGCGCCGGGCGGGGCGCGCCTGACGCAAGGCCGGCAAAGGTAGGAGGACGCGCCGACAGGATCGTGCGGTGCGGCGCCATCTCTTAAGCTGGCTCCCCGCGATTCAGCTCACGGATTTCTCACATCCATCGCAGAACGCGGCACAGGCGGGCAGAAACGCCCTAGCGATCGCCGGTTTCGAGATCGTAGACGAGGATACCCTTGATGCCGCCTTCCGCGGCCGCGACGAGGCGGGCGCCGGTCTCCTTGTGCTCCGTGTCTTCCAGATAGGCATCGCGGGAAAAACTGTCGGCGAAGTCGACGATGAAACCATCGGCAAAGCCCTTGTCCATGCCCTCTTCCGGGCTGACATTCGTGCCGATATGCACGGCGAGCATGCCGGGCAGACGGTCCTTCAGCGCGTCGATCTCGTTGAAGAGTTCGGCCTTGTAGGCGGCGGAGATGGTCGGCTTGAAGTGGATGAAGACGCAGTGGCGGATCATGGCTGCCCCCTATCGGATGTTGCTGCGGGCGCGCGGACGCGCGTCGTTGCGTTCATATTGAAAAACCTGGGCCGGCAGCGCCGGCAGGCCGCGGATGATGTCGGCGCCCTTCTCCCCCACCATGATCGTCGGCGCATTGGTGTTGCAAGAGGGAACGCGCGGCATGACGGAACTGTCGCAGACGCGCAGACCTTCAAGACCATGCACCTTCAAATCGAGCCCGACGACCGCATCCGCCCCCGTACCCATCTTGCAGGTGCCGACGGGGTGGTGGTCCGTCTTGGCATTGGCGCAGCCGTAGTTGAAGAGGTCCTCGTCGGTCATGACCTTCGGCCCCGGCAGGCGCTCGGCCATCACATAGGGCTTCAGCGCGGCCTGCTGCATGATCTCGCGGGCGATCTTCAGCCCCTCGATCGACATTTTCCGGTCGTGCGGGTCGTCCCAGTAGTTCGGGTCGATCAGCGGCGCGGCCGAGGGATCGGCGGCGGCAAGACGCACAGTGCCCTTGGAGCGGGGGTGCAGATAGGCCGAATTCAGCGTCACGCCGGCATTCTTCAGCCTTTCGACGCCCGCCTCGATGCCGGAGCCGAGGCCGAGGTGGAACTGGATGTCCGGCGAGCGCGCATCGGGATCGGCATACCAGAAGCCGCCCGTCTCGAAGAGTGAGGAGGCGACGGGGCCGGAGCGGAAGAGCACATATTGCAGGCCGGCCCAGAGCGTGCGGTGCAGTTTCGCGACGCCGTCATAGGTGTGATCTCCGGTGCATTCGGAGATGACGAAGAGGTCGAGATGGTCCTGCAGGTTCGAGCCGACACCCGGCAGGTCGTGCTTGACCGCAACACCGACGGATTTCAGGTGATCCGCCGGGCCGATGCCCGATTGCTGGAGCAGTTTCGGCGAGCCGATGGCGCCGGAGGAGACCAGCACCTCGCGCTCCGCCCGGATCGTTTCGACGCCGCTTGTCGTCACCACTTCGACGCCGACGGCGCGGGACCCTTCCAGCACGATACGGGCGACACGGGCGCCGGTGCGGATGGTGAGGTTTTTGCGGTCCTTGATCGGCGAGAGATAGGAGAGCGAGGCGGAAGAGCGACGGCGGTTCCGCTGGGTCAACTGATAAAAACCGACGCCGGCCTGCTGGCGGCCGTTGAAATCGTGGTTGTAGGGAATGCCGAGTTCCTGGCCGGCGCGGATATAGGCGTCGCAGATCGGCAGCGCCGAGACCGGCATGGAGACGCCGAGCGGGCCGCCGTAGGAATGGTAGTCGTCGGCAAAACGCTGGTTGTCCTCGGCGCGCTTGAAATAGGGCAGGATTTCCCGGTAGCTCCAGCCCTCGCAGCCGTCCTCGCTTGCCCAGAGGTCGTAATCGGCCGCATTGCCGCGGGTGTAGAGCTGCGCGTTGATCGAGGAGCCGCCGCCGATGACCTTGGCCTGCGTGTAGCGCAGCACGCGGCCCTTCATGTGTTTCTGCGGCACGGTCTCCCAGCCCCAGCTTGCGACGCCCTTGGTCATCTTGGCGAAACCGGCGGGCATGTGGAACAGCGGGTTCCAGTCGCCGCCGCCGGCCTCCAGCAGCAGCACGCGCACGCCGGGATCTTCCGAAAGCCGGTTCGCCAGCACGCAACCGGCCGGTCCCGCACCGGTGATGATATAGTCGTAGGTCATGCCTTGGTCCTCAGAATGGTTCGGTGCCGCTACGGGTGAAGTTGCCCCTCATCCGCCTGCCGGCACCTTCTCCCCGCAGGCGGGGCGAAGGGATTTGCCGCGCCCTCTCGTCTCCCTCGCCCCGCTTGCGGGGAGAGGGCGGGGTGAGGGGCAACCCCGCGGGGTGACGTTCACAGCCGGCCGATCGAGAGCCCGCCGTCGAGATTGATCACCGAGCCGGTGGCGAAGGCGAACTTTCCGGTCGCCAGCGCCGCCGCGACGGCGCCGATGTCGTCGGGCTCGCCCCAGCGTTTCATTGGCACGAGGCCGCCCGCGATGAGGGCGTCGTATTTCGCCGAGACGCCGGCCGTCATGTCGGAGCGGATGATGCCGGGGCGGATCTCGAAGACGGAAATGTCGGTTTCCGCCAGCCTGAGCGCCAGCCCCTGGCTGAAGGCGGCAAGACCCGCCTTGGTCATGCAATAGTCGAGCCGTTCGGGCGAGGTGAGGCCGGCGGAGACGGAGGTGATGTTGATGATTGCGCGCGGGCCGGCGGCCTGTCTGGAGTGCAGCATCGCCTTCAGCACGGCCTGGGTGAAGAACACGGTGCCGCGCAGGTTGGTGGCGACGATCGTGTCGAAATGTTCGGGGGCGAGGTCGAGGAAATCGCCGCGCACGACGGAGGCGATGCCGGCATTGTTGACGAGGCAGCCGATGGCGCCGAGCTGGTTCTCGATGTCGGCGACGGTGGCCGTATGGCGCGTAAGGTCGGCGAGATCGGCCTTGAGGTAAATGGCCTGCGCGCCGAGGGTGGAAAAATCGGCGAGCATGGCGTCGGTCGCGGCGTCGCTATCCCCGATGCCTGTTATGGCTATGTTGAAACCATCGGCCGCGAGCGCCCTGGCGATGCCGAGGCCGATGCCGCGGCGGCCGCCGGTGACGATGGCGACGGGACGTGCTGAGGTCGTCATGCGGCAAGATCCCTCGATTGGATGTGATCGGCGACGCGCAGCGCCTGGGCGGCGACGGACAGGGCCGGGTTCACCGCGGCGGATGTCGGCAGGTAGGAGGCGTCGACCACGAAGAGGTTCGGATGGTCATGGGCGCGGCACCAGATATCGAGGGGCGCGGCCGCCGGGTCGTTGCCGATGCGCACGGTGCCGCATTGGTGCGAGGGCGTGCGCTTGTCGAAGGCGCGGGCGAGCACGACCGGGAAGCCGGCCTTCTTCAGGGCGGTTTTCAGCTTGGCGACGAGATCGAGATGGGCCTGCCAGTTGGTGCGCGTCCATTTCATGACGATCCGGTCGCGATCGACCAGGATGCGGCTTTCGGGATGTGGCAGGTCCTCGCTCATGGCGTAGAAATCGATGGCGCGGGCCGCCACCTGGTCCAGCAGCCATTCCGGTACGGAGGGCATGTTGGCCTTCAGGATCTTTCCCGAGACGCGGCCGAGAAGCTGCACATTGCCGAGCGGCGGACCGCCGTTGCCGTCCGAGAGATAGTAGTCGTTGAAACCAAAGCTCTTCTGGTAGACGGAGGTGTTCCTGTAGAACGGCGAGAGGCCGATCACGGCGCTCGAATTGTGGTTCATGAAGTTGCGGCCGACCTGGTCGGATGTGTTGGCGAGCCCCTTCGGGAAGGCTTCCGAGGCCGAGCGCAGCAAAAGCACCGCGGATTGCACCGCGCCGGCCGAGAGGATGACCAGTCTCGGCGAAACGCTCTCCGCCTCGCCGCCGCGCTGATAGTGCACGGTGGAAATGGTGCGACCGTGCGGGGCGGTGGCGAGCCGCGTCACCCGGCAATTGGTGCGCAGTTCGACATTTTTATGTTTCAGCGCCTCGGCGAGCGCCGCGCTTTCGGCATCCATCTTGCCGTCGTTGCTGTTGGGGTGCGCATCCCAGGGTGTCTTCGCCTTGGCGAGCCAGCGGTCGATATCGACACCGAGCGGCAGCGAATAGGGATGCAGGCCGTTCGCCTTCATTTTCGCGCGCACCCTGGCGATGGCGGGCTCGTCCGGTACGGGCGGGAAGGGGTAGGGTGCGGAATGGTGTGGCTCTGTCGGGTCGTCGCCGAGCGTGCCGCGGACATTGTAGAGTTTTTCCGCGGCCGAATACCACGGCTCCAGCGTCTCATAGGGGAAGGGCCAGGCGGGGGAGACGCCGTCGCGGTGGCGCATCTCTTCGAAATCCTCACGGCGGTAGCGCACCAGCACCGCACCGTAGAATTTCGAATTGCCGCCGACATTGTAGTAGTTGCCGGGGTTGAAGGCGGTGCCGTCAGCCTCGTACCACATCTCCTTCGGGCGGAAATGGCCGCGCTGGAAGATGGCGCGCTGGTCGCGGTTTTCCGGGCGGTCGGGCAGGTGATCGCCCGCTTCGAGGATGACGATCCTTGCACCCGTCGGGGCAAGCGCGGCGGCCATGGTGGAGCCGCCGATGCCCGATCCGATGATGACGATGTCCGGCTGCGTGGTCATTGAAAAATCTCAGGCGATGCGAAGCTGGCTGGCGGGGTCGAAGAACACGGCCTTGTCGAGGTTGAAGGCGAGGCGCGCCATCTGGCCGGCGGCGATGCGCACGTCGGCGCGCAGGCGCGCGACGATCTCCTTGCCGCCGAGATGGGTGACGGCGAAGGTGTCGGCACCGGCGGGCTCCACCACCTCGATCAGGCAATCGCCTTCCGCGACGGTGCGGGCGTTGCGGTCCGCGCCGTCGGGGTCGGTCAGCGCCTCCGGGCGGATGCCGAAGATGACGTCCTTGCCGTTATAGGCCGCAAGGCTGCCGGGGGCGTTGGGGACGGAAAGCACCAGCGGTTCCGCCTGATGGCGGGCGAGCGAGACGGCCATGCCCGAACCGTTGGTCTCGACCTTGGCCTTGAGCAGGTTCATGGCGGGCGAGCCCATGAAATCGGCAACGAAGGTGTTGGCCGGGTTGTTGTAGATTTCCGCGGGCGAGCCGAATTGCTGGAGCACGCCGTCCTTCAGCACGGCGATCTTGGTGGCGAGCGTCATCGCCTCGATCTGGTCGTGCGTCACGTAGACGATGGTGGTCTTCATGCGCTGGTGCAGGCGCTTGATTTCCGTGCGCATGTCGACGCGCAGCTTGGCGTCGAGGTTCGACAGCGGCTCGTCGAACAGGAAGAGTTTCGGGTCGCGCACCAGCGCGCGGCCCATGGCGACGCGCTGGCGCTGGCCGCCGGAGAGCTGGCCGGGCTTGCGCTCCAGGAGATGACCGATCTGCAGCATGTCGGCGACCTGCTTGATCGCCTTGTCACGCTCCTCCTTCGGCACGCCGCGGATTTCCATGCCGAAGGCGATGTTGCCGGCGACCGTCATGTTCGGGTAGAGCGCGTAGGACTGGAATACCATGGCGATGTCGCGCTTGGACGGGTGCAGGCCTGAAACCGAGCGGCCGTCGATGGCAATATCACCAGAGGTGATCGGTTCGAGCCCGGCGATGGTGTTGAGCAGCGTGGACTTGCCGCAGCCGGAGGGGCCGACGAGCACGAGGAAACCGCCCTGTTCGATCTCGATGTTGATATCCTTCAGGATTTCGAGCGAACCGTAGGATTTGCGCAGGCTGCTGATTTTCAAGAAAGACATGGCGTTATCCTTTCACGGCGCCGGACATCAGGCCGCGCACGAAGTACCGTCCGGAGACGATGTAGACGATGAGGGTGGGGAGCGCGGCGAGGATCGCGCCGGCAAAGTGTACGTTGTATTCCTTCACGCCCGTCGAGGACTGGACGAGGTTGTTGAGCGCCACGGTCATCGGAGTCGTCGAGGCCCCGGAGAAGGACGCGCCGAACAGGAAGTCGTTCCAGATGTTGGTGAACTGCCAGATGACGGAAACGACGATGATCGGGCCCGAGGACGGCAGCAGGATGCGGTAGAAGATCTGGAAGAAGCTTGCGCCGTCGATCTGCGCCGCGCGCACCAGCTCGGTCGGGAAGTTTTCGTAGTAGTTGCGGAAATAGAGCGTCGTGAAGCCGATACCGTAGACGACATGGACGAGGATCAGCCCCCAGAGCGAGCCGGCAAGCCCGAGCGCGCCGAGAATGCGCGCCATCGGGATCAGCACGATCTGGAACGGGATGAAGCAGGAGAGCAGCAGCAGGCCGAAGAAGACGTTCGAGCCCTTGAACTGCCACTTGGTCAAGACATAGCCGTTCAGCGCGCCGATGATGGTGGAGATGGCGACGGCCGGCACGACCATCAGGATCGAGTTGATGAAGAAGGGACGAAGGCCTGTCGGCTGCACGCCGATCTGCGCCGTCGACCAGGCCTGCAGCCAGGGCTCGATGGTCCAGACCTGCGGCAGGTTCAGCATGCCGCCCTGGCGGATTTCCTCCAGCGGCTTCAGCGAGTTGACCAGCATCACATAGAGCGGCAGCAAGTAGTAGATCGCGAAGAGGATGAGCGCGGAATAGATGAGGGCGCGCGTCAGCTTGTTGTGCGAGATGACGTTGTCGGGGTTTTGCGCGCTCATCGGCCTTTGCCTCCGCGGATTTCGGAATAGAGGTAGGGGATGATGATCGAGAAGATCATGACCAGCATGATGATCGCCGAGGATGCGCCGATGCCCATCTGGTTGCGGGTGAAGGTGTAGGAATACATGAAGGTCGCCGGCAGTTCGGTCGCCTGGCCGGGGCCGCCGCCCGTCAAGGCCACCACAAGATCGTATGCCTTGATGGCGAGGTGGGCGAGCACGACGAAGGCGGAGAGGAACACCGGGCGCATCAGCGGAATGATGATGCGGCGGTAGATGGTCGAGGTCGAGGCGCCGTCGATCTGCGCCGCCTTGATGATCTCGTTGTCGACGCCGCGAAGGCCGGCGAGGAACATCGCCATGACGAAGCCGGAGGATTGCCAGACGGCGGCGATCACCACGCAGTAGATCGCGTAGTTGCGGTCCTTGATCCAGTTGAAGGCGAAGCTTTCCCAGCCCCAGAGGTGCATGGTGTTTTCAAGCCCGATGCCGGGATCGAGGAACCATTTCCAGGCGGTGCCCGTGACGATGAAGGAGAGCGCCATCGGATAGAGGTAGATCGGCCGCAAAATGCCTTCGGCGCGGATCTTCTGGTCGAGCAGGATGGCGAGGCCGAGGCCCAGCACCGAGCAGATGACGATGTAGAGTGAAGCGAAGATCGCCAGATTGGAGATCGCCCGCCACCAGTGCGGTAGCGCCCAGAGTTTGGAATAGTTGCTGAGCCCCACGAAATTGTAGGAGGGCAGCATCTTGCTGTCAGTCAGCGACAGGAAGCCCGTATAGGCAATGAAGCCGTAGACGAAGACGAGCACGATGAGGAAACTGGGGGCTAGCACGAGCTTCGGCAAAAGCTCCTGCAGCCGGCTTCGGCTATCCATGGTCGATACCACCGTTGAAAATCGTGTTGGTGCGGTGGGGTCTTGCCCCTCATCCGCCTGCCGGCACCTTCTGCCCGCGAGCGGGGAGAAGGGATTCTGCCGTGCCCTCTCTGTCCCCTCTCCCCGCTTGCGGGGAGAGGGTTAGGGTGAGGGGCAGCGCCCTTGCCTTACTTCGCAGCCTCGACGGCGGCCTTCAGTTCCGTGACGGCTTCTTCCGATGACAGTTCGCCGTTGAACTGGCGGGTCACGACGTCGTAGATGGCGTTCTTGACCGAGGCCGGGTTGGCGTGGCCGTGCGCCATGGAGCCGAACAGCGAGCCGTTGGTGTTGGCTTCCGCAAGGTCCTTGATCGCCTTCTTGCCGCAATCGTCGAAGGCTTCGTCGGAAACGTCCGTGCGGGCCGGGGCAGAGCCCTTGACCACGTTGAAGGCCGACTGGAAGACCGGGCTTTCGATGGCCGAGGCCATGGTCAACTGGGCCGGAACCTTGTCGTCGGCGACCTTGAACATCGCGAACTGGTCGGAGTTGAAGGTGACCGAACCCTGGGTGCCCGGGAAGCGCATGCAGACGAAGTCCGTGCCCGGCTTCTTGCCGGCCTTGATGAATTCGCCCTTCGCCCAGTCGCCCATGAACTGCACGCCGGCCTTGCCTTCGATGACCATGGCCGAAGCGAGGTTCCAGTCACGACCTGAGAAGTTGTCGTCCACATAGGAGCGCAGCTTCGTCATGCGGTCGAAGGCTTCCTTCATCTGGGCGCCGCCCAGCGTTTCCGGATCGAGGTCGATGAAGGCCTTCTTGTAGAAATCGTTGCCGAAGGAGAGCACGACGGCGTCGAAGATCGTCGCGTCCTGCCACGGCTGGCCGCCATGGGCGACCGGCGTGATGCCCTGTTCCTTGAACTTGTCGAGCAGGGCGACGAGTTCATCCCAGTTCGTCGGCTCCTTGCCGCCGGCCTTGTCGAGCGCCGCCTTGTTAACCCACACCCAGTTGGTGGAGTGCACGTTGACGGGAGCAGCGATCCAGTGGCCGTCATACTTGGAGAACTGCTGCAGGGCGGTCGGGATCACCTTGTCCCAGCCTTCCTTGGCGGCGATCTCGTCCAGGTTGCCGAGCGCGCCTTCCTTGGCCCAATCGAGAATGTCGAAGCCGAGCATCTGCACCGCGGTCGGCGCGTTGCCGGCCGTGACGCGGGCGCGCAGGACCGTCATGGCTTCCGTGCCGCCGCCGCCGGCGACCGGCATGTCGGTCCAGGAAATACCCTTGGATTCGAGATCCTTCTTCAAGACGTCGAGCGCGGCGGCTTCACCGCCCGAGGTCCACCAGTGCAGGACTTCCACGCCTTCGGCGGCCTTGGCGGACATGCCGCCCATCGTCATCATCACCGCGGCGATCGCGGTGGTTGTCAGAAACTTGCGCATCGTATTCCTCCCGTTTGCAAGTTTGAAGGGCGAGAGCCTCCTCCCGCCGATAGTTCATCTGCGGCTCAAAGCGCCGCTCCAATTTAAAACGTTGTAAATTTGCAGAGTCAAGCGTGCGGCGTGCGTCCCCGGATATGCTTCTACAAATGCAGTAAATTGCGGCAACTCAGGTAGTTTCCGCAGTTCTAAGGACGTTGTGCGGCGCACTGAAATCGTTTTAAATTCTGTGCAGCGCAAGATTGCCGAAGGCGAGGTGCGTGGATATGGTGCCGCATATCGCCTGCCGCTATCTGAAGAACCGCACCCGTGTCCCGCATCGAAAAGCCCGCCGACAGTGATCCCGCCCGCTCCGCGCTTCGAACCGGCAAGCCGACGCTGAAGACGATTGCGGAAATGACGGGCCTTGCGGTCACCACGGTCTCCCGTGCCCTTGGCAACGCGCCGCAGATTTCCGAGACGACGCGCCGTCGCGTGCATGAGGTCGCCGCCGAAATCGGCTATCTGCCGGACCGCGCCGCTCAGCGTCTCAAGACCGGCCGTACCAATGTCGTGTCCGTTCTGCTCGATCCACACGAGGAGATCCTGGGCTTTGGCACGTCCATCATGCACGGTCTGGCGCGCGCCCTCCAGGGAACGCCCTACCACCTCATCGTCACGCCGAATTTCCTCGACGGCAGCAATGTCGAAGCGGTCAACTACATCATCCGCAACGGTATGGCCGATGGGCTGATCTTCTCGCGCACGGAACCCTTCGATCCGCGTGTGCGGCTGCTTTTGGAAAACGGCTTTCCCTTCGTCACGCATGGCCGTACGGAGTTCTCCACGCCGCACGCCTTCGTCGATTACGACAATTTCGCCTTCGCCTATGCTGCCACCAGGCGGCTGATCGCCAAGGGCCGGCGCAAGGTGACGATCATCCTGCCACCCCGGCGCCTCACCTTCTACCAGCATATGCTGCACGGTTTCATGACCGCTGTGCGAGAGGCCGGCGTTGCCTACGAGATCCCCGACGCGCTCGATCTCGACAGTCCCGCCGACATGATCCGCGACTATGTGCGCCGCCGCAGCACAGAGCCCGATCCACCGGATGGTTTCGCCTGTCCTGGCGAAGTCTCGGCGCTCGCCACGATCACCGGAATGAGCGACCGCGGCCTCTCGCTCGGCGGCGAATACGATATTGTTGCCAAGCAGACCTCGCGGCTGCTCAGCCAGATCCAGCCGAAGGTCGAGACGCTCTACGAAGACCTGACCTCGGCGGGAGAGGCGATGGGCCGACTGCTGCTGAAGCGGATCGGCGGTGAGCCGATCGAGAACCTCACCATCCTGCAGAGCCCGCAATTCAGCTTCCCGACACCCTGAGCGGGCGGCAGCGCCGGTCCCTGCCGTGGTTGTCGGGAGAGCGTTGCTCATCGCGGCATCCACCAGCCGGTGCGTGCGCCGATATGCATGTTGAGTGTCTTGGTCTCCGTATAATCCTCCACCGCATGGCGACCAAGTTCACGGCCGAGGCCGGACTGGCGGTAGCCGCCGAAGGGCAGTTCGGACGCGCCGTCCATGAAGGTGTTCATCCAGACCGTGCCGGCGCGAACCTTGCGGCCGATGGTGAGGCACGTGTCGAAATCGCGGCTCCAGACGCCGGCGGACAGGCCGTAGTCAATGGCGTTGGCGATGCGGATCGCCTCTTCCGTCGTCTCGAAGGTCAGAACCGAAAGCACCGGACCGAACACTTCTTCGCGGGCGACGGCCATATCAGGCTGAACGCCCGAGAGAATGGTCGGGGCCATGAACTGACCGAGGCCGAGATCCAGCGCCGCGCCGCCGAGCGCGACCGAAGCACCGGCCTTCGCCGCGCCATCGACATAGGCGCCGATTTTTTCGAGATGCTGCGGCGTGATGATCGCGCCGACCTGCGTTGCGGGGTCGAGTGGATCGCCGACTTTCACTTTCTTCGCCAGTTCCGCGATGCGGGCCGTGACAGCGGCCGCGATCGATTTGTGCAAGATCAGCCGCGAGCCGGCATTGCAGCATTCGCCCGCGTTGAAGTAGGCGCCGAAGACGGCGGCGTCGATGAAGGCGTCGAGATCGGCATCCGGGAAGACGATCTGCGGGTTCTTTCCGCCGAGTTCGAGCGATACCTTCTTCAAGGTCTGGGCGGCATTGGCCATGGTCAGACGTCCGACACCGGTTGAACCGGTAAAGGAGACCATGTCGACGTCGGGATGCGTCGTCATCGGTGCGCCGACCTCCGGCCCGGTGCCGGTGACGATGTTGACAACACCTGCGGGCAAGCCGGCCTCGATCAGGATCTCTCCGAGGACAAGCGTCGATCCCGAGGTGAGTTCGGACGGCTTGACCACCGTCGTGCAGCCTGCGGCAAGCGCGAATGGTAATTTCTGGCTTACGATCAGGAAGGGGAAGTTCCACGGCGTGATGATCGACACGACGCCGATCGCCTCGCGCAGAACGACGCCGAGCGTGCCGTCGCCAAGCGTGTTGTAGCTTTCGCCGTGCAGGTCGCGGGCGAGCGCTGCGGCGTAGCGCCAGATATCGACGGCGCCGCCGAGTTCACCCTTTGCCTGGCTGATCGGCTTGCCGCTTTCGATGCAGTCGAGGAAGGCCAGTTCCTCCGCCCGGGCGGCAATGAGGTCGGCGGCCTTGAGGAGGATGTTCGAGCGTTCGGCGCCGGTCATGGACGGCCATGGCCCGTCGTCGAAGGCCTTGCGTGCGGCGGCGATGGCGCGTTCGGCATCGGCCTTGCTGCCGGCCGGGTAGCGGCTGACCACGATGCCATGGCCCGGCGCGATGCGTTCGATCGGATCGCCGGCGCCCTCCGTCCAGATGCCGTCGATCAGCATGCGGAAATCGCGCGCCTTGAAGTTTTCGAGCGCCTTGGGTTTCACATGCGTGGTCATTACCATTCTCCCTTGAAATCGGCGGGGCGTTTGCCCGTAAAGGCGGCGACACCTTCCTTCAGGTCCCCGGTCTTGGCGACGAGGATCGAGCCGAGGGCCTCCACCGCCGCACCATTGTCCTCGCCGTTCGCCACCGCGATCATCAGCTTCGACACCTCCGTTGCCGCCGGACCGCGCGCTGCGATGCGCGCTGCGTAGGCCTTTGCGGCTTCGACGGCCGTGCCTGTCTCGACGACCTGGTCGATGATGCCGGCAATCTGGGCCTCTACCGCTGTCAATACCTCGCCGCCGAGCAGCATCCGGCGCACCGCCTGTGCGCCAAAGCGCTTCACCAGCCGCTGCGTGCCGGACCAGCCGGGCACCATGCCGAGGCCGGCTTCCGGCAGGCCGATCTTCACCTGGGTTTCCGCGATGCGGATATCGGCTGCGGCCGCCAGTTCCAGCCCGCCGCCAAGCGCATGGCCGTTAACGGCAGCGATCAGCGGCATGCGCAAAGTCGCCAGCCGCTCGAAGACACGATGGCCGAAGCGTACCCACGCATGGCCGAACGTGCTCGCCTCCATGCCGGCCCAGGCCCGGATATCGCCACCGGCGGAAAAGGCCTTGCCCTCGCCGGTGAGAATGGCGACGCGCACCGCGGCATTTTCCTCGATGGTGTCGCAGGCCGCCGAAAGCTCCTTCAACATGTCGATGTCGAAGGCGTTGAGCTTTTCCGGCCGTGCGGCGGTAATCGTCGCGACGGGGCCTTCGATGGAGATGCGGATGCGCTGTTCAGCCATGGGTGGCCCCCACCAGCTTGCGCGGCGCCTTTTCGGGCAGCGTGAGGCCGGTCGGCGCATCGGTGAAGAGCTTTGCGTCCATCACCTTGAGATCGGGTGAAACGATCAGCGCGAACTCCGACTGGTCGAGGATATGTGTCCTGAGGTCGACGCCGGGTGCGATCTCGGTGAGCACGATACCCTCCGGCGTCAGCTTCATGACGCAGCGCTCGGTGACATAGGTGATGTCCTGCCCCTGCGCCACGCCGCGCGGTCCGGAGAAGGTGACATGCTCGACGGCATTGACCAGTTTCTTCAGCTTGCCTTCCTTCTCGATCACCAGCTTGCCGCCTTCGATCGCAAGCTTCGCGCCGGCATTGAACATGCCGGAGAAGACGATCTTCTTTGCCCGCGCCGTGATGTCGACGAAGCCGCCGGCCCCTGCCGTTACATGCGGGCGGAAGGAGAGTTTTGAAACGTTCACCGAGCCGTCCTTGCCGATTTCCAGGAAGGAGAGCAGCGAGGCATCGAAGCCGGCGCCCTGGAAATAAGTGAACTGGTAGGGCGAAGGCATGAAGGCGTCGGCGTTCGAGGCGCAGCCGAAGGCGAAATCGAGCAGCGGCACGCCGCCGACCGCGCCCTGTTCGATCACCCAGGTGACGGCGCCGTGCAGGCCCTCTTCGAGCAGGATGCGCGGTACGTTGGCGGAGATGCCGAAGCCGAGATTGACGGCGCTGCCGGCTTCCAGCTCCTCGGCGACCCGGCGGGCAATGACCTTCTGGATGTTGAATTCCGGCACGCGAAATGTGTCGAGCGGGCGGAAGATCTCGCCGGAAATGGCGGGGTCGTACAGCGTCTGCGTCGTCTGCTTCTGTTCCGGGTCGACCACGATATAGTCGACCAGCACGCCGGGCACGCGCACGTCGTGCGGCTTCAGGGAGCCGTCCTTGGTGATGCGTTTGACCTGCGCGATGACGATGCCGCCATTGTTGCGGGCGGCGAGCGCCTGGTCGAGCCCGCCGAGGTAGGCGCCCTCGTGTTCATAGGTGAGGTTGCCGCGCTCGTCGGCGGTGGTGGCGCGGATGATCGCCACGTGAGGCGCGATCGCCTTGAAGTAGAGCCATTCCTCGCCGGCGAAGGTGATCTTCTCCACCACCGGTTCGTTTGCGGCGGAGGCGTTCATCGCGCAGCCTTCGCGGCTTGGGTCGACAAAAGTTTCAAGGCCGACCTTGGTGATGACGCCGGGGCGCTTTGCGGCGGCCTCGCGGTGCATGTCGAAGAGGATACCGGAGGGGATGTTGTAGGCGGCCACCTCATCCTTTCCGATCATCTGCCAGATCAGCGGCGGTTCGGAAGACGAGGGTCCGGACGGATACGAGCCGCCGATGATCTTCTTCAGCAGGCCCTTTTTCGCGATGTGGTCGACACCCTTGATGCCGCTCATGTCGCCGGCGGCGATGGGGTGCAGCGTCGTCAGGCTCTTCGGATGGCCCGTTTCGTCGAAACGTTCGCCGATCGCCTTCAGCATCAGGTCCGGGCAGCCGAGGCCGGAGGAGGAGGAGACCGAAACGATGGCACCGTCAGGGATCAGGCCTGCCGCCTCGCGCGGGGTGATATGCTTGCTCATGGGTCTTACAATCCCGGCTCGATGCTGACCGCATGGCCCGTGCGCGCCGCTTCGACGACGGCAAGGCCTGTCGCCAGCGACCAGATACCGTCCTCGCCGGTGGCCGATGGCGTTCCCTTGCCGGCAATGGCGGCGTGGAAGGCGGCAAGGGTGGTCTCATAGAGATTGCGGTGGTCGAGCGGCAGGTCGTGCTCGCCATCTGCACTGCGCAGCGTCACCGTGCCGGTGGGGCGCTGCGTCATGACGTTGCGGCCGATCAGCGAGCCTTCCGTGCCATGGACTTCTAGGCCGGTTTCTGCGAATTTCGTGGTGAAGCCGTCGTGGAACTGCGCGATCGTGCCGGAGCGGAAGCGCAGCACGCCCATCACCGCATCCTCCAGTCCTGCCTTGCCCATGCCGCCAGCCTGCGAGAAGGCGACGGCTTCCGCCGGATCGTCGTCGAGCACGAAGCGCAGGGTATCGGCGTCGTGCACGGTGATGTCGAGGATGACGCCGCCGCCGGCCTCCGGCTTGTCGAGCCGCCAGCCCTGCAGGTGCGGCGGCAGGTAGACGGCGTGGAAGACGCGGGCCGACAGCGGCTTGCCGATGCGACCGGCCTTGATGGCTTCGCGCATTGCCCGATGCGTCGCGGCGTTGCGCAGGTGGTGGTTCGTCGCGAGCACCACGCTGGACGCCTTGGCCGCCGCGATCATGGCGCGGGCGTCGTCGAGCGAGAGGGCAAGCGGCTTTTCGCACAGGATGTGCTTGCCCGCCTTCGCCGCGGCGAGGGCCTGGTCGCGGTGCAGCTCGTTCGTCGTCGAGATGTAGACGGCGTCGATCTCCGGATCGTCAAGCAGATCGGCGAGCGTTGTGACCGACTTTGCGATGCGCTGTGCGTCCGCATAGGTGCGGCCCCGCTCGGCGCTCGTGCTCATCACGGATACGACATCGCCGCCCGTCGCGCGGATCGCGCCGATCACCCATTCCTTCGCGATCGTGCTGGCGCCGACCAAACCCCACCGTGTCATGCGGAAATCCTCCTCGTCCTGTCCGTCTGGCCGGCGCCGCAGCTCTGGCGCACGACGAGGCGCACGGAGCTGACGATGGTCTCGGGTTCCACCCGGCCGGCATTGATCTGTTTCAGCAAGAGTTGCGCGGCGCGCCGGCCCATGCCCTGGGGGTCGACGGATACCGTCGTCAGCGCCGGCACGGCGGTCTGGGCCTCGATCACGTCGTCGAAGCCGACGACGGCGAAGTCGCGGCCGGGCTCCTTGCCGGCGGCACGCAGGCCGTCGCAGACGCCGAAGGCGGCCGCGTCGTTGAAGCACAGCGCGGCGGTCGGCGCTTCGGGCAGCAGCAGCGCGCGTTCGATGGCGGCGACGCCGCCGGCGCGCGAGGCCGCCGTGCTGATGACGAGCCGGTCCGGCGCTGCAAGTCCTGCTTCGGCAAGGGCATCCCGCCAGCCTTCGACGCGCTCGGCAAAGACCGTCGTGTTGGCGATGCCGCCGAGGAAGGCGATGTGGGTATGGCCGAGCGAGACGAGGTGCCGGACGGCATCCTTTGCGCCGGAATAATTATCGGAGAACAGCGTCGAGACCTTGGCGCCGATGACGTTGCGCACCACGGCGACGACCGGGATGCCGCTGGCAGCGAGCGATTTCAGATCAGCCGCCTCCGTGCCGCGGGCCGGCGACAGAATGAGGCCGGCAATGCCGTGCTCGCGCATCGAGGCGATAACCTCGCGCTGACGGTCGACGCTCTCAGCCGAATTCGACAGGAACTGCACGTAGCCGGCCGATTGCATAACCATGTCCATGCCGACAGCAAGCTCGGCGAAGAAGGAATTGGTGAGGTCGTTGACGATGATGCCGATGATCCGCGAGGAGGCGGACTGGCGCAGGTTCGCCGCGCCGCGATTGTACACGTAACCGAGGTCGCGAATGACGGCGTTCACCTTGGCGCGGGTCACCTCGTTCACCAGGGGGCTTGCCTGCAGGACGAGCGAGACGGTCGACTTCGACACGCCGGCGGCGCGTGCAATATCGACGACGGTCACCCGGCTCTTGTTCACGGTCTTCCTCCCTGCGCGGCGATCATTTTTGCTGTTTGTTGGCGCAACATAATTGGATCGTTCCAAATTTGTCAAGTGCGTTCGCGTAGGCTCTGCGGTGACAGTGCTTGGATGTCTTCTGGATTGTTCGCATTCTTATCAGATCGCGCCGATATTGCGGTTTCAGACTGATTTTCGATATTTTTCGGTTGTTTTTGGCGTTGCCGAGAGGGAAGTCAAAGGGCCTGATCCTCAAATTCATCCGAATCTGCTCGACTGCGGCGACCGGCCGTTCAAAAAATCCATCTTGAAATTTGGAACGATCTAAATTATTGCCGTGAAAAACCTCGGGAGGATTTCATGCCGATCAGCCTTACCCTGCCGCTGCCGGATGGCGGCCTTTCCCGCTACGATCTTGTCGGGACGCCGCTTCCGCGCCCCTCCGTTGTGCCGACCTTCAGCCGCATCGCCTATGCGGCGGCCCATGTGGTTTCCGATCCGCGCCGCGATGCGCGGCCCTGGGAGGCGCCGGCCATCGACTGGGAGCGTACGATGGCGTTCCGGCATCACCTCTGGTCGCTCGGCTTCAGGATCGCCGAGGCGATGGACACGGCGCAGCGCGGCATGGGGCTCGACTGGGCCGGCGCGCAGGAGCTGATCCGCCGCTCGCTCGCCGAGGCGAAGACCGTGCCAGGTGCCGATCTTGCCTGCGGTGCGGGCACGGATCACCTCAACCCCGCCGATGCCCGTTCGCTGGACGACGTGATTCGGGCCTATGAGGAGCAGGTCGGTTTCGTGGAAAAACACGGCGGCCGTGCCATTATGATGGCGAGCCGGGCACTCGCCCGCCTGGCAGCCTCGCCGGACGATTACCGCAGGGTCTACGGCCATATTCTCGGCCAGGCGAAGGACAAGGTCGTGCTGCACTGGCTGGGTGACATGTTCGACCCGCAGCTTGCCGGTTACTGGGGTTCCGGGACTTTCGAGCCGGCGCTGGAAACGGTTCTGTCGATCATCGCCGAGAACCGCGACAAGGTTGAGGGCATCAAGATTTCGCTGCTCGACAATGCCTGTGAGGTGGCGCTGCGCAACCGGCTGCCCGAGGGTGTGATCTGCTTCACGGGCGACGACTTCAATTACGCCGAACTGATCGAGGGGGACGGGCAGAGGTACAGCCACGCCCTGCTTGGCATCTTCGATGCGGTGGCGCCGCAGGCTTCCAAGGCGCTTGCAGCGCTTGCGGCCGGCGATGTTGCCACCTTTCGCGCCGTCATCGCGCCGACGGTCCCGCTTTCGCGCAAGATCTTCGAGGCGCCGACACCGTACTACAAGGCGGGCGTCGTCTTCCTCGCCTGGCTGAACGGTCACCAGGACCATTTCACCATGCCTGATGGCATGCAGTCGGCCCGAGGCCTTCTGCATTATGCCGAAGTCTTCCGCCTGGCCGACCGGGCCAACGTGCTCGAGAGGCCGGACCTCGCCGCCGCACGCATGAAAAACCTTATGTACGTGCTTGGCGTCGGGCAAGATTAGCTGTGGATGACCGGCCTTGCGGCCGGTTCTCGCCGTCGTCAGGCGCTAAGCTCCGCTTTCTCGAAAAGTTTGGCGGGAGCGGGTGATGGCAGCGGGTGAAGTAAAGGTGGGGGAAAGCTGGAAGGCGCCTTTGGCGGCGGAGTTCTCCAGCCCCTATATGGCCGATCTCAGGGCCTTCCTGCTGGAGCAGAAAGAGGCAGGACGGCGCATCTTCCCGAAGGGGTCGGAGTACTTCCGGGCCCTTGACCTGACACCGCTTGCAGATGTGCGCGTCGTTATCTTGGGCCAGGACCCCTACCACGGCGAGGGGCAGGCGCACGGGCTCTGCTTTTCCGTGCAGCCGGGCGTGCGCACCCCGCCGTCGCTGGTCAACATCTACAAGGAAATGCAGGAGGACCTCGGTATCCCGCCGGCCCGCCACGGATTTCTGGAGCATTGGGCCAAGCAGGGCGTCCTGCTCTTGAACAGCGTGCTGACCGTGGAGATGGGCCGCGCGGCCTCGCACCAGGGGCGTGGCTGGGAACGGTTCACCGATGCGGTCATCCGCGCTGTCAACGAGCAGGAAAAGCCCGTTGTCTTCATCCTCTGGGGCTCCTATGCCCAGAAGAAGGCGGCTTTCGTCGACCGGGATCGTCACCTCGTCCTGCGGTCCGCCCATCCTTCGCCGTTGTCTGCCCATAACGGCTTTCTCGGCTCGCGGCCGTTCTCCAAGGCGAATGCCTTTCTTGAGCAGCACGGACGCCAGCCGATCGACTGGCAGTTGCCGGCGGCGGCGCAATAGCCAGACACAAGCAGGGCTGGTAGGCTTGCCGCATGGCGTCCACCAGCTCCGTCATCGACTGGCTTCTTGCTTCGGATCCCGCGATCCGCTGGCAGGTGATGCGCGATCTTCTCGACGTGCCGGAGGCGGAATGGCGGGCCGAGCGTGCGCGGGTGGAGACCGAAGGTTGGGGTGCAAGACTTCTCTCCCACCAGGATGAGGACGGGCAATGGGCCGGCGGCGCCTTCCTGCCGGCGAACTACACCGAAGAGAAATGGCGTGAATTCGGCCAGGCCTGGACCGCCACCTGTTTCTCGCTCCAGCAACTCTACGATTTCGGCCTCGATCCATCGAGTGAACCGGCACGGCGGACGGTCGACCTCATCGGACGCAATTCACGCTGGGATCATGATGGACAGCCCTATTGGGAAGGCGAGGTGGAGGAGTGCATCAACGGGCGGACGGTGATTACGGGCGCCTATTTCGGCGTCGACGTCTCGCCGATTGTCGCGCGTCTTCTCGGCGAGCGGCAGCCGGACGGCGGCTGGAACTGCGAGCGCTGCAACGGCTCGCACCGCTCTTCCTTCCATTCTACGATCAATGTGCTGGAAGGTCTTCTGGAATACGAAACCGCCGTGGGCGCAACGCCGGGAACGCGTGCTGCGCGCTCGGCCGGTGAAGAATATCTCTTGAAACGGGGCCTCTTTCGCCGTCTGGTCAGCGGCGTGCCGGCCGATATGCGCTATCTGGCCTTCCTCCACCCGTACCGCTGGCGCTACGATCTTCTGCGCGGGCTCGACTATTTTCGCGCGGCTTCCCTGGTGGACGGCACACCCCCGGATTCCAGGCTTGGCGAGGCCATCGATCATCTTCGCTCCCGGCAGTCGGAAGACGGTACCTGGCCGCTCGACTGGCAGCTGAAAGGGCCGGTATGGTTCGAGATGGAAGAGGTGGGAAAGCCCTCGCGCTGGATCACGCTGAGGGCGTTGCGCGTGCTGCGCTGGTGGCAGGAACGAGCCGGCGGGCGGTAGTCCCCGGCCGGCTGCTCCGTCCTATCGCACGAGCGTCTCGTCGAGCAGGGCCATCACCTTTTCCGCATCGATGCCGATGCAGGCATGCTGGCTCGGCAGATCGTCCCAGTTGCCGGGCGGGAACGTGCGGGCATCCGGTTTCTGGATCGTCTGACCGTCGGCAATGCCGCCGGCGACGACGCGGATGGCGCCGGGGCGTGTGGTGAAGAGCTCCGGCGAGACGAGGTAGATACAGGCGCAGCTGTCATGCACCACCATGCCCTCGTCCTTCACGTGCTGGCCGTAGAAGTCGATGTAGAACTGCGAGATGTCGGAGAGCAACTTCAGGTGCGTGCCGTTCCTCTCGGTGAGTTCGGCAAGGCGCCTGCGGGTCATCACGGTCTTCATTGTTACGTCGAGGCCGACGACCACGACCTTCCACGGTGCCGCCATCACCGCGTCGGCGGCTTCCGGGTCGCCGTGGATGTTGGCTTCCGCCGCCGGTGTGATGTTGCCGGGAACGTCGAAGGCGCCGCCCATGATGATGACCTGCTTGACGAGGCCTGCGATACCGGGGTCTTCCTTCAGCGCATAGGCAAGGTTCGACATGCGGCCGACGGCGATGAGCGTCACTTCGCCGGGATTGGCCCGCACCGTCTCGATGATGAAGCGGTGCGCCGGGCGCGGGTCGAGTGGCAGGTCGATCGTGTCGGGCACGTCGATGTTGCCGAGCCCGTCATGACCATGGATCATCACCGGCCAGTCGATCGGGTTGCGCATCGGGTTGTAGGTCTTGCCGTCGCCGCGGGCGACGGGGGCCGCAATGCCCCATTCGCGCTTCAGGAACAGCGCGTTGCGTGTCGTGGTCTCGATGGCGGCATTGCCGAAGACAGTGGTGATGCCGATGAGGTCGATCCCGGGATGATTGTGCAGGAACAGCAGCGCCATCGCGTCGTCGACGCCGGGGTCCGTATCGAAAATAACCTTGTGCATGGTGTATCTCTTTCTTGTTGTTCTTATGGGGCTTCTTGTGATCGCGCGCCTACTGGAAGCGGGCGATGGAGAAGGGGGCAAGTGCGCTTTCGCCTTCGCCCGCGAGCAGGCGCGCCACATGGCGGCCCGTCGTTGCGGAAAGCGTGAGGCCGAGATGACCATGGCCGAAGGCGAAGGCGATGCGTGGATCGCCCGGGTGCAGGCTGATGACGGGTACTGAATCCGGAGTGGAAGGGCGGCGCCCCATCCATTCGGTGCCGCCTTCCTCCTGAAGATCAGGGACATAGCGGCGCATCTTCCGGCGCATGGCGGCGGCGCGTTTGTAGTTTGCGGGTGCGTCCGGCGAGGCAAGCTCCACGGCACCGCCGATGCGCAGCGCATTTTCGAAAGGCGTCGCCACGAAGCCGTGCTCGGAGAAGAAGACCGGCATTTCGAGTACCGTCGACGGGTTCATGAACGTGGTATTGTAGCCGCGTTCGGTCTCGAGCAACACTTTCAGCCCGAGATCGGCGACGAAGCGGCGCGACCAGACGCCCGCGGTAATGGCAAGGCGATCGAAGGTGAAGGTCCGGCCGCCTTCGGTCGTCACGGAGATGCCGCTCTCCGTGCGGGCGACCCGTGACACGGTGGCGTCGATCAGCGCCGCCCGCTCGCGCAGCAGCGCCTGCAGCCGCCGCAGGAAGGTCAGCGGATATTCGAAGGTCTTGTATCCATCGTTGAAGGTGGCGCCGGCGAAGGGGCCGGAAAGTGCCGGCACGCGGCGACGGGCTTCCGCCACATCCAGCGTCTCGACGTTGCAGCCGAGCAGCTTGGCATTCTCTATCTCGTGTGCAAACGCCTTGTCACGTGCTGCCACGCTGTCGAAGACCGTCAGTGCACCCGTGTCGCGCATATGGCCGGAGATGCCGGCCATCGCGCCGAGGCGGGCATGATCGGCTTCCGCCGATTTCATCAGGTGGAGCAGCGCCATGCGGCTTTCCGCAGCCTTGCCGGCGCGGGCGGAGAGAAGGAAACGGATCAGCCAGGGGGTGAGCGCCGGCAGGTCCTGCCAGCGCAGGGCCAAAGGCCCCAGCGGATCGAGCAGCCATTTTGGCACCGAGAGCAGCATGTCGAGCCGGGCGAGCGGATCGATTTCCGGCACGGCCAGGATGCCCGCATTTCCGACGGATGCCGGCAGGCCGCCGGCATCGCGCTCGAGAATGGTGACGCTGTGGCCCTGTTCCAAGAGATTGAGCGCTGTGGCGCAGCCCATGAGGCCGCCGCCGACGATACCGATATGCGCCATGCCGTCCCGTTGCGTGTTGTTTTCGTTCGTTGCGCCGCCGCCCGCGAAGCAGGAACGGCGGATTGCGGCGGACGATAGACGGAAAGCGCACGGCTGTCGACTGAGCCGCAAACCGTGGCCGTTCAGGCCTGTTTTCCGGCCTCCTGTGCCGGTTTACGGCTCTGGAGCACCTGCCACAGGAAGGCGAGTATGAAGAGGATGGTCATCAGCAGCACGATGGTCGGGGCCGGGGCGCTGTCGATGAGGAAGCTCAGCCAGATCCCGAAGAAGGTGGCACCAAGGGCGACGACGACGGCAACCATGAGCATGCTCGGAAAGCGCCGTGTGACGAGGGTGGCGATGGCGCCCGGCGCGACCAGCATGGCGATGGCGAGGATGATGCCGACCGCCTTCAGCGCACCGACGACGACGAGGGACAGAACGGCGAGCAGACCGTAATGCAGCAGTTTCACCGGCAGGCCGATGGCCGAGGCGTGCTGTCTGTCGAAGGCATGCACCAGGAGGTCCTTGCGGAAGAGAAGGATGAAGGCCGTCGCGGCCGCTGCGATCGCCGCCGTTTCCACGAGATCGGACGTGGCGATGCCGAGCATGTCACCGAAGAGGATGTGGTCGAGATGGATATCCGGCTGGATCTTCACATAGAGAACAAGGCCGAGTGCGAACATGCCGGAAAAGACGATGCCGAGGATGGTGTCCTCCTTCACCCGGCTGTTGTCCTTGAGATAGCCGGCCGAAAGGGCGCAGAACAGGCCCGCGACGAAGGCACCTGTCGCGAAGGGCAGGCCCACGACATAGGCGATGACGACGCCCGGCAGCACGGCATGCGAGACCGCATCGCCCATCAGCGACCAGCCCTTCAGCACGAGATAGCAGGAGAGCAGCGCCATCGGCACCGCGATCATCAGTGTCACCAGAAAGGCGTTCTGCATGAAGGCGAGCTGGAAGGGCATGATTGCGAGTTCGAGGGTCTCGTTCATGGCTGCTTGGCCCCCAGGGTTTCAAGCGCGCGGCGGCTCCTGCGGCGCGCGGCAAGAAGGCCGTGTTTCGGTGCGAAGAGGAAGGCGGCAAGGAAGATCACCGTCTGCAGCACGACGATGATGCCGCCCGTCGCGCCGTCGAGAAAATAGGAGATATAGGCGCCGACGAAGCTGGTGCCGGCGCCCAGCGCGGCGGCGATCGTGATCAGCCGCTGGAAACGGTCTGTCAGCAGATAGGCGGTCGCGCCCGGCGTCACCACCATGGCGATGACCAGAAAGGCGCCGACCGTCTGCATGGCTGCGACCGTCGAGGCGCTGAGCAGCGTGAAGAACAGGATCTTCAGGCCCATCGGATTGAGGCCGATCGAGCGGGCATGGCTTTCGTCGAAGAAGGTGACCATCAGGTCCTTCCACTTCAAGAGCAGGATGACGAGCGTAACGACGCCGATGATGGCAAGCTGGATCGTATCCTCCGGGCTGACGGCGAGGATATTGCCGAGCACGATCGTCTGGATGTTCACCGGGGTCGGGGCGAGCGAGACCATGAAGAGGCCGAGGCCGAAGAACGAGGAGAAGATCATGCCGATGATGGCGTCTTCCTTCAATCGCGTCTTGCGGTTGAGGAAGAGCATCGCGGCGGCGGCAAGCCCGCCGGAAAGAAAGGCGCCGGCTGCAAAGGGCAAGCCCAGCATGTAGGCACCGGCAACGCCGGGCACGATGGAATGGGAGAGCGCGTCGCCGATCAGCGACCAGCCCTTCAGCATGAGATAGGCGGAAAGGAAGCCGCATATGCAGCCGACCAGTGCACTCACCCACATGGCATTCACCATGTAGCCGTAGCCGAAAGGCTCGAGGAGCATGTCGATCACGGCGTCTTCTCCGTGTCGCGCTCGCCGTAGATGACGAAGGGGCGTTCGTCGTCGGTGATGACCTTGACGGAGCGCTTGTCCTCGTCGTCGTGCAGGTCGTGGCCCCCGAGGATGAAGTGGCGCAGCACGCCGCCGAAGGCACGCTCGAGATTGGCTTCGGTAAAGGTCTCGGCCGTCGGGCCGGAGGCGATGACGGTGCCTTTCACGAAGACGGTGCGGTCGCAGAAATCGGGAACGCTGCCGAGATTGTGCGTGGAGACCAGCATGACGCGGCCTTCGTCGCGCAGCTTGCCGAGCAGTTCGACGATCTGCTCTTCGGTTCTCACATCGACGCCGGTGAAGGGTTCGTCGAGGAGGATCACCTGGCCTTCCTGCGCCAGTGCGCGGGCAAGGAAGACGCGTTTTCTCTGCCCGCCCGAGAGCTCGCCGATCTGGCGCTTGCGGAAGGCGGTCATGTTCACGCGGGCAAGGGCCTCGTCGACCATCTCGTGGTCGCGTTTCGTCGGGATGCGCAGCCAGTTCATGTGGCCGTAGCGGCCCATCATCACGACGTCCTCGACGAGCACGGGAAAAGTCCAGTCGACCTCTTCCGCCTGCGGCACATAGGCGACGAGGTTCTTCTTCAGCGCCTCCTTCACCGAGAGGCCGAGGATCGTCACCCTGCCGGCGGCGACCGGCACGAAGCCCATGATCGCCTTGAAGAGCGTGGACTTGCCGGCGCCGTTGACGCCGACAAGGGCGGTGATCGTACCCTTCGGCACGGAGAAGCTGGCATGTGTAAGCGCCGTATGGCCGTTGCGGTAGGTGACCGTCACGTCCTCGGCGCGAATGCCGTCCACCTTCTTCGGCCTGCCGCCCATCATCATTGTGACAGGCCTTTCACGATGGTCTCCGATGTGACGCGCAGGAGATCGAGATAGGTCGGCACGGGGCCATCCACCTCGCTCAGCGAGTCGACATAGAGCACGCCGCCATAGGCTGCGCCCGTTTCGGCGGCGACCTGTTTTGCCGGGTCGGCGGAAACGGTGCTTTCGGAGAAGACGACATGGATGTTGTGTTCGCGCACCGCGTCGATCACCGCCTTCACCTGCTTGGGCGTGCCCTGCTGGTCGGCGTTGATCGGCCAGAGGAAGAGTTCCTTCAGGCCGAAATCGCGGGTCAGATAGCTGAAGGCGCCTTCGCTGGTGACGAGCCAGCGCTTTTCTTCCGGCAATGCGTCGATCTTCGCCCTCATCTCTGCGCCGAGTGCCGTGATCTTGGCGCTATAGGCCTTGGCATTGGCATCGTAGGTCGCGGCATTGGCGGGATCGAGCGCGACCAGTGCCTTGCGGATGTTCTCGACATAGACGAGCGCATTGGCCGGCGACATCCAGGCATGCGGGTTCGGCTTGCCCTCATAGGGGCCCTGCACGATGCTCATCGGCTCGATGCCGTCGCTGACGGTAGCGTTCGGCACGTCGCCGAGATTGGCGAGGAATTTCTGGAACCAGAGTTCGAGGTTCAGCCCGTTCCACAAAACCAGCTTGGCATCCTGTGCCTTCAGGATGTCGCGCGGGGTCGGCTGGTAGTTGTGGATCTCGGCGCCGGGCTTGGTGATGGATTCGACCACGGCGGCATCGCCCGCCACATTCGCTGCGATGTCGGCGATGATGGTGAAGGTCGTGACGACCTTCGGTTTTTCCTGGGCGAAGGCGGGGGAAAAAGCAGGGGCCGCACCAAGGAGCGGCAGGCTGAGAAGAAAGGCATGAAATGAACGGCGGAGCATCGGCTCTCCTGATGTGCTTTTGCGAATGAGTTGCATTAAACTATAGGGCTGTTTTTGCTCCTGTCAACGCAATTGCAAATCATTCGCAACAGCGTCCCGAAATCGGACGCCCCGCGTTTAAAACTTCCGAAACGCACGGCTTGTACAGTGCGGGCAGTTCGCGCGCTCTCGGCGCGTTCGTGTTCCTGCGTTTTAAGAGAAGACCATCGCCCGTGAAGTTCCTTCCGACCTCCTTCCGCTTGTCCCGGAAGCTTCTGATCATCGTCACCGGCATCGTCGTGTTGACGGGTGCCTCAGGGGCGGCCGCGATTTTTGTCGGGCGCGATGCACTGCTCGGGCCACCGGCAGAACAGGTGTCGGGCGCCGTCTGCACGACGGTGTCCACCGTTCGCCTCGATAGGAATGGCCAGCAATGGTTGCGTAAATATGTGCGCTCGGACGCCAAAGACGGGGATGTGCGCATCAAGACGGCGTTGCGCGTCGCCGGCGCCGTGTCCAACAATGAGGAAGCCGATCTCTACCAGGTCATCCTGCTCGATGCCGCGGGTCCGGTGAACCGGGCCGACATGCGTGGCCGGGCCATCGGTGCCGAGGTGCTTTTCGCGCGCAATCCTGCCGCCATTCCCGGCATGGCGGCGCCGTTCGTCGCGCGCTACACGACCGGGCAGCCGGCGGGCAACGGTGAATTCTACGGCGAACGCAAGGAACTTTCGCTGGATGAGATCAAGGTCATCGTGACTGCGATGGAAGACCGCGCGGATTGCGTCGATCCGAGTGCTGTTGATGGCACCGAGACGGCCGCGATTGATGGCGAGGCGAAAGAGGGGGCCGGCGACGGTGCTCCGGCGGAAAGTGCGGCCGCCGCGGAGGGCGGCACGCACGAGGTCGCGGCAAGCAGCCACTGAAGATCAGCGGCCGTTCAAGGCCTGTGCCGTGGCGGTGCCTCTCAGGCGTCTTCCGCTACCACCTCGACGACGGCCGCCGTTTCGACGTGTACCGGCTTCTGGATCAGCCAGGTATCGCCTTCCCCTGTGAAGTTCAGCTGGAGGTTGTTGATCTTGCAGAACAGATCGACGTCGTGCTTGACCGCGGGGAACATCAGGTAGTCATCGCCGATGATGACGCCGCCCTGCGGAAGAAGGTCGTAGTACAGCGACAGTTCGAGGAAGGTCTCGCCGCATTCGTGGGCGGAGTCGAGATAGACGAAATCGATGTCGTAGTTGAGGACCTTGAGGGTTCTGGCGGCAACGATCGAGGAAACGCGGAACGGCACGACCGTTTCGGTGAGGCCGTTGTTGAACATCGCGTTCATGAAATGGTCGAAGATGACCGGATTTCCGTCCATCTTCCGCATGGTTCCCGAAAAATTCCCGAGAAGCCACATGTTGATGTCGCCGCACCAGGTGTCGATGCACATCAGGGTTCCGCCGGTTTCACGCAGCCAGGAACCGAGGATCGTTGCGCTGCTGCCGATGAAGCTGCCGACCTCCAGGCCGAAGCTGGGTCGGCGGCCAAGTGCAGCCTCTATCGCGCCCAGCGTCGCCGGGCCGATATGCGGGGTATAGGACATCGGTGAAGGCAGGAGCTCCGGCCGATAGGCATGATAGGGATTGTCGCAACCGAACAGGCGGTTGCAGATATCCTTGAACGTCGGCTTTATCTTCTGCAGGTCATGGGTTTCGATGAACCGTGCCAGTTGAGGATCCGCAAGGGTTTTTGCCGAAAACCAGGTCCGGAGCACGTCTTCGTTGATATGGGCGCTGTAGTTCGTCATGTCTATCCTCGGTGGTGGCAGCGCGCGTGCTTGATACGTTCCGAAACAGCCTGTGACGAACCCATGGGCACACGTAAGTCCGCCCATTCTCGCGGCGATGGCTTGTGTGTGGCTGGTGCTGTGCGGCGCTGCCGCGCAACAAAAAAGCGCCCCGTGGGGAGCGCTTTTTAAGGGTGGAAGGCTGGTGCAGCGTCGGTGCTCAGTCGCTCTTCGCGCGGCGCGCCGGGAAGAGGATGACGTCGCGGATCGACGGCGCGTTGGTGAGCAACATGATCAGGCGATCGACGCCGATGCCGAGGCCGCCGGCCGGCGGCATGCCCTGGTCGATGGCGTCGAGGAACTCGTCGTCGAGCTGCTTGGACTTCTCACCACGCGCATGGGCCTGTTCGAGCTGCTCGACCATGCGGGCGCGTTGCTCTTCGGGGTCATTGAGTTCGGAGAAGGCGTTGCCGAGTTCCCAGGTGTTGCAATAGGTCTCGAAACGCTCGACGAGGCGCGGTTCGCCCGGCACTTCCTTGGCGAAGGGCGAGATGTCCTTCGGGAAATGCGTGACATGCGAGGGCTGGATCAGCGTCGGCTCGACCTTCTCCTCGAAGATGAAGGCCAGGCATTCGCCCCAGGTCCAGTCCTTCTCGACTTCAAAGCCGGCTGCCTTGGCGGCGGCGCGGGCCTCCTCGTCGGTCTTGATGGCGAGGAAGTCGATGCCGGTCGCTTCCTTGACGGCGTCAGGCATCGGCACGCGCTTGAACGGCCCCTTGAAGGAGAGTTCCTTGTCGCCATAGGCGAATTCCGTCGAGCCGTGGATCTTGACTGCCAGCTCGGCGAAGAGGCGCTCCACGAGGTCCATGATGTCCTCGTAGTCGGCATAGGCCCAGTAGCACTCCATCATCGTGAATTCGGGATTGTGCCGGGTCGATACGCCCTCATTGCGGAAGTTGCGGTTGATCTCGAACACCTTGTCGGTCAGGCCCGAGACCAGCGTGCGCTTCAGGAACAGTTCCGGCGCGATGCGCAGGAACATGTCGAGCTTCAGTGTGTTGTGGTGCGTCTTGAAGGGCTCGGCCGTTGCGCCGCCATAGACGGAGTGCAGCATCGGCGTCTCGACTTCCATGAAGCCGTCGTTTTCCATGAAGCGGCGGATGCCAGAGACGATCTTCGAACGCTGCTGGAAGCGGAGCTTGGATTCCTCGTTGGTCATGATGTCGAGATGGCGCTTGCGATAGCGGATTTCGACATCCGCCACGCCATGCCACTTTTCCGGCATCGGCAAGAGGGTCTTCGTCAGCATGACGATCTGCTGTGCGTTGATCGTCAGTTCGCCGCGCTTGGTGCGGCGCACGACGCCGGTCACGCCGATGATGTCGCCGATGTCGATCATCGGCAGCAGCGCACGCGCCTCTTCCGGCGTCGTGTCCTTGTGGGAAAAGATCTGGATCTTGCCCGAGGCGTCATGGATGTCCATGAACATGCCGGAATTGCGCGAAGAATAGACGCGGCCGGCGACCGTCACGACGTCGCCGCTCTCGGTGTCGAGTTCCAGCGTCTCGTATTTCGCCGCAAGCTCGGCATTGGTCATCGTCCGGTGGAAATGCGCCGGATAGACGTCGCCGATGGTCTGGCGCAGCTGGTCGAGCTTCTGGCGGCGGACTTCCGTCGGGTCCGAGGAAAGGGCGGTTTCTGTCTTCTCGTTCATTGTTGTTGCTTCCTTACTTTCCACTGCCGGCCATCGAGGCGACCACCTGCGCGGCCACCTTCAGGCGCTGGCGCACGACGGAGCGGCCGAGGATGGCCATCGAATCGAACAGCGGCAGCGAGCGCGACGAGCCGGAGACGGCGACGAAGAGCGGGGCGACCACGACCTTCAGCTTCTTGCCGAGCCTGTCGGCGCTGGCGCGCAGTTCCGCTTCGATGCTCTCGACGGTCCATTCCGGCATCTTTTCGAGGTCGGGTTGGACCTGATTGAGCACTTCGAGGATTTCTTCCGGCGTCGATTTCACCTTGGCAAAGGCCTCCGGCGTCAGGCCGAGATCGGACTTCAGCAGGAAGCCGGCAAGGTCGGGCAGTTCGCCGAGCTTAGAGATGCGCGACTGCGAGAGCTTCAGGCCCTGGCGGACGCGGTCGTTCTCCATCGCCCAGGACAGCACGCGCTGGACGAACTCTTCCTCCGAAAGCTGCTCGCGCAGCCACCGGCCGTTCAGCCAGTCGAGCTTCTGGATGTCGAAGATCGCGCCGGCCTTGGAGAGGTTTTCCGGGTCGAACTTTTCGGCGAGCTGATCCATGGTCAGCAGCTCTTCACCTTCGGCGATCTGGATGAAGAACAGGCCGAGGAAGTTCATCAGCGCTTCCGGCAGGTAGCCGAGCGCGGAATAGTAGGAGATCGAGGTCGGGTTCTTGCGTTTCGACAGCTTCGACTTGTCGTGATTGCGCATCAGCGACAGGTGCATGAAAACCGGCGGCTCGAGCCCGAGATACTGGTAGATGAGGATGTGCTTCGGCACGGAGGCGAGCCACTCCTCGCCGCGCGCGACATGCGTGATCTTCATCAGGTGGTCGTCGACGACGTTCGCCATGTGATAGGTCGGCATGCCGTCGGCCTTGAGCAGGACCTGCATGTCCACGGCATCCCACGGGATTTCAACCGGGCCGTAGACGCCGTCGACGAACTTGCAGGAGCCCTCGGTCGGGATCTTCATGCGCACGACATGCGGCTCGCCGGCTTCGACGCGCTTGGTCACCTCTTCGGCCGAAAGATGTAGGCAAAGGCCGTCATACTTCGGCGGCTTGCCGGCGGCGCGCTGTGCTTCGCGCATTTCCGCCAGCCGCTCGGGCGTGCAGAAACACTTGAAGCCGTGGCCGTTCGCGACAATCTTGTCGACGAAAGGACGATAGATCTCCTTGCGGTCGGACTGGCGGTAGGGGCCGTAGGGACCGCCGATATCCGGGCCTTCGGACCATTCCAGGCCGCACCATTTCAGCGCGTCCAGCACCTTCTGCTCGAATTCGGGCGTGGAGCGCGTCGCGTCCGTATCCTCGATGCGCAGGATGAAGGTGCCGTTGTTCTTCTTGGCAAAGAGATAGTTGAACAGCGCGATATAGGCAGTGCCGACATGCGGCTCGCCGGTCGGGGAGGGTGCGATGCGTACGCGAACGCCGGAGGCGGTTGCGGAAGTGCTCATGGTTTGGCCCGTCTTGACATGGTTTTACGCCCCCGGCCGGCGGTTCCGGCGTCGAAGGCGTCACGTTAGGGAGGGAAAGCCCGGTTTTGTGCCGGATATGCGGCGGGAAAAGGCTTTCCGTTGGGCTGGTTGAGACCATATTCAGCCCGGCACGTCAAGAAAAAGTCAGCCCTGCCTATTGCACCGGCCAGACGTAGAGCAGTGCGGGCACGCTGACGAGTACGATGAGGAAGGACAGGGGCAGGCCGACCCGAGGATAGTCGGCGAACTTGTAGCCGCCCGGGCCCATCACCAATGTGTTGCACTGGTGTCCCACAGGGGTGAGGAAATCACAGCCCGCGCCGATTGCGACCGCCATCAGGAAGGCCTCGGGCCGGTAGCCAAGCGCACCTGCGAAACTTGCCGCGATCGGCGCCATCACGAGCACGGTTGCGGCATTGTTGAGGAAGGGGGTGATCGCCATGGCGGTGAGCAGGATGAGGGCGAGCGCGCCGAAGGGTGGCAGGTGCACGGCGACGTCGCCCAACCAGCCGGCGATGAGTTCGCTGGCGCCTGTCGTACGCAGACTGTCGGACACCGGAATGAGGCAGGCGAGCATGATGAGGATCGGCCCGTCGAGCGCGGCATAGGCTTCGCGCAGCGGCACGGCGCGGAAGAGCACCATGGCAACGGCGGCGGCGAAGAAACCGGTCGCAACCGGCACGAATCCGAGCGCTGTGGAGGCCATGGCGGCGATCAGGATCAAGACGGGTATGATTGCCCGGCGGGGTGCGCCGAGCAAAATCTCGCGCTGGGCGAGGGGGAGCAGGCCGAGTTCCGGCAAAAGCGTCGGCAGGGTGCGATTGTTGCCCTGCAGCACGACCATGTCGCCGGGGCGCAACCGCACCTCGGAGAGCTTTTCCCGCAATCGCGCGCCCTGGCGGCTGACGGCAAGCAGGTTGATGCCGTAGGAATGAAACAGCGCGATGCTGCGCGCCGAAATATCGATGAGCCGGGAATCGTTGCCGACCACGGCCTCGATGGCGCTGATCTCCCCTTCCTCACCGCGCCCGGCGCGGATCGGCTTGCCCGAGAGCATGAGGCCGGCGGCGGAAACGACTTTGTCGAGCGCACTTGCCGTGCCCTCCATCAGGATCGTGTCGCCAGCGGCAAGACGGACATCGGGCAGGGGAGAGAGATGGACATGGCCACGGATGATGGCGGTTGCGATCACCTCACCGTCGCCGTGCTTCAGCACGTCGTTCAGCGACTTGCCGACCGAGGGAGAGCCTTCTTCCACCGTGGCGTCTGAGGAATAGGCGGCCGCCTCCAGCGACTCCTCGATGCTGGCGTTGCTGTTGGTGCGTTCCGGTACGATCCGGTTGAAGAACAGCATGAAAAGGATGCCGCAGACGGCGAGCAGCGCGCCGACCGGCGTGAAATCGAACATCGTGAAACTCTCGCCAGTAATCTCCTGGCGCAGCCGCGAGACGACGATGTTCGGCGAGGTGCCGATCTGCGTCATCAGGCCGCCGAGCAGCGCGGCAAAGGCCATGGGCATCAGGAACTTCGAGGCGGGCATGCCGGATTTCCGGGCGAACTGGAAGGCGAGCGGCATCATGATGGCGAGCGCGCCGATATTCTTGATGAAGGCGGACAGCACCGCCACCGAGACGAGCAGCAGCGCGAGTTGCGCGCGCCCGGAAGTGAGGTTCGGGAAAAAACGCTTCACCGCGAGGTTGACGATGCCGGAGCGCGCGACGGCCGCGCTCACCATCAGCGCGCTGCCGACAATGATGACGATATCGTCGCTGAAGCCGGAAAAGGCTTTATTGAAGGGTACGATGCCGAGTGCGAGCGCCAGGAGCAGCGAGCAACAGGCGACGAGGTCATAGCGAAACCGTCCCCAGATGAACGCCGCCATCATCAGGGCGATGACGACGAAGGCGAAGGTCTGCTCAAGGGTCATGTTCTGGTCCGTGCGGCGGGACGATGCTCGGCATGAATTCCGTACGGGCCTTTCCGGTTCCAGCGCGAGGCGCAAACCGGGCATAAACTTTCGCGGAACAATCCACCCGACGACCGGTTTGCCAAGAGAAGGCGGGCCGTGTCAACCGGACGCGACGGAGATGGAGGACATGGACGTTTTTCCGGTTTCTTCCGGTGGCCAACGGAAGGGCGGTTGAACTCCCCACCTGTCCGGTCTGCCTTCAGCAGGCCGCAAAAGCGAAACCGGCGGGATGAGGATCCCGCCGGTTGCTTTTTCAGTGTTTGACCGAACCCTTGGCTTTCTGCCGCGCGTTGCGGGAGAACATGTTCAGCACCTCGACGAGGGCCGAGAACGCCATGGCGGCGTAGATATAGCCCTTCGGCACATGCAGTCCCATGCCCTCGGCGATCAGCGTGGTGCCGATCATCAGCAGGAAGGCCAGTGCCAGCATGACGATCGTCGGGTTCTTCTCGATGAAGTTGGCGAGCGGGTTTGCCGCCAGCAGCATGACCGCAACGGCGACGAGGACAGCGACCACCATGATCGGCAGGTGCGGCGTCATGCCGACGGCGGTGATGATGCTGTCAACGGAGAAGACGAGGTCGAGCAGCAGGATCTGGCTGATCGCTGCCGCGAAGGTCGTCGATGCCGCACCGCCCACCATGTCTTCCTTGTGGTCGATGGGATCGACATTGTGGTGGATTTCCTTCGTCGCCTTCCAGACGAGGAAGAGGCCGCCGGCGATCAGGATCATGTCCTTCCAGGAGAAGCCATGGCCGAAGGCCTCGAAGACCGGGGTGGTGAGCTGGACGATCCAGGCGACGGTGCCGAGCAGCGCAAGGCGCATGACGAGCGCGAGGCCGATACCGATGCGGCGGGCGCGTTCGCGATGCTCGGGGGGCAGCTTGTTCGTCAGGATCGAGATGAAGATAAGGTTGTCGATGCCGAGAACGACCTCCATCACGACGAGCGTGACGAGGGCTACCCAGGCGGCCGGGTCTTGCATGAGCGCAAGAATGCTGTCCATCCGGTCTTCCTCTCCAAAAATACGGTTTGAGAATGGACTTCCGTATTTATGCAGAAATTGACCGGTGGCAAGCTGAGCCGCGGCCGTTCAGGCCCTGATCACGATTTCGTCATCTGATGGACGGTGGATAGCGGCCGTCCACGTCCTCAGGGCTTTGCGCCATAGGCGGCGAGGAAGACCCGTATTGCCGAAGCGACGTTTTCTTCGATCACGCTCCTTTGCGGCACCTCTTCCATCGCGCCGAAGATGCGGGGCTTGAAAAGGCCGACCGTTGTAAGCTCGATGAACTGCTTGGCCGCATGGGCCGTGTCGTCCGAAATGACGATGCCGGCCGCCACCTGACGGTCGAGATATTCCTGCAGTACCGAGACCGGGTTGATCGGTGTTGCGGAGAAAAAGCGGCTACAGAGCTTCGGCATGCGATGGTTGGCGGCAATCACCATGCGCATGGCGCGGATCGTCTGGTCCGCCGTCATGTGGGTGGCAAAGAGCAGGCCGAACTCCTTCAGCGTCTCGGCGATCGGCTTTCGGCCGTCGAGCACGTGGCGTACCGTCTCGGTGATCCGCTGGCGCTCACGCTCGATCATCGAGCCGAAGAGGTCTTCCTTGTTCTCGAAATAGACGTAGATCGTGCCCTTGGAGACGCCGGCGGCGCGCGTGATATCGTTCATGCTGGCGGCTTCGAAGCCTTGCTCCATGAACACGCGTTTTGCACCGTCGAGGATCTGTTCGCGCTTGGCGGGGTCCTCGCCGGCAATGCGGCGCCCGGTCTGCGGGGCGTCCAGCTTGTCTTCCGTCGTCTGCATCTCCGTTCCCGTGTTCGAGACCTGTGCGATCAATTTCGAACCGCCTGGTTCGATTTGTACTTGATATGCGCGAGAAAGAAGTCTATGTCAAATCGAACCGAACGGTTCAGTTCGAATTTTATCCCAGAGATGGTGGCAAGCCCATGTCGACTTCCCATGGCCCCGGCACGGCGAAGGTTCGCCCGGTCAACGATGATTTCGAGGCCGAGACCGCCGAGGCGCGGCCGGCAAGCACCGCAGAGGCTGCTCCTGCCGCGGTCGTCGCCCAGCCGGAGGCCAGGAAGGGCGGTCGGCGCCTTGCGCTGCCGATCCTTGCGGTCGCCCTCATTGCCGCCGCCGGGTGGTATGGCCATGAATGGTGGACGAACGGCCGATTCATGATCTCGACGGATGACGCCTATATCGAGGGCGACATCGCCTCCATCTCTCCCAAGGTTTCCGGCTATGTGGCCGTGGTCAACGCCGTTGCCAACCAGACGGTGAAGGCCGGCGATCCGCTCGTCACGCTCGATGACGGCGACTACCGGCTCGCCCGCGAGCAGGCCGAAGCGCAGATCGCGACGCAGAAGCTTGCGCTCGGCCGCATCGATGCGCAGATCGAGGGTGCCAGGGCGAGCCTTGCCCAGGCGGACGCCCAGAAGACAGCTTATCAGGCTGCCCTCAGCGGAGCTGAAGTTGCGGAAAAACGCGCCAAGGAGCTGAATGCCAAGGCTGTCGGCACCACCGCGTCGCTCGACAGCGCCACCGTGGCGCTGGACCAGGCCAAGGCAAATCTCGTCGGCGCGGACGCCAATATCGTCGCCGCCAAGGCGGCGATCACCGTGCTGGAAGCGCAGCGTGCGGAGGCCGAAAGCCAGATTCGCACGCTTGAGCTTGCCCGCGACAAGGCCGAACGCGACCTTGGCTTCACCGTGCTGAAGGCGCCCTATGACGGTGTCGTCGGCAACATCTCGGTGCAGGTCGGCGACCTCGTTTCGGCCGGCCAGCGTCTTGCCGCGCTCGTGCCGGTGAAGGACCTCTATGTCGAGGCGAATTTCAAGGAAACGCAGATCGCCCATCTCGTGCCGGGCTCGAAGGTGCACCTTCATGTCGACGCCTACGAGGACGACGACATCCTCGGCACGGTCGATTCGATCGCGCCGGCCTCCGGCTCGGTCTTCTCGCTGCTGCCGGCGGAAAATGCCACGGGCAACTTCACCAAGGTCACGCAGCGCGTGCCGGTCCGTATCGCCATCCCCCGGGAGGCGCTGGACACCGGAAAGCTGCGTGCCGGCCTCAGCGTCGTCGTCGATGTCGACAGCCGCACGGCGCCGGACGGTACGGCGGTCGCCGCCAAGGCCGAGTAGAGACCTCCAGCAAGGGAGCGCGGGCGATGGCCGCGACCGCTCAACCGGCATCAGGCGCCCTGACGGCGGCGCCTGCGCAGGCCGACAAGGTTCCCGTCCGCCGCGTCGTCGCGTTCTTCGCGATGGTCTTCGGCATGTTCATGTCGATCCTCGACATCCAGATCGTCTCTGCCTCGCTCTCGGAAATCCAGGCCGGCCTCGGCGCCGGTGCCGACGAGATCGCCTGGGTGCAGACCTCCTATCTCATCGCCGAAGTCATCATGATCCCGCTGTCGGGCACGCTGGCGCGCATCGTCTCGACGCGGGTGCTCTTCGCCTTCTCGGCCGCCGGCTTCACCGTGGCGAGCGCGCTCGCCGCGACGGCGACGAACATCGACCAGATGATCGTCTACCGCGCCATTCAGGGCTTCATCGGAGGCGGCATGATCCCCTCGGTCTTCGCGGCCGCCTTCACCATCTTCCCCCCCTCCAAGCGCAACATCGTCTCGCCGATGATCGGCCTCGTTGCAACGCTCGCGCCCACCATCGGGCCGACGGTCGGCGGGTATCTCAGCCATGCCTTCTCCTGGCACTGGCTGTTCCTCGTCAACATCATCCCCGGCATCATCGTCACGGTTCTCACCTGGAACCTCATCGATTTCGACAAGCCGGAATTCAGCCTGATGAAGCGCTTCGACTGGTGGGGTCTCATCTCCATGGCAGTGTTCCTCGGTTCGCTCGAATACGTGCTGGAAGAGGGCAACAATAAGGACTGGTTCAGCGACGGGCATATCGTCCTTGGTAGTGTCGCGGTGGTCATCGGCGGGGTCGTGTTCTTTTGGCGGGCCTTCAAGGTGCCGTTTCCGGTGGTGGATCTGCGCGCGTTCTCCAACCGCAATTTTGCCTTCGGCTCGATCTTCTCCTTCGTCATGGGCATCGGCCTCTACGGGCTGACCTATCTCTATCCGCTCTATCTGGCGCGCATCCGCGGCTACGATTCGCTGATGATCGGCGAGACCATGTTCGTCTCCGGTCTTGCCATGTTCTGTACGGCACCGATCGCCGGCATGATGTCGTCGCGGCTCGATCCGCGTGTCATGATGATGATGGGTTTTGGCGGTTTTGCGCTCGGCACCTGGTCGATGACGCAGATGACGGCCGATTGGGATTTCTACGAGCTGCTCGCGCCGCAGATCCTGCGCGGCGTCTCGCTGATGATCTGCATGGTGCCGATCAACAACGTGGCGCTCGGCACGCTGTCGCCCGACCGCATCCGCAACGCCTCGGGCCTTTTCAACCTGACGCGCAACCTCGGCGGTGCCGTGGGGCTCGCTGTCATCAACACGATCCTCACGCAGCGCTCGCAGGAACACTATCTGCGCCTTTCCGAGCATGTGCAGTGGGGCAATCCGGAAGCCGTCGAGCGTATGAACAGCATGGCTGCCAACTACAGCGCGCACGGTCTCGATGGCCCTGCCATCGCCGTCAAGCAGATGGCAGGCATGGTGCAGCAGCAGGCCTATATCCTGTCCTTCATCGATATCTTCCTGCTGCTCACCGGCCTTTTCGGAACGCTCGTCCTCTGCGTGCTGGCGATCCGCAAGCCGCAGGGTGCGGTGCGGGGCGGCGGCGGACACTGAAACTGCCCCTTGCCGTGGTCGGGATCGCTCGGTCACAATGGGGCTGTCCTGTTCCTGCCCGGAGGCCCGCTTGCCGTTCGAACCCACGCGTCGCCATCTCCTTGCCACCGCCGGCGGCCTGGGGCTTTCGCTGGCCCTGCCGGTGTTCTCGTCGCGCGCGGCCCGTCCGGCGGCGGATGCGACCTTCCTCTTCTCCTGCGACGTGCATGCCTGTCTCGTCTCGGCAGACGGGCTCAGCCCCAACTGCGCGGACGAAGGCAAGACCGATGCGGCGCTGCTGCGGCATGTCGCGGCGGTAAACGCCATCGGCGGCCTTGCCTGGCCCGCGGAGATCGACGGCCGGCCGTCCGGCCTCTCCGGCGCCGGCACGGCCATCGCAACGCCGCTCGGCCTCGTGCTCGGCGGCGATATGACGGACGATGGTGGCGGGCAGATGAAGGTGCCGGGCGAAGGGCGGCAGCTCCAGCAGTTTGCCAGCCGTTATCAGCAGGGCACCGGGCCGGATCGCGTGCACTACCCGGTCTATAACGGCCTCGGCAACCACGATCTCGACCAGGACGGTGTGCCGCCGCATCCCGACTGGTACCGTCGTGAACTGCGCGACTATGTCGAGCTGAACCACCGTTCCACCGTCTTTTACAAGGCACCCGTGCCGGTAACGAACTACGACATCGACTCGGACAACTTCTCCTGGGACTGGGGCGGATTGCATCTGGTGCAGCTGCAGCGCTTCGGCGGCGACGACACGAAGGGTGCCATCAGCGGCCTGCCCTGGTTGAAGCAGGATCTCGCCACCTATGCGGCTGACGGGCGACCGGTCGTGCTGTTCCAGCACTATGGCTGGGACCGCTTTTCCACCGAGCACTGGGATCCCGCGGCAAAGACCTTCGATCCGCAGGGTGCCGGCCCTGCGCACTGGTGGACGGACGAAGAGCGCGCCGGCCTGCTTTCGACACTCAAGGGATACAACGTCGTGGGCATCTTCCATGGCCACGAGCATCCGACGCCGATGATCTACAATCGAGAGGGCTATGACATCTTCAAGCCCGTGGCGGCCTTCATGGGCGGTTTTGCGTTGGTGCGCGTCACCGACGCCTTCATGGATGTGGTGCTCGCCCGTGCTGGTGATACTCCCTCCACTCCTGTCTTTACGCACGCCTTCAGCAAGCGCTCCTAGGCCTTGAAAATCCCCTGGAAGGTATCGTTGGAAAATTTCTGATTTACGTACATCAGAAATTCCTCTATGGGTCTCGGCACGGAGGAGAGATGAGACCCACGGTTCACGATATTGCCGACAGGGCGGGCGTCAGCCTTGCGACCGTCGACCGCGTGCTGAACGACCGCCCGGGCGTTCGCGGCGTGACCCGCGCCAAGGTCGAGGCGGCGATTGCCGCGCTCGGCTATGTGCGCGATGTGGCGGCGGCGAACCTTGCCAAGAGCCGCGTCTACCCCCTCGTCTTCATCCTGCCGGCGGGCGACAATCCCTTCATGCGCGGGCTCGAGGCGGAAGTGCGCCGCGCCGGCCTGCATTCGGCAAGCGAGCGTACCCAGCTGTCGGTCGTCACCGTTCCCGCTTTCGATGCCGGTGCGCTGGCGGCCGCGATCGATGGTGCCATTGCAGAAAAGGTCGCCGGCATCGCAGCCGTTGCGGTGGATGCGCCGGAGGTTTCCGAGGTCGTCGGCCGGGCGCACGCGGCCGGCATTCCCCTTGTCACGCTGGTCTCCGATCTTGCCGCTTCCGGCCGCGACCATTTCGTCGGCGTCGACAACGTCGCTGCGGGCCGCACGGCCGGCAGCTTGATGGGGCGTTTCCTCGGGAGCCGGCTTGGCCCCGTCGCGGTTCTCGCCGGCTCGATGCGTGTGCGGGACCACCGCGAGCGTCTGGAAGGGTTTTGCGCGGCGATGGCGGATATGCCTGTCGCCCGCACGATCCTGCCGGTGCTGGAGGGGCAGGACGATCCTGGGCGTTCCCTCGCGCTGATTTCCGAATGCCTCGCTTCTGTTCCCGACCTTGCCGGCATCTACAGCCTCGGCGCCGGCAACCAGGGGCTTGTTGCTGCGCTTGCCGCCGGTCGGGCTACGGATATCTGCGTGATCGCCCATGAACTGACGGCCCATACCCGGGCCGCGCTCGAAACCGGCACCATCGATGCCGTGCTCAACCAGGATGCCGGCCACGAGGTACGCAGCGCCATCCGCGTGCTTCGGGCCAAGGCGGATGGCTTGCCCGTCATCGCGGCGCAGGAGCGCATCCGTCTCGACATCTTCATCAAGGACAACCTCCCGGCCGGCCCGGACGAGGATGACGGCAACTAGGGAGAACGCCATGTATCTCGGGATCGACCTCGGCACGTCGAGCGTCAAGGCCATGCTGATCGACGCGGAGCAGACGGTTGTCGGCTCGGCTTCCAGCAAGGAGGTGAAGACCGCGCGGCCCCAGGCCGGCTGGTCAGAGCAGGACCCGGCGGACTGGATCCGTGCGACGGAGGAGGCGATCGCCGACCTCCGCGCCGCCCACCCCGCGGCGTTTGCCGTGGTGCGCGGCATCGGTCTTTCCGGCCACATGCACGGTGCGACCCTGCTCGATGCCGAGGACAAGGTGCTTCGCCCCTGCATCATGTGGAACGATACGCGCAGTCATCGCGAGGCGGTCGCGCTCGATGCCGATCCGCGTTTCCGCAGGATCACCGGCAACATCGTCTTTCCGGGCTTCACCGCGCCGAAGCTCGCCTGGGTGAAGAACAACGAGCCCGATGTCTTTGCGAAGATCCGCTGGGTTCTGCTGCCGAAGGATTTCTTGCGTGTCTGGCTCACCGGCGAGCATATGTCGGAGATGTCGGATTCGGCCGGTACCTCCTGGCTCGATACGGGCGGGCGCAAATGGTCCGGCGAGCTTCTGGCGGCGACAGGGCTTGAAGAACGCCACATGCCGGCGCTGGTGGAAGGTACGGATGTTGCAGGCATCCTGCGCCCGGAACTTGCCGCGCGATGGGGTCTTGATACCGGTGTCGTCGTTGCCGGTGGGGCCGGGGACAATGCAGCCTCGGCCTGCGGCATGGGCACGGTGCGCGAAGGGGCGGCGTTCGTCTCGCTTGGAACGTCCGGCGTGCTCTTTGCCGCCAATGCCAGCTACCTGCCGAACCCGGAAAGCGCGGTGCACGCCTTCTGCCATGCGCTGCCCGGAACCTGGCACCAGATGGGCGTCATCCTCTCGGCCACCGATGCGTTGAACTGGCATTCGCGCGTCACCAGCGCCTCTGCCGCCGATTTGACGGAAGAACTGGGTGAAGTGCTGAAGGCGCCGTCCGGCGTCACCTTCCTGCCCTATCTCTCGGGCGAGCGCACACCGCACAACGACGCGGCGATCCGTGGCGCCTTCCTCGGCCTCGGCCATGAAAGCGGCCGGGCGGTGCTGACGCAGGCCGTGCTCGAAGGGGTATCCTTCGCCATTCGCGACAGTCTGGAGGCGCTGAAATCCGCCGGTACGGCGCTTAACCGCGTCACTGCGATCGGCGGCGGCTCGCGCTCGCGCTATTGGCTGAAATCGATTGCGACGGCGCTGAACCTGCCGGTCGACCTGCCGGCGGACGGTGATTTCGGTGCCGCTTTCGGCGCCGCCCGCCTCGGCCTCGTCGCGGCAACCGGTGCGGATCCCGTTGCGGTCTGCAGCGCGCCGGCCACGGCCGAGACGATCGAACCCGAGGCGGCTCTGACGGCCGCCTATGAGGATGCCTACCGGCGCTATCGCCGCCTCTATCCGGCGGTGCGCGCCACCTACTGACCAGAAAACACACCAGAGGAGATCCCCATGGCCACCGGCTTCTTCGGCGATATCGCCAAGATCAGATATGAAGGCCCCGAAAGCACCAACCCGCTCGCCTTCCGTCACTACAATCCCGACGAGATCGTGCTCGGCAAGCGTATGGAGGAGCATCTGCGTTTTGCCGTCGCCTATTGGCACACCTTCGTATGGCCGGGCGGCGACCCCTTCGGCGGGCAGACCTTCGAACGTCCGTGGTTCGAGGATTCCATGCAGGCGGCAAAGCTGAAGGCCGATGTCGCCTTCGAATTCTTCCAACTGCTCGGCGTGCCTTTCTACTGCTTCCACGATGCCGACGTGCGGCCGGAAGGCCGGGACTTCGTCGAGAACACGAAGAACCTCAACGAGATCGTCGACTACTTCGCGAAGAAGCAGGCGGAGACGGGCGTCAAGCTCCTGTGGGGAACGGCGAACCTCTTCTCCAACCGCCGCTATATGGGTGGCGCCGCGACCAATCCGGATCCGGACGTCTTTGCCTTTGCTGCCGCCACGGTGAAGACCTGCATCGACGCCACGCACCGCCTTGGCGGCGACAACTATGTGCTTTGGGGTGGCCGGGAGGGCTATGAGACCCTGCTCAACACCAATATCGGCCAGGAGCTCGATCAGCTCGGCCGTTTCGTGAACATGGTCGTCGAGTACAAGCACAAGATCGGCTTCAAGGGGGCAATCCTCATCGAACCGAAGCCGCAGGAGCCGACCAAGCACCAATATGACTTCGACGTTGCGACGGTCTACGGCTTCCTCAAGAAGTACGGCCTGGAGAACGAGGTGAAGGTCAACATCGAACAGGGCCATGCGATCCTCGCCGGTCACTCCTTCGAGCATGAGCTGGCGCTTGCCAATGCGCTCGGCATCTTCGGCTCGATCGACATGAACCGCAACGATTACCAGTCCGGCTGGGACACCGATCAGTTCCCCAACAACGTGCCGGAAATGGCGCTTGCCTTCTACCAAGTGCTTTCGGGCGGCGGCTTCACCCGTGGCGGTACGAACTTCGACGCCAAGCTGCGTCGCCAGTCGATCGACCCGGCGGATCTCCTGATCGGCCATATCGGCGGCATGGATTGCTGCGCACGCGGCGTGAAGGCGGCTGCCCGGATGATCGAGGACAGGGCGCTGTCCGGCCCGCTTGCCGAGCGTTATGCCGGCTGGCAGACGCCGGAAGCGCAGAAGGTGCTGTCGGGTGGCTCGTCGCTGGACGCGCTGGAGGCCTATGTGCTTGCTGGCAACATCAATCCGCAGCCGCGCTCCGGCAAGCAGGAGCTGCTGGAAAACGTGGTCAACCGCTACGTCTGAGCCGGTTGAAGGGCGCAAACCGGGATATCGGAAAGGGCGCCGTTGTGGCGCCCTTTCTGGTTGTGGACAGGATTTAGTGTAGTGCCTTACGTAGGGTGAGTTATATTTCACGTAACGTGAGTTTTTATTCAAAATGTCCGGATATAATAGATATGGTTCATAACATTCAGCCTGAAATTCCGTTTTTACCGTCACGGGCTTTTCTTTTGTCAACTCCCGGCAAGTAATGGTCTTCTATTTATAGTTGTTTATTTACCATCCTTCGCGGAGAATCGTGGGTGACCGGAAGCTAGGCGCCTGATTCGGGGGCTGAGCATCAGTCAACACTCCAACCGCACGAGGATGTTTCGGATGTCAGCGCAGGATGCCAAGACCCAGCAATTGAATGAGCGCCTCTCCTTCGTCGAACTCGACGGCGGTCAGCGCGATGCCTTGAAGCGCGCCCTGCCGACGATCTCTGCGTCGCTCGATGGTGCGCTGGACATCTTCTACCGCAAGGCGCGGGCGACACCCGAAACAGCGCGGTTCTTCTCCAGCGAAGCCCATATCCAGAGTGCCAAGGGCCGGCAGGTCAGGCATTGGGAACTGATCGGTTCGGCGCGCTTCGACACGCAATATGTCGACGCCGTCACCACCATTGGCAAGACGCATGCCCGCCTCGGCCTGGAGCCGCGCTGGTACATCGGTGGCTACGCGCTGATCCTCGAGGCGATTGTCGAAAGCGTCATTGCAAAGCACCTTGAAGGGTTCATCTATCGCAAGAAGGCGGCCGCGCTTGGCGAGGAGATTTCAGCCATCGTCAAGGCCGCGCTTGTCGACATGGACTACGCGATCTCCGTTTATCTGGAAGCGCTGCAGGAGGAGCGCGAGAAGGCGGAGGCCGAACGGAAGGTCCTGAATGCCGAGCAGGAGGAGGCGCTGGCGGCGCTGGATACCTCGTTGACGCGTCTTGCTGGCGGCGATCTCACGGCGTCCATCGGCAAGCCGCTCGCGCCGCAATTCGAGCGCCTGCGCTCCAATTTCAATGCGGCGATCGAGAAGCTGGACGATACGCTCGGCGCCATCGTCACGGCCGCGGACGATGCTGCCGGCAATTCCGGCGAGCTGGTGAATGCCACGGATGACATGGCCAAGCGCACCGAGCAGCAGGCTGCTTCTCTCGAAGAGACTGCCGCCGCCGTGGAGGAAATCACCACCATTTCCCGCGAATCGGCGCAGCGCGCGGAAGAGGCCCGCCGTGTCGTCGGCAGTGCCACGGACGAGGCGCAACGCTCCGGCAAGATTGTCGAACAGGCGGTTTCCGCGATGAGCGCCATCCAGGAGTCCTCCGGAAAAATCACGCAGATCATCAGCGTCATCGACCAGATTTCATTCCAGACCAACCTTCTGGCGCTCAATGCCGGTGTCGAGGCGGCACGGGCGGGCGAAGCGGGCAAGGGCTTTGCCGTCGTCGCGCAGGAGGTGCGCGAGCTTGCGCAGAAATCCGCGGATGCTGCCAGGGAGATCAAGGTGCTGATCGACAAATCCTTCGAGGATGTGCAGCTCGGCGTATCGCTGGTCAACAAGACAGGCGAGGCGCTGCATCACATCGGCGAGCAGGTCGTTCACATCAACACGCATATCGACGCCATCGCCAGCTCCGCTCGCGAGCAGTCGGCGGGGATTTCCGAGATCAACACGGCGGTCGGCAGCATGGACCAGATGACCCAGCAGAATGCCGCGATGGTCGAGGAGACCAATGCCGCGACGCACAACCTGATGCAGATCAGCACGACGCTGAAGGGCCTGGTCGACCGCTTCACGGTTTCGGCCGAACGCAGCCAGAGGTCGGCACGACCGGCGCAGCGCCGCTACGGGTAAGGGGAGGCGCGCCCACGTCCAGGTTGCGTGCTGCCGTCTATCGTTTTTGAAGCCGCCGCGATGGTGCGGAGACCGAACTGCGCACGATCAGATCCGGCCGGAGCAGGATTTCCGTTTCGGCCGGCTCGCTGTTGGAGAGAAGCTCGAACAGCAGCGCCATGGCGCTCTTGCCGATGGCGGTGCGCGGCTGGCGGATCGTGGTGAGGGCAGGGGTCATGAAGCTTGCCTGCGGCACGTCGTCGAAGCCGGTGACGGAAAAATCGTTCGGAATGTCGTAGCCGCGGGCACCGAGGCCGATCATTACGCCGATCGCCGTCTGGTCGTTCACGCACATGAAGGCGCTCGGCAGCGTATCACGCATGAAGAGCTGTTCGAGCGCGAGGCGCCCACTCTCGATCGTGCCGTCGCCCTCTAGGATGATACGCTCAACCACCGGCACGCCGGCGGCGTCGAGCCCGGCATCGTAGCCCTGGCGCCGGCGACTATAGGCGAGGCGGGTGCGCGAATCGCCGATGAAGGCGATCTTGCGATGCCCTTCGGCGATGAGGAGATCGACCGCCTTGCGCGCACCCTCGATGTCGTCGACGCCGACATAGGGGATGCCGCCATTGTAGACCGGTTCGAAGACCCCGACGCTGGGCGGCAGGCGGGCCGTCATGGACTGGTGGCCGAAGGGCAGGATGCCGGTGAAGAGGATCAGCCCCGCCGCCTGGTTGGAGTTCAGGAATTTCAGATATTCCAGGCCGCGTTGCGGATCGTTCTGCGTATGGCCGATCAGGATGCCGTAGCCGTGCGCGCGCGCCTCGTTTTCTAGGCCCACGAGGATGTTGGAGAAGTTTGGGTCGCCGATATCGGGCGCCACGACGAGGATCATGTTCGACCGGCCGAGGCGCAGGCTCCGTGCCATCGCATTGGTCGTGTAGCCGGTGATGGCGATCGCCTGGTTGACCTTCAGCCGGGTCGAATTCGCCACCTTTTCCGGCGTGTGGATTGCCCGCGATACGGTCGCGATCGAGACCTGCGCGATGCGCGCGACATCCTCGATCGTGGCAGGGCTGGACGTCGACAAACTGGCTCTCACTCGGCACGGGCAATTCCGATAGGGGTGCGAAGCGATGCATCCGGAACTGCATTAACAAACGAAGTGCGGGGACACTACACAGACTGGACTGAGGGTCAAACGGCGCTTGGCGAAAATTCCTGATATCCAATGATGTAAACCTTTACATTGGGAGTGTAAAGGTTTACATCACATCTCAAGCGGTCGAGGAGCCGCAGGGAGGAAATCATGAATCCGGACGCTGCCGACGGGGTTCCCGTCGTTCTCGCTGCGCGCCGCATCGCCAAGTCTTTCAATGGCGTGCAGGTGCTTTTCAGCGTCAATTTCGAGCTGCGCGCCGGCGAGATTCATGCGCTGATGGGCGAGAACGGTGCCGGAAAGTCGACGCTCGTCAAGATCCTCTCCGGCTTCGAGCAGCCGACCTCGGGCGAGATCCTGCTCAATGGCCAGCCGGTCAAGCTGCCGCCGAACGGCCAGGCCGAACAGCTCGGCATCGTCATCATCCACCAGGAATTCAACCTCGCCGAACATCTGACCGTCACCGAAAGCCTGTTCCTCGGCCGGGAGGTGACGCGCTATGGCGTGCTGGACCGGAAATTCATGCGCGCCGAAACGCGCCGCGTGCTCGACCAGCTCGGGTCCCATGTCGATGAAACCGCGCTGATCAGCTCGCTCTCGATCGCCGACAAGCAGATGGTGGAGATCGCCAAGGCCATCAGTCGCGACGCGCGCATCATCTTCATGGACGAGCCGACCGCCGTCCTGTCGCGCGAGGAGACGAACTATCTCTTCCGCCAGGTGCGCAAGCTGCGGGAAAAGGGAACCTCCTTCGTCTTCGTCTCGCACAAGCTGGACGAGGTGATGGAACTCACGGACCGGGTCACGGTGCTGCGCGACGGCCAATGGGTGAAGACCGCGCCGACCAGCATTCTCGATGGCGAGTCCATCGCGCAGCTGATGGTCGGCCGTGAGCTTTCAAGTCTCTATCCCTCCAAGCAGGAGCCGAGCGTCGACGAAGAGGTGACGCTTTCGGTGGCGGGACTTTCGACCCACTACGTCAAGGATGCGAGCTTCGAGGTCCGCAAAGGGGAAATCCTCGGCTTTTCCGGCTTGATCGGCTCCGGCCGTTCGGAGCTGATGGAAGCGGTGGCCGGACTTCGCCCGCGCCTTGCCGGCGAGGTTTTGGTGCGGGGCGAGAACGTGCCCGGCGGCGATGTGCATGCCGCCAATCGCGTCGGCATCGCCTATATGACGAAGGACCGCAAGCAAAAGGGGCTTCTCCTGAACTCCCGCATGACGGCGAACCTCACGCTGCAATCGCTGGGGAAGCATGGCAAGTACGGCTATCTCAGCCCGAAGAGCGAAGCCGAGGCGCTGGAACGGGCGCGCCGCCGGTTCGATATCCGTGTGCGTGACGGGCGCGTCGTTGCCGGCCGCATGTCGGGCGGCAACCAGCAGAAGCTGCTGCTTGCCAAGGTCATGGAGACGGAACCCGATGTCATCATCATCGACGAGCCGACGCGCGGCATCGATGTCGGCACCAAGCAGCAGATCTACCATTTCATCTCCGCGCTCGCCCGCGACGGCAAGTCGATCATCGTCGTCTCCTCCGAGATGCCGGAGATCATCGGCCTGTGCACTCGCGTCGCCGTGATGCGGGAAGGACGGATCGTCGGCATTCTCGAAGGCGAGGAGATCTCGGAACAGGAGATCATGCGCTATTCGGCAGGGTTGAAGAAGAAGACCGCTGCCTGAGCCTTGCGCCGGCGGCATCACACAGAATCAGGTTTGGGGACGAACATGACGGCAAGCGAAGACGCGGTCGAAACGAAGGGCAAGCGCCGCAGCTGGCGGGATGTCGATCTGAGAGCCGTCGCGCCCTTCGCGGCACTGGCCCTGCTGCTCGTCGTCGGCGCGCTGGTGAACCCCAACTTCATTGGCTTCACCAACCTGGCGAACGTGGCGACGCGCAGCGCCTTCATCGCGATCATCGCGGTCGGCGCCACCTTCGTCATTTCGTCCGGCGACCTCGATCTCTCGGTCGGCGCCATGGTCGCCTTCGTCGCCAGTCTCATGATCCTCTTCATGAATTCCGGTGCGATCGCCGATCCCTCGCTGATGCTGACTGCCGCCATGGTCCTCACGGTCGTCATCGGCGCAGGCTGCGGCCTTTTGAACGGCCTCATCACCACCGTCGGCAAGATCGAGCCCTTCATCGCGACGCTCGGCACGATGGGCATCTATCGCGGCCTGACGACCTGGCTGTCGCAGGGCGGTGCGATCACGCTGCGCGAGCCCGAATTGCAGGCGCTTTATCGCCCGGCCTATTTCGGTTCGATCTTGGGCGTGCCGGTGCCGATCGCCGTCATCTTCGTCGTCACCGCCATTGCCGCCTTCGTCCTCTATCGCATGCGCTATGGCCGGCATGTCGTCGCCGTCGGCTCGAACAGGGATGTCGCGCGCTATTCGGGCATTCCGGTCGATCGCGTGCGCACCATCGCCTTCGTCATCCAGGGCCTGTGCGTCGCCATCGCCGTGCTGCTCTACGTGCCGCGTCTCGGCTCCACCTCGGCGACGACAGGCATCCTCTGGGAATTGCAGGCGATCACCGCTGTCGTTGTCGGCGGTACGGCGCTGAAGGGGGGAGCAGGCCGCGTCTGGGGCACGATCTGCGGCGCCTTCATCCTCGAATTGGTCGGCAACATCATGCTGCTCTCCAACTTCATCAGCGAATACCTGATCGGAGCCATCCAGGGCGCGATCATCATCATTGCGATGCTCGTCCAGCGTTCGCTGGTGCGCAAATCGTGAGACCAGGCAGTTCCAGCCACGGAATTGCGGGGAAGTAGCCGGGTCTACAGGTCGCCCGGCCTCTGAGGAAGACCTGATTTTGGGAGGAAACTCATGCGCAAGAAACTACTGGGCCTGACGGTTGCGGCGCTCGCCGTCTTCACCGGCTTCGCTCATGCACAGGAAGAGAAGAAGGTGACGATCGGCGTCTCGATCCCGGCGGCCAGCCACGGTTGGACGGCAGGCGTGATCTTCCATGCCGAGCGCGTCGCCAAGCTCCTGATGGCGAGCCATCCGGGCCTCAACGTCGTGGTCAAGACGTCGCCCGATCCGGCAAGCCAGGCAAATGCCGTGCAGGATCTCGCAACGCAGGGCATCGATGCGCTCGTCATCCTGCCGACAGATCCGGATCCGCTGGTCAATGCCATCAAGGAAATCAAGGGCAGCGGCACCTTCGTCGCGCTGGTCGATCGTGCGCCGAGCACGAACGACAATTCCGTGCGCGACCTCTATGTCGCCGGCAACAACTTCGCGCTCGGCCAGACGGCCGGCGAATACATCAAGGCCACCACGCCGGAGGCCGAAGTCGTCGTCATCCGCGGTATGCCGATCCCGATCGACCAGGAGCGTCAGGACGGCTTCGACAAGGGTATCGAAGGCTCCGGCGTGAAGGTTCTCGATCGCCAGTACGGCAACTGGAACCGCGATGATGCCTTCAAGGTCATGCAGGACTACCTTACCAAGTACCAGAAGATCGACGTCGTGTGGTGCCAGGACGACGACATGGCCGTCGGCGTCCTGCAGGCCATCGAGCAGGCCGGCCGCACGGATATCCAGTATGTCGTGGCGGGCGCCGGTTCGAAGGACATGATCAAGAAGGTCATGGACGGCGACAAGATGATCCCGGTCGATGTGCTCTATCCGCCGGCAATGGTTGGCACCGCGCTCGAAATGACCGTCGCCAACTTCTACGGCCAGGTTCCGGTCCGCGGCGTCTACACGATCGATGCGACGCTGGTGACGAAGGACAACGCGAAGGACTTCTACTTCCCGGATTCCCCGTTCTGATCTGACAAAAACATGCCGCCCGGGACATGATGGCCCGGGCGGTTGCGCTGCGCTCGCGTCATCCTCGGGTCAGGCCCGGCCATGGCGGAGGAGAAGGGCGCCAGCCTTGCGATTCGGCATTGCCCACCCCGCCAAACGCCGATAGCTTTCCACGTGCTGCGGTACGTACCGCAAAAAAAGTATCGTTGGCCGGCCACAGGAAACGGCCCGGTCCATGGGAGGATGCCACAGATGAAGACGATCAAGGGCCCGGCCCTGTTTCTCGCCCAGTTCGCCAGTGACGCCGCGCCGTTCAACTCCTGGGATTCCATCACCAAATGGGCCGCCGATATCGGTTACAAGGGTGTGCAGGTCCCGAGTTGGGACGCTCGCCTGATCGATCTCAGGAAGGCCGCAGAATCCAAGGCCTATTGCGACGACTTCGCCGGCAGGGCGCGTGAGAACGGCGTCGAGATCACCGAGCTTTCCACCCACCTCCAGGGCCAGCTGGTCGCCGTGCATCCAGCCTATGACGAGGCCTTCGACGGGTTCGCGGTGCCGGAGGTGCGCGGCAATCCGAAGGCGCGACAGGAATGGGCGGTTGAGCAGGTGAAGATGGCGCTGACGGCTTCGCGGCACCTTGGCCTTGATGCCATGGCCAGCTTTTCCGGCGCGCTCGCGTGGCCCTTCGTCTATCCCTGGCCGCAACGGCCGGCCGGCCTCGTCGAGACGGCCTTCGACGAACTGGCGAAGCGCTGGAAGCCGATCCTCGACCATGCAGAGGAAAATGGCGTCGACGTCTGCTACGAAATCCATCCCGGTGAGGACCTGCATGACGGCATCACCTACGAGATGTTCCTGGAGCGAACCGGCAACCATGCCCGTGCCTGTATGCTCTACGACCCCTCGCACTATGTGCTGCAGTGCCTCGATTATCTCGACAATATCGACATCTACAAGGACCGCATCCGCATGTTCCATGTGAAGGATGCCGAGTTCAACCCGACGGGCCGGCAAGGCGTCTACGGCGGCTACCAGAGCTGGGTGAACCGCGCCGGCCGCTTCCGTTCGCTTGGCGACGGCCAGGTCGATTTCGGTGCCGTCTTCTCCAAGATGGCGGCCAATGATTTCGCCGGCTGGGCGGTGGTGGAATGGGAATGTGCGCTAAAGCACCCGGAGGACGGCGCGCGCGAAGGCGCGGAGTTCGTCAAGGCCCACATCATTCGTGTGACGGAGAAGGCTTTTGATGACTTTGCCGATGCCGGGACGGATCAGGCGGCCAACCGGCGCATGCTGGGGCTTTGATACCGGCGAAGGGCTCATTCCGCGCTTGAACTTTTAGGAGGAACATTCATGGCAATCGAAGGAAGCGCCAGCGAGGCGCGGGAGGGCCGCATCCGGCTCGGCATGGTCGGCGGCGGTTCGGGCGCGTTTATCGGCGCGGTGCACCGCATCGCGGCGCGTCTCGATGATCAATACGAACTTGTCGCCGGTGCGCTGTCGTCTTCGCCGGAAAAGGCGGAACAGTCGGCCCGCGAACTGGGGCTCGACCCCTCCCGCAGCTATGGCAGCTTCAAGGAAATGGCGATCCGCGAGGCGAAGCTGAAGAACGGCATCGAGGCTGTGGCGATCGTTACGCCGAACCATGTGCATTACGAGGCGGCGAGGGAGTTTCTGAAGCGGGGCATCCATGTCATCTGCGACAAGCCGCTGACTTCCACCCTCTCGGATGCCCGCAAGCTGAAGAAGCTGACGGAGGAGAGCGATGCACTCTTCGTGCTGACGCACAACTACACCGGCTATCCGATGGTTCGCCAGGCGCGGGAAATGGTGGCCAATGGTGATCTCGGCGCGATCCGGCTCGTGCAGATGGAATATCCGCAGGACTGGCTGACCGAGGACATCGAGAGCGGCGGCCAGAAACAGGCGGCCTGGCGCACCGATCCGTCGAAATCCGGTGCCGGTGGTTCGACAGGGGATATCGGCACGCATGCCTACAATCTCGGGTGCTTCGTCTCCGGGTTGGAGCTTGCCGAACTTGCCGCCGATCTCGACAGCTTCGTGCCGGGCCGCCGTCTCGACGACAATGCCCATGTGATGATGCGCTTCAAGGAAAAGAACGGTGTCGCCGCCAAGGGTATGCTCTGGTGCAGCCAGGTGGCCCCGGGGCATGAGAACGGCCTGAAGGTGCGGGTCTATGGCACCAAGGGTGGTCTCGAATGGGTGCAGGCCGATCCGAACTACCTCTGGTACACGCCCTTCGGCGAGCCGAAACGCCTGATCACCCGGGGCGGCGCCGGTTCCGGCGCCGCGGCCGCCCGCGTCAGCCGCGTTCCGGCTGGCCATCCGGAAGGTTATCTCGAAGGATTCGCCAACATCTATTCCGAAGCGGCCCGGGCCATTCACGCCAAGCGCAAGGGCGCGCCGGTCGATCCCGCCGTCACCTATCCGACGGTGGATGACGGCCTCAAGGGCATGCTTTTCGTTGATGCCTGCGTGCAATCGTCGAAGAAGAACGGAGCCTGGGTCAAGGTCTGAGGTTTTTTGATCGCCGGTCGCCGCCTCCAGGGGTGGCGGCCGGGTACCTTTCAGGCAAAAATGCTGCCGAGGCGGATCACCAGTTTCTTGTCGAACAGGTGGCCTCGGTCGAACATCCAGTTCAGGGCGTCCCGTGTAGTCCACGGCCGCTTGTAGGGACGGGTGCTCGTCAGGGCCTCGAAGACGTCGCAGATGGTGGCGATCCGGATTTCCTGGCTCAGCTTGTCGGCCTTGAGACCGAGCGGGTAGCCGCTGCCATCCAGGGTTTCGTGATGGTATCGGCAGATGTCGAGCACCAGATCGGAAACGTTGGCCTGCTCCTTCAGCAGGCGATATCCGAGTTCGGGATGGCCGCGCACCAGGCGTTTTTCGTCGCTGTCCAGCCGGCCGCTCTTGTTGAGAACGGCATTCGGGATCATCAGCTTGCCGACATCGTGCAGCAAGCCTGCAACGCCGAGCTCGCGCACGGCGCTGTCGTCATGGCCGAGCAGGCGGGCAAGGCGCATCATCAGCGCACTGACAGCCAGCGAATGCACGTAGGTGCCCTCGTCCTTCGTCTTCAGGCGCGTGACCTTCAGGAAGACATCGGGGTCGGCGTCGATACGCTCGGAAATCTCGTCGGCGACCGGGGATAGTGCGTCGATTTCCAGCTGACCGGTTCTCGCTGCGTCGAAGCTGGTGCGCAGGGATCGGGCCGATTCTGCCACTGTCTCCAGCGTGCGCTTGCGCTCTTCGGCGGCTTGCGTTGCAGGGGCGGGGCCGGTGGCGAGGTCTATGTCCACCGTGCTTTTTTGTGGATTGATCAGGGCATAGGCGGCGGAAGTCGCCAGGATCGCCCGTACGGTTTCGTCGGACTGGACAAGGAAGCGACGCCCTGAAAATTCGGCGTTCGGGCATTCCAGCGATTCTACGAACATGCCCTTCCGCACGAGATGCTTCGCAATTCGTCGTACCACGCCAGTGTCTCCGTCCCAGCTATTGGTAGTTTAAGGGACAAGTTCCTAACCTTTGTTTAAGCAATCCCTGTTTGACGAGTCTTGCGACCCTTTGCTGCAAGTTACAAAATTCGGCTGAATGCGAAAGGTATTGATTTTTGCGGCCAGGACTCTTACTGCAACGTTGCAGTTTCAATGACAAGCGTTTGCCGCGCATGAAAGACGACAATGAACGATCCCAAGATCCTTGCCGACCGCTTTCCCGGCGATTTCGTGTTCGGCGTGGCGACGGCGGCTTTCCAGATCGAGGGCGCTACGAAGCTGGATGGTCGCAAGCCCTCTATCTGGGATGCGTTTGCCAACATGCCGGGCCGTGTCTATGGCCGGCACAATGGCGATGTGGCCTGCGATCACTACAACCGGCTGGAAGAGGACCTCGATCTCATCCAGTCGCTCGGCGTGTCGGCCTACCGGTTCTCCATCGCCTGGCCGCGCGTCATCCCCGAAGGCACGGGGCCGGTGAACGAGAAGGGGCTGGATTTCTACGATCGCCTCGTGGATGGCCTGAAGGCACGTGGCATCAAGGCCTTTGCGACGCTTTATCACTGGGACCTGCCGTTGATGCTGGCCGGCGATGGCGGCTGGACGGAGCGGCAGACGGCCTATGCCTACCAGCGTTATGCGAAGACCGTGATCGCCCGGCTGGGCGACCGGCTGGATGCGGTCGCGACCTTCAATGAGCCCTGGTGTTCCGTCTGGCTAAGCCATCTCTACGGCATTCACGCACCGGGTGAGCGCAACATGGACGCCGCGCTGCACGCCCTGCACTTTACCAACCTGGCGCATGGCCTCGGTGTTGCGGCGATCCGCGCGGAGCGCCCGCAGCTTGCCACCGGTCTCGTTCTCAATGCGCATTCCATCTATGCCGGTAGCGCCGGGGAAGCCGACCTGGCGGCGGCCACGCGCGCTTTCGATTTTCACAACGGCGTCTTCTTCGGGCCGGTCTTCAAGGGTGAATATCCCGAAAGCTTCCTCTCGGCGCTCGGCGATCGCATGCCGGCGATCGAGCCGGGCGACATGGAGACGATCAGCCAGCCGCTCGACTGGTGGGGGCTCAATTATTATACGCCGATGCGGGTTGCGCACGATGTGTCGGAAGGGGCGGAATTCCCTGCGACCGTGCCGGCACCGCCGGTTACCGACATCAGGACGGATATAGGCTGGGAGGTGTTTGCGCCGGCGCTCGGGGATCTCATCCGCAAGCTCAATGCGGATTATGCGCTGCCCGCCTGTTACATCACGGAAAACGGCGCCTGCTACAATATGGAGGTCGAAAACGGTGCGGTCGACGACCAGCCGCGCCTCGACTACATCGCCGAACATCTCGGCGTTACGGCAGATCTCATCCGTGAAGGCTATCCGATGCGCGGCTATTTTGCCTGGAGCCTCATGGACAATTTCGAATGGGCCGAAGGGTACCGGATGCGCTTCGGCATCGTGCATGTCGACTATGGCACGCAGGTCCGTACGGTCAAGAAAAGCGGCAAGTGGTATGCCGAACTTGCCGGGGCCTTTCCCAAGGGCAATCATCGGGCCGCCTAGCGGCCCGCACTCCCTTGTATTGTCGTGCCGGCCGTAAAGGATTCATAACGGTTCTGCCGCATCATTTCCGCTTGGTTGGAGAAGACGATGCTGCGGCTAGCGCGCCACCTTTCTGGCATGATCGGCGCCCGACGGCTTGCAGTCGTACTGGGCGTTCTGGCCTCCTTTGCCGTCGTCGTCAGCCTTGCGACCGTGCTCGTCATGATGGCGCTCGGCTTCCTTGCGAACCGGGCGAACGAGCTCGATGCGGAGCGCACGCGCCAGACGGTGTTTGGCGCGCTCTCCTCCATGCGCAGTTCCATGGTCACCACCGTACGCGACTATGCCGTCTGGGACGACGCGGTGCAGGCCACCTACGGCACGCCCGATATGCCGTGGCTGGTTGCCAATATGGGGGTTGCCACGGAAGGCGGGCCGCTCTTCGACACGGTCTTTCTGATCGATGAAGCGGGCAAGACGATGCTTGCCTATCGCAATGGTGCGCCTGTCGAGGCCGATGCACGCGCCTATGGCGGCCCGACCTTCACGGACATGCACCGCAAGATCCTTGAGGCCGGGCTCGATCCGGGCGAAGAATTGGGGGCCTTCCTGCAAACGCCGGACGGGCCGGCCGTCGGCGCCATTTCCGCGATCCGGCCGATGTCCGATGCGGTCAAGGCACCCTCGGAGGCCCTGCGCACGCTCTTCATCATCCGGCACCTGACACCGGCCCGCATTGCCCGCATCGCCGACAACTTCCTGATCTCGGGCCTGATGCTGACCGAGGCCGCCCCGCCGGCAGGCCTCGCCGTTCCGCTGAACGATCCGGGCGGCAGGGCCATCGGTTTTCTTTCCTGGACACCGGATGCGCCGGGTGACCAGAGCTATGCGCAAGTGCGTCCCCTGGTGCTGCTGGCGCTGGCCGGTGTCGTCTTCTTTTTCGTGCTTCTCGTTTTGACCGGCGCGGCCTTTACGATCCGTCTCAAGGCGGACGAGAACACGGCCCGGACCCAGGCTCTCACCGACAGGCTGAGCGGCCTCCGGAACCGCACCGGCCTCTATCTCGGCCTTGACGAGCTGAATGGCCGTGCGACGGAGGAGGAGGGCGACGTCGTGATGCTCTATCTCGACCTCGACGGTTTCAAGGATGTCAACGATTTCTATGGCCATGCGGTCGGCGACCGGCTGATACGCGGGGTTTCGGCCGGGCTCTCGCGTCTCGTTCCGGCCAAAGCCATGCTGGCCCGCATCGGCGGCGATGAATTCGCCATCGCTTTCATCGACGGGCCCGACGGGCCGGAGGCTGAGCGTCTCACCCGGTCCATTCTGGATTTCTTCTCCGAACCTCTCGCAATCGGCGAGCGCGTTGCCGTGGTCGGTGCCAGCATCGGCCTTGCTGTCTCGCGCCGGGGCGGCGTCGGCGGCGAGGAGCTTCTGCGGCGGGCGGATGTCGCCATGTACCGCGCCAAGCATGCCGGCCGCGGCCGCGCCATGCACTATGAAACACTGATGGACGACGACCGTGACGAGCGGCGGGAGATGGAGGAGGCCTTGCGGTCCGCCGTTGCGCGCGGTGAGATCGACGTCGTGTTCCAGCCGATCGTCGCCGCGCGGAGCCGGACCATCTGCGGCGTCGAGGCACTTGCCCGCTGGTCGCGCGGCGGAACGAAGCCCGTGCCGCCGGACGTCTTCATCCCCTTGGCGGAATCGACCGGCATCATCGATGCGCTCGGGCCGCTTGTCCTGAAGCGGGCCTGCGAGGCGGCACGCAACTGGCCGGAGGTGGGCGTCTCGATCAACCTGTCGCCGGCGCAGTTCCGCAATCCCTATTTCCCGGACCGGGCGCTGAGCATCATCGCGGAGGCGGGCATTGCGCCGTCCCGTGTGACGCTGGAAATCACCGAGGGCTATTTCATCCAGAACCCAGGCCGGGCGAAACTCGTCATGGACCGGCTGAAGGCCGGTGGCGTGCGTATCGCGCTCGATGATTTCGGCGCCGGCTTTTCCAGCATCGGCTATCTCATCCGCTTCGGCTTCGACCGCATGAAGATCGACCGCTCGCTCACGATTGCCGGCGAGCAGTCGCCGAAGGGCGGCGCAATGCTGCAGGCGACGGTGGCGCTCGCCACATCCTTCGACATGCCGGTGACGGCCGAGGGGGTGGAGACGGCGGAACAGGCCGCCTTCCTCCATCTGTGCGGCTGCGACCAGCTGCAGGGCTATTTCTTCGGCAGGCCAATGAGCGAGGCGGCGATCAGCGATCTGCTCGCTCCGCCGGCCGATATCGAGGCTGCGGCCGGCTGATTATTTTCCGAGGTGGCGTTCGCCGCGTTTCTTCGCAAGGTCCATCTGCAACTGGCGCTGACGGAAGCGCAGGCGATCGTCCTCGCTGCGTGCTGCGTGGCAGTGCGGACAGGAGACGCCGGCCTCGTAAAGCGGCGAAGTGATCTCTTCTGCCGTCAGCGGATGGCGGCAGGCGCGGCAGAGCCTGTGCTCGCCCTCTTCCAGGCCATGCAATACGGAGACGCGCTCGTCGAAGACGAAACACGCACCTTCCCAGAGACTTTCTTCTGCGGGCACTTCCTCGAGATATTTCAGGATGCCACCTTTCAGATGGTAGACCTCGTCGAACCCCTGTTCCTTCATGAAGGCGGTCGCCTTCTCGCAGCGGATGCCGCCGGTGCAGTACATGGCGATCTTCGGCTTGTTGTGCAGGCCGGTATTCTCCCGCACCCAGTCCGGAAACTCGCGGAAGGTCTTGGTGTTCGGATCCACGGCGCCCTTGAACATGCCGATCGCGGTCTCGTAGTCGTTGCGCGTGTCGATGACGATCGTCTCCGGGTCGGAGATCAGCGCATTCCAGTTCTCGGGCGCCACATAGGTGCCGACGGAACGCGTGGGGTCGATGTCCTCGACGCCCATCGTGACGATCTCCTTCTTCAGCCGCACCTTCATGCGCAGGAAGGGCATCTCGGCCGCGTGGCTTTCCTTGTGTTCCAGTGCGGCGAATTCCGGCTGGCTGCGCAGGAAGGCGAGCACACGGCGGAGGCCATCGGCCGGGCCGGCGATCGTGCCGTTGATGCCCTCATGGGCGAGCAGCAGCGTCCCGCGCACGCCGTTTTCCTCGCAAAGCGCCTGCAGGGGGGGGCGCAGTTCGGCAAAGCGCGGAACCGCGACGAAATGATAGAGCGCGGCGACAAGAAAGCCGCTGGCCGGGACGGGCGAAGAAATCTCGTGGGTCATGGCCGCCACATACAACCTCGCCGCTTTTCAGGCAATGCGGCGTAGCGGCTCAGGCGAGCTGATGCAGCCGCGCGCCGTCGCTGATGCCGAGCGCCATGGACTGGTTGGAATACTGGCTTTCGCCCGTCACTTCCCGGCCCACCCAGTTGGGCAGCTCCGGATCGTCATGGATCGAGGCAAGCTCTACCTCGGCGATGACAAGCCCGCGATGGGCGCCCTCATAGACATCGACTTCCCAGACGTGGCCCTCGTGCGGCACCTTGTAGCGGACTTTCTGGATGACGTTGCCGATGGCATGGCGCAGCATGTCCTCAGCCTCGTCGCGGTCGATTTCGAACTCGTATTCATCGCGTACGAGCGCGGTGTGTCCGACCTTGAGGGTAATGCGTGACTGCCCGTTGCCGTAGATGCGGACCCGTAGAGACCGGTCGTCCTGGGCGACAATATAGGCCTGCCGTATGGCGATGCCTTCGTCTGCGAAGGTACGCCACCGCTGCCCCGATACCAGGAACTTCCGCTCGATCTCTTTCGCCATAGGCTCGCTTTCGCAGTTGGAGATGGGCTTGGGCGAGGGGAACACTACACGATAAGTCTGTCATGACAAGAGAAGCCTTCATGCTTTAGGCTCGACACGACGTCGCAGACGCGCTATTCGGGTCAAAATTCAATCGTTTTAAAAGGTCGTGCCATGAGCGAGAAGAACGCCAAGCTCCTTTCCGTCCTGAAGCTGCAGCCGGTGGTGCCGGTGCTGGTCATCGAGGACCTCTCGACTGCCGTTCCGCTGGCGCGCGCGCTGGTGGCGGGCGGCCTCAAGGCCATCGAAATCACGCTGCGCACGCCCGCCGCGCTGGAGGCGATCCGCGCGGTCGCCAACGAGGTTGAAGGTGCCGTTGCCGGTGCCGGCACGATCCTCAATGCTGCGCAGTTCGAGGCGGCGGTCGAGGCCGGCTCGCAGTTCATCGTCAGCCCCGGCACGACGCAGGAGCTGATCGACGCGGCTGCCGACAGCGACATCCCCCTGCTGCCGGGTGCTGCCACGGCCAGCGAGGTCATGGGCCTTCGCGAAGAGGGCTATCAGGTTCTGAAGTTCTTCCCGGCCGAGCAGGCGGGCGGAGCCGCTTACCTGAAATCGCTGTCCTCGCCGCTCGCCGGCACGCTGTTCTGCCCGACGGGTGGCATTTCGCTCGCGAATGCCCGCGACTACCTCTCGCTGCCGAATGTCGTCTGCGTCGGCGGCTCCTGGGTGGCACCGAAGGACCTCGTTGCCAAGGGTGACTGGGCGGGCATCACCAAGCTCGCCGCGGAAGCGTCGGCCCTTAAGGGCTGAGGCAGGTTCAGCGGTTTTGCAGACGGGCGCCCCTTGGTCGCCCGTTATGCATTTGTAATTCAGGGCGTGCATTCCTATCTTGCCTTGCTGTCGGCCCTTGCGATGCAAGAGAACAAGTGAAACGGAGACCGCCCATGTTTGACGCCAAGAAGTTGCTTGACCAGTTCCTCGGTTCGCAGGTGCCTGGTGCCGGCGGATCCGTGCGCGACCGCGCGGGCCAGGTGACGCAGCTCGCCAAGGACAATCCACTTGCCTCGATCGCCATCGCCGGCGTTCTTCTCGGTACGGGCACCGGACGTCAGGTGGCCGGCTCCGCGCTGAAGATCGGTAGCCTTGCCGCCATCGCCGGCCTCGGCTACCAGGCCTACAAGAACTACAAGGCCGGCCAGAACCCGGTCGAGACGACGCAGGGCGGAACGCCAGAGCTCTTGCCGCCGCCGACCGATTCCGGCTTCCATCCTGAAGCCGTCAGCACGGATTTCGCTCTCATCCTCGTGCGCGCCATGATCGCCGCCTCGCGTGCCGACGGCCATATCGACGAGGCCGAGCGCGCCCGCATCATGGACAAGCTGAAGGTTTCCGGCCTCGGTGCGGATGCCACGCAGTTCCTCGAAGAGGAGCTGGCCAACCCGGTCGATCTCGACGCGATCATCGCTGCTGCGACGACCGAAGAGCAGCGCGTCGAACTCTACACAGCCTCGCGCCTCGCCATCGAGCCGAAGTCGCGCGCCGAACGCGGCTATCTCGACCTGCTCGCCGGCCGCCTCGGCCTTGCCGATGCGCTGGTCGACCACATCGAGGCGACGGTTTCCGCCGCCACCGTCTGAGGATTTGGCGGAGCGGCGGAACGCCGCTCCCCGCTTTCAACATTGCGCGCGCCCGCGCGCTGCTCTATCCCTTCGGCAAGGACCGAAGGAGGATTTTCATGCGCGACCTCAAGGATTGGAAAGGCTGCCCGCCGCCGGCGCCCGTCACCCTCGAAGGCCGTACCGTGCGTCTTGAGCCCTACCAGCGGGAAAAACACCTAAAGGCCCTCTGGGAGGCCTTCGGTGGCATGCAGATCAACCCGCTGCTGCGCTATTTCACGCAGGCCGATTTCGCCAGCATCGAGGATTTTGATTCCTGGTCGGAAGCGGTCATCACGTCCGGCTGGGTGCGCGAGGTGATCATCGACAAGGCGGCCGGCGAGGTTGTCGGGATGGCGCATTACATGCGGCCCGACCCGGCAAACGGCGTCGTTGAGATTGGCGGCATCGCCCATGGTGGCGGCATGTCCCGCTCGCCGCTCTCGACCGAGGCGCAATACCTGCTTGCCAAGCACGCTTTCGAGGATCTCGGTTATCGCCGCTACGAATGGAAATGCCACAACGGCAACGAGGCCAGCAAGCGCACCGCCGCCCGCCTCGGCTTCACCTTCGAGGGCGTCTTCCGCCAGCATATGCTGTCCAAGGGCGAGAACCGCGATACCGCATGGTTCTCGATCATCGACGGGGAGTGGCCACTTCTTGCCAAGGCTTTCGACGCCTGGCTCTCGCCTGACAATTTCGGTGCCGACGGCCAGCAGAAACGTCGCCTGGAAGACATCCGCGCGGAGATTGCAGCATGACCGAAGCACCGGAACGCAAGGGCAAGTCGCCGGCGCTGGCAGCGCTCTTCATTCTGCTCGGCACGGGCGCGGTGTTCTATTTCCTGCCGCGGGTGATGATCGCGCTTGGCGATGTCTCGCCATGGCTGGCGGGCGTCTTCGGCGCGCTGCTCGTGCTCGGCTTTTTCCTGCTCTTCTGGCTCCGGGCGCGCTATCAGCGCAGCCGCGGCGACTAGAGCGTTTCCGTTTTTCTCTGAATCGCGAAAACACTCGATCTCTTTGTTTTAACGCATTTCCGAACGGAAAACGCTTCGCACTTTCCTGCAAATGATCGAGGGCGCTGTTATCAGCCCTGCAGTGCAGCGCCGAGCAGGAGCAATCCAAGGACCATGACCAGCGCTGCGCCACCGATCTCGATGGCGCTACCCACGCGGGCGGCGGCCGAACCGTTGCCGGCGAAACGAACGGCCGCGCCTTTGGCCGTGACGGCGAGCGTGGCGAGGGTGGAGACGGTGATCGCGGTACCGATAGACATGGCGAAGACGGCGAGCAGGCCGCCGAGATAGAGGCCGTTCAGAAGCGCGAAGCTGAGCACGATCAGCGCACCCGAGCAGGGCCTGAGACCGACGGCGACGATGGCCGACCAGGCCTCGCGCAGTGCAAAGCGCTCACCCTTCAGGAGCGAGGGATCCGGTGCATGGGCATGGCCGCAGGTCGAGCAGATCTCCCCGGCATGGTGGTGATGATGCGCATGGTCGCGATGGTCGTGATCGTGTACCTCGACCGCCTGCGCGCCAAGCGCCGAGGCCCGTCGTTCCGCCGGTCGCAGCTTGCGGAAGAGCAGCCAGGCGCCGAAAAGGGCGATGAGGGCGTAGCTGCCGATTTCGAGTGCGCGGGTGGCATCGGTCATCGAGACCGTGGTGCCGCGCAGGAAGAGATAGGCCGCGCCGACGAGCAGGATCGCGACGATGCCCTGCAGGATCGAGGAGAGGAAGGAGAGAGCAACGCCGCGCTTCAGCTCCACCTCGTTTGCCAGCATGTAGGAGGAGATGACGGCCTTGCCGTGGCCGGGGCCGGCGGCATGGAAGACGCCATAGGCGAAGGAGAGGCCGACCAGTGTGGACGCTGCCCAGGGGTTCTCGCGCATCTCCTTTAGTGCGCCGGTCATGGCGCGGTAGAAGCCCTGCTGCTGGGCGTTGATCCAGCCGAACAGGCTGCCGAAGGTGCCGGTCGTGTTGAAACCCGGCTCCGCCGAGCCGATGCCGAGTGGCGACTGTGCGTGGGCAAGACCGGCAGCGGTCGCGATCGCGACTGTCAGCGTGAGAAGGGCAAGAGCCCGGCCGCGGGTCAGCATGTCAGCTCCAGACGGGTGGCGAAGAGTTTCGACATGTCGGTGCCCGCGGGATCGTTGAAGAAGGCTTCCGTCAGGCTGTCCTGGTTCTGAGCGAGCACCTCGTCCGCATCCGGCCGCACGACCGCCCGCTTGCAGGCAGTGAACTTGTCGCCGACGGCGATGAGGTCGTCGTCCGAGGCGAAGTCCATGGCAGCGTACATGGTGGGGTCATAGACGCCGAAGGTGAGCTTGCCCTTGAGGGGCATGGCTTCGCCTGGCTTGACGGTGAAGAACATCAGGAGCTGCCCTTCCTTGTAGTCGACGTTGATCGCGTCGGGCTTGGCGATCTTGATGGATTTCCCATCCTCGGTGATCGTCGTGTAGTAGCTGAACTCTTCCAGCGACTCGAGAACAGTCTGGCCGACTTCCGCCAGTTCGTCCGGATCGAGCGCGGCATTGCTGTTCTTGTCGAAATCCATCACGACGCTGGCCGAGAACATTTCGTCGAAACGCCAGACATTGCGCAATTCGCTGACCGTGCCGTCTTCGCCGGCCACCACTTCAAGCCGCGCTTCCGCGAAGATATGCGGATGGGCAAAGGCCGCAGCCGGGGCAAGGAAGGCTGCTCCGGCAACGAGGAGGGGGAGGAATCGCATGGGGTATATCCTCTCGCGGCAGCGTTCAGAATCGACCGGCTGAATGTAACGCAAATGGGTCGGAATTGGGACCTCGCCGCGGCACCTTATGCTTCGATGCCGGGATTGCGGCGGAACCAGCCGTGCAGGAAGTCGACGAAGGTGCGCACCTTCGCGGGCAGGTAGCGGCGGTGCGGATAGATCGCGTAGATGCCGCGGTCTGTCGGTAGGTAATCCTCCAGGATCGAAACGATCTTGCCGCTGTCGAGGCAATGGCGGGCGATGAAGGCCGGCACCTGTGCGACGCCGAGGCCACTGGCCGCCGCGCGCACGGCTGCCGTCGGGCTGTTCACCTCGATATGGCCGCCGACAGGCACGGAAAAGCCCGCGCCCTTCTCGTCGATGAAGCGCCAGTTGCTGTGCGACTTGCCGTTGGTGTCGATGATGCAGGGCAGGCGGGCAAGGTCGCTTGGGTGGTTGATCGGGCCGACCCGCTCCAGGAACTCCGCGCTGACGCAGATCTTCAGGTAGAAATCGCCGAGTTTGCGCGCGATGAGGGCCGAGTCTTCCAGGCGCGTAATGCGGACGGCCACGTCGAAACCTTCTTCAACGAGATCGACGAAGCGGTCGTCCGAGACGATTTCCAGCGAGAGTTCCGGGTGCTCCTTGCCGAAATCGATGATTGACTGGCCGATGTCGGCATCGACGAAGGTACGTGGCGCGGAAACCTTCAGCTTGCCGCGCAGGTCGGTGTTCTTCTCGCGCACGAGATCGGCAAGATTGTCGATCTCCTTCAGGATATCGGAGGCGGTGCGGTAGTAGGTGTGGCCGGCCTCGGTCATAGAGAACTGGCGCGTGGTGCGGTTGAGGAGCAGCGTGCCCAATTCGTCCTCCAGCTCACGCACATATTTCGACAGCAGCGCCTTGGACCGGCCGGTCTTGCGGGAGGCGGCGGAAAAGCCCTCGGCGTCCACGACGTCTATGAAGGCCCGGATTCGGGTCAGAGTATCCATGTGTCCCCATGCGGCTGCGGCCGAAACGGTGGCCGGGGCGTAATCACCATTCTGTGAAAACCAGTTCGGCGAATGTCGTGGCTGTCAGAATATTTTCAATAGCGTTCCGCAAAAAACCTCTTGATTACGACAGCGATTCTTCTTATCTCCCGCCTTGCCCAAAGTCGCACGTGCCTGTGGGTGTCCGCCGACCCTCGATTTGGTGAGGAACTCGGTAAGGTACCTGGAACTAACCCCTCCAGTCGTTTCTCCGGCCAACCGGAAGAGCGAGGACATCTTGAAGCAACGACGGTGCGGGCCTTTCTGGTGTCTGCCGGCTTTCCAACAGCCGGGGTTACTGAAGAGGCACACCTTCATTGCCGGACGTGCGGTCGGGTTCTCCCGCCAATCCATGGCAGACAAAGCCGAATCAAAGCCTAGGCGGGCTTTGGTTCACCGTTCGCGCATGATGCGCATGCTTGGTTCCGGGGTCTCCACCGGCTGGTTCCAGAGCGTGCTCGTATCTGCCCTTTGTCCTCTGGGGTTTTCCCGGAGCAACCTGGATATGGGGAATACCGAAATGACCTCTGCACGTATTATCGACTTCCTGAACACCCGACGTCCCGACGGCCCGTGCCTCGTGGTCGACCTCGATGTCGTGCGTGACAATTTCAAGGCGTTCCGCCACGCGCTGCCCGACAGCTCCATCTACTACGCTGTCAAGGCCAACCCGGCCCCGGAAGTCCTGCGCCTGCTCGCCTCCATGGGCTCCAACTTCGATTGCGCGTCCGTCGCCGAAATCGAAATGGCGCTCGACGCCGGTGCCACCCCGAGCCGCATCTCCTTCGGCAACACGATCAAGAAGGAACGCGACGTCGCCAAGGCGCATGCGCTCGGCGTTTCGCTCTTTGCCGTCGACAGCCATGAGGAAGTCGAGAAGATTTCCCGTGCCGCTCCCGGTGCACGCGTGTTCTGCCGTGTCCTGACGGATGGCGAAGGTGCGGAATGGCCGCTGTCGCGCAAGTTCGGCTGCGTACCGCAGATGGCCGTCGACGTGCTCGTCTATGCCCACCAGAACGGTCTCGTCTCCTATGGCGTATCGTTCCATGTCGGCTCGCAGATGACGAAGGTCGATGCCTGGGATTCGGCGCTTGCCGATGCCAAGCGCGTCTTCGTGCAGCTTGCCAAGCAGGGCATCGAGCTCAAGATGGTCAACATGGGCGGCGGCTTCCCGACGAAGTACCTGCGTGACGTCCCGTCTGCCGAAGCTTATGGCAAGGCGATCTTCGGCGCGCTGAAGAAGCACTTCGGCAACCAGATCCCGGAAACCATCATCGAGCCGGGCCGCGGCATGGTCGGCAATGCGGGTGTCATCAAGGCGGAGGTCGTTCTCGTCTCGAAGAAGTCGGACAACGACAACCATCGCTGGGTCTTCCTCGACATCGGCAAGTTCGGCGGTCTCGCCGAAACCATGGACGAGGCGATCCGCTACCCGATCCGCACCGCGCGCGATCAGGACGAGATGGAGCCCTGCGTTCTCGCCGGCCCGACCTGCGATTCGGCCGACGTGATGTACGAGAAGAACATGTATCCGCTGCCGGTCTCGCTTTCGATCGGCGACGAGGTTCTGATCGAAGGCACCGGCGCCTACACGACGACCTACTCGGCCGTCGCCTTCAACGGCTTCGAGCCGCTCAAGGCCTACGTGATCTGACCACCCGGCGCTCCCGTCCCTGCGGGAGCGCCACCCTCACAATTTGTTCTGGATACCGTTTGAATCGGTTTTGAGTGCGGGAGGCCCAGAGATGGCCACTGTTCTTGATTCTGTCCGCGCGTTCTTCGCGCATGCCGCCTTCACCATCGACCAGGAAAATGCCGGCGACGTCGTTGCGCGCGAGCGTCTGCTCGATCGCGTCATGGGCGAAGCCCGCTTCCGCAAGTCGTCGGAAAAGATCCGCCGCGGCCGCATGCCGGCCGAAGGTCTCGCGCTTGTCGCGCGGGATCTGGACGGCCACGTCATCGGCACCGTGCGTCTGTGGAATGTCGAGGCCGGGGTCGATTCCGAAGGCAATGCCGTGCCGGCGCTGCTGCTCGGTCCACTTGCCGTCGATTGCGAGCACGAAGGCAAGGGCATCGGCGGTGCGCTGATGCGGGCTGCGATCACCGAGGCGCAGGGCCGTGGTCACGGGGCCGTGCTGCTGGTGGGCGATCCGGAATATTACGAGCGCTTCGGTTTCTTTGCCGATAAGGCACAGCATCTCGTCATGCCTGGTCCGTTCGAGCGTCGCCGCTTTCTCGCGCTGGAGCTGAAGGACGGCTGGCTGGACGGTGCTGCCGGCGTGCTCGTCGCAGGCGGACGTCGGCGGATGGTGACGGAGCCGCGCAAGGCGGCCTGACATTCGGGCCGGCGACCGGCCGGCCCTCTTCCGTTTGATGTCTGCCATTGTTTTAATTGGGCAATTGTCAAGATTGGCGCGAATTTCTCGCCAATCCCTCCTTTCATGTGTCGCTGTTTGATCCATCTCAAAGGACCACCGTGCCGCCTCGCTTCATAGTCGCCCTCGCAAAGACGAGTCGCGTTTGATGGAGAGACGACATGAAGGGAAATTGGATGGGGCGTGCCGCCCTTGCCGCCGGCCTGGCGCTGCTGGCCGGACAGGCTGCCGCAGCTGACCTTGAGGAGCGCATGGCGCCGCCGGAGGCGACGGTTGATTTCGCAGCGCAGAGCCCCTGGCAGATCCGTGTGCGCGGTCTTGGCGTCATCACGAACGATTCCGGCTTCGTGAACGGTATCCCGGGGTCCGACCTTTCCTATTCGGACACGGTCATCCCGGAACTCGACATCTCCTACTTCTTCACCGACAACATCGCGGCCGAACTCATTCTCGGCACGACCTATGCGAATGTGCATGCGGATGGTGGGATCAAGGGGCTTGGCAAGGTGGGCAAGGCCTGGCTGCTCCCGCCGACGGTGACCCTGCAGTACCACTTCACCGATTTCGGTGCGTTCAAGCCCTATGTCGGTGCCGGGGTGAACTACAGCCTGTTCTACGAGCAGTCCGGCTCGGGCAAGTTCTCCAATCTCGACATCGAGAACAAGCTGGGCGCGGCCCTGCAGGTCGGTTTCGACTATATGCTGGACGAGCATTGGGGCGTGAACTTCGACGTGAAGAAGATCTTCCTCGAGCCCAAATGGAAAGTTGATCTCGACGGGGCGCCGCTCACCGGCAAGGCGAAGCTCAATCCCTGGCTGGTCGGTGCGGGTGTCACCTATCGGTTCTAGAATGATCGACCTGCTCCGTCCCAGCCGGGCGGAGCAGGCGCATCAGCCCGTTGCGCGACGGTAGAAGGCGAGGGATCCGGCGAGCGCCAAAAGCACGCCGCCGCAGATGCGGTCGAGCCATATGGCGCCGGATGTCTTCAAAAGACGCACGGCCTGCGAGCCGAGTGCCGCATAGCCGAACATGACAAGAAAATCGATTGCCGCGAAGGTGAGTGCGAGCAGTACATATTGCTGCGCCTGCGCAGCCGCGGGATCGATGAACTGCGGCAGGAAAGCCGAGAAGAAGAGATAGCCCTTCGGATTGGTGACGGCGACGAGGAAGCTTTTGGCGAAGATCGCCCTTGAGGAGCCGAGATTTGCCGGCGCTGCATCGAGCGCCCGGCTGAGCGAGCCGGTGGAGCGCAGCATCTGGATGCCGAGGAAGGCGAGATAGGTGGCGCCCAGCCATTTGACGACGGAGAACCAGAATTCGGAGGCGGCGAGCAGCGCGCCGAGACCGAGCGCCACCGCGCCGATCAGAACGAAATCCGACAGCACGGCGCCGACCATGCCGGGCAGGGCGCGCCGGAGGCCGTAGCGCGAACCGTTTGTGAGGGCCAACAGCACCGTCGGGCCGGGCGTGGCGATCCCGATGAAGGCAACGGCGGCGAAGGCAAGCAGGGTGATGAGCGTCATGGTCGGTTCCTCCCGGTGAGATTGCTCCCACGCCAACGGAAATCCTGCAAGGGTCCATACGGGCCTGATTTGACAGGAGGCCGGCGAGGCCTTATGTGCAGGGCTAGGGTGAGAGCCCCTGCCGCCCGCGAGCGCAAGCTTTGGTGAAGTCTCTCTTTCAGAAAAATCGGTCTTCCAGCATCAGGCATGCGAACCGGTGGCAATGCGGGCTCCCTCCGAAACGACGCATGCACCGACTGGAGATCTGACATGCGTCCATCACCGACGCCCCTTCCATCGCTTGACGCCCTGAAAGATCAGGCAAAGCGGCTGCGCGCCCGCTTTTCCGAGGACGACCAGGCGATTTCCCATTCCCGCGCCCTCGAACTCATCGCCGCCCAATACGGTTTTCGCGACTGGAACACGCTGCATGCGGTCGTCGGCAACCGGCCACCGTTCAATCCATGGATGCTGGGCGCTCGCGTGCGCGGCCATTATCTCGGCCAACCCTTCGACGCACAGGTGCTCGGGGTGCAGGCGCTGACCGGCCAGCCCGGCCGCTACCGCATGGTGCTGCATTTCGATGAGCCGGTGGATGTGGTGACCTTCGATAGTTTCTCCGCCTTCCGCCAGCGCGTGCATTGCACCGTGGATGAAACCGGCAGAACCACGGAAAAGACCTCGAACGGCCGGCCGCATCTCGAGCTCGAATGGTGAGGCCTTCTGGCGTTCCGCAAAAGCGCTCCATGCCACCGCTGCGACGGTTCTAGAACGAGCCGGCAAACCGTACGGCAAGGCCGTCGACCGTGAAATCGGCGGCCTTGTCGTTTTCGCGGCGCACGAGGTGGCTGTATTCCAGTGCCACCGTCGCTCCCTTGGGCAGCGTGTAGGCCAGCGTGACGGCGGCCGATTTCGTGCGTGTACGATAGTCGTAGTAAAGCCAGTCACTATAGGCCTGCTCGTAGGCGAGTATGAGCTTCAGCTTTTCCGTCAGTTCCTTTTCAAGCGAGAGCCCGATCGTGCGCACGTCCTCGGCGAGCGGATCGTCGATGTCGGCGAGCTGGAGGTCGCGTGCCAGCTTGGCCTTCAGCACGGCCTTGTGGGGCAATTGCCAGGTCACCTCGCCTTTGAAAAAGGGGCGGGTGCGCTCGACGGTCGTGCCGAGATAGGCGCTGGTGATGCCGACGACGCCGGCCTCGGCCATCAGGGTGATACCGTTGGCGTAGGCCCGGCCATAGGCGAGCGAGCCACGCAGGGTTTCCGCCGGAAAGCGTTCGAACATCCTGCGCTCGGAACGTGCGATATGGCTTGCTCTGTATTGCAGTGTCGCACCCACCTCACCGCCGAGCAGTGGCCGGATATGACCACCGGTGATGTCCAGCAGACTGTACCCGGCTTCGAGCTGGGTCGGCTTCAGGCCGGGAAGGGTGAAATGCGCCTTGCCGCGGTCGAGATTCGAGAGGGTTGTCGTCAGGTGGTTGCGTCCGCCCCAATGATCGACCGTCAGGCCGGCGCTCCCCGTCGCGAAGACATCGTCCTTGCGATAGCCGATGAGTGCACCGGGAAGAGCGAGGAAGATATCGCCGTTGCGCCGGCGCTCGATGCCGCCCTTCAGCGTGACCTTCACCGCCTTGCTGACATCGTAGGTGAAGCCAACTTCGAGCCCGATCGTGCGCTGGTCGGCGAAACGGTATTTCGGCACGCGCCGGGCACTCGCGCTCACCGCATAGGCAACCTGGGAGTCTTCAAGAGCAAGGGTACCGCGAAGGGCGAGTTTTGCTTCGCTGAAGGCGGCGGAAAGGTTGGTTGGGTCCTGAAAAATGTTCGACGACCAGCCCATGCCCGTCCTGTAGTCGACGGTTGAATCGGCTCTTGCCGGGTTGTATCCGGCCAGCATTGCGGCCGCGCAGAGGAAACCACCAAGGAAGCGCATCGGGTCTGTTCCTGTCTGTTTCTGGAACAGAATCCTAGAGTTGTATGGTTAAAAATTCCCCCGATGGTTGATGTTCGACCGGGATATGCGTGTTTTTCTATTTTGGCTTGAGGAAGGGCGGGATTCGTTAAACTTGTCTATGTTATGGTTAACTATTTGCTATGACTAGGGAATCCGGTTGAGTAATTCAGTGCTTATATTACCTTCGATTGCGTACCAGCGAGGTACACAACCGAAGGAGAGAGAGCATGAACATGACCCGCATCATCGCAATCGCATCCGTCCTCGCAATCGCCGGCGCTGGCCAGGCATCGGCTGGCGGCCTGCTCGGTGGTATCGGCATCCTGAACAACAACAAGACGGGCGGCGTTGTGATCGCCCCGAGCGTCGGCGTCGGCGACATCCTCAGTGACAATGACGGCAACAACGTGCTGAACGGCGTGCTCAACGGTACCCTGTCGGGTGTCCTCAACGGCAACACGCTGGGCATTCTCGGCGGCAGCGACTGCGGCTGCAAGAAGCGCAAGCACTGACCGCATTCACCCCCGCCCGTGCGGTCTGTGGGGCCCGGGAGAGCAACGCTCTCTCGGGCCTTCCCGTTTTCAAGGAAGCGTAAGGAATTCAGTCGATCCGGTGGTCCATCGTCGCGGCCGGCATCTCGTCTTCAGAGTGGACGCGGACAATCCTGGCGGGCACGCCGGCGACTGTCGTATGTGCAGGGACTGGCTCCAGCACCACGCTTCCGGCGGCGATCTTGCTATAAGCGCCGATCTCGATATTGCCGAGGATCTTGGCGCCAGCCCCGATCAGCACGCCGCGGCGCACCTTCGGGTGGCGGTCGCCCTTGTCGCGGCCGGTACCGCCGAGCGTGACCTGCTGCAGCATCGAGACGTCATCTTCCACGACGACCGTCTCGCCGATGACGATGCCGGAACCATGGTCGAGCATGATGCCGCGGCCCATGCGTGCGGCGGGATGGATATCCAGACCGAAGGCGAGGGAGGCCTGCGAGGATAGCCAGCGTGCACCTTCCATGCGGCCTGCCTGCCAGAGGCGATGGGCGAAGCGGTGGACCTGCAGGGCCTGGAAACCCTTGAGGTGAAGGAGGACGGTGAGTGGATCGGGATTGGCGGGGTCGCGTGTCACGATCGCCAGGAGATCGGCCTCGGTCTCCTCCAGAAGTGCGCCGTCTTCGGTGGAGGCAAGGACTTTCGCCGCAAGCGCCCGGTCGCCGGCTGTGTGGGCGAGCCGCGCGGCGAGCGTACCGATCAACATCTGGCGGCCTGTTTTGGCCGCAAGGATAGGGTGCAGCAACGTGGCAAGGCGCGGTTGCTCGTCGGCGCGCAGTTGCGCCGCGGCCCGGATGTCGGTCCAGACCCGCCCTTCCGTGTCGCTGGCGATGGGCGAGGCAAAATCGATCACCTGACGCGCCACGATGCCGCTCCTATCCCGCAAGATCGATGACCCCACAATCGCCGGCTTCGCTGGCGAAAGCCAGAAGTTTTCCGTTTTTGCTCCAGGCCATCGAGGTGATGGCGCCCTTTCCGGGGCGGCGCAGCAGCACCTCGCGGCTGTCGGCGAAGCGGGCGGCGAGCACCATGCCGTCGGAATAGCCGATGGCGACGACCTCTTCGGCGGGATGGCAGGTAACGGACGTGACCATGACGTCGGCGCGGGTGCCAAGCTCCAGCGGTGGCTTGCCCATCGGGCCATCTTTCGCGGAGAACGGCCAGACGATGGCCGCCGGTGCGCCCGACGAGGCGAGCCACTTGCCCTTCACCGACCAGGAGAGCGACTTCACCTTGGCCGGGTAGCCTGTCATGCGCATATGGCGGGTGTCTGCGCCAGGCTTCGTGTCGAGCTTCCAGCCGTGCAGGGCGTTTTCCTGCATGCTGGTCACGACGAAGCGGCCGTCGGGGGAGAAGGTGATGCCGGTGTGAGCGCCTTTCCATTCCAGATCGACGGGCTGGCCGGCCATTGCTACCCAATGCAGCGAGGCGCCATTGTAGCGCGCCACGCCAATGCGCAGGCCCTTCGGCGCGAAGGCGATGCCCTCGATCGAACGGCTTTCCGTAAATTCCTTGATCGTGCCGTCGCCAAGACGCACGCGCGCCGTGCGACCTTCCGCGAAGCCGACGGTGCCTTGCGGACCGGCGGCGGCGATCGAGATCCACTTGCGCGGCACTTCGGCGAGAAGCGCCACGGTGCCGTCGGCGGCGATGCGCTGCACCTTGCCGTCCTCGCCGCCCGTGATCAGCGTGTCGTTCGCCTCGTCCCTGGTGCAGGCGAGCAGCCCGTCATGCGCTTCCGTGACCTTCTGGCCGTGGTCGAGGCGATGGATGGCGCCGGAGGCGGTGGCGAAGAACGGCACATCGCCGAGGAAGGCGGCCGCGACGACGTGGCCGTCGAGATCAAGAGGAGCGACAGTCGGCATTACGGCACTTTCAGTCTTGGTGCGGGTGAGGAGTTGCGACGGACCAATACGCCATCTTTTGGCAAAGGAACAGGAGCGTCCAGTTCATCGGGAAAATCCCTGTAGCAAAACCACCGGTCCCAGTTTTCACGCAACCAAGCGGTTTCGAGAGAAAGGCGATTGGTGCCCTGGCTTTCTGGCGGCAAGTAGATCCAGGGCATTCCAGCCTTGTAGCCCTTGGTCATCATCAGCCCCAAAATCCTATCATATCCCCACAGTTCAAAAAGGAGGAGATCCACCGGGCCCGCATGGGGACCGATGGAGGGGTGATGGGGAAGACGAATGACATCTCCTCGCCACAGGCTTTGGTCCGGAAGCTCGAAGAGTGGAACCCAGTTCCGGCCGAGGCCGTTTGCAGACCAGGTTTCCACGCATCCGCTCCCGCAACCCTTAGTTCGCCTGCGCCTCACAGGCCTTGAACGTGCGTTCGATCTTCTCGCGGTCGAGGTCGCGGCCGATGAAGACGAGACGGCTTTCGCGTTTCTCGCCGTCCTTCCAGGCGCGCTGGTGATCGCCTTCGACGATCATGTGCACACCCTGCACGACGTAACGCTCGTCATCACCGGCAAAGGCGATGATGCCCTTGAGGCGCAGGATGTTCGGGCCGTCGGTCTGGGTGATCTTCTGGATCCACGGGAAGAAGCGGTCCGGGTTCATCTCGCCGCCGCGCAGCGAGATCGACTGCACCGTCACGTCATGGATCGGCGAGACGCCGTGGTCGTGGTGATGATGGTCATGATCGTGGTGGTGATGGTCGTGATCGTGGTGGTGATGGTCGTGATCATGATCATGATGGTGGTGATCGTGGTCGTGGTCGTGACCATGATGGTGATGGCCATGGTCATGGCCGCAGTCGGGGCCACAGACATGGTCCGGGGCATCGTGGTCGAGGAAATGCGGGTCGTTTTCGAGCGCCCGCTCCAGGTTGAACGCACCCTGGTTGAGAACCTTGGCGAGATCGATTTCCGAGCGGGTGGTGCGGTGGATGCGGGCCGAAGGATTGATCACGCGCACGGTCGCCTCGATCCGGGCCAACTCTTCCGGGCTGACGAGATCGGTCTTGTTGATCAGCACGACGTCGGCGAAGGCGATCTGGTCCTCGGCCTCGCGGCTGTCCTTCAGGCGCAGCGGCAGGTGTTTTGCGTCGACCAGCGCCACGACGGCATCGAGCTCGGTCTTCTGGCGCACGTCGTCGTCCATGAAGAAGGTCTGAGCGACCGGTACCGGATCGGCAAGGCCCGTCGTCTCGACGATGATGGCGTCGAAGCGGCCGGGGCGGCGCATCAGACCTTCCACCACGCGGATCAGGTCGCCACGCACGGTGCAGCAGATGCAGCCGTTGTTCATTTCATAGATTTCCTCGTCGGATTCGACGATGAGGTCGTTGTCGATGCCGATCTCGCCGAATTCGTTGACGATGACGGCATATTTCTTGCCGTGATTGTCGGTCAGGATGCGGTTGAGCAGCGTCGTCTTGCCGGCGCCGAGATAGCCGGTAAGCACGGTGACGGGAATGGGCTTGGGGAGGGCTGTTTCGGTCATGGGAACCTCGAGCGATGGCGGGGACGCCTGCAGCGTCCGGTTGGCGTCTGATATAGGAGATCGCACGGGCCAGCGCAAATGCGATCCGGCCTTGTTGTCACGCAAAACGGCTTGGTGCTTCTTAGCGTAGCGTCTCCACGTCGAAGGCTGCGACGTCTTCGAGGAGCGCGACGATGCCGCCGAGGGCGTGTGCGATCAGGATCTCGCCGCGCCCTGCGGTTGCTGCTGCGGCATTTCCGGCGACGCCCTTCGGATTGAGGTCGGCCATCTTCCAGCCGAAAGCATGCGGGCCATAGGCGCGCAGATGCGCAAAGCGTGCGGCGAACTCCACCTGCCGCGAGCCGAAATGTTCCGCCTTGTCCATATGAACGCGTTCCGGATGCAGGGCGAGCATGACGGAGGTCTCGATATCGCCGCCGTGGATGTCGATCGCCTTGTCTTCCGGCGCAATCCAGCCGTCCGGCTGGCCGAAACGGGTCCAGGCCGTCGCAACGACGAGCATGTTCCAGCGCATGCGGGCCTCGGTGGCGACGATCGTCAAAAGGGGGGAATTGCCGCCGTGAGCGTTGAGCAGGACAAGCTTTCGGACGCCCTTTGCGTTGAGGTCTCCCGCGATGCCCAGCCAGCGTTCCACCGCCTCCGCATAGCCGAGCGAGCGCGTGCCGGGCACGTCGAGATGCTCCGGCGAATAGCCGACAGGCTCGGCGGGCAGGATGGTCACGGGCAGGTGCGCCGGCAGCACGGCCATCAGACGCGCGGCAATGCCGTCGGCGATCAACGTGTCCGTTTCGAGCGGCAAATGCGGGCCGTGGCCTTCATGGGCGCCGAGCGGCAGAATGGCGATCCAGCCGGCACGGTCCCGTGCCGAAAGCGCCGGATCGTTGTCGCCCCACCGCATCTTCGGATGCGTCATCGTCTGCCTCTATCCCGTCTTGCCGCCCGACTGTCACATGAGTCATACAAGGCCATGCCCGCGATGCAAGGGTGATGCAAGGTACGGTGAGGCGGAGGCAATCGATGGGCAAGAAGCACAAGGACGGCAAGAAGGGCAAGAAGAAGAAGGGGCATGATGATGTCTCGGGCGCCGGACTTGCCGCCGCCGTCGTCAATGCGGCCCGCTCCATGCGCACGGTCCTGTCGCGCAATCTTCTCGCCACCGGTCTTTATGCCGGCCAGGACGGCGTGATCCTGGCCCTTGCGGAAGATGGCGGCCTGACCGCCGGTGCGCTCGCTGCCCGACTCGGGGTCAAGGCGCCGACGATGACGCGCACGATCGGGCGCCTGGAGGCGCAAGGGTTCGTGGAGCGGCGGCCGGACGAGACGGACGGTCGGCTGACCGTCGTGCATCTCACCGAGGCCGGCGAGGCTTCCGTCGATCACATCACCGAGGCCGGCCGGCTCAGCGAGCAGCAGGCGGCGGAAGGGTTGAGCGAGAAGGATGTGCGCCAGTTGCTCAAGCTCCTGCGCGCCATGGACGAAAACCTGCACGGTGGCCTGGCGGACGCCTCTCGTGAGGTCGAAAAGGCAGTTGCCGACGAGATTTAAACTGTTTAAATAAACGGTTTTAAACGCCGCGTTGCTTGGCGTTCGTCGGGGAGGGGTCGTGGCACAGAAAATCAAGCTTTCCACCATCGCGGAAACGCTCGGTGTTTCCACGGCGACGGTATCGCTTGCGCTCAGGGACAGCCCGCTCGTCGCAGCCACCACCCGTGACAAGATCAAGGAACAGGCCCGCGCGCTCGGCTATATCTACAACCGCCGTGCCGCCAGCCTGCGCACCTCCCGCTCCGGTATCATCGGCGTCGTCGTGCACGACATCATGAACCCGTTCTATGCGGAAATCCTGAAGGCCATCGAAAGCGAGCTCGACCGCGACCGGCAGACCTTCATTCTCTCCAACCACTACGATTCAGTCGAAAAGCAGCGCAATTTCGTCGAGACGCTGCTGCAGCTCGGCGGCGACGGGGTCATCATGTCGCCGGCCATCGGCACGCCACCGGAGGATATCCGGCTTGCCGAGGACAATGGCATGCCGGCGATCCTGATCGCCCGTTCGATCGAGGGGCTGGACGTGCCGATCTTCCGCGGCGATGACAGCTACGGCATCTCGCTTGCGACCAACCACCTGATCGGCCTCGGCCACCGCACCATCGCCATGGTGGGCGGCACGGACCAGACGTCGACCGGTCGCGACCGCTACCAGGGTTATGTCAATGCGCTGCGCAAGGCGAATATCGAGGTCGATCCGGGCCTGCGCATCCCCGGGCCGCGCACCAAGCAGGGCGGCTTCGAGGCGGCGGTGCACTTCCTCTCCCTGCCGCAGAAGCCGACCGCGGCGGTCTGTTGGAACGACCTCGTGGCGATCGGCCTGATGAACGGCATCGCCCGCGCCGGCCTCGTGCCGGGCCGCGACGTCTCCGTCACCGGGTATGACGACCTGGAAGAGGCGGCGATCGCCACCCCGGCGCTGACCACCGTCTGGAACGGCCAGTCCGAAGTCGGCCGCAACGCCGCCCGCGCTTTGCTCGACAAGCTCTCGGGCAGCCACGAGCCTGACGGCATCCACCTCATCAAGCCGGAAATGCGCATCCGGCAATCCACCGGACCGCTCAAGGCCCATCCGGAAGGCTGAGGCATCGGGCAAAGGGAGATCTCGCCATGGTGGCCAAGACGCGTCTTCTCGTGCCCGGCACGATCCGCGACCGGGTGCTCGACCGCTTGAAGGACGCCTTCGACGTGGTGCGCATCGAGCGGGCGGATCCGGCGTTGCTCGCTCGCTCCGAGGCGGCGAGCATTTCCGGTGTCGCGGTTTCCGGCGGTCTTGGCGCGGCGATGATCGAGCACCTGCCGTCGCTTGAAATCATCGCAAGCTTCGGCGTCGGTTACGATGGTGTGGATGTGGCGGCTGCCGCGGCACGCGGCATAGCTGTCACCAATACGCCCGATGTGCTGAACGACGAGGTGGCTGATACGACGATCGGCCTGCTGCTCAATACGGTGCGCTGCCTTCCGCAGGCCGAGGCGTGGCTGCGCGAAGGGCGCTGGGTGCGCGAGGGCGCCTTCCCGCTGACACCGCTCAGCCTGCGGGGCCGCAAGGCCGGCATCTACGGGCTGGGGCGCATCGGCATGGCGATCGCCGAGCGGCTGAAGGGCTTCGGCGTCGGGATCGCCTACCACACGCGGCGCCCGCGCGAGGACGTGCCGTTTGCCTATTATCCCTCGCTGGCGGAACTGGCGGAGGCGGTGGATATCCTGATCGCCATCGTGCCGAAGACGGCCGAGACGCACCGGACGATTGATGCGCATATCCTTCGCGCGCTCGGTCCCAATGGCGTGCTGATCAATGTCGGGCGTGGCTGGACGGTCGATGAGGGCGCCCTTGCCGCAGCACTTGGGGACGGGGTAATCGCGGCGGCCGGGCTCGACGTCTTCTATGATGAGCCGAACGTGCCGCAGGCACTGCTCGACCTGCCGAACGTCTCGCTCCTGCCGCATGTCGCTTCGGCTTCGGTGGCAACGCGCGATGCCATGGCCGACCTCGTGGCAGACAATCTCTTCGCCTGGTTCGAGCGTGGTGCGGCCCTGACCCCGGTGCCTGAAACGCCCTTTGTGCGAAAAGCAGGGAACGATCTGGAAAGCCTTCGTTAACCTTTCGGCAATTTTGCGGGCGCATGCTTTTGCCATCGAGTCGATCGCGAAGGAGAGCCCATGAAGACGCTGGTGATTGCCGCCGTGGCCGGCGCATTGTCGCTGGGGCTCTGGAGTGTTGCGGCGGAGCGCGCACCGGCTGTGGACCCGGTGGCGACGAGTTCCGTTCCCGCTTCGGTGTCCGCACACAGCTATACCATTTCCAATGTGGTGGCGAATACCGCATGCCTTGCAGAGCGCGGTGACCGAATTTCGAGCCGCAGCGAGCGCTTCACTGCCAACAGCGACTGCGACGCCGTCTGGCCACGCCTTTCGGCTGCACGCACCTGGGTCGACAACGGCGATGGTACGGTCATCGTTGCCGATGCGCAGGGTGAGGCCATTCTGACCGTCGTCGATGGCGACGGTCTCGCCTATGAGGCCGTCGAACCTGCCGATGCCATGATCACGATGATTTCGGCCGACTAGCAAACGCCCAAGAAAAGAAGGAACTAGAGCTGCCTCGGCGGATTGGATCCTGCCGGGGACGCCCTTCGCCCTTTCGGTTCGTCTGCCGCGGAGGTATCGCGCTTCGCACCCGATACACAGGTTTCGGCCCAGCCGAGCCGCCGCCCGTCCCCGGCTTGCAGCCTGAGGCGGCCGACGGGCGCGCCGGTTGCCGTTTCCACCAGCACGGAATGGCGTTCGTCCGCTCGGTAGAGGTGGTCCTCCCCCCATTGCCTCATGGCGACGATGACGAGAAAGAGGTCGCGGCCCTTCTTGGTCAGGACGTATTCCTGGTAGGCACTGCCGTCCGATGCCGGGGCGAGAGCGAGGACCTCGGCCTCGACGAGGTCGCGCAGGCGCGTGCTCAGCATGCCCCGGGCGATGCCGAGATTCTGCTGGAAGGCGCTGAAGCGCCGGATGCCGTCGAAGGCATCGCGCACGATGAGCAGCGACCACCAGTCGCCGATGGCGTCCAAAGTGCGCGCGACGGGGCATTCGGCCTCGCGAAAACTCTTGCGTTTCATATCGGGTACCCTCGGCGACAAACTGGTTCTAAAATAGAACTGGAATAGGTGTTCCGCAAGTGGTCTCATCATAAGACAAAGATGAGGTTGATTATGAAAACGTGCGATACCCTTTCCCAGTCCCGCCCGTGCCAGCCCGCCGATGGATCGAGGCAAGCGCCTGAAACATCGGGCCTCTCGCGGCTGACATTGCTGGTCTTCGCCGTCACTTGCGGAAGCAGCGTGGCGAACATCTACTATGCCCAGCCCCTGCTCGATGCGATCGCGGCGACCTTTGCCATTCATCCGGCCGCTGTCGGCCTCGTCGTCACATTGACGCAGGTTGGCTATGCGGTCGGCCTGCTCTTCCTCGTGCCGCTCGGAGACCTGCTCGATCGCCGCAAGCTGGTCATCGGCCAGACACTGCTCTCCGCCTTGGCGCTTGCTGCCGTCGCCGGGGCGCCGAATGCCCTTACCCTGTTCGGCGCGATGATCGTTGTGGGCCTGCTGGCAGTCGTGGTCCAGGTGCTGGTAGCCCTCAGCGCCACGTTGGCGCGGCCGGAAGAGCGTGGTGCGGCCGTTGGCCTCGTCACCGGCGGCGTGGTGATCGGTATCCTGGCGGCGCGGTTCGTTGCCGGCATCCTGGCCGATGCGGGTGGGTGGCGGATCGTTTATCTTGTCTCCGCCGGCTTCATGCTGCTCCTGGGCGCGTTGCTCATGCGAGTCTTGCCACGGACGATCCCGGTAGCAAGTACGGAACGCTATGGCAGCGTGTTGAAATCCATGCCGCTCATCTTTCTGAACGAGCCGGTGCTGCGCCTGCGGGCGGGGCTGGCCTTCCTGATCTTCGCCAGCTTCAGCACGCTCTGGACTGCGATGGTTCTGCCGCTGAGCGCGCCGCCCTTTTCCTTGAGCCACACCCAGATTGGTCTCTTCGGGCTCGCGGGGCTGGCCGGGGCGTTGGCTGCGGGCCGGGCAGGGCGGCTGGCAGATCGCGGCCTTGCGGAGCGCACGACCGGTTTATCCCTTGCGTTGCTCTGCCTCTCCTGGCTGGCAATCGCATTCCTGCCGCACTCGCTCGCGGTCTTTGCCATCGGTGTGGTGCTGCTCGATTTCGCGGTGCAGGCGGTGCACGTCACGAACCAAAGCCTTATCTTTGCTCGCCGGCCTGATGCCCGCAGCCGCCTCGTCGGCGGATACATGGTCTTCTACTCGGCCGGTAGCGCCCTGGGCGCCATCGTCTCGACGGTGAGCTATGCCCGTTTCGGCTGGGTAGGGGTCTGCCTTGCGGGGGCGACCTTCAGCCTTGCGGGCCTGTCCCTCTGGGCGGTTTCGCGAGAGAGGGCACGGCACGGTTCATGACGACGCGTCATGCGAGGCCGGGCCGTTCAGGCGGACTTGGCCGAGCCGAAAGCCAGCACGTCGGCCTCGCCGGCCGCTTTGGCGGGGCGGGGCGCGCCCTGCTTTGCAGCAGCATAGTTGCGAACCGCTTCGCCGAAGGCGGCGAACAGCTTGTTCGACGGCTGGTCGGAGCCGACCCAATATTCCGGATGCCATTGTACACCGACTGCGAAGGCCTTGGCCCCGAGGACGGAGACGGCTTCGATCGTGCCGTCTTCGGCGACGGCTTCGACGGCAAGACGCGGTGCGATGTCGGAGATCGCCTGCCGGTGCAGGGAATTGACCTGCACGTCGCCGGCGCCGACGACGGCGGCAAGGCAGCTGCCTTCCTTGACGTGGACCGTCTGGCGGATGCCATAGGCGACGTCGAGCACGGGAGTGTCCGGCTTGCGGTGATCCCACATGCCGGGCTGTTCCTGGATCTCGTTGGCGAGTGTGCCGCCGAGCACGACGTTCAGTTCCTGAATGCCGCGGCAGATGGCGAGCAGCGGAATGCCACGCTCCAGCGCGCGGCTGATCAGCGGCAGGCTGGTGGCATCGCGTGCCATATCATAGGGGCCTTCCGCATCGGTCGCTTCTTTTCCGTAGAGGGAAGGGTGCACGTTGGTGCGCGAGCCGCTGACGAGGAGCCCGTCCACCCGGTCGAGAATGCCGTCGAAATCGTTGTCCGATTCGAGCGCCGGCACGAGGAACACCGTGACGTCGGCGCCCTTGACGGCGGCGCGCACATACTGGTTCGGGGTGGCCTGCCAGACGTTGCCTTCGATCTCCCTGATATCGGCGGGAATGGCGACAACGGGTTTCGACATGATGGGCTCCGGAAAAAGAAATACCAATTGACGATTTGCTATCAAATCTCCGATCAGTCAATTCCCCCATTCTGGCGAAATGACGGCCGAAGCCCGGTTTCCAGGCGGTAGACGGAAGGATATACTGATCTAGGTTCGGGGAATCCCGGTGTGGTTCGGCGACGCCTTGTTAACTACATGCTTGCAAACAGCGATTGCATATACGACTTTTTTCGCTTTGCGTGCGCGTAATACTGTATCGCTCCGGAGACAGGATATTGCGCGGGCGGCCCATGTTAGGTTGAGTTGGCTGCGCGAACGGCCTCAATATTGCAATATGAGGTTGAGAGCGTCTTCTCTGGGTTGAGTGCGCGTGCAATGATGCAGGGCAATACCCTCGTTATTGGGTAATTTCCCGAAATCATTCATTAAATTTTGGTCGGTAACCCTCTCGTGTCAAGGGAGTGCCGAGTCCATGAAGGATAAGGGTCAAAACACACTGCCGGCTGATGTCTACCTGTCGTTCGTCAGCTCGCTGTACGGGAACCGCCAGACCCTTTTCGTGGGCATGATTTCGCATGTCATCACGTTCTCCTTCGTTTACGCCAAGACCGCCGACCCCTTTTTCCTGATCTGGAGCGGGCTGGTTATCGCCATCTGGTCGCTGCGTGCCGTCGGCATGCGCCATTTCGACCGGGTGGACCACGCAGCGCTCGACATGGACGGCATCCGCTACTGGGAGAACTGGTACAATCTCGGTGCCGTCGGTACGACGCTGGCGCTCGGTACGTCCTGCGGGTACAGCCTGCTCTTCAGCCGCGACAGCTTTGCCGAGCTTGCCACGATCGCGGTGACACTTGCCACCATGGTCTCCGTCGTCGGGCGCAACTGCGGTTCGAAACGCGCCGTTGACTACATGACTTTTTCCGCATGTTTTCCGATGGTCGTGGGCTTCCTGGGGCTTCAGGATTTCTACCATGCCGTGCTCGCGGTGCTCATCCTGCCTTTCGTGATGACGACGCGCATGATGGCGAACGGCGTGCGCGAGTTTCTCTACAAGAACGTGCTAGCGACGCGCGAGGTCTCCATCATCGCCGACCGGTTTGACACGGCGCTGAACAACATGCCGCACGGCCTGTTCATGCTGGACGCCGACCACCGTATCCTCGTCGCAAACCGCCGGGCTTGCGAGCTTCTGCATCTTGGCAACCAGGAGCGGCTGAAAGACTGCCATCTCGACGTCGTCCTCAGGTTCGGCGTGCGCAACACCTTCCTCAACACCGAGCAGAGCAGGGTGATCCTGCGCCAGCTCGACGAGCTGTTGAAGGGAGAGCGTTCCCGCGCGCTGGTGCAGGTCACGGACGGGCTCTATCTGGAGTTCACCGCCTCGCCGCGTGAAAACGGTGGCGCCGTGCTTATTTTCGAGGATGTGACGGCACGCGTGCGGGCGGAAAAGAAGATCCTGCACATGGTGCGCTACGACAGTCTCACGGGCCTGCCGAACCGCGCCTACTTCACCGATCTCGTGCAGGAGGCGCTGGGCGAGCGCAAGAAGGCCGGTACGGTCGGCTTCATGGTGCTCGATGTCGACGACTTCAAACATGTCAACGACATGAAGGGGCACGTTACCGGCGACCGGCTGCTGTGCGCCATTGCCGAGCGGCTGCGCAAGCTTGCCGGCGACAAGGTGCTCGCCGGTCATCTGATGGGTGACGAATTCATCCTCTTCTTCCCCAACGAGACCAACCGCCGCGATCTCGAAGCGCGCATGCGCCGGTTCCACGAGCAGCTGCGCGGTACCTACGAATTTGACGGCATGACCTTCCTCGTCTCCTTCAGCGCCGGTGCCGTTATGGTTTCGAGCGACGATTTCCGGCTGGAGGAAATGCAGATCCGCGCCGACCTCGCGCTCTTCGAGACGAAGTCGCGCGCCAAGGGCAGCGTCACCGTCTTCGAGCAGGAGATGGACGCACGCTACATGGATCGCCAGAAGCTCAAGGACGATCTGCGCGAGGCACTTGCCAGCAACACGCTGTCCGTCGCCTATCAGCCGATGTTCGTGCCCGACGGCACGCGCATCGAGTGCTGCGAGGCGCTGTCGCGCTGGACGCATGCGGAGCGTGGTCCGGTGCCGCCGAACGTCTTCATCCAGCTTGCCGAAGAGATGGGCATCGTCTCCGAGATCACGCGCTTCATGATCATGCGTGCCTGCGCCGATTGCGCGGGCTGGCCGGCGCATATGGGTGTCTCGGTGAACCTCTCGGTGCAGGACCTGCGTGGCACCGGCATCATCGACCTCGTTGCCGAAGCGCTGGAAGTGGCGGGGCTCGCGCCACACCGGCTGCACCTGGAGGTCACCGAAAGCTGCCTCATGGAAGAGCCGGTCAAGGTGCAGGCCATCCTGCAGGAGCTGCGTGCCCGCGGCATCACCATCGCCATCGACGATTTCGGCACCGGCTATTCCAGCCTCAGCTATCTCGACCAGCTGCCGCTCGATGTCATCAAGATCGACCGGTCCTTCGTGCGCAACATCGGCGAGGACCCTCGCCGCTTCAAGCTCCTGCGCGGCACGGTCAACCTTTCCCGCGAACTCGGCCTGCGTATCGTCGTCGAGGGCGTGGAAACGCGCGAGCAGCTTGCGCTTATCAACAAGTACGAGTGTGCCGATCTCGTGCAGGGTTATGTCTTCGCGGCGCCCATGTCGCCTGACGCACTGCGTGATCTCTACGAGACTCTCGCCCGCAAATCCGGCGAATCCCGCCGCCGCGGCCGCCGCGTCGCCTGATCCTTCCTGTCTTCTTCCTCCGTGACGTATGAATTCGATACGGCGTATCAGTGTCTTCAAAATTAGCGTTAACCATTTATTAAGGTTAATGAATGGTATTTTACACAAATTGTCTTATATCGACGATTGTAATGGTGGCAGCGCGGTGGCTGCCGGTGCTCTTGCAATCGAGGATACGGGGACAATGGCCAGCGTAGAGACGGCGACCAACCGCTTTTCGGACAAGCTTCTGGGGCTGCTCGACAGGATCGAGTACCGCCGCGTCGAGACGGGCGAGGACATGGAAGACGTCGCCCGCATCCGCTACAAGGCTTACAAGGCGGGCGCCGTCATGCATCTCGACGAGCAGGCGGTCCTGATCGACGAGGTCGATTTCGATAGCCATGCCTATGTCTTCGGCATCTATTACGAGGAGCGGCTGATCTCGACGGTGCGCCTGCACCACGTCACGCCGGAGCACCGCGTCACTTCGTCGGGAAAGGTTTTTCCGGATGAAATCAATGCCTTCCTCGATGCGGGCATGTCGCTGATCGACCCGGTTCGTCTGGCCGCCGACCCGGAAATCTGGAGCGAGATGCCGGCAATCCCGTATCTGACGTTGCGTATCGCCACCATGGCGACGGATTACTTCCAGACGGACCGTTGTGTGCAGATGGTCAAGCCTGCGCATTCGGCCTTCTACAAGCGCGTCTTCGATGCCGATTTCGTGGCTTCGCCGAAGAGCAACCACGGCAAGTTCATTATCGACCTGATGCTGCTGGCGACCAATGTCAAGGAGACGTTGCCCTCGCTCTACCAGCGCTTCCCGTTCTTCAAATCCGAACCTTATGAGCGCCGCATGATGTTTGCCCGGGGCGACGGCCTGCCGTTCAGCCCTTTGACCGTGCGTCCGACCGCGCGCCGCGCGCATTTCGGCGGCGAGCGCATCCAGCTTTCCGGAAATGCCTTTGCCGGATAAGCGCCCCGCGTTTTGATGTCGCATGACGGGCCGGTTTCTTGCGAAACCGGCCCGTTCTGTTTCGGAAACGAGAAAGGTCGAAACGCTCTGCCTGCCTTGCCGTTGCGCTTTGCCGATCCATTGTGTATGGCCAGAAAGACGCGTGTCTTCACGCTTGAGGGAATCTGTTTTCGGTGCCTGTCAGCGAGGCTTTTCCGCTGACAGGTGCGGGTGCTTAGGAGAAGGTAGACTATGGCTGAACATCATTCCGGACCGGTCGAGACGGGCGCTGCGATGGATTACCCGGAGCATGAGAAGACCTACGACCTCTTCATCGCCGGCGCCAAATACGGCACGCTGTTCTGCGTCGCACTGCTGATCGCCATGGCGGCCGGCTTCTTCACCAGCGCCGGTTTCTTCAGCGCGCTGCTGCTGCTCATCATTCTCAACGTCGTCGGCTACTTCCTGCTGCGTTGACCTAAACAACCGCATCTGCGGATTGTCACACGGCGCCATTCCGGCGCCGTGATTTAACACGGCCAGTCTCGGGGGGAGGACCACGGTTTGAGTCAGTGTGTTTTTGTAGCACGGGAAAGTGATCCGGCGGAGGGCCGCGTCGCGGGCTCCGTTGAAACAGTCAAGAAAATGAAAAGCCTGGGGCTCGACGTGCTGGTGGAAACCGGTGCCGGCCTTGCCTCCCGCATCCTGGATGCGGATTACGAAGCTGTCGGCGCACGCATCGTCGGGGCCGAAGAGGCAAGAGCAGCGGACGTCGTCCTGAAAGTCCGGCGGCCGACCTCCGCCGAAATCGCCGCCTATAAGGCCGGCGCCATCGTCATTGCCACGATGGATCCCTACGGCAACGAAGCCGCCATCGCCGAGATGGCCAGTGCCGGTCTCACCACCTTCGCCATGGAACTGATGCCGCGCATCACACGCGCCCAGTCGATGGACATTCTGTCCTCGCAGGCGAACCTTGCCGGCTATCAGGCCGTCATCGACGCCGCCCATGAATACGACCGCGCCATGCCGATGATGATGACCGCTGCCGGTACGGTTCCGGCCGCGAAAGTCTTCGTCATGGGTGCCGGTGTTGCCGGCCTTCAGGCCATCGCGACCGCGCGCCGCCTCGGTGCCGCCGTCTCCGCGACGGACGTGCGCCCGGCCGCAAAGGAGCAGGTCGCTTCGCTTGGTGCCAAGTTCATCGCCGTCGAGGACGACGAGTTCAAGGCCGCCGAAACCGCCGGCGGCTATGCGAAAGAGATGTCCAAGGAGTATCAGGCGAAACAGGCCGCGCTCGTCGCCGACCATATCGCCAAGCAGGACATCATCATCACGACGGCGCTCATTCCCGGCCGTCCTGCCCCCCGGCTTGTGACGCGCCAGATGCTGGTGGCCATGCGCACGGGTTCCGTTGCCGTCGATCTCGCGGTCGAGCGCGGTGGCAACATCGAGGGCGCCGAGGCCGGCCGTGTTGCCGAGGTCGAAGGCGTCAAGGTCATCGGCTATCTCAATGTGCCCGGCCGTATCGCGGCCTCCGCTTCGGCGCTCTACGCCAAGAACCTTCTCACCTTCCTGGAGACCATGGTCGACAAGGAAACGAAGTCGGTTTCGGTCAATGTCGAGGACGAGTTGGTCAAGGCGACGATGCTGACGAAGGACGGTGCCGTGGTGCACCCGAATTTTGGCGGTAGCGTTCAGCAAGGGGAGGGCAAGTGATGGCGAACGAACTTCTCGACAAGGCGATCACCGATCTGGAACGCGCGGTGGAAGCTGTCCGCGCCGCTTCCGAATATGTGCCGGATGCGGCCGCTGCGGCGGCGCACGGCGTTTCCGGCGGGGCGATCGATCCTTTCGTCTTCCGTCTGGCGATCTTCGTGCTGTCGATTTTCGTCGGCTACTATGTCGTCTGGTCGGTGACACCCGCGCTGCACACGCCGCTGATGGCCGTCACCAACGCCATCTCCTCGGTCATCGTCGTCGGCGCTTTGCTCGCCGTCGGTATCTCGCTCTCGGGTGTGGCGACCGGCTTCGGCTTCGTCGCGCTCATCCTCGCCTCCGTCAACATCTTTGGCGGCTTCCTCGTCACCCAGCGCATGCTGGCGATGTACAAGAAAAAAGAGAAGTGAGGGCGGCCCGATGAACGCAAACTTCGCAGCCTTCCTCTACCTCGTTTCCGGGGTGCTCTTCATCATGGCCTTGCGCGGCCTGTCGCATCCGACGACCAGCCGCCGCGGTAACATGCTCGGCATGATCGGCATGGGCATCGCCATCGGCACGACGCTGCTGCTCGCGACGCCGTCCTTCGGTGGCCTCGTGCTCATCGTGCTCGGCCTTGCCATCGGCGGCGGTGCCGGCGCCTATATCGCGCGCTCGATCCCGATGACCTCGATGCCGCAGCTCGTGGCGGGCTTCCACTCGCTCGTCGGCCTTGCCGCCGTGCTGGTCGCTGCCGCCGCGCTCTACTCGCCGGTGTCCTTCGGCCTCGGCCAGGTCGGCGAGATCCACGGCCAGGCGCTCATCGAAATGGCGCTGGGTGCCGCCATCGGCGCGATCACCTTCACCGGCTCGATCATCGCCTTCCTGAAGCTCGACGGGCGCATGTCCGGCAAGCCGATCATGCTGCCCTACCGGCATGTCATCAACATCGTGCTGCTCGCGGCGATCGTCTTCTTCATCGTCGGCCTGACCCTGTCGGAAAGCCATTTCGATTTCTGGCTGATCGTCATTCTGGCGCTGGCGCTCGGCGTGCTGCTCATCGTGCCGATCGGCGGCGCCGACATGCCCGTCGTTGTCTCGATGCTCAACTCCTATTCGGGTTGGGCTGCGGCCGGCATCGGCTTCACGCTCGGCAACCTCGCGCTGATCATCACCGGTGCGCTGGTCGGCTCCTCGGGTGCGATCCTGTCCTACATCATGTGCAAGGGTATGAACCGCTCGTTCATCTCTGTCATCCTTGGCGGCTTCGGCGGCGACAGCGGCGCGGCAGCGGCGGATGACGGTGTGCAGCGCACGGTCAAGCAGGGTTCTGCCGACGACGCGGCCTTCCTGATGGCGAACGCCTCCAAGGTCATCATCGTGCCGGGCTACGGCATGGCGGTGGCGCAGGCGCAGCATGCGGTTCGCGAGCTTGCCGATGCGCTGAAGAAGAACGGCGTCGAGGTGAAATACGCGATCCATCCGGTCGCCGGCCGTATGCCGGGCCATATGAACGTGCTGCTCGCCGAAGCGAACGTGCCCTATGACGAAGTGTTCGAGCTCGAGGACATCAACTCCGAGTTCGCCCAGGCAGATGTCGCCTATGTCATCGGCGCCAACGACGTGACGAACCCGGCGGCGCGCGACGACAAGTCCTCGCCGATCTACGGCATGCCGATCCTCGACGTCGACAAGGCGAAGACCTGCCTCTTCGTCAAGCGCTCGCTCGGCTCCGGCTATGCCGGCATCGACAACACGCTGTTCTACAAGGACGGCACGATGATGCTGCTCGGCGACGCCAAGAAGATGACCGACGATATCGTCAAGGCCATGAACCACTAAGAGGGTTTCACCCGAGACAAAAAAGCCCGCGATCATCTCGCGGGCTTTTTTTGTTTCAGAATCTCCTGGAAGGAGAACCCCGGGCTGGCCCGAGGATGACGAACGAGAGGTGCGTAGCTTAAGCGGGCTTTGCAGCCGAGGCGGCGCCTCTTGTGCGGGCAAGGCCGTCCTTGGCCGGCTTGTAGTTCGGATCGAGCTTCAGGGCGTGCGAATAGGATTTTGCCGCGCGGGCCATGTCGCCGCGGCGCTCGTAGATCAGCGCCTGGTTTGCCCAGGATTCGGCAAGCTTGCCGTCGAGGTTGATCGCCGTGTTGAAGTCCTGGAACGCATTGTCGTCGTCGCCCTGCGCGGCATAGGAAATGCCGCGACCATTGTAGGGCTCGGCCGAGTTCGGCGAGAGCGAAATGGCCTTCGAGAAGTCCTCGATGGCCTTGTCGTGCTGGCGGCGGGCCTGGAAGATCAGGCCGCGATTGTGATAGGCGCGCGGATCGGTCGTATCGAGTTCGATCGCGCGGTTGAAGTCGCGGAAGGCCTCGTCGAGGCGGCCGGCCTGACGATAGAGATTGCCGCGGCCGATATAGGCGACGTCGTAGTTCGGGCTGAGCTGCAGCGCAGTGTTGTAGTCGCTCGCCGCCTGCGCCTGATTGCCCTGGCTGCGCTCGACGAGCGCACGGTTGGCGTAGGCCTGGTAGAAGCGCGGATTGAGCTCGATCGCGCGGTTGAAGTCGTCGATCGCGCGGCGATACTGGCCGGCGCGGCCATAGGCGGAGCCGCGCACATTGTAGCCGGCCGGGTCCTGCGGGTTTGCGGTGATCACTGCCGAGAGCGAGGAGATGTTCTCTTCCGAGCCCTGGGCGCGCTCGACCTTCAGCACGTCCGTCGACGTAGCGGTCGACTGGCAGCCGGTCAGAAGGAGCGCGATGGACGTGGCGGCGACGGCGGCCATCAGGGGGCGGCGCAGGCGGGCAGCCGAGGGAGAGAAGCGGTCGGTCGGGAACCCGGTAGATGCAGCCATGTCCAAGTGCGAATCCTCAAAGTGGGCTTCTGTCGCGCCTCATGCGCGATGAAAACGCTACGCTTGAAAGCAATTCCGGCGACGGTGCGTAGCGATAGCGCCCGGAATTGCACGGGAAGTCTTTCACATCTGTGAAAAAACGTCCGGTCACGTCAAAAAAGGCGGCGGCGAAATGTTCGCCCCCGCCCGGTCTTGCATCCGAAAACGTCGAAAAGACGGCCGATCAACGGGCGCCGGGACGACCGCCGATGAGGCCTTCGCGCTGGGCGCGCTTGCGAGCCAGCTTGCGAACGCGACGGACGGCTTCAGCCTTTTCACGCGCACGCTTCTGCGACGGCTTTTCGTAAAAGTCGCGCATCTTCATTTCACGGAAAATACCTTCGCGCTGCATCTTCTTCTTGAGAGCGCGGAGAGCCTGATCAACGTTGTTGTCGCGGACAAGTACCTGCACGAGAATCCCGTTCCTTTGTTTGTTGTACGCCCACCGAGCACGGGTCGCCGGGCAAATAGATTGCGTTCGCGCAGCCCACCAGGCTGGCAATTGGTGGGTCGGATACCAGATCGCAGCAGCGAAGTCCAGCCTGAAGCGCCGGGAAGCTGAGGATATTTGTGAGATGCCGGTGGGAAAGCATGGCAAAGCTTCCGTGACGCTCATGTCGCATGTGGTACAAGGTGCGCCTGAATGCGTCGCAAAGGATACGGCGCGGTGCGTCAGGATTTGCTTTCTTTCTGGGTAGGAAACAAGCCGGCCGGGCCGGCGCGATTTTGAGGACATGGGATGCGCAAATATTCGGTTTTCGCCGTCGCCCGCGAGGCGATGCGTGGCCACAAGGGCTGGGAGGCGCAATGGACCTCGCCCGAGCCGCGCAAGGAATATGACGTGATCATCGTCGGCGGCGGCGGCCATGGCCTGGGCGCAGCCTACTATCTCGCCAAGGAGCACGGCATCACCAATGTCGCGGTCATCGAGAAGGGTTGGCTCGGCGGCGGCAATACCGGCCGCAACACGACGATCATCCGCTCGAACTATCTCTATGACGAGAGCATGGACATTTACGAGCACTCACTGAAGCTCTGGGAAGGCCTCAGCCAGGATCTCAACTACAACGTCATGTACTCGCCGCGCGGCGTGATGATGCTGTCGCACAATGTGCACGACAAGCAGTCCTTCCAGCGCCATGTCCATGCCAACCGGCTCTACGGCATCGACAACGAATGGCTGACGCCGCAGCAGGCGAAGGATTTCGTGCCGGTTCTCGATATCTCTGCCTCCGCCCGCTACCCGATCAACGGTGCGGCCCTCCAGCGTCGCGGCGGCACCGCCCGCCACGACGCCGTCGCCTGGGGCTATGCCCGTGCCGCGTCGGATCGCGGCGTGCATGTCATCCAGAACTGCGAGGTCAAGGGCATCCGCCGCGGGCCCGACGGCGCGGTGACGGGTGTGGAGACTTCGAAGGGGTTCATCGGCGCGAAGAAGATCGCGGTGTCGGCCTCCGGCCACAACTCGGTCATCCTGTCGATGGCCGATGTCAAGCTGCCGCTGCATTCCGTGCCGCTCCAGGCGCTGGTTTCCGAGCCGATGAAGCCGATCTTCCCCTGTGTGGTCATGTCCAACTCGGTGCATGCCTATATCTCACAGTCGGACAAGGGCGAACTCGTCATCGGCGCGGGTACGGACCAGTACAACTCCTATTCCCAGACCGGCGGTCTGCAGATCATCACGCATACGCTGGATGCGATCTGCGAACTCTTCCCGATGTTCAGACGCGTCAAGATGATGCGCCAGTGGGGCGGTATCACCGACAACACGCCGGATCGTTCGGCGATCCAGGGCGTGACGCCGGTGAAGAACCTCTTCGTCAATTGCGGCTGGGGCACCGGCGGCTTCAAGGCGACGCCGGGTTCGGCCCATCTCTTCGCGCACCTCATCGCGAAGGGTGAGCCGCACAAGCTGGCTTCCGGCCTGACGCTGGACCGCTTCCGTACAGGCCGCCTCATCGACGAGGCCGCGGCGGCGGCCGTGGCCCATTGATGAACGGCGCGCTCCTTGCCGGGTTGCTGATGACGGCCGGTGTGATGCCGGCGGGCTCGATCATTCCCGAGCCTGATGATTTCCGTTTCCAGACGATCCGCAAGGCGGCCGGCGAGCGGAACTGGCCCTTTCTCGCGGAGAGCGGGATGTTGGGGTGCACGACGATGCTCGGCGAACGGGTGGTCTACTTCATCCCCGGCGACGACATGGAACGCGCCTACAACATCGACATCAACCTCTTTGCGATGAGTATGGCCAATGTCGGAATAACGGATGTGCTGGCCCCCTACGAGGATAGCGCGCAACTGCTTTATCGGCTTGTGCCCTTCGTCTCCATGGGCCAGCGACTTTGCGACCAGGAACCCGGCACGCTCGTGACGGAACCAGAGCTTTAAACAGGTAGGATACCATGCTGCTGATCTACTGCCCCTACTGCGAGGAAGAGCGCTCGGAGCTCGAATTCCGCCACGGTGGCGACGCGCACATCGCCCGGCCGACCAACATGGCCGATATCACCGACGAGGAGTTCCAGGAGTATTTCTTCCTGCGCGACAACCCGAAGGGCCTGATCTTCGAACGCTGGCGCCATATCCATGGCTGCGGCCGCTTCTTCAACGCGGCACGCGACACGGTGAGCGACAAGTTCGTCATGAGCTACAAGGCGGGCGAGCCTAAGCCTGATCTCTCCGGTGCGCCGACAACCACCGAAAAACCCGCCGAAACCTTTGAAACCACGGAAGGAACCGCGCAATGAGCGGCGCCAATCGCATTGCCGGTCAGGGCCGCCTGACGCCGGCCAAGACAGCGCGTTTTACCTTCGACGGAAAGACATTCGACGCGCTGGAAGGCGATACCGTCGCCTCGGCGCTGCTCGCCAACGGCGTGCACCTCGTCGGCCGCTCGTTCAAGTACCATCGCCCGCGCGGCATCCTGTCGGCAGGCCCGGAAGAGCCGAACGCGCTGATCGATGTTTCGCGCGATGCCGCCCGCCGCCAGCCGAACGTGCGCGCGCCGGTGCAGGAAGTCTTTGACGGCATGAAGGTTTCTTCGCAGAATCGCTGGCCGTCGCTCGCCTTCGATATCGGCGGCGTCAACAACCTGATGTCGCCGTTCTTCGCCGCCGGTTTCTACTACAAGACCTTCATGTGGCCGAAGGCCGCCTGGGAAAAGGTTTACGAGCCCTTCATCCGCAAGGCCGCCGGCCTCGGCGTCGCGCCGACGGAAGAGGATCCGGACCACTACGCCAGCCGCTATGCCTATTGCGACGTGCTCGTCGCCGGTGGCGGCGTCGCCGGCCTTTCGGCAGCACTTGCCGCTGCCGAAGCCGGCGCGCGCGTCATCCTCTGCGACGAGCAGCCGGAAGTCGGCGGTGCGCTGCATTACGACACGTCGGTGACGATCGACGGCCGGAACGGCTACGACTGGGCGCAGGCGACGGCCGCCAGGCTGAAGGCGATGGAGAACGTCACCGTCCTCACCCGCACGACGGCCTTCGGCTACTACAACCACAATTTCGTCGGCCTCGTCGAGCGCGTCACCGACCACCTCGCAAAGCCTGACAAGAAGCTGCCGCGTGAGCGGATGTGGCAGGTCCGTGCCAAGCGCGTCATCCTGGCTACCGGCTCGATCGAGCGCCATATGGTGTTCGCCAACAACGACCGGCCGGGCATCATGCTCGCCTCAGCGGCGCGTACCTATCTCAACCATTTCGGCGTCGCCGTCGGCCGCAAGGTTGGCGTCTACACGGCGAGTGATTCGGCCTATGAGGCCGCCTTTGACCTGAAGCGTGCCGGCGTCACCATCGCCGCCATCGTCGACAACAGAGAGAAGCCGGGCGAAGCCGTTCTGGCGGAAGCCCGCAAGCTTGGCATCGAGGTGCTGACCGGCCATTCGGTCGTCGACACCAAGGGCAAGCTGCGCGTCTCCTCCATGTCGGTCGCCCGCAATGGCGGCGGCTCGGCCCGCGCCATCCCGGTTGATGCGCTGCTGATGTCCGCCGGCTGGACGCCCTCCGTCCATCTCTTCTCGCAGTCGCGCGGCAAGGTGGCCTATGATGCCGCCTCCGGCCGCTTTCTGCCGGGAACCTATGCGCAGGATTGCCTCTCGGTCGGTTCGTGCAATGGCACGGACGGCCTCCAGGCGACCATCGAGGAATCGCTGGCCGCGGGCGAGCTGATGGCCCGCGCTACCGGCAACGAGGGCGGCGGCAAGGTCGAGCTCTCGGGTGAAAACGCCTTCGAATGGACCGGCGGCATGGCCGGCGCGGGCGAGGGCGCCGGCGTCGATACGACCGTCAAGGCTTTCGTCGATTTCCAGAACGACGTCTGCGCCAAGGACATCCGCCTTGCCGTGCGCGAAGGCATGCACTCGATCGAGCACATCAAGCGCTTCACCACCAACGGCATGGCGACGGACCAGGGCAAGCTGTCCAACATCCATGGCCTTGCCATCGCCTCTGAAGTGCTGAACCGCGAGATCCCGAAGATCGGCCTCACCACCTTCCGTGCGCCCTATACGCCCGTCACCTTCGGCGCGCTGATCAGCCATTCGCGCGGCGACCTGTTCGATCCGGCGCGCAAGACGCCTGTCCATGCCTGGGAAGAAGCACACGGCGCCGTCTTCGAGGATGTCGGCAACTGGAAGCGTGCCTGGTATTATCCGCGCCCGGGCGAAACCATGCACGACGCGGTCAACCGCGAGTGCCACACGGTGCGTAGCGCTGCCGGCCTCTTCGATGCCTCGACGCTCGGCAAGATCGAAGTAGTCGGCCCCGATGCCGCCGAATTCCTGAACCTGATGTACACCAACGCCTGGGATACGCTGAAGCCCGGCCGTTGCCGCTACGGCATCATGCTGCGCGAAGATGGTTTCGTTTATGACGACGGTGTCGTCGGGCGCCTCGCGGAGGATCGCTTCCACGTCACGACGACGACGGGCGGCGCGCCGCGCGTCATGAACCACATGGAAGACTATCTCCAGACGGAATTCCCGCATCTGAAGGTCTGGCTGACCTCGACCACCGAACAGTGGGCAGTCATCGCCGTGCAGGGTCCGAAGGCGCGCGAAATCCTCGAGCCGCTCATCGAAGGCATCGACATCTCGAACGAAGCCTTCCCGCATATGAGCGTGCGCGAAGGAAAGATCTGCGGCGTGCCGACGCGGCTTTTCCGCATGTCCTTCACCGGCGAAGCGGGCTACGAAGTCAACGTTCCCGCCGATTACGGCCAGGCCGTCTGGGAAGCCATCTGGGCCCGCGCCGAACCGCTCGGCGCCTGCGCCTACGGCACGGAGACGATGCACGTCCTGCGCGCCGAAAAGGGCTATATCATCGTCGGCCAGGATACGGACGGCACCGTCACGCCGCACGATGCCAGCCTGAGCTGGGCCGTCTCCAAGAAGAAGACGGATTTCGTCGGCATCCGCGGCCTGAAGCGTCCGGACCTCGTCAAGGAAGGCCGCAAGCAGCTCGTCGGCCTTTTGACCAAGGATCCGAACGTTGTTCTGGAGGAGGGCGCGCAGATCGTCGCCGATCCGAACGAGCCGAAGCCGATGAAAATGCTCGGCCATGTGACCTCGTCCTACTGGTCGGAAAACTGCGGCCGCTCGATCGCCATGGCGCTTGTCGCTGGTGGTCAGGCACGGCTGGGCCAGACGCTCTACGTGCCGATGCCCGACCGTACCATCGCGGTCGAGGTCAGCGACATGGTGTTCATCGACAAGGAAGGAGGACGCCTCAATGGCTGATCACGCTCTTCGCAAGGCGCCGCTCGCCGGCCGTCATGGTGGTTCCGCCGGCGCACGCGTCACGCCCGCCGCCCCCGCAACCCGTCTTTCGCTGCGTGCAGGCGAAGATGCCATCGGCACGCTTTCGCTGGCCTTCGGCCTCGAACTGCCGAGACGGCCGAAAACCTCGGCCTCCGTCAGCGGGCGCCACGCGCTCTGGCTCGGGCCGGACGAATGGCTGCTGATCGACGAGAACGGCGCCGACCTGATGGGCATTGCATCGGGCGTTTCCGCGCTGCATTCGGCGACGGATGTCTCGCATCGCAACACGGCGATCCTCGTTTCCGGCCCCAACGCGGCCGGAGCGATTGCCAGTGGCTGCCCGCTCGATCTCGGCAATGCGATCTTCCCGGTTGGCGCCGCGGCGCGCACGGTGCTCGGCAAGATCGAGATCGTGCTCCTGCGCACCGGCGAGGAAGATTATCGCGTGGAATGCTGGCGCTCGTTCTCGCCCTATGCCTTGGGCCTGCTTGCCGAGGGCGCGGAAGACGCCGGGCTCTGACCGCGATCAGAAGAACCGATAGAAGAACAGGGCTGTCTCCCGCGTCCCGGGGGACAGCCCTTCGTACAGGTGCCGGTCATAGCCGCCGAGGGTAAAACCCTGACGCAGATAGAACCGGCAGGCGGCAACATTGGTCGTCTGGGTTTCGAGACGAATACCCGGCAGGCCGTTGTCCTTCGCCCAGCGAAACGCCTGCTGTATCAGGCGCTGCGCCGCGCCTGTGCCACGCCACTCCGTATCGACGGCGATGTCATCGATGAAGGCGAAATTGTTCCATCCCTTCGAGAGTACGATATAGCCGACCGGCGCCTCGTCCCCGACAACGACGAAGAGCGCCTTGTTCTCGTCGTTCAGGTCGGCTTTGAGGTCATCCGCGTCGAAGCCGTAGCTCTTGGCATAGGGCTCCACAGGCAGGGCCTGCGCCAACCAGTCGCCGTCGAAAGGTGGTACAGCTTCGCGGGTGACGAGGAAGGAAAAGTCGCAGGCACCGAGGACCGCGATGTCTTCCGGTGCGGCGAGACGGATTTTCACACGTCCTCCGGCCGGTCCTTGGGATCGAACTGGATGATGGTGATCCAGTCGGCGGTCAGGGCGGGCTTTCGTTCGTCCTCGATCTCCACTGAGACGTCATAGCGGATGGTCACCATGCCGGCACCGCGAAAGCGCGCTTCGGCGAGAACGAAGCGGCCGCGCACACGCGTTCCGCTTTTCACCGGCGTCATGAAGCGGACCTTCTCGAAGCCGTAGTTGATGCCCATCGTCTGCTCGACGATGCGCGGCACGCAATCGTAGTTCATTGCTGAAAGCAGTGAGAGTGTCAGGAAGCCGTGCGCGATCGTGCCGCCGAAGGGCGTTTCCGCGGCTGCCCGCACGGGATCGGTATGGATGAACTGGTGGTCTTCCGTCGCTTCGGCAAAACGGTCGATCATCGTCTGGTCGACCGTGAACCAGCGCGACAGGCCGAGTTCGGTGCCGACGAGGGTGCCGATGTCCTTCAGGTGAATGGTCTCTGGCATAGGATTTTCCTGCCGCTCGATGCGCGCCTGGATTCGGTATTCTCGCAAGAGCGCGGCGCGTTTGCGCGACATGCTTTAGAGAGATGGTTTGTCCGGACAATGAAGATCAGTGCTTTTCGACAAAAATCTCGACGCTGCGGGGATGGATAAGGCTGGTCGCGGGATGGTTGGTGAAAAGCAGGTTCGTCCAGTCGCGTCCCTCCGGTGGTGGCAGGGCGAGCGCCTGCTCACCATGCGTCCGGTTGATGGCGATTGCGAGATGGACGATCCGCTGCTGCTGTAGATCAGGCGTCTTGAGGATGGCAAGCAGGGTTCCGGCGAACGGCGCTTCCCAGTCGCCGACCGTCATTGGGGTGCCTGCCAGTGTCCGCCATTCGATATCGCCGGTGCCGCTCCAGAAGGTCGTTTCCGTGAGGGCGGGGAAACGCTTGCGAATGGCAGAGAGCATGGCGGTGTGTTCGATCAGACCGTCGTCGAGCCGGTCCCAGTGCATCCAGGTGATGGCGTTGTCCTGGCAATAGGCGTTGTTGTTGCCGTTCTGGCTGCGTCCGCCCTCGTCGCCGGCCGTCAGCATGACGGTGCCGCGCGAGAGGAAGAGGCTCGCCAGCAGCGCCTTCACATCCGCCCGGCGGGCCGAGAGCACCGCGCCGTCCGTCGTCTCGCCCTCGGCGCCGTTGTTCCACGAATGGTTCTCGTTGTGGCCGTCGCGGTTGTCCTCGCCGTTCGCCTCATTGTGTTTCACCGTATGGGAGACAAGGTCCATCAGGGTGAAGCCGTCATGGGCGGCGAGGAAATTGACGGAGCGGGTGCGGTCGCCGCCGTGGCGGGAGAAGATGTCGGAAGAGCCGGCAAGCGCGGTGACGAAGGCACCGAGTCGGTGGCTGTCACCGCGCCAGAAGGTGCGCGTGTCGTCGCGATAGCGGTCGTTCCATTCGAGGAAGGGTTCCGGGAAATTGCCGAGCTGGTAGCCGCCGGGCCCGATGTCCCATGGTTCGGCGATCAGCACGCGGTCCTTGAGCAGCGGGTCGGCGCAGATTTCCGAGAGCAGCGCGGCCCTTGCGGAAAAACCGTCCGCCTCGCGGCCGAGGATGGTGGCAAGGTCGAAGCGGAAGCCATCGACGCCGGCATGGCGCACGAAATGGCGCAGGCTGTCGAGCACGAGCTGGCGTACGATCGGGTGTTCCCCGGCGATGGTGTTGCCGCAGCCGGTGTCGTTGATCAGCTCGCCGGGGCGGCCCTCCACATGGCGGTAATAGGTGAGGTTGTCGAGGCCGCGCATGGAGAGCGTCGCGCCGTGGCGGTCGCTCTCGCCGGAATGGTTGAAGACGAGGTCGAGGATGACGCCGATGTTTTCGGCGCGCAGTGCCGCGACGGTGTCGGCGAGTTCCTTCATGCCGCCGGGAACGAGGCGCGGATCGAGCGCCATCAGCGCGATCGGGTTGTAGCCCCAGCTGTTGGAAAGACCGAGAGGCGGCAGATGGCGTTCATCGATCCAGGCGGTGATCGGCATCAGCTCGACGGCATCGACGCCGAGGCGCTTGAGATGGGCGAGCACGGCGGGATGGGCAAGCGCGCCGACGGTTCCGCGCACCGCCTCCGGCACGTCGGGGTGCAGCATGGTGAAGCTGCGCACCGCTACCTCGTAGACGAAGCCACCGGGGCGGAAGAGCGGCGCTTTTACATCGACCGGCCGGTTTCGTGTGACGATGGCCTTCGGCACGATATCCGCCGTCTCGACACCGAAGCGGGTGAGGCGGCCGTCGTGCACGAAGGGGCGGTCGATTTTCTTGGCATAGGGATCGACGAGCAGTTTTGTCGGGTCGAACCAGAGGCCGTGGTCGGGGGAATAGATACCATCGGCGCGGAAGCCGTAGCATGTTCCAGCGGTCGCGCCTTCGACGAAGACACGGTGGAAACCGTTCTCGTCCCGCCCCATTGCGAGGCGGGCGAGTTCCTTGTCGCCATTGTTGTCGAACAGGCAAAGCTCGACCCGGCCGGCGTTGTGCGAATAGACCGCGAACTCCACCCCGTCCCCGGAGAGCGTGGCGCCCGGCGCGAAGGAAGGGGCGGTGATCGTCATCTCAGGTGATCACGGTCGGCGCATCGCGGCCGGTTCGGGTCTTGATGCCGGCGATCTCGTCGGCGACGGCGATGAGGTCTGCGAGAGCTTCCTGCGTGTCGATGTCGTGGCGCGCGGCGTCGGGCTCGAAGCGCTCGACGTAGACGCGCAGGGTCGCGCCCGAGGTGCCGGTGCCGGAGAGGCGGAAGACCACGCGCGAACCGCCTTCGAAGAGGATGCGGATGCCTTGGTTCTTGCTGACCGACTGGTCCACCGGGTCGTTGTAGGCAAAATCGTCTGCCGTTGCGACGGTGAGGGAGCCGAAGCTCTTGCCGGGAAGGGTGGCTAGCTGGTCGCGCAGGTTCGCCACAAGACCGTTCGCGGCATCGGTGTCGACTTCCTCGTAGTCGTGACGGGAATAGTAGTTGCGGCCGTAGGTCGCCCAGTGCTGCTCGACGATGTCGAGAACGCTTTCCTTGCGCACGGCGAGAATGTTGAGCCAGAGCAGCACGGCCCAGAGGCCGTCCTTCTCGCGCACATGGTCGGAGCCGGTGCCGGCGCTCTCCTCGCCGCAGATCGTGGCAAGGCCGGCGTCGAGCAGGTTGCCGAAGAATTTCCAGCCGGTCGGCGTCTCGAAAATGCCGATGCCGAGTTTTTCCGCGACGCGGTCGGCGGCGCCCGAGGTGGGCATGGAGCGCGCGATGCCGGCGAGGCCCTTGGCATAGCCGGGCGCAAGATGGGCGTTGGCGGCGAGCAGCGCCAGGCTGTCGGACGGGGTGACGAAGATGCCCTTGCCGATGATCAGGTTGCGGTCGCCGTCGCCGTCGGAGGCGGCGCCGAAGTCCGGCGCGTCGTCGGCCATCATCGTCTCGTAGAGCGCGCGGGCGTGCACGAGGTTGGGGTCCGGGTGGTGGCCGCCGAAGTCCGGCAGCGGCATGAAGTTGAGCACCGAGCCCTTGGTGGCGCCGAGGCGGTTTTCGAGGATCTCCTTGGCATAGGGGCCGGTGACGGCGCTCATGGCGTCGAAGACGACGCGGAAGCCGCCGGCGAGCAAGCCGCGGATCGCGTTGAAATCGAAGAGCTGTTCCATCAACTCGGCATAGTCGGCGACGGGGTCGATGACGGTGATCGTCATTCCCTCGATTTCGTGCGTGCCTTCGAGGTCAAGATTCACGTCGGCGACGTCGGATATCTTGTAGCTGTCGATGACCTTGGTGCGGGCGAAGATCGCGTCGGTGATCTTTTCCGGCGCCGGGCCGCCATTGCCGATATTGTACTTGATGCCGAAGTCTTCCGTCGGGCCGCCGGGATTGTGGCTGGCCGACAGAACGATGCCGCCGAAGGCCTTGTATTTGCGGATGACATTGGACGCAGCGGGGGTCGAGAGAATGCCGCCACGGCCGACCAGTACGCGGCCGAAACCGTTGGCGGCGGCCATCTTGATGGCTAGCTGGATGACCTCGCGATTGTAGTAGCGGCCGTCGCCGCCGATCACCAGCGTCTGGCCCTCGAAGCCTTCCAGCGAATCGAAGATCGCCTGGATGAAGTTCTCCGCATAGTTCTTCTGCTGGAAGACGGGGACCTTCTTGCGCAGACCGGACGTGCCGGGCTTCTGGTCGGAATAGGGCGTGGTCGATACGGTCTTGATGGTCATCGGCTTACACTCGCGAAAGTAGGCTGGAATAGAGGTCGGCATAGCGCGCGGCGCTGTTTTCCCAGGAAACGTCCGACTTCATACCCTGGTTCTGGATGCGGCCCCAGATTTTTGGTTCGCGCCAGGCCTTGAAGACGCGGCGCAGCGCCTGGCGCAGGCCTTCGGCATTGATCGGGGTGAACTGGAAGCCCGTGGCGACGCGGGCGGAAAGGGCGGCCTCGTTGGCGTCGATGACGGTATCGGCAAGGCCGCCGGTGCGCGCGACGACCGGGATGCAGCCGTAGCGCAGGCCATAGAGCTGGGTGAGGCCGCAGGGCTCGAAGCGCGAGGGGATGAGGATCGCGTCGGCGCCGGCCTGCATGAGATGCGACAGCGGCTCGTTGTAGCCGATGACGATGCCGATGCGGCCGCGATGGCGGGAGGCCGCCGCGAGCAGGGCGCCCTCGAGGCCCTGGTCGCCGGAACCGAGCACGGCGAGCTTGCCGCCCTGATCGACGATCCAGTCGGCGATTTCGGCGATGAGGTCGATGCCCTTCTGCCAGGTGAGGCGGCTGACGACACAGAAGATCGGGCCGTCGTCCTGTTCGAGATTGAACCGTTCGGCCAGTGCCTGCCGGTTGACCGCGCGCTGCTTCAGCGAGCCGGCGGCGTAGGGGCGGGCGATCTGGTTGTCGGTTTCGGGGTTCCAGACGGTGGTGTCGATGCCGTTGACGATGCCGACGAGGTCGCCGGCGCGGGCATTGATCAGGCCTTCGAGCCCCATGCCATAGTCTGGCGTCATGATCTCGTGGGCATAGGTGGGGCTGACCGTGGTGATCGACCAGGCGGTGCGCAGGCCGCCCTTGAGGAAGCCGACATCGCCGTAATACTCGAGCCCGTCGACGGTGAAGGCTTCCGGCGGCAGGCCGAGGCCCGGGAAGATATCGGCACCGAACTGGCCCTGGAAGGCGAGGTTGTGCACGGTGACGATGGTGGGAATGTGCTGCAGGCCGGTATAGCGCATGTAGACGGCCGTCATTGCCGCCTGCCAGTCATGGGCATGCACGATGTCCGGCCGCCAGTCCGGCAACAGGCCGCGGGCGATTTCCGCGCCTGCGAAGGACAGGGCGGCGAAGCGCTGCCAGTTGTCCACGAAATCCTTGCCCGTGGCGTCCGTATAGGGCCCGCCTGGCCGGTCGAAGAAACCGGGGGCATCGAGTACGAGGATATCGAGACCCTCGTGCACGGTGGCGAGGATGCGCGCAGGTTCGCCGAGAAGGTCGTCGAAGGTGGCGACCACCTCGACGCTTCCCAGCCGCTGCATGACCGCGGGGTAACCGGGCATGAGCGTGCGCATGTGCGTTCCATGCCCGGCGAGTGCGATCGGCAATGCGCCGGCGACGTCGGCGAGGCCTCCCGTCTTGATCAGCGGGAATACTTCGGATGCCACCGAAAGGATGTTCATGAGGACGACTAGAGCTCCAGCTTGTCGATCATGGGTTGGGTGATGAGGCAGATGCCGCCTTCCGACCGGCGGAAACGCTTGGCATCGAGCACCGGGTCCTCGCCGACGACGAGGCCTTCCGGAATGACGACGCCCCTGTCGATGACGACATTCCTGAGGTTGGCATGGCGGCCGATCATGACGTTGGGCAGCACGACGGCGCCTTCGAGACGGGAATAGGAGTTGGCGCGCACGCCCGTGAAGAGGAGGCTGCGATGCAGCGTCGAGCCGGAGATAATGCAATCGCCGGAGACGAGCGAGGAGATCGCCGAGCCGCGGCGGTTCTCGTCGTCATGCACGAACTTTGCCGGCGGCTTGATCTCGGCGAAGGTCCAGATCGGCCAGGAGCTGTCGTAGATGTCGAGTTCCGGGGTGATGTCGGTGAGGTCGATATTGGCCTGCCAATAGGCATCGACCGTGCCGACGTCGCGCCAATAGGCCTCGCGCTCGAAATCGGAGCGCACGCAGGAGGCGGTGAAACGATGGGCGACGGCTTTGCCGTGCTCGACGATGTAGGGGATGATGTCCTTGCCGAAATCGCGGCTCGACGTCGGGTCGGCGGCGTCGCGCCGCAGGAGGTCCATCAGGAACTTCGTGTGGAAGACATAGATGCCCATGGAGGCGAGCGCCATGTCGGGATTGCCGGGAATGCTCGGCGGATCGGCCGGCTTCTCCACGAAGGCGATGATCTGGTCCTTGTCGTCGACATGCATGACGCCGAAGCCGGTTGCTTCCATGCGCGGCACTTCCAGGCACCCGATGGTGACCTGCGCGCCGGAATCGACGTGCTGCTGGAGCATCAGCTCGTAGTCCATTTTATAGATATGATCGCCGGCGAGGATGACCATGTATTCGACGCCGTAGTCCTCGATGATGTCGATATTCTGGTAGACGGCATCGGCGGTGCCCTCGTACCACTGTGTTTCGGACACACGCTGGCTGGCGGGCAGGATATCGAAGCTCTCGTTGCGCTCGGGGCGGAAGAAGTTCCAGCCACGCTGCAGGTGACGGATCAACGAATGCGCCTTGTACTGGGTAGCGACGCCGATGCGGCGGATACCGGAGTTCAGCGCATTGGAGAGGGCGAAATCGATGATGCGCGCCTTGCCGCCGAAATAGACGGCGGGCTTGGCGCGCCGGTCTGTCAGTTCCTTGAGGCGGCTGCCGCGCCCCCCCGCCAGAACATAGGCCATCGCGTCACGGGCGAGGGGTTGAATCCGCTTTTGCTCCATAGTGTCCTCCCGACAGTCGAATTTATGCGTCCAGCTCGAGCATCAGCGTCGCCAGCGGCGGCAGGGTGATCGTGGCTGTTATTCTTCCATTTGCCTGTTTCTTGGCCTGTACGGCGCCGCCGTTGCCCTTGCCGCTGCCGCCGTAGATTTCGGCGTCGGTGTTGAGGATTTCCCGCCAGCGGCCCTCCACCGGCAGCGGGACCCCATAATTCTCGCGATAGACGGGGGTGAAGTTGGTGACGATGGCGATCGGCTTCTCACCCGGCGCCTTGCGCAGCCAGGCGAAGACGGAATTCTCCCGGTCGTCGGCAATCAGCCATTCGAAGCCGTCGCCTTCGCAGTCGCGCGCATGCAGCGCCGCCTTGCGGCGGTATGTGCCGTTGAGATCCCGCACGAGCCGGCGCATGCCTTCGTGCAGCGGATATTCGAGCAGGTTCCAGTCGAGTGCGCGGGCCTCGCTCCACTCCTGCCATTGCGCGAATTCCTGGCCCATGAACAACAGCTTCTTGCCGGGATAACCCCACATGAAGCCGTAATAGGCGCGCAGGTTCGCGAATTTCTGCCAGTCGTCGCCGGCCATCTTGGCGATCAGCGAGCCCTTGCCGTGCACGACCTCGTCATGGCTGAGCGGCAGCACGAAGTTTTCCGTGAAGGCATAGAGCAGGCCGAAGGTCATGTCATTGTGGTGGAACTTGCGGTGCACCGGCTCGCGCGACAGATATTGCAGCGTGTCGTGCATGAAGCCCATGTTCCACTTGAAGCCGAACCCGAGGCCACCGTCGTGCACCGGCGCCGAAACCTTCGGCCAGGAGGTGGATTCCTCCGCGATGGTCAGGATGCCGGGATGGGCGGCATAGACATGGGCGTTCATCGACTGCAGGAAGCGCACGGCCTCCAGGTTCTCGTTGCCGCCATATTCGTTCGGCACCCATTCGCCGTGCTTGCGCGAATAGTCGAGATAGAGCATCGAGGCGACCGCATCGACGCGTAGGCCGTCGAGATGGAATTTTTCTGCCCAGTAGAGCGCGTTGTTGATGAGGTAGGACAGGACCTCGGCGCGGCCGAAATTGTAGATCGCGGTGTTCCAGTCCGGATGAAAACCTTGCCGCGGATCCTCGTGCTCATAGAGTGCTGTGCCGTCGAAGTGACCAAGGCCATGCGCATCGGTCGGAAAATGCGCTGGCACCCAGTCGAGGATGACGCCGATGCCCACCTTGTGGCAGCCGTTGACGAAGCGGGCAAAACCCTCCGGCTCGCCGAAGCGGGCGGTCGGCGAGTAGAGGCCGGTCGTCTGATAGCCCCAGGACGGGTCGAAGGGGAATTCCGAGATCGGCAGGAACTCGATATGGGTGAAGCCCATGTCGACACAGTAGGGGATCAGGCGGTTCGCCAGTTCGTCCCAGGTGAGGAAGTCGCCATTGTCGTTCTTCTGCCAGGAACCGGCATGCACCTCGTAGATCGAGATCGGCTGGCGGCGGGCGTCCGCCGAGGCCCAGTGCGCCAGGTGCGCCTTGTCCTCCCAGGCCTGGTCGATCGGCCCTGTCGTCATGGAGGCGTTGGCGGGGCGGAGCTCCGAGCGGCGGGCGAAAGGATCGGCCTTCAGCGGCAGGACCTCGCCGTCGATGCCGACGATCTCGTATTTGTAGGCATGGCCGGTGGTGATGCCGGGCAGGAAGATTTCCCAGATGCCTGTGTCGCGGCGTAGCCGCATCGCATTCCGCCGGCCGTCCCAGTTGTTGAAGTTGCCGACAATGGAGACCCGCTTGGCATTTGGCGCCCAGACGGCGAAGTGGAAGCCCTCGATGCCCTCGAGCGTCATTGGATGAGCGCCCATCTTGTCGAAGAGGCGAAGATGCGAGCCTTCGCGGATGTAGTAGTCGTCCATCGGGCCGAGCACCGGGCCGAAGGAATAGGGATCGACCACCACCCACTCGCCGCTGTCATTGCGTGCGCGGTAGCGGATCGGCTGAAGCTTCTTGAGGGAGACCTCGCCGGCGAAGATGCCGGCCGGATCGACCTGCGTCAGCACGCCGATCTCCTTGCCCGAGAGCGTCTCGGCGGTCACCTCTGCGGCGCCGGGCAGGAAGCAGCGGGCGACATGGCCGTCGCCGGCCGCGTGCAGGCCGAGCACTGCGAACGGGTCCCAGTGCCGGCTTTCCAAGATCGCGTCGATGTCTGCCTTCGCCAGAAGCTCTGACGGTCCCCCCGTCGTGCCTTTTTTCGGCGGTGCGGTCATCAGGCTCTCCAGATTTCCTTGGCGTATTGGCGAATGGTGCGATCGGACGAGAACCAGCCCATGCGGGCCGTGTTGCGGATGGTTTTGGAGTACCAGGATGCCTTGTCGTTCCAGATGGCATCGACATCGCGCTGGGCTCTGGCATAGGCGTCGAAATCGGCTGCGACCATGAACCAGTCGTGATTGTAGAGGCCATCGACGAGACCGGCGAAGCGGTTGCGGTCATCAGGCGAGAAAACGCCCGAGGAGATTGCGGCGAGCGCCTGCGACAGCTCCTTCGATTGCTCGATGATGGCGCGTGGATTGTGCCCCTCGGCCCTGACCTTCGCCACCTCTTCCGCCGTCATGCCGAAGATCACGATGTTCTCCTCGCCCACATGGTCGCGCATCTCGACATTGGCTCCGTCGAGCGTGCCGATCGTCAGCGCGCCGTTCAACGCGAACTTCATGTTGCCGGTTCCAGACGCTTCCATGCCCGCAGTGGAAATCTGCTCCGAAAGATCGGCGGCCGGCACCATGATCTCGGCGAGCGAGACGTTGTAGTTCGGAACGAAGACGACCTTGAGCAGGCCGCGCACCGCCGGGTCATTGTTGATGACCTTCGCCACGTCGTTGGCGAGCTTGATGATCAGCTTGGCGTTGTGGTAGCTCGGCGCCGCCTTGCCTGCGAAGAGTTTTACCCGGGGAACCCAGTCGAGTTCCGGGTGCGAGCGGATCTGGTCATAGAGCGCCACGGCCTCGATGATGTTCAGCAGCTGGCGCTTGTATTCGTGGATGCGCTTGATCTGGATGTCGAACATCGCGGCGGGATCGATCCTGGCGCCCATGCGGCTGCCGACGAGATTGGCGAGGCGGTTCTTGTTCTCCCGCTTGATCGCGGCGAAACGCTCCTGGAAATCTCGGTTGTCAGCGAAGGCGTCGAGCGCCTTCAGCGCCTCGGCATCGTCCATGAAGGCATCGCCGATCGCTTCGCGGATCAGGTTGAAAAGCCCCGGATTACACTGCATCAGCCAGCGGCGTGGCGTGATGCCGTTGGTCTTGTTGTTGATGCGGTCCGGATAGAGCTTGTGCAGGTCGGCGAAGACCGTTTCCTTCATCAGTTCGGTATGCAGTGCCGAAACGCCGTTGATCGAGTGCGAGCCGACGAAGGCGAGATTGCCCATGCGCACACGCCGCTCGCCCGATTCCTCGATCAGCGAGATGTTGCGGATGCGCTGATCCTCGAAACCCTTTTCCTTGCGTGCCACGATGAGAATTTTGGCATTGATCGCGTAGACGATCTGCATATGGCGTGGCAGCAGGCGCTCAAGCAGCGGCACCGGCCAGCTTTCCAGTGCTTCCGGCAGCAGCGTGTGGTTGGTGTAGGAGAAGGTGCGGTGGGCGATATCCCAGGCCGTATCGAACTCGATGCCGTGCACGTCGGTGAGCAATCGCACCAGTTCGGCGACGGAAATGGCCGGGTGCGTGTCGTTCAGCTGGATCGCCACGGCATCCGGCAGTGACGTGAAATCGGGATATTGCTGCAGGTGGCGGCGCAGGATGTCCTGCAGCGAGGCGGAGCAGAAGAAGAACTCCTGCCTGAGGCGCAGTTCCTGGCCGGCGGAGGTGGCGTCGGCCGGGTAGAGGACGCGCGTCAGGCTCTCCGCCTTGTTGCTCTCGCGCAGGGCGCCGATATGGTCGCCGGCATTGAACGCATCGAGCAGGATCGGGTCGATCGGGTTGGCGGCCCACAGGCGCAGCGTGTTGACGCGCTTGGCCCGCCAGCCGACGGCCGGCGTGTCATAGGCCGTCGCGATGACGCGTTCGGCCGGCTTCCAGACGAAGCGCTGCTTGTCCTCGCCGATATTGATCGTTTCCACGGCGCCGCCGAAGCCGATTTCGTAGGAGCTTTCGCGCCGCTCGAACTCCCAGGGATTGCCGTGGGCGAGCCAGGTTTCCGGAAGCTCCACCTGCCAGCCGTCCGCCATCTGCTGGCGGAAGAGGCCGTGCACGTAGCGGATGCCGTAGCCATAGGCCGGCACGTCGACCGTCGCCATGCTTTCCATGAAACAGGCGGCAAGGCGCCCGAGGCCGCCGTTGCCGAGGGCAGCATCCGGCTCCAGTTCGGCGATGATGTCGAGATCGACGCCGAGCGAGGCGAGCGCGTGGCGCATCTCGTCCATGATGCCGATATTCGTCATGGCGTCGCGCATCAGGCGGCCAATGAGAAATTCAAGCGATAGATAGTAGACGCGCTTTGCGCCCGTTGCATAGGTTCGGCGGGTGGAGTCCATCCACTTGTCGGTGATGCGATCGCGCGCGACGAGGATCGCCGCCGTCAGCCAGTCATGCGGCTTGGCCACTTTCGGGTCCTTGCCGATACGATATTTGAGGCGCTCCAGAAGCTCGGTCGCAAGTTGTTCGCGATCGGATGATCGGGGGGCGGGAGCGAGATCGTTGTTGGTAACCCGGTTCATCATTGGTGAACTTTGCCCCCTCGCATTCTGTGCGTCCGTTCTCGCGAAAGTCGCGTTTAAATCAATTTATGCATCTATCCGAAGCGCTTGCAACAGGCTTTTCTAGAAAGGCCGCATGCATTTTCGACATGCCTGAAACACGTTGAATATGCTAAAAAACCCGCTGGGCCGGCCCAGCGGGTTTTGCTTTTTCCTATAGCGGGATGCCGCTTATTTGGTCAGGCGGGAGACCACTGCGGAGGTCCGCTCGCCGATCACCTTGAAGGCTGCGACGAGGGCTGCCATGTTCTCGGCCTGGAAATAGTGCGAAGCGCTCGATGCACAATCCTTGAGCAGATTCTGGCCGCGGGTCGGTGCCATGAAGGCAACGGTGTAGACCTCCATGCCATCATTCTTGGCCGAGGTGCAGGTTGCCTTCGTGCTCGTGTCGTCGGCCGTGTTGTTGTTGTCGCCATCCGTCATGAGGACGATGTATTTGGTCGGAACCTGGCCGTTCTTATCCCTGTGAGCGGTGTTTTCGGACGCTTCCTTCAGCCTGTTGTAAGCCGTCTTCATGGCTGCGCCGGAGGCCGTGCCGCCATTGGCGTCGAGCTTGTTGACGTAGTCCAACGAGCTTGTGAAGCCCCAGGCCAGCGCACTTGGTGTATAGCTCACCGAATCATAGGCGATGGTGCCTGTGCGCACGAAGGTGTCTGTTGGGTCGGCCGCCTTGAACTGGGTGAAAAGGCTTGCCACAGCGAGCTTCAGCGCGGCCATCTTGGAAACGTAGCACGGGCTCGTCGCCTTGGTCTTGGTGTTGCCCCAGTTCGATTCCGTCCAGTTGATGCAGGACTTTACCGCTGCGTCCTTCTCGTTGGTGATCCAGGCCATCGAGCCGGATTTGTCGAGCACGAGGAACATCGAGAGGGCGTTCTTCGATTCCGTCGCGCTTTCCGCCGAGCTTGCGGCGTTCATCGTGGTCTTCGTCTGGCCGAGAAGCCGCGTGAAGGGGTTGAACTTCATCTCGTAGCTTGTCGAGACGTTCACTTTGAACGATTTGCCGTTGCCGACCAGCGCCGTTTCGATGATCTCGACGACGGTCGAGGCATCGAAATCGTATTCTTCCACGCCATTTTCGTTGCCGTCCGAACCGCTCGTCCCTTCCGTCTTGGCCTTTTCCTCTTCCTCTTTGGTCGAGCCGCTCATCTGTGTCTTCAGGAAGCTCATCGCGATGACCTTCGCCTCGGAGATGCTCTTGCCGTCGTTGGCCAGTGCGGAGGCCGCCGCGAGGGCGGCCGCGTCGGCGGCGTCCTGCAATTCGGCTTTCTTCATGACCATGGTGGTCAGGTCGATGGCGACGCCACCGGCGGCCAGCATGACCGGGAAGACGAGCGCCGTCATCATTCCGAAATTACCGCCGCGGTCCCGCAGAAGGCGGGAGACCCAGGTCTTTCTTTCCGTATTCTTCGTCATGAGAACTCACCCACCATCTTCATAATGTGGGGGGAAGCTAGCAGCGAAGTGTTATTTAACGGTTCGGGTGCGTGGTATAGTTTTCGTAAAATTGCAAAGACCTTGAAAATCCGGTCTTCCCGGTTGTTTCCAAACGGGATTTACGCCGTCTGCCGCACCGGAATGACGTCGACCGCCTGGCTCGTCTTGTGCTGGCCGTAGCCCTTGAGCACGCCGATGACCGGGGCGACGTCGGCATAGTCGCGGCCGTAGCCGACGACGATGTGATCGGTCCCGGCGGGGATGTTGTTGGTCGGGTCGAGCTCCATCCAGCCGTTCACCCGGCCGCACCAGTAGCGCACCCAGGCATGCATGGCATCCGCCCCCTCCAGCCGCTCCTTGCCTGGTGGGGGGATGGTGCGCAGGAACCCGCTGACATAGCCTGCGGGAATGCCGAGGCTCCGGAGCGCCACGATCATCACATGGGTAAAGTCCTGGCAGACGCCGCGCTTCAGCTTGAAGGCCTCGCGCGGGGTGGTGTCGACGTTGGTCGCCTTCGGATCGTAGGTGAAATCCTTGTGGATGCGCGCGCAGACGGCCGTGGCGATGGCGCGGATCGTCATGTCGGGTTTGACGATCGAGCGGGCGTATTCGGCGATCTCGGGGCAATCCTTCAGCCGCGGGCTCGGGCCGGTATAGTGGTGCGGCGAGCCGGCATCGAGCGACCAGTAGTTGGCGATATCCTCCGGCAGGTCGGCAACGCGGGGGGAAAAGTCGGCGGCCGGTTCCGGCACGTCAACATGCACGCGCGCCTGCATGCGGATATCCAGCCGCTCATGCGCATTGCGAAAGAGGATGGCGCTCATCGGGTTGTCGAAGAAGTCGTTGTGGTCGACCCGTTCGCCGGGGCCGGGTGTTACGCCCACCGTGCCGGCGACCAGCCGCTGGCGCCCGCCGATCGACAGCGGCAGCACGCGCACGATATGCCGGCCGCCGGAAACCGGCGTGTCGTAGAGGTAGCTGATATGGAGGTTGACGTCGTAGAGCATGGTTTCGGCGCCTCCCCCTCGCTCAGCTCAGATAGGTCTTCGCAAGAATGTCGGACAGCTTTTCGAGTTCCGCCTCGAAACGCTTGTACACCGCATCCGTCATGGTTTCCGGCGTCATCACCGCCAGGCCCGCATGCAGGCGCATCGCCTCGCGGTAGAAGGGCGACATCTGACCGTTGGCATAGGCGTTCGGCAGTTGCTCAACTTCGTTCTTGATCTCGTTGAGCTGGTAGAGGATCGAGCGCGGGTTGAGCGGGTCGAGCGCGAGCAGGTCGGTGACCGTCAGGCGAGCGGTCGCGACATTGTAGCGGCGGCGGTGGGTCATGACGCTGTCGCCGATCTCCAGGAGCATGTCGAGCGCGCCGTCGGGCGCGTCTTCACCGGACATGTGGCCGAGCAGGCGCGTCATGTGCAGGCCGCGTTCGAGATAGCGGCCGATGGAGAGGAAACGCCAGCCGGTGAAGCGGTACATGTTTTCATGCACGAGACCGGCGAAGCCTGCGAGCTTTCGCAACAGCACGGTCATGGCGCGTGTCGCGTCGTCGCCGGCCTGCACGTTGACATGGAAGCGGCGCGCTGTCTTGGAGAGGTCGTTCAGCGCCAGCCAACCATCCGGCGAGAAACGGTCGCGGATGTTGCTGGCGGAGAAGACGGCGCTGTCGATGTTGCGGATGAGGCTCGTCGGCACGGCCTCCGACGTATCGATGTCGAGCGCTTCGAGATAGTCGCTGACGTCCTTCAGCAGCGGTTGTTCCGGATTGGCATATTCGGCGTAGCGGCCGTGCCAGGCGCGCAGGATGCGCAGCGCCCCTTCCGCCCGCTCGATATAGCGGCCGAGCCAGAACAGGTTGTCGGCCGCGCGGCTCGGCAGGCTGCCGGGCATGTTGCGAGTAAAAACCTCTTCGGCGGGCAGCAGCGACGTGCGCTCGACGGGTTTCGGGCTGACGATCCAGACGTCCGCCGCCGAACCGCCCTCCTGCATGGCGATGGCCGAGACATTGTCGCCGGCGCCGATGCGGGCGAAACCGCCGGGCATGATCTGCCAGCCGTCGCGCGTGCGGGCGGCGAAGACGCGCAGCGACATCGGCCGCGGCACGAGTTTCCCCTCGACGAAAGCCGGCGTGGTGGAGAGCGTCACGGCCTCTTGACCGACCAGTTTGGCACCGTCGGAGGCCAGCCATTCGGCGATCGATTGTTTCGCGGTGTCGCGCAGCGTCGAGCCGAGCACGGATTGTTCGTTGTCGTCGAAGAACGGCCGCGTGGAATAGGCCGGTCCGATGACCATGCGCTCGATATGAGCCGCGACATGTTCGCGCTCGCTCTTCTGGCCGCACCACCAGGTCGCGACGGAGGGAAGGAGCTGGTCCTCGCCGAGCAGTTGCCGACAGATGTTCGGCAGGAACGCGAGGAAGGCGCGCGTCTCGACGATGCCGGCGCCGAGCGCGTTGACGAAGGTGACGGAGCCGGAGCGCAGCGCCTCGACCATGCCGGGCGTGCCGATATGGGAGTTCTGGTTCAGCTCCAGCGGATCGGCGAAGGAGGCGTCAAGCCGCCGCCACAGCACGCCGATCGGTTTCAGGCCGGCGACGGTGCGCACCATGACCTTGCCGCCGACGACCGTCAGGTCCTCGCCCTCCAGCAGCATGAAGCCGAGATAGCGGGCGATATAGGCGTGTTCGAAATAGGTCTCGTTGGCAAGGCCCGGCGTCAGGACGGCGATGCGGTCCTCGGCCGATTTGTTGGCCTGCAGCGTGTTGCGGAAGGCGCCGAAGAAGCCGGCGAGGCGATGGGCGTGGGTCTCCGCGTAGACATCGGAGAAGGCGCGGGTGGTTGCCACGCGGTTTTCCAGCGCAAAACCGGCGCCGGAGGGAGCCTGCGTGCGGTCGGACAGCACCCACCAGTTGCCGTCAGGCCCGCGGCCGATCTCGAAGGAGACGAAGTGCAGGAAATGCTGGCCGGCAGGATGCACGCCGACGAGCGGGCGCAGGAACTCGCTGTTGGAGGCGACGAGGGCAGGAGGCAGGAGGCCGCTCGCGACAAGCTCGTTCTTGCCGTAGATATCGGCGACGACTGCCTCCAGCAGTTCGGCGCGCTGCATGAGGCCGCGGGAGAGGTTTTCCCACTCCGCTTCGTCGATCAGCACGGGAATGTGCGAGAGCGGCCAGGCACGGTCGGTGTTCGCCTCCTTGCCGTAGGCGCGGTAGAAGACGCCGGCATCGCGCAGATACCGGTCGGCGCGGGCGAAGCGGCCGGCAAGGTCGGCCTCGTCCATGCGGCCGAGCGCATTCAGGAAATGCCGCCAGACGGGGCGCACCTTGCCTTCGGTGTCGACCATCTCGTCGGCCACCTCGGGAAGCGGGGCATAGGCGTGAGCCGGCTCTTTCGCCGCACTGGCCGCCCTGCGTTCCGCCCCCATACTCGTGGTCTTCAATCCATTCACTCCTGGAGGAGGCTAAACACTAGATACCGGCGGGCCGGCGCAAATCCAGCGTCAGCGGGAAATCCGCCGGCGGGGTTTCCGGCCACAGCGTATAACCGCCAGCCCTGTGCCCCCAGGGCTCGAACCGTGCCAGCCGGCGCGCCTCGGCCTCGTTGCCGTTGACCGGAAAGGTGTCATAGTTGCGTCCACCCGGATGGGCAACGTGGTAAATGCAGCCTCCGATCGCGCGCCGTGACCATGTATCATAAATGTCGAAAGTAAGCGGTGTATTGACGGGCAGCACAGGATGCAGGCCCGAGGCCGGCTGCCAGGCCTTGTAGCGCACGCCGGCAACCGAAACGCCCCGCGCGCCGGCCTGCCTCAGCGGCACCGGCCGGCCGTTGCAGGCGACGGTGTAGCGCCCCGGATTGGCCGTCTCCAGCTTGACCTGCAGGCGCTCCACGGACGAATCGACATACCGCACCGTGCCGCCGATCGCGCCCTGTTCGCCCATGACATGCCAGGGTTCGAGCGCCTGGCGCACCTCCAGCTTCGCGCCCTCGTATTCGACCTCGCCGCAGAAGGGGAAGCGGAATTCGAGCTGGGCGGAAAACCATTCGGGGCGAAGGTCGAAGCCGTTCGCCTTGAGGTCGGCGAGCACATCGAGAAAATCCTGCCAGACAAAATGCGGCAGCATGAAACGGTCGTGCAGCGTGGTGCCCCAACGCACGAAACTTCCTTTCGCCGGGGTCAGCCAGAAGCGGGCGATGAGGGCACGGATCAGCAATTGCTGGGCAAGGCTCATGCGGGCGTTCGGCGGCATTTCGAAGCCGCGGAACTCGACGAGGCCGAGGCGGCCGGTCGGTCCATCTGGCGAGAACAGCTTGTCGATGCAGATTTCCGAGCGGTGTGTATTGCCGGTGACGTCGGTCAGGAGGTTGCGGAACAGCCGGTCGACCAGCCAGGGCAGCGGCGGCGCGCCTTCGCCGGGGGCAGGCACCTGGGAAAGCGCGATCTCCAGTTCGTAGAGCGAATCGTGCCGGGCCTCGTCGATGCGCGGGGCCTGGCTGGTCGGGCCGATGAACAGGCCGGAAAACAGGTAGGAGAGCGCGGGGTGGCGTTGCCAGTGCAGCACGAGGCTTTTCAGCAGGTCCGGGCGACGCAGGAACGGGCTGTCGTTCGGGCTCCTGCCGCCGACGACCACATGGTTGCCGCCGCCCGTGCCGGTGTGGCGGCCGTCGATCATGAACTTGTCGGCGCCGAGGCGGGATTGGCGTGCCTCCTCGTAGATCGCGGTGGTGATGTCGACGCAGTCGTCCCAATCGGAGGCCGGGTGGATGTTCACCTCGATGACGCCTGGGTCCGGCGCGACGCGGATGACGTTGATGCGCTCGTCATGCGGCGGCGCATAACCCTCGATATGGACGGGCAGGCCGAGGGCAGCGGCGGCGCGTTCGGCCGAGGCGATGAGGTCGAGATAGTCTTCCACGCTGACGGTCGGCGGCATGAAGACGCAGAGCCGGCCGTCGCGCGGCTCGACGGAGATGGCGGTGCGCACATGGCCGCCGATTTCGTCGGTGGACTGCGGCACCTGCGACTGCTGTCCGGCAAAGGGCTGGAAATGCGCGGCCTGCTGGGGACGGCCCGGATCCTTTTCGAAATCCGGCAGGTCGTCGCGCGGAATGCTCGGGTCCATCGGATTGATATACGGGTAGACCGCCGGTGACAGCCAGGGCAGGGTGGTAAGCGGCAGGCGGTAGCCGACAGGGCTGTCGCCCGGCACGAGGAACAGGCGGCCGCGACGGGTGCTCCACTTCTCACTCGACCAGCGGCGGCCGTTGGCGCGGGAATTCCACGCCTGCACGGGCAGCACGTAGCCGGTGGGGCGGGTCAGGCCGCGATCGAAGACGCGGGCGATACGGCTGCGCTCTTCCGGGTCTTCGAGCTTGGAGTTCGACGGGTCGACATTTTCGGGAAGGTTCGCCTCCTTGACCAGCCATTCCGCCGGATCCTCGAAAGCGGGCACCACCATGTCGGGCGCGATATCGAGTTCGCCGGCGATGGCGGTCAGCAATCGGCCGGCATCGTCCTCGGTGACGGGGCGCACGACGCCTTCCTCGGCGATGAGATCGGGGTTCTGCCAGATCGGCTTGCCGTCGCGCCGCCAGTAAAGCGAAAAGGTCCAGCGCGGCAGGCTTTCGCCGGGATACCACTTGCCCTGGCCGTAATGCAGGAAGCCGCCGGGCGCGAATTTTTCGCGCAGGCGGCGGATCAGCGTGTCGGCCTTCTCGCGCTTGGTCGGGCCGACGGCGGCGGTGTTCCATTCGTCGGATTCGAAATCGTCGATGGAGACGAAGGTCGGCTCGCCGCCCATGGTGAGGCGCACGTCATTGGCGGCGAGCACGCTATCGACGTCACGGCCGAGCGCGTTCAGCGCCTCCCAGCTCTCGTCGGAAAACGGCTTTGTAATGCGCGGGTGCTCGGCGACGCGCTTCACCGTCATGGCGAAGTCGAATTCGGTGTTCGCCTCGCCGAAATAGCCGCCGGATATCGGCGCGGCGTTGCGGTAGTGTGGCGTGGCGGCGAGCGGGATGTGGCTTTCGCCGGTGAGGAGACCGGAGGTCGGATCGAGACCGATCCAGCCGGCGCCGGGAAGATAGACCTCGCACCAGGCATGCAGGTCCGTGAAATCGACCTCGGTGCCCGAGGGGCCGTCGAGCGCCTTCAGGTCCGGTGTGAGCTGGATGAGGTAGCCGGAGACGAAGCGGGCGGCAAAACCGAGATTGCGCAGGATCTGCACCAGCAGCCAGCTCGAATCGCGGCAGGAACCGCGGGCAACCGTCAGCGTCTCCTCCGGTGCCTGCACGCCGGGCTCCATGCGGATGACGTAGCCGATCTCCTGCTGCAGCCTCGCATTGAGGCCGACTACCATGTCGATGGTGCGCTGGCGCGAGCGGTCGATCGTCTTCAGGAAATCTTCGAGCGCCGGGGTCAGCGGCTCGGGCGTGCGATAGATATTCAGGTCTTCGCTGAGGTCCTCCGGATAATCGAAGGGCCAGTGTTCGGCCTCCTCCTCCACGAAGAAGTCGAAGGGATTGTAGACCGTCATGTCGGCAATGAGATCGACCTCGATCTTCAGCTCCGTCACCGGATCGGGGAAGACGTAGCGGGCGAGGTAGTTGCCGTAGGGGTCCTGCTGGAGGTTCACGAAATGGTTTTCCGGCGAAACCTTCAGCGAGTGGCTGATGACCTTGGTTCTGGAATGCGCCGCCGGCTTCAGCCGGATGATCTGGGGTCCGAGGCGGACCGGCTTGTCGTAGATATAGTGGGTGAGGTGGTAGATACCGGCCTTGATCGACATGCGCGCTTTGATCCCCTCGGACGGTCTTCTGCCGTCATCGAGGGGAGTTTGTGCAATGCGAAGAAAGATTGCAAGCGCGATCGCCGCGCGCTTTCAAAGGATTACGCGATGCGCCGGAGCATGGGGCGCGCCGCCGGTGCCTCATGCGGGATTTCGAACTGGCCGACGAGACGGGCGAGCATCGCCGACTCGTCCGAAAGACGGTGCGTGACGGCGCTGCTTTCCTCGACCATCGCGGCGTTCTGCTGCGTGACCGTATCGAGCTGGCGGATCGTCGTGTTGATCTCGTGGATGCCGGCGGACTGGTCGCGCGCGGCCCGGGCGATTTCCTTGATCTCGGCGTCGATGGCATGGATCTTGCCGGCAATATCGCGCAGCACGCTGCCGGTCTCGCGCACGAGGCCCGCCCCGCGCGCCACCTCGCCGGCGGACTTGGTGATCAGCGCCTTCACCTCGCGCGCGGCGCTTGCCGTGCGCTGGGCAAGTTCGCGCACCTCCTGGGCGACGACGGCGAAACCCTTGCCGGCCTCCCCGGCCCGCGCGGCCTCGACGCCGGCATTCAACGCCAGAAGGTTGGTCTGGAAGGCGATATCGTCGATGACGCCGATGATGTTGCCGATTTCGCGCGAGGAGGTCTCGATCTTGCCGATGGCGCCGACGACATTGTCGACGACCTGTTCGGAAGCGGCGGAGCTTTTCTTGGTATCGGAGGCGAGGCGCTCGGCGACCGTCGTGCGCTCGGCGGCCGATTGCACGGCCTGGGTCATCTCGGCAAGCGCCGTCGCGGCCTCGCCGAGCGAGGCGGCCTGGCGCTCGGTGCGGCTGGAAAGCTGCACGAGCGCCTCCTGCATTTCGCCGGAATCGTCGCGGATGCGGTGGGTGTTGATGCGCACCGTCGTCATGGCTTCGGCGAGGCGCTCGATGGAGACGTTGTAGTCCGTGCGGATGCGATCGAGCGCGGCAATGAAGGGCGTGTCGATCCGTCGGGTGAGGTCGCCGCTTGCGAGGTGTTGCAGCGCTTCGGCAAGGTGCTGGACGGCGGCTTCCGTCTCTGCGTCCTCGGCCGCTTTGGCGGCATCGCGGGCGGCACGTTCGCTTTCGGCGTCTTCGCGCATCGTCGCCGTTTCCTGTTGCAGACGTTCCTTTTCGATTGCCGCGTCGCGGAAGACGACGACGGAGCGGGCCATGTCGCCGATTTCGTCGCGACGCTCCTGGCCGTTGCAGGCGATGGTGGTGTCGCCGGCGGCAAGGCGCCCCATGTCGGAGACGAGGGCGGTGATCGGGCGCGAGAGGCGGCTGGCGAAGAGGAAGCCGACGGCGGCGGTGACGAGGAGCACGCCGAGCGAGATCAGCAGGGTCCAGTTGATGAGGCGATTGAGGCCGGCGAAAACCTCGCTGGAGGCCATGACGGCGGCGACCGTCCAGGTGTGGCCGAGGAAATCGAAGCGCGCGGCGGCGAGTTTTGCCTCGCGGCCGCGATGATCGGGAAGGGTCGCCTTGGCGATATCAGTACCGTCTTCGGCAGTCAGCAGGTCCGGTGCAATGCGCATGGCGAATATGTCGGCATCGGCGCCATGCGCGGGGCGGGTGAGGAGGGTGCCTTCGGCGTTCAGCAGCATGGCCTCGCCGGTTTCGCCAAGGCCGACCGGATTGTTCAGCCTGGCAGTGATGCGCTCGCTCGGCAGTGCGACGACGAGCACGCCGATCTTGCCGGCGACGGAGGAGACGGGCGCGGCGAGGAAGGCCATGGCGCGGCCGGCGGGGGCGTAGGCCTCGAAATCCCCGAAGGACACGATGGCCGTGTCCGTACCCGGTGCTGCCTCCGCGAAAACCCTGGCGAGACCGGTGTCCTTGAGCGTTGCGCCGCTCAAGACATTGCCGCCGAAATCGCCGTGTTTCTTCAGTGAATAGACGACGTCGCCGCTGAGGTTGACCAGCAGCATGTCGTCAAAACCCTGCGCCTCAGCGTTGCGCTGGAAGAAGCCGTGATAGCGGCCGTGCAACTGGTCGAATTTATCGATCTCGGCGGATTTCAGCTCGGCCTTGCCGCCGTAACGGCGTTGCAGCTCACCCGTGCGGTCGCCCTCGATGGCGCCTAGCGCGCCGGAAAAATCGTCGAGCGCCTTGGCGATCACCTTCTGGCCGGCAAGATCGCGCGTCTCCTTGACGACCGATTGCAGATATTGCGCCAGCTCGTTGCGCCGTCCGTCGGCCAACGTTTCGAGTTTTGTCATGGCGGCCGCGGTCGATTGGCTGGCGCTCAGCGTGAGGCTTGCGATGCTGGTCGCGGAAATGGCGATAACAGCCAGCAGCAGGGCTGCAAGCGAAAGCTTGATGGAAAGGCGCATGGGATGATTTCTGAAAAAGATACGCAGCTACAGATCATGCCGGCGTCGGCGGTCAGAAGGCGCATCCTGCAGCCGGAGCCTGTCCGGTTCTGACGGCCTATCCATACCGTCTCGTCATGACGGCTCCATGACTGTTTCATGAAGGCTGTGGAAAGGCAGGGCGGCTGGGCCGCCCCGCGCAGTCGAGGCTCAGCGGCTCGTCGCGACGAGCGAGAAATATGCGCCCTGCGGATCGACACAGTTGAGGATCCAGGCGCCGCCGGGCACTTCCATCGGGCCCATGACCACCTGGCCGCCGCCGTCCGTCACGCGTTTTCCGGCCGCGTCGAGGCCTTCGACCACGAAGTAATAGCTCCAGAAAGGCGGCATGGGCGTGCCGGGCGGGTTGGTCATCATGCCGCCGATGGCATTGCCGCCGCGCACGGCAAAGGTCTGGTAGGTGCCCATGCCGGCGTCCGACATGTCGACGGCCATGTCCTTCGTCCAGCCGAAGGTTTTGTCGTAGAAGTCCCAAGCCTCGTCGAGGTCGCCGGCCATCAGCTCGTTCCAGCCGATATGGCCGGGCGTCATCATTTCCGGCCGGTCGGGGGCCTGGTCCTCGGTGGAGAAAAGCGAGAAGACGGCACCATGCGGGTCGGTGGCGACGGCGAAGCGGCCGATGCCGGGAATATCCTGCGGCTGACGGTGGATTTTCCCGCCATTGGCCGCGATATCGTCAAGAGTCTCCTCGATCGTGTCGGTGAAGATGTAGCCCATCCACATCGGCGGCATGCCCTCGGCTTCCTTGGGCAGTTCCATCAGCCCGGCCACCTGTGTTTCACCGGCATAGGCGAGGGTGTAGTTCATGCCCTCCATGCCGGAATCGCGCGTCGACCAGCCGACGACCGAGGCGTAGAACCGCTCGGCGGCGGGCACGTCGGGCGTCATCAATTCGTACCAGCAGAATGTGCCATAATCCTTGTGCATGCGGTTCTCCATTTTCTTGATGGACGGACTTAGTCGCAGCAGGATCGCGCTTTGGGCGCATCCGCATACTCATCCTTGCGCTTGACGAAGCTGAGTGTGCCGGTCTCGTTTCGGCCCTTTGGCGCACGGTCGAGGATCATCAAGGTGCCGAGCGCCTCCTCGCCGCCGCGGGCATAGTCGGAATAGGTGTGGTAGACGGTGCCGTCCTCGTCCTTGAAAAAGGCGCTGAGGCCGGGAAGCTCGTCATGCGCATCGGCGGCGTTCGTCTCGCGGTAATTGTACATGACCTTGCCGCTCGCCAGCTCCTCCTTGGTGAAGGAGACATGGTAGTCGAAGTTGAAGTCGCTGCCAAAGGCAGAAACCCACGGGAATGTCCAATTCATGCGCTTCCTGTAGGCGGTGAGTTTTTCGAGCGGTGCGCGGGAGACGGCGATCATCGTGACATCGTGATTGTTGAGATGCGGCAGCATGCCGTCGATATGGTCGGCCATGAAGGAACAGCCGGGACAGCCTGCCTCCCAATCAGGACCATACATGAAGTGATAGACGATGAGCTGGCTGCGGCCATCGAACAGGTCGGTCAGGGTCTTGCGGCCATCGGGTGTCTCAAAAGTATAGATCTTCTCGACTTTGACCCAGGGAAGCGAGAGGCGTTCGGCGCGTACCTTGTCGCGCAGCTTTGTCTCCTCCTTCTCCAGCACCAGCAACGCCTTTCGCGCTGCCAGCCATTCCGTTTGGGATACGACCTCGTGGTGCGGTCTCATGCTCGGAACTCCTCTTTCACGGGCTTTCGACAAATAAGTTGGTATCAACATTCTTCGGTCGTGTCAAAGCGACGCCCGGTCTCGGTCGTCGGGCACGGTCTGCTTCTCGACGACCTGTAACGCTGCGGCGATGGTTCTGGTTGCCGCCTGAATGTCTTTTTCGCCGAGCAGACCGCCGAGGGCATTGGCCCAAACTGCCTGCCGCGCCCTTATGGCCGTCAGCGCCGCCACGCCGTCATCCGTCAGCACCATCAGCTTGGCGCGCTGGTGGGCGGGGTTCTCGGCATAGGCGACGAGGCCGTCCTTCTCGAGGAGATCGGCAACGCGCTGAACGCCTTGCCGCGTCATGCCAAGCGCCCGGCCGGCATCGGCGACGGACATGGGCGCATGGGCGGCGGCGGCGAGCACCTGCCAGCGGGCGCTGGTCTGGCCGGCGGGTTTGGCCAGTGCATCGCCCGCCGTCTGCAAATGCCCGGCGAGGCGCAGGACCGAGATGGCAAAGGTGGCGAAGGCATCGCCGGCGGGAGTGCGGTCAGAGCTCATATTGACAACATGCTGTCATTTTGCAAATGTGGTTTTGACAGCATATTGTCATTTTAGTTGGATCGGTGCAAGCGAGGAGAACGTGATGTTGAAGACCTACAAGGGAAGCTGCCATTGCGGAAAAATCCGCTATGAGGCCGATATTGACCTCTCCGCCGGGACGGGCCGCTGCAATTGCTCGATCTGCTCGAAGAAGCGCTATTGGGGTGCCCAGATCAAGCCGGATGCCTTTCGCCTGCAATGCGACGAGGCGGATCTCGGCGACTACCAGTTCGGCACGATGAGCGGGCACCACCACTTCTGCAAGACCTGCGGTGTCTCGCCGTTCGGCCAGGGCTATGTCGAGGCGATCGGCGGCGCCTATGTCTCGATCAACGTCGCCTGCCTCGACGATATCGAGCACAGCGAGCTTGCAGCATTGCCGGTGCAATATTTCGACGGACGGAACAATGCCTGGTGGAATACGCCGGCCGAGACGCGCCACCTCTGAGCAAACAGCCGGGCGCGAAACAGGATGTTCGCGCCCGGTCGAAGCTTATTCCGGCAGGATGCGCACGGCGCCCTTGTCGGCGCTGGCGGCGAAGGCGGCATAGGCCTTGAGCGCCGTCGTGACATTGCGCTTGCGCGGAGCGGCCGGCTTCCAGCCGAGCTTGTCCTGTTCGGTACGGCGGGCGGCGAGTTCTTCTTCCGGGACCGCAAGGTTGATCGTGCGGTTGGGGATGTCGATCTCGATGAGGTCGCCCTGGCGCACGAGGCCGATCGCGCCGCCCTGGGCGGCCTCGGGCGAGGCATGGCCGATCGAAAGGCCGGACGTGCCGCCGGAGAAGCGGCCGTCGGTGATCAGCGCGCAGGCCTTTCCAAGACCCTTCGACTTCAGGTAGCTCGTCGGATAGAGCATTTCCTGCATGCCCGGGCCGCCCTTCGGGCCTTCATAGCGGATGACGACGACGTCGCCGGCCTTCACCTCGCCGCTGAGAATGCCCTTGACGGCTGCATCCTGGCTTTCGAAGACGACAGCCGGGCCGGAGAATTTCAGGATCGATTCATCGACGCCGGCGGTCTTCACGATGCAGCCGTCGAGCGCGATGTTGCCGGAGAGGACGGCAAGGCCGCCATCCTTGGAGAAGGGATGCTCGACGGAGCGGATGACACCCGTTTCCCCGTCGGTGTCGAGTTCGTCCCAGCGTGCTTCCTGGCTGAAGGCGACCTGCGTCGGGATGCCGCCCGGTGCGGCGCGGAAGAAGGTGCGCACTGTCTCGCTGCTGGTGCGGGTGATGTCCCAGCGGTCGATGGCGTGACCGAGGGTTTCGGAATGCACGGTCGGCGTGTCGCGATGGATGAGACCGCCGCGGTCGAGCTCGCCGAGGATGCGCATGATACCGCCGGCGCGGTGCACGTCTTCCATGTGCACGTCCTGCTTGGCGGGCGCGACCTTGGAGAGGCATGGGACGCGACGCGACAGTGCGTCGATGTCGTCGAGGTCGAAGTCGATGCCGCCTTCATAGGCGGCCGCCAGAATGTGCAGCACGGTATTGGTCGAGCCGCCCATGGCAACGTCGAGCGACATGGCGTTCTCGAACGCTTTCTTGTTGGCGACCGAGCGCGGCAGGATGCTCTCGTCTTCCTGCTCATAGTAGCGGCGGGCGAGGTCGACGATCAGGTGGCCCGCCTCGACGAAGAGGCGCTTGCGGTCGGCATGGGTCGCGAGTGTGGAGCCGTTACCCGGCAGTGACAGGCCGAGGGCTTCGGTCAGACAGTTCATCGAATTGGCCGTGAACATGCCGGAGCAGGAGCCGCAGGTCGGGCAGGCGGAGCGCTCGATGACCTTGACGTCTTCGTCGGAGATCGTGTCGTCGGCGGCGGCGACCATGGCATCGACGAGATCGAGCGCGTGGGTCTTGCCGTGCAGCACGACCTTGCCGGCCTCCATCGGGCCACCGGAGACGAAGACCGCGGGGATGTTGAGGCGCATCGCGGCATTCAGCATGCCGGGCGTGATCTTGTCGCAGTTGGAGATGCAGACCATGGCGTCGGCGCAATGCGCGTTGACCATGTATTCGACCGAGTCGGCGATGATCTCGCGCGACGGCAGCGAATAGAGCATGCCGTCATGGCCCATGGCGATGCCGTCGTCGACGGCGATCGTGTTGAATTCCTTGGCGACGCCGCCAGCCTTCTCGATTTCGCGCGCGACGAGCTGGCCGAGGTCCTTCAGATGGACGTGGCCGGGCACGAATTGGGTAAAGGAGTTCACCACCGCGATAATCGGCTTGCCGAAGTCCGAATCCTTCATGCCGGTTGCGCGCCAGAGGCCGCGGGCACCGGCCATGTTGCGGCCGTGGGTGGTGGTTCGGGAGCGATATGCGGGCATGGTCAATTCCTCGAGTGGACGCGGCTGACATATGGGCTTTTTGGGGCCGCATTGCGAGCCTCAGCAGGGTTCCCTAGCGCAAAATGCCCCGCGCGTCACGAAATGAATGGAGATTTTTCGCCGGTGCGACGCAATTTCCTTGCCGGGAGCCGTGGCAGACATGACCGTTGTCGGCACGGTGCATTCATGCAATGGTCGGCGCCATGATCGGCACGGGGCAGGCTTTGGCGGAAACGGGTGCGGAAAGCGCCGAAGGGGCGCTCGACAAGAGCCCGCTCTATCTGCGTATCCGCGAGGTGCTTGCCGAGGCGATTGCCTCCGGGCGGCTGCCGAAGGGCGCCCTGCTGCTGGAAGGGCCGGTCGCGACCCTCTTTGCCTCCACCCGTACGCCGGTGCGCCAGGCTTTCGCACTTCTGGAGGCGGCGGGACAGATCCGGCGGTTCGATGGGCGCGGTTTTCTGGTGGGGCAGGGGCGCGGCGGGCCGAAGCGGGCGGTGCTGACCGCCGAGATGCTCGGCCTCGACGAGGAGGCGCCGGCCTTGCGCAAGGCACCGGCCTGGGAGGCGATCTACGAGAGCCTGGAGCGCGAGATGGTGCATCTGTCCGTCTTCGGCCGCCACCGCATCAACGAGGTGGAGCTGGCCCGTGCGCGCGGCGTCGGCCGGCAGGTGGCGCGTGATGCGCTGACCCGGCTGGAAGCACTCGGCATCACGGAAAAAGACGAGCGCATGCGCTGGACGCTGGTGCCGCTCGATGAGCAACGCATGCGCGACCTGCACGATATCCGCGTCGCGCTGGAGCCGCTGGCGCTGAGCCAGGCTGCGCCCTTCATCCCGCCCGCGGAGCGCGGTGCGATGACGCAGCGACTGGAAGAGGCGCTGGCCGTCTATCCGGATCTCTCCGTCGAAGCGATGGACGGCCTTGAGACCGACCTGCACATCACCTGCCTTGGCTATTGCCCGAACCGCGAATTGCTGATCGCGCTGCGCCGTGCCCGTTTCATGCTGAATGTCAGCAAGCACATTATCGGCGTTTCGCACCGGATGCCGGCCGACGAGCCCTTCATAGCGGAGCATCTGGCGGTGTTCCGTGCGCTCGACGTCGACGACAGGGCGCGTGCGGCCGAAACGCTCCGCCATCACATCACGGTCTCGCTGCCCAAGGTGATCGGCCGCGTCGCGGAGCTGCGTGCGGCGCACCGGCCGGACATGCCTGCCTATGCGACGCCCGTCACCCGGTGAGGAGGAAAGGATGACGGTCAGGCGCATCGTCGCGAATATCGAAACGGCCGATCCGGCGGGTGTGGCCGCTTTTTATCGCGGGATACTCGGGCTGGGGCTGCTGATGGACCACGGCTGGATCGTCACCTACGGCACGCAGGATCGTATGCCATTGCAGGTGAGCTTTGCCTCCGAGGGCGGTTCCGGCACGCCGGTGCCGGGTCTTTCGGTCGAGGTGGACGATCTCGATGCCGTCTATGCGGCGGTCCTTGAGGGCGGTTACATCGTCGAATACGGACCGGCGGACGAGCCTTGGGGTGTGCGACGGTTCTTCGTGCGCGATCCTGCGGGCACACTCGTCAACATCGTCATGCACCTCTGACGGTCAGGTGATCGCGCCGACCTGCCAGGGCACGAATTCGTTGTCGCCGTAGTCGAACGCTTCGCTCGCCGTCTTGCGGCCGGAGGCGGTTTCGATGACGAATTCGAAGATGCGGCGGCCGGCCTCCTCGATCGTCTCGGTGCCGTCGACGATCGTGCCGCAATTGATATCCATGTCCTCCTTGATGTGTTCGTACATCGGCGTGTTGGTGGCGATCTTGATGCACGGCGCCGGCTTGTAGCCGGAGACCGAGCCGCGACCGGTGGTGAACGCGACAAGATTGCAGCCGCCGGCGATCTGGCCGGTCACGGCCGCCGGGTCGTAGCCGGGCGTGTCCATGAAGACGAAGCCCGGTTCCGTCACCTCCTCGGCATATTCATAGACGGCGTTGAGCGGCATCGAGCCGCCCTTGGCGACCGCGCCGAGCGATTTTTCCAGAATGGTGGTGAGGCCGCCGGCCTTGTTGCCGTGCGAGGGGTTGTTGTTGAGTTCGGCGTCGTTCTTTGCCGTGTAGTCTCGCCACCAGTCGATGCGGGCCAGCAGTTTTTCCGCCACTTCAGGCCGGGCGGCGCGGCGGGTCAAGAGATGTTCCGCGCCATAGATTTCCGGCGTTTCCGACAGCACCGTCGTCGCACCCTCCTTGACCAGGAGATCCGAGGCGATGCCGAGGGCCGGATTGGCGGAGATGCCGGAATAGCCGTCCGACCCGCCGCATTCGAGGGCCAGCTTGATGCCCGACAAAGGCTGTGGCGTGCGGCGGATGCGGCCGACATCCGGCAGCATGTCGTCGATCATCTCGCAAGCCGCCTCGATCGTCTTACGCGTGCCGCCCTGGTTCTGGATCATCATGGTGCGGAAGGTTTTCCCCTCCTCCAGCCCGGCCTCCTCGACCAGCGGGCCGTACTGAAAGGTCTCGCAGCCGAGGCCGATCATCAGGATGCCGCCGAAGTTCGGGTTGCGCGCATAGCCCTTGAAGGTGCGGGTGAGAATGCGTCCGCCCTCGGACTTGAGGTTCAGCGCGCAGCCGCCGCCATAGGTCAGCGCCACCACGCCGTCGATATTGTCATGGCCGGTCTCGCGGAACTTGCGGGCATAATGCTCCGCCACATAGCGCGAGACCGTGGCGGAACAGTTCACGGTCGAGAGGATGCCGATGTAGTTGCGCGTGCCGATGCGGCCGTTGCCGCGATCGTAGCCATCGAACGTGCGACGCTCAGCCGCCGGCACCATTGCCGGGAGCGCATTGTCGACGCAGAATTCGTGTTTCAGCGCCACGTCGAGAATGGCAAGGTTCTGCAGGTGAACGTGTTCTCCGGGGCGGATTGCCCGTGTCGCATATCCGATGATCTGGCCGTATTTCCGCACCGGTTCGTTTTCCGCGATCGGTGCGATTGCCACCTTGTGTCCGCGCGGTATGCGCTCGATGGCGGAAACGCCGTTCACCAGCATGCGGCCGGCGTCGACATTGGCAGGAACGACCCCGACATTGTCTTTCGGGTTGAGGACGAGCACGGGGGGGATGTCGGCGAGCATGGCGGCTCCTGCTGTTGAGGTCGGCGCATTATGCACTTTGTCAGCAAAAGTCAATATTGCGATTTGCCTGTGCTCCGCAACAGGTGGTAATGGCCCTGGCCGTCAATTTGTCGTATGATTGCTTCCGATTTGTATGATCAATGATTGAACTGGTGGAGGCAACGTGGCGGAGAAGCTCGCAAGACAGGCGCATCGGCCGTCATCGCGCCGACCCCGGGTGCGTCATAACGTGACCGCGGCGATCGGGGGCGATATCTGCGGCGGGCGTTTTCCGCCCGGCGGGGCTCTGCCGCGGGAAAGCGACCTGTGCGAAAGCTATGGCGTCAGCCGCACCGTCATCCGTGAATCGCTGAAGGTGCTGGAGACGAAGGGGCTCGTGCGAGGCCGGCCGAGGGTCGGCACGCTGGTCTGCGACCGTTCGGAGTGGAACGTGCTCGACGCGCAAATCCTGGAATGGATGGGCCCGGACGTGCTCTCGGCCGAGCTTCTCGGCTCCATCCTCGAAGCACGACGCACCGTCGAGCCGGCTGCCGCCTTCCTCGCGGCCGCCCGCGCGACGGCGCAGGAGATTGCCGACCTCGAGTGCGCCTGTGACGACATGAGCTATGCCGAAGGCGACCTCAAAGCCTTCACCGCCGCCGATACACGTTTCCACGAGACGCTGCTGAAAGCGAGTCACAACCAGGTTTTCCACCAGTTGTCCTCGATCATCCACGCTGCCCTTTCCTACGCGTTGCACGCCTCCAACCGGGCGACGGAGCGTCATGACGAAGCGCTCGGCGTGCATCGGGCGCTGGTCGATGCGCTGCGTTTGCGGGATGGTGCGCGCGCGGAGGCCTGCTCGCGCCATATTCTCGATCTCGCCGCGCGAGATATCTCCGGCCTGATGGGGCGCACCGAGGTGCCATGACGAAGCTGGCGGGTGTGGCATCCCGGGCTTGACGATGAACGCACGGGATATGAAGGCGGCGGCGGTGGACGCAAGCCTTCGTCATGCCTATGTCATACGGGCACACCGCAAAGGAGAGATTCATGCGCCCCATCACCGGTTTCGTCGTCGCCGCACTTACGGTCCTGTCGCTGGCAGGATGCAGCACGACCGCTGCGAACAACACGACCTACGCTCGCCCGGCGGCTTCGGGCGGCGGCCTTTCGATCCCTCTGAATTGATGGGATGCCGGTGATCGCCTTCAGGCGTTTCGGAGCGGCAAGGTGATGGTGGCCAGGTAGCGGCCGCCATCCACCGGACCTGACGAGAAACGCCACCGGTTGCCGAAGCGGGCCTGCAGCCGCTCCCGGATGTTGCGAAGGCCTATGCCCATTCCAGGCGGCTTTCTGCCCATGTCCTCAGTTGGAAGGTCGTTCTCGACACTCAGCACGAGATGATCCCCCTCCCGTTTCGCCTCAAGCACGATCGCGACGTGTTTTCGCGACGGGCCGACGCCATGTTTGACGGCGTTCTCGATCAGCGGCTGGAGAATGAGATTGGGGACCATCACCCCTTCCAGTTCGGCCGGCAGACGGATATCGAAGGCCATGCGGTCTGCGAAGCGCTCATGCTCGATTTCGAGGTAATCGCGCTGCAGGGCGATTTCCTCGGCCAACGGGACATCGTGGAGCGGGTCGAGCGAAAGCGTCTTCTGGAGAAAGCGCGAAAGCGACAGGACCATGCGGTCGGCCCGCCCCGCCGATCCCTCCTCGATGAGGCCGGCGATGGAGTTCAGGGTATTGAAAAGAAAATGCGGGTTGAGTTCGTAGCGCAGCGCCCGCATCTCCGCGTCCAGCTTGCGGCGCTGCGCATTGAGCAGGGAGAGCGCCGCCACATAGAAGCCGAAGACAATGCCGTTCCAGATCAGGCTGAAGCGGAACTGCAGGAGAGCCTTCTCCCAGGTATTGGCGATGGCGAAGCCCGGCACGCTCTGGCCGCCGGGCAAGGCGTGCGGGCCGACCGTCATGATGACGGTGATGTCGAACACCGCCTGGGTGGTCGCGGCGGCGAACACGCAAAGCGTGCCGAAACCTATCGCCTGGACCTTCGACAGATTTTGAAGGCGCTGCAACACCCTTGCGAGAAGCAGCGCGAGCAGGATGCTGCTCAGCCAACCCGGTGCGATGATGGGCAGGCCGCCGGGCAACATGAGAATGTCGTTGATCGATAGCGCCGTCCACAGGGTGACGGCCAACACGAGCGCTTCGCGTCCATTCAACATGCCGGCCATGAATACTCCTCGAAACCGCCTTTCCCGGAGGCGGTTGTCCGCCATGCCCTCAGCTATGCCTTGGAAGTGGGCTCAGGAGAATGCCGCGTGCACCCTTGTTCACGGAAAAACCCGGCTTGCGCAGAGGCAAGCCGGGCTTGAGGTGAGCGAGTGGCCTTTAATGCGAGTCGGCCATGCGGGCGGCCTCGACGGCATCGGACTGCTCGAAGCGTACGCCGTTGAAGAAGGCGTTCAGCAGCACGGCGACGATGGAGGCGAGCACGATGCCCGATTCGATGATGGGATGGATCGCATGCGGCATCCACATCAGGTAGTTCGGGGCCAGCAGCGGGATCAGGCCGAAGCCGACCGAGACGGCAACCACGAAGAGGTTGTTGCGCGAGGACTTGAAGTCCACCGTCGTGAGGATGCGCACGCCCGTCGCGGCCACCATGCCGAACATCACGAGGCCGGCACCGCCGAGAACGAAGGTCGGCACGGCCTCGACGAGGGCACCCATCTTCGGGATGAGGCCGAGGATGATCATGATGATGCCGCCGGCGACGCAGACATAGCGGCTCTTCACGCCGGTGACGCCGACGAGGCCGACATTCTGCGAGAAGCTGGTATAGGGGAAGGTGTTGAACAGGCCGCCGATCATCGTGCCGATACCATCGACACGCAGACCTGCGGTCAGCTTCTGCTGGGAAACCGGCTTTTCGGTGATTTCGCCCAATGCCAGGAACATGCCGGTCGATTCGATCATGACGACGATCATGACGAGCGTCATGGTGGCGATCAGCACGGGATCGAAGATCGGCATGCCGAAGCGCAGCGGCGTGACGACGGCGAACCAGCCGGCATCGGCGACGCGGTCGAAATGCATCATGCCGAGGATGGAGGCAGCAACGCAGCCGATGACGACTCCGCTGAGGACCGCGATGTTGCTGATGAGGCCGCGGCCGAAGCGAGCGATGGCGAGGATCGAGACGAGCACCAGTGCCGACAGCGCGATATGGCTCGGCTCGGCATAGACCGGGTTGGACACGGTCGGTGCGATCGCAAAGCCGCTGGGCACGGCAGGGCCGCCGCTTTCGGCGAGCGTCTTCATCTGGGCGAGCCATTCGGCATGCGCCGGGTCGATCAGCTTGGGCGCGGTCGGGCCGAAGGGGTTGCCGAACGTCCAGTTGATGCCGACGCGCATCAGCGACACGCCGATGACGAGGATGATGGTGCCTGTCACGACGGGCGGGAAGAAGCGCAGCAACCGGCCCATGATGGGGGCGATCAGCAGCGCAATGAAGCCGGCACCTATGATGGCGCCGAAGATCATGCGGGCACCCTCCGTTCCCGGCGTCATCGTTGCCATGGAGACCATCGGGCCGACGGAAGCGAAGGTCACGCCCATCATGACGGGCAGACGGATGCCGACATGCCGGCCAAAGCCGAGCGACTGGATAATGGTGACGAGGCCGCAGACGAAGAGGTCGGCAGAAATCAGGAACGCCACGTCCTGGGGGCTGAGCTGCAGGGCGCGCCCGACGATGAGCGGCACGGCGACGGCGCCGCCATACATGACGAGTACGTGTTGGATGCCCAGCGTCGCGAGCCTGCCTGCGGGCAGTTTCTCGTCCACCGGGTGTATGCTGGATGCGTCGCTCATGGATACTCCTCCGATCACGTCGACTTTTCGAATGCCCGTCCTCCAACGGGGTGCGCCATCTTTGGTAGAGGGGTAGACGGCCGCAAGCATAGCCAGGCGATAAACACTTTACGGTTTCCTGGGGTAATCGAGTGGTGGAGTATGCGCGCCGCGTGCCGCCGACCTGCCGGATTCGGGTGTAATTTCACCTGCTTGGCGCTGGTCCGCAGTGCGATATGCGGCTGGACGTGCCACCCATATGACCGCAAAATACCCCTCGCCGTCAACTCTTTCCTGCACGGCATATGTGTATTTCCGCGTAGCCATCCGGACGGAGCAAAAAGCCGGCGGCATGCGGCGTGCCGCGAGGAAAGCCGGACAATTTTCAAGAGCCGCGCCGGCGCGGGCTGAAAACATGACGGTGTGATGGGGAGTTGGAGCGCGCTGTTGGATTCTCCGAATCCTCACCTTGCAGGCGCCGGTTTCCGGTCAGGATCAGGGGCGGGTCGGCGAAGCAGGTTTTGTGCTGTGGGGGAGAATGCTTCGTACCCAGCGCCCGGCCTTGCCGGCAAGACGCAACGGCGGAAAAGCAAAAGGCCTTCCGGTTTCCCGAAAGGCCTCTGGAATTCGAATGGTGGGCGTGACAGGGATTGAACCTGTGACCCCTACGATGTCAACGTAGTGCTCTCCCGCTGAGCTACACGCCCATCCGATGAGGGGCATAGACCACAAAACCCTGAGGCGCGTCAATAGCTTTTTGAAGCTTTTTTTACGGGCCGATTTTGCGGTCTTTTCCGGGGGTTAGGCGGCCAGCATCTTGTTGACTTCTTCAACGAGATCGCGCAGGTGGAACGGTTTTGACAGAACCTTGGCGTCCTTCGGGGCCTTGGAATCCGGGTTGAGCGCCACGGCGGCGAAGCCCGTGATGAACATGACCTTCAGGTCCGGGTCGAGTTCCGTTGCGCGGCGGGCCAGCTCGATACCGTCCATCTCCGGCATCACGATGTCGGTCAGGAGCAGCGAGAAGGGCTCTTCGCGAAGCCGGTCGTAGGCGCTGGCGCCGTTGTCATAGGACAGCACCTGGTAGCCCGCCTTTTCGAGCGCCTTCACGAGGAACCGGCGCATATCGTTGTCGTCTTCTGCGAGGAGAATCTTGGGTGTCATGGAGTTCGGGAACCGTTGCTAAGGTTGTCTGCCCGCGGACGGGCGGTTCTGTTACAAGAGCGTATTCCGGTAAATATCCGGTGAATGGGGCAGGGCAAGCCCTTATCCCTTGTTTCTCAGTATGGACACGCAGGGTGGCCGCTGGCAACATGGCACACGCAATGACTTGAAGGCATGGTAAAGGGCAACAATGGCGGAGGCTTTGAGCGAAAACAGCCACTTCGAAGTGCTGGAGCCGGTTTCGCAAAGCGTGCCCCTCGTCTTCAATTCCCCCCACAGCGGCCGACGTTATCCACAGGGCTTTCTGGCGCAGTCGCGTCTCGATTCACTTGGTATCCGCCGTTCGGAAGACCATTATGTCGATGAGCTGTTCTCGGTCGCGCCGGCGCTCGGCGCGCCGATGCTGATTGCGCACTTCCCGCGTGCCTGGCTCGACGTCAATCGCGAGCCCTACGAGCTCGACCCGCGCATGTTCGAGGGGGCACTACCCTCCTTTGCGAACATCAATTCGATTCGGGTCGCCGGCGGGCTCGGCACCGTGCCACGGGTCGTCGCCGAGAACATGGAGATCTACCGCCAGCGCTTTCCCGTGGAGGAGGCGCTGGAGCGGGTCGAGACGGTCTACAAGCCCTACCATGCGTGCCTGCGCCGTCTTGTCGTGCGCACCCATGTCACCTTCGGCTTCTCGGTGTTGATCGACTGCCATTCGATGCCGGGCAATATCCGCGTCTCCGGCACGGGCATGCGGCCGGATTTCATCATCGGCGACCGGTACGGCACCAGTGCGTCGGGCGAGCTTTCACGCACTGCTATGCGGCTTCTGGAGGACATGGGCTTTTCTGTGGTGCGCAACAAGCCCTATGCGGGAGGCTTCATCACCGAACATTACGGCCGGCCTGCCAAGGGGCTGCATGCCTTGCAGATCGAGGTGAACCGCGGCCTCTATGTCGATGAAACGACACTGGCCAAGCGACCTGATTTCGCGGTGCTGCAGACGGCGATTTCAGCGTTCCTGCAGGATTTTTCCGACCATGTCGAGGAATACGCCGTCGACCGGGCGCTGGCGGCCGAATAGGGGCCGGTCTCCTCTCAAAAAAAACCGCGCTTGGGGCGCGGTTAAGTCTAGGGAGGAAACACCCAAGGAGGGTATTTACAGCCACGAGTGACTGTAAGAAAACAATAATATTGCGCTGCACAAATGTCAAGCGCAACTGCGGAACAAATTTGCGATCCGTTAAGCAATTTCCTTTGCCTGCGCTGCGCGGGCTTTCGCACCATCCCGGTTCCGTTTTGCGTGTCGATGCAGTAAGGAAGGGCGGTCCGCAGTCCCTCCGAGAGATCCCCCATGTTGCCTGATCGCGCCTTCTTCGACCGCCTTGCCGAAGCTGCAAGGAAGGAAACCCTGCCACGCTTTCGCGCCGGTGCCGATGTCGTCAACAAGGAAGCTGCTGGCTTCGATCCGGTGACGGAGGGCGACAGGGCGGCGGAGCTGGCGATCCGGGCGCTGATCGAGCAGCATTTTCCGGAGCATGGCATCCTTGGTGAAGAGCATGGTTCGGTCGGTCTCGACCGGGAATATGTCTGGGTCATCGACCCGATCGACGGCACGCGGGCCTTCATTTCCGGCGTGCCGGTCTGGGGCACGCTGATCGGCCTCTACCGCAATGGCGAGGCTGTGATGGGGCTGATCGACCAGCCCTTCACCGGCGAACGGTATTTCGCTGACGGCAAGGCGTCGCACTATGCCGGGCCGGACGGCAGCAAGGTCCTGTCGACCCGCTCCTGCAACAGCTTGTCCGACGCGATTCTCTTCACCACCTCGCCGCATCTCTTCACGGAGAGCCGCAAGACGCGGTTCGAGGCCGTGCAGGAAAAGGTCCGGCTCTTCCGCTATGGTGTCGACTGCTACGCCTATGCGCTGCTTGCCGCCGGCCATATCGACCTCGTCGTCGAATGCGGGCTCAAGCCCTACGATGTCGGCGGCCTCATTCCCGTCATCGAGCAGGCGGGCGGCATCATCACCGCCTGGGATGGCGGCCCGGCGGAAATGGGTGGCGAGATCATCGCGGCGGGCAGCCGCAAGGTCTATGACGAGGCGATGGCGCTGCTGAAGGCATGAAGCTTCGCGGTCAGGCGCCGAGCCCCGTCCGCTCGGCGTCGCTTCCCGGAATGAAGGCGTCGATCGCAGCGAGCGCCTGTGCGCGATAGCGGTCAGCCTCCTGGAACAGCTCGTGCCGCGCGCCGTCGATCTCGATGAGGCGGGCGGCGCGGAAGATGCGTGCGAGATCGCCGATTGCCTTGCGCGGCACGAGGGCGTCCCGCGTCGGGCACAGCAGCAGGGTGGGAATGCGGATGCGCGTCAGATGATCCTGGTGCGTCACGCGCGCCATGGTCTTCAGCGTCTCGTTCAGCCAGCGGGCGGAGGGCCAGCTGATGGAAAGCTCCGGATGTTCGGTGAAGATACCGGCATTGCGGGCAAATCGCCTTTGATCCGACGTCACGATGTTGTGTGCGAAGTCCAGCGGTGGATCACCCTTGCGGAAGGTGCGCTTGCCAAGACCCAGCAGTGAGGCGAGGCGGGCGATGATGGTGATCTTGCGCTGGCTCATCGACTGGCCGGCGAGCGCGATGAAGGGTGCGGCGAGCACCATGCGCTCGATGCGATTTTCAAGGGCCGGCGCCTGCGAGAGGGCGACGAGCGCGCCGGTCGAATGGGCGACGATGAAGAAGGGGAGGCGGGCATCCGGCAGCACGATCTTCTCCAGGAAGAGCGAGAGATCGGCTTCGTAGTCGGAAAACCGTATCACGTGGCCGGCACGGCTGTCCGGTATCAGCCGGTCCGAGCCGGCCTGGCCGCGCCAGTCGAAGGTGGCGACCCACAGGCCGCGGGCCGTGAGGTCGTTGATCGTCTCGAAGTATTTCTCGATGCATTCGCTGCGGCCCTGCAGCAGCACGACCGTGCCCTTGGCCTCGCGCTCCTTCGAGCGGAACACGGCATAGCGGATCTTCACGCCGCCACTGCCTTCCAGGAAACCGGCGGAATGGTTCTCCGGAACGGGATTGTCGGCGGTGGCGTTAAGGATGGAATCCATGGCGCTGGCGGGTCTCGGCGGGCGTCGATGATCGATGGATAGGCGCTGGCGCAAGTGTCGTCAAAGAAAAAAGCCGGCTGCATGTGGGCACGGGGGTGGCTTCACATGCAGTCCGGCGCAATTTGACCGGGAAGGAAGGGACGTTACACCCCGGTCGTCAGAAGTTTTCGCTTCCGATGATGCTGTTCTAGCGGGATCAATCTGAACGCTGCCCGAAGTCGCCGTTCATCCACCGTTCATCTCGAAAATTTTTAGGGCGTGGCCTTTTCGGCCGCTTGGGACCCCTTGAACGGCCGAAAACCCATTCCCATCTCATCGTCACGGGCGCCAACAGGGTCCGTCGAGGTTTCCGTCGCCAGAATGGGGCGGAGGCCGGTTTAACCGGGCTGCACCTTTAGAAATCGGGTGTTGCCTTCAGGAAGATCGCAACCGTTGCTCTAAAGGAGGACACCATGCGTCACGTCGATTTCTCCCCCCTCTATCGCTCCACCGTCGGCTTTGATCGCCTCTTCACCATGCTCGACAGCCTCGGTCAGCCCGATCAGGCCCAGACCTATCCGCCCTACAACATCGAACGCACCGGCGAAAACACCTATCGCATCACCATGGCGGTGGCCGGTTTCGATGAGAGTGAACTGTCGATCGAAGCGCGCGAACATGCGCTGACGGTCAAGGGTGAGAAGAAGGACGAAGCGGCTGAGGAAAACCAGTATCTTTACCGCGGCATTGCCAAGCGCGCCTTCGAGCGCCGCTTCCAGCTCGCCGATCATGTGGAAGTGCGCGCCGCTTCGCTGAAGAACGGTCTCCTCCACATCGATCTTCTCCGCGAGATTCCGGAAGCCGCCAAGCCGCGCCGTATCGAGATCGCCGCCGTCCAGCGCGAAGCCAAGCAGATCGAAGCGCAGACGAACTGATTTTTCGCTGTCTCGGGAATGAACAAGGGCGGCGCCGCAGGGCGCCGCCTTTTTGGTGTGTCAAAGCACTGACAGGAACCTGTCGACGTCCTCTTCTGTCGTGGCGAAGCTGGTGACGAGGCGAATGAGGGTTTCGTCCGCGCGCATGGTCGCCTTCAGCTCGGGGCCGGCTGGCCAGTCGTAGAAAACCGCGCCCCTGTCCTTCAAGGCTTTCATCGCATCGTTGCGGATGACGACGAAAAGTTCGTTCGAGCCGGTCGGCCACGCGAGGCGTGCTGTATCCGATGTGGCAAAACCGGTCGCAAGGCGGGCGGCCATGGCGTTGGAATGGCGGGCGAGTTTCAGCCACAGGCCGTCCTTGAAATAGGCGTCGAACTGGGCGGCGATGAAGCGGGACTTGGAGAAGAGCTGGGCCGAGCGCTTGCGCAGGAAATGCATCTGCTGCGCCTTGCCGGGATCGAACAGTATCAGCGCTTCGGCGCACCAGCAGCCGTTCTTCGTGCCTCCGAAGGAGAGGATGTCGATGCCGCGTTTCCAGGTCATTTCCGCCGGCGTCGTGCCGAGATGCGCTAGGGCGTTGGCGAAACGCGCGCCGTCCATGTGCAGCGGCAGGTGCGCCTTCTTCGCGACGTCTGAAAGGGCGGCGATTTCGTCCAGCGTATAGGCCGTGCCGGCTTCGGTCGCCTGGGTGATGGTAACGGCCATCGGCTGCCCGCCATGCACGAAATCCGGTGGGAAGCGGCCGATGGCCGCGGCAAGTGCATCCGGGGAGAGCTTGCCGGCGGGGCCGTCGATCGGCACCAGCTTGGCGCCGGTGGCGAAGAATTCCGGCGCATTGCATTCATCGACATTCACATGGGCCTCGCGGTGGCAGAAGACCTGGCCGCCGGGGCGATTGAAGCTGGCGAGCGCCAGCGAATTGGCCGCCGTGCCCGTGCCGACGAAGAAGACCGCGACGTCGCGTTCGAAAATCTCGGAAAAGGTCTTTTCCACACGCTTGTCGAGGTCGCTGGTGCCGTAGGCCGAGGCGAAGCCGCCGGCTGCAGTCACGAGGCTCTGTGCGATGTCGGGATGGGCGCCGGCCCAGTTGTCGGAAGCGAAAAACATGCGGTTTCCAGTTCGAATGAGGCTGCGAAAGGACCATAATGGAGAAATGAAGGCGATCAATCGCCGAAAACCGCCGAAAGTGCCGCATGGCTCCAGAATGAAAGGAATGGAAACAATGTGCCGGGTGTCCGTAATTTAATTTCAAGCATATGGCGGGGCGGGCAATTTTTCTTCATGAGGTGGTGATTATTTGGCATGATGGCCTTGCGGCCGGGGGGTGTTTCTGGCATAGAGCCCATGAAATAGGACAGGTTTACTGTCCTATTTCGGTCAAGAGACCGAAGAGGCACCGTCCGCGACTGCGGCGCGTTGCCGAAACGGCGCCGGGGGAGGGAAGAGAGTTCTTCCGAAACCCTGGCTGTCCAGACGGTCCTGATGATCATTCCGGTCGACCGTCGCTTGTTGGTCGCATCGGGTTCATGAAGCAGTCGCTCGCGGGGCCGGCCCAGCCGAAAGGCAGATGACGGTCACACGGGCGAAAACGAATGCCCGCAGGATGGGCCACAGGAGGGAAGACGATGATGGAGAAGACCCAAGCACATGACTGTCGGCAGACCCGGTCGCAGACGACTGCGGCGGGCGCCAAAACGCGCGCTTCTACAACGGGCCTGCCGAAAAAACAGGGACTCTATGACCCGCGCAACGAACATGATGCCTGTGGCGTCGGCTTCGTGGCGCATCTGAAAGGCAAGAAGTCGCACCAGATCGTGCAGGACGGGCTGTTCATGCTCGAAAACCTGACGCATCGCGGCGCCGTCGGCGCAGATCCGCTGATGGGCGACGGTGCAGGCATTCTCGTTCAGATTCCGGACCGCTTCTTCCGCGAGGAGATGGCCAAGCAGGGCATCACGCTGCCCAAGGCAGGCGAATATGCCGTCGGCCACATTTTCATGCCGCAGGATGAGACGCTCGTCGATTATTTCAAGAAGGTCATCGGGGACGTCGTTGCTGAAGAGGGGCAGGTCCTCATCGGTTTCCGCGACGTGCCGGTCGACAATTCTTCCCTCTCCAAGGCCCCTGAGATCGCCGCCACCGAGCCGCGCCATGTTCAGGTCTTCGTCGGCGCCGGCCGTGAGGCCGCGACGAACGGCGAATTCGAGCGCCGCCTCTTCACCCTGCGCAAGGTGATCTCTAACCGTATCTACGACGAATATGAGGGCGAAGAGAGCAACTTCTACCCGGTCTCGCTCTCCTCGACGACCATCGTCTACAAGGGCATGTTCCTCGCCTACCAGGTGGGCGCCTATTACAAGGACCTCGCCGATCCGCGCTTCGAATCGGCCGTCGCCCTCGTGCACCAGCGCTTCTCGACGAACACCTTCCCGTCGTGGAAGCTGGCGCATCCCTATCGCATGGTCGCCCATAACGGCGAAATCAACACGCTGCGCGGCAACGTCAACTGGATGGCGGCCCGCCAGGCCTCTGTTTCGTCGCCGCTGTTCGGCGAGGACATCACCAAACTCTGGCCGATCTCCTATGAAGGCCAGTCGGATACCGCCTGTTTCGACAACGCGCTCGAATTTCTGGTGCGCGGCGGCTATTCCATGGCGCATGCGGTCATGATGCTGATCCCCGAGGCCTGGGCCGGCAACCAGTTGATGGGCCAGCAGCGCAAGGCGTTCTACGAATACCACGCCGCGCTGATGGAGCCGTGGGACGGCCCAGCCGCTGTCGCCTTCACCGACGGCCGGCAGATCGGCGCGACGCTCGACCGCAACGGCCTGCGTCCGGCGCGCTATCTCGTCACCGACGACGACCGCGTCATCCTCGCCTCCGAGGCCGGTACGCTGCCGGTCAAGGAAGAGAGCATCGTCAAGAAGTGGCGCCTCCAGCCGGGCAAGATGCTGCTCATCGACATGGAAGAGGGCCGCATCATCTCCGACGAAGAGGTGAAGTCCGCGCTCGCCGCAAAGCACCCTTACCGGGAATGGCTCGACAACACCCAGATCATTCTCGAAGACCTCGGCCCGGTCGAGCCGCGGGCGCTGCGCCGCGACGTCTCACTGCGCGACCGCCAGCAGGCCTTCGGCTATACCCAGGAGGACACCAAGCTCCTGATGTCGCCGATGGCGACGACCGGCCAGGAGGCGATCGGCTCCATGGGTACGGACACGCCGATCTCGGCCATGTCCGACAAGACCAAGTTGCTCTACACCTATTTCAAGCAGAACTTTGCGCAGGTGACGAACCCGCCCATTGACCCGATCCGCGAGGAACTGGTCATGAGCCTCGTCTCCTTCATCGGCCCGCGGCCGAACATCCTTGACCATGGCGGTGCGGCCAAGGCCAAGCGCATGGAAGTGCGTCAGCCGATCCTTACCAATGGCGACCTCGAAAAGATCCGCTCCATCGGCCATGTCGAGGACCGCTTCGACACCAAGACGCTGGACTTCACCTATGACGTCTCGCGCGGTGCCGAAGGCCTGCCGGAAATCCTCGACCGGCTCTGCGAGCGCGCCGAACAGGCGGTCACCTCGGGCTACAACATCATCGTGCTCTCCGACCGCCAGATCGGCCCGGACCGCGTGGCGATCCCGGCGCTTCTCGCTACCGCCGCCGTGCACCACCATCTGATCCGCAAGGGTCTTCGCACCTCGGTCGGCCTCGTCGTTGAATCCGGCGAGCCGCGCGAAGTGCACCACTTCTGTCTTCTCGCCGGTTACGGTGCGGAAGCGATCAACCCGTACCTGGCCTTCGACACGCTCACCGACATGCACAAGCGCGGCGAGTTTCCGAAGGAGGTGGATGCGGAGGAAATCGTCTATCGCTACATCAAGGCGATCGGCAAGGGCATCCTGAAGGTCATGTCCAAGATGGGCATTTCGACCTACCAGTCCTATTGCGGCGCGCAGATTTTCGACGCCATCGGCCTGTCGTCCGACCTCACCGACAAGTACTTCTTCGGCACGGCGACGACCATCGAGGGCATCGACCTCAATGCCATCGCGCAGGAGACCTTCAACCGCCACAAGGCCGCCTTTGGCCGTGATCCGCTGCTCGCCAACACGCTGGATATCGGCGGCGAATATGCCTACCGCATGCGCGGCGAGGAGCACGCCTGGACGCCCGACGTCATTGCCTCGCTGCAACATGCGGTGCGCGGCAATGCGGCCGATCGCTACAAGGAATTCGCCGAACTGGTGAACAGCTCGGCGCTGCGCATGAACACGATCCGCGGCCTGTTCTCCATCAAGGGCGCGGAAGCGGCCGACCGTAAGCCGATCTCCATCGACGAGGTCGAACCGGCGGTCGATATCGTCAAGCGCTTCTCGACGGGCGCGATGTCCTTCGGCTCGATTTCCCGCGAGGCGCACACGACGCTGGCCGTCGCCATGAACCGGATCGGCGGCAAGTCGAACACCGGCGAGGGCGGCGAGGAAGCCGACCGTTACCTGCCGCTGCCGGATGGTTCGATGAATCCGGAACGCTCGGCGATCAAGCAGATCGCTTCCGGCCGCTTTGGTGTGACCACCGAATACCTGGTCAATGCGGACATGCTGCAGATCAAGGTCGCGCAGGGCGCCAAGCCCGGCGAGGGCGGCCAGTTGCCCGGCCATAAGGTGGATGCGACGGTTGCGAAAACCCGTCACTCCACGCCGGGCGTCGGCCTCATCTCGCCGCCGCCGCACCACGATATCTACTCCATTGAGGACCTGGCGCAGCTCATCTACGACCTGAAGAACGTCAACCCAGAGGCGGATATCTCGGTCAAGCTCGTCTCGGAAGTCGGCGTCGGCACGGTTGCCGCCGGTGTCGCCAAGGCGCGTGCGGACCATATCACCATTGCCGGCTTCGACGGTGGCACGGGTGCTTCGCCGCTCACCTCGCTGAAGCATGCCGGTTCTCCCTGGGAAATCGGCCTTGCCGAAACGCACCAGACGCTCGTGCTGAACAAGCTGCGTTCGCGCATCGCGCTGCAGGTTGACGGCGGCCTGAAGACCGGTCGCGACGTCGTCATCGGCGCGCTGCTCGGGGCCGACGAGTTCGGTTTTGCCACCGCGCCGCTGATTGCGGCCGGCTGCATCATGATGCGCAAGTGTCATCTCAACACCTGTCCGGTGGGGGTCGCCACGCAGGATCCAGTGCTGCGCAAGCGCTTCAAGGGCGCGCCGGAGCATGTCATCAACTACTTCTTCTTCGTTGCCGAAGAGGTGCGCGAAATCCTGGCCTCGCTCGGCGTTCGCTCGCTGAACGAGATCATCGGCGCCTCCGAGCTGCTCGAAAAGGAGAAGATGATCTCGCACTGGAAGGCCAACGGTCTCGACTTCTCGCGCATCTTCCACAAGGTCGAAGCGCCGAAGGAGGCGACCTATTGGACCGAGCGGCAGAACCATCCGATCCATGACGTGCTCGACCGCAAGCTGATCGAGGAGGCCAAGCCCGCGCTCGAATCGAAGACGCCCGTCGCCTTCGAGGTCGACATCAAGAACGTCGACCGTTCGGCCGGCGCGATGCTGTCGGGCGCCGTCGCCAAGCGTTACGGCTTCAAGGGTCTGAAGGACGACACGATCTCCGTGAAGCTGCACGGCACGGCCGGCCAGTCTTTCGGCGCGTTCCTTGCCCGCGGCGTCACCTTCGACCTGATTGGCGCCGGCAACGACTATGTCGGCAAGGGTCTTTCGGGCGGCCGCATTGTCGTGCGTCCGCCGGAGGGCAACCGGGCGGTGCCGCATGAATCGATCATTGTCGGCAACACGGTGCTCTACGGCGCGATCTCGGGCGAGTGCTACTTCAACGGCGTGGCCGGCGAGCGGTTTGCCGTGCGCAATTCCGGTGCCGTCGCGGTCGTCGAGGGCGTGGGCGATCATGGCTGCGAATACATGACGGGCGGCGTCGTTGTCGTCATCGGCCAGACCGGCCGCAACTTCGCGGCCGGCATGTCGGGCGGTGTCGCCTATGTGCTGGACGAGGAAGGCGATTTCGCCCGCCGCTGCAACATGGCGATGGTCGAGCTCGAGCCGGTGCCGGAAGAGGACGACATGCTGGAGAAGCTGCACCACCATGGTGGCGACCTCATGCACAAGGGCATGGTCGACGTGTCCGACGACATGACGCGCCATGACGAGGAGCGGCTCTACCAGCTCGTCTCGAACCACCTGCACTATACCGGCTCGCCGCGGGCCAAGGAGATCCTCGACCAGTGGGCCGAGTATCGTCCGAAATTCCGCAAGGTGATGCCGGTCGAGTACCGCCGCGCGCTCGAAGAGATGGAGCGCATGAGGATGGGGATCGCTGCCGAGTGAGGCAGCGGTTCACCTACCTTCACCGACTGATTGCGCTTGGTGTTGCGGTCGCAGTCCCCGGGATTGCGACCCTCGTGAACGGCGAGATCAGGATCGAATTCATCGTACTGGGATTGGTAGCGGGAGTTGCCTACTGGTACTGGGGCCCAGCCGCCCCGTTTTGAGCAAGGATTACAAAAGTGGGCAAGGTTACTGGTTTCATGGAAATCGACCGGCAGGTGGCGAAGTATCAGCCGGCCTCCGACCGCATCCGCCATTTCCGCGAGTTCACCATTCCGATGTCGGACCCCGAGGTGCAGAAGCAGGCCGCGCGCTGTATGGATTGCGGCATTCCCTATTGCCACGGCCCGACGGGCTGTCCTGTCCACAACCAGATCCCGGACTGGAACGACCTCGTCTATAACGGCAACTGGGAAGAGGCGATCCGCAACCTGCATTCGACCAACAACTTCCCTGAATTCACCGGCCGCGTCTGCCCCGCGCCCTGCGAGGAAGCCTGCACGCTGAACCTGGAAGACGCGCCGGTTTCGATCAAGACCGTCGAGCAGGCGATCGCTGACAAGGCCTATGAGATGGGCTACATCGTGCCGCAGCCGGCGACGGTGAAGACCGGCAAGAAGGCCGCGGTCATCGGTTCCGGCCCGGCCGGCATGGCGGCCGCCCAGCAGCTCGCCCGCGCCGGCCACGAGGTCCATCTCTACGAGCGCGAATCCAAGGCCGGCGGCTTGCTGCGCTACGGCATTCCGGACTTCAAGATGGAGAAGAACTTCATCGACCGCCGCGTCGACCAGATGCGGGGCGAGGGCGTCACCTTCCATTACGGCGTCAATGTCGGCGTCGACAAGCCGATGGACGAGATGCTCGCCGAACATGACGCCGTGCTCTATTGCGGCGGCTCCGAAACGCCGCGCGATGCCGGTATTCCGGGCGTCGAATTTACCGGCGTGCACGATGCCATGCCCTATCTCGTGCAGCAGAACCGCCGCGTCGGCCGCGAGAACATCGACAGCGTCGGTTGGCCGTCGGATCCGATTCTCGCCGGCGGCAAGCATATCGTCGTCGTCGGTGGCGGCGATACCGCGTCGGACTGCGTCGGCACGGCCTTCCGCCAGGGCGCAGTGAAGGTCACGCAGCTCGACATTCGCCCGCAGCCGCCGGAAAAGGAAGACAAGCTCGCCGTCTGGCCGTTCTGGGCGACGAAGATGCGCACTTCCTCCTCGCAGGCCGAAGGCGCCGTGCGCGAGTTCCAGGTCGGTACGCTCGAATTCGTCGGCGACGAGGACGGTGTGCTGACGGGCGTCAAGTGCTGCCAGGTGGACGATCGCCGCAAGCCGATACCCGGCACGGAGTTCATCATCAAGGCGGACCTTGCCTTCATCGCCATCGGCTTCCGCGGGCCCTTCACGAACAGCGTGCTGAAGGATCTCGGCGACAAGCTCGCGATCAACACCGACAAGCGCGGCTCCTCGAACGTCATCGCCAACGACCGCGACTACAAGACCTCGGTGGAAAAGCTCTGGACCGCCGGCGACGTGCGTCGCGGCCAGTCGCTGGTCGTCTGGGCGATCCGCGAAGGCCGCCAGGCCGCCCGCGCGATCGACGAGGCGCTGATGGGTTCCACCACACTGCCGCGCTGAGGTTTTTGACAACGATGAAAGGGCGCTCCGGGAAACCGGCGCGCCCTTTCATCGTTGGTGAAGTGCCCCTCATCCGCCTGCCGGCACCTTCTCCCCACAAGCGGGGAGAAGGCGTATGCCGCATCGCTTTCCAGTGTTTTGGGCGTGGCCTTGCCGCAAAATCCCTTCTCCCCGCTTGCGGGGAGAAGGTCGCGGCAGCGGGATGAGGGGCCGCGCCTGCCTCAGACGAAGAGGAAGTCCGACGCCGAGAGGTTGGCGAGCTTGATGTCGTCGAGGCGCAGTTCGCTCTGACCGAAATCGAACACCACGTCCTTGCCGCCATCGGCCGTGCGGGCGATGTCGGTGAGGTCGGCGAAGCTGGAGACGCCGAGGCTCTTGGAAATCTCGATCGTGTCGAAGTTCGCCTGGAAGTCCTCGATCTCGGTCTTACCGGTCTTGAAGACGAAGGTGTCGCGGCCGGCGCCGCCTTCAAGCTCGTTGTTGCCGGTGCCGCCGTCCAGGCGATCGTTGCCGGACCCGCCTTCGAGATCGTCATTGCCCGAACCGCCGAAGAGCTGGTCGTTGCCCGAGCCGCCTTCCAGGTCGTCATGGCCGGAGCCGCCCCAGATCTTGTCGTTGCCGGCGTCGCCCGAAAGCTTGTCGTTGCCGCCGTGGCCGGAGATGCGGTCGTTGCCGTCGCCGCCGGAGATGGTGTTGGCCTTGCTGTTGCCGTTCAGCACGTCATCGCCCGAACGCGGGTCCTTCGGCTCGTCGGTGTCAACTGCCTTGAAGGAGAAGTGGCTTTCCTTGAGGCTCGACAGCTTGGTGTCCTCGAGCGTCAGCGTATTGCCGTTGCCGAAGTCGAAGCGCACGTCTTCGCCGCCGTCGACGGACTTGGCGATCGCCTTCAGCTCGGCAAAGCTCTTCACGCCGAGGGCGCTGTCGATGATGATCTTGTCGGCGCTCGTGGAGAAATCGTCGATCTCGTCGCGGCCGGCGGAGAAGACGAAGGTGTCACGGCCCGAGCCGCCGGTCAGCTCGTCATTGCCGGTGCCGCCCTGCAGCCAGTCGTTGCCGGTGCCGCCTTCCAGGTCGTCATTGCCGCCATAGCCGAAGAGCTTGTCGTTGCCGCCCTTGCCGTAGAGGTCGTCGCCCGTCGACTGGCCCTTGAGCGTGTTGTTGGAAGAGGTGCCGATAATCTTAACCATGAGGAGTGTCCTTGTTCTTTTGGGAGGTCAATGGAATGGGGAGAGGGCGGGGATCAGTCTTCGCGCTCGAGGCGAAGGATCTCACCGGTGTAGCTGTCGATCTTGGCTTCGCTGATCACGTTTTTTGCATCCACGATCTTCGCCTCGAAGTGGCCGTCGTCCATTTCGAGCTCGCGGATAACGTAGCCCTTGGCCGAAAGTTCCGTGGCGACCTGTTCCAGCGTCTTGCGAACGGGTGCAGTGGTGGTTTCTGCAAGGGCCGGCACGCTAAGGGCAAGCAGGCTGGCGGCGAGAAGGCCGGTCGTGATGGGGCGCATTTGCGAAGTCCTTTCCTGTCGTTGTGAGGAGAGGTTTCGCACAGCCCGCCTGTTGCTTGCCTGACAGGCGCTGTCAGCGATTTGTCAGCTTGATGCGCGTATAGGTAGGCCCATGATCAAGAAGATATTGACCCCTTTTCCGCTGGCGCTGGCCCTGTTCGTCGCCCTTTCCGTGGTGCCGCCGATGGGCGCGCAAGCGGACGATGACGACGATGCGGTAGAGCATGAAGAAGCGCGCCGCGCCCTCGAACAGGGCCTCGTGCGTCCGCTCGAGCAGATCATCGTGGAAGCCCGCAAGCATGTCGAGGGCGATCTCATCGAAGTCGAGCTTGAGCGTGAAGGCGATCGCTATATATATGAGCTGGAGTTCATCCAGCCGTCCGGCCAGATCATCGAGTTGCAGCTCGATGCCAAGACGATGGCGATCGTAGAGGACGACGACGACTGATGCGCCTGCTTCTCGTCGAGGACGATGCCCGCATTGCGGCCGATGTTTCCGCCGTGCTGACGGGGGCCGGCTATACCGTCGAGACCGCCTCGGACGGCAAGGACGCCTGGTTCCTGGGAGATACGGAGGATTATGACCTCATCATCCTCGATCTCGGCCTGCCCAGCATGGATGGCATGTCTCTCCTGAAGCGCTGGCGCGCCAACGGCCGCCACATGCCGGTGCTGGTGCTGACAGCCCGCGGAAGCTGGGCCGAGCGTGTCGAGGGCATCGATGCCGGCGCCGACGACTATCTGCCGAAACCTTTCCAGTTCGAGGAGCTGCTGGCCCGTGCCCGTGCGCTCATCCGCCGGTCCGTCGGGCACGGCGCGGCGACGATCGCCATCGGAACCGTCACCATCGACACACGGGCGATGCGCGTCAGCGTCAACGGCGTGCCGCAGTCGCTGACACCGCTCGAGTATCGCCTCGTCAGCTATCTCGGCCATCACCGCGACCGCATCGTGCCGCCGACCGAGCTGCAGGAACACCTCTACGGCGATGATTTCTCCCGCGATGCCAATGCACTGGAAGCACTTGTCGCGCGCCTTCGCAAGAAGCTTGGCGCGGTTGCCATCGGCACGCGGCGCGGCTTCGGCTACTATATGGGCGAGACTGCTCCGTGACGCGCCGTTCGCTGCGTCTCCGCCTGGCGCTTGCCGGCGCCGCATCCATCATCGCCGCCCTCGTGGCGGCGTTCTTCGTTCTGTCGACACTGTTCGAGCGGCATGTGGAGCGGCGCATCGCCGCCGAGTTGATGCTGCATCTCAACCAGGTGATCGCCGGTCTTGCCGAACAGCCGGGCGCCACGCTCCACCTCGTCAAGCCGCCGGTCGATCCGCGGTTCGAGCGGCCGCTTTCGGGGCTCTACTGGCAGATCGAGGGGGACGGGAAGCGGCTGCGCTCCCGTTCGCTCTGGGACGATGTGCTGGCCCTGCCGGATATCCCGGCCGGCGGTGTGCATACGGCGACCATCAAGGGGCCGGGGGATGCGGCGCTGCTGCTCGTCGAGCGTGAGGTTGTGACCAGCGAGCGGGCCGGGGCGCTGCCCCTGCGTGTCGCCGTCGCCATCGATCGAACTGATATTTCGCGCGCCACGGATGAATTCGAGGGAGATCTTCTGCCCTATGTGCAGGTGCTCGCCGTCCTTCTCCTGGCTGCGAGCTTCGTGCAGATCTTCGTCGGTCTTCGTCCGCTGGCGACGCTGACGGAGCGCCTTTCGGCCATTCGCGCCGGCAAGGCGGAACGGCTCGGGACCGATTTCCCGGACGAGGTCCTGCCGCTCACCGGCGAGGTGGATGCCCTCTTGCAATCGCGGGAGAACCAGTTGCGCAAGGCGCGCGAGCGGGCAGCCGACCTTGCCCATGGTTTCAAGACACCGTTGCAGATCCTCTCCGGCGACGTGCTGCGCCTGCGCGAGCGGGGCGAGGAGAGCGTCGCTCGCGATATCGAGGCGATCATCCTGCGCATGCGCCGCCATGTCGATCACGAGATGGCTCGCGCCCGCCAGGCTGAGCGCGGGCACACGGCACGCAGCGATCTCGGCCGCGTCGCCTCGCAGGTCGTCAGCGTGGTCTCGCGCACGCCGGCCGGGCGTGACCTCGACTGGCAGCAGGAAATCGAACCGGGCCTCATTCTGCGCATCGATGCAGAGGACCTCGCCGAAATCCTCGGCAGCCTTGCGGAAAATGCCGCGCGTTACGCCAAGACCACCGTCGGTATTTTTGCCCGGGCGGAGGGGGCGGCCGCGGTCATCGAAGTCGTCGATGACGGGCCGGGCATCCCCGAGGAGGAGATCGAGTTCGTGCTGAAGCGCGGCGGCCGTCTCGACACGACGAGCGAAGGCGCGGGATTGGGACTGGCCATTGCGGAGAGCTTCGTCGAGGAGGCGAATGGCAGCTTCGTGCTGGAAAACCGCAAGCCCGGTCTCTGTGCCCGAATCATGTTGCCCCGGATCGTGGCCTGATTCGACTGCCGAGCAGCGAAAGGCGCACAACAGCCGCGAAGGCAGGGCGCCGTCGCAGCACCCGTCTATGATCAAGGCGTTGCGATTTTATTCAAGCGGAAATCGTCGACCCGGCCGAGCGGGGCGTCGGCGATCTCGCCCTTCTCCACCAGCTTTTCGCGCAGGCTCTTGCCGTTGCCTTTGATCGCCGCGCCCCCGAGCAGTGCGGTGCCGCCATCGAGTGCCGGGTCGGAGAGGCTGATCGGCAGGGTCTTGGTGATTTCGGTATCCTCGGCCGGTGCGGTCACCACCAGATCCTTGAGGTCGCCCTGCAGTCCGGGGCCGTCGGCAGCGGCGTCGCCCAGCACGCGGCGGATTTCCTTCTCCACATAGAAGGCGAGCTTGCGTTTGCCGGCCTTGGTGAAGTTGATGCCGTCGGAGCCGCGCAAGCGCACCTGCTGACCGTTGATGTCGGAGCCGGAAATGACGAACTTGCCGTTCTCGTCGACGAAGCCGTCCCAGATATCGACGAATTCGCCACCGGCCTTCTCGACACCAGCACGATAGATGGTGTTCAGCGTCGTCATGTCGGCCGTCATGGCCGAAGACTGGAAGGCCGGCATGCCGATCCACATCATCGGTTTGCCGCCCTGGCGGGCGAGCGTGGCAAGGCGCTCCACCCGTGCTTCATATTCCTTTGTCCAGGCCTCGGAACGGAACTTTTCCTTCTCGCCGGCCACCGCCATCTGCTGCCGGTCGTTGGCGCCCATGCTGAGCACGACGAGGGCGGGCTTCGTTTCCGCGATCAGGCCGGGCAGGGAAGCCGGCCAGTTGTAGTAGTCCTCGCGTACGATGCCGGAAGAACCGTTGGTCCGCCGCTCGACGATGATGCCGGGTGTCGATTCGAAGGCGGCGACGAGGCCTTCGCCGAGGCTTCCGGCAATGAAGTCGCCGACGACAAGCACGACCTTGGCGTCCGGCAGCTTCTCGATCGCCGCAGGCTCCGGTTTCGTCGCGATGGTCGTCGTCTGCTTCTTCTTGCGGTTGACGGTGCGCGGCTTCTTGATTTGTCGCTCCGGTGCAGCCTCCTCGCGCTTCGGTTTGCCGAAGAGCAGTTCCAGGATGGTCTTGCGCTCCTTGCGCTGCTGGGCTTCGGCCGGAAGAGCGGTCACCACGATGCTCGCCCCAGCCACAAAGGCCAGTCCGAGGCGCACAATCCGCATGGTCGTTGTCGTGCTCATCGCGAAGGCTCCCGTCTCGACCGCTACCCTGCCGGATCCCGGTGGCGGTATGATGGCAAATGCGCGGGCCAAGCGAAAGCCCGAACAAGAAGGGGCGCCGGAGCGCCCCTGTTCGTCTCTATGGGATTCGAGCACTATCGCATGTCGGGGCCGGGGCGCCTTCGCCTCGCTGCGACAGGCCCTAGCGGCGCAGGGCCTTCAGCACTTGCAGGCTCGGCTCGCCATCCGCCGAGAGGCCCATGCGGTTCTGGAAGGCTTGAATCGCGGCCTTGGAGCCGGAGCCGAAATTGCCGTCCACTTCGCCGTCGTAGTAGCCAAGTTCCTTGAGACGGGTCTGCAGCTCGAATTTTTCCGTGATGTCGAGTGTGCCCTCCGGACGCGGCCAGCGCTGCTTGACGCCGCTATAGCCGGCGAGCTGGTCGGCGAGCATGCCGACACCCATCGCGTAGGAATCCGATGCGTTGTAGCGCTTGATAACGAAGAAGTTCTTGGTCATCAGGAAGCCCGGCCCGCCGTTTGCCGGCAGCTTCAGCTCGGCGCGGTCTGCGCCGTTCTTGAAACCGGAGCCGTTCGGGCGCGTGAAGCCGAGCTTCGCCCATTGGGCAAGCGTCTTCGTCTGGCCGGAATATTTGCTGCCGCCGGTCGGTACGATGATCTCGTAACCCCAGGTCTTGCCGGCCTGCCAGCCGTTCTTGGCAAGCAGGTTTGCGGCGGTCGCCAGTGCGTCCGGCACCGAATTCCAGATGTCGCGGTGACCGTTGCCGTCAGCGTCGACGGCATAGATCAGATAGCTCGTCGGGATGAACTGGGTATGGCCCATGGCGCCGGCCCAGGAGCCGGTCATGTCGGAGGCCGCAATGTCGCCGCGCTGGATGATCTTCAAGGCGGCAATCAGCTGCGTGCGTGCAAACTTCGCACGCTTCTTGTCGGCATAGGCGAGTGTTGCGAGCGCTCGCGGTACGTAGTGCAGCCGGTCGTCCTTTTCGAGCACCGCGCCGTAGTTCGATTCCATCGACCAGATGGCCAGCAGGATGTTGCGATCGACGCCGAAATGGCGCTCGAGGGCGGCGAGCGTGCGGCCGTGTTTTGCCGCCATTTCCTGGCCGATGCGCACCGTGTACGGGTTGACGCGCGAATCAAGGTAGTCCCAGATCTTGTGCTTGAATTCCGGCTGGTAGGCGGCCTTTTCGAGGACGGCCGGGTCGGGTGTCTTGACGCCGGAAAACGCCTTCTGGTAGGTCGATTTGCTGATACCGGCTTCCGATGCCGTCGCGTAGAAGTCGGCGATCCACTTCTGGAAGCGGGCGTCCGCGCGGGCTGCGGTGGCCTGGGCGAAAAGCCCGGCCGACAGGAGGAGAGTGAGCGCGGATCGGCGCAGAACGGTTTTCAGATTCTGTGTCATCAGCTGTCGTGTCCGTTTCTCAAATTTCGGTACGATGGCGTGGAACCACCGGCTGAACGCAAAACTTATAAAAACGAAGTCAACAAATTCTTTACCATCAAAAATTTGCCCCGTCTTCCTTCGCAAAAAAGTCTTCCTTTGCAAAAAAATAGCAATTGGCTTCTATTTCGGCACAAATACGTCCCGGCCATGATGGCGACGGGCGCAACGAGGTGAATATGTCGCAGGCACGCAAGGTTCGCAAAGCAGTCTTCCCAGTGGCCGGTCTCGGCACCCGCTTCCTCCCGGCCACCAAGGCCGTTCCGAAGGAAATGCTGACCGTCGTGGACAAGCCCGTCATCCAGTATGTGGTGGACGAGGCGCTGGACGCCGGCATCGAGCACCTGATCTTCGTGACGGGGCGTTCCAAGGCGGTCATCGAGGACTATTTCGACATCCAGGTCGAACTGGAACAGACGCTGCGCCAGCGCAACAAGACCGCCGAGCTGACGCTGCTCGAAAGCATCCTGCCGGTCGCCGGCTCGACGAGCTTTACCCGCCAGCAGGAGCCGCTGGGTCTCGGCCATGCCGTCTGGTGTGCCCGCGAACTGGTCGGTAACGAACCCTTCGCGCTGCTCCTGCCCGACATGATCATGAAGGGTGAGAAGGGCTGCCTGAAGGGGATGGTCGAGCTTTTCGAGCACAGTGGGGCCAACGTCATTGCTGTCGAGGAATGCGCGCCGGAGCAGTCCCATAAATACGGTATCGTCGGCGTCGGCGAAAAGATCGGTGACGGTTTTGCCATCACCAAGATGGTCGAGAAGCCCCCGCAGGGCACTGCGCCCTCCAACTTCTTCATCAACGGCCGCTACATTCTCCAGCCGGAAATCTTCCCGATCCTTTCCACGCAGGAGCGGGGCGCCGGCAACGAGATCCAGCTCACCGACGCCATGGTGAAGCTTGCCGATGTCCAGAAGTTCGCCGCCTACCACTTCCGCGGCGAGACCTATGACTGTGGCGCCAAGGACGGCTTCATTCTGGCCAACATCGCCTTCGCGCTGGCCCGTGCGGATATCCGCCCGGCTGTCGAAGGCCCGCTGAAGGAACTCGTCGCCAAGCTGAAATAGGCTTTAGCGGCGCAGGACGAGGCCGATGCCGGCGCGCGTGACGCCGGTGTCGCTGCCGCGCGACTGGCTCGTCAACTCGTAGGAGACGTCGCCGGTCAGCGCGAGCCAGCGGTTGAGGTCCCAGGTGAGACCCGTGCCGACCAGGTAGACATTCTGATCGGCACTGCCGGACGAACGGAAATCCCGCCACGTATAAGCGCCGCTCAGGCGCGCGACGAGGTTCTCGCGCAGTTCGTGCGTCAGTTCGGCCGTAGTGGCATAGGAGACGTAGCCGCTTTCGCCCGCGGTGGTAGACGGTTCGATCGCCGTGGCGAGGCCGAGCCGGAGTTCCGTGCCACGCTGCGGCGACCAGGTGAGCGTGCCGTCGAGCGCGAGGGCAGCGATCGATTTCAGGCGGCTGTCGTCGAAGGCGGAGCGCCGATAGCCCATACCGAGATCGCCACGCAGCTTCTCGCCAAGGTCGATTTCCACGCCGGCACGACCGACCACCGTTGAACTGGAACGCTCGTAGCCGAGTGAATCGCGTTTCTCGTCATAGATCGAACGGCCGATCGAAGCCTCGAGATAGGGAATCAGTGCCGGCGACAGTTCGAAGCCGACGCGTCCCGTCAGCGTGCCTTCCGTGAAATTCCGATCGGAAAGGCTGAGTTTCCCGCCATTGGCGAGTTTTACCGACCCGTAGACCTCGCGATCGATCTCGGCGCCGATCGTGCCGCGGATCACGCCGAAATCGCGCTGGACGCGCGCACCGGCGGTAAAGCCATGCACGCCGGACTGGGCGCTGGCACCGTCGACGGCGTTGGGATCGGCGGAATCCTCGCGTTCGAAACTGTAGCCGGCGGTGAGGTTCGCGATGGTGTCGTCGCTGAGGTCGAGGCGCAGGTCGCTGTCGATGCGCGCCTGCGGCTCCGTCTCGCCGGTGCCGCTGATGTTGCGCTGGTAGATGCCCTCGGCATTGATGATCAGTTGGTGGCGGGACCAGTCGGAGGTCAGCGAGCCGCGAAAACCGGTCTGCGAATAGGTCCGGCGCGTCGTGCTGCCGGCCTTCGTGCGCTCATGGCCGATGCTCTGGGTAATCGATGGACGCAGCACGAACGTGCCGACGCGGATGCCGGTCGGCTCATAGGGGTCGCCGAAACTGCTTCTCGTCGCGTCGGCGCTGCCTTCCCGCAGGTTCAGCCGCTCACCCTCGCTGGCGGTGCGCCGGATGGCGTCGTTGTCGCTTGCGGCTTCGGAAAGCGCCTCGGCCTGGTCGCCCGTGAGGGCGGGGTCGCTCAGCGCTTCGGTCGATGCCGTGGTCTCGGCACCCGGCAGCGCCGTCGTGTCCGGCGTCTCGCTTCCGGTTGCCTGGACGAGGGGGTCGAGCGGCTCCTGGAATGTGGGTGTCTCGTTTACGGTCTGCTGCTGGGCGAACGTCGGGGTGGCTGCAAGCATGGTGCCGGCAAGCAGAAGACCGGCCAGAGGCCATGACAGGCGGGGCATCCTTGCCTCGCGATCTCTTGCTTCTACCTTTGGCATGTCTGCGGCCTGCGACCCTTTTTGATTTCCTAAGCGAACGTAAAGTCTAATGCTGTTTTGCTTACACGGGCGCTTCGCGCTTAAGTGTTTGGAAAACGGCGTTATTTTCCACGTCTCCGCATATGGTAACACTCTATTAGCCAAGGGTTAGTTTATGGTTAACAGGTGGTGAAAATCTGTAAGGATCTCTTTTCCCTTACCGTGTTTCAGCAAAGCACGCTGTGCATCGCTGCAAGCGAGGGACCTCTTCGAAAATTCGGTGGAGCGAACTCTCGTCCCATGCGACTACGCTGCTAGTGCTCTGAACTGTCGATTGAAACGCCCATGCTGAATCCGATATGGGAAACACCATTGGCTATGATGACGATTGCGGAATGGTCGCCGCTGTCGAAGACGATTTCCGTAATGAATTCCCGGATAGCTGCATGGACTTTCGAGCGAAGACCTAGGGTTACAGTTTCCCTGACATACCATCATCCGTTCGTGCCTTCCCCCGTGGCATGGGATGCCCTGTTGTCTCCAATACGATGACGGGATGTCCCATTTTGACGGCGATCTTGGAATGCTGGATGGTGGAGCTTCTGTCGCTGCGCGATTGGCATTTCCGCTTCCGACCTTAATTTCTGCCGTTCATGGCAGGAGGTGAGGACGCTTAAAGCGTCCCCTGCAGATCGCTAGTTTCTTGAATCAAATCTGTCGTGGGTTGCGTGAACTTGGTGAGATCTGTATGGAGCATAGTATCAAATATCGCAATTTATGAATTGATATCAGTAATTTAGTTGACGTGAATGGAAAGAGAGGGGAGCGTCATGCTGTTTCGATCCGGCAAAAAATTACAAGATCTGGTCAACGGTCGGAATCAAGCCTACCACACTCCTCAAGAGCGACCGTTCGTCGCCGGCATCGGCGAGGTTCTGTCGCCTTGGTATGCCGTCGTCCTTGCCCTATCCCTTTGCGGTGCGCATTCCGCATATGGCGCGGACACTGCTCTCAACTTGGCGGAAGGGCAAGTCCCGGTAGACACCCAAAATTGGGCCTTGCAGGTCACGCCCTATTTGTGGGCGTCCGGCCTCGACGGGCGCATTTCTCCGTTTCAACGAGGCCCGACGATCGGCGTAGAAAAGTCGTTCTCCGACGTCATGGACGACCTGAATTTCGGCGGCTTCATCAACATCTGGGGACGCCACGACCGCTTCGTCTTTTCGGGCGACATCATGTATGTCGATACGACGGATGGCCATGGGGTCGGGCCCCTGCCTGCATTGACGATTCCGGGTGTCGGCGTGATCCCGCCGGGCGGCAACATCGATGCGAAGGTTGACACGAGGCAGTTCACTGCCACGATGATGGGCGGGTACCGGGTTGTCGATACATCGCAGTTCACTCTGGATGCCCTTGGCGGCGCTCGCTTTTGGTACATCTCGAACGATGTAACGCTTACCGGGAGCATTGGCGGCTTGAGAGGGTCTGTCAATCACGACGAAAGCTTCGGCTGGGTCGATCCACTGGTCGGTCTACGCGCCTTCCTTCCTATCACGGAAAAGTTGTCGGTGCAGGCGCAGGCTGACATCGGCGGATTCGGCGCCGGCTCCGATCTCACATGGTCGGCGCTGGCAACCGTCAATTATGTCTTCAGCGATCGCCTATCCGCCTCCGTGGGCTACAAGGTACTCGACGTTGATTACAAGCGCGGCGGTCACGTCTATGACACGCGCCTCAGCGGCCCGGTTCTCGGCCTGACCTATCGGTTCTGATCGGCAACGGTTTCGCGTAGCCTTCTTATGGATGGAATGATGTTCAACATGTCTCGGTTCACACGCTTCCTCGTTACCTTGACCGCCGCTGCGGCGCTGCTGACCGCCGAGGCCCAGGCCTGCACACGGGTCGTCTATCAGGGGCCTGACGGGCGGATTCTGACGGGCCGCAACATGGACTTCAAGGACCCGATGATCAGCAACTTCTGGGTTTTTCCCCGCGGTATGAAGCGCAGCGGGGCCGCCGGTCCGCGGTCGGTGGAATGGACATCGAAGTTCGGCAGTCTGGCCGTTTCCGGCTACGATATCTCGACGGTCGACGGCATGAACGAAGCCGGCCTCAACGCCAGCCTGCTATGGCTCAACGCCACGAAATTTCCGGAGGACGACGGAACGACGTCGCGCATGTCGCTCTCGATCTGGGCGCAATTCTACCTCGATCAATTCGCAACGGTCTCGGAAGCGGTTGAATATACGCGCGCCCATCCTGTGCAGGTCGTGAGCGGTGAAGTGCCCGGCCGTCCCGGCAGCCTCGCGCCACTGCATTTGACGCTCTCCGACGCCACCGGCGACAGCGCCATTCTTGAGTGGATCGATGGAAAGCTGAACATCCATCATGGCCGCGCGTATCAGGTGGTGACGAACGATCCGCCTTATGATGACCAACTCGTCTTGCAAAAATACTGGAGTGCGGTCGACTCCCTCAAATTCCTTCCCGGCAGCGGGCGCTCCGAAGACCGTTTCGTACGCGCCGGCTTCTATATCAACACGGTGACCCAGAGCGACGATCCCCGGGTTGCCGCCGCTGCCGTTTTCAGCGTGATCCGCAACGCTTCGGCACCCTATGGCGTAAGCATTCCAGAGGCACCGAACCTTTCCACGACCCGCTGGCGTGTGGTGGCGGACCAGAAGAGCATGCTTTTCTATGGTGAATCGGCAACGTCACCCAACGTTTTCTGGGTGGATTTGAAGAAACTCGACTTCTCTGAAGGCGCGCATGTCCGCAAACTGGATCTCGGCGTGGACATGGCTCGTATCCTTGCCGGCGAGGCATCGGACCAGTTCGCCCCTGCAAAGCCGTTCGACTTCATGGAAGCCGAATGAAGGCTGTTTTTTGCCAGCCAATTGGAAAGTCGCTGACCGCTTTCCCCCCCTTCTCAGGCATGTTCAAATCAGCCCTGTAATCTAAGGGCTAAATCGGACATACCTCAGAAAACGCTTCGTTCGCCCTTTTGGCAGATGGCTGTATCCCGAGGACATGTTCAACGGTTTCGGAAAGGATCGCAGCATGTCCCATCTCAAGGCCCTCAAGCTCGCCAGCGCAGTTCCGGTTCGCTCCGCTGCCGATCCGGTGCAGCGCGTCCGCGAGAAGATGGTCGCCGTTCTGGCCAAACTGAATATGCCACCGAGAAGATCAACAAACACGGCATCGTTGATAGCGGCGATGCGCTGGATAAGGGCATCGGTTGCCTGACCGCTGAGCGCTACAAATGGCTCGCCGACGAATTGGTCAGGGTGGGGTTGCTGAAGCAGGAAACCGACTACACCAAGGCTTTTGACACGCGCTTTTCCTGAAAGGGTGTCGGATTGGCATTGAAGAAGCCGTAGCCCGGTTTAGGTGATGTTGCAAAGTTCGGTCGCGAAGCTGAGCTTCTCGCGACCGAATATCGCGACAAGAAAATCGCTGATTTCTGAGTGTTGGAGGATTTCGGCGGAAGTCAGGATTTGCGCGACACGATCACGGCATTTACTGCTTCAACGAAGCCTGCACCTCCCGGCCCGCGCGTAATCCAGCGCGGCGATTGGGGGAGCTGGTCGAGGTAGTCAGTCACGGTACTGACGCCTACCGTATGCTGGAAGAACGAGAACATCGGCGCGTCGTTAGTGGAATCTCCGGTGTAAAGGACCGCCGAGCGGTCAGCGTCTATGTCGAGGTCATAGTGTTCTAGAAGCACCCGCCGCGCCATCGCCAGCTTGTCATATTTCCCGAGCCAGCCGAGCACCCAAAGATTGTTAACTGTGGCATCGGCTGAAGCGTCGCAAAGTGCGTTAAGGATCGCGGCGCGCACTTCCGCATCCTTCGGTTGTTCAAAGGCAAGGCTGGTGAGCCGGAACGGCTGATCGTCGGTAAAGCTGGCGGAAGGAACGGCGCGTTGCACTTGCCGCCCGATTTCCTCGAGGCGTTTGGATACGGCCGGACGGTCATCATCACTATGCCAGAAATGTCGCTCGATGCCATGTCCGGCATCATGACGGCGGAAGAAGAACCCGCCATTTTCCCCGATTACGCCATCCACGGGCCACATGCGGGCCATCTGATCGCACCATCCGGCCGGGGCGGCGGTTACCGGAATTACCTTCACTCCTGCCGCCTGCAAATTCTCAAGAGCTAAATAGGTGTGCCCCGCAAGCCGGCCTTGATAGGTCAGCGTCTCATCCATGTCGGTCAGGACGAACTGCACATCTCGAAACGTGGAAATGTCGGCGTGTTCTAGCGGTCGCACATAGTCCTCCAGGAGTGATTGTCGCAAAAATTGCGAATATTGTTCGAGTTCTGCGCATAACATTCGCGGCGTTGCAGAGTACGGATTTTTGCAACGACAACGCCGTTGGTAGGAATGGTGTGCATCCCATCCAGCTCAGTTCCGCACCTCGGCGAACACGTCTAGCAAAACAGTACATTCTTGCGGCAAGTCTTTCGCGCCAGTCGTGCCCTTCAAGACCCGCGCCTCGAGAATCTTCTCGATAGCGACCTTCGCCGCGCGCACATGCACCGGAACGTCATCGTCAAGCCTTTGGCCGAATTGTCATTTCCATCATTCACACCTCAGACGCCAGTTCATCATGGCGCCTCTAAAATCTGGTGCATGCGCATTGTGTATGTAAAGCAACACTGGCTAAATCGTTGTGGTTAACGCTTGGTTGCCGACCGCCAGCTCACTCGCCGTAACAATCTGCGTTCTTTCGTGCATGGACAGAAGATTGCAAAAGCGCTAACGAGGCGCATGATCAAAAGACAGGCAAAAGTTGACAGTGCCGGCGCCATTGCCTCGGCAATCCGTACCGTCGAAACCGAAAAGGCTGGCCTTGCCGCCCTTTCGACGGCCCTTGAAGGGCGGCTCTTCGACGCATTTTGCGAAGCTGTTCGCGTCATCGGCGATATCAGCGGCCGCGTCATCGTGACGGGTATCGGCAAGTCGGGGCATATCGGGGCGAAGATCGCCGCGACGCTTGCCTCCACCGGTACGCCATCCTTCTTCGTGCATCCCGTCGAGGCCAATCACGGCGATCTCGGCATGATCGGGCGTGACGATGTCATCCTCGCCATGTCCTGGAGCGGCGAAACGGCCGAACTGCAGGGTATCGTTTCCTATTCCCGCCGTTTCTCCATCCCGCTGATCGCCATCACGTCAGGCGAGCGCTCGGCTCTTGCCCGCGAGGCGGATACGCTGCTGCTGCTGCCGAAGGAGCAGGAGGCCTGCCCGCACGGCCTGGCGCCCACCACCTCCACGCTGATGCAGCTTTCCCTCGGTGATGCGCTTGCGGTTGCCCTTCTCGAAGCCCGCGGCTTCACCGCAACGGACTTCAAGACCTTCCACCCCGGCGGCAAGCTCGGCGCCAGTCTTTCCCATGTCGGCGACATCATGCACAGCGGCGAAAACATGCCGCTCGTTCCTCTCGGCACGTCCATGCCGGATGCGGTTCTGCTCCTGTCGCAGAAGCGTTACGGCTGCGTCGGCGTCATCAATGACGAGGGCATTCTCGTCGGCATCGTCACCGACGGCGATATCGCGCGCAACCTTTCGCGCAATCTTGCCGAACTCAGCGTCGACGAGATCATGACGCGCGGCCCCAAGACGGTGAAGCCGTCGACCTTGGCAACCGCCGCGCTTGGTCTGCTCAACCAGTACAACATTTCCGCGCTGATCGTTACGGACGAGACATTCCGTCCTGTCGGCGTCGTGCATTTCCACGACCTGCTGCGAATCGGCGTCGCCTGATCCGCATCCTCCACGGCTCGTACCAAAACCCCCGCATTTCCCGGAAATGCGGGGGTTTTGTTTCAAGCAGGCTCGACCATGAGATCGCGGCCATTGCTGGCCGTGACGCGCACGCGCGCGCCGACCGGCAGGTCCGGGCCCTGCACGCTCCACATCGTATCATCGAGGCGAATGCGACCGCGGCCTTCGCTGATCGGCTGCTCCAGCGTCGCGGTGCGGCCGACGAGGCTCTGGCCGCGTTGATTGAGATGAGGCTGGTCGGAGGCGGTGCCGCGTGCGCTGACGATGCGCCGGCCGATCAAAACGGCGACAAGCGACAAAACGGCAAAGACCAGCCATTGCACATGCCAGGTCCAGAAGGCCGTCTCCCAGAGCAGCAGCGAGAGAGCGCCGGTGACAACTGCCGCGATGCCGATCCAGACGAGGAAGACGCCGGGCATCAGCACTTCGAGGATCAGCAGCACGATGCCGAGTACCCACCATGCCCAGGGGCCGAGTTCCGTGACGATGCGCTGGATCATCTCAGCTTCCCTGCGGCGTATCGAACGGGTTTCGGAACGCAGGCGTCGAGGCGGTGGTTGTCGTGGCGGGCGTCGACTGGCGCGTGCGCGGCGTGCTGGCCACCTGCGCGCCGCCGCTCCCAAAGACTTCCCTGGCGATCGCACCGATACCGCCGAGCGAACCGATGAGCGAGGAAGCCTCCATCGGCATCAGCACGACCTTCGAGTTCGGCGCCTTGCCGATCGAGGCCATAGCCTCGGTGTACTTCTGTGCGACGAAGTAGTTGATGGCCTGCACGTCACCGGCTGCGATGGCCTCGGAGACCATCTTCGTTGCCTTGGCCTCGGCTTCGGCGAGGCGTTCACGCGCCTCGGCATCACGAAACGCCGCTTCGCGCTGGCCCTCGGCCTCGAGGATCGCAGACTGCTTGGCGCCTTCCGCGCGCAGGATCTGTGCATTGCGCGAGCCCTCCGCTTCCAGCACCTGCGCGCGCTTTTCACGCTCGGCCTTCATCTGCCGCGCCATGGAATCGACGAGGTCCTTCGGCGGCGCGATGTCCTTGATCTCGACGCGGGTGATCTTCACGCCCCAGGGATTGGCGGCCTCATCGACGACGCGCAGAAGCTGGTCGTTGATCTTGTCGCGGTTGGAGAGCAGCTCGTCGAGGTCCATCGAGCCCATGACCGAGCGGATGTTGGTCATGGTGAGGTTGATGATGGCATGCTCGAGATTGGCGACCTGGTAGGCCGCCTGGGCGGGGTTCAGAATCTGGTAGAAGGCGACGGCGTCGGAGGCGACGCTGGCATTGTCGCGTGTGATGACTTCCTGCGTCGGGATGTCGAGCACCTGCTCCATCACGTTCATCTTCGCACCGATGCGGTCGATAAAGGGGATGATCAGGTTAAGGCCGGGATCCAGCGTACGCGTATAACGGCCGAAGCGCTCTACCGTGTACTGATATCCCTGCGGAATGGTTTTGATCCCGGCAAAAAGAATCAGGATGACCAGCACCACGAGGGCGATGACGACGATATCCAGTCCGGCTAAATCCATAGTTCTTCTCTCCAACAGACAATGCGACGCGGCGCCACTTTAAGGAATACGGACCGCGACGCCAGTCTATTTGGACGAAGACAAGATTTATCCGGTATCAGATCCAGCCGGAAAGCTCGCGTCGCACGACCTTTTCGAGGACGGCCATGCCCTCGGGCGAATCGTTGAGACAGGGAATGTGCGCGAACTTCTCGCCGCCATTGTGCAGGAAGCTCTCGGCGGCCTGCTCGGCGATCTCCTCCAGCGTTTCCAGGCAGTCGGAAACGAAGCCGGGATTGAGAACGGCGATGCGCTTGATGCCTTCCTGTGCCAGCTTCTCCACGGTCTTGTCCGTATAGGGCTGCAGCCATTCTTCCGGCCCGAAGCGCGACTGGAAGGTAACGACGAGCTTCTCCTTCGACCAGCCGAGCCGTTCGCGCAGCAGCCGTGCGGTCTTCTGGCACTGGCAGTAGTAGGGATCGCCCTTGTCGAAATAGCTTTGAGGAATACCATGGAACGAGGTGAGCACCCGCTCGGGCTCCCAGTCGAGCGTTGCCAGGTGCTTCTCGATCGAGATGGCGAGCGCGTCGATATAGGCCGGGTCGTCGTGGTAGGGCGGCACGGTGCGCAGGGCCGGCTGCCAGCGCATCTTCAAAAGAGTCTCGAAGGCCTTGTCGTTGACGGTTGCCGTGGTTGCGGCCGCATATTGTGGGTAGAGCGGGAAGACGAGGATGCGTTCGCAGCCGGCCTTCTGCAGATAGTCCATGCGCGAGGCGATGGAAGGCTGGCCGTAGCGCATCGCCCAGTCGACGACGACCTCGGAGCAATCGGAGAGGGCCGTTGCCATCAGCTCGGCCTGGCTGCGCGTATAGGTGCGCAGGTAGCTCTCGTTCTTCTCCTTGTTCCAGATCGTCTCGTAGGCCTTGCCGACCTTGCCCGGGCGGGTGTTGAGGACGATGCCGAAAAGGATGGGATACCAGGCGATCCTCGGCCATTCGATGACGCGCTTGTCGGTCAGGAATTCCTTCAGGTAGCGGCGCATCGAGGTGTAATCGGTACCATCGGGCGTGCCGAGATTGACCAGCAGCACACCGACCTTCCCGTGTTTGACGGGCGTGTGGTCGGCGGGCTTGGCGGCGATGTCCTGCATGGTGCGGTCCTCGGCGTGCGGAGTGTCGTTCATTGCTCTTGGGCTTTTTCTTCTTGCAAGTGCGGGTGCAAGACCGCGGCATGCGCGCTGGATTGCTCCTAACGCGGCGGACGCCCGGTCGGCTCAGAATCGTTCTAAAAAGAAATGCCGGCCCGGGAAAGCCCGGGCCGGCAGAAATAGTGGAGACAAATTGTCCTTATTTGGTCGGGATGGACAGTTCCGTCCCGACATGCAGGGCGCGCGGCCGCGGATTGCCGTTGGCTTCCGCAATCTTGCGCCATAGCGTGCCGTCGCCATAGGCCGCCTTGGCAAGATCCCAAAGCGTGTCGCCACGGGCGATGACATGCTTGCCGCCGGCCGCCACCGTTGCGGTTTCGGCCGTCGTGGTCGTGGTGCCCGATGCGGCTTCGCCGGATGTTGCGGTGCCTTCGGCCGACTTGGTTGCCGTTTCGCCTGCAGCGGGCTTGGCCTCGGTTCCGGTCGCTGTCTCCGTGCTTGCCGGGGTCTCGACGACCGTGGCGTTGGCGACTTCCGTGATGCGGCCATCCGTATAAGGCTGGTAGGGGCGGTGTGCTGCAAGATAGTCGGCGACGACCAGTTCCAGGTTCGGGCCGAAATCGTAAGCGTTCTGACCCGCCTTGGCGAAGACCGAGTAACCGTCACCGCCGGCGCGCATGTAGTTGTTCGAGACGATGCCGTAGGTCTTGGCCGGATCGAGCGGCACGAAGGCCTCGCCTTCCTTCACCTCGACGGAAACGACGCGGCTGCCTGCCGGCTTCGACTTGTCGAAGGAGTATTTCATGCCGGAGACCTGCGGGAAGCGGCCAGCGCCCTCCTCGATCTGGCCGAGGCCGTTTTCGAGAGCGGCGACGAGGTCCGAGCCCTTGAGCTGGAAGGTGGCGACCGTGTTCTGGAACGGCAGCACCGACAGCACTTCGCCCATGGAGACCGGGCCGCCGTCGATGGAGGCGCGCAGGCCCCCGCCATTGGTGATGGCGATGGTCATGCCCTGGCTCTTGGTGCGGTCGAGGATGGCGTCGGCCACCAGGTTGCCCATCGCGCATTCGGCGGCGCGGCACACTTCGCGCGAGCCGTCGATCGGCGCGGCGCTCTCGGCGACGATCTTGTTCTTCAGCTCCTCGATCGGGCCGCCCAGCTCCTTGATGCGGGCGAGCACGGCCTCGTCGGGCTTGATGGAGCCGTCGATCAGCACCGGTTCACCGGAGGATTCCTTCACGACGCCCGCATCGTCGAAAACGACCTTGAGATTGCCGAGATACTTGGAGTAGGCCGCGGCCTGCACGACGGGCACCTTGTAGCCGCCGGGATTGTCGACCAGCGTCGGGTAAGGGCCTTCCGCCTTGTCCGAGGTGTTGGAGAGGAACGTGTTGGTGTGGCCGCCGACCACCACGTCGACGTCGGGGATCTTGGCGATGGCCGCGAGGTCGCGCGGATAGCCGACATGGGTCAGCGCAATGATCTTGTTGACGCCCTGCTTCTTCAATTCGCCGATGGCGGCGGTAATGTCGGCGACGTCGTCGCCGATCAGGACATTCGGGCCGGGCGAGGAGAGTTCCGCCGTGTCGTTCGCCACCGCGCCGACGATGCCGATCTTCTGGCCACCCTGGTCGAGCACGATGAACGGCTTGATGCGGTCGCCGATCTTCGAGGAGGCGCTGGCCGCGACGTTCGCGGTGACGACGGGGAACTGCACCTTGTCAAGGAAGGTCGCGAGGCCATCCTCGCTGTCGTCGAATTCATGGTTGCCGACGGTCATGGCGTCGAATTTCATGAGATTGAGGAACTCGGCCTCCACCGCGCCCTTGTAGGTGGTGTAGAAGAGCGAACCCTGGAAGTTGTCGCCTGCATTGAGCAGCAGCACGTTCTTGCCCGTCAGTGCCTGGCGCTGGGTGTCGATCGCGGTCTTGAGGCGGGCGACGCCGCCGAAGCACTCACCCTTGCCTTCCTCCTCGGCAGAGCAGGTCGAATCGAACTTGTTGATCGCCTCGATGCGCGAATGCAGGTCGTTGATGTGCAGGATGTTCAGCTCGTAATCGGCAAGCGCCGAGCCGCTGGAGAGCGCGATGATGGAGGCGGCCAGAAGGCCGGATCGGAAAAACGTCATGGTCCTCTTCTCCTTGTTTGCCCGCGATGCCGCGGGAGGGGCGATCCGTTTCTCGATAAACCGGAAACATGACAGCCAGCCGGCGGATGTTTTCACCGGTCGCGGAGGAGTTCAAGAGAAAAGGTGAGGGGCCACAGGCCGCGCATGTTTATGAGGTAAAACGAAAAAAGGGCCTTGCGGCCCTTTCCGTTAATATGCCGGTCGCTCAAGCCCGGCGGGCAAGCGAGAACTGTGCGCCTTCCGCCGTCGTGCAGTTCAGCTGGCTCTGGCTGACCAGCGCGCAATTGACCTTGGACTGGGTGTTGCGCACCAGCGAGGTCATGTTGATCTCGACCAGCGTCGGCGAGGTGTTGATGTAGGTACCGGAGGCGAGAAGCTGGTTCGTGTCGGTCGTGCGCGTCGTGAACGTGCCGGCCTGGAAGGTGGAGACGATGCCGTTCGGGTCTACCCAGGCCCCCTCCACGCCCTGCGCCACGGGGCGCTGGGTCACCGGCAGGTCGCGCGGTGCGCGCTCGGACTGGCACGAGGCAAGCGCGACGGCGGCGGTCAGCAGGCTGAGGACTGTGATCGGCTTCATATGGGTCTCCCAGGGTCACGGCGGCGCGAACCACCCGTCCAATTCGGCAAACCATGCCGCGAAGAGACGTCGAAAGCAAGACGCGCCGCCGGGGCGACGGGCATTATCCCATTGAAAGCGAAGACGCCCGCGGTTTTGCCGCGGGCGTCCTGTTGCGAAATGAAGGCCGGTTCAGCGAACCAGAATGTTCCTGAACTGCCACGGATCCTTCGTGTCGAGGTCTTCCGGGAAGAGGCCCGGGCGGCCGTCGAGCGGGGTCCAGTCGGTATAGTGGCCTTCGACCGGGCCGAGATAGGGCGTCTGCACTTCGAGGCAGCGCTTGTAGTCGACCTCGTCGGCTTCCACGATGCCGGCCTTCGGGTTTTCCAGCGCCCAGACCATGCCGGCGAGCACGGCGGAGGTCACCTGCAGGCCGGTCGCGTTCTGATAGGGGGCGATGCGGCGGGTCTCTTCCAGCGACAGGCGCGAACCGTACCAGTAGGCGTTCTTGTCGTGGCCGTAGAGCAGCACGCCAAGCTCGTCGACGCCGTCGACCAGTTCGTTCTCGTCGAGAACGTGCAGGACGGGCTGCTGGTTGCCGCCGTTGCCGAACATCTCGTGCAGCGAGATCACGGCGTCGTTGGCCGGATGGTAGGCGTAGTGGCAGGTCGGGCGGTAGGTGACGTGTCCGTCCTTGTCGCGCACGGTGAAGAAGTCGGCGATCGAGATCGACTCGTTGTGGGTGACGAGGAAGCCGTATTGCGGGCCGGGCGTCGGGCACCAGGAGCGCACGCGCGTGTTGGCGCCGGGCTGTTCCAGGTAGATCGCTGCCTTGCAGCCCTTCTTGTGCTTCTTGGCGTTCTTCGGCATCCAGTTCTCGTGGGTGCCCCAGCCGAGCTCGGCCGGCTGCAGGCCTTCCGAGATGAAGCCCTCGACCGACCAGGTGTTCCAGAAGGTGTTGAACGGCTTCGGGTTCTTGGTGCGCTGGGTATCGCGCTCGGCGATGTGCACGCCCTTGACGCCGACCTTCTTCATCAGTTTGGCCCAGCCTTCGCGGTCGTCCTGCGTCGGCTCATCGAACTTGATGTCGAGATCCCTGGCAAGGTTCACGAGCGCCTGCTTGACGAACCAGGAGACCATGCCCGGATTCGCGCCGCAGGTGGAGACCGCGGTCGTGCCGCCGGGGTTCTTTTCCTTTTCCTTGCGCAGCGTTTCGCGCAGCGCATAGTTGGTGCGGTCGGCGTTCTTCATGCCCTTGTCGAAGTAGAAGCCGAGCCAGGGTTCGATGACCGTATCGACATAGAGCACGTCGAGCTTGCGGCAGAGCTTGATCAGGTCCACCGAGCCGGTATCGACCGAGAGGTTGACGCAGAAGCCCTGGCCGCCGCCTTCCGTGAGGAGCGGCTTCAGGAGGTCCTTGTAGTTCTCCTTGGTGACATGGGCCTTGACATGGCGCACGCCGTGGCGGGCGTAGATCTCCGCGTCGGCGGCGTCTTCGCGCGGCTCGATGACGATCAGCCGGTTCCGGTCATATTTGAAGTGGCGCTCGATCAGCGGCAGCGTGCCGCGCCCGATGGAGCCGAAGCCGATCATCACGATCGGGCCGGTGATCTCGCCATAAACCGGATAGGTGCTGTCTGCCATTTGGTTCTCCTGCGGACGGCCGCTTTTGCTGTAAAATCAGGGTCTCGACGGGCCCCATAGCATAATATGGCAGCGCTAGAGCACAGTTTTCTGTCACAATAAAGGGCGGCCGTGGTTTTCCGTCGTGATATTCTTAACTGGCCGCAACCGCCCGCAATTCCGCCACCAGCGCCGCCCTTTTCGTGGCGAGCCCCTTGTAGGTCGCTTGCGGCAGGTTCAGCGCTTCCAGCTGGTCGGCAAAGACGAGCGCAATCTTCCGCGCATCGGACAAGGTGCGCAGCGCGGCAAGCGGATCGGTATAGATGCGGATGGTGAAGAGGATGTCGCCGGAGACCGGCAGCTTGCGCAGCGTCTGTCGCTCGACACGGGCGAAGGTAGTCTCGAGCGACAGTGCGTGCCCGTCCGGCAGGGCGCCATGGGCCTTGGACGCAGGGTAGTGCAGGTCGGCATCCGGATTGATCGACCAGTTGAAGCGGAAGACCGGTTGCTCGACCTTCAGATTGTCGAACATGCGGTTGATCAGAAGGGCATTGCGCGTACCCTCGCCGAAATCCGGTACGGGCGCATGGATATCCTCCATCCGCCGGCCGAATTTCTCCGGCAGGGACCACGAGGAGGGGAAGGCGACGTAACCGGCGACAAGGCGCCAGCCTGTTTCGTCGCGCCGCATCAGCACGAGGTCCTCCTGCACAAGCGCACCGGCGGTGACAAGCGGCGCGTCGTCGGCGTCGAGGGAAATGGTGCGCGCATCAGTGGCGATCGCCGATCCTTCGCGGCGATAGAATGCGGGATGCTGCGTCGCCACATGGTCCGCGAGAAGGTCGAGAACCTCCTGTTGTGCGGCACGCGTGCCGACCTCCTCCACGAAGACGACATCACGCTGGTCGGCGATCAGCCGGTCCTTTTCGAGAAGGTAGCGTTCGAGATCGCCATCCGGTTCGATCCAGCGTGCAGGGTCGAGCGGACCGAGGCCGATGGTGAAGAGGCGGGCAGAGCCATCATAGGGCGTGTAGGCGGGTGTTTTCATGAAAGCGTTGCCCGGATGAGCCCGCGCAGGGAATTGCCGACGAAGACCGTGCCCTCGCCGAAGTCTTCCGGCCGCAGGATCTGCTCAGCTGCCTTGCCGCTTTCCAGCAGTTCCTGTCGCAGCACGCCGGCCAGCAGGCCACAGGCGAGCGACGGTGTCTTGAGGATACCCGTGCCGTCATCCAGGAAGAGCGAGGTGATGGTGCCCTCGCAAAGCATACCGTGTTCGTTGAGAAGGAGGACTTCGTCTGCCGTCTCGGTGGGGAATTCGGCGCGGGCCGCGGCATAGGCGGCGCGGCGCGAGGTCTTGTGGCGCAACAGTGGATCCACGGACGAAAGGCGGGTTCTGGCGATTTTCAGGCGCCAGATCGCGTCGGGCGCGAGCGGCGTGAACGGAGCCGTCTGCACGTCGATCCGGCCGTCGGCAAAAAGTTCGAGACGGATGCGCAGAGGCGAGATACCCTGCAGGGCAGGAGCGGCGAGCGCCGTTAACAGGGCCTGCCGCGCCTCCTCTGCGCCGTTCAGTCCAAACACACTCGCCGAATGTGCGAGCCGCGTCAGATGCCGTTCCAGCCGCAGGAAACCGGTGCCGGGTTCCCAGCGCAGGGTCTCGATCAGCGAGAGATCCATTGATCCCCCACCGCAAAGCGCGCCTTCAGCAGGCACTCCTCATATTCCGCTTCGGCGGTCGAATCGAAGACGATGCCGCCGCCGACATTGAAGACCGCTTCGCCTTCTTCGAAGATCGAGACGGTGCGGATCGCCACGTTGAAGCGCATGGTGCCGTCGGGCGCGATCACGCCGATCGCGCCGCAATAGGCGTCGCGCGGACCATCCTCCAGGTCGTGCAGGATTTTCATGGCGCTCATCTTCGGCGCGCCAGTGATCGAGCCGCAGGGGAAGAGGGCGGCAAAGATGTCGCGGATCGAGATGTCGGGCAGCAGTTTCGCCCGCACATGGCTGACCATCTGGTGCACGGTCGGATAAGTCTCGACGGCGAAGAGTTTGGGCACGGTGAGCGTGCCGACCTCTGATATGCGCGAGATGTCGTTGCGCAGGAGGTCGACGATCATGCGGTTTTCCGCCTGCGATTTCGGATCGGCCTGCATGGCGGCGATGATGTCTGCGTCCTCCGCCGCATTGGCGCCGCGCGGCGCAGTGCCCTTCATCGGATGCGTCTCGATCCAGCCGTCCTTGTCGATATCGAAAAAAAGTTCCGGCGAGCGGGAGAGGAGAAGCGGCCCGTCGAGCGAGACGAAGGCGCCGTAGCGCACGGGCTGGCGTTCGATCAGCGACCAGAAGGCGGCGAGCGGATCGCCGGTCCAGCGGGCACGGATCGGCATGGTGAGGTTCGCCTGGTAACAGTCGCCCTCCCTCAGATGCCGGTGCAGGCGGCCGAAGCGGCTGCGGTAGGTCTCGAAATCCCAGCCGGCTTTCGGCTCGGTGAGGAAGGGTTCGTTTTCCGTGCGCTGGCGCGGTCTTGCCAGCGGATGGTCGTCCGCCGGCTTTTCGAAGATGCCGAAGCTCATCAGCGGCGTCGGGCGGTTCTCCGGCGCGAAGGGCGCCAGCTTCTCCTCGAAGAGATGGCCGGCCTCATAGCTCATGAAGCCGGCGATCCAGTGGCCGTTGTCATGCGCCGCCTGCAAGGCCGCGAAGGCGGGTTCGAAGCCGGCGCGATCGCGCACGGTGACGAGGCCAAGCGGCTCGGCGAAAACCACCGTCCGGTCCTCGCGGTCGTCCCTGAGGAGCACAAAGCGTTCGCGGTCGGTCATGCGCGGCTTCTTCTTTCGAGATCAGGCCTTATCAAGCGCTTCCAATTCGTCGATCAGCCCTTCGATCATCGACAATCCCTTGCTCCAGAACGACGGATCGCTCGCATCGAGGCCGAACGGTTTCAGCAGCTCGGTGTGGTGCTTGGTGCCGCCGGCCTTGAGCAGGTCGAAGTATTTTTGCTGGAAGCCGGCTTCGGCTTGGCTGTAGACGGCATAGAGCGAGTTCACGAGGCAATCGCCGAAAGCATAGGCGTAAACGTAGAAGGGCGAGTGGATGAAGTGGGGGATGTAGGCCCAATAGGTCTCGTAACCCTCGGAAATCCGGATCGCCGGGCCGAGGCTTTCCTCCTGCACGGAGAGCCAGAGTTCACCGATCTGGTCGGAGGTGAGTTCACCCTCTTTGCGGGCGGTGTGCACCTTGCGTTCGAATTCGTAGAAGGCGATCTGGCGCACGACCGTATTGATCATGTCCTCGACCTTCTGGGCGAGCATCGCCTTGCGCTCGCGTTTGTCCTTGGTCTTGTCGAGCAGACTGCGGAAGGTCAGCATTTCGCCGAAGACCGAGGCGGTCTCGGCAAGCGTCAGCGGCGTCGAGGCCATCAGCGCGCCCTGGCCGCCGGCCAGCACCTGGTGCACGCCATGGCCGAGTTCGTGGGCGAGCGTCATCACGTCGCGCGGCTTGCCCATGTAGTTGACGAGCACATAGGGGTGCGCGGAGGGTACCGTCGGATGTGCGAAAGCGCCCGGCGCCTTGCCGGGGCGCACCGGTGCGTCGATCCAGCCCTTGTCGAAGAATTCTCGGGCGATATCGGCCATCTCGGGCGCGAAGGCGCTGTAGGCTGACAGCACGGTATCGCGCGCCTCGCTCCACGGAATGATTGCGTCGGGTGTCTCGGGAAGGGGCGCATTGCGATCCCAGAACTCCATCTGCTCCATTCCGAGCCATTTTGCCTTCATCGCATAGTAGCGGTGCGAGAGGCGCGGATACGCTTCGCGCACAGCCGCGGCGAGGGCTGCAACGACCTCGGGTTCGACGCGGTTGGCGAGATGCCGGCTGTCGGCGATGTCGGAAAAGCCGCGCCAACGGTCGGCGATTTCCTTGTCCTTGGCGAGCGTGTTGGTGATCAGCGTGAAGGTGCGGATATTATCCTTGAAGGTTTTTGCCAGCGCTTGCGCCGCCTTGCGCCGGTCATCCGGGTTGGGCGACTGGAGCTGGTTGAGGGCGATTTCCAGCGGCACTTCCTCACCGTCGATCGTGTAGCGCAGCGAGGCCATGGTCTCGTCGAAGAGCCGGTTCCAGGCCGCCGCGCCCGTCATGGATTTTTCGAGGAAAAGCTGTTCCGTTTTGTCGTCGAGCTGGTAGGGCTTGTCCTTGCGCAGGTCCTCGATCCAGGGACGGTAATGCGCGGCAAGCGCGTCCTTCGCCAGCGCCGCCTCGATGCGCTCGTCCGCTATCCTGTTGAGTTCAAGCGAGAAAAACAGCAGATGCGCGCCGAGATCGGTCAACTTGGACTGGATGTCGCCGTAGAATTTGCCGTTGGCCGGATCGGTCGTGTTGGTGAAATAGGTAAGGCCGGCGAACGAGATGAGGCGGCCCATCACGTCTTCCAGCGCCTCGAATTCGCGTACGGCCGCGCCGATGCCGTCGTCGCCGGTTTTTTCCGTCGCGGCGTCCAGCTTGCCCTTCCATTTTGTCTCGAAGGCGAGCGAGCCGGCTTCTGCCTTCTTCATGTCGCCCTGGAATTCGAGGGAGGTCTGCGAGGGATAGAGATCGGCAAGATTCCAGCCGGGAAGATCGCCCAGTTCGGCGCTGGCGGCGGCGTCCGCCGGCGCGAAGTCGATGCGGGGGGATTGGAAAAATCGGGTCATCGTCTGTCTCTCTTCCAGGTGGGCGGGCAGGTGGGCGGATCGGCCCCTTGCTTGCGTCGGCGTTGGTTAAAATGCAAGCCTTTCTCAAAACGGCATGTTCAACCCTTTCTGCCATGGTCCCCTGGTGTTGAGTTCCCTTGGGCGTGCATGACGCACGCTTCAGGCAAGGAGGTTCCAGTGACGGCCCATATTCTTGTCATCGACGATGATCCTGTCCAGCGCAGGCTGTTGAAGAACATGATCGAGCGCTCCGGCCATGTCGCCCATATGGCGGAAAACGGCCGTGCGGGGCTCGATCTGCTCGATCGCAAGGGCGGTCTGATCAATGTGATCCTGCTCGACCTGATGATGCCGGAAATGAACGGCTCGGCCTTCCTCGATGCGCTTGCCGAGCGGGAGAACACCATCCCCGTCATCGTGCAGACGGGGCAGGGCGGTATCGAGACGGTCGTGATGGCCATGCGCGCCGGCGCCTTCGATTTCGTGGTGAAGCCGGTCTCACCGGAGCGGCTGAACGTTGCCGTCGGCAATGCGCTGAAGATGGACCAGCGCGAAGGCCGCGGCCGCGGCGGGCGTCGGGGCCGCAGCGAGGCCGTACATTTCGACGATATCGTTTCGGCCAGCCCCGAAATGCTGCGCGTCATCGAGCTTGGCCGCCGCGCCGCCCAGTCGAACATCCCCGTCGTGCTGGAAGGCGAATCGGGCGTCGGCAAGGAAATGGTCGCGCGTGCCATCCAGGCGGCCAGCGACCGGGCGCAAAAGCCCTTCGTTACCGTCAATTGCGGTGCGATCCCGCACAATCTCGTCGAAAGCATCCTGTTCGGCCACGAGAAGGGCGCCTTCACCGGTGCGACGGAGCGCCATACCGGCAAGTTCATGGAAGCCGACGGCGGCACGCTGTTCCTTGATGAGATCGGCGACCTGCCGCTCGAAGTGCAGGTGAAGCTTCTGCGTGCGGTGCAGCAGGGCGAGATCGAGACGATCGGCGCCCGCTTCCCGCAGAAGGTCAACGTCCGCCTCATCTCTGCGACCAACCGCGACCTCATCAACGAGGTGCGCGAGGGTCGCTTTCGCGAGGACCTCTACTATCGCCTCAACGTCTTCCCGGTGACGATCCCGGCGCTGCGCAAGCGCAAGGAGGATATCCCGGTTCTGGTGCGTGCCTTCGTGCAGCGCTTTGCCGGCGAACAGAAGCTCGCCCGCCCGCTTGGCGTCTCCGCTGCCGCCATGGCGCTGTTGACCGCCTATGACTGGCCGGGCAACATCCGCCAGCTCGAAAACGCCATCTTCCGTGCCGTCGTGCTTTCGGAAGGCGCAGAACTTACCGCCGCTGATTTTCCGCAGATCGCCGCACAGGTTCCGGGCTACGGCCTTGCCGAAGACGGCGTCGTCACCTGGGAATCGGCGAGCCAGCGTCTGCCCGAGCCGGCCGCCGAAACGCGCCTGCCCAGCGTCTATCCGGACTTTCGCCCGAACGATTCGGCAAGCGTCGAAACCGGGCCGGACAACGCCATTGCCAGCGTCGACAAGGGCGGCCACGTGCGCAAGCTGGCCGATGTGGAGGAGGAACTGATCCGCTTTGCCCTGAAGTTTTATCATGGCCAGATGAGCCAGGTTGCCCGCAAATTGGGCATCGGCCGCTCGACTCTTTATCGCAAACTGAAGGATTATGGCATCGACCCGGACGATCCGTTGAAAGAAGCTGCGTAAAAACCCCTTGAATCCCGGCCACTTGCGATTTCTCGATTGCCGTTTATTCCCTGTTAGTGGATTGTTCACTATAACGGGTGCGCAACGACGAGTGTGGCGTATTTGCCATGCTCTCACCGCAATTGGCAGTCATCTGGGATAACGGACGTTCGTTGTCCTTCGGACGGGGAAAGAGTTGGCAAATTTGTTCGCATCGATGAAGCGCCCCGGGGCCTCCCTGGGCAGCCTCTGCAAGACAGTGTTGCAAAAGCTGCCTAAGGCATTGTCCACGGCTGTGCTGTCTGCTGCCCTCATCCTGCCCACGGCCATTCCCGCGACGGTCCAGGCCGAGAGCGGCAACCGCACGCTCAAGCTCTATTTCATCCATACCAAGGAAAAGGCCGAGATCACCTTCAAGCGCAACGGGCGTTACGATGCGCGCGGCCTGAAGCAGATCAACCAGTTCCTGCGCGACTGGCGCCGCAACGAGCCGACGAAGATGGATCCGCGGCTCCTCGACCTCGTGTGGGAAGTCTACCAGAAGGTCGGCGGCAAGGGTTACATCAACGTCGTCTCTGCCTATCGCTCGCCGGCAACCAACGGCATGCTGCGTTCGCGCTCCAAGGGTGTGGCGAAGAAGAGCCAGCACATGCTCGGCAAGGCGATGGACTTCTATATTCCCGGCGTGAAGCTCGCCAACCTGCGCGCGGCCGCCATGAAGTTCCAGGTCGGCGGCGTCGGCTATTACCCGACCTCCGGTTCGCCCTTCGTGCATCTTGATGTCGGCAGCGTGCGCGCCTGGCCGCGCATGAGCCGCCAGGAGCTTGCCCGCCTCTTCCCCGACGGCAAGACCATGCATGTGCCGACAGACGGCAAGCCGCTGCCCGGCTACCAGCAGGCGGTGGCCGACTACAAGCGCCGCGTCGGCGCGGACTCGATCCAGGTGGCCGGCGGCGGCTCGAGCCCGACCGCGTCCAAGCGCAAGGGCGGCTTCCTTGCCGCTCTCTTCGGCGGCGGCGGCGACGAGGATGAAGAACCCGAAATGATCGCCAGCAGCGCCACCATTGCCGACAGCTTCGATGAAGGCGGCGAGAGTGCGGGCGCGAAGGCGAAGGTCGTCGAAGAAAAGAAGCCGGTCGTGGCGGAAGCCGAGACGGAGCTTGCCTTCAACGCGCCGGTGCCGGGCAGCCGCCCCGCCTTCAAGGCCGCCGAGACGACGAGCGAGCTTGCCCTTGTCGCTCCGACGACGAGCGGCGCCGTTGCGGCCCTCGAAGCGGCGACGACCGAAGAGCAGAAGCCTGAATTCGAGGACCTTGCGACCTACAAGATCCCGCTTCCCGTCATGCTCGGTGCGCGCACCGAGCCCGGCGATGCCGAGCCTGGTGCGGTCATGACCGCCGAAGCGGCCGTCGAGGATGCGGAGGAGCTGGCCATGGTTCCAGTGCCGGGCCTGCGTCCCGAGGTCTCGCTTGACCAGACGCAGACCGCGCTGATGGCGGCTGCGGAAGCCGATGTCGCGCTGCCGACCGCTGCCGACCGCTCCGGGCTTGCCGCGCTTGCCGATCCGACGACGGATGGCACTGCCGGCGGTCCGGTCGAAATGGCGGCGCTCGTCTCCACCAATGCCGGAGGCACGCGTTCGCTGGCCGGGCTCGACGCCTTCGACGGCAAGCCGGCGGAAGAGACGATGTCCAAGGGCGGCCGTCCGAAGAAGAAGGATGCCGATGCGGCAAGCCGCGGTGCCATCCGCACCGAGCCGAAGCTGACGCAGAAGATCATCTCGCAATGGGCACTGACCCAGGGCCGTGTCGCGACGCTCTCGAAGCCCGTCAAGGCGCCGCGCTTCGTCAGCCGCACGCTGCGTGCCGCGCCTACGACGGTCTACATGGCCGGCTTCCAGTCGGAAGGCAAATCGATCGATGCCGGCCGCTTCAGCGGAACCGCCGTCAACTTCATGGAAGTGCGCAAGTTCCAGAACGCCGAGAACTAAGGTTCGTCGATCATTCCAATAAAAAACCCGCCGGAGCGATCCGGCGGGTTTTTTGTGGTCTGACCTTGCCTCTTCTCAGCCGCCATGCCCGGGTTTGACCCGAGCATGGCGAAAAAGAGGGAGACGGCTCACGCTTCCGGCGGAAGTTCGATCATGCCGAGGGCCTGCAGGTAGGTGTCGAGGATGGCTTCCTGCTCCATGCGCTCGTCCTTGTCCTGCTTGCGGATCTGGATGACCTTGCGCAGGATCTTGGCATCGAAGCCGGTTCCCTTGGCTTCGCCATAGACGTCCTTGATGTCGTCGGCGATGGTTTTCTTTTCTTCCTCGAGGCGCTCGATGCGCTCGATGAACGCGCGAAGCTGGTCGCGGGCGACGCCGTGGGCATCCGACATGGTCTTCTCCTTGGATGGGATAAAATTCGAAGGCCGTGACTTGCCGCGAACTTCCGGCAAGATCAAGGCCTCCCGCCGATTTTCACGGGGGTAAGGCTCATTCCTTCGGGCGGTTCACCTCGAAGGCGGCCTTCTGTGCCTCGCTCGCCTCGCGCTGGTGGCGCGCGCGCCATTCTTCGTAAGGCATGCCGTAGACGATCTCGCGGGACGCCTCCTTGTCGAGCGGCACGCCCGCTTCGTTCGCCGCCTCGCGGTACCAGTTCGACAGACAGTTGCGGCAGAAGCCGGCGAGGTTCATCAAATCGATGTTCTGCACGTCGCTGCGCTCGCCGAGATGCTTGAGGAGGCGCCGGAAGGCGGCGGCCTCGAACTCGGTCTGCTGTTCCTTGCTGAGCTCGGTCATCGTCTTGGCCTCAATAGGGTCCCGTGCGGGAGGGGAATACGGCATAGGTGTGCAGCGTCTCGTCCGCATTCAACCGGGCGAAGACCGGAGCGAGGCGCTCCACCCAGCGGGCAATGCCTGCCGCATCGCCGATCTCGTCCTGGCGGATTTCGATGAGGGCATGCGGAATGCCGGGCTTCATGCAGTGGCGGAACATCGTGTCGCCGCGCAGCGCCCCGTCATAGGGCTCGTTGTCGCCCACCACGACGTCGCCGGGCGCTTCAAGCGCCGCCAGCAGCGGGTGCACGGCGCGGGGATCGCTGTCCCAGAGCACGGTGACCTGCCAGGGGCGGGCGGCACCCTTCCAGGCCGGCGTGAAGGAATGCATGGAGAGGACGAGCGGCGCCTTGCCGGTCTTGTCGGCAACGGCGCCGATCGTGCGGGACACGGCATCGTGATAGGGGCGATGGAAGGTTTCCAGCCTGTATTGCCATTCTTCTGATGTGATTGGGTGATTGCCTGGAATGATCGCGCCGTCGGAAATGCGCATGATGAGTGTCGGATCGTCCTCGCCGCGATTGGGGTCGATCAGGAGACGGGAAAAACGGCTCATGACGACCGGCGCATTCAGCCGGGCATTGAGGCCGCGCACCACGCCCTCGACGCCGATATCGTAGGCGATATGGCGCTCGAAGGCGCTGTCCGGCAGGCCGAGGCGGCCATAGCGTTGGGGGAGATGATGGGTGGCGTGGTCCGCCAGGATGACGAGCCCGAGGCCGAGGTCGCCGTCAATGATTTCGAAGGGGGAGTGATCCTGCATGCCTTTTGCCGAATTGCGCCGCTCATGCCGACTGATCGCATGGGGCGATGGGAGCCGCAAGCGCAGCCTCTCGCCTTTCAGGAAAGATTCCTTCTCCTGTCGTGAAATTGTAATCGATTAGTGTTGCGTTGACATTCATGCCCTGCCGTCGCAAGAAAGCGCTTATTCAAATCAACGGAGTTGCATCGGAAGCCGTGAGAGCCAAGAGCCATCGCCCGTTTTTCCCGAAAGCCCGCGGCCTCTTCCAGGCCGGCCTTTTCGCCTTTGCCGGCTTTGCCGCCCTGTCCGTGCCGGATACGGCGAAAGCCGATTTCCGCGTGTGCAACGGCACGCAGAACCTTGTCGGCGTCGCTATCGGCTACCGTGCCAAGGAAGGCTGGATGACCGAAGGCTGGTGGCAGGTTCCCGCGACCACCTGCGCCACGCTGATCGAGGGTGAGCTGCAATCGCGCTACTACTATCTCTATGCCGAAGACGCCGCTCGCGGCGGCCGCTGGACCGGTGACGTCAACATGTGCGTCGCCGAGAACGAGTTCAAGATCACCGGCGTGCAGGACTGTTTCGCACGCGGTTTCCAGCGCATGGGCTTCAAGGAATATGACACGGGCCGACAGGGGAGCTGGATGGTGCAGCTCTCAGATACGCCAGGGACCCAGGAAAGCCAGAACTGATGAGACGGAACAGAAAAGTCAAAATCCTCGCCACGCTCGGACCCGCATCGTCCGATGAGCAGATGATCCAGAAGCTGCATGAGGCCGGGGCCGATCTGTTCCGCATCAATATGAGCCACGCCAGCCACGACGTGATGCGCACGCTGATCAGCCGCATTCGCGCGGTGGAAGCCCGCTGTGGTCGCCCGATCGGCATTCTTGCCGATCTCCAGGGGCCTAAGTTGCGCGTCGGCAAGTTCGCCAACGGCTCGGAAGAGCTGAAGCCCGGCCAGACCTTCACGCTCGACAACAAGGATGTGCCCGGCGACAACACACGCGTCTACCTGCCGCACCCGGAAATCCTCGAAGCCGTCAAACCCGGCCATCGCCTGCTGATCGACGACGGCAAGCTGCATCTGCGCGCCGAAACCTCCGATGGCAAGTCCATCGTCTGCACGGTCGTCTCCGGTACCAAGATCTCCGACCGCAAGGGCGTCAGCCTGCCCGACACGCTGCTCGGTGTCGGCGCGCTGACCGAGAAGGACCGTGTCGACCTCGATGCGGTTCTGGCTACCGGCAGTGTCGACTGGGTGGCGCTTTCCTTCATCCAGCGCCCGGAGGATCTTGCCGAAGTGCGCAAGGTGGCCCGCGGCCGCGTAGGCCTGATGTCGAAGATCGAAAAGCCGCAGGCGATCGAGCGTATCGACGAGATCATCGAACTGTCCGACGCGCTCATGGTGGCGCGTGGCGACCTCGGCGTGGAAATGCCGCTGGAAGCCGTTCCGGGCCTGCAGAAGCAGCTTATCCGCGCCTGCCGCCGCGCCGGCAAGCCGGTCGTCGTCGCCACGCAGATGCTGGAATCGATGATCTCCGCACCGGTGCCGACCCGCGCCGAAGTCTCCGACGTCGCGACCGCCGTCTTCGAGGGTGCCGATGCCGTGATGCTGTCGGCCGAATCCGCCTCGGGCGACTATCCGGTCGAAGCCGTCTCGACCATGGCTTCGATCGCCAGCAAGGTCGAGCGCGACCCGCACTATCCGGGCATCATCTATGCCCAGCGCTCGACGCCGGAAGCAACGGGCGCCGATGCCATCTCGCTGGCTGCCCGCCAGATTGCCGAGACGCTGAAGCTGTCGGCCATCGTCTGTTACACGTCTTCGGGCACGACGGGCCTGCGCGCTGCGCGCGAGCGGCCGGATGTGCCGGTCCTGGCGCTGTCGCCGGTCATCGAGACGGCGCGCCGTCTGTCGGTCGTCTGGGGCCTGCACTGCGTCGTCACGGGCGATGCGGAGGACCTCGACGATATGGTGAACCGCGCCTGCCGCATCGTCGTTGCCGAAGAGTTCGGCAAGCCGGGCGACCGCATCATCATCTCGGCCGGTGTGCCGCTGCGTACGCCCGGCGCGACCAACATGCTGCGTATCGCCTATATCGGGGCGGACGGCGTCAGCGGCGTCTGAGCCGTCATTCCTCGTGATCTTTCGCAAGGCGGGCCTCGGCCCGCCTTGCTGATTCCTGGAGGTCGCGCGGCTTGCCGGCGATCTTTTCCAGTGCCTCGATTGCAAGACCGGTGACGATATAGTCCGGCTTGTGGCCGAGATTGCGGATCCAGACCAGTTCCGATCCCGCTATGTCATGCGCCAGCCCCTGTGAGTGGATCTCCTCGTAGACGACACCGTCCGTGTCGCCGGTTATGATCACCGTCGGTGTATGGATCGCGCTGTAGCGTGGCTGGATGCGGCGGACATAGTCCAGGAGATTGGCGACATCGGTGGCGTTGTTGCGGAAGGCGTCGGGGCGCAGAACAAGGGCGGGGGCCGTCTCGGTTATATAGCCGTCGGGGCGCCTGTTGGGTGCGAAGACGAAGTGTGTGCCGCTGTCGATGCGGGACAGGCCTGCGGGGAGCGCGACGATGCGGGTGAAGAGCCAGCCGAGGACGGGCATTTTCGCAACGTCGTAGTACCAGTCGATGCCGCCGGGCCAGGGGTGGGTGGCCGGGGCGAGGAAGAGCAGGCCGGCCGTCTTCTCGGGATGTTCCAATGCGAAGCTTGCGGCGATGGCGCCGCCGAAGGAGTGGCCGACGATGATCGCCCTCTCGATGCCCCGTATCTCCATCAGGCGTGCGATGGCGTGGGCCTGCCCGTCTGGCCAGGCGTTTTCCGGCCCGCCGCGCTCCGAATAACCGTGGCCGGGCCGATCAAGGAAAAGCATGGTCGCCCGGCCCTCCAGCTGTGTCCGGAAGGCATGCATTTGGTCGCGCAGGTTGCCGCTGGCGCCGTGGATGAAGACGATGGGGGGCAGATCGGCATCTGCGCCTGCGGTCACCAGCACGCTGTTCATGCGAAAGCCGCCGACATCGACCAGCTCACCGATATTGGGGAATGCCGCCTCGATCGCTCGTGCCTTCCACGCCGTGAAGGCGTAGCCAGCAAGAGCAAGGGCGAAAGGGAGGGCGAGCAGGGCTGTCAGCATGGTGCGGAGGGCGGAGGGCAAGGCAGGGTCCGGTTTCAGGCGGTGGAAGTAACCGATCTACGAAAACCGCGCCGTGCCGGTTCACTGCCGAAGGTTATGTCCGCTGGCCGGTCAGCTTTTCGGCAAGGTCCCCCATTTCCTTCTGCGCCTGCCGCTCGGTTGGATAGATGTCAAGGAAGCGCTCCCAGGCTCTCAGCGCCATCTCGTCCCGGCCCGACTGCGCGAGGATCGCGGCCATGCCGGCGAGTGCGCCGAAGTGGCGCGGTTCGATGGCCAGCACCTGGTTGATGTCGGACATCGACTTGCGATAGTTGCCCATCTTGAAGTGCAGGGTGGCCCGTCGGTTCCAGCCTTCGACATAGTCGGGCTTCAGGCGAATCGCCTCATCGAGAAAATCGAGCGCCGCGGCGTTCTTTTCTTCGGATATTGCCTTGTCGGCCCACTGGATCAGGAGGTTGATGCTGGCACTACCCGACTCCTGCCATTCCCGGCGAATCTGGTCGGCGATGCCGCGGGCGCTATCCGCGTTTCCCTCGTGTTTCAGCTCGCTGAAGAGCTTGTCGAGGCGTTGCGCCGGGGTCGTGAAGGCGCTGGATGCAGCTGGATCGACGGATGCCTTTACGGCCTGCGCAAGCGCGGCAGTCGGTGCGGTACCGATCAGGGAGAGGGAAAGGCAGAGTGCTGAAAGCATAAAAAAGCGCATGGCGGTTATTGTAAACCGCCATGGCCCAACTTCAAATCGATATTTCTCGATCACCACATCCCATTGCAGGATGGCGACCGCGGCGACAATCAGCCCTGACGAGCCTTGAAGCGCGGGTTCTGCTTGTTGATGATGTAGATGCGGCCCTTACGGCGAACAAGGCGGTTCTCGCGATGACGAGCCTTGAGCGACTTGAGCGAATTCTTGATCTTCATTTTTCTGATCCGCGTATTGCAGGGCGACTCGAGTTCGCCGGATTTCCTCAATCAAAAACGCGCCGTTTCGGGCGCGCTTTCGGGTTGGCAGGCATGTACCCTGTCACTTTTGTGCTGTCAACCATTTGCGGCGGGTTTTCCGCGACACAGGCTGGTTTTCCAGCGTCCCTGACGGCTTTTTTGGCCTTTGTGCGCAGTTTTCCCGGAATCGCATCAGCCCAGAATTTGCGTGACATGCCCCATTTTGCGGCCTGGCCGGGCTTCCGTCTTGCCGTAGAGATGAACGAGCACGCCGGGTCTGGCGAGCCATGCGGGAACGTCCTCGATATCGTCGCCGACGAGATTCTGCATCACGCAATCCGAATGGCGGCGAGGGTCGCCGAGCGTATGGCCGGCGACGGCGCGGATATGCTGTTCGAACTGCGAGATGACGCAGGCCGCCTCCGTCCAGTGGCCGGAATTGTGCACGCGCGGCGCGATCTCGTTGGCCACGAGCCCGCCATCCGGCAGCACGAAGAACTCGACGCCGATGACGCCGACATAGCCGAGCTGGTCGAGTATGGCGCGTGCGGCCTTGCGGGCCTGGTCCGCGGTCGCCTCGCTGATGCGGGCGGGCAGGGTCGAGGTGTGCAGGATGCCGTTCTGGTGGACGTTTTCCGCCGGGTCGTAGCAGGCGATCGTGCCGTCGCGGTCGCGTGCGGCAATGATCGACACTTCCCGCTCGAAGGGCACAAGGCTCTCGAGGATCAGCGGTACGCCCCCAAGTGCCTCGAAGGCGCCATCGCGCTCTTCGGCGGGTGAACGAAACAGCCGCTGGCCCTTGCCGTCGTAACCGAGGCGGCGCGTCTTCAGCACGCCGACGCCGCCGAAGCGGTCGAGCGCGTCTTCAAGCTCGGCCTGGCTGTCCACGGCGGCGAAGTCGGCGGTGAGGATGCCGCAATCGCGGATGAAGCGCTTCTCGACGAGCCGGTCCTGCGAGACCTCCAGCGCGCGCGACGGCGGATAGACCGCAACGGTGGCGGCAAGCGCCTCGGCGGCGGAGACCGGCACGTTCTCGAATTCGTAGGTCACGACGTCCGAGACGCGGGCAAGCTCTGCAAGCGCATCCGGATCGTCATAGGCTGCGATGATCTGGGCGTTGGCGACCTGCGCGGCCGGACAATCGGCCTGCGGTTCCAGGATCACGGTCCGCAGGTTCAACCGGGCAGCCGCCATGGCCAGCATGCGGCCAAGCTGACCGCCGCCGATAATGCCGATCGTGCGTGTGCTCATAGCGGGCCGTCCACGGGATACTCGGCGATGGCGTTCGACTGGTTCTCCCGCCATTCATCGAGGCGGTGGGCGAGCTCGGGGTCGCTCAGTGCCAGAACGGCAGCGGCGAGCAGGGCGGCATTGACGGCGCCGGCCTTGCCGATGGCGAGCGTGCCGACCGGGATGCCGGCAGGCATCTGCACGATGGAGAGCAGGCTGTCCTGGCCGGAGAGCGCCTTGGACTGGACCGGAACGCCGAAGACCGGCAGCGGCGTCATCGCCGCGGCCATACCGGGCAGGTGGGCGGCGCCGCCGGCGCCGGCGATGATGATCTTGAAGCCTTCCGCCCTCGCGCCGCGGGCGAAGCTGTAGAGCCGGTCTGGCGTGCGGTGCGCCGAAATGATGCGGGCCTCGTAATCGACGCCGAGCGCATCGAGCGTATCGGCGGCGTTTTTCATCGTCTCCCAGTCGGACTGGCTTCCCATGATGATGGCGACGGGGGGCGTTTCTGTGGTGTCCAAGGCGTCTCGTCCGGTTAGGCGATGATGTCGGGGATGATCTGGTCTTCCAGCTTGGAAATCTTGTCCTTGAGGACCAGTTTCTTCTTCTTCATGCGCTGGATTCTGAGGGCTTCGCAGCCGACCTGGATCATTGCATTGATAGCGGCATCGTAGTCTTCGTGCTCCTGGCGAAGCCGTGCGGCGGCAAGCCGCAATTCAGCCTGTTCCTGGTCTGCCATGCTATTCTTTCCCCGTCGTCGGCGGCGCGGCAGAACCGCGGTCCCCAGCTTGTATGAAGGCTGCTCCTACCACGAAACCCCTGGTAACGGGAAGTTATCCCTTGCCACGTTTTCGCCTTCGACAAATGAAAAATGACATGGCACACTAGTTCTGTTGCAACCTGGATCACCCGGCATGCAAATGACCGGGTGCAAGCAAAAGGAAGGAACTGTCACATGACGATTGAGGCTCATCTGGCCACGCTCGAAAAGAAGCACTTCGCTCTGGAAGCAGAGCTGCACGCTGCAATGAACCAGCCCTCCTCTGAGGACCAGACGATTGCAGACATCAAGCGTCGCAAGCTGCGCATCAAGGATGAGATCGAGCGCATTCGCGGTTCGTCTCACTGAAAGGACAGGGATTTTTCCAAAATTACGGAAGGGGTGAGGGTCGCGGAACAGTTGGTCTGTATGGGAGGACCAGGGTAGGAGCCCATTTCGCGAAACCGCTCCCGGTACACGAAAACATTAGATGTCGAGACGCCCTGGCCGCCATGATGACGCGCCGGGGCGTTCTGTTTCAGGATGGGACGAAGGCGTTACGCCCAGAACTGGTCGAGCCAGAGATTGAGCCGGTCGAAGCCCTTCGCGTTGATGGCGTAGATGCGCTTCGTGCCTTCGGATTTGACGCTGACGAGATTGCAGTCGAGCAGGGCCTTCAGGTGCTGCGAGACAGCCGGGCGGCTGATCGGCAGACCTTCGGAAAGCTCGTTCACCGTGCGCGGCGCGCGGCGCAGCTCCTCCAGCAGGAACCTGCGGTTGGGGTCGGCAATCGCCGTAAAGGGGTCCGGGTGCGCCATGGCGGGAAGCTATGGCAAAGCAGCATTTGCGGCAAGCGTTTTGTGCGCTGCGAAGGCCCTGGATCTCCGGGCTTAGAGGAAGGCCAGAACCCCGTCCCAGGAGAGCTTCAGGCCGGCGATGAGGGCCATGGCATACATGAAGGGGTAGAAGACCTCGGGCTTCATGCGCTTGACGAGGAAACCACCGATAGCGGTTGCTACGATGGCGAGCGGCACCAGCGTGGCGGAAATCGTCAGGTTGGTCGTGTCGAGCTGGCCGAGGGCGAAATAGGGGCCGAGCTTGATCGCGTTGAGGATTGCGAAGAAGCGCACGCCTGCACCGGTATAGTCGCGCGGGGGCAGCTTCAGCGGCAGGCCGTAAACCTGGAAGGGCGCACCGCCGGCATGGGCGACGAAGCTGCCATAACCGGACAGCGTGCCGAAGAAGGCGGCAGGTAGCAGCCGGTGCGGCTTCGCCGGGACGACATAGCCGCGCCGTGCGCGCCAGCTGTTGTAGAAGTAGCGGGCGACGAAGAGCACGGTGATGAGGCCGATGATGAGGCGCAATGCGTCGCGTGGCACATAGGCCGATGTCGCCCAGCCGATCGCGATGCCGACGAGGGCGCCGGGCAGCAGCATTTTGAGCAGCGTGCGGTCGTTGTGCTGGCGCCAGATCCAGAGCGAGACGCAGTCCATGACCACGAGGATGGGCAGCAGGATGGCGGCGGCTTGCACCGGCGGAACGGCCATGGCAAGCAACGGCACGCCCATCAGGGCCAATGCCTCGCCCATGCCGCCCTTCGTCAAACCGACCAGGAGAACTGCGGGAATGGCGGCATAGTAGATGGTGGGGTCGATGGACATGGAGGGCGATTGATCCTGTTCGTCCTTCCGTCTATCCGCTTTGATCTGTTATGACGAGCCTGAGTGCCGTATTCTAAGGAAGTTCATCCATGTCCGATGCCGAACCCCGCTGCCGTCTGGTGCTGATCCTCCCCGAGGGCGAGGACCTTGCCGCCCGCGCCGCGATGCTGGAGGGCGCACTGAAGGGCGGTGACGTCGCCTCGGTGATCCTGCCGCAATACGGGCTGGACGACGGCCAGTTCCAGAAACATGCCGAAACCCTGGTTCCAATCATCCAGCAGGCAGGCGCTGCAGCGCTCGTTGCCGGCGATACCCGCGTTGCTGGCCGCGCGAAAGCCGACGGCATTCACATCACCGGCGGGCTCGAGGCGCTCGGCGAGGCCGTCGAGAAGTTCACGCCGAAACTTATCGTCGGCGGCGGCAACGCGACCGACCGGCACAAGGCACTGGAGATCGGCGAGGTGCAGCCCGACTACATCTTCTTTGGCAAGATCGGCGGCGACATCAAGCCGGAGGCGCACCCGAAGAACCTTGCGCTTGCCGAATGGTGGGCCTCGATGGTGGAGATTCCCTGCATCGTGCTCGGTGGTACGGATCCGCAGTCCGCGCTTGCTGCGGCCGAGACGGGTGCGGAATTTGTGGCGCTCGACAGGGCGGTTTTCGCCGATCCGGCGCAGGCGCCGCATGTGGTTGCCGCCGTCAATGCGCTTCTTGACGAAAAAGCGCCACGGTTTGAGCAATAGTAGGCGCGCATGATCAGGGCCGTTCTCATCCAAGCTTGCCGTATCGCGCCGGTGGCGTTTCTCGCCGCGGGTGTCGTCGTGGCCATTCCCGCCCTTGCGGAAACGGCGAAGAAGGGACCGTCCGTCACGGCCGGCAGTGCTGAGGTCGCCAAGGATCCGGCGACCGACGTTGAGCCGGTATCTGTCGATGACGCGTCTGCTGCGAAGACGGACAAGCAGACGGAAAAGCCGGCCGATGGCCCTTCGACCGGCCTCTCGGTGCTCGACCGCATGGGGGCGGACCTGCCGGCATTGCCGGCGGAAAAACCCTTTACCGGGAAGATCGACGAGGCGTATGGCGCTTTCCAGCGCGGGCGCTACCTGACGGCGATGGAGCTGGCCCTGCCGCGCGCGCAGCTCGGCGATCCGGCAGCCCAGACACTGGTGGCCGAGGTCCTCGATCGCGGCCTCGGCGTCAAGCGCAACCGCGAACAGGCCATGTTCTGGTATGAGCAGGCGGCAGGCGGCGGCGATCCGACCGGCATGTTCAAATATGCCATCCTTTTGATGGAGCGCTCGGGCTCGAAGGAAGACCGCACCAGGGCGGACGAGCTGATGAAGAAATCGGCCGAGCTTGGCAATGCCTCCGCCCAGTTCAACTATGCACAGGTGCTGGTGGCCGATTCTCCGGGAGAAAAGGGCCTGCGCGCCGCGTTGCCCTACTATGAAAAATCCGCCGAGCAGGGCATTGCCGATGCGCAATATGCCGTTTCGCAGATTTATATCGGTTTGAAGGACCTGCCGGAGGAGAAGACCAGGCGCGCCCGTGAGTGGCTGCTGCGCGCGGCGCGCGCCGGCTTCGATACGGCCCAGCTCGATCTCGGCATGTGGCTGGTTAACGGCACGGGCGGCGAGCGTGACTACGAGGCCGGCTTCAAGTGGCTGAAGCGGGCGGCTGGCGGCGGCAATGCCGTGGCCCAGAGCAAGCTCGCCCAGCTCTATATCCATGCTATCGGCACGAAGGCCGATCCGGTCGAGGCAGGCAAGTGGTTCGTTCTGGCGCGCCGCGCCGGGCTCAACGATCCCTCGCTCGAGGACTTCTATCTCGGCCTCAGCGACACACAACAGAAGGCTGCAGTCGACGCGGCGAACAAGTACCGGTCCGGCTCCTGAGGCCGTCCCGTTTACCCTTTGCAGCATCAGGCCCCCTGCATTGCAGCCGTTGCAGGGGGCGAAGGCTTGAAACTTCGGGGGATTTGTGGTTTTGAGGCCACATATTCCGGTCACGGCGTGCTTTCGCGCCGCGGCTCTGCCGTTTCGAAGCGCCGGACATTCCCGAAGGATTATTTCTACATGGCTCGTTCAGCTCTTCTCAACGTCATGGTTCAGGCCGCCTTCAAGGCCGGCAAGTCGCTCGCGCGCGACTTCGGCGAGGTGCAGAACCTGCAGGTCTCGCTCAAGGGCCCGGGCGACTATGTCTCGCAGGCCGACCGAAAGGCGGAGAAGCTGATCCGTGAAGACCTGATGAAGGCCCGTCCGACCTACGGTTTCCTTGGCGAGGAATCGGAAGAGATCGCCGGCACCGACGGGGCACATCGCTGGATCGTCGATCCGCTCGACGGCACGACCAACTTCCTGCACGGCATTCCCGCCTTCGCCATTTCGATCGCGCTCGAGCGCAACGGCGAGATCGTTGCTGCCGTGGTGCTGAACCCGGCGACGGATGAACTCTTCACCGCCGAGCGTGGCGGCGGCGCCTTCCTCAACGATCGGCGCCTGCGCGTTGCGGCCCGTAAGAACCTGTCGGATGCGGTCATCGGCTGCGGCGTGCCGCATCTCGGCCGCGGCAACCATGGCAAGTTCCTTATCGAGCTGCGCCACGTGATGGGTGAAGTCGCCGGCATGCGTCGCCTCGGCTCTGCCGCGCTCGACCTTGCCTATGTCGCTGCGGGCCGTTTCGACGGCTTCTGGGAACGCGATCTGGCGCCGTGGGATCTGGCGGCTGGTATTCTCCTGATTCGCGAAGCCGGCGGCTATGCAACCGATCTGACGGGCGGCAGCGCCATGCTCGACACCGGCACGATCATCGCGGGCAACGAATATATCCACAAGGCGCTGGGCGAAGTCGTGCATCGCCCGGTGCCGACCCGCTAAGACCCGCAAATGGGCGGCGCATTCCGCGCCGCTGTTGCCGCTAAGCCCTTCAATTCGGCGCAATCTTCCTCTAGTCTCCCGCCCGACAAGGAAGCGGAGAGACGACGACATGGCGAAGCTTGGGCTGTCGGGTTGGGGAGGGTCGCCCGAGACCGGGGAAGATTATCCCCACAAACTCTCAAGCCCCATGGCCTTCTTCTGGACGATGGTGATCTTCCTCATCATCGTCGGCTTCGTGGCCGCCATCCTCTTCCGCCAAGCGCAATCGGCCTTCCTCAGCAACCCCGGCCTGAACGGCCTTATTCTCGGCGTTCTGCTGATCGGCATCCTGCTGGTCTTCAACCATGTGCTGGCGCTGCGGCCGGAGGTGCGCTGGTTCAATTCGTTCCGCGCGGCCGGCAGTGCCGAGAAGGTCGGGCGCGATCCCGTCCTGCTTGCGCCGATGCGTGCTTTGATCGGTCGGCGTCATTCGGTGGCGCTCTCGACCACGGCGTTGCGGTCGATCCTTGATTCCATCGCCACGCGCCTCGACGAATCGCGCGACACCTCCCGCTACCTGATCGGCCTTCTCGTCTTCCTCGGCCTGCTCGGCACCTTCTGGGGATTGCTCGGAACGATCGGCTCGATCAGCGCCGTCATCCAGTCACTCGATGCCGGTGCCGGTACGGCGAACGACATTCTCAACGCGCTGAAGGAAGGCCTTTCCGCGCCGCTCGAAGGCATGGGAACGGCTTTCTCCACCTCGCTTTTCGGTCTCTCCGGCTCGCTGATTCTCGGCTTCCTCGACCTTCAGGCCGGCCGCGCGCAGAACCGCTTTTATACGGAGCTGGAAAACTGGCTTTCGTCCGTCACCGATGTCGGCTCGGAGCTGCAGCCGGTGGTCGACATGGCGGCCAACTCCTCCACCGACGTGCAGGCGCTGGCCCAGCAGATCCTCAAGCTGGCGCAGGAGGGCGGGCCCGGGCGTTCGACCGCGGCCATGGCCAGCCTTGCCGAAGGTATCCAGGGCCTCGTCAAGAACATGCGCAGCGAGCAGCAGATGTTGCGCGACTGGATCGAGGCGCAGCAGGAGGAAGCGAAAGCGCTGCGCCGCACGCTTGACCGGCTTGCCGCACGCAGCGGCGAGAAGACCGTCGAGCGCCTGCCGGAGCGCACGACGGAAAAGGTGCATAAGGCCGGGGGCGAATAAGGATGGCGCTCGCCCGCAACCGGCGCAGCCAGCGCACGGTCGATTACTGGCCGGGCTTCGTTGACGCGCTGTCGACGCTGCTGCTCGCCATCATGTTCCTGCTTACGGTCTTCGTGCTGGCGCAGTTCTTCCTCAGCCGTGAAATCTCCGGCAAGGACGACGTGCTCAACCGGCTGACCAGCCAGATCAACGAGCTGACCCAGCTTCTGGCGTTGGAAAAGAGCGGCAAGCAGGACCTCGAGGATGCGCTAGCCAATCTCCAGGCCTCGCTTGCCCAGTCGGAGAGTGACCGTACCCGCCTGCAGCAACTGCTCGACAGTGGCGCCGGGGTTTCGGATGCCGCCAATGCGCGGGTCACGACGCTGGAGGGCGAGCTCGATTCGGAAAAGCAGGTGAGCGCCCGGGCCATGAGCCAGATCGAGCTGCTCAACCAGCAGATCGCGGCGCTGCGCAGCCAGATCGCCGCCGTCGAGGAGGCGCTGCAGGCCTCCGAAGCCAAGGACAAGTCGTCGCAGACGAAGATCGCCGATCTCGGCCGCCGCCTGAATGTCGCGCTGGCGCAGCGCGTGCAGGAGCTCAACCGCTACCGTTCCGATTTCTTCGGGCGCCTGCGTGAAATCCTTTCCGACCGGGAAAACATCCGCATCGTCGGCGACCGCTTCGTCTTCCAGTCGGAAGTGCTGTTCCCCTCTGGCGGCAACGACCTCAACGAGGCGGGGCAGGCGGAAATGAGCAAGCTTGCCACCGCGCTGCTCGATCTTGCTCGCGAGATCCCCTCGGAGATCAACTGGGTGCTGCGCGTCGACGGGCACACGGACAATGTGCCGCTGTCGGGCACGGGCCGCTACCGCGACAACTGGGAGCTTTCTTCCGCCCGCGCGACGTCGGTCGTCAAGTTCCTGATCTCCAGGGGCGTTCCGGCCAACCGGCTTGTTGCGGCTGGGTTCGGCGAGTTCCAGCCGATCGCCGAAGGCAGCGATGATGCGGCGCGGGCAACCAACCGTCGCATCGAACTGAAACTCACCGAACGCTGAAGCAATCCCGCCGAAGCGGAATTGCTTCGGACAGGCAGGGTCAGTCCATCTGGATGTTGGCGCCCTCGACAACCGGCTTCCACTTGGCAAGCTCGGCCGTGACGTGCTTGCCGAGTTCTTCCGGCGTCGAACCAACGATGGTGGCGCTGAACTCCTTCATGCGCTCGGCGACGGCCGGATCCTTCAGCGCCGCGTTGGCTGCCTCGTTGAGCTTGGTGACGACCTCGTTTGGCGTGCCGGCCGGGGCGAAGAGCGCGTTCCAGGTATAGGTCTCGTAGCCGGGAATGCCCGCTTCGGCGATCGTCGGCACGTCGGGGAACGAAGCGGCGCGCTCCTTCGTGGTGACGGCGAGCGCCCGCAGCGTACCAGCCTTGATGTGGCCGGAGGAAGACGGCAGGTTGTCGAACATGATCGGGATCTGGTTGCCGATCACGTCGTTCAGTGCCGGGCCGGAGCCCTTGTAGGGCACATGCTGCATGCTGACGCCGGCCATCGATTTGAAGAGCTCTCCAGAAAGGTGCAGCGGCGTGCCATTGCCGGAGGAGGCATAGCTGTACCCTTCCGGATCGGCCTTCAGCAGGGCCAGCAGTTCCTCGACATTCTTGGCCGGCAGCTCCGGATTCACCACCAGGACATTCGGCACGATGACCAGCAAGGAGACCGGCGCGAAGTCCTTTTCCGCATCGTAGGGCTTGGTCTTGAGGATCAGCGGGTTCAGTGCATGGGTGGCGACGGTCGCCATCAGGATCGTGTAGCCATCGGGTTCGGCGCGCGCCACACGGTCGGCCCCCAGGCTGCCGCCCGCGCCGCCGACATTTTCCACGATGATCTGCTGGCCGAGGATGTCGCCCATCTTCTGCGCGATGATGCGCGCGACGACATCCGTCGAGCCGCCGGCGGCGAAGGGCACGACAAGCGTGACGGTCCTGTCGGGAAACTGCTGGGCGCTGGCGGGCTGGCCGAGTGCCAGCGATGCAAGCACGGTGGTGCCGAGGGCCATGAGGGTCCGGCGGGTGAGCGTCGAAAATGTCACGTGGTTTCCTCCCGAGGTGACGTGAAGTCCGCCACCTCAGGATAGGGCGCCCAGCCCGTCAGGCAAGGGGCCGCATTCAGCCGGTTGCGCGGTCTTCTCCAAGGAACGCCTGACCACCGTGATCGAACTGCAGGCGGGCGAGGCGGGCGTAGAGGCCGTCCTGCCTTATGAGTGACTGGTGGGTGCCTTCCTCGACGATACGGCCGGCCTCCATGACGAGGATGCGGTCGGCCTTCAGAACGGTTGCGAGACGATGAGCAATGACGATCGTCGTGCGCTTGCCCATCTGGCCGTCGAGGGCCTTCTGGACGAGCGTTTCGCTTTCCGCGTCGAGCGCGGAGGTCGCCTCGTCGAGCAGCAGCAGCGGGGCGTCCTTGAGGATGGCCCGGGCGATGGCGATGCGCTGGCGTTGGCCGCCGGACAGCGTCACGCCGCGCTCGCCCACCATGGTGTCATAGCCCTTGTCGAGCCGTGCGATGAATTCTTCCGCCTGTGCGGCCCTTGCTGCGGCCTGCACGGCCTCGTCGCTCACGCCGGTCATGCCGAAGGCGATGTTGTCGCGGATCGTCGCAGCAAAAATGGTGACGTCCTGCGGCACCAGCGCGATACGGCGCCGCAGCTCTTCCGGATCGGCGGCGCGAAGGTCGACGCCGTCGAGAAGCACGGTGCCGGTATCGGGATCGTAGAAGCGCAGCACCAGCGAGAGGATCGTGCTCTTGCCGGCGCCGGAGGGGCCGACGATGGCCACGGTCTCGCCCTGCCTTACTGCAAAGTCCAAGCCGTTGATGCTGCGATAGCCGGGGCGGGCGGGATAGGAGAAATGCACATCGCGGAAGGTGAGCTCGCCGCGGGCGGGCAGCGGCAGGGCCACGGGGTTCGCGGGCGCGGTGATGGCGGGCGGCTCGGCCAGAAGTTCGGTGAGACGCTCGGCAGCGCCGGCAGCCTGCGAAAGCTCGCCCCAGACTTCCGACAGTGCGCCGAGGCTGCCGGCGGCAAAGACTGCATAGAGCAGGAACTGGCCGAGCGTGCCGGCCGAAAGCGTGCCCGCCAGCACGTCGCGCGCGCCGAACCAGAGCACGGCAACGACAGAGCCGAAGATCATGGCGATGGCAAAGCCGGTCAGCAGCGAACGGGCGCGGATGGCGGAGCGTGCGGCGCCATAGGCCTGCTCGACAGCACCGAAGAAGCGGGCGCGGGCGGCGTCTTCCGCGTTGAAGGCCTGGAGCGTGCGGGTGGCGCCGATCGCCTCGCCGGCATAGGCGGAGGCCGCGGCCAGCGTGTCCTGCGCCTCGCGCGAGCGGCGGCGCACCGAGCGGCCGAAGGCGACGAGCGGGAAGACGATCACCGGAATGGCGGCGATGACGAGGCTGGAGAGTTTCGGGCTGGTATAGACCATCATGGCGATGGCGCCGAAACAGAGGATGAGGTTGCGCAGCGCGACGGAAGCGGTGGCGCCGACGGCGGATTTGATCTGTGTCGTGTCGGCGGTCAGCCGCGAGACGATCTCGCCGGACTGGTTGACGTCGAAGAAGGCGGGCGAAAGCCTCGTCACATGGGAAAAGACGTCGCGGCGCAGGTCCGCCACGATGCGTTCGCCGAGCGTGATGACGAAGTAATAGCGCATGGCGCTCGCCAGCGCGAGCAGGCCGGCCAGCGCGAAGAGCATCATGAAATAGGTGTTGATGAAGCCGGCATCGGCGCCGGAGAAGCCGTGGTCGATCATACGGCGGACGGCGAGCGGCAGGATGAGCGTGGTGACGGCGGCCATTACGAGGGCCACCAGCGCCCCGGCGACGAGGCCGCGATAACGGCCGATATAGGGAGCGAGCCTGCCCAGCGGACGAATGTTGCGGCGCGCCGATTTTTCCTGTGCGCCCTGCTCTTTGTCTGTGGACACCATACCCCCGTTTCCAGCGCCTTCCGGCACGAATTGTCTTTCGGCTCTTGTTATCCAGACGGCCTTCCTGTATAGGCTCGCCATCGAATTGGGAAGCCGTAGGTCCGACCGACCGCGGCTTCATTTACGTCTTTGGCCCCGCTGTCGCAATCCGTTGCGACAATTGGCCCCCGGAACAGGCAGGAAAGTTGTCATGAAGGCTGATATCCATCCCGCATACCACACCATCAAGGTTGTGATGACCGACGGCACCGAGTACGAAACCCGCTCGACCTGGGGTTCGGAAGGCGCAACGATGAACCTCGAAATCGACCCGAAGTCGCACCCGGCCTGGACCGGCGGCAACCAGCAGCTCATGGACCGCGGCGGCCGCGTCTCCAAGTTCAAGAAGCGCTTCGAAGGCCTCGGCCTTTAATCCGCCTGCTTCGGACGAATTTGAAAAACCCGGCTTCGGCCGGGTTTTTTGCGTTTTGGGAGGGGATGATCCCGGCGGGCAGGCGAGGGCGGTCCGTGCAACAAAAAACCCGGCCTGAGCCGGGTCTCCATCGTCATGTCTGGCCTGTCGCTCAGTTGTTGCCGAAGGCCGTTTGCAGCAGGTTGATCTGGGCCTGCACGCTGTTCTGGTTGTCGGGTGCGAAGGTCTGAACCTCCTGCGGGCGATAGATCTCGCGGTCGAGCAGGGCGATGCGGTTCTGCAGGCGCAGCGAGCGCTCGATGAGGTCGCGGAAGGCTTCCGGCAGGTCGTTCCAGCCGGGTGCGGTCTTGTCGACGTTGAAGCTGTCGAGGCGGACCTTGTTCTTTTCCGAAAGCACCTGGTCGCGGCTCATCTCGCCATTGTTGACGGCGCGCTGCAGGAGCAGCCAGGAGGCCATCTGCATCAGGCGGGTGGTGAGGCGCATCGACTCTGCCGCATAAAGCACGGAGGCCATGCGGGGCAGCACCTTGGAAGCCTGGCGGCCGACGCCATCGAGATAGCTCGCGGTCTCCTCGACCAGACCCATGCCTTCGGCGTACAGGGACTTGAATTGCGCCGACGACGCAACGTGGCCAGCGAAGCTGACGGTATTCAATCCTCTTTCGGACATGGTTTCATCCCTGTTGAACGCATCACATGCAGGTAACGGAAGGTCGGCCCGTGGTGTTCCAATCGGCCGGTCTATGTCGTGAGGATGATCCCATAACCTAATTCGCGCAAGGGTATTCTTAAGAAAGGGTTAATCTCCACAATTCTTTCGGGACAGGTTCCTTTTGTGGGCGCGGCAGACAAAAAAAGAGCCGCGGAAAGCGGCTCTCAAGGTAAAACAGGGAGAAAAATCAGACCGAACCCCGAAGGGTGAAAATGTCTGAACCCGGAAGGACCGGATGTTCAAGTAATAACAGGGAAGGCTTAATGGCCGGTTAACTCTATTGCCGGTTTGCTTGTGTCTGTGCCTTTTCGGCAAGGCTGCGGCAGTCCGACGCACCTACCGGAACAGGTTTTCCGCGGCCGATCGGCTGGCGCCCTTCTTCAGCTTTTCGGCCTCCAGCCGTTCGATTTCCGCGCGCAGCAGGTTGATGCGGGCGGAAAGCTCGTCGACGGACAGCAGCGCGAGGTCGCTGCCGATCTCGTGAGCGATCTTCCTTGCCGGGCGGTCGTCTTCGAAAAAGCTCATGCGGGTCGCTCCTCCTGTTGCTCGTCGGCGGCCTGCGGCTGGGCGAGGGCGCGCGGCGAAAGCTGAAGGCTTTCCGGCGTGGTGAGCGTGCCGGGATTGAGGGTTGTGTAGTTCTCGCGCATCTCGGCCGGCTTTGCGGCGCGGCGCCGGCTGCGGAAGATGGCGTAGGCGGTGATCAGGATATGCGCCCAGCAGGTGACCATGAAGAGCGCATAGGGGCCGACCGCCGACATGATCGGGCCGCCGATCGTCGGGCCGATGATCGTGCCGACGCCATAGAGCAGCAGCAGGCCGCCGGAGACCTTGACGAAGTCTTCCGGGCTGGCGAAGTCGTTGGCGTGCGAGACGGCGATCGGGTAGAGCGCGTTCGCCATGGCGCCATAGAGCGCCGTCAGCACCAGAAGCATGGTGACCGAGGCGGGCTGGAAGACGAAGAGCGACAGACCCGCCGCGGCGGCGATGGCGGACAGCGCCGCGAGCACGATGCGCCGGTCGACGCGGTCGGACAGGCGGCCGGCGGGCAGCTGCATCACGGCGCCGGCGAAGATGGCGACACTCATCATGATGGCGATCGTGCTGGGCGAGAGGCCGGCATTGGCGCCGAAGACTGCGCCGAGCGTGCCGAAGGCGCCGTTGGCGATGCCGATCAGCACGATGCCGACGCTGGCGACCGGCGAGGTGCGGTAGAGCGCGGGGATGTCGAGCCTGACCTGCTTGAGCGGCTGCGGCGAGGCGGCCGTGGAGAGCGTCGTCGGCAACATGGCAAGGCAATAGAGGATACCGGCGAACATGAAGAGCAGGGGCGTCGTCACGTCGCCCAGCGCCACGGTCATCTGGCCGCCGACGGTGCCGACGAGGGTGATGGCGATGTAGAGCGAGAAGATCAGGCCGCGACTTTCATTGGTTGCGCGCTCGTTCAGCCAGCTTTCGATGATCATCGAGGTGCCGGCGATCGAGAAGCCGGTGACGGCGCGCAGCGCGATCCACCAGAACGGATCGACCAGCATGCCCGTCAGAAGCGCGATGATGGCGATCAGCGAGGCGAAACCGGAAAAGGCACGGACATGGCCGATGCGCTTGACGACGGTCGGGGCGAGAAGGCAGCCAAGAACGAAACCCGAGGCCCAGGACGTACCCAGCAGGCCGAGCATCGTCGTCTCATACCCTTCGAAGGCGCCGCGCATCGGCAGAAGCAGGCCGTGCAGGCCGTTCCCGAGAAAGAGGAACAGCGTGCCCATGAGAAGCGCGAAGACGGATATGAGGTTTTTTCGCATGAGGTTTTCGTGAGTTTCGCCAATGGGTAAGGAATAGCGCACCTGTCCGCGATTGCCAGATGCAAAGCACGTGGGCGTACGAATTTCAGGTCTCGTGCTGATCGCTTGGAAAAGTGTCTGAGGTGTGACAGGAAGGGGGGAGAAAGGCCGTCATGTCGAAAATCCTTCCCGCCCTGCTGCTTGCCGTCATGCTGCTGCATCTCATCCGGCCTCTCGGCCTGCCGGGGCTGAAACGCCGCGCGGATTTCTGGAAGATCGCCGTCGTCGCCATCGCCCTGATGATGCTGACCGTGCTGGTCCGTCCGTAAGACAAGGCTGTTGCCGGAAAGGCCCGGCGGATCGAGATCAAAGGACCGCAAACCACTCCTTTGTTGCGGTTCGGCGCGGCAGCGCCGTCTCGGAAACGCAAAAGGGCCACCCGAAGGTGGCCCCCATGAGGTTTGGTCCGGCGTGGACCCGGGTCTTTGGACCCGAAGGAAGGCGTGATCAGAACGAGGGCTGCCTCGTTGCGTTCACCACAATTCCCATGCCCGAAGCCAAGACCGAAATCTCATTAGACATTGGATCACCTTCCTTTCTGAACGTTGACGATGTCAGGAATGTAGGCGATCCACCGCCAAGCGCAAGGGCTTTGGCATTATTTCTGTTGGCGCAGGATATCGACGCCCGGCAGCGGCTTGCCTTCCATCCATTCGAGGAAGGCGCCGCCGGCGGTCGAGACATAGGTGAAATCGTCGGCAACGCCGGCATGGTTGAGGGCCGCGACCGTATCACCACCACCAGCGACAGAGACGAGTGCGCCTTCCTTGGTGCGTGCGGCGGCATGTTTGGCAGCAGCCACCGTCGCGGTGTCGAAGGGCGCGATTTCGAAGGCGCCGAGCGGGCCGTTCCAGACGAGCGTCGAAGCGCGCGAGATCCAGGCGTTGACTGCCTCGATCGTCTTCGGACCGACATCGAGCATCATGGCGTCGGCCGGAATGGCGTTGACATCGACCACTTCGTTCTCGGCATTGGCCTTGAACTCGCGGGCGACGACACCGTCTTCCGGCAGAACGATGGCGCAGGTTGCGGTCGCAGCCTCGATCATGATCTGCTTGGCGGTATCGGCAAGGTCGTGCTCGCAGAGCGACTTGCCGACATTGGTGCCCCGGGCGGCGAGGAATGTGTTCGCCATACCACCGCCGATGACCAGTGCGTCGACCTTCTTCACAAGGTTCATGAGGAGGTCGATCTTGGTGGAGACCTTGGCGCCGCCGACGATGGCGACGACAGGGCGGGCCGGATTGCCGAGGCCCTTTTCCAGCGCTTCCAGCTCGGCCTGCATGGTGCGGCCGGCATAGGCGGGCAGCAGATGCGCAAGGCCCTCGGTCGAGGAATGGGCGCGATGGGCGGCGGAGAAGGCGTCGTTGACGTAGATGTCGCCACTGGCGGCGAGAGCCGCGGTGAAGTCCGGGCTGTTCTTCTCCTCACCCTTGTGGAAACGGGTGTTTTCGAGAAGCAGGATATCGCCGTTCGCCAGGGCGGCGATGGCGGTGGCGGCCGGCTCGCCGATGCAATCGGCGGCAAAGCCGACCTTTCTGCCGAGAACGTCGTTGACGGCGGGCAGGATCTGCTCAAGCGACATGTCGGCGACGACCTCACCCTTCGGGCGGCCGAAATGGGCGAGCAGGATAACCTTCGCGCCCTTTTCCGAGAGTTCGCGGATGGTCGGGGCGACGCGTTCGATGCGGGTTGCATCGGTGACCTTGCCGTCCTTGACGGGCACGTTGAGATCGACGCGGACGAGCACGCGCTTGCCGGCGATATCGGTGAGGTTGTCGAGGGTCTTGAAGGTCATGGGGCCGCTCCGGAAGTCTGGTGTCTGGTCATGAAAAAACACCCGGGCATCGCTGCCCGGGTGTTTTGCGTTTCTGCTTAGATCAGCTTGCCGAGGGCAACGGCCGTGTCGGACATGCGGTTCGAGAAGCCCCACTCGTTGTCGTACCAGGACAGGATACGCACGAGGTTGCCGTCGAGGACCTTGGTCTGGTCGGCAGCGAAGTTCGAGGAATGGCTGTCGTGGTTGAAGTCGATCGAGACGAGGGGGCCGGTGACGTAGTCGAGGATGCCCTTCAGTTCGCCTTCGGCGGCGGCCTTGATGGCGGCGTTGACTTCGTCAGCCGTGACGTTGCGCGACGGCACGAACTTCAGGTCGACGACCGAGACGTTCGGGGTCGGTACGCGGATCGCCGAGCCGTCGAGCTTGCCGGCGAGCTGCGGCAGAACGAGGCCGACGGCCTTGGCGGCACCCGTCGAGGTCGGGATCATGGACAGGGCTGCGGCGCGGGCGCGGTACAGGTCCTTGTGCATGGTGTCGAGCGTCGGCTGGTCACCCGTGTAGGAGTGGATCGTCGTCATGTAGCCCTTCTCGATGCCGAAGGCCTTGTCGAGAATATAGGCGACGGGCGCCAGGCAGTTCGTCGTGCAGGACGCGTTCGAGATGACGAGGTCGTCTTTCGTCAGCGTGTTGTGGTTGACGCCGTAGACGATCGTCTTGTCGGCATTGTCGCACGGTGCGGAGACGATGACGCGCTTGGAGCCGTTGGCGAGATGCGCGCCGGCCTTTTCCTTCGTCGTGAACAGGCCGGTGCATTCCAGCGCGATATCGACGTCGCCCCAGGGCAGTTCCTTCGGATCGCGGATCGCGGTGACGCGGATCGGGCCGCGGCCGACGTCGATCGTGTCGCCGGAAACGGTAACGGTACCCGGGAACTTGCCGTGCACGGAATCGTAACGAACGAGATGCGCGTTGGTCTCGACCGGGCCGAGGTCGTTGACGGCAACGACTTCGATGTCGGTGCGGCCGGATTCGACGATTGCGCGCAGAACGTTGCGGCCGATGCGGCCAAAGCCGTTGATGGCAACTTTCACAGTCATGTGGGGTCTCTCCCTATCAATAAACGTTTGGCGGGGGAGGGCGCGACAGCTCGCGCCCTACGCACTCAGGCGAGCTTGGCTTCCGCGGCGGCGACAACGGCCTCCGGCGTGATGCCGAAGTGCTTGTAAAGGTCCTTGTAGGGACCGGATGCGCCGAAGGAGGACATGCCGACGAAGAGGCCGTCCGAACCGATGAAGTGATCCCAGCCCTGGCGGATGCCGGCCTCGATGGCGATCTTGACCGGCGAATTGCCGATGACCGCCTGCTGGTAGGCTTCCGGCTGCTCGGCGAAGAGCTCGAAGCAGGGAACCGAGACGACGCGGGTCGAAACGCCCTTGGCCGACAGCGCCTGCTGCGCCTTGACCGCGATCTCGATTTCCGAACCGGAGGCAAAGAGCGTCACCTGGGCATCGCTGGCCGAGACGAGATCATAGGCGCCGCGGGCGCAGAGGTTTTCTTCCTCGTACTCCAGACGGACCGGCATCAGGTTCTGGCGGGTCAGCGCGATGGCGGACGGGCGGTTGTGGCTTTCGAGGGCAAGCTGCCAGCACTCGGCCGTTTCCGTGGCATCGGCCGGGCGGAAGACGAGCAGGTTCGGGATGGCGCGCAGGGCCGCCATATGCTCGACCGGCTGGTGCGTCGGGCCGTCTTCGCCAAGGCCGATGGAATCGTGCGTGAGGACGTGGATGACGCGGATGCCCATCAGGGCGGCAAGGCGGATCGAGGGACGGCAGTAGTCCGAGAAGATCAGGAAGCCGCCGGAATACGGGATGAGGCCGCCATGCAGCGCCATGCCGTTCATGGCTGCCGCCATGCCGTGCTCGCGCACACCGTAGTGGATGTAGCGGCCGGAGAAGTCTGTCGGGGTGATCGACTTGGTCTGGCTCGTCTTGGTGTTGTTCGAGCCGGTGAGGTCGGCCGAGCCGCCGATCGTTTCGTTGAGAACGCCGTTGATGACCTCGAGCGCGTCTTCCGAAGCCTTTCGGGTCGCCGGGTTCGGCTTGGTTTCGGCAAGCTTCTTCTTGTAGGCGGAGATGGCCGAATCCAGGCTGCTCTCGAGATCGCCGGCAAAGCGGCGGACGAACTGCGCCTTCTTCTCGGCGTCCGTCTTTTCGAGGCGCGCGTCCCATTCCTTGTGGGTCTTGGCAGAGCGAAGGCCGGCAAGGCGCCAGGCGTCAAGCACGTCGGAAGGAACGACGAAGGCTTCCGATTCCCAGTTCAGTGCCTTGCGGGCGGCGGCGATTTCGTCCGCGCCGAGCGGCGAACCGTGCACCTTGTGCGTACCGGCCTTGTTCGGGGCGCCGAAGCCGATCGTCGTCTTGCAGGCGAGCATGGTCGGCTTGTCGGATTTCTGAGCCACTTCGATCGCCGCGGCGATCGCATCCGGATCATGACCGTCGACAGCGATCGTGTTCCAGCCGCTGGCGCGGAAGCGGGCGTGCTGGTCGGTCGAGTCGGCGATCGAGATCGGGCCGTCGATGGAGATGTTGTTGTCGTCCCAGAACACGATCAGCTTGTTCAGCTTCAGGTGGCCGGCGAGCGAGATTGCTTCCTGGCTGATCCCCTCCATGAGGCAGCCGTCACCTGCGAGAACGTAGGTATAGTGTTCGATGAGGTCGGAGCCGAACTCGTCGCGCAGCTTGCGCTCGGCGAGCGCCATGCCGACGGCATTGGCGATGCCCTGGCCGAGCGGACCGGTGGTCGTCTCGATGCCGGCGGCATGGCCGTATTCCGGGTGGCCGGCCGTCTTGGCGCCGAGCTGGCGGAAATTCTTGATCTCGTCGATCGTGATGTCCTCGTAGCCCGTCAAATAGAGCAGCGAGTAGAGGAGCATCGAGCCGTGGCCGGCCGACAGCACGAAACGGTCGCGGTTCGGCCAGGACGGGGTCTTCGGATCGAAGGAGAGAAAGCGGGTGAAAAGAACCGTTGCGATGTCTGCTGCGCCCATAGGCAGGCCGGGGTGACCCGAGTTCGCCTTTTCCACGGCATCCATGGAAAGGAAGCGAATTGCGTTCGCCATCCGGTCGTGTTTTTCGCGAGAGATCATGACTGTTCCGTATTCTTCGGGGTGTCAGGGCCGGTGCCGTTTCCGGCATCGGTTAGGAAGCGGGTGACACATAGCAGGTAAGCCGTCGGAGTCAACGAATTCGGCGGTTTTTCCGGCCTTTGCGGGGGGGGTCCGGCGGCTTTTTTGCCGCGGCAACGGGGCTGTATCGGGCACCTTGCGCAACCCGCCGCGATGCTGATCCACAGCGGCTTTCCCGCCGCGATGGCCGTGCTGTTGACGCTCGTGCCCGCAGTTGAATACTGTCAATGGGAGAGAACCGGCGCTGGCGGCGGCGATTCGTGTTTTTTGAGAGTGCCGGTGAAGGCTTTATGACGAACGGGGAAACAGTCAGAGCGGCGATCGAGGAGCTTCGCAGAGCGATACTCAGCCTCGACAATGCGCTCGACATGCGCTTCGACCGCGAACGCGACCACGGTGAGGTCGAAGGCGAGGTGCGGCGTGTCAATGCCGATCGCTCGCGGCTCGCCCAGGAGCTCGACCAGTCCGAATTCCGTGCAAACCGCCTGGAGGAGGTCAACCGCGAGGTCTCCCGGCGGCTCGTCACGGCCATGGAAACCATCCGGGCCGTGCTCGATCGATAATCAGTCAGGAAATCCCGCATGGCACAGGTAACCGTACAGATCGATGGCAAGGCCTATCGCATGGCCTGCGAAGAGGGCCAGGAGGCGCATCTCGAAGAGCTCGCCTCCGGCTTCGATCAGTATGTCGGGCACCTGAAGAGCCAGTTCGGCGAGATCGGCGACCTGCGCCTGACCGTCATGGCCGGTATCATGGTCATGGACGAGCTCAACGACGTCAAGCGCCGGCTGAGCAAGCTGGAAGCGGAGACGGAGGATCTGCGCAAGGGGCGAGAAGGCGTGATGAGCGAGGTCTCGCGCAGCGAAGACGCCATCGCCCAGGCGCTCGGCGAACTGACGAGCCAGATCCAGGGCATGGCGGCCAAACTCTCAGGCAAGCCGCCGGTCAACTGAACCTAAACAATTGCCACTGGCGAAGCGGCCGCTTTGCGCCTATATAGCGGAGGCGATCTGCGCTTCCCGACAGGAACCACAATCCCTGGGGCCATACTCGATCCAAAGGGAGCTGTCCCTGACCCGGCCCGTGGGCTTGGTCACACGGTGCCCACCTACGTTTGTAGGCACCCAGGATCGTAAATCTCCATCGGTCGTCGTGGATCGCACTTTTTATTTTACATTTCAGTCATTTCTGCTGAATGCATGGCTTTCGCCATGAGATATGCATGATTTCCGGGGGACGCTTAGCCGCGTGCCCGCTATCGATTGTTGAAATTGAAAACCTTCCTGGATCTTCGGCTAGGCGCTCCTTAAATTTTCGCTGTAATCCGTGATCAAAACGACAATCATGGATTGATCACGATGAACGAGGAGCGTCCTTTAACAGATCGTGCTGTTTGGTTGTTTGTCGCAATCGCGATGGCTGGCGGGATGTTCGCAGCGGGTCTCGCGATACGCGCCTTCGTGTCGGGCAGGATAGCGCTTAAACACTCGGTCGTGACTGAGATTGATAAGCCGTTCTTCTTTTACTTGCTGACGGCGCTTTTGGGCCTGCTCGCGATGTGGATGCTTGGCGAAGGCATACGGATTGCCATCAAGCATTTGCCTGAGCGCCGTTGAACGTCGGGTGGACGAATTGAGGATTATTCAGGCGCTGTATTTTGTCATCGGACTCCTCGTGTTTTACACGGCGTCCGCGGCCGGCTTTTACAAGTACGGCGTCCCTGTAGGCCTTCTGTTTATAGCGGGAGCGGTTGGATTGAACATTCTCCGCGCGCGAAGGCGGGGATGACAGCCGGCACTTCAGGTCCCTGTCTCCTTCTCGCGAAGTTTTTTGCGTTTATGTTTACGAGATGAGATTCATACAAAAGGCCGCCTCAAGGGCGGCCTTCGTACTTGGTGTCTGTGGCAAGCCTTTACGCCGCCGCTTTCAGTTCCTTGTCGATCATGGCGCGGAGGCTCCCGAGATCCTTGGCGAAGGCGCGGATGCCTTCGGACAGCTTTTCGGTGGCCATGGCGTCTTCGTTCAGCATCCAGCGGAAGGCCTTTTCGTCGAGCTTGATCGGCGAAACCTTGGCGACCTTTTCCGGCGAGAGCTTGCGCTCCAGCGTGCCTTCGGCCGCATCGAGTTCCTCGAGTAGGGCCGGGCTGATCGTCAGGCGGTCGCAGCCGGCCAGGGCTTCGATCTCGCCGGTGTTGCGGAAGGAGGCGCCCATGACGATCGTGTCGATGCCGTTCGACTTGTAGTAGTCGTAGATGGCGCGGACCGAGAGAACGCCCGGATCTTCTTCCGCCGTGAAGGTCTTGCCGGATGCCTTGACGTGCCAGTCGAGGATGCGGCCGACGAAGGGCGAGATGAGGAAGACGCCGGCATCGGCGCAGGCGATGGCCTGGGCCTTGTTGAAGAGCAGCGTCAGGTTGCAGTCGATACCGTCCTTCTGGAGGACTTCCGCGGCGCGGATGCCTTCCCAGGTGGAGGCGAGCTTGATGAGGATGCGGTCGCGGGCGATGCCGCGTGCCTCGTAGGCCTTGATGATCTCGCGGCCCTTGGCGATGGAGGCTTCGGTGTCGAACGAGAGATCGGCGTCGACTTCCGTCGAGACGCGGCCGGGCACGAGTTCGGCAAGGGCTGCGCCGACGGAGATGGCGAGACGATCGGCCACGGCCGAGACGACGCCCTCGCGGTTGCCGCCCTGCGACTGGCCCCAGCGGATGGCCTCCGCGACGGTGTCGGCAAACATGGGCGTGCCGAGCGCCTTCAGGACGATCGTGGGGTTGGTGGTGCAATCGACCGGCTTCAGGCGGCGCACGGCTTCGATGTCGCCGGTGTCTGCCACGACGGTCGTCATCGCGCGGAGTTGTTCAAGCTTGGACGTCATATCCGATATCCCGAATGGTTGTTGCTGGGCCGCGTTCGGCTCGAACGCCAGGCCCTCCTCCATGTTCCCTGTGAAAGCGCGCCCGGCAACTGTGCTTCCTGTTTCAGTCACCGCGCGGGCTGGCACAACCAATCTGCCGACGGAGTGCCGCCAGCCGATATGAGGCGGACTATCATCGTTTCCTCGGGAAAAAGTCAAGCACTTTTGATCAATCTTCTGAACATATGTCGCATTTTTCGTTTCCCGTGTTATGGTGCGCCCAGACATTGCAGACAAGGATGGAGGCGACGTGGCAAGGCTCCGGCGCGACACACACACGGCCTATTCGGAATCGGCGGCACTGCGCCTCCGGGCGGCCTGGCTCTATTACAACCAGGGCCTCACCCAGAAGGATGTGGCGGAAAAGATCGGCGTCAGCCGCACCACGGTCATCCGCATGCTGGATGAAGCGCTGAAGCGCTCGGAGGTGCAGATCTGGATCAACGAGGGTGTTGCCGATTGCGTCGAGCTCGCCGTGCGGCTGGAGAAGGCCTATGGGCTCGACGAGGCGGTGGTGGTGCCGGCGGCCGACAGCGCGGAGGCGACGGCCAAGGGCGTCGGTCTTGCGCTCGGCCAGTTCCTGACGGAGGCGATTCCGGATGATTGCACCGTCGGCGTCGGCTGGGGGCGCACGCTCACCGCCTCGCTCGCCAGTTTTCGCCCGGTGCGGCGGGAGCGGGTGAAGGTCGTCTCGCTGCTCGGCGGCGTCGTCGAGGCGCACCACATCAACCCGATCGAATATACTTGGCGGCTTGCCAGCCAGCTCGGGGCGGAATGCTACCTGTTCCTGGCGCCGCTGCTCGTTGATTCGCGGGAAACCAAGCGCAGCCTCATTGAGAAATGCGGCCTGAAGACGTTGTTCGAACTGGCGGAGAACATGGATATCGCGGTTGTCAGTTGCGGCGACATCGGCCCACGTTCCAGTTCGCTCTCGCGAGATTTCATTGCCCGGCACGAGCTGGAAGAGCTGATCGCGGCCGGCTGCGTCTGCGATACGATGTGCAATTTCCTCGATGCGGAGGGCCACACGATCGACCATCCGATCCGCCATCGGGTCATGTCGATCGATCTCGACACGGTGAAGAAAGCGCGCCACATCGTGCTCGTCTCGGGCGGGGCGCACCGCGCCCCGGCGATCCGTGCCACCATCCGCCGCGTCGGCTGCAACACGCTGATAACGGACGAGGGCGCGGCGCTTGCCATGCTGCGGCTGGCAGAGGCCTCTGCCGCCGCCTAGAGCATTGCCAGCCGAAGCGGGATCGGCTCGGCGTCGGACAAAGCGGAAATGCTCTAGATCAGCCTGAGGCGGGCGGCACGGGTGATCGCGCCCGTGATGTTGCGGGCGCCGAGCTTTTCGATCGCGCTGTGCATGGCGTCCGTCACGCGCGCCATGGCGATGTCGGTTTCGAGCACGATATCGGCCGGCGTCCTGCCGTTGGCGGCAAGTTCGAGGCACCGCTTTTCGATCTCGGTCAGCTCGGGGAGGGGGGAAAGATCATTTTCCGAGGACATGCGCCCCGCTTAACCGCTGAAGCCTGCTGCCGAAAGCACAAGCTGTTCCAATGCTTAACGGGCCGGGGCGGTTTTTTACCTCTTTGTCCCGTTGCGGCACAGATTCTGCGACCTCCCGTCGTCGCAACGGGATGAGGATTTGCCTTCCGGCGCTGCTAGCTGATAAGCCACGGCAGCACGGCTGGAGACGACAGTGACACCCAAGGAACAGAAGGCGGCGATCCGCAACGAGCGACTGGCGCTGCGCGATGGAATGGCGCCTGAAGCGCGCATCGAAGGCAGTCTCGCCATGGTGGAGCTTGCGGGCGACCGTATCGAATTTGAACCCGGCACTGTCATCTCGGGCTTCTGGCCGATCCGCTCGGAGGCCGATATCCGGCCGCTGATGGCGCATTTTCGCACGCGCGGGGCGCGGCTTTGCCTACCCGTCGTGCTCGACCGGGAGACGATCATCTTCCGGGAGCTGGTCGTCGGGGCGCCGGTCATCAAGACCGGATTCGGTACGATCGGGCCGGGGCCGGAGGCGGCGGCACTGGATCCCGATATCCTTCTCGTGCCGCTCTCCGCCTTCGATCGGGCAGGCCACCGCATCGGCTATGGCGCCGGCCACTACGACCGGGCCATTGATCGCCTCAAGGCAAAAGGCCGTGTGCCGAGACTGATCGGCATTGCTTTCGATTGCCAGGAAGTGGCATCAGTACCCGCGGAGCCGCATGACGTCGCGCTGGACGCGATCCTCACCGAAAGCGGCCTTCGTTTGTTCCAACAGGTTTCGTAAGGTTCTTCGATGCGTTTTCTCTTTCTCGGCGACATGGTGGGCAAGACCGGGCGGACGGCCGTCTGGCAGCGCCTGCCGGGGCTGATCAGCGATCTCAAGCTGGATTTCGTGGTCGTCAACGGGGAGAACGCGGCGGGCGGCTTTGGCATCACGGAAGATATCTTCCTTGAGACGATCAACGCCGGCGCCGACGTCGTGACGACCGGCAACCACGTCTGGGACCAGAAGGAGGCGGTGACCTTCGCCAGCCGGCACGACCAGTTCCTGCGCCCCGCCAACTACCCCGCCGGCACGCCCGGCCGCGGCGCGAACCTCTTCATCGCGCGGAACGGCGCGCGCGTGCTGGTCGCCAACATCATGGGCCGGGTCTTCATGCACCCCGAACTCGACGACCCCTTTACCGCGGGCGAGACGATCCTCGCCTCCTGCCCGCTCGGCGAGCAGGCCGATGCCGTGATCTTCGATTTCCATGCGGAGGCGACCAGCGAGAAGCAGTGCTTCGGCCACTTCGTCGATGGTCGTGCCAGCGTCGTCGTCGGCACGCACACTCATGTGCCGACCGCCGATTGCCAGATCCTCAATGGCGGCACCGGCTACATGTCGGATGCCGGCATGTGCGGCGACTACGATTCCTCCCTCGGCATGGAGAAGGAGGAGCCGCTCAACCGCTTCATCTCCAAAATGCCGAAAGGCCGCTTCGAGGCGGCGTCCGGCCCGGCGACCATCTGCGGCCTGGCGGTCGAGATTTCCGACCGCACCGGCCTTGCCGAAAAGATCGCCCCGCTTCGCCTCGGCCCGCGTCTAGCCGAAACGCTGCCGGATTTCTGGGCCTGATCTCGAACGTCGGCCGAACCTCAGATCATGTGGCGCAGGTGATCGGCCGAGCCGTTTGAAAAGTTGAGATGCGCCTTCACGCCGACGTCGGGTTCCTCGTCGGGGTTGAAGTTGGCCTTGGCGATTTCCCAGCCGAATTTCAGCTTGCTGCCGGTCGAGGCCCAGACTTCCGCGTCCTCGATTTCCAGCGCCAGCAGGGTGAGCTTCGGATCGTTCTTGCCGTGGTCGAACCACGCCTCGACGACGGAACTCCAGTATTCGTCGATCTTGATGGGATCCTTGCGTACGGAAATCCGGCCTGCAAGGCAGGCATGGTAGTCGTGGTCCTTGCCGACGACGCAGAAATGGGCGCGCGTGCCGGGCGAAATGGCCTCGACGATCTCGGCGTCGGTCTTGGTGAAGAACCAGATCGTCGCGCTCTGGCGGTCGAGCTGCGGGGCCATCGGCTGCATGTGCATATGGCTGCCGTCGACGCCCAGCATGCCGGCATGGATCCTGTCGATCTCGTCGAAAAGCTGTTCCTTCGGGTTCTCGCGTGCCTTGGTGAGGTTGGACATGGCTGCTCCTCGCAATCGTTGGATTGATGGATGGAGAACGTGAGGCGGCGTGCAAGGTTCCGCGCGAGATGGCTCAACGGATTGTGATCGGCCGGCCGGCCGCACAATCTCGACCCGCCGGCCTCGCGGGCGCATAGTCGCGCCGACCAATGAACGGAGCCGCCGATGCCGCATCTCCTGCTCATTCCGTTGATCCTTGTCGCCGTCGCGGTTTTTGCCGCTCCGCGGGTATCATTCGCGCAGGCGGAAGCGCCGGTCAGCCAGTGCCAGATGATCGCGCGCTCGTTGCCCTCCGTCACCTTTGCCAGCTTTTCGGGCGGCGCGGCCCTCAAGGTGCAGGCCAAGGCGAACGAGGAGGTGCGCATCACCTATGTCGGCCACTCGACCTTCTTCATCGAGACGCCGGCCGGCGTGAAGATCGCGACGGACTACAACGGCTGGTACAAGCCGCCGGCGCTGCCGACCGTGGTCACGATGAACAAGGCCCATTCCAGCCACTACACGCTGACCCCGGAGCCGGGCATCGAATATGTACTGCACGGCTGGCTGGATGGTTCGGAAAAGGGGGCCGATCACGACGTCGTGGCGGGAGATACCTATATCCGCAATGTGCCGACCGATATCCGCGGCTGGGGCGGGGCGATGGAGCCGAACGGCAATTCCATCTTCATCTTCGAGGTGGCGGGCCTGTGCATCGGCCATCTCGGCCACCTGCACCACGAATTGACCGAGAAACAATATGCCGAAATCGGCCGGCTCGACGTGCTGATGGTGCCAGTCGATGGCGGGCTGACCATAGGGGCCGAGAGCATGAGCCGTGTCGTGCAGCGCCTGCGTTCGGCGCTGATCCTGCCGATGCATCGCCGTGGGCCGCCGATCAGCCAGTTCCTTTCCATGTTCGGCGAGGGCTTCGATGCCGTGACCGATGACGACGCGACGATCACGGTTTCGATCCGCAACTTGCCCAAGCGGCCGACGATTCATATTCTCTCCGGCGTCTGATGCCCGGAGCTTTTCATGCGTTTCCTTCTTGCCGTGCCCGCCGTCCTGCTTTCCTCCGCTCTTGCCTTCGCAAGCAGCGCGCCGACGCCGGGTGGCCCCGGTGCGGAGTCCGGCCAGCCGCGGGAGATCGTCACCCCGCCGGTTGAAAAGCTTCCGACGCGCTCTTTCGGCGTCGTCGAAAGTTTCGTCATGCCCTCAGGCAATATCGGCTGCATCTACATTCCCGAGGGCGGCACGGAGACCTATCAGCCGGCCGATGGCGGTCCCGAACTCTCCTGCGACCGCGTGGAGCCGAAATATGTGCGTGCAACGCTCGGCCGAAGTGGCAAGGCGGTGGTGCTTACCAATGTAGGCGACCAGGGATGTTGCGGCGGCGACAGGACCATCGCCTATGGTGAAACATGGTCGGCCGGCCCCTTTACCTGCTATTCGGAGCGCACGGGGCTGACCTGCGAGCGCACGGATGGCCACTCCTTCCTGTTGAGCCGGGCACGTCTGCGTGCCGACTGATGCGGGGCACCGCTTTGTTTGCGGGACTGCTGGACGTGCGCCAGCAATGAAATTATAAGGCGGCATTCCGAAAATCGGGGCGGCAGGGCGACGCTTTACCGCGGCGACACGCCCCGCACACCGCCGGCGACCAAAGAAAAGGGCGCCGAACAGATGAGACAGGGGTGCCATGGCTGGCCATTCACAGTTCAAGAATATCATGCACCGCAAGGGTCGGCAGGATGCCGTGCGGTCGAAAATGTTCTCCAAGCTTGCCCGTGAAATCACGGTCGCGGCAAAGACGGGTCTGCCTGACCCGTCGATGAACGCCCGCCTGCGCCTGGCGATCCAGAACGCCAAGGCGCAATCCATGCCGAAGGACAATATCGAGCGCGCCGTCAAGAAGGCCTCCGGCGCGGATAGCGAGAACTACGAGGAAGTCCGCTACGAGGGTTACGGCCCGGGCGGCGTCGCCGTCATCGTCGAGGCGCTGACCGACAACCGCAACCGCACCGCTTCCTCCGTCCGTTCGACCTTTTCCAAGGCCGGCGGGGCGCTCGGCGAAACCGGTTCGGTCTCCTTCTCTTTCGACCGCGTCGGTGAGATCACCTACAAGCTCTCGGTCGGCGATGCCGACGCCGTCATGGAAGCTGCCATCGAGGCTGGCGCCGAGGACGTGACGACCGACGAGGACGGCCACACGATCGTCTGCGGTTTCGAGGATATCGGCGACGTTTCCAAGGCGCTGGAAGACAAGCTCGGCGAAGCCGAGACGGTCAAGGCGATCTGGAAGGCCCAGAACACCGTGCCGGTCGACGAGGAAAAGGCGCAGTCGCTGATGAAGCTGATCGACACGCTGGAAGACGATGACGACGTGCAGAACGTCTATTCGAACTTCGAGGTTTCCGACGAAGTGATGGCCAAGCTTTCGGCCTGATCGACGACGCCAGTGAAAAAGGCCGGGCGCCGCAGGGGCCCGGCTTTTTGTTTGTCGGTAAACCTGCCCGCCCGTCTTCGTCACTCTCGGTTTTGGGCCGAGGAGCCATGATGCGGAAGAGACGGGGCGGATTTGTCCGCAGCCTGAAGGTTGAGGCGCTTCAAGGTGGCTTTTTCCGCTATGCCGCTTCCGCCAGCGCCTGTTGTGCCCGGGCAAACAGCCGCACGGAATTCAGCCGGGCCTCCATGTCATGGATCGGCATCGAGACGATCAGTTCGTCGGCCTTGGTGATCGACAGGAAGTCGGCGATGCGGCGCTTGATCTTTTCCGGCCCGCCGACGACGGCATATTGCAGCGTGTGCTCGACATTGATGCGCTCGTTCTCGCTCCAGTGCGGATCCATGTCGTCGACCGGGGCCGGGAAGGCGCCGGGCGTGCCGCGGCGCAGGCGCACGAAGGACTGCTGCATCGAGGTGAAGAGATAGTCCGCCTCCGCATCCGTATCGGCCGCAGCACCCATCACGCCCACCATGGCATGGGGTTTGTCCAAGTACTGCGAAGGCTCGAAGCGGTCGCGATAGATTTCCAGCGCCGTCAGCAGCATGTCCGGTGCGAAATGCGAGGCGAAGGCGAAGGGCAGGCCCAGCATGCCTGCGAGATGCGCCGAGTAGTGGCTGGAGCCAAGCAGCCAGACCGGCACGTTGCTTCCCGCACCGGGAATGGCGATGACCTTCTGCTCGGGGCTGACAGGCCCCATCAGCTGCATCAGTTCGACGACGTCCTGCGGGAAATTGTTGGCGGCGCTGTCGAGATTGCGGCGCAGCGCCTGCGCGGTGCGCATGTCGGTGCCCGGCGCGCGGCCGAGGCCGAGATCGATCCGGTCGGGAAAAAGCGCGGCAAGCGTGCCGAACTGCTCGGCGATGACGAGCGGTGAATGGTTCGGCAGCATGATGCCGCCCGAGCCGACGCGGATTTTCTCCGTGCCCGCCGCGACGTGCTGGATGACGAGCGAGGTGGCGGCGCTGGCAATGCCACGCATGCCGTGGTGTTCGGCGAGCCAGAAGCGCTTGTAACCGAGTGCCTCGGCTTCCTGCGCAAGGCGCCGGGAGTTTTCGAGCGACTGGGCGACGGTGCCGCCTTCGATGACCGGGGAAAGATCGAGGATGGAGAAGGGCACCATGGCCGCGGCCTCTTTGTGAGCAGATTTGATTGTTCTCCCATGTAGGTTCAGTTTCGTGAAATCCAAGCGATGGGTTCGGGGTTTTCGCAGTGTCGCGTGGAATTGCCGCTCTGTTTTTGTTTTGTTCACATTTCGCTGGCAGGGTCCGCCCGTGGGTATTAGGGTTTCGTCATGCAGGAAACGATTCGCATCATCGGCATCGATCCGGGGCTTCGCCGCACCGGCTGGGGCGTCATCGAGACGCTTGGCAATTCGTTGCGCTTCGTCGCGTCCGGCACCGTCACCTCCGATGGAGACATGGATCTCGCCTCCCGCCTCTGCCAGTTGCACGACGGTCTCAGCGCAGTGGTGCACAGCTATCAGCCGCACGAGGCCGCCGTGGAGCAGACCTTCGTCAACAAGGACGCGACTGCGACGCTGAAGCTCGGCCAGGCGCGCGGCATCGCCATGCTTGTGCCGGCCCGCGCCGGCTTGCGCGTCGCCGAATATGCGCCGAATGCGGTGAAGAAGGCTGTCATCGGCGTCGGCCACGGCGAAAAGCAGCAGATCCACATGATGCTGAAGGTGCTGATGCCGAAAGCGACCTTCACCGGCAACGACGCTGCTGATGCCCTTGCCATAGCCATCTGCCACGCCCACAACCGCCAGGGCCTCTCCGGCCGCCTCGCCAAGCTCGCCGGCTGATTTGTTCTTGACTTGTTCCGGTTTGGCCAATAAGTAATACCGCAGAGGTATTACCATGCGCGTGACGGAAAAAGGCCAGGTGACGATCCCCAAGCCAATCCGTGAGCGGCTCGCCATTGAGCCCGGTTCGGAGGTGGATTTCGTCGTGTCCGATGAGGGCGTGATGCTCGTCAAGGTGGGCGACGGCAAGCCGGACTTCGATGATTTCGATGCCTGGGCGGCTAGCGTTCAGGGAACGTGGAATCTGGATGGCATGACGCCGGACGAATATTTCGAATGGCTGCGAGGACCGCGTGATGACCTCGACCGTCGTTGATACCAACGTCCTTATCGACATGTTGGGGCCGGACCGGCCGCAGCGGCGCTGGTCCTTCGCCGCCCTGAAGCGATGCCTGGAGCAGGGGGAACTGGTTCTCAATCCTGTCGTATGGTCGGAGCTTGCGACTTCGTCGCTGAGTGAACTGGAACTGAATCTCGCTTTCGGCTGGCTGCGCATGCGGCGCGAGGCTTTATCCTATGAAGCGGCCTTCGCTGCCGGCAAGGCGCACTATGCCTATCGCCGGGCCGGCGGGCTGCGCGAGCGAACGCTTCCGGACTTTCTCGTCGGCGCCCATGCTGCGGCGCGTTCCCATCGCCTGCTCACCCGCGACGCCGCGCGCTATCGCAGCTATTTTCCCGCGCTCGACATCATCTCCCCCGAAACCCATCCCTGACGGATTCTTTCATGATCGGCAAACTCAAGGGCACAATCGACGAGATCGGCGAGGACTATGTGGTGCTCGACGTGCACGGCGTCGGTTACGTCGCTTTCTGTTCGGCACGTACGCTCGGCAAGCTCGGTTCAAGCGGCGAGGCGGCGGTGCTGTTCATCGAGACCTATGTGCGGGAAGACCAGCTCAAGCTGTTCGGCTTCCTGACGGCACTGGAGCGGGAATGGTTCCGGCTGTTGCAGAGCGTGCAGGGCGTCGGCTCCAAGGTGGCGCTGGCCGTGCTGTCGACACTGACACCGGGGGAACTGGCGAACGCCATCGCGCTTCAGGACAAGACGGCGGTGTCGCGCGCGCCGGGCGTCGGACCGAAGGTCGCGGTGCGCATCATGACGGAGCTGCGCAACAAGGCGCCGGCCTTTGCCGGGGAGGCGTCTGCCTCGATCGGGCTCAAGCAGGAGCTGGGTGAAGGCGTGGCCTCCGCGCCGGTTTCCGATGCCGTCTCGGCGCTCACCAATCTCGGCTATTCGCGCGACCAGGCGGCCAACGCCGTCGCTGCGGCGCTGAAGAACGGCGGGGAGGGGGCCGACAGCGCCAAGCTCATCCGCCTCGGCCTCAAGGAATTGTCGCGGTGACGCGGTTGCCTTCCGCCGTGGACAATGGGATTAGGGCGCGATGAGCGACGAGAACAGACTGCTTTCGCCGGAAAAGCGCGGCGAGGACATCGATACGGCCTTGCGGCCGCAGACGCTGGACGATTTCACCGGCCAGGCGGAGGCGCGGGCGAACCTCAAGATCTTCATCGAGGCGGCGAAGAACCGCGGCGAGGCGCTCGACCATGTGCTCTTCGTCGGCCCGCCCGGTCTCGGCAAGACGACGCTGGCGCAGATCATGGCCAAGGAGCTCGGCGTCAATTTCCGCTCGACGTCCGGCCCCGTCATCGCGAAAGCCGGCGACCTTGCGGCGCTTTTGACCAACCTTGAAGAGCGCGACGTCCTCTTCATCGACGAAATCCACCGCCTCAACCCGGCCGTGGAGGAAATCCTCTATCCGGCCATGGAGGATTTCCAGCTCGACCTGATCATCGGCGAAGGCCCGGCGGCGCGTTCGGTGAAGATCGACCTGTCGAAGTTCACCCTGGTCGCCGCCACCACGCGCCTCGGCCTGCTGACGACGCCGCTGCGCGACCGTTTCGGCATTCCGGTACGGCTCAACTTTTATACGGCCGAGGAACTGGAACTGATCGTGCGCCGTGGTGCGCGGCTGATGGGCCTCGGTATGACGGACGAGGGTGCGCGCGAAATCGCCCGCCGGGCGCGGGGCACGCCGCGCATTGCCGGCCGCCTTCTGCGCCGCGTGCGCGATTTCGCCGAAGTGGCAAGGGCCGAGGCGGTAACGCAAAAGATTGCCGACGAGGCGCTGACGCGGCTTCTCGTCGACAATATGGGCCTCGACCAGCTCGACCGGCGCTATCTCTCGATGATCGCGCACAATTTCGGCGGCGGGCCTGTCGGCATCGAGACGATCGCAGCGGGGCTTTCCGAGCCGCGCGATGCGATCGAGGATATCATCGAGCCCTACATGATCCAGCAGGGTTTTATCCAGCGCACGCCGCGCGGCCGTGTTTTGACCGTAAATGCCTGGAAACATATGGGACTGACGCCACCGAAAGATCTGGAGGCGACGCAGTTCAGGCTGTTTTCCGAGGACGATTGAGTGATCACACGCCGCGGTTTGCTGAAGGCTTTTGGAGGCTTCATCGCCGCGGGCTTCGCCTCTTCGGCCTATGCGGTCGGCGTCGAGCCGATGCTGCGGCTGCGCACCACGACCTATCGGCTGACGCCGCCCGGCTGGCCTGAGGGGTTGAGGCTTAGGATAGCGGCGCTGGCGGATGTCCATGCCTGCAAGCCCTGGATGACGGCTAGCCGCATCAAGGCTATCTGCAAACGAGCGAATGCACTAGACGCCGACCTGATCGTCCTGCTCGGCGACTACGCCAGCGGTATGAATCTGGTGACGGACTATGTCCATTCAAGCGAGTGGGCCGAGGCCATGTCCGGCCTCTCTGCGCCGCTCGGGGTTCACGCCATCCTCGGCAATCACGACTACTGGGAGGACCTTACCTTTCAGCGGAATCCGGTGATTGAGACATTTGGAGAAAAAGCGCTTAAGGCGGTTGGCATTCCTGTCTATGTCAATCAGGCCGTTCGGCTCGAAAAGGACGGCCACGTGTTCTGGCTGGCCGGACTTGGGGATCAATTGGCGCTTCGGCCGGGCACGGCTTTCGGGCGGCGAAGCTTCGTCGGCGTCCACGATCTGCCCGGTACGCTCGCCCAGGTGACCGATGATGCGCCAGTGATCCTTCTGGCGCATGAGCCCGATATTTTTCCGGATGTGCCGGATCGTGTGGCGGTGACGCTGTCGGGCCATACCCATGGCGGGCAGGTTCGCCTTCTTGGTTACTCGCCCGTGGTGCCGTCGCGATACGGCAACCGCTACGCCTATGGCCATGTCGTCGAGGGCGGGCGGCATCTTTGCGTTTCCGGCGGACTTGGCTGCTCGATTGCGCCGGTTCGTTTCGGTTCGCCGCCGGAAATCATGGTTGTCGAGCTCGGGTGAGCGCGAAAACCTTGCAATTGCGGGCGCTTTGCGGAAGAGAAGCGCCATGACGGATTACAATCACCATCTCTCGGGCGAGCTCACGCACGACGGACACCGGCTTGCACAGCGGGTCTACTATGAGGACACGGATTTTTCCGGCGTCGTCTATCACGCCCGCTACCTGCATTTTCTGGAACGCGGGCGTACGGATTACCTCCGCCTGCTCGGTGTCGAACAGGGCAGCCTCATTCTGGAAGAGGACCGCGAGGGTCTGGTCTTTGTCGTGCACCGCATGGAGATCGACTTCAAGGCGCCGGCGCGCATGGACGACATCCTGACCATCCTCACCTCGACGGAAAAGGCCGGCGGGGCGAAGATGATCCTCAACCAGGAGATCCGTCGCGGCGAGCAGCTTCTGATCGCCGCCCGCGTCATCATCGCGGTCATCAATTCCGCGGGCCGGCCGCGGCGCCTGCCGGAGGGGCTTGCGGCGCGGTTCCTTGCGAAAGCGCAGTAAGTGGCCGGCATACATCAGCAGTAACACTCCCTTAACCATAATGATGTCTTACTCGCTCCATGAGGATGGTTTTGTGCACTGCACGTCATCCTTTAACCAAAATTGCCGTGAAGAAGGCAGGTTGTAAGCGTTTGACCGGCATGGCGGCCGGCGGCATCAACCGGACATTCTTGACGGACATGCGGAGCGGGTGCGGATCTAATCCTCCTGGCAACGTCTTGTTTGTGAATGCCGATGCGAGATCCACCTCCCAGGAGACCGCGAAGGCGTGAATGTTACCCGGTTCGAGCCGCAAGGGCCCGTGCCGGGTGTTTGGATTCGGGGACATAGGTCTATGGAACAAGTGGGTTTGGAAGCGGCGCATAATGTGACCCTGTGGGGTCTCTTCATGCAGGCCGGGTTCGTCGTGAAGCTGGTCATGCTCGGCCTCATCGCCGCGTCCGTCTGGACCTGGGCCATCGTCGTCGACAAGACGGTGAGCTACGGAAAGGCGCGTCGCCAGCTCGACAGCTTCGAGCAGGTCTTCTGGTCCGGGCAGTCGCTGGAAGAGCTTTATCGCACGCTCTCCGACCGCCAGACGTCGGGCATGAGCGCCATCTTCGTCGCAGCGATGCGCGAATGGAAAAAGAGCTTCGAGCGCGGGGCGCGATCGCCGATCGGCCTGCAGATGCGTATCGACCGGGCCATGGACGTGACGTTGTCACGCGAATCCGAAACGCTGGAAGCGCGCCTCGGCTCGCTCGCCACCATCGGTTCGGCGGCACCCTTCGTCGGCCTCTTCGGTACGGTTGTCGGCATCATGACCTCGTTCCAGGCGATTGCCGGATCCAAGCAGACGAGCCTTGCGGTTGTGGCACCCGGCATCGCCGAAGCGCTTCTCGCCACCGCCATCGGCCTCCTTGCCGCAATTCCGGCGGTTATTGCCTACAACAAGTTCTCTGCCGATGCCGGCAAGCTGACGGCGCGCATGGAAGGGTTCGCGGACGAGTTCTCCGCCATCCTGTCGCGCCAGATCGATGAAAAGCTGCAGCCGCGCGCCGCGGCGCAGTGACCGGCCTTTAGAAAGACGGAGACGACCCCATGGGCATGTCAGTCGGAGCGAAAAATGCGGGCGGTGGCCGCCGCCGGCGCGGCGGAGGCAAGAAGGCCCCGATGAGCGAGATCAACGTGACGCCGTTCGTCGACGTCATGCTCGTGCTGCTCATCATCTTCATGGTGGCCGCGCCGCTGATGACTGTCGGCGTGCCGCTCGACCTGCCGAAGACGCAGGCCAAGGCCCTGAACGCCGATACGCAGCCGATCACCGTTTCCGTCAAGGCGGACGGCCAGGTCTACCTGCAGGAAACGCCGATCCCTGTCGACGAGATCGCCGCCAAGCTCCAGGCCGTAGCGACGACGGGCTATACCGAGCGCGTCTTCGTGCGGGGCGACGGCACGGCGCCCTACGGCGTCATCGCCGACGTGATGTCGCGCATCCAGGCGGGCGGATTCACCAATATCGGCCTCGTCACCGAGCAGAAACCGGACACGTGATCGCACGCCATGAAGGGCAGTCTCGCCACATCCGCCGTCATCCACTCCCTGGTTCTCACCTGGGCGCTGGTTTCGCTCGGCAGTCCTGAAAGTTTCGACGTCGCCAATGTCGAGGCGATGCCGGTCGATATCGTGTCGATCGAGGAGCTGACGCAGATCCAGCAGGGCGACAAGAAAGCCGAGCTGAAGGAAAAGGCCGCGCCTGTTCCGACCAAGAAGCAGACGCCGGTCGAGAATGCGGAAAACGCCGGCGAAAATGATGTCGACCTGAAGAACCTGCCGACGCCGGAGGAAAAGCCGCGCGATATCGAGACCGCTGCCGCGCCGGAAAAGGCCGAAAAGGTCGTGCAGACGCCGGACACCAAGCCCGTCGAGGACGTGAAGCAGGAAGAGACTGCCAGCGAGCCCTCGACCGAGGTCGCCGCGCTTCCCGAGACCAAGCAGGAGGTCAAGCCGGACCCGAAGCCCGAGGCGACGCCGTCCGAGGAAAAACCCGCCGAAGTCGAGGACGCCGAGGCGCTGCCGGACAAGATCCCGCTTCCCGAAATGAAGCCGAAGGTCGAGACGAAGAAGACCGAGACCGCGGAAAAGCCGGCCGAGAAGAAGGTGGAGACGGCGAAGGCCGAGACCGCCAAGACGCCCGACCGCAAGAAGGACCAGAAGAAGAAGCAGGAAAAGGCGAGCTCGCTGAACGAAAGCGATTTCAACTCGGACGAGATCGCTGCGCTTCTCAACAAGGAAAAAGCGGCCGGCGGCGGCGCGAAACGCTCGCAGGAGCAGGCCGCGCTCGGCGGCAAGAAGACGACGAGCGGCACGAAACTGTCGCTGAGCGAAATGGACGCCCTGCGCGGCCAGATCCAGAACAACTGGTCGATCATTCCCGGCCTTGCCGACTCCGCCGACGTGCGCATCCAGGTCAAGATGCAGCTCGACCAGAACGGCGACATCATCGGCGAGCCGGAAGTGGTGGCGACGGGCGGTTCGGATTCCGCGCGCCGGGCGCTGGCCGGCGGTGCCCGCCGCGCCATCATGAAATCGCGGCCCTTCAAGGGCCTGCCGCCAGAAAAATATGACGCCTGGAGCGAAGTCGTCGTGAACTTCGACCCCAGCCAGATGATGTAAGAACTAGGAAGGCCTAGATTTATGTTCAGACGCACTCTTCTCCGTTTGCTGGTCGTGCTGACCGGCCTTGCGGCCTCCCTGCCGCAGGCCTGGGCGCTCGTGGAAATCAACATCAACAAGGGCAATGTCGAGCCGTTGCCGATCGCCGTTACCGACTTCATCGCCGGTGGCGATCTCGGCCAGCGCATCACCGACGTGATCGCGGCGGACCTGAAGCGGTCCGGCCTCTTCGCGCCGGTCAACAAACAGGCCTTCATCGAGAAGATCGCCAACCCGGACCAGGCACCGCGCTTCGACGACTGGAAGGTCATCAATGCGCAGGCCCTCGTCACGGGCCGCGTGACGCAGGAAGGCGATGGCCGCCTGCGCGCCGAATTCCGTCTCTGGGACACCTTCGCCGGCAAGCAGATCACCGGCCAGCAGTTCTATACCCAGCCGGAAAACTGGCGCCGTGTGGCCCATATCATCGCCGATGCGATCTATGAGAGCCTGACAGGCGAAAAGGGCTACTTCGACACCCGCATCGTCTATGTCGCCGAGAGCGGCCCGAAGAACGCCCGCAAGCGCCAGCTCGCCATCATGGACCAGGACGGCTTCAACGCCCGTGCCCTCACCAATTCCAACGAGCTGGTCCTGACGCCGCGCTTCTCTCCGAGCCGCCAGGAAATCACCTACATGTCCTTCGAGGGCAACCAGCCGCGCGTCTACCTGCTCCAGTTGGAGACGGGGCAGCGCGAAGTGGTCGGTAATTTCCCGGGCATGACCTTCTCGCCGCGCTTCTCGCCGGATGGCCAGAAGGTCATCATGAGCCTGCAGCAGGAAGGCAATGCCAACATCTACACGATGGACCTGCGCTCGCGCACGACGACGCGCCTCACTTCGACGGCCGCGATCGATACCGCACCCTCCTATTCGCCTGACGGCACGCAGATCGTGTTCGAAAGCGACCGGGGCGGCAGGCCGCAGCTCTATGTGATGGGTGCCGACGGCTCCAACCAGCGCCGCGTTTCGTTCGGTGACGGTTCCTACTCCACGCCGGTCTGGTCTCCGCGCGGCGATCTCATCGCCTTCACCAAGCAGTCGGGCGGCAAGTTCTCGATCGGCGTGATGAAGACGGATGGTTCGGGCGAGCGCATCCTGACATCGGGCTTCCACAATGAAGGCCCGACCTGGGCGCCGAACGGCCGCGTGCTGATGTTCTTCCGCCAGCCGGCCGGCGCCGGCGGCCCGCAGATCTATTCGATCGACCTTTCCGGCTACAACGAACAGGCCGTGCAGACCAAGGGCTTTGCTTCCGACCCGGCCTGGTCGCCGCTTCTGGAATAGCAACACATATGAGGCGGGCCTGCCGCGTTCTTGCCGCAAAGTCCTGTAAATCAGGCGGCAGCGAGACGCGGCAGGCCCGTCTCCATTTGATGCGCGGGGGCCGGGGACGGTCTTACAAGCAATCGTTAACCATAAACGTTGAACGCGGATTAACCGACCGCGGTTACAGTCTGGCAACCCTGATTGAAACCGACGCTTCAACGAACTTGACGCAAGAACTGATGCAAGGAGACCGGCTCATGAGCCGCATTCATTCCCCGGCCGCTGGCCGCATGCAGACCATCGCCCGCAATCCGGCAATGATCGCCCTGTTCATGAGCCTGGCACTTGCTGGCTGCGCTTCCAAGAAGAACATGCCGAACAATGCCGGTGACCTCGGCCTCAATGGCGGCGCTGGTGCCGCGACGCCGGGCTCGCAGCAGGACTTCACCGTCAATGTCGGCGACCGCATCTTCTTCGACACGGACTCGACTTCGATCCGTGCCGACGCCGCAGCGACGCTCGACCGTCAGGCCCAGTGGCTGCAGAAGTACCCGAACTACGGGATCACGGTCGAAGGCCATGCTGACGAACGCGGCACGCGTGAATACAACCTGGCGCTCGGCGCACGCCGTGCAGCTTCGACCCGCCAGTACCTCGCGTCGCGCGGTATCCCGGCAAACCGTATCAAGACGATCTCCTACGGCAAGGAAAAGCCGGTCGCCGTCTGCGACGATATTTCCTGCTGGTCGCAGAACCGCCGCGCCGTGACCGTTCTTGGTGGCGCCGGCATGTAATTCCTTCTTCGGAAGGATGCGGGAAAGGCGGCCGAGAGGCCGCCTTTCTTTTTTCAACACACTTTGGCCGAACTCCGTTGCTTTTTGAGAGTATTTGGAAAACTCTTCGGCAGCGCTTCGGCGTACAATGGGACCAACAGGACGAAGATAGATGAAGAAACTTGTCGCGGCAGGCGTTCTCAGTCTGGCAGCGGTAGCAGGCATGGTCGGGCCGATCAGCGCATCGCCGCTTTTCCCGCTTGCCAACGGTTTTCTGCCGGCAAAGAACGAACGGATGGAAACGGGTGAGGTTATCCTCGCGCAGGCCATGGATCCGCGCGTCGGGCAGCTCGAAGAACAGATCCGCAGCCTCAATGGCCGGATCGAGGAAATGAGCTACCAGCTCCTCCAGATGCAGGAGCAGATTCGCAAGGCGCAGGAAGACAACGAATATCGCTTCCAGGATCTCGAAAGCGGCAAGAGTGGCTCCGGCAAGAGCGGCGCCCTTGAAAAGCCGGTGAATGGCGGCACGGCCGACCAGCAGATCGCCTCGAACAGGGTGCCGGCGGATGATCCCGCCGGAGCCGACACGCGGAACCAGACCGCGGGCAACCAGAACACGGGCGGTGGCGCGCAGCCGCAGGAACTGGGGTCCATCCGTTTCGACGAGAACGGCAACCCGATCGGTGCCGAGACCAATCCGGACCTCAACAACCAGAGCACCTCGATCGGCAACGACAACACGCTGCCGGGCGTCGAGGACGGCCTGCCGCAGGCCTCGCAGTCGTCGTCCGCCTCGCTCGACAATCCCGACGACCTCTACCAGGTGGCCTACGGCCATGTGCTTTCCGGCGACTACCAGCTCGCCGAACGCGAGTTTCGCGACTATCTCGACATCTTCCCGAAAGGCGAGAAGGCGGCCGACGCCAATTTCTGGCTGGGGGAGGCACAATATTCGCAAGGCAATTTCAACGACGCCGCCAAGACTTTCCTCAACGCGCACCAGACGTTCAGCAAGTCGAAGAAGGCGCCGGAAATGCTGCTGAAGCTTGGCATGTCGCTTGCCGCGCTCGACAACCGTGAAACCGCCTGCGCCACGCTGCGCGAGGTGAACAAGCGTTATCCCGACGCTTCCAAGGCCGTGAAGACCAAGGTCTCCTCCGAACAGAGCCGCCTGTCCTGCTGACTGCGGACGGAAGAAACGCCATGGCCCGCGCGGACGATCCCGTCGTCGAGGTAGCCAGCCGTTTTCTGAACAGTTTCAAACGCCCTGCGCATCTGCTCGTCGCCATATCCGGTGGCAGCGATTCAACCGGATTGCTCGTGGCCCTCGCCACGCTTTGCGCGACCGGGCGCTTTCCCGGCATCACCCTTTCCGCCTGCACGATCGACCACGACCTGCGCCCCGGCTCGGCTGAGGAGGCTGCTTGGGTCGGCGCACTCTGCGCGCGCTACGGTATTGGGCACAGCGTTCGCCGTTGGGAGGGAGGAAAGCCGCATTCTGGCTTGCAGGCTGCGGCCCGCGCCAAGCGCTACGACCTTCTTGCTGCTGCTGCCGTGGACATGGGAGCCGATGCCATCCTTGCGGCGCACACGCGCGACGATCAGAGCGAGACCGTGGCGATGCGTGCCGCGCGATCTGCGGAGGGGATCGGCCTTTCCGGGATGGCGGATGCCGTTCTGTTGAACGGTGCGGTCTGGCTGCTGCGGCCGTTCCTCGCCCTCGACCGGGCGGCCGTCCGTGCTTTCCTTGCGGCGCGCGGCGAAAGCTGGCGTGACGATCCGAGCAACGACAATCCTCGTTTCGAGCGCGTCCGTATCCGGGCGCGCGGCGTTCTGCCCGATCACGCGGGCAAGGACAGGGCGCTGCTTTCCCGGCAGGCCGCAATCTTCCTCACCGGAAACGCCCGGGCGGAAGGCGCCGCTTTTGTGCTGGAATCGGCGGCGATCGGCACGCTCCTCACCGATGCGGGCGCCTGGCGCGGCCTCCTGCTGTTGGCGGCAGTGGCGGGTGGGCGGGTTCATACTCTTGAAACGGCATCGGCCGAGCGCCTGCGAAGCTTCCTTGCCAGCGGCACACTGTCGCGGCTGACCGCCGGCCGCGTTGTCTTCGATCGCCGGCGCGATGGTCTTTTCCTCTATCGCGAATGCCGGGGCATCGAGACCCTTGTCCTTCCGGCGGGAGCGACGGCCGTCTGGGATGGGCGATACCGTGTCGTCAACCGCGCCAGCCGGGCGATCACCGTGTCGGCTTTCGGCAGCGGGGCAGGGCGAGGGGATGATGCGGGATTGACCGGCGCTGCCCTGCGCGCCAGTCGCGCCGCGCCGCGCCTGAAATTCGAGGACGGAGCGCGCGTGCCGGCGGATCTCGCCATTCTGGGGCCGCTGCTCGCGCCCCATGTCCGTTTCCTGCCGCGTTTCGACCTTCCGCTTGCCAATGCATTGGCAGGAATTCTCGGGTCTGTGCCGTTTTCGTCTCCGCCGAACGAATGAAGGCGCGCACGAAAGCGTTGTGGTAAGATAGAGGCAATGTCGATGGCGGCCGGCTGTAGGGCCGTGCGCGTCGTTGACGATATTGAGAGAAAAGCCCTGACCCTGTGCGCTTTGCCTTGGCAAGGCCGCAAGGCGACCCTATGTTAGGCGACAGAGAAGCGGCCGGGAAACTCCGGCCGGGAAAGTGCCCGGAACGTTCGATGAATCCCAATTTCCGCAACTTCGCCCTGTGGGCGATTATCGCCCTTTTGCTGATCGCGCTGTTCAGCATGTTCCAGACGAGCCCGGCGCAGACCGGCTCGCGGGAAATCCCCTATTCGCAGTTCCTCAAAGAGGTGGACTCGAGCCGGGTGAAGGAAGTCGTCATCACCGGTGAAAAGATCGTCGGCAGCTATGTCGAGACTGGCGCGACCTTCCAGACCTATGCGCCGACCGGCGACAACTCGCTCGTCCAGCGACTTGAAGCGAAGAACGTCGTCGTCAGCGCACGGCCGGAAACGGACGGTTCGTCCGGGTTCCTCAGCTATATCGGCACGCTGCTGCCCATGTTGCTGATCCTCGGCGTCTGGCTGTTCTTCATGCGCCAGATGCAGGGCGGCTCGCGCGGCGCGATGGGTTTCGGCAAGTCCAAGGCGAAGCTTCTGACCGAAGCGCACGGCCGCGTCACCTTCGCTGACGTCGCGGGCGTCGACGAAGCCAAGCAGGATCTCGAGGAAATCGTCGAATTCCTGCGCGATCCGCAGAAGTTCCAGCGCCTTGGCGGCCGCATTCCGCGCGGCGTGCTGCTCGTCGGCCCGCCCGGCACCGGCAAGACGCTGCTGGCGCGCTCCGTCGCGGGTGAGGCCAATGTGCCGTTCTTCACCATTTCCGGTTCGGACTTTGTCGAAATGTTCGTCGGCGTCGGCGCAAGCCGCGTGCGCGACATGTTCGAGCAGGCCAAGAAGAACGCGCCCTGCATCATCTTCATCGACGAAATCGACGCTGTCGGTCGTCACCGTGGCGCGGGTCTCGGCGGCGGCAATGACGAACGCGAGCAGACGCTGAACCAGCTCCTGGTCGAGATGGACGGCTTCGAGGCCAATGAAGGCATCATCCTGATCGCCGCGACCAACCGTCCCGACGTTCTCGACCCGGCGCTGCTGCGTCCCGGCCGTTTCGACCGTCAGGTCGTGGTGCCGAACCCTGATATCGTCGGCCGCGAGCGCATCCTGAAGGTGCATGTGCGCAACGTGCCACTCGCCCCGAATGTCGATCTCAAGGTTCTCGCTCGTGGCACGCCCGGCTTCTCCGGTGCCGACCTCATGAACCTCGTCAACGAAGCTGCCCTGATGGCCGCGCGCCGCAACAAGCGCCTCGTCACCATGCAGGAGTTCGAGGACGCCAAGGACAAGATCATGATGGGCGCCGAGCGCCGCTCTTCGGCGATGACCGAGGCGGAAAAGAAGCTCACCGCCTACCACGAGGCCGGCCACGCCATCGTCGCGCTCAAGGTGCCGCTCGCCGATCCCCTGCACAAGGCGACGATCATTCCGCGCGGCCGTGCGCTCGGCATGGTCATGCAGCTTCCCGAGGGCGATCGTTACTCGATGAGCTACAAGTGGATGGTCTCGCGCCTTGCCATCATGATGGGCGGCCGGGTTGCCGAAGAAATCACCTTCGGCAAGGATAACATCACCTCCGGTGCCTCTTCGGATATCGAGCAGGCGACGAAGCTGGCCCGCGCGATGGTCACCCAGTGGGGCTTCTCCGACCAGCTCGGCCAGGTCGCCTATGGTGAGAACCAGCAGGAGGTCTTCCTCGGTCATTCGGTTGCGCAGCAGAAGAACGTCTCCGAGGCGACGGCGCAGAAGATCGACAACGAGATCCGCCGCCTGATCGACGAGGCCTACACCGAGGCCAAGCGCATCATCACCGAGCAGAACCACGAATTCGTGGCGCTGGCCGAAGGCCTGCTCGAATACGAGACGCTGACGGGTGACGAGATCAAAGCGCTTATCCGCGGCGAGAAGCCGGCGCGCGATCTTGGCGACGACACGCCGCCGCACCGTGGCTCCGCCGTACCGAAGGCCGGCCACAAGAAGGGCGGCGAGGCGGAAGGCGGGCTTGAACCGCAGCCGCAATAAAGACAGCGCCCAACGGAGTTGAAAACGGCCGGGAAGTCTATCCCGGCCGTTTTCCTTTGGTAACGGACTGTAATGAATTCTGATATTCGGGTGGCTGTCCTTTGCCGGCTTTTGTGGCAAAGAAAGGTGATAGCTCTACGCCGTTTTAAGGATTGGATTACCGCGCGGATTTATCGTTACCTTCTGCCCTGAAATGGGTGTGCGGGTGCGGCACATTGAATGCGAAAGCCGTTCCGGAAAAAGTGCGCAGCGGTTTTGCGTCCGGAATTGCGTAGAGACAAAAAGCCAGAGCAGGGCGTAGCGCAAAGCGCCGCCCAGGCCGGCGATTTCAGGAGTGAACATGAAACGTCGTTATTTCGGCACGGACGGTATCCGGGGACAATCCAACATCTTCCCGATGACGCCCGACCTTGCCATGCGGGTCGGCATCGCCGTTGGCACGATCTTTCGCCGCGGCGCGCATCGCCACCGGGTGGTGATCGGCAAGGACACGCGCCTTTCCGGCTACATGCTGGAAAACGCCATGGTCGCCGGCTTCACCGCCGCCGGTATCGATGCCTTCATCCTCGGCCCGATCCCGACGCCTGCCGTTGCCATGCTCACGCGCTCGCTGCGCGCCGATATCGGCGTGATGATCTCCGCCTCGCACAACCCGTTCTACGACAACGGCATCAAGCTCTTCGGCCCCGACGGCTACAAGCTCTCTGACGAGATCGAGATGGAGATCGAGGAGCTGCTCGACAAGGACATCACGGCGCAGCTCGCCAAATCCGCCGAGATCGGCCGGGCAAAGCGTATCGATGGTGTGCATGACCGCTACATCGAGCATGCCAAGCGCACGCTGCCGCGCGACACGACGTTGAAGGGTCTGCGCGTTGCGATCGACTGCGCCAACGGCGCCGCCTACCGCGTTGCGCCTGCTGCCCTCTGGGAACTCGGCGCCGACGTCGTGACGATCGGCAATGAGCCCGACGGCCTCAACATCAATCTCGACTGCGGCTCCACCCATCCCGAAACCCTGCAGCGCAAGGTGCACGAGGTGCGCGCCGATATCGGCATCGCGCTCGACGGCGATGCCGACCGCGTGCAGGTCATCGACGAGAACGGCAAGATCATCGACGGCGACCAGCTGATGGCCGCTATTGCCGAAAGCTGGGCGGCGGACGGCATGTTGCGTGGTGGCGGCATTGTCGCGACCGTCATGTCCAATCTCGGCCTCGAACGTTTCCTCACTGGCCAGGGCCTCAGCCTCCAGCGCACCAAGGTCGGCGACCGCTATGTCGTCGAGCACATGCGCCAGCACGACTACAATGTCGGCGGCGAACAGTCCGGCCATATCGTTCTGTCGGATTTCGGTACGACGGGCGACGGCCTCGTCGCCGCCCTCCAGGTGCTCGCCTGCGTCAAGCGCAGCGGCAAGACGGTCAGCGAGGTGTGCAATCGCTTCGAGCCGGTGCCGCAGGTGCTGAAAAACGTGCGGATCAAGGCCGGTCAGCCGCTGGAGGACGCCACCGTTCGCCAGGCGATCGCCGACGCAGAAAGCGAACTTGCCCGCAATGGCCGCCTCCTCATCCGCCCCTCCGGCACCGAGCCGCTGATCCGCGTGATGGCGGAAGGTGACGACCGGGCGCAGGTGGAGCGCATCGTCGATGAGCTGGTGGACGTGATCGGCGCGGTACGCAACGCCGCCTGAGCCGCTCTGCCGCGTATTTCTTGAGAGGGTCGAAGCATTGCTTCGGCCTTTTCTTTTATCGGTAAGTCGTGGGGGCGGTTGTCGTGAAAATCCTTCGATTTTTATTTGTTGTTTACCGAATTCATGAACGGCCATTAACAAATACGGTAAATGTTTGTAGTTAATCGCCCCTTAACCTTTCCTCGCCATTATCCATGCCTGATCGAGGGACTTGGAATCCGGCGCGCCGGCCAACCCAAGCAAAGCCTATTGGAGCAAGGCCATGAGGAAAGTTTTGAGTGGCGTGGTTGCCGTCCTGCTGACGGGCACGTCGGGTTATGCGGCCGACATCTACCAGCCGGAGGTCATCGAAGCGCCGGTGCAGGAAACCGTCATCGAGACGGGCGGCTGGTATTTGCGCGGTGACATGGGCTGGTCCTACAACAAGATGCGCGGGGCCAACTTCTATCAGGGCTCGAACGATACCTATCGCAGCTTCGATTCCACGCGCCTGAAGAGCGGCTTTACCATCGGCGGTGGTGTCGGTTACCAGATCAACGATCACTTCCGCACGGACGTGACGCTCGACTACATGTTCAAGTCCAAGTTCAAGGGCTCGACGACGGGCGGTTGCGGCGTTGCGGTGAACTGCACCTCGACCGACGTCTCCTCGCTGACGGCCCTCAGCCTCCTCGCCAACGCCTATGTCGACATCGGCACCTACGGTATCGTGACGCCCTATGTCGGCGCGGGTATCGGCGGCACTTATGTGAACTGGAAGGGCCTCAAGAACACCTCGTGCGAAACGGGCGACCCGACCAACTGCGACCCGAGCTTCGATCACCGTGGCCGGAAGAGCTGGCGCTTCACCTACGCGCTGATGGCCGGCGCCTCCGTCGATGTCACCTGCAACCTGAAGGCCGACGTCGGCTATCGCTTCCGCCACGTCACCAAGGGCGACATGTTCGGCTTCAATGCCGGCGGCGGCCCGGGCTACGACAAGGGCTTCTACAGCCACGAAGCGCGTGCGGGTCTGCGCTACTCCTTCAACGGCTGCGACCAGCAGGCCTATATCCCGCCGGTCGAAATCCCGATCGAACAGCCGGTTTACAAGTAAGCCCGTTCTTTCGACTGTCCTGCAAGGCCGCCCTCCGGGCGGCCTTTCGCATTTCGGAACGTGCTGTGGATCCCGGTACTTAACCGTTTCTTCATGCCTTAAGATTTATGGTTAACCAACGGTGTAGGGCAGCGATCTCCTAAGGATGCGTGGTCGTGCGCCCATCACGCAACCGCCGGCCTGTCCGGCCTTGAGGGATCGAGACCATGTTCCGCCGCATTGCACCGCTTGGTATTGCCGTTCTTGCCGGCCTCGTCGCGACGAGTGCGCCAGCGAGCGATCTCGACATCATCAATGCGCCGGAAATCGATGTTTCCGGCAGCACGGTGGCCGAGGGCTGGTACATCCGCGGCGACCTCGGTTATTCCGGCTGGGTCAAGCACGACAAGCCGAACTACCGGATCGACGCCTTCGGTGCGACCTTCGCGGAAGGCGATTTCGACAATGCCCGCTTCTCGAAGCCCGTCTCCTATGGCGTGGGCATGGGTTACCAGTTCAACAACTTCCTGCGCGCCGACCTGACGACGGATTTCTTCAACGGCTCGCTGCGCGGCAGCTCGAGCCTCGACTCGCCCTGCATCACCGCCCCGGCGGGCACGACCTGCCGTCTCGGCCAGAAGGCGGATTACAGCGCGGCCAACTTCCTCGCCAACGGCTATGTGGATCTCGGAACCTATGCCGGCATAACGCCCTATGTCGGCGCGGGTGCAGGCGTGACCTACATGAAATGGGACAGCTTCCGGACCAACGCGAACTGCCGGAACGACACGGGATCCTGCGCGGGCGCAACCTTCGACGAGATCCGCGTGAAGGGTGACGACAGCTGGCGCTTCACCTATGCGCTGATGGCGGGCGCCGCCATCGATCTCACCGAACGCGTCAAGCTGGATCTCGGCTACCGCTTCTCCGACATGGCGGGCGGCAAGGCCTTCGGCGGCAGTGCTGACGTGCCCGGTGTCGGCACCGTCAGCGTCAAGGGACGTGACGAGGGGTTCCAGAAGCACGAATTCCGTGCCGGTATCCGCGTCTCCACCTGGTAAGCGACCTCTTCTGTCTTGTGCAACGACGCGTCGGGAAACCGGCGCGCCGTTTCCTTTGCGCCGGATCATTTTTCGTTTCCGACATATTCCGCTTGACTTGAGAGCGGCTCTTCCATATTCACGGCGGCGGGACACCCTTCCCCAACGAAGGGCTATCTATCTGGAAGGATAGCGATCATGACGAAGACCGTCACACCGCCGGACGTGCGTCCGAACAATACTCATTTCTCTTCTGGCCCTTGCTCGAAGCGCCCCAACTGGTCGCTCGACGCGCTTTCCGATGCTCCGCTCGGTCGTTCGCACCGCGCCAAGATCGGCAAGACCAAGCTCAAGCAGGCCATCGACCTTACCCGTGAAATCCTGGAAGTGCCTGATGATTATCGCATCGGCATCGTGCCGGCCTCCGATACCGGCGCCGTCGAGATGGCGCTGTGGTCGCTGCTCGGCCCGCGCGGCGTTGACATGGTCGCCTGGGAAAGCTTCGGTTCGGGCTGGGTCTCGGATGTCGTGAAGGAGCTCAAGCTTCCCGACACGCGCAAGATTACGGCCGACTACGGCTTGCTTCCCGACCTTTCCACGATCGATTTCGACCGTGACGTGGTCTTTACCTGGAACGGCACCACCTCGGGCGTCCGCGTCCCGAACGCCGACTTCATCCCGGCCGACCGTCAGGGCCTCACCATTTGCGACGCGACCTCGGCCGCCTTCGCGCAGAACCTCGACTTTGCGAAGCTCGACGTCGTCACCTTCTCCTGGCAGAAGGTTCTGGGCGGCGAGGGCGCGCATGGCGTCATCATCCTGTCGCCCCGCGCTGTCGAGCGTCTCGAAAGCTACACGCCGGCCTGGCCGATGCCGAAGATCTTCCGCATGACCAAGGGTGGCAAGATCATCGAGGGCATCTTCCAGGGCGAGACGATCAACACGCCCTCCATGCTCTGCGTCGAGGACTATATCGATGCGCTCCTCTGGGCAAAGCAGGTCGGCGGACTCAAGGGCCTGATGGCCCGCGCCGACGCCAATGCCAAGGTCATCTTCGACTTCGTCGAGAAGAACGACTGGATCGCCAACCTCGCCAAGGAACCGGCGACGCGCTCCAACACCTCGGTCTGCCTGACGATTGCCGACAAGGACGTGCTGGCGCTCGACGCTGATGCACAGGCCGCTTTCGCCAAGGGTTTCGTCGCCCTGCTCGACAAGGAAGGTGTCGCCTACGACATCGGCGCCTACCGCGACGCTCCGTCGGGACTGCGAATCTGGACCGGTGCGACCATCGACACGGCTGACCTTGCGGCGCTGATGCCCTGGTTGACCTGGGCTTTCGAGACCCAGAAGGCGACGCTGGCCAAGGCTGCGGCCTGATTTTTTCGCGACCGGCTTCGTCCCCTGGGCGAAGCCACCTTTGATCTCATCTCCCTAGACTCAATTGAAGGAGGCCTCTCATGGCACCTCGCGTACTCGTATCCGACGAACTGTCGGAAACCGCCGTCCAGATCTTTCGCGATCGCGGCGTAGACGTCGATTTCCAGCCGCAGCTCGGCAAGGACAAGGACAAGCTTGCCGAAATCATCGGCAACTATGACGGCCTCGCCATCCGCTCCGCCACCAAGGCGACGGAAAAGCTGATCGCTGCTGCTGCCAACCTCAAGGTCATCGGCCGCGCCGGCATCGGCGTCGACAATGTTGATATCCCGGCCGCCTCGCGCCGCGGCATCATCGTCATGAACACGCCCTTCGGCAACTCGATCACCACGGCGGAACACGCGATCGCCCTGATGTTCGCCGTCGCCCGCCAGCTTCCTGCCGCCGACGCCTCCACGCAGGCCGGCAAGTGGGAGAAGTCGAAGTTCATGGGTGTCGAGATCACTGGCAAGACGCTCGGCGTCATCGGCGCCGGCAATATCGGCTCGATCGTCTGCTCGCGCGCCATCGGCCTCAAGATGCACGTCATCGCCTATGACCCGTTCCTCTCCAAGGAGCGCGCCGAGGGGATGGGCGTGAAGAAGGTCGAGCTCGACGAACTCTTTGCCGAAGCCGATTTCATCACCATGCATGTGCCGCTGACGGACAAGACCCGCAACATCATCGACGCGGCGGCGATCGCCAAGATGAAGGATGGCGTGCGCATCGTAAACTGCGCCCGCGGCGGCCTCGTCGTAGAGGCTGATCTTGCCGAAGCGCTAAAGTCCGGCAAGGTCGCCGGCGCCGGCTTCGACGTCTTCGAGGTCGAGCCCGCCAAGGAAAGCCCGCTCTTCGGCCTGCCGAACGTCGTCTGCACGCCGCATCTCGGCGCTTCCACCACGGAAGCGCAGGAGAACGTCGCCCTGCAGGTCGCCGAGCAGATGTCGGATTACCTGGTGCGCGGTGCTGTCTCCAACGCCATCAACATGCCTTCGATCACGGCTGAGGAAGCGCCGATCCTGAAGCCGTTCATCCGGCTTGCCGACGTGCTCGGCGCCTTCGTCGGCCAGGTCACGGAAAGCGCGATCAAGGAAATCGAGATCCTCTACGACGGCGCGACGGCTTCGATGAACACCAAGGCGCTGACCAGCGCGGTGCTTGCCGGTCTCATCCGCTCGCAGGTCGCCGACGTCAACATGGTCTCCGCGCCGATCATGATCAAGGAAAAGGGCATCATCCTCTCCGAGGTCAAGCGCGACAAGTCGGGCGTTTTCGACGGTTATATCCGTCTGACGGTGACGACGGCCAACCAGACCCGCTCGATCGCCGGCACGGTCTTCTCCGACGGCAAGCCGCGCTTCATTCAGATCAAGGGCATCAACCTCGACGCCGATGTGGGCAACCACATGGTCTACATCACCAACACCGACGTTCCCGGCATGATCGGCTTCATCGGCACCACGCTGGGCGAGGGCGGCGTCAACATCGCCAACTTCCAGCTCGGCCGTGACAAGCAGGGCGGTGACGCCATCGCGCTGCTCTATGTCGATGCCGCCGTTTCCGAAGACGTGATGAACAAGCTTCGCGCCAACCCGGCGATCCGCCAGGTCAAGTCGCTGGTCTTCAACGTCGACTGATCGTCGTCCTCCCAAGACGAAAAGAAAGGCCCGCCGGATGTCTCCGGCGGGCCTTTTCGTTGAGGTGTGCTGCTGCGGCGGTCAGGCAGCGCGGCGCATCTCGCCGCGGCCGGAGCCGGCCAGCTGGAAGTGGGCGATGCGGCCGGCGAGCTGGCCGCTTTCCTGCGCCAGCGTCTGGCTGGCGGCCGAGGTTTCTTCAACCATCGCAGCGTTCTGCTGGGTCATCTGATCCATCTGGTTGACGGCGGTGTTGATTTCCCGAAGGCCGACGGCCTGTTCCTGCGCGGCGGTCGCGATGGCGACGATGCGCTCGTTGATATCGTTGACACGGCGTTCGATATCGGCGAGCGAACTGCCGGTTTCCTCGACGAGGTTGACGCCGGCCGAGACCTCCGTCGTGGAGGCGTTGATCAGCGTCTTGATCTCCTTGGCTGCATTGGCCGAACGCTGGGCGAGCTCGCGCACTTCCTGGGCGACGACGGCAAAGCCCTTGCCGGCTTCGCCCGCACGGGCCGCTTCCACGCCGGCGTTGAGCGCGAGCAGATTCGTCTGGAAGGCAATGTCGTCGATGACCCCGATGATCTCGCCGATCTTGGAAGAAGAGTGCTCGATGCGGCCCATCGCGTCGATCGCGTTGCGCACGACTTCGCTCGACTTTGCGGCGCCGGCGCGGGCTTCGGAAACCATGCGCTTGGCTTCCTCTGCGCGCGCGGTGGAGTTCTGCACGGCGGCGGTGATCTCGTCGAGTGCGGCGGCGGTCTCCTCCAGCGAGGCGGCCTGCTGTTCGGTGCGCTGTGACAGGTCGTTGGCTGCGCGGCTGATCTCGCCCGCACTGCCGTTTACCACGGCTGTGGATTCCGCGATGGCCGCGATGGTCGATTTCAGGGCATCGGTGGCACCGTTGAAGTCACGGCGGAGCTTCTCATAGTCGCGGCCAAGGTCCGGCACATCGACGGTGAGATCACCTTGGGCGAGGCGTTCCAGTGCGGAGCCGATGGTTTCGACGACACGCGACTGGCTGCGGGCGACGGCCGCCTGGTGCTCCTCGTTAGCACTGCGCTCACCGTCGAGCAGACCCTGCTGCTCGCGCTGGCGGATTTCCAGCTCGTTGCGCTCGATGACGGAGTTGCGCAGCAGCACGAGTGCATCGGCCATGTTGCCGATCTCGTCCTTGCGGTCGGTATCCGGCACGGTGGAGTGCGTTTGATTGCGCGAGACTTCGAGCATCACGTCCTTCAGGCGGTTGATTGGACGGCTGATCGAGCGGCCGATGGCGAGTGCGGCGAGAAGCGTTGCAGCGCCGGCAAGCAACGTGATGGCGATCGTCGTCGTCAGCGACGCAGAATACTTCGCGGCAAGGTCGTCGGCATAGACGCCGGTGCCGATACCCCAGCCCCAGGGCTTGAAGCCCTGGATATAGGAGAACTTCTCGACCGGTTCACTCTGGCCCGGCTTGTCCCAATAGTAGTCGACGAAGCCGCTGCCGGGGTTCTGGGCAAGCTGGATCAACTCGATGTTGAAGGCCTTGCCGTGCGTGTCCTTCAGCCCGCGCACATCCGTGCCGATCAGCTTGGCGTTCAGCGGATGCGCCACCATCATGCCGTCGAAGGAGTTGATGAAGAAATAGCCGCCTTCGCCGAAGCGCATGGCCATGACATCGGCGATGGCGCGCGTCTTGGCTTCCTCTTCGGAAAGCGCGCCGTCCTTGGCGAGCTTCTCATAGGAGGCGATGACGGAGATGGCGGATTCCGTGACGTTGCGCAGCATCTGGCGGCGCTCGTCGTTCACCTCCTCGTTGGCGGCCTGTGTCTTGTAGATCATGGCGGTAGCCATGAAGAACAGCGCCATGGCGGTGAGTAGATAGATGCGGGTGGAAATGCGGATGTTTTTCACGACTTAAAACTCGAATAGATCCATGTTGACGGTGAGTGCAACATTAAAAATCTAAACAAGATTTAAGTGACGGCCCCAGTTTTAGGGATGAACGTCCTGCGATTACAGGTTCTTACAGGTCATTTCTAGCGTCTGTCAGGTCTTCTTCTCTTTCGGTCGCCCCCATTCGGCTATCGCGATTCCGCCGAGCACGAGAAGAAGTGCGACGACATGGAACATGTGCATGGTTTCGCCGACAAGGGCCACGGACAGAATCGTGCCGAAGACCGGGATGGCATTGATGAAGAGGCCGGCCCGGTTGGCGCCGATCATCTCCACGCCGCGTACATAGAGCACCTGCGAGAGCAGGGAAGGAAAGATGCCGGCATAGAGCACGATGGCCCAGCCGGTCGTATCCGGGAAGATGGCGGCGCCGCGCGATACTTCCCAGAAGAAGAGTGGAATGGCACTGAGCAGCGCGCCGAAGGCCGGGGCGGCGATGAAGCTCTGCCAGTGCATCTCCGGTTTCCAGCGCAGCGAGACCGTATAGGCGGCGTAGACGATGCAGGCACCGAGCATCAATGCATCGCCGAAGTTGAATTCGAGTTCCGCCAAAGTCGAGAAATCGCCATGAGAGGCTGTTACCAGAACGCCGACCAGCGTGACGGTGAAGCCGAGGACCTGCGCGATCGAGGCCTGGATGCGGAAGAGCGCGAAGTTGAAGACGAAGATCAGCATGGGGATGCCGGCCTGCTCGATGACGGCGTTGATGGCGCTGGTATAACCGAGCGCCGTATAGAGCAGGGCGTTGAAGGCGGTGAAGCCCAGGGCACCGTAGAGCAGCAGCTGCAGCCAGTGCCTGCGGATCGCCGGCCAGTCGCGTTTCACCTGCGGCAGCATGAGGATCAGGATGATGCTCAGTGCGACGATCCAGCGGAAGGTGGTCAGCACCATCGGACTGACATGGCCGACGGCAAGCTTGCCGGCCACCGAGTTCGCGCCCCAGAAAAGCGAGGTGATGCACAGGTAGAAATAGGCTCTGCTGTTCAAGGCAACTGGGTCCGGTGGGTGGAAGGATGCATGCAGGGCGGGCCGGCTGGCGCCTCACATAAGGTGAAAAAGCACGAGATGTCATGCAAAAAGCGGATTGTGGCCGTCATAACAGGGTCGCATTCCCAAAGACAACACAGTATAGATGCGCGGGTTTGTGTCAGGCGCGCGCGCATGTGTGCGTAACAGTAAAGCGCTCGCGCGCGAAAACGGGAAAGATGAAATGACGAACGTCGTGGTGGTCGGATCTCAATGGGGTGACGAAGGCAAGGGCAAGATTGTCGACTGGCTTTCCGAACGCGCGGATGTCATCGTCCGCTATCAGGGCGGCCACAATGCAGGTCATACGCTTGTTATCGATGGTGTCAGCTACAAGCTGGCGTTGCTGCCGTCCGGCCTCGTGCGCGGCAAGCTCAGCGTCATCGGCAACGGCGTCGTCGTCGATCCCCACCACTTCGTGGCGGAAATCGAGAAGCTGCGCGGCCAGGGCGTGAACATCACGCCGGAGATCCTGCGCATCGCCGACAACGCCCCGCTCATCCTGTCCCTTCACCGCGATCTGGACGGCTTCCGTGAAGATGCGGCCTCCAACAGCGGCACGAAGATCGGCACGACGCGCCGCGGCATCGGCCCCGCCTATGAAGACAAGGTCGGCCGCCGCGCGATCCGCGCCATTGATCTGGCCGACAAGGACGCGCTGCCGGCGAAGATCGACCGGCTGCTGACTCACCACAATGCGCTGCGGCGTGGTCTCGGCCTGCCGGAAATCTCGGTGGAATCGATCGAGAAGGAACTGATGGAAGTCGCCGACCGCGTGCTGCCCTATGTCGATCAGGTCTGGCGCATTCTCGACGACCACCGCAAGGCCGGTTCCCGCATCCTTTTCGAAGGGGCGCAGGGCGCGCTGCTCGACAACGACCACGGCACCTATCCCTTCGTGACCTCGTCGAACACGGTTGCGGGCCAAGCCGCCGCCGGTTCCGGCCTCGGTCCGACGGCGATCGGCTATGTGCTCGGCATCACCAAGGCCTACACGACCCGTGTCGGCGAGGGACCGTTCCCCTGCGAACTCGATGACGAGATCGGCAAGCATCTTTCGACTGTCGGTCGCGAGGTCGGCGTCAATACCGGACGTCCGCGCCGCTGCGGCTGGTTCGATTCGGTTCTCGTCCGCCAGACCGTGAAGACCTCGGGCATCACCGGCATCGCGCTCACCAAGCTCGACGTTCTCGACGGCCTCGATGAGCTGAAGATTTGCGTCGCCTACAAGCTCGATGGCCAGGAGATCGACTATCTGCCGGCCAACCAGGCAGCACAGGCCCGTGTCGAGCCGGTCTATATCACACTCGAAGGCTGGAAGCAGTCGACGGTCGGCGCGCGCAGCTGGGCGGATCTGCCGGCCCAGGCGATCAAATATGTACGTCAGGTCGAAGAGCTGATCGGCGCCCCGGTCGCGCTGCTTTCGACCAGTCCGGAGCGGGATGACACCATACTTGTGACCGACCCGTTTGAGGACTAATCTCAAGCTCAACACCAGTTCCGTGACGTATTCCAATGAGATAGCGAGCGGACACGACGGAAAGTTCTGATGGCGGATTTTGTAGCAGTCATTCGAAGGGCCGTGGATGGCCTCTCGGACAACAATGCCGAGATGCGGCAGAAGGTTTACGAGAAGGCTCGCGGTGCCGTACGCCGGCAGCTCGAATCCATGAACCCGCGCCCTTCCGATGACCTTGTGAAACGCCAGCTCGACAAGCTTGAGGCGGCGATCGATAGCGTCGAGCTGGACCACGCCGAGGCGTTGCCGGCTGACGACGCCGCGCCCGAACCCGTCGAAGAGGTGTTGCAACCGGAGTCGGTGGCGGAAGAAACCGCCGCCGTTGCCGAGCCTGAGGAGGCCGTTGCCGAGGCTGAGCGGGAGCCGGAGCATCACGAAGACCCTGTTGCCGAGCCCGTTGGGCAACCCAACGAGGACGAGCAGACCGCTGAGGAAGAGCCCGCCGCCGAGGCGCCGGCGGAAGAAATGCCGGCTGCCTATGCCGAATCCCAGCCTGTCGAGCCCGTTGCGGAAGACCGTGACGAAGAGGAAGCGGAGCCGGCCGCCGTCGAGGCGCACAACGAGCAGTCCTGGCATGTCGAGGCTGCACCGGCCGACGACTATGTTCCCTCCTGGCAGGAGCCGGAGCAGGAAACCGCACGGGAGACCGATGCGGAGGAGACGGCCGCGGCCGTCGAGCCGCAGGCGCAGACCTATCCGGTGCATGACGAGCATGCGCCCGAAGCCGAACCGGTGGCGGATGCTCGCATGCCCGCGGCCGAAGCCCAGTGGAACTGGAACGAGGCGAGCGCTGCTGATGTGAGCGCCGAGAACCGTGCTCAGCCGGCCGAGACCCCTGTCGACCCGCTCGCCTGGGACTGGCCGGAGGAGAAGGCTGCCCAGCCGGCGGCAGTTCAGGGACAGGCAACGTCTTCCCGTGATTGGGGCGATCTTGACGAGCTTCTCGGCCACAGCCCGAAGGCTGGTGCGGCCGCAGCAGGTGCGGCCGTCGCGGCGGAGGCCGGGTTTGCCGATGCGACGCCGTCCACGCCCGTCGTGGAGACGGCGCGGGCGCCGCAGCGTTCCTTCCGCGCCGAGCCGCGCAAGTCGCGTATCAATGTCGCGGCGCTTGCAGCCGTGGTGGCGCTGGTCGCCATTGTCGGCGGGGCGGGTGCTGCCTACTGGTTCAACCGCGAAACGGTGAACGGCTGGGTCAACGAGCGCATTGCAGCGTTCACCGCTCCCTCCACCGAGACGCCGGCGGAAACCCAGAAGACGAACGAAACCGCCGAAGGCGGCCGCAATCTGCCGGCGAGCACCACGTCGGGCGAGACTGCCCAGACGCCGGACGGAGCCGGCGGCACGACGACGAACACCGAGGTCGCCGCGGCGACCCCGAGCGCCAACGGCAAGTTCACCCAACGCCTCCTGACGGACGGCACCGAGGTAGATGAAGGTCCGGCGGCCGCGCTTGACGGTGCGACGTCGGAGGAAGGTAAGTCGGTTGCCGCCCAGACGCCGGAAACGGCTGGCGTGACGACGGAAGGTGGCGCAGCCGCTGCCGGCGGCACGACGACGGGTGAAGCGACCCCGGGCACCACCGACGGCGCGGCGCAGACCCCTGCCGGTACCGGTGGCGCCACGACGACCGAGGGCGGCACGCCCGCTGCGACCGGTGAGCAGCCGGCGCTCGGTGTGACGCAGAAGATGTTCCTCTATGAGGAGCGCCTCGGCCAAACGGCGCCGACGGCGATCGAAGGCACGGTGGCATGGTCGAGCGCGGAAGAGTCGCCGGGTGGCGATGCCAAGCCCGAACCTGTGGTGCGCGCGCAGGTCAATGTGCCCTCGAAAGGTTTGACGGCACTGATCACCTTCCGCCGCAATGGCGACCGTTCGCTGCCGGCGAGCCATCTGGTGGAACTCGTCTTTTCGCTGCCGGAGAACTTCGAAGGCGGCGGCATCGAAAGCGTGCAGCGCGTGGCGATGAAGCGCACGGAGCAGGACCGCGGCGATGCGCTGATCGCCGTGCCGGCAAAGATCACCGACGACTTCCACATGATCGCGCTCAACGACTTCCCTGAGGCGATCGCCAAGAACATCGACCTCCTGCGGACCCGCAGCTGGATCGACATTCCGATCACCTATCGCAATGGCCGCCGCGCGCTGATTACGCTCGACAAGGGCACTGCGGGCGCGGAAGCCTTTGACAAGGTGATGAAGGCCTGGGCGACGCTGGGTGCGCCGGGCAGCCAGTAAGGGCGCGAACCTCTGATCCAGAAAGGGCCGGCAGCAATGCCGGCCCTTTCTTCGTTATGGGACCCATTCCAAAAGCGCCGCGCGGCGGGCGCCGCTGCCGATCCTGCGCGTTGCCACGATTTCCACTTTCCCATCGGCGGGACTGGGCTATTCTACACCTCCGGAAGCGACTCATGACTTTCGGAGGTTCCGTGGATTTCTCGACCTTGCTTGCCTTTGCTGCGGCCTTTTTCGTGTTCGCCGCGAGCCCTGGACCTGACAACATGACGATCGTCGCCCGCACGATCTCGCACGGGGCGGCCTCGGGCATCGCCTATGGGGCCGGTACGGTTGCCGGCATTCTCATCTTCCTGACATTGGCCGCATTCGGTCTTTCCGTCATTGCTGCCGAGATGAGTGTCGTCATGACGATCCTGCGCTACGCCGGAGCGGCCTATCTGGTCTGGATGGGGGTGAAACTGTGGACGGCGACGCCGGTCGTGCCGGAGCTGCAACCGGTGGCCGAACGGCGTGGCCTGCTGAAGATCTTCGCGACCGGCATTGCGCTCAACCTGGGCAATCCGAAGATGCCGTTGTTCTACGTGGCACTCCTGCCGAATGTCGTCGGGGCGTCGCTGCCCCCCGGCCATCTCCTTGTGCTGATGGCGGTGATCCTTGTGGTCGAGGCCGTGGTGATCGGCGGACATGTGATCCTTGCCGGCCGTGCCCGCAAGCTGCTCCGGACGCCTGCCGTTGTCCGCCGCATGAACCGCGCGGCGGGCGGTGTCATGGTGGGGGCCGGGGTGGCGGTTGTCGCGGCACGGTAACCACCGATGCCAGGGCGCAGGCGATGGTGCAAAGACAAAGGGGCCGGCAACGATGCCGGCCCCCTCCAATATCCAGGATGCGTTACCTTCAGGCGTCTTCGATTACGCGGACTGCGCGGGCCTGCTCGGCCGCATACTTCTGCACGGCTTCCTGTACCTTCTCGAAGGCGCGGACCTCGATCTGGCGGACGCGCTCGCGGCTGATGTCGAACTCGGTGGAGAGTTCTTCCAGCGTCACCGGATCCTCGGCGAGGCGGCGAGCCTCGAAGATGCGGCGTTCGCGCTCGTTGAGGACGCCCATGGCGCGCGCCAGCATGGCGCGGCGGGTATCCAGTTCGTCCTGCTCGATGAGCGTCTGCTCCTGGCTGTCGTGGTCGTCGACGAGCCAATCCTGCCACTGGCCGGATTCGCCCTCGCCGGCCTTGATCGGCGCGTTCAGCGAAGCATCGCCGGTGAGGCGACGGTTCATCGAAACGACTTCCTCTTCCGAGACCTTCAGCTTGGTGGCGATTTCCTTCACCTGGTCGGGCTTCAGATCGCCGTCGTCGATCGCCTGGATCTTGCTCTTCATGCGGCGCAGGTTGAAGAAGAGACGCTTCTGGTTGGCGGTCGTGCCCATCTTCACCAGCGACCAAGAGCGCAGGATGTACTCCTGAATCGAGGCCTTGATCCACCACATGGCATAGGTCGCAAGGCGGAAGCCGCGCTCCGGATCGAATTTCTTGACGGCCTGCATCAGGCCGACATTGCCCTCCGAGACGACTTCGCCGATCGGCAGGCCGTAGCCGCGATAACCCATGGCGATCTTGGCCACGAGACGAAGATGGCTCGTGACGAGCTCATGGGCGGCAGTACGGTCGCCGTGCTCCTGGTAACGCTTGGCGAGCATATATTCCTGCTGCGGCTCAAGCATCGGAAACTTGCGGATTTCATCGAGATAGCGGTTGAGACCACCTTCTCCAGCCGTGATCGACGGCAGCGTATTGCGGGCCATTCAGCACCCCTTTCTGAGACGGCTTCCATTCCGGCAAGCCTTGGTATGGAGCTTGATCCTGAAAACCGGATCCCCGTCAGCAACCATGCTCCCTGTGGGTCATGGCGATCCCACGATCCTATAGATAGGTATGGCAAAACAATGGTTCAAGGCGCCGCAGGCTTCACGGCTGCGTGAAGGCGGAGGGGCGGGACAGATTGTACGACACAGCCTCAAAATGGGGTCCCGCGCCTGAGAATCAAGGCCTGGCAGGCATTCAGACCGCCCGCAGCGCTTCGAGCAGCAGCTCCAGGTCTTCCGGCGGAGGGGCTTCGAAATGCATGGTCTCGCCCGTCGCGGGGTGCTCGAACTGCAGCAGGAAGGCATGCAGCGCCTGGCGGTGGAAGGCGTTCACGACCTGGCGCGCGTCGTCCGGCAGCCGGTTGGCCTTGGTCTTGAACGCGCCGCCATATTCCGGGTCGCCGATCAGGGGATGACCGATATGGGCCATGTGCACGCGGATCTGGTGCGTACGGCCGGTTTCGAGATGGCACTCGACGAGAGAGGCAAGGCTGGTGCCGTCCTCGGTCTCGCCGTAGCGCTCCACCACTTCGTAGTGGGTGATCGCCTCGCGGGCATCGTCGGCGTCCTCGCGCTTCACCGCGCGTTTCGTGCGGTCGGCGCCGCGGCCGAGCGGGGCGTCGATCGTGCCCTTGAGCTGGCGGGGGCGGCCCCAGACGACGGCCTGGTAGGCGCGCTCCAGCGGACCGGTGCGGCCGTGGTCGGCGAACTGGTCGGAGAGGTGGCGGTGCGCGGCGTCGTTCTTGGCGGCGACCATGACCCCGCTGGTCTCCTTGTCGAGCCGGTGCACGATGCCAGGGCGTCGCACGCCGCCGATGCCGGAAAGGCTCGCTCCACAGTGATGGATGAGCGCATTGACCAGCGTGCCGGTCCAGTTGCCGGCGCCAGGATGGACGACGAGGCCGGCCGGTTTGCAGATGACGATCAGGTCGTCGTCCTCGTAGAGCACGTCGAGCGGGATATCCTCGGCCTTCGGCTCGGGATCGCGTGGCTCCGGCAGAGCGATCTCGACGCGATCGCCGGGATGGATCTTGCGCTTCGGTTCCCCGATGGCCGCTCCGTTGACGAGCACGGCGCCTTCCTCGATCAGCGCCTTGATGCGGCTGCGCGAGAAATCGCCGGCAAGCGTTGCGGCGAGCCAGGCGTCGATACGCCCTTCGGCCTCTTCCGGTACCGTCAGGACTTTTCTTGTGGCGTCGGCTTCTTTAAAGGGGTCGGTCATCGTTCACTACACTCATTGCCGGAAGGGCGCCTGCCATGTCCAACATCGAAAACAACGATCAGGAAGACAAGCCGCTCGACCCTGTCATGGAAAACGTTCGTCGCAAGATGATGCGCCTGCAGCTGGTCTCGGGCGGCATCATGCTCTTGATGTTCATGGCGGTGCTTGCGGCCATTGTCTATAAGATCAACACGCGGGATGGCAAGCCGGAAGCTGTGGCCTCGTCCGGTGAGGCCCTCGCCGTGCCGAGTGATGCGCCGCTCAAGGCGACCGCGACGCTGCCCGATGGTTTCGCCGTCTCTGCAGTCTCCAATTCCGGCGGGCAGATTCTGTTCTATGGCGTGATGGCCGACGGCGCGCGCAAGGCGTTCCTGTTCGACATCGCGGCCGGGCGCATCGTCGCCGAGGTCGCGGTCGCTGGCAACTGATCCGGCATGGCGGCGCAACCGGTTCGGATCGACGATCCTGCAGACCCGCGCATTGCGGGATTCGTGTCGATCCGTGAGCGTGACCTGACGGGCCGGGACGGCCTGTTCGTCGCCGAAGGCACGGTGGTGCTGCGCATGCTCGGAGCGCCCACGGCCCGCGAGAACGGTTTTGCCGCCGAGGCTATCCTGCTGCTCGAAAACCGCCTCGCGGGTGTTGCGGATGTGCTGGCTTCCTTCCCGGAGACGGTGCCGGTTTATATTGCCTCGTCCGCGGTCTTCGATGCGGTCGCCGGCTTCAACATGCACCGCGGCGTGCTGGCGCTGGGCAGCAAGCCGCCGGTGGAACAGGGGGGCACACTTCTGGGCCGTCTGCCGGAAACGAGCCTTGTTCTCGCAGGATGCGGCCTCTCGAACCACGACAATGTCGGCTCGATCTTCCGCAATGCCGCGGCCTTCGGCGCGGATGCGGTGTTCCTTGATGAGACGTCCTGCGATCCGCTCTACCGCAAGGCGATCCGTGTCTCCGTCGGCTCGGTGCTGAACGTGCCGTTTTCCCGTGGCCTCGGGGCCGAAGCCATGCTTGACGGCCTTGCGCAAGCAGGGTTCGAGATCTGGGGGCTTTCACCACGTGGTGCGGTACCGGTGGCGGACATCCCGGCGGCGCGACGCATCGCTCTCGTACTCGGCACGGAAGGCGAGGGGCTGCCTGACAGCATTCTCTCTTCCTTCCGGACGGCGCGCATCCCGCAGCGGCCGGGGCTCGACAGCCTCAATGTCGCGACGGCGAGCGGCATCGCGCTCTACCAGATCGCCCTTGCCATGGAACGTGTCGCCTAGACGCTCCTGGTCCGGCCCTTGTTCCGCACGATACCTATCAGCAGCGCACGCCATCCCACAGTTCGTTCGGCGTGCCGCTCTGGTCCTGCCAGGTGCCGGTGAAGCCGCTGAAATCCGGCTGGAAGGTGATGGAAAGCTTGCCGCTGCCATACATGTCCTGCCAGTCGAGCGTGCGGGCAAGGCCGTTGCCGGGCGGGCTCTCGGCCAGCGTTCCCGGGGTTCGACCGTCGCCGTCGGCGAATTCATAGGTGCCGCTCAGCCGACCGTCGCCGGCAAGCTTCAGCACCGTGACCGCCTCGACGAGAACACCGTTGCTCCAAAGCCGACCACAATAGCGTCCGTCGATACCGGCTGCTTGCTTGGGCGAGGGAGCTGTCGCGCCGGTCACGCCGATGATCAGGGCCAGAATGGCAATCTTCATTCCACACTCCCGCCTATGCCTCGTCGCGGTTGATCTGCCCGCGCACGCGCTGGGCGAGGCTGCGCTCGTCGCCGTCGAGAGCGGGGTCGATCGTGGCGATGAGATCGTGCACCGGTGAGCCGGCCCCCTCCCGGGTGGCCGTCAGCACGATCATCTTGCTGGCAAGGTCGGCCATCTCCTCGCGCAGGGCCGCGTCGTTTTCGCCGGTCTTCGCCGCCATCAGCCGTTCGGAAAGAGCCGTTCCCTGATTGCGTACGTCCTCTTCCAGTGCCGCAATGTCGATCGGTGGCGGGGCCACCTTGTCGCTGCGGCGCGGGGCGAGCCGGCTCGCGGCAATAGTGCGGGCAAGCCCGGTGGAACGCACGGCCTTCACGGCTTCCTTGTTTTCCGTTGTCAACGTCTTCACCTTGTCGCGCAGGCGGCTGATTTCCGCGATGCGCCGTTCGATCGCATTGTCCTTGTCGGCGCTGCCGGCAAGCTCGCGCGTCAGCCGTGTTTCGAGCTGGCGCACGCGGCCTTCCTCGCGCGACAGGCGCACTTCCAGTGCCTTGGCACTCTGGCTCGCCGTCTTGATATCCTCGCGCAGCTTGTCGCGCTCGTCCTTGAGATTGCCGATACGGCTTTTCAGGTTCTCCATCGTCGTGTCGCGGGTCGCAAGATCGATCTTCATCGTGTCGAGATCGGCTTCGAGATGGTTGATGCGGCTGTGCAGCGTCTCGATGTCGGCGACCTTGCCGCGGATTTCGCGGTCGGCCGTCGCGAGCGCCGACTTCAGCTGTTCGGTCTTCATTTCCTCGCGCCGCAGCGCCGAGCGCATGTCGCCGGCCTCGATGTTCATGTCGGCGATCTGGGCATGCAGCTCGGCATTTTCCGTGCCGATCGCCGCGGCCTGGGCCAGCAGCTTCTCGTTGCGCACCATTTCCAGCGTGTGTTTTTCGCGCTCGCGGCGCACCCCTTCCGACAGGCGGGCGTTTTCCGCGGCATAGGCGGCGCGGGCCATGTCCTTCTGTGCGCGCACTTCCTGCGGGCTCAGCGGCATGGTGGCGCGCATGCGGTCCTCGGTGAATTTGACGATGCGCTTCTGGATGGCCGGCGCGACGAGCAGGCCGGTCAGCGTGGCGGCGAGAAAGCCGAGCGCGAAGAGAAGGGCATACTCGATCACGGGTCCACTCGTTTCAAAACTGGCCCAAAACGGGTTCGAACGAGCCCACTATAGCGGCTCGCTCGACCTTGCGGGAGGGGCTTTCCCTCAGAAATCAACTCTCGGTTAACCTGACGGGTGAGGGGGCCGTTTCATTCTCAGAAGGGATTCCAGGTCGGCTCGCGGGTCAGCTTGAGATAGCCGGCGTTGATGCCGAGGCGGGCGCCGACGCCGGTGCGGATCGGCACGAGCACGACGTCTCGGTTGACATTGACCTGCATGCCGACGCCGGCGATCACATAGGCCGAGCCGGAGACGCCGCCGTAGCGCTCGTAGAGCGAGTTAACGTCGGGCAGATTGTAGACGAGCATCATCGTCCGGCTGCCCTGGCCGCCCCAGTCGAGGCCGAGCGAGGGACCCTGCCAGAAGACCGGATGCTGGCCGGCATTCTTGGTGTTGAGCGTGCCCTCTCCATAGGTGAGGCCCGCGACGAAGGCGCCGGAGCCTTCCTGCCCAAGGATATAGCCGTTCGGCAGGCCGTGAGCCTCGAAGGCGCGCTCGACCACCTTGGCAAGGCCGCCCGAGGTCGAGCCGAAGAAGCCGTGGCCGGCATCGACGATTTCCTGCATGGAATATTGGCCGTTCTGCTGCGCCTGCGCCGGCAGCACCGTGAGAAGCGCCAGGATCGTTGCTGTTGCGATCCTGCACGCCATCCTGACCAGATTTGAAACACCCATGTCCCGTTCGCCTTTCTTCATGTACCGGCCCCGTTCCATGCTGCAATTTGATCCGATCGTCTTAACAATCGGTTTACCAAATGTGGTGTCATTATGGCTGTCTTCAAATCGGGCACGCCTCGCGCAATTCCGGCGTGCTATGCGTCGCGCAGGATGCCCGCGAATGTGCCCATGCTAGGGCCGTCCGCGTGAAGTGATGCGTGGATCTGGGAGAAATTTATGGCGAAAAATCCGAACCTTACGCTGACCGGTCCCGACCTGGCAGCGCTTCTGTGCAGCCGTGTCTGCCATGACGTCATCTCGCCTGTCGGCGCGATCAACAACGGGCTGGAATTGCTCGACGAGGGCGGCGCCGATGCCGATGCGATGGATCTCATCCGCACCAGCGCGCTCAATGCCTCGGTCCGGCTGAAGTTCGCGCGGCTCGCTTTCGGCGCCTCCGGCTCGGTTGGCGCCTCCATCGACACGGGCGAGGCGGAAAAGGCCGCGCGTGATTTCGCTGCCGCCGAAAAGAAGACCGAGATCACCTGGACCGGACCGCGCGCCATCGTTGCGAAGAACCGGGTCAAGCTGCTGCTCAATCTGTTCCTCGTGGCCTACGGCGCCATTCCGCGCGGCGGCTCGATCGACGTGACGCTCGACAATCCGGAATTCGACGCGACCTTCAAGCTCGCGGCCCGGGGCCGCATGCTGCGCGTGCCGCCGAAGTTCATGGAAATCCTCTCCGGCACGCCGGAAGAGGCCGTCGATGCCCATTCCATCCAGCCTTATTACACGGTGCTGCTTGCCGACGAGGCGGGTATGGAGCTCGACGTCGCCGCCAGTCCCGAAGAGATCGTCTTTTCGGCACGGGTCGTTCCGGCCTCGGAATAATCGATGGCGGCCATGGTTCGTTAACCATGGCCGCTAACGCTTTGTTTGCCAGTCGCCGGTAGAGTTGCATCCTGTATTGTTCCCGTCCAACGGGCGGGAGACCTAGGAGCAGCGAATGCAGCGGTTGATGATCGCCGATGGTTCCGACGTCGTCCGGAAGGTCGGCAAGCGTATTCTCTCCGGCTTCGATTTCCTCGTTCTGGAAGCATCGAGTTCGCTGGAAGCTCTCGTGCGCTGCGAGGCGGAACTGCCCAATATCCTCATTGTCGATTCGACGATGGACGGGGCTCTCGAACTCATCGGCAATATCCGCAACCTGCCGCAGGGCAAGTCGGTGCGCATCTATTACTGCGTCGTCGAGGCCGATCTCAAGAAGATGATGATGGGCAAGCGCGCCGGTGCGGACGACTTCCTGCTCAAGCCTTTCGACCGCAAGATCCTGACGCAGGTATTCGGCAGCCTGTCGGCCGCCGCCTGAAACGCCCCACCATCTGGTTGATTTTTGTGGACGCGGCCGCTCGCCAAGAGCCGGCCGCGTTTTTGTCTGAGCTTTGCAAGGTAAAAACTTTCGCACAAAAGGAAAACCCGCCGGCAAGCGGCGGGTCGAAATCTCGAGCGGCGAGGGGAGAGCCGATCAGGCGCTTTCGGCGAAGTCGCCATCGGGCTCGCGCAGCACATAGCCGCGGCCCCAGACCGTCTCGATATAGTTCGCGCCCCCGGCGGCGTTGGCCAGCTTCTTGCGCAGCTTGCAGATGAAGACGTCGATGATCTTCAGTTCCGGCTCGTCCATGCCGCCATAGAGGTGGTTCAGGAACATTTCCTTGGTGAGCGTCGTGCCCTTGCGCAGCGAGAGCAGCTCGAGCATCTGGTATTCCTTGCCCGTCAGGTGGACGCGCTGGCCACCGACCTCGACCGTCTTGGCGTCGAGATTGACGATAAGCTCGCCGGTCGAGATGACCGATTGGGCATGGCCCTTGGAACGACGCACGATGGCGTGGATACGGGCGACGAGTTCGTCCTTGTGGAACGGCTTCGTCATGTAGTCGTCGGCGCCGAAGCCGAGGCCGCGCACCTTGTCCTCGATGCCGGCCATGCCGGAGAGGATGAGGATCGGCGTCTTGACCTTGGACAGGCGCAGCGTGCGCAGAACCTCGTAACCCGACATGTCGGGCAGGTTCAGATCGAGCAGGATGATGTCGTAATCATACAACTTGCCCAGATCGACACCTTCCTCGCCGAGGTCGGTGGTATACACATTAAAACTTTCGGACTTCAGCATCAGCTCGATGCTCTGCGCCGTCGCGCTGTCGTCCTCAATGAGTAGAACCCGCATATCTGTCCCCTTTTCCGCCGCTCAAGGTACCTGGCCCCCTACGCGATACGGATCCAGTCGTTGCCTGATTTGGAGGCTGCCACGAATTGGTTAACAAATCCTGATTCCCTTTGGCAAGGTGTATCGATCTGTTAATTATTTTAGGCAGCTCCCTGATTTCATGGATGAATCAGAAATGTGTCTCTTAAACTGTCTCTTTAAGAACCACGGTTAACCGACTCTTTCGACTCATCAATGTGGCGAACCCGTTTTTTAGCGAACCGCATTTACTGAGCCTTAAATCATCGGACCTATGATTAACGATGCCCGTAAACGAAAGGTTACCAGCGGTAGGGTTTTATTAATATCGCTGAATTTTTTTTAAGACCCGGTGCGTTTTTCCGGGTTTCGGGCGGAGTGCCGGTCTCCGGCGTGCGGTTAAAAGCCGTGCTTCGGGCACTGATTTGGAATGCCGGGTGAACGGGTGTCGCGTTTTGGTGGCCGTTCGCTCCAATGCCGGGGTCTCGCTATCCACGGGAGTATTGCGTATGAAGTCGCGTGAGAGCCTAGTTCGCCTGAAGGAATTTCAGGTGAAAGAGAAGAGACGGCAACTGGCCCAGCTTCAGTTGATGATGTCCGAATTCGAACGGATGTCGAAGGAACTGGAAAGCCAGATCGCCATCGAAGAAAAGAAATCCGGGATCAACGATCCCAACCACTTCGCTTACCCCACCTTCGCCAAGGCGGCGCGCCAGCGTTCCGACAACCTCCAGGTCTCGATCCGGGAACTGAAGGTGCAGCAGGATGCGGCCGAACTGGCGCTGGAAGAGGCGGAGGCGGAGTTCGCCAAGGCTTCGGCGCTCGAAGAGCGCGACAACGCGGTCCGGCTACGCGCCTGACCCGGTCCGGTTTTGAAGAACCCTCGCGAGCGGCCGCAAGACCGCTCACGAGGGCTCTTCGCGTTGTTTAAGGTTCCGTCACAGATTGACGACGTCGTGCCATTCCTTGTGGCGCATGGCCTGGGCGCGGAAGAAGGGGCAGAGCGGCATGATCTTCCAGCCGCCCTTGCGCGCCTCTTCCACGGCATGGGCCGCCAGGGCCTGACCGACCCCCTTGCCGCGCAGCGCATCCGGTACGCCGGTGTGGTCGACGATGACGAGCTGCGGCGAGGCGCGTGAATAGGTCACCTCCGCCTCATGGCCCTCGACGGTGGTCGAGTAGCGGCCTTTCGAGCCGGTTTCCGCGTTCCTGATGTCCATGGTGCTCCTCGCTCCTGTTGTCTGGTGCCATCCTTTCCTGTCTGGCGCCCTCCCGCAAGCGCACGGGATGTGAACAGAGCGTGCTGCGTCCGCGCCACCGCGGTGCTATGCAGGGGCATCGAAACCAGCGTTGGCCTGCCATGATCCTCGTCGTTCCCGTCCTTCTCGTGCTCTCTGCGCTGTTCCTCGCCTTCGGTCTCGTCCTGCCGCTCGTGCGTTTTGAAAAGCTCTACTTCTTTGACGAGACCCCCTCGCTGATCGATATCGTCGTTTCGCTCTGGGCGCAGGAGAGCGGAGGCCTTGCGGTGCTCGTCGCGCTTTTCTCCATTGTCTTCCCGGTGGTCAAACTTTTTGCGATCGCGCTGGAGGCGACCGCGCCGGCGCCGCCCGCGGGCAAGGCGAGCTGGCTTACCCGGCTGCTGCCGATCCTCGGCAAATGGTCGATGATGGATGTGATGCTGGTCGCGCTGGTCATCGTCGCGGCGAAGACGAGCGGCATGGCCTCGGCCTTCACTCAGCCGGGTCTCTGGTTCTACGCCGCCTCGGCGATCATGACCGGCCTGCTGCAGATGAAGCTGCGGCCGCATGGAGCGCGGCCTTGACCGGAAACGAAACTACGGCCGCGCAGGGCGCAGCCGTAGAGGGTCTTGATCGAAAATGAAACGGTCTAGTGGCGGTACTGCTGGATGCGCGTGGTGCGCAGGCCGGCCAGGCCGTGATCGTTGATGGAGGACTGCCAGGAAAGGAACTCTTCGACGGTCAGCGTATAGCGCTCACAGGCTTCTTCGAGGCTCAAAAGCCCGCCACGTACGGCGGCGACGACTTCTGCCTTCCGGCGAATCACCCAGCGCCGCGTATTGGCCGGCGGCAGATCGGCGATCGTCAGGGGGCTGCCATCGGGGCCGATGACGTATTTAACGCGGGGTCGTATCAGATCGGTCATTGGACTCTCTACATAAACTCAAGACCATATGCCGGGACTGTAGCCCGCCACATTTAAGATTTGCCTAAGCGCATGCTAACAATTTTCTAATCTTTTGAGCGGCTTCGCCTGTTGTATTCCGGGGCGTAAGTACTGACTTCCCTTACGTTCACCGAGCCGGGCCTGCGCGGCATCCGCATGGGAGCCATGCAAATATTTCATTTCCCTTTTATTCAAACACTGCTAATACGCCCCCAAATTTAAGGGCGGCGTCGATGGATGCCACCGGAAGCCCTAGGCTGCATCATCATGAATTCCCTCCGCAAGCTGTTCCCCCCGGGATATGGCTTCCGCGGCGTTTTTCGTCGCCGCTTTTCTGAAGGGGTGCGCCTGAAGTTTTCCGAACCGAGAATGCACACGCTCCCGGCGTTCGCGCCGGCTGTTGGAAACGGAAAATGAAAGACCCAGACAACATGCTCCTGCAGCAGGGCTGGTCGCCTGAATTCTTGTCCACGGCCAATCTCGAATCCGTGCAGACCGAATATGAGGTGCTGCACCTCATGCGCCAGTGCGCCAACCATTTCGGCTTCAGTCATTTCCTGGTGTCGCGCTTTCCTGCCAACGAGCAGCAGCGCTTTGCCGAACGGCTGCTTGTCAGCAACTGGCCGGCCGATCTCGTGCGCAAATACGATGCGATGAACCTCTTCCATCTGAGCCGGCTGGCGATCGAGACGGGCATGACGAAGTTGCCCGTGCAGGGCGACAGCTCGCTGCTCGCCCCATCGGACTGGGAGAACGGCCAGGTGGGTGAGGCGATCGCGCTGGCCGAAAGCCATGGTCTTGCCGCCTCGACAGCCTTTCTCCTGCATTCCACGACATCCGACCCCTATCTGATGGCCTTTTCGGGCACGCAGGTCCCGCTCGCCCGCCGGGCGTTGACGGACCTGCATTTCGCCGCCCTCCAGCTTTTCGAATGCCTTGAAAAGACCTTCGTGGCGGCAACGGCGAGTCGGGAGAAGCTGTCGAGCCGCGAGGTCGAGTGCCTGCGCTGGGCGGCCGCCGGCAAGAGCAGCGACGAGATTGCGATCATCCTCGGCATCTCGGCCTATACGGTGAGCAGCTACTTCAAGAGCGCGACGCGCAAGCTCAAGGCGGTCAACCGCATGCAGGCGATCGCCATCGCCCTGCGCCTGCGCCTCATCTGATATCCTGCGCACACGCGCCTGCCGGCGGGCCGGAAAGGCAGGGCCGGTGTGTGGCCGGGACGACGAGGTTTCCGGCCTTCTCTTGCCCTCGGTGCGGCAAGTTTCTATATGTCGCCCGAAAGACGCCGCGCCGGTCGCGGGGCGTCGCCCTTGCGTCAAGCAAACCCCAGTGAAAGGTGACCTGCGGCAAGCCTCCTGGCGCTGCAGTACCGGAACGGACCTCGCGTGAACAGTCTCGATTTCGATCGCAAGCCGGAAGATACCCGTGTCGTCGTCGCCATGTCGGGCGGCGTGGACAGCTCCGTCGTGGCCGGCATCCTGAAACGTGAAGGCTATGACGTGCTCGGCATCACGCTGCAGCTCTACGATCACGGTGCCGCCGTGCACCGCGCGGGCTCCTGCTGCGCGGGTCAGGACATCGACGATGCGCGCCGTGTCTGCGAAACGCTCGGCATTCCGCACTACGTGCTCGATTATGAAAAGCGCTTCCGCGAGACGGTGATCAATCCGTTTGCTGAAAGCTATATTGCCGGTGAAACGCCGATCCCCTGCGTCGCCTGCAACCAGACCGTCAAGTTCGCCGATCTCCTCATCACCGCCAAGGAACTTGGCGCCGATGCGCTCGCGACCGGCCATTACATCCGCTCCCGGCCGAACCCGACGCCTGACGCGCCGCAGCGCCGTGCGCTCTATCGCCCGGTCGACGCCGAGCGCGACCAGAGCTACTTCCTGTTTGCCACGACCCAGGAGCAGATCGACTATCTGCGCTTTCCGCTTGGCCATCTCTCGAAGGCCGAAACGCGGGCGCTTGCCGAGGAGATGGGCCTCGTCGTCGCCAAGAAGGCCGACAGTCAGGACATCTGTTTCGTGCCGCAGGGCAAGTATTCCGACATCGTCAACAAGCTGAAGCCCAATGCGGCGCTTGCCGGCGATATCGTGCATATCGACGGCCGCGTGCTCGGCCGCCACGACGGCATCCTGCATTATACGATCGGCCAGCGGCGCGGCATCGGCATCGCAACGGGCGAGCCGCTCTATGTCGTCTATCTCGACGCGCGCTCGCGACGTGTCATCGTGGGGCCGAAGGAAGCGCTGGAAACGCGCCGGCTTTATCTGCGCGACATCAACTGGATCGGCGACAGCGACGTGGAAGCCGTGGCGGCTGCCGGCTTCGATTGTTATGCCAAGGTGCGCTCGACGCGCCCGCCGCGTCCTGCCCGCCTTCTGTCTGGCCCCGGTGGCCTTTATGTGGAGCTTGCCGAAGGGGAACCGGGCGTGGCGCCCGGCCAGGCCTGCGCGCTCTATTCCGGCGAAGGCGAGGATGCCCGTATCCACGGCGGCGGTTTCATCCTGCGCTCCGAGCGGGAGCCGGCGGCCGAAGACGCTCTCCGGCGCATTCTGTCCACCCCGGCCGCGGCCTGACCCCCCGCATTTGCCAAGGCCTTCGTGAACAAAGTGATTTTTGTGCGAACGTCGCTTGACACCCGCGGGAACAGCGCCTTATAAGCCGCGCACCGGACGGAAACAGACATCGTTCTGTTCCTCTTTTCGGGCGGCGGAGTAGCTCAGTAGGTTAGAGCAGAGGAATCATAATCCTTGTGTCGGGGGTTCGAATCCCTCCTCCGCTACCAGCCGGTTTTCCAGAAAAACTTCTTGTGGTCCGCATGGCGACAAACGCTATGGCCTTTGCTTTGCGACACCTGTCTCTCGTGACGATATGGGTGTAGAATGGGGCATGAGTGAAGCCCGGACTTTATTCGAGGTTCTGCGCCAGTCGGTGACGCCTGGGGTTGTCGATGCACTCGAACGGCTCGTTCGGGATGCGCCGGATCGCAAGCTTTGCCGTGTCAATGCACTCGCCTTTGCCTCAGCCGAGGGGCTTGGCGAGGAAGATGTGATTGCGGGTTTCATGCAGGCCACCCGGCTCGGTATCTTCGATCTTTTCTGGAATGTCCTGTGCCCGGGATGCGGCGGGGTACTCGATGCCGGTACGTCGCTGAAGAGCGTGCAGAGCACGGAATACACCTGTGCGCTCTGCGCCGCCGGCTACGAACCGACGCTCGACGAGATGGTCGAGGTGACGTTCACGATCAGTCCTCGCGTGCGCCATATCGCCGCCCACAATCCGCATGAACTGCCACCGGGGGAATATTTTCGGCAGGTCTATTGGGGCTCGGGGCTCGACCTGCCGGACGAGGGCTACGAAGAGAAGGTCGATGAATTCGTACTCGAGGCGTTGGAATTGCCGCCCGGCGAGAAGGCGGTCATCTCGCTGCAGCTGCCGGCGGAGTTCGTCATCGTCTTCGAGCCCGTGACGCATGCGGCGCAATTCCTCGACGTCCGCGGGGAGCCGACGCGGGAGCGGCGCAACCTGACCCTGGTCTTCGATCGCACACATCGCCACAACGAGACACTGGTGCTGCAACCGGGGCCCTTGCGCATCCAGATGGAGAACCATGTCGATGTGCGCGCACTGCCATCTGTCTGCGTCGCCAATGAGGCGCTGCATACCTTGCTCGGCCAGCGCCGTCCCTTCCTCACAGCCAAGCGCTTGCTGTCCAACCAGACGTTTCGCGACCTCTACCGCACCGATACGCTGGACATCGACCAGCGGTTGAAGATCACCAGTCTCACCTTTCTGTTCACCGACCTGCGCGGCTCGACGGAACTCTATGAGCGGGTCGGCGATCTCGCGGCCTTTGATCTCGTGAGGACGCATTTCAAGGTTCTCAGCGAGATCGTCGCTGCCGAGGCCGGTGCGGTCGTCAAGACCATCGGCGATGCCGTCATGGCGACCTTTCCGACGCCGGACCGGGCGGTGGCGGCGGCCATGCGCATCCGCGATGCCATGCGTGCCCTGAACGATGCGCGCGGCAGCGAGGACCTGCTTCTGAAGATCGGCATTCACGAGGGGCCATGCATTGCGGTCAATCTCAACGAGCGGCAGGACTATTTCGGCCAGACGGTCAACATCGCCTCGCGTGTCCAGCATCTTGCTACTTCGCTGGAAATCTTCGCCACCGGCTCGGTGCTGCGGGACGCCCGCGCCTCCAGCCTGCTGTCGGATCGCGGCGTGAGCCCTGTCGCACACAACGTCACCCTGCGGGGCATTGCCAGCGAGATCAGCATCTTTGCCATTCCCTGATGTCGGCGCCTTGTTGCCAGCCGTTATTCCCGACCCCCGCGTCCAATACGACCCGGTAAGCTCCCACGAGCCGAAAGGCGTTGGCCGGTGCAGTCTGGTAACCATATCTTCAAGAGATCGTCGCACTGTCTCGCGCAGGAGACAGGTGATGGTGAAGACGGCGGGCAGGCGGAAGAAACGGGCGGGAACCAAGCGGGCGGCACCGGCGCGGCGCGGCGGCGGCATGGCGCATTGGTATTTGCTGGGCGCGGCGGTGGTCGGCGGCATTCTCTATATGGACAACCGCCTGCCGGCCCCCGAAACGCAGGCGACAGGGATCAAGACAGCCTCTGTCGAGCGCAAGCAAAAGGTGGTCGAGCGCGAGGCTGTGCTGGCGCGCCCGAAGCAGCGGCCGGTCGAAAAGGCCGTGGAGCAGGCCCTGCCGATGCCGGAGAAACTGCCGGCCTTTTCGGGCAAATGGTTCATCTGCACGACGCAGACGGATTACTGCGTGCTCGATGGCAACACGATCCTCTATGCCGGCCGCAAGGTGCGGCTCGCCGATGTCGATACGCCGGCGATCGCTGGCGCGCGCTGCGATGCGGAGCGCCTGCGTGGGGGGGATGCGAAGCTTCGCTTGCGCGAAATCCTCAACGAGGGGGACGTCACGCTGGTGGCGAAAGGCGGGACGTCCGGAAAGGCCGGCGCAGCGCCACATCTCGTGCTGCGGGGCGGCCAGTCGGTCGGCCAGCGGCTGGTCGGGGAGGGGCTGGCGAGGCCATGGACGGGCAGGCACCAATCCTGGTGCGGTTGACGGATTCGTCCTTGCGCAACCTGTACCTTTCCGGCACAAGCCAGACGCAAGCCTGCGTCCCTATGCTTTCCGTTAACCGGGATGGTGCCGGCTGGAAAGGGACAATGACATGTCTAACGACCTTGAGCGCTACAGCGATCCGGACAATGCAACGGTCGCGCTCTTCCTCCTTGAAAATGATGTCGACGAGCTGACGGACATTCTTGTGGCCGCGCTGGATGAGGCTTTCCGCATTCTCGGGGATGAGGCCTCGCCTGCAACGGTGCACTGATCGCTGACACGAAAGAGGGGCCCTTGAGGCCCCTCTCGCTTTTTCAGCCATGCGATGAAGGGCTTATCCCGCAGCGACGACCTGACGCTGCACGCCGAGGCCGGCAATGGAGACTTCCATGCGGTCGCCGGGCTTCAGGTAACGCGGCGGCTTCATGCCCATGCCGACGCCGGGCGGTGTGCCCGTGGTGATGACGTCGCCGGGTTCCAGCGCCATGAACTGCGAGATGTAGTGCACTAGGAAGGGCACCTTGAAGACCATGGTGCTCGAGGATCCGTTCTGGACGCGTTCGCCGTTGACGCTGAGCATCATGGCGAGGTCGGCCGTATCCACTTCGTCCGTCGTGACCAGCCAGGGGCCGATCGGGCCGAAGGTCGGGCAACCCTTGCCCTTGGTCCACTGGCCGCCGCGCTCGAGCTGGTAGGCGCGCTCGGAAATGTCGTTGCAGACGCAATAGCCGGCGACATAGTTGAGGGCATCGGCCTCCGAGACGTAGGAGGCACGCTCGCCGATGACGACGGCAAGCTCGACTTCCCAGTCGGTCTTTTCCGAACCGCGCGGGATGAGGATGGTGTCGTCAGGACCGACGACGCAGGAGGGGGCCTTGTTGAATAGCACCGGCTCGCTCGGCACGGCCATGCCGCTCTCGGCTGCATGGTCGGCATAGTTGAGGCCGACGGCGATGAAGTTGCCGACGCGGCCCACGCAGGCGCCGAAGCGGCTGCCTTCCGGCGCGAGTGGCAGGCTCTTCGGATCGAGGGCGGCAAGGCGCTTCAGGCCTTCGCGACCAAGCACGTCGCCTGCAATATCCGGCACCACGCCGGAAAGGTCGCGGATCTTGCCGTCCGCGTCGATCAGTCCGGGCTTTTCCGCGCCCGCCGCGCCAAAGCGCACCAGTTTCATGAGAACCTCCGTTGGATGTCACCGATTTCGGTTGCGCGCACCATTCCCTTGGTTTTACATGAAGTCAACGATTTTCGAAAATCCTAAAGCTTTTATAAATTCGGCGGGATGAGATGGAGCAGAAGAAGGCAGGCGGGCGCACCCTGGCGGGCGATGCCTACGAGGCGATCCGGCAGGCGATCCGCACGGGCGCGTTCAAGCCCGGCGACCGGTTGCGCTTTGCCGATCTCCAGGCGCTGTGCGACATGAGCGTGACGCCGGTGCGTGAGGCCCTGGCCCGGCTGACGGCGGAAGGGTTCACCGTGCTGGATGATCATCGCGGCTACAGCGTTGCGAGCCTCTCGCTGGCGGAGCTGCGCGACATCACGGCGACGCGGCAGCTTTGCGAGGGCGAGGCGCTCCGGCTTTCGGTGCTGCGGGGAGATGCCGACTGGGAGGGAAGGGTGATCGCGGCACACCATCTGATGGCACGCATCCCGCAGGCGCGCGAGGATATCCCCTCGGCGATGCGCGAGGACTGGGAGGCGCGCCATGCGGTCTTTCATGCCGCGCTCGTCTCGGCTTGCGGCTCCCCGAGCCTGCTGGAGATCTGCGACAAGCTGTTTTCACGCGCCGACCGGTATCGGCGGCTTTCCGTCAGTCTCGCCGGAGCCACGCGGGATGTGGCCGGGGAGCACCGGCGGCTGATGGAGCTTGCCCTTGCGCGGGACGCGGAAGGCGCCGCTGCGGCGCTGCGCGACCACTACGGCAGGACGGCCGCGGCACTAGAGGGCTTTTTCACGCCCTAACGTTGCTTCTGCGCTTTCCCGAAAAAAGAACGGGAGCGGCAAGCCTTCGCCTGCCGCTCCCGTTTTGTCCGGCACCGGGTATGCTACCCGGAAGCGCTGTTTCCGCTTATTTGCTGGCGACGGTTGCCGAGCCGATTTCCGCACCGCCGCCGATCGCCACGTTGAGGGCGACGAAGTCGCGGGCAAGCTGGCGGATCGCGGAAGCGAGCTGCAGGCGGGCCGTTGCGACGTTGCGCTCGGCGTCGAGCACGTCGAGGATGGTGCTTGCGCCGCCGCGATAGCTTTCGCGGGCAAGATTCAGCGTCTGTTCGTAGGAGTTCACGACCTTGCGCTGGGCTGCGACGGTCTGGCCGTCGCGAATCAGCGCGGCCTGCGCGTTCTCGACCTCTTCCACGGCGTTCAGCACGGTGGATTTCCAGGTCAGATACTGCTGCTCGGCTTCCGAGCGGGCAATCTTGACACGCGCCTTCAGCGAGCCGCCGTTGAAGATCGGCAGCGTCAGCGTCGGGCCGAAGGACCAGCTCGTCAGGTTGCCGGTGGCGGCGCTGGTGAAGTTGCGCGTCGCGCCGATCGAGCCGCCGAGCTCGATGCTCGGATAGAGGTCGGCTTCGGCCACGCCGATCTGCGCCGTTGCCGCCTCCAGGCGGCGCTCGGCCGCGCGGATATCCGGACGGTTGCGGATGAGGTCTGCCGGAATGCCTGTGCGCGTCGCATACCGCGGCATCGGCTGTGCCGAGCCCTTGATCAGGCTGGACGTGATCGTGCTGGCCGGCAGACCGAGCAGGGTCGCGATGTGGTTTGCCGACTGGTGGAAGCCGGTCTCAAGCCCGGGAAGCTCGGCCAGCGTCTGGTTGACGAGGCCTTCTGCCTGCAGCACGTCGAGGCTGGAGGCGGCACCCGCTTCCTTGATCTCGTTGGTCAGCTTCAGTGTCTCGCGACGCGATTCCAGGTTCTTGCGGCTGAGTGCCAGCGCTTCCTGGTAGTAACGCGCATTGACGTAGCTCGACACGAGATCCGAGAGGTAGGCGAGGCGCGCAACGTTGACGTCGTCATAGGCGGCGTCGAGCGAGGCGTTCGCGGCTTCCTTCGAACGGCGGTACTGGCCGAAGAAATCGAGCAGCCAGGAGGCGCTCGCCCCGGCGGTCAACGATTTCGAGGAGGATGAATAGCCGCCCGAGGTGCGGCGCAGGTAGTCGCCGTCCTGGCCGCTTGCCGATGCTTCCGCCGAAGCGCCGATGCTGGGAAGCGCGCCGGCACCGGCCACGACGACATTCGCCTCTGCCGCCGTGATGCGCTCGAGGGCCTGCAGCACGCTGAGGTTTTCGGCCATGCCCTGGTGGACGAGATCGTTGAGGCGCTTGTCGCGGAAGGATTCCCACCACGGATTGAGCGTCACGCTCTCGCCGCTCGTCGCCTTGCTTTCGGAAAACTTGGCCGGAAGGGCGGTCTCAGGCTTCTGGTAGTCGGGGCCGACGACGCAGCCTGACAGGAGAAGCATGCTCAACGGAAAAAGCGTTCTGGTGAAATTCATGGGCCTACCCTGCCAGCGGTCGTGGCGTACTTATTAACAGAACAAAATCGCGATTCATTCTTTATTCATGTTTGGCGGCAAGATCGAGCCTCCCCCTAAAAAAAGAATGGTCCCACAGCGTTTTTTCCCCGCTTCCTTCAAGGGGTGTGTCCGCAGGGCAACGGGAAGCTTTGCCCCCGGTTTTCGGTTTTGCCCGCCAGGCGCAAGCGCATGGTTGTGCCTGCGCGATCTGGTTGCGTCACGGCTTTTCCCCGGAATGTTCGTCTTCGCGACATATTTTCCTGAAAAATGCTGCGGACGCGAAGATTATTTTGCGATTCGAATTGTCACACAAATTCCGCAGTAATTTATTCCAAATTTCTGCGGATTCCATTGACAAGGAAAGGAGGGGCGCTTATGTGTTGGAGCATCGCATGAAGACCGCATGCGTTTTATTCCGGTCACCTCTGACGCGTCCATTTTAGAGCGTCAGCGCCAGCAAGAGGGAGTGTGTCATGTACGATATCAACTGCATCGCCTCCGTGCGTGTGGCGTACTCCTGTCGTGAAACGATTACAGGGAAAGCGCATACGGCACTCCGTCGAATGTGATCTGACTTCCCTCCTCGATTTTAGCGCAAGATTTGAATGAGCTGTGCCTTCGGCGCGGCAGGAGTTGTTATGCAAAAGCAGGTTATCGAAATCGGTGGTGAGGCCGTCGGTGTTGTCGTTCCCGATGAGGATCGGCTGAAATTCGTGGCCGTCAAATATTCCGTTTGGGATCTGGATTCCCAGCGTTTCTCCTCGGCTGACGAGGTGCGCGCGGCAATCCGTCGTCTTCTCAACGATCCGTCCGCTTCAACGCGGGCGATGTCGCCGGCCCGTATCGCGGCCGCCTGAACCCAATCCAGATGATCCGGTGTCCCTGGCACCGGGATCCACCGGCCCCGCCCGCCAGCGGGGCCGGTTTCGTTTTGTGGACAGTGCATTCACCGGGCAGCGGCTGGCGCGGGATGTCGAATGCTGATTGTGTAGCCTTCGAAAGGAGGTGCCTCATGGTCAGCGGCATCCATCACATCACGGCGATTACCCGGAAGATCCAGGCGAACGTCGATTTCTACGTGGGCTTCCTCGGCCTGCGCCTCGTCAAGCGTACGGCGGGTTACGAGGACGCCGATCAGCTTCATCTCATCTATGGCGACGCGGCGGCCAGCCCCGGCTCGCTGGTCACCTTTCTTGCCTGGGAGGATGGCTCGCCCGGTCGCGTCGGTCTCGGCCAGCCTGCGGAGATCGCCCTCTCCATCAAGCCGGAGGCGATCGGCTTCTGGCTGACGCGCGCGCTGACGCAGAACATCGCGATGAGCGGCCCGGCGCAGGAGTTCGGCGAGCCGGTGCTGCGGCTGAAGGACCCGGACGGTATCATCGTCAAGCTCGTCGGTGAAGCGGGTGTGGACGGCCCGGCGCCGCATGTCACGAAGGACATTGCGGCCGCCGATGCCATCCAGCGCATCCGCGGCGCGACAATCTTTTCCGAGAAGCCGACCGAGACCGCGGCCTTCATCGCCGGTCATTTCGGTTACCGGGAGGTGGCGGTAGCGAATGGCATCACCCGTCTCGCCGGCGATGTGGCCGACGTACTCGACATCCGCGACGCGAGCGGCTTCTGGACGTCCGCGCCCGGCACCGGGACGATCGACCATGTCGCACTGCGCGCGCCGGACCGCGCCGCGGTAGAGGCCGTCGCTGCTCGACTCGCCACCGAAGAGGCGGATGAGACCAACATGCACGACCGGAAGTACTTCTACTCGCTTTATGTGCGTGAACCCGGTGGTGCACTGCTCGAATACGCGACCGATGGTCCCGGCATGACAGTGGATGAACCGCTGGAGGCGCTCGGGGAGAAACTGTTCGTGCCGAAGCATTTTCGCGCTGACCCGGAGGATGTGCGGGCGCGGCTTCCACAGTTCTCCCTGCCGGGAGAGGAACGCATGACCGAGCGGGACCTGCCCTTCATCCACCGGGTGCATCGGCCGGAAAATCCTGATGGCACCGCTGTCGTGCTCCTTCACGGCACCGGCGGCAACGAGGCGAGCCTTCTGCCTTTCGGAACGAAGCTCGCGCCCAATGCCGTGCTGCTCAGTCCGCGCGGCCGCAGTGTCGACGAAGGCTATCCGCGGTTCTTCCGCCGGCTGACTGCCGTCACCTTCGACCAGAAGGACATTGCAGGGGAGGCGGAAGCCTTCGCGGCCTTCATGGAAGGGGCGAATGCGGCCTATGGGCTCGATCCGGAGAGAACGCTGTTCGTCGGCTATTCGAACGGTGCGAACATGATCGGCGCGATCATGCTGCTGCATCCCGGCATCATCCGCAACGCGGTGTTGTTGCGGGGCATGAACGTGCTGGAGACTGTGCCGGAAGCGGACCTTTCGGGGGTGAACGTGCTGATGATCACCGGTCAATCGGATCCTTACGGGGTCTATGCCGGTGACCTGGAGGCACATCTGAGGGCGGCCGGCGCATCGGTCGAGAACCGGCTGCTTGCCGCAGGCCACGATATCGGCATGGCGGATATGGAGCTCGCCCGGGCCTATAGGGAACGCATACTCGGTTGACGCCGGGGCGAACGGAAAGGGGGCGCTTCCTGCGAAGCGCCCCCTTTTTTTGCCGTGGATCGGGTCCGTTACCGCGTGTATTCCGTCACGAAGGCAGAGAAGCCGGCGATGAAGTCGCCGAGTTTCTTTTCGGTCGCCTCGTCGGCGATGCGGCCGTCCTGAATGACGCTGCCGGCGCGCGAGACCAAAAGCTTGGCGCCGAACCAGGGCACGGTGCCGAGCGTGCGCATGACGGGAAGCCAAGCCTCCTGCGACAAAAGCGTTCCGAAATTGCCCGGCGAGGCGCCGGTGATGGCGAAGGGCTTGCCGCCGAAGACGCGGGCGATGTCGGTGGAGGGTCGGCTCATCCAGTCGATGGCGTTCTTGAAGACGCCCGGAATGCCGTTGTTGTATTCCGGCGTGAAGAGGACGACGCCATCGGCTGCCGCCACAAGCTCCTTCAGGCGCGTCACCGCTTCGGGAATGCCCGCTTCGGCCTCAATGTCGCCGTCATAGAGGGGAATGCCATGGATCGAGCCTTCGGTGATCGCCACCCCTTCGGGCGCCATGGCGAGGGCAGCGCGCAGCAGCGCCGTGTTGTAGGAACCCTTGCGAAGGCTTCCCGAGATTGCCACCAGTTTCGTCATCCCGACTCTCCTTTCAAAACAAAGGCATAAAAAACCCCGGCGGACCGTTTGTCACGCCGGGGTTTTGTTGAAGCCTAGACGAGTGGCTTCAGCCGTGCCTCGATCTGCGCACGGCGCGGTTCAAGGAAGGGCGGCAGGGACAGGCTTTCGCCGAGCGTTTCAAGCGGCTCGTCCACGGCGAAGCCGGGACCGTCCGTGGCGATTTCGAACAGGATGCCGTTCGGCTCGCGGAAATAGAGCGAGCGGAAGTAGAAGCGCTCGACCTCGCCGCTGGAAGGCAGACGGAAGCCGCGCAGGCGCTCCGTCCAGGCATGCAGCGCTTCCTCGTCCGGTGCGCGGAAGGCGACGTGGTGCACCGCGCCGGCGCCCTGGTGGGCGACCGGGAGATCCGGCTCCACGGCGACATGCAGCTCGGCTGCGGGGCCACCTTCGCCCATCGAGAAGACGTGCACGTCACCCGCACCGTCCGGATTGGGATAGGTCGCGGTCTCCTGCATGTTCATCACCTGGATCAGCACCGCTTCCGTGTTGCGGATATCCGGCACGCTCAGCGTGATCGGCCCAAGACCCTTGATCTGGTGTTCGGCCGGAACCGGACTCCGTTCCCAGGGGTTGGCGGGCGTGCCGGCATCGTCCACGACAAGGCGGAAGCGCTGTCCTTCGCCATCCTCGAAATCGAGGCTTGCGCGGCCGCTGACATCGCGGATCTCGCCGGCCTTGACCTTCAGCTCGCCGAAGCGGGCCTTCCACCATTCCAGCGTCGCAAGACTGGCGACGCGCAGGCCGGTGCGCGAGACGCTGTGCGTGCCGCGCCGTTCGTGGCCGACCGGCCAGTCGAAGAAGGTAAGATCCGTGCCGGGCGAGGCGAGACCGTCGGCGTAGAAGAGGTGGTAAGCGCTGGTATCGTCCTGGTTGACCGTCTTCTTGACGAGGCGCAGGCCGAGGACCTGCGTGTAGAAGCGCAGGTTCTCCGGCGCGTTCGCGGTGATTGCCGTCAGGTGGTGGATGCCCGTGAGCTGCAGGGTCATGACGAAGCTCCTTTCCCCGGATGTCCGGGATGGCTGTGCTGCCCCGCTTCGGGGCCTTGCGTTGAGGCGAATATCGCCCTTCGCAGGCACGGCCGGAAGATCGGGCTGGACGAACGGATCGTTCACTTTTCTTGAACGGCAAGGGCCTCCGCCGCGTCCACCGGCTATGGTTGGGACGCGTTTTCCACCCATTCTGTTCCACAACCGGTTGGTTCAAATTTTATCCATTCATAAACCAGCATGCGCTTACGCTGCCGGCCTGCGAAATGACTTCGTCCCTGTTTCGCCGCGTCTGCCGGCATGTTCCGCCATTCTTGTGATGACTGCCGCTGCGGATTTTCCCGCGCGGATGGGAGGAGACGTTATGCTGCCGAAGACTGCGACTGCCCGAAACATGTTCGCCATCGTGGCGGCTGGTGTTGCCACCACCGTTGCGACGGCGGGCGTTCTGCTCTTTCTGTCCTACCGCGCCGTGGAAGAGCGCTCCATTTCGGAAATGGTCAACGCGGCAGAGGCGAGCGCGGGCGAAGTGGAGACCTACTTCGCGCAGGTCAAGGCGCTGAGCTGGAACATGCGCTCGGCGCTCTACGCGATGAAGGCGACGAATGCCCCGAGCCGCGAGACGATGAACGGCATATTCGACCGTCTGATGGCCGACAATCCCTTCGCGCTCGGCGTCAGCACCGGCTGGGAGCCGGATGCCTTCGACGGCAAGGATGCGCAATACGTGAACCAGCCGGGACACGACGCCACGGGTCGCTACATTCCCTATTTCGTACGCAACGCGGGCAAGGTCGACATGGTCGCGCTCGTCGATTACGACAAGCCCGGCCCCGGCGACTATTATCAGGTGCCGAAGGCCACGGGCAAAGATCTCCTCACGGAGCCTTATAGCTATGTCATCGGCGACAAGAGCGTGCTGATGACGTCCTTCATGGTGCCGCTCAGCTTCGACGGCGCCTTCAAGGGCGTTACTGGCGTCGATATCGCGCTTGACGCGCTGGCTGCCGACATGGCGCAGTTGAAGCCGCTCGGCGAAGGTTATGTCGCATTGCTCAGCCAGGGCGGCAGCATCGTGAGCTATCCGGATGCGGCGGTTCTCGGCAAGACGCTCGGCGATTCCGGTCTCGACACCGCGGCCTGGCAGGCGCTGATCGCCAATCCGGAAAAGGCCATGGAAATCACCGATGCCAACGGCCTCACCTCCATGGCGGTGGCTGTGCCGGTGCCGCTGGTGCCGGGCACGACCTGGTATACGGTGGTCGCGGTGCCGAAGTCGGTGCTCTTTGCCAATCTCTCCGCGCTTGCCGTCACCTCGATCATCGTGATTGCCATCGCGACCGGCCTGATGATCGCCATCGGCTGGTTGCTCGCCGCCCGCTTCCGCAAGCGTCTCGAAACCGTCATCGTCGCGACGAGCGAGATCGCGCATGGCCGCACGGATGTCGATCTCAGCGAATCCGAGCGTAAGGACGAGATCGGCGAAATGGCCCGCTCGCTTGCCGTGCTGCGGGATGCGACGCTTGCCAAGGTGCGGCTCGAGGGGGAAGCGGAGCAGAACCGTGCGCTTTCGGAAGACGAGCGCCGTCAGCGTGCCGAGGAGGCTGCCGAACGCGAGCGCCAGACGCGCATTGCCGTCGATGCGCTTGCCGAAGGTCTCCACAAACTGGCCGATGGGGACATGACGCATCGCATCGAGCAAGCCTTTGCCGGTTCGCTCGACCAGGTCCGCCACGACTTCAACGCCTCGGTCGAAAAGCTGCAATCGGCGCTGCGCTCGGTCGGCAGCAACGCCAATGCCATCCAGGCCGGCTCGGCGGAAATCCGCTCGGCCTCCGACGATCTCGCCAAGCGGACCGAACAGCAAGCTGCCTCCGTTGAGGAGACGGCTGCCGCGCTCGAAGAGATCACCACCTCGCTCAAGGACGCCACGAAGCGGGCCGAGGATGCCGGTCAGCTCGTCGAGCGGACCCGCCTCGGTGCCGAGAAATCGGGTGAGGTGGTGCAGCGCGCGGTGAGCGCGATGAGCGGCATCGAGAATTCTTCGCGGGAGATTTCCAACATCATCGGCGTCATCGACGAGATCGCCTTCCAGACGAACCTCCTGGCGCTCAATGCCGGTGTCGAGGCGGCGCGGGCCGGGGAGGCGGGCAAGGGCTTTGCGGTCGTCGCACAGGAAGTGCGCGAACTGGCGCAGCGCTCGGCCAATGCCGCCAAGGAAATCAAGGCGCTGATCACCAAATCGGGCGAGCAGGTGAATCTCGGCGTGGCGTTGGTCGGCGAGACGGGATCGGCCCTGACGGAGATCGTCGATCAGGTGCAGGAGATCGACCAGAACGTCGCGGCCATCGTGCGGTCGGCGCGAGAGCAATCGACCGGCCTCAACGAGATCAGCGCCGCGGTGAACTCCATCGACCAAGGTACGCAGAAGAACGCGGCCATGGTGGAGGAGCAGACGGCGGCAAGCCACTCGCTTGCAACCGAGGCAGCCGCGCTCAACAGCCTGATCGCGCAGTTCCGCCTCGGCACCGGCGCGGCCGCTCGCCCGGTGATCGCCTCAGCTGCCGAGCATCGCCCGGCCACCTCCGGCGCGCGGGCGCTTGGCAACACGCTGGCCCGCGCCTTTGGCGGCGGTGGACAGGCGGCTGCGGCCAGTGCGGCGGCGCAGGATTGGGAAGAGTTCTGAGCCTTCCAACAGATCAATCTGAAAAGCGGCCCGTTCACCGGGCCGTTTTTTTGGACGAAAAAGGCGCACAACGTTTGTGCGCTGCACACAAATTGGCCATGCCGATACGGTCGTTCGACCGATGTTTTTATTATAAATCGCTTTAGTAATATGAAATCATTTTTGTATTTTGCGCGTCATCGATCTGGCACGCTTTCTGCTTTCTTCCTTGCAGGTCCAGAGGGGGCCGAAAGAGAAGCGTCCAACGAATGACGCTCCGATAAAGCCGTCGCGCAGCCCAGTGGGAACCGGAAAGGTTTCGCGGCTGCCGGCGGCTTTCTTGTCTGCACACGATGGCGAAGCTGCCGTTAGTGCGCTGAGAAATATGGCTTATTATATTCCTCTACCAAAGAATCTTCCCGGTTGGCTTTTTTGCCGGACTCCGCCACACTCGCCTGCGGCAAGACAGCGCCTGAAGAGGGTGCGGCTTGTCAGTCTGATCTTCGCGATATAATGAGGACCCATATTAAATGGGTATTCTGCAACGGTGGAGACGGCGATGACCTCAGCGGGTAATAGGGCGGGCAGGATGCTGCTGGCGGTGCTGGCGCTTTCCGTCGCCGTCTGGCCGGCATGGGCCGACAGCGCGGCGCGGCCGGTCCACACCGCCGCCGTGCATTTCGAGGAGCGCGAACAGACGATCAGCATTACCGGGGAAGTGGTCGCACGGGTGGAGACGGATCTCTCCTTCCGCGTCGGAGGCCGTATCACCGGTTGGTTCGTCGATGTCGGCGGTGCGGTCAAGGAGAGGCAGGTCCTGGCGCGGCTCGATCCCGAGGAGCAGCGGGCCGATGTCGAGGCGGCGGAAGCCGGCGTGCGCGCTGCGGAAGCACAGCTCAAGCTCGCCCGGGCCAATTTCGACCGCCAGAAATCCCTGCTGAGCGACGGCATCAGCACCCGCCGGGATTTCGACGATGCCGAAACGGCCCTGCGCACGGCCGAAAGCGCCCGTGAGGCGGCGATCGCCCAGCGCGACACGGCAAAGGAGGTGCTGTCCTACACCGAACTGCGTGCGCCCGCCGACGGCATCGTCACCGCGCGTCTGGCCGAAACTGGGCAGGTGGCGCAGGCGGCGCAGACCATGTTCACGATTGCCGATACCGGTCCGCGCGACGCCGTCTTCAATGTCTATGAATCGCTGTTCTTCGCCCGGCCGGCGGAAAATGGGGTGACCGTTACCCTGCTCAGCGATGACAGCGTGCGCACGACCGGCAATGTGCGCGAGGTCTCGCCGACAATCGACGCTGAGACCGGCACGGTGCGCGTCAAGATCGCGATGGACCGCACGCCGCCGGAGATGACCCTCGGCTCCTCGGTCGTCGGCGTGGGCGCCCTGGCGCCGCGCCGGGTGGCGGTGGTGCCGTGGCAGGCGTTGTCGGCTGGGCTTGATGGCAAGCCGGCGCTGTGGATCGTCGACAAGGCGAACAGTACGGTGGATCTGCGCCCGGTGGAGGTCCTGTCCTTCGAGACCGATGTCGCGCTGCTTTCGGGCGGCATCGAGGAGGGGGAAACCTACGTTGCCAATGGCACGAAGCTGCTCCGCCCCGGCCAGACCGTCACCGCGATCGAAGGAGCCGCCCGATGAGGAAACATGTACCTCTCGCAACGGTCGTCATCGCTGCCATGGCGCTTGCCGGCTGCAAGAAGGAAGAAGAGGCGGCCGCACCGCCGCGTCCGGTTCTCTCCATGGTGGTCGTGCCCACCGCATTGCCCGGAACGCGCTTTGCCGGCACGGTGCAGGCCAAGGTGCAGGCTGCGCTCGGTTCGCGCGTTTCCGGCCGCCTCGTCTCGCGCACCGTTCATGTCGGCGATCTCGTGAAGAAGGGCGACGAGCTCGCCGTCCTCGATGCGACGGCCTATGAACTTGCCGTGCGCTCGGCCCGTGCCGAGCTTTCCAGCGCCGAGGCGACGCTTTCAAGCGCGATCGCGACCGAGGAGCGCCAGAAGACGCTGCTCCAGTCGAATGCTGCGGCCAAGGCCGCCGTCGAAAGCGCCGAACAATCCCGCGAGGCGGCCGATGCCGGCCTGACGCGAGCGAAGACGGCGCTGGTCAAGGCGGAAGAGCAGCTTTCCTACACCCGCATCCTTGCCGAATTCGATGGCGTCGTCGTGGCGACCGGTGCCGAGGTTGGGCAGACCGTCTCGCCCGGCGAAGCGATCGTCACGGTGGCGCGGCCCGACGAGCGCGATGCAGTGGTCGATATTCCCGAGACGGCGGAGGCCATCGCCCTCGGCAGCCGCTTCACCGTCTCCCTGCAGATCAACCCCGACGTCACGGTGAAAGGTGTGGTGCGCGAGGTCGCGCCGTCCGCCGATGTCGTTACGCGCACGCGGCGGGTGAAGATCGCGCTGGAAAACCCGCCGAATACCGTTCGCCTCGGTACAACCATCACCGCCGAGCTCGAAGGGCCGGGCCTCACTGCCATCGTGATCCCTGAAACCGCCGTGTTTCGGAAGGACGGCAAGCCGAATGTCTGGCTGGTCGATGGCGAGAAGGGCGAGGTGCATCTGGTGCCGATCGAGACAGGCCCCGTTGCCGGGCGCACGCTTCAGGTCACAGGTGGACTGAAAGCCGGCTACCGGGTCGTCACGGCTGGGGTGAACAGCCTCGAAGAGGGACAGAAAATCAAGGTTGAAGACGAGGCAGGCCTATGAAGAAGTTCAACCTTTCGGACTGGGCGCTCGATCATGCATCGCTCGTCTGGTACTTCATGATCGTCTTCGCGCTGCTCGGCTTCTTAGCCTACCAGGATCTCGGCCGCGAGGAGGATCCTTCCTTCACCATCAAGACGATGACGATCAGCGCTGCCTGGCCCGGGGCCTCCGTGGAAGAGACGACGCTGCAGGTGACCGAGCGCATCGAGCGCAAGCTGGAGGAACTGGAATCGCTCGATTTCACCCGCAGCATCACGACACCCGGCCAGACGCTGATCTTCGTCAACCTCAAGCCGACGACCCGTGCACGCGACGTTGCTCCCACCTGGGTGACCGTCCGCAACATGATCAGCGACATCAGGGGTGAATTCCCCTCCGGCGTCGTCGGCCCGGCCTTCAACGATCGCTTCGGCGATGTCTTCGGCAATATCTATGCCTTCACCGCCGATGGTCTCTCGCCGCGCCAGCTGCGCGACTATGTCGAGGATGCCCGCCGGCGCATCCTCACCGTGCCCAATATCGGCAAGGTCGATCTCGTCGGGGCTGAGGACGAGGTGATCTATCTCGAATTTTCGACGCGCCAGCTTGCCGCCCTCGGCATTTCCACCCAGCAGGTGGTGTCCACGCTGCAGGCCCAGAATGCCGTGGCGCCCTCCGGCGTGGTGCAGGCCGGCGGCGAGCGCGTCAGCGTGCGCGTCGGCGGGCAGTTCGCCTCGGAGGCGAGCCTTCGCGACGTCAATCTGCGTGTCAACAACCGCTTCTTCCGCCTCAGCGACATCGCAACGATTACCCGCAGCTACGAGGACCCGCCATCGGCGCTCTTCCGCTTCAACGGCGAGCCGGCCATCGGCCTTGCCATCGGCATGAAGCAGGGCTCGAACCTGCTCGAATTCGGCGCGGCGGTGGAAAAGGAGATCGAGCTGCTTTCCCATGAACTGCCGGTCGGCGTCGACGTGCACCTCGTCTCCGACCAGCCGAAGGTGGTCGAGGAGGCGGTGTCGGGTTTTACGCGGGCACTGTTCGAGGCTGTCATCATCGTGCTCGCGGTCAGCTTCGTCAGCCTGGGTATCCGCGCGGGTCTCGTCGTGGCGCTGTCGATCCCGCTGACGCTCGCGATCACCTTCGTCTTCATGTATTACGACGGCATCTCGCTGCAGCGCATCTCGCTCGGCGCGCTCATCATCGCGCTCGGCCTGCTCGTCGATGATGCGATGATTGCCGTCGAGATGATGGTGGCGCGGCTGGAAATGGGGGATTCGCTCCGCAAGGCGGCGACCTATGTCTATACGTCCACCGCCTTTCCCATGCTCACCGGCACGCTGGTGACGGTGGCGGGTTTCATTCCGATCGGCCTCAACAACAGCGCGGCCGGCGAATTCACCTTCAGCCTCTTCGTCGTCATCGCCATCTCGCTCGTCGTCTCCTGGGTGGTTGCGGTCATCTTCGCGCCGCTGCTCGGCGTGACGATCCTGCCGAAGACGATGAAGAAGCATCACGAGCAGAAGGGCTGGTTCGCCCGCACCTTCGCGCGCCTGCTCGATACCTGCATGCACTGGAAATGGACGACCATCGTCGCGACCGTACTGGTCTTCGGCGTTTCCGTCTTCGCCATGCGCTTCGTGCAGGAACAGTTCTTCCCGTCCTCCGACCGGCCGGAGCTCATCATCGACTGGTCGCTGCCGCAGAATGCCTCGATTGCCGAGACCAATGCGCAGATCGCCAAACTGGAAGAGGAGAAGCTCAAGGGCAACCCGGACATCGAGCGCTGGTCTTCCTATATCGGGCAGGGCGCGGTGCGCTTCCTTCTGTCCTTCGACGTTCAGCCACCGTCGCCGGCCTTCGGCCAGACGGTCATCGTCACCAAGGACCTGGAGGCGCGTGACCGGCTGAGGGCCGATCTCCAGGCCTATCTGCGTGAGACCTTCGTCGGCACGGACGCGCTGGTGAAGCTGCTCGACATCGGTCCGCCGGTCGGCCGGCCGATTCAGTACCGCGTCAGCGGTCCGGATATCCAGGAGGTGCGCAAGCAGGCGCTTGCCTTCGGCGAAGTCATCGGCAAGGACACCCGGCTCGGGGACATCGTCTACGACTGGAACGAGCCCGCCCGCGTGGTGAAGGTCGATGTTTTGCAGGACAAGGCACGCCAGCTCGGCGTCACCTCGCAGGACATCGCCTCCGCTCTGAATGGTGTCGTCGGCGGCACGGCCGTCACCCAGATCCGCGACGACGTCTACCTGATCGACGTCATCGGCCGGGCGCGGGCCGCCGAGCGCCAGTCCATCGAGACGCTGCGTCAGCTCCAGCTGCCCACGGCCAACGGCACCTCCGTGCCGCTCGCCGCGGTGGCGAACTTTCGCTACGAAATGGAGCAGCCCGTCGTCTGGCGTCGTTCCCGCCAGCCGACCATCACGGTCAAGGCAAGCATCACCGGCGGCGTGCAGCCGGCGACGATCGTCTCGCGGCTGGAAAAGGACGTTTCCGCCTTCCAGGCGGAGATGCCCTCCGGCTATGCGGTCGAGGTTGGCGGTACGGTGGAGGAAAGCGCTGACAGCCAGGCGCCTATCGTCGCGGTCGTGCCGCTCATGCTGTTTGCCATGGCGACGATCCTGATGCTCCAGCTCCAGAGCTTCTCGCGGCTCTTCCTCGTCTTCGCCGTGGCGCCGCTGGCGCTCATCGGGGTCGTCATCGCGCTGCTCGGCAGCGGGGCGCCGCTCGGCTTCGTCGCGATTCTCGGCGTGCTGGCGCTGATCGGCATCCTCATCCGCAACTCGGTCATCCTCGTCGTGCAGATCGAGGACCTAAGACGGGAGGGCATGCATGCCTGGAGGGCCGTGCGCGAGGCGACGGAGCATCGCATGCGGCCGATCATGCTGACGGCGGCCGCCGCCAGCCTCGCGCTCATCCCCATTTCGCGCGAGGTGTTCTGGGGGCCGATGGCCTATGCCATGATGGGCGGAATCATCGTCGGCACGGTGCTGACGCTGCTCTTCCTGCCGGCGCTCTATATCGCCTGGTTCCGTATCCAGCCGGAAGAGGCGGAGGTGCCTGTACCCGAACCTATCGAGGCGGTGTGAGGCAGCCCTGCCGGTCCCGCGCGGCGAACCCGTTCCGCGCAGGCGCGATAACCGCCACCCATATTTTTGCCCATCTCCCCCGTCACTGCTTTCTGCGCCCGGTCGCCCCCGGAAGGTCAGAGCCGGGCAAGGCATGTGCATAAACTGTGGGTTGGGAGGCGCGTTCGCTGTCGGGCGGGTGGAGGAAAAGTTGCGTTCTTTTTGTCGCACTCCTTCTGAAAAAGCTGGTGGAAAAAATTGATTTTCAACGCCAAACGGCCCGCCGTCTTTTCAGACCGTAACGAATGTGCAAGGGATTTGCTCCATGGTGTCGGCGGGGGCCGCATGGGCTTGCGTGGTGGGACAAGGTTTGGTCATGGGACTTGACGAGACATTGGAACTGCATGTCTATGGCGCCCTGTCGTGGCAAGCGGCTGGCTCTTGCCCCGTGCCTTGTGAGGTACGGTCGAAGGGAAATGCTAAGTGATGATCGCAATTGAAGACGTGGGCACGCCGCGCAGGCTTTTGGGCGCATTTGCGCGGATTATTGCGGCGGGTGCCCTGTTGACGCTGGCGGGCTGCGTGGTTCCGAGCGATGGCCCGTTGACCCACGAGGTCCTTTCGGCCGGCGCGGACGGCAAGTCCTACGAAATTCCCCAGACCAAGCTGATCTTCGACGTCGTGAATGTCGATCAGCGCGTTGCCAACAGTGTCAGCGCGGCCAAGCGGTACGGCCTGTCCAGCACCTTCGGCTTCGGCGGTGGCGGCGGCACGCCGGTCATCGGCGTCGGTGATCGCCTGGAAGTCACGATCTTCGAAGCGGGCCCGGACGGCCTGTTCTCCACAAATGATCGCAAGTCCACGACGATCCCCGTCATCGTGCAGCCGGATGGCCATGGCCAGATTCCCTATGTCGGTTCCGTGCGCTTTGCCGGCATGACGATCGATTCGGCGCGTGCCACGATCGTCGATGCGCTGAAGGCGAAGGCCGTCGAGCCCGACGTCATCGTTTCCATGGCCGGCAATGCCTCGCGCACCGTTTCCATTCAGGGCGACGTCAACAAGTCGGGCATCGTGCCGCTCGGCCTCAGCGGCCAGCATATCAGCGAAGTGATCGCCATGGCCGGCGGCGCCGCCAAGCCGCCCTATGATACCTATGTCAGCCTCAAGCGCGGCGGCAAGACGCGCAGCGTGCTGCTGCAGTCGGTCATCGACAATCCGAAGGACGACATCTACGTCAAGCCGGATGACCAAATCTATCTGACCTATGACCCGCAGACCTTCGCTGCACTCGGCCAGACGAAGAAGTCCGGCAAGATTCCGTTCGACGCGGCCAAGCTGAGCCTTGTCGAAGCTGCGGCGCTGGCCGGCGGCGGCAATGTCGCGACGGCCGACCCGAAGGGCTATTTCGTCTTCCGTTACGAGGACGAGAACGTTTACCGCACCGTTGTCGGTGATGATCGCTTCCGCGACCTCATCGCCCGCGGCATGGTGGCGGATTCGGAAGGGCGTTATCCGATCGTCTATCGCCTCGATCTCGGGGCAACGCAGAGCTATATCGTCGCGCAGAACTTCCCCGTTCGGAACAAGGACGTCGTCTATCTGGCGCGCCACGTTGCGACGGACCTTGCGAAGTTCCTGACGATCGTTTCCAGCGGTTCGAGCGCGGCCTACAATATCCAGCGCACGGCGGACCTGCTCTGACGGGTGGGATTCGGCCCGCTTGATGCGGTGATGCCTGTGCGGCGCTCCGGCATTGCCGGGGTCGCCGGCCTCGCGCGCTCCGCAGATTAGCCGGAATGGCTTTCGAGGACTGCATGGCCGGCAAGGCACGCAAAACCTATGCGCTTCTTTCCTTCGGCCTCTGGCAGCAGCGGGCAGATATCGCACGCCTGCTCGATGCGGAGATCGTTGCATGGCCCTTTGCCCTGCCCGGGCGGATCGACGGGTTCGTCGGCTGGGGACGCCGGTCGTCCGGCCTGCGCGCGGTGCGGCTTGCGGCACGCGCCGGCAAAGAGGCCATCACCCTTGAGGATGGCTTCCTGCGCGGCTTTGCAGCGGGGCGCGGGGAGCCCAGCCATTCCTATGTGGTCGACCGGGAGGGCATCTATTTCGATGTGCTCCATCCGAGTGGCCTCGAACGGTTGCTGTCGCAGCCGGTGACCGATGCCGCTGCGCTGGCGCGAGCGAGCCGGCTGATGGCGCAGCTGCGCGCTGCGCGCCTGTCGAAATACAACAACAGTCCAGTGCTGACGCCGGCAGCTGCCGGTGTGCCGCAAGGGCGGCCCTTTGTCCTGCTCGTCGATCAGGTGGCCGGCGATGCCTCCATTGCCGGGGCAGGGGCGAGTGCCGCGAGTTTCCGCGCCATGCTGGAGCATGCGGCGGCCCATCACCCGGGAAAGACCCTGGTCGTGCGTACCCATCCGGCGGCAGGCGACCGCAGCCTCTTGCGGCAGGCGGCAAGTGCGCTGGGTGTCGAGATCGTCGTGCCCCCGCGCATGAACCCCTGGCCCCTGCTGGAGGAAGCCGACAGCGTCTACACGGTGTCAAGCCAGCTCGGTTTCGAGGCGTTGGTGGCGGAGCGGCCTGTCCATTGTTTCGGCACCACCTACTATTCCGGTCGCGGCCTCACGGTCGATCATGGCCAGCTGTCGCCCGTCCGTCCGTCCGCCTCGCTCGAACAGGTCTTCCACGCAGCCTACATCGACTATTCGCATTATCTCGACCTGCACACGCGCCAGCCCTGTGCCCCGGAGCGGGCGGTCGAGCAGGCGATCACGGTGCGCGACCAGCGCGCGCGCATCGGGCGCAAGGTCTTTACGGCCGGCTTCTCGCCCTGGAAGCGCAGGGCCATGGCGCCTTTCCTGAAGGGCATGGCGGGTGACCCGATCCATGCCCGCTCGATCGACGCGGCGGTTGCCGCAGCGAAGGCGGCAGACGGTGTCGTCGCGCTGTGGGGAAGCGATGTGGCGCTGCCGGCCGATGTATCGGCAATGCGGCTTGAGGATGGCTTCATCCGGTCCCGCGGGCTGGGGGTGAATCTCACCATGCCATCCTCCATCGCGATCGACGGGGAACATGTCTACTATGATGCACGGGGAGAAAGCCGGCTGGAGGCGCTGATCGCGCATGGTACGGTCGACGAGGATCTTCGGCGGCGGGCGAGCGACCTCATAGGCCTGCTGGTGCAGCGCGGTGTCTCCAAATACAATCTCGGCACGGCGGCCGACCTGCCGGCGGTTGCCGAAGGGCGGGTGAAAATCCTTGTGCCGGGGCAGGTGGAGAAGGATGCGTCCATCCGCTACGGCTCGCCCGTGGTGCGCTCCAATGCCGACCTCGTGCGCGCGGTTCGGGCCCTGTTTCCCGATGCCTTCATCGTCTACAAGGCGCATCCGGATGTGGTTTCTGGCGTGCGTGATGGTGGCGCCGAGCCGCAGGAGGCCGATCTCATCGCTCGCAGCGGCGATATCCTGCAATGGATCGGCTGGGCGGACCGGGTCGAGACGATGACCTCGCTGGCCGGCTTCGAGGCGCTCCTGCGCGGCAAGGCGGTCGGCGTCCATGGGGCGCCATTCTATGCAGGCTGGGGCCTGACCGACGATCGCTTGCCCATTCCCCGCCGCTTGCGCCGTATCGATCTTGAGGTCCTGGTGGCTGAAAGCCTTGTCCGATACCCGCTTTATATCCATCCTCTCAGTGGTTTGCCGTGCCGTCCGGAGGATTTGGTTGAAGAAATTTCGGGTGCCGCCATGAAATCGCCCGGAGTCGGGCGGAAGCTCTTTTTGTGTGCGGCGCAACAGATCAACCGCGTGGGGGTGTTGCTTCGCGACTCGCGGTTGCGGTAAAAGACGGTCAGAAACGTGGGAACACATCCGAGTCGCCGTCTTGTACGCAGCAGTTGTCTGTATGCCGGGGGATCGGCGAGAAAATCGGGGAGCATGGCAGATGCGGTTGCTAAAACGGCGCCTTTGTGCGAATACCATTCCATCCAGCAGCATAATTTGAGTTGAGCCGACCTGTCATGAGCGTACAGCATGATACCGATTTGAAGGCGGGTCGCTCCGACGCAGAGGGCGTCGCTGGAGCGCGTGGATCGCGGCTGATCAATCTGGCGTTGCGCCGAAAGCTCTCCAAGCGGTTCCCTTCCAAGAGCGCACCGCGCGTTCTCTTCCTGCAGGGCCCGGTCGGTCCCTTCTTCCGCAAGGCTCAGGCGCTGCTCAATGACAGCGGTTTCGATGCCTGGCGTGTCTGTTTCAACGCCGGAGACCGGTTGTTCGCCCGCGGTGGCAAGAGCCTGCATTTCTCCGGAACGGCCGATGTCTGGCGGGACTGGTTTACCGAGATCGTCGGCGAGCATGGCTTCGATCATGTCGTGCTGTTCGGCTGCGAGCGCGAGATCCACAAGATCGCCATCGAGCAATGCGCCACGCTCAACATTCCCGTGCTCAGCCTTGAGGAAGGGTATATCCGCCCCGGCTTCGTCACGATGGAGGTTGGCGGCAACAACTGGCGCTCGCCGATCGCGGGTCTTCTACCTTCCGACAAGGATGACGAAAAGCGTCGCGAACGCACACGCGGGACGAACTTCCCGTCGTCCTTCGGTGCCATGGCAACCTATGCCTTCACCTATTTTTCGGTGCGCGGCGTCTTTTCGACGCTGAGCGAACGCAAGCTTTTCCACAAGCACAAGCGGTCTCTCGCGCCCGAGGCATTCTACTGGATCAAGAACTACTACCGGAAGTTCCGCAATCTCGGCAGCAATTACCGCACGATGGAGCGGCTGCTTGAGCACCACGACAAGAAATATTACATCGTGCCGCTGCAGGTGCATGACGACAGCCAGCTCGGCGCGGCGGCAAGCGGCTGGAACAACCAGAAGCTCATCCTGAAGAGCATCGTCTCCTTTGCGCGAAACGCGCCACCGACGCACCAGCTGGTGTTCAAGATCCATCCGATGGAGCGGGGACACAGCCAGGACAAGCAGTTCATCCGCCAGGTCGGCGTGCTCAACAACGTCTCGGATCGTATCCACATCCTCGACAGCGGTTCGCTGGGCCTGATGACGCGGCATGCGGCGGGCATGGTGACGATCAACAGCACGTCCGGCCTGTCGGCATTGCAGCACGGCATTCCGCTTGCCGTTCTCGGCCAGGCCTTCTACCGGCATCCCGCGCTCGCCTTCTGCGTCAACAAGGGTATCGAGCTGGACAGTTTCTGGTCATCCGGCCACGTGGCGCCGGTGGCGCAGCGGCGCGACTACCTGAACTGGATCGCGCAGGAATGCCTGCACCCCGGTGACTACTATGCCTATGAGGGCATCGAGGTTGCGGTGAATTCGCTGCTCGAGAAGCTGCGGGCGGTTGATGCGGCAGGCCGGGTGGTGGAACTGCCCGAGGCGTCCAACGTCATGCCCCTGCTGGCCCAATCGCAGTAGACGGTGGCCGGGACCTCCGCCCCGAGGTTTTCAGGAAAGCTGAGCGTCCCCAACATGGTTGCGGGGCGCTTTTTTCTTGTTTCGGAAATCAGGCCGAACGGCGCTGGCTGGCGGAAGTGCGAAGGATCTCTTCATGCACCTCGATCGCTTCCTCGATGTCGTTGTAGAAGGTGAGCTGGCCATTGTTCATCACGCCGCCGATGTCGCAGAACGAGCGCAGGAGGCCGGAGGAGTGGGAGACGAGAAGCAGGGTGGCGTTCTCGCGCCGCTCGTCGAAGACGTCCTTGCATTTCTTCTTGAAGGTGGAGTCGCCGACGGCGATCACCTCGTCGATCAGGTAATATTCGAAGCCGATCGCCATGCAGATGCCGAAGGAAAGGCGTGCCTTCATGCCGGCGGAATAGGTTTTCACGGGCATATCGAGATAGGGGCCGAGCTCGGAAAAGTCGGCGACGAAATCCAGAACCTTGGTGCGGTTCTTGCCGTAGATATCGGCGATGAAGCGGGTGTTCTGCGCGCCCGTCAGCTTGCTGTGCACGCCGCCGCGAAAACCCAGCGGCCAGGAAATCTTGCCTTCGCGCAGGATGCGCCCCGAATCGGGCATGTCCGCGCCGGAGATCAGGCTCATCAGCGTCGACTTGCCGGCGCCGTTGCGGCCGAGGATGCCGACATTGGTGCCGGGGCGGAACGCCGCCGTGAACCGGTCGAGGATGACCTTCTTGCCGCCGCCCGGGCGAGGGAAGGCCTTGCTGACATTGTCGAAGATGATCATCAGTCTATGATCTTTCGGCGGAACAGGCGCTCCAGCACGAGCGCGGATGTGAGCAGCGCGGTCGAAAGCCCGAGCAGGTAGGGCTTGCTCAGCAGCGCGTGGTAATCGAGATAGGTCGACGTGCGGAACCATTCGACGCAGTGCAGGAACGGGTTCCACCACAGCACGGCCTGGAAGCCCGGCGGCATTTCCGCGGGCATGAAGAAGACACCGGACATCAGCATCAGCGGCATGCTCAGCATGCTGAGGAAGGTGTCGTAGCGCGGTACGAGCGCGCTCATCGTTGCGTTAAACGCTGCGAAGGAGAAGGCGAAGTAGAGGATCGCTGCCATACCCTCGGCAAATTCGCCGGGATAGACGATGACGTCCCGGTCGAGCGAAATGGCGAGCCCGCCCATGAACACGGCGCAGATGATCATCCAGATCGTCGTTTCCAGCAGGAAGGTCGCCACCAGCGTATCGAGCGGCCTGACCAGCGGGTAGGTCAGCATCGGCTGGTTGCTCATGATGGCGCGTTCCGTCTTGCGCGAGATGCCGCGCGTCATGCGGAAGCCGAAGACACCGGCCAGGATGAACAACAACGCATTGTCGCCGAAGGGCACATGTGCCTTCAGCTGTGTGTGGATGAGGAGGAAGATGCCGACATAGGCGGCGGGCTCGGCCAGGATCCAGATGAAACCCAGCCGGCTTTCCCCGAAGCGCGTCACGGCGCTGCGAACGACCAGCGCAGCAATCACCCGCGCGTTTTCGCGCAGGGCATAGCTTAGGGGTTTTTCAGCGAGCAGAGCCATTCCGCCACTCTCTCCTCATCGCGATCAGATCGCATGATCCTTCACGGACCGGAAGGCGAAGTAACCGATCAGCCAGAGGCACGACGCCGCGGCGAGCATGATGAGCGTGTTGATAGCACCCAGCGGATAGAGGGCAATTTCCGGCTCGCGCGGCTGCACGTAGACGGCGAAGTAACGCTCCTGCTTCTGCGCTTCCTGCATGGCTGCTTCCAGTGCGGCAAGCGAGGTCGTATAAGCCTTGACGGCGAACTCCTGCTCGACGCTGAGCTCGGTGAAGCGGTCGATCATTTCGGGCAGGGCCCGGCCGGCATCCAGGCCGCTGCGTGTTGTCTTGTTGCTGCTGTCGTCGTTGGCGCCATCGCCGCTGATGCGCTTCTTCTGCTCGATCAGCTGCTCTTCCAGGGCGATGATCTGCCGCTCGATGACGCGGGCGGACGGCGCATCCTTGCTGACCGAATCGACCAGCGCCTTGTAGCGGGTGCGCAAAGAAGCGAGTTCCTGTTCGAGCGAACTGATGATCGTGGCTTCCATCGTCGCAACCGCTGTCGGATCGACGGCCTGTTCGGAAATGCGCAGGTCTGTGATCTGCCCACGGATGTTGCGCAGCCGCTCTTCCGAGCGTGCGACCTGCTGGTTGGCGACCTCGACGAACTGCCGGCGCGACTTTTCCGAAAGCGTGTTGACCAGGTTTTCCGAGACGGTGAGGACCGCGTCGGCCACCTTCTTCGCGTCCGACGGCGAGAAGGCGAAGACGCGCATCGTCACGTTGCCGGTCGTGGAATTGTAGCTGACATTGACCATGTCGCGCCAATAATCGCGGAACTCGTCGAGCGGACGGCTCTCGTTCTCGCGATAGAGGAAGTCGATGCTCGGACGGGAATAAACGGTGCGGATGTCGACGCCGGTCTGCTCGCGGATGTCAGGCAGGATCTGCGAGGACTGGATGTAGTCGGCAACCACGTAGGAATCGCCCGACTGCGCGCTGTTTCCGACAAGCGCGGTCAGGCCGAGGGCGTTGAGCGAGGACGAGTTCGAGCCGCGCACCGAGAACTGGGTCTCGACCACGTATTGCGGGCTGGCGAGGAAGAGATAGTAGAGGCCCGTCAGGATCGTCGGCAGGACCGCGGCCAGCAGGAAGGAAATGATCGGCCAGGGAAGCTGTCGCTTCTGCTTGGGGATTGCGGGCAGGGTCAGGACGGAACTGACGAGGTCGGCGGGCTTGCGCGCGCGTATTTCCGCCCGCGATCCAAGATTCTCGTCGTCATCGATGGCCGGATTGACCGGACGCTTTGCTGCGCCCTGCTTGATCTTCACGACCTTCTGTTCTGTTGCGCGCTGGCGGGCCCGCTGCTTGGCGATTTCAAGCAGGCTGCTCGTGTTGTCGGCGACGTGGGTCGGGGTTTCCGCCACGAGGGGCGCTTTCTCATCTTTCACGTCGGCTCACTCTTTCCAACAGCAAACGGGGGCGTCGCCTAAATGCTTGTCGCCGCAACTTATTCGAAATTGCCTTTACAGACAATAAAAATGCCGCGGCGGCCCGGTGGTCGCCAACGCCGCCCGCAAGACGAACGGGAGCGGAAAATCCACCCCCTCCGGTCGGCGCGCATTCCTCTTCGAGCAATCTGGTTATTTTGTGGTCGCCGCCGGCCCGCCGCTCCAGTCGGCACTTGCGGCGATGAAGTCCGGATTGGCAAAATCCGCGTCGTTCGCCTGCTGGATCTTGCCGTAGAGCAGGGGTGCGCCGTCAAGCGTGCGGGTGTGCCCGCCGGCTGCACGCAGCACCGCGTCACCCGCGGCCGTGTCCCATTCCATGGTGCGGCCGAAGCGGGGATAGACGTCGGCGAGCCCCTCGGCGACGAGGCAGAATTTCAGCGAGGAACCGATCGCCGTGCAGGCGTCGATACCGTGGTCGTCGAGAAAGCGGGCCGTTTCGGGCGTGGCATGCGACCGGCTGGCGACCGCGGTCAGCGCGTTGCCGCATTTGCGGCAGCCGATGGACTGGCGCCTGGAAATCGTGCCCTCGCCATCGACTTCGAAGCGTTCCGCCCGCTCGCCGTCGGCGATAAAGCCGGTCGAGAGCGCGGGCGCATAGACGATGCCGGCGACCGGCGCCCGATCGCGGATGAGCGCGATGTTGACGGTGAATTCACTGCGCCCGGCAATGAACTCCTTGGTGCCGTCCAGCGGATCGACCAGGAAGAAGACGCCGCCCGAAACATCCGGCACGCGGCCAGCGGCCACAGCCTCTTCGGCGACGACGGGAATCTCCGGAAAATGCTGTGCGAGTGCGGCGAGAATCAGCCGTTCGGCCTCCTCGTCGGCCATGGTCACCGGCGACTGGTCCGCCTTGTACTGGACATCGGCCCCGGCCTTGTGGATGGCCATGATGGCGCTGCCTGCGGCCAGTGCCGCGCTTTCCAAGACTTGCCTCAATTCCATCCTGTCTGCCTGCATGGTTCCGGTCCGGCTTTCCTGCTGATGCCATAGCTGCGGGACGGCCTGAAAGCAAATGCGCCGTCTTTCCGGCCTCGATAGCAGCATGTGGACAGTCCCGGATCCCGGATGCGACAAGATGACGCCGGCCTTGCCGTTTGTGCTGCATATGCGAATGTGGGGCGACTGATGCAGGATTTCGCATGCGCTACTCCGCCCTTTCGATCTTCAAACAAGCCTTTGCCGGCAACCTCGGCTGGAAGCCCACCTGGCGGGAGCCACAACCCAAGCCCCACTACGACGTGATTATCGTCGGTGGCGGCGGGCATGGTCTTGCGACGGCTTACTATCTTGCCCGCGAGTTCGGCATCCGCAACATCGCCGTGGTGGAGAAGGGCTATCTCGGCTCCGGCAATGTCGGACGCAACACGACCATCGTGCGCTCCAACTATATGCTGCCCGGCAACGAGCCGTTCTATGAGTTCTCGCTGAAACTGTGGGAGGGGCTGGAGCGGGAGCTGAACTATAATGTCATGCTGTCGCAGCGCGGCATTATCAGCCTTTACCACAATGACGGCCAGCGCGATCACTATGTCCGGCGCGGCAACGCCATGATGATGGAGGGCGTGGCGGCCGAGCAGCTCGATCGCGAGACGCTGAAGAAGATGCTGCCCTTCCTCAACTTCGACCACGCCCGCTTTCCGATCATCGGCGGCCTTCTGCAGCGGCGCGCCGGCACGGCCCGGCACGATGCTGTCGCCTGGGGTTTTGCACGCGGCGCGGACCGGCTCGGCGTCGATCTCATCCAGAACTGCGAGGTGACCGGCATCCGCAGGGAAAACGGTATCGTCACCGGCGTCGAGACGACGAAGGGCTTCATCGGCTGCAACAGGCTGGCGCTCGCCGCCGCCGGCAACACCTCGCGCGTCGGTGAAATGGCCGGGCTGAAGCTGCCGATCGAGAGTCACGTTCTGCAGGCCTTCGTCACCGAGGGGCTGAAGCCCTGCATCGACCACGTCATCACCTATGGCGCAGGGCACTTCTACATCTCGCAGTCCGACAAGGGCGGCCTCGTCTTCGGCGCGGAGATCGACGGTTATTCCTCCTATGCCCAGCGCGGCAACCTTGCGACCGCCGAACATGTCATGGAGGAGGGGGTGACGATGATCCCCGGCCTATCCCGCGTGCGGGTGCTGCGTGCCTGGGGCGGCGTCATGGACATGTCGATGGATGGCTCGCCGATCATCGATCGCACGCCGATCGACAATCTCTATCTCAACTGCGGCTGGTGCTACGGCGGTTTCAAGGCGACGCCGGCCTCCGGCTTCTGCTTTGCGCATCTCATCGCCAAGGGGGAGAGCCACCATGTGGCGCGCGCGCTCAGGCTCGATCGTTTCGAGCGCGGTTTCCCCATCGACGAGGCGGGTGCGGGCACCCAGCCGAACCTGCATTGAGGATGCCATGGCGAGCCTGATTTCCTGTCCTCATTGCGGGGTGCGCCCCAAGGAAGAGTTTTCGATCCGCGGCGATGCGACCCCGGCCCGCCCGGCGCCGATGGCTTCGGACGAGGCGTGGCACGATTATGTTCATGTCCGCACCAATCCACGCGGGCGTATCCGCGAACATTGGCAGCATGCCGCCGGCTGCCGGCGCTGGCTGGTGGTGGAACGGGACAACTTTACCCACGAGGTGTTTTCCGTGACGGATGCCGCCACGGCGCAGGGAGGCGCGCAATGACCGCCTATCGCCTCGCCTCCGGCGGCCTCATCGACCGCAGCAACACCATCGGCTTCACCTTCGACGGGGCGAACCTTTCGGGCCATGCCGGCGATACGCTCGCCTCGGCGCTTTTGGCCAACGACCGGCTGCTTGTCGGCCGCAGCTTCAAGTACCATCGCCCGCGCGGCATCGTGACGGCCGGGCCGTCGGAGCCGAATGCGCTGGTCACCATCGGTACGGGCGCGCGGCGCGATCCGAACACGAAGGCAACGGTCGCCGAGCTCTATGACGGCCTTGCGGCCACCAGCCAGAATCGCTGGCCGAGCCTCGCCTTCGATATCGGCGCGGTGAACGACCGCCTGTCGCGTTTCCTGTCCGCCGGCTTCTACTACAAGACCTTCATGTGGCCGGCCGTCTTCTGGGAAAAGGTTTACGAACCTCTGATCCGCCGCGCCGCCGGCCTTGGCCGCACGGACCTTCCGCGTGATCCCGATGCCTACGAGAAGAGCTGGGCGCATTGCGACCTTCTCGTCGTCGGCTCTGGCCCGGCGGGGCTCGCCGCGGCGCTGGTCGCCGCCCGCTCGGGGCTGCGTGTGATCCTTGCCGAGCAGGATTTCGCCCTCGGCGGGGCGCTGCTTTCGGAAACGACCAGGCTTGACGGTGAGGCGTCGTTCGTCTTTGCCCGGCACGCGATCGACGAATTGCAGGGGCATCCTGGCGTTACGCTGTTGTCCAGGACCACGGTCTTTGGCTGGTATGACGACAATGTTTTCGGTGCCGTCGAGCGGGTGCAGAAGCACAGCGCGACGATCGACGCGGCAAGGCCGGTCGAGCGCCTGTGGCGCATCGTGGCGAAGCACGCGATCCTCGCCACCGGTGCGGAGGAGCGGCCGCTGGTCTTCGGCGGCAATGACCGGCCCGGCATAATGATGGCGAGTGCCGCCAGCACCTATGCCAACCGGTTCGGCGTCGCCGCCGGCCGGTCGGTGGCGATCTTCACCAACGGCTCGTCCGGCTACCGCACGGCTGCAGACCTTTCCGCGCAGGGTGTGCCGGTTGAGGTGCTCATCGACAGCCGCACGGAGGCTGCGGACCGAGCGCCCGATGGTGTGCGGGTCATGCGTGGCGGCAGCATCGTCGATACGAAGGGGAGCAAGCGTCTCCGCGCCGTGGTTGCTGATCGCGGCGGCTTCGAGGAATTGATCCCCTGCGACGCCCTGGCCATGTCCGGAGGCTGGAGCCCGGTCATCCACCTTGCCTGCCAGCGCGGCGGCAAGCCGGTCTGGTCGCAGGCCCTGCAGGCGTTCCTGGCGCCGGACGCGGGCGACGGCCTCGTCATGGCCGGTGCCGCGGCGGGGCACTATCGGTTGTCCGAATGTTTCGAGGACGGTGCGCGCAAGGCGGCCGCCGTCGTGGAAATGTTTGGCCGCCCTGTTGCCGGCTTCGAGCGTCCCGTCGTCGGCGAGGAGATCGATCCATCTTTCACGGCGCTCTGGCATGTGCCGGGCGCCAAGTCGAAGGCCTTCGTCGACTTCCAGAACGACGTGCACGGCAAGGATCTCGGTCTTGCCCTTCGCGAAGGCTTCGGCCATGTCGAGCATGCCAAGCGCTACACGACGAGCGGCATGGCGACGGACCAGGGCAAGCTCGGCAACATCAACGCCATCGGCATCCTGGCCACGATGCGCGGCGTCAGTCCCGCCGAGGTGGGCACCACCACCTTCCGGCCGTTCTATACGCCCGTCTCCTTCGGCGCGCTCGCCGGTCCCGCGCGTGATGAACATGCGATGCCCGCCCGCCGCTCGCCGCTGCATGGCTGGGCGACCCGGCACGGTGCAGTCTTCATCGATGCCGGCCTCTGGTATCGCTCTTCCTGGTTTCCGAAGGCTGGGGAAAAGACCTGGCGGGAAAGCGTCGATCGCGAGGTCCGGACCGTGCGCGAGCATGCCGGCCTCTGCGATGTCTCGACGCTCGGCAAGATCGAGGTCTTCGGCCCGGATGCCGCCGAGTTCCTGAACCGGCTTTATTGCAATCCCGTGCTCAAGCTTCCCGTCGGCAAGGCTCGCTACGGGCTGATGCTGCGCGAGGACGGTATGGTCTATGACGATGGCACGGTGAGTCGGCTGGCCGAAGAGCATTTCCTGGTGACGACCACCACGGCCATGGCCGCGGGCGTGCTTTCGCATATGGAGTTTGCCGCACAGGCCCTCTGGCCGGAGCTTCGCGTTCGCTTCCTGTCGGTCTCCGACCAATGGGCGCAGATGTCGATTGCCGGGCCGAAGGCGCGTACGATCCTGCAGGCCGTCGTCGAGGACGATCTTTCCGATGCAGCCTTCCCGTTCCTCGCCGCGCGTGAGGTGCGGCTGAAGGGCAATCTGAAGGCACGGCTCTTCCGCATCTCCTTTTCCGGCGAGCTTGCCTATGAGCTGGCGGTGCCGGCAAGCTATGGCGAAGCGGTGGCCGACGCGCTGATGCGGGTGGGCGCACCGCACGGCCTCTGCGCCTATGGTGTCGAGGCGCTGAACGTGCTGCGCATCGAGAAGGGCCATGTCACCCATGCCGAGCTCGACGGTCGCGTGACGCCCGACGATGCGGGCCTCGGCCGCATGATGGGCACCGGCAAGCCGGATTTCATCGGCAAGCGGCTCTCCACCCGCTTCGGCCTGACCGCCGCCGACCGCGCCCAGCTCGTTGGCTTGAAGGCACTGGAGGCGGACAAGGACATGCGCGCCGGCGCGCATCTTCTCAAGGACGGTGCCAAGCCTTCGACGATCAACGACCAGGGCTGGGTTAGCTCCGTCTGCTTCTCACCGACGCTCGGCACGCATATCGCGCTTGCCTTCCTGAAATCAGGGCGCGAGCGCTACGGCGAGAAGATCGTCGTCTGGGACCAGCTGCGCGGTGTGGAGACATTTGCCGAAGTCTGCGATCCGGTCTTCGTCGATTCGGAAAACCGAAAGCTGACGGCGTGAGGTAAGACCATGGCTTACGAGTATCAGGCAGTACACGCGCTGGACGGCACGATCGGCGCCGTCCCCGGCGAGCGGACCAACCATCTTGCCGTGCACCGTGCCACGGCCATCGCCGTGGTGCTGGCGGCACGCGGCCACGGTGCCGAAGCGGCCGGCATCCTCGTCGCCGACGGTGCGTTCGAGGCCCGCTTCTGCGGCCCGGGCGAATGGCTGGTGCTGTCGGAGGTGCATGCGCCGGAAACGCTGGCTGCCGAACTGTCCGTCCGGCTCGGTGCCTTCGCCTTCGTGGTCGACCAGAGCCATGGCCGCGTGGCGCTTACCCTGTCCGGCCCCGATGCGGCACGCATCCTTGCGAACGGTATCGCTGTCGACCTTCATCCGGAGGCCTTCGCCGTCGGGCGCGCTGCGAACGTGCTGTGCAACCATCTCTCGGTCAATCTCGCCCGCACCGGTGCCGATCGTTTTGATCTCGTGGTGATGCGCAGCTTTGCCGAGGCACTGGTCGCCGATCTCAAGGTCATGGCGCGCAGTCACGATCTCTCCGTCGATTTCGCCACGCGCTGACAAAAACATCCGGAGCGACATGGCACTTCGCACCTCGGGCTTGCCGGGCGTCGGGGGAACCCAATAGGCTGCATTCGCGCCGCATTGAATTCCCTTCAACCCGGAAAAACCGGAGTTTTCATGAAGAGCCATGCAAGGGTCGTCGTTATCGGGGGCGGCGTTGTCGGCTGCTCCGTCCTTTACCACCTCACGAAATTCGGCTGGACCGATGTCGTGCTCGTCGAGCGTTCGGAGCTGACCTCCGGCTCGACCTGGCACGCAGCCGGCGGCATGCACACGATCAACGGTGATCCGAACGTCGCAAAGCTGCAGAAGTACACGGTGGAGCTCTACAAGGAGATCCAGGACTATTCCGGCCAGGACATCGGCCTGCACATGACCTCGGGCATGATGCTGGCATCGACCAAGGATCGCTTCGACTGGATGAAGTCGATCCTCGCCAAGGGCCGTTACATGGGCCTCGATGCGCATCTCCTCACGCCGAAGGAGGCGCATGAGCTGATGCCGCTGCTTGATCCGGACCAGTTTGTCGGTGCGGTCTTCGATCCCGTCGAGGGCCATCTCGATCCCTATGGCACGACACACGCCTATGCGAAGTCCGCAAAGAAGAACGGCGCCGAGATCTATCTGCATACCAAGGTGGAAGATCTCGTGCAGCGCGAGGACGGCAGCTGGCGCGTCATCACGGACAAGGGCGAGATCGTTGCCGAGCATGTGGTCAATTGCGGCGGGCTCTGGGCGCGTGAGATCGGCCGCATGGTCGGCCTCGAACTGCCCGTGCTTGCCATGGAGCACATGTATCTCATCACCGAGGACATGCCCGAGGTCATCGAGTTCAACCGGACCACCGGCAAGGAGCTGATGCATTGCGTCGACTTCGACGGAGAGATCTATCTCCGCCAGGAGCGCAACGGGATGCTGATGGGCACCTATGAAAAGGCCTGTCGGCCTTGGTCGCCGCTCACCACGCCGTGGGATTTCGGCCACGAGCTGCTGGAAGAGGACATCGCGCGAATCACCCCGGAGCTGGAGGTCGGCTTCCGGCACTTCCCGGCCTTCAACAAGGCCGGCATCAAGAAGATCATCAACGGACCTTTTACCTTCTCGCCCGATGGCAATCCGCTCGTCGGGCCCGTGCGCGGCATGACGAACTTCTGGTCGGCCTGCGCCGTCATGGCCGGCTTCAGCCAGGGCGGAGGCGTCGGGCTGGCGCTCGCCAACTGGATGATCAACGGCGATCCCGGCTTCGATGTCTTTGCCATGGATGTCGCGCGCTACGGTGACTATGCCACGCTCGCCTATACCAATGCCAAGGTACGGGAAAACTATTCGCGCCGCTTCTCGATCCGCTATCCGAACGAGGAGCTGCCGGCCGGCCGGCCGCTGCAGACGACGCCGATCTATGACAGGCTCAAGGCGGCCGGTGCCGTCTTCGGGGCATCCTATGGCCTGGAGCAGCCGCTGTGGTTCGCGCCTGCCGGCGTGGAGGACCGGTTCTCCTGGCGCCGCTCGACGGATTTCGAGACCGTCGGCGCGGAAGCCCGTGCCGTGCGCGAGAGCGTCGGCCTGATGGAGACCTCGGGCTTTGCGAAATATGTAGTGAAGGGGAGGGGGGCGGCGACCTGGCTCGACCGGCTGCTCGCCTGCCGCCTGCCGGAAACCGGACGCATGGCGCTTGCGCCCATGCTGAAGGATGACGGGAAGCTAATCGGCGACTTCACGCTTGCCAAGCTCGGCGAGGGGGATTTTCTGCTGATCGGTTCGGGGATCGCCGAAGACTACCATATGCGCTGGTTCGAGACGCACCTGCCGCGGGATGGCTCCGTCACGCTGGAGGCGCTGAACCTCTCGCTTGTCGGCCTTGCCATTGCCGGGCCACGGGCGCGCGATGTGCTGGCAAAGCTGACGCATCGGGATGTTTCAAACGCGGCGTTTCCCTTCATGGCGGTGCGCCGGATGGATCTCGGCATGGCGCCGGCTGTCGTCGGGCGCGTCAGCTATACCGGCGATCTCGGGTACGAGATCTGGATGAAGCCGCAATACCAGCGCTATCTCTACGATCTCATCCTCGAAGCCGGGGCCGAGTTCGGCATCCGCCTGTTCGGCCTAAGGGCGCTGAACGCCCTGCGCCTCGAAAAATCCTACGGCAGCTGGTCGCGCGAGTATCGCCCGCTCTACGGCCCGGCGGAGGCCGGGCTGGAGCGATTCGTGGCCACGGGCAAGGCGGCGGAGTTCATCGGCAAGGACGCGGTACGGGCTGAGCGGGAAGCGGGCGGTGCGCTCCGCTTGCGTACCTTCGTCCTTGCGGCGAAGGATGCCGATGTGATCGGCGACGAGCCCATCTATCTGGATGGTGCGGTGCGCGGCTGGGTCACTTCGGGGGGCTATGCGCATGCTGCCGGCCTCTCGGTCGCGGTCGGCTATGTGCCGAAGGAGATCGCCGATGTCGAATCCGGCTGGTCGATCGAGCTTCTGGGCGAGATGCTGCCGGCGCGCCTGCAGCCCGAACCGCTGTTCGACCCATCCGGCGCGCGTATGCGCGGCTGATTTGCTCTCGCTTACATGGCGTCGTGCCAGATCGGCACAGCGCCGTTTGCGACTTTCGTGCATCTTTTTGGGCAAAAGCGCCGCGCTTCGTGCCGAAATTTTGGTTTTCCTGGCGTCAAACGCGCCATTTAACCGTTCTTGCTAAAGAAATTGTCGATCCGGGCTTTTTGGGCTTCCCTTTTGTATTGAAAGCGGTATGGAATCCGGACTGTCAAACAAGCTCGGAAAAAGAGCAGACAAGAACAAGAGATGCGGCCCTCAGGAACCGCATCCGGGGGATAGCAAATGGAATACTTTGTCCAGCAGCTCGTCAACGGGCTGACGCTTGGATCTATTTATGGTTTGATAGCCATCGGCTACACCATGGTTTACGGCATCATCGGCATGATCAACTTCGCCCATGGCGATATCTTCATGCTTGGCGGATTTGCCGCTCTCATCGTCTTTCTCGTCCTCACCAGCGTGTTTGTCGGCCTTCCGGTCGTCATACTTTTGCTGGTCATGATCGCTGCGGCCATGCTGACGGCATCGCTGTGGAACTGGACGATCGAAAAGGTGGCCTACCGGCCGTTGCGCGGCTCGTTCCGCCTGGCGCCGCTGATCACCGCAATCGGCATGTCGATCGCGCTGTCGAACTTCATCCAGGTCACGCAGGGTCCGCGCAACAAGCCGATCCCGCCAATGGTGTCGTCGGTCTACAACGTCTTCGGCATCTCGATCTCGCTGAAGCAGCTGATCATCATGGTGCTGACGGTCATCCTGCTGGCGACCTTCTGGTACATCGTCAACAAGACCTCGCTCGGGCGTGCCCAGCGCGCGACGGAACAGGATCGCAAGATGGCGGCCCTGCTCGGCATCGATGTCGACCGGACGATTTCCGTGACCTTCATCATGGGCGCCTCGCTTGCTGCCGTCGCCGGTACCATGTACCTGATGTATTACGGCGTGACCGTCTTCACCGACGGCTTCATTCCGGGCGTCAAGGCCTTCACGGCTGCGGTTCTCGGCGGTATCGGCTCGCTTCCGGGCGCCGTGCTCGGCGGTCTGCTCATCGGCCTCATCGAGAGCCTGTGGTCCGCCTACTTCACCATCGACTACAAGGACGTCGCGACGTTCTCCATCCTCGCCATCGTCCTGATCTTCAAGCCGTCCGGTATTCTCGGACGACCGGAAGTCGAGAAGGTTTGATCCATGTCCAACATTTCGAACACTCATGAGCGCGCCGGCGGGAACCTGACGGCGCAGGCTCTGCGCGAGGGCTTTTTTGCCGGTCTCGTCGCACTCGGCCTCTTCGTCCTCTTCGTCGGTCTCGAGACCACGCAGAACATCCGCAACGAGCTTGTGCTGAACCAGCGCTGGGGGCTGCTTGCGATCTTCGTGGTCGTCGCTGCCGTCGGCCGCTTCCTCTCCGTCGCCTATCTGCGTCCCTGGGCCGCGGCCCGCAAGGCGGCCGCTTCGGCCAAGCCGGCGGAAGGCGAGGAGAGCTTCTTCAAGCGCAACTTCAGCAAGATCGCCATCGTTGCGCTGCTCATCTATCCGCCGCTGATGGTCATGCTCTTCGGCGTGCAGGGCTCGCTGAAGTGGGTCGACAATTTCGGTATCCAGATCCTCATCTACGTGATGCTCGCCTGGGGCCTGAACATCGTCGTCGGTCTCGCCGGCCTGCTCGACCTCGGTTATGTCGCCTTCTATGCGGTCGGTGCCTATTCCTACGCGCTGCTGTCTCAGCAGTTCGGCTTCTCTTTCTGGATCCTGCTCCCGCTCGCCGGCATCCTTGCGGCCTTCTGGGGCATGATCCTCGGCTTCCCGGTGCTGCGCCTGAAGGGTGACTACCTTGCCATCGTGACGCTGGCCTTCGGGGAAATCATCCGTCTCGTGCTCATCAACTGGACGGAAGTGACCCGCGGCACCTTCGGCGTGTCGGGCATTCCCAAGGCTTCGGTCTTCGGTATCTGGTCGTTCGACGTCAGCGCGCCGAACAACTTCGCCAAGGCCTTCGGTCTGCCGATGTCCTCGGCCTATTACAAGATCTTCCTCTTCTATCTCATCCTGGCGCTGGCCCTGCTCACCGCCTACGTGACGATCCGCCTGCGCCGCATGCCGATCGGCAGAGCCTGGGAAGCGTTGCGTGAAGACGAGATCGCCTGCCGTTCGCTCGGCATCAACACGGTGACGACCAAGCTGACGGCTTTCTCCATCGGCGCGATGTTCGGCGGTTTTGCCGGCTCCTTCTTCGCTGTGCGCCAGGGCTTCGTGTCGCCGGAAAGCTTCGTCTTCCTCGAATCGGCGATCATCCTTGCCATCGTCGTTCTCGGCGGCATGGGCTCGCTCGTCGGTATCGCCATTGCCGCGGCGGTCATGGTCGGCGGTACGGAGCTCCTGCGCGAGATGACGTTCCTCAAGTCCATTTTCGGACCTGACTTCACGCCGGAACTCTACCGCATGCTGATCTTCGGCCTCGCCATGGTCGTCGTCATGGTCTGGAAGCCGCGCGGCTTCGTCGGAAGCCGTGAGCCGACCGCGTTCCTCAAGGAGCGCAAGGCGGTCTCCGGCAGCTTTACCAAGGAAGGGCACGGCTGATGGCGCCCGGAACGAATACGATGACGAAAGATCCCATCCTGAAAGTAGAGCATCTGTCGATGCGCTTCGGTGGTCTCATGGCCATCAACGACCTCTCCTTCGAGGCCTACCGCGGCGACATCACGGCGCTCATCGGCCCCAACGGTGCCGGCAAGACCACGGTGTTCAACTGCGTGACGGGCTTCTACAAGCCGACCATGGGCATGATCACCATGTGCCAGAAGGGCGGCAAGCAGTTCCTGCTGGAGCGCATGACCGACTTCGAGGTCAACCGCGATGCCAAGGTGGCGCGCACCTTCCAGAACATCCGGCTGTTTTCCGGCCTGACGGTTCTGGAGAACCTGCTCGTCGCCCAGCACAACATGCTGATGAAGGCCTCCGGCTATACGATCCTCGGCCTACTCGGCATGCCCGCCTACAAGAAGGCTGCCGGCGAATCGATCGATGTCGCAAAGTACTGGCTGGAAAAGGCGAATCTCATCGAGCGTGCCGACGACCCGGCGGGCGATCTGCCCTACGGCGCGCAGCGGCGTCTGGAAATCGCCCGCGCCATGTGCACGGGGCCGGAGTTCCTGTGCCTCGACGAGCCGGCCGCAGGCCTCAACCCGCGCGAATCGCTGGCGCTCAACGAACTCCTGCGCTCGATCCGCAACGACAGCGGCACGTCGATCCTGCTCATCGAGCACGACATGTCCGTTGTCATGGAGATTTCCGACCATGTGGTCGTGCTCGAATATGGGCAGAAGATCTCCGACGGCACGCCGGACCATGTGAAGAACGATCCGAAGGTTATCGCGGCCTATCTCGGTGTCGAAGATGATGAGGTCGAAGAGGTGATCGAGCAAATCGAGGTGATCGAGGGCACGCAGGGAGGATCGCAGGAATGAGCGATACGCTTCTCAGCGTCAAAGGCGTGGAAACCTACTACGGCAATATCCGCGCACTCGCCGGCGTCGATGTCGAGGTCAAGAAGGGCGAGATCGTCTCGCTCATCGGTGCGAACGGCGCCGGCAAGTCGACCCTGATGATGACGATCTGCGGCAGCCCGCAGGCCCGCGCCGGCACCGTCACGTTCGACGGCGAGGACATCACCCGTCTGCCGACGCATCTGGTCGCCCGTCGTCGTATCGCCCAGTCGCCGGAAGGGCGCCGCATCTTCCCGCGCATGACGGTCTATGAAAATCTCCAGATGGGCGCGAGCCTCGACAATCTGAAGTATTTCAACGAGGACGTGGAAAAGATCTTCACGCTCTTCCCGCGGCTCAAGGAGCGTCAGGCCCAGCGCGGCGGCACGCTTTCGGGCGGCGAGCAGCAGATGCTCTCCATCGGTCGTGCGCTGATGGCGCGTCCGAAGCTCCTGCTTCTCGACGAGCCCTCGCTCGGTCTTGCCCCGCTGATCGTCAAGGGCATCTTCGACGCGATCAAGAAGCTCAACCAGAACGAGGGCCTCACGGTGTTCCTCGTCGAGCAGAACGCCTTCGCCGCTCTCAAACTCTCCGACCGGGCCTATGTGATGGTCAACGGTCAGGTGACGATGAGCGGTTCGGGCAAGGAACTTCTGGCCAATCCGGAAGTGCGCGCCGCCTATCTCGAAGGCGGCCGGCACTGAGGGTGGTCCCGCGCAGGACCCGCATGGATCCTGCGCCGATCCTAGGATTTACGGCGGCTGGCGCATATCCTGCGGGACGCGCGGCCCTGTAAGGGGAGTATGTATTATGCAGGGAATTCTCTACGAAGAACCGTCGATCTGGCAGTTCCTGTTCATCACCGTCATCATGGGCGGCTGGACGGCCTGGCGTACCGGCAAGAGCGTCGCCGAGAACTGGCAGAGCTACGCCACGCTGGTGATTTACGTGCTTCTGCTCGGTGCGGCGATCCGCTTCGTTCACCATGCGCTGTTCCACGGCACCATGCTCACGGTGCAATACTATGTCGTGGACACGGTCGTGCTTTTGTTGTTTGCTACGCTGGGTTACCGCTACTATCGCACGCGGCAGATGACCAATAACTATTACTGGCTCTATGAAAAGGCATCGCCCTTTTCCTGGAAAGCGAAATAACCAGAGGGAAGCCCGCGGCCGGTTTTCGGTCGCGGCATAACGATATCGGCGCAATGATGCGGGTGTTGCGACCGGTTGAAACAAGCCCGCTTTAAATTTGGGAGTAACAATATGAAGAAGTCTCTCATGTCGGCTGTTGCTTTGGCTGCAATGGTCGCCTTCAGCGGCAGCGCCTGGGCCGACATCCTGATCGGCGTCGGCGGCCCGCTGACCGGTCCGAACGCCGCCTTCGGCGCGCAGCTGCAGAAGGGTGCCGAGCAGGCCGCTGCCGATCTCAATGCAGCCGGTGGCATCAATGGCGAGCAGGTCAAGATCGTGCTTGGCGACGACGTTTCCGACCCGAAGCAGGGCGTTTCGGTCGCCAACAAGTTCGTCGCTGATGGCGTGAAGTTCGTGGTTGGTCACTTCAACTCGGGCGTTTCCATCCCGGCTTCGGAAATCTATGCGGAAAACGGCGTCCTGCAGATCTCGCCGGCATCCACCAACCCGACCTACACCGAGCGTGGCCTGTGGAACACCTTCCGTACCTGCGGCCGTGACGACCAGCAGGGTGCTGTTGCCGGTTCCTTCGTTGCTGCCAACTTCAAGGACGCCAAGGTCGCCGTCCTGCACGACAAGACGCCGTATGGCCAGGGTCTTGCCGACGAGACCAAGAAGTCGATGAACGAAGCCGGCGTCACCGAAGCCATCTATGAAGGCGTCAATGTCGGCGACAAGGACTTCTCCGCACTCATCGCCAAGATGAAGGAAGCCGGCGTTTCGGTCGTCTATTGGGGCGGCCTGCACACCGAGTTCGGCCTCATCGAGCGCCAGTCCGCAGACCAGGGCCTGAAGGCCACCTTCATCTCGGGCGACGGCATCGTTTCGAACGAACTGGCTTCCATCGCCGGCGATGCCGTCGACGGCACGCTGATGACCTTTGCGCCCGATCCGCGCAAGAACCCGGCCGCCAAGGACCTCGTCGAGAAGTTCCGCGCTGCCGGCTTCGAGCCGGAAGCCTACACGCTCTATGCCTATGCTGCCGTTCAGGTCATCGCTGAAGGCGCCAAGGCTGCCGGCGGTACCGACGCGCAGGCCGTTGCCGAAGCCATCAAGTCCAAGGGTCCGTTCCAGACCGCGATCGGCGAACTCGGCTTCGACGAAAAGGGCGACATCACCCGTCCGGACTACGTCATGTACACCTGGAAGAAGGGTGAAGACGGCAAGTACACCTACATTCAGAACGAGTAGTCGTTCTGACGGAACGGGCGGCGCATTGCACGTCGCCCGGCCGCTTGAGCTTGAGCCCGGCCTTCGTGCCGGGCTTTTTTGTCGCCGGCGGGGCTCTGCGATGATGGTGGGCACACGGTTGGGGCTTGCGTGTCGAGGCGTCCTGGTGAAACCTGCACCAAAGAGTGTCCCAACTCCGGTATCGAAACCCATGAACATTTATGCAGAACCGCCATCTGGTCTTGAAGGGGAGGTTCCTTCCCAGCGCCTTCAACGCGCACGCGGGCACGGGCGACTGGCTGCGAAGGCTTCTGCCGCCGGCACGCGGCTCGACGTGCTCTTCCAGGAGGGCTGCGCCAAGATCCGCCTGCCCAAGACCTTCGACGGAACGATGGAAGCGGTGTTGATCAACACGGCAGGTGGGCTCACCGGCGGGGACCGTGTCCTCTGGGAGCTGGAGGCTCGCGCCGGAACGCGCCTGACGGCGACCACGCAGGCCTGTGAACGGGCCTACAAGGCACATGCGTCCACTGCGAGTGTGGAGACCCGCATTGCTGTCGGTGCCGGTGCGCGAGTCGACTGGCTGCCGCAGGAGACCATTCTCTTTGATCAGGCGGCACTCGGCCGCCGGCTGGAGGTGGATCTTGCCGAAGACGCCACGTTCCTTGCGGTCGAGGCCATTCTGCTCGGTCGCAAGGCGATGGGCGAGCGTATGGAGGCCGGGGTTTTCCGGGACCGCTGGCGCATCCGCCGCGCCGGCCGGCTGATCCATGCGGAGGAAACCGCGCTGGCCGGCGGGATTGCCGCGCTGGCGGACCAAAGGGCGACATTGGCCGGTGCTCGTGCCTTCGCCACCGTGCTCTTCTGTGGCGCTGCAGCAGAGGCGCATCTGGAGCCGCTGCGCCGGCTGCTGGTGGACGGGGAGGGCGGTGCCAGCCATTGGCAGGACAAGCTCGTTCTGCGCCTCGTTGCGCCCGATGGGTTCGCGCTTCGCAAAAAGCTGATCCCGATCATTTCGCACCTGCGTGGCGGCGCGGGCGTACCGAAAGTGTGGACCCTCTGACCCCCTGCGGTTTCGAGCCGGGTTCCTGTTTTACGTATGTCATGCGCGCAATTCCCCTGTTTAATATCGTACGACGTGAATCAAGCGATGGACCATCCATGAACCTGACTCCCCGCGAAAAGGACAAACTGCTGATCGCCATGGCCGCGATCGTGGCGCGCAAGCGGCTGGAACGCGGCGTGAAGCTCAACCATCCCGAGGCGATCGCGTTGATTACCGATTTCGTCGTCGAGGGTGCGCGTGACGGCCGGGCGGTTGCCGAGCTGATGGAAGCAGGTGCCCACGTGCTGGCGCGCAACCAGGTGATGGAGGGCATTCCCGAGATGATCCACGACATTCAAGTCGAGGCGACCTTCCCCGACGGCACGAAGCTCGTGACCGTGCACGAACCGATCAGGTGAGATCATGCTGGACCTTCGACCGAACTGCGAATGCTGCGACCGCGACCTGCCGCCGGAAAGCCCGGAGGCGATGATCTGCACGTTCGAATGCACCTTCTGCACCGATTGCGTGACGGGTGTTCTTGGCGGTGCCTGTCCGAACTGCGGCGGCGAGTTCGTGCGCCGCCCGGTCCGGCCTGCGGCACTGCTCGCAAAATATCCGGCCTCCACCAAGCGGGTCCTGAAGGCCGAAGGCTGCGGGCCGGCAGCCGCGGCGTGAGGAGGGTATCATGATCCCCGGTGAAATCATTGCCGCTTCCGGCGACCTCGAACTCAATGCCGGCTTGCCGGTCACCACGCTAGATGTTTCCAACACCGGCGACCGGCCGATCCAGGTCGGCAGCCACTACCATTTTTACGAAACCAATGCGGGTCTCGCCTTCGATCGGGAGAAGGCGCGGGGCCTGCGTCTCGACATTCCAGCCGGCACGGCGGTGCGTTTCGAGCCGGGGCAGACCCGTACGGTTCATCTCATTCCTTTTGCCGGCAAGCGCGAAATCTACGGTTTCCGCCAGGGCGTGATGGGGAAGCTCTGACATGGTGATACGTTCCTGCCTCCTGCTCGCCACCGCGCTCCTTCTTCTCTCTGCCCCTATGGCCGCCGCGCAGGACGGTGAGCCGGAGGTTGATTGCCAAAACGCCCAGGCACAGATCGAGATGAACATCTGCGCCGGCCGCGATTATGAAGCCGCCGACGAAGAACTGAATGCCGCCTACAAGGTGACCATGGCCGCGGCGCGCAAGATGGACGAACAGGCCCGCGAGATGGGCGAGCACTATGTCGGCGCCGTTGACGCGTTGAAACGTGCCCAGCGAGCCTGGATCGGCTACCGGGACGGGCAGTGCGAGCTGGCCGGCTTCGAGGCGCGCGGCGGCTCCATGGAACCGATGCTGGTTTCCGGTTGCCTCGCCGACCTGACGCGCAAACGCACGGCCGAACTGAAGGCCGTCTCCGAATTTTCCGGAAATTGAGGAGGCGGGCGGTGTCGCGCAGGATCGCCATTGTCGGAAACGGGCCCGTGCCAGACGGGCTTGCCGCGGCGATCGATGCTGCCGATCTCGTGATCCGCTTCAACGACTGCCGCTCCCTGGGGCGCGGGGGTGACAGGACCGATATCGTGGCGGTCTGCAACACCGGCCGCCCGGCCCTGGCGATGCTGGGCAGTGGCCATTGGAAGGCAAGTGCCGCGGTGCGGCAGGCGCGCGAATTCTGGTGCGTGCGAGCCGCGCAGATGTTTGCCGCCATGCGCCCGGCCCTTGCCGTGAGCCATCCCGATCTTGACGATTTCTGCGACGACTACACGCTCGGCTTCGAGACATTCGCGCACGCCACCGGCCGGCGGATCGACGTGATCCCGTCTGCGGTGCATCATGCGCTCGATGCTGCGCTGGCGGTCTTCGACCCGCCACCCTATGTGGTGCCGAGTTCCGGGCTGATCGTCATCGCCCATGTGCTCGACACCGTCGCCAAGGCGGGCGATCGTGTTTCCATCGCCGGGTTCGGTCACGAAGGGTGGCAATGGCACCCCTTTGTCGCCGAGCGGCGCTGGGTGGATGCCCAGATTGCTGCCGGCCGTCTCGACCGGCTGGAGCGCCTCTGATGGGCGCCGATCTACCGGAGCGGCTCCCGATCTTTTGCCGCCTTGCGCGACGCCAAAGCGATGCCGCTCCGGTTGGCAAAGTTTCCGACCATCCGAACAAGACACCTGCCTCCCGGGGAAGTTGACCATGTCCTATCGAATGTCCCGTGCCGCCTATGCCAACATGTTCGGCCCAACCATCGGCGACAGGGTACGGCTGGCCGATACCGAGCTCTTCGCCGAGGTGGAAAGGGATTTCACCAGCTATGGCGACGAGGTGAAGTTCGGTGGCGGCAAGGTCATCCGCGACGGCATGGGCCAGAGCCAGGCAACGCGAGCCGAGGGGGCCGTCGACACGGTCATCACCAATGCGCTGGTCATCGACCACACCGGTATCTTCAAGGCCGATGTGGGCCTCAAGAACGGTCGCATCGCTGCGGTTGGCAAGGCGGGCAATCCCGATACGCAGCCCGGCGTCACCATCATTGTCGGCCCCTCGACCGAGGTGATTGCAGGTGAGGGCAAGATCCTCACGGCGGGCGGCATGGACGCCCATATCCACTACATCTGCCCGCAGCAGATCGAGGAAGCGCTGGCGAGCGGCATCACCATGATGCTTGGCGGCGGCAGCGGCCCGGCACATGGTACGCTTGCCACCACCTGCACGGGCGCCTGGCATATCGAGCGCATGATCGAGAGCTTTGACGCCTTTCCGATGAACCTGGCGCTCGCCGGCAAGGGCAATGCCTCACTGCCGGCGGCGATCGAGGAAATGGTGAAGGCCGGGGCCTGCGCGCTGAAGCTGCACGAGGATTGGGGGACGACGCCGGCGGCGATCGACTGCTGCCTTTCCGTCGCTGATGACTACGACGTGCAGGTTATGATCCATACGGACACGCTGAACGAAAGTGGCTTCGTCGAGGACACGATGGCCGCCATCAAAGGCCGCACCATCCATGCCTTCCACACCGAGGGGGCGGGCGGCGGCCATGCGCCGGACATCATCAAGGTGTGTGGCCATGCCAATGTCATTCCGTCCTCGACCAATCCGACACGACCCTACACGGTCAACACGATCTCCGAACATCTCGACATGCTGATGGTCTGCCATCACCTGTCGTCGTCGATTCCGGAGGACATCGCCTTTGCCGAGAGCCGTATCCGCAAGGAGACTATCGCGGCCGAGGACATCCTGCACGATATCGGCGCCTTCTCGATCATCTCCTCTGACAGCCAGGCCATGGGCCGCGTCGGGGAGGTGGCGATCCGCACCTGGCAGACCGCCGACAAGATGAAGCGCCAGCGCGGCCGCCTTGCCGGCGAGACGGGCGAGAACGACAACCTGCGCATCCGTCGCTACATCGCGAAATACACAATCAATCCGGCGATCGCCCATGGCCTCAGCCACGAGATCGGCTCCGTCGAGGTCGGCAAGCGGGCCGACCTCGTCTTGTGGAACCCGGCTTTCTTCGGTGTGAAGCCGGACATGGTGTTGATCGGCGGCGGGATTGCGATGGCGCCGATGGGCGATCCGAACGCTTCCATCCCGACGCCGCAGCCGGTGCACTACCGCCCGATGTTCGGTGCCTTCGGCAAGATGCGCACCAATTCCTCCGTCACCTTCGTCTCGCAGGCGGCGATCGATCTCGGCCTGCGCGAGCGGCTCGGCGTCGCCAAGCAGCTGCTGCCGGTGCGCAACACGCGGACCATCTCCAAGGCCTCGATGGTGCTGAACGACCTGACGCCGCATATCGAGGTGGATCCGGAGACCTACGAGGTGCGGGTGGACGGCGAATTGCTGACCTGCGAGCCCGCGACCGTGCTGCCGATGGCACAGCGCTATTTCCTTTTCTAGGCGGCTGCCGGCCAAGCGGACCTTTCCGCATATCCCTTAACGGAAGTTTCAAAACGGGACAGTTAAACTTCTAGCGAAGGCATTAGCTGAATCTGAAAGAAAGTGCCTTAGGGTCTCCTTGTTCATTATGGAGAGATGTATGCGTGGCAGGCTGGCCCTTTGGCTGAGGGCCCAGTGGGAGGCGGGTGTCTTCCAGACGCGGGCCGATATTTCGATGTTCGTGCTGAACACCGTCCTGGTGACCATCACGCTTGCCACTGCGGGCTATCTGATGGCTACGGCAATCCTCGCGAACTTCGGCCTGCTCCCCAACCCCTTTGCTGCCGCTCTCGGTTTCGATACTCCCACGACGGTGCTGGTCGCGGCGAGCGTTTCGGCCCTGATCGCCTGGCTTCTGGGCATGGCAGTGCATGAAATGGCGCTGTCACGCGCCGAATTGGAACGGCTCAGCCGGCTGGATTCGCTGTCAGGCCTCCTGAACCGGCGGGCTTTCATCGCTGATATGGCGGAGAAGAAGGTTAACGGCTTTTTCGTGCTGTTCGATGTCGATCGATTCAAGCTTGTCAACGACACGCATGGGCAAGCGGTGGGCGATGCGGTCATCGTTGCCGTTGCAGAGGAGCTTGAGCGGGTCTTTGCCGCTCCCCATCTCGTCGGGCGTGTCGGCGGCGAGGAGTTCGCCGTCTTCATCGAGAACGACGACCGCGGGGATTGCAGCCTGCTGGTGGAGGAAGCCCGTCGTTCCGTTGCTGCGCGCCGAGTCGCGGGTGCCAAGGGTCCGGTCACCGTCACCCTGTCGGCCGGCATCGCGGATCGAGCTCAAGGCCGGTCGTTCGAAGCGATCTTCGAGGCGGCGGACCGGGCGCTCTATCTTGCCAAGTCGCTCGGCCGCGACCGGACGATCCATGAGGACGAGGGTGAGGGACTGCTGGAGCCGAGCCGCCGCGTTGCCGCTGGCGGGCGCCGGCGCTGATGACGACCTACGCCAAATGACGTAGGTCGATGCTTCGGCGGTTTCCTCGACAGGGCAAACGTGCTCTTGTCGGGGGGACTTGATCCATCGAGACCCGAGGTCGCCTCTTGCCCCATCGCTCCACGGAAATCCTGCCGTACGGAACCGGCGGATCCCGCACGCCCATCGACGCCGTCATTCTCGCCCATGATCAGCGCCATGTGCGTCGCAAGCTCCTGCACATGCGCAGCGACGATGTCGTGATGCTCGATCTCCGCGAACCCGTACAGCTTGCCCATGGCGATCTCCTGCTCACGGAAGCGGGCGAGGTGATCGAGGTGATCGCCGCTGCGGAGGAGCTCTACGAGGTGGTGCCGAAGGATCGCCTGCATCTTGTCGAGCTTGCCTGGCACCTCGGCAACCGTCACCTGCCGGCGCAGATTGAGGACATGCGTATCCTCATCCTGCGCGACCATGTGATCCGGGATATGCTGAAGGGGCTCGGTGCTGCGGTGCGGGATGTCGTGGAGCCCTTCCATCCGCTGCGCGGCGCCTATCACGGCGCGGGGCACGGCCGCCACCATCACAGCCATGGCTGACACGGCGTCGCCTGCGGCTCTGCTGCGCCTGATGACCTGGCTCTCGCCGGCCTTTCCAGTCGGTGCCTTCTCCTATTCCGGCGGTTTGGAGCAGGTGGTGAGCGATGGCGATGTGAGCGATGCGGAAACGCTCCGTACCTGGCTCGTGAGCATCCTTGCGCACGGCAATCTCTGGAACGATGCCGTGCTTTTCGCCGAGGCGCATCGGGCCTTCGGCGATGCCGGGCAGCTGACGGAGGTTGCCGAACTCGCGGCGGCATTGTCGGGCTCAGCGGAGCGGTATCGTGAGACGACGCTGCAGGGCGAGGCCTTTCTCGCCGCTGCGGCGAGCTGGCCGCATCCGGTGTTGGCGACGCTCGGTGCCGTCGCCGCCTATCCGGTGGCCGTCGCTGCCGTTTCGGGCGGGCATGGCGTTGCGGCCGAGGCGGCGCTTGTCGCCTATCTGCACGCGGTCGCCTCGAACCTTACCTCGGTCGCCATCCGCTGTGGCGTTATCGGCCAGCGGGGTGGCGTGGCGCTACTAGCGGAGCTGGAGGGGACGATCCTCACGCTTGCGGCGGCGGCAGCCCGTTCGACGCTCGATGATCTCGGTTCGGCGGCCATCCGGGCGGATATCGCCAGTCTGCGGCACGAGACGCTGGCGACACGGCTGTTTCGCTCATGACGGCGCGTGCGGCGATGCGCGGCACGGCGCGGAGTTTCAACGAAGGGGTTGCGGCGCTCCCGGCCGGCTATCCCGGATCTACCGGAGGTTTCCCATGACATCGAAGAATGGCCCCCTGCGCGTCGGCATCGGTGGCCCGGTCGGCTCGGGCAAGACGGCGCTCACCGAAAAGCTCTGCAAGGCGATGCGCGAGCACTTTTCCGTCGCGGTCGTTACCAACGACATCTATACGAAGGAGGATGCCGAGGCGCTGGTGCGCATGCAGGCGCTGTCGTCCGACCGCATCGTCGGCGTCGAGACGGGCGGCTGCCCGCACACGGCGATCCGCGAGGATGCTTCGATCAACCTCCAGGCCATTGCCGATCTCAACCGGCGGTTCCCCGATCTCGACGTGGTCTTTATCGAATCGGGCGGAGACAATCTGGCCGCAACCTTCTCGCCGGATCTCGCGGACCTGACGATCTATGTCATTTCGGTCTGCCAGGGAGAGGAGATCCCGCGCAAGGGCGGGCCGGGTATCACGCGTTCGGACCTGCTGGTCATCAACAAGAAGGATCTTGCCCCCCATGTCGGGGCAGATCTGGACGTCATGCAGCGCGACGCCGAGCGCATGCGCGCCGCCCGGCCCTTCGTCTTCTCCGATATGAAGCGGGGAGAGGGGGTCGGCCGTATCGTTGATTTCCTGCGCGTCGAGGGCGGCCTCTGATCCCGCCCCGGCAAACGTCTCTCAGATCCGTCGAAGGGCTTCGGGGTCGCTTACATGGACGAGCCGGCCGCGCACATTGACGCCGTGGCTGCGCAGCATCGAGAAGGCGCGCGACAGTGCCTCGGGTGCAAGGCCGAGCCTGCCGGCGAGCAGGCTCTTCTGGTAGGGCAGGCGGAAACTTGTCGCCTTGTCGTCTGCCGGGCACTGGGCGAGCAGGTAGCGCGCCACGCGCTGCGGTGCGGTGTGCAGCCGGTCGTCGGCAAGGCTGGCAAAGGCCCGTGACAGTTGGCCGGACAAGGCGTTGGCGAGCGCCATCGCCAGATCCGGCCGCCGCCCTGCAATGTCGCGCACGCGCTTCAGGTCGAAACGCGCGATGAGGGAAGGCTCGGCGGCCTGGGCAGTAGCACCGTAGCGGCTTCCGTCGAGCACGACGCTTGCGCCGATGAGGTCGCCGGGACCGTAGAGTTCGACATCTGCTTCCCGGCCGTCCGGGTCGAGCTTGTAGACGCGCACATAGCCGGAGAGAACGGAATGCAGCATGTCCGCCGGCTCACCCTCGCGAAACAGCATCTGGCGTGCCGGCAGGTTGCCGATCGCCGCTATCTCCATCATCGCCGCCACGCTCTCCACGCCAAGGGCGGACAAGAGGCCGGAATTCAGCAGGGTTTCCCGTTCCCGGGCACCGGGTTTCATCAGCCTGTTCATCGATCTCACTCCATGCTCCCGCAGGCATCATCGGTCTTCGATGGGAGAACGATAGTCGAGGAAGAGGAAGTCTTATTTGATTTCGATCAATGAATACGAAAACGGCCGGTTCGACGTCTGTCGAACCGGCCGTTTGTTTGGCTTTGCCGTTATTCCGCGGCGAGTGGCGAGTGATGCACCACGCTGAAGGGCTTCCGCCCGCCATTTTTCTTCTCGAGCGTCTCGATACGCTTTTCGAGGTCGGCGACGTCGCGGCTGGTCTGGTCCGCCAGGCGGGTCAGCGCCTCCGGCTCCATGGCCAGCAGCTCATCGTCCTTCTTGCCGACAAAGCGGCCAAAAATCCAGCCGAGCAGGCGGGACAGATCGTCCATGATGAGGAAGAAGGACGGAACGACGACGAGCGAGAGCACGGTCGACACGATGATGCCGCCGATGACGGCGATCGCCATGGGCGAACGGAAGGAGCCGCCTTCGCCGACACCGAGCGCCGAGGGCAGCATGCCGGCCGACATGGCGATCGAGGTCATGACGATGGGGCGGGCGCGCTTGCGACCGGCCTCGATCATGGCTTCCACCCGCTCCATGCCGTGATGCATCATCTCGATGGCGAAATCGACGAGCAGGATGGCGTTCTTCGTCACGATGCCCATCAGCATGAGGATGCCGATGAGGACGGGCATGGAAAGCGCGTTCTGCGTCAAGATGAGGCCAGCGGCCACGCCGCCGATGGCGAGCGGCAGCGACAGGAGGATCGTGAAGGGCTGGATGACGTCCTTGAAGAGCAGGATCAGCACCATCAGCACGAGCAGCAGGCCGAGCAGCATCGCATTGGCGAAGGACTGCTGCATTTCCCCCTGGATCTCGGCGTCGCCGCTCTCGGCGAATTGCACGGTAGGCGGCATGTCGATGCTGTTCGCGATCTCCTTGAAGCGGGCGGTGGCCGTGTCCAGCGCAACGCCGGGCTTGAGGTCGGATCCGATGGAGACGACGCGGTTGCGGTTGTGCCGCTTCACCGAGCTCGGACCTTCCGAATATTCGATGTCGGCGACGCTCGACAGCGGTACCATCTGGCCGCTCGCCGTCTGGATCTTCAGGTCGCGGATGGCCGAAAGGTCGGCGCGGAAATCGCGGTCGACCTGCACGCGGATGGGGATCAGGCGATCGTCCAGCGAGACCTTGCTGAGCTGGGAATCGATGTCGCCGATGGTGGCGACGCGGACGATTTCCGAGATCTGCGCCGTCGTGATGCCGAGGCGGGCCATCTGGTCGTCGCGCGGACGGATCTGTAGTTCCGGCCGCGGCAGCGAGCCTTCGGAGCTGATATTGGCCAGGACCGGATCGGCGCGCAGTTTCGATTCCAGCACGGCGACGGTGTTGTTGAGGTCCGCCTCGTTGTTGGAGAGAAGGTTGAAGGCAAGGTCGCGTTCGCCGCGATCGTTGAGCTTGATGATGCGCACGTCCGGAATGTCGCGCAGGCCCGCGAAGATCTCCCGCTCGATATCCCATTGCGGACGCAGGCGGCCCTTCGCCTCCACCTTCGGCAGATAAGGTCCGATGACCGGAATCCCGCCGAGCACGTCGTTCACCAGCTTGTGGGTGAGCGAGTGCTCGAGCTTGTCGAGGATGACGGTCACCGAGGCGCGGCGCAGCTCGAGATCGCCCTTCGGCGAGGAGCCGCCGAGCACGAAGACGCTTTCCACACCATCGATGTCCTTGACCTTCTCATAGATCTGCGTCGTCGTACGATCGGTATCGTCGAGCATCGCATCCGGCGGCAGTTCGACAGAGAGAACGACGCGGGAAGCGTCTTCCGGCGGCAGGAAGCTGCCGGGAACGGTGAAGAGCAGCATGACGGAGGCGATAAGGAAGGCGACGGCGGCAAGGAGCGTCGCATAGCGGGCATACCACTTGCGCGTCGTCGTGCTGACGACCCAAGTGTAGAAGCGCATGAAGACGCCTTCCTTCTCCTCGCCATGGCCGTCGGCATCGCCGGAGCGCATGAGATAGGCCGCCATGACGGGCGTTATGAGGCGCGCCACCGCAAGGGAGAAGAACACGGCCACCGCGACCGTCAGACCGAACTGGATGAAGTACTGGCCCGGAATGCCCGGCATGAAGGAGACCGGCACGAAGACTGCGATGATGGTGAAGGTCGTCGCGATGACGGCAAGGCCGATTTCGTCGGCGGCCTCGATCGCGGCCCGGTAGGGTGTCTTGCCCATGCGGATATGCCGGGCGATGTTCTCGATCTCCACGATCGCGTCGTCAACGAGGATGCCGGTCGCCAGCGTCAGCGCCAGGAAGGAGACGAGGTTCAGCGAGAAGCCGAGCATGTCCATGACGAAGAAGGTGGGGATCGCCGAAAGCGGTAGCGCCACGGCGGAGATCAGCGTCGCCCGCCAGTTGCGCAGGAAGAGCAGCACGACGGCGACGGCAAGCAGTGCGCCTTCCAGAAGCGTGTGCAGCGCCGCTTCATAATTGCCATAGGTGAAGTAAACGGCATCATCGACGAGATCGATCGAGACGTCGGGATATTGCTTGCGCACCGTGTCGAGCGAGGTGGCGACGGATTCGGCGACCGTCACTTCGCTGGCGCCTTTCGAGCGGAACACGGCGAAGGTGACGACGGGATTGCCGTTGAAGCGTGAGAAGGAGCGCGGCTCCTCATAGGTGTCGGTGACCGTGCCGAGTTCGGAAAGCCGCACGAAACGGCCGTTCGGCAGCGCGATCATCGTGCCGTTGAGCTTTTCGACGGAGCGGGCGTCGCCGAGCGTACGGATCGCCTGCTCGGCGCCGGCGACCTGGCCGCGGCCCGAGCCGACATCGGCGTTCATGCTGCGGATCTGCCGGTTGACGTCGGCGGCCGAGATGCCGAAGGAATCGAGCTTGCCTGGATTGAGGTCGATGCGCACCTCGCGGTCGGCGCCGCCGAAGCGATCGATCTTGCCGATGCCCGGCCGGCCCTGCAGGGCACGCTTGACCTTGTCGTCGACGAACCAGGACAGCTCCTCGAGCGTCATATTGGGCGAGGAGACGGCAAAGCTCTGGATCGCCTGGCCTTCCACGTCGATCTTCGTGACGACGGGCTCTTCCACAGAGGCCGGCAGGTCGCTGCGGATACGGTCGATCGCGTCCTTGACGTCCTGAAGCGCCTGGTTGGTCGGCTTTTCGATCTCGAAGAGCACGGATGTGACGGAGCTGCCGTCGGTGACGGTCGACATGATGTCGTCGACGCCTTCGATGCCGGCGACCGCGTCCTCGATCTCCTTGGTGACCTGAACCTCCAGCTCGGCGGGGGCCGCGCCGCTCTGCTCGACGGTGATGGCGATCAGGGGAACGTCGATATTGGGAAAACGGGTGATCGGCAGGGCATAGAAGGATTGGATGCCGACATACATCAGCAGGAAAAACCCGAGCAGCGGCGCAATCGGATTGCGAATGGACCAAGCTGAAAAATTCATGTCCCCAAAGTCCTTGGTAAGAGACCAGACGTTTGCGTATGATTCCGTGCAGGTCCGGACGCAGAACAATGGTGCGCCGTTGCCGGACCTCGTCCAGGCATCCGGCCCCATTCCGGATCACCCGCCATGCGACCGGGCGCCCCAGCCCGGCATTCTCCGCCCTGGGCGGTAGTAGCCCCGCTGCGGCGGGGTCATTGCTTCACTTGGTGGCCGATGCCTGCTCGGCGTGGACCGGATTGACCCGGTCGCCGTCACGAACATAGGCGCCGGCCTTGGCGACGACCTCGTCGCCGGCCGTAAGGCCGCTGACGATCTCGATCCCCTGGCCGTCCTGGATGCCAGTTTCGACCGGCACCAGCTTGACCACACCGTTCTCGACCTTGCGGGCGACCGTCTTGCCGCCTGCTGTGGTGATGGCGGAGAGCGGCAGCACAATGCCCTGCTTTTCCTCCACGATGATTTCCGCGCTTGCGAACATGCCGGCACGGGCCTTGCCCGGCTCGTCGAAGCGGATGAAGACGCGGCCGAGGCGGCTTGCCGGGTCGAGTGTCGGTTCGACGAGGCGGATCGTGCCGGTAAGCGTCGCGGCGCCGCCCGCGAGCGTGACGGTCGCTTTCTGGCCCGGCGCGAGCTTGAGGACGCCGTCCTCTGAAACGTCGGCCTTCAGCTCGATCTCGCCGTCGCGGATGACGGTGAAGAGCGGTGCGGCAGCGCCGCTGGCGATGGCGCCGATCTTGGCCGTTCGTGCCGAGACGATACCGGCGACCGGCGATTTCACCGCGGTGCGGGCAAGCCTCAGGTCGATGTCGTCGATCTGCGACTGGGCGACCTTGATGTCCGCCTCGGAAACGGCGATCGCCTGCTTTGCGGAATTGACGCGGGCGAGCGCTGCATCCGCAGCGGCAACGGCCTGGTCGGCGGCTGCCTGTGACTGCGAGCCGGACTTGACGAGCCGCTGGGCCCGGTCGCGAACGCGCACGGCTTCGTCGGCATTGGCCTTGGCTTCGACGAGCTGGGCGTGGATCTGCGCGAGGGCGGCGTTGGCCTTGGCGAGCGACGCCTCGGTCTGGCTCTTCTCCAGCACCAGCGCATCGTCGTTCAGGGTGGCGAGCGTCCCGTCGGCCTCGACCCGATCGCCGACATCGGCGGCAAGGGTGCGGATGGAGAGGCCATCGACGAGCGGCGTGACATAGACATCCTCGACCGCCTGGACCGAGCCGGTGGCGAGCACGCGGTCGGTGAGGGGGCGCGTTTCGGCGGCGGTGACGACGATTGCCGGAAGGTTTTGCGCCTGCTGTTTGCCGGCTTCACCCTCGGCCGGATCGGCGGCGAAGGCGAAAAGCGGCGTTGCCGTCAAGAATGTCGCGACGGAAAAAGAGAGTACTTTCCTGCGTCCAGAAGCCATAGGCCGAACTTTCCCAAAAGCATGACTTTATGATCTCGGTCCGGACGTTGTTCTTGAGGTTCTTGCCGGACCCTATTCCCTAAAAATATGGCGGACACAGAGCGGCTCCCCAGCTCCTCCACACTCCGCTGTGCGGTCTATGTAATCGGCGCACCTTGTCCTTACAAGGGGTAACGAAATGGTGCCTCATTATTTTATGCGTTTGGCATTTCAATGGCAATCGCGACGCGCTGTCGCAGGTGCTCCATATGTTTTTCTTTGTGCCAAAAACGAAACGTGCGGGGCTTGCGGCCCCGCACGTCGCGCATCCGGCAGAAAAATCGTTTACTTCAGCGCTTCGTCGGTCACTTCGTGTGTCCAGGCGCCTTCCGGTTCCTTGGAGATGACCGGGTCGGAGCCGCCGGCAAGCAGCGAGGCGACGGTGCGCTTGTAGTCCGCCTCGTCGAGCGCGCCGTTGGAGCCGGCCGTCAGCTTGGCCACTTCGCCCATCATGCGCTTCTGGTGTGCCTCGGTCTGTGCGCCGGTCGAGTCGTTTTCAAGCACGATCTCGGCGGCTTCGTCCGGATGCTCCTCGGCATATTTCCAGCCCTTCATGGAGGCGCGCACGAACTTGACCATCTTTTCCTTGAAGGCCGGGTCCTTGAGCTTGTCCTCCAGAACGTAGAGGCCGTCTTCCAGCGTTGCCACGCCCTGATCCTCATACTTGAAGGTGATGAGGTCCTCCGGCTTGATGCCGGCATCGAGCACCTGGCCATACTCGTTGTAGGTCATGGTGGAGATGCAGGCAGCCTGCTTCTGGATCAGCGGATCGACGTTGAAGCCCTGCTTCAGCACGGTAACGCCATCCGGCCCGCCGTCGGTCGGAATCTTCAGGTGGCTCATCCAGGACAGGAACGGATATTCGTTGCCGAAGAACCAGACGCCGAGCGTCTTGCCCTTGAAGTTCTCCGGGCCGGTGACGCCGGATTCCTTCAGACAGGTGAGCATCATGCCCGAGGACTTGAAGGGCTGGGCGATGTTGACGAGCGCCACGCCCTTTTCGCGCGTGGCGAGAGCAGACGGCATCCAGTCGACGATGACATCCGCGCCGCCGCCGGCGATCACCTGGGCAGGCGCGATATCCGGGCCGCCCGGCTTGATCTCGACATCAAGGCCTTCCTCTTCGTAGAACCCCTTGTCTTTCGCGACGTAGTAGCCGCCGAACTGGGCCTGGGTCACCCATTTCAGCTGCAGAGTCACCTTGTCGGCGGCCTCGGACTGGAACGCGGCAAGCGAGAAGGCGCTTGCCAGCAGGAGCGATGCGATCTTCGTTTTCATGTCAGTTCCCTCTTTTCTTTATTTTACGCCTGTCCACCGCGGACAGACGGATGCCAGAACGTGACGGTCCGCTCGATAAGCGCGACGATCCCGTAGAAGACGGAGCCAGCCACCGCGGCGACCGCGATTTCGGCCCAGACCATGTCGACATTCATGCGGCCCACTTCCGTGGAGATCCGGAAGCCCATGCCGACGATGGGCGTTCCGAAGAATTCGGCGACGATCGCGCCGATCAGCGCGAGCGTCGAATTGATCTTGAGCGCATTGAAGATGAAAGGCCAGGCGGCGGGAAGGCGCAGCTTGACGAGGGTCTGGAACCAGTCGGCGGCATAGGTGCGCATCAGGTCCCGCTCCATGTGGCTCGTCGCGGCAAGGCCCGAGACGGTGTTCACCAGCATGGGGAAGAAGGTCATGATGACGACGACGGCGACCTTCGACTGCCAGTCGAAGCCGAACCACATCACCATGATGGGCGCGACGCCGATGACGGGCAGCGCCGAGACGAAGTTGCCGAGCGGCAGGAGCCCTTTCTGAAGGAAAGGCGAGCGGTCGATGAGGATCGCCACGAGGAAGCCGAGGCCGCAGCCGAGCCCATAGCCGACAAGCACGGATTTGAGAAACGTCTGGCGGAAATCCGCCCACAGGGTCGGAACGGAACTGATGAGCCGCGCCCAGATCATGCTCGGCGGCGGCAACAGGACGGAGGGGACGTTGAAGCCCCTGACGATGCCTTCCCACAGGACGAGGATGGTGATGCCGAAGACCAGCGGCACGGCGAGGCGCGCCGCCCGGTCCGTGGCCGGGCTCGTGAACTTCTGGCGCACGAGCCATTCGTTGAAGGCCCAGGCGGCAAGCCAGAAGACGATGGCGGCGATGAGGACGCTATAGTTCATGCCCGCGCCCCCATGCGCTTGAGGACAAGGCCATGGGCAAAGCCCACGACGATGACGAGCAGCGCCGCCACCGCCGCGGCCATGAACAGCGCCGCCCATATCTGTACCGTCTGGCCGTAATAAGAGCCGGCAAGCAGGCGCGCGCCGAGGCCGGCGACGGCGCCGGTCGGCAGTTCACCGACGATGGCGCCGACGAGCGAGATGGCGATCGCCACCTTCAGCGAGGTGAAGAGATAGGGCATCGAGGCGGGCCAGCGCAGCTTCCAGAAGGTTTGTGCGGAAGAGGCATTGTAGGTGTGCATCAGGTCGAGCTGGATCTGCTCGGGACTGCGCAGGCCCTTCACCATGCCGACGACGATGGGGAAGAAGGAAAGGTAGGTCGAGATCAGCGCCTTCGGCATCAGGCCGGAAATGCCGACTGCGTTCAGGACAACGATGATCATCGGCGCGATAGCGAGAATGGGGATCGTCTGGCTGGCGATGACCCAGGGCATCAGCGAACGGTCCATCGCCCGGTTGTGCACGATGGCGATGGCAAGCAGGATGCCGAGCACGGCCCCCATGGCAAAGCCGAGCAGTGTCGCCGAAAGCGTTATCCAGGAATGATAGACGAGGCTTCGCTTGGAGGTGACGGCCTTGTTGACGGTCGTATCCCAGAGTTCGGCGAAGACCTGGTGCGGTGCCGGCAGCACGGGCCGCTCCTGCATCATGGTCTTGGGCAACAGCTCCATGAAACCGATGGTGGTTCCCGCCCGCGCCGCCGTGTCCCGCTCGAAGGGGGCGTTCAACACGACGACGAAGACATACCAGAGCACAACGAGTGCCAGCACGACGGTGCTTATCGGCAGCAGGCGGTCGCGCAGGAAACCGGGTTCCGCCATGGCTCAGCTCCTTGCCGGGGAGGGCAGCAGCATCAGCCCCATGGCCAGAATACCGAGGCCGACGCCGGCGAGCTGCGTGCTGCTGAGCCGTTCGCCGAAGAACAGGAAGGCAATGACATTGATCAGCAGCAACTGGGTAATGGCGGAGAGCGAAATGGCAATGCCAAGCCCGCCTTCGCGCATCAGTTTCAGCATCATCAGGTTGCCGACGATGTAGAGCGCCAGGGAGAACAGCAGGTAGAGGATGTTCGTGGTGCCGATATAGGCGCGCGAAGCGGTCGCTGCGGTGATGAAGACGGCGGTCGCGCCGAACAGCCAGAGCACGAACGAGAGCTTCATCAGGCGTGCTCCTCGTAGCTGTGGCCGGCGCGCAGCCCCTCGCGCACCCGGTGGGCGATTTCGAGGAATTCCGGCGTTTCGCGGATGCCGAGCGGACGCTCCTTCGGCAGGGGCGATTCGATCACGTCGGTGACGCGGCCGGGGCGGGGACTCATCACGACGATCTTCGTCGAGAGGTAGACGGCCTCGGGGATCGAGTGGGTGACGAAGCAGATCGTCTTTTCGGTGGCGGCCCACAGTTTCAGGAGCTGCTCGTTGAGGTGGTCGCGCACGATCTCGTCGAGCGCACCGAACGGTTCGTCCATCAGGAGAAGGTCGGCATCGAAGGCGAGCGCGCGGGCGATCGAGGCACGCTGCTGCATGCCGCCGGAGAGCTGCCAGGGATACTTCTTGCCGAAGCCCGACAGGTTGACGAGATCGAGCGTGCGCTCGATGCGGGCCTTCTGGTCGGCCCTGGAGTAGCCCATGATCTCCAGCGGCAGGGCGATGTTCTTCTCGATCGTGCGCCAGGGATAGAGCGCGGCGGCCTGGAAGACGTAGCCATAGGCGCGGCGCCTGCGGGCTTCTTCCGGCGTCATGCCGTTGACGGTGATCTTGCCTGATGTCGGCTTCTCGAGATCTGCGATGACGCGCAGGAAGGTCGTCTTGCCGCAGCCGGAAGGGCCGATGAAGGAGACGAAGTCGCCTTTCTCGACGGCAAGGTTTACCCCGGTCAGCGCCGTCACGGGGCCGTCGGCGGTCTGGAAGGTCAGGCCGAGGTCCTTTGCTGAGACGACGGTGCTGGAAGGCGTGGCATGGGACATGGCGGTCATCTTTCGGCGCGGGTTGCGGCAGACTGCATGTCCATTCTCAGCATTGCAATCGGCATTGTCTGCGGTATCACTTTGAGCACGGAATTCTCACGCTGGAGCCGGGGGAGACGATGGCGGTGGACGCGAAGGCCGAATGCCGGGTGGTGCGCCCGGGCGGCACGTATGACGGAAAACAGGGGTTCAGCTATTTCGAAGGGATTGCCCGGGAGACGGTCGGCGCCTCTGGCATCTGCATGCATCTCCTGACGATTCCGCCGGGCGGACGGGCGAAGGCGCACATGCATGAGAGCCACGAAACGGCGATCTACATGCTCTCCGGCGAGGCCCACACCTGGTACGGCGAGCGACTGGAGAACCATGTCGTCGTCAGGGCGGGCGAGATGTTCTACATCCCCGCCGGCGTGCCGCATCTGCCGGCAAACCTTTCCGACCAGCCGGCTTCGGCGGTCATCGCCCGGACAGATCCCCACGAGCAGGAGAGCGTGGTGCTCCTGCCGCATCTCGAGGCGCTGGTTGCGATTTAAAAGGCGGGGGATCAGGCCACGGGGCCGATCTCCCTCCTTGAGGGGGAGATGTCCGGCAGGACAGAGGGGGGTATATCGCCGCGGCCCAATCCTCACGTCTTGCACCGCATCAGCGGCCCCCAGCGCGTGCCGTCCGGAAAGCTCACGGTGTAGCCGCCGTTCTCGGGTGTCAGCGTCAGTTCGTGCGGCGTGGTCTCCTCGTATCCCTCCTCGTGGCACTCGGCGGAGATCTTCGTCGCGCCGTCAACCTGTTTCCCGTCGCCCTTGAATTCGCAAAAGGAGGCCGCGGTGGTGACGCCTTCCTTGTTCAGCAGGAAGAAGAAATCGGCACCGGAGGATTCACCCGTCTCGGCATAGTGGCAGCCTTCCTTGTTGCCATAGCTGCCGTCGACAAGATCGGCTGCCGTCCCCGCCGAACCGGCGAGTGCGATGCCGAGAAGAAGGGTGAGGCGGCCGCTGCGGATCATACGCCGCTCGCCGGAATGCCGCTGCGCTCGACCTTGCGCGGCGCGGTGATCTCCTTCCAGGTCGACAGCGCCTTGTTGACGGCGGCAAAGGGCTCGCGCTTGACGAACTGGCCGTGGCCCTCGCGCGTCTTGACGGTCGATTCCTCGATGGCGACCACGCCGCGCGTCAGGGTGAAGCGTGGCAGGCCGACGACGTCCTTGCCTTCGAAGACGTTGTAGTCGATCGAGGACTGCTGGTTCTTCGACGAGATGGTCTTCGACCGCTTCGGATCCCAGACGACGATATCCGCATCCGCACCGACGAGGATGGCGCCCTTGCGCGGATAGACGTTGAGTATCTTCGCGATGTTGGTGGAGGTGACGGCGACGAACTCGTTCATGGTGAGCCGGCCGGTGTTGACGCCGTTGGTCCAGAGCATGGGCATGCGGTCCTCAAGGCCCCCGGTGCCGTTCGGGATCTTGCGGAAATCACCGGCGCCGGTGCGCTTCTGGTCCGTCGTGAAGGCGCAGTGGTCGGTCGCCACCACCTGCAAGGAGCCGCTCGCAAGGCCGGCCCAGAGCGAATCCTGGTGCTGCTTGTTGCGGAAGGGCGGGCTCATGACGCGGCGTGCGGCGTGGTCCCAGTCCTTGTTGAAATATTCCGTTTCGTCGAGCGTCAGGTGCTGGATCAGCGGCTCGCCGTAGACGCGCATGCCGTTCTGCCGGGCGCGGCGGATGGCTTCATGTGCCTGTTCGCAGGAGGTGTGCACCACATAGAGCGGCGCACCCGCCATATCGGCGATGATGATGGCGCGGTTCGTCGCCTCGCCCTCGACGGACGGCGGGCGCGAATAGGCGTGGCCTTCCGGCCCGTTGTTTCCCTCGTCCATCAGTTTCGCCTGCATCGCCGCGACGACATCGCCGTTCTCCGCGTGCACGAGCGGCAGGGCGCCGAGCGCGGCGCAGCGCTGGAACGAGGCGAACATCTCGTCGTCGTTCACCATCAGCGCGCCCTTGTAGGCCATGAAATGCTTGAAGGTGTTGATGCCCTTCTCCTCGACCACGGCCTTCATCTCGTCAAAGACCTGTTCGCTCCACCAGGTCACCGACATATGGAAGGAATAGTCGCAATTGGCGCGGGTCGACTTGTTGTCCCAGCGCTTCAGCGCATCGAGCAGCGACTGGCCGGGATCGGGCAGGCAGAAATCGACCACCATGGTCGTGCCGCCGGCAAGCCCGGCGCGCGTGCCGCTCTCGAAATCATCGGCCGAATAGGTGCCCATGAAGGGCATTTCGAGATGCACATGCGGATCGATGCCGCCCGGCATGACATAACAGCCCGCCGCATCCAGCACCTCGTCGCCGGGAAGATCAGGGCCGATCTCAATGATCTTCCCACCCTCGATCTTGACGTCCGCCTTGTAGGTGAGGTCGGCGGTGACAATGGTTCCGCCCTTGATGACTGTGCTCATGTTGGTCCGCTCCCTGTCTCGATTTTTGGTGGCGCACAAAGCGCGAGACCGCCCGACAGACCGGGCGGCAAAAGATCACTCGGCGATGCCGGCAGTCTCGATCACCGCATGGAGCAGCACGTCGGCGCCTGCGGCGGCCCATTCCTTGGAAATGTCCTCCGCCTCGTTGTGCGAGAGGCCGCCGACGCAGGGACACATGATCATCGTGGCCGGCGCGACTTTTGCCGCCCAGCAGGCGTCATGGCCGGCGCCGGAGATGATGTTCATGTGGCTGTAGCCGAGGTCTTCGGCGGCCTTGCGTACGGTGGCGACGAGGGTCGGATCGAAGGTGACGGGGTCGAAATGGCCAACCGCCTCGACGGAACAGCCGACGCCCAGCGCCGCGCAGATTTTCGGCGCCTCTGCCTCGATGCGGGCGCGCATGCCGTCGAGTTTCTTCTGGTCCGGCGAGCGGATGTCGACGGTGAAGACGACCTTGCCGGGCAGCACGTTGCGCGAATTGGGCGAGAAGAACACCTGGCCGACGCCGCCGACGGCGCCCGGCTGGTTCTCCATGGCGACGGTCTGCACCATTTCGAGGATGCGGGCCATGGCGAGGCCGGCATTGACGCGCATCGTCATCGGCGTCGAGCCTGTATGCGCCTCGCGGCCGGTCAGTGTGAATTCCAGCCACCACAGGCCCTGACAGTGGGTGACGACGCCGATGTCCTTGCCTTCCGCCTCCAGGATCGGGCCTTGCTCGATGTGATATTCGAAATAGGCGTGCATCTTGCGCGCGCCGACCGTTTCGTCGCCGATCCAGCCGATGCGCTGCAACTCCTCGCCGAAAACCTTGCCCTCGGGGTCCTTGCGACCATAGGCATAATCCTGCGTATGCACGCCAGCGAAAACGCCTGACGCCAGCATGGCGGGGGCGAAGCGGGCGCCTTCCTCGTTCGTCCAGTTGGTGACGACGATCGGGTGTTTCGTGCGGATGCCGAGGTCGTTCAGCGAACGCACGACCTCAAGGCCGGCAAGCACGCCGAGCACGCCGTCATATTTACCGCCGGTCGGCTGCGTATCGAGATGCGAGCCGACATAGACGGGCAGGGCGTCGGGATCGGTGCCCGGGCGCGTCATGAACATGTTGCCCATCGTATCGACACCCATGGTGAGGCCCGCGCCGTCGCACCAGGCCTGGAACAGGCGGCGGCCTTCGGCGTCGGCGTCGGTCAGCGTCTGGCGATTGTTGCCGCCGGCAATGCCGGGGCCGATCTTCGCCATGTCCATGAGGGAATCCCACAGGCGGTCCGCGTTGACACGCATGTTCTCGCCGGGTGCGGCCATGTCTATGCTCCCATGTCGTCGGGCTTTTGCAGCCCCATTCTCGTTCCCACCGGCTGGCGGCGCCGTTGTTGTTTTGCGCCTTCCGATCAGCAGTTGCCTTTGTGTGATAACTGGCTGATAATTTGACCGGTTGGTAAACATTACAGCTTCCGTTGCGGCACTCAAGCCGAAAAACCAAAAACTTGGGCTGCGCCGAAGAAAATGGCGGCTGGTTAAACTGGTGAATTTGGCGGCACTTTTCCGGTTCGACGGGCAAGGCCGAGGGGGCACGATGGCATTACCAAGGGCAGCGAGGACACAGCGGCGCACGCGCATCCAGGAGGCGAAGGAGGAGCAGATCCTCGAGGCGGCGCTGGAGGTTTTCTCGCTGCACGGCTTTCGCGGTGCCACCGTCGACCAGATCGCCGAGGTGGCCGGCATGTCGAAGCCGAACCTGCTCTACTACTTCCGTACCAAGGAGGCGATGCACCGGGCGCTGATCAACCGGGTGCTCGATACCTGGCTCGATCCGCTGCGCGAATTCGATGCGGAAGGCAACCCGGTGTCGGAAATCCGCAGTTACATCAGGCGCAAACTGGAGATGGCGCGCGATTTTCCGCGCGAAAGCCGGTTGTTCGCCAATGAAATCCTGCAGGGCGCGCCGAACATCGAGGACGAACTGAAGGGGCCGCTGAAGTCGCTCGTCGACGAGAAGGCGGAAGTCATCCGCACCTGGGCGAAGGCGGGCAAGATCGCCAAATGCGACCCGTATCACCTGATCTTCTCGATCTGGTCGACCACCCAGCACTATGCCGACTTCGACGTGCAGGTGCGCGCCGTGCTCGGGCAGGACCAGGCCGGCGAGGGCCGGTTCGAGGATGCGGCGCGCTTCCTCGAACAACTCTTCATCGGCGGTCTCAATGTCAGCGAAGAGCCGGTCTGACGCCCGTTCCGAGCCGGATCAGTCCGGCAGAAGCGCCATCAGCGCCAGGCCGCAGGCGGTGACGAGGGCGCCGGCCAGGACCGGCAGGCTCGCCCAGCCGTGACCCAGAATGCCTTCGAGCAGGATGATGAAGCTCGGCGTCAGATAGCCGTAGCCCAGCAGCTTGGAGGCCGGCAGGCGCATCGAGGCATATTGCAGGAGCAGGAACGTGCCGGCCGTGGTGACGACGGCCAGATAGGTGACGGCAGCGTAGACAGCGACGGGCAGGGCGGAGAAATCCGTTGCGATCAAGCTTCGGATACCTGGCGGGATCAACCAGAGCGTTGCGCCCACCGTTACCCAGAAGCCGAAACCGACGGCCGATTCGCCCCGGTCGAAGCGGCGGATCAGCGGCACGTAGAGCGCATGGCAGACGACGCCGACGAAGAAGGTCATCTCGCCGGTGCCGACATCGAAGGCGAGGATGGCATCGATATTGCCCCGGAAAATCACCCACACGGCGCCGGCCGCGGCGATGAGGAGACCGGCGAGTACGCCGGGCCGCGTCCTCTGGCCGAGCACCGGCAAAGCGAAGCCGGCACTCAGGAGCGGCATCAGCGTGAAAACCGCGCCGGTGGCGACGGGGCTGGTGAACTCCAGCGCCATGAACATGGTGAGCATGTAGATGGCGATCAGCCCGCCGAGCAGCAGGAAGCGCCAGGCCTGCTTCGGCAGCGTCAGCGGAACCCTGAAGGCGCCGAAGGCGAGCGCCGCCATGACGACGACGGTCAGGATGTAGCGCCAGAGCATCAGCGGCTCGGCCTCCATGTAGCGCGCCGCTAGGCCCCCGAAGGAGAAGGAGCCGGCGATCAGCACCGCAAAGAGCAGCATGGCGAGATGCCCCTTCAGCTTTTCGCGGCCTTTTGCATGGATGGAGAGGCCCGCCGGGGCCGGCATACGCTTCGTCAAGAAAATCACCCTATTGTCTGCGGTGCGGCATGCTCATAGAGCAAATCCGGCATGTGTGCGTAGCTGTTTTGCATCCGCAACAGCGAAAAGTCGGGGCGCGCCACTCCCACAGGAAAGCCGCAATCGCCGCCCATACGCCGGCGGCACGCGAGAGGACATTGCATGACGACGGCCATCGGCTTCAAGGACACGGACCGCAAGACGAGCGAACTGCTCGAGGACATCATCCACTCGATCAAGGGCGAGCACATCACGCTGCGCGATCTGCTCGCGATGATGGGCGAAAGTGGCCTGCTCCTGCTCTGCGCCTTTCTGTCGCTGCCCTTTCTGTTCCCGGTCTCGATCCCTGGCGTTTCCACTGTCTTTGGTGCCGGTATCGTCCTGATCAGCGCGGCGATCACGCTCAACCGGTTGCCCTGGCTGCCGCAAAAGGTCGCCGACCGGCGGCTGGAAAGCGGCAAGCTGCGGCCGGTGCTGGAGCGTGGCGTGAAATTCCTGCGCAAGTTCGACCGCTTCTTCAAGCCGCGCATGACGGGGCTGACGTCAGGTGCCGTGATGAACCGCGTCAACGGCCTGGTGCTGATGGGGGCGGGGGTTCTTCTCATGGCGCCGCTCGGGCTCATTCCCTTCTCCAACACGCTGCCGGGCGTCGCCATCCTGCTGCTGGCCGCAGGTATTTCGCAGCGCGACGGGCTGGTGGTGCTGGCCGGCTATGGCATGGTGGTGATGACGATCGTCTATTTTGCCGGGCTGGCGCTGCTGGCCTACAGCGCCGGGCAGAGCTTCAATTTCTTTGGGTGAGAGCGGCTTCGCATTTGACCCGAAGCCTCGCTGCAACGGGTGTGTCGCATAGCCCCGGCTTGAGTTTGCATGCGTGACGTTTACGATGGACTCCCAAGTCGGCGATCACTGGGTTCTATCAAGGAAGCAGGGAATGAAGCTTCATCGCGTGACGCATGTCCTGGATGTCAACGATACCAATCTCTCGGGTTCGGTTTTCAATGACGCGAACTTGTCAGGTGTCACCTTCAACCAGATCAACTTCTCCGGCGCTCGCTTCAATGACAGCAACATGTCCGGGTGGCGTGTCAACGACGTGAACCTGTCGGGGTCCCAATTCCAAAACGTCAATCTTTCTGGGGTCGAGTTCACGAATTGCAGGCTCGCCGGCGCCACTCTGAACGGCATACCCCTTGATGATCTCGTTGCACTCTACGAGGCGTCGCGGAAAGCCTGAACTTCCCGCGACGAGGCTTTTTCTACTCCGCAGCCTGCCTGGCCATCGGGTTGTTCGGATGCGTCGTCCAGTTGGCGTAGTTCGGATCCACCGTTTTTCCGGTGCGCTGGTCGAGCACGCCGGGTTCCAGTTCCACCATGGTGATGCAGTTCTCCACCGGGCAGACGTTGACGCAGAGATTGCAGCCGACGCACTCGTCCTCCATCACCTCGAAATGCCTGACGCCATCGACGAACTGGGTGATCGCCTGGTGCGAGGTGTCCTCGCAGGCGATGTGGCAGCGTCCGCACTTGATGCAGGCATCCTGGTCGATGTGGGCCTTTGCGATGTAGTTGAGGTTGAGGTACTGCCAGTCCGTGACGTTGGGCACCGCGCGGGCGATGACGTCGTCGAGGCTGCGGTGGCCCTTGGCGTCCATCCAGCTTGAAAGCCCGGTGATCATCTCCTGCACGATCTTGAAGCCGTAGGTCATCGCGGCCGTGCAGACCTGCACATTGCCGGCGCCGAGCGCCAGGAACTCGGCCGCATCGCGCCAGGTGGTGATGCCGCCGATGCCTGAAATCGGCAGGCCGTAGGTTTCCGGATCGCGGGCGATCTCGGCCACCATGTTGAGCGCGATGGGTTTCACCGCCGGGCCGCAATAGCCGCCATGGGTGCCCTTGCCGCCGACCGTCGGGTTGGGCGCGAAGCTGTCGAGGTCGACGGACACGATCGAGTTGATCGTGTTGATCAGCGACACCGCATCGGTGCCGCCGGCCTTGGCCGCGCGCGCCGGCTTGCGGATATCGGTGATGTTGGGCGTCAGCTTGGTGATGACGGGCATGCGGGTGTACTGCTTGCACCAGCGCACCACCATTTCGATATATTCCGGCACCTGGCCGACCGCCGCGCCCATGCCGCGCTCGGACATGCCGTGCGGACAGCCGAAGTTGAGCTCGATACCGTCGGCGCCGGTCTCTTCCACCAGCGGCAGGATCGCCTTCCAGCTCTCCTCTTCGCAGGGCACCATGATCGAGGCGATCAGCGCCCGGTCCGGCCAGTTCATCTTCACCTGCTTCATCTCGCGCAGGTTCGTGTAGAGGTCGCGGTCGGTGATCAGCTCGATATTGTTGAGGCCGAGAAGCCGTCGGTCGGCACCCCAGATCGCGCCGTAGCGCGGGCCGTTGACGTTGACGACCGGCGGGCCTTCTTCGCCGAGCGTCTTCCAGACCACGCCGCCCCAGCCGGCCTTGAAGGCGCGCTCGACATTGTAGGCCTTGTCGGTTGGCGGCGCGGAGGCGAGCCAGAAGGGGTTGGGCGACTTGATGCCGACGAAGGTGTTGCGAAGATCAGCCATGTCTCATCTCCCTCAAGCGACGGCAACGGAAGGCTGCACACCGGCAGCCAGCATGCGGTTGATCGAATCGGCCGCATCGCGGCCCTGTGCGACGGATGTGACCGTCAGGTCTTCACCGGCCTTCACGCAGTCTCCCCCCGCCCAGACATTGGCGACGGACGTACGGCCTTCCGCATCGATGGCGATGCGGTTGCCGGCCATGGCGAGCGAACCGAGGCCGGCGGCCTCGAACGTCTGGCCGATGGCCTTGAAGATCTGGTCGGCGGCGAGCGCGCCGATTTCGCCGGTGCCTTCGAGCTTGCCGTCGCGCATCTCGGTATATTCCACCTCGATGCCGGCGACATGGCCGTCTCTTGCGATGACGCGTTTCGGCTGGAGCCAGTGGCGGATCATCACGCCCTTGGAGGCGGCAAGGTCCTGCTCGAATTCCGAGGCGTTCATCTGCTCCTTGCCGCGGCGGTAACAGATCGTCACCTCCTCGGCGCCGAGGAGCTTTGCCTGCACGGCGGCGTCGATCGCCGTCATGCCGCCACCGATGACGACGACGCGCCGGCCGACGGGGATCGTCGCCTTGTCCGTCGCCTGGCGCAGTTCCGCGATGAAATCGACCGCATCGACGACGCCGGGCAGGTTTTCGCCCTCCGCGCCGAGCGCGTTGACACCGGAAAGGCCCATGCCGAGGAAGACGGCGTCGAAATTGCCGGTGAGATCGGCAAGTGTGAAGTCGCGGCCGAGTTTCAGGCCGTTCTTCACCTCGATGCCGCCGATCGCCAGCACATAGTCGACTTCGCGCTGGGCGAAATCGTCGACCGCCTTGTAGGTGGCGATGCCGTATTCGTTGAGGCCGCCGGCCTTTTCGCGTGCTTCGAAGATCACGACGTCATGGCCATCCATGGCGAGGCGGTGGGCGCAGGCAAGTCCCGCCGGGCCGGCCCCGACGACCGCCACAGCCTTGCCGGTGCGGGCGGCGCGTTCGTAAAAGTGTTTGTTCTCCGTCATCGCCACGTCGGTCGCGTAGCGCTGCAGGCGGCCGATTTCCACCGGGCGGTGCTCGGCGGTGTTGCGCACGCAGGCCTGTTCGCAGAGCGTCTCGGTGGGACAGACGCGGGCGCACATGCCGCCCAGAATGTTCTGGTCGAAAATGGTGTTCGCCGAACCGATCGGGTTGCCCGTCGAGATCTGGCGGATGAACAGCGGAATGTCGATGGAGGTGGGACAGGCCGTCATGCACGGCGCGTCGTGACAGAAGTAACAGCGGTCGGCGGCGACCAGGGCCTCGTGATCGTCGAGGCGTGGATGCAGGTCGGAAAAGTTCGTGTCGTATTCGGCAGGCGCAAGACGCCCCCGATGGATCCCAGATTGCGTCGTTCCCATAGTTATCTCCCATTCGCGTGGGCTTTTTGAATGAGAGAACGGTAACTCAGGTTTATTTTTTTATCAAACGGTAAAATTTCAAAAGAAATGCTGGTTTTTCAGTGCTTGCAGCGGAAATAAATATGAGAAATCCGGTTATGTTTTTGTGTTGCATTGCGGGATACTGTTCCAGCTGCGCCGTCACATGGCGTTTGACAGGTCGCCGGAAAAGATGCAGCAAATCCTTTGGAACATCTGGGGAAAACCATGGCGAAGCGGACGGAAACAGCCGGGCGGCTGGACGATGCGGCAAGGGCCGGTTGGCTCTACTATGTCGCGGGCCGCACGCAGGACGAAATCGCTTCCGCCATGGGCATCTCCCGTCAGTCGGCGCAGCGGCTTGTCTCGCTCGCCGTCGCCGAGCGGCTGATCAAGGTGCGGCTCGATCACCCGATCGCTGAATGTCTGGAACTCGGCGAGGAGCTACGGAAGAAATTCGGGCTCGTGCATGTCGATATCGTGCCGAGCGATCCGGGCTCGACCTCGACGACGATTGGCATTGCGGAAGCCGGTGCGGCGGAAATCGAGCGCTGGCTGAAGAAGGCCGAGCCGATCGTGCTCGCCGTCGGCACGGGGCGCACGCTGAAGGCGGCGATCGACCAGCTTCCGGCGATGGAATGTCCGCAGCACCGCATCATGTCGCTGACCGGCAATATCGGGCCGGATGGTTCGGCGGCATACTACAACGTCATCTTCTCGATGGCCGACGCGGTGAAGGCGCGGCACTATCCGATGCCGTTGCCGGTTCTCGTCTCCTCCACGGAGGAGCGTGATCTCCTGCACAAGCAGAGCCTCGTGCAATCGACCCTCCAGCTCGGCCGACAGGCCGACGTCGCCTTCGTCGGGATCGGTGAACTCGGCGCGGATGCACCGCTCTGCCTCGACGGCTTCCTCGACCCGGAGGAAATGGCGCGGCTGATGGAGGAGGGGGCCGCCGGCGAGATCTGCGGCTGGATGTTCGACCGCGACGGCAAACTGCTCGACGGCAGCATCAACGAACGCGTTGCCTCCGTGCCGCTGCCGCCGCGCGAGACGACCACCGTCATCGGCCTTGCCAAGGGCAAGCGCAAATATACGGCGCTGCTTGCGGCGCTGCGCGGGCGCATGATCAACGGCGTCATCACCGACGAATCGACCGCTCGCCACCTGCTTTCGGCCTGATCGAGAGCCGTCTCCCACGCAGAAATTTCCCATGAGATTCAACAGGTGCTGCCCCGCCTTGTGCGGTGCAGCAACGATTGGTCGTTGACTTGTTGCGGCAATATGCGAGTAATTGCCCATGAGCAAAGCAAATGCTCAAAACCCTTCTGGGAGGAAGATGATGAATTTGAGAACCCTTCTGCTGGGCGTCAGCTCGGCCGCTCTCCTGTGCGGTTTCGCCAATGCCGAAACCCTGACCATCGCCACCGTCAACAATGGCGACATGATCCGCATGCAGGGGCTGACGGAAGATTTCACCACCAAGAACCCCGACATTGAACTGAACTGGGTTACGCTCGAAGAGAACGTGCTGCGCGAACGCGTCACGACCGACATCGCGACCAAGGGTGGCCAGTACGACATCATGACGATCGGCACCTATGAAGTGCCGATCTGGACCAAGCAGGGCTGGCTGGTGCCGCTCGACAATCTCGGTGCCGACTACGACGCCGACGACCTGCTTCCGGCCATCCGCTCGGGTCTGACGGGCGAGGACGGCAAGCTCTACGCCGCGCCGTTCTATGGCGAGAGCTCCTTCGTCATGTACCGCAAGGACCTGATGGAGAAGGCCGGGCTGACCATGCCCGACGCGCCGACCTGGGAGTTCATCGGGGAAGCTGCCCGCAAGATGACGGACCGCAATGCCGGCATCAACGGCATCTGCCTGCGCGGCAAGGCCGGCTGGGGCGAGAACATGGCGTTCCTGACCGCCACGTCCAACGCCTTCGGCGCCCGCTGGTTCGATGAAAACTGGAAGCCCCAGTTCGACCAGCCGGAATGGAAGAACACGCTCGACATGTACGTCAAGCTGATGGCCGATGCCGGCCCGCAGGGCGCATCGTCGAACGGCTTCAACGAGAACCTGGCGCTGTTCCAGCAGGGCAATTGCGGCATGTGGATCGACGCCACGGTTGCCGCCTCCTTCGTCTCTAACCCCAAGGAATCGACGGTCGCCGACAAGGTCGGTTATGCGCTCGCTCCCGATACGGGTCTCGGCAAGCGCGGCAACTGGCTCTGGGCCTGGAACCTCGCCATCCCGGCCGGCTCGCAGAAGACCGCGGCGGCGGAAAAGTTCATCGCCTGGGCGACCAGCAAGGACTACACCAAGCTCGTCGCCGAAAAGGAAGGCTGGGCGAACGTTCCTCCGGGCACGCGCTCCTCGCTCTATGCAAATGCCGAGTATGAGAAGGCGGCACCCTTCGCCAAGATGACGCTCGACTCGATCAATGCTGCCGACCCGAAGAACCCGGCCGTCAAGCCGGTGCCCTATGTCGGCGTGCAGTTCGTCGCCATCCCGGAATTCCAGGGTCTCGGCACGACGGTCGGCCAGCTCTTCTCGGCGGCGCTCGCCGGCCAGATGTCGGTTGACGACGCGCTCGCCCAGGCCCAGCAGGTCACCACCCGCGAAATGACCCGCGCCGGCTACATCAAGTAATACCTCCTCCCCAAGGACAGGCTGCCCGGACGTGATCCGGGCAGCCGATAGACGGGGTGTTGTTTCCGGCGCTTGCCCCTCACCTGCCTGCCGGCATCCACTTCCCGCAAGTGGGGAGAGGAACGATGGGCGCTCCATTCTGCCCCTTCTCCGTGTTTGCGGGGAGAAGGTCCGGGTAGGGGGATGAGGGGCGGCTCCGCCCTGGAATGATGTCGTGACTGCACAGGCCGGCCGGACCGGCTCTCGGGAGGAAATCATGGCGACGGAGAACACGCGCGGGCTGGCGCGTCTGATGTTGGCGCCCTCTGTGGGGCTGCTTCTGGTCTGGATGATCGTGCCGCTGGCGATGACGCTGTGGTTCTCGTTCCAGAACTACAACCTCCTGAACCCGGCCAATGTCAGCTGGGCGGGGCTGTTCAACTATCAGTACTTCTACACCGACCCGGCCTTTTTCCAGTCGATCTGGAATACGCTCGTGATCGTCGTCGGCGTGCTCTTCATCACCGTCATCGGCGGCATTGCCATCGCGCTTCTGCTCGACCAGCCGATGTGGGGGCAGGGCATCGTGCGCATCATGATCATCTCGCCCTTCTTCGTCATGCCGCCGGTGGCAGCGCTCGTGTGGAAGAACATGATCATGCATCCGGGCTACGGGGTGCTGGCGGATATCAACCGCGCCGTCGGCCTGCAGCCTGTCGACTGGTTCGCGCAATATCCGCTGTTCTCGATCATCATCATCGTCGCCTGGCAGTGGCTGCCCTTTGCGACCCTCATCCTGCTCACCGCGCTGCAATCGCTCGACGGCGAGCAGAAGGAGGCGGCGGAAATGGACGGCGCGGGTTTCGTGTCGCGCTTCGTCTACCTGACGCTGCCGCATCTCGCCCGCTCGATCACCGTCGTCATCCTGATCCAGACGATCTTCCTGCTCGGCGTCTACGCGGAAATCCTCGTCACCACCAATGGCGGTCCGGGTTATGCCTCGACCAACCTGCCGTTCCTGATCTACCGCACCGCGCTCCTCGGCTACGACGTCGGCGGCGCCTCGGCCGGTGGCATCATCGCCGTCATCCTCGCCAACATCGTCGCCTTCTTCCTGATGCGCGCCGTCGGCAAGAACCTGGACAAGTGAGAGAGGGACAAGACCATGGCTAGAGCCGTCTCAACAAGAAGAACCGTCGTCTTCACCATCGCCGCCTGGATCATCGCGCTGATCATCTTCTTCCCGATCCTCTATACGATCATCACCTCGTTCAAGTCCGAGACCGAGGCAATCCAGGGCTTCAACCTTCTGCCTTCTGGCACGGTCGAGAGCTATGCGGCCGTGCAGGCGCAGAGCAACTATTTCAAGTTCTTCCTGAACTCGGTCATTCTGTCGCTCGGCTCGACGCTCCTGGCGCTGTTGATCGCCGTACCGGCCGCCTGGTCGATGGCTTTCTCGCCGACGGCGAAGACCAAGGACATCCTGATGTGGATGCTCTCGACCAAGATGATGCCTGCCGTTGCCGTGCTGGTCCCGATCTACCTGATCTTCCGCGACACGGGCCTGCTCGACAGCCGTATCGGCCTCACCGTGATGCTGACGATGATCAACCTGCCGATCGTCATCTGGATGCTCTACACCTATTTCCGGGAAATCCCCGGCGAGATCCTGGAGGCCGCGCGCATGGATGGAGCCTCGCTCTGGGGCGAGATCGTCTACGTGCTCACCCCGATGGCGGTGCCGGGCATAGCCTCGACCATGCTGCTCAACATCATCCTCGCCTGGAACGAAGCCTTTTGGACGATCCGGCTGACGACGACGAATGCCGCGCCGCTGACCGCCTTCATCGCTTCGTTCTCGAGCCCGCAGGGTCTTTTCTGGGCCAAGCTCTCGGCGGCCTCGACGCTCGCCATCGCCCCGATCCTGATCATGGGCTGGTTCAGCCAGAAACAGCTTGTCCGCGGCCTCACCTTCGGCGCCGTGAAGTAACGAACAGACCTCGGGGAGGGACCATCATGGGCAAGATCATCCTGAAGAAAGTCAACAAGTCCTTCGGCACGACGCAGGTCATCCCGGGCATCGACCTTGCCATCGAAGACGGCGAGTTTGTCGTCTTCGTCGGCCCGTCGGGCTGCGGCAAGTCCACGCTGCTGCGCCTCATCGCGGGCCTTGAGGATACCACCAGCGGCACCATCGAGATCGACGGCAAGGACGTGACGTCGGCGGCGCCGGCCAAGCGCGGGCTTGCCATGGTGTTCCAGTCCTATGCGCTCTATCCGCATATGACGGTGCGCAACAATATCGCCTTCCCCTTGAAGATGGCGAAGACCGATCCTGCCATCATCGACAAGAAGGTGACGGAAGCCGCACGCGTGCTCAACCTCACCAACTACCTGGAGCGGCGGCCCGGGCAACTGTCCGGCGGTCAGCGCCAGCGCGTGGCCATCGGCCGGGCGATCGTGCGCGAGCCGTCGGCCTTTCTCTTCGACGAGCCGCTGTCGAACCTCGATGCGGCGCTGCGCGGCACGATGCGGCTCGAAATCAGCGAACTGCATCATCAGCTGAAGACGACGATGATCTATGTCACGCACGACCAGGTGGAAGCCATGACCATGGCCGACAAGATCGTCGTGCTGAACGCCGGCAATATCGAGCAGGTCGGCTCGCCGCTCGATCTCTACAACAAGCCCGACAATCTCTTCGTTGCCGGCTTCATCGGTTCGCCGCGTATGAACTTCGTCAAGGGTGAGGCGGCCAAGCCGTACAATGCGCCCACCGTCGGCATCCGACCCGAGCATATCCGCCTCTCCAAGGAGAGCGGGACGTGGAAAGGCGTGGTCGGCGTTGCCGAACATCTCGGCTCGGACACGTTCCTGCATGTTAATACCGACGGCATCGGCATGATGACCGTGCGCGCCGGCGGTGACTTCCCCGTCACCCACGGCGACAGCGTCTTCCTCACGCCCGACACAACGCGCCTCCATCGCTTTGACGACGCCGGGAAGGCGATCCGATGAAACGGCTGGAGGGCAAAAGCGCGCTGATCACGGGATCGGCGCGTGGCATCGGCCGCAGTTTCGCGGAAGCCTATGTGCGGGAGGGTGCGCGCGTCGCCATCGCCGACATCGCTATCGAGCGGGCGAAGGCGACGGCCGACGAAATCGGACCGGCGGCCTATGCCGTGGAGATGGACGTGACGCGGCAGGCTTCCATCGACGCTGCCATCGCGGCCTGCGTGAAGGAGGCCGGTGGCCTCGACATCCTCGTCAACAATGCCGCGCTGTTCGATCTGGCGCCGATCGTCGAGATCACGCGTGAAAGCTACGAAAAGCTGTTCTCGATCAATGTCGCCGGCACGCTCTTCACCCTTCAGGCGGCGGCAAAGCAGATGATCGCGCAGGGGCGCGGCGGCAAGATCATCAATATGGCAAGTCAGGCCGGGCGGCGCGGCGAAGCGCTAGTCGGTGTCTATTGCGCCACCAAGGCGGCGGTGATCAGCCTCACCCAGTCTGCGGGGCTGAACCTCATCAAACACGGCATCAACGTCAATGCCATCGCGCCCGGTGTGGTCGATGGCGAGCACTGGGACGGTGTCGATGCGCTGTTCGCCAAATACGAGAACCGGCCGCGCGGCGAGAAGAAACGCCTGGTCGGTGCGGAAGTGCCCTTCGGCCGTATGGGCACCGCCGAGGATCTGACGGGCATGGCGATCTTCCTGGCCTCCCAGGAGAGCAACTACATCGTCGCGCAGACCTACAATGTCGACGGCGGCAACTGGATGAGCTGAGGCCCGCAACGCGCGGACCTTGCCAGCAGACGAGACCGGAAGGAACGGACCATGACCACGAAACTGTCGCTCGCCACCCTCAAAGAGGTTGCCAGGACGGCTGCCGTTCCGGCCTATGAGCGCTCGGCCCTCAAGGCGGGCATCGTGCATTTCGGCGTCGGCAATTTCCACCGGGCGCACCAGGCGATCTATCTCGACGACCTGTTCAACCTCGGCCATGACCATGACTGGGCGATCATCGGGGCCGGTGTGCTGCCGTCCGACGCCGCCATGCGCGAAAAACTCGCAGGGCAGGATTTTTTGACGACGGTCGTCGAGCAGGACAACAACCGTTCCGGCGCGCGTGTCACCGGCGCCATGATCGGCTATCTCGCGCCCGGCAATGCTGCGGCGACCATCGCACAGCTTGCCAATCCCGCCATCCGCATCGTCTCGCTGACCATCACCGAGGGCGGCTATTTCATCAATCCGGCCTCCGGCGTCTTCGATCCCGGCCATCCGGCGATCGCCGCCGACGCCGCCAACCCCGCTGATCCCAAAACCGTGTTCGGGCTCATCCTCGCCGGCCTCAAGGCGCGCAAGGATGCCGGCCTCGCGCCTTACACCGTCATGTCCTGCGACAACATTCCCGGCAACGGCGAAGTCACGCACGCCGCCATTTCCGGCCTCGCGCACCTCTCCGATCCCGTGCTTGCCGACTGGATCGACACCAACGTCGCCTTCCCGAATGGCATGGTCGACCGCATCACGCCGGCGACGGGGCCACGCGAGATCGGTATCGTCGCCGACGAATACGATATCGATGATGCCTGGCCGGTCTTCTGCGAAGAGTTCAAGCAATGGGTGCTGGAGGATCACTTCCCGCAGGGGCGCCCGGCGCTGGAGAAGGCCGGCGTGCAGTTCGTGCCTGATGTCGCGCCCTACGAACACATGAAGATCCGCATCCTCAACGGCGGCCATGCGGCGATCGCCTATCCGGCCGCGCTGCTCGACATTCATTTCGTCCATGAGGCGATGGAGGATGTCGACATCCGCGCCTTTCTCGCCAAGCTGGAGCGGGAGGAAATCATCCCCGTCATCCCGCCCGTGCCGGATACCGACCTCAACGACTACTATGCGCTGATCGAGCGGCGCTTCTCCAATCCGAAGATCGCCGATACGATCCCGCGCCTTGCGCAGGACGGCTCCAACCGCCAGCCGAAATTCATCCTGCCGTCCACTGCCGATCGGCTGGCGCGCGGCGAGGACGTCATCGGCCTGTCGCTCGTCTCGGCGCTCTGGTGCCACTACCTCGCCGGCAAGACGGACAGCGGCAAGGACATCGCCTTCAACGACCCCAATATCGACCGCATCCGTGCCGCGGCGACGTCGGCCAAGAACGATCCGAACGCCTTCCTCGCCCTGAAGGATATCTTTGGCACGGTCGCTGTGTCCGACCGCTTCACCCGGCGGTTTGCCAATGCGCTTGCGTCCCTCCAGCAGAAGGGGACACGCGCAACGCTGAAGGACTATCTGGGCGACAGGCTCGTGAATTGAGGAAATCCTTACAAATCCGGGGCTTTCCAACGAGGGGAGCAGACAGTACCACGGGGGCCTGACAATGGAACGGGACGTCATGGCCGCCAAACAGACAGAACTGGTGATCTTCGATTGCGATGGTGTGCTCGTCGACAGCGAGCCGATCTCGCTTGCGGTTCTCGTCGAGGCCCTGGCGACGGCGGGTGTGGCCATGAGCGCGGAGGAGGCGCATGAGCGATTTCTCGGCCGCAGCCTGAAAAGCATGTCGGAAATCCTGCATGCCGACTATGGGCTCGCAATCGACGCCGCCTTCCTGGAAGCGATGCGCAAGGTGCTCTATGAGCGCTTTCGTGCCGAGTTGCAGCCCATCGACGGTATTGCCGAAACGGTGGAGCGGCTCGGCATCGCCCATTGCGTGGCTTCTTCCAGCCAGCTCGAACGCATCCGCCTGTCGCTTTCCGTCACGGGCCTCATCGATCGGTTCGAGCCGAACATCTTCAGTGCGAGCATGGTCGCGCGCGGCAAGCCGGCGCCCGATCTTTTCCTCCATGCCAGCGCCGTCATGGGTGTCGCGCCCGGGCATTGCGTGGTCGTGGAGGATAGCCCTGCCGGCATCACGGCGGCGAAATCGGCGGGCATGCGGGTGGTCGCCTTCACCGGTGGCTCCCATGCGCGCTCGCCGCGCCATCGCGAGGCGCTGCTCAGCCTCAACCCCGATGCCCTGTTTGACGACATGCGGGAATTGTTACAGTTTGTCCGCAAGGAAGAGGCCGGCGGGAAAGAGCATTGATGCGCGATCTGATCGTTGCGGTGGACATCGGCACGGGCAGTGCCCGGGCCGGCGTATTCGACCGGAGCGGCGCTCTGCTGGGACGGTCCGAGCACCCGATCGCCCTGCGCCGATCCAGCGTGAACCACGCCGAGCACGATTCGGAGAATATCTGGCAGGCGGCCTGTGTGGCGGTCAGGGCGGCGCTTGCGCTTGCGGGCGTCGCGGCGGACCGTATCGCCGCGCTCGGTATCGATGCGACCTGCTCGCTCGTGGTCCGGGACACGGAAGGACGACCGCTGGCGGTCTCCGGCGGCGCGGAGGCGCGCTGGGACACGATCGCCTGGTTCGATCACCGTGCCCTGGAGGAGGCCGACCTCTGCACGGCGACGAACCATCCGGTCCTCGCTCATTCCGGCCGGGTCATGTCGCCGGAAATGGAAATGCCCAAGCTGATGTGGCTGAAGCGTCACCATCCGGAACAGTGGGCGAAGACGGGCCATGTCTTCGACCTCGCCGATTTCATGACCTGGCGGGCGACGGGGATGAATGCCCGGTCGCGCTGCACGATGACGGCGAAATGGAACTACCTTTCCCATGAGAAACAGCCTTGGAATGCCGGCTTCCTGACGGCGATCGGCCTTGAGGATCTGCGTGAACGCGGTGCGCTGCCGCAGGAGACGCTGGCAGTCGGCACGGCTGTCGGCCCTCTTGCGCCGGAAGCGGCCACGGAGCTCGGCCTCGACACAGGCTGTGTCGCTGCGACCGGCCTCATCGATGCCTATGCCGGCGCGCTCGGCGTGCTCGGGCCTTTCGCGGGCACGCCGGAGATGCTGGAGCGGCAACTTGCCCTGATCGGCGGGACCTCGAGCTGTGTCGTCGCCTTTTCCCGCGACAAGCGGTTCGGTTTCGGGATGTGGGGTCCCTACTACGAGGTGGTGCTGCCGGGGTGGTGGCTGGTCGAGGGCGGCCAGTCGGCGACGGGCGCGCTGCTCGACCATATCGTGCGCGCGCACAGCGCCGGCGGCGAACCTTCGGCGGCGAACCATGCCCGCATCGCCGCGCGCATCCGCGAGATGCAGGCGGAGGAGGGCGAGGCTTTTGCCGCGCGGCTGCATGTGCTGCCGGATTTCCACGGCAATCGCTCGCCGCTGGCCGATCCTCATGCACTCGGCGTGATCAGCGGCCTCTCGCTGGATGCCTCCTTCGACGGGCTCTGCCGCCTCTATTGGCGGACCTCCGTCGCCATTGCGCTTGGTATTCGCCATATCCTCGAAAAGCTTGGCGCGGGCGGTTATCCGCTCGACACGCTGCATGTCGCCGGCGGCCATGTACGCAACCCGCTGCTGATGGAGCTCTACCGGGACGTCACTGGTTGCCGCGTCGTCGTGCCGGAGACCAGCGATGCGGTACTGCTCGGGACGGCGATGATGGCGGCGGTTGCCGGCGGGCTGCACGCCGATCTGGCGGCTGCAGGCCGTGAGATGTACCCGGGAAGCCGGGTCTTCCCTCCCGACCCCGCCCGCAAGGCCGGCTACGACCGGGACTATCGTCGCTTCCTCGCGCTTTACCGGCACCGGGCCGAGCTGGAAGCAATCGACTGACGGTTGAAAAAAATCTTCAGGGGGCTGGAACCAAATCCTGTGTCGGGGGTTTCTCTGGCGTCACTGGTCAGCGCATGTCCCCCAAATGCGAGGCCCTCGACCGGTGATCGACCACGATACCGTGTCCCCCTCCGGTCCGTGGATACTCAAGCAGCCAGTGTCTCCCAGACGCTGGCTGTTTTCCTTTGTGTCATTGCCGGAACATCGAGAATGGCTGTGCATAGCCTCCTGCCACTCGGATTGCGGACAAAATAAAGACGGCGGTGGGCGTGCCTCCCACCGCCGCCAGCCGCGCCGCCGCTGCGGCCGTCCGGGAGCGAGATCAGGCCGCGGCGTGCGCTTGCGGGGTGAAGAGAAGGGCTTGGTTGATGAGCACCTTCACCTGCTCCGGATTGAACGGTTTGGACACGAGGAAGGCCGGCTCGGGACGCTCACCGGTGAGCAGCCGCTCCGGATAGGCGGTGATAAAGATCACGGGGATGTCCGTACGGGCGAGAATGGAATTCACCGCATCGATGCCCGAGCTTCCATCGGCGAGCCGCACGTCGGCAAGGACGAGGCCGGGACGGCTGTCGCTCCAAAGCATTTCGGCCTCGGCCTGCGTGCGGGCGATCCCGGTGACACGATGGCCCATGCCGTTGACCATATGGGCAAGGTCGAGCGCGATCAGCGGCTCGTCCTCGATGATCATGATGCCCGTTTCGGCCTGCGCAGCGATCTCTGCGAAGGCGGCGTCCAGAAGGGTGCGGATGCTGCTGGTCTCGGCATCGAGGATGTCGGCCGTCTTCTCGACGGTAAAGCCTTCGACCGTCGCCAGCAGCAGTGCCTGCCGGCCGAGCGGGGGAACGCCGGAAAGGTCGAACGGGGCCTCTGCGCCGGGCGAAATGGCGCCGGCGCCACGGCTCACGGATACGGGGAGGGAGGAGATGATACGGCTGAGCAGGCCGAAAAGCCTGGCTTTGTCGTCCTCGCCTTCGGGCATCACGGAGGGATCGATGAGGATGGTCTCAAGGGTCGCTGCAACATAGGCATCGCCCGAGGGCTGCGTTCCGGTGAGGGCGCGTGCGTAACGGCGGAGCGCGGGAAGGTGCGGCCCGATGCGGTCGGAAATCGGCATGATGGTCCCCTGTTCTCAAATTGCTGCAATCGCAGTTGACGGTTTGAACGCGGAAGCCAAATTAAGGTTCCGGCGAAGGGAACTTTTTTTGATGCCGGGCATTTCCACGCCGAATTCGTCACAAGGCGCAGATGAAAGATGAGAGTGGCACTGTGAAAAGCGTGGACAAGAAAAGAAGCGGGCAACGATCACCCGCGAGCGAAGACCCCAATGCGCAGATTGCGATGAAGCTTCGCGCCTTCTACCATCAGGTACAGGACGAGGCGCTTCCCCAAAGATTCCTGGATCTTCTCGAGAAACTGGATGCCGTGGAAAGCCGCATCCAACGGGCCGAGTGAGGGTAGGATGGATCAGGAACAGACGACGTTCAAGCGGGAACTGCTGGCCGTTCTTCCGAGCCTGCGCGCTTTCGCCATCTCGCTGATCGGCCGGCACGACCAGGCCGACGATCTCGTGCAGGACACGATCATGAAGGCCTGGGCCAAGCAGGAGCAGTTCGAGATGGGCACGAACATGAAGGCCTGGCTCTTCACGATCCTGCGCAACGAACTCTACAGCAAGATGCGCAAGCGCGGCCGCGAGGTGCAGGATTCCGACGGTCTCTTCACGGAGAACATGGCGCAGCATCCCTCGCAATACGGTTCGCTCGACATGCAGGACTTCAAGAAGGCGCTGGAAAAGCTGCCGGACGAGCAGCGCGAGGCGATCATCCTTGTCGGCGCCTCGGGCTTTTCCTATGAAGAGGCGGCCGAAATCTGCGGCTGCGCGCTCGGCACCATCAAGAGCCGCGTCAACCGCGCCCGCCAGCGCCTGCAGGAACTCTTGCAGGTCAGTGGCGAAAGCGACTATGGCCCGGATGCGGTTTCTGCGCCGATTACGTCGCGCGCCTTTGCATCGTAGGGAAAAGCAACATCCGCCGCCCGCGCGCTGCGGGCGGCGGATAATTTAGGGGGAGCGGGGCGAAGAGCGTCGTCAGGCGAAAGCCAAGGGTGAAACCGGGCGCGGAATCGCATACCAGAGGCGTATGAAGGACAATGTTCTGACAGTATCGTCCGATATTGCAGCGGTTCTGGATGCGCCAGACCGTCTGGCGGCGCTTGACGCCGCGATGCCGGTGTTTCTCGGTCCAGATCCTGATTTCGACGATATTGCGGGCCTTGCGGCTGGACTCTTCTCCGCGCCGATTGCCCTTGTGACCATTCTCGGCCGCACGGATCAATGGTTTCTTGCTCGGCAGGGGACGCCGGAAATCCGGGCGCCGTCGGCAGATTCCTTCTGCGCGCGGATGATCGCCGAAAGCGGCGGTGAGCCGTTGATCATTCCTGATGCCTGCAAGGATGAGCGTTTTGCCGGCCTGCCAAGCGTCACCGCACAACCGCACCTTCGCTTCTATGCCGGGGCGCCGATCATGGTGGACGGTCAGCCGATCGGCACGGTCTGCGTCTTCGACGTCAAACCGCATGCGCGCACCGTGCCGGACCTTGTTCCGCGGCTGCGACAGCTTGCTTCGCTCGCCGCCTCGCTCATCAAGCTGAAGGACGAGGCCCGGCGGCGCATGCTGGCTGCCGAGGTACTTTCCCGCGACGAGAAGCGCCATGCCCTGGCGCTTGATGCCGCCAATGTCGCAAGCTGGTTGTGGGACCTGTCGACGGGCATGGTTTCCGGCAACGAGACCTTCTATCGCATGCTGGGCGTCAAGCCGGCCAAGCCCATGCGGGCGCGCAAGTTCTTCACTTCGGTCCATCCGGCGGACCGCAAGGTCACCATCGGGCGCCTGCGGGATGCGCTCGCCTCCGGCAAGGAATATGACGGCCTCTTCCGGGCGGCGAAATCCGGCCGCTGGTTGCTCGGGCGCGGGCGCGTGCACGAATGGGATGCGGAAGGGAGGCCGACGGTCTTCCTCGGTATCAATGTCGATGTCACCGACGGGCAACTCGCCTCCGAGCGCACGCGGCTCCTCCTGCGCGAGCTCAATCACCGGGTCAAGAACACGCTGGCCATGCTGCAGTCGCTTGCCCGGCAGACCCTTCGCCAGACGAGCGATCCAGTCGAATTCATGGACGCGTTCGCCGGCCGCCTGCAATCGCTGTCCGAGGCGCATGGCCTGCTCAGCGATCACGAATGGGGTGTGATCCACCTGAAGATGCTGCTGCAGAAGCAGATCATGCCCTATGCGATCGACTTCGACAGTCAGATCGAGATCCACAAGGACGAGGTGGAGCTGGGGCCGGACCAGGCGGTCGGCCTCGGTCTCGTGCTGCACGAGCTTGCCACCAATGCCCGCAAATACGGGGCGCTGTCGGTACGTTCGGGCAAGGTGGTGATCACCGCCCGCGTGGTGAAGGAAGACGATCAAAACGTGCTCAACATGACCTGGCACGAGGTCGGCGGGCCGCCGGTCAACCCGGACGGCCGGCGCGGTTTCGGCTCGGTGTTGATCGAGCGCAGTCTCGACAAGATCCTCGGCAGCAGCGTGCATGTCGAATATCTGCCCAAGGGCGTGACGGCGGTCATTCGCATGCCGCTCTGAGCGGCGTGCCGTCGGCGGACATCGGAAAATCAGTCGTCGTCGCGACGGGATTTCGGCGCGAGCAGGAAGCCGAGGGCGAGCGCGACAGCGGTTGCCGCGAACGGCTTTTTCACCGCGGCGGTGGCGGCTGCGGCCATCAGGTCACGGCGTGCGGCCAGTTGCCGGCGGCGGATGCGGCGCCGTTCCCGCTCTCGCCTGTTGCGCATGGCGACAACGGCCGACACGATGAGAGCAAGCAGCAGGACCCCCCCGGCAAGGCCGAAGAGCGCCGGCACGGTGCCGTAGTGCTGCGACAGCAGCACGGCGGTCGCAATGATGCCGAGACCGTAGGCCGTGATCAGCAGAAGCCCGATCACGGCGCCGGCGATCGCATTGCGCTTGGCGACGTCCATCGTCTCGTCCACCCGGTCGCTGACGCGGGTCACGAGATTTTGCAGGAGAATGGCTCCCAGTGAAAGCATGCCTTTGACGCTCCGCATAGGAGGGACGCCGGTTGGCGTCCCGGATCGTGCGAGGAAGGGATTAGCGCCGCAGGAGGGCGGCGATCAGGAAGCCGGCGGCGGCGGCGACGCCGAGGGTCGCAAGCGGATGGTCCTTCACGGCCTTGCGGGCGCGGCGGCCGGAATCGCGGTAGCGCTCCTGGAAATCGGCAAGAATGTCCTCGCCTGCCGCAATCATGTCACGGATATCGCCTTCGGCGCGATCCTTCAGGTCATGCGCAGCTTCGCTTGCCTGCACCCTTGCTGCACGGGCCTTCTTGCGAATGCCACTCGCGCCGCTGGAGGCATCGTCCGCAAGCAGCTTGGCGAGGGAGGCGATCTCCGCGCGCAGGTCCGCGATTTGTTCTTCGACGGCCTGGGCTTCGTCGTGAATCCCGTTGCGAAGGCTCTTGCTGCGCGATGAAAACAGTCCGTTGGCCATGCCGTTTCTCCTTTTTCGGTCGCCCGCAAACCTGCGGGCCGAACAGCGCTCCACCTTCCTGGCAGAACGGTTTTTCCGGTCAGACAACGGGTATGGGGGCAAAAGGTTCCGTAAGGTGCTGGAAAATCAGGCCGAAGCGGTGTGCGGCAGCACGAAGGGAACGCCGGTTGCAGGCACACCATTGATGCGCATGCGGCAGCCGAATACCGCCTCCATCGCATCGTCGGTCATCACATCGGCAGGTGGACCGGCGCGCTCGATGCGGCCGCTCCGCATCATCACCATGTGGTCGGCGAACATGGCGGTGAGGTTGAGGTCGTGCATGACGGCGATCACGCCACCGCCGCTTTCACAGTAGCGGCGCGCCAGCGTCATGATGGTCAGCTGGTGGCGGATGTCGAGTGCGGAGACCGGCTCGTCCAGCATCAGGAAGCATGGTTCGCCGTCGAGCACCGGTTCCCAGATCTGCGAGAGCACGCGGGCAAGCTGCACGCGCTGTTGCTCGCCGCCGGAAAGCTCCTGGTAGAAACGGCCGGCAAAGCCCGCGAGGTCGACGGCGGCGAGCGCTTCCGCGGTGATTGCATCGATGCGCTCGGCGTGGCGGTTCGGGCCGACGGTGAGGCCGAGGCGGACGATCTCACGCACGGTGAAGGGGAAGGCGATGGTGGCGGCCTGCGGCAGCACGGCGCGCTTGACGGCAAGCTGCCAGGGTTCAAGTGCGGCAAGCGCATGGCCGTTGATGGTGATCTCGCCCTTGCTGGGCAGTTCGCCTGCGACCGCTTTCATCATGGTCGTCTTGCCGGAGCCGTTTGGGCCCACGATGGCGGTCAGCTGGCCGGCCTTGGCTTCCAGCGACACGCCGTGCACGATGGTCTTGCCGGAAAGGCTGACCGAGAGGTTTCTCGCGGTGATCATAGTCTCTTACCAGCCGTTGCGTGTGCGGTCACGCAGCAGCACCCAGAGGAAGAACGGGGCGCCGGCGAGCGCCGTGATGATGCCGATGGGCAACTCCGCGGGCGCCACGATGGTACGGGCCAGCATGTCGGCGCCGAGCATCAGTACGCCGCCGAAGAGCGCCGAGGCCGGCAGCAGGTAGCGGTGGTCCGGGCCGATGACGATCCGCAGGAGATGCGGCACGACGATGCCGACGAAGCCGATGCCGCCGCTGACGGCGACCGAGGCGCCGACCGCGCCGGCGACGGAAACGACGGCGATGTATTTCAGCCGCTGTACCTTGACGCCCATGTGGAAGGCTGCGGCCTCGCCGAGGGTGATTGCGTTGAGGCCGCGTGACAGGAAGGGAACGACGACAAGCGCGAGCAGGATGATCGGCCCGGCGGCGAAGAGCTTTGCCCAGGTCATGCCGGAGAGCGAGCCGAGGCTCCAGAAGGTGATGTCGCGCAGCTGCTTGTCGTCGGCCATGTAGATGAGGATGCCGGTGATGGCAGCGGCGAGCGCGGAAATCGCGATGCCGGCGAGCAGCATGGTGGCAACGGAGGTCTGCCCCCCGCGCGTGGCGATACGATAGAGCAGCAGCGTCGTCAGGAGGCCGCCGATGAAGGCGGCGAGCGGCAGGGCGAAGGCGCCGAGCGCGATCATCACGCCCGCCGGGAGGCTTGCACCCAGCACGATCATCAGCACCGCGCCGAGGGCGGAGCCGGAGGAAATGCCGACGAGGGCGGGATCGGCGAGCGGATTGCGGAAGAGGCCCTGCATGACCGCACCGGACATGGCGAGCGCTGCGCCGATCAGAAAACCGAGCAGGGCGCGCGGCATGCGGATGTCGAAGACGATGATGCGATCGCGCATGCTGAGCGCGGTGTCCTCCGCGCCGCTGAAGAGCGCGCCGATGACATTGAGGGCGGAGGCGTCCGAGGCACCGGTCGCGATCGACAGGGCGAGTGCGACGGCCGAGATGGCGACGAGGGCAGCGAGCGTCAGGCGTGCGATCGCCGTCCGGTCGCCCGCCGCCCGGGACTGGGCGGAGCGCATCAAGAAGGAACCGCGTGCACCGTCGCCGCGCACGGCATCATTGAGAGACATTGCCGTAGAGTTCTTTGTTCAGGTCGCGGATGGCCGAGGCAGTGCGCGGGCCGAAGCCGAGCAGGTGCAGGCTGTTCATGCGCAGGATCGCCTTGCTGGCGGCAGCGGGTGTCACCGAGATCGCCGGATGGGCGAGGATTTCCGCGTCGCTGCTGCCGGCGCCGGGGCGGCTCATGACCATGATGACGTCCGGCTTGGCCTTGATGATCGCCTCGTCGGTGAGTGGCTTGTAGCCTACGAAAGCCCCCTCCGTCGCGTTGACCGCGCCGGCAAGCCCGATAATGCCGTCGGCTGCGGTGTGGCCGCCGGCCGCCACGACCTTTCCGTTCTGGAAGGAGAGGATGAACAGCACGCGCTTGCGCTCGCTTTCCGGCCGCTTGGCGGCGTCGGCAATGGCCGCATCGAGATCGGCTGCGACCGTCGTCTCCAGCTCCTTTGCCTTGTCCGGCACGCCGAGGAACGTGCCGACGACATCGATCTTCTTGAGGATGGCGGCGCGATCAAAACCTTCCGGTACGGTCTCGAAGGGGATGCCGGCGCTTTTGAGAACCGCGAGCGCATCGGGCGGGCCGCTGCCCTCGACAGCGAGGATCGCGGTCGGGTTCACGGCGATCACGCCCTCTGGCGACAGCTGGCGCATATAGCCGACATCGGGAAGCTTCAGCGCCTCCTCGGGGAAGGTGCTGGTCGAATCGCGGGCGACGAGACGGCTGCCTTCGCCGAGCGCATAGACGATCTCCGTCACAGCGCCGCCGATCGCCACCAGCTTCGAGCTGTCGACCTGCTGCATCTCCTGTGCGACGGCCTTGCGGATGAAGCCGCCCTGGCCCGTGGCCGCAAGCGGCAGGAGCAGCGGGGCGGAGAGGGCGAAGACGGTGAGGGCCACTTCCCACGGGCGGGCGCGGCGGAAATCGAAGCTCTTGCTCATGATCGTGGTCCTTCGCAGGTAACCGGCGCGCTGCCCAAATGCGAAAACGCGCTATTCGTCTTTCGGTACGGCGGTTCAGGCGGCAACGCTGTCGGGGCGCGGCAGGCTGTCGAGGATCTCGCGCCAGTCGGTGCGCTCCGTCATGCCTTCCTTCCGCTTGCCGAAGAACTGGATGATCATCTCGCCGCTGCCGTCATAAGCTTCCAGCGAGGTGACATGGCCATCGACGGTCGGCTTGCGCACCACCCAGCATTCGGCGATGTGGTCCATGCGCAGGTGCATGTGGAAGGTCGGGTCCATCACGTTGAGCCAGGGCCCCATCGGCTGGATGTTCTTCACCGGGCCGGTATGGATCTGGATTGTGCCGTGGTTGCCGACGAAGCACATGATGTCGCTCTCGCGCTCGGCGGCGGCCCGCATCAGGTGGCCGACGGCGTCGGCGGCAACCTGGTGGGCGAAGTCCTCTCCGACGCTGCGCACGGCGTCCTGGCGGCCGATCTTCAGCTTGCGCAGCAAACCGAAGAACTGGTGGGTGTCGGTCATCGCCGCCCAGTTTTCGCGCAGTGCAGCGACATCGACGGGACCGGTTTCCTCGACCTTTTCCGATACGACCTCGACGAAGTCCTGCGACTGGTCGTCCAGGCGGAAGTCGGCGACGATGGCCTCGTAGGCTTCGAGATTGGACGCGGGGCGCAGGTGCACCTTGTGCACGGCAATACCTGCCTTGTCGAAGAACTGCAGGCTGCGGCGAACCTGCTCCCCATCCGTCTTGGTCACGGCAAAACCGTGCGCCCAGGTGCCGGGGAAGATCCGCAGGTCGATGTTCTCGCCGAGCACGATCGAGGCGTGCTTGCCGGTATTGATTTTCTCGAAGACGCCGATCTTCTCGTGGACCACGCTCTCGTTGCGGGTCAGCGCCATGACCTCGCCGAGGGCTTCCGAGCGCTCGAGGAAGCGATTGGCATCGCCGTCGATGCGCACCGCCGTCAAGCCCACCTCGGCCGCGACGAGCGCGGCTTCCGAAATGCCGAGCTGTGCGGCAATGTCGCGCTCGCGCATCTTTGGGTTCTCTGCGCGAAAGGCGCGGATTTCGGCGGGGGTCGGGCGGGTCGTGTTGCTCATGGGCGCGGCCTTGATCGAATTTCCTGTCGTCCAGTCCCGTCCCGGTAAATTTTGTTGGCGGAACAGGGGTTTGACGCGGATTTTGCGTTTGCTATCTTGACTTCATTACTCATATTTATCTATGCACGCAATACCGGTGCGATAAAGTCATGTTAATTCTGGCGTTCACCGGATAGACTGACCGCGGCCGTCGCTCTCGGCCGACGGAAAACCGACAGCGAGACAGGCGAGCCCATGACCGTACGCACCCTTCTTCTTTCCGCGATGCTTTCTGCTGCCACCATCACCGGTGCCGCTGCCCAGGAGGCCACAGCGCCCAAGGGGCTGGATGTGGAGCTGAATGCGCTTGCCGGCTCGCAGAAGGGCTGCGTCTTCACCTTCGTCGCGGCCAATGGTTTTGAGCAGAACGTCTCCAAGGTCTCCTTCGAATTCGTCATCTTCAACGACAAGGGAACGGTCGAGCGCTTGGCGCTGCTCGATTTCCGCGACCTGCCGGCGGGCAAGTCCAAGGTGCGCCAGTTCGACGTGCCGGGCATCAAGTGCGAGACGGTGAAGAACCTTCTGATCAACGACGCGCCGGTCTGCGAAGGCGAGGGTCTCGCCAAGGGGCGCTGCATGGACGGCATCGTGACGCGCAGCAAGGCGGCGGCAGGCCTGGAAGGCTGAGTATCGGGTGCGCGGCACATGAGGCGCCGCGATGCATGAAACGCAATGACGGGTGATATCATGTCTGGAAGCAAGTGGCTCTGGCTCGGCGCGGGCACCCTTTCCTTGCTGGCGCATGCCACCGCAGCCGCCATTCTCACCATGGCGCCGGCGGCGGAAGAAGAGCAGGCGCTGGTTGCCGGCGGCGTCGTCGCCGAGGTGGCGATGCTTGGAAACGGTGCTTTCGAGGCCGTGGAGTCCGGCAATCCCGAAGACACGATCACGCCCGAAACCATCCAGCCTGACGTTACCGAGCCGGTGCCGCAGGAAGTGGCGGAAATCCAGCCGACCGAAATCGAGCCCGAAGTGACCGAGGTGATGACACCGACGGATCCGATCGTCTCCGAGCCGGTCGAGGAGCTCGTCTTGCCTTCCGCAGAGGTGGAGATCGCCGCGGTTCCGGTTCCCGAGATCAAGCCGGAGATCCGGCCGGAAGAAGAGATCAAGCCTGTTCCCGAGGTGAAGAAGGAAGAGCCGGTCAAGAAGGTCGAGCGCAAGAAGCCGAAGGAAAAGCCGGTCCGGAAGGCGGGCGAGAAGGGCAAGGCCAAGCAGAACGCGACGCGCGGCGAGGTCGATGGCTCGGCGGACGTGAAGACCGCGGCGGTGGGCGGCCAGAAGAAGGGCAATTCCTCGACCGCCGGCAACGCGGCCGTCACCAACTACCCGGGCAAGGTGCGCAACAAGATCAACCGCGCGAAGCGACGGGTTTCGGGTGGGGATCGCGGCAGCGTGGTGGTGAGCTTCACCATCAGCGCCAGCGGTGCGGCGAGCGGCATTCGCATCGCGCGCAGTTCCGGGGTTGCCGCGCTCGACAAGGCAGCCGTCGATTCGGTGCAGCGGGCGGCGCCCTTTGCGAAGATTCCGGAGGGCGCCGGCAAATCGTCCTGGGCCTTCAACGTGCCGATCGTCTTCAACTGAGACGTGTTTTCCCGCCGTGCTTCCGCCGGCGGGAGTTTTTTGCGCGAAAATATGACTTTACTAGTCATGTTTATACTTTACTCTGAAACTCAAGTTTTGTAGGTTGCCCCCGAACTGAGGCTCCGCCCATGCGGAGTGCCAAAGGGGAAGCGTGCATGAACTACGTGACTGCAGGCCGCGCGGAAGCGGTCTTGAAATCGATGATCGCCGAACGCGACCGGCGCATTGCGGATCTGGAGCGCCAGCTCGCCGCACTCAGAAAGCAGATCGCAGCCCCGCAGGAGACGGTCGCGGCAGCAGCGGCGCCGGCAGTTGCCCCGCGGGTCGAGGTAAGGGCGCCGCAGGCGCCCCGCAGCGTGGAAGTCACCAAGGTCAAGCGCCGGACGGGCGAAGCGGAGAGGAAGGCGATGCGCGAGAAGCACAGGCAGCAGCAGGCCCGCCAGCAGACGGAAACGGCGGACAAGGCGGATGGCAAGGCAGGCCTCGAGGGCCGCAGCTTCCTCTATGTCGGCGGCCGGGACTGCCAGGTGGCGCATCTGCGTCAGATCGCCAGCTCCTACGGCGCCAATCTCATTCACCATGACGGCGGCCTGCGCGAGGCGGTTTCCCGCATCGACAACGTCCTGCCCTCGGTCGACTGCGTCTTCTGCCCCATCGACTGTATCAGCCATGATGCCTGCATCCGCGTGAAGACGGGCTGCAAGAAGTGGGAGAAGGCCTTCGTGCCGCTGCGCAACGGCAGCAAATCCTCCTTCGAGCGCGCCCTGCAGAGCATGAGCCAGGGAGACACCACCCAGTGAATGACGAAAGACCCGATGCCTTCATGATGATCGGACTGCACAAGCTGGCTGCCCAGAACGGCGAGGGCCTCGTGCCGGAACTCTATGCCCTTCTGACGCGCCGTGCCGACATGCTGGAAAGTGAGAATGTCACGGAGTTCCCGCTGGCGAGCGCCCGTCCACCGGCGCGCGCTGCAAGCTTCGAGGGCATGCAAGCTCTTGAAGCGCGCAACGACAATGTCGTAGCCTTCCCGCAGCCGCGTCGCCTGCGGCGGGATTCGCTCTGACAGGACAGGTCTTCGATGTTCTTCGCCATGAACCGTTTCCGGATCGCCATCGGCCACGAAGAGGCCTTCGAGGCGATCTGGAAAGGACGTGATTCCAGCCTCAGCGAGATGCCGGGCTTCCAGTCCTTTCATCTGCTCAGGGGCGACACAAATGCCGAGGAGGGCTTCACCCTCTTCGCCTCTCATTCGATCTGGGCGAGCAAGGACGATTTCATCGCCTGGACCAAGTCGGAGAACTTCCGGCAGGCGCACAAGAATGCCGCGGCCGACAAGGGCATCTATCTCGGCCCGCCGAAATTCGAGGGCTTCAGCGTCGTCGAGGGTGCATGAGCGTGTACGACGATCCTGATCGTATCGAAGTGTTGCCGGTCCTGCCGTCGCTCGACATCGGCGAGACGCAGGATTTCTACGCCACGCAGCTCGGCTTCAGCGAGGTCGTCTACCGGGCGGATGATTATCTGATCCTCCGTCGCTGCCAGGGCATGGAGCTGCATTTCCGGCTCACCGACGACCGGACGCTCTGCGAGCGCACCTCCGTGTATCTGCGCGGCGGCGGCATCGGCGACCTCCACCGCGAGTTCAGCGACAGGGCTGTGTCGACGCTGTCACCAATGGAGGTGCGGCCGTGGAACATGGAGGAGTTCTATATCCATGATCCGCACGGCAATCTCTTGCGTTTCGCTCGTATTCCGCAGCGCTGATCTCAGCCTTCCCGGCGCGGCAGGAAAGCCCCGAGCGCCACGGCCAGCCAGCCAGCCATCATGGTGATGCCGCCCATCGGGGCCGACATCGGAAAGAGCCCGTGTCCGGCGAAGTGGCGCAGGACGAGGTCGCCGGCAAAGAGCGCGGTACCGAGCGCAAGCAGCAGGAAGGCGAGCGCCGCCGTACGCAGGCTCGGCCAGGCTGCATAAAGCGCCACCAGCGCCGGCGCATGGGCAAGGCACATGGCGGAGGCGCCGGCCATCAGGCGCGGATCGCTGCCGTGCGATGCCGCGGCGGCAGTGACGACGCCCGTCACCCCCATCAGGCCGGCAACGAGGAGGCTTGCGGAGCGGAGCGAAAACGACATCGGGCTATTCCTGGTTCTGCATATGGTGGGCGAGCCGCGTGACGGGCTCCAGGATGACGGCGCGCAGGCCCTCGCTCGATACGGTCTCCTCCAGTGCGCGGATGAAACAGAGCAGCCATTCGTCACGCTCGGCCGGGCCGATCGGGGCGACGAAATGGCGACGCCGCAGCATGGGGTGGCCGCGTTTTTCCGTGTAGAGCGGTGGTCCGCCGAGCCAGCCTGTCAGGTATTCGTAGAGCTTTTCCTCGCTGCCGGAGAGATCCGGCGGGTGGATCGCGCGGCAGCGCGCGGCTTCCGGCAATGTATCCATCAGCACATAGAAGCGGTGCGTCAGCGCCCTGACGGCGGCATCGCCGCCGATCACCTCGTAAAGCGTGATCGTCTCGCTTTGGCCGTCCCCGTTGTCGGTCGTGTCCGTCATGGGCTCTTTCCCGTTTCCCCGGTCTTAGCGCCCGCATCGGCGGCAGGCAATGCCGGCCATTTGCCTGCGACGAAGCGCGCCGCCATGTCGGAGTTTTGGTCGAATTGACAAGAAACCGTCCAGACGGTATGTTTATGCATGAGCACAGCCCACCACCGCAAGAAACATCCCGAAGCCGTCCGCCAGCAATTGCTGGAGGTCGCGGCAAAGCTGTCGCTGGAGAAAGGCCCTGCGAGCGTGACGCTCGACGCGGTCTCGCAGGCGGCGGGTGTCAGCAAGGGCGGCCTCCTGCATCATTTCCCGAACAAGCTGTCGCTGCTCGACGGGCTGTTTGCCGACCTTACGGAAAAATTCGACCGGGCGCTCGCCGACAGGATGCGTGACGACCCGGAGCCGAAGGGGCGCTTTACCCGGGCCTATATCTCGGTCTTCTTCCTGCCGGAAGGGATTGCCGACGGCGAAAAGTGGAAGGTGCTGACCGTCGCCCTCATTTCCGAGCCGCACCTGCGCGAGCGCTGGCGACAATGGGTGGAGCGGTACCTTGCGGAGAATGTCGGCACGGATTCCGCGCTCGACGCCATGCTGGTGCGCTACGCCGTCGATGGGCTTTGGCTTGCCGATCTTCTCGGCTCGCCGACCATGGATGCGCAAACCCGTGCCGCCATGCTGGACCGGTTGCTGGCGCTGACGCGTGCCTGATCCCTGATGATGATTTGCGCCAGAAGGCGCCAGAGAAACACCATGAACCTCACCGTCGTCTACGCCGTCCTCGTCGTCGCCATCGTCTTCGAAGTGCTGGGCACATCGGCCATGCAGGCCGCGCAGCACTTTACCCGGCTCGTGCCGACCGCCATGATGGTGGTCTGTTATGCCATTGCCTTCTTCTTCCTCTCCTGGAGCCTGCGCTACGTACCCGTCGGCATCGCCTATGCCATCTGGAGCGGGCTCGGCATCGTGCTGATCTCGGCCGTCGGCTATTTCGTCTTCGGCCAGAAACTTGATCTTGCGGCCCTTGTCGGCCTCGGCCTCATCATTGCCGGCGTGCTCGTGCTGAACCTTTTCTCCAAATCGACATTCCACTGAAAAACGACCGGAATCCTGGAGGCCCCCGCTTGCCAAGAATCGGGTCTGCCTCTATCGATTCCGACAAATTGAAAGCGGTTTCAATTTTCGGCCTCAGAGGAACGCTACATGGCAATACGCACCATCGTATGGGGTGAGAACATCCACGAGCAGACGAACGAGATCGTGCGCTCGATCTATCCGGACGGCATGCACACCACCATCGCCGAGGCGCTGAACCGGGATCCGGCGATCAGCGCCACCACCGCGACCCTGCAGGAGGCCGATCACGGCCTCACCGAAGCGCGGCTTGCCGAGACGGACGTGCTCGTCTGGTGGGGCCACAAGGACCATGGCGCCGTCAGCGACGAGGTCGTCGAGCGCGTGGCAAGGCGTGTCTGGGAGGGAATGGGTCTGCTGGTTCTCCATTCCGGCCATTTCTCGAAGATCTTCAAGCGGCTGATGGGGACGCCCTGCGCCTTGAAATGGCGCGAGGCCGGCGAGCGTGAGCGGCTGTGGGTGATCAACCCGCGCCATCCGATCGCCGAGGGGCTCGGCGAGAACTTCTTGCTGGAGCATGAGGAGATGTATGGCGAGCAGTTTTCCGTGCCGGAGCCGCTGGAAACGGTGTTCATCTCCTGGTTCGCGGGCGGCGAGGTTTTTCGCTCCGGCATGACCTGGCGCCGCGGCGCCGGCAACATCTTCTATTTCCGCCCGGGCCACGAGACCTACCCCACCTATCACGACGCCACCGTGCAGAAGGTGCTCGCCAATGGCGTGAAGTGGGCTTTCAACCCGCAGGGCACCTATGGCGCAATCCACGACGCGCCGAACGTGCCGGTCGAAGCGGCCCTGGAGCCGATCGTCGAGCGCGGCCCGAAACTGCATGAAGCCGGCGAAGCCGGATATCGCTGAGGACACCATGCGCCTGCTCGTTCTTGGAACCGGCGGCATGGCCAACACCCATGCCCAGCACTTTGCCGCGATCGACGGCGTCGACCTTGTCGGCGCCGTCGATGTGGACCCTTCGCGCGCCAAGGCCTTTGCCGATACGCACGGCATTCCCAACGTCTTCACCTCGCTGGAGGACGCCATCGCCTGGAATGGCTTCGACGCCGCCACCAACGTGACGCCCGACCGCGCTCACCACCCGACCACCCTGGCGCTGCTTGCCGCGGGCAAGCATGTGATGTGCGAAAAGCCGCTTGCAGAAAACTACGTCAAGGCGGACGAGATGGCGCGGGCCGCCGAGGCGTCCGGCCTCGTTACCATGGTGAACCTCACCTATCGCAACGTGGCGCCGCTACAGAAGGCGCGGGCAATGGTGCTGGCTGGCGAACTCGGTCACGTGCGCCATGTCGAGGCCTCCTATCTGCAGAGCTGGCTCGTCTCCAAGGCCTGGGGCAACTGGGCGACGGAAAGCCAGTGGCTCTGGCGGCTTTCCACCCGGCATGGCTCGAACGGCGTGCTCGGCGACGTCGGCATCCATATCCTCGATTTTGCCAGCTATGGCGCGGCGAGCGAGGTGGAGCATGTCTTTGCGCGGCTGCGGGCCTTCGACAAGGCGCCGGACAACCGCATCGGCGAGTATGACCTCGACGCCAACGACAGTTTCACCATGACCGTGGACTTTTCCAACGGCGCGCTCGGCGTCATCCACGCAAGCCGCTGGGCGACCGGCCATCTCAACGAACTGCGCCTGCGCATGCATGGCGACCGCGGCGCGCTGGAGGTCATCCACACGACCGAGGGGTCTCGCCTGCGCGGTTGTCTCGGCGAGGATGTCGAGCAGGCGGTCTGGCGCGAGCTCGATGCCGGCACGATGCCGACCAACTACGAGCGTTTTGCTGCTGCGGTGACGAGGGGAGAGCCCGTCGAGCCCGGCTTCCGCCATGCCGCGGAGCTGCAGAAGGTTCTCGATCTCGCGATCGAGACCGAAAAGGAGCGCTGTGAGCTGAAGGTCTGAGTTCAGACGGGCGCAGGACCTGTGGAGCCGCGAATGCGGAAATCGACGGGCCAGACCTCCTGCAGCGCCTCCGGCGGCTCGCCCTGCAGCCGCCGCAGGACCATGTCGCCGATCCGTTCGCCCGCTGCGCGGATCGGTGATTGCGTCGTGGTGACCGAAGGAACGAGATTGTCGGGGCTGAGATAGGGGAAAACGTCGTCATGCGCGATGAGCGAGACGTCTTCTCCCACGGCAAGCCCCGCGATGCGGATGGCCCGCATGGCGCCGAGCGCCGACATCATGGAGCCGGCAATGACCGCGGTCGGCGGGGCAGGAAGAGCGAGGAAGGCCTGCATCAGCCGGAAACCGGTTTCGTCCGTGAACGCGCCCCGGCCGATGAGGGCGGGATCGGCGGCCAGCCCGCGGGCTTTGAGCATCGTGTGGTAGCCACTATCGCGGTCCGCGGCAAAGGTGCTGACCGTGTCGCCATTGATGAGCGCGATGCGCCGATGGCCGAGGTCGGCAAGATAGCCCGTCGCCATCTCGATCGCCCCGAAATTGTCGATGTCGAGAAAGGCGAAGGGCCTGTCCGCCGTGCTGCGCCCATGCACGATGAAGGGCAGGTCCAGCGCCTGGAGGAGTGCGATACGGGCGTCCGTGCAGCCCGGCGTGTGCACGACCACCGCATCCACCCGCTTGCTGGCGGCGAGCCTTCGGTAGGCGGCCGCCTCGTCCGCTTCCGTTTCGACGGTCGCGACCAGAATGTCGATGCCGTCCTCCTGTAGCCGGGTGGAGAGCCCGCCCATGAATTCGCTGGAATGCGGCCCGAAGCGCCCGCCGCCCTGGAAGACGATGCCGATCGCACCGGCCCGGCCGGTCGCCAGCCGCTGGGCGCTGATGTTCGGCCGGTAGCCGAGCCTCTCCGCCGCATCCAGCACGCGCCGGCGTGTTTCGGGCCGCACTTCCGGATAGCCGCTCATCGCCCGGCTGACGGTGGTCTGTGAAAGGCCGATGCGGGCTGCAAATTCCTTGAGGTTCATCCTGCGTCCCTGGCGCGGCCGGTCTGGTGCGGCCCTTTATGAACCGTCCGATCCGGGGCGGCAAGCCGGTGGCGCGCGCGGTGGGGCAGGGGGCAATCTTCGGAAGGCGAGCGGTACCGGAGACCGTCTGTTCTGGTTGCAATATCCGGCTTGAAATCCAAAAATAACACGCTAAGGTAAAAATATTAACGATAAGGTTGTGTCGGGATCGCATGTCGCGCCCGTTGAATCGATGTTTCCGACGTGGTGGCCGGCAACGGGCCGTCTCCGCTGCGTTTCCTCCCAGGTGGGTATAGCCTGGACCATATCTGGTGATGATTTCCGGGGGAATGTCATGCAGGCGGACTTGCCGGCTGCGGCGGGTTCGTCTGCGCGATTGGATCTGCAGCCTCAAAATCTTGGTGCACAGGCGCGCGGCTGGCTGTGGCGGACGCGGCGCATGCGGCCCAGGGGGCGAGTGGATGGGCCGCTCGTCTATTCCAGGGGGGAGGCCGGCCGCAGGGCCTGTTATCTGCGTGTCCTGGAGCGCCTGTTCGGCGCGCGCCGGGCCAGCTTGCGCGAGGTGATTTTTTCCCGTGCGCCCGTCCTGTTCCTGATGGTGGAGGAGGCTTTCCTGCTCTATGTCGCGGTCGGCCTCCTGCGTGCGCTCCTTGGACGGCGGACGGCTGGACTGCTGCTGCGGCCGATGCCGCTTTCGGCCTCCGCCCGTCGCTCCTGCCGCTGGAAACGGAGCATCCTCGGCTGGCTGAAGCGCTTTCGCTCCATTCACACATTGACCATCCTTCCCTTCAGCGTGTTCCCGGCCTTTTCCGCGATCGCGAAGGACTGGATTTACGATTTCCAGCTTTGGGACCTGACGGATGAAGAGCGGGAGGCGGTGGAGCTGCTGCGTAGCGAGCGGCAACCGGGCGAGCGCCTGGTCCTGACGGCGATCGGCACGCAGAACCGCCGCAAGGGGTTCGACCTCTTCACCGACAGCTATGTGCGCAGCACCGCCCTCCGGGAACGTTTCCAGTTCATTTCCTGCGGCAGAATCGAGCCTAGGATCGACGCCTATGCAGCGGTCTTCCGCGAGGCGGGCGGGGTTTGCGTGAACCGCAGTGTTACGGATGCCGAACTGCTCGGGGCCTATGCGGCGAGCGATGCGGTCTGGTGCTTCTACCCGCCCTTCGGCGATCACGCCTCGGGGGTTCTCGGGCGGGCGGCGCAGCTCGGCATCCCGGCTGTCGTGCGCTATGGTTCGGTCGCGCATCGCCTTTGCATTGTCGAAAACATCCCGCATGTGGCGGCAACGCCGGATGGCATTGCCGAGCAGCTGGCCGGCCCGCTCCCCCCAAGGGACGAAGCCCGCGGCCGCATCGCCGCCAGCCGTTTCGCCGGGCAGAGCGAGGCAACGCTCCGCACGGCCCTCGGCCTTGCGGGCCCGGCCGCATCTGACCGTGCCCCGCCGCCGTGACTCTCTCGCGAAAGGCTTTTTCCGTCGCGGGCCGCCGAGGGGTGTTGCCGGCTATTGTTGTTCCACTTGCTCGATCAAGGCGCGGCAGGGCGAGACAGGCTGCCCGGCCGGACGATCCCGATGGACGACAAGCTGGATGGCCTGATCCAAGCCATCTGGGGATCGGCTACAACAGCTGCAGCGCCTCGTGACCATTCTCGACCGTCGCCAAAAAAGCACAATTCGGTCAGTAATTTAGAGAAAAGAGATGGCGCGCCGCGCTGGGCGATGATGAGAACTATGTCTACGCTATAGCCCTCCTTTAAGCCCGTTCACACCAACTCCTCGTGCCACTAAATCAGCTTTACGCCACAAGGGAGCACCGCGGCCTGGAAGGATGTAAGTTCCAGGCGAGCACGCCATAAACGAGGTCCGAATTGGGGCCGGTTTCGACAGTCTGGTCGTGCGGTGAAATCGTAAGAAACGGCCACCCCTCCGCTCTGACATTCATTGGGCGGTGTATTATTAGCTTTCCTTGCTATCGCCTACGGGGCCTTAATCGCCGCCTTCAATTGACAGTCCAATAATATCCGCTATTCTGGATGTATGGATAACAACTCAGCTATAGCGGTGCTCGGCGCCTTGGCCCAGACCACGCGACTGGAGACTTTCCGGCTTCTGGTGCGACACGAGCCTGACGGCATTCCGGCCGGCGAGCTGGCCCGCCTCATCGATGTGCCGCAGAACACCATGTCTGCGCATCTTGCGACACTGTCGCGGGCAGGCCTGGTCACGAGCGAGCGGCAGAGCCGGTCGATCATTTACCGCGCCGATCTCAACGGCTTGCGTGAACTGACGCTGTTCCTCCTGAAGGACTGCTGCGGTGGATCGACGGAGCTTTGCGCCCCGCTGATCGCCGAGCTGACGCCGTGCTGCGGCACGGAGGCGAAGGTGTCATGAGCACCATCAGGCTGGAGCAGATCACAGGCAGCGATGCTGACCTCAAGATGGCGTTGACGGACGCCCGTCTGCCCACCGACGACATTGAGGATGGCGGCCGTACCTTCTTTAAGGCGCTGTCAGCGGATGGCCGGATCGTTGGCTTCTCCGGCGTTGAGCGCTGCGATGGTGATTACCTCCTCCGCTCGGTCGTCGTGCATCCGGATCGGCGCGGAACCGGCCTAGGGAAAGCCGTCGTCGAGGCGACGGTTGCCAGTCTCGACCCTGGCAGCGGCGTCTTCCTCGCAACGACGAGCGCGGCGCCGTTCTTCGCGCGCCTCGGATTTTCTGAAGTCCGGCGGGACAGCGTCCCTGCTGCGGTGCTGGCGACCCGCCAGCTTTCCTCCATTTGCCCATCATCGGCGACTACCATGAGGCTCACCAGGCCGCCGACCTAACCATGGACCACGACCATGACCGACAAGACCTACAACGTGCTGTTCCTCTGCACGGGCAATTCCGCTCGTTCTATTCTCGCCGAATCCATCCTCAACAACGAGGGTGGCGGACGGTTCAAAGCCTTCTCCGCCGGCAGCCAGCCGAAGGGCGAAGTCAACCCGCACGCCCTGACGGAACTCGAAGCGCTCGGCTATCCATCGATGGGCTTTTCGTCGAAAAGCTGGGACGTCTTCGCTGAGCTAGGCGCGCCGCAAATGGACTTCATCTTCACGGTCTGCGACAGCGCCGCCGGCGAACCCTGCCCGGTCTGGATCGGCCATCCGATGACAGCCCATTGGGGCGTCGAGGATCCGGCCTCCGTCGTCGGCTCCGACGTGGAGATCCAACGTGCCTTCGCCCAGGCCGCCCGCTTCCTCAAGAACGGGATCATGGCCTTCATCAATCTCCCGCTTGCCTCGATCGATCGCATGGCGCTGGAGACCAGGCTGCGGCAGATCGGTGCGATGGAGGGCACGACCAGCCCCGCAGGAAAGTTCGCCTGATGTCCACATTCGAACGCTATCTCACCATCTGGGTCTTCCTCTGCATCATCGTCGGCGTGGCCCTTGGCCATCTCATGCCCGGTCTCTTCCAGGTCGTCGGCGCAGCCGAGATCGCCAAGGTGAACATCCCCGTCGCGATTCTGATCTGGCTGATGATCGTCCCGATGCTGCTGAAGATCGATTTCCGGTCGCTGGCGCAGGTCGGCACTTACTGGCGCGGCATCGGCGTGACCCTGTTCATCAACTGGGCGATCAAGCCGTTCTCGATGGCGCTGCTCGGCTGGCTGTTCATCGGCTGGCTGTTCCGCCCCTATCTGCCCACCGATCAGATCGACTCCTACATCGCCGGCCTGATCATCCTAGCCGCTGCACCCTGCACGGCCATGGTCTTCGTCTGGAGCAACCTGACACGCGGCGAACCGCTGTTCACCTTGTCGCAGGTCGCGCTGAATGACGCGATCATGGTCGTCGCCTTCGCGCCGATCGTCGGCCTACTGCTCGGCCTTTCCGCCATTACCGTGCCGTGGGACACGCTTGTCCTGTCGGTTGCCCTCTACATCGTCGTGCCCGTCATCATCGCGCAGGTCATCCGCCGCCGGCTTACGGCTGATGGAACAACGCGGGCGCTGGATGAAATGCTCGCGAAGCTGCAACCCATCTCGCTGGTGGCGCTTCTGGCAACGCTCGTCCTGCTCTTCGCCTTCCAGGGCGAACAGATCATCGCCCAGCCCGCCGTCATCGGCCTGCTCGCCATCCCGATCCTGATTCAGGTCTATTTCAACTCCGGCCTCGCCTATCTCTTGAACCGGATAACCGGCGAACAGCATTGCGTTGCCGGTCCGTCGGCTTTGATCGGGGCCAGCAACTTCTTCGAGCTCGCGGTCGCGGCCTCCATCAGCCTGTTCGGCTTCCAGTCCGGCGCAGCACTCGCCACCGTCGTCGGCGTACTGATCGAGGTTCCGGTGATGTTGTCGGTCGTGTGGATCGTGAACCGCTCGAAGGATTGGTACGAGGCTGCCCCCGCCGTTTCCCGAACCACCGTCACCGAAAGGCACTGACCATGGATGCCATTGTCTACCACAACCCGTCCTGCGGAACATCCCGCAACACGCTGGAGCTGATCCGCGCGGCCGGGATCGAACCGACCGTTGTCGAATATCTCCAGGAGCCGCCGGCGCGCGAGCAGCTTGCGACGATGATTGCAGATGCCGGCCTGACGGTTCGCGAAGCCATCCGCGAGAAGGGCACGCCCTATGCAGAGCTTGGCCTCGACAACCCGGACCTGACCGACGACCAGTTGCTCGACGCAATGATCGCGACGCCGATCCTGATCAACCGCCCCTTCGTCGTGACCCCGTTCGGCACGAGGCTGGCTCGGCCGTCCGAGGCCGTGCTTGACATCCTGCCCGACACCTTCAAGGGGCCGTTCTTCAAGGAGGATGGCGAACAGGTTCTCGATCAGGAAGGAAAGCGTATTGTCTGACACATTCCCCGCTTTGCAGAGCGATCACCTGTATTCGACCGATCTCGATTCTCTGCGCCCCGCATTCTCGACGCATAAGCCGCGCATCCTGATCCTCTATGGCTCGCTTCGCGAAGTCTCGTATAGTCGCCTTCTCGCATTTGAGGCCCGCCGGCTGCTCGAACGGCTCGGATGCGAAGTCCGTATTTTCGACCCGAAGGGGCTGCCGCTTCCCGATGAGGCGCCGGTGAGTCACCCAAAGGTGCAAGAGCTGCGCGAGCTTTCGCAATGGTCGGAGGGGCAGGTCTGGGTGAGCCCGGAACGCCATGGCGCGATGACCGGCATCATGAAGTCCCAGATCGACTGGATTCCACTCTCGGTCGGGTCGGTTCGGCCGACACAGGGCAAGACGCTCGCCGTCATGGAGGTCTCGGGCGGTAGCCAGTCCTTCAATGCCGTGAACCAGATGCGCATCCTCGGTCGCTGGATGCGGATGATCACCATCCCCAACCCGTCCTCTGTCGCCAAGGCCTATCAGGAATTCGACGCCGATGGTCGGATGAAGCCCTCGTCCTACTACGACCGGGTAGCGGACGTCTGCGAGGAGCTTGTGAAGTTCACTATCCTCACGCGCGACGCGTCCGCCTATCTCACCGACCGTTACAGCGAGCGGAAGGAACAGGCGGCCGAGCTTGAGAAGCGTGTATCGTTGAGGTCGATTTAGCATGGCCTCCAGCCGTCTGGTCGCCAACGACAGTGATGGTGCGCTTTCCGGGATAAGGGAAACGTCAACGCAGCCATCGCCGTGTGGTTTTCGCTCACAGGGCAGCGTGATATAAGAGGAATCCGGGTCGACCAAATTCGACCCGCTGGTATGCCACAGCAACGGGTATCCAAGGTAATATGAGCAAACGTCCCCAAAGACTGCCTTCGTACGATCGGTGTGACGACGACGCCTAGCTCTCGGCGTCCCGCAACCTTCGTCTGAACCTTCTTTGGAGATAGTCATGTCCTCGCTTTCGCCTCGCGTGGCGATTGTAGGGGCGTGTTTGTGCTGGGCTCTTGGTACGATCCTCAGCAAGACACTCCTCTCGTCGTTTCCACCTGTCACAATTCTTGTTTTTCAGCTCGTGCCGAGCGTCATCGCACTTTGGCTGGCGATTGCTTTCACCAAGCCGGATATTCCAGCCGTCCGCTTGTTGTTGCCTATCGGCTTGCTCGGCCTTCTCAATCCCGGATGGGCCTACACATTCAGCATGTTCGGCCTCTCCCAGACCAGCGCGAGTGTCACGGCCTTGCTCTGGGCCTTCGAGCCCATTCTCATCCTCGGCCTTGCCTGGATGTTTCTCAAAGAGCGAATTGATCACCAACTCGTCGGCCTCGTGGCTCTCGCGACAAGCGGGATTTTGCTGGTCAGCGGCGTCTGGAGTGGCGAGCCGTCTTCAACCGTGAAGCTGGGGGCAGCTCTGATTCTCGCGGGCGTTCTGTGCTGTGCGATCTACACGGTCCTGGCGCGCAATATCATCGCCGATCCGCTCTTCACGGTCGCCATCCAGCAAACCGTGGCTCTCGGCTGGATGCTCGCGATCTGGCCGCTTGAACTGTCCCGGGTCGATCTATCGAGCACAGCCACCGTACCGGTCCAGGACATCGCGACGATCATTCTCTCGGGGCTGCTCTACTATGCGCTTGCCTATTGGCTCTATCTGTACGCGCTCCGGTCTATGCGGGCGAGCGTTGCTGGTAGCTTCTTCAACCTCATTCCAGTGTTCGGGGTCATCGGGTCGTTCCTCTTCCTGGGCGAGCGTCTCACCACCCTGCAATGGTTGGGAGCCGCACTGATCATCGGCGTGGCGATGGCGGTTCTGCGGCGGGACGCGGACGAACTTCCTATCGTGTCAGCCCAAAGCATGGGTACCTCGCAACGATCCCAACCAGTGTCGATGCTCGACGAACACCAACTTGATGATATCGGACTGACTCGGAAACAAGCATCTGAGGTCGACAAGAGGAGGATTGCTCGACAAAAGCCGTGAAGCGCCCAGGCATCGACGATACCCGTTGGTTGCGGTCAATTTGACGGGCTCGGCGAGGCGACGAGGCTCCGCTTCGTCGCCATCGCCACCGCGACAAACGCCGCAACGCCGATCGAGCCGAGCGCGGCGCTCAAGACGAGCGACGCGCCTATGCCGAACTGCTCCATCGTCGCCGCGAAGGCAAACGGCGCAGCCGCGCCGGCGGCCAGTCGTGAGGCGGCCATCTTGCCGGTGAGCGCACCGTATCCGTCCGAGCCGAACAGGTAGAGCGGCAAGCTGCCCTGGGCGATGCTGTTGATACCCGATCCGAGGCCGAGGCAAATCGAGAAGGCAACCGCACCGGGGAGCCAGTTGCCGGATAGCGCCAGAATGACAACGCTCAGCACCATGAAGGCTGCGGAGAGAACCGCAAGGCCCGGCGGTGCGAGGCGTGTGCCGAAGATCATGTTGATCAGGCGGCTGAGAACCTGCGCCGGACCGAACAGCGAGCCGATGACGACGGCGGCGCTTCCGAATCCAAGCGCACCGAGCATCGGGACCATATGGGCGAGCATGGCTCCAAGCGTGAAGCCGAGCAGCGCGAATGCTGCCGAGACGGCAAGGACAGCGCCGCGGCGGCGCTCGCGAGGAATGGCCCCGATGACAGGTTCGCGTATGGGTCTTTGCCCGCCGGTCGCGGCCACCTTTCCCTTCCGCATGATCCAGACGTGGAACGGCATGCAAACGAGGAGATTCAGCCCGGCATAGACAAGGTAGATTTCCCGCCAGGACAGATAGCCGAGCAGTGCCGTGGCAATCGGCCAAAAAATCGTGGAGGCAAATCCCGCAATCAGCGTGAGATAGGTGATGCTCCGCGATGCAGACCGGGGATCGGCTTCCACCAGCGCCGCGAAGGCCGCCTGGTACTGGACCATGCCGGACGATATCTCCAACAGGACGATGGCCAGTGCAAAGATCGCCACAGATGGCGACCAGGCGCACAGGATCAAGGTCAGTGCGGACAACGCCGAGCCGATCGCCATTACCGATGCCGCGCCAATGCGATCCATCTGCCGGCCGATATACGGTGCTGACAGGCCGCCAACGAACAGCGAGGCCGAGAAGACGGCAAAGACCTGCGGGACCGTGATGCCGAGATCCGCGGCCATGCCGGGCGCCAGAATGCTGAAGCTGTAATAGAGGGTGCCGTAGCCGATGATCTGGGTCAGGCCGAGCGCGGCGACGAAGCCGACAGGAACATTCGCGTTACGCAACGGCGTCGTCCTCGTTCAGGGCAGCGCCCGTCTTGCAGCAGCCATCGGACCGCTCGACACCCTCGCGGATGATGGGATGACCGGCACAGCAGTCCTCCATCAGGAATTTCACGAGATCGGCCAGCGCATCGTAGCTGGCGCTATAGACGATCGAGCGGGATTGGCGCTGCTGCGTGACAAGGCCCGACCGTTCCAGTTCTTTCAGATGGAAGGACACATTCGACGGCGACACGCCCATGCGCTCGGCGATCAGGCCGGCGGCAAGTCCGTCCGCGCCAGCGACGACCAGCGTTCGGACAACGGCGAGACGGGTTTCCTGCGACAGGGCCGCGAATGACGTGAGGGCTTGACGCTCATCCATATTTCAATAATCCTTGAATTATTGAATGATAGGAGTAGCGCACATGAACGCGATCGACAAGGCCGTTTCGTCCGACATTACGCTTGGCCAGCTTCTTGATGAGCTGGCGGCCGCGCCAGAGGCGCCGCTGGTGTTTCTCTACGAAGAGCAGCCGGTGAAGGCGGGCTATCACGTCACCGAGGTCAAGGCGGGCGCCTTCTCGGCACTCGACTGCGGCGCCAATCCGGAAGCCTGGTCAGAGATCTTCGTCCAACTCTGGGATATCGACGAGGACGGCAAGAGCCACATGCCGGCGGGCAGGTTCTCCGCGATTATTCGCAAGGTTTCGGACCACGTTCGGCTTGACCCGGCCGCCAAACTCACCTTCGAGGTCAGCGACGGGAGCCGGCCGATGGCCCTCTATTGTGCATCCTCCCCGCGTCTGGTCGGAGGTCGGTTCGAGGTGGTGCTCGCCGCCCGGCCGTCGAGCTGCAAACCGCGCGATCGATGGTTGGCGGAGCAGGCGACCGCAGTGAGTTCTTGTTGTGCGCCAGCAAACAGCAACTCTAAGTATTGCGCCTGAGAACATCAAGAAGGCCCGAGTAGAGGCGGCCTGGAAAGCTTTCCGACTGCTCCGCACCCTAGGATCGCCATTCTTTCCAACCCAAATCGAATAGCTGCTTTGGGTAGGCTTGACGAATGAGCCGATGGCCGAACTGGAGGCGCATTGCGGCCATGCAAATCTAATTACGACACGTTTCTATCGGGATCGCGATCGACCGCAGACGATACGAACTTTTTGCCGCCGAATACCGCCGTTTGAGCGCTTTTCTGCCTAGGTGACCTCAGTGCCATACGCAAAGGCGGATGTTTGGCGACCATAGCGTATTGTAGAGGGCAATCGGCGGAATTTGGCGCACCGCACCGGGTGAAGAAGATAACTTTATCTACTCCATAGCCCTCTCATGATGGGCACGTCTGGATGAGCGCATGGCTATTGTGACACCGGCACAAAGTCCGATGCAAGGTGGGGAGTAAACGACCTGGCGGGTGTGCTGTGCGCGTCTGTTTGTGGCGACGATTGATCAAACTCTCATCGGCGGATTGACTACCGTACGACCCTTTTCCATCGTGGACCTTCCTCCGGCTCTAAATCGGGCGTCGTAAGACACTGCCCCAGGGCTATATCGAGGATTGTCAACGTCAATCAGGGCGCGCAGCACGCCAGCCAGGTCGGAATTTCAACGATCCGATCTTCTCCTTTCCGTTCGTCCGTGAGTGGCTAACCACAGCGAGCGTCAGGCCAGCCTTGAGGCCGGCACGGGCGTATGGCAGGCAATGTCCCAGATGAAGCCCGCCAACTCGCGCGCGACCGCCACCACGATCTTTGCCGCGTGCTTGCCGGTTCCGGCCAGACGGCGGAACTTCGCGCACAAGCGGGTCTGTGCCTCCCAGGCGACGGCCCGGACGTGATTGGGCAGTCCGGCATTGCTTTCCCGCAGCACTCGCCCCTCCCGTGCGGGATAGCGGTATTGCCACGCGGATTCGATCAGCACGTCGCGGGCGGCGACGTTGCCGGTACGGGTGAGTTCGCCGCGTCTGGTCCGCGTTTCGCTCGAATGCTCGGCCGGCACCAGGCCCAGCCAGGCCATCAGCTTTTTCGGGCTGTCGAACCGATGCAGATCGCCGATCTCCGCGACGCGTGTGACGGCCGCGATGAACTTGATGCCGCGCAGCGCCTGGAGCGCGGTCACAACCGGGGCCAGTGGCCAATCTAGGGCCGCCTCCTCAAGAATCTGCTCCAGCCGCGCGCAGCGCTCCTCCAGTTCGTGGATGCGGCGCTTGTGTTCCTCATAGACGAACTGCTCGTGGGCAAAAGCAAAGCGCTGGTCCGAGAGCCAGCGCCAGTGCATTCGGCCCCATATGGCCTTTCCCGGATACCAGCGGTCGTGCCGCAGCAGGAAGCTCTTCAGCGTGTTCTTCGCCGAAACCAGATCCTGCTTTGCCTGCCGGCGTGCCCGCACCACATCGCGGATCGCCTCATGCGCCTTGTCCGGCACCCAGACGGCGGTGAGTTCACCGGCGCGCAACAGCCGGTCCGGCGTCTGCGCATCGCGGCGTTCGGTTTTACACGATCATTCGGCCGACGCGGCATCGAGGATGGCGAGATCACGACGCAGTCGATCCCGAGGCTTTTCAGAAAACGATAGATCACGAACCCGCATGGGCCGGCCTCATCGCAGACTTTCAGCGGCGCGCCGTCCTTGCCGATGCTCGCTAGCGCTTTGTCTAGCAAGGTGCAGTCATTGGCCACGGTTCCGAAGAACCGCACCTCCCGGTCGCCACCGTCATCGGCGACGGCAATCGATATCGTGTCCCGGTGGACATCGAGGCCGATGTATTTCGTCAAGATCGCCATAGTCTCTTCCTTCCGTTGCACATTTTCCAATGCGCAACATCCAGAAACCCCAGCACGCAGGGCAAGTGACCATCATAGGGTCTCTAAAACAGCATTCCAGAGGCGATGGCCCGGCAATCTGGCCTCGGTGCGATGGCCGAGGCCGTATCTGTGGTGGTCAAGGTGGAAGGCTATGCACTCCGCGTTTCGCCCGATAGGCCAAACGTCCGGGTGGTGGTGTCAACTTTGTCGATCAAGTCTTCCGCCCCAATGAAGCCGGTCGCGATCGGAACAAGGTGATCAGCGGTCTTAAGGAGCATGGTTGGGAAGCCCCGCACGCCTCAGTCGCGGCTCTTCGCGAAGTCGCCCCTCGTCCATTCACGCGCTTCATCGCTGGCAAATAGTTCGCTGAAGCGGGAAAAATCGATCTCTGCGGCCTCCACGATGTCCTCGTAAAAGCCGAGTCGGGTCGGATCGGCTCCATCGACGTAGAACTTGTGCTGGATCGCGGCGAACACATCGTAGAGTTGGCGCGAATGGGCCGAGGAGCCCAGCATGTGCCGTACCGTCACAACGGCGCGACATGCCGGCTCGGTATCGTAAGTGAAGTGATCGAGATCGAGAATGCCGAAGGAAAAGGGTTGTCCGCTCGCCGCACCGATTTCTGTCCAGTGATGGCGCAGAAAGGCCTTGAATCTGGCATCCCATGCATCGCCGCCGCCGGGCCGCAGACCGCCCAGCACGATGGAAAAGCCCAGGCCGCGTTGCTCGCAATGGTCCTGGATGCGCTGAAGCGCCGGCGCGATGCCCCAGCACCAGGAACACATCGGATCGCCGACATAGACGAGCGCGCTCTCGGTCTTGGCCGTGTCGTTGACGCTGGTCTCATCGTCCAAGGCCGGCGCGGCGCAAATTCCGGTTTCGGTGTCGCATGATATCTTGGCCATTGTGCCTCGCTGTTGCTTGAAGGGTCGCTGGTAGGAATGCAACGGGTTCGCTGCCGCCGGGCGGCGGCAGCGATCATCGGCTGACGGTCAGTCAGGCAGGAAGACCATTTCGAAGCTGTCTTGCGCCGACTTCGCGAGGTCTGGATGAAGCCCCATGACGGGGCCATCAGCTTGCAGCAGGATATCGCCATGCAGCGCAAGCGAGTCCCAATTCGCAGCAAGTCCCTTGGCGACGTCCTGGTCGAAGAGCTGTGCGACCAGCGCGATGGTGCTCGGATGAACGGTGCCGGCGCCGCCGGAGGTGAAGATCTTGTTCTCGGTATCCGTATGCCAGGCGAGGCGAGGCGAAAGCAGACGCGCGCCGAGCTTCGGCAACCGCCGTGCGAGCGCGACCGGACCGGTTATCGTCTTGCCGTCCAGGATGCCGGAGCGGAAGAGGACGCCGACGCCCGAGCAATTGGCCGCCACCCAGCGGCCCTCGGCGTGATGCTGGCGGATCAGCTCCAGGATGGCGGGATTCTTCGATGCCTGTCCGCCGCCGATGCCGCCCGGCACGTAGAGCACGTCGAACCGGTCGGCGGGTGTGAGCACGCGGTCGGTCTTGATTTCTGTGCCCATATGCGTCGCTACTGGACCAGGCTCGAAACCGCCCATCGTCACCTCGAGCTGGCGACCCTGATGCCCGAAGCTCCAGGCCAATGATCGTACGAGTTCCCAGGCCGCCAGCAGGTCCTGTTCGCTGACCTGCGGGAAAGTGAGGAAATGGATGGATTTGATCTCTGTCATGATGGTTCGCTCCAATGGCAGCGGGGCATCGTTGCGCCGCTAATGGAGAAAATCTAAGCGTTCAGTATTTGCTTTCAATATTACCAAAAATGGATATATCTGTTCCGAATTATGAACACCCTGCCTTATTCACTGGATGACCTCTATTGGTTCGCTTTGATTGCCGGCGCTGGCAGCCTGTCGCGTGCCTCGCGTGAATACGACGTGGCGAAATCGACGCTCTCGCGCCGCTTGGCGCGGCTGGAGGAGGCGATGGGGATAACCCTCATCCAGCGCAACGCGGCGGTCTCGGGTCTCACCGATGCTGGCAGGAAGCTGTTCGAAGAGGCGCAGCCGCTGATCCGGCATCTGGAAACGTATTCGAGCGAGTTGATCGGCCGTGAAGGCGAACCGGCGGGCGTGGTCCGGCTGTCCGCTTCGGGCGCATTCGGACATCTCGTCGTGCTGCCGATCGTGCTGGATTTCATGTGCCGATATCCGCGCGTGGATGTCGAAATGGAAATGACGGACCGGCGCGTCGACCTGGTGGCGAATGCGATCGATATTGCGGTACGGATAGGCGTGTTGGCGGATTCCGATCTTTCGGCACGCAAAGTTGCGACCGCGCGGCGTGTCCTGTGCGCCAGTGCGGGCTATGCGAAGACATGCGGGCTACCGACGCAGCCCGACGATCTGGAGAATCACGACTTTCTGACCCAGTCGCGCAACGCGGCGACGCTGGAATTGCGGTCAGGCAGCCGGACGAGAACAATCACCATCCGCCGGCGGCTGCTTCTCGCTCCCTCGGACGAATTGCTGGTGCCGGTGCAGGCAGGGCTTGGAATTGCCCATCTTGCCGAGATTCAGTGTGCACGCCATCTCGCCAGCGGCGAACTTGTCCGTGTGCTGCCGGATTGGGACATCCCCGCGTTCGACATCTATCTGGTCAGCCCCAATCGGCGCTATCGCCCGCGGGCGGTTCGTCTTCTCATGGAAGAACTCGCCGATCGCATACCGATCGTCAGCGGAGAGCTCGTTCCGCAGGAGTGAATGTTGGCGGGCCGAAGGCGAAGTGAACCGCCCCGGGTTTGTCGGTTTCGAAGTGGAGCAGGTCCGAGAGGGTTGATTGGGTGCCCTCAATCTGGCACGAGAGCACGGCTTCCTTCCCCACATAAATTTAGAGGAACAGCTCTTGGCGCGGCAGCAGCATGGTGATGCCGTCCAGACGCCCCAAGGCCCGATCGGCAAGGCTCAGCCTTTCCAGCAGGGCCAGCACGTCGATCGACGGTTCAGGTGGGAATGGGGGCGGCACGAAGGTGCGCACGATTTCGCCCGCCATAGGGGCCTCGACGAAGCGGTCTAGCCGAAGGTTAGAAGCTGATTCGGACATGGCCAATTATGAGAGCGTAGTGTTACTTGAACAATTGGCTCTTGGTTCAAATAGCGGTTGAGCTAAGTTAAGCGCCTTCAAATAGCGGAGCGATACCATCATGGGCGGTAGCTGCGTCAGCCGAATGGCTTCTTCGGGCTTAGCGGACGATTGCTCAACTACCGATATGCAGGCACATAGCCGTCATACAAAGCTGCAAACGCGAGGCCTTCGTAGGACGAATGTCCTAGTTGGCCGGGGATGATTCGAACTTTGCTACCGCCAAACGCCGCTGCTTCTACGCTTTTCTGCATATAGGCTGCCCATTGCCCGATGCAAAGGAGTACGTTGCGCGGCTGTAGCGTAGTATAGAGGGCAATCGGCGGAATTTGGCGCACCCGACAGGATTCGAACCTGTGACCTTTGGAATCGGAATCCAACACTCTATCCAGCTGAGCTACGGGTGCCTGCCTTGGCGATGACTCGCCTGTCCGATGAGAGGGTTCTTAGCCTAGCTGGGGGCGGGCTTCAATCGGGAAAATGCAGAAAGGGCAATCTGTTCCGCAGATCGTACGCTCTGGCATGACCTGGGGATGGAAGCCGCCGGGTGGCCGGCGGCTTCCGATGAGGTCGGTCAGGTGGTCTGCATGGCGCCGGGGCCGGGGATGGCCTTTTCCGGGACCTTGCCGAGGATGATCATGCCGAGCACCTCGTCCTTGGTGACATCCTCGGTGCGCGCATGGCCGACGACTTGGCCGTTCTTCATCACCGAGACGCGGTCGGCGAGGTCGAAGACGTCGTGGATGTCGTGGCTGATCAGGAAGATGCCGATGCCTTCCTTCTTCAGCTGCTTGATCAGTTCGCCGACCTGAGCCGTCTCCTGGGGCCCGAGCGCTGCGGTGGGCTCGTCCATGATCAGGATGCGGGCGTTGAAGAGGATCGCGCGGGCGATCGCCACCGACTGGCGCTGGCCGCCGGAAAGGGCCTTCACCGGTTCCTTGAAGCGCTGGAAGTTGGGGTTGAGGCGGCCCATCACTTCGCGGGTCTTCGCCTCCATCGCAACGTCGTCGAGGGTGCCCCAGGGGGTTCTCAGTTCGCGGCCGAGATAGAGGTTGGCGGCGGCGTCGACATTGTCGGCGACGGCGAGCGTCTGGTAGATCGTCTCGATGCCGTATTTCTTGGCGTCGCGCGGGTTGTTGATGTCGGCGGGCTCGCCGTTGATCAGGATCTCGCCCGCGTCGCGCCTGTAGGCGCCGGAGAGGATCTTGATCAGAGTCGACTTGCCGGCACCGTTGTGGCCGAGCAGGGCGACGACCTCGCCGGGAAAGAGATCGACCGAGGCGTTGTCGACGGCATGGATGCCGCCGAAGGAGATGGAGATGTTCTTCAGCTCCACGAGGGGCGTACTTGTGTCCGTCATTGGATGGGCTCCTCTTACTTGGCGCGGGCGCGGTAGACCGTGTCGAGCCAGACGGCGACGACAAGAACCATGCCGACCACGATGCGCTGGAACGGGGTGTCGATGCCGACCAGCACCATGCCCGACTGCAGCGATTGCATGACGAGGGCGCCGAGCATGGCGCCTGCGATTGTGCCCATGCCGCCGGCAAGCGAGGTGCCGCCGATAACGGCTGCGGCGATGGTGTAGAGTTCGTCGAGCTCGCCCTGCGCGTTGGTTGCGGCATTGAGGCGGGCGGTGGAGATGGCGGCGGCGATGGCGCAGAGCATGCCCATCAGTGCGAAGATCTTCACCGTTACCCAGCGCGTCTTGATGCCGGCAAGCTCGGCGGCTTCCTGGTTGCCGCCGATCGCGAAGACGTAGCGGCCGAAGCGCAGGCGCGTCGAGATGAAGGTCATGACGATGCCGACGAGGATGGCGATCAGCACCGGTACGGCGATGCCGTGCGGGATGAACAGGCCGCCTTCCGGCCAGGCGATGCCGTTGGCGTCGGCATATTTGCGAGCGATGGCGACCGGCCAGGGATAGCTGTTGACGACAGCGACGGCGCCGAGCACCAGGGCGCAGCCGACGGCGGTGAGGAAGTACTCGGCCCACATCGGGCGCTGCGGGAAACCGAAGCGCTGGCGCTGCTTGCGGGAATTGATGATAGTGGCGACGATGGCGATGCAGGCGAGGATGCCGACGATCCAGCTGGCGGTGGCGCCGATCGAGCCTTCCGTACCGCCGCCCATCAGGCGGAAGGTCGCGTCCATTGGGGCGACGGTGCGACCGCTCGTCACGAACCAGGTGGCACCGCGCCAGACGAGCAAGCCGCCGAGCGTGACGATGAAGGAGGGCACGTTGAGGAAGGCGATGATGGCGCCGTGCAGCGCGCCGATGCCCGCGCCGAGCAGGAGGCCGGCGAGGAGGGTGATGATCCAGGTGGCGGGATGGTTGAAGCCGAGCAGTTGCGGCAGCAGTTCCGCCTGCAGCACGCCCATGATCATGCCGACGAATCCGAGGATCGAACCGACGGAGAGGTCGATGTTGCGCGTGACGATGACGAGCACCATGCCGGTCGCCATCACGGCGACGGAGGCGGTCTGGACCGAAAGGTTCCACAGGTTGCGCGGCGTCAGGAACAGGCCGCCGGACAGGATGTTGAAGCCGATCCAGATGATCAGCATGGCGCCGACCATGCCGAGCAGGCGCGTGTCGATCTCGGTCGCGCGGAAGAAGCGCTTGACCGGGTTCTCGCCCGCCGATCGCGCGCGATTGGCATGCGTGGTATTCGTGATGTCGGCCATGGCTTTGCCGTCCCCCCACTTTTGTTGAACGTGTCGTTCGGGCGTGGTCCGAGGTTCCGGCGGCACGGACGGAAACCCGTTTCCCTCCTCCCTCATTCCGCTTCGAGGATTTTCGCCGCCTCATCCTCTGCCCGCTGTCCATCTTGCGCAAGCGCCGCAACGGAAGCCGCTGCGGCGCCTGGGATGGTCAGGTCAGTACCGGATCATTGCCTGTCAGTTGCAGGCTGCGACCGAGCCGGCGGCGACGCCCTGGCACGCGGTTTCCTTCGGGATCCACCCGGCGTCGATGACGACGTTCAGGTTGTCCTTGGTGATCGGCAGCGGGGCGAGGAAGACCGACTTCATTTCGACGCCCTTCGGGCCGCCGTTGAAGGTGGTGACGCCTTCGATCTCGTCCATGGTCTTGCCGCTGGCGAGCGAGGCAGCGATTTCCGCCGCGCGCTTGCCGAGTTCACGCGAGTCCTTCCAGACGGAAACGGTCTGTGTGCCGAGCGCGACGCGGTTCAGTGCAGCGTGGTCGGCATCCTGGCCGGAGACCGGGACGGAGCCGGCAAGGCCCTGGGCGGCCAGTGCCGCGATCGCACCGCCGGCCGTGCCGTCGTTCGAGGCGACGACCGCGTCGACCTTGTTGTCGTTCGCCGTCAGGAACTGCTCCATGTTCTTCTGGGCATTTTCCGGCTTCCAGCCATCGGTATAGGCTTCGCCGACGGTCTTGATCTTGCCGGCGTCGATCGCTTCCTTCAGCACTTCCTGCTGGCCAGCGAAGAGGAAGTCGGCGTTCGGGTCGGACGAGGAGCCCTTGATGAAGACGTAGTTGCCTTCCGGCTTCACCTTGAACACTTCACGGGCCTGCATGCGGCCGACTTCCTTGTTGTCGAAGGTGATGTAGAAGGCGGCCGGGTTTTCGATCAGGCGGTCGTAGCCGACGACCGGGATGCCTTCCGCGGCAGCCTTTTCGATGGCCGGGCCGATCGCTTCAGAGTCCTGGGCGAGAACGATGATGGCGTTGGCGCCCTGGGCGATCAGCGATTCGACGTCCGTCAGCTGCTTTGCGGCGGACGACTGGGCGTCAGCCGAAATGTATTTGTCGCCGGAGGCTTCGAGCGCTGCCTTGATGGCGGCTTCGTCGGTTTTCCAGCGCTCTTCCTGGAAGTTCGACCAGGAAACGCCGACCACAAGGTCCTTGGCGTGCGCTACGGAATGCAGGGAAACGATGATGGCAGCCCCTGCCATCAGCTTCAGAACGAACTTCATAATATCCTCCCAAGTGAACACCGACCGCCTGGGCGAACCTCCCGCCCAATCAACGACCGGCCACGATCTACTGTCTCGATACCCCTCCCGATGGCCTCGGGACTTTTTTCTCGACAGTCGAGAAAATAAATGTCAGAAGTTTCGAAGGCTGTCAACACGGCTTGAAAGGCCTTGAACGACGGCGTGACAGATGCTTTGGGAGGGGCATGTGTTGCATCCTGTGAAAGCGAGCGGAAACCGACGATGCTGACCAAATCGAGCACGGAGCTTGTGCGTCAGCAGAACAGTGCCTTGGTGCTCGCCTCGCTGCGCCGGCATGGTCCGCTTGCCCATACCGATATTTCCCATCATACGGGCCTCGCTTCGGCGACCGTATCGGTGATCACGGCGGAGCTGGAAAAGGCCGAGGTGCTGGAACGGCGCGAACAGCTGGCGTCGGCCTCGCGCGGGCGGCCGCGCGTCATCTTCGGCCAGCGGCGCGATGCCGGCTACCTTGCGACCGTGCGCATCTCTTCCGACATGGTGCAATATTCACTCGCCGACTATGGCGGCACGCTGCTCGACCGGTTCGAGGAGCCACGCAACCATGCCGATACCGCGACGCGGCCTTTTACCGAAGCCTTCGTGGCCGCGCTCGACAAGCTGGCGGACCGGTCCCGGATCGACCGTGGACAGGTGCTGGTCGTGTCGATCAGCAGCAAGGGCCTCGTCGATCCCCAGACGGCACGGCTCGTCTGGTCGCCGGTCTTCGGCGCGCAGCAGGTGGATTTTGCGGCGCTGTTGCAGCCGCCCTGGCGGGCGAAGATCCTCCTCAGCAACGAGACGTTGCTCGTCGCTCATGCCATGGCGCTGCGCATGGAGAAGGCAGGCGTGCGGGATCTGCAGGCGGTTGCCGCGCTCTCGCTCGGCCACAGCATCGGCCTCGGCATCGCGCGGTTCGACCGGTCGGGGGAGCTCTCGGTGACGGCGCCGAATTTCGGGCACATGCTGAACTCGTCGGATGGAAAACTGTGTCGCTGCGGTGCGCAGGGCTGCATCGAGGCGTCCGCGGGCTTCTACGGCATCCTGCGCACCGCCTTCGAAGTGCCGCCGGATACGATCCCGGCGAAATTCGTGCCGCTGGCCGAGATGGACAAGATCGCGCTGCGCGCCCGGCAGGGCCACCGCATGTCGGAATATGCCTTCCGCCAGGCGGGCCTTGCGCTGGGGCAGGGGCTTTCGCGTGTCGTCAGCCTCTACGAGAACATGCCGATTGCCATCACCGGTCCCGGCACCCGCTATTTCGATCTCCTCCAGCGGGGGCTCGAAGAGGGGCTTGCACAATCGCAGCAGGTCCGTCTTTTCGGCGCCCCGCCGATCTCCGTCGTGCCGGAGGAGGCCACGCTGGTGCTGGAAGGCCATCTCGACCGCGCGCTGGCGGAGATGGACCATGATGTCATCGTGGCGCGGACGGTTGGAGACTGACGGAGGAGAGTGGGGCGGAGGCCCAACAAAAAGACCGGGCGAAAAATCGCCCGGCCAGTTGCCTTGGGAGGAGGTGCCCGTCAGGCGACGGAGATCTGGCGCTTTTCCTCGACCGATTTAACGGCTGCATCGGCGAGTGCGAGGGCTGCGAGGCCATCGGCGCCGGAGGGCGAGATGGTCGCGCCCTTCTCGATGGCGGCGATGAAGCTCGCAATCTCGTTGGCATAGGCTTCGGTGTAGCGGGTCATGAAGAAATCGTGCAGCGGCGGGCGGGTGTAGCCGTCGCCGTTGGCGATCTCGATGGAGACCGGGCGCTGGTTTTCGGCGGCGACCATGCCCTTCGAGCCGTGCACCTCGATGCGCTGGTCATAGCCGTAGGTGGCGCGGCGCGAGTTGGAGATGACGGCCTGCTTACCGGATTTCGTCTGCAGGATGACCGAAACGCTGTCGTAGTCGCCGGCCTTGCCGATGTCGGGATCGACCAGCACGGCGGCGGTGGCCGAGACCGAGACGACCTCTTCGCCGAGCAGGAAGCGGGCCATGTCGAAGTCGTGGATCGTCATGTCGCGGAAGATACCGCCGGAGCGCTTGATGTAGTCGACCGGCGGGGCGCCGGGGTCGCGCGAGGTGATGGTGACCATCTCGACATCGCCGATGCGGCCGTCATCGATCGCCTTGCGCACGGCCATGAAATGGGGGTCGAAGCGGCGGTTGAAACCGACCATCAACTTGCCCTTGGTCTCGTCGACCACCTTCATGCAGGCCTTGACGCGCTCGACGTCGAGATCGATCGGCTTCTCGCAGAAGATGGCTTTCCCCGCGCGTGAAAAACGCTCGATGAGGTCGGCATGGGTGTCGGTCGGGGTGCAGATCACGACGGCGTCGATATCCTTGGCGGCCTCGATCGCCTCGATGGTGCGGACTTCGCAGCCATACTGCTTGGCGATCGCGTCGGCGGCGGCGGGGAAGGCATCGGCGACGGCGACGAGCACGGCATCCGGATTGCCGGTTACGGCCTTGGCGTGGACCTTGCCGATGCGGCCTGCGCCGAGAAGACCAAATCTCACAGTCATCTTCATTCTCTCTGGTGTACCGGCCTTGCCGGCGGGAGGGGCGGGGCGATGCGCTCGCCCCGCAACGGCGCCGCGAGAAAACCCGCGGAATAGGAACTATGTCTTGCGCTTCTTCTGCCGGTAGACGTCGACGACGACGGCGGCGACGATGATCACGCCCTTGACGATCTCCTGGTAGAAAGCATCGACGCGCAGGAAGGTAAAGCCCGAAGTCATGACGCCGAGGATGACGGTGCCGATGACCGTGCCGGTGATGCGCCCGACGCCGCCGGCAAGAGAGGTGCCGCCGATGACGGTCGCGGCGATGGCGTCGAGTTCGTACATCACGCCCATGCCGGCCTGGGCTGTCTGGGCACGTGCCGCGGTGACGACGCCGGCAAGGCCTGCGAGTGCGCCGGCGATGGCATAGACCTTCACCAGGTGGGATTCGACGTTGATGCCGGAGACGCGGGCGGCCTGCACATTCGCGCCGATCGCATAAGTGAACTTGCCGTAGCGGGTATAGCGCAGCGCGATGTGGAAGATAACCGCGACGACGAGGAAGATCACGACGGGCCAGATGCCGGTGCCGATGAAGTTGAACTGTTCGGTGAGGCCCGAAACCGGCTGGCCCTTGGTGTACCACTTGGAGATGCCGCGGGCGGACACCATCATGCCGAGCGTGGCGATGAAGGGCGGGATTTTCGTCTTGGCGATGAGCTGGCCGTTGATGAAGCCGGCGAGCAGGCCGACGCCGATGCCGAGCGCGACCGGCACGATGACCGGCAGGTCGGTCAGCGAGGGATAGAGCGCGCGCGGCCAGGTCGAGGCCTGTGCCAGCGAGGCGGTGAACATCGCCGTCATCCCGACCACCGAGCCGGAGGAGAGATCGATGCCCCCCGTGATGATGACCTGTGTGACGCCGACGGCGATGATGCCGATGACGGAGACCTGCAGGATGATGATCGTCAGGCGCTGCGGGTTCATCAGGAAGCTCTGACCGACGAAGATCCAGCCGAGGATTTCGTAGACCAGCGCGATGCCGATGAGGACGAGAAAGATGTTGAGTTCCGGCGGGAGCCGGCGGGCAGATTTCTGCGCGGAGCCTTGAGCCTGCGCGGCGGAATTCGTGCTCATGATTACCTCCCTTGCGGCGCCACGGCCGCCGTAAATTTACTGGGCAGCCAGTTCCATGACCTTGACCTGCGTCGCTTCCGCCCGGTCGAGAATGCCGGTGACCCGCCCCTCGTGCATGACCATGACGCGGTCGCTCATGCCGAGGACCTCGGGCATTTCCGACGAGATCATGATGACGGCGACGCCGTCGCGGGCGAGCTCCGTCACGAAGCGGTGGATTTCCGCCTTGGCGCCGACATCGATGCCGCGCGTCGGCTCGTCGAGGATCAGGATGCGCGGATTGGTGAGCAGCCAGCGGCCGATCAGCACCTTCTGCTGGTTGCCGCCCGAGAGGTTCTCGATGCGCTCGGACAGGTTCGGCGTCTTGACGCGCAGCTTCCGGCTCATCTCCTCGCAGACCTTGGTCAGTTCGCCCTCGGCGACAAAACCGTTCTTGACGAACTTGTCCTGAAGCACGGCGATCTGCATGTTTTCCAGGATATCGAGGATCAGCAGACAGCCGGTGTCCTTGCGGTCTTCTGTCAGGAACGCCATGCGGTGCTTGATCGCCGTGTTCGGGCTGTCGATGTTCACCTGCTTGCCGTTGATCGAGATCGTGCCCGAGGTCGCCGGCGTCACGCCGAAGATCGTTTCGGCGACGTTCGAGCGGCCCGAGCCGACGAGGCCGGCAAGGCCGAGGATTTCACCGGCGCGCACATCGAAGGAGACGTCGTGGAACACGCCCTTGAGGGTGAGGTTCTTGACCGAGAGGACGACGTCGCCGATCGGCACCTCCTCCTTCGGGAACATCTGGGTGATCTCGCGGCCGACCATCATGCGGATGATGTCGTCGCGCGTCACGTCCGAGGAGGCGTGCGTGCCGATGTACTTGCCGTCGCGGAACACCGAGAACTCGTCGGCGATCTCGAACAGCTCGTTCATCTTGTGGGTGATGTAGACGATGCCGATGCCTTGCGAGCGGAGGTCCCGGATGATGGTGAAGAGGTGCTCCACCTCGCGCTCGGTCAGCGCCGAGGTCGGCTCGTCCATGATGAGCACGTCGCTCTCATAGGACACGGCTTTGGCGATCTCGACCATCTGGCGGTTGGCGACGGAGAGGTCGCGCACCTGCACTTGCGGGTCCATCGCGATGTTGAGGCGCTTGAAGAGGGCGGCGGTCTTGCGGTTCATCTCGCCGTGGTCGACGAAGCCGAAGCGGTTCTTCGGCTCGCGGCGGATCCAGATGTTCTCCGCCACCGTCATGAACGGCATCAGGTTGAGCTCCTGGTGGATCATGGCGATGCCGTTTTCCAGCGCGTCGAGCGGCGATTGCAGGCGGATCTTCTGGCCCTTGAGCAGTATTTCACCCTGGTCGGGCGTATAGATGCCGGCAAGGATCTTCATCAGTGTGGATTTGCCGGCGCCGTTCTCGCCCATCAGGGCGTGCACGGTGCCGCGCTTCAGCTTGAACTCAACATCGTCGAGCGCAACGACGCCCGGAAATTCCTTGCGGACACCTTCCGCAGACAGGAGATATTCAGCATTCGGAATGGCGCCGCTTGCACGAACCGCGGCCATGGTGGTCGGACTGACCATCGTCCCCTCCCTCCCGGAGCAACCAGAAACGGGTCGGACGCGCGCACGCTTGCGTGCGCGCGTCCAGAGCAGTCTGAAGGTTTTCAGCGACCGGCGGAGCCGGTTAGTTCTTCGCCTGGTAGTCGGCGATGTTGGCCGGGGTCACGAGCTGGAAGGGAATGTAGACCTTGGTTTCCACCTTCTCGCCCTTTGCCAGCTTCAGCGCGGCATCGACCGAACCCTTGCCCTGGCCGGCGGCATCCTGGAACACCGTCACGTCGAGGTCGCCGGCCGCCATGGCGGCGAGGGCGTCCTGCGTGGCGTCGACACCGGCGACGACGACGCTGTCCATCGAACGGCCGGCGGCCTTCAGCGCCTGGATGGCACCGATTGCCATTTCGTCATTGTTGGAGATGACCGCGTCGAACTCGAGACCGGCGGAGAGCCAGTTGGTCATGAGGTCCGACCCTTGCGTGCGCGACCAGTTGGCGGTCTGCTCCTCGACGATTTCGAGGCCCTTGCACTCGTCGGTGGCGATGACGTCCTTGACGTCCTGGGTGCGCATGCGCGCGGCCTGGTTGGACAGTTCGCCCATCATGACGACGACCTTGCCCTTGCCGTTGAGCAGGCGGCAGACTTCCTTGGTTTCCAGCGTGCCGGATTCCTTTTCGTCGGAGGCGACGAAAGCCTGCTTTTCCGGCAGTTCGTTGACGTTGACCGGCTCGCGGTTGACGTAGACGAGCGGAATGCCGGCCTCTGCGGCGGCCTTGGACATGGCGGCGGTCGCGTCGGTATCGACGGGGTTCACGATGATGGCGCTGACGCCTGACGCGATGAAGTTCTGGATCTGGCTCTGCTGCTTTGCAACGTCGTTCTGGGCGTCTTCGATCTGAAGATCAACGCCGTCGAGCGTCTTGGCATAATCGGACATGCCGTTGCGCAGAACGGTCAGGAAGTTGTCGTCGAACTGCGCCATGGTCACGCCGATCGTTTCGGCATGGGCGGCGGTGGACATCATTGCGGCAAGCGCCGTGCTCAGAATGAATTTTTTCATGTCGTTCTCCTCCTCAACGTGGCGTCCGGCAGCGCCACCCGATTGTCCGGACAGCTGGCCCTTGCGGGGCAGCCGGCCCCTTGCTCCTCCCGGGAGGCAAAAGGCCAAAACAGAATAAACAAACCGCGAATTCCGTATCGCGGAATGTTTATTCCATTTTCTGTCCGGGACGTCAAGCCCGTTCCATTTTCAGGATCGGGAATCCTGCAGGGCCTTGGGGAAAAGGGCCGGTGGATAGGTCGCCGGCACCGCCTGGTCTAGATGTTTTCGCGCAGGAAGCCGACGCTCTGTGCCACGGCCGCCCTGGGGTCGGGGACACCGTGCACGTCCGGGGAGAAGGGCTCGAAGGAGAGCGGTCCGGTATAACCGGAAGCGAGCAAGGCTTTGATCTGTCTTATATTTCCAAGCCGGTCTTGCGGGCCGACGAGGACGCGATGACCATCCCGCATGGCCGGGACCGCGATGTCGGCGTCCTCGACGCCGGAGATGTGGACGAGGCCGGTGAGCTCTGCGAAGAGGTCCGGTTCGCCGGCAAGGTGATGATGGAACGTGTCGTGCACGAGACGGAATATCTGTTCCCCGCCAATGGCCCTGATCGCTTCGACCGCCTCGCGCTTGGAGCGCAGCGAGCAGATTTCGAAGCCGAGCGGCTCGACGAGGCCGATGATTCCGGCCGCAGCCAGCATCGGTTTCAGGGCGATGAGCGCCTCGGCGAGGTTGGCCTGCCGTTCGCCGTCGGCCTGCCCGGTGCCGTCGTTCTTCGGCACGAGCACGAGCGCGCGGGCACCTGCCGCCGCTGCGTAGTCGATCAGCTCCTTGGCCTCGGCGGCGCGGGCGGGCGTCCATTCGTTGAAGCGCTGGAGTGCGTTGATCGAGATGATCGTGACGCCGTGACGCTCGGCGAGCGCTTTCACCTCGGCCGGCGCGGTGCCGTCCAGGATGGCGTTGCCATTGAGGTCGTTGCGGATCTCGACCTTCGTCATGCCGAGCGAGACGGCGAGGGCGAAGAAGGCGTCGAGTTTCAGCGCGGGCGCTGTCATGTGGTTGAGAGCGAAGTCAAGGGGCGGCATGGAATGGGGGTCCTCCGGTCTTCGAGGCTGCCGACAGGGCCGCCTCGCATGCACGCATGAGGATCGGGAAGCACTAGGCGGGCGTCAAAGCCGAAGGTGCCGGCCACGCCCTCATCGCTGACAGAATTCATCGGGAGGATGATGGAAAACCATCAATTCCTGTGTCAGATATTCTCCGGAAGGAAAATGTCGAAGGGCAGGAAGGTCTGCCCGGGTACGGCGGCATCGCCCTTCTCGATGGCCGTCACCATCAGCGAGACGAGCTCGCGGCAGAGGGTGGGCAACGGCGTGCTGATCGCCATGGTGACGACGTCGTCCGCAAGGCCGGCCTTCGATTCGGGCGTCAGCTCGTTGACGATGAGCTGGATCTTTCCGCCCAAACCCTCTTCGCGGATGGCGGAAATCGCGCCTTCCATGCCGCCGCCGGCAACATAGAGGCCGACGAGATCCGGGTGCTGGGCGAGCAGGTTGGCGGTCGCCTCGTGGGTGATCTCGCTGGTGTCGAGATTGACGAGCGTGTCCAGCACCTCGAAGCCCTCGCCCTTCTCGCGGAAGAAGGAGCGGAAGCCCATCTCGCGCAGTTCGTGGCCATGGAAGCGGTGGCTGCCGACGAAGATCGCCACTTTGCCGGGCCGACGGGCGCCGCGGGCGATCATCCAGGCCGCGGTGCGGCCAACCTTCATGTTGTTGAGGCCGATATAGCCCTGGCGCACGTCCATGGCGAAGTCGGAGAGCAGGCAGAAGAGGGGAATGCCCCGGTTCTTCAGGTCCTCCACCATTGTGGTCGTCGCCGGATAATCAGGGGCGACGACGGCAAGCGCCTGGTTGCGGGCCGATAGCTGCCGCAGCATTTCTGTCATCGCCGCCGGTGTCTGCGCATTGATAAAATCGATCTGCGGCACGATGCGCGCCGTGGTGCAGGCATTGCAGGCGATTTCGATCTCGCGTGCGAAATTCTGGTAGAAGGCCTGGCCCGGGCGCTGGAAGCTGAAGCCCAGCCTGTATTGTGGCAGGTCCTCGAAAACCCGCTGCCGGATCAGCCCGATCGCGTGATAGCCGATCGTATTTGCAGCATCGTAGACGCGCCGCGCCGTTTCCTCGCGCACCTTGTGGCGCCCGTTCAGCACGCGGTCGACCGTCGCCACGCTGACGCCGGCGGCTTTCGCCAGATCCGTAATGGTGGGCCGCGATGCCATGTCCCCTCCCTGAAATCTTTCCATCATAACTGGATGATGTTGAATGATGTGTTTTGACGCATTCTATCATGGCAGGATTGAGGGATGCAGGCAAGGACGGTATCGTTTGTGCATCAGGCAAGGCGGGGCGTGCAGGTGACGCCGCAAGGGAGGATACGAGGGATGAAGCCGACGAAGCGGGACTACAGCCTTCTTGGCCGTGACGCCGAGGCTGCCGTGGCCAACGGCCTGGCCGCTGCCGAGTGGTATCACACCGAGATCGCCCGCAAGGAGATGAAGGCGCTGATGCAACGCGGCGACGGGCCGGCGATCCGCGACACCGCCATCTGGCTCGGCACCATGCTGGTCACCGGCGCTGCCGGCATCTGGTTGTGGGGCAGCTGGTGGGCGGTACCGTTCTTCCTCGTTTATGGCGTACTCTATGGATCGGCCTCCGACAGCCGCTGGCACGAATGCGGCCACGGCACGGCCTTCAAGACGATGTGGATGAACGACGCCGTCTACCAGATCGCCTGTTTCATGATCATGCGCAATCCGGTGACCTGGCGCTGGAGTCACACGCGCCACCACACGGATACGGTCATCGTCGGCCGCGATCCCGAGATCGCCGTGATGCGCCCGCCGGATCTCGCGCGCCTCGTGCTCAATTTCTTCGGCCTGCTCGATGCGTGGCATGCCGTCATCGACATGCTGCGCAACGCGGCGGGCGTGATGAGCGCGGCGGAAAAGACCTTTATTCCCGCCTCCGAGCAGCCGAAGGCGATCCGTATCGCCCGTATCTGGCTTGCCATCTATGCCGCGACCGTCGCGCTCTGTTTCGCGCTCGGCTCCATCCTGCCGGCGATGCTGATCGGCCTGCCGCGGCTTTATGGCGCCTGGCACCATGTGCTGACGGGTCTCCTGCAGCATGGCGGCCTTGCCGACAACGTCATCGACCACCGGCTGAACAGCCGAACGGTCTACATGAATCCGGTCAGCCGCTTCATCTACTGGAACATGAACTACCATGTGGAGCACCACATGTTCCCGATGGTGCCTTACCATGCGCTGCCGCGGCTGCACGCCATGATCAAGCACGACTTGCCGGCGCCGAACCCGTCCATGTGGCACGGCTACCGGGAAATGATCCCCGCCTTCCTGCGCCAGCTTCGCAACGAGGACTATTTCCTCAAGCGTGATCTGCCCGCGACGGCGCGGCCCTACAAGGAAGAATTCCACAGCGAGGCGGCCGTCGCGGCCGCCGAATAACCAGCACGCCACCGGAGGAGAGACCATGAGCGACACCTGGGTAGAAGTCTGCGCAGCGGACGAGATCGACGAGGAGGACGTCGTCCGCTTCGACCATGCGGGCCGCACCTTCGCGATCTACCGCAGCCCGGAAGACACCTATCACGCGACGGACGGGCTCTGCACCCACGAGAAGATCCACCTTGCCGACGGGCTGGTGATGGATCACATCATCGAATGTCCCAAGCACAACGGCCGCTTCGATTACAAGACCGGCGAGGCAAAGGGCGCCCCGGTCTGTGTCGACCTCAAGACCTATCCGGTCAAGGTCGAGGGCGGCACGGTCTTCATCGGGCTCTAGCTTTCTTTGTTTTCGCGGTTCCGGCTGCCGGAACTGCCGGGAGGATCTCGTCATGGCGGATTTCGTCATCGTCGGCGCCGGCGAATGCGGCGCGCGCGCAGCCTTTGCGCTGAGGGAAAAGGGTTTTGATGGCACGATCACCCTGATCGGGAATGAGGACCATCTGCCCTATGAGCGTCCGCCCCTCTCCAAGGAGGCGCTGGTCGCCGGCGACGGCCCGAAGCTTGTCGCGGACGCGGAGCGCTATGCCGCCGCCGGTATCGCGGTGCTTTGCGGCCGTCCGGTCATCGAGATCGACCGGACCGCCCGGCGGGTGCTGCTCGGCGACGGTACGGCGGTCCCCTATGACAAATTGCTGCTGGCGACCGGTGCGCGCCCGCGCAGCCTGCCGGGCACGGTTTGCGGCGGGCGCATCGCCGCCCTTCGCAGCCATGACGATGCCGCACGCATCCGCGCCTATCTGGTGGAGGGAAGCCATATCGCCATTCTCGGCGGCGGCTTCATCGGCCTGGAGCTGGCGGCGAGCGCCCGCAAGCTCGGCGCGAGCGTGACCCTCATCGAGGGCCTGCCGCGCATTCTCAGCCGCGGCGTGCCGGCGGAGATCGCCGCGATCGTCGCAAGCCGCCATGCGGAAGAAGGCGTCGAGGTGCTGTGCGCTGCGAAGGTTGCCGGCATCGAAGAGCGGCCGGGCGAGGTTCGCCTCACGCTGGAAGACGGCCGCGTCGTTGCGGCCAGCCTGCTGGTCGTCGGCATCGGCGCGGTGCCGAACACGGAACTGGCGGAGATGGCGGGGCTTGCCGTGGACAATGGCATCGCTGTCGACGGCCTGCTGCGCACCTCCGATCCGGATATCCTTGCAGCCGGCGACTGCACCTCCTATCCGCTGCCGCTCTACGGCGACCGGCGCGTCCGGCTCGAATCCTGGCGCAATGCGCAGGAGCAGGGTCAGCTTGCGGCGGCCAACATGCTCGGCGGCGGCGAGGCGCATAGCGCCGTGCCGTGGTTCTGGTCGGACCAGTACGACATGACGCTGCAGATCGCCGGGCTGGCCGACGACGCGGCGACGACCGTGCGGCGCGACCTCGGCGAGGGGGCCTTCATCCTCTTCCATCTGGATGCCGCGGGCCGGCTGATCGCGGCAAGCGGCATCGGCAAGGGCAATGCGGTCGCCCGGGACATCCGCCTTGCGGAAATGCTGATCGCCGCCCGCCGCCATCCCGATCCTGTCGCGCTTGCCGCGCCGGAAACCAAACTGAAGACGTTGCTTGCCGCCTGAAGGGCGGTCCGGAGGACAGATGAAGATCAGAAGACCAACCGTTGCCGACCTCAAGGCGATGAAGGGCAAGCGGCAGCTCACCATGCTGCGCGTCGTGACACTGGAGGAGGCGGAGGCCGCCGAGAAGGCGGGTGTCGATCTCGTTTCCGTGCCGCCAGCGCTGCTGGGCCCGGCCTTCCGGGAGGCGGCGCCGACTGTCTTTGCCTTTCCGGGGCTGGAATACGGCGATCTCGTCACGGCGGACGACTATCTGCGCAGCGCCTTCCAGGCGATGAAGGCGGGGGGCGATGCGGTCTATTGCGCCGCCGGGCTTTCCACCGTCCGGCGCCTGCGGGAGGAGGGCATCCCGGTCTGCGGCCATGTCGGGCTCATCCCCTCCAAGGCCACCTGGACGGGCGGCTTCCGCGCCGTCGGCAAGACGGCCGAGAGTGCGCTGGAGATCTTCCGGCAGGTGAAGGCACTGGAGGAGGCAGGCGCCTTCGCGGCGGAGATCGAGGTGGTGCCGGGCGAGATCGCCACGGCGATCAGCGCGAGGACAGGGCTCGTCATGCTCTCAATGGGGGCGGGCACGGGCTGTGATGCGCAATACCTCTTTGCCGAGGATGTGCTCGGCCAGAATCGCGGGCACTATCCGCGCCATGCGAAGGTCTACCGCAACTTCGCTGCCGAATATGACCGGCTGCAGCTGGAGCGCATCGCGGCCTTCCGCGAATATGCCGACGACGTGCGCTCGGGCGCTTATCCGGAAAAGGGGCATCTCGTCGATATCGCGCCAGCCGAGCTTGCAGCGTTCCTCGATCGGCTCGATGCCTGAAAGCCGGTTCCCTCGCACGGGAAAACCGCCTATGTAGGCGCTGAAGCGTGAGGAGACGTTCATGAAGTTCATCGATCCCGACCATCCGTTCTACCGTCCGCTCTGGCGGCGGCTGCTTTTGGTTGGGATCTGTGCTGCCTGGACGGCGGTGGAATTCTACAATGGCGAGCAGACCTGGGGCACCATCTTCCTCGTCGTCTCGGCCTATGCCTTCGCGCAGCTCATCCTCTTCTTCAAGCCGTCCGATCCGGCCGCAAAACCGCCAGAGCAGGAGCCGAAGGGCTAACGCAATTCCAGCAAGAGTGCGAAGCGGTTTTGCGTTCGGAATTGCGTTGAAACCGGAATTGGAGCGTTTTAGCTTTTCGTAGAAAAGCGGAAATGCTCGGAGGCGCATCGTCTCAGCGCGCCAGGCCGAGGCTTTTTTCGACATTGATCCGCCGGATGGTCTCGTCGATCAGCATGTTGGCGATCTTCATGCGCAAGGTCGCATTGGCGCGCAGCTCTTCCGGCGTGCGGTCGGGGTGGTTTTCCCGGGCAAAGGCACGCCGGCGGGCGAGCAGTTCGTCCACGCTTTCCTTGCCGTTGAGACAAAGGTCGCTCGCCACCTCCTCCGGCGCGATGCGCAGGAGATGCGGTGGGGGTGGCGGGGGCTCGGCAGCAGCCGGTTGTTCCGGCTCCACAGGGGCAGGTTCCTCGTAGAGATCGAGATAGGCGGCTGCAGCCTGCGAGCCGGACATGAAGGCGCCGCCCGTGCCGAGGCCGGCGAAGCCGGAGGGCAATCCGCGCACTTCGGCCGGCCCCCCATTATCGTGCCCTTCATCGGCCGCCTCTTCCTCAGCCGCGTGGCGTGCCTCGGTCTTCAGCCGCTCCAGCACGGATTCGAATACGGTCATGCCGAACATGAAGGACCTCCTCAATCCGGCGAAAGCATCCGGCTGCGTTGCAGGATCAGATCATAGAGCAGTTTGGCGCTCGGCGGCAGCGCCCTGCCTTTGACCGAGATAAGGCTGTACGGCTTGATGTCGATCTCGAAATCGGTGTTGAGGATGCTGATTTCACCCGCCTGCGCGCCGACATCGGCGATGAAGACGGCCATGTCGCGGGCGACGGGGGCGATGGCGTTCGAGCCGCAGACGATGGCGGTCGTCAGCAGAATGGACGAAGTGTTGACCACGGTGGAGGGCAGCGGCACGCCGGCAGCGAGGAACAGTTCCTCGATGCGCCGGCGAAGCAGTGTGCCGGCCGGCTGGAAGACCCAGTCGTAGTGCGGCAGGTCGGCAAGGCTGGCGGCGGGTTTTTCGAGCAGCGGATGGCCCTTGCGCACGATGAGGCAGGCCTTTTCGATGCCGATCTCGGTGACGTTGAAGAGCCGCGGATTGAGATCGTCGGGCACGCGGGCGATGATGAAGTCCTGCCGTGCCGCCAGAAGCTCGCGGGCGAGCACGTTGCTCGTCTCCACGCGCACATTCACCTCAATGCCGGGATAGGCGGCGCTGACCTGCTGGATCGCCGGGACGGCGAGGCTGATCGCCGGCGCCGTCACTGAGCCGAGGAAGACCGAGCCTCCGGTGCCGGATTTCAGGGCGGAAAGCTCGCGGTCGACTTCGCGCAGTTCGAGAAGGATGGTGCGCGCGCGCCGCGCAAAGGCCCGGCCGAAGGCGGTGAGCGCCACGCCCCGCGAGACACGCTCGCACAGCTGCGCCTTGAGGATGGTCTCCATTTCCGTCAGCATGCGGGAGGCGGCGGGCTGGGATATGTTCAACGCATCGGCAGCGGCGCTGACCTGCTTGTGCTCCTCGATGGCGACGATCATGCGCAGGTGACTGAGCTTCAGGCCGCTGCGCAGGAGGCCGACGTCCTTGAGATCCCCACCGCCCTCGCCGGGGAAGAGTTGTTCGTCGATATCATCGTCTAAACGCATGGTTATCTCGATCGGTAAAAATAGTATATATCTGCCTCCATATACCAGTTTTGATATCGAAATAGAAGTTCATTGCATTTGACAGTTATGGCAATTCGGTAGACGTTGCGCCAATGTGCGCTGGGGTCCTTGGGAGTGGGGACCGGCGGGCTCCATGCCTTCCAGTCCAGGCCGTCGTCTGAATGCGACCCCGCCCGTGCACAGAACAATGCCTGGCCGCAATTTCGGCCAGTGCGCACCAGGGAGAGACCTTTCAATGAAAATGATCACTTCGCTCCTCGCCGCCGCCGCCATCAGCGTCGCGTCGTTCGTGGCGCCGGCCTTCGCCCAGGACAAGGGCATGGTCGGCATCTCCATGCCCACCAAGACCTCGACCCGCTGGATTTCCGACGGCGAGACGATGGAAAAGCTCTTCAAGGACGCCGGCTACACGCCGGACCTGCAGTTTGCTGACGACGATATTCCAAACCAGCTCGCCCAGATCGAGAACATGGTGACGAAGGGTGCCAAGGTCCTCGTCATCGGTGCCATCGACGGCACGACGCTTTCCGACATCCTGCAGAAGGCCGCCGACGCTGGTGTGAAGGTTATCGCCTATGACCGCCTCATCCGCGATTCCGGCAATGTCGACTACTACGCCACCTTCGACAACTTCCAGGTCGGCGTTCTCCAGGCCACCAGCCTCGTTGATGGCCTGAAGGCGAAGTTCCCGGACACCAAGCCATGGAACGTCGAACTGTTCGGCGGTTCGCCTGACGACAACAACGCCTTCTTCTTCTACGATGGTGCGATGTCCGTCATCCAGCCGCTGGTCGACAAGGGTGACATCGTCATCAAATCGGGCCAGACCGGCATGGAAACGGTCGGCACGCTGCGCTGGGACGGCGCGGTCGCGCAGGCCCGCATGGAAAACCTGCTGTCCTCGACCTACACCGATGGCCGCGTCGATGGCGTCCTGTCGCCCTATGACGGTCTCTCCATTGGCATCCTGTCGGCCCTGAAGGGCGTCGGCTACGGCTCGGGCGACCAGCCGATGGCTGTCGTCACCGGCCAGGACGCGGAACTGCCGTCCGTCAAGTCGATCCTCGCCGACGAGCAGTATTCGACGGTCTTCAAGGACACGCGCGAGCTTGCCAAGGTCACCGTCGGCATGGTCAACGCGATCCTGGAAGGCAAGGAGCCGGAAGTGAACGACACCAAGACCTACGACAATGGCGTCAAGGTCGTCCCGTCCTACCTCTTGAAGCCCGTTGCCGTCGACAAGTCCAACGCGGAAAAGATCCTCGTGACGGACTCGGCCTACTACACGGCCGACCAGCTGAAGAACTGATCGTTTCTTCCTTCTCCGGGGTTCGCGCTGCGACGCGCGAACCCTCTTTTCTCCGGATCGCAGAGCGAATAGGCTCGGCTTCCCCATCGATGGGTGATGGCCGGCCGCTGGAAACTGGTACATGAGCAAGACCCTTCTCGAAATGCGCGGCATCACGAAGACGTTTCCGGGTGTGAAGGCCCTGGACAACGTCAACCTGAAGGTCCGCGAAGGCGAGATCCACGCCCTTGTCGGCGAGAACGGCGCCGGCAAATCCACCCTCATGAAAGTGTTGAGCGGCGTCTATCCGGCCGGCTCCTACGAGGGCGAAATCCATTTCGACGGCGAAGTCCGCCGTTTCTCCACGATCTCGGACAGCGAGCATCTGGGCATCATCATCATCCACCAGGAGCTGGCGCTGGTGCCGCTCCTGTCGATCGCCGAAAACATTTTTCTGGGCAACGAAGTCGCGACGAACGGCATCATCGACTGGAAGCTCGCCTTCCGGCGCACGCAGGAACTTCTGAACAAGGTCGGCCTCAAGGAGCCGCCGGGCACGCTGATCACCGATATCGGCGTCGGCAAGCAGCAGCTCGTCGAGATCGCCAAGGCGCTCTCCAAGAAGGTGCGCCTGCTCATCCTCGACGAGCCGACCGCCTCGCTCAATGAAAAGGATTCCGATGCGCTTTTGAAGCTGCTGATGGAGTTCCGCACGCAGGGCATGACCTCGATCATCATCTCGCACAAGCTGAACGAGATCAAAAAGGTCGCCGACCAGATCACCATCCTGCGCGACGGCGGCACGGTCGAGACGCTGGACTGTCATCACGAGGACATTTCAGAAGACCGCATCATCAAGGGCATGGTCGGCCGCGAGATGGAAGACCGCTACCCGCCGCGCGAGCCAAAGATCGGCGAGACGCTGCTGGAGGTGAAGAACTGGAACGTCTTCCACCAGCACCACCGCGACCGGCAGTTCCTGCACGATATCGGCTTCACCGTGCGCGCCGGCGAGGTCGTCGGCATTGCGGGCCTGATGGGGGCGGGGCGCACCGAGACGGCGATGAGCCTCTTCGGCAAGAGCTGGGGCCACAAGATTACCGGCGACGTCTTCATGCGCGGCAAGCCGGTGGATGTGAGCACGATCCCCAAGGCGATCGAGGCCGGCCTTGCCTATGTGACCGAGGACCGCAAGCAGCTTGGTCTCGTGCTGATCGACAACATCATGCACAACACGACGCTCGCCAATCTCAACGGCGTTTCCAAGGCGACGATCATCGACAATCACCAGGAAGCCAAGGTCGCCTCCGGCTATCGTCAGAAGCTGCGCATCCGCTCGCACTCGATCTACCAGGAAGCGGTCAATCTTTCGGGCGGCAACCAGCAGAAGGTGGTGCTGTCGAAATGGCTCTTCACCAATCCCGAGGTTCTGATCCTCGATGAACCCACGCGTGGCATCGATGTCGGCGCGAAGTTCGAAATCTACACCATCATCAACCAGCTTGCCGCCGAGGGCAAAGGCATCCTGATGATCTCTTCGGAGATGCCGGAGCTGCTCGGCACCTGCGATCGCATCTATGTCATGAACGAAGGACGCATCGTGGCCGAGCTTTCAAGGGCGGAAGCAAGCCAGGAATCCATCATGCGCGCCATCATGCGCTCCGGGGAGAAACACTAATGTCCACCGATACCGCGACCAAGACGACCCAGCCCTCGGTGGGAGACTACCTGCGCAAGAACATCCGCGAGTACGGCCTGCTCGTCGCGCTCGTCGTCATCATGATCTTCTTCCAGGTCATCACCAACGGCGTGCTCTTCCGCCCGGTCAACATCACCAACCTCGTGCTGCAGAACTCGTTCATCGTCATCATGGCGCTGGGCATGCTCCTGATCATCGTGGCGGGGCATATCGATCTCTCGGTCGGCTCGATCGTCGCCTTCATCGGCGCGATCTCGGCGATCATGCTGGTGAAATGGGGGATGCCGGCGATCATCGTCGTGCCGCTCTGCATCTTCGTCGGCGCGCTGATGGGCGCAGCGCAGGGCTATTGGGTCGCTTACCAGAAAATCCCGTCCTTCATCGTCACGCTCGCCGGCATGCTCGTCTTCCGCGGCATGACCTATGTCGTGCTCGGCGGCCGCCCGGTCGGCCCGTTCCCGAAGGACTTCCAGATCCTTTCCACGGGCTTCGTGCCGGACTTCCTGTCGCTCACGGATCCCGCGACCAGCCTCATCAAGAACTATTTCGCCCTTCTCGTCGTCATCCTGCTCGTCGGCTATGCCATCTATGCCGGGCTTCGCGAGCGCCGCATGAACGCGCTGCACGAGACGGAGAACGAGCCCTTCGCCTTCTTCGCCGTGCAGATGGCGATCATCAGCGCCGTGGCGATCTTCCTTGGCTTCCAGCTCTCGACCTATCGCGGCCTGCCGAACGTTCTTGTCGTCATGGGCCTGCTCATCGCGCTCTACACATTCGTCACGACCCGCACGACGATCGGCCGGCGCATCTACGCCATGGGCGGCAACGAGAAGGCGGCGAAACTCTCGGGTATCAACACCGAGCGGCTGACCTTCTACACCTTCGTCAACATGGGCGCGCTTGCGGCGCTCGCCGGCATGATCATCGCGGCCCGCCTCAACTCGGCGACGCCGAAGGCCGGGGTCGGCTTCGAGCTCGACGTCATCGCGGCCTGCTTCATCGGCGGTGCCTCCGCGTCTGGTGGCGTCGGCAAGATCACCGGCGCGGTCATCGGCGCCTTCATCATGGGCGTCATGAACAACGGCATGTCGATCATGGGCATCGGCATCGACTACCAGCAGCTCATCAAGGGGCTGGTGCTGCTCGCGGCCGTGTTCTTCGACGTCTACAACAAGAACAAGGGCTGACCGGGGACTGGTCCGCCCATGGGTTGCCAACGTGTTTGACCGGCTGCGGATGCAGCCAGTGCGGTGACGTCTGTCCGCCGCAGGTGCGAAGCTTTGACTTGGTCCAGGCTTCAGGAAGGAAACGAAAATGCTGATGTCACAGGTAGCGAATGCCGACGGTTCGATCACGGTGGTCGTGCGCGAGGAAGGCGGCGCGGGCCGTGCGGTGAAGGGCGCGGGCAGCGTCTACGCGCTGGCCATGGAAGCCGCCAACAGCGGGCAGTCTCTGAAAGCCGTCATCGACGAAAAGGGGTTCGGCGAGACCGTCGACCTGGAGGCGGCCTATGCCGCGGGCCGGCTGCTGTCGCCGATCACCCATCCGGACGCCGCCCATCTCCATCTGACCGGCACGGGTCTCACCCATCTCGGCTCGGCCGCCACGCGCGATTCCATGCACAAGAAGACGACGGAGGCGGCCGAGGAAACCTTGACGGATTCCATGAAGATGTTCCGCATGGGTCTCGAAAATGGCAAGCCGAAGCCGGGCGAGAAGGGTGTGCAGCCCGAATGGTTCTACAAGGGCAACGGCACGCAGGCCGTGGCGCCCGGCGGCCCGCTCATCTCCCCAGCCTTCGCGCTCGATGGCGGCGAGGAGCCGGAGATGGCCGGCATCTATGTGATCGCCGCCGATGGTTCGCCCTTCCGCCTCGGGTTTGCCGTTGCGAACGAGTTCTCCGACCATGTGACGGAGCGCATCAACTATCTCTACCTTGCCCATTCGAAGCTCCGTCAGGCGAGTTTCGGTCCGGAAATCCGCATCGGCGCCGCGCCGGATGATATCCGCGGTTTCTCGCGTATCGTGCGCAATGGCGCGGTGCTGTGGGAAAAGCCCTTCGTCTCCGGCGAGGCGAACATGTCCCATACCTTCGCCAATCTCGAATACCACCATTTCAAATACGGCCTGTTCCGCGCGCCGGGCGACATCCACGTCCACATGTTCGGCACGGCGACGCTCTCCTTCGGTGACGGCATCCGCACCGAGACTGGGGATGTGTTCGAGATCGGGGCGGATGGTTTCGGCTTGCCGCTGCGCAATCCGCTGGCCATTGCCCGGGAAGAACGGATCGAAATCCGCCAATTGTAAGGGATGTGCCGCCTTGGCGCGGCGCGGGACAGACAGGAGGCCTTGCCCATGACCATCCACCAGAACCTGATTGCCGGCGAGTGGGTCGGCTCGGATGCGATCAAGAACATCAACCCGTCGAATACCGGCGACGTGGTGGGGGAGTATGCCCGCGCCTCCGTCGAGGAAACCAGGGCAGCGATCGCGGCGGCGAAGGCCGCTTTTCCGGGCTGGTCGCGTTCGGGCATCCTTGAGCGTCACGCGATCCTGCGGAAAACCGCCGACGAGATTCTGGCCCGCAAGGACGAACTCGGCCGGCTGCTGTCGCGCGAGGAGGGCAAGACGCTGGCCGAAGGCATCGGCGAGACGGTGCGCGCCGGCCAGATCTTTGATTTCTTCGCCGGGGAATGCCTGCGGCTTGCCGGGGAGACGCTGCCGTCCGTGCGTCCGAACATCGGCGTCGAGATTACCCGCGAGCCGGTTGGCGTCGTCGGCATCATCACGCCCTGGAATTTCCCGATCGCCATCCCCGCCTGGAAGATCGCCCCGGCGCTTGCCTATGGCAACACCGTCGTCTTCAAGCCGGCCGAACTGGTGCCCGGCTGTTCCTGGGCGATCGTCGACATTCTCGTGCGCGCCGGCCTGCCGAAGGGTGTCCTGAACCTCGTCATGGGCAAGGGCTCCGTCGTCGGGCAGACCATGCTCGACAGCCCCGATGTCAACGCCGTCACCTTCACCGGCTCCACCGGCACCGGAAAACGCGTGGCGCTCGCCTCCGTCGAGCATAACCGCAAGTATCAGCTCGAAATGGGCGGCAAGAACCCCTTCGTCGTTCTCGACGATGCGGACCTTTCTGTCGCCGTGGAAGCCGCCGTCAACTCGGCCTTCTTCTCGACCGGCCAGCGCTGCACCGCCTCCTCGCGCGTCATCGTCACCGAGGGCATCCACGACAAGTTCGTCGCGGCCGTTGGTGAGCGTTTGAAAGGTGTGGTCGTCGACGATGCACTGAAGGCCGGCACGCATATCGGCCCGGTCGTCGATGAAAGCCAGTTGAAGCAGGACACCGATTATATCGAGATCGGCCGGAAGGAAGGCGCAAAACTCGCCTTCGGCGGCGAGCTCCTGAAGCGGGACACACCCGGCTTCTATCTTTCGCCCGCGCTCTTCACCGAGGCGACGAACGACATGCGCATCTCGCGGGAAGAGATCTTCGGCCCCGTCGCCGCCGTCATCCGCGTCAAGGATTACGAGGAGGCGCTGGCTGTCGCCAACGACACGCCCTTCGGCCTCTCCTCCGGCATCGCCACGACCAGCCTCAAGCATGCGACGCATTTCAAGCGCAATGCGGAGGCCGGCATGGTCATGGTCAACCTGCCGACAGCGGGCGTCGACTTCCATGTGCCCTTCGGCGGGCGCAAGGGCTCGTCGCATGGCCCGCGTGAGCAGGGCAGATACGCCAGCGAATTCTACACAACCGTCAAGACCGCCTACACCCTGGCGTGAGACAAAGGCCGCTCGGCGACCCCATGCCGGGTGGTCCCTTCAAGGACTGAGGACATGAAAAAGAAAGCTGAGTGGCCGCGCAGGCTGAGATCGCAGGAGTGGTACGGCGGCACCAGCCGCGACGTGATCTACCACCGCGGCTGGATGAAGAACCAGGGCTATCCGCACGACCTGTTCGACGGTCGCCCGGTCATCGGCATCCTCAACACCTGGTCGGACATGACGCCGTGCAACGGGCACCTGCGGGAGCTCGCCGAGAAGGTAAAGGCCGGTGTCTGGGAGGCGGGCGGCTTCCCGCTCGAAGTGCCCGTGTTCTCGGCCTCGGAAAACACCTTCCGCCCGACCGCGATGATGTACCGCAATCTTGCCGCGCTCGCGGTGGAGGAGGCGATCCGCGGCCAGCCGATGGATGGCTGTGTGCTGATGGTCGGCTGCGACAAGACCACGCCGTCCCTGCTGATGGGGGCGGCCTCGGTCGACCTGCCGGCGATCGTCGTCACCGGTGGCCCCATGCTGAACGGCTATTTCCGCGGTGAGCGGGTCGGCTCGGGCACGCATCTTTGGAAGTTCTCCGAAATGGTGAAGGCCGGCGAGATGACGCAGGCCGAGTTCCTCGAGGCCGAGGCGTCGATGAGCCGTTCGTCGGGCACCTGCAACACGATGGGCACCGCCTCAACGATGGCCTCGATGGCCGAGGCGCTGGGCATGGCGCTGTCAGGCAATGCCGCGATCCCGGCCGTCGATTCCCGCCGCAAGGTCATGGCGCAGCTCACCGGCCGGCGCATCGTGCAGATGGTCAAGGACGACCTGAAGCCATCAGAGGTCATGACGAAGGAAGCCTTCGAGAACGCCATCCGCACCAATGCGGCCATCGGCGGCTCGACCAATGCGGTGATCCACCTGCTCGCCGTCGCCGGCCGGGTCGGCGTCGACCTGACGCTGGACGATTGGGACCGCTGCGGCCGCGACGTGTCGACCGTCGTCAACCTCATGCCGTCGGGCAAATACCTGATGGAGGAGTTCTTCTATGCCGGCGGCCTGCCGGTGGTGCTGAAGCGTCTCGGCGAGGCCGGCCTCTTGCACAAGGATGCGCTGACGGTCTCCGGCGAGACGATGTGGGATGAGGTCAAGGACGTCGTCAACTGGAACGATGATGTGATCCTGCCGGCCGAGAAGGCGCTGACCCAGTCGGGCGGCATCGTCGTGCTGCGCGGCAATCTCGCGCCGAAGGGGGCGGTGCTGAAACCCTCGGCCGCCTCGCCGCATCTCCTGACCCATCGAGGCCGGGCGGTCGTCTTCGAGGACATCGACGACTACAAGGCCAAGATCAACGACGACGCGCTCGACATCGACGAGACCTGCGTCATGGTCATGAAGAACTGTGGGCCGAAGGGTTATCCGGGCATGGCCGAGGTGGGCAATATGGGCCTGCCGCCGAAGGTGCTGAAGAAGGGCATCACCGACATGGTGCGCATCTCCGATGCGCGCATGTCCGGCACGGCCTATGGCACCGTCGTGCTGCATACCTCGCCGGAAGCGGCCGTCGGCGGGCCGCTGGCGGTCGTCAGGAACGGCGACATGATCGAGCTTGACGTGCCGAACCGCCGCCTGCATCTCGACATTCCCGAAGAGGAATTGGCCCGTCGGCTCGCCGAATGGAAGCCGCACCACGACCTGCCCACGTCCGGTTACGCCTGGCTGCACCAGCAGCACGTCCAGGGCGCCGATACCGGCGCCGATCTCGATTTCCTCAAGGGTTGTCGGGGCAGTGCGGTCGGCAAGGACAGCCACTGAACTTTTCGGGCGCGCTCTTCGGATCACGCCCGTCTTTTTTCCGTCTGCTCGAAGCGGCATCGCGTTGAAGCAGTTGCACAGGCCCTTAAAGCGATTTCGACGTAAGGGCCTGTGAATCGATTCAGAGGCTTACGGCGCGCCTTGCGCATGTTGATTCAGGTTCGGCTGGTCAGCTCTGGCTTTGCGACTGGCTCTGGCCGGCCGGCTCCACCGTGATGGCGACACTCATCGTCTCGGCCGAGTGCCCGAGCACCATGCCGGAAACAGGGGCGGCGTCCTTGTAGTCGAGGCCGGTCGACAGGCGCACATAGCGCGCATCCGGGCAAATCTTGTTGGCCGCATCGAAGCCGACCCAGCCGAGGCCCTGCAGATGCACTTCTGCCCAGGCGTGGCTCGCCGTCTGTTCGGGCGTTTCCATCAGCAGGTAGCCCGAGACATAGCGGGCCGGCAGCCCGAGATGGCGCGCGGCAGAAAGGAAGACATGGGCGTGGTCCTGGCAGACCCCTTGCTTCTTCTCCAGTGCCTGCTCTGCCGTCGTGTCGGGGGCGGTTTCTCCCGGCTTGTAGGCGACGGTCTCGTGGATGGCGGCCATCAGCGCGTGCATGCGTGCCAGTTCATTGTCGCCGCTCGCGGATTTGGCAAGGTCGCGTATCAGCTTGCCGGGCTTGGTCAGCGGCGTTTCGCGCAGGTAAAGCCAGAGCGGCACGAAGCCCTGGTGCGGGCCGAAGACACCGGCCCGGTCTTCCGTCTCCACCTCGCCCTCGGCGACGATACGGATCGCCACCTGCTCGGCATTGGTGCTGACGAGATCGACATGATTGCCGAAATGATCGGTGTAGCCGGCCTCCAGCCGCGCGCCATGCACGGTGGTCTTCCAGTCGCGCACGATCTGGCCGGGCTGGGTTTTCGGTGTCAGGCGGAGGCGTTGCAGCGAATACTGCACCGGGTCGTCGTAGTGATATTCTGTCGTGTGGCTGATCTTCAGTCGCATGGCTCGCCCCCGCTAGCGATAGAAGCGGTAGCCGTCGGAGATCTCTTCCCCGAGGCGGTTGTTGTGTACGATGAACTCCTCGATGAACTCATGGAGCCCCTGTTCCATGATGTCGTCGATGGTGCGGCTGCGCAGCAGCATCAGCGTGGCGGAAGCCGTCTCGTGCGCCGCGTGATTGTCGCCGTAAAGCTTTGCCAGATAGCCGAGATTGCTGACGATCTTGTCGTAGCTATAGGCGAGCGAGCGCGGCATGCGGTCGTTGAGGATCAGGAAGTCGGAGATGTTGGTCGAGGAATAGTCGCCGTCATAGACCCAGCTGTAGGAGCGGTGCGCCGAGACCGAGCGCAGGATCGATTCCCATTGCATGTTGTCGAGCGAGGAGCCGACCTTGGCGATCGCCGGCAGCAGCACGTAATATTTCACGTCGAGGATGCGGGCCGTGTTGTCCGCCCGTTCAATGAAGGTGCCGATGCGCGAGAAATTGTAGATGTCGTCGCGCAGCATGGTGCCGTGGAAGGCGCCACGAATGAGGGCGGTGCAACGCTTGATCGTCCCGATCACCTCCGGCATGTCGGCGGGCTTCACGCGTTTGGAGAGTGCCAGCTTCAGCTCGATCCAGCACTCGTTGGTCGCTTCCCAGGTCTCCCGCGTCAGCGCCGTGCGCACCATACGGGCATTGTTGCGCGCCGATTCGATGCAGGACATCACACTCGACGGGTTGGCGTGGTCGCGCAGGAGATAGTCGATGGCGTCCGCGCTCGTCAGCTTGGTGTGCACGGTGTCGAAGTCTTCGCGTACGCCGGCGCTTTGCAAGACGCCGTCCCAGTCCTCGTCGGAGGAACCGGAGCGCGTCAGCGCCATGCGCAGGCCCGCATCGACGAGGCGGGCGATGTTCTCGCCGCGCTCGATATAGCGGAACATCCAGTAGAGGCCGTTTGCAGTTCTTCCCAGCATCGGCTCAGTCCTCCAGAACCCAGGTGTCCTTCGTGCCGCCGCCCTGGCTGGAGTTGACCACCAGCGAGCCTTCCTTCAGCGCCACGCGGGTGAGCCCGCCGGGAATGATCTGCACCTTGTCGGACACGAGCACATAGGGCCTGAGATCGACGTGCCGGGGCGCGATGCCCTTGTTGACGAGGATCGGGACGGTGGAGAGCGACAGCGTCGGTTGGGCGATGTAGTTCGCGGGCCGGGCTTTGAGCTTTTCGGCGAAGGCCGCGCATTCCTTCTTCGAGGCGGTCGGGCCGACCAGCATGCCGTAGCCGCCCGAACCGTGCACTTCCTTGACGACCAGTTCGCTGAGGTGTTCCAGCACGTATTTCAGGCTGTCCTCTTCCGAGCAGCGCCAGGTCGGCACGTTTTCGAGCAGCGCCTTGCGGCCGGTATAGAACTCGACGATCTCCGGCATGTAGGAATAGATCGCCTTGTCGTCGGAAATGCCGGTGCCGGGCGCATTGGCGATGGTGATGTTGCCGGCCTTGTAGACATCCATGATGCCGGGAATGCCGAGCGCCGAATCCGGCCGGAAGGTCATCGGGTCGAGGAAGTCGTCGTCGACGCGGCGGTAGAGCACGTCGATCGCCTCGTAGCCGCGGGTCGTGCGCATCTTCACCTTGCCGTCGACGACGCGCAGGTCCGAGCCCTCGACCAGCTCCACGCCCATCATGTCGGCGAGGAAGGAATGTTCGTAATAGGCGGAATTGAAGATGCCCGGCGTGAGCACGGCGACGCGCGGTTTTCCCGAACAGCCGGGCGGGGCCAGCGAGGCAAGGCTTTGGCGCAGCGTCTTGGGATAATCCTCGACCGGCCGCACCTTGTTGAGGTGGAACAGTTCCGGGAACATCTGCATCATGGTTTCCCGGTTTTCCAGCATATAGCTGACGCCGGAGGGTGTGCGGGCATTGTCTTCCAGCACGTAGAACTGGTCTTCGCCCGTACGTACGATGTCGGTGCCGACGATGTGCGTATAGACGCCGCCCGGCGGCTTGAAGCCGATCATCTGCGGCAGGAAGGCGACGTTGCGCTCGATCAGCTCGCGGGGAATGCGGCCCGCCTTGATGATTTCCTGCTTGTGGTAGATGTCGTCAAGGAAGGCGTTGAGGGCGATGACCCGCTGTTCGATGCCCTGGGCGAGCCTGCGCCACTCTCGGCCGGAAATGATACGGGGGATGATGTCGAAGGGGATGAGCTTTTCGGAGCTGTCTTCGTGTCCGTAGACCGCGAAGGTGATGCCGGTCTTTCGAAAGAGGTTCTCGGCGTCTCTTGATTTGGCGATCAGGCGAGCCCGATCCTGTCCTTCGTACCAGTCATGGTAGTTTTCGTATGGCTGCCGCGGGCCTCGGTCCGCATTCATCATTTCATCAAATGCCAAAGGCGTGTTCCCCATTTTTCGCCATTTGAGTACAACATCAGGGGCAATGCAAGAACCATGCTCAATTAGCAGGAAAGAATTCTCACACCGCTTTGGGAGCAGTCAAACCGGCCGGAAGGACGGTTTTCCCGATGCGTGGTCCATGCGCGTGTTTACACCGGGCAGGTTTGCGGGGAGCGGGCGGGACGGATCTGCCGAAAACATGGGCAGATGCTGAAAAAGCGATTTTGCCCGCTCTTTCGCTGAACCTAATCATCAAGGAAATTCCTTTGACCGTCGTGGAAGCGGCGCCTATCGCTCGCGCACTGATTGTTTCCCTGCCGAAAGTCCCATGTCCCTCGATCGTCTGGCTCCTGCCATTTTCGTCCTGCTCTGGTCCACCGGCTGGGTCGTCGCGAAATACGCGACCTTCGTTTCCGAGCCGCTGACCTTTCTCGGCATCCGCTACCTGACCGCGGCGCTGCTCTTTGCCGGTTTCTGCGTCGTGACCGGTGCTGTCTGGCCGCGTGACCGGCGCACTGTCGTGCACGCCGTCGTCTCCGGCGCTTTCCTGCACGGCCTTTATCTCGGGGCGGTCTGGTGGGCGATCGGCGAGGGCGTTCCGGCGGCGCTTTCCTCCATCATAGCGGCGCTGCAGCCGTTGATGACGGCGCTGGCCGCACCGTTCTTTATCGGTGAGCGGTTGAGCCCGGCACAGAAGGCCGGCCTCTGTCTCGGCTTCCTCGGGGTGCTGTTGGCCGTACTGCCGAAATTCTTCGGCCAAGGGGCGGCAGAAATCCCGGCCTTCGCCATCGTCGTCAACATGCTCGGCATGGCAGCCGTCACCTACGGCACGATCTACCAGAAGCAATATCTGCCGACGGGGGACATCAGGGCGATCGCGACCCTGCAATACATCGGCGCGCTGATCGTCACCGTGCCCCTCGCGCTCAGTCTGGAAAACCTGCATGTCGATTTCGGCTGGGCTTTCGTCGCGTTGCTCGCCTGGTCGGTTCTCGGCATCTCCATGGGGGCGATCCTGCTGCTGCTCTACCTGCTGCGCCGTGGACAGGTGTCCCGCGCGGCCTCCCTCATCTACCTCGTGCCGCCGATCGCGGCCCTCCAGGCTGCTGCCATCTTCGGCGAGGAACTGACGATCCCGATGATCCTGGGCACGCTGATCGTCGTGGTCGGCGTCTACCTCACCAACCGCAAGGACCCTGCGCCGGCGGAATGAACAAACAAAAACGGCGGGCCGAAGCCCGCCGTTTCCTCATTCTATAAAGATGCGCTTATGCCTGTTCGCGGCGCTGGCCTTCCGAACGGCGCGGCTTGCCGTTCTGGTTCGGGCGGCCCTGGCCGTTGCCGCCGCCGTGGTTGCGGTTCTGGCGCTCGCCCTGCTTCTGCGGCGGGCGGTTGCCATGCGCGCGCTTGCCGGCCGCCGGTGCGCCGCCATCGGCCTGCCCACCTTCGCCGAACGGCTTGCGCGCTGGGCGCTGGCCTGCGCGACCCTGGCTGGCGCGATGGCCGCTGCCCGAGCGGGGCTTGCGCGACTTGCCGCCGGGGCCTGCGGTGATGACGGCAGGCGCTTCACCGCTTGCGACGGTGATCTGGATGCCCATCAGCTTTTCGATATCGCGCAGCAGGTGCGCTTCGTCCGGCGTGCAGAAGGCGATGGCGATGCCGTCGCGGCCGTTGCGGGCCGTGCGGCCGATCCGGTGCACATAGGCGTCCGGCACTTCCGGCAGGTCGTAGTTGTAGACATGGGTGACGCCCGGAATGTCGATACCGCGGGCGGCGACGTCGGTGGCGACGAGAACGCGAATTTCGCCGTCACGGAAGGCCTTGAGGGCGCGCTCGCGCTGGCCCTGGCTCTTGTTGCCGTGGATGGAGGCGGCCTTGAAGCCGATATGGTCGAGGTGCTTCATCAGCTTCTCGGCGCCATGCTTGGTGCGCGAGAAGACGAGCGACAGGCCGTCCGGATTGTCTGACAGCGTCTTGCGCAGGATCTGCGCCTTCTGGTCCTTGCCGGGAACGTGGTGGACATACTGCTCCACCTTGTCGGCAGCCTTGCCGGGGGGCGTGACTTCGACCTTCTTCGGGTTGACGAGGTACTCGCCGGCAAGTTCGCCGATCAGCTTCGGCATGGTGGCCGAGAAGAGCAGCGTCTGGCGGTTCTTCGGCACCATCTTGGAGATCTTGCGCAGGTCGTGGATGAAGCCGAGGTCCAGCATCTGGTCGGCTTCGTCGAGCACGAGGTAGCGGGCCTGGGTCAGCGTCACGGACTTGCGGTTGACGAGATCGAGCAGGCGGCCGGGGGTGGCGACGAGGATGTCGGTGCCGCGCGAGAGCATTTCCGACTGCTTGTTGATCGATGCGCCACCGACGACGGTGACGACGCGCAGCGGCGTCTTCTTGACGAAGTCGCGCAGGTTGTCGGCGATCTGGTTCACCAGCTCGCGGGTCGGGGCGAGGATGAGGGCGCGGATGTTGCGCGGATCGGGGCGGCGGGCGTCGGCGAGAAGCTTTTCGATCATCGGCAGGCCGAAGGCGGCCGTCTTGCCGGTGCCGGTCTGGGCAAGGCCGATCAGGTCGCTGCCTTCGAGGACGAGCGGGATGGCCTTTTCCTGGATCGGCGTTGCTTTTTCAAAGCCGAGGGCGGAGAGCGTTGCGACGATGGTCTTCGAGAGGCCGAGGTCGTGGAAAGTGGTCAAGTCAAATACCTTTCGGGGCGCCAGGCGACTTTCCCGACCGCAGTTCCGGACGCGGGATCGCGTCCCGCTTTCGCTCGAACTGCCTCGGACCGGAACCGCACCATGCGCTTCCGGTTTCGTCTGGCGTCAAGAACCCCGCGTGAATTGGGAACTTGTGGGTTGGTTTGCAATCGTCTGCGCAGTCATCCGCAAATGGGAGGCGGATCGTTCTCTTGCGCTTGTCCTTCTTAGCGTCCCGTTGCAGGGACATCTCAGGCTCGCTCACGCGGCGGCCGAAGGGCGACGCTGCGGCTCATGTCGTTGTTTTGCGGTGAAAAGTCAAGTCCTAGTTTTCGCAGATGCGAAGGGGAGGCTTCACGCCATACGCAGGTCGAAGTCGGCCGATGCACAGATCGAGCCATTGATCAGGATCTGGATGCGGTGCGCTCCAGGATAGTAGCGCCGCGTGGTGATCGCCCGGATGGCGTGTTCCTTGTCGATCGTCTGGCTGCTGCCGGCCGGCAGATCGAGCTGCTTCCACTTGAAGACCTTCGGCGCCAGCGTGCCGTTTGCCTTCACATGGTGGATCGCATAGTCGATCATCAGCCGTTGCGGCGCCACATCCCCGTTCGTCACGACGATGGAGAAGCCGAGCTTGTCGCCAAAGACGACGTTCGGCGTTGTGAGCGTGAGGGCCGCGCCGATGCCCCTGGCTGCCGCAAAGCCGAAATTGGCGAGCGCCTTAGCATCGCCCTTCTTCAGCAGCGTACGCGAAGCATGGCGCAGCAATTGCCGGCGCTCGGCGGAGGCGTCCTCGATATGCCGCTCGACGAAACCGGTGACGAGGGCGGGATGATCCTTGGCGATGTCGTTGAGGCTGTTGGCGACGGAGCGGCGCACATAGTCTTCGGGATCGTCGAGGAGGGCGACGAGGATCGGCAGGATCGGTGCCGGGTCCCTGACGAGCGCCGGCAGGCGCATCGCCCAGGGCAGCCGCGGCCGGGTGCCCTCACTGGCAAGCCGACGGACGTGATGATTGGTATCGGCCGTCCAGTGCGCGATTTCCGCAAGCGCGCGGTCCTGCTCGGCATGGACGAAGCGGCGGATGCCGAATTCCGCTGTGAAATGCGGTGTCAGCGCCTTGAGGAGGGAAAGCGACAGGTCGAAATGCGAGAGGCCCTGTTGCGAGACGAACTGGTTGACCGGCAGAAGGGCCCAACCGGAAACCCCCGGCCCATCCGCCTGGGGCAGTGCCCTTCGGAGGATCTCCGCGGCGGCGGCATAGTCGGCGGGCAGCATCTGTACCAGCGCGTCCTTGACCCGTTCGGCACGCTGCATCAGCTCCAATGCATCCATGCCGTCGCTTGCAAGCTGCGTGAAGCGTGCCGCATCGAAATCCGGTGCGACGCGGGAAATGTGATCCGCCATCTCCTTCACCAGTCCGGGATGCAGCAGGTTCTTGAGCGGTTCGGCCACGGGGCTCTCCTGTCCTTTCGGGTACCCTAGCGAGCCAACACGGGGTGGGGATAGGGGCGGGCGCGGCTTTCCAACAGCTTCGTGACCCGCGCGATCAGGAACATGTGCCTCCTCCTTGCGTTGGATCAACGCGCATCCTGCCACAATCCTGTCGGATGCTGCGCGGGGCGGATTCGTCCGCCTGTCCATGAATCTCGCTACGGGAGTGAAATATGACCGCTACGACTTGGATTCTCGCCGCTGATGGCAATCAGGCTCGCCTGCTCAAGGGGGTGAACCTGTTGAAGGATGGCCAGCAGAGCCCGGAGCAGGAGGTTTTTCGCTGGGAGCCGAAGAAGGCGCAGGACATCATGGCCGACAAACCCGGCCGCAGCCACTCCTCCGTGGGTCCCGGCCGTTCCGCAATGGAATATTCGAGCGATCCGGTGCGGGAGGAACAGCAGAAGTTCACCGCCGAAGTCGCCGGCCGCATCGATGACTATGCCGCGGAAGGCGCCTTCGACCGGCTTGTCGTCTGCGCCGCGCCGCAGACACTCGGGGACCTGCGCAACAAGCTCTCCGACAAGACGCGCACCTTGACCATGGCCGAAATCGACAAGAATTTTTCCAACCTGCCGACGGAGAAGCTGATCTCCTCCGTGCGGTCCATCATGTTCAACGCCTGATTCTGTGCGAAAAGCGTCTTAGAAATCGGTGGGAACGCCGCCCTCTTCCTTGCGCCTGGCGACGAACGCTTCCAGTTCGTCCTCGATCGCCGGGTCGAGCGGCGGCTTCTCGTAGGCGTTGAGCTTTTCCTTGAAGACCCGGTTGGCATGGTCGTAGGTGGTCGGCCGGCCGGCTTCCGTCCAGGTCTCGAAGTTGCGCCAGTCCGAGAGGATCGGCGAATAGAATGCCGTCTCGTAACGGGCGAGCGTATGGGGTGTGCCGAAGAAGTGGCCGCCCGGCCCGACGTCGCGCACGGCCTCCAGGCCGAGGGCATCGGGGCTGACATCGAGTGGTGCCAGATATTCCGCCACCATCTGCAGCATGTCGACATCGAGGATGAACTTCTCGAAGGAGGCCGTCAGGCCGCCCTCGCTCCAGCCGGCCGAATGCATGATGAAATTGCCGCCGCCCTGTGTGAGCGCCCAGAGGGAGAAGGCGGATTCGTAGGCGGCCTGCGCATCCAGCGTGTTCGAGGCGTTGGTGTTCGAGGTGCGATAGGGGATGTTGTATTTGCGTGCGAGCTGCCCGCCCGCAACCACCGCTTTCATGTATTCCGGCGTGCCAAAGGCCGGCGCGCCCGTCTTCATGTCCACGTTGGAGGTGAAGCCGCCATACATGACCGGCGCGCCGCGCCGCACCATCTGCGTGAAGGCGATGCCAGCCAGCGCCTCGGCATTCTGCTGTACGACTGCGCCTGATATCGTCACCGGTGCCATGGCGCCGGCGAGGGTGAAGGGCGTCACCACCACGACCTGCCCCCGCGCCGACATCTCGATGATGCCCTGCAGCATCGGTCCGTCGAGGCGCAGCGGCGAAGATGTGTTGATGATGGTGAAGAGCGAGGGCTCGCGCTCCATCTGCTCCATCGAGATGCCGCGGCCGATGCGGGCGATCTCGATGCCGTCGAGATTGCGCTGCCGGCCGAGCGAATAGACGTGGAAGACCTTGTCGGTCAGCGTCACCAGGTCCGACAGGCAGTCGAGATGGCGAACGGAGGCGTGGATGTCGACCGGCTCGACGGGGTAGCCGCCCGTTGTATGGATGATGTCGTAGGACTGGGCGAGCTTCACCAGCTTGCGGAAATCCTCCTGATTGCCGGCGCGCCGGCCACCGTCGCGGTCGGCGACGAAGGGGGCGGAGGCGATCTGCGCGAAGACGAGATTGTTGCCGCCGATCTCCACATTGCGCAGGGGGTTGCGCGCATGCATCGTGAAGGCCGGCGGGACGGAAGACATCATGTCCAGGATGAGGCCACGGTCGAAGCGCACGCGGTCCGTACCGGGCGTCACGTCCGCGCCGGCCGCCTTCATGCGCTCGCGGGCCTCCGGCAGGATGATGTCCATGCCGATCTCTTCTAGGATGGCGAGCGAGGCCTGATGGACGGCCTCCAGCGCATCCTCGGAAAGCACCGCGGAGGGGGCCGTCGTGTTGACGAGATTGAGATATTTCGATGTGGTCTGCGGCCGGCGGGTGCGCTCTGCACTGCGCCCGCCGCTGCGGCGCCGGCGCTCGACAGGCGCCTCGGATGCCTCCGGTTGTTCGAGGTGATTTTCGAGTTTGATCACGTCGCCCATGTGCAGCGCAGCCCCGGTCTGGTTTGCCTCGTGCCCTTGTTGCATATCTTGCACGCGCGTGCCTCCGCCATTTGCGACAGCGAAATGCCCTGGTGGATAAGCAATAGCGGCGAAGTGCATTTTCGGAACACGCCTGCCCGGATGCATGACTTCCGGCAACGAACGGTTAACCATCCGTTCAAGGATTGATGATACTCCCCGAGGGGTATGAATCTCTCCCTCCGTGCCGCTTTGGGGAGCAACTGGCGTGGCTGAATCTCAAGACGAATTGCTGGTGGCGGCCTGTGCGCGCGTTCGCGAACACCTGCACCCGGCATACGTCAAAAGCAGCGAATTGCGTTATCTGGCGGTGAACGAGGCCTATGCCCGCCTGTTCGGCCATAGCGCTGCGGAGATGATAGGCCTGACCAGCGAGGAAATCGGCGAGACGCCGGGGCATGGCGACCGGGACGATCCGGAGCGCCGCTGCCTGATCTTCGGAAATCCCGAGCGGGCCCGCTATCTGCATCCGTTCGGCGGAGGCAGTTTCGATATCGCCATGAAACGCGAGCGGATCTCTGCGACCCTCTCGGTGCTTGTCGGCCTCTTTACGCCGTCGGTCGAAGCGCTGGCCGCCACAGTCGGTGTGGTCGCCAATGCGAATTGTGCCGGAGGGGTGTCGGTGGATGACCTGGCCCCGGATCGGGGCGAGACCGCCACCGATCATGTGGAGCACGCGCTCGACGCGCTCGGCGCCGGGGTCGCCGTCTTCGGTGCCGACAACCGGCTGCGTTATGCCAACCGCAGCATGCGGGAATTCTACCATGTGCTCGTTGGTGAATTTGCCGATGGACCCGTCAGTCTTGCCGCGCTCACGCGTGCGCTGCACGACATCGAGGTGGGACGCACATCGGAGGCGGAGTGCGAGCGCTGGGTGGCGGCGCGGCTCGCCAGCTATGATCTGCCACTGCATGAATGTGTCGTCCGCCTCGCTGGTGGCTGGACGCGCCTCGTCACCCAGCGTCGGCCCGATGGCACGCTCGTTGCGCTGCGCATCGACGTGACGGCGCTGAAGGAAAGCGAAGGACGCCTCAAGCAGCATTCGCAGGAGATCAGTCTCTATCGAGCGCTGCTCGACGAGCTACCGGTCGCAAGCTTCATGCGCGACGAAAACCAGCGCATGATCTTCGCCAACCGCGCCTATGTCGCCTTGACGGGCCGGCAGCCGGAAGAACTGCTCGGCCTCACCACGCTCGATATGTATCCGGAGCAGGGTGAGGAATTCCACGCGCAGAACCAGAAGGTGCTCGATACCGGCGAACTGCTTGAGACTGAGATCGAATACATCCGGCCGGACGGCTCGGTGCTGCCGACGATCTCGCGGCTCTACCGGGTCACCACGCTCGACGAGAAGAGCTATCTCATCGGCTCGATCACCGACACCACGGTGCTGAAGAAGCGTGAAAGCCAGCTCATCGAGGCCCAGCGGCAGGCGGAAGCCGCCAGGGCGGACATCGAGAGTATCGTCGAATCGCTGCCGGTCGGCATCGTCGTCGTCGACGAGACCGGCAATATCGAACTGGTGAACGGTGCCTTCGAGGAGTTGTGGGGCGGCGCGCTGCCGCCGGTGAAGGGGCGCCCGCTGGATGATCTCCTGCGCTTCCAGCAGGCACAGGGCGGCATCAGCGGGGAGGACGGCCCGCATGCCGAGGGGTATGCGGCCTGCATTTCAGGCATCCGCGCCGGCGAGACGCCGGTGCGCGAGGTCGCCTATGCCAATGGCCGGACGGTGATCGAGGCCGGCTGCGCAATTTCCGGCGGCCGCTGCCTTCTGACCTATATCGACATTACGGAGCGGCGCGAGCGCGAGCGCGAGGTACTGGAAACCCGCAGTGCCCTTGAAGAGGTCGGTAGCCTCGTCAAGGATGCGGTCTCCTCGATGAGCCAGGGCCTCCTCATCATTGAAGATGGTGTGGTGGTTCTCTCCAACGAGGCGCTGTCGAAGATGATCGCCATGCCGAACGAACTCCTGCAGCCGGGTGCGCTCGTCAAGGATGTGCTGCAAAGCAACATCGATCGCAACATTACCGGCTTCCTCGGCGAAGAACCGGTCGATGCCAGCCAGTTCGGGACGATCCTCTTCACCGGCAAGCCTGCTTCGCTGACGATCTTCAGCGGCTACCAGCGCTGGCTGCGTCTCGACGTGACCCCGACCAGCCGCGGCCGCGACGTCATGGTCTTTTCGGACATCACGGATCTCAAGAGCCGCGAAGACGAACTGCGCCGCCTCGTCACGCGCGCCGAGATGGCCGACAAGGCGAAGTCGGAATTCCTTGCCAATATGAGCCATGAAATCCGCACGCCGATGAACGGCGTGCTCGGCATGGCGGAACTGCTTGCGAAATCGAACCTCGACACGCGGCAGAAGACCTTCATCGATATCATGGTGAAGTCCGGCAATGCGCTTCTCACCATCATCAATGACATCCTCGATTTCTCGAAGATCGATGCCGGCCAGATGACGCTGCGCGCCGTCAGCTTCAACCCGGTGGAGGCGATCGAGGACGTGGCGACGCTGCTGTCCACGAAGGCGGCGGAGAAGGATATCGAGCTCGTCGTGCGCGGCGCAGCCAGCATGCCGGCGGTGGTGATGGGGGACGCCGGCCGCTTCCGCCAGATCGTCACCAACCTCGTCGGCAATGCCGTCAAGTTCACCGATCGCGGCCACGTTCTCATCGACCTCTCCTCGCAGATGGGGGAAGACGGCAAGGTGGAGATCATCATCCGTGTCGAGGATACGGGGGCAGGCATTCCGGCCGAGAAGATGGAATCGATCTTCGAGAAGTTCTCGCAGGTCGATGCGTCTTCGACCCGACGCCATGAGGGCACCGGTCTTGGTCTTGCGATTACTGACGGGCTGACGCGTCTCTTCGGCGGTACGCTGACGGCGACCAGCGAGGTCGGCAACGGGTCGGCCTTTACGGTGCGCCTGCCGATGACGCTTGCCGTCGCCGCCCTGCCGGCCCGCATCGTGCCGGCCAAGGCGCCCGGTGCGCGCATTCTTGTCGTCGATGGGCACGATCTCTCCCGCAAGGCTTCGCACGACATGCTGCTCGATTGGGGTTTCGACGCGACCGCCGTCGGCTCCGAGACGGAAGCGCTTGCCGTTCTTGCGGCCGCTGGCGACATGGGCGTGTCGGTCGATGCGATCCTGCTCGATTACCACCCCGACCGTGCGCCCGATTTCGTGCAAACGCTGCGGGAGGGTGCCCGGACGGCCGGCACCGCAGTGATCGTGCTCACCTCGATGAACCTTTCGGCCGAGGACAAGTTGCTCTCCTCGCCGGATATCCAGGCCCATCTCATGAAGCCCGTACGGGCTGATCTGCTGCGGGAGACGGTATCCGAGGTGCTGCGGGCGACGCGGGGAATGAAGGCGCCGACGCAAGGCGCGACCGAAGGCAAGGTCCTGCCGCTACGCCCGCTTGCGGCCTCTCCCGAGGTCACGGCTGCTGATGATGAAGTCATCGATGTCCTCGTGGCCGAGGACAACGAGGTCAACCAGATCCTCTTCACCCAGATGCTGATGGCCTGCGGCCTGCGCTTCCGGCTGGTGGAGAACGGGCAGGAGGCGGTGGATGTTTTCCGCGCGTCCCACCCCGGCATGATCCTGATGGATATCTCCATGCCTGTCATGGACGGGTTGCAGGCAAGCCGTGCGATCCGTGCGATCGAAAGCGGCTCCGGCCGCCGCGTGCCGATCGTCGCCGTCACCGCTCATGTGCTCGATGGCGACCGCGAGGAATGCCTTGCGGCGGGTATGGACGATTATCTGACGAAGCCGATCAGTATCGAGAAGCTGGAAGAAAAGCTCGACCGCTGGCTGAAGCGCAGCGGCAGGGAAGCCGTGACGGGCACGCTGTCCTGACGGCTCAGGTTGCCGGCCTTTCCCCACACAGCATTTCACGCTTTCCGGCGAAACCCGGGCGGCGCTCCACGACGAAGCCGGCGGCAGCAAGGTTGCGCCGTACGAAACCGGCCGCCGCATAGGTGCCGAAGCGACCGCCCGGAACGGTCAGGCGGAAAACCGCGGCCATCAGCTCGGCCGACCACATGTCGGGATTGCGTGCAGGCGCGAAGCCGTCGAGAAACCAGGCGTCAAACGGCGTCGTCTCGCTCTCGAGGCTTTCGATGGCCGCGCCGCAGACCACGGTGAGGCGGACGCCGGGGGCAAGGTCGATCTCGACACGTCCGTTCGGCGCCTCCGGCCATTTCTCGGCAAGGATTTTACGTTCGTGTTCGATTTCCGGCCAATGCGCGAGCGCCCGGGCGATATCCGCGCGCGCCATCGGAAACCGCTCGAAGGAGGTGAAGTGGAGACTTGCGCCTTCCGGCGCGGTCCCGCGCCATTGCCGCCAGGTCTCGCAGAGGTTGAGGCCGGTGCCGAAGCCGAGTTCGGCGATGCGGAATGGTTCGGCCCGCTGCCAGCGGTCTGGCAGGCCATTGCCGGCAAGGAAGACGTGGCCACATTCCAGCCGGCCGTCGCTGCGGCAATAAAAGTGGTCGTCAAAGGCCCGGGAATAGGGCATATCGCCGTCGTGCCAGTCGAGGGCGGCTTCGGTCTGCGGCGCGTTTTCAGGATTGTGGTCAGCCATGTCGAATGCCGATAATCGCGGGAAGGTCGCCGGTCAACCGGCCGTGGACCTCATCGTCGTCGGCGGCGGGGTGATGGGCCTGTGGACCGCGCTTTTTGCCGCCCGGCAGGGCCTCTCGGTGCACCTTGCCGAGCGCCGGACGATCGGGGCCGGTGCGAGCGGCGGCGTGCTCGGCGCGCTGATGCCGCACCTGCCGGATCGCTGGAACGCCAAGAAGGCCTTCCAGTTTGCCGCTCTGGTCTCGCTCGAAGCGGAGATCGCGGCGCTGGAGGCCGAGACCGGGCTTTCCGCCGGTTATCGCCGCTCGGGCCGCCTCATTCCCCTTCCGAAGCCGCACAATCGTGCCATTGCAATCGGCCATGCGCAGGACGCATTGTCCGCCTGGGCTATGCCTGATCGAACCTTCGCCTTCGAGGTGCTGGATGCCCCCCTCGTCGCCGGATGGCCGGCCGAGGTCGCGATGGTCTCGGGGCTCGTTCATGATCATCTTGCTGGTCGCCTGGCGCCGCGTGCACTGCTCGCCGTATTGCGGGCTGCTCTTGCGCGCCTGCCGAAGGTGACGATCTGCGAAGGCGCTGGACTTCAGGCACTGGATCCTGCCACCGGCGTCGCCTGTTTCGAGGACGGAACCAGCCTTGCCTTCGGCCATTGCGTGCTGGCAGCTGGCGTCGAGACCTTTGCCTTGCTTGCCCCTCTTGCTCTACCGTTGGCAAGGCCGATGGGGAGCGCGGTGAAGGGGCAGGCGGCGCTGCTTCGGGCTTCTGTCGATCCGGCGCTGCCGGTGATCTTTGCTGACGGGCTCTATATCGTGCCGCATGAAGATGGCCTGGTTGCGATCGGCAGCACCAGCGAGAACAGCTTCTCCGATCCTTCAGGCACCGACGGCCTTCTGGACGCGCTGATCGCCAAGGCGCGGCAGACGGCTCCGGTTCTGGCAGAGGCGCCGGTCGTGGAGCGCTGGGCAGGGCTGCGGCCAAAGGCGATCGGCCGGGAGCCGATGGTGGGGCGGCATCCCGATCATCCGAATGTCAGCCTGATGACCGGGGGCTTCAAGGTGAGCTTCGGCCTGGCGCATGAATTGGCGCGCACTGTGGTGGATGAAATTGAGGGCGGCACGCTTCGCGTACCGCCCTCCTTCACCGTCGCGGCCCACTTCGAGGAAGCCGGACGGACGTGAACGCACCTTACATCCAGTAAGGCGGCACGCCGTAGTAGTCGTGGATCACCTTGCCGTTGCGGCGGTTCCAGTCGTATTCAGCATCGCTTTCATAATGCGGCGCGCGCTCGACCTGGTCCTTCGTCACATCGACGCGGTAGCCGCCGAGGCCTTCGTCATAGTTCAGCTTCGCCCAGGGCAAGGGATAGTGGTCCTGGCCGAGGCCGAGGAAACCGCCGAAGCTGAGTACCGCGTAGGAGACGTGACCGCTGCGCTTGTCGAGAATCAGGCGCTCTACCGAGCCGATATGCTTGCCGTCGGCCCCGTAGACACTCGTTCCCTCCACTTTGTCGCTGGCGATCAGATTCTGGGTTTCGCGAATGTTTGCATCCTGCATGGCCATAGGTGTTTCTCCTTGCTTGTGATGGACAGGAAACGGGCCAAGGCGGTAATGGTTCCTTATGAGGGTATGCATCGGATTCAATTCGGCTTCCGGCCGTCCGCTGCACCGGTGCCGTCCATTGTCGAGGTGATCGAATGACTGAGAAGACCTATCCGCGCGACCTGATCGGCTATGGCCGCACGCCTCCCAAGGTTCGCTGGCCGGGTGATGCCAACATCGCCGTGCAATTCGTCATCAATTACGAGGAGGGTGGCGAAAGCTGCCTGCTGGACGGCGACCCGGCATCGGAGAACCTGCTCTCGGAAATCGTCGGCGCGCAGCCCTGGCCGGGGCAGCGTAACCTCAACATGGAATCGATCTACGAATATGGCTCGCGCGCCGGCTTCTGGCGCCTGCATCGCCTGTTCACCAGCCGCAACGTCACGACCACCGTCTATGGGGTGACGCTTGCCATGGCACGCAATCCGGAAGCCGTCGCCGCCATGAAGGAAGCCGGCTGGGAAATCGCCAGCCACGGCTATCGCTGGCTGGAATACAAGGACTTTTCCGAAGAGAAGGAACGCGAGCACATTCGCGAGGCCGTGCGCCTGCACAAGGAGCTGACCGGCTCCCACCCGCTCGGCATGTACCAGGGCAAGCCCTCCGACAACACGCTGCGTCTCGTCATGGAGGAGGGCGGTTTCGTCTATTCCTCCGATTCCTACGCCGACGACCTGCCGTATTTCGTGCCGGGTCTCGATGGCGAACCCTTCCTGATCATCCCCTATACGCTCGAAACCAATGACATGCGCTTTGCGACGCCGCAGGGCTTCAATGCCGGCGACCAGTTCTTCAACTACCTGAAGGACGCCTTTGACGTGCTCTACCAGGAAGGTGCGGAAGGCAGCCCGAAGATGCTGAACATCGGCCTTCATTGCCGGCTGGTCGGCCGTCCGGGCCGTGCCGCGGCGCTTGCCCGCTTCGTCGACTACGTGCTCGGCCACGAGAAGGTCTGGATCCCGCGCCGCATCGACATTGCGCGCCACTGGATCGAGAATCACCACCCGTCGAAGGCGAAGGGCGCATGATCGACCGCGCAGATTTCCTCGCCCGCTTCGGTGGGGTCTTCGAGCACTCGCCTTTCATCGCCGAGCGTGCGCTGGATGTCGGCACCGTTGCCCTGCCGCTGACGGCAGAGGGCGTGCATGCCGCGCTGGCGGCGGCATTCCGCAGGGCGAGCGAGGCCGAGCAGCTCGGCGTGCTGCGCGCCCATCCGGATCTTGCGGGCAAGCTGGCGATTGCGGGCGAGTTGACGGAGGACAGCCGCAGCGAGCAGGCCGGCGCCGGCCTCGACCGGCTTTCTCCGGCCGAACACGCCCGCTTTACCGAACTCAACACCGCCTATATGGAAAAGTTCGGCTTCCCCTTCATCATCGCAGTGAAAGGGCTTACCAAGGACGACATCCTTGCCGCCTTCGAAGCCCGTATCGGCAATGTGGCGACGGTGGAATTCGAAACCGCGAAGAAACAGGTGGAGCGCATCGCGCTCCTCAGACTGACCGCTGCCCTCCCCGGAGAATGAACATGCCCGACCACCAAAGACCGCCCTTCCTCTCCCCGGGAGGGCTGTCTCATGGCTGAGAAACTGACGATCCGGCCGTTGACCCAGGAAGCCTTCGCCCCCTTCGGCACGGTGATCGAGGCTGATCCCGCCACGATGCGCCATATCAACGGCGGCAACACGGAGCGCTACCATGCGCTTGCCGAGGCCGAGGCCGTCGGCGAAGATGCGAAGGTCATCATCAACCTTTTCCGCGGCAGCCCGCGGCGCTTCCCCTACGCCGTCGACATGATGGAGCGCCACCCTTTCGGCAGCCAGAGCTTCTCGCCGATCGACAACCGGCCCTGGCTGGTGGTGGTGGCGGAGGACGAGGGTGGCAAGCCGGGCCGGCCGCAGGTCTTCCGCGCCGGCGGGCGGCAGGGCATCAACTATCGCCGCAACGTCTGGCATCACCCGCTGATGACCCTGGATGCGGTGAGCGATTTCCTCGTCGTCGATCGCCTCGGCGGCGGCGTCAATCTGGAAGAGTTCTTCTTCGACGAGCCCTTCATCATCGAGCACCCTTGAGGGAACCATGAGCAAGCCCGGCCGCCTCACGACCCATGTCCTCGACACCGCACTCGGCCAGCCCGCCGCGGGTCTCGCGATCGATCTGTTCTGGATAGAGAACGGCGAGCACCAGCACATCGTGCGTGCGGTGACGAACAGCGACGGTCGCGTCGATGCCCCGCTGGTCGAGGGCGTCGGCTTCATGGCTGGCACCTACGAGCTGGTGTTCCACGCCGGTGACTATCTGCGCGCGACGGGGGCGGATGTCAGCGAACCCGCCTTCCTTGACCGCATCCCGCTCCGCTTCGGCGTCGCTGATCCGTCGAGCCACTACCACGTCCCGCTGCTGCTCTCGGCCTACAGCTACTCGACCTATCGCGGCAGCTAGAACAATTTTCGGCCGAAGCGGGATCGCTTCGGCGTCGGACAATGCGTTAGAGCGTCGCCTTCATGGGTTTGCCGGCCACGTAGGTCTCTCGCACTGCCCGGTCGTCGCCGAGCGTCTGGAGCAGGAAGAGTTCGTCCGTCAGCGAGCGCACCACTTCCATCTTCAGCGCCATGGCGGGCGTTGCGGCGGCGTCCAGCACCACGAAGTCGGCGTCCGTGCCGGCGTCCAGCGTGCCGATGCGGTCTTCCAGCGACAGCGCCTCGGCATTGCCGAGCGTCATATGGTAGAAGCTCTCGAACGGGTTCAGCCGCTCGCCGAGCAATTGCTGGATCTTGTAGGCTTCGTCCATCGTCTTCAGCATGGAATAGCTCGTGCCGCCGCCGACATCCGTCGCGACGCCGATGCGTACCGGCTTTTCCCGGCGCGACAGCGCCTTGAGGGGAAAGAGGCCGGAGCCGAGGAAGAGGTTGGAGGTGGGGCAGTGCACCGCGACGGCGCCCGCCTCGCTCATCGCGTCCGCCTCGCGTTCGGAGAGATGGATGCAGTGGCCGAACAGGCTTTTCGGGCCGAGCAGACCGTATTTCGCATAGACATCCGTATAGTCGATCGCGTCCGGATAGAGTTCGCTGGTGAAGCGGATCTCGTCGTGGTTCTCGGAAAGGTGCGTCTGGATATGGAGGTCCGGGAACTCGCGGGCCAGAACCGCCGCCATCTCCATCTGTGCCGGCGTCGAGGTGATCGCGAAGCGCGGGGTGATGGCGACATGGTTGCGGCCCTTGCCGTGCCATTCGGCGATCACGGCGCGCGTCTCGTCATAGCCCATTTCGGGTGCGTCGAGCAGGCCCTGCGGCGCGTTGCGGTCCATCATCACCTTGCCGCCCACCATGCGCATGCCGCGCTTGAGTGCTTCGGCGAAATAGGCGTCGGAGGAGGCCTTGTGCACGGAGCAATAGGCGACAGCTGTCGTCGTGCCGTGGCGGATCATCTCGTCGTAGAAGTGGCGGGCGATACGGGCGGCATGCGTGCTTTCGACAAAACGGCACTCTTCCGGGAAGGTATAGGTGTTCAGCCATTCCAGCAGGTTCGCGGCATAGGAGCCGATCACCTGCATCTGCGGGAAATGCAGGTGCGTGTCGATGAGGCCCGGCAGGATGAGGTGCGGGCGATGATCGATCTCCTCCACGTCGGCGGGCGTGCTGGCGCGCAGGTCCGCGTAGGGGCCGACGGCGGTGATCTTCCCGTCCTCCACCAGCAGGCCGCCGTCTTCCTCGTAACGATAGCTTGCGGCATCGTCGATCGCGACCGGGCGGCGGTGGAAGGAGAGCAGGCGCCCGCGGATGAGGGTTTTCGTCATGGCGGTCAGCTTCCTTCTGCTGCGGTTTCGAACCAGGCGGCGATGAGGGCCCGCTCTTCCGCCGTCATGCCGGTGACGTTGCCCGGCGGCATGGCGTGGCTGCGCCCCGCCTGCAGATAGATCTCGCGCGCGTGGAGGGCAATCGCCGTTTCGCTTTCGAGCACGACATCTTTCGGCGCCGCGCGCAGACCTTCCCAGACGGGTTCGGCGGCATGGCACATCGAACAGCGGGTGGAGACGAGATCGCGCACCGCCGGGAAATGCCCGTTCGATGCGAAACGCTCTACGGAGGAGGGCAGGCCGGCCTCGGCGCTTTCGCCGGTAAGCACCTTCGGCACGGTGGAAAGCCACATGATGAGGAGGAACAGGAGCGCGGTGACGAGCCAGGTCCAGGTGGGTTTGCCCTTGCGGGCATGGGTCGTGTTGAACCAATGCCGGATCGTCACACCCATCAGGAAGACCAGCGCGGCGATGATCCAGTTGAAGGCCGTCGCGAAGGCGAGCGGATAGTGGTTCGACAGCATGAAGAAGATGACGGGCAGCGTGAGGTAGTTGTTGTGCGTGGAGCGCTGCTTGGCGATGACGCCGTATTTCGGATCAGGCGTGCGTCCGGCGATGAGGTCGGCTACGACGACGCGCTGGTTCGGCATGATGATGAAGAACACGTTGGCCGACATGATCGTCGCCGTGAAGGCACCGAGATGGAGGAAGGCGGCCCGGCCGGTGAAGACCTGCGTGTAACCCCAGGCCATGGCGACGAGGATGCCGTAGAGAACGAGCATCAGACCCCAGGTGTTCCTGCCGAGCGGGGACTTGCAGAGAAGGTCGTAGAGGATCCAGCCGAGCGCCAGCGAGGCGAGCGAGATGAGGATGGCGACCGGCGTCGAGACGTCGAGCACCGAGCGATCGATGAGGAAGAGGTCGGCGCCGCCGTAGTAGACCAGACAGAGCAACGCGAAACCGGAAAGCCAGGTCGCGTAGCTTTCCCATTTGAACCAGGTGAGGTGCTCGGGCATCTGGGCCGGTGCGACCAGATATTTCTGGATGTGATAGAAGCCGCCGCCGTGCACCTGCCATTCCTCGCCATAGGCGCCGGCCGGCAGATGCGGCCGCTTCACGAGGCCGAGATCGAGCGCGATGAAGTAGAAGGACGAACCGATCCAGGCGATGGCGGTGATGACATGCAGCCAGCGGACCGCGAAGGTCAGCCATTCCCAGGCGATGGCGTATTCATACATCGGTGCGCTCCCTCATCGTCGTTTTGCAAGGCGCACATTGCGCAAGAATCGCGGGCGAGGAAAGGGGGCGGCCTACCGGCGGTTTCCATGCCCGTCCCGAGCCGGGTTTCAGGGTGTAGTGCTCACGCCGCCGCCGGCATCGTCGCCAGGATCCAGTCGCGGAAGGCGCGAATCTTCAGGATGTTGCGGCGGTTTTCCGGATAGGCGAGCCAATAGTCGCGGCCGTCGTTGCAGGTCAGCGTGAAGGGTTGATAGAGCTGGCCGGCGGCGACCTCCGCCCGGAAGTGGCCGGGATTGAGGATTGCGACGCCCTGGCCGGCCATCGCCACCTGCGCGTCGATCGTCTGCACGCCGAGCTCGTTCGGGGGGAACCGTTCGAGGCCCGGGTTGTCGATGCCAGCCGCGGAAAACCAGGTGCGCCACCAGATGTCCAGCGGGCTGATGATCGGTAGCTTCAGGAGGTCGGCCGGCTCATTTATGCCGCCGATCGTCTCGGCCAGTGCCGGGCTCAGCATGGGGGCGAAGTCCATGCGCATGATGCGGTGGCAGGTCAGGCCCGGCCAGTCGCCCTTGCCCCAGCGGATCGAGACATCCGCCTCTTCCCGGGCAAAGTCGATCAGGTCCTGTGACGTGGAAAGCCGGACGGCGATGGTCGGATGCTTGAGCTGGAAGTCGCCGAGCGTGCGGCTCAGCCATTGCGTGGCGAAGGTGGGCGTCGAGTGGATGTGCAGCTTCTGCTCGGCCGCGCCGCGCAGGTCCGCCACCGCTTCGGCGAGTTTCGTCAGCCCCTCGGCTACCTTCGGCGCCAGTCGCTCGCCGGCCTCGCTCAGGATGACCTGCCTTGGCTGGCGCAGGAACAGCGTCTCGCCGAGCGTCTCCTCCAGGAGCTTGATCTGGTAGCTGACCGCGGTCTGCGTCATGCCCAGTTCGTCGCCGGCACGGGTGAAGCTGGCATGCCGGGCGGCCGCCTCGAAGACGCGGAGCGCATTGAGCGGGAAATTGCGCGACATCTTCAAGGCTGAGTTCTCTTTATGGGTGCAGACGAAGCTTCGATTGGAATTCCATCATTTTTGCGCGCATCCTGCAAGCAATGGATTGGAATTTACGAGGTTTTACCATGGCATGCATCGTCAACGAGACCCCGGTGGCACATCTGTCGTTTCGCAAGGAAGGCCTTTGGCATAAGCTCTCCCGTGTCTTTCATTGGCGGCAGCACAGACGTCGCCCCCGCCTCGATCCGTGCGAGCTTTCCGACTACATGAAGCGCGATCTCGGTTTTCTCGACGGTCGTGGCTAGTCCGCCGTGGGTGCGCTGTCCCTATGCCGCCACGTGGCAAAGGCAAGCAGCACTTCCGAAGTGGTCATGGCGGCGATGACCTCCGGGCGCTTGTCGTCCACTGCCGTACCGCCGATCGGCAGAACCAGCCGGTCGGCGGCGCTGCGGTCGATGCCCTGTCGTTCCAGATGGTGCAGGAAGGAGGCGCGCTTCGACTTCGATCCGACCATGCCGACATAGGCAAGGTCGGTGCGGGCAAGCGCTTCCTGCCCGATCAGGAAATCCAGCGCATGGTCATGGGTGACGATGACGATGGCCGAACCCGGCGGAACATCGGCGACAAGCGCTTCCGGCAGGGCGGCGAGGCGATGGTGCACCTCGGAGGTGAGCTGGTCGAGCTCGCTCTGGCGTGCCTCCACGACGAAGACGTTGAGCGGCAGCATGGTCAGTGCATCCGACAGTGCCCGGCCGACGTGACCGGCACCGAAGATCCAGACCTGCGGCTTCCGCCGCTCCTCTTCCGCAAGGCGCGCGTCGAGGGTCCGGCGGGCCTCCTCGTCGGCGATGGTGAAGGCGAGTTCGACACGCCCGCCGCAACACTGGCCGATCTCGGGCCCGAGCGGGATATCGAGTCTTGCCTCACCGCCGGCACCCGCCAGCATCTTCCGGGCATTCTCGATCGCGTCATATTCAAGCTGGCCACCGCCGACGGTGCCGTGAATTTCGGTCGGCGCCACCAGCATGAACGTGCCTTCGTCGCGTGGGGTCGACCCGCTCGCCGCCGTGATCTCGACGATGACGATGCGGTGCTCCCGGGCGAGAAAGCCCTCCAGACTGTCCTGCAGAAAGTTCATGTCATCCTTCTTCGACGGCCCTTGGCCGTCCGATGGCCGATACACGCGTTTCGGGCGTGTGTGGCCTCTGGCGGAGCAAGGCGCTCCGCCGCCGGGGATCTGCGGGCATAGCGGGTGCCCAGCATGTCCGTTTCTATTGGGCGGTCCAGCCGCCATCCACCGATATATGGGTGCCGTTGATCGATTTTGCCGCATCGGAGGCGAGGAAGAGCGCGATGGCCGCGACTTCGTCGACCCCGACGAATTCCTTGGTCGGCTGGAACTTCAACATGACATCGGACTTCACCTGGGCTTCGCTGATGCCGCGGGCCTTGGCCGTGTCGGGGATCTGCTTTTCGACGAGCGGTGTCAGCACATAGCCGGGGCAGATGGCGTTGACGGTGATGCGGTTCTCGGCGACTTCCAGCGCGACGGTCTTCGTCAGGCCCATGATGCCGTGTTTGGCCGCCACATAGGCGGATTTGAACGGCGAGGCGACGAGGCCGTGCGCCGAGGCGACATTGATGACGCGGCCCCAGCCCTTGCGCTTCATGTGCGGAATGGCGGCGCGGATCGTGTGGAAGGAGCTGGAAAGGTTGATCGCGATGATCTGGTCCCACTTCTCCACCGGAAAATCCTCGATCTTCTCGACGTGCTGGATGCCGGCATTGTTGACGAGGACATCGACGCCGTCGAACTCTTCCACGGCCGTCTGGATGAGGTCGGAGATCTCGTGCGGCTTCGTCATGTCGGCGGGGTGGTAGAGCACGCGCCCCTTGCCGAGGCCGTCGAGCTTTGCGCGGGTTGCCTCGATCTCGTCCTTTGCGCCGAAACCGTTGATGAGGACATTGGCGCCGCTTTCGGCGAAGGCGGTGGCAATGGCAAGGCCGATGCCACTGGTGGAGCCCGTTACGACGACGCTTTTCATGCTTGCTGTCTCCCGATCATGCTGCGTTGCGGTAGCCTACGCCTAAAACTCGCGCGATGACAATTGCGTTTTCCGCGCGGTACAGTCCCGCTGAAAGCAGAACATGGCTTGCGTTTTGTTTTCCTTTGACATTCGTTTTAGTATCGTATTGAAGATTCCGAAGGGTCTGGGAGCGACCCGCAGCTGGGAGGAAATGATGGGCGGATATGTTCTCGCGATCGATCAGGGCACGACATCGAGCCGGGCGATCGTCTTCGACGGTAGCCAGAAGGTCGTCGGTTCCGGCCAGAAGGAATTCACGCAGCACTTTCCGCAATCCGGCTGGGTCGAGCATGATCCGGAGGAAATCTGGGACAGCGTCGTCTGGTCCGTCAAGGCCGCGTTGAAGAAGGCGGGCCTTGCCGCTTCCGATATTTCCGCCATCGGCATCACCAACCAGCGCGAGACTGTCGTCGTGTGGGAGCGCGAGAGCGGCAAGCCGATCCACAACGCCATCGTCTGGCAGGACCGCCGCACCGCCTCCTATTGCGAGAAGCTGAAGAAGCAGGATCTCGAAAAGACCTTCACCCGGAAGACAGGCCTGCTGCTCGATCCCTATTTTTCCGGCACGAAGCTTTCCTGGATGCTCTCCAACGTGAAGGGCGCGCGGGCGCGGGGCGCCAAGGGCGATCTCTGCTTCGGCACGATCGACACGTTCCTGATCTGGCGGCTGACCGGCGGCAAGTCCCATGTCACCGACGCCACCAATGCCAGCCGTACGCTGATGTACAACATCGGCACGAACGCCTGGGACGAGGAGTTGCTCGACATCCTGCGCGTGCCCAAGGCCATGCTGCCCGACGTGCTGGACTGCGCCGCCGATTTCGGCGTGACGGAGAAGAGCCTGTTCGGCGCGGAAATCCCGATCCTCGGCGTTGCCGGCGACCAGCAGGCGGCCACCATCGGTCAGGCCTGCTTCGAGCCGGGCATGATGAAGTCGACCTATGGTACCGGATGCTTCGCGCTGCTCAACACCGGCACGGACATGGTGCGCTCGAAGAACCGCCTGCTCACCACCATCGCCTACCGGCTCGACGGCGAGACGACCTATGCGCTGGAAGGCTCGATCTTCATCGCCGGTGCGGCCGTGCAGTGGCTGCGCGACGGGCTGAAGGTCATCAAGGCCGCGCCCGACACCGGCGAGCTTGCCGCCAAGGCCGATCCGACGCAGAACGTCTATCTTGTGCCCGCCTTTACCGGCCTCGGCGCGCCGCACTGGGATCCGGATGCCCGCGCTGCCATCTACGGCATGACGCGCAACACGGGGCCGGCGGAATTCGCCCGCGCCGCGCTCGAGGCCGTCTGCTACCAGACGCGCGACCTGCTCGACGCCATGCACAAGGACTGGAAGGCGAACGGCAAGGAAACGGTGCTGCGCGTCGATGGCGGCATGGTCGCATCCGACTGGACCATGCAGCGCCTCGCCGACATCCTCGATGCTCCCGTCGATCGCCCGACCATCCTGGAGACCACGGCCCTCGGCGCCGCGTGGCTCGCCGGCCAGCGCGCGGGCGTGTGGCCGGACCGCAAGGGGTTCGCCAAGTCCTGGGCGCGGGACACGCGTTTCGAGCCTCAAATGGACGAGAAGACCCGTGCGGTGAAGATCAAGGGCTGGAAGGATGCGGTTCGGCGAACGCTGAGCGACAGGTAGGCATTCCTGCCGAAGCCGGCATACTCTCGATACGGGCGGCCTTTCGGTGCGGCGCCTCCAGATGCTATGGCCATGGCATGCAGCTATCCTCTCCCACCGTCGAAGGCCGATCCTGCGGTTCGTGCACGCTCTGTTGTCGTTTGCCCGAGATCGACCTGTTCGACAAACCGGCCAACGCGTGGTGCACGCATTGCGTCGAAGGGGCGGGCTGTTCCATCTATGCCGACCGCCCCTCGGTCTGCCGGGACTTTCTCTGTCTCTGGATGGTCGACGAAACGCTTGGGGACGAGTGGGAGCCAGCCCGCGCGCGCATGATGATCTATCGGCAGGGGCCGCAGATGACGGTCCTCGTCGATGTGGATCACCCGGACATCTGGCGAAGCGAACCCTACCACACGCAATTGCGTCAATGGGCGCGTGAGGCCGAGCGCTCGGGCGGCTATGTCATCGTCTTCTGGCGCGACGACGTGTTCAAGATCTGATCGGCAGCCGCGTCCGGTTGTTCGCCCTTGGTGACGGCGCGCTATGGCCTTTGGGTCCGGCGCCCGAAGACGTTGGTTTTCCCGGGTGTGGGGGCGGCCTGGCGGATTGGAGGCGGTGACGGCTCCTGCCTGCATGCCGTCGGCCCGGGCAGGCGATAATGCGTGTGCGGCACGAAGAGAAGATCGTGCTCCGCGACGATCGCGACCATGCCGTGCGGCAGCGCGAGCGTCGGCAGGTGGTCGTGCATGAAACGATGAAACTCGACGGCGATCAGCGCGTTGAAAACCACCTCAGCATAGGCCACCGGGTCACTCGTCGCCGTTCTCCCGCCCGAGGCCGTGACGCCAGTCGAAAATCCATAGTGGTAGTGATCGCCGCGCGGGATGGCTGCCGCCAGCGCCAGCACATCGTGCATGCCGTCGATCGGAGCGGATTCGAGCGTGTCGAAGGCGCCCTGCCAGGCGCTGCCGACGGCATTGCATTCGCTTGTGATCTCGGCATCGGACTTCGCCAGGAAATCGTAGACCCCGCGATTGTAGAGGCTGATCTCGATGCCCTGGTGGAAACGCTTCGCCGCGTCGACGGCGCGTTCATGCGCCGAGAGATCGAAACCGAGACCGCTGAAGGTTTCGGGCATTCCCGGCTGGTGGCCGGCATGGCGGAAGGCGGCATGCGTCGCCCGCTGGATCTCGCCGGCCTCGTCGCCGATGCGAAGGGTGAAGACGGGGTCGAAATTCCGGGCGGGCAGGTCCTTCAGGAGTGCGGTCAGCTGGTCCTTGCCGTTTGCAAAGGCACGGCGATCCACGATCTCTCTGGTGAGGGAGAAAATCCCGGATTTCCAAGCGCGGAACTCATCGATGAGCCTTGCACGTTCGTTCTCCGCCACCATGGAAAGGGTCTCCGTTTCGACCTTTCCTAGCATTTGTGAATTAAGATATTCCCGGCCCGATTGCGCAAATTTGACGGAACCGGCGCGCGAGACCGGCATTGCCGGTCCGTTTCTTGCCGATGGTCAAAAATATTCCTGTGCGCCCTGTCGGCGGAGCAGCTACTCCTACGTCTATCAACCAATGGGAGATCACCATGCTGTATGCCGTTCTTTGTTACGATGCCGAAAGTGAAGTCAACGCCTGGTCGAAGGAACTCGATGCGCAGGTCATGGCCGATCTCGGTGCGGTCAACCAGCGTTATGCCGAGGCCGGCAAGCTCGGTCCCGTCGCGCGGCTGATGCCGACGACGGCGGCCGTCACCGTGCGCAAGGGCGCGACGGACGATATCGTCATGGACGGCCCCTTTGCCGAAACCAAGGAGCAGTTCCTCGGCTTCTTCGTGCTCGACGTGGAGACGCTGGAGGAGGCGATCACCTTCGCCCGCGAGCTTTCCGCGGTCAATCCGGCGAACGGCACCTATGAGGTCCGGCCGTTGCAGTATTTCAATCCGGGAGTACCCATCACATGACAGAGCTTGCCTGGATCGATCTGGCGCTGACCTCGGCACGGCCGCAGGCCATGGGGGCGCTGTTGCGCTATTTCCGTGACCTCGACATGGCGGAGGAGGCCTATCAGGAGGCGTGTCTTCGCGCGCTGAAGACCTGGCCCGACAAGGGCCCGCCGCGCGATCCGGCTGCCTGGCTCATCTTCGTCGGCCGCAACAGCGGTATCGACCAGGTGCGCAAGCGTGCCAAACACCAGCCGCTGCCGCCCGAGGAGGTGCTGTCCGATCTGGAGGATACGGAAAGCGATCTCGCGGACCGGCTGGACGGTGCGCATTACCGCGACGACATTCTCCGCCTGCTCTTCGTCTGCTGCCACAAAGACCTGCCGGCGACGCAGCAGATCGCGCTGGCGCTGCGCATCGTCTCGGGCCTGTCCGTCCGGCAGATCGCCCGTGCGTTCCTCGTCTCGGAGGCGGCGATGGAGCAGCGCATCACCCGCGCGAAGGCAAAGGTGGGAGCCGCCGGCATTCCCTTCGAGACGCCGGATGCGGTGGCGCGGGCCGAGCGGCTCGGCCTTGTCGCCGCGATGATCTATCTCGTCTTCAACGAGGGCTATTCGGCCGGCGCGCCGGACAAGGCGGATACGCCCTTCTGCGCCGAGGCGATCCGGCTGGCGCGCCTGCTCCTGAAGCTCTTTCCCGCCGAACCGGAGATCATGGGTCTGACGGCGCTGCTCCTGCTCCAGCACTCGCGGCTTGCGGCCCGTTTCGACGGGGGCGGGCAGATCGTCCTGCTGGAGGACCAGGACCGCGCGCTGTGGGACCGGGGCCTGATCGACGAGGCGCTGGTGCTGATCGACAAGGCGATCCGCCACCGGGCACCTGGCGCCTTCCAGATCCAGGCGGCGATCGCCGCGTTGCATGCCCGTGCGAAGACGGCCGGTGAGACGGACTGGTTCGAGATCGACCTGCTCTATCAGACGCTGGAGCGCCTGCAGCCTTCGCCGGTGGTGCGGCTCAACCGCGCCGTCGCCGTTTCCAAGCGGGAAGGGCCGGAGGCGGCGCTGGCGCTGATCGAGCCGCTTGCCGAAAAACTGAACGGCTACTTCTATTTCCACGGCCTGCGCGGCGGCCTTCTGAAACAGCTCGGCCGTTATGGCGAAGCGCATGAGGCCTTCGACCGCGCCATCGCGCTCGCCACCTCCTCGGCCGAGGCCGCCCATATCCGCCAGCATCTCGACAGCATGCAGCGGGAAAGGGCCGCGGCCGAAAAATAATCCGCTTTCGATGTCGGATTGGTCGCCTGACAGGCGTCCTTGAGACGAACCAGAGAACATACCCAACGAGGAGACAGACATGACCGACGTCGAGATCAAGCCCGCCAACACCCGCGAACTGGTGCTCACCCGCGTTTTGAACGCCACACCCGCGCAGCTCTTCAAGGCCTGGACGACGCCGGAGCTGATGAAGGAGTGGTTCGCGCCAAAACCCTACGAGACGCCGGTCATCGAGATCGAGCCGCGCGACGGCGGCAAGTTCCGCACGGTGATGACCGGCCCGGACGGCTTCCATATGGACAGCACCGGCATCTTCCTGAAGGTTGAGAAGGACAGGCGCATCATTACGACCGATGCCTTCGGCCCCGACTGGAAGCCCACCGAAAAGGCCTTCTTCAGCGCCGAGATCCTGTTCGAAGACGCCGGCGACGGCAAGACCCGCTACACCGCGATCGCCCGTCACTGGTCCGTCGAGGATTGCGAGATGCACGAGAAGATGGGTTTCCACGAGGGTTGGGGCCAGGTGGCGACGCAGCTGGAGGCGGTGGCCGCGCGGCTCTGACAGATGTGCGGGGACGGGCGCGCTGCATCCGTCCTCTTCATCTTCGTGAACACACTGTTTCCCGAACGGCCCTTTCAAGCCGCTTGCGCCGGCCATATCTCTTGGCAAATCCCTCTTGCTTGGAGCATCCCATGGAACTTGGCCTCTATACATTTGCCGACGTCGATCCGAATGCTGCCGACAAGGGGCGGGAAGGGGAGCGGCGGCTGAAGCATCTCCTGGAAGAGATCGAGCTTGCCGACCAGGTCGGGCTCGACGTCTTCGGGCTCGGCGAACACCACCGGGCGGACTACGCCGCCTCCGCGCCGGCCGTCGTTCTGGCCGCCGCGGCCGCGCGAACCAAGAGCATCCGGCTGACGAGCGCGGTGACGGTGCTCTCCTCGGATGATCCGGTGCGCGTCTTCCAGCAGTTTTCGACGGTCGACCTCATCTCCGGCGGTAGGGCGGAGATCATGGCGGGACGGGGCTCCTTCGTCGAATCCTTCCCGCTCTTCGGCTATGCGCTCGATGACTATGACCGGCTCTTCGAGGAGAAGCTGGACCTGCTTTTGGCGCTCAACGAGAGCGAAACGGTGTCGTGGAACGGGACGATGCGTCCGCCCTTGCCGGGGCTCGGCGTCTATCCGCGCCCCGTGCATGGCCGCATGCCGGTCTGGATCGCCGTCGGCGGCACGCCGCAATCGGTGGCCCGGGCGGGGGCCTATGGGTTGCCACTGGCGCTTGCCATTATCGGCGGTACGCCGTCACGCTATGCACCGCTCTTCGATCTTTACCGCGAGGCTGCCCGCCGCGCGGGTCAGGATGCGGGCAAGCTGAAGACCAGCATCAACGTGCACGGCTTCATCGCCGACACCACAGCCGCTGCGGCCGACACCTTCTACGGTCCGCAGGCCGAGGTGATGAACCGCATCGGCCGCGAGCGCGGCTGGGGGCCGACGAGCCGGGCGCAATTCGACCAGTCGACCGGGCCGGCCGGCCATCTCTTCCTCGGCGATCCCGAGACGGTGGCAAAGAAGATCGCCGATCACCACCGGATCTTCCGCAACGACCGGTTCCTGCTGCAGATGGCGATCGGCCCGATGCCGCATGACGCGGTGCTGCGCGGCATCGAGCTCTACGGCACGAAGGTCGCCCCGCTGGTGCGCGAGATGCTCGCGGATGCAACAAAGGATGCCGTCGCCGCTTCTGCCTGACAGCGGCGCGCGGGCGTGATAAGAGGCCCGCGAAAGAGAGATGCGATGACCCTGGAAAACGACGAAGACCTCAACGGCCTGAAGGCCATCGGCCGGATCTGCGCCAATGTGCTGCAGCACATGTCGACGGCCATTCAGCCGGGCATGACGACGGCCGAACTCGATCTGATCGGCCGGCGAATGCTGGAGGCGGCGGGCGCGCGTTCGGCGCCGGAAAGCTGCTACGCCTTTCCGGGCGCGACCTGCATCAGCGTCAATGAAGAGGTGGCGCACGGTATTCCGGGCGACCGGGTGATCCGCGACGGCGATCTCGTCAATATCGACGTTTCCGCCGCGCTCGACGGCTATTTCGCCGATACCGGTGCGTCCTTTACCGTGGGGCGGTCGACGCCGGCCGTCGAGCGCCTCTGCCGTGACGGCAAGCGGGCGCTCTGGGTCGGGCTGAAGTCGGTGAAGGCCGGCCGGCCGCTCGCCGAGGTCGGCAATGCCATCGGCGAATTCGCCCGCAAGAACCGCTACACGCTGATCGCCAATCTCGCCAGCCACGGTGTCGGCCGCTCGCTGCACGAGGAGCCGACGGAAATCGCCACCTGGCCGGACCCGCAGGAAAAGCGCCGCATGACGGAAGGTCTCGTCTTCACCGTCGAGCCGTTCCTCTCGCTGGGCGCCAACTGGGCGGAGGGCGGCAGCAACGACGAATGGACGCTCTACAGCGAGCCGAGCGCGCCGACGGTGCAGTTCGAGCACACAGTCGTTGCCACCCGCAACGGGCCGCTCGTGGTGACGCTGCCGGGTTGATCCGGAGGATCAAAGGCCGGCTTTTGCCGGCCTTGTCGCTGCAACAGGCGGCCTTGGCCGCGTGCATCCCACCGGCACACTGCCGACCGGGTGCGTGCAGGAATTGGCTGGCCGCAAGGGACATTTTCCTTGCCGGCAAGCTGGCTGCGTCGGCGGAATGCCGTCTTCGGCGCCACCGTTCCCGGTGGAGCGCCTTCCATTAAATCTCGGTAATCCGGGCGCTTGGCGATTGTTGCGATGCGTAAACTCCTCTAGGTTCTGCGCGAACCGGCGGCACTGCCGCCCCATGCAAACGAGAGTTTCGCACCTTGTTCCATTCCTTCTTCCCGCAGCCGAAGCTGTTCTTTTCCTCTCTTGTCGTCTGGACGCTGCTTTCGATTGCGGTCTGGTACACGGTCGGTGCCGATTTCGGTGCCTTGATCGGCCTTCCGCCTCTGCCGGCCGGTACGGAGCCTCCGGTGGGCCTCGGCTACTTCGTGACGACGGACAATATCTGGTTCTATCTCTATTTCATGATCTGCACCGGCCTCTTCGGCCTGTTCTGGCAGATCCGGGCGAAGGATCATCCCTGGACCAACTGGTCGATCTGGGGTTCGGCCTTCATCATCTTCTCGACCTATTTCAGCGTGCAGGTCTCGCTCGCCATCAATAACTGGCGCCGCCCCTTCGGCGATACGCTGATGGGCGCTTTCCAGCCGAACAGCACCGTCACGGTCGCGAATTTCTTCGACCTGATGCTGATCTTCTGCCAGATCGCCTTCATCAGCGTCTTCGTCTACGTCATCACGCGCTTCTTCGTCAGCCACTACGTCTTCCGCTGGCGCACGGCGATGAACAATTACTACATGTCGCTCTGGACGCGCGTACGCCACATCGAAGGCGCCTCGCAGCGTGTGCAGGAAGACACGATGCGCTTCGCGTCAATCACGGAAGGCCTCGGTGTCAGCCTGATTGACGCCGTCATGACGCTGGTCGCGTTCCTGCCGGTGCTCTTTGCGCTTTCCGTCCATATCGGGCCGATGCCGTTCATCGGCGAAATCCCGCATGCCCTGTTCTGGGCCGCGATCCTCTGGTCGGCCTTCGGCACCTTCCTGCTTGCCTTTGTCGGCATCAAGTTGCCGGGCCTCGAATTCCGCAACCAGCGTGTCGAGGCGGCCTATCGTAAGGAACTGGTCTACGGCGAGGACGACGAAGCGCGGGCCCAGCCGCCCACCGTGCGGGAACTGTTCGACAATGTCCGGACGAACTATTTCCGGCTCTATTTCCACTATCTCTATTTCAACGTCGCCCGCATGTTCTACATTCAGGCGGATAATCTCTTCGTCTATTTCATCCTTGTGCCCACCATCGTTGGCGGCAAGATCACCTATGGTATCCTGCAACAGATCCTGACGGCCTTCGGCCAGGTCTCCAGCTCGTTCCAGTATCTTGTGAATTCGTGGTCGACGATCATCGAGTTGCAGTCGATCCACAAGCGCCTCCGCGCCTTCGAAGCGGCGATTGAGGGGCAGGAGTTGCCGAGCATTGACCGGCAGTTCATTGACGTCGGCGGCAATGAGGAGCTGGCGAAGTAAGGTCGACGATCAGAGGGCGGCTCCGGCCGCCTTCTTCTCGTTTGCGAGAATGTCCATCGCCTCAACATAGCTGACGCAAGCGACGTCCTGTTTGCCGCAGGTCTCCGTCAGGAAACGGTCGAGCGCGCGCCAGTAGGCGCCGGCATTCATCTCCACGAAATGGAAGCCGAGCTGGAGGGGGATGCGCCCGCCGTCATATTGCTTCGTGAAGGCGTCGCGGTAGGCCTGAAGCGTGCTTTCCTCGAAGGCGGCGCTCTTTTCCGGCGCTTCCTTGCCCTTGGAGTGGCGGACATAGAGATTGTAGTCCATGGCGATGACCGGGCGCCGTGCCGCGCCTTCCGGCACGAGGGGCAGGGCGAAACGAGCGACCGTGCCGCTAGCGACCGGCATGGCAGGCCCCTTCGAGACGAGGCTGGCATCGTAGGTGAAGCCATGTGCCTCCAGCGCCTTGACCAGTCCGCTGCCGGCCGAAAGATAGGGCGCGCGAAAGCCCTTGATGTCCTCCGTGACGAAACGCTGCCAGTCCGCCGGCTCCCGTTCGCCGACACCGGCATTCTGCCAGGCGTTCTTCAGCGTCTCGTGGAAGAAGGTGAATTCGCTCTTCCAGTCCTCCGTGCTCCACTTGCCGCCGTCGAAATGGCCGCAGGCGTGGCTGCCGATATCGTGGCCCTCGAGCTTTGCCAGCCAGATCTCGCCGAGGCGCAGGATCGTCTCCTCCCGGTCCTGGGAGAAGCCGACATTGGAGCGCCCGCGCTTTTCATGCGGCGCCTGGTAGGTCGCGCGCTCGTCCTTCGGGAACAGGAAGGTGCAGGAGAGGAAGTAGGTGAAATGCGCGCCGGTGCGTTTCGCCATGGCGCGGCTCTTCTCCCACAGGAGATTGTCGTGTGCCCCGTCGAAGGAGACGATGACGAGCTGCTTGGGCTTTGCGGTCTCGACTGCGTCGTCCTTAGCAAGGGCCGGGCCGGCGGCGAGCGCGGCGGCGAGGGGAAGGAGGACAATTCGGGACGAGACTGAGGACGACATGGCTACCCGCGACAATTTGCAAAGGGGTTTTCATGGTTTGCGAATGCGGCAATCCTTTGATCGGGCTGGAATTGTCGCCTTGCGGAAGCTATTCCAGAAGAAACGGCCGCGGGCCGCGCTTTCTTCAAGGGGCATTTTCATGACGTTGCTCATCGCCGGTCTTGTTCTTTTCATCGCCACCCATCTTCTGCGGCCCTTTGCGCCGGGCCTGCGCAATGCCGGCATCGCCGTCCTCGGCAAGCCGGGCTGGATGGCCCTGCATGGCATCGTCTCGCTGCTCAGCCTCGTGCTCATCGCCTATGGCTTCGTCGACGCGCGCGAGAACGGCGGCGAGATGCTTTATTTCCCGCCGACCTTCCTGTCGCATATCGCGCTGACGCTGATGCTGATCGCCTCGATCTGTCTCGTCGCCGGCTTGCTGCCGGCGGGGCATATCCGCACGAAGCTGAAGTTCCCGCTGCTCATCGCCATCAAGACCTGGGCGCTGGCGCATCTTCTGGCGAACGGCGAAAGCTATTCGGTACTGCTCTTCGTGACGATCCTCGCCTGGGCGGTCATCCTGCGCATCACGCTGAAGAAGCGCATCGCCGCCGGGGAGACGAAGCTGCCGGTTTTCGTCTCGGCGAAATATGACCTGATCTCCATCGTCGTCGGCCTCGCGCTCTATGTCGCGATCGTCTTCAAGCTTCACGAATGGGTGATCGGCGTTCCGCCCCTGCCATGATCATCGCCTGATCCCCGGCTTTTCGCGCCTGCCCCCTTACAACGCCGTCAAAATGGGGTAGAAGGCGCTAACTTTAAGCGTGAATTCGAGCCGGGCAGAACATGGCAAATCAGGACGACAGCTTTATCCGTGAGGTGAACGAGGAACTGCGCTCCGACCAGATGCGTCTGGTGTGGAAGCGTTTCGGTCGCATCCTCATCGGCGCCGCCGTCCTCGTCGTCCTCGGCACGATCGGCAAGGTGAGCTACGATTACTGGCGCGACAGCGAGGCTTCTGCAGCCGGCGACAGCTTCCTTGCTGCCCTGACGCTCGCCCGCGACGGCAAGAACGAAGAGGCGCTCGCCGCGCTGACCGCGCTGGAAAAGGACGGCTTCGGCTCCTATCCGGTGCTGGCACGCATGCGCTCCGCCTCGCTGCTGGCGACGACGGACGCGCAGGGTGCCGTCAATGCCTTCACGGCAATCGCAAAGGACAGCTCCGTACCGCAGGCGCTGCGCGATGCCGCGCGTCTTCGTGCCGCCTACCTTCTCGTCGATAGCGGCACCTATGATCAGGTTTCCGCCGAAGCCGAGCAGCTTGCGACGCCCCAGAGCGCGCTGCGCCACTCCGCACGCGAGGTTCTCGGCCTGTCCGCCTTCAAGCACGAGGACTATGCGCGGGCCAAGGAATGGTTCGACGCAATCATCGCCGACAGCGAAAGCCCGCGCAATGTCGCCAACCGGGCGCAGATGCTGCTTGACCTGATCGCCGCAAGCGGCAAGCTGTCCTCCTGATCTCGTATCGTTTTTATGCAGTTCCGGATGAAAGACCGCTTCGCCCTTTTACCGGAATTGATTTAGCCGGCCACCGAAACGGAACACATCCATGAGCTTCACCGTCGCCATTGTCGGACGCCCCAATGTCGGCAAGTCCACCCTGTTCAACAGGCTCGTGGGCAAGAAGCTCGCGCTTGTCGACGACACGCCCGGCGTCACGCGGGACCGCCGCCCGGGCGATGCGCGCCTCATCGACCTGAAATTCCGCATTATCGACACCGCCGGCCTCGAAGAGGCTGCGCCCGAGACGCTGCAGGGCCGCATGCGTGCCCAGACGGAGGCGGCGATCGACGAGGCCGACCTGTCGCTCTTCGTCGTCGATGCCAAGACGGGCCTGACCCCCGTCGATACGGCGCTCGCCGACATGCTGCGCCGCAAGGGCAAGCCCGTCGTGCTCGTCGCCAACAAGTCGGAAGCGCGTGGCTCCGACGGGGGCTTCTACGATTCCTATACGCTCGGCCTTGGCGAACCGACGGCGATTTCCGCCGAGCACGGTCAGGGCATGCTCGACCTGCGCGACGCCATCGTCGCGGCGATTGGCGAGGAGCGCGCCTATCCCGAAGACGACGAGGCCGTCACCGATGTTGACGTGCGTGCGGAAGCTGCCGCCGAAGGCGCAGAGCAGGACGAGGATTTCGAACCGGAATATGACGAGACGAAGCCGCTGCGCGTCGCCATCGTCGGCCGCCCGAACGCCGGCAAGTCCACGCTGATCAACCGCTTCCTCGGCGAGGACCGGCTGCTGACCGGCCCGGAGGCCGGCATCACGCGCGATTCGATTTCCGTCGAATGGGACTGGAAAGGCCGGACGATCAAGATGTTCGACACGGCCGGCATGCGGCGTAAGGCGAAGGTGCAGGAAAAGCTGGAGAAGCTTTCCGTCGCCGATGGCCTGCGCGCCATCCGCTTTGCCGAGACCGTCGTCATCGTCTTCGATGCGACCATTCCCTTCGAGAAGCAGGATCTCCAGATCGTCGACCTCGTGCTGCGCGAGGGCCGCGCCGCCGTGCTCGCCTTCAACAAATGGGACCTGATCGACGACCCGCAGGCCGTGCTTGCGGAGCTGCGTGAGAAGACCGACCGCCTCTTGCCGCAGGCACGCGGCATCCGCGCCGTGCCGGTGTCCGGCCAGACCGGCCGCGGTCTCGACAAGCTGATGCAGGCCGTCATCGACACGGACCGCACCTGGAACCGCCGCATCTCCACCGCCAAGCTCAATCGCTGGCTGGATGCGCAGCAGACGCAACATCCGCCGCCGGCCGTTTCAGGCCGCCGCCTGAAGCTGAAATATATGACGCAGGTGAAGGCTCGTCCGCCGGGCTTCATGATCTCCTGCACGCGCCCTGATGCGCTGCCGGAATCCTATATCCGCTACCTGACGAACGGCCTGCGCAACGACTTCAATCTGCCGGGCGTGCCGATCCGCATCCACTTCAGGGCGACGGACAATCCGTTCGCGTCAAAGGCGAAGAAGAAGCGCTGACGCCCGGATCTGGCCTGATGTGCCCGCGGATTGCGCTCGGTGCGAAGCCGAAGCGCGCGCGAAACCGCGCCGCAAAGCGGGATTGCGATTCATAGCCGACTGCGTCCGCGATGCGCAGGACCGAGAGTTCCGTCGATTGCAGGAGCTGCATGGCGACCGACATGCGCACGTCGATCAGGAGCGTCTGGAACGACCATTTTTCTGCTGCAAGCCTGCGCCGCAGCGTTGCCTCGCTGACGCCGGTGGACGTGCAGATGCGGGCACTCGTCCAGTCGCCCTGCGGATCGCTGGAGATGAGGTCGCGCACGCGCTCGCTGAAGAGAGCCGGCCTTGGCATCGCAAATCGCGCCCCTGAAAGATCGAGCCAGAGCAGGAGTTCATCGATACGGTGGCGGACGATCTCGGCGGGGGTGCTGTCGGGGTCCCCGATTGCCCGTGCGCAATCGGCAAAGGCGCCGCGAAAGCCCTTGTGCATGCTCAGGACAGGGAAGGCGCGCGGGAAGGGTTGGCCTTTGCCGGGCTTTCCGGCAAAGGCCGCGACGGTGTCGGGCTCGAAGGCGATCCAGCGGGCCTCGTAAGCGCGCTCGCCATCGGCGGCATTCACCACGTCGAAGGTCTCGCCCTGCGCAAGTGCAATGCAGCCGCCCGCCGGCACCACCCATTCCTCCTCGCCGCTGCGCAGGATTTTTGTCCCGTGCTCGACGAGGATGAGGAGTGGGCGATTGATCAGGATATTGGCGTATCGCAGCCGGTTGTACTGCACGATGCGGGCCGAGGCGCCGATATCGGGGCGTATGGCGATCTTCATCTGGTCCATCCAGTCTCGTGCCCGAGCCTATCGCGCCTCGGCGGGCCAGGACAAGACGCCTGCCGTCAGCGTCTGCCCTTCGCCGAGAGGGTGGCGGTGGCGAGTGCGTTCATGGTGCTGACGAAACCGACCATGGCGGGCGTGGCATTGTCCGGTACGGGCAGTTTGTCGATGCCAAGCGCCTTCACCGTGATCGTATAGTCGTGTTCCGGCCCTTGCGGCGGGCAGGCGCCAAGAAAGCCCGGTGTGCCCATGTCCGTCGGTGTCATGCGCGCGCCTGCGGGCAGTGCGGCCTTTCCGCTGCCCGCACCGGCGGCAAGCGACGTGGCGCCGGCAGGCAGGTCCACCACGACCCAGTGCCACCAGCCCGAGCCGGTTGGTGCATCCTTGTCGTAGATCGTCACGACAAAGCTGCGGGTACCCTCCGGTGCGTTCGACCACTGGATGTCCGGCGAGAGATTTTCGCCGGTACAGCCCATGATGTTGGCGAACTGGGGCGGCTGGACGGTTCCGGAGGCGAAGGCCTTGCTGGTAACGGTAAAATCGGCCGCTTGTGCTGCCGGTGAGCAAAGGGAAAGCGTGGCGGCAAGCGCCGCGACGAAGCGTGGTGTCGTCATGGATCGATCCTGTCCTTGATGAGAGACAGGAAAAGACTAGGGCGGATTTGCGCCCGTGTTGGCGCCCGACCGATCGATTTTGGCACCGACCCGATCAATCAGCCGTTCGGTAGCTTGTCCCTTGCCACCAGGGCACCGTGATGCTGGATGACGGCAGCTGCGACATCCGCGGCGAAGCGGGCGGCCTCTTCCGGCGATGCCCCCGTCGCAAGGCGGGCGAGGAAGGCGCCGTTGAAGCTGTCGCCGGCACTGGTCGTATCGACGATCTTTTCCACCCGGGCGGAGGGGGCATGACTGCGCTTTTCGCCGAAGACAAGGGTTGCGCCCTCTGCGCCGTCCTTCACGACCAGCTCGGCGACGCCGAGCGCCCGGTAGCGCGCGATGGTCTCCTCGAGGCCGGAATCGCCGAAATGCGTCGTCTCGTCGTCGAGGCTCGGCATGACCAGCGTTGCGGCGCGCGCGCCCGCGGTGATCGTCGCGCGCATGCGCTCGGCATCGTCCCAAAGACGCGGGCGGATGTTCGGGTCGAAGGCGACGCGTTTTCCCGCGGCCTTGGCACGCCTGAGTTCGGCGAGCAGCGTTTCGACATCTTCCTCCGGCAGGATCGCCAGCGTGATGCCGGAAAACACGACGATGTCCGAGGCGTCGACGGCGGCGCGCAACCGGTCGCCGTCGCGCGCCAGAAGCTTTGCTGCCGAGACGGAGCGCCAGTAGGAGAAGCTGCGTTCGCCGTCCTTCAAGTGGATCATGTAAAGGCCGGGCGAGCGGCCCTCGATGCGCGCCATATGCTGCGTGCCGATGTGGTGTCCATCCATGAAGGCCAGCATTTCGTCGGAGATCATGTCGGTGCCGACGGCCGAGAAATAATCGACGCTCCAGTCGGCCGGCAGGTACTGGCGGGCATAGTAGGCGGTGTTGAACGTGTCGCCGGCAAAGCTCTTGCGCATGAGGCCACCTTCGGCCTGCATCAGTTCCACCATGCATTCGCCGATCGTCAGCAGGCGTGCCGCCATATCCGAAAGTCCTCCCGACCCGCGCATTTCCGGATGAAGCTGCGTTGCTTCTGTCCTGGAAAATACGGTCACTACAAAACGCTCTAGTTGCGCCGGAAAGAGGAAATACTGTCAAAGAGTTGGCGGGGCAAGACGATACCGCCGCTTTCCGCCTGCCGTTGCCGCTCCACGCGGTCGAGGCCGGGGATGTGCACGCCATAGATGCTGGAAAGCCGTTCCACCTGGTCGGCGAAGCGGGCGGAGAAACCGTCGGCGAGAAGCTGCGGGGCGAGCGCGAGGATGAAGAGGCCGACGCCGGGGGAAGCCTCGCCCGCCTGGAAGTCCGGGGCATCCAGCGACCAGTTTGCGCCGGTGAGGCCGGCGGCGAGCACTTCCACCATGAGGGCGACATTGGCGCCGCGCGTTCCGCCGAAGGCGAGCAGGGCCCCCTTCATTGCGGCGAAGGGATCGGTGGTCGGCTCCCCCTCCTGGTCGAGCGCCCACCCCGCGGGAATGGTTTCGCCCCGGGCGGCCGCCTCACGGATCTTCACATAGGCGGTGGCGCTGGAAGCCTGGTCGACCAGCAGGAAGCGCCCGTCGGCGAGCGGGGCGGCGAAGGCCAGCGGGTTGGTGCAGTAGACGGGCAGGCGGCTGCCTGCGCCGGCCAGCAACGCCGGCCCGTTGGTTGCCGCGATCGCGACAAGACCTTCCCGGGCAAGCTGCGCGGCATACCAGCCGAGTTCACCGGTGGTGTAACTGTTCTGGACGGTGAAGACGGCGACGCCGAACGCCTTCGCCTTCGTTACCAGTTCCTCGTGGGCGATCGAAAAGCCATGCTGGGCCACGCCGCCCATCGCGTCGCATTTCACGATGGCGGGAACCGGGGAGGTGAGGAGCGGTTCCGCCCGTCCGGTAATCCGTCCATCGACAAGGCCGCGCAGGTAATCCGTCAGATGTGCAAAGCCGATCGCGCTCTTGCCCGCCATTTCGGCATCCACGGTGGCGTCGGCAAGGGCCGTGGCTGCGGTCTCCACCATGCCGACGCGTATCAGCGCCGTTCGGGCAAGGTCGCGTGCGTCCTGCGGGGAAAGGGTGACGGCATCGGTCATGGGGTCAACCTTCTCTCTGGAATTTGCCGGCATCATCCCGATCGACCCGGCTTGCGTCAACCTTCGAAAAATCGGGGGGCTGCCGTTTACGGCCTGCGGGGGCCGCGTTACATCTTGCCGAAGGCAACTGGTAACCGGAGCGAAAAGGCATGGCGAAGCCCCGTAGGACGGTCGACGATTGGTGGCGCGGCGCGGTGATCTATCAGGTCTATCCCCGTTCCTTCCAGGATACGACCGGCGACGGCATGGGAGATCTCCGGGGCATCACGAAACGGCTCGGGCACATCGCCTCGCTCGGCGTTGATGCGATCTGGCTCTCGCCCTTCTTCAAGTCGCCGATGGCGGACATGGGCTATGACGTCTCCGACTATTGCGACGTCGACCCGATGTTCGGCACGCTCGCCGATTTCGACGCGATGCTGGCGGAGGCCCATCGCCTCGGCCTCAAGGTCATCATCGACCAGGTGATCTCGCACACGTCGGACCAGCATCCCTGGTTCGTCGAAAGCCGCTCCAGCCGGGGCAATCCAAAGGCGGACTGGTATGTCTGGGCCGATCCCAAGCCGGACGGCACGGCGCCCAACAACTGGCTGTCGATCTTCGGCGGGCCGGGCTGGGAATGGGACGGTGTGCGCAAGCAATACTACATGCACAACTTCCTGACCTCGCAGCCCGATCTCAACTTCCACAATCCGGATGTGCAGGACGCGCTTTTGAAGACCGTGCGCTTCTGGCTGGATCGCGGCGTGGACGGCTTCCGCCTCGACACGGTGAATTTCTACTTCCACGACAGGAAGTTGCGCGACAACCCGCCGCACGAGCCCGACCCGGAGGCGACCGGCCTCGATGCGCCCGATGTCAATCCCTACGGAATGCAGACCCATCGCTACGACAAGACGCAGCCGGAGAACGTCGATTTCCTGAAGCGTTTTCGCGCGCTGCTCGACGAATACGAAGGTCGTGCGACGGTGGGCGAGGTGGGCGATGGTGCGCGCTCGCTGAAGACCGTCGCCGATTACACGAGCGGTGGCGACAAGCTGCACATGTGCTACACGTTCGATCTTCTCGGGCCCGATTTCACCGCCGATCACGTCCGCAAATGCGTCCAGGGCTTTCAGCGCGCGGTAACGGATGGCTGGGTCTGCTGGGCTTTTTCCAATCACGACGTCAACCGCCATGTCAGCCGCTTCATCCGGGCGCCGGAAGAGCGCGAACGCGTCGCCAAGCTCGCCATCACCCTGCTGTCGACCTTGCGTGGTTCGATCTGCCTCTACCAGGGCGAGGAACTCGGCCTCACCGAAGCCGACCTCGCCTTCGAGGACCTGCGTGATCCCTATGGCATCCGCTTCTGGCCAGCCTTCAAGGGCCGCGACGGATGCCGTACGCCGATGCCCTGGCAACATGGCGAGGCCCATGCCGGCTTCAGCGCCGGAAAACCCTGGCTGCCGGTGCCGGAGGACCATGCGCGGCTTGCCGTCGACCTGCAGGAGAAGACCGCCGGTTCGGTGCTCAACCACTACCGCGCCACACTCGCCTTCCGCAGGGAGCACGAGGTTCTGCACGACGGCGACATGGCCTTCCTGCACTCCAACCACGACATCCTTGCCTTCACCCGCGAGAAGGGCGGCGAGAAACTGCTCTTCGTCTTCAACCTGACGCATGAAAAGGCCGAATTCGCGCCGGCCAAGTCGCTGAAGCTTGGCGCACCGCTTTCGGTGCCGGGTTTCGGTGCAAAGCTGAAGGACGGGGCGATCGAGCTGGACGGGCTCGATATGGCATGCATGCAGCTGTGAAGATCGGGCGGCCGGGCGTTTCAGTGTCTGATCGCCGCGGCCGGCAAGGAACCCGGCAATCGAGATGTCTTCGTCCAGGCTATCCCAGTGAATGCCGCCCGTGCTGAGTTCGTAACCTTAGACGTGCGGCTTTGTTTGCAGCGAGAAGGCGAGGCAACCAGGCAAGGGGAGTACCAAGCGTCCGGCCATCATCCAGCGATACCCACATCGTATCATCGTTGAGGTGAATCTCAGTTGCTGAAATATTCACGCCACGTCGTCTCGATAAGCTGTCTGTTGTCGATGACAAGGCGCAGGATGGAAGAAAGCTCCTCGCTGTTGAAGCCATGGCTTTCCGCGACGCCGATCGACGGCTCCAACCACTCTTTCGCAGTGGCGCCGCCGCCCCTGACATGTATGTGCAAGGGGCCCCTCGGATCGCTTCGTTCGAACAGAAGAAGAACTTGAGGTCCTTGTAAGTAAATACGGTCGGCATTCCGGCCTTCCGGATCGGTTTTGCCGCAGAATTTACCGAGTTCCGCGCAGTCGTCTTCAGCGCAATCCGTTATTCGGCTGGCCTTGTCGCAACGGCCGCTTTTGGGCGAAGGAGTGTCTCCCGGAAAGTCGAGAGCTGCAGTTCAATCCATCAGCATGAACCGGTCCACATCCACCATTCCACGGTCCGAAATCTTGAGATGCGGGATCACGGGCAGCGGCAGGAAGGCGAGCTGGAGGAAGGGCTCCTCCAGTGTGGCGCCCAGCGCGAAGGCGGCCTGGCGCAGGTGGTGCAGCGTGTCGCGGACGGTTTCGTAGGGTTCCAGGCTCATCAGGCCGGCGACGGGCAGTGCGATCTCGCCCGTTACCTTGCCGTCCTCCACGACCACGAAGCCGCCCTTGATCTCGCCGAGACGGTTGGCGGCGAGCGCCATGTCGTCCTCGTCGACGCCGACGACGCAGATATTGTGGCTGTCGTGGCCGACCGTCGACGCGATGGCGCCCTTCTTCAGCCCGAAGCCCTGTACGAAGCCATTGGCGTGGTTGCCGTTCTTGCCGTGGCGCTCGATGACGGCGACCTTGATGATGTCCTGCGCCAGATCGACGGTCGTCTGGTTGCCCCTGGCGGGCAACCGATAGCGGCGATGTTCGGTGATGATCTTGCCCGGCAGGACGCCGATCACGGGCGTCTCGCCGTCGGTGACGGGTACGGCGAAATGGGCGGCGTTGACCGGGCGGGCCTTGACGCTGTCGAGCCCGACCGGCGCGACGGGCCGGCGTGTCGCAAAGAGCGTATCGTCCACCCTGCGACCGGCGGAAAGGACCATCTCGGCCTTGCAGTTCTCAAGCGTGTCGATGACGACGAGGTCGGCGCGCCAGCCGGGCGCGACGAGGCCGCGGTCACGCAGCCCGAAGGCTTTGGCTGCCGAGATCGAGGCAGCGCGGTAGACGGCGAGCGGCGCGCGCCCATGGCCGATGGCGGTGCGGATCATGTAGTCGAGATGGCCCTGTTCGGCGATGTCGAGCGGATTGCGGTCGTCCGTGCACAGTGCAATGAAGGGTGAGAGACGCTCGGTGATGACGGGCAGCAGCGCCAGAAGGTCCTTGGAGACCGAGCCCTCGCGCACGAGGATATGCATGCCCTTGCGGATTTTCTCCAGCGCCTCCTCGGCGGTCGTGCACTCGTGCTCCGTGCGGATGCCGGCGGCAAGATAGCCGTTGAGATCCTTGCCGGAGAGCAGCGGCGCATGTCCGTCGATATGACTGCCCTGGAAGGCCTCCAGCTTGGCGAGGCAGACGGGATCCTTGTGGATGACGCCGGGGAAATTCATGAACTCTGCAAGGCCGATGACCTTCGGATGGTCGCGGAAGGGCAGCAGGCGTTCGATCGGAAGGTCGGCGCCCGATGTCTCCAGATGCGTCGCCGGCACGCAGCTCGATAGCTGCACGCGGATGTCCATGATTGTTTCCAGCGCGCTGTCGAGGAAGAACTCGATGCCTTCCGTGCCGAGCACGTTGGCGATCTCGTGCGGGTCGCAGATCACGGTCGTCACGCCATAGGGCAGCACGCAACGGTCGAATTCGTGCGGGGTGACGAGCGAGGATTCGATGTGCAGATGCGTGTCGATGAAACCGGGCACGACGATGCGGCCTGAAATGTCGATTTCCTCGCGGCCTTCATAGCCGCCGCAGGTGCCGACGATTCGGTCGCCCGAAATGGCGATATCGGAGGCGACGAGGTCGCCTGTCACGAGATCGAAGAACCGCCCGCCCTTCAGCACGATATCGGCGGGCTCCCGGCCTGTCCCCTGATCGATGAAGCGTTCCAAGTCGGTCATGGCGAAGTCTCCCGATTCCATTGCGGGAAGACTCTAGCGGGGTAGCGGCAAGAAAAAAGGGCCGTTGCTTCGAATTGTGCGTGTGTCGGCTCAGACCGGGAAGGTGACGGTGAAGGCGAAGCGCGCCTGCGCGCCCGCTGCAAGCATTGTCGTAGAGGGCCTGTCTTTCAGTTCGCGCGATCCGCCATATTCCGCCGCCGTGCCATGCCAGGGCTCGACGCAGAGGAACGGTGCGCCGGGCTTGGTCCACAGCGCGAGGTTCGGCAGGTTCTCGAAGCGGAAGGCCAGTGCGGGGCCGCCTTCGGCCTGGAAGGTCAGGCTGCTGCCCGCGCCTTCGGGGAAAACCAGGGCGTCGTCGATGAAGAGATCAGGGGAGAGCACGAGTCGGCCCGCTGAGAAGGGCGAGGCGGTGCGGCCTTGCGACAGCAGGCCTTTTTCCAGTGGCTGGCGCTGCGGCTCTCCGCCATTGTCGAGTGTGACGACATGCGGCTTTCCCGCTGCACCGGGCAGGGGCCAGATGAAGGCGGGATGAAAGCCGAAGCCGAAGGGCATGGCGGACGTGCCGCGGTTCTCGACCTCTGCGGCCACGGTAAGGGTCGGGCCGTCGAGGCTGTGCTCGACGGTGAGCAGGAAATCGAACGGATAGACGGCGCGGGTTTCGTCAGAAGCCTCCAGGCTGTAGCGGCAGAGCGTGTCGCTTGCCGTGGTCAGCGAAAACTCCCGGCGCCTTGCAAAACCGTGCTGCGTCATCGCATGGGGATTGCCGTCAATGAGGATCGTGTCGTCGGGTGCCTTGCCGACGATCGGGAAGAGCACGGGCGAGCGGCCCGTCCAGAAGGCGGCGTCGCCGTTCCATAGCCATTCCGCCGCGTCTCGGGTCGTAATCGACTGCATTTCTGCGCCGAGCGATGACACATCGACCGACAGATGGTCGTTCTCTATGCGGGTCGTGGTCGGCATCGGCTCGTCCTCTCGGTTTCCGGCGCGCACAATAGCCCCAAAAGCGCCCGGACTTGCAAGGCCTATCCGGCCATGGCTAAAGCATGCCGGAAAAAGGGTGAGCTGGCGCTGTGACCGGCATAGGGCCCCTGGACGATCGCAATGTGGTTTGGGTGCGCCTGCGCCAGCGAGGAGGAAACTGATGCAGCCGGCATGGACCACGAGGGTACCGGGATCTTCTGAAATCGGGGCGCTGGCGCAGCTCTGGTTCGAGGGGTGGCAGGACGCACATGCGGCGGTGCTTCCGGCCGCGCTGGCCCGCCTGCGCACGCAGCAGAGCTTTGCCGACCGCCTGCCAGCCATGCTTGCGGATACGCGCGTCATCGGGGAGCCCGGCGCCGTGCTCGGCTTCTGCACCATCCGGCATGACGAACTCGACCAGCTCTTCGTGGCGCCGGCGGGGCGCGGCAGCGGGGTTGCTGCGGCGCTTGTGGCGGATGCCGAACGGCGCCTTGTCGCCCATGGTATGACGACCGCCTGGCTCGCCTGCGCGATCGGCAACCACCGTGCCGCGCGGTTTTACGAGAAATGCGGCTGGTACCTTGCCGCGACCGTCGTCCATCGGCTGGGCACGACCGAAGGACCTTTTGACCTGGAGGTCTGGCGCTATGAAAAGCAGCTTTCTGCAGCGGTTGCGGATTGATGGCGCGTCGTCGCCATCCTATGTTGAGGGTATGACCCGGAACGACGCGGCAGGACCGATCATCGTCTTCGATGCGGAGTGCATTCTCTGCTCGGCCAATGCGCAGTTCGTGCTGCGGCACGATCGTGCCCGGCGGTTCCGGCTTGCCTCCATGCAGAATGCGGTCGGTGCGGCGCTCTATCGTCACTTCGGCATCGATCCCGCCAATCCCGAATCGATGATCATCGTGGACGGCGACCGGTTGCTGAAGGACAGCGATGCGGTGCTGGCGATCTATGCCGGGCTCGGCTGGCCCTGGAAGGCTCTGTCCTTGCTGCGGTTCATCCCGCGCGCCCTGCGGGACCCGGTCTACCGCTGGCTGGCGCGCAACCGTTACAGGCTGTTCGGGCGGCGGGATGCCTGCTGGATACCCGCGCCGGAGGATGCGGACCGGGTGTTGTGAGGCGCGTCATCGTTCTCGGCGGTTATGGCGGCTTCGGCGCCCGGCTCTCGCGGCGGCTGGCGGCGGATGGTTGGGAAGTGCTGATCGCCGGCCGTGACGGCGGTGCTGCCGCGCGTCTCGCCGCGGATTTGCCGAATGCCGTGGGGCTGGTGGCCGATCGCAATGGCGATCTCGGTTCCCTCCTCGAAGACCACCATCCGATTTTGCTGATCGATGCGGCAGGCCCTTTTCAGGGCAGCGGCGACCACGTTGCGGAGGCGTGCATCGTGCGGGGCGTGCACTATGTCGATCTTGCCGATGCGCGGGATTTCGTCTGCGGCATCGGCCGGCTGGATGCCGCGGCGCGGGCGGCGGGCGTCGTGGTGATCTCCGGCGGTTCCAGCGTGCCGGCGCTTTCGGGAGCGATCATCGCAGGGCTTGCGACAGATATGCGCCGGGTGTGTTCGGTCGAAATGTCGATCAGCGCTTCGAACCGGGCGACGGCCGGTGCGTCCGTGGCGGCGGCAATCCTCAGCTATGTCGGAAAGCCGGTGCGTCTCTGGCGCGGCGGACGCTGGCGGCAGGAGACGGGCTGGCACCGGCTGCACCGGCAGGACTACGTGGTTCCCGGCCGTCCATCCATCCGGCGGCGGGTGGCGCTTGCGGACGTGCCGGACCACGATATCGTCCCGGCATCGCTCCCCGGCCGGCCGGCGGGCATTTTTCGTGCGGGCCCTGAATTCTCCTTTCAGCTCCTGACGCTCTGGCTCCTGAGCTGGCCGGTAAAATGGGGATGGCTGCGCTCGCTTTCGCCCTTCTCCCGCTGGCTGCTGCCGCTGCAGAAGCTGAGCGCCCGCTTCGGCACAGACCGCTCGGCGATGGCGGTGGAGGTGAAAGGGATCGTGGGTGATGTGCCGACGAAGCGCTGCTGCACGCTGATTGCGGAAAACGGCGACGGCCCCGAAATCCCGACCATCGCGGCCCATGTTCTGGCCAATGCCATTGCGGCAGGGTGCCTTGCGCCTGGTGCACGGCCGGCGGCCGGCACGGTGCGTCTTGAAGACTTCGCTCCGCATTTCGAAAGGCTTGCGGTCCACCGGGCGATCGACAGCCGGTCTTATGTGCCGCTCTACCGCCGTGTCATCGGCCCGGCCTATGATGCAATGCCACAGCCGGTGCGGGAGATGCATGACGTGATCGGCGATGCCGGTGCCGCCGGCCGGGCGCGCGTGCGCCGGGGTCGTTCCTTGTTGGCGCGGCTTGTCTGCAACGTCATGCGCTTTCCGCCTGAGGGCGAGCACGAACTGCATGTCTCCTTCGAGGAGCGGGACGGCGTCGAGCGCTGGACCCGGGATTTTGCCGGCCGTGCCTTTTCAAGCGAACTCAGCGAGAAGGGGACGCGGCTCGTCGAGCGGTTCGGGCCGATGCGGTTTTCGTTCGACCTGCCGGTGGATGCCGCCGGCCTCACCATGGTGATGCGCGGATGGTCCGTCTTCGGCCTTACGATGCCGCTGGCTCTGGCGCCGCGCAGCGTGGCACGCGAATGGGCCGACGGGGAGGATTTCTGCTTCGACGTGCCGATCGCGCTGCCGGGCATCGGCGAAGTCGTGCACTATTCCGGCCGGCTGCGACGGCTGTGATCAAAACGGAAATGGCGGCCGTAGCCGCCATCCCATCCTGCCCATCGGTTTCCCGGATCAGATGTTGTTCTGCAACACCTCGCGCAGCTTGCCGAACAGCTCGTCGATCTCCCGCTTCTCGATGATGAGGGGCGGGGAGAGTGCGATGATGTCGCCCGTCGTGCGGATGAGCAGGCCTTTTTCGTACGCCTTGAGGAAGGCGTTGAAGGCCCGTTTGGTGGGCTCGCCCGGAATGGAGGCGAGCTCGATGGCGCCGATCAGGCCGACATTCCTGATGTCGATGACATCAGGGCAGTCCTTCAGCGAGTGCAGGCCGTCCTCCCAATAGGAGGCGAGTTCGGCGGCACGGGTCAGCAGGCCTTCTTCCTTGTAGGTGTCGAGCGTGCCGAGCGCGGCGGCGCAGGCGATCGGGTTGCCGGAATAGGTATAGCCGTGGAAGAACTCGATCATGTGCTCCGGGCCGTTCATGAAGGCATCATGGATCTCGGAGGTCACGAAGACGGCGCCCATCGGGATCACGCCGTTGGTGAGGCCCTTGGCGGTGGTGATGATGTCCGGCTTCACGTCGAAATACTGCGCAGCAAAGGGTGCACCGAGGCGGCCGAAACCGGTGATGACCTCGTCGAAGATCAGCAGGATGCCGTGCTGCGTGCAGATCTCGCGCAGCTTCTGGAGATAGCCCTTCGGCGGGATGAGCACGCCGGTCGAGCCGGCAACCGGCTCGACGATGACGGCGGCGATGGTGGAGGCGTCGTGCAGGGTGATGATGCGCTGCAGTTCGCTGGCGATGTCGCCGCCATGTTCCGGCTCGCCGCGCGAGAACGCGTTCTTGTCGGGGAAATGGGTGTGTGGCATGTGGTCGACGCCCGTCAGCAGGCTGCCGAACATCTTGCGGTTGGAGACGATGCCGCCGACGGAGATGCCGCCGAAATTGACGCCGTGATAGCCGCGTTCGCGGCCGATCAGGCGGGAGCGCGCACCGTCGCCCTTGGCGCGATGATAGGCGAGCGCCACCTTCAGCGCGGTCTCGACCGATTCGGAGCCGGAATTGGTGTAGAGGACGTGGTCCATGCCCTCGGGCGCGATGTCGACGAGGCGGTTGGCAAGCTCGAAGGCCTTCGGATGGCCGAGCTGGAAGGCGGGCGCATAGTCGAGTTCGCCGGCCTGTTCGCGGATCGCCTCGGTGATCTTCGGGCGACAGTGGCCGGCATTGACGCACCACAGGCCGGCCGTGCCATCCAGCACCTGGCGGCCATCATGGGTGGTGTAATACATGTCCTTGGCGCCGACGAAGAGGCGCGGTTCCTTCTTGAATTGCCGGTTTGCCGTGAACGGCATCCAGAAGGCACGCAGATCGTTGGGGGTGTTGAGGCGGTTGGACATGCGGTCTCTCCGTGATCCTTGAAATGCTCGGCCTTTGAAAGCGGGGGCCGTCCCGACGGGCGGTGCGGATGGATTTTTTACCCGGTGGTCAAATTATCAAGGCGCTTCCGGGCGTCAAGCGGGTGATTCCAAGCAAAACGCCCCGGCTTTCGGCCGGGGCGTTGCAAGCGGGGTCCGTCTGGGTCCGTCAGGCGATGCGGAGCTTCTTTTCCGTCACGCCGTTGCCATTGACCCTGTAGATGCGGTCAAGCGCGTCGAGAATCGTGAGAACGGCGTCCGACTTGCTCGAATAGTAGATCGTCTGGGCATCGCGACGGGTCGTCACGAGGTTCTGTGCGCGCAGCTTCGACAGATGCTGCGACAGCGCCGACTGGCTGAGGCCGACCTGGTTTGCGAGGGTACCCACGGCGATTTCGCCCTCGACCAGGACCTTCAGGATGAGCAGGCGTTTCGGGTTTGCCATGGCAGACAGAAAGTCGGATGCAACCTCGGCCTGCGCATGTTCTGCGTCTGAAATCTTGTCCATCTGAAACTCCTTTGGGCGTTTCCGCTTCAAATTATGTGATTTTATTTGAATCCGCTTGTTAGCATATAAACAAAATACCCCTCAGCAAGAGCCAGAAATGGGGGTATCCTGCACGCATAGCGATAAACGCTTTTCCGGCCGGAACACGGTGCGCCAAGCGAATTTCACGCAAATACAGGCAGTTCAGCCCGCTGCCCTTGCTTCGTGAAGCAAACGCGCAAGCTCGCTGCGAAGTTCCGTCGCGTGATCAAGTTCCCGTGAGAACTCGAGGCGCTTCAGTTTGTCGCCGCTCGCAAGGTCGATCCCGGCGGCGTCGAGCCCCACAATGACCCAGTCGCCGTCCTTTTCCCCGCAGAAATGGCGGGCGTAGATGCCGGCCGCTTCGGCATGGTCGCTGTTCATGTGTTCCACGGCGCCGGTCTCCATGTCTGCAAGCGCGCCGCGGGCGGGAGAGCGAATCAGAAGGTCGTCCGCCGTCAGCACGAAGGCCTTGCCGAAGCCGCCGTTGAGATGGGCGCGCAGCGGCACGAGGCGGAAGAAGGCGAAATCGGGGAAATCGACATAGAGTTTCGCCTTGGGATGGCGACGGATGAAGCGTTCGCGCAGCGCCGCATGGGCGGCGCTGTCTCGGACGACCTCCTCCGCCATGCAGAGAACCGTCAGACGGGGATGGGCGAGGGGATCGCCCTTGCCGGGCTCGCCTGCCAGAAGCGAGGCGCGCGGGTCGCGCCGGAGCGCGTGGGTGTGGACGGAAAGGGCCGAGACGAGGATGACGGGTGTGCCGTCGGTGTCGGTGCCTGTGAGCGTGCGGCTGGCGAAGGGCGCGCCGCTTTCCGGCTCGTTCACGGCGAGTGCGCAACTGCGGGCGGAGCGCAGGAGCGTGCGGGCAAGGCGGCGGGCGTCGTCGTCCGTCTCGCGCAGAACGCTCGGCTTGTCCTTCTCGGTCATGATCTCGCTCCCGTCCTTCCATGAAAAAAGCAGCGCCCGCGGGGGCGCTGCTCTATCTAGTCCTTTCACGAAGGCCTGTCAGCCGCGCCGGCGGTGCCGCGTCAATCCGTTCACGATGTCCTGCGCGTTGATCGTGCCGACGACCGTGCCGTTGTCGACGACGCCGACATTGCCGGGCGTGCGAGCCATGGCATCGAGGATATCGACAAGCGGGGTCTGCGGCGTGGCGGTTGCCGTCACGCCGGCATCGCTGGAGGCGCCGTGCTGCATCACGTCGCCGGCCGTCAGCATGTTGATCGGGTTCATGTTCTGCACGAAGTCCGCGACATACTGGTTCGCCGGGTTCTTGACGATGTCCTGCGGTGTGCCGCACTGGATGATGCGCCCGCCTTCCATGATGGCAATGCGGTTGCCGATGCGGAAGGCCTCGTCGAGGTCGTGGCTGACGAAGAGGATGGTTTTCTTCAGCCGGCGCTGGAACTCCAGCAATTCGTCCTGAAGGCGCGTGCGGATCAGCGGGTCGAGTGCGGAGAAGGGCTCGTCCATGAGCAGGATCGGCGCGCCGGTGGCGAAGGCGCGGGCCAGTCCGACGCGCTGCTGCATGCCGCCCGACAGCTCGTTGACCTTGCGGCCCGCCCATTTGGCGAGGTTGACGAGTTCAAGCTGCTCGGCGACGCGTGCCTTGCGCTCCCGATCCGGCACGCCGGCAAGCTCGAGGCCGAAGCCGACATTGTCCGCGACCGTGCGCCAGGGCAAGAGCGCGAACTGCTGGAACACCATCGAGACGGTGTGCATGCGGAAATCGCGCAGCGCCTTCGGGGTTGCGGTGTAGGGGTTCACCGTTCCATTCCCGGCCTTCACCTGCACATCGCCGCGCACCACGGGCGCAAGCCCGTTGACGGCGCGCAGCAGCGTCGACTTGCCGGAGCCGGAAAGGCCCATCAGCACCAGGATCTCGCCCTCGGTGATCGAAAGCGTGGCATCCGCCACGCCGAGCACCAGGCCGGTCTCCGCGCCGATCTCGTCGCGGGTCTTGCCCGCATCGACCATGGCGAGCGCCTTCTGCGGGCTATCGCCGAAGATGATGGAAACGTTCTTGAAGACGACGGAATCGGTCATTTGGCGTCTCCATCATCGGCGGCGCGGAAGAGACGGTCGAGGATGATCGCAAGGATCACGATGCACAGGCCCGCCTCGAAGCCCATGGAGATGTTCACGGTGTTGAGTGCGCGCACCACGGGAACGCCGAGCCCCTTGGCGCCGACGAGCGCGGCGATGACCACCATCGACAGCGACAGCATGATGGTCTGGGTAAGACCGGCCATGATCTGCGGCGTGGCATAAGGCAGCTCCACCTTGCGCAGCACCTGGCCCGGCGTTGCGCCGAAGGCCTGGGCGGCCTCCACCAGTGAGGGCGGCGTCGAGATGATGCCGAGGCGGGTGAGGCGGATCGGCGCCGGGATCGCGAAGATCACGGTGGCGATGAGGCCCGGCACCATGCCGAGGCCGAAGAGGATCAGCGCCGGGATGAGGTAGACGAAGGTCGGGATCGTCTGCATGAGGTCGAGGATCGGCCGGAGGATCGAATAGAACCACGGCCGCCGCGCCGCCGCGATGCCGAGCGGCACGCCGACCACCATGCTGACGCCGGTTGCCGCCAGAACGAGCGCCAGCGTCTCCGTCGTCTCCTTCCAGTAGCCCTGGTTCACGATGAGAAGCAGACCAAGGAAGGTGAAGGCGGCGACGCCGATCGAACGGCGGAACCACCAGCTGAGACCTGTCACGAGTGCGATGAGGAACAGCGCATAACCGAACTTGCCGCCGGCGCTGGAGAACGGCCCCTGCAACAGGAAGAGCACCGCATCGATGCCGGCTTGCAGGAAGACTTTCAGGAAGTCGAACAGTCCCTTGCCATTCGTCGTCAGCCAGCTGACGGCATCCTTGGCGATCGGGCCGATCGGAATTTTTGAGACGGTGAGCCAATCCACGGCAGTAAGCCTTCGTCTTGAGGTTGACGATGCGCAGCCGGAACGCCTGCGCAATCCGCAACGCAAAACCGCTCGCGCGCCTTTACGGGAATTGCAGTATCCGGAGGCAAGAAGGGCGGGAAAGTTTCCTTCCCGCCCTATTCTGGTCCGTTAGAGACCGAGTGCCGTTTTTGCGGCCGGCAGAGCCTCGCCGCTGCCGTCCTTGGTCGTCACGCCGGCAAGCCACGGCTCGATGGCGGCCGGGTTGGCCTTCAGCCACTCGGTGGCGGCCGTTTCCGGATCCTGTCCGTCGTTCAGGATCTTGCCCATGATCTGGTTTTCCATTTCCAGCGAGAACTTGAGGTTCTGCAGGAATTTGCCGACATTCGGGCATTCGGCGACGTAGCCCTTGCGCACGTTGGTGTAGACCGTCGCACCGCCGAAGTTCGGGCCGAAGATGTCGTCGCCGCCGGTGAGGTAGGTCAGCTTGAAGTTGGCGTTCATCGGGTGCGGTTCCCAGCCGAGGAAGACGACCGGTGTGCCTTCCTGCTCGGCGCGGGCGACTTCCGCCAGCATGCCCTGTTCGGAGGATTCGACGACTTCGAAGCCGGTCAGCTCGAACTTGTTGGCCGAGACCATGTCGATGATCAGGCGGTTGCCGTCATTGCCCGGCTCGATGCCGTAGATCTTCGAGCCCAGCGCATCCTTCTGCTTGGCGATGTCGGCGAAATCCTTGATGCCGAGTTCGGCGCCCTTGGCGTTGGTCGCGAGCGTGTACTTCGCGCCCTCCAGGTTCTCGCGCACGGTCTCGACCGTGCCGTTCTCGCGGAACGGCTTGATGTCGGCTTCCTGGGTCGGCATCCAGTTGCCGAGGAAGACGTCGATGTCCTTGTTGCTGAGCGAGGTATAGGTGACGGGAACGGAAAGGACCGTTACTTCCGTCTCGTAGCCGAGACCCTTCAGGATGACGCTTGCGGTTGCGGTCGTGGCGGTGACGTCCGTCCAGCCCACGTCCGAGAAACGAACCTTGCCACAGCTTTCGGCTTCGGCGGCCGAGACATTGGCGGCGCCAAGCGCGAGGACGGAGACCGCTGCGGCAAGAAGGGTCTTGAATGGTGATGCAGACTTCATTTTATTGCTCCCCTTATAACTGGTGGTTTAGCCAATCATCAAAACGACATGCTTTCAAGCACCTTGGCGTAGCTGGAAGCCCCTGAAAGGTCCAATAAATTTCGGGCCTGTTCGCAATTTTGCACATGGATGTCGCAGAAGGCGGGCCGCGCGGTTTTCTGTGGTTTTCCGGCCTTTTCGACTGGAAAATCGTGCCCTGCCGGGTCATGAGGCAAGGACGGAGAAAATCATGGCCAAGCTCTATTTCAGTTACGCGACGATGAACGCGGGCAAGTCGACGCTGCTCCTGCAGGCGTCCTACAACTACCGCGAACGCGGCATGCGCACGGCGATCCTGATCGCCTCCTTCGACGACCGCGCCGGCCAGGGGCGGATCTCCTCGCGCATCGGCCTGACCTCGGAAGCCATCGCCTTCGACCATGCCGACGACCTCTACAAACATGTCGAGGACCTGAACGGCGATGGCGGGGGCGAGATCGCCTGCGTCTTCGTCGACGAGGCGCAGTTCCTCTCCGAAGAGCAGGTCTGGCAGCTTGCCCGCGTCGCCGACCGGCTGCACATACCCGTCATGGCCTATGGTCTGCGCACCGATTTCCAGGGCAAGCTTTTCCCCGGTTCGCAGGCGCTGCTCGCCATCGCCGACGAGTTGCGCGAGGTGCGCACCATCTGCCATTGCGGACGCAAGGCGACGATGGTCGTCCGGCTCGGCGCCGACGGCAAGGTGGCCCGGGAAGGCGCACAGGTGGAAATCGGCGGCAATGACAAGTACGTTTCCTATTGCCGCCGCCACTGGGACGACATCATGAACGCCGATTGACGGCGAAAGGGGCGGTGAGGGGATAAACGATGAAGCATCTTTCTGCCCTGACGGCCGCCTTCCTCTGTCTTGCCGCCCCCGCGTCTGCGGAGGGCGATGCGGTTGCGGGGAAGATGGTCTTCAAGAAATGTGCGCCCTGCCATTCCGTCGAGCCGGTCAACCGCGTCGGGCCAACGCTCGCCGGTATCGTCGGGCGGCCGGTCGCCTCCGTTGCAGACTATGAATATTCTGCAAGGATGCGAGCCTTCGCCGAGGGCGGCAGGGTGTGGAACGAGGCCTTGATCGCCGAATATCTGCTGTCGCCCAAGGCGATGGTGCCGGGCACCCGCATGACCTTCGCAGGCCTCAAGAAGATCGAGGACATTGCCAACCTCATCGCCTATCTGAAGGCACCGGCAGGCTACTAGGCGCGTGCCGAAATTTTTCGGCACCGGTCTTGCGGGCCGTCTGCGCTGTCCCACATGTTGTTCGGTAAAAGCGGCGGGCAGGTTCCTATCTGCCTGAATTCGTATAGTGTTGCCGCGATGGAATAAATCGGGCGGCGCAGACGTCTGCCGTGGAGAGTTTCAAGGGGACAAGCATGGCCACACTTCAGAACTTCGATGCGGAAATCGAGAAGACCCGCAGCGTCGTCAACCAGATGCGCAGCAAGATGGAGCAGTCGAGTGCCGTGCTCGACCAGTTCGCCAAGGCGGATACCAAGCTCGGCGACGTCAATTTCGATATCGAGAACGCCCGCATTTCCGATGTCATCAACCAGCAGAAGGTGATGGAGGGCAATATCGCCGATCTCATCATCGGGCTGGAGGATGCGACGAACATCTTCGGCACCGAATTCGAGAGCATGAAGAGCTATACGGGCTACGAAAAGTTCATCGGCATCTTCTCCAAGCAGAAGATGCAGCGCATGCGCACCGACCGTGTCCGCAACATGTCGCTCGCCGGCAACCTGCAGGAACTGCTCTCCAAGTCCGACACGATCGTCGGCATCCTCAAGGAGCAGAAGTCGATCCTCGACCAGCGCTACAAGACCTCTGAGGCGAGCCTCGTGCAGGTGATCGAGCGGCGCAAGGGAACGATGGTGAACCTTGAGGCGACCCAGAAGCGCATCGAGGAGCTGAACCCGATGCTGATGGACCTCGAAAACCGTATTGCCGCCTCGACCGACCAGAAGAGCCGCACGGACCTCGAGGGCGAACGCTCGGCGCTCGCGACCGAGTACAACATGATGCAGGCGAAGGAGCAGGAGCTGCTCGCCGAAAGCCAGACGCTGGAACGTTACACCTCGATGTTCCAGACCTTCGTCGATTCGCTCAACAACCAGATCGCTGCGCAGAACACGCTGATCAACAAGCTGACCATCGATACCGAGCAGCGCATCGTGCTCTACAAGGCGCTGGAAGATTCGTTGAAGACGGCCGCCCAGCAGGATGTGGCGCACAAGATCAACACGCTCGGTTCGCAGGTCGATACCGCAGCGGAAGAGACCATGGCCGGCATCGGCTCGGCCGCCCAGCGCCATATCGGCGACCTTCTCGAAATGCACGAGAAGAACATGCTGTCGACCCAGGACATCCAGCGCCGCAAGAAGCTCGCCGACGATGCTTTCGCGCGGCGCTTCCAGGCCGTGATGGACAAGCACAACACCGCCAATTACGTGAAGCAGTGATGGTTGCAGGCATGCCATTGCCCCTCACCCTAACCCTCTCCCCGCAAGCGGGGAGAGGGGACTTGCCCCATGAACGGCTGTTGGCTGGGGAAAGGCGTGCGGCATATCTCCTTCGCCCCGTTTACGGGGAGAAGGTGGCCGGCAGGCCGGATGAGGGGCGACTGCGGACCGCCCGCGAGGATGCTGCGCCATGAACGCCTCTGCCGACAGCGCCGTCGCGCAATATTTCTCCACCATCCGCGCCGCCCTTGGCGGGCTGGAAATCTTCCTTGCCGACCGCAACTCGCCACTCTACCGCAACTCCGTGGTAGGCGAGATCGTCGTGCCCTATCTTGCCAGGCTGAAGGCCTCCTTCGCCTGCTGGGAAAACCGCATCGGCTTCGTCCAGCAGTTTCGCGTGTCGCGCGCCGAGAGCGGCTTTCCGGTGTTTCAGAATGTGCTGGAGCTGGAAAACGACCGGCAGAGCGCGGAAAAACGGCTTGCTGCGATCCCGAACGCCGACCAGCTGCGCGGCGAGATGGCGGATTTCATCCTGCGCCAGAAGGTCTTTCCGAGCGACCTCCAGGCACGCATGGCCGAACGGCTCTATCTGGAGCAGATCGGCAAGGGCGACATCTTCTCGCCCTTCGTGCTGCCCGAGACGATCCGCGTGGCGGTCAATCCGAAGACCATGCGACCCTACTATGTCGTGTGCTGGGGCGCTTTCGACGGCACGGCGACATTGCCGATGGTCTATATGGCGACCATCGAGGATTCGGGCGAAAACGTCATCAACATGCTGGTGACGAAAGACGGCAAGCTCAATCCGGACGTGGACATTCCGCTGCCGGTCGGCGGCCTGCTCAATCCCGAGCTTGCCAGCCGCTTCGACGATTTTGCGCTGAAAAACAGCGCTTACTCGCTGACACCGGCGACCATCGCCACCAATCTCGACAAGGATTTCCCGACGCTGCACCCCAAGCAGTTGCGCCGCATCGTGCTCGGGCCGTTCTATTCGGCCGGAATCACCGAGAACAACGAACGGGTCAACGAGATCCTTTCCAAGGTGAGGAAGCCGGAAAATGCCTGGCTTTTGACCTGGACGGTGCAGGAGGTCTTTTCCAAGGCCGAGCGGCCGGCGCAAAAGGGGTTCTGGAGTTCCACCCCGGCGCAGGAGGAGTTCCACATCGAGACCAACGATCTCGAGGCCGCCCGCATGGGTGTCAGCGCCTACGAGAAACACGCGCTGGTGCCGCACGATGCCTATCAGGCGCTCTATGCCGCCGGCGAGACCGCCGGCATTTTCGGCGCTTACAAGGTGCACGTGATCTCGGGCAACCAGGTGATCAGCGAAGGCTAGGCTCTCCTCTCGCCTCGCCGGCCTTGCTGAACACCGGCTGCAAACGGCTCCGCGGAGCCTAAAATCTCTCGGTGGCTCTTCGTCGCCGAATTTTCGGAAGGACTGAGACCGATGAGCCTCAATGCCGGACTGACGACGATCCACGAAGACGATATCGCCAAGCACCAGGCGACGGCGCAGAGCCTCGTCACAAAGCTCGTCATCCTCGAAAGCGAAGACGGCAAGAGCGGCACAGCGCTCGCCGGCACCGGCCGGCGTTTCGTCTCCACCGTCTCGACCGCCGGCACAAGACGCACGCGTGAGGTGGAACTCGCAAAAACCATCCAGTCCGTGCATGCAGCCGATCCGCTGCTGACGCCGCAGCAGCATGCCGTGCTCTTCCGCTCCCGCCGTGGGCTGCAGGTGGCGCTGGCGGTGACGGATGCGTTTTCCCGCCAGACCAATCTGGAGGGCCTACAGGCGCGCAATCTCGCTTCGCCGCTGGCGGGCGACGAGGCCAACCAGTTCAAGGCGCTGCTTTCCGCCTCCGCCTACATTGCCGCCTTTACCTTCGCCGCCTATCTCGGCGCGACGCTGCCGGGCGAGGGGGAGCCGGTGGAGGACGGCGGCGAGCCGGATTATCTCTTCGATACGCCGCAGGATGCCTTGAAAAGCATGGTCGCCGGTCTTGACCGCACGCTTGCCGGAGCGCCTGACGATGCGGCGCTCATCAGCCGTGCCCGCGCCTTTTCGCGCGTTGCCATCGAGGGGCTGATCGGGCGTCGCGCGCGCTTCACCGGCCTTGCCGGCTTCGAGAATGCCCATATCCGCATCGAGCAGGACGATTTCACGCTCTCCGGCTTCGACGTCGCGCCTGGCCAGAAGCGCAAGCCGCTGACGATGACCTTCAAGAAGCCCGAGGAGATCATCGGCAACCACATCGCCAAATACCAGGCGATGAAGCTTGCCAAGATGCTGGTCGCCTATGATTTCGAGCGGCAACTCAACCCCTTCGTCGAACTCGGCGGTTTCCTCTTCACCTTCATCGGCGACGGCATGCCGGGCACCGGCAAAACGATCCTCATCCAGATGCTCGCCGGCCTCGTCAACGATTACTGCCAGACCGCCGGCTACGCCTTCCACTACGAGAATTTCGGCGTCGACCAGATTTCCTCCTACCAGGGCAAATCCGGCCAGAACTGCAAGGAATTCGTCAACAACGTCATCAACCCGAAGGCAATCGGCTTCGGCACGATCGACGACGTCGACCAGGTCGCGGCCAAACGCTCCGACGACCGGGCGTCCGCCGGCCAGCACGAGGTGACGGCGGTGCTGATGGAAAGTTTCGCCGGCGCCTCGACGGTCATTCGCGGCAACTGCACCTTCGGCATGTTCTCCAACTATCCGGAAAATGTCGACGACGCTCTGCGCCAGCGCGCCGGCGCCCGGTGGCTGGTGGACGGCCCGCAGACCGAGGACGACTATATCGATATCTTCGCCATGCTGGTCGGCAAGAACCATTCGATCCCGCTCGGCGGGCACACGCTTTTCGAGGGGCAGGAGATCAAGCGCGCCGTCTCCACCTCCTATGGGCAGCATGCCAAACCGCAGGAAGACGGCCTGCTTGCCGTCTGGGAGATGCACGAGAAGGAGCACGGCGCGATCAAGACGCTCGCCGATATCGGCGCCTATCTGCACCGCATCAAGATTGCCGAACCGCGTTTTACCGGCCGCGCCGTCAAGAACATCACCGATGCCATCAAGATGCGCGCCATGGACGTGGAGCTACCGGACGACTGGTTCGCGACGGCCGGCGCTTTCATGCACAAGGGCTACGACGAGAAGAAGGCGATGATCGAGGAGCTGCGCGGGCCGATCACCATGGAGATGGTGCTCCAGGAGATCAACCGCTACGCCGACAGCGAATTCCGCTACACCGACAAATCCGACGACGCTGCCGTTTCGGACATCATCCGCCGCGAACGCCAGCGTGAAAAGGCGATCCACGAGATCGAGACGATGAAGGCGGAGGGGCGGTGGTGATCGCGGGAGTGCCCCTCATCCGGCCTGCCGGCCACCTTCTCCCCGCAAGCGGGGAGAAGGGATTTGCGGTAATGGGTTCCCCCGATCAACAGCCTTTTGCGGGGTATGTTCCCTCTCCCCGCTTGTGGGGAGAGGGTTAGGGTGAGGGGCAAATGCGCGGCGCAAACGAGCGAAAGACCGTCAAGGCCCGCCGACTGCGCCAAGTCGACAATGATGCAGAGGCATTGCTTTGGTCCGACTTGCGTGGCCGTCGTCTGAACGGTCTCAAGTTTGTGCGGCAATTCGCGATCGGGCCATACTATGCTGACTTTGCGTGCCGGGAGAAAATGCTGGTGGTCGAGGTTGACGGGAGCCAGCATGTCGGTAGTGAGTATGACCAGAAACGAAATGAATTCATGCGCATAAATGGCTGGTCAGTTGCCCGCTTCTGGAACGTTGATGTAATAGGAGAGCGCGAGGCTGTGTTGGAAACGATTTTGGCAGCGTGTGAAGGGCGTCTTTCCGAGCGCGTATCGGCAGCGGACTTTACATATCTGCCTGCAGCGGAGCGCCCATGAAACGCCTCCTCGAAGCCGAATTGATCTATGGCCGGCTGCTGCCGGTCGATGAGCCGCATCTTGTCGAGCGCTACAACAAGGCGCTCGACGGGTTCGGCATCAAGCGCACCGCTCTGACCAGCTTCCGCATCGACATGACCGGTTTTTCGCCTGAAATTGCCGACGAACTTGGCGACCGGGACTACCTCGATCCGAACCGCGTCAACCGCCGCTTCGTCATCATGACGCCGGAGCAGGTGAACCTGCCGGTGGTGCATACGAGCTTTTCCAACACCGCCGCCCTGATGCACGAGTTCTTCTCGGCCAATGCGCGGGCGATCAACGCCATCACCATCCGCGATGCGCTCTATGGCGAGATCGAGGATTCCGTTTCCGTCGTCAACGACATCGACGACCTGCTGTCGATCAACGAGGTGCGCTTCAAGGTGCTCTCTGCCGAGGACATGCTGGGCAAGGCGGCGGAGCTGCGCGGGCTGGTCGATCGGCTGAAGACCGTACCGAATGCCTGGTCGGATGACACCATGCTCAACCGCATGGTGGAGCTTGCCAAGCAGACCGGCGACATCCGCCAGAACGCGCTGGTGCCGGACCAGCTCGTCTTCCGCCACGAAGCCTATTGGGCGAACCATTTCGGCGGCGTCTATGTCTTCCTCGACGACAAGACGACGACCGTCATCTGCGATCCCTCCGTGCCCGGCTTCCGCCGCTCGCGGCCCTGGCAGGTGAGCTATATCGCGCTCGACGATCACAAGCGCATCTTCGACTTCCTGGCTTCCACCAAACGGCTGGAGCTGCCGCGCGCCTCGTGGGTGGAGCCGTCCGGCCTTTTCCAGCATCGTGCGGAGATGACGGTCGTCGGCCTCGTCAACCGGGGCGATCCGACCGCCGATCTCGAAAAGGCCGACCGCATCTGGCTGCAGACCTGGATGCACCGCAACGCCGAGCTCGTGGCGCGCGACGGGACCTACCCCTTCCTGCAGGAGGCGATCCGTACCGTCGCGTCGACGGGCGAGATCAAGATCAACGAGGTATCGCCGGAGCGGCGCTTCATGCTGGTGCGCGCCGCACCGGCGCACCCGGACCAGTGGCTGGTCAACCGCCTGATTTCGCAGATGGTTCCCTACGATTTCGTCTCCCGCTTCGTCTTCGACAAGCAGGGATTCTACGCCGCCTACGAACAATACAGCGAAAAGTTCCGCGCCTATGTTGTGACGACGTTGACGCGGACCTATCTGCAGGACAAGGCTGCCTTCCGCAGGAAACTATTCGGTATCAAAGAGGACGACGCCCATGCTTGACCCGATCGTCGCGTTTTTCCAACGCATCTTCGCGGCCATCGGCCGGGGCATCGGCCTCGTGATCGCCTGGATCCTCTGGCCGTTCATGACGGTGACGAACTGGTATCGGGCACGCGGATGGATCATCAAGGGGCCGATCGGCATCGGCCTTCTCGTGCTCATCGGCTTCTACGCCTATTTCATCTGGCAGACCCAGATGTGGAGCGGCTTCAACCCCGACTACGTCAACAGCTACAACCTTGCCCAGCGCAAGCAGGATGCCGGTACGGCCGCCTCGGGCGCCCAGGCGACAACGCCGGCAACGGGCGAGGTTGCCGAGCCGGAGCCGAAGACCTGCGTGCGCTCGGCGATCGTCGACGTCACGGCCGATCTCATCGACTACAATGTCGACCAGAATGCCTGGATCTCCTCCATGCTGCTCTACAAGCTTGGGCTCTTCGGCCTCGACTGGGACAAGACGCCCTGGTTCGACAACAAGGCCTCGTTCCAGCGCGGCATCAACCAGGCGGTCCGCCGCACGGCGGTGGAGCTCGTCGATTCGCTTGGCCGCGTGCGCGGCACCTCGGGCATCAATGCCGATCTCCAGCGCGCCCGCGGCAATATCCAGTTCGATGAGGAAACCTGGTATTTCGGCTCGGATTCGCTGCTGCCGAAGACCCCGACGCCGAACTACTATCGCACGGCCATGGCGGACCTGCGCAAGTTCAACGCCTCGCTCGAAGCCTGTGACGCGATCTTCGACGGCCGCTCGGACAACCTGATCGAATTCCTCGACCGCATCGCCAACGATATCGGCTCGACTTCGGCCATCATTCGCGAGCGGTCGGAGTTCCACAATGGCGGCTGGTTCGATACGCGTGCCGACGACCGTTTCTGGTTCGCCTATGGCCAGCTCTACGGTTACTACGGCATCCTCGCCGCTGCCGGTGCGGATTTCGACGCCGTCATCAAGGCACGCGGCATCGAGCCGCTCTGGGTGGAGAGCATCAAGCAGCTGCGGTCCGCGCTGAACATCCAGCCGGCAATCATTTCGAACGGCCGCGAAGACGGGTGGATCATGCCGACGCATCTAGCCACGATGGGCTTCTACATTCTGCGCGTGCGCTCAAATCTCGTCGAAATGCGCGATGTGCTGGCGCGATAAATAAGACAGAGCTTTTAAAGTGGCGCGCGTCGGATAACGCGCGCCGCTTTCGTTTCAGGCGCAAATTTATCTCCGTGTGTCGCTTCTGGTCTAGCGGGCGGCAAAACCCGGTGTGGCATCACCACGGGCTTCACGGTGAAATGGCGCGCCAGACAAGGAAGGAAGCGCCGCCTTCGGGGGAGGAGCCCGGTTGCGGTAGCAGTGCCGAAAGGGAGCGACACCGCATGGCCGACGTGAAATCCGATATCGAAATAGCCCGCGCCGCAAAGAAGAGGCCGATCCTGGAGATCGGCGAAAAGCTCGGCATTCCCGCCGAGCATCTGTTGCCCTATGGCCATGACAAGGCGAAGATCAGCGCCGAGTTCATTGCCGGGCAGAAGGGCAAGAAGAACGGCAAGCTGATCCTCGTCACCGCGATCAATCCCACGCCGGCCGGCGAGGGCAAGACGACGACGACGGTCGGCCTCGGCGACGGCCTCAACCGCATCGGCAAGAAAGCGATCACCTGTATCCGCGAGGCCTCGCTCGGGCCGTGCTTCGGCGTGAAGGGCGGAGCGGCCGGCGGCGGTTACGCGCAGGTCGTGCCGATGGAGGACATGAACCTTCACTTCACCGGTGACTTCCACGCCATCACCTCGGCACACAACCTGCTTTCCGCGCTCATCGACAACCACATCTACTGGGGCAACGAGCAGAACATCGACATCCGCCGCATCGCCTGGCGGCGTGTCATGGACATGAACGACCGGGCGCTGCGCCACATCGTCGCCTCGCTCGGCGGGGTCGCCAACGGTTATCCGCGCGAGACGGGTTTCGACATCACGGTTGCCTCGGAGGTCATGGCGATCCTCTGCCTTGCGACGGACCTGAAGGATCTCGAAAAACGTCTGGGCAGCATCATCGTCGGCTATCGCCGAGACAAGTCGCCGGTCTTTGCCCGGGATATCAAGGCGGACGGCGCGATGACGGTGCTGCTGAAGGATGCCATGCAGCCGAACCTCGTGCAGACGCTGGAGAACAATCCGGCTTTCGTGCATGGCGGCCCCTTCGCCAACATCGCGCACGGCTGCAATTCGGTTGTCGCAACCACGACGGCGCTGCAACTCGCCGACTATGTGGTGACGGAAGCCGGTTTCGGCGCCGATCTCGGGGCGGAAAAATTCTTCGACATCAAGTGCCGCAAGGCCGGGCTGAAGCCGGACGCGGCGGTGATCGTCGCCACCGTGCGCGCCATGAAGATGAACGGGGGCGTGAAGAAGGACGATCTTGGCCGGGAAAACATCGATGCGGTGAAAAAGGGCTGCGCGAATCTCGGTCGTCATGTGCAGAACGTCAAGAAGTTCGGCGTGCCCGTCGTCGTCGCCATCAACCATTTCATCTCGGACACGGATGCGGAAATCCAGGCGGTGAAGGACTATGTCGCGACGCTCGGCGCCGAGGCGATCCTCTGCCGGCACTGGGCGCTCGGCTCGGCCGGCATCGAGAACCTTGCGCGCAAGGTGGTGGAGCTGGCCGAATCCGGATTGTCGCAGTTCTCGCCGCTCTATCCCGACGAGATGCCGCTGTTCCAGAAGATCGAGACCATCGCCAAGGACATCTACCATGCCGGCGAGGTGATCGCGGACAAGTCGGTGCGCGACCAGTTGCGTATCTGGGAGGAGCAGGGCTACGGCAACCTGCCGGTCTGCATGGCCAAGACGCAATATTCCTTCTCGACCGACCCGAACCTGCGTGGCGCGCCCTCGGGCCACACGGTGCCGGTGCGCGAAGTGCGCCTTTCGGCCGGTGCCGGTTTCGTCGTCGTCATCACCGGCGAGATCATGACCATGCCGGGCCTGCCGAAGGTGCCGTCGTCGGAAAAGATCTTCCTCAACGAGGAAGGTTTTATCGAGGGGCTGTTCTGAGGCGAGCGTGTTGGCGCTCTCGCAGACCTCTGTTCCGTCATGGTCGGGCTTGACCCGATCATGACGGAACACCCGCTGCATGGATCCTCGGGTCAAGCCCGAGGATGACGGAGGGGAGAACCGGATATCTGAAGGTCCAGAAGGTCTTACGCCCGCCCAAGATAGTCCAGCTTGCCCACTGCGACGCCATTGTGGCGCAGGATCGCGTAGGCGGTCGTCAGATGGAAGTAGAAGTTCGGCAGGGCGAAGGTGAGGAGATAGTCCCTGCCGGAGGAGCTCAGCTCTCCGCCGCGTGTCTTTACCACGACGGTGCGGTCCTCTGCGCCTTCGAAGGCGGCTTCCGGCACGCTTGCGAGATAGGCCGTGGTCTTCTCGATGCGGGCGCGCAGATCAGCCATTGTGGTTTCGTCATCGGCAAAGCTCGGTGCCGCCGTGCCGGTCAGGCGCGCGGCGGCGCCCTTTGCGGTGTCGCTCATGCGCTGGATCTGGCCGGCAAGCGAAAGCATGTCCGGTGCTAGGCGGGCATTGACCAGAATTTCCGGTTTGATCTTCTTGTCTTCAGCGAAGGCCTCGGCCTTGTCGAGCAGCTTGGCGAGCACGGTAAAGCCACGTTGGAAGGCCGGGATGGAGAGATCGTAGGGGGTGATGGACATGGCGGGAACCTTGTTGGGCAGAAAGGACGAAAGGCCGGAAGGCCCCGCCTGAAATAGGGCTGCCACCCGGGTTTTTCAGGAGCCGGCTGAAATATAATCCTCCTACCAGCAATAGCGGTAGCCGCCGCGCCGGTCCTTCACGTCGAGATGCAGGTGGTTCTGGTGTGCCGCGTCGCTGCCGGGGTCGAGCACCGTGGTGAAGTAGAGACAGGCTGCCTCCGTGATGGCGCGCTGGAAGGCGCCTTCGAGGGTCGGCTCCTTGTCCGCCGGGCGGATCGTGACGGTCTTGCCGCTTTTCAGCGTAAAGCCGGCAATGTCCACGGCGTTGCCGAAGGCGTGTTCGGAGATCTTGCCGTCCTCGGCGTTGTTGCGGTTGCGGCAAACATAGGCCGAGGCCTGGGAGAGCATGGTGACGGTTTCGCCGGGCATGGCGGCTTCGAGGGACGTTTTCACCGATCCTTCCATCCAGCGGGCGAGCTGTAGCGCAGTCTCGCAGCGGATCGTCGCTGCGGGCTCGACCTTGATGCCGCCCGGCAGGGTCTCGAGCAGGACGGGCCTGTCGATGCCGCAGGCCTTGCCGTCGTTGACGGCGGGCGCCGCCTTGAAACCGGCCCCGACGGTCTTCAGTGCCGCCAGGCAGGCGGCTTCCTCTGTGTCGTCCTCCCGCGGGCGCTCCTTTGCCTTCCCCGCATTGTCTTCCGCCTTGCGCTCGGCTTCTGCCGAAGCCTTTCCGGAGCCTTCTTCGAATTTCTGTTCCGGCCTTGCTACGGGCAGGGGGCCGTCCTTCGGCAGGTCGGCGGCGCCGGCCAGAATGAGGAGGGCGGCGAGCATGGCTGGTCGGTGGAGTGTGACGATGGTTCCGTCTCCCGGCTGACAAGATCAGCGGGGAAACGCCGGAAACCGGATTTGGTTGCCGGCGGAGCGGTCAGATGCCCGCGCCGTTTGTGATTTCCATCAGCGGACGGGACTGGGCGGTATAGTCGCCGATGATCGTGCGCACCCGCTGAATGAGGTGAACACTGTCGCCGCCGTCATTGTCTTCGATGAGGTCGAGGAAAAGGCCGACCAGGGTGTGGGCCTCGTCGGCATTGCGCGGTTCGTACCGGTAGAGGGTGTCGAAGGCACGGGCGATCCTGCCGTCCAGCCTTGTGAACTCCGGTGTTTCATAGTCCGCGATCGTTTCTGCAAGCAGGATCTGCATTTCGCGGAACTGTTCCACCATGATGGAGACCATGGGTTCTTGCCTTGATGTCGATGGTTTATCGTGCGCCATTAGCATATGCTCACGGAAGGGGCAAACCTCCAGGCATGGCGAATTCTCGCCATATTGACGGATTGTTTCGCCGCCCTGGTCCGATGCGCAGCAAGCGCGATGCCGGGTGATGCGAGGGCGCAACATCCGGAATACCGTGTCGCGCGGGCCGCAATCGGCCTTGCGTGCGCCTGCACTTCACGCTAACACTCCGCTCATGGAAAAGATGATCAACATCGCTGGTTGGTGGTGGGCTCGCTGAGGCGGCCTTGACCAGTCATGCGTGATTGAGACGACAAGCCGCCCGGAACCTTCGAGGCGGCTTTTTCTTTTTGGGCCGCCGTCACGGGACCGGGCCTGAAACGGAGTTGGGGAATGGCCACGAAAATTCTGGAAGATGGTGCCGAAGCCTACGAGACGAGGGGCGGGGTCACCGTCACACGTCGTCGCCGCGCCGCCGACTATGCCCATGCGATTTCCGCCTATGTCGACAAGCTTGACGAACGGCGCGGCGCGGTTTTCTCGTCGAACTACGAATATCCCGGTCGCTATACCCGCTGGGACACCGCCGTCGTCGATCCGCCGCTCGGCATCTCCTCCTTCGGCCGTGCGGTCTGGATCGAGGCCTACAACGCCCGCGGTGCCATACTGCTCGCCTTCATCGCCGACCGTCTGGCGGAGGTGCCGGAACTGGCGCTCGGCGCCCGTACGGAAAACCGCCTCGATCTCGAGGTGAAGCTGCCCGACCGGGTCTTCACCGAGGAAGAGCGTTCCAAGATGCCGACGGTCTTCACCGTGCTGCGCGCCGTCACCGATCTCTTCCATTCGGACCAGGACGCGAGCCTCGGCCTTTACGGCGCCTTCGGCTACGATCTCGCCTTCCAGTTCGATGCGATCGACCTTAAGCTCAAGCGGCCGGACGACCAGCGCGACATGGTACTCTTCCTGCCTGACGAGATCCTCGTCGTCGACCACTACGCCGCCAAGGCCTGGATCGACCGCTATGATTTTGCCAAGGACGGCACTTCGACGGAAGGCAAGGGCGAGGCGATCGCACCCGAGCCGTTCGAGACCGTTGACGTGATCCCGCCGCATGGTGATCATCGCCCCGGCGAATATGCCGAGCTCGTCGTCAAGGCGAAGGAAAGTTTTCGGCGCGGCGACCTCTTCGAAGTGGTTCCGGGCCAGAAATTCTTCGAGCGCTGCGAAAGCAAGCCGTCGGAAATTTCCCGCCGGCTCAAGGCGATCAACCCGTCGCCCTATTCCTTCTTCATCAATCTCGGCAACCAGGAATATCTCGTCGGCGCCTCGCCGGAAATGTTCGTGCGCGTGTCCGGCCGCCGCATCGAGACCTGCCCGATCTCGGGCACGATCAAGCGCGGCGACGATCCGATTGCCGATTCGGAACAGATCCTGAAACTGCTCAATTCCAAAAAGGACGAATCCGAACTGACCATGTGCTCGGACGTCGACCGCAACGACAAGAGCCGCGTCTGCGAGCCGGGTTCGGTCAAGGTCATCGGCCGTCGGCAGATCGAGATGTATTCGCGCCTCATCCACACGGTCGACCATATCGAGGGGCGCCTGCGCGACGACATGGATGCCTTCGACGGCTTCCTCTCGCATGCCTGGGCCGTCACGGTCACGGGGGCGCCGAAACTCTGGGCGATGCGCTTCATCGAGGCGCATGAGAAGAGCCCGCGGGCGTGGTATGGTGGGGCGATCGGTATGGTCGGCTTCAACGGTGACATGAACACGGGCCTGACGCTGCGCACCATCCGCATCAAGGATGGCATCGCGGAGGTGCGTGCCGGTGCCACGCTGCTCTACGATTCTAACCCCGAGGAAGAAGAAGCCGAAACCGAACTGAAGGCCTCCGCCATGATCTCCGCCATCCGCGACGCCAGGTCCGGCAATTCCGCAAAAGTCCAGCGCGATGTCGCGGCCGTCGGCGCTGGGGTCAATATCCTGCTCGTCGACCACGAGGACAGTTTCGTCCACACGCTCGCCAACTACTTCCGCCAGACGGGTGCGACGGTGACGACCGTTCGCACGCCGGTTCCCGAGGAGGTGTTCGATCGCATCAAGCCCGACCTCGTCGTGCTTTCGCCTGGACCGGGCACGCCGAAGGATTTCGACTGCAAGGCGACGATCAAGAAGGCGCGGGCGCGCAACCTGCCGATCTTCGGGGTCTGCCTCGGCCTGCAGGCGCTTGCCGAGGCCTATGGCGGTGAACTGCGCCAGCTCGCCATCCCCATGCACGGCAAGCCGTCGCGCATCCGCGTGCTGGAGCCGGGCGTTGTCTTCTCTGGTCTCGGCCGCGAGGTGACGGTCGGCCGCTACCATTCGATCTTCGCCGATCCGGCCACGCTGCCGCGTGATTTCATCATCACGGCGGAAAGCGAGGACGGCACGATCATGGGTATCGAGCATGCCAGCGAGCCGGTGGCGGCGGTGCAGTTCCACCCGGAATCGATCATGACGCTCGGCCAGGATGCCGGCATGCGCATGATCGAGAACGTGGTGGCGCACCTTTCGAAAAAAGCGAAGGTAAAAGCCGCCTGAGGCTTTGACAAAACGGCCGAACTGGCCGATATCGACCCCAAGAGAAAACCGCGTGCACGACCCCGTGCGCGCGGTTTTGCGTTGATGGACCAGGCTTTTTGCAACTCGGTTGCATGCGCATGGAGAGTGGCATGGAAAATTCTGACAGGGTCAAGCGGCTGGCGCTCTGGGGCATCCCGCTTTCGCTTTTCGTCATGGGGCTGAAGCTCGTCGCCTGGTGGGTGACGGGGTCCGTGGCGCTCCTGTCGGACGGGCTGGAATCGAGCGTCAATGTGGTGGCGGCCATCGTCGCTTTCGCCGCGATCACCTATGCGGCGAAACCGGCGGACAAGACGCATCCCTTCGGCCACCACAAGGCGGAGTATCTGTCGGCGGTCCTGGAGGGCGTGCTGATCGTCGTGGCGGCGTTGCTGATCGTTGCCGAGGCGTTGCCGGCGGTGCTTGCACCCACGCAGATGGAGGCGCCGGCGCTGGGCCTTGCCATCAACTTCCTTGCGGGCGTGATCAACGCGGTCTGGGCCTACACGCTCATCCGTGCAGGGAAACGCTATCGCTCGCCGGCCCTGTCGGCGGACGGACAGCACATCCTCTCCGACGTCGTGACTTCGATCGGCGTGCTCGTCGGCCTCGTTCTCGCCATCGCCACCGGCTATGCGGTGCTGGATCCGCTGCTGGCCGTGCTTGTGGCGCTGAACATCCTTTACCAGGGCTGGAAGGTCATCGCCCATTCGGTCGATGGCCTGATGGACCATGCGGTGGAGCCGGAGGAAGCGGAGGCCATCCAGGCGGCGATTGCCGCGCACGGCGCGGGCTCGCTCGGCGTGCATGACCTGAAGACGCGTAGGGCGGGGGCGGCGACCTTCGTCGATTTCCACCTCGTCGTGCCGGCGCGGATGCCCGTCGGCGAGGCGCACGACATCTGCGACCGGCTGGAGGATGCCATCCGCGCCGTGCAGCCGGGCGCGCAGATCGCCATCCATGTCGAGCCGGAGACGGAAAAGGCGCATGGGATCAGAGTGAAGATCGAAGAGGTTCACAATGAGCAAGACTGACGTATCGGGACTGTCGCAGCTCGGCCAGCCGGTTGATCTGCCGTCCAACCCGGACACCGCCGTTCTGGAAAAGGTGCCGAGCAGCCACGCCGGCACGGATTTCGTGGTGCGTTTCACCGCGCCGGAATTCACCTCGCTCTGCCCGATGACCGGCCAGCCGGATTTCGCGCATATCGTCATCGACTACATACCGGCTGGCTGGCTGGTCGAATCGAAGTCGCTGAAGCTCTATTTGCATTCCTTCCGCAACCACGGCGCCTTCCACGAGGACTGCACCATCGACATCGCCAAGCGCCTCGTCGGCCTGCTGGAGCCGAAATGGCTGCGCATCGGCGCCTACTGGTATCCGCGCGGCGGCATTCCGATCGATGTGTTCTGGCAGACGGGCGACGCGCCGAAGGGTGTGTGGATCCCGGATCAGGGCGTCCAGTCCTATCGTGGCCGGGGGTGAAGGGGGCGGCGGTTTGTCCCGCCGCCCGTCAGGCATCAGCCGAAGGCGAGAACCAGGCCGGTGAGCGCCGTGATGGCCCCGAGGATGCGGGCCGCGATGGCGCCACCCGAAAGGCGCGCGATGCCGAGGCCGAAACCGATGCCGGCAATGTGGAGCAGCGCGGTCGCGACGACGAAGCCGACGCCGAATTCGAAGGCGCCGGCGCTGCCGAGCTCGCCGCCATGGGCATGGCCGTGGAAGAGCGCGAAGGTGGCGACGATCGCGGCCGAGGCCGCCGTGTCGAGTTTTACCGCCATGGCCACGAGCAGGCCGAGGGCGACGACCGAGGCAAGGATCGCCGGCTCGACGAAGGGCAGATCGATACCCGCCAGTGCGAGGCCGAAGCCGACCGCCATCGTTGTAACGAAGGCCGCCGGCACGCCCCAGAGCGCCTTGCCGCCGATCTGTGCCGCCCAGAGGCCGACGGCGACCATGACGAGGATATGGTCGAGGCCGAAGAGCGGATGCGAGAAGCCGGCCATGAAGGAGCCGTGCTCCTCCGGATTGAGATGAGCGAAGGCCGGTACGGCCGTGACGGCGAGCGCGGCCAGCGCCAGCGGGATGCGTCTGATCATGGTGTCCCCTGTTCCGCCGGTCTGGGGAATGACCGGCGCCTGTGTCGGTAAGGCGAGGATCGTAGGAGCAGTGCCGGCGCCGGGTCCATACGCAAAGTGCGCACCTTGCCGGGCGTATTTACCCTGTTTTCCGGTGGTGCGGTGAGGCTCTATCGCCACCTATTGGTTTTGTTGCATTGTCTTGGCCAGTGAGTCGCATTATCTGACAGCGACAGGACTATTGACGAGCAATCCGGAGACTTTGGATGAGCGACGAAGACGACAAGAAGACGGAACTGCCCCTGGGCAAGGAAACGGAGGCGAACCTTTTCAAGTCGCGTTCGATCTTCATCTATGGGCCGATCAACCAGGAACTGGCGCAGAAGGTCTGCTCGCAGCTCGTGGCGCTTGCCGCCGCCAGCGACGAAGACATCCGCATCTATGTGAATTCGCCGGGCGGTCACGTCGAATCGGGCGATTCGATCCATGACATGATCAAGTTCATCAAGCCGAAGGTCTGGATGATCGGCACGGGCTGGGTCGCTTCCGCCGGTGCACTGATCTATGTCGCCGCACCGAAGGAACAGCGCCTTTGCCTGCCGAACACCCGCTTCCTCCTGCACCAACCGTCGGGCGGCACCCGCGGCATGGCGTCTGACATCGAGATCCAGGCGCGCGAGATCATCAAGATGAACGAGCGCCTCAACAAGATCTTCGCCGAAGCGACCGGCCAGCCGATCGAGAAGATCGCCAAGGACACGGACCGCGACTACTGGCTCTCGGCCGAAGAAGCCAAGGGTTATGGCCTCGTCTCGCGCATCGTGACGTCGCAGGCGGATATCTGATCCGCCCTTGCCCCTCATCCCCCTGCCGGGACCTTCTCCCCGCAAGCGGGGAGAAGGGGCAGAACGGAGAGCCCATCGCTCCTCTCCCCGCTTGCGGGGAGAAGATGCCGGCAGGCAGGTGAGGGGCGCTTCGGCAAAAATCCTGCGCCCCGCTTGCCCTTTCGTCTCTCCCCCGCTATAAGCCGCCTCATGTTGAAGACCAGCGCACAGATCATCGAACGGGTTTCTCGCGGCAGCGCAGCTGTGCGTGAGCGTTCGCGCGGCTTCTCCTCGCTTCTTCTTCTCGGCCTTACGCGCGGTTGCCGGGTTCGCTGAGGAGCGCCCGGCGGCCGAAAAGCCCGTCCGGCAATAGCTCCTCGTTTCACCCCCAATGCATGAATTCCGCTGCATTCGCCGTCGCCAAGCCCGTGTGCTTGCGCTAAGACGTTCTCGCGAATGCCGGGACGACGAAGAGACGAAGACGATGATTTTGAAGACCCATTCCCCCAAGCAGGGCATGCCCGAGGCCGTAACCAAGTATCAGGCCTACCCGACGATCAACATTGCGGACCGCACCTGGCCCGGCAAGACCATTACCGAGGCGCCGATCTGGTGTTCGGTGGACCTGCGCGACGGGAACCAGTCGCTGGTCAACCCGATGGGCCACGACCGCAAGGCCCGCATGTTCCAGCTGCTGCTGGATATGGGTTTCAAGGAAATCGAGATCGGTTTCCCCTCCGCTTCGCAGACCGATTTCGACTTCGCCCGCTGGTGTGTCGAAGAGGGCAATGTGCCTCAGGATGTCTCCCTCCAGGTGCTGGTGCAGTGCCGCCCGGAGCTGATCACCCGCACCTTTGAAGCCCTGGAAGGCGCCCACAAGCCGATCATCCATTTCTACAATTCGACGAGTGAATTGCAGCGCCGCGTCGTGTTCGCCAAGGACGTTCCTGGCATCAAGCAGATCGCCACCGATGCCGCCAAGATGATCACCGACATGGCCGCCAAGGCCGGCGGCGGCTACCGTTTCGAATATTCCCCGGAGAGTTTTACCGGCACCGAGCTGGAAGTGGCGCTGGAGATCTGCAACGCGGTCGTGGAGATCGTCAAGCCAACGGCGGACAACAAGCTGATCCTCAACCTGCCGTCCACGGTCGAGATGGCGACGCCGAATATCTATGCCGACCAGATCGAATGGATGTGCCGCAACATCGACAACCGCGAGAACGTCATCATCTCGCTGCACCCACACAACGACCGCGGCACCGGCATCGCCGCGACCGAACTGGCGCTGATGGCCGGCGCCGACCGCGTTGAAGGCACGCTGTTCGGCAATGGCGAGCGCACGGGCAATGTCGACGTCGTCACGCTGGCCTTGAACATGTACACGCAGGGCGTCGATCCCAAGCTCGACTGCTCCGACATCGAGCGCATCAAGGCCGTCTACGAATATTCCAACGAGATGGCCATTCCCGAGCGCCATCCCTATGTCGGCGAACTGGTCTATACCGCTTTCTCCGGCTCGCATCAGGACGCCATCAACAAGGGCATGAAGGCCATCAAGAAGGCCAACAAGCCGATCTGGGAAGTGCCCTATCTGCCGATCGACCCGCAGGACGTCGGCCGCTCTTACGAGGCGATCATCCGCATCAACTCACAGTCCGGCAAGGGTGGCATCGCCTATATCCTGCAGGAAGACTACGGCATCAACCTGCCGCGCAACCTGCAGGTGGAGTTCCGCGAGGAGATCCAGCGCATTACCGACGAAGAGGGCGTGGAGCTGCCGTCGAAGCGCATCCATGAGAGCTTCATGCAGCGCTATGTCACGCAGCCGGGCACGCGCCTGCGCTTCGTCGATCACCACACCTATCCCGATGATGCCGGCCAGAAGGGCACGCGCATTGTTGCCGCCGAGATCACCGATGGCGGCGAGACGAAGCGCATCGAAGGTAAGGGCACCGGCCCGATCGACGGGTTCATCAACGCCCTCTCGATCTATCTGGGCATTCCGATGTCGGTGGCCGACTATTCCGAGCACTCGCTCCAGCACGGCTCGAACGCGGCGGCCATCGCCTATGTCGAGGTCGAGCATCCCGGCGGCAAGCTGTTCGGCGTCGGCATCAACACCAACATCGTGACGGCCTCGCTCGAAGCCATCGTCTCGGCCGCCAACCGCGTGCTCGCCGTTCGCGGCTAAGCCTTGACAATTCTGGAACGGAAAAAGCCCGGCAGCGATGCTGTCGGGCTTTTTCGATGCCGGAAATCCCAAGGTGCACCCGCTGCGGGAATGCTCAGATCGTCGAGGAAACCGCTTCGGCGATGCGTTCCAGCGCCGGATCGGCCGAGGGGCCGACCACGACATAGGACGCGCTGCCTTTCTGCCAGGAGACGAGGCCGATATCGTTGCGCATGCTTTCGGTGAGGGCCGTGACGGTTTCGACCGGGTCGCTCTGGACGAAACAGATGGCGAAGACCTCGTTCTGGGCATTGCGATAGAGCAGCTGTGCCGCCGGCTTGCCGCCGGCGACCAGCAGGCGCGCGCCTTCGAAGGTCAGGTTCTGGTCGGAAAGGTCAGGCAGCTTGAAGGGCACGCCCGTGCTGGCGGACAGCCATTCGACGATATGTTCCTTGTCGCTCGCCGGCACCTCCACGAGATGGCGTGTCTGGCGGGCGTAGATGCGGTGATAGTCGGCGATATCGTCCAGCCAGGTGCGGGCGGGAGCGAACTGGGTGGAGGCAAGCTCAGACATGCCGTCCTGCCGTTCGCCGACGAGATAACCGGCGGCGCCGCCGGCGAGGAACAGCACGAGCGAGGCGGCAAGCGCCTTTGGCCAGACGGCGGACGGGCGGCGCGGCGCGGCCACGGCGACGGGGATGGCGGCAAAGCCCGCCTTCGGCGGCTCTTCGTCCTTTTTGCCCGCCTCCTTGATGTTGCGCACCAGATCGAGCGGAATGGGCTCCTGCAGCAGCTTGTCGAAGGCGCGCGCGCCGAAATCGCTGCCGAGCTTCAACTTCTCGAAGACAATGCGCGCGTCGTCGTCCTCGGCGAGGATCGCGTTGATCTCGTCCATTTCCGCTTCCGGCAGCTGGCCATCGAGATAGGCCGACAAGCGTACTTCGAGCGGAAGACCCTGTGTGCTCTCCACCATCAGGCCCTCCTTTCCATCTGTTCCGAGATCATGGCCGCAAGCCGGATGCGGGCCGCCGAAAGCCGGCTCATCACGGTGCCGATCGGTATGCCCAGAATATCCGCCGCCTCCCGATAGCTGTGACCTTCGACATTGACGAGGAGAAAGACACTCGAGAGACCTTCCGGCATGGTCATGATCAACTTGTGCAATTGCTTGGCATAGACCGCCTTGTCGGCCGACGCTTCGATATGCAGGCTATCCTGCTCGGCGACATCTACCGTGCCGGACCCTGTGCGGACCTTTCGCTTGCGGATCTCGTCCACCCAGAGATTGCGCGTCATGGCATAAACCCAGCTTTCCAGCCGGCCTTCCCCGTTCCATAGATGGCTCCGCGTGATGGCCCGCTCGCATGCCTCCTGCACGAGGTCGTCGGCATCGCTGCCGTTGCGCGTCAGCGTCATCGCAAAACGGCGCAACTTCGGCAGCAAATTGACCAATTCTCGCCGGAACTCATTCGATTCTGCCGTCGGACGCATTGCTTTTCCAAGGAAACGTTCGGGATCAAAACTCTATTCGCTGCCGGGCGGACAGCGACCGTCTGATATGAAACATTCTTCCTAGGGTCTGCAAGCATGAACGGCAACCCGGAGCGCAGTTTCCCGCGTTCCCTCAACGATTGATCCCTTGTCGGCCGGCGCCGTGCCGTTTCCGGACGGCGCCGCCGGCATTCTGTCAGTAAGTGGTGCGCTCGCCGCCGAGCGACTGGAGCAGCGCGCGATAGGCCCAGGTGTTCTCGCCGCCGCGATCGCGGATTTCGACGAGCTGGACACGGGCGCCTTCGATATCGCCCTGCTCGATCAGCGCCAGGCCCATATAGGAGCGGGCGAGGATATAGTTCTCGTCCTTCTGCAGCGCCCGCTTGTAATAGGCCATGCCTCGCGCCATGTCGCCGAGCTTGCGGGTGTTGTAGCCCATGTAGTTGAGGATGCGCGGATCCTCCTGGTCGTAGGCGGCGCGCAGCGCCCGAAGCGCATTCTCATGCTGGCCGGCATAGGCGAATTCGCGTGCGGCCTCATAGAGCTTGTCGTCGATCTTGCGTTCGGTCTTCTTCTGCTCCTCCGTCTTCGCCTTGTCCTCGGGCGTCGTGCCCTCGGCGGGCGTGCCTTCGGCCGGCTTCAGGTCCTCGGGCGCGACGCATTCCTTCTTTTCCTCGTTCCAGATCTTGCCGTCCGTGCAGGTCGTCGTCGTTTCGGTCGCGACCGGCGGGGTGGTGGTATCGGAATCGGCTGCGCGCGCGGCCGACAGCGCCGTCAGCGAAACGGCGGCGCAGAATGAAAGCAGCATGGTGTGGCGGAGCATGGTCATGGGTTCCCTCTCGTTCTTGTCGTCTGCCCGGCGCTGGCCGTTCGAGCGGCCGGCTCTTTCGGTGCTCTTGCGGGCCGACCGTTCTGAGAGGATATGACGGGGGAATAGAGGGTTTTATTCGGCCGGGGATGCTAGAAACGCGTGGTTTCCGCCAGTGCCAGCGCAAGGCCGTCCGTCGTCAGCGCGTAGCGCTCGCGCATGACGTTCCAGTTCCCGGGGGCGCCGGAAATGGAGAACAGGTTGTAGCCCGCCGGCGGCTTGTGGCCGCCCGGCCCCTGCGAGGCCGAGGCAATGCCGACGACGGGAATCTGCTTCGTCTGCCCGGGCAGCCAATGCACCGTATTGAGGTGGGTGTGGCCGTGCAGCACGAGGTCGGCGCCACCCGTCGAGACCGTGGCGGCGAAGCGGCGGATGCCGATCATGCGCTTGTGGAGCGAGGTTGCGCCGCGGATCGGCGGGTGGTGGATCAGCACGACACGGAAGAGGCCGTGCTTCTCTGCCGCTCGCAGGAGATTGACGGTTTCGCGCGCCTGCCGCCTGCCGAAATAGCCCGAGGCGGCGAAGGGCGGCGTTGCGACCGCCGTCGAGCAGCCGATGATCGCCACCTGGCCGCGAACCCGCATGTAGGGAAAGACGTGAAAGTCCTCGTCCCATTCGGCCGGTGCGTTGTCGCCACGCATGTAGGGATACCAGGCCCTGGTCGATTTTTCGTAGGCGCCCCGCACATAGGCGTCGTGGTTGCCCGGCACGACCGAGACGTTCTCCGGCGTGCCGGCCTCCGCCAGCCAGCTTTTGACGGCGGCGATCTCGAGTGAGGAGGCAAGGTTCACGAGGTCGCCGGTGATCGCGAGATGATCCGGGTCGCGCCGCTCGAGATCGTCCAGAACGATGTCCAGCGTGTTGGCGAAGAGGTGCCGGCGCCGGTTGCGGTGCCAGTTGACGAAGCCGGTGATGCGCTTGGAAAAAAGCTCCAGGAAGGTGAGGGCAGGGAGCGGCCCGAGATGGACGTCCGATATATGGGCAAGTCTGAACATATCCTTCCTTAGTGCATAAGATGCGCAAGGGGAACGCAAGGCGTGGATATTCCTCGGTCTTTGGCACGGTGAGACTTGATTTGGCCAAAAGCTTCCGGCGAAGTGCCGCCATGGACCAGGACAAGCCCGCCGCCGCACCACCGACCCGCAGCCGCCTCAGGCGGCTTGCGACGCGTGTGCTGCACGGCTACTTCGCGCTTTCCCGCGGCATGACGATGGGCGTGCGCGCCGCCTGCTTCGACGAGGCGGGCCGGCTTTTTCTGGTGCGGCACAGCTACGTGCCCGGCTGGCACCTTCCGGGCGGCGGCATCGAGCGCGGCGAGACGGCGCTGGAGGCGCTTGCCAAGGAGATGCGGGAGGAAGGCAACCTCGCGCTCGGCGCGCCGCCGAGGCTGGTGCATGTCTACTACAACCGGCAGACCAGCAAGCGCGACCATGTGCTGCTCTACCGCTGCGACGGCGTCACGCAATCCTCGCCGCGGCTGAAGGATCGGGAAATCGTCGAGGCCGGTTTTTTCGCGCTCGACGCCTTGCCGGTGGCGACCACCGCCGCGACACGCCGGCGGCTGGAGGAGCTCGCCGGCCGGTCGCCGTTCTCGGATCTCTGGTAGATCAGGCGGCTTTCAGCTGCTCCCGGCCATGCGGTGCGGTGAAGTCGAGTTCGGGTCCCACCGGCACGATACCCGTCGGGTTGATCGTCGTGTGGCTGCGGTAGTAGTGCGCCTTGATGTGGTGCATGTTCACCGTTCCGGCGATACCCGGCACCTGGTAGAGTTCGCGCAGATAGCCGGAAAGATTGGGGTAATCGGCGATGCGGCGGATGTTGCACTTGAAGTGGCCGACATAGACCGGATCGAAGCGCACCAGCGTGGTGAAGAGCCGCCAATCGGCCTCCGTCAACCGGTCGCCGGTGAGATAGCGTTTCGTGGAAAGCCGGTCATCGAGACGGTCCAGCATCTCGAAGAGCTTTTGCACGGCGCCTTCGTAGGCGTCCTGTGCCGTCGCGAAACCGGCCTTGTAGACGCCGTTGTTGACGGTGTCGTAGATCGCCTCGTTGAGCACGTCGATCTCCGCACGCAGCGGTTCGGGATAATAGTCCTCGCGCGAACCGGTGATACCGTCGAAAGCCGCGTTGAACATGCGGATGATCTCAGCCGATTCGTTCGAGACCAGGCGGTTCTGTTTCTTGTCCCAGAGAACCGGCACGGTGACGCGGCCGGAATAGTGCGGATCGGCCTTCTGGTAGATTTCGTAGAGTGCGGTGGCACCGAACAGCGGATCGAGCGTGCCGCCGTTCTCGCCCTTGAACTCCCAGCCTCGGGTCAGCATCAGCGGATCGACGACGGAGACCGTGATGAGTTCTTCCAGCTTCTTCAGCTTGCGGAAGATCAGCGTGCGGTGCGCCCAGGGACAGGCATAGGAGACATAGAGATGGTAGCGTCCGGCCTCCGCGGCAAAGCCGCCTTCGCCGGTCGGTCCCGGCGCGCCGTCCGGCGTGATCCAGTTGCGGAACTGCGAGGCGGCGCGCTTGAAATGGCCCTTCGTCGATTCCGTGTCATACCAGACGTCGTGCCAGACGCCGTCCACGAGCATGCCCATGATATTCTCCTTCTGCCGCCTTTCGCGGCCAAAATGTGCAGCCATAGTGCGCATGTGGACGAAGCGTGGATAGGGGCATTTTGATGAACAGTGCGTTTTGCTCTTTGACAGACGCGAAATTTCTGCTATCGGCGCAGGTCAGTACCGGCGCTCAAGCCGGCAAGGAAGACGAACCCCCGCATGTTCTACACCGGAACCCCACGACGACGCTGATGCTCCTGCTGCGCCCCCTGGCGGCGGCGCGATCACCCGCATCCCTCGTTTCGTATCCGGTTCCCTGATCCATGAACATGCTCAAGCACGACCTCGTCTACCTCACGGAAGATGTCTCCCACGACGCGGCCATCGAACACATCAACGAAGAGGCCTTCGGTCCCGGCCGGCATGTGCGTGCGGCTGCGCGCATCCGCGAGCAGGGGCCGCACGACCTGTCGCTCTCCTTCGTCTGTACCGATGACGGCGAGACGATCGCCTCCGTGCGCATGACGCCGGTGCTGGCGGGCGGCGTGAAGGCACACCTGCTCGGCCCGCTCGCCGTGCGGCCGTCGCACAAGAACAAGGGTATCGGCCGGGAACTGCTGCGGATCGCCTGCGCGGCGGCCAAGCGCAAGGGTTCGGAAGCGGTGGTCCTCGTCGGTGATCCGCCCTACTACGGCCCGCTCGGTTTCGAAAAGGTCTCGTGGAATGCGCTCGCCTTCCCCGGTCCGGTCGATCCGGCCCGGGTGCTGGTGATGCCTTTTGCCGAGGATACGCATGCGCGGCTGAAGGGCATCATCTGCTGGCGGTGCAACGAGGCGGCCAAGCCCGGCGTTTAAGGCGCGCCCCTCATCCGCCTGCCGGCACCTTCTCCCCGCGAGCGGGGAGAAGGGGGAAATTGGCAAAGCCCTCCATCCATCGGATCGTCCTGCCGGGAAAAAGGTGCAGCATCTTCCTTCTCCCCGCTTGCGGGGAGAAGGTGGCGGCAGCCGGATGAGGGGCAAACTCAGTCCTTCAACTCCATGAAGCGAATGTGATTGTTGAAGGGATCCGTCACCGTCACCTCCAGCCGCGAGCCCTCATCCTCCAGCCCCGGCTTCATGTAGCGGTAGTCCTTGCCGATCAGCTCTTTCTGGAAGGCGCGGATGCCCGTCATGTAGACGACCATGTTGCCACCCGGCGTTGCGTCGCCCGCGTGCTCGGAAAGATGCAGCCTGAGGCCGCCGCGCGAGACCTGGGTATAGAGCGGAAAATTCTCGCCGTAGCGGTGTTCCCAATCGATGGAGAAGCCGAGGAAGCCGAGATAGAATTCGTGCGCCTTCGCCACATCGAAGATGCGGACGATCGGCACCGCCTGCTCGAATTCGATGCCGGCCGGCGGCCTGGCTTCGATCTTGGCGGACAGGATGTTCCACGTCTCGGCGCCGAACTGGCGGGCGACGATTTCGAGGGCCTGGCTGTGGGGGATGTCGATGTCGCGAGCGGCAAGCGCCTCCCGCAGGGTTTTCGCCATGGTTTTTGCGTCGCGAAAGTCGCGCATGTCCGTTCCTCATATCAGGCGAAGTCTTCGTCAGTGCCCGCATTGCCGACGCCTTCGCCACGATGAACGGTGGAGAAAGGTTTTGGGGGAGGCGTTCGCCATGCCGTTGGAAAGGCGCGGGTCTGCCGGCCGCCTCCGGCCGTGCGGCGACACTAGCCGAACGACGGACGCGGCGCCAGAGGCGATCAACGCCCTTCGCGATACCACATGGCCGAGAAGGCGAGCAGCAGCAGGCCGACGCCGGCAAAACCGGCAAAGAGCGGCAGCGAGTTGATGCCCTTCAGCACTGTCTCGTCCGTCATGCGCAGCGACAGGCGGTTCTCGTCGATGGTGCGGACCTGACCCGACACCGGCAGCAGCGGCGGCAAGGACACGGCCTCGCCCTCCGCATCGACCAGCCGGCGCACCGTCCCCCTCGTGGCCTCGGCGAGCGGCTTCAGGCTCTCGGTGGTCGAGATCGTCGCCTTGAACTCCGGCGCATCGACAGCACCGACATGGACGAGGGCGGAAAGGTTGTCGTTGGTGATCTCGTAGAGGCCGGTCTCCGCCGTCGGCACTTCGGCGCGGTAGAGGCCGGGTTCGGCCTCGGTGAGCGCCACCTGCTGCGTTGCGCCGGAGGGCAGTTTCAGCGTCGCCTCGCCCGGCGCATCGCCGATCGTCTGGCGGTTGATCTGGAGCGTGCGGCCGAAGGTGCGCGCGGTCAGCGCCTCCTCCTCCAGCGCAGGCTCCTGCATCAGCCAGTGCGCCGTGCGGCGATAGAGCGAGACATGCGGGCCGCCCCCTTCGAAACCGCGCGCCCAGAGCCAGCCCTGGTCGGAAAGCAGCATGGCGACGCGGCCCTTGCCGGCGCGGTTCAGCACCAGGAGCGGCTTGCCGTCATTGGCCTCCATCACGACATTGCCATCCGGGCGCTGCACGTCGACGGTGCGGAACCAGCGGCCCCAGCGCGGGGGCTCCTCGCCCGCGCCCTCAAGGCCGCGGGTGACGGGGTGCTTTTTGCCCTGGTCCGAAAGACGCGGATAGAAGGGCGCCTCGTTCATCGCGCCGGTCGGGTTCGCCGGCAGCACGACCGAGAGCGGGGTGCCTGCGATGGAATCGTTGCCCGCATGTTCCGGCCCGGCGGCGATCAGCAGTGCGCCGCCGTTTTCCACGTACTGGGCGATGTTGTCGTAGTAGAGGATCGGCAGCACGCCGCGGTGCTGGTAGCGGTCGAAAATGATGAGATCGAACTCGTTGATCTTGTCGACGAAGAGTTCGCGGGTCGGGAAGGCGATCAGCGACAGTTCGTTGATCGGCGTGCCGTCCTGCTTTTCCGGCGGACGCAGGATGGTGAAGTGCACGAGGTCGATGGCCGTGTCGGACTTCAGGAGGTTGCGCCAGGCGCGCTCGCCGGCATGCGGCTCGCCCGAGACCAGCAGCACACGCAGGTTCTCGCGGATGCCCTCGATGACATGGACGGCGCGGTTGTTCGCCGTGGTGATTTCACCTGCGACCGGCTCGACCTCGAATTCGAGGATGTTGTTGCCACCGCGCGGTACGGTGAAGCCGAGCGGCTGTTCCGTGCCCGGCTGAGTGATTTCCGAGGCGATCTCGTTGCCGTTGAGGCGCACGGTCACGCGGGCGGTGCCGCCGGGGCCTGTGCCGTCGTCCACCACGCGGAATTTCAGCTCCTGCGGCTCGCCGACAATGCCGAAGCGCGGCGCGCTGACGATCTCGATGCGGCGGTCGAATTCATCCGGCCGGCCGGTGACGAGGGCGTGTACCGGCGCTTCGAAACTGGAGAAGGCCGATGCCTCCGGAATGTCGTGCACCTGGCCGTCGGTGATGAGGATCGCGCCGCCGACGCGCGAGCGCGGCACATCGGCGATCGCGGCATTGAGCGCGTCGAAGAGGCGGGTGGAGGGCGTGTCCGACGTGCCGTCGTCGCCGGCTTCGACGATGCGCGGCTCGATGCGGGGATAGCGTGAAAACCGTTCCTTGAGGCCTTCGAGCGTGGCGTTGGTCTGGGCAGTGCGCTGTTCGTTGTCCTGGCTCTGGCTGCGGTCGACGATGACGGGCACGACGGTCGACAGCGCCTCGCGGTCCTCCTGCAGGAAAACGGGGTTGGCGAGGGCGAAGACAAGCAAGGCAAGCGCCAGCGCGCGAATGAAGGCACCGCGCAGGCCCCGCCAGAAGCCGAGGGCGGCAAGCGCGATGCCGACGAGGGCGATTGCGGCGATGGCGAGCCAGGGCAGGAAGGGGGAGAACTGGAGGGTCATGTCATTGTCCCAGCCGTTCGAGGAGGGCGGGAACGTGCACCTGGTCCGCCTTGTAGTTGCCGGTCAGCATGTACATCATGATGTTGACGCCGGCGCGGAAGGCGTGGTCGCGCTGGACTTCATCCGGCGGCACGGTCGGCAGCAGCGCCATGCCGTTGGCATCGACCGCCCAGGCGCCGGCGAAATCGTTGCCGGTGATCATGATCGGCGAGACGCCGTCGCCTGCGCGGGCCGGGCGGCTCGGGTCCTCTGCGCGGTCAAGCTCGGCCTCGATCCAGAGCGGGCTGCCGGCATAGCGGCCGGGGAAGTTCGCGAGCAGGTAGAACGCCTTGGTCAGGACGTGGTCGGCCGGAACGGGTTCGAGCGGGGGAATGTCGAGATTGGCGAGGATCGCCTGAAGGCGTTCGGTGTTCGGGCTCGTCGAGTTGCCGTCGAGCGAGACATACTGATCGCGGGTGTCGAACAGAACCGTACCGCCATTGCGCATATAGGCGTCGATGCGGCTGATCGCGGCGCTGGAGGGCATTTCTGCGCTGGCGCTCACCGGCCAGTAGATGATCGGGTAGAGCGACAGCTCGTCCCTGGAAATATCGACGCCGACAGGTTCGCCGGGCTCCAGCGTGGTGCGGTAGGTGAGGAATTCCGTGAGGCCGGCAAGGCCGCGTTCGGAGATGCGGTCCACTTCGCCCTCGCCGGTGACGACATAGGCGATATGCGTCGTGTCGAGCCGCGACATGATCGTCTCGTCGCCCGGTTTGTTGTCGGCCGCGCGGCTTTCCGACGGCGCGACGATCAGCGCGCCGGCGACGAGTGCCAGAAGCACGGCGGCGGTCGCGCCGCGTTTCGGCACGCTGCGGGTGGCGGCAGCGAAGGCGCCGCCCATGAAGAGCACGATGGCGCAATCGGCAAGCAGCAGGAGGGCGGCGAGGGTGAAGAGATGCGGTTTCAGCGACCAGGTCTCCCTGCCGGCAAGCGGCTCGCGCGTGACGCCCGCGCCGTCAGCGATGGCGAGCGGGCGGATCTCGTGGCCGGGCGGGAAGAGGTTGTGGGCGACATAGCCGTCCTCCGTGCCGTAGAGGCCCGGCGGGTTGTCGAAGCTGGCGATCGCTTTCGTGGTGTTGCCGGCAGCAAGCGGTTTTGCTTCCCCGGTCGCGGCGGCGAGCGTGCCGTTCGCGGTCATCAGCCGGTAGGGCGGCAGGCCCTGCGTCTCTGCGTCGCCGGTCGAAACGCCGCCACCGCGCGAAAGCTGCACGGTGCGGCGGAGCATTTCGACGAAATCGCCCGACAGCGGCAGGTTGGACCAGCCGGTTTCCGCGCTGATGTGGAAGAGCACGATGCGGCCGGAGCCGAGCGGGCCGGTCGTCACCAGCGGCGTGCCGTCGGCAAGGTTCGCCCAGGTGCGCTCGGCAAGGTCCGGCGTCGGTTCGGCGAGCACCTGGCGCTTGATGAGGATGCCTTCCGGTGCGCGCATGCCGAAGAACGGGCTGTTTTGCGGATAGGCGGAGAGCGGTTGCGGCTCGGACCACGACAGCGCGCCGCCCAGCGCCCGTTCGCCCTTGCGCAGCATGACCGGCACCAGCGGATCGTCCGCGGGGGCGGCGGCAAGGCGCGGGCCGGCGAAGCGGATGAGCATGCCGCCGGCTTCGATCCAGCGCTGCACCGCGGCCTGTACATCCTCCGGCAGGCGGCCGATATCGGCCATGATCAGCACGGAGGGGTTTTGCTCCAGAAGCTCGGGAATGGCGACGGAGAGGTCGGCGACGCTCGGCTCGATCAGGTCGGCATAGGGCGCGAGCGCGCGGTTGATATAGTGCAGCGGCGAAAGCAGCGGCTGGCTGGCATCGACCACCTCGCCGGAGAGGAAGGCGACGCGGCGGCGGCGGAAACCGTCGTCGAGAAGATAGGTGCCGCCGGCGTTTGCCAGCCCGTCGATGGCGATGCGGGCAAAATCGTTGCGCAGTTCGAAGGGGGCGGTAATCGTGCCCGTCGTCGTCGTGCTGCCCGCGGCGAAGTCGGCGGTTCCGGTCGCGATCGGCCGGCCGCGGGAATCATGTGCCGTCAGCGGCAGGCTGCGCGCTGCACCGCCGTCGAGGCGGGTGAGGGCGACGGAGAGCGCATCCGAACCGTTGTTCGCCGCCGTGATGGCGACGGCCGGCAATCCGTCGCCGGCGATCAGGCGGAAATCGGCGGGCGAGAGAGCTTGCAGCGCGGAGACCGTCTCGTCGGTCTCGCCGCCCGCCATGCCGTCGCTGATGAAGGCGATGGTGCCCGGCGCGGTGCCGTCGAGCGCGGTGCGCAGCGAGGCGACGGCACCGGCGCGGTCGGCCGGCAGCGGGCGGACCTCCGCCGCGGCAAGGCGGGTACGCGCGGTCGCGGCATCGACGGGCACGGCGTCGTGCTGCCGGTCTGCGGTCAGCACCAGCGAGATCGGCACGTCGCGGCTTTCGGCATCGTCGATCAGCGTCGATGCGGTATCGACGCGCTGTTGCCAGTCGGTGGCGGTGGCCCAGCTATTGTCGATGACGAGGGCGAGGGGGCCGCTCGACGCGAGCGTGTTGGTGCGCGGGTTGAAGACCGGGTCGGCGATCGCAAAAATGATCGCGGCGGCCATCAGCATGCGCAGCAGCGTCAGCCACCAGGGGCTTTGCGCCGGCGTTTCCTCGCGCTTCATGATCGAGGCGAGGATGGCAAAGGGCGGAAAGACCTCGGTGAGCGGTTTTGGCGGGGTCAGGCGCAGCAGCCACCAGATGACCGGCAGCAGCACCAGCGTCGTCAGCACGGCGGGGAACGCGAAGGCAAAGGCGGTCATCGGCCGCGGCCCTCCGTTTTCATGGCCGGCATGCCGGAGAGATACATGTGCACGGCGACCAGTGCCTCGGAGGCGAGCCGGTCGGTGCGGTGGGGAACGAAACTCCAGCCGAGATGGCGCAGATTGTCGGCGAGCGTGTCGCGGCGCGCGCTATAGGCGCGGGCGTAGTCTTCCTTCAGCGTCTCGGCGCGGCCGGCGGTAAGTTTTTGGCCGCTTTCGGGATCGGTGAATTCGGTGCGGCCGACATAGGGGAAGGTTTCTTCCGCGGGATCGGCGATCTCCACCACATGGCCTCTGAGGCCCCGGCGCGCGAGGGGGCCGAGCCGCTCCATGACGTCTTCGACCGGATCCAGAAAGTCGCCGATCAGCACGATATCGCTGTTGCCGCGGATCATGCCCGTGTCCGGGAGGCCGCTGACGGAGGCGTTGTGCATCAGGGCGGTGGCGAGGCGTTCGGCGGCGTTGCGCGCCGCGATCGGCTCCATGACGCCGGGGCAGCCGATGCGCTCACCGGAACGCGCGAGGATTTCGGCGAGCGCCAACATGAGGACCAGCGCGCGGCTCTCCTTCGAGACGGCGCCGAAGGTGGATTTGTACATCATAGACGGCGAAAGGTCGGCCCAGATCCAGACGGTGTGGGCGGCCTCCCATTCGCGGTCGCGCACATAGGTGTGGTCGTCGCGGGCCGAGCGCCGCCAGTCGATGCGGGCAAGGCTCTCGCCGTCTACATAGGGGCGGAACTGCCAGAAATTCTCGCCGATGCCGCGCTTGCGGCGGCCATGCCAGCCGGCGATCACGGTGTTGGCGAGGCGCTGGGCTTCCACCATGCAATCGGGGATGAGGGCCGCGCGCGCCTGCGCCCGCGAAAGCACCTCGCGGGTCGGTGTTGGCTCGACGATCTGGCCGACGGACGCCATGCGCTCTCCTCGCTCAGCCGCCGGCCTGCCGGACGAGGCCCGCGATGACGTCCCGCACCGACATGCCTTCCGCGCGGGCGCCGAAGGTCAGTGCCATGCGGTGCTGGAGGATCGGTTCGGCGAGTGCCAGCACGTCGTCAACGGAGGGCGCGAGGCGGCCTTCGTAGAGCGCGCGAGCGCGGGCGCAGAGCATCATCGCCTGGCCGGCGCGCGGGCCCGGGCCCCAGGCGACGTGCTTGTCGGTCGAAGCGACGCCGTTGCCCGGGCGGGCGGAGCGCACCAGCGAAAGGATCGCGTCGAGCACCTTCTCGCTCACCGGCATCTGGCGGATGAGGGTCTGGATCTCGATGAGGCGATCGGCGGCGATGGCGGCGCTCGTCTGCGCCTCGTGCACGCCGGTCGTTTCGAGCAGGATCTGCCGTTCGGCGGCGAGCTCCGGATAGTGCACGTCGACCTGCAAGAGGAAGCGGTCGAGCTGGGCTTCGGGCAGCGGATAGGTGCCTTCCTGCTCCAGCGGGTTCTGCGTCGCCAGCACATGGAAGGGTTTTGGCAGGTCGTTCGCCCGGCCGGCGACCGTCACATGGTATTCCTGCATCGCCTGGAGCAGGGCGGACTGGGTGCGTGGCGAGGCGCGGTTGATCTCGTCGGCCATCAGGAGCTGGGTGAAGATCGGGCCGGGCACGAAGCGGAAGGAGCGCTTGCCGTTCTCGTCCTGATCCATCACTTCGGAGCCGAGAATATCGGAGGGCATCAGGTCGGGCGTGAACTGGATGCGGCTGGAGGAGAGGCCGAGTACGGTGCCGAGCGTTGCGACCAGCTTGGTCTTGGCAAGGCCCGGTACGCCGACGAGCAGGGCGTGGCCGCCTGACAGTACGGCGAGCATGGTCTGTTCGACCACGCTTTCCTGGCCGAAGATGACCTTGCCGACCTCCTGCTTGATGGCGGCGATGTCGGAGAGCGCCCGTTCCGCGGCGGCGATCACCGCTTTTTCGTCCAGGCCTGCCTCGGGGGAATTCTGAACGCCCATGGTCGTCTCCGCTACCGATCTCAAATTTTGAGGCGAATCGTGGTCTTGCCGCGTTCGCTTCATACATAGAAAGCTTATTAGCTCACCCGTGGCTGACAAGCGGCCACGAAATGACTATCTCGTGAGTGTATCCACCCTTTCCTCTGGGGAGGAAGGGCCTCTCGCGGAGATAGGGTTCAACCGGGACGGAACAATGGCAACGGGCGAAATTCGCGAAAGCGGCGATGCGGCGGGACTGGCCGCGCTGATTTCCCGCGCGGGCGCTGAAACCGGCGGGCGCGGCCTGCCGCCGGTCGAGCGCTGGAACCCGCCGTTCTGCGGCGATATCGATATGGAGATCCGCGCCGACGGTACCTGGTTCTATCTGGGAACGCCGATCGGCCGCGCGCCGCTGGTGCGGCTTTTCTCGACCGTGCTGCGCAAGGACGAGGACGGTAAGGTCTATCTGGTGACGCCGGTCGAGAAGGTCGGCATCCGCGTCGTGGATGCGCCGTTCCTGGCGGTCGAAATGAATGCGTCGGGCGAGGGCGAGGGGCAAAAACTCACTTTCCGCACCAATGTCGGCGATGTCGTCGAGGCCGGGCGGGAGCACCCGCTGCGTTTCGTCATCGAGGGCGAAAACAGCGAGCTGAAGCCCTATCTCCTCGTGCGCGGGCGGCTGGAGGCGCTGGTCTCGCGGGCGATGATGTACGAGCTTGTCGGCCTTGGCGAGACGATCGAGATTGACAGTGTAAAAATGTTCGCCGTGCGTTCGGGTGGCACGGTCTTCCCGGTCATGCCGGCAGCCGAGCTGGATGCACTGTCGCTATGAGTTTTCCCCCTTTTAGCGCTGCGGAATTTCGTCGCCGGGCGATGGAGCAGATGCTGACGCTCGGCGAGGAGAGCTGGCGCGAGCATGGTGACAGCCTGCTCAATCCCGGCGTCATCCCCCATATCGAAGGCATGAAGCTGCGCGATGCCGCGGTGCTGATCCCCGTCGTCGACGACGGCGAGGAGGCGCGCGTCATCTTCACGCAGCGCACCGCGACGATGCGCAAACATTCCGGCCAGGTCGCCTTTCCGGGCGGCGCGGTCGATGACGAGGACACCGATGTCGAGACGGCGGCGATGCGCGAGGCGGAGGAGGAGATCAGCCTCGACCGCCGTTTCGTCGAGCCGGTCGGTCGGCTGCCGCAATACAAGGCATTGTCGGGTTTCTCCATCACGCCGGTTTTGGCGGTGGTGCAGCCGGGGTTCGAACTCACGCCCAATCCGGCGGAAGTCGAGACGGTTTTCGATGTGCCGCTCTCCTTCCTGATGGACCCGCGCAACCACGAGCGGGGCAGCGGCATCTGGCTTGGCGGCGAGCGGCATTATTATCGCATGCCCTATGAGGGGCATAATATCTGGGGCATCACCGCCGGCATCGTGCGGGTGATCTATGAAAGGCTTTATGCATGACGTCTGTTTCGGGCGAGGCGTGGTTTGCCGATCCGGCGCTCGTTCGCGTGCTGGCGCTCTTGAACAGTGACGGCGGGGAGGCGCGCGTCGCCGGCGGGGCCGTGCGCAACAGCCTGATGGGCCTGCCGGTCGCCGATGTCGATATCGCGACGACGCTGCGGCCCGAGGTGGTTGTCGAGCGGGCGAAGGAAGCCGGCATCAAGGCGGTGCCGACGGGCATCGAGCATGGCACGGTGACGCTCGTCATCGAGGGCAAACCCTTCGAGGTGACGACGTTGCGCCGCGACATTTCCACCGACGGCCGCCACGCCGAAGTCGCCTTCGGCACGGACTGGCGGGCGGACGCCGAACGGCGCGACCTGACGATCAATGCGCTCTACGCCGATGCCGGCGGTGCGGTCATCGATCTCGTGGGCGGCCTGCCGGATATCGAAAGCCGCACCGTGCGTTTCATCGGCGATGCGGGAACGCGCATCGCGGAGGATCACCTGCGCATCCTGCGCTTTTTCCGCTTCTTTGCGCTCTACGGCAGCGGCCGGCCGGATGCGGACGGGCTGAAGGCCTGCGCACGGGCGAAGGGCAGCCTTGGAAAACTTTCAGCCGAGCGCGTCTGGTCCGAGACGAAGAAATTGCTCGTAGCGCCCGATCCCGGCCGCGCGCTGCTCTGGATGCGGCAGGCGGGCGTGCTCACCGAAATCCTGCCCGAGACGGAGAAGTGGGGCATCGATGCGATCCCCGGCCTGATCCATGCCGAAAAGGCGTTCGGCTGGAAGCCAGACCCGATGCTGCGCCTTGCCGCCATGGTGCCGGCGGATCGCGACCGGCTGAAGGCGCTCGCCGAGCGCCTGCGCCTTTCCAAGGCGGAGGCGGCCGTTCTCGACCATTGGGCGGCCGCGCCGGAAATCGCGCCGAAACTTGCCGAGACGGCATTCGAGCGGCTGCTTTATCGCAGCGGTGTGCAGGGGCTGACGATGCGGCTGAAGCTGGCACTGGCGTCCGCCCGGGCGCGGGGCCTTGGTGACCCGGAGGCGCTGGCCTTTGCCGGCCTTTGCCAGCGGCTTCTTGCCCGGGCCGAGAAATGGCACCGGCCGACCTTCCCGCTAAACGGCGCGGACGTGCTTGCCGCAGGTATTCCCGCCGGCCCGAAGGTCGGTGCGGTTCTGGGGGCGATCGAAGAGGCATGGGTGGCGGGCAACTTCCATGACGGCCGCGCAAAGCTGCTTGCCCGTCTGGCGGCGATGGCAAAGGAGGAGGGGGAACCTTCCACGCCCTGAGCGCATCACGATCCTTCAGGTTCGCGTCTGACGTCAGGCTTTTGATTTTCCGGGTGCTACCGCAAACGGCTCATTTCGCGCCATGGGCTACTTGACCTTCTCCCCGGCGGGGAGAAGGTGAGCAGGCGGTGTGAATTTATCGGAAATGCCTGTCAGGCGGCGTCGGCCGCCTTCTCGTCGACGATGCGTTCCTTGATGTGATCGACCATGCTTTCCCGGATGATCGCCTCGCCATGGGCGGTGCGCATATGCTCGACCGCACGGCGGACGACTTCGGCGTCGTCATTGGCCCGCGTATGCCAGTCGCATCCGGGGACGAGTGAACCGCATTCAAAAAGTCTCATGACCTATCTCCTGTCGTTTCAGCGGAACCAGTGTAGCAGATGAGGCCCGATCAGCCAAATTGCAGCCGGGCCTGCGGCATCAGGAAGCCGTCCCATCAAACGGCAAAAGCCGCCCGAGGTTCCGCCCCGGGCGCGATTTCGTTGCTGCATTTCCAGCCGGCTGTTGTCAGGCCGCGTCGTCCTTCGCCCAGGCGTCGAAGCAGCAGGACGACTGGAATTGCGCCGGGGTGGTGTGGTGATCGACGAGATGATGCACCACGCCGCTGGCAAGCCGCAGCCGGGCTTCTTCGACGAAATAGGCGTGCGGCAGGTCCAGCCCGCTCTCGGCACGTATGGTTTCGGCGAAACGATCGAGAAATTCGGGAGATTTCGGGTCGGAACCCGTCTGCATTGCCTCTTGTGCTGCAATCTTCATGACTGCTTCCTCCATGGACTCATGCAGCAGGCATTATACCACGGAAGGCGTAGGTCTGTAATCACAAGGCAGGGAGGGCCGGCCTTCAGGGCCAGCGCACCACCGGGGGAAGCGAGGAGAGGATCGACTCGACATTGCCGCCCGTCTTGAGGCCGAAGATCGTGCCGCGGTCGTAGAGCAGGTTGAACTCGACATAGCGGCCGCGCCGCACGAGCTGTTCGTCGCGGTCTTCTTCCGTCCAGCCCTTGTTGAAGTTCGACCGCACGATCTTCGGATAGACCATGGCGAAGGCGCGCCCGACATCCTGGGTGAAGGCAAAATCGGCATCCCAGCCGCCAAGCTCTTCCGACGAATGCAGCCAGTCGTAAAAAATGCCGCCGGTGCCGCGCGGTTCATTGCGGTGCTTCAGGAAGAAGTAGTCGTCGCACCAGGCCTTGAATTTCTGGTGATCGGCGACGGGATGGCGGTTGCAGGTGATCTCCATCGCCTTGTGGAAGAGCGTGGTGTCCGGATCGTCCATCATGCGGCGGCGGTCGAGCACCGGCGTCAGGTCCGCACCCCCGCCGAACCAGTGGCTGGTGGTGACGACCATACGCGTGTTCATGTGCACGGCGGGTACGTTGGGGTTCACCGGATGGGCGATGAGCGAGATGCCGGAGGCCCAGAAACGCGGGTCCTCGCTCGCGCCGGGAATCTGGCCGCGAAACTCCGGCGAGAATTCGCCATAGACGGTCGAGGTGTGCACGCCGACCTTCTCGAAGACGCGGCCTTCCATCATCGACATGCGTCCGCCGCCACCTGCGCCGCCCTCGCGCAGCCAGTCCTTGGCGACGAAGCGGCCGGGCTGCATGTCGGAGAGCGGCCCTTGCAGGTCGTCCTCAAGCGCCTCGAAGCTGGCGCAGATCGCGTCGCGCAGCTGCCCGAACCAGGCCTGCGCGGCGGTCTTCTTCTCTTCGATGTCCTCGGGCAGGCCTTTCGGCAGGTCTGGTCGTTCCATGGTGCTTCCCGCTGGCGGGCAGCCCGCCGAATCGTATTTTCGCCACAGTCCAAAACTTTGCGCCATTTGGCAACCGCGGGCGGGGCATCGGCTGGGGACGACGGGACTCGCAAAACGCGCGGGGGCGGCTTATCTTTCCTCCGTTGAATGTGCTGCCAGGAGGAAATCTGCATGGCGCGTGTTCCCGGTCCGCCCCCGCTTGAAGGGCTCCGGCGCCATATCGAGCGTCGCCGTCGCGAAAAACCCGCCCGCGAAGGCCATTTCGTCCGCGAGACCTTCTGCCTCGACCGGCAGGCGGCGCGAGAGAAGGCGCGTGAATGGTTCGACCTCTGGCCGAAGGCCGCCTACTGGACCGAGGTCGAAAGCTGGCGCGCCATGGAGGGCGACCGCATCGAATTCACGATGCGCCGCCTGCCGAGCGCCGATTGATGCGTCACGCCGCAAGGGCGACGTGCCGGCTTTCCTGTGTCCGGCCGCCGTACCCCCAGCTGTCCATCGCGATATCGCGGATGACCACATAGGTCACGGGATCAAGATGTGCGCCCAGCGTCTCCTCAAGCAGGGCATAGGCGGCGGCGATGAAGCAGGCCTTTTCCTCTGCCGTGTTGGTGCCCTCGCTGATCAGGATTTCGAAATGGCCGGCCACCTTCTGCCGTCGCGCGCCGATGGTCCAGTTGGCGATCGGCGTTCCCTCGACGAGGACGGCGGTCGCTTCGGCGCGCTTGCCGAGCAGCGTGACGGCAAGGCGGGTCGCCTCGTCCTGAAGGTGCAGGCGCTCGCCGTCCGTCAGGTTCTTGCCGGCGAGGCGGATGTGGAGGAAGGGCATGGTCGTCTCCTGTCTCGTGTTGACGGAAGGAGCCTATTGCGCGACTATTGTTTTTAAAATTGAGAAGCATTGCCGGTATGGTTTTGGAAAACTGAATGGTCTCTCCGCGCAACTTCGACATGGACGTGCTGCGCACGTTTGTTACGGGCGTGCGCCTCGGCAGCTTTGCGAAAGCCGCGGAGGCGCTGGGGCGGACGCCGCCGGCCGTCAGCCTGCAACTGAAGAAACTGTCTGAACTCAGCGGTCAGACGCTTTTCGTCAAGCAGGGCCGGGGCCTCGTACTCACCGATGCCGGCGAAGCCTTGCACGACTATGCGGTGCGCATTCTCGACCTGAACGACGAGGCGATGATGATGCTGGGCTCCAGCCGGGCGCTCGACGGCTGGCTGCGGCTCGGTATCCCGCAGGACTTTGCGGAGACCTCGCTGCCGCCGGTGCTCGGCCGCTTTTCGCGGGCGCACCCGAAGCTGCGCGTCGAAGCGCGGGTCGATCGCGGGGCCAAGCTGGTGGCGGCGGTCGAGCGCGGCGATCTCGACATGGCCGTCACCTGGGGCGGCCAGAAGAGCGCCCATTGCCGGCACATCGCCACCCACCCGGTCGTCTGGATCGCGGCCGTGGACCATGACATCTCCGCCGGCGCGCCGGTGCCGCTCATCGCGTTCGATCCACCCTGTACGTTCCGGGCGGCCGCCGTCGAGGCGCTTTCTGCGACCGGACGGGAATGGCGCCAGGTCTTTTCCAGCCCCGGGCTTGCGGGGCTCTGGGCGGCGGTGACGGCCGGGCTCGGCGTGACAATCCGCACGACCACGGGCATGCCTTCCCATCTGCGCGTGCTCGACCCGCAACAGGCGGGGCTACCGGTGCTCGGCAGTATCGACCTGATGCTGCACACGGCCGAAGCACAGCCGCCCGCGCCGGTCGGACGGCTGCGTGACATCCTCCTCGAAATGCTCGTGATCCCCACCTGACACGACCGTGATCGGCAAGTTCGATTGACGGCGACCCGCCGCGCCCCTATCTTGCGGCCATCGTCATCAACAGAAAGGCGCCGTTGCGGTTCAGAAGCACGGCTCACAGTCCTTGTTCGAACTCGCGATTGCTGTCTTCCTTATCCTCTTCAATGGGGTCTTTGCCCTTTCCGAACTTTCCATCGTTTCTGCCCGAAAGCCGCGCCTGAAGACCATGGCTGCGCAGGGCTCGCGTGGCGCTGCGGCAGCGCTGAAGCTGGCGGACCACCCCGGAAAATTCCTCTCCACCGTCCAGATCGGCATCACCCTCATCGGCATTCTCGCCGGTGCCTTCTCGGGTGCCGCGCTCGGCGGACGCCTGCGTGACATCCTCTATGCCGAGGGCGTGCCGGACTGGCTGGCCGATCCGCTCGGCTACGGTATCGTCATCTTCATAATCACCTATCTGTCGGTGGTGGTCGGCGAACTGGTGCCCAAGCAGATCGCGTTGAAGAACCCGGAGCGTTTTGCCGCGCTCGTCGCGCCCGCCATGTCGCTGCTCTCGAAGATCGGTGCCCCGGCGGTCTGGATCCTCGATGCCTCGACGCGGTTGATCTTCCGTCTGCTTGGCCAGCATCAGGTCGCCGAAAGCATCGTCACCGACGAGGAAATCAAGACCATCGTCGCCGAGGCGGAAGCTGCCGGTGTCATCGAGGGCGGCGAAAAGCTGATGATCGCCGGCGTCATGCGCTTCTCCGACCGTGAGGCGCGCGGTCTCATGACCCCGCGCAACGATGTCGACTGGATCGATCTCGGCGACACGGTGGAGGAGATCCACAAGACCCTGACCGACAGCCCGCATTCCCGCCTGCCGGTCGCCGATGGCGGGCCGGAGACGATCGTCGGCATCGTGCAGAAGCGTGAGTTGCTTTCGGCCCTGTTGAACGGCCAGCCGCTCGACATCCGCAGCTTCGTGCGCCCCGCGCCGATCGTGCCCGATACGATGGATGCCATGCGTGTGCTCGAAACGCTGCGCAATTCCGAAGTGCCGATCCTGCTCATCCATGACGAATACGGCCACTTCGAAGGCATCATCACGCCTGCCGACGTGCTGGAGGCGATTGCCGGCGTGTTTCGCGCCGATATCGAGGAAGGCGACGACGATTATGCGGTGCAACGCGAGGATGGCTCCTGGCTGATCTCCGGCTCCATGCCGATCGACGAGATGGCCGACCGTCTCGGCCTGCAGCTGCCGGCCCGCCGCAGCTACCAGACCGCGGCCGGCCTCGTCATCGAATCGCTGCAGAAGCTGCCGAAGACCGGCGAGATCACGGAAACCCAGGGCTGGCGCTTCGAGGTCGTCGACATGGATGGTCGCCGCGTCGACAAGCTGCTCGCCACGCGGCTGGATTAATCCGACACCACAAATGCGGTTGCGTCCCGCTGAAGATCAGGGCTCAAGCAGTCTCGGGCCCGGGCCTTCGGCCGCCAGTTCGTCCAGCGGGTTGCGCAACGGGCATTCCTGCAATGACAGGCAACCACAGCCGATGCAGCCGTCCAGCTGGTTGCGCAGCTTGGTGAGGCGGGCGATGCGCTCGTCGAGTTGGCCACGCCAGTTTTCCGAAAGCCTGCGCCAGTCGAGACCCGTCAATGGCCGGTCGTGCGGCAGCACCGACAGGGCCTCGGCAATCTCCGAAAGCGGAATGCCGGTGCGCTGCGCCACCTTGATCACCGCCACGCGGCGCAGGATGCCGCGTGGATAGCGCCGCTGGTTGCCACGGTTGCGCTGGCTGTGGATCAGCCCCTTTGCCTCATAAAAATGCAGGGTGGACACTGCGATCCCGCTGCGCTCGGCGACCTCGCCGACGCTGAGTTCCCGGGGCATTCCGCTCTTCGGACATTTTTCCGTCATGGCTGTTGACCTCAACTTAAGTTGAGGTTTTATACCAGCGGCTCCTAACTTTTCCAAGACGGAGCCGACGCATGACTGAAAGACTGACCATCGCCCTCATCTATGGCAGCGGCCGCGAAGGGCGCTTTGCCGATACGATCGCGGGATGGCTGGAGCCTGAACTCTCCGCGCTTGGCTATCACGACATCATCCGTATCGATCCGGTGGAGCTGACCTTCACGCCGGGCGGTCTCGACGAGGCATCGGCCCAGCTGGTCGAAAGCCGTATCTCGCGGGCGGACGCTTTCCTGATCGTCACGCCGGAATACAACCACGCCTACCCGGCCGCGCTGAAGGCGATCATCGACAGCTGCTTCCGCCCCTGGCATGCAAAGCCGATCGCCTTCGTCTCTTATGGCGGCGTCTCCGGCGGCCTGCGCGCCGTCGAGCAGCTTCGGCTGGTCTTTGCCGAGCTGCATGCGGTGGCGATCCGCGAGACGGTAAGCCTTGCCCATGCCTGGACGCAGTTCGACCCGGTCGGCAATCCCTTCCGCCCCGGCCAGCTCAACGGCCAGCTCGCCGTGCTGATGAAACGCCTGATCTGGTGGGCCAACGCCCTGAAGGCGGCACGCATCGCAACCCGCTACGACGAGGTGGCCGCATGAAGCCAGAACACTATGCGGCAGCGGAGGTCGCGCGGTCCCCCGCCGAGACCCGGCGCAATGCGACGCTGCTCTTCATCAGCACGCTCACCATCATGTCCGGCGCGACGATTTCCGCGTCGCTGCCGGGCATCGCGGCGCGGTTTGCCGATGTGGAGAATGTCGCGCTGCTCAGCAGGCTGGTGCTGACGTTGCCGGCCGTGTTCATCGCGCTCTTCTCTCCGGCGGCGGGCTTCCTGGTGGATCGTTTCGGCCGCAAGCCGCTGCTCGTCGCCTCGCTTGCGTTGTTTGCCGGTGCCGGTGCCTCCGGGCTTTTCCTCGATACGCTGCCGGGGCTCCTCGCCGGACGCGCTGTGCTGGGTATCGCCGTCGGCGGCATCATGACGGCGACGACGGCGCTGGTCGGCGATTTCTTTCAGGGGGCGGCGCGCGATCGCTATATGGGCCTGCAACAGGCCTTTGTCGGTATCGGTGGCACGATTTTCCTGACGGGCGGCGGGTTCCTTGCGGAGGTCCAATGGCGCGGGCCGTTTCTGATCTACACGGTGGCGATCCTGCTGGTGCCGGCGGCGCTTGCTTTCCTGCCGGAGCCGCGACGTGCACGGCCGGCGGGTGCCGCGGTGGGGGAGGGCCGGCTCGACGGGCGGGCGATAGCGCTGCTCGCCCTTTTGTTCCTGGCAGCGGCCGTCAACATGATCGCCTTCTACATGGTCCCGACGCAGCTACCCTTCTACCTCGAATCGCTCGGCTTTTCCGCACCGAGCCTTGCCGGTGCGGCGATCGGCGCGGGGCAGCTCGTCGGCGTGGTGAGCGCGCTCGCCTTCGCGCCCCTCCGGCGCCAGCTCGGCATCATGGGCGTCTTCGGCCTCGGCTTCGTTTCGGCCGGTCTTTCCTTCCTCCTGCTCTCGACGGCGGAAAGTTATGTCAGCGTGCTCGTCGCCATGGCCGTCTCCGGTGTCTGCATGGGCACGATCATGCCGAACTTCGCGGCCGCGGCGATGCTGCTTGCCCCTCCGGCCCGCCGCGGCCGCGTCTCCGGTCTCCTGGTTTCCAGCATCTTTGCCGGCCAGTTCCTGTCGCCCATCGTCTCGCAGCCGCTGATTGCCGCATCGGGTTACGCTGGCGCCTATGCCCTTGTCGGTGCCGTCGTACTGGTCTTCGGCATCGTGGCCTTCGCCCTGCGCTGGGTGTGGCCGGGCGATGGCTAAGGCGTTTTGGAGACCCCTGGAAAGGGGGTACGTTCGGTCAGGCGAAGCCCGTCTGGCGCAGCGCCTCGCCACAGATCATTGCGGCCGAGAGCGCGACATTGATGGAGCGTTGCCCCTCGACCATGGGAATGAGCACGCGTCCATCCGCCCTGTCGTGGACGTGATCGGGAACGCCGGCGCTTTCGCGGCCGAACAGCAGGATGTCCGTCGGCTTGTAGGCGAAGTCCGTATAGCGCCCGGCGGCCTTGGTGGAGGCGAGCACCAGGCGGCGGCCGCTCTCTGCCCGCCACGCCTCGTATCGCTCCCAGTTGACATGTCGTGTCAGCGTCACGGCGGCAAGATAGTCCATGCCCGCACGCTTGAGGCTGCGGTCGGAAATATCGAAGCCGGCCGGCTCGATGAGGTCGACCGAAAGGCCAAGGCAGGCGGCGAACCGCAGGATCGTGCCGGTATTGCCGGCAATGTCGGGCTGGTAAAGGGCGATGCGGAGTGTAGACATGCGGTTTCGCCTACAGCAATTCCGGCCGGGGTGCGAAGCGGTTTGTCTTCAAAATTGCGAAAAGACAAGAAGGGTGCGCCATCCCGCCTCGCGGCGAAAAGCGGCAGAGGGGGCGCCCGGATGTGGCGACACGGCAACAGAATTGGCCGGAAAGACGAAATTGCGACAAAGTGGCTGGCAAATTGCGGCGTTTCGGGTTAACCAGAGCCATCTTCAACGCGAGAAAAGGGAGGACCACTATGGATACCATGTATCGACCACGCCTCCCGGCTGGAATCACGCCTCTTCTCGCGTAGGCGTTTTGCCACCAAGATTCCCTTCGTTTCTTCTTTTTACTTCGTCGTGTGACGCTTTTCGTCGCCCCACGGCAATCCTACCGGAACCCCGTTCCTGACCGCGCTCATTTTGCGCCGTCCGCGCCGGTTCCGTCTTTCTATTACGGAGAAAGCCATGTTCGGCTGGTTCGAAAGACGTTTGAATCCCTATCCTTCCGAGGCGCCCTCGCTGCCTCCGAAGGGCCTTTTCGCCTTCCTTTGGCACTATACGCGCCCGGCTGCGCCGTGGCTTGCGCTGCTCGGCTTCTGCTCCATGGTGCTCGGCATTGCGGAAGTCGTGCTGTTCCAGTTCCTCGGCAGTATCGTCGACTGGCTTTCGGCCGGTGACAAGACGACGTTCCTTGCCCGCGAGGGCGACACGCTGGTCTGGATGGCGGTCCTGCTGCTCGTCGTCATCCCGGGGTTTGGCGCGCTGCACACCATGACCATGCACCAGGCGCTCGCGGGCAATTTCCCGATGATCGCCCGCTGGCAGATGCATCGCTACCTGATCCGCCAGAGCATGACCTTCTTCTCCAACGAGTTCGCCGGCCGCGTGTCGACGAAGGTGATGCAGACGGCGCTTGCGGTGCGTGAAGCCGTCATGAAGATCATCGACGTCTTCATCTACGTGGTGAGCTACTTCATCTCGATGATCGCGATCATCGCCGCGGCGGACCTGCGTCTGGTCGTGCCGCTGCTCGTGTGGTTCGTCGCCTATGTCAGTATCCTGCGCTATTTCGTGCCGAAGCTGATGGTGATCTCGCGCGAGCAGGCCGACGCGCGTTCGATGATGACGGGCCGGATCGTCGACAGCTACACCAACATCGCGACGGTCAAGCTGTTCTCGCATGCCGGGCGGGAGGAGAGCTATGCCCGTGAAGGCATGGACGAGTTCCTGCAGACCGTTCACAAGCAAATGCGGCTGATCACCCTGTTCAATATCCTGATCGACATCAACAATGTCGTCACGATGTTCTTCACGGCGGGCATCGGCATCTACTTCTGGATGACGGGCGATGTCTCCGTCGGTGCGGTGGCAGTCGCCATCGGCCTCGTCATGCGCATCAACGGCATGTCGCAGTGGGTGATGTGGGAAGTGACCGCGCTCTTCGAGAACATCGGCACGGTCTATGATGGCATGGGCATGATGACGCGTCCGCACGACATCAAGGATGCGCCGCAGGCGCCCGCCTTGCCTGCCGCCAAGGGCGCGATCAACTTCGACCATGTCCGCTTCCACTACGGCAAGAACAAGGGTGTGATCGAGGATCTGTCGCTGTCGATCGGGGCGGGGGAGAAGGTCGGCCTTGTCGGCCGCTCCGGCGCAGGCAAGACGACGCTGATGAACGTGCTGCTGCGGTTCTACGACCTCGAATCCGGCAGGATCACCATCGATGGCAAGGATGTCGCCACGGTGACGCAGGACAGCCTGCGTTCGCAGATCGGCGTGGTCACGCAGGACACCTCCCTGCTGCACCGCTCGATCCGTGACAACATCGCCTACGGCAAGCCGGACGCTGACGACGCCGAGATCATCGAGGCAGCCAAGCGCGCCAATGCCTGGGACTTCATCGAAGGCCTCACCGACCAGCAGGGGCGCACGGGCCTCGATGCCCAGGTCGGCGAGCGCGGTGTCAAGCTCTCCGGCGGCCAGCGCCAGCGTATCGCGATCGCCCGCGTCTTCCTGAAGGACGCGCCGATCCTGGTACTGGACGAAGCGACCTCGGCGCTCGATTCGGAAGTCGAGGCGGCGATCCAGGAAAACCTCTTCGCTCTCATGCAGGGCAAGACGGTGATCGCGATCGCCCATCGCCTGTCGACGCTGACGGAGATGGACCGCCTCATCGTGCTCGACAAGGGCCGTCTCCACGAGACCGGCACCCATGCCGAACTCGTCGCCATGGGCGGCATCTATGCCGACCTCTGGACCCGCCAGTCCGGCGGCTTCATCGCCGACGACGCCGAGGCGGAAGCGGCGGCGGAATAGTCGGGCAGAAGGCACCCCTTTCCAGCAGAAGGGGTGCCTTCCTCAAGCGAGCAATCTTCGCACGCGATGCCCTTCCACCTTTCCAATCTTTAATTTGTCGCCCGTCAAAAACCGCCTATATCGATGGCATGATCTTCCGCCCGCTCTTCTCCTGGTTCGAGAACTGGATTCAGCCCTTCGCGCGGCGGGATGATCTTCGTCCGCCGCAGGGGCTTCTCGCCTTCATCTGGTTCTATGTTGGCCAGGCCAGGGCGCCGTTTGCGACGATGCTGGTGCTCGGCGGCGTGACCGCGGGCATCGAGGCGGCGACCTTCTGGTTCGTCGGGCGGCTGGTCGATATCCTGGCGACGGTGAAGCCGGGAGACGGATGGGGCGGGCTTATGGCCGCGCATGGGCCGGAGCTTCTGCTGATGCTCGGCCTCATCGGCCTCGTTCGCTTCGTGATCACCTTTCTCACCGCGCTCGTCGACCAGCAGGTCATCACGCCCGGCTTTTACAATCTCGTGCGCTGGCAGTCCTATGTGCATGTCGCGCGACAGTCGCTGTCCTTCTTCCAGAACGATTTTTCCGGGCGCATCGTCACGAAGGTCTGGTCGGCGGGGCAGGCGACCGGCGACGTAATCACCTCCTTCATGGAAAGTGTCTGGTTCGTGACGATCTACACGGCCTCGACGCTGGTGCTGCTCGGCGGGCTCGACTGGCGGCTTGCCGCCGTGCTCGGCGTGTGGCTCGTGGTGTTTTCCGTGCTGGCACGCTATTTCGTGCCGCGCATCCGCGAGCATTCGCGCCAGACCGCCGAGGCCGCGTCGATGCTGAGCGGCCGTATGGTGGATGCCTACTCCAACATCCAGACGCTCAAACTGTTCGGCCGCGACGAGGCGAACGACCGCTACATGCGCAGCGGTTTCGATACTTTCCAGACGACGACGCTCGATTTCACGCGCTTCCTGACAGGCGTGCGTGCCTCGATGGCCTTCGTCTCCGGCCTGATGATCGTCGCCATGGCCGTGCTCTCCATCCATCTTTGGCTCGGCGGCGTTGCCAGTTCCGGGGCCGTCGCCTTTACCATGGCGCTGGTGCTGCGGCTGAATTTCCTGCTCAATCGCCTGATGACGCAGCTCAACAGCATCATGCGCAATATCGGCACGATCCAGAACTCGGCCGATCTCATCTCCCAGCCGATCGGCCTTGTCGACAAGCCGGATGCGATGGAAATGAAGGTCGTGCGCCCGGACATTCGCTTCGAGGCCATCCGCTTCCACTATGGCCGCAAGTCCGGCGTCATCGACGACCTGACGCTGTCGATCCGGCCCGGCGAGAAGGTCGGCATCGTCGGCCGGTCCGGTGCCGGCAAGTCGACGTTGGTCAATCTCCTGTTGCGCTTCTACGATCTTGAGGGCGGGCGCATTCTCGTCGGTGGGCAGGATATCGCCACCGTCACGCAGGAGAGCCTGCGCGCCAATATCGGCATGGTCAGCCAGGATACCGCGCTCTTGCACCGCTCGATCCGCGACAACATCCTCTTCGGCAATCCCGACGCCAGCGAGGACGAGATGATCGAGGCGGCGCGAAAGGCCGAGGCGCATGATTTCATCCTCACGCTGGAAGACCAGCGTGGGCGCAAGGGGTACGATGCCCATGTCGGCGAGCGCGGCGTCAAGCTTTCAGGTGGTCAGCGCCAGCGCATCGCCATTGCCCGCGTCATGCTGAAGGATGCACCGATCCTCGTGCTCGACGAGGCGACCTCGGCGCTCGATAGCGAAGTCGAGGCGGCGATCCAGTCGAACCTCGAGCGGCTGATGCGCGGCAAGACCGTGCTCGCCATCGCGCACCGCCTCTCCACTATCGCTGCGCTCGACCGGCTGATCGTCATGGATCGCGGCCATATCGTGGAGGAGGGGACCCATGCGGAACTCGTCGCGCGCGGTGGTCTCTATGCGGATCTCTGGTCGCGCCAGTCGGGCGGTTTTCTCGGCCATGAGGAAGCGGCGCAATAGAGCCGCAGGGCGTCGTCCTTCGCATGCTTTTTGAGCCGGGAAGCGCTGGAGGTTCAAGGCGATGCCTGCGCCTTGTCAAGATGCTCCGTTTTTCCCGCGACAATGTGCCCACCTCCCCTTGCCAAGGCTGGACATAATTTGCGATCAAGCATAGAACGCGCCGGATTGACGGGGAATCTATGGCCGTATTGTGTCCGGATTTGACCGGTTTCCAAGGGGCGTGGCGGGTTTCCGCAGACTTTGCGTGAGAGGATGGTTTAGCCGTGAGCGAACACGAGACATCAAGCGAATCCCTGGGCGAGCCCACTCGCCGCGATTTCCTTTACCTGACCACCGGGATGGCTGGCGTCGTGGGCGGCGTTGCGGTTGCCTGGCCGTTTATCGACCAGATGCGTCCGGATGCGTCGACGCTGGCGCTTGGCGCCATCGATGTCGATGTCTCCAGCGTGACCCCTGGCATGTCCTTGACGGTCAAATGGCGCGGCAAGCCGGTCTTCATCCGCAACCGCACGGACAAGGAAGTCGAAGAGGCCAAGGCCGTTCAGCTTTCCGACCTCAAGGACGCTGTTGCTCGTAACGCCAACATTGCTGCCGACGCCCAGGCGACGGACCTCGACCGCTCGGCGGGCGTGGGCAAGGAAAACTGGATCATCATGGTTGGTGTCTGTACCCACCTCGGCTGTATTCCGCTCGGCCAGGCCGGCGATTTCGGCGGCTGGTTCTGTCCCTGCCATGGTTCTCACTACGATACCGCTGGTCGTATTCGTAAGGGGCCGGCCCCTGAGAACCTTGCTGTGCCGACCTTCTCGTTCGTATCCGACACAGTCATCAAGATCGGTTGAGGGGACACCTGATAATGAGTGCTGAACATTCCACCTACCAGCCGACGACTGGCATCGAAAAATGGGTCGATTCGCGCCTGCCTCTGCCGCGCATGATCCATGACAGCTTCGTGTCCTACCCGGTTCCGCGCAACCTGAACTATGCCTACACCTTCGGCGCCATGCTGTCGGTGATGCTCATCGTGCAGATTCTGACCGGTATCGTGCTGGCCATGCACTATGCCGCCGAAACCTCCGTCGCGTTCAACTCCGTCGAGAAGATCATGCGCGACGTGAACCACGGCTGGCTGCTGCGCTACATGCACGCCAACGGCGCGTCCTTCTTCTTCATCGCGGTCTATCTCCACATCGCCCGCGGCCTCTACTACGGCTCCTACAAGGCGCCGCGCGAAATCCTCTGGATCCTCGGCGTGGTCATCTATCTCCTGATGATGGCGACCGGCTTCATGGGCTACGTTCTGCCCTGGGGTCAGATGTCCTTCTGGGGCGCGACCGTTATCACCGGCTTCTTCTCGGCCTTCCCGTGGGTCGGCGAGTGGATCCAGCAGTTCCTGCTCGGCGGCTTCGCGGTCGACAACCCGACGCTGAACCGCTTCTTCGCGCTGCACTACCTGCTGCCGTTCATGATCGCCGGCGTCGTCGTCCTGCACGTCTGGGCGCTGCACGTCACCGGCCAGACGAACCCGACCGGCGTCGAAGTGAAGTCCAAGACCGACACGGTCGCCTTCACGCCCTATGCAACGCTGAAGGACGCCCTTGGCGTTTCGGTCTTCCTGATCGTCTTCGCCTGGTTCATCTTCTACATGCCGAACTATCTCGGCCACCCGGACAACTATATCCCGGCCGACCCGCTGAAGACCCCGCCCCACATCGTTCCGGAATGGTACTACCTGCCGTTCTACGCGATGCTGCGCGCCATCACCTTCAACATCGGCCCGATCGACTCCAAGCTTGGCGGCGTCCTCGTGATGTTCGGCGCGATCATCGTGCTGTTCTTCCTGCCCTGGCTCGATACGTCCAAGGTCCGTTCGGCTGTCTACCGCCCGTGGTACAAGCTGTTCTTCTGGATCTTCGTGGCGAATGCCATCCTGCTCGGTTGGCTTGGCGCCATGCCGGCGGAAGGCATCTACGTCATCCTCTCGCAGCTCGGTACGCTCTACTACTTTGGCTTCTTCCTCGTCCTCATGCCGATCCTCGGCCTGATCGAGACCCCGAAGCGCATTCCGAATTCGATCACGGAAGCGGTTCTGGAAAAGAAGAACGCCAAGGCGGCCAAGGCCTGATAGCGAGCGACGAAAGGAACCATGACAATGAAAAAGCTTGTTGCAGGCATTCTGTCGCTCGCACTCGTCGCCGGTCTCGGCGTCTCCTTCGCCACGGCGGAAGAGGCGGCGCCTGCCGGTGGTGCCGAAGCGGAACACGCCGCCAGTGCCACACCCCACTACCCGATCCACAAGCCCAAGCAGCAGGAATGGTCCTTCGCCGGCCCATTCGGCAAGTATGACAAGGGCCAGCTCCAGCGCGGCCTGAAGGTCTATACCGAAGTCTGTTCTGCCTGCCATTCGATGAGCCTCGTCTCTTTCCGCACGCTGGAAGGTCTCGGCTACTCGGAAGCCCAGGTGAAGGCTTTTGCAGCGAACTACGAAGTGCAGGACGGCCCGAACAGCGACGGTGAGATGTTCACCCGCAAGGCTGTGCCGGCCGACTACTTCCCGTCGCCCTACGCCAACCACGAGGCGGCTGCCGCTTCGAACAACGGCGCCGCTCCGCCGGACTTCTCGCTGATCGCCAAGGCACGCGGCATCACCCGCGGCTTCCCGCAGTTCGTCTTCGACATCTTCACCCAGTATCAGGAAGGTGGCCCGGACTACATCTACTCGCTGCTGACGGGGTACGATGAAGAGAAGCCGGCGCATATCGAAGTCGGCGAAGGCACGCACTACAACCCGTACTTCGCAAACGCTGCGGCGCTCGCCATGGCAAAGCCGATCTCCGACGACCAGGTCACCTATGACGACGGTTCGCCGCAGACGGTCGACCAGTATGCGCATGACGTCTCCGCCTTCCTGATGTGGGCCGCAGAGCCGCACCTGGAAGAGCGCAAGCGTACCGGCTTCATGGTCATGGTCTTCCTGGTGATCTTCACCGGTCTGATCTACCTGACGAAGAAGTCGGTCTACGCGAACAAGGAAAGCTGAGCGGCTCCGTCGCTCTGTCGAAAGGCGGCCTTCGGGCCGCCTTTTTTGTTGTGGGGGACTGCGGCACCTGCAATAACCGGAGAAAGCCCTCCGCAGTCGGAATTCCCATGTCTACACTCGAAAACGAACTCGTCGCCGCGATCCGCAACATCCCGGACTATCCCAAGCCCGGCGTGATGTTCCGCGACATCACCACGCTGCTCGGCAATCCGCGCGCCTTCCGCCGTGCGGTGGATGAGCTGGTGCACCCCTATGCGGGCATCGGCGTTGCCAAGGTCGCCGGCATCGAGGCGCGCGGTTTCATCCTCGGTGGCGCGATGGCGCACCAGCTGTCGACGGGCTTCGTGCCGATCCGCAAGAAGGGCAAGCTGCCGCACGAGACCGTGCGCATTGCCTACAGCCTGGAATATGGCGTGGACGAGATGGAGATGCACAAGGACGCCATCAAGCCGGGGGAGAAGGTCATCCTCATCGACGACCTGATCGCGACCGGCGGTACGGCGGAGGCTGCGGTGAAGCTGCTGCGCCAGATCGGCGCGGATATCGTCGCGGCTTGTTTCGTCATCGACCTGCCGGAACTCGGCGGGCGCAAGAAGCTCGAAGCGCTCGGCGTGGAAGTGCGCACGCTGGTGGCGTTCGACGGGCATTGAAGGCAGCTGCCGGCTGTCTGGGGTGGTGGTGTCGCTCCTCATCCGGCCTGCCGCCACCTTCTCCCTGCAAGCGGGCGAAGGGATAGGCCGCGCCGGTTTCCCAACTGACGCTGTTTGTGGAGCACATCCTCTCTCCCCGCTGCGGGGAGAGGGTTAGGGCGAGGGCAAAGCGAACGGGCGGTTCAGACGAATTCCAGAACCGTGCTCTCGAAGCGAATGACCGGTTCGCCGTTCTGGTTCCTTCCCGCGCACAGGATCGTATTGATCAGCCGGCCCGGCCGTGAGGCGAGTTCGCGCGAGGCGGTCAGGGTCACCGAATAGGTGATCGTGTCACCGGCAAAGACCGGCTTCAGCCAGCGCAGGTTCGTGAAGCCGGGGGAGGGGCCGAGGTTCGGGGGCGTGATGCCCTCGCGGGCCAGGCGTTTGCATTCGCCCGCCCAGAACGGCACGAAGCATTTCATCCAGCCGGCGGAGGAATGCCAGCCGGAAGCGCAGAGGCCACCGAAAAGCGCCTGCTTGGCCAGCTCCGCGTCGAGATGGAAGGGTTGCGGGTCGAAATCCCCTGCGAAGCGGATGATGTCTTCCGCCGTGAAGGTGAGGTTGCCGATTTCGACGGCCTTGCCGAAGGCATAGAGCTCAGCCATGCGCATGGTCGGCTTCCTTTTCGGCAAGGCGCATCATGTTGATGTATTCGCAAAGGGCGACCGTTTCGCCGCGCTGGTTCGTCACCGTGGCGCGCATGCGCACGATGCCGATTTCGGGGCGCGAGCGTGAGGTGTGGGCATCGAGCACTTCGCAGTGGCCGCCGAGCGTATCGCCTGCCAGCACCGGGCGCTTCCATTCCATCAGGTCGACGCCGGGCGAGCCTTCCGAGGTGGAGCCGTCGATATAGGCTTCGAAGAGCATGTGCATCATCACGGCGCTGGTGTGCCAGCCGGAGGCGGCAAGGCCGCCGAGAATGCTTGCGCGGCCGGCGGCCTCGTCCATGTGCATCGGCTGGGGATCGAATTCCGTCGCGAAGGCGACGATCTCGGTTGCCGTGAGCGTGCGCTTCGTGAAGTCGAAGCGCCGGCCCGGCGTGAAGTCTTCAAAGGTGTAGTTGGCCACGTCGCGATCCGTTCTGTTGCGGGGGGACAATGGCGAGGGTGTCCGGCTTTTGCAAGCGCCGGCGGAATTGGCGGGACGCCATGTCCTTCAAGCGCAAAGAAAAACCGCCGCCCCAGCCGGGGACGGCGGTCTCGAATGGAGGCTGTCGGGTCGTCTTACGTGTTGAAGCGGAAGTGGATGACGTCGCCGTCCTGCACCACGTATTCCTTGCCTTCGTCGCGGCCCTTGCCGGCTTCCTTCGCGCCGACTTCGCCCTTGTAGGCGATGTAGTCGTCATAGGAGATGGTGAAGGCACGGATGAAGCCGCGTTCGAAATCCGTATGGATGACGCCGGCCGCCTGCGGGGCCTTGGTGCCGCGCACGATGGTCCAGGCGCGGGTTTCCTTGGGGCCGACGGTGAAATAGGTGATAAGGTCGAGCAGGTGGTAGCCGGCGCGGATCAGCCGGTCGAGACCCGCTTCTTCAAGGCCGAGCGCCGAGAGGAATTCGGCGGCTTCCTCTTCCGGAAGCTGGGCGACCTCGGATTCGATCGCTGCCGAGATGATGACGCATTCGGCGCCCTGTTCCTTCGCCATGGCGGCGACGGCTTCGGTGTGCGTGTTGCCGGTCGAGGCATCGGCCTCCGCGACGTTGCAGACATAGAGAACCGGGTGGGAGGTGAGGAGGTTGAGACCTTTCAGAACCTCGATTTCCTCGGGCGCCAGCGTCTTGAGGAGCAGGCGGGCCGGCTTGCCTTCGTTGAGCAGCTTCACCACGGCTTCCATGATCGGCAGCTGCGCGAGGGACTCCTTGTCCTTGCCGGTGGCGCGCTTGCGGGTCTGTTCGACGCGGCGTTCCAGGCTTTCGAGGTCGGCGAGCATCAGCTCGGTCTCGATCGTGTCGGCATCGCCGACCGGGTTGATGCGGCCCTCGACGTGGGTGATGTCGTCATCCTCGAAGCAGCGCAGCACATGCACGACGGCATCGACTTCACGGATGTTGGCGAGAAACTTGTTGCCGAGGCCTTCACCCTTCGAGGCGCCGCGCACGAGGCCGGCGATGTCGACGAAGGAGATGCGGGTGGGGATGATTTCCTTGGAACCGGCGATGCTGGCGAGCGCCTTCATGCGCGGATCGGGAACAGCCACTTCGCCGGTGTTCGGCTCGATGGTGCAGAAGGGGTAGTTTGCCGCCTGGGCGGCCGCCGTCTTGGTCAGCGCGTTGAAGAGGGTCGACTTGCCGACATTCGGCAGACCGACGATACCGCATTTGAAACCCATGGAAGTGGTCCATTCGTCTTAAGAAAATCGTTGCCCTCGCTATGGGGGATGGCGGGGGCAGGGTCAAGGCCTTCGGCCATGCAGGGCCTTGAAGTCGCCTCTCCTGCGGTGCACAATGGGGCTCACACCGCTCGGAGCCGGAATACGAGGAGCTTCCCATGAGCAATGGTGACACGACCCTCACCCCGAAAACCGTGACGGAGCCGAAGCTGGAGCGCCCGAAGCTCTACAAGGTCATTCTCGTCAACGACGACTACACGCCGCGCGAATTCGTGACGCTGGTGCTGAAGGCCGTCTTCCGCATGGCGGAGGAGACGAGCTATCGCGTCATGATGACCGCACACAAGATGGGCACGGCGGTGGTGGTCGTCTGCGCCCGCGACATTGCCGAGACCAAGGCGAAGGAAGCGACGGACCTTGCCAAGGAGGCAGGCTTCCCGCTGCTCTTCCAGACCGAGCCGGAGGAGTAGTCAATTCGGTGTGGGACGGCGGATCTGGAAGCCGGTCTTGTCCTGCCGGAAGCCGCAGCTCGTGTAGAAGGCATGGGCTTCGCTGTCGCCCCGGCCCGTCAGCAGCATGACCTTGTAGCAGCCGGCCGCCCAGGCCGTATCGATCGCATGCCGGATGACGGCACGGCCGAGGCCCCGCCGGCGGGCGGTGTGGTGGGTGACGACGTTCTCGATCAGCGCATAGGGGGCGCCGCCCCGGGTGAGGTTCGGCACGATGACGAGCGTGCAGGAGGCGAGCGGCTTTTGCCTGTCCGCGGCGACGAAGATCGTCATGCCGGGCTGGGCGAGGATTGCGGCGAAGCGATCATGCGCCGTTGCCGCATCCAGCGGCGGATCGGCAGGATTGAGTTCGGCATAGAGCGCGAGCAGCCCCGGAAGATCGCCCGGTTCTGCGGGGCGCAGGTCCACGTCCGCAGCCATCCTAGTCGCCCTTGTTGCCGAGCAGTTTCTTCAGCATCTCCGCCATCGGCCCGGTCGTCGGCAGGATCTTCGGCTGGGCGTGGTTGCGCGCCTGGCGGATATGGGACTGGCCGGCCGGTTTCTGTGCGGGGGTCTTTTCCGCTTCCGGCTTGCTGCCGGTGGCGAGCGCCAGCTTGTTCATCAGCTGCGAATCCTCTCCCCGCACCAGCATGTCGGCATTGAGGGCGAGCTCGTCGAGCAGCGGGTCGAGCCAGCTATGGTCGACCTTGGCGAAATCGCCGAGCACATGGTTGGTGACGAGTTCCTTGGCGCCCGGATGACCGATGCCGAGGCGCAGGCGCCGATAGTCCTTGCCGCAATGGGCGTCGATCGACTTGATGCCGTTGTGCCCGCCATGGCCGCCGGCGACCTTGATGCGCGCCTTGCCTGGCGCAAGATCCAGCTCGTCGTAGATCGCGACGATGTCCTTCGGCGCCAGCTTGTAGAAGCGCATGGCCTCACCGACGGATTCGCCCGACAGGTTCATGAAGGTCTGCGGCTTGACGAGCAGCACCTTCTCGCCGGCAAGCTCGCCTTCGGAGATTTCTGCCTTGAACTTCTTCGACCAGGGCGAGAAGGGGTTCTTGCGGTGGATCGCGTCCAGCGCCATGAAACCGATATTGTGGCGGCTGCCCGCATATTTTGCGCCCGGATTGCCGAGCCCCGCGATGATCTGCATGGAATGGTCCGCAAAATGGATCTGTCCGGCCTTCACCACCGCGAAAGCGACCGGAAGTCAACCGTCCGCATTCATTTCTTCGCGCCACCATCGGCCGTGCGCGGGTTCGGCGGCAGGCCGTAGGCTGTGTAGATGTGGTCCTGCTCACCGCTGACGATGAGCTGGTCGAGCGCCGCCTGCAGCCGCTTGATAAGCGCGGGTGGGGTCTGCCTGTGGCAGGCGAGGCCATAAATCTGGCCGGCCATCAGCATGGCCTTTTCAACCGGCTGGCCCTGGTTGATGAGGTTCTCATAGGTCTTGATCGAGGTCGGCATCAGGTCGATGCGGCCGGAGAGCAGCTTGCGCACCGAAATGTCGATGTCCGCTGCAAGGTCGATCTCTTTAAAACCGAGGCCCTCCAGCGCTTCGACGGCAAAATCGCCACGTTGCGAGCCGACCTTCATGGCAAGCGCGTCCTGCAGGTTTGCCGGCCCCTTGCTGCCATCCTTGCGCTTCAGCAGCACCATTTCGTCTTTCAGCAGCGGATTGACCCAGGCGAAGCGATCGGCGCGCTCCCGGTTGTAGCCGGTCGTGAAGACGCAGTTCATCGGCTGGCTTTCGGCCATCGCGAAGGCACGGGCCCAGGGCATGATCTCGATCGTGTAGTCGATACCGGCGGCCTTTGCCATTGCCTCGACCTGTTCGACCGCGATGCCGGTGATCTTGCCGTCCTTGGAATAGTTGAAGGGGGCGTATTCCTCCGTCACGAAATGCAGCGTTTCGGCGAGCGGCGCTGAAAAGGGGGCGAGCGACAGGCAAAGCGTCAAAAGCAGCGTCTTCATCGTCTCGTCCTCAGTCTTTCATCAGGAGGCAGCGGCGCGGCGCTCCGGCCTTTCCGTCATCGTGAATTCGTCCAGTTTCTCCAGGAGCGCGTCAAGCGGAAGAGGACGGCTCAGGAGATAGCCTTGGCCGAACTCGATCTGCATGGACTGGAGGATATCCCACTGTTCCGTCGTCTCGATGCCCTCCGCCACGACCGCACAGCCCATCTGGTGCGAGATCGTGCGGATACCCTCGATCAGCATGCGACTCTTGCGGCGCACGTCCGGCTGGTCGGAAGAGAGCGAGCGGGTGAAGGACTGGTCGACCTTGACGATATCGACGGGAAAACGGTTGAGATAGGACAGCGAGGAATAGCCGGTGCCGAAATCGTCGAGTGCGATGCGGCAACCGAGATCGGAAAGTGCGTCGAGCACCTCGCGCACGATGGGATTGTCGAGCATCAGCACGGCCTCGGTGATTTCCACCACGATGCGCGACGGTGTGACGCCGTGTTCCAGGAGCAGGGCGGCAAGGCGGGCGGGCAAAGCGGGCTCGAACTGCAGGGGCGAAAAGTTCACGGCAAGATAGCTGTCGGCAAGCCCATCGAGCTTTGAAATGACGGCGAGGCTGGCGATCGACTTCGAGAGGATGGTGTCCCCGATGCGGCTGATCGAACCGTTCTCCTCAGCGATGCCGATGATCTCGGCCGGCGGCAGCAGGCCGCGCTCGGGGTGGCTGAGACGCATCAGGGCCTCGAAGCCGGCGACGCGTCCGTCAGCGAGCGAAACGATCGGCTGGAGATGGGCGACGAACCAGTCGTCGCGCAGGCCCTGGTCGATGAACTGCTCGGTTTCCAGCCGCTTGCGGGCGATGTCCACCATATTGTTGTCGAAGAGCTGCACGCCGTTCTTGCCGCTGCGCTTGCGCGCATACATCGCCATGTCCGACTTCTGCAGCAGGCAGGCCGCCGTCGAGGCGTGATCAGGATAGACGGCGACGCCGATGCTGGCGCTGACTTGCAAGTCAGCGCCGTTGATGGTGAGGGGCGTGCGCAGGCTCGCGACCAACCGTTCGCTGACATCCATGGCGAGCTGCCGCGCGTTCGGGGCGGCGAGCAGGATGGCGAATTCGTCGCCGCCGAGCCGGGCGATGCGGTCGCCCGCACGCAGCTGCCGGCGCAGGCGTGTCGCCACCTGGCAAAGCACGTCGTCGCCGGCGGCATGGCCGAGATTGTCGTTGATCCACTTGAAGCGGTCGAGATCGACGAAGAGGCAGGCGAGCTGTTGGCCGAGCCTGTCGGCGGTGCCGATCAGCTCGTCGAGCACCGATTCGAAGCCCTGCCGGTTGAGCAGGCCCGTCAGGTGGTCGGTGATCGCCTGGTGATGGTTGCGGTTCTCCGCCTCCTTGAGGTCGGTGACGTCGGTCATCACGGAGAGCGACAGCGCCTGGCGGTGGCTACTGGCAGCGGCGCCGGTTTCCAGGATCAACACGTCGATCATGCTGCCATCGGCGCAGCGGAAGCGGACGGTCGCCTCGCAGATGCCGCCATTGGCGTTGTTCTCGTCATGGCGCCTGCGATAGGTCTCGCGCCAGTCCTCGGCAACGAAGTCGGTGAACTTCTGGCCGATCACCGCGGCGCGGCGATAGCCGGTCGCGGTCAGCCAGTAGTCGCTGACCGCGGTGATGCGGTTCTCCGCGTCGATGGAGAAGAGCATGGCCGGCGTGAGATTGTAGATGTCGGTGGCGCGGGCATGAGCGAGCTTCAGCTCCTTCTCCTCGCGCTCCAACTGGCTCTGCATCTCGTTGAAATTGTGGGCGAGGGCGCCCATCTCGTCGCTCGATGTCCAGTCGACATGATGGCGCGAGCCGAGCCGGCGTGTCGCCTCGATGGCGGCCGTCAGCCGCATCAGCGGGCGGATGACGGTGATGCGGTTGCCGATGATGGCGGCGGTAAAGAGTGTCGCCACGGCAAAGAAGAAGATGGCGAAGATGCTCATCTCGTCCGTCGAGAATCGCGAGAGCAGGCCCTCCTTGTGGATCCAGATTTCCGCCGTACCGACCTTCTTGATGCCGTCGTTCGCCTTGTAGAGGATGTCGGTCTTGACGATCGAGCGGGCGTCGTCCGGGTCGGGGCGCGTCGCGGGCTTGCTGATGTCGATGACATTCGAGGTGTCGCGCACATGGACGAAGGAGATGTCGGCATCTGCCTGCAACGCGCTGACGATCTGGTCGATGCTGTCCTTGTCGAAATCCCACAATGGCTTGCCGAGTGCCTGGACGTTGGCCTCAAGCAGCACTTCTGTGTTCTCCAGGCGCTCCCGCGCGACGCGGTCGGAGGAAAGGATCAGGAAAAGTGCGAAGAGCGGGGCGACGAAGATGAACAGGGCGCCGATGACGATGGCAATGAAGCGGCTTTCCACCGAATGCATTTTCATGCCGGTTGCCCCCATGCCATGATGCCAAGCCCGCCCATAACGCCCCTCTTTGGCTTTCGCCATCTGTGAGGCTTAGATTTTCATCAAAGTCTTAAATGTTGCTGAAATCGCCGTCCGGAAAAGTGCTGAAAATTCAGGCCTCACGCCACGGTAGTGGCGGAAAGCGGGCAAAGAAAAGCCCCGCATCCGTCGGGATGCGGGGCTTTCGAAGCCGTCAGAACGGAACCGATTACTCGGATGCTTCCGTTGCTTCTTCTTCCTTCACGCCGGCAGCCGGGACAGCGATCGTGGCGATCGTGAAGTCGCGGTCGGCGATGACCGGGCTCGTGCCCTTCGGCAGCTTGACATGCGAGATGTGGATGCCGTCGCCGACCTTCAGGCCGGCCAGGTCAGCCGTGATGAATTCCGGAATGTCGCCGGCCAGAGCATGCAGTTCGACAGCGTGGCGAACGATGTTCAGGACGCCGCCGGCCTTGATGCCCGGGGACTTCTCTTCGTTGACGAAGTGAACCGGAACTTCGACGACGACGTGGGTGTTGCCCGAAACGCGCAGGAAGTCGACATGCATCGTGAAGTCGCGGACCGGATCAAGCTGGTAGTCCTTCGGCAGGACCTTGATCTTCTCGCCGTTGACATCGATCGTCGCAACGGTCGTCTTGAAACCGCCGGCGTGGATACGCTGCGTGACGTCCTTGGTCGACAGGGCGATGGAGAGCGGGGCCTGCTTGTCGCCGTAAATGACTGCGGGAATAAGGCCGTTGCGGCGAAGTTCACGGGAGGACCCCTTACCAACCCGTTCGCGCGTCTCGGCCTTGAGCTCGTAAGTGTCGTGGCTCATGGCTTTACCTTTCGTGTGTTACTGGAGAGCCCTTCGCAGGCAGGGATCGCCCTGCCGCCGCAAAAAGCTTGAGGATTTCGTGAAAGCCTCATCCACGTTGCCTCCAAGGGTGTCTACGCGGACGGGGGCTCGATAAACGAGAACGCCCGGAAATGCAAGGCCCGCAGCCGGATTGACACGATGCGGTCATGATTGGATGTTCGCTTGCAAATCAGTTCGGCGAAGGAAACCACGATGAGAAGACAGATCCTGATGGCCTCGGCCGCATTCGCGCTTGTATCCGCAAGCCCGGTCCTTGCCCAGGAGGTTTCGCCAGCCGAGGCCGAAAGTATCCAGCAGAAGCTCACGCGCTACCTGCCGCAGGATATGATCGAGGCGGGTCTCGTCAGCGTCAAGGCGGCGACCTCGTTCTACGAGCTGCGCTTCAATCCGGCCGTGCTGCTCGAGAAGCACAAGTCCGGCGCGGTGACGGTCGAAGGGTTGAAGCCGATGACGGCCTATCTGAGGCCCATGCCGGAAGGCACCTATCGTATCGAGGCGAACGACAATCTCGACATCAAGGGGTCCGTCGACGTCGCGCCGGGCAAGAACTCCTTCTCCTACATCATTGCCTCGATGAAACTCGAAGGCATCTATGATCCTGAAATCCTCTACTTTACCTCCGCCGACTGGAACGCCGAGAAGATCGCCTTCACCAGCACCTCGCCGCAGGAGAGCATCACGGCAAGCTTCGGCGAGACGGTGATGCGTCTTGCCGCGGAGAAGAAGGGCGAGGGCATTCTCGACATTTCCAGCACGGGCGTGATGAAGGCCTTTGCCGAGACGATCACCGGCGGTGCGAACGGCCGGGTGGATATCAGCGCCGACACGGTCGACATCGATGTCAGCATGGATGGTGCGCGCAACAAGGTGGTGCAGGACCTCGTCTTCTTCGTGCTCGACAACATGCACAAGGACAAGCTGGAGGCGGCGGATGCGGCGCGGCTGAAGGAGATGCTGCGCTCCGCCCTGCCGGTCTTCGACAACCTCACCGAAACGATCAAGGCCTCCAATGTGAGCGTCGGTACGGAGCAGGGTACGTTCGGCGCCGAGAGCATCAGCTATGTCATCGACATGAACGGCATTGCCCATTCCACCCGTGTCGGCTTCGGTTTCGGCGTGGAGAAGCCCAAGCCGCCGGCCGGCATCCTGCCGGCGGCCTTTGCGGAGGCGCTGCCGGAGCGCGCGACCTTCAAGGCGGCGGTGACCAATCTCGATCTTGCCGGCGCGGTCAACTAACTCATCGACCATGCCGATTTCACCAAGCCCGAGCCGTTGACGGAGGCGCAGAACCAGGAGATCGGCCGCATCATCCTGCCGGACGGCGCGATGACCATGGAATTCGAGGACATTTCCGCCGTCTCGCCGATCTACGACGTGCATCTCGCCGGCAAGATGCTGGTCTATCCCGAGCAGCAGGATCGCCATAGTGCGGAAGTGACGGTGACTATGCGCAACTTCGACAAGACGATCGCCTATCTCCAGAAGAACGCCGCCACGGTGCCGGAATTCGGCCAGGCCGCCTTCGGCCTCCTGATGATGAAGGGCCTCGCCCGCGATGCCGGCGGCGGCGCGCAGGCCTGGGACCTGACGGTCGACAAGGACGGCAAGGTGCTGGTCAACGGCCAGCCGCTGCCCTTCCAGCAGTAAGGATCAGGACCTGGCGCGGCGCCTTGCCGTGAGGCGGGCAAGCGCCAGCATCAGCCCTCCGGCGATCAGCCCCCAGAAGGCGCCGGAAATGCCGGCGAAGGAAACACCCGAGGCGGTGACGAGGAAGGTCACCGCCGCAGCCTCGCGGCCCTCCGGCTCCTTGAAGGCGTTGAGCGCCGAGCCGGCAAAGGCGCTGATCAGCGCGAGGCCGGCGACGGCCTGGATGAGGATCGGCGGGGCGAGGCTGACAAAGGCCGTGACGGCGCCTGCGGCAAGCCCGAAGATCACGTAGAAGACGCCGGCATTGATCGCCGCCCAGTAACGCTTGGCCGGGTCGGGATGCGCGTCGCTTCCGGCGCACATGGCGGCGGTGATGGCGGCAAGGTTGACCGCATGGCCGCCGAAGGGGGCCGACAGCAGCGAGAAGAAGCCAGTGACGGCAAAAAGCGGGCCGGGACTGGGCTCGTAGTGGTTGACCTTCAGAACGGCGATGCCCGGAATGTTCTGCGAGGCCATGGTGACAATGAAGAGCGGCAGTGCGATGCCGACGAGCCCGGCGACGGTGAAGACGGGTGCGACGATCTCCGGCCGCGGCAGCAGCGAGTCGGCGAGGCCTGAAAGGGCACCTTCGGGAATGTCGATGCCGAAGGCAAGCACGGCGACGAAGGCGGCAAGCGCCGCCGGTACGGCGTAAAGCCTGTTGATGCTGCCGACGACCACCCAGGCAAGGACGATCGGCAGGCCGAGCAGCGGATCGAAGGCGATGGCCTTCACCGGTGCGAAGCAGAGGCCGATGAGGACGCCCGACAGCATGGCATTGGCGAGGGTCGCCGGGATTGCAGCGACCATGCGGCCAAGCGGCTTCCATAGACCCGCGATGACGATCAGCACCGCGCAGACGAGGAACCCGCCGACGGCCGTCGCAAAGCCGCCCTCCACGGCGCCGGAACTTGCCAGCAGTGCGGCGCCCGGTGTCGACCAGGCAATGGAGACGGGGAGCCGCGTTGTGGCGCTGAGCACGATCGCGCAGACGCCCATCGACACGGACAGCGCCATCAGGCCGGAGGCCGCCTGCGCCTCCGTGGCGCCGACGCCGGTCAGTCCGTGCAGCACGACGGCGAAGGAACTCGCAAAACCGACGAAGGCGGTGAGCAGGCCCATGAACAGGGCTTGGGCGGAAAAATCACGAAACATGGCAAGGATCGATGCTGGACAGGAATGTGCACTGGTAACAGGCGCCGGGCGGCTTGGAAACAGGGTTTCGGCAAGGGCAGGACCCGGCAGGACGGACAGGAGGCCATTGCCTCGACGGAGCCCTGTTCGCCCCAGTCTTGTACCTTTGTCCTGCTGGACCGGCAGGCGCAAACATGGCTATAGTCGTTGAGCGTTGTATTCTGGCGCGACGATCGGTCGAAGCTTTCGGGGAGGAGAGCGGATGCCCATGCGTTTCGATCACGCAGATCATGTGCAGAGCGTTGCGGCCCACACCTCGGCCGCGGCCAGTTCGCCGGTGGCTGCTTCCTGGCGCCGCTGCCTCACGCTGCACGGGCTTTCCCCCGAAGAGGCACGCCACCCCTGGCGCCTGACCGAGCCGGAATTCCGGCAGGCGCGGGCGCGCTCCAGCGTGCTGATCGAGGAGGCGCGCGGCGAGATCGACCGGCTCTTCGCCACGGTCGGCAAGGCCGGCTGCTGCCTGCTCCTGACGGATGAGAACGGCATTGCGCTCGAACGGCGCGGGGCGGCGGGCGACGACCGCGATTTTCGCGGTGTCGGGCTCTGGTCCGGCACGGTGTGGAGCGAGGCGAGCGTCGGCACCAACGGCATCGGCACCGCGTTGGCCGACGAGCGGCCCGTGCTCATCCTGCGCGACCAGCATTTCCTCTCGCAGAACACCGGCCTTTCCTGCACCACTGCGCCGATCCGCGATCATACGGGGCGCATCGCTGCTGCCATCGACATTTCCACCTGCCGTGACGATGCGGGCGAGATGACCATGTCGATCCTCTCGCAGGCGATCCGCGATGCCGCCGCGCGCATCGAGGCGGGGCTTTTCCGCCGCGCCTTCTCCGCCGCGCGCATCCTGCTTGTGCCCGTCGAGGGGCGTAGCGCGCCGGCGCTGCTCGCCGTCGATCGCGACGACCTGGTTCTGGGCGCAACCCGCGCCGCGCGCCAGGTGCTCGGTCTCGACGACCGGCGCATCGCCACGGGCGTCGCCGCCTCCGACCTCCTGCAGGAGGATAGGGCGGAGGACGGGCGCGACCTCGACGATGCGGAACGCGCGGCGCTGCGCCGCGTGCTGACACGCGCCGGGGGCAATGTCAGCCAGGCGGCCGACCTGCTCGGCATCAGCCGCGCGACGCTGTACCGCAAGATGAAGAAGCTCTCGATCAACTGATGTTGCAATGCAGCACAGGCTGTCGCGCCGGCCTGTCTCAATTCTGAAACAGTCGCCGCCGCCATCGTCCTGCCCCCTCTACCGCGATCGGCCGAAGCGCAGCACCATCCTCTCCGACGGCCCGTCCGGGCCCTACATGGGAGGAATGACATGCTGCACCAGAAGATCGTCGAAAACCCGTACAAGGCAAAGTACGGCAACTTCATCGGCGGTGAGTGGAAGGAGCCGGTCGCCGGCCGCTACTTCGACAACATCACGCCGGTCACCGGCGGCAAGCTGTGCGAGATCGCCCGTTCTGACGCTGCCGATATCGAGCTCGCCCTCGACGCAGCCCATGCCGCGAAGGACAAATGGGGCCGCACCTCGACCACCGAGCGCTCCAACATCCTGATGAAGATCGCCCAGCGCATGGAGGACAATCTCGACCTTCTCGCCCGTGCGGAAACCTGGGACAACGGCAAGCCGCTGCGCGAGACGCTGGCCGCCGACATCCCGCTCGCCATCGACCACTTCCGCTATTTTGCATCCTGCGTTCGTGCACAGGAGGGCGGCATCAGCGAGGTCGACCACAATACGATCGCCTATCACTTCCACGAGCCGCTCGGTGTTGTCGGCCAGATCATCCCCTGGAACTTCCCGATTCTGATGGCTGCCTGGAAGCTGGCGCCTGCTCTCGCCGCCGGCAACTGCGTGGTGCTGAAGCCGGCCGAACAGACGCCGTCCTCGATCCTCGTCTGGGCCGAGCTGATCGGCGATCTCTTGCCTGCCGGCGTGCTCAACATCGTCAACGGCTTCGGCCTGGAAGCCGGCAAGCCGCTCGCCTCCAATCCGCGCATCGCCAAGATCGCCTTCACCGGCGAGACGACGACCGGCCGCCTGATCATGCAATATGCCAGCCAGAACCTCATTCCGGTCACGCTGGAGCTTGGCGGCAAGTCGCCGAACATCTTCTTCGAAGACGTCATGCGCGAGGATGACGACTATCTCGACAAGGCGCTCGAGGGCTTTGCGATGTTCGCGCTGAACCAGGGCGAGGTCTGCACCTGCCCGAGCCGCGCGCTGGTACATGAGAAGATCTACGACCGCTTCATGGAGAAGGCCGTCAAGCGTGTCGAGAAGATCGTGCAGGGCAACCCGCTCGATACCGCGACGATGATCGGCGCGCAGGCGTCGTCCGAGCAGCTTGAAAAGATTCTCTCCTATATCGACATCGGCCGGCAGGAGGGTGCGGAACTGTTGACGGGCGGTGCGCGCAACGATCTCGGCGGTGATCTCTCGGGCGGTTACTATGTCAAGCCGACCGTCTTCCGCGGTCACAACAAGATGCGCATCTTCCAGGAGGAGATCTTCGGGCCGGTGGTCTCGGTCACGACCTTCAAGGACGATGCGGAAGCGCTCGCCATCGCCAACGACACGCTCTACGGCCTCGGTGCCGGCGTGTGGAGCCGCGAAGCGAACCGTTGCTACCATTTCGGCCGCGACATCCAGGCCGGCCGTGTCTGGACCAACTGCTACCACGCCTATCCGGCCCATGCGGCCTTCGGCGGTTACAAGCAGTCGGGCATCGGCCGCGAGAACCACAAGATGATGCTCGACCACTACCAGCAGACCAAGAACATGCTGGTCAGCTACTCTCCCAAGGCGCTCGGTTTCTTCTGAGCGACCGCTCTCCTTCTCCCCCCCCCCCCGGAGAAGGCGTGCAACGGGCGTGGGAGCGCTGTCCGCCGTCGCTCCTCGCTCCATCCCTCTCCCCGTAGCCGGGGAGAGGGAAAACCGTTTGGAGGAGAGCTGCCATGACCGAAGTCACGACCGAGCCGCGTGTGGTGGCGACAGACGCCGCGCTGTCGCTCATCCGGGAGATCCAGGCCGATCATCCCGAGATCCTGTTCCACCAGTCCGGCGGCTGCTGCGACGGCTCCTCACCGATGTGCTATCCGGCGGACGACTACATTGTCGGCGATCGGGACGTAAAGCTCGGCGAGATCGGCGGTGTGCCGGTCTATATCAGCGAGAGCCAGTTCGATGTGTGGAAGCACACGCAGCTGATCATCGACGTGGTGCCGGGTCGGGGCGGCATGTTCTCGCTCGACAATGGCCGGGAGAAACGGTTTCTCACCCGCTCGCGCCTCTTTGGCGGCGGTGAGGCCTGTCCACTGCCGGGGCGCTGACGAGGTTCGAGGCAATCGCCCCGACTTTTATGAAAATCCGCCCGCGCTCGACTTCATCCTCGGGCTGGACCCGAGGATCCATATTTTTCAATGGGCTTAGGTGGCCGGGTCAAACCCGGCCATGATGACGGAGGCGTTGAGCGTGCAGCCTACCGATCGGGATGGGCTCAGCCAATCGGGCACTGGCCGCGCCGATAGACCGTGAAGCCGGCCGCCTCCGCCGAGCAGGCATTGCCGAACTCCTTGAAATCCGGGCCGCGGCGCCCGCAGACCGGATTGTAGTCCATCGTGCAGGCGCGCTGGTCACGCGGGCGTTCACGGTCGCCCCGGTCGTTGCGGTCACGCTCCCGCTCCCGGCGGTCCCGATCGTTGCGATTGCGGTCCCTGTCACGGTCGCGGCCGTCATTGTTCCAGCCGTCGCGATCCTCGTCCTGCCAGCCGGTCTGGTCGCGATCCGGGCGGCGGAACTGGCATTCGCCGCGGCCGATGATGCCGTAGCCGCTGGAGCGCGCTTCGCAGGCATTGGCGAAGGTCTGGCGGTCGCGGCCGCGCTCGCCGCAGACCGGCGCATATTCTCGGGTGCAGAATTGCGGCGGGCGGGGATTGTAGCCGCCGGGGCCTTCATCGACCTCGACCGAGCAGGCCGCCAGAGTGCCGGCGGCGAGAAGGAGGACGGCAGGCCCCGCGAGCCGGGATAGAAATGGTAGTGAGATCATGGTTTTCCCCTGACGAATCTGAGGGGAACTTAGCGCAGAAATGCCAGGGCCGATATCGGCCCCGGCAAAAATCCGTCAGTCGAAGAGGCTCGATACCGATTCCTCGGCGCTGGTGCGGTTGATCGCTTCGCCGAGCAGGTTGGCCGTCGAGATGACGCGGATGTTGTGCGCCGACTGGACGGCCGTTGTCGGCTGGATCGAGTCGGTGATGACAAGCTCCTTGAGCTTGGACGAGGTGACGCGCGCGACGGCGCCGCCCGACAGAACGCCATGCGTGATATAGGCGGTGACACTGGTCGCGCCGTTCTTCAGCAGCGCCTCGGCCGCGTTGCAGAGCGTGCCGCCCGAGTCGACGATATCGTCGATCAGCAGGCAGTCCTTGCCTGAAACGTCGCCGATGACGTTCATCACCTCGGATTCACCCGGACGGTCACGGCGCTTGTCGACGATGGCGAGCAGACAGTCGAGGCGCTTGGCGAGCGCCCGGGCGCGCACCACGCCGCCGACGTCGGGCGAGACGACCATGACGTTTTCGAGGTTGTAGTTTTCCTTCACGTCGCGGGCCAGGATCGGCACGGCGTAGAGGTTGTCCGTGGGAATGTCGAAGAAACCCTGGATCTGGCCGGCATGCAGGTCCAGCGTCAGTACGCGGTCGGCACCGGCCTCGGTGATGAGGTTGGCGACAAGCTTTGCCGAGATCGGCGTACGCGGGCCGGGCTTGCGGTCCTGGCGGGCGTAGCCGAAATAGGGGATCACGGCCGTGATGCGGCGTGCCGAGGAACGGCGCATCGCATCGATCATGATGAGCATTTCCATCAGGTGATCGTTGGTCGGGAACGAGGTCGACTGCACGACGAAAACGTCCTCGCCGCGCACGTTCTCCTGGATTTCAACGAAGATTTCCTGGTCTGCGAAGCGTCTGACCGTGGCCCGGCCGAGCGGAACATTCAGATAATTGCAGATCGCTTCGGCCAGGAGCCGGTTCGAATTGCCCGCGAAAACCTTCATCTATGGTCCGCCTGTGGATTATGCTGATGGGGGGGCTTTAAGCGGCAAAATCCGTGAATGCAAGGGCTTTGCGATATCCGAAAAGCGTTTCTTCGCATTTCGCTGTGATTAACCCTGCGACGTGCTTAACCGCGTGTGGCGCCGCGCCAGTCGAGATACTGGCGGATCGTCTTCTGGGCGATGCCCTCCATCGTGCGCGCCGGCACGGCGGCCCAGGGATCGGAGGCTGTGCCCGAGACGCTTTCCTGGCCCTGGATGCGATGCAGCCGTGCGCCGCTGCCGTCGAGCACGTCCCAGACATAGACGACGGTGGTCTTGCCGTTGTCGTTCATGGCGGAGAAGTAGCCCTTCAGGATGTATTTGCTCGAACTGTCGGAGGCGCTGCGGATCGTCAGCCCGTTGGAACGGGCTTCCGCGCCGAGCCGCTTGGAGAGCGGTGTCACGGCCTCGACCGGGGCGCCGATGATCGGCAGGAAGCGCACGGTCTCGCCTGCTTCCGCGGCCGGCGGGACGGTGGCGACCTCTTCCGCGCCGGTCGACGTTTCGGCCGCGAGCGAGCGCTGGGCGGTGGTGCGGGCAAGCTCCGCGTCCTGCTGGCCCCCCGCATTGCGGGCAAGCGCGTCGGCCTGGCCCTGCAGCGTGCCGGCGGTGTCCGCGCCCGTCGTGGTGCCGGATGACGGGGTGAAGGCCGTCTCCTGGGTCGTGCGCGTGACGGGTGTCGTCTGTGCGCTCATCTGGTCGAGGTCGTTCTGAGTGACGGGCGGCGAATTGAAGGTGCCGCCGCCGACATCGACCTGCGGCGTCAGCGCGTCCGTGCTGTTGCAGCCGGCAAGGGTGGCAATGAGGCCGATCAGTGCCAGCCGCTTCATCAGCTCTTGCATCATTGTCGTCCGTGTCCTGCGGAAGGCTTTTCGCCTCCTCCGTTCCCCGCAACGATTTATGGGTGCGGCCTCAAGGCCTGTCAATCGCGGGATCGTGCGGGGTCTGCGGGTGGATCCCTCAGACCTCGATGAAGTCGAGCCCGTAGCGCGAAAGCGCCTTCGGCGTGTCTGTCGTCGTCAGGTAGGTCTGGCCGAGCGTCATGGCCGTGCCGCTGTCGGAATCGAGCACGATCGTGTGCACGAAAAGCGTCATGTTCGGCTGGATCTCCTGGGGGTTTCCGACCAGGAACATCTGCTGCTCCATCCAGGATGGCGCAAAGCGCGCGCCGACGGAATAGCCGCAGGTGTTGAGCCTGTGGCGGGCAAGGCCGCGCTCGTCGATGATGCGGGCGAAGGTCTCGAAGACGGTGCCGAAGGTATTGCCGGGGCGCAGCACCATTTCCATCGCCTGCATGGCCTCGCGGCAGGCGCTGTAGAGCTCGCGGTGGCGGTTGGACGGCTCGCCGATGATGGCCGTGCGCATCATCGGCGCATGGTAGCGCGCGCTGACGCCTGACCATTCCAGCGTGAGCTGGTCCTCCGCATCGAGCTTGCGCCGGCCGGACTTGGAGCGGCAGAGCAGGGCGTCGGCGCCCGAGCCGATGACGAATTCATTGGCGGCATAGTCGCCGCCGGCGGCCAGCACCGCATTCTGCAGCGCCGCGAGGATCGCCGCCTCGTCGCCGCCGGGCACGATGAGCGGCAGGGCAGCGGCCAGCGCATCGTCGGACAGCGCGGCAGCACGCTCGACATAGGCGATCTCGGCCGGGCTCTTGATGAGGCGCAGCCGGCTGACGAGGCTAGAGGCGTCGACGATCTGGCCGAAACTCTGGAGCTGGTTGTCGAGAAGGCGGGCGTTGCGGCCGGTAAGGCCATGCGTGTCATATTCGACGCCGATGCGGCAACCGAGCAGGTCGAGGTCGGAGAGCAGGTTCTTCAGGTCCATCGTCGGATCGGCCGTGATGCGGTCGATCCAGATCTCGATCTTCTCGATGTTGGAGGTGTGGCGGGCCTGGCGCAGGTCTGCCGAACGGGTCAGCAGCACCATCTCGCCGGTCGCCTTCACGACGAGCGTCTGGAAGAAGCAGTAGCCGAAGGTGTCGTAGCCGGTCAGCCAATACATGCTCTCCTGCGCGAAGAGCAGCATGGCGTCGATCTTCTCCTCCCGCATGCGGGCGGTGAGGCGCTGGAGCCGGTTGGCGTATTCCTCGCTGTCGAAGTGAAGTGCCATGGCGGTGTCTCCCTCGTCCTGTGTCGTTGGGGGCCTCAGCCCCTTAGCATGATCGCCGATATCTGGCGGCCGTAGTCGGGTTCCTGGCGGTGCGTGGTGCGCCGGTAGGAGAAGAAGCGCTCTTCGTCCGGATAGGTGCAGATGTCGAGATTTTCCGCCGTCACCCCGGCGTCGGTCAATCGCTGCGTGGTCAGACCCGGCAGGTCGAACATGGCGTGGCCGGGTTTTTCCGAGGGCGTGAAATAGCGCGCATATGCCGTGTCGACGCCGAGGAAGCGTTCCACGAATTCCGGCCCGACCTCGTAGCTCTTCCGGCTGATCGAGGGGCCGAGACTGGCGACGATGGCCTGCCTGCGGGCGCCGAGCCTTTCCATCGCCGCGATGGTGCTTTCGAGCACGCCGTAGAGGGCGCCCTTCCAGCCGGCATGGGCCGCTCCGACGACGCGCGCCTCGGGGTCGCAAAAGAGGATCGGCCCGCAATCGGCGGCAAGCACGCCCAGCACCATGCCGGGTGTCGCGCTGACCAGCGCATCGGCCTGCGGCCGTGCGCCGTCATAATCGCCATCGACCACGACGACATCGGGTGAATGGACCTGATGCACGGTGGCGAGCCGGTCTGGCGTGGCGGAGAACCAGCGGGCGACACGGGCGCGATTCTCGTCGACCTTTTCACGCTGGTCCTTCGAGCCGAGGCCGACATTGAGGCCGCGGTAGATGCCGTCGGAAACCCCGCCGGCGCGGGTGAAGAAGCCGTGCTGCGCGGCCTTTCCGGCGCGCTCCGTCAGGAGCGGGCTTTCGATCGGGGAGGGGAGCGCGTCGTCCTTCATGGTCTCTCGGCTGGGCTTGGGGCGGCCCGTCGGGCCAAGGTTTCGGCCGGGGCATGCGGGGTGCAAATCGGGCCGGATGTTGTCCGGCCTGACGGCCTGTGTCAATCCGGCTGGCGGAAGGGAAAGAGGGCAAGTGGCGTGCTGCCGACGGCCAACACCTTGAAAAGATCGCCCATTTTCCCAGCACCTGCGCCGGCGAGCCGGTCGACATCGGCAAGAATCGATTGCTGCGTCGCTGCGTCGCGGTTTCGGCCGAGGGCAGAGGCCCGCTCACCGATGCCAAGGCCGACGAGGAAGTCGCCCTGGTGCAGCATGCCGTGCACATGAAGGCCCACGCTTGCCGCCGTGCCGGCGAGACGCTCGAAATCCACATGGCTCGTCAGATCCGCCTCGCCGGGATGGGCGAGCGGCGGGTCGAAGTCGTGTTTCAGCACCGCCTGCAGCGTATCGCCGAAGCCGGTGACGAAATGGCCGTAGTCGATGATGAGCGCAGTACCGCCGAAACGGGCTATGCGCTCGCCGATCGTCGCCAAGACGGCCTCGCGGGCCGGGGCGATCTCGAAGATCGTGCCGTTTGGCACCGCCTTGTGGTTTTCCGGCAGAAGTGCGGGATCGAGGCCGGCGACGCCGGCGGCAAAGGTCAGGGCGTCGTCCGCATCGAGGCCGACAAGCCGCTCGCGAAAACCGGACGGTGTCTTGATGAACTGGCGGATCGGGATGGCATCGAAGAGCTCGTTGGCGGCAAGCAGCACGAAACCGTCGGGCAGTTCCTCGAAACTGTCGTGCCAGGTGACGCGCGCGGCATGGGTGCCGAGCGTTTCGTGCTGGACGGTGCGCAGCTTCGGGCTTGTCTCGATCAGGTGGATCGTCGCGCTCTCATAGAGCTGCGGGGCGATCCTTGCGATCACGCGCAGCATGTCTGCCATCATCGTGCCCCGGCCGGGGCCGATCTCGGCAATGCGCACGTCCGCCGGTCCGCCGTGTTTCTGCCAGGCATGTACCAGGAAGATGCCGAGCATCTCGCCGAAGAGCTGGCTGACCTCCGGCGCGGTGACGAAGTCGCCGGCGACGCCGAAGGGGTCGCGGGTGCGGTAGTAGCCGTGCTCCGGATCGGCAAGGCACAGGGCGAAATAGTCGGTGACGCTGATCGGGCCGTTGGTTCGGATCAGCGCCTTGATCTTGCGGGCGAGGGGCGTCGGCATCGGCGCGTTCGCTCAGGCACTGGCCGCAGTGGCCGGCCGGGCGCGGACGATCGCCCAGAGGCCGAGTGCGAGCATCGGCAGCGAGAGCAGCATGCCCATGGTGAGCCAGCCGCCGAGAAGATAGCCGAGCTGCGGATCCGGCTCGCGGAAGAACTCGACCGTGATGCGCGAGAGGGCATAGCCCGCCACGAAGAGGCCGGTCACGAGGCCGGGGCGCTTCAGCGCGGCGAAACGATAGATGGCAAGGGCGAGCACGATGACCAGCACGATGCCTTCGAGCCCCGCTTCGTAGAGCTGGCTCGGGTGGCGGGCGAAGGGGCCTGCCTCGGGGAAGATCACGGCCCAGGGCGCGTCGGAGAGGCGGCCCCAGAGTTCGCCGTTGACGAAGTTGGCGATGCGGCCGAAGAACAGGCCGATCGGCACGACGGCGGCGACGATGTCGAAGAGGCTCCAGACCGGGATGGCGTTGCGCCGGGCGAAGAGGATCATGGCGAGCGTGGTGCCGGCAAGGCCGCCGTGGAAGGACATGCCGCCGTTCCACACCTGCAGGGCGCGCAGCGGATCGGCCGCGACGTTCGGGAAATCGTAGAAAAGAATATAGCCGACGCGACCGCCGAGAATGATGCCGACGGCGGCCCAGACGAGGAAGTCGTCGAGCTGGGTGCGGCTTATCGGCGCCTCGCCCGCCCACAGGCGTGGTGTCTCGATCAGCCGGCGCGCATAGACCCAGCCCAGGAGGATGCCCACGACATAGGCGATGCCGTACCAGTGCACGGCGACCGGGCCGATGGAGAAGGCGATCGGATCGATCTCGGGATAGGGCATAATGGCGAGGAGCTGGGCAAGGTTCGTCAAGATGAGGCTCTTTTGCGTTTTCGGGCGGAAGATGGAGGCGCCTTGGGGCAGGGTCAAGGCGATAAATCGTGATCGGGGGCGGTGCGGCGGCGTGAAGCGGCGGCGATCCACCGGAATCCGCTTGCAAGCAGCGACATCAGACCCTACCTCAGGGCAACACGCGGGCGCCGGCGCCCGGAGCGACCATCGACACCTCAGGGAGGTCAGACCATGACGACATCAGGCGCAAACCGTATTCTCGACGACTTCGCCAAGTTGATGACCGACGCCGCCGGTGCCGCCCAGGGCGTGCGCAAGGAGGCCGAGACGGTGTTCCGCGCCCAGGCCGAGCGCTTCATCAACGGCATGGACCTCGTCAAGCGCGAGGAATTCGAGGTGGTGCGTGAAATGGCGATCAAGGCGCGGGATGAAAACGACGCGCTTTTGAAGCGCATCGAGGCGCTGGAAGCCCGCCTCAACGCAGGCAGCTGAGCCGTTCCGGCACAGGTTTTCACCGACAGGACTCGGTTGGCGTGATTCACCCCGCGCCAACCGTTTTTTTTAATAAAATTTTTACCCCTGTGGACACTTGCGAAAAGCCCTTTTCGAAGAGTCTCTTAAGCCTCCGACCTGAATCTTTTTCACAGCCTCTGTCCACAACCGGGCGGAGAAAATGGCGGGCCAGGGGCTGGCGTCGTGACTCCGCCGTTATACACTGATTTTAAATGATGATTCGAAACAGGCAGCGCAAGCTTCGGGCAGGGTAAGTCGTCCAGATTGCGCAGGGTGCCGAGCAATCATTCAGTGTTGTATCCGGAGTACGGTTTGCCGCGTCGTGTGTGTGAGCACGATGTCGCATGCCTTCCGGCCTTGAAGGTGATGCATGAGCCTTATGGAATTGGATATCGGGCGTCAGTCCAACCCGGTCGACATGATCGAGTTCGTCGCAGCCAACAATGACTGGACGTTCGAGCGGTCCGGCGAAGACGAGATCGCGATGACGGTCGAAGGCAAGTGGACGGATTACCACGTCTCCTTCTCCTGGATGGAAGAGTTCGAGGCGCTGCACCTTGCCTGCGCCTTCGACATCAAGGTTCCCGAAAGTCGCGTCAACGAGGTGCATTGCCTGCTCTCGCACGTGAACGGCCAGGTGCTGATGGGCCATTTCGACCTGTGGCGCCGCGAGGACGTGGTGATCTTCCGCCAGTCGCTGTTGCTTGCCGGCGGGGCGGAGCCCACCAACAAGCAGGTCGAGGTGCTGCTGTCGAGCGCGCTCGAAGCCTGCGAGGCTTATTTCCAGGCCTTCCAGTTTGTCGTCTGGTCCGGCATGGACGCCCAGTCCGCCGTCGATGCCGTCCTGTTCGAGACGGTCGGGGAAGCTTGAGGATGGCGGTTGCAGGTTCGGGGCCTATCGTTCTCATCGGTGCCGGTAATATGGGCGGCGCGATGCTGGCGGGTTGGCTGAAGAGCGGCATTTCCGGCTCTTCGGTCATCGTCATCGATCCCGGCCCGCAACCGGCCATGGCGAAGCTGATTGCCGACGATGGCGTGCGCCACGAAACCTCGGCACCCGAGGGTGTCAAGGCCGGCGTGCTTTTCGTTGCGGTCAAGCCGCAGGTGATGGACCAGGTGCTGCCGCCCCTGAAGGGTCTCGTCGGTCCGGAAACGGTGATCGTTTCGGTCGCCGCCGGCAAGACCATCGCCAATCTTGAAAACCATCTCGGCGCTGCCGCCACCGTGCGCGCCATGCCGAACACGCCGGCCATGATCGGTCGCGGCGTGACGGGTGCCTATGCCAATGCCCGAGTCTCTGCGGGCCAGCGCGATTTCGTTCACGCCCTTCTCAAGGTGAGCGGCCCGGTGGAATGGGTCGCATCCGAGGGGGATATCGACGCCGTCACGGCCGTCTCCGGCAGCGGACCGGCCTATGTCTTCTATCTCGTCGAGTGCATGGCGGAGGCAGGACGCAAAGCGGGTCTGCCGGCGGACCTCGCCATGCGGCTCGCACGGGAAACTGTCGCGGGGGCTGGTGAATTGCTTCATCAGTCCCCCGACGACGCCGCCCGCCTGCGCCAGAACGTTACCTCGCCCGGCGGCACCACCGCTGCGGCGCTCGCCGTTCTCATGGCCGAAGATGGCATGCAGCCGCTCTTCGACAAGGCGATCGCCGCCGCGCGCACGCGGGCCGAGGAATTGGCGGGCTGATTTTTCGGGCGCCCGTTTTCGAGTTTTCCCCTCAGCCGACCCTTTTCCCTGCAAGCGGGGAGAGGGGACGTGGCCCACGAACCAGTCATTGTTTGAGGAAAACGGGGCGGCATCTCCCCTTCGCCCCCTGCTTGCGGGGAAAAGGTAACCGGCAGGCCGGGTGAGGGGCCGGAACAGACCAAGGATTTTCCATGACCGACACCATTACCTATGCCGATTTCGAACGGGTCGACATTCGCGCCGGCACCATCATCGAAGCGCTGCCGTTCCCGGAAGCACGCAAACCCGCCTACAAGCTGACGATCGATTTCGGCCCCGAGATCGGCATCAAGAAGTCGTCGGCGCAGATCACCGTGCACTACACGCTGGAAGATCTCGTCGGCCGTCAGGTGCTCGCCGTCGTCAACTTCCCGCCGCGCCAGATCGGCCCGGTGCGCTCGGAAGTGCTGACACTCGGCTTCGAGGACGAGGCGGGCGCCATCGTGCTTGCCGGCGTCGAGCGGCCGGTGCCGAACGGCAAGAAGATGTGCTGATTCATCTGCTTCGTAGATCTGGTGTAGGACAGCCGGTGACGCTGAACAGAAAGCCTCCGGCCTAGTGGATATCCCGCGACAGGGGCGGCCCCAGCCGGAACTCCGAGAACTCCGCCTCGAAACCCCCACGCTGGGGCGAGCAGGCCATCAGGCCGACCAAAAGGTCCGGAAGCTCCGGCGGAAAATAGGCGAGGCGTGCCATGCGCCATTCGGACATGGCATCCGTCCGGTACTGGACGAAGAGCGCATCGCCGTTGCGTGTCACACGCACGGATATCGCCTCGAAATCGTGGTCGATGCGGAAGGCGGACCAGTCGGAATGGCCGCGCGTCACCACCACGCTGAAGTGTTTCGCACCGTCGGTGAATTCGATGCCGCATTTCATCCAGGTCGTTTCGTCGTGACGGACCATCAGGCCGGCCTGGTCGTAGAGCGTTTCATAGCGGCCGGAAAAGGTCGTCTCCAGCGTGAAGTCGCCAGCCCAGGGGCGGTGCAGGAAATGGCCGCTGTCCGGCTGGAAGCCGTAATAGGTGCGCTGCCAGAAATCGCTTCTAAGGCCGGTGCGGACATGGAGGCGGCCGTTGCGGATCGCGCTTTCCGCCGGCGGGGTGAGCCAGGTCAGACCGTCGAAGGAAGATGTGCTCATCGGTTCCGCCTGACCACTATGCGGGAATACGGATCGTTGCGCGCAGGCCGCCCATCGGGCTATCCGACAGGGTGACGTTGCCGCCGTGGCTGCGGGCGATGTCGCGGGCGATGGCAAGGCCGAGACCGGTGCCCGACGCGTCGAGATTGCGCGCCTCGTCAAGCCGGAAGAAAGGCTTGAAGACGTCGTCACGCGAGCGTTCGGGAATGCCCGGGCCGTCGTCGTCGACGGTGATGGTCAGCCATTTGGAGCGGTGCCGCGCCTCGACATGCACCGTCTTGGCGTAGCGCATGGAGTTGGAGACGAGGTTGCCCACGAGGCGGCTGAAGGCGTTCGGGCGCACCATGACCTCGTCCTCGCCGTCGATCTCGCTGGAGAAGGTGCGCTCGTGCAGCTCCGCCTCCATGGCGAACTTGTCGAAGAGGGTGGAAAGCCGCAGCTCGCCGACGTCTTCCTCGACATCGCCGCGCGCGAAGGAAAGGTATCCTTCGAGCATGGTCTGCATGTCCGCGACGTCCTTGTTGAGGCCCTGCAGGTCGGGATTGTCGCCGGCGAGCGCCAGTTGCAGCTTGAAGCGCGTGAGGATGGTGCGCAGGTCGTGGCTGACGCCGGTCAGCATGGCCGTGCGCTGTTCCATCTGCCGTTCGATGCGCTCGCGCATGAGGATGAAGGCAAGGCCGGCACGGCGTACCTCGTCCGCCCCGCGTGGGGCGAAGTCCTCTGGCATCTTCTGGCCCTTGCCGAAACTCTCCGCCGCCTGCGCCAGCGCCAGGATCGGCCGGATCTGACCGCGCAGGAAGAGGATGGAGATGGTGATCAGCACCAGCGAGGTGCCGACCATCCAGAGCAGGAAGATATGCGTGTTCGAGGCATAGGCCTGATTGCGCCGCGCATAGACGCGCAGGATCTTGTTGTCGAGCAGGATGCGGATTTCGACGAGATTGCTTTCGCCGACCGTGTCGATCCAGAACGGGCGGCGGATCTGCCGCACGATCTCCTCGCTCAGGATCTCGTCGAGGATATTGAAGAACGGCTTGGTGCGCGGGGCGGGCAGTTCCGTGCCCGGCTCGATGGCGATGTTGAGCTCCAGCCGCTCGCGCGCGATACGCGTGATCTCGGAGTAGTTGGAATCCTGCGGGTAGGTGTCGATGAGATCGATGATGGCGGCGATGTCACGGGTGACGGCAGTGGAGAGGCGCTGCGTGACGAGCTGCCAGTGGCGCTCCATGAAGACGAAGGCGACGACCGACTGGAGGAGCACCATGGGGATGATGATGATCAGCAGCGAGCGGGCATAAAGGCCCGTCGGCATCTGGCGGCGCAGCCAGCGGGCAAGGCGCTTCCAGCCGGCGGCCGGTGCGCGCTCGATATCCCGCTTGAAGGTCTCGAAGGTGGTCATCGGACCGGATTTTCCAAGACGGGGCGGCTGCGATTGTGTGAGTCGCGCCAAGAGCTTGCCGCAAGATGTTCATGCGGATGCGTACGGAAAACCGCGTTAAACCTTTGCTTGAATTGCACTGTGCGGCGCACGATCAGCCTTGCTCCACGCTCAGTCGGTAACCGATGCCGCGCACGGTCTGCAGCCACACCGGGTTGGACGGATCGTCCTCGATCTTACGCCTCAAGCGATTGATCTGCACGTCGATTGTGCGTTCACCCACTTCTGTTTCTTCGCCGATCAGTTCGTGGCGTGGAATGGTTTCGCCCGCGCGCAGCGAGAAGAGCAGCATGATCTCCTGTTCGCGATCCGTAAGCCGGATGGCGTCGCTGCCGCGTTTGAGTTCCTTGCGCACGATGGAGAAGGTGTAGGGACCGAACATGACCTGCTCGATCTTCGGCGTCGCCGGCGCGGCGTTGCGTTTCAGGATGTTGTTGATGCGCAGCACCAGCTCGCGCGGCTCGAAGGGTTTCGAAAGATAGTCGTCGGCGCCGGCCTCCAGGCCCTCGATGCGGGCCTTCGATTCGGCAAGCGCCGTCAGCATGAGGATCGGCACCGGGCGGATTTCCCGCAGGCTCTTCGTCAGCGACAGGCCGCTTTCACCGGGCATCATCACGTCCATGATGATGAGGTCGAAATCGAGGCCGCGCAGCTTGCGCCGCGCCTCGTCGGCATCTGCAGCGACGGTGACACGAAAACCCTCGCCCATCAGGTAGCGATTGAGGAGATCGCGGATGCGCGTGTCGTCGTCGACGACGAGGAGATGGGACGCGTCGTCGGAGGGCGTACCGGCAGCGGTCATCGTCTGTCCTCCCTTTTCTGCTTGTCAGCCGTTCATTCGCTCTTGGCGTTCTGCATGCCGGTGAGGAACTGGATCACCACCCGGCGCTCGTCCGCACTCATCGCCTCAAATGCACGGGCGATGCGGCGGGATTGCGGCTCGGCGAGCGCCAGCGCCAGTTCCCGTCCTGTACGCGTCGGATAAAGCTTCCGCTGGCGGCGGTCTTCGGGGCCGGCCACCTGCTGGATATAGCCGGAATCGATGAGCTGCTTCAAGACGCGCGCCAGGCTCTGCTTGGTGATCTTCAGCGTATCGAGCAGGTCGGCGACCGTCATGCCCGGCTCGCGGTTGACGAAGTGCACGACCCGGTGATGGGCACGGCCGAAGCCGCTCTTTTCCAGGATCGCGTCGGGATCGGAAATGAAGTCGCGATAGGCGAAGAAGAAGCCTTCGATGATCTCGAAATCGATGCGATCGTCGCCTGTCATGGCGTCGTGGTGCAGCTCGCTCACGCCGTTCTTGTCCGGCATCTGTCGCGCCACGTTGTCATTTCCTTTCATGCCTTGCCGTCCCCGCGTAATTTATAGCAAAATATGTCAGCTTTGTTGACATATTTTGCCGCCCTTGTTAGGGTCCCGCCTATATTGCGGTTCCCGGACGCCGAAGAAATCCGGTGTTTTTCCGATCCCCAATCCGGATTACGCTCATGATCAGGTAATCCGGGCCTGTTTCTGGTTAGACCGTTACAGGCAAAACAATCAACTTGAAAGAATGGCGCGGATGCGCCGGAGGATGAGACGATGGCAGTTCCTTTCGATCAGCTGGATGGGCAAATCTGGTTCAACGGCGAGTTCGTCGACTGGAAGGACGCGAAAATCCACGTGCTGACCCACGGCCTGCACTATGCCAGCGCCGTGTTCGAAGGCGAGCGCGCCTATGGCGGGCGCATCTTCAAGCTCACCGAGCACAACCAGCGCCTGCATACGTCCGCCGAAATCCTCGGCTTCAAGATTCCCTATTCCGTGGAAGAGCTGGATGCGGCGACGATCGAGCTCCTGAGGCGCCAGGGCTTTTCCGAAGCCTATGCGCGGCCGATCGCCTGGCGCGGTTCGGAGATGATGGGCGTTTCGGCGCAGAACAACCGCATCAACGTTGCCATCGCCATCTGGCAGTGGGGCAGCTACTTCAATCCGGCCGAAAAGCTGAAGGGCATCCGCCTCGACATCGCCGAGTATCGCCGCCCCGACCCGAAGACCGCGCCCTCGAAATCGAAGGCCGCCGGCCTCTACATGATCTGCACGATCTCCAAGCACGCCGCCGAAGCCAAGGGCTATGCGGATGCGATGATGCTCGACTATCGCGGCCAGGTGGCGGAAGCCACGGGTGCAAATATCTTCTTCGTCAAGGACGGCGTCATCCACACTCCGGTGCCGGATTGCTTCCTCGACGGCATCACGCGTCGCACGGTCATCGAGCTTGCCAAGCGCCGCGGCTACCAGGTCATCGAGCGGGCGATCCTGCCGGAAGAGCTGTCGGACTTTTCCGAATGCTTCCTGACGGGCTCTGCGGCGGAAGTGACGCCGGTCTCGGAAATCGGCCCCTACCGCTTCACGCCGGGCACGATCTGCGAAACGCTGATGAACGACTACATGAAGGAAGTGTATCCCGTCGCCGCTGCGGCGGAGTAAGCGGCACGCTCGTACCGCTCCGCCATGAGCCGTCCCCGGGTTAAGCGCGAGGATGACGATGGTGGCTTCGGGTAAATCGGGATGAAGAACCGGGCGGCCCTTTCGGGCCGCCTTTCTTCGTTTCAGGCTGGCTTCTTGCCGAGCACCGCACCGACGATCGCCGTCAGCACGCCGCCGCCGACAAGGCCGCCGATGCCGTTGGCAACGAGGCCCGCGAGGCCGGCTTCACCGCCCAGCATCTGCAGGAGAAAGCCGCCACCGACACCGCCGATGGCGCCGACGATGGTGCGGACGATCGCGCTCACGGCCGCCTGTTTCAGGGCGGCGCCGGCCACGTTGCCGCCAACGGCCCCGGCGATGAGCTGCGTGATGATGGGCATCAATGCTTCCATGACTTCCCCTCCGAAAGGTCCGCCCGGAATAGAGAGTGATCCGAGCCGGACACTTGCCTCGCTACCGGGGCGCGGCCTGGAGCCCGCGCGCCCGTTGCCGAAAGACTCGACACCTGCAACGTGCGGATAAAATTGGGATAAGTCAATTTGTCCGTGTGCGTCCTGCACCGGAGTTTTGAAATGTAAAGAGGCGGCCGCTGGGCGACCGCCTCTTCCTTCCCCGCAGTGGCTTGGTTGCCGCGGTTGTTATTCTGCTGCGATGACGCCCCGGCGGATCTGATCTTCCTCGATCGATTCGAAGAGCGCCCGGAAATTGCCCTCGCCAAAGCCTTCGTCGCCTTTGCGCTGGATGAATTCGAAGAAGATCGGGCCGATCACGGTCTTCGAGAAGATCTGGAGCAGGATTTTCGTCATGCCGCCATCGATGACACCCTCGCCGTCGATCAGGATGCCGTGCGTCTTCATACGTTCGACCGGCTCTTCATGGCCCACGACGCGCACATAGGAGCGGTCGTAATAATTGTCCGGCGGACCGGGCATGAACTTCACGCCATTGTCGGCGAGCCTGTCGGTGGCGTCGTAGATTCCGTCCGTACCGACGGCGATGTGCTGGATGCCTTCGCCCTTGTACTTCTTCAGGTACTCGACGATCTGGCTCGTCTCGTCCTTCGATTCGTTCAGGGGAATGCGGATCTTGCCGCAGGGCGAGGTGATGGCGCGCGACACGAGGCCGGTAATGCGGCCGTCAATGTCGAAGAAATGGATCTGCTTGAAGCCGAACAGCTCGCGATAGAAGTCCCACCACTTGTCCATGTTGCCGCGATAGACATTGTGGGTGAGGTGATCGAGATAGTAGAAACCGACGCCCTGCGGTTTGGGGTCGCGTTCGCCGGTCCAGTCGAATTCCGCGTCATAGGCCGAGCCCTTGGCGCCGTATTTTTCGACGAAATAGAGCAGTGAGCCGCCGATTCCGACGATGGCGGGCACGTCGAGCGCCTTGTCGTTCCCTTCATAGGGCGTCGCGCCCTTGGAGACGGCATGGGCGAAGGCGTGTTTCGCATCGACCACGCGCCAGGCCATGGAGGCGGCGCAGGGCCCGTGCACGCCGGCGAATGTCACGGCATGCGAGCCGGGCTCGGCATTGATCACATAGTTGATGTCGCCCTGGCGCCAGACGGAGATCGCCTTCGTGCGGTGGGTCGCGACCTTGCTGTATCCCATGCGGGCAAACAGCTCTTCCAGCTTTTCCGGTTCGGGATGGGCGAATTCGACGAACTCGAACCCGTCGGTCCCGGCCGGGTTATCGGCGGTGATCAGCGCCGGCGGCGCGTCATGCGGGAAAGGGCCCATCCGTCGTCCTCCTCGATGGTTATGACGGGAAGTATGACGCGTACTCCATGCAATGTGTGTGCATAGTGCTTGCGTTTTGATAATTCTCCGCGATATTCGTGCGTAAAATACAGGTTTGGAGGGCAATCCGTGCAACTGGACGAATTCGACCGTAAACTGCTCGCGCATCTGCAGCAGGACGCGCGCCTGACCAACAACGAACTGTCCGAGCGCATCCATCTTTCCCCCTCGCAATGTTCCCGCCGGCGTATCCGGCTGGAGGAGGAGGGCATCATCCGCGCCTATCGGGCGGAACTCGACCGGGAAAAGCTCGATCTCGGCATCGTCATCGTCGTTACGGTGACGCTTTCGACGCACAATCGCGACAATGCCGTACGGTTCGCACGGCTGATTTCCAATCTGCCGGAGGTGTTGGAGGCTTTCTCGCTGACGGGGGAGATGGACTACATCATCAAGGTCGTCGTGCCGAACCTCAAGGCGCTGTCGGCCTTCGTCAACGATGTGCTGCTGCCGCACGAATCCGTTTCGCATGTGAAGACGGCCATCGTGCTCGATACGCTGAAGGAGACGATGGCCCTGCCGCTCTGAGCGATGTTGCGGACGGGCAACAGCCGTTCGCCTTGCCCTGTTCCCGCAGGAACAGGTTCGACTCTGCCGCCGTTGTAGAAACCGATCACAACGGATGAGACAGAGCCGAACGCGGCCGACAGCCAGGAAACAGGACCATGCAGACGAACACCCAGAAGCAGGAAAACCCGGTTGCGAGCCGCCTTCGCCCGGTCGTTTATCTCTATGCCGCCGTCAACATCGCCGTCGTGGCGCTGCTCTTCTCCACCGTCTCGCCGACGCTGGCCACCGGGCCGGCACAGGAGATCGCCAGCCTGCGCTGAGCCGGCATAGGGTTCTTGGCGCCTGTTGCCCGATCCGGGAGTCTCTTGAAGGGCTTATGCGAAAAACCTGATGTCTTGCAGCGTCCTTTGCGTGCGGCGCGGTAATGGCTATATCAGGCGCAACGCGGCACTTTGAACGAGGACCCCATGGGCATGCTTCAGGCGGGCATCATTCCCGTCACCCCCTTCCAGCAGAACTGCACCATTCTCTTCGACAGCGAGACGAAGGAGGGCGTCGTCGTCGATCCCGGCGGCGATGTCGAGGTGATCCTCAAGACTCTGGAGGAGAACGGCATCACGGTGAAGGCGATCTGGCTGACGCATGGCCATATCGATCATGCTGGCGGCGCCAAGGAGCTGAAGGAGGCGCTCGGCATCGACATCATCGGCCCGCACAAGGACGACCTGTCGCTGTTGCAGCGGCTGGAAGCGCAGGCCTCGATGTTCGGCGTGCCGATGAAGGTGAGCAATGTGCTGCCCGACCGCTGGCTAGAGGATGGCGATACGGTATCCTTCGGCGACCACACCTTCGAAGTCTACCACACGCCCGGCCATGCGCCGGGGCACGTCATCTATTTCCACCGCGGTCAGGGCTTCGCCCATCTCGGCGACGTGCTCTTCCAGGGATCGATCGGCCGAACGGACCTGCCGGGCGGCAACCATCAGCAGCTCTTGGATTCCATCCGCGACAAGGTATTCCCGCTTGGCGACGAGGTCGGATTCCTTTGCGGGCATGGGCCGGGCGGCAAGATCGGCGAGGAGCGGCGCACGAACCCGTTCCTGCGCGGCCTGTAAACGCAAAAGAGGCGAGCGCCGCCTGGCGCCCGCCTCTCGATGTCGGCCCGGTCCGGTTTCAGCCGGCGGTGCAGAAGTGTTCGCGGCCATCATAGCCGACGAAGGTGCCGCTGTTCGGGTTGAACGAGCGATAGCGCCGTGCGCAGTAGTCGTACCAGGACTGGGTCCAGGGCTCGTAGCTCGGCACGACGACCGGCTGGCGGTAGATCACGCGCGGCTCGGGTTCCGGATAGTAGTCCGGTTCCACATAGACGCGGCGCTCTTCGTAGCGCGGCTGGTTGGCGATGGCGCCGCCGATGATGAGGCCGGTGGCAAGACCCAGCGCGCCGCCAACGACGGCATCGCGGCCATTGTCGCGGTCGCGGTTGTGGCGACGCGGCTTGCGGTATTCGTAGGTATCGCCTTCGCGCCAGTAGCCATCGCGGTTGCGGTCACGCGCTTCAACGACGCCGGCCGTTGCGGTGAGGGTCGTCGCGGCGACGGCTGCGGACAACACAAGGGTCTTGAGGAACTTGTTCATGACGTCTTTCCCTAGGCTCCGGCCCAACGCCGGCTGATGGCGAGGAAACTAGAGGAAAGAGGCTGAACCGTGGCTGAACAAAAAAACCCGGCATCTCTGCCGGGCTTCAACTGAAAATCCTGAAAGGCGCCGGTTCAGCCGGCGATCTGCAGGTTGACCGCCTTCGGGCCTTTGCCGCGGCGATCGGGTTCCGTGTCGAAGCTTACCTTCTGGTTTTCGGAAAGGCCGTTCAGGCCGGAAGCCTGCACAGCGGAAATGTGTACGAAGATATCCGCACCACCGTTGTCGGGCTTGATAAAGCCAAAGCCCTTCTCGGTGTTGAAGAATTTTACGATGCCAGTCTCGGCCATACGTCAGGTCCTTTTCTCTCTGCCCGTATATTGGCGGCGGGCAGCACATCAGTTTTGCCCCGAGGGGCGTTAGGCAGGCAGTTCTCGAGGTTGAGGAAAGGGTCCTGTTTTCACCGCAGCCAGCCAGCCAGCTAGTCTCGTGGACTGTCCAGATCTTGGCTGCCCGGAATTATTTCGCGTCTCCGGCGCGCTTTTATTCAAGGTCTTCCCGTGTTCGCAAATTGCCCGAACGGCGCAAGAGTGATGCGTTTGCGTTAAATTGGCAAGCAAAAGTTTTAGCGCGTGTTTGACGCGCCTCACTTTGGTCAAATTCCGGGCGATTGCCGAAAAAACCCGCAGGTTTTACGGGGCTTTGCAGTCTTCGTGCGATCTATATTGCGCTGCCGAAGGAAGGGGCTGTAGACGGAAGACAATCATACTTTGTTGTGCGGCGGCATGTCGGCCGGGTGGTATCAATCCGTCGTGGTCGAGCGGGAAACGCGCAGCAGCGCGCCGTTCGGATCGTCCGTCAAGAGCAGCAACGCACCGTCTGGTGCAACGATGACATCGCGGATACGGCCGAATTCGCCGTCGAACATCCGCTCCTCCGAAACGACGGCGCCGCTTTCGTCGCGCTCCAGTCGGCTGACGAGCTGATATTTGAGAGCGGCGACGATCAGGTTGCCCTCCCATTCCGGGAACATGGCGCCGTGATAGACGGCGATGGCGCCGGGTGCGATGGACGGGTCCCAATAATAGAGTGGCTGTTCATAGCCTTTCGCCGCCGAGCCGAGGTCGAATTCCGCGCCGGAATAATGGCGGCCGAAGGAGACGAGGGGCCAGCCGTAGTTGTGGCCGGGCTGCGGCACATTGATCTCGTCGCCGCCGCGTGCGCCGTGCTCGACGGTCAGCAGCGTGCCGTCCTTCGGGTCGATGACGAGGCCCTGCGGATTGCGGTGCCCCTTCGACCAGATCTCCGCCAGCCCCTCGGCGCTGCCGAGGAAAGGATTGTCGGCATGCGGGCTGCCGTCCGGGTTGATGTGCAGGATGGCGCCGGCATGGTCGCGCGGATCCTGCGCGCGCGGGCCTTCGCCCCGGTCGCCGATGCCGAAGAACAGGCTGCCGTCCTTGGCGATGGCGATGCGCGAGCCGAAATGCTGGCCGCGCGAGGTGAGGCGGTTCATCAGGAAGATGCGGGTCGTGTCCTCCAGCGCCGTGTCGTCCGCGGCAAGCCTTGCCTTGGCCACGGCCGTGCCGGAACCGCCGTCGCCGCGGGCACTGTAGGTCAGGTACAGTATGCGGCTGGTCGCAAAATCGGGGGCGAGTGCAATGTCGAGCAGGCCGCCCTGGCCGGTGGTGGAGACTTCGGGCACGCCGCGAAGGGGCGCGGAGACCTTGCCGCCGCGGATCAGGCGGAGCGTGCCGCCTTTTTCGGAAACGAGATAGGCGCCATCGGGCAGGACCTCGACGGACCACGGCTGGTTCAGCCCCGTCGCCAGCGTCTCGACGAGCAGGGCGGCTTTCTTGCTGGGGATTTCGCGGGTTTCGGCGGATGCGGGAGAGACCAGAAGCGTCGCGGTCAGGAGGAGCATCGCGGCGGCGCCCGCCAATATGCCTTTCAAGGGCCGAATATCCTGTCGCATCGCCGTCTCCTGTCTTCTGCCGTTAACTGGCCCAGAGGCGAGCGGCTTTCAAGAGCGGCGCCGGGGCGGGCGGCTCACTTTTGCGTGGGCTCGATGTGAGACGTCGTCTTTTCGATGCCGGAGGTCTTGATCGTGTCGAGCGCGACGGCGGGTGGCGACATCAGGCTGACGACCATGGCGACGCAGGCGGCGAGCGCCGTCATGGCGATCATGAACATGGCGCGGGATTCGCGTGCCTTCGGCTTCCTGCCGACCTTGTCTTCATCCAGAAACATCGTTTTCCCCTCCTGTCCTTCGCTTGCCTTGGCACCGAAAAAGCTCGCCGAAATCGGCGCGAGAACGACCGAATTGCGGCAAGGCCCGACATTTATTGTGGCGAAAAGAAGGCGGGGTAAAAAAGCTGGATTTCCAGTGCGTTCGACCGAATAGACGGCGCGCCTGCGCCGTCTTACATACCTCTGCGGCCGAACTGGCGGACCGGTCGCGCGGCTCGGTTTTCCAAGGGCGCGAAACCTGTTGCCGCAAGCGTTGCGGCAGGTGACTGTGCCGGCTCGTCGTCGCCTTCCGGGAAGGTGATGTTAAAGCTTGTGGGAGCCGTCTCCGGCCGGGCAAGCAGGTAGCCCTGCATCAGCGGCCCGCCCATGTCGCGGCACAGCGCGATCATTTCCGGTTCCTCGATGCCGCCGACAATGGCGCGTATACCTTTCGCTGCGAACTGGCCGACGACGACGCGCAACAAAGCGAGCCCGGCGGAGTTTTCCACGAAGCTGCGCAGCCAGGCGGTATCGAAGGTCACGAATTGCGGCTTCAGTCGTTCCAGGCGCTCAAGGTCGTGGTCCTCGCCGGTGTAGTTGTCGATGGCGATGGCAAAGCCGCTGTCATGCAGGCGTGCGGCGAAGGAAACCAGCGTGTCGAGATCGTCCCGCGGGTGCTCGCGGATCTCGCAGGCGATGCGCGCCGGCGGCAGGCCTGCCTCGTGCGCGGCAAGGCGCAGCCATTCCACTTCCTGGCGGATGGCCTGAGGCGTGGTGTAGAGCCCGGCCTGGAAATTGATGATGAGCGCGGCCTCGCGCCGGCCGAGCGCACCGGTATTGAGGATGTGCAGGCTGCGGCAAAGGCCGTCCACCGCCATGCGTTCGTCTTCCGGAACGCGTTCGAAGAATTCTGCCGGGGAGCAGGGCATGTCGCCCGCGCTGGCGCGGATCAATCCCTTGAGTGCGGCGATCTGCGGTCGGCCGTCCGCGCGCTCGGAAAAGATCGGTTGAAGGGCGGATTGCAGGAAGAAGGGGCCGTAGGCTGCGCCGAAGGCGCCGCCCGGCTGCCGGACGAGATTGGAGAAGATGCTTCTTTCGCTCATGCAGCGCACCATCCGCTGGAACGTCCCGACGGCGCGATTATAGAGAGCACCCGTTAATGCCGGTTTAATCCTTCGCGTAAAAATCTTCGATGTTGCAGCTTGCCTCAACCAATTGGTGTGGCTCGTTTTTGCAAGGGCGGCGATCCATTCCGTTCGCTGATGGGGCTCATGAATTTTTTCGGTATAGCCTGCATTTCCCGCTTTTTTCGTCCTTCGCGCTTGCAAGACCCGCCCACATTCGACATAGACCTAACCGCTATGGAGCCCGGCGCTCCGGGTCCATGGCGTCAAGCCGTCTTTGAACCCGATGAGGACATCTCCATCATGGCCTTTCTTGCCGACGCCCTTTCCCGTGTGAAGCCTTCCGCCACCATCGCCGTTTCCCAGAAAGCGCGTGAACTGAAAGCGAAAGGCCGTGACGTCATCGGGCTTGGTGCTGGCGAACCGGATTTCGACACGCCTGACAATATCAAGAAAGCCGCCATCGACGCGATCAACCGCGGCGAGACGAAGTACACGCCCGTTGCCGGTATCCCGGAACTGCGCGAAGCGATCGTCAAGAAATTCAAGCGTGAGAACGGCCTCGACTACACCGCCGCGCAGACGATCGTCGGCACGGGCGGAAAGCAGATTCTTTTCAACGCCTTCATGGCGACGATGAATCCGGGCGATGAAGTCGTTATCCCGACACCTTACTGGGTGTCCTATCCGGAAATGGTGTCGCTGTGCGGCGGCACGCCGGTCTTCGTCGCGACGACGCAGGAAAACAAGTTCAAGCTGAAGGCGGAAGACCTGGAGAAGGCGATCACGCCGAAGACCAAGTGGTTCATCTTCAACTCCCCGTCCAACCCGTCCGGCGCCGCCTACAGCCATGACGAGCTGAAGGCGCTGACGGACGTCCTGATGCGCCACCCGCATGTCTGGGTGCTGACGGACGACATGTACGAGCACCTGACCTATGGCGACTTCAAGTTCGCGACGCCGGTCGAGGTCGAGCCCGGCCTCTACGATCGCACGCTGACGATGAACGGCGTTTCCAAGGCCTATGCGATGACCGGCTGGCGTATCGGCTATGCGGCCGGCCCGCTCGCCCTCATCAAGGCGATGGACATGATCCAGGGCCAGCAGACCTCGGGCGCCTGCTCGGTCGCCCAGTGGGCCGCCGTCGAGGCGCTGAACGGCACGCAGGACTTCATTCCGGAAAACAAGAAGATCTTCGAAGGCCGCCGCGACCTCGTCGTCTCCATGCTCAACCAGGCCAGGGGCATCGAGTGCCCGTCGCCGGAAGGCGCTTTCTATGTCTATCCGTCCTGCAAGGGGCTGATCGGCAAGACCGCGCCGTCGGGCAAGGTCATCGAGACGGACGAGGACTTCGTTTCGGAACTGCTGGAATCAGAAGGCGTCGCCGTCGTGCATGGCTCGGCCTTCGGCCTCGGCCCGAACTTCCGCATCTCCTATGCAACGTCCGAGGCCCAGCTCGAGGAAGCCTGCAAGCGCATCCAGCGCTTCTGCGCAGCCTGCAAGTAACACGGCTCTTTGCAATGTGATGCAAAACCCGCCGGCGACGGCGGGTTTTTTGTTGCCGCCCCCATGAAATTTCCACTCTCGGTGCCGATATTGGGGAAAAGCGAATCCCGGAGCAGGACCATGAACATGAAGTCATTCGCCGTTGCCGCCCTGGCGACCCTTGCCGTTGCCGCGCCCGCCATGGCCGCGGACGGTTACAAGAATGGCGACGAGCGGGCGCCGCGCGGCAGCATCGTCGTCAGCGAGCGGGCGCAATACATGTCGTTCTACGATTATTTCTTCAACAATCCGGGCAAGTCCCGCACCCTGCGCTATGATCCCGGCGAGTACTACAAAGGCCTGACCCGCGAATACGACCGGCCGTAACGGGCCTTTCCCGGTTCGGGGGGCTGCAGCCGGAGGAGCGAGCCAACAGCCTGTGCCGTGAACCGGATTGTTCCGGGAATGTCCTTGCGCCTATCGCCATGTAAAAGAAAACGCCCGCGGGGAGGAGACCGCGGGCGTTTCTGTCCTCCCTCGGGGAGGAGGCATCGGAGCGCTGGATTGCGCAACGCTCCGATGCAAGGGTGTCACGCGACGTTGTCGAGGGACGGATAGTCCGTGTAGCCCTTGGCGCCGCCGCCGTAGAAGGTGCCCTGGTCCGGGGCATTCAGCGCGGCCTCGTCCTTCAGCCGCTCGACGAGGTCCGGGTTGGCGATGAACAGCTTGCCGAAGGCGACGAGGTCGGCCTTGCCGCTTTCGACGGCATCGATGGCGAGTTCGCGGTTGTAGCCGTTGTTGACCATCCAGGCCGCCTTGCCGCCGGCGGCCTTGTAGGCGGCGCGCAGTGCCGCGTAATCGAAGGGCGTGTCGCCCTGCTGGTGGTCACGCGAGCCGCCCGTCGCGCCTTCGATGATATGGATGTAGGCCAGATCATACTTGGCGAGACCTTCGACCACATAGGTGAAGAGCGGCTGCGGGTCCGGGTCGAAGGCGTCGTTGGCGGGGGTCACCGGCGAGATGCGGATCGCGGTGCGACCGGCGCCGATCTCCTTGGTGATCGTATCGACGACCTCGAAAAGCAGGCGCGCGCGGTTTTCGATCGAGCCGCCATACTCGTCCGTGCGGGCGTTGCTGCCCGAGCGCAGGAACTGGTCGATCAGGTACCCGTTGGCGGCGTGGATCTCGACGCCGTCGAAGCCGGCATCGATCGCGGCACGGGCGGCGCGGCGGTAGTCCTCGACGATGCCGGGAAGCTCGGCCTTCTCCAGCGCGCGGGGCTCTGAGGTTTCGGCGAAACTCCCGCTGCCGTCGGCATTGATGAGGTAGGTCTTCGACTTGGCACGGATCGCCGAAGGGGCAACCGGCTTGCCGCCGTTCGGCTGGAGCGTGTCATGGGAGATGCGGCCGACATGCCACATCTGCACGACGATCTTGCCGCCCGCCTTGTGCACGCCGTCGGTGACCTGCTTCCAGCCGTCCAGCGCCTCGGCCTTGTAGAGGCCCGGCACGTCGGCGTAGCCCTGGCCCTGGTGGCTGATGGCGGTCGCTTCGGTGATCAGCAGGCCGGCGCTGGCGCGCTGCTCGTAATAGGCGGCGTTCAGCGTGTTCGGCACAGCGCCCGGCGAACGGTTGCGCGTCAGCGGCGCCATGACGATGCGGTTGGCAAGCTGGATGTCACCGATCTTGAGAGGGTCGAAGAGCGAAGTCATGGGTAGTCCTTCTTCTGGCTTGGGGGAGGGCAGATGCTCAAAGCGAGCCGTTGATGTGGTGGAGAAAGGCCGCGATCTTGTCTTCGTCGCGTTTGAAGAACACCCATTGGCCGACCTTGCGCGTCGTCACGAGGCCGGCGCGCTGCAGGGTGGCAAGATGGGCGGAGACGGTGGACTGCGAAAGGTCGCAGCGCCTTTCGATCTGGCCGGCGCAGACGCCAAACTCCAGCGGATGCTCCTGGCCGGAAAAATGGGTCTGCGGCTCCTTCAGCCAGGCAAGGATCTCCAGCCGCTTGGGATGCGCGAGAGCCTTGAGGATTTCGTCGGTGTCGAGCGGGGTCATATCTATCGTAGTCCAGCGATGTCTATATCGAGTATATTCGATATTGGGTTCGCGAATGTTCGATACAAGAGGCCACGGCAAAAAAAGAGGGCCGCAAGCGAAGCTTGGGCCCTGCAGGTGTGAAGGTATAAAACCTCCAGAGGGGAACAGCCAACGCGCGGCACTGGGAGGAGAAAGACCGCAAGTGCGTTGGCTAAGCTGAATATGGGGGAGGGACCGGGGTTCTTCAAGAGAAGCACATCCCAAGTTTTTCACAAGGGTTGAAAATCTGTTTCGCCTGCCCGAAGGCAAGAGAGAAGGCTGCAAGGTCAGGTGGAAAGCGCAGCGCTTTGCGGGCAATAAAAGCCCAAAACGAAACAGATGTTTCCCGGGTGCCGCCGCACGGAATGCCGACGGCGCAGCACGCCTTGCTTGAATATGTGGTGATCGCTTGGCGGGACAGGACGGCAGGCGTGCCGAAATACCGCAAGGCGCCGCGCTGTTCTTGCGGGGCGCCAGCCAAAGGCGCGGGTGATTTCTCATCCCTGGTGCCGAAGCGCGCCTGGAGAAAACTGTCACCCGGCGCCGGGATATCCGGCGCCGGGTGATGGGAAGCCTCAGCCTGCGCTGAACCGGTTCCAGCGATCCGGATGTTGAGCCTTGAAGTCCGAGACGAGATCGATGCAGCCGGGCTCGTTCAGCACGGTGAGTTCGACGTCCTGTGTCGCAAGCCAGTCGCACGCGCCCGGATAATGGTGTGCTTCACCAACCACGATCCGGGAGACGCCGGCCACGATCGCCGCTCCGGCGCACATCGGGCAGGGCGCCTCGGTGGCAACGAGCGTCGCATTGTCCAGCGGGCCGTCATGGCCGGCGAGAAAGCTCTCCAGGCAGACCATTTCCGCGTGAGCCAGGAACCTGCGGTCCTGGATCTGTCGGTTGTGGCCCCTTGCAACGATCTGTCCGTCGACGACCAGGACCGAACCGAAGGGCATACCGCCGGAAGCGACACCGTCGCGCGCCTCCGCAAGGGCCGCCTCCATCCACAGTCGATGGGTGGAATGGGGATCGTCGCTCACGCCGTCCGCTCCTTCCGGCCGGAGAAGGCATAGTGGAGAATGCCGCCGGCAAAGGCACCGAAGAACCAGGAGTAGGCGGCCACGCTCGCGAAGAGGGCGAGCTGGGAGATCGAGAGGGCGAAGATGCCGGCGAGCACCAGGGCAAGGATGGCATTCGGATTGAAGCCGTTCCGGTACCAGTACTTGCCGCGTGGATCTTCCGTATAGAGGCTGTCCAGGTCGATGGATTGTTTGCGGATGATGAAGTAGTCGCAGATGATGATGCCGAAGATCGGGCCGATAAACGCGCCGAGCGTGCCGAGCGTGTACTGCACCATGACCGCGTTGGCGTAGAGCTTCCACGGCATGACCATGACGGAGATGAGTGAGGCGAGAACGCCTGCACGCCGGAAGGTCAGGTATTTCGGTGCAAGGTTCGTCAGGTCCATGGCGGCCGAGACGAAGTTCGCCACGATGTTTGTCGCGATGGTTGCGGTCATGAAGGTGAGGGCGCCGAGCACGATCGCGGTCACGCTGTCGAGCCGGGCGACCAGGTGAACGGGGTCGGTGATGAGCTCGCCGAAAACCTTCAGCGCGCCTGATGTCGTGACGACGGTGACGAGGGCGAAGAGGGCAAAATTGATCGGCAGGCCGAGGAAGTTGGCGCGGTTCATCGCCTCGCGCGATTTCATGAAGCGCGAGAAATCGGCAAAGTTCAGCGTGGTGCCGGCAAACCAGGCAACCGTCAGGGCGACGGCGGTCAGCCAGGCCGAGAGAGCATCCCCACCGCTCAGGCTCTCCGAGCCGAGATTGAAGTCGATATGTTCCAGTCCGCCTGCCTTCCAGACGACCCAGCCGGCCATGGCGAACATCACGAGGTAGATCGCGGGGCCGGCCCAGTCCGTGAACTTACGGATGGCTTCCCAGCCGTAGTAGAAGACGGCGAGCTGCGAGAACCACATGACGAGGAAGCAGATCCATCCCAGCGTGGTCATTCCGAGAATGGAATCGTTGTTGAGCACGGCGGCACCGGGGGCCAGCCGCAGCGTGACCACGACCAGCGCGGTCGATGCAACCCAGGTCTGGATGCCGTACCAGCATGTCGCTGTCGATGCCTTGATCATGCTCGGTATGTTGGCGCCGAAGACGCCGAATGCGGGGCGGCAGAATGCTGCAAAGGCGATGCCGTATTTCTGGCCGGCGCGGCCGGCGAGGTTGGTAAAGACGTAGATCAGCAGGATGCCGGTGATGAGCGCCGCGAAAACCTGAAAGCCACCAAGGCCAAGGGTGAAGAGGCTTGCTGCAAATACATACCCTGCCACACTATGGACGTTCGACATCCACATTGCGGATAGATTGTATACACCCCATGTCTGCTCTTTTATTGGGGCGATGTCTTCATTGAATAGATTATCGCTGACCGGCAAGGGCGAAGACCCCAAGCGATGTGTTGAAGATGATGGTGTAGAATCCACGATTGTCTCCTCCGGACTCATTTTACCCTCCGGAATTCTGATTAATCCGGTTGGGATTTGTCGTATATTCGCCAAAGTCTGCCATTTAATCTGGAAATACATGAGGATATTCCAGGAATATACGGAAAAAAACCATTGGCGGCGCCAGCTCCTTTGGCGCCGCTTCCATGTCTAGCATTGCTTTCATTGCGGGTGATGGAAAGTTTTCCAACGAAAAGGGAAAACATGATTGCAATAATCGCACACAATCAGAATCAAGATTGCATGCTATTTTTAAGCGCGCAGCCAGCGCAATTACCGGCGCCGGTAGGGGCAGCGAGATTTTGTAATCGTCGGAATGTCGGGAGGGCTCAGGGGCCCTTTGACGGCTTGGGCGGGCCTGCTCTGCTCGATACGATTGCTTCGAGCCGTCGGGTCACTGGCGTCTGTGCATGGAGACGCGTGCGGTCCTGCCCGGAACAGCGGGCTGTCTCTTATCGGAAGGCAAAAAAAGAGGGCCGCAAGATCAACTTGGGCCCTTTATAGTTTTGAAGGTAATAAAACCTCCAGAGGGGAACAGCTGGTGCGGTGGCACTGGGAGGAAAAAGCCACCAAAGTGCATCAGCTGCGTGCGATATGATGGTTTTGTGGGCATACATCAATCATTTAATGTGCATGCCAGCCATGCAGGTGGCGCAGGCCTTGCAAATCCGTTCGCTCAGAAGTTCCAGTTGCGTGCCTTCGCGACGATGAAATCCCTGAAAACCTTGAGCTTTGCGGAGTTCTTCATCTCGCTCGGATAGCAGAAGTAAGTGTCGAAGGACGGGATGTCGGCGCTGACCGGCAACTGTATGAGGCCCGGATCGCGCCCGACAATATAGTCCGGCAGCATCGCGACCCCGATGCCGAGCAGGCAGGCGCGCTTGATCGAGGTCTGGCTGTTGATCTGCAGGATGGACGGGCGGGGATTGTCGGAATCGCGGCCGGCGATCTCCAGCCAGTTGACGTCGAGCAGGTAGCTGGGCGCGGGCTCGCCGAAGGTGATGATCTTGTGGTTGTCGAGATCGTCGATCGACTGCGGTTCGCCATAGCGGTTGATGTAGGAAGGAGCGGCGTAGATGTGCATGTGCACGGTGAAGAGCCGGCGCCGGATGAGGTCGGACTGCTGCGGTTCGCGAAGGCGGATGGCGCAGTCGGCATGGCGCATGTTCACGTCCAGCTCCTCATTGTCGAGGATGAGCTGCACCTGCATGTCGGGATAAAGCGCGAGGAACTCCTGCACCTTGTCGGTCAGCCATCCCTGGCCGAGGCCGACCGTGGTGGTGATGCGCAGCTTGCCGCTTGGCTTTTCCGTGTTTTCCGTCAGCTGTACGCGCACGCTTTCGAGCTTCATCAGCACGTCGTGCGCGGTGCGATAGAGGATCTCGCCCTGCTCGGTGAGGATAAGGCCGCGGGCGTGGCGGTGGAAGAGCTTGATGCCGACATCCTGCTCCAGCGCGCTCACCTGACGGCTGATGGCCGATTGAGAAAGGTGCAGCTTGTCTGCGGCGTGCGTAAACGAGCCGGCCTCGGCCGCGGCGTGGAAAATCCGCAGCTTGTCCCAATCGAGTGGCATTCTATCCCCCATATGTCTTTGTGGCGGGGAGCGCGTGCTTCCCGCCCGGTCGCTGATTCAACTGTTCCCACGCGGGCGGTCGGGTTATCCCGCCGCCCTTTGTTGGCGGCTTCTACTCGGCCGCAATTGCGACAGGCATATGACCTGCAAGGTATTTTTCGGTTTCGAGGGCTGCCATGCAACCCATGCCGGCAGCCGTAACCGCCTGGCGATAGATGTCGTCGGTGACGTCGCCTGCGGCAAAAACGCCCGGCACGTCCGTCGCCGTGGAATCGGACGCCGTCCACAGATAGCCGTTCGGCTTCTGGCGCAGCTTGCCCTTGAAGAGCTCGACCGCCGGCGCGTGGCCGATCGCCACGAACACGCCGTCCGTCACCATGTCGCGCGTTTCGCCGGTCTTGACGTTGCGCAGCTTCACGCCGTTGACGGAAGCGGGCATCGGCGGCTTCGGATCGGCGCCGAGATATTCGACGACCTCGTGGTCCCAGACGATCTTGACGTTCTCCTTGGCGAACAGCCGCTCCTGGAGAATCTTTTCCGCGCGGAAACTGTCGCGGCGGTGCACGACCGTCACGGTCTTGGCGAGGTTGGAGAGATAGAGCGCTTCCTCCACGGCCGAATTGCCGCCGCCGACCACGATGACGTCCTTGTTGCGATAGAAGAACCCGTCGCAGGTGGCGCAGGCCGAGACGCCGAAACCCATGAACTTGTGTTCGGTATCGATGCCGAGCCACTTGGCCTTGGCGCCCGTTGCGATGATCAGCGCGTCGGCGGTCCATTCGGTACCGCTGTCGGTGGAGATGCGGAAGGGGCGCACGTCGAGATCGACGTTCGTGACGAGGTCGTTGACGATCTCGGCGCCGACATGCTGGGCCTGCTTGAGCATCTGCTCCATCATCCACGGACCCTGTACCGGATCGGCATAACCCGGATAGTTTTCCACATCCGTGGTGATCATCAGCTGGCCACCCTGTTCCATGCCGGCGATCAGCACCGGCTCCAGCATGGCGCGGGCGGTATAGATGGCGGCGGTGTAGCCGGCGGGGCCGGAGCCGATGATCAGTACCTTGACGTGGCGGGTGGACATGGTCGTTCCTTCCGGGGTTTTAACCCCAATGGGCCATTCCCCGCGCGAATGGCGCGCTCGGGTCCGGCCGGCGTGTCGTTGTTCGACCTTCATTTATGAAGGGAGCGCCATGAGTTTCAAGAGCATGCGGGGCTTTGCCAACAGACAAGCGAAGGCGCGTGACATATTTGTGCCGTTTGCGGTAACAATGTTGCGCTGATACGGCGATTCGGATCACTTCCGGTCGCCTCCCTGAAAGGTTTCAATAATTCCCATGTTTCGTGCAGAACTCGACGCCATCGACATCCGTATCCTGAAGGAGCTTCAGGCCGATGGCCGGATGACCAATGTGGAGCTTGCCGCCCGTGCCGGCATCTCCGCGCCGCCCTGTCTACGCCGCGTGCGCAAGCTGGAGGAGGCGGGCATCATCGAGGGTTACACTGCGATGCTGAATGCTCCCGCGCTCGGTTATGATCTTGTCGCCTTCTGCATGGTCGGGCTCAGGCACCAGTCGGAGGCGAATCTCAAGGCCTTTGCGGCCGCCACCGGCGAATGGCCGATGGTACGCCAGGCCTGGATGGTCTCCGGCGACAGCGATTTCCTTCTGCACTGCGTTGCCGAAAACCTCACGCGCTTCCAGGACTTCGTCATCGAGGAACTGACCGCCAATGCGCAGGTCGATACCGTGCGCACCATGCTGACGATCCGCCAGGTCAAGAAGGTCGGGTTGGTCGAGCTTTAGACAGTCTCCACCGTTTCAGGATCTCTTCCGCCAGCCCCGATGTCGAATTGACCGGGTTGCCACGGCCGTGGGCGGGCGCCTCCGGAAACCGGCCGATGACGGTTTCCTGCGACAACGCGGCGATCAGGCTGTCGATCTTCGGATGGCCGCCGGACGGGTATAAGAGTTGTACGGGCACGCCGAGCGCGGCTGCTTCCCCGATCATGTTGGTCGAATCGGCCGTGACGACGATCTCGTCGGCCCAGGCGAGATAGGCGAGCAGCGGGTTTTTCCCCGTTCCGTCCCAGAGATGCACGCCGGGGCGATTGCCGAGTCCCGCCAAGGCCTTGGCGAGCGGGGCTGGCGTGCGACGCGAAGTGGTTATCATCAGTCCACAGCCGTCTTCCAGTTTTGCATGAAGGCCACGAAGGAAGCGGTTGATATCGGCGTCGGTGAAACGATGATGCCGGCCGTTGCCGCCGACGAGCACCGCGATCCGTGGCACGGGCAGGGGGGCGAGGATGTCCGCAAAGGCGGCATGCGCCTCTGCCAGCCGCTCCGGCAGAAGCCTGTTGGGGGCGGTGGTGACCACGAGGATATTGCTGCCGCGCGGCGCGTCGTGCCGCTGCACGATGAGCAGGTCCGCGCCATGCCGCCGGGTCCGGGGATCCTTGAAGAGCACACAGAAGGTCGAAGGAGAAAGCGCCTTCAGCCGGCGCAGATAGGGCACCGCCCGCCGGCCCGTGGCAAGGCAGATATCCGGAAAGGGCGGAGCGAGCGGCGAGCCGGCCTTGGCCGGTGCATCCTTCGGGTCGATCGGTCCCCAGGGCATCAGCCAGGTATAGGCACGCCGCGGTGCCACCCGCCGCAGGAGAGGTTCCGTCTCCATGGCCTCAGCGAGGCCGATCAGCGGCTGTTCGTCGCCGGCCTTGCCGTCCGTCAGGACCCAGACGACGGGAGGGGCGCTCTTCGCCATGTCAGCGCCGCGGCTCCACCGCCATCAGCCGCTCATAGGCGGAATATTCCTTTTCGAGCATCTGCCGGGTGGTGAAGTTGGCAAGCACATGTGCCCGGCCGTTCGCACCCATCGTTTTCAGGCGATCCGGATCGGCAAGCGCCTCGCCCAGCGCGGCGGCAAGCGCTGCGACGTCGCCGGGCGGCACCAGCCAGCCGGTCCTGCCGGGCAGAACCGTCTCCCGGCTGCCGCCGTGATCGGTCGCGATGACGGGCGTGCCCATCGCCTGCGCCTCGATCGCGGCACGGCCGAAGGCTTCCGGGTCGGTCGAAGCCGAGACCGCGAGATCTGCGGCGGCGAGGACGGCGGGGATATCCCGTCGGCTGCCGGTGAAGGTGACGCGGCCGTCGAGGCCGAGGCGTGCCATGTCGCGCTGAAGCTCGGCAACGAGTGCCTCCGAGCCGCCGCCGACGAAGGCGAGGCGAAGGTCGGGACGGTCGAGGCGTGCGGCGGCCTCCAGCAGCACGGCATGGCCCTTCCACCGCGTGACGCGGCCGACCATCACCACCAGCGGGCCACGCTCCGTGGCGCCGAGTTCACGGCGCAGGGCGCTGCGTGTTTCGGCCGGAATGCGTGCCGGATCGAAGAGATCGGGCTCGACGCCGCGCGGGGCGACGATCACGCGCTCTAGCGGGAAGCCGTAGACAGCGACGATGTGGTCGCGGATGAACTGCGAATTCGCGATGACCAGAGGCACGCGCAACATGGCGCTGTTGTAGAAACGCTTGAGGGCGTTGCCGTGGCTGTAGACACCGTGGAAGGTCGTCAGGAAACGCACCGGCCGTCGTGCCAGGCGGCAGGCGAGAAGACCGACCCAGGCCGGTACGCGGCTGCGGGCATGGATGATGTCGATGCCCTCGGCATCGACCAGCCGCGCGACGGCCCGTGCGGCGGAAACAGCGGAAAAGAGTGATTTCTTTCCGACCGGCAGCGCGACGTGCCGGGCGCCTGCGGCTTCTGCCGCGGCGACGAGCGGGCCGCCCGCGCTGGCGATCCAGTTCGGCAGGTCGAGTTCGCCGAGATGGCCGGCCATCTCCACGGCGCTGCGCTCCACGCCACCGTCGCCAAGCGCGGGAAGGAGCTGGAGGATGCGCGGTCCGGCGGCCGCCGTGCCCTGCTGCGGAGGCGTCAGGAAGTCCCTGATCTTGTACTGCCAGGTCTGCTCACGGGCGTGCCGACGGGCGCTTTCGCCGAGCCGGAGCCGGAGGTCGCGGTCACCGAGGAGCCTGTCCAGCGTTGCCGTCACGGATGCCGTATCGGCGCCGTCGCACAGAAGGCCTGTCTTGCCGTCGATCACGGCATCCGCCGCGCCACCCTCGCGGCCGGCAAGGCCGGGGGCGCCGTACCAGGCGGCTTCCAGATAGACGAGGCCGAATCCCTCGACGGAATTGCCCTCGCGGCGCGCCGGCATGGCGAAGACGTCGGCGAGTTCCAGAAGAGCCGCCTTTTCCGTATCCGATACGCGGCCGTGGAAGATGACGGCGCCGGCGATGCCGGCGTCCCTGGCGAGGGCTTCGAGCCGGGCGCGGTCCGCGCCGTCGCCGGCGACGTGCAGGGTCAGGCCGGGATAGGCCGGGTGCAGCGCCGCGACGGCCTCGATGAGCCGGTCCACGCCCTTGCGCGGCTCCAGCCGGCAGAGCGTCACGACCTGCAGTCCGTCGCCATGGGCTGTCCGTAGTGCCGCCAGCCGGTCGGGATCGGCCGGAGCCTGTGCCGGCACGGTGGGGGTGACGGTGCGCAGCCGGCCAGCCGCCACATAGGGCGCGGCAAGGCCGGCGGTGAAGCTGGAATTGGCGATGACGTCCTTCGCCTTGGCCATCGCCGCCTGGATGCGCTGCGCCTTGCGCGGGGTGGGGGCGGCAGGAAATTCCATGCCATGGGCGAGCACGGTGACCGGAACGGTGTCCACACCCAGGTTTTCCACGCTTTTCCAGGTATCGGCGATAATCCGGTCATAGGCGCCGGCGCGCACGAGGCGCGCAGCATCCCGCGCCTTGCGCCAGCGCCGCAGCGGTTTCCATCCGGAGAATCGGGCAATTCCGTAGGGACGTTCCTTGTCGGAAGCATCGGGCTTGCCGTCGGCCAGCACGGTGACGGCATGGCCGCCCTCCTGCAAGGCAAGCGCCATCGAGCCCATCATGTTCTCGATCCCGCCGACGACAGGGGGAAAGCATTGCGTGAGGATGAGAATGTTCATGGGGTGCTGGGGCTCGAAAATGCGGCGCGGTCGCGGAACTCCTATCACCGCCGACCGATATGGTCTATGGAGGCGCCGGCGCGCAATCGGCGCGTTCCAGTGGAGATGATGCGGATGCAGACGATCGTATGCATGAAATGGGGCACGCGCTATCCGGCGGATTACGTCAACCGCCTGTGGTCCATGATCAAGCGCAATACGGTTCGTCCGACGCGGCTCGTCTGCTTCACGGAAGATGCCGAAGGCATCGATCCCGCGGTCTCCGTCTTCCCGCTGCCGCCGATCACCATTCCCGAGCGCGTCGCCTGGAAGCCGTGGCGCAAGATTTCGCTGTGGCAGGCGCCACTGGCCGACCTTGAGGGCGACGTGCTGTTCGTCGATCTCGACGTGGTCATCACCGGGCCGCTCGACGATTTCTTCGATTATGCGCCCGGCAAATTCTGCATTGCGGAAAACTGGACGCAGCTCGGCCAGGGCATCGGCAACACTTCGGTCTACCGCTGGACGGTCGGCACCAACACGCATGTGTATGACGACTTCATCCGCGACCCCGACGCCAAGGTCAACAAGCACACGATTTCGCAGCGCTACGTTTCCGCCGCCGCCGAAAACATGACCTACTGGCCGGGCGGGTGGTGCGTCAGTTTCAAACACACGCTCTTGCCGCGCTGGCCGCTGAACTTCTTCAAGGACGTGCCGCTTCCCTCAGGCACGCGCATCGTTGCCTTCACCGGCAAGCCCGATCCCGACGAGGCCGTGATCGGGCAATGGCCGGTCTCGGCCTGGTGGAAGAAGGCCTACAAGCATGTCCGGCCGACGCGCTGGATCGACGAGAACTGGCGCTGAGACGCACGACGTTCCCGATTTCTGATGCCGTGCCTTTCTATTGCTTGAGGGTATCGAGGTACCAGCGGTAGGCGCGGGCAATTCCGTCGCGAAGTTCCGTGGCGGGCTTCCAACCCATCGCCGCCAGCTTGGCGTTCGACATCAGCTTGCGCGGCGTCCCATCCGGTTTGGAGGGATCGGTCTCGATCCGCCCCTTGAAGCCGACGACCTCGGCGACGAGCCGCATGAGGTCGAGAATGGCGATGTCCTCGCCAGAACCGACATTGACGTGTTCGTAGTCCTCGTAATTCTTGAGCAGGAAGACCAGCGCATCGGCGCAGTCCTCGCTGAACAGGAACTCGCGGCGCGGCGATCCGGTGCCCCAGATCGTCACATGGTCCAGGTCGGCCAATTTCGCCTCATGCGCCTTGCGGATCAGCGCCGGCAGCACATGGCTGGTCTTGAGGTCGAAATTGTCGTTCGGGCCGTAGAGATTGGTTGGCATGGCCGAGATGAAGCGGGCGCCGTGCTGCTTCATATAGGCCTGGCAGAGCTTTATGCCGGCGATCTTGGCGATGGCATACCATTCGTTGGTCGGCTCCAGCGCGCCGGTCAAAAGTGCGCTCTCGGTGATCGGCTGGGCGGCGAATTTCGGATAGATGCAGCTTGAGCCGAGGAAGAGCAGCTTCTCGACCCCGGCCTCGTGCGCCGACTTGATGACGTTCATCTCCATCGCGAGATTGCGCTGGAGGAACTCCACGGGCTCGCGGTCATTGGCAAGGATGCCGCCGACCTTCGCCGCCGCCATCACCACCGCCTGCGGCCGCTCCGCCGCGAAGAAGCGCTCGACATCCGCCTGCCGCTCGAGGTCCACCGTGTCGCGCGGCGCGGTCAGTACCGTGCAGTTCTCCGCTGCCAGCCGCTTGGCGATGGCGCTGCCGACCATGCCGCGATGACCGGCGACGAAGACGCGTTTTCCTGCAAGGTCGTACATTCAGAGACGGCCCTTTTCCGCATAGTTTCTCTGCATGAGCTTCAGGTCTTCCCGCACCATTTCGCGGGCAAGCTCGTGCGCGCCCGTTTCATGACGCCAGCCGAGCACCCGCTCGGCCTTCGAGGGATCGCCGAGCAGGAGATCGACTTCCGTCGGGCGGAAGTAGCGCGGGTCGATGGAGACGAGCTGCTTGCCCGTCGCCGCATCATAACCCTTCTCATCGACGCCCACGCCCTCCCAGCGGATGGCGATGCCGGCTTCGGCGAAGGACCATTCGGCAAACTGGCGCACGGTGGTCGTCTCGCCCGTCGCCAGCACATAATCGTCGGCCTGTGCCTGCTGCAGCATCAACCACATGCCGCGCACATATTCCTTCGCATGCCCCCAGTCGCGCTTGGCGTCGAGATTGCCGAGGAAGAGCTGGTCCTGCTGGCCGAGCGTGATGGCGGCGACGGCGCGGGTGATCTTGCGTGTCACGAAGGTCTCGCCGCGCAGCGGGCTTTCATGGTTGAAAAGGATACCGTTCGAGGCATGCATGCCGTAGGCTTCGCGATAGTTGACGACGATCCAATAGGCGTAGAGCTTTGCCGCGGCATAGGGCGAGCGGGGATAGAAGGGTGTCGTCTCGCTCTGGGGAACCTCCTGCACCTTGCCGTAGAGTTCCGACGTGGACGCCTGGTAGAAGCGCGTCTTCTTCTCGAGGCCGAGGATGCGGATCGCTTCCAGCATGCGCAGCGTGCCGATGGCGTCGGCATTGGCGGTATATTCCGGCGTCTCGAAGCTCACCTGCACATGGCTCTGGGCGGCAAGGTTGTAGATCTCGTCCGGCTGGGTCTGCTGGACGATGCGCACGAGATTCGTCGCGTCCGTCATGTCGCCGTAGTGCAGGAAAAGCTGCGGGTCCGGCTCGTGCGGATCCTCGTAGATGTGCTCGATGCGGCCCGTGTTGAACGAGGAGGACCGCCGCTTGATGCCATGCACGATGTAGCCCTTGTCGAGCAGCAGCTGCGCCAGATAGGCGCCGTCCTGGCCCGTCACACCCGTTATCAAAGCCACCGGTTTCTTGGACACGTCTGTTCTCCAGGATGAATGCGGGTTTTGAAGCAATTCCGGCAAAAGCGTCTAGCGGCTATGCGTCCGGAAATGCTGGAAGATACTCTAGCGTGCCAGCAGCCCGGCAATGCGATTTTTCAGGTGCAGCGCCTCGCGGAAGACGAAATCGCCGGCCGTCAGCAACGGATGACCCTGCCGCGCGGCCCGCTGGCTTTTCAGTACGGCCTTGCCTTCGCCCTTCGGACGGGTGCCGTTCTTCTCCACCACATCGGCGATCAGTGCGACGAGGTTGTGGTCTTCCAGCACACGCCGCCGCGCTTCGCGGATGGCGGGCAGCCGCTTTTCATATTCGTTGTTGTCGATCGCCTCGCGCATGATGCGCCAGGCCTCGTCCGGCTTGCGGATGTCGATGGCGATGAAGCTCTCGGCCGGAAAATAGTCGGCGGCGTTCGGTGCACCGAAATAGAACGGCAGCGACAGGCCCAGAAAGGGGTCGGCCAGCTTTTCCGTGAAATGGTGCGGGGCGAGGTGGTTCTCGATGGCGATGTGGTACTTGTAGGGATCGATCGATTCCGCCTTGTCGTCGACCGGCTTATGGCCGCGGCCGAAGACGTCGAGATCGGGCATGCGGGCGGCCATGGCCTGCGTGAAATCATAACGCAGCCGGTGCAGCGTATGACCCTGCCGCTTGGTCGAGCAGACCGTGCCGATGACCTTGGTCTTTTCCGGAAAATGGCCGGCAATCTCGTCGGCGGTCACCAGATGACGGCTGCCTTCGCCATAGAACCAGCGCAGGCCCGCCTGGCTCCAGATGCGGCCGGGATGGCGGAGCGCAAAGGGTTCCTGGCTTGTTACCACATGGCCGAACTGCCGCGTGAAAGCGCGGCCGTAGATCTTGATGCCCGACGGCTCGGTGGTGAAGAGGATGGTGTTTTCGGGTGCGCAGGCGAGATCTTCCACCCGCATCGAGCGACGCTCGTTGCCGGCCGACGGCAGGTTCTCGTAGACCGCCAGCCAGTCGTAGTCGCGCGCCTCGGGATCGAAGGTGAAGACGAGGCCGCGCGATGCGGAGAAACCGGACGGCACCTGCCGGGCGAGGGGACTTATGCCATGGGTCCGGTTGACCCGGTCCATGACCTTGACCACCGTCGGGCCGGTGCCGTTCTTGCCTGTGGAAAGCATGGGGCTCCCTTGTCCATCACCCCCAGGTGACGGCGAGGATCTCGTAGGCCTTGGAGCCACCCGGCGCGTTCACCTCGATCGAATCGCCGACTTCCTTGCCGATCAGCGCACGGGCGATCGGCGAGGAGATGGAGATGCGGCCCTGCTTCACGTCGGCCTCCTGGTCGCCGACGATCTGGTAAACCTTCTCTTCCTCGGTGTCCTCGTCGACAAGCTTCACCTTGGCGCCGAACTTGATCTTGGAGCCGGACATCTTGGAGAGGTCGATCACCTCGGCGCGCGCGACGAAGTCTTCAAGCTCCGTGATGCGGCCTTCATTGTGGCTCTGGGCTTCCTTGGCAGCGTGGTACTCGGCATTTTCCGACAGGTCGCCATGGGCGCGTGCCTCGGCAATCGCCTCGATGATTCGCGGACGCTCTTCCTGCTGACGCCAGCGCAGTTCTTCCTGCAGCTTGACGAAACCGCCCTGAGTCATCGGTACCTTTTCAACCATTTTATCTTGTCCTTCAGCCCGCGCCGCCCAAGCTATCGCCTGCGCGAACGCAAAAAGAAAACGGTCTCCAGAGAAGATTCTCCGGAACCGTCGAAAGCAATTGAACGACCCTTATAACAGATTGAGTCGTCCGAAAGCCAGTTTTTTCGCCGCAGGCCGGCCTCCGCCCACAATTGGTCGAGCAAACATCCGTTGCAGGTGTGTCGTCGATCTCTCGGATGACGTGTGGGCCCGAGATAGGGAGGACAGGCGGAAAACAAAAGCCGGGCGACGGGCGCCCGGCTTTTGCGATCCTGTGGAGAAGGGTCTTTCTCAGAAATAGGCCTGAAGCGGCCGTACTTCCAGCTGGCCCTGCTTCAGGGCCTTGATCGCCTTGGCGGCGGCGTCGGCGCCGGCCATGGTGGTGTAGTAGGGCACCTTCTGCATCAGCGCGGCGCGGCGCAGCGACTTCGAATCTGAGATCGCCTTGTTGCTGTCCGTCGTGTTGATGACGAGCTGGACCTGGCGGTTGCGGATGGCGTCTTCGACATGCGGACGGCCTTCCTGCACCTTGTTGACCTTGACCGCCTCGATGCCGTTTTCGGCGAGGAAGCGGGCGGTGCCCGAGGTCGCCATCACCTTGAAGCCGATCTCCGTCAGAAGGCGCACGGTGCCGAGCACGCGCTCCTTGTCGCCGTCCCGCACCGATACGAAGACCGTGCCTTCACGCGGCAGGTCGACGCCGGCGCCGAGCTGGGACTTGGCGAAGGCCAGCGCGAAATCCGTGTCGAGGCCGATGACCTCGCCGGTCGAGCGCATTTCCGGGCCGAGCAGCGTATCGACGCCCGGGAAGCGGGCGAAGGGGAAGACGGCTTCCTTGACGGCGATGTGCTTCAGGTTGCGCGGATCCGGCTTCTCGCCATAGGCGGCGATGGCGGCGTCGAGCGTTTCGCCGGCCATGACGCGGGCAGCGATCTTGGCGATCGGTGCGCCGATGGTCTTGGCGACGAAGGGCACGGTGCGCGAGGCACGCGGGTTCACTTCGAGAACGTAGATTGTGCCGTCCTTGATGGCGTATTGCACGTTCATCAGACCGCCGACATTCAGCGCCTTGGCCAGCGCCTTCGTCTGGCGCTCCAGCTCGTCGACGATCTCGTTGGAGAGCGTGTGCACCGGCAGCGAGCAGGCCGAGTCGCCCGAATGGATGCCGGCTTCCTCGATATGCTCCATGATGCCAGAGACGAAGACGTCCTTGCCGTCGCAGAGCGCGTCCACATCCACTTCCACGGCGTTCGACAGGTAGCTGTCGAAGAGCAGCGGGTTCTTGCCGAGCAGCGTGTTGATCTGGCCGGTCTTGTCGTTCGGATAGCGCTGCTTGATGTCCTCCGGCACCAGTTCCGGAACCGTGTCGAGCAGGTAGGTCTGCAGCATCGATTCCGAATGGATGATCTGCATGGCGCGGCCGCCGAGCACGTAGGACGGGCGCACGACCAGCGGGAAACCGATCTCGCCGGCGATCAGGCGCGCCTGTTCGACGGAATAGGCGATGCCGTTGTTCGGCTGGGTGAGGTCCAGCTTCTGCAGCAGCTTCTGGAAGCGGTCGCGGTCCTCGGCAAGGTCGATCATGTCAGGCGCGGTGCCGAGGATCGGGATGCCGTTCTTTTCCAGGGCCTCGGCAAGTTTCAGCGGCGTCTGGCCGCCGAATTGCACGATGACGCCGACGACTTCGCCGTTGGTCTGCTCGGCCTTGAGGATCTCGATGACGTCTTCGGCCGTCAGCGGCTCGAAATAGAGGCGATCGGACGTGTCGTAGTCGGTCGAGACGGTTTCCGGGTTGCAGTTGACCATGATCGCTTCATAGCCGGCATCCTTCAGCGCGAAGGCGGCGTGGCAGCAGCAATAGTCGAACTCGATGCCCTGGCCGATGCGGTTCGGGCCGCCGCCGAGGATAACGACCTTCTTGCGATCCGAAATGCCGGCCTCCGAGCGCGTCGCGCCTGCGAACGGCGTCTCGTAGGTCGAGTACATGTAGGCGGTGGGCGAGGCGAATTCGGCTGCGCAGGTGTCGATGCGCTTGAAGACCGGGCGCACATTGAGGCCGTTGCGCAGCTCCGCGACTTCCTTCGGGCGCTTGCCGGAGAGTGTGGCGAGGCGCGCGTCGGAGAAGCCCATGGCTTTGAGCATGCGCAGGTTCTCGGCGTCCTCAGGCAGGCCGTGCTCTCGGATGCGGGTCTCCATGTCGACGATGGCCTTGAACTGTTCGAGGAACCACGGGTCGATCTTCGAGCCTTCGTGCACCTCTTCCAGCGTCAGACCGAGACGCAGCGCCTGGGCCACCATGCGCAGGCGGTCCGGCGTCGGCGTGGAGATGGCTGCGCGGATGGCGTTCTTGTCGTTGCCGTCGCCAAGGCCGGGGATCTCGATCTCGTCGAGGCCGGTGAGGCCGGTTTCGAGGCCGCGCAGCGCCTTCTGCAGCGATTCGGCGAAGGTGCGGCCGATCGCCATGACTTCACCGACCGACTTCATCGCGGTCGTCAGCGTCGGCTCGGCGCCGGGGAATTTCTCGAAGGCGAAACGCGGGATCTTCGTCACCACGTAGTCGATCGACGGCTCGAACGAGGCCGGGGTCGCGCCGCCGGTGATGTCGTTCTCCAGTTCGTCCAGCGTGTAGCCGATGGCGAGCTTTGCGGCGATTTTCGCGATCGGGAAGCCGGTCGCCTTCGATGCCAGGGCGGAAGAGCGCGAGACGCGCGGGTTCATCTCGATGACGACGAGGCGGCCATTGGCCGGGTTGACGGCGAACTGCACGTTCGAGCCGCCGGTCTCCACCCCGATCTCGCGCAGCACCGCGATCGAGGCGTTGCGCATGATCTGGTATTCCTTGTCCGTCAGGGTCAGGGCAGGGGCGACCGTAATCGAATCGCCCGTATGCACGCCCATCGGGTCGATGTTCTCGATGGAGCAGATGATGATGCAGTTGTCCGCCTTGTCGCGGACGACCTCCATCTCATATTCCTTCCAGCCGAGGACGGACTCTTCGATCAGCACTTCCGTCGTCGGCGAGGCGTCGAGGCCGGAATTGACGATCTCGAAGAATTCCGAGCGGTTGTAGGCGATGCCGCCGCCGGTGCCGCCGAGCGTGAAGGACGGGCGGATGATGGCGGGCAGGCCGATGACGTCGAGCGCCTGCGCGCCGATCGCCATGGCGTGGCTCATGTAGCGCTGCTTGCGGTCGGTCTCGCCGAGGTTCCATTGGTTCTCCAGCTCGTCCAGCGCCTTGTCGAGGGCGTCGCCGGAAAGCTCGGCTTTCAGCTTGGCGCGCTCGGCCTCGTGGACCTTGCGGTCCTGATCCTTGATCTCGGTGGCGTTGGCGAGCAGCGAGCGCGGGGTTTCGAGGCCGATGCGGGCCATGGCTTCGCGGAAGAGGGCCCGGTCCTCGGCCATGTCGATGGCGGCGGGCTTGGCGCCGATCATCTCCACATTATAGCGGTCGAGCACGCCCATGCGCTTGAGCGAGAGGGCGGTGTTGAGCGCCGTCTGGCCGCCCATCGTCGGCAGAAGCGCGTCCGGACGCTCCTTGGCGATGATCTTGGCGACGACCTCGGGGGTGATCGGCTCGACATAGGTGGCGTCGGCAAGACCCGGGTCGGTCATGATCGTCGCCGGATTGGAGTTGACGAGGATGACGCGGTAGCCTTCCTCCTTCAGCGCCTTGCAGGCCTGGGTGCCGGAATAGTCGAATTCGCAGGCCTGACCGATGACGATCGGCCCCGCGCCGATGATGAGGATCGATTTCAAATCTTGGCGCTTGGGCATCTCTTTATCCGTTCTCTTCGCTTCGGCCGCGTGCGCGAAAAACCGGCATGGCGATGGGTTCACCGGGCCGGGCGCGCAAAAATGGTCTTTCAAGGCTAGAAGCGGCTTATAGGCAAATGCGCGGGCGAGCGGAACCCCGAAAATGGAGCAATCGACAGGAAATATGCTGGCCCGCCGCACGGGCAGCCTCAGGCGCGCGCGCCGTCGATATAGGCCTGGATCGAGCGGCCAACCTCCGCGACCAGCCGCGCGTGTGGCAGCGCCACGACGGGGGGTAGCTTCAGCACGTAGCGGGTGAAGGCGAGGCCGAGGATCTGGGTTGCCACCAGACCGGCGACGGCGGGCGTGTCCGGTCCGGCCAGCCGTGCGATGGCGGGAGCGACCTGGGTTGCGAAAATCTCGTGCAGCCGCGCGGCGGCCAGCTCGTTCGATGCGGCCGAGCGCAGAGCGATCGGCAGGGCGGTGGTGCCCCCGTCGCCTTCCCATACGGTGAGGAAGTGTCGGACCAGCGCCTCGCCCACCGCGTTGCGGGGAAGGACGGAGAGATCGGGCAGCCGGAGATCGAGATCGGCCGCGCGGGCAAACAGGGCGTCCTTTCCGCCGAAGTAGCGGATCACCATGGCCGGGTCGATCGCGGCGGCGGCGGCAATGTCGCGTACGGTCGTGCCGTCGTAGCCCTTTTGCGCGAAGAGCAGGCGCGCGGCCTCCAGAATAGCCTGACGGGTACGGTCGGACTTCGTTTTCTTCACGGGAGAATCGGTCATGGTGTGAAAATGCCAACGCATGTTGACAAATTCAAGCGCGCGACATAAAAGTCAACGTATGTTGATTTATACGGAGCGCAAACCATGGTGCCGCAGGAAACTGATGTGCTGATTGTCGGGGCAGGGCCGACCGGTCTTGCGTTGGCCGCTACCCTGCAACAGGCAGGCCTGCGGCCTGTCATCATCGATCGTCTTGCCGCCGGTCAGAATACCTCGCGTGCCGCTGTCATCCATGCCCACACGCTGGAGGTTCTGGAGCGGCTCGGTGTCACGGACGCGCTGGAGCGCCGTGGCCTGCAGCTCACCCGCTTCGCCCTGCGCGACCACGACAAGGCGCTGCTGGAACTCGACTTCTCCACGTTGCCGTCGCGCTACGCCCAGATCCTGATGATCCCGCAGGACGAGACCGAGGCGATTCTTGCCGACCGGCTGGCGAGCCTCGGCGGCACCGTTCTGCGTGGCATTACGGCGACGCGTATCGAGCGCGATGCGACCGGGGCGGTGGCTCACGTCGATACGCCAGAGGGGCCGCGGACCATCCGCGCCCGCTATGTCGTCGGCGGCGACGGTATGCACAGCGTCGTGCGCGAAGCTGCGGGCATCGCCTTCGACGGCGAGAGCTACGCCGGTTCCTTCGTGCTTGCCGATGTCCATATGGACTGGCCCCTCAGCGCGGAGGTGACGCTGTTCTTCTCGCCGGAGGGCATGGGCGTGGTCGTGCCGCTGCCGGGACACCGTTATCGCATCGTGGCGCCTGTCGGGGACGCGCCCGAAGCGCCGGATGCGGCTTTCGTGCAGGCGCTGCTCGATGCCCGCGGCCCGCGCAAGGTTCCGGGCCGCGTGCGGGATGTTTTGTGGAGTTCGCGCTTCCGCGTGCACCACCGCGTCGCCGCGCGCTACCGGTCCGGCCCGTTCTTCGTCATGGGCGATGCCGCCCATGTGCACAGCCCGGCCGGCGGGCAGGGCATGAACACGGGGCTTGTCGATGCCGTCGTGCTCGGCCGCCTGCTTGCCGACGTCCTTCTCGGCAAGGCGCCGGAAGCGACGCTCGACCTTTATGAAGAAAAGCGCCGCCCGGCCGCGGTGGAGGTCCTGGAGCTTGCCGGCCGATTGACGCGGATCGCGACCGTGCGCAGCCTCGCCGGCCGTATTCTGCGCAATCTTGTGCTGCGCGTCGTGGGGGCCTCGCCGGTGTTCCGCCGCAAGCTGGTGCTCAACCTCTCCGGCCTCGCCCGCAAGGGGCTCGGGATGGTTCCCCCACGCTGAGTTGCGTGCTGTCCCCACCTGCCTATTCAGTCCGTCGCAAGAAGTCCCGGCAACTCCTTGAGGACGCTGTCCCGTGCGCGTAGGCTCGTGCGCGGTTCCTGCTTCCTTTCGTCCTGTATCAGCCGGGCGAAGACGACGGTGCGGTCGTCGCGGCGGGCCCAGCCGACATACCAGCCCCACGGCCGGGCATAGTCGAGATTGCCGTCGGCCTTGCGGGGATAGGCCATGCCCGTCTTGCCCTGCGCGCGCCAGCCGTCCACAAGGTCGCGCCGCTCCAGGACCTCCATCGCCTGGTCCATGGCATCGGCGGAGACCGGCAGTTCATGGTTCACCAGCTTCTTCAGGAACGCCACCTGCTCGCGCGGCGAGATCTTCAGCGAGGAGGCGATCCAGGCGCGTTCCAGCCCGTTGTCCTTGCCCGGGTCGCCCGTCATGTCGGCATTGCCGTAGCCGAAGGCATCGGCATAGTCGCGCAGTTGCTCGTGGCCGAGGAACTCGGTGATGCGCTGCGAAAACCAGACGATGGAGAATTCCATCCAGCGCTTGGGCGTCGCCGGCTGGCGCCAGGCATCGCCGCCCCAGTCCGGATAACCCTTCACGAAGGGCAGGACCGGCTCGTTCGCATCTTCCAGGAAACCGGAATCGTAACCCATCACGGCGAGCGGTATCTTGAAGGTGGAGGCGGGCGTCACGCGACTCTCGCAGTCCCCTTTTTCCAGGATGACCTCATCATTCATCGCATCGGCGACGATTGTACAAATAATGCGGGCCTCGGCCGGCGCGCCGAAGCCTGCGGCCAGCAGGATACCGGCCGCGAAAAGACGCATGTCCATCACGTTTTCCTCGAATTTTGAAGAGCTTGTGCATTCTGGATAGCAATGTCTTGATGGGCTTGCAAAAGATCAATACTGGTCTTAGCCATTAGGAAAACTAGGGCTTCGCCATGGTTCGGCCATATCTGCCGTTGAACGCCTTCCGCGCCTTCGAGGCTTCTGCCCGCCATCTCTCGTTCACACGGGCCGCGATCGAGCTGAATGTCACGCAGGCCGCCGTCAGCCACCAGGTCAAGAGCCTGGAGGAGCAGCTGAACGTCGTGCTCTTCAAGCGCCTTCCGCGCGGGCTGATGATCACGGCGGAGGGGGAGAGCCTGCTGCCGGTGCTGCGCGACAGTTTCGACCGAATGGCCGATGCGGTGGAGCGGTTTCGCGGCGGCCATGTGCGCGAAATCCTGACGGTCGGGGCCGTCGGCACCTTCGCCGTCGGCTGGCTCCTGCCGCGCCTTGCGGCGTTCCGCGAGCGCCATCCCTTCGTGGAGGTGCGGCTGTCCACCAACAACAACCGGGTCGACCTTGCCGCCGAAGGGCTCGACTTCGCCATCCGCTTCGGCGCCGGCGCCTGGCACGGCACGGATGCGGTGCGCCTCTTCGATGCGCCGCTCTCCGTGCTTGCCATTCCGGCCGTCGCCCGCGCTCTCAGGGAGCCTGCCGATCTTCTCGGTCTGACGCTGCTGCGCTCCTACCGCCGCGACGAGTGGACCCGCTGGCTCGAGGCTGCCGGCCTGCCGCGTACGCCGCCGCCGCAGAATGCGATCGTCTTCGACACGTCGCTTGCCATGATGGAGGCCGTGCTACAGGGGGCCGGCGTCGGTCTTGCCCCGCCGCTGATGTTCTCGCGCCTTCTGGCGGCCGGCGCCGTCGTCCAGCCGTTCGATACCAGCCTTGCGCTCGGCAGCTACTGGCTCACCCGACTGCAATCGCGCAGCCTCAGCCCCGCCATGGCCGCCTTTTCCGCCTGGCTGGCCGCGACGGTGGCCGAGGAGGGGCTGAGCTAGGCTTGCAGGTCCGGCATGACCAGCACCTTCACCTCGCCCGGCCGCGGCGGGTTGGCGATGGCGTCCGGCAGCTCATCGAGGCCGATGCGGCGGGAGACGAGGCAGTCGACCTTTATCGTGCCGGAGGCGATCAGGGCCGCGGCGCGGCCATGGGTGAAGGGATTGAGGAAGGAGGTGAGGATCCTGACCTCGCGGAACAGCAGGTCGAAGGGCTCGAACTCCACCTTTTCGCCCTGCGGCATCACGCCGAGGATGACGACCGTGCCGCCGTTGCGGGCAAGCTTCGGTGCTTCGGCAATGGTCTCGGCCACGCCCGCGCATTCGATGACGACGTCTGCGCCGCCGGGCAGCAGGCCGTCCTTGCCGGCTATGCCCTCGATGGTGTTTCCCGCAGCCGGGTCGAAGGTTTGGGTGGCGCCGATCTCCCCGGCGAGTTTCCGGCGCACGGCCTGGCGGGTGACGAGGACGACCGTGGTTGCTCCGGCGAGGCGGGCGAGCTGTACGGCCAGCATGCCGATCACCCCGCCGCCCAGAACCACGACGGTGCTGCCGGGCTTGATGTCGGCCATGTCGGTGCCATGCAGGCAGCAGGCGAGTGGCTCGCAGAACGCGCCGTGTTCCGGCGGCAGCGAGAGCGGCAGTTGATAGGCCTGCTTTTGCGGCACCAGCACATAGTCGGCAAAGCCGCCGTCGCGGTGGATGCCGATCGCCTGCAGGGACTCGCACAGATTGACGCGGCCGCGCCGGCATTGTGAACAGCGGCCGCAATGGATGTTCGGGTCGCCGGTGATGCGCATGCCGGGGCGGAAACCGATGACGTCCTTGCCGGTGGCTTCGACGATGCCGGAGAATTCATGGCCGAGCGTCACCGGCGGCCGGCAGGGGAACTCGCCGTGGAAGAGGTGGCGATCCGTGCCGCAGATGCCGGCGGCCTCGATGCGGACGAGAAGATCGTCCGGGCCGGGCACCGGCTTTTCCACCATGCGCACGAAGAACCCGCCGATCGCTTCCAGCCGCGCCGCTTTCATCCCGTCCTCCCGCTTTCCTCAAGGAGATAGGACCTGCAACGGCGCGGCCGGTCAAGGCCGCTCCGTCTTCACGTCAGGTTGCGGCGGCGCTCCAGCTCGGCATCCGTCGGCGTGTCGAACTCGAAGGAGCCTGTCGTCACCTCGCCGGCGCGGGCATATTTGCTGATGACGATGCCGTTCTCGCTACTGCGCGAACTCACGAGCGTCAGGGTCCGGGGGAAGGAGGCGTCGCCAAACAGCCGCTTGCCCTTGCCGAGAATGACCGGGAAGGTGAAGACGTTGATCTCGTCGACGAGATCGTTCTCGAACAAGGCCTTGAGAAAGCCGGTCGATCCCTGCGTCAGGAGGTCCGGCCCGTCCTCGCTCTTCAACGCCTTGACGGCGGCAAGCGCGTCCGGGCCAAGCACATGGCTGTTCTGCCAGGTGGCCTTGAAGGCCGGATTTCGGGTGGCGACATACTTGTTGATGCGGTCGAACAGCGGGCCGATCGGATCATCGGCGCCGGCATAGGGCCAGTGTGCGGCAAAGATATCGTAGGTCTTGCGGCCGAGCAGCAGGTCGAAGGGTTTTGCGAAAAGTTCGCCGATCGTCGCGCCCGCCGTTTCGTCGAAGAACGGGGCGACCCAGCCGCCGAACCGGAAGCCGCCGATCGGGTCCTCCTCCGGCCCGCCCGGCGCCTGCATGACGCCGTCGAGGCTGACGAAGGCGCTGACAACAATCTTTCTCATGGATCTTCTCCCGATGGTTTGATGGTCCGATATCTAGAGACGCAGGAAAGAACGGCGATCCGACAGGCGTGCAAAAATTCAGCCCCAGCGGGCACGCACCGCTTCGGCGCAGCTGCGGCTGACCGGGATTTCCTGCCCATCCCTCAGAAGGATCGCCAGCCGGCCCTCCGTCCGCAGCAGCCTGTCGACATGGGCATCGGCCACGAAATGCGAGCGATGTACCTTGAGGCCCGGCGTGTCGCCGCATTCCGCCAGCGCGTCGGAAAAGCGCAGCAGGATCAGCTCGCGGCCGCGACTTGTCGTGACCTGCGTATAGTGGTCGGCGACGGTCATGTGCAGGATGGGCCCGCGGCTCTCCGGCTTCAGCCGGCGCATGAGGGGAATTTCGGTCCGGTCCTCCGGAGCTGTCGCCGGTGGGGACGCGGCGGCCAACGCCTCGGTCTGCTTGCTGCTCATCGTCATGAAGGTGAGCGCGCAGAACAGCGCCGAGAGGAGAAGCCCCGTTGCGATGCTTTCGGCGATCCTTTCCGGGGTCAGCGTGCCGCCGAAGGTCATCAGGCTGATCGCCTCCGTGGCCAGTCCGACAGGCGCGCTGGCCACCACCGTGCCGAGCGCCATGCGGGGCAGGAGGGCTGGCACCTTCCGCCGGAAAAGCGTGTTGACGGCGACGATGGCGACCACCGCAATGCCCCAGGCGACAGCGTGCAGCACGAGCCAGAAGCCGAGCCTCGGCACGGTCGCCAGCCGCTCGCCCGTGCCGTAGGGGCCGGTCACCCAGAAGATCAGCACGACGGCGCCAAAGGTCGCCCAGAAGCGCGGGGCGCTGAGGAAGACCTGCAGTTCACGAAGCGCGGATTGCAGGAGAGGGCGTTCCACGAAGTTTACCGTCCGTTCGGGCCAAAGCGTTTGAGGCGGCCCGATCAATGGCGGAAGACGGCGGCGAATTCAACCATTCCGGAGCCCGCTATGACTCTCGAGCCGCTTCTTGCAGCCCCGCCTGCCGTGCAGTTTCATGTCGCCACCGTCCTGCCTGCTGCGGTGCTGGGCGCCGTCCTGCTCGCCCGCCCGAAGGGCACAGCCTTGCATCGCTGTCTCGGCAAGGTCTGGCTGCTCCTGATGGTGCTGACGAGTTTTTCGACCTTCTTCATCCACGATCTGAAGACGGTCGGCGATTTCAGCCCGATCCATCTGCTCTCGGTCTATGTCATCGTCGGCAGCGTCCCTGCGATCCGCGCCGCCCGCCGTCGGGATATCCGCGCGCATCGCGGTCATGTCGCCGGCATGTATTTCGGCGGCATCGTCGTCGCCGGGCTGTTCACCCTCGCGCCCGACCGGGTGATGGGTGCGATGATCTTCGACGGCGCCTCCGGCTTCACGAGCGTGCTCGCGGCTGCGGTCGTCAGCGCGCTCCTCGTTGCGGCGGGGGCTCTTGCGGCGCGCCAGGCCGGCTGGGTGGAGCGTTTCGAGGCGGTTTTCCGTCGGCGCTGAGGCCTGCTTTTCGTTTTGCATGGTGGCGCGGCAGGCCCTATAAGTCGTTGCTGAGGAACGAATTCATGCGATGAGCGTTCGTCGGCAATCAATTCGGGGAAATGCGCCATGGAATGGAAAGGTCGTCGCCAGTCGGGCAATATCGAGGACCAGCGCGGAGCCGGTCCTTCGGCGGGAGGGAGCAATCCGTTCGGCCGCGGCAATGGCGGTTTTCGCATTCCGATGGGTGGCGGGCGCCGTGCCGGCGGTGGCATGAGCATCGGCACCATCATCTTCCTCGTCGTCATCTATTTCGTCTTCAAGGCGATGGGCATCGACCTGTTGCAGGTGATGGGCCAGGGCGGCGGGCAGGTCAGCATGCCGGGCTTCGAGCAGACGGAAAGCGCCAGCCGTCGCGCCTCGCCGCAGGAAGAGGAAACCAAGGCCTTCATGGCGACGGTTCTCGCCGAGACGGAAGACACCTGGAACGGCATCTTCCAGGCGGCCGGCGAGCGGTATGAGGAGCCGAAGATGGTGCTCTTCTCGGGCTCCGTGCAGTCGGCCTGCGGCTTCGCCTCGGCGGCTTCCGGCCCGTTCTACTGCCCGGGCGACCGCAAGGTCTATCTCGACATGAGCTTCTTCGACGAGCTCGCCGGCAAGTTCGACGCGTCCGGCGACTTCGCGCAGGCCTATGTCGTCGCCCATGAAGTCGGCCACCACGTGCAGAATCTCACCGGCGTGCTGCCGCGCTTCAACCAGCAGCGCCAGCGCATGAGCGAGGTGGAGGCCAACCAGATGTCGATCCGCGTCGAGCTTCAGGCGGACTGCTATGCCGGCATCTGGGGCAAGTATACCGAGCAGAAGGGCCTGCTGGAGCGGGGCGACCTGGAAGAGGCGCTGAACGCCGCCACGCAGATCGGCGACGACACGCTGCAGAAGCGCATGCAGGGCTATGTCGTGCCGGAAAGCTTCAACCATGGCACGTCCGAGCAGCGCCGCCGCTGGTTCAAGCGCGGCTTCGACACCGGCCGGGTCGATGCCTGCGACACGTTCAAGGGCGATGTATGACGGAAGCGCCGGCAGCATTGCCGCTGTCGGCGACCTTCAGGTCTTCTTCGACGATCAGGGCATATTTGGTCGTGTGCGTCAGGGCGACGGCGAGCGCGATAGCAAGCATCGGCACGGCGATCGCCAGATTGCCGCGCAGCTGCCAGAAGAACGGCCGGTGTACCACCTTCACCCAGACGAGAAGGGCAGCCGGAAGCATACCGAAGACCAGCATGTGAACGGCAAGCTGCAGTGGCTGGAAGGACGCTTCTGCGCGGAAGACGCCGTCCTCGTCCATGCGCCAGGCAGCGGCTGCCGCGACGAGAAGCAGCGCCACGAAGAGCGGCTTCATCACCTGTTTCCAGGACGCGGCGACACAGGTCGCGATGAAAAGGCAGAAGACCCCGCCCGTCACCAGCGCGAGCGTGCCGGGGCGGGCGCCGAGCAGCGCCCAGCTCTCCGTCCAGAAGTCGCGGCTGGTGACGAGGAAGAGGTAGAGGCTGGTCACCAGGCTGACCGTCAGGCTGCCGAAAGCGGGTCTGGGGAAGCGAAAGCCTGCGGTTGGGCGACGTGACATTGCCGGTCCTCGGAAACGGATACGCAAGGGCCCATCTTGCCGCCCTTCGTTACCGGCGAATGACAATCGTGCCTCTTTGCGATCACTTCTCCCACGGCCAAGCTGACAGGTCGCTGACGGCTCAGGCCGCCGCGGCGGGAGACGGGCCGCGCCGTGCGGTGCGGTCCGCCCTGCGGCCTCAGGTCCGCTTCTCGCTGTCCATATGCGCCAGCATGGCGACCGGATAGCGCTCGCCTGCGGCGGCGTCCTTCGGCAGCGCGGCTTCGATTGCGGCAAGGTCGGCTGCACTGAGCACGATCTTCTGCGCGCCAAGCGCCTCGGCGAGGCGATCGCGCCGGCGGGCACCGACGAGGGGGACGATATCGACGCCCTGTGCGGCGACCCAGGCAATGGCGAGCTGGGCGACGGTTGCCCCCTTTTCGTCCGCGACGCGGCGCAGGGCTTCGACGAGCGCCAGGTTCGTGTCGACATTGCCGTCCTGGAAGCGTGGGCTGAAGGCGCGGAAATCACCGCCATTCGCCGCACCCTTCCGCCAATGGCCGCTGATCAGGCCGCGCGACAGCACGCCATAGGCGGTCACGGGAATGCCCAGCGCCCGGCAGGTCGGCAGGATGTCGTCCTCGATGCCGCGCGAGATCAGCGAATACTCGATCTGCAGATCCACGATCGGATGCACCGCCGCGGCGCGGCGGATCGTTTCGGATCCCACCTCGGACAGCCCGATATGGCGGATGTAGCCGGCCTTCACGAGGTCGGCGAGCGCCCCCATCGTCTCCTCGATCGGCACCGCCGGATCGAGGCGGGACGGGCGGTAGATGTCGATATGGTCGGTGCCGAGCCTCTGCAGGGAATAGGCGAGGAAGTTGCGAATCGCCGCCGGGCGGGAATCGTAGCCGCTCCAGGCGCCGTCCGGCCCGCGCAGCGCGCCGAACTTCACGCTGAGCACCACATCCTCGCGGCGGCAGTCTTTCAGCGCCTCTGATATCAGCATCTCGTTGTGGCCCATGCCGTAGAAGTCGCCGGTGTCGAGAAGGGTGATGCCGGCGTCGAGCGCGGCATGGATGGTGGCGATGCTTTCCGCCCGGTCGGCCGGGCCATACATGCCCGACATGCCCATGCAGCCGAGGCCGATGGTGGAAACGACGGGGCCGGCCTTGCCGAGATTGATGGTCTTCATGGCGCTTCTCCTGTGCGTGCCTTTCGATCGACGCTCTTTTACCGCGATGGGCCTTGTGCGATAATTCGACTTACTCTGAACAAGTCGTGCGGTTTTCCGAACAATGAGCCAGATCCCGCTTGCCGATCTCGATGCCTTCGTCGCCATCGCCCGGGTGAAGAGCTTTCGCGCGGCCGCCAAGCTGCGCGGTGTTTCCGCCTCGGCGCTCTCGGAGGCGATGCGGCGGCTGGAGGGGCGGCTTGATCTTCGCCTCTTCAACCGCACGACACGCAGCGTGACGCTGACGGATGCGGGTGCGCGCCTCCTGGAACGGCTTGCGCCGGCACTGGCCGAGGTCGAGGCGGCGATTGACGGGGTGAACAGCCTGCGCGACCGGCCGGTCGGCCGCCTCCGGTTGAACGTGCCCGGCATCGTCGCCCGCTTCGTCCTGCCGCCGATCGCCACGCCCTTTCTCAAGGCCTATCCCGGCATCACATTGGAGGTTGCCTCCAACGACGCGCTGGTGGATGTGCTGGCGGAAGGTTTCGATGCCGGCATTCGCTATGAAGAGGCGCTGCACCAGGATATGATCGCGGTGCCGATCGGCCCGCGCCGCCAGCGTTTCGTCGTGGCCGCCGCGCCGTCCTACATCGAGGTGCACGGGGTGCCGGAACATCCGCGCGACCTGATGCAGCATCGCTGCATCCTGCACCGCTTTGCCAGCGGTCGCGTGCTGCCCTGGGCCTTCGAGCGGGGCGAGGAGAAGATCTCGCTGATGCCGCCGGCCTGCCTGATCTCCGAATCGAACGAGGTGGAGCAGCACGCCGCCCTGGCCGGCCTCGGCATCGTCTGCACCTTCGAGGAGTTCCTGGCGCCGGCCCTTTCCTCCGGTGCGTTGCAGGTCGTCATGCCCGACTGGATCCAGACCTTCTCCGGCCCCTTCCTCTATTATCCGAGCCGTACCCTGATGCCCGCGCCGCTGCGCGCCTTCGTTGATTTCGTGAAGGCGCATCCCCCGCTGCAATAAGGCCTTTCATCAGCGGATCGCGATCAATTCATCAAAAAGTTTGCGATGTTCACGGATTGTTTCGCGGCAAAAAGTGAAATAGAAGTCGTTGCCTGACATTTTTGCCTGCATCGGCAGGCCGCTATCCTTCCTGGGGTGAAACCATGATCGATGCCAGGTCCACCCGGCGCGGGCTCTTTCTCGTCTTCATGATCATGTTTCTCGACGTGATCGGCATCGCCATCATTATGCCGGTGCTGCCGACATACCTGCGCGAGTTGACGGGCGACGATATCAGCCAGGCGGCGATTGACGGCGGCTGGCTGCTGCTGGTCTATGCCGGCATGCAGTTCCTCTTCGCGCCGTTCATCGGCAATCTCTCCGATCGCTTCGGCCGGCGGCCGGTGCTGCTCGCCTGCATCCTCACCTTCGCCATCGACAACCTCATCTGTGCGCTGGCGACCAGCTATTGGATGCTGTTCGTCGGTCGCGTGCTGGCGGGCATCAGCGGCGCGAGCTTCGGCACGGCTGCCGCCTATATCGCTGATGTCTCGACGGACGAGACGCGGGCGAAGAACTTCGGGCTGATGGGCATCGCTTTCGGCACCGGCTTCGCGCTTGGGCCGGTCATCGGCGGGCTTCTCGGCGAGTTCGGCCCGCGCATCCCGTTCTACGGGGCGGCGGTGCTCGCCTTCCTCAACTTCGCCGCGGCCTATTTCCTCCTGCCGGAAAGCCTGGGGACGGCCCATCGCCGCCGGTTCGAGCTTGCCCGCGCCAATCCGCTCGGTGCGCTCCTGCAGATGCGCAACTATCCGGGCGTGCTGTGGATCGGTCTGGTCTTCTTCTGTTACTGGCTGGCGCACGCCGTCTATCCCTCCGTCTGGTCCTTCGTTTCGGCGCTGCGCTACGGCTGGAGCGAGGGGCAGATCGGCTTGTCGCTCGGCATTTTCGGGGTCGGCGGCGCCATCGTCATGGCGTTCGTGCTGCCGCGCGTGGTGCCGAGGATCGGCGAGTTCCGCACGGCGGTCATCGGCCTTTCCTTCGCCGTGCTCGGCCTGTCCGGCTATGCCGCCTCGTACCAGGGCTGGATGGTCTATGCGGTCATCCTTCTGACGGCGCTTGAAGGCCTCGCCGATCCGCCGCTGCGCTCGATAGCTTCCGCCCGCGTGCCGCCCTCCGCCCAGGGCGAATTGCAGGGCGCGCTGACCAGCGTTTCCAGCATTACTACGATCATCGGCCCGCTGATCTTCACCCAGGTGTTCAGCCACTTCACCGGACCCACGGCGCCGGTGGCCTTCGCCGGGGCACCATTTGCGCTTGCGGCGCTGATGCTCTTCGTTGGCCTTGTGATCTTCGTGGTGAAGTTGCGCGGCGCGGGGACCGGCCCGAGTGGAAATCTGGCGACGGAAGGCGCCTGAAGCGCTTTCAAACGTGACATTTTGACGAAATTTCCGCGTGCAGGCATCGCGCGGCACCGCATTCCGGCATTTTTGATGAAAGCATCAAATCAATTCGATTGATCGCGGCTGGAAGTTGTGATCCGAAGCGATGCGAAAGTGAGAACTATCATGCACATGGCACCGCATCGCGAGAACAACGGCTGGGGCGCGCATTTTCGCGCGACTTTCGCCCTCGGCGTACCGTTGATCGGCGCGCAGCTCGCCCAGCTCGGCATTCACACGACGGACGTGGTCATTCTCGGCCGCCTCGGCGCTGCGCATCTCGCAGCCATCGTGCTGGCGAGCTCCTTCTTCTTCACCATCTTCATCCTCGGCTCCGGTTTTGCCAATGCCGTCATGCCGATGGTGGCGCAGGCCTATGGCCGTGGCGACCCGGTCTCCGTGCGGCGCGCCGTGCGCATGGGCATGTGGGTGGTGCTGCTCTATTCCGTGCTGATGATCCCGCTCTTCTACAATGCGGAGAACCTCCTGCTGCTCGCCGGCCAGAAGCCGGACGTGGCGGCGCTGGCCGGCAGCTATCTGAAGATCGCCCAGTGGGGCATGGCGCCGGGGCTGCTCTTCATGACGCTGCGCGGTCTCGTCAGTGCGCATGGCCGGGCCGGCATCGTGCTCTATGTCACGATCATCATCCTGTCGGTCAACGCGTTCTTCGCCTATGCGCTGGTGCTTGGCCATTTCGGTTTTCCGGCCATGGGCATCGAGGGGGCGGCCATCGTCTCGTTCGGCGTCAACCTCTTGAGCTTCGTGCTGCTGACGGCCTATATCCAGTCGCGTGCCGACATGCGCCGCTACGAGCTCTTCGTGCGGTTCTGGCGGCCGGATTGGCTGGCCTTCCGCGAGGTCGTCCATCTCGGCCTGCCGATCGGCCTTACCATGCTGGCAGAGGTCAGCCTCTTCAGCGGCGCCTCGCTGCTGATGGGCAATATCGGCACGCTGGAACTGGCGGCGCACGGTATCGCCCTGCAGCTCGCTTCCATTGCCTTCATGGTGCCGCTCGGCCTTGCCCAGGCCGGCACGGTGCGCGTCGGCGTGGCGCATGGCCAGGGCGATCACCTCGGCGTGGTGCGTGCCTCCTGGGCGGTGCTGGCGGTCGCGGCGGTCATCGCCGTTGGCGGCGGCGTGCTCTTCGCGCTCATCCCCACCACGCTCGCCTCGATCTTCCTCAACAAGGCGGGCAAGGATTCGGTGGCGGTGCTGGCGATTGCCGGCCCCTTCGTGGTGATCGCCGGCGTCTTCCAGCTCGTCGACGGCCTGCAGGCGATCGCCGCTGGCCTGCTGCGCGGGTTGAAGGACACGCGCATCCCGATGATCCTCGCGCTGATCTCCTACTGGCCGATCGGCTTCCTCGCCGCATGGTTCTTCGCCTTTCCGGCCGGCTTCGGCGGCATCGGGGTCTGGTTCGGGTTCCTTTGCGGCCTTTCGGCGGCCTCCATCCTGCTCAACTGGCGTTTCTACCGCCTGGTGACGCGGGGCGTGCCGGCGGCCCGGCCGATTTGAGAGGCCGGCAATGACCGGCCCCGCCGCCAGCATCGAGGAGATCCGCATGCTGGAGGAGGCGCTGCATCGCCCGGAGGTCCGCGGTTCACGTCCGGCCGTCGAGGCGCTTTTGGCGGAAGGCTTCGTCGAATTCGGCAGTTCCGGTACCATCTACCATCGGGCGGAGATGCTCGACCTCCTGTCGGAGGAGGCGGACGAGCCCAGCGACGGAACGCTGGAGGCCAGCGACTATGCCCTGACGGCGATTGCCGAAGGCGCCGTGCTGCTCACCTATCGCACGTGCCGCCGGGCGGCGGACGGATCGGAGCGCCACGTCCTGCGCGCCTCGATCTGGAAGCGGGTGGGGGAGCGCTGGCAGATGGCCTTCCACCAGGGAACCGTGGTGCCGGTCTCGCTGTCCTGAGCGCCAAAACGAAAAAAAGCCCCGGACATCGTCCGGGGCTTTGATCTGTCGGAATGGCTCAGGCCCGTTCCGGGATGGCCGCCTCGCCCTTCTTCTCGCGCACCAGATTGATGAAGCGACGGAAGAGGTAGTGGCTGTCCTGCGGGCCGGGGGAGGCTTCCGGATGGTGCTGCACGGAGAAGACCGGCTTGCCGACGAGGCGCAGGCCGCAGTTCGTGCCGTCGAACAGCGAGATGTGGGTTTCTTCCACGCCGTCCGGCAGGGAGGAGGAGGCGACTGCGAAGCCGTGGTTCATCGAGACGATTTCGACCTTGCCCGTCGTGTGGTCCTTGACCGGATGGTTTGCGCCATGATGACCCTGGTGCATCTTCTCGGTCGTGGCGCCGACGGCAAGGCCCAGCATCTGGTGGCCGAGGCAGATGCCGAAGATCGGGATGCCGCTGTCGATCAGCGTCTTGATGACCGGCACGGCATATTCGCCGGTTGCAGCCGGGTCGCCCGGGCCGTTGGAGAGGAAGATGCCGTCCGGCTTCAGCGCCAGCACGTCGTCGGCGCTCGAGGTCGCCGGCATGACGGTGACCTTGCAGCCGAGGCCGGTGAAGAGACGCAGGATGTTGCGCTTGACGCCGTAGTCGAGCGCGACGATGTGGTACTTCACGTCGCTCTCGGCGAGATCCTCGTAGCCTTCGTTCCATACCCAGGGCTTCTCGCTCCAGCGCGAGGACTGGCCGGAGGAGGCGACCTTGGCGAGGTCGAGACCGACAAGACCGCTCCAGGCCTTCGCTTCGGCCTTCAGCGTCTCGATGTCGAAGACACCGTTCGGGTCGTGGGCGATGACGGCGTTCGGTGCACCGTTCTCGCGGATCCAGGCGGTCAGCGCGCGCGTGTCGATGCCGGAAAGGCCGATGATGCCACGGGCCTTCAGCCAGCCGTCGAGGTGCTTTGCGGCGCGGTAGTTGGACGGGTCCGTGATGTCGGCCTTGAAGATCGTGCCGACGGCGCCGTGGCGCGCGGCGGGGGTCAGGTCCTCGATGTCCTCGTCGTTGGCGCCGATATTGCCGATATGCGGGAAGGTGAAGGTGACGATCTGGCCGAGATAGGACGGGTCGGTGAGGATTTCCTGGTAGCCGGTCAGCGCCGTGTTGAAGCAGACTTCGGCGGTTACCTTGCCGGTGGCGCCGATGCCCTTGCCTTCGATGACGGTGCCGTCGGCAAGAACGAGCAGGGCGGTCGGCTTTTCAGTGGTCCATGCGGGGGTCGAGGTCATGAGTATCCCGTTTCCGGCGCCTGGCCCCGGGCTTGAAAGCCGATGGACCGGGCACCATTTAAGATCGCAGGCAAAGGCGCGCGGAAGCCCGCGTTGGTTCGCCCTGATTGCCGATTTTCGTGCAGGTGCCGGAAAATAGACAAAGCGGATGACGGGGTCAACCGTTGCCTGTGGATTGCGTGGAATTATAAAGCGTTGAAATTCAATTGCTTGCGCAATCCGTTTGCCGGCAGGCCCTCTGCCGGTCTATGAGCATGCACAATCGAACGATGATTGAAGCCCAAGCCGCGCATCCGGCGCCGGCGGCTTCCAATGGAGAAAATGATGCGCGATACGATCGCAAACGCCCTCAAGGATGCACTCAAGGCCAAGGATGCCTGCCGTGTCTCCACGCTGCGCCTGATCCAGGCCAAGCTGAAGGACTGCGACATCGCCAACCGCGGTGTCGGCAAGGGGCCGGTCGAGAACGACGAACTGCTGCAGATCCTCGCCAAGATGATCAAGCAGCGCGAGGAATCGGCCAAGATCTTTTCCGAGAACGGCCGCCCGGAGCTTGCCGCGCAGGAACGCGAGGAAATCAAGGTCATCGAGAGCTTCCTGCCCGAGCAGATCTCCGAGGACAAGATGAAGGACATCATCGCCGCCGCCATCGCCGAAATCGGCGCGCAGGGCCTGCGCGACATGGGCAAGGTGATGGCCGTGCTCAAGGAGCGTTATCCCGGCCAGATGGATTTCGCCAAGGCCTCCGGCGTGGTGAAGGACCTTTTGAAATAGGCCGGTGACGAATTTTTCGGATGCGGGGCGGCTTCGGCCGCCCTTTTTGTTGGGGAACTATCCCGGACCGCACGTATTCCGTGCAATCTCCGGAAGCCAAAGGTGTCGAATCCTGTTATGATGGCCGCCAGGAGCCCGACGATGCGGCGATGAGCGTCCATCGGCTCGCCCCGGCGAAGTGCATGCGATGCCGCCGGATATGTTTTTGCGTTGATGCCCGGTGGCCGTCTCAAGGAGGCCAAGCCGATGCGCGTGATGTTCCTTCTTTCCCTTGCGCCGCTCCTTCTTGCGGGACCGGCTTCCGCCCATGACGCGGCGAGCGGCTGGCAGTACGAGGCCTTCTGCTGCAACGGCAACAGCGAGACCGGCGACTGCCAGATGATCCCCGCGCGGTCCGTGCGCGTCATCGCGGGCGGCTACCGTGTGATGCTGGCGCCGGGCGACCATCGCCTTGCCACCCGTGCTCACATCTTCCTTCTGCCGCAGGATACGACGCGCCGCTCGCAGGACGGCGAGTACCATCTCTGTCTCTACCCGACCGAGGACACGCCGCGCTGCTTCTACGCGCCGGACATGGGGTTCTGACGGTGCCTGTGAATTGCTGTGGGCAGGCGACTATCGCTGGCGGTGAGCGCCGCGCATGGTTATATGGACCCCGACCGGGGGACCCATGCGCTTTTCCAATGCCTTCCTAGACGAGATCCGCGACCGCGTCTCCATTTCGGAGGTGATCGGCAAACGCGTGACCTGGGATCGCCGCAAGACCAATGTGTCGCGCGGCGACTATTGGGCCTGCTGCCCGTTCCACGGCGAAAAGTCGCCAAGCTTTCACTGCGAGGACCGCAAGGGCCGATACCATTGTTTCGGCTGCGGCGTCTCCGGCGACCACTTCCGCTTTCTCACCGATCTCGATGGCCTGTCCTTCCCGGAAGCCGTGCAGCAGATCGCCGACATGGCGGGCGTCGCGATGCCGCAGCCGGACCGCGAGGCCGAGCAGCGCGAGAAGGAACGCATGGGCCTTGTCGAGGTCATGGACATGGCTGCGCGCTTCTTCGAGGACCAGCTTCAGACGCCGGCCGGTGCGAAGGCGCGCGCCTACATGCGCGACCGCGGGCTGACGGGCCGCACCATCGAGACCTTCCGGCTCGGCTACGCGCCGGAAAGCCGTAACGCATTGAAGGGCTTCCTTGCCGGCAAAGGCGTTCCGAAGGAGGCGATCGAGGCCTGCGGCCTCGTCGTGTACGGGCCCGATATCCCGGTTTCCTACGACCGTTTCCGGGACCGCATCATGTTCCCGATCCTTTCGGTGCGCGACAAGGTCATCGCTTTCGGTGGACGCGCCATGTCGCCGGATGCGCCGGCGAAATATCTGAACTCCAACGAAACCGAGCTCTTCCACAAGGGCAATGTGCTATACAACCACGCGCGGGCCCGCAAGGCCGCTCAGGGTGCGGATGGTGCGGGCACGATCATCGCCGTCGAAGGCTATATGGATGTGATCGCCCTCCACCAGGCCGGCATCGAGAATGCCGTCGCGCCGCTCGGCACCGCGCTCACCGAGAACCAGCTTGAACTCCTCTGGAAGATGACGCCGGAGCCGGTGCTCTGCTTCGACGGCGACGGCGCGGGCATTCGCGCGGCGAACCGGGCGGCCGATCTCGCGCTGCCCTATATCAAACCGGAACGCACGGTGCGCTTTGCGCTGCTGCCCGATGGCAAGGACCCTGACGACCTCGTACGCCACGAGGGTCGTGCGCCCTTCGACAAGGTGATGGCCGGCGCCCGGCCGCTTGCCGAGATGATCTGGAGCCGCGAGGTGCAGGGCGCGAATTTCGAGACGCCGGAAAGCCGGGCGGCGCTGGAGGCGCGCCTGCGCCAGATCACCGGCGCGATCGCCGACGAGGACGTGCGCCGCCACTACCAGCAGAACATGCGCGACCGGCTGAACGCTTTCTTCCGCCCGGCGCCGCGGCAGGGAGGCGGCGGCTTTTCCGGCAACCGGCAGACGAGGGGCGGCGGGCGCGGCGCTGTGCAGGGCACACCTGTTTCCTCCGGCATTTCCGACCGGCTGGCGCGCTCGGCGCTGGTGCGCGGTGCACAGGAGCTGCCGGCGCTGCGCGAAAGCGTGCTGGCGCTCACCGTCGCCAACCATCCCGGCTTGCTCTTCAGCGACTACGACGAAATCGCCATCATCGAATATGAGAACCGCGACCTGCAGCGGCTCTGGTCGGCGCTGCTCGGCATTGCCGGTTCCGTCGGCACCAGGCTGGAGCGCGACCGGCTGATCGAGGAGCTGGAAGCGGCCGGCTTCGACGCGTTGCTGCGCGGGCTCGACCAGCAGATCCGCAATTCCCGCCTGTGGACCGCGACGGCGGAGGCCGCGCCCGAAGATGCCCGCGAAGGCTACCTTCAGGCGCTCGCCCTGCACAAGCGCACCCGCGCCCTGCTCTGGCAGCGCCGCGAACTGGAGCGTGAGCTTGCCGTGGCGACCGAGGAGGGCGACGGAGAACGCGTCCCCCAGATCCTGCGCGCGCTGCAGGAGGTGCAGATGGAAACCATGCGCCTGGAGAACCAGGAAGCCATCATCGAGGGTTTCGGCGTGCTCTCCGGCCGTGTGAAGGGGCCGGCGGGCAAATAGACCGCCGATCCTTCCTATTCGTCGAAGACGATGGAGAGCTTGTTGCCGACGGGGTCGCGCACATAGGCGGAGTACCAGTGCGGGCCGTAGTGCGGGCGCGGGCCGGGGGCGCCTTCGTCTGTTCCGCCATGGGCGAGGGCGGCCGCATGGAACGCCTCGACCTCCTCGTGGGAGGCGGCGGGAAAGCCAACCATGGTGCCGTTGCCGACACTTGCCGCCGCGCCGTCGAAGGGCGTGCACAGCCAGAGCGTGAAGCCATCAGGGCCGCCACCTTTTGTGTAGCCGCGCAATCCCGGATAGTCCGCCCGGACGGCCCAGCCGATCGTCGCGAGGACGGCGTCGTAAAATGGCGTGGTTGCTGCGGCATTCGGCGTGCCGAGGGTTGTGTAGGCATCCATTCTGCGTCTCCCGTGTCGATTTGTTTGCAACCTTATCTTGAAATGAGAACAAATCAAGAACATTATTGAGCGGTGGACGTTGGCCGCGGGCGGTTGCCCAACCGTGCCGGCTTGGTCAGAATGGAGGGGAACGAAAGTGCACATGATGATTGACGCCCGCCCCTCCGCCTCCCTTGCCGCCCTGTTCGATGCGCCGCCGGACGATCCGCTGGACGTGCTCAAGCGCGTCTACGGCTACGATGCCTTTCGCGGCAAGCAGCAGGCCGTCGTCGAGCATGTGGTGGGCGGCGGCGATGCCGTCGTCCTGTTCCCGACCGGCGCTGGCAAGTCGCTCTGCTTCCAGATCCCGGCGCTCTGCCGCGAGGGCGTCGGCATCGTCATCTCGCCGCTGATCGCGCTGATGCGCGACCAGGTGGAGGCGCTGAAGCAGCTTGGCGTCCGGGCCGCCGCGCTCAATTCTTCGCTGACGCGCGACGAATTCTTCGCCGTGCGCGATGCCATGCGCGCGGGCGCGCTCGATCTTCTCTACGTGACGCCCGAGCGGATCGTCACGGAAGGCTTTGCCGAGCTCGTCGCCGATGCGCGCATCGCGCTCTTCGCCATCGACGAGGCGCATTGCGTCTCGCAATGGGGCCATGATTTCCGGCCGGAATACCGGGCGCTCGGCGTTCTCGGCGAGCGGTATCCCGGCGTGCCGCGCATTGCGCTGACGGCGACAGCGGACCCGCACACCCGTGGTGATATCATCGAGCGCCTCGGCCTTCAGGATGCGGCGGTCTTCACCACCAGCTTCGACCGGCCGAACATTTCCTACGAAATTGCCGAACGCGACCAGGCGCGCCAGCAATTGCTGCGCTTCCTGTCGCGCCATCAGGGCGAGAGCGGCATCGTCTACTGCCTGTCGCGCGCCAAGGTGGAGGACACGGCCGACTGGCTGAACGCGCAAGGCGTTCGCGCGCTGCCCTACCATGCCGGCTTCGAGCGCGCGGTGCGCGACGCCAACCAGGATGCCTTCCTGAAGGAAGAAAACCTCTGCCTGGTCGCGACGGTCGCCTTCGGCATGGGCATCGACAAGCCGGATGTGCGCTATGTCGCCCATCTCGACCTGCCGGGCTCGGTGGAGGCCTATTATCAGGAGACGGGTCGCGCGGGCCGCGACGGCCTGCCCTCCGAGGTCTGGATGGCCTACGGCATGGCCGACGTCGTGCAGCGCCGCAAGATGATCGACGAGGGCGGGGCGGCCGACGAGATCAAACGCATCGAGCGCGCCAAGCTGATGGCGCTGCTTGCCATCTGCGAGACGGCCAGTTGCCGGCGCAAGGCCATCCTGGCGCATTTCGGCGAGGCATATTCCGGCCATTGCGGCAATTGCGATACCTGCCGCAACCCGGTCGAGACCTGGGACGGCACGGAAGCGGCGATCAAGGCGCTCGCTGCGGTCTACCGCACCGGCGAACGCTTCGGCGCCGCCCATGTCATCGACGTCCTGCTGGGCTCTGTCAACGAGAAGACCGAGCGCTTCGGGCATACGGAGATGCCGGTCTTCGGTGCGGGCAAGGACATTGCCGGGCGTGTCTGGCAGTCGATCTTCCGGCAGCTTCTGGCCGCAGGCCTCATCAGTGTCGATCATGCCGCCTTCGGCGCGCTGAAGCTGGAGCCCGAGGCGCGTGCGGTCTTCCGCCACGAGCGGCAGGTGCTGTTACGCAAGGATCGTCCGCAGGCGGGAGGACGCAAGGGCAAGGCCGGCGGCTCGCCCGCCGCCCGCGAGCGCTCCAACCTTGCCGGCTCCGATCGCGAGCTCTTCGAGCTGCTGCGCGCCGAGCGGTTGTCCATCGCCAAGGACCTCGACGTGCCGCCCTATGTCGTCTTCCCGGACACGACGCTGATCGCGCTTGCCAAGGAACGACCGCGTGACCGGGAGGAGCTGCTCGACATCCCCGGCATCGGCGTTTCCAAGCGCGACCGCTTCGGCGACGCCTTCCTCGCCGTGATCGACGACTTCAGCGGCTGACTTTTTTTGAAGTCGATGTCGGAACGTTCCGGTCTCCTTCGTCCTTGAGCGTGTTCAAACAAGGAGGACTGTCCGATGAAGGTTACGCAGCATCTCTGGTTCGCGGCGGACATGGAGGCCGCCATCGGCTTCTACACGTCGCTTGTTCCCGGTTCCTCGGTCCATTGGGTGTCGTCGCTTCCGGCCGAAACGCCGAGCGGCCCGCCGGGCAGCGTGAAGATCGCGAGCTTCACGCTCGGCGACCAGCGCTACATGGCGATCGAGGCCGGCCCGCTCGATCCGTTCAACCACAGCTTTTCCATCATGGTCGAATGCGAGACGCAGGGCGATCTCGACCGGCTGTGGGATGCGCTGCGCGAGGGTGGTTCGGTCGAACAGTGCGGCTGGTTGCGGGATCGCTGGGGCCTCTCCTGGCAGATCGCGCCGACGCGGCTCGGCGAATTGATGAGCGACCCGGACCAGGCGAAGGTCAAGCGTGTCACCGAGGCGATGCTCCAGATGGTCAAGCTCGACATCGCGCCGCTGGAGGCCGCGGCGGCGGGGTAGGCTGGGTGCGGCGGAGGCTCGCCGTCACATCCGGACGGTCATGCCGCCGTCGACCACCAGCACATGGCCGTTGACGAAGGAGGCCGCGTCGCTGGCGAGGAACAGGGCGGCGCCGGCGATTTCGTCGGCGCGGGCCCAGCGCTGCGCGGGGATGCGCTGGCGAACGAAGGGCATCAAGCCCTCGTCGGCGGCGAGCGCCGCGTTGGTTTCCGTCGCGAACCAGCCGGGCGCGATGGCATTGCTGGTGATGCCGTGCGGGGCGTATTCGACGGCCATGCTGCGCATGAGGCCGGTGAGGCCGTGTTTGGCCGCAGGGTAGATGCCGTCGTTCGGCATGGCCACGTGGCCGCCGATCGAGGTGATGGCGATCAGCCGTCCGTGGCCGTTGCGCTTCATCAGCGCGGCGGCATCGCGCGAGAGGCTCGCGGCGGCGGACAGGTCGGTGCGGATCAGCTCGTCGATCGCCGCATCGTCCATCTCGGCGAGCGGCCGGCGATCACGCGCGCCGACATTGTTGACGAGCACGTCGAGGCGGCCATGGCTCTCTTCGATCCCGGCGAGCGTGGCGCGCTGGGCGGCCCGGTCGGCGATGTCGAAGGCGTCCGCTGTGGCGCTTCCGCCGGCAGCGGTGATCCTTTCGACGGCCGCGTCGAGCGTCGCGGCCGTGCGGCCCGTCACGATCACATGGGCGCCGGCCTCGGCCAGCGCCCTGGCGATCTCGAAGCCCAGCCCGCGGCCGCCGCCGGTGACCAGCGCCACGCGGCCCTGCTGGGAGAATCTTTCCAGTATCGTCATGGCGCAATTCCTTTCGCGCCGTCACCGGACAGGGCAGGCGCTGTCCTGTCAACCCCGCTGCCGTCCGGGTCGCGGGAATGCACGACTTTGTCCTTTTGCAAAAAAGGCGCTATCTCCGGTGCGAAAGGATTTCAGCCATGGCCCAGAACATCTACGACCAGCCCGCCTTCTTCGAGGGGTATTCCGGTCTCCCCCGCTCGGTGCACGGCCTTGCGGGCGCAGCGGAATGGGATTCGGTCCGCGTCCTGTTGCCGGGTCTTGCGGGCCGGCGCATCGTCGATCTCGGCTGTGGTTTCGGCTGGTTCGCGCGCCATGCGGCAGAAGCGGGTGCGGAAAGCGTGCTCGGCCTCGACCTCTCGCAGAACATGATCGCCCGCGCCCGGGCGCAAACCGTATCTCCGGCCGTCCGCTACGAGATCGCCGACCTCGACCGGCTGGAGCTGCCCGCCGGCGCTTTCGATTTCGCCTACAGTTCGCTTGCCTTCCACTATATCGCGGATTTCGACCGGATGCTGCGCACGCTCCACGCCGCGCTGCTGCCGGGTTCGTCTTTCGTCTTCACCATCGAACACCCGCTCTACATGGCGCCGTCCCGGCCGGATTGGACGCAGATCGACGGCCGGACGGTGTGGCCGGTCGATGGTTATCTCGTCGAAGGCCCGCGCACGACGGACTGGCTGGCCAAGGGTGTCGTCAAGCACCACCGCACGCTCGGTACGACCCTCAACGCGTTGATCGCGACCGGTTTTGCCATTCGCCATGTCGAGGAGTGGCGGCCAAGCGAAGCGCAGCTTGCGGCGCATCCGGAATGGCAGGTGGAACTCAACCGGCCGATGTTCCTGCTGATCGCCTGCGACCGGCGCTGAAACAGCGAAAAGAACGACCGGAGCCCTTTACGTCGCCTCCCGCTGCGCTAGAACTATCGCAGTGGAGCAATTCGCCGGCACTACGATCAAAACGACAAGCCGGCGTTTACCGGAACGGGAGCCGTGCCCATGAAAAGACTGAACCTGCCGCTCGACGGCGCCTGCCGCTGCGGGCGCGTGAAAATCCGCATCAGCGCGCCGCCGATGCTGACCATGGCCTGCCATTGCACCGGCTGCCAGCGCATGTCGGGCAGCGCCTATTCGCTGAGTGCGGCGATCCCGACGGAGGGGTTTGCCGTCATTGCGGGCGCGCCTGTCGTCGCGGGGGCGAATGCCGAGGCCGGCCATCATTTCTGCCCGGATTGCATGACCTGGATGTTCACCCGGCCCGCCGGCTTCGACTTCTTCGTCAATGTGCGTCCGACCCTGCTGGACGAGACCGGCTGGTACAGCCCGTTCATCGAGACCTATACGAGCGAAAAGCTTGCCTGGGCGCAGACGCCCGCCGAGCACAGCTATGAAAAATATCCGCCGATGGAGGATTACGAAAAACTGATCGGCGCCTATGCGGCAAGCGCGGCCTGAGCCGTCGCCGTTAAAGCGTTTCCGTCATTTCCGTGGGTGCCTATCCATGACCTCCGCCTTCATCGCCCATCTGCAGTTCGAGCTCGGCGCTCTCAAAACCGCGGGCCTTTACAAGGCCGAGCGGGTGATCACCTCCAAGCAGGCCGGCGAGATCGCCGTTGCCTCGGGCGAGCGCGTGCTGAACTTCTGCGCCAACAACTATCTCGGCCTTGCCGACAACGCGGAACTGGCCGAGGCCGGCAAGAAGGCGCTCGACCGCTACGGCTACGGCATGGCCTCGGTGCGCTTCATCTGCGGCACGCAGGAGGAGCACAAGGAACTCGAGGCCCGCATCTCGTCCTTCCTCGGGCTGGAGGACACCATCCTCTATTCCTCCTGCTTCGATGCCAATGGCGGTCTCTTCGAGACCTTGCTCGGCGAAGAGGACGCCATCATCTCCGATGCCTTGAACCATGCCTCGATCATCGACGGCGTGCGCCTCTCCAAGGCGAAGCGCTTCCGCTATGCCAACAACGACATGGCGGCGCTGGAGGAGGAACTGAAGAAGGCGGAAGGCAGCCGCTTCAAGATGATCGCCACCGACGGCGTCTTTTCCATGGACGGCATCATCGCCAATCTCGGCGGCGTCTGCGACCTTGCGGAAAGATACGGCGCCATGGTCATGGTGGACGACAGCCATGCGGTGGGTTTCGTCGGCAGGCACGGCCGCGGCTCGGCCGAACATTGCGGCGTGGAAGGGCGCATCGACATCATCACCGGCACGCTGGGCAAGGCGCTGGGCGGGGCGTCCGGCGGCTATACGTCGGGCCGGAGGGAAGTGGTGGAGTGGCTGCGCCAGCGCTCGCGGCCCTATCTCTTCTCCAACACGCTGGCCCCTGTCATCGCGGCGGCCTCGCTGAAGGTGTTCGACCTGATCGACAATGGCGATGCGCTGCGCCGGCGGCTCTATGCCAATGCGGATCTGTTCCGCACGGAGATGACGAGGCTCGGTTTCACGCTTGCGGGCGAGGGGCATCCGATCATCCCGGTCATGCTGGGGGATGCGGCACTGGCGCAGGAGATGGCCTCGCGCATGCTGGCGCGGGGCGTCTATGTGATCGGCTTTTCCTTCCCGGTCGTGCCGCGCGGCCAGGCGCGCATCCGCACCCAGATGTCGGCGGCGCACGGCGAGGCGGATGTCCGCAAGGCCATCGACGTCTTCGCAGAGGTCGGGCGTGAGCTCGGCGTCATTTAGAGAATCGTCTGAATCCCTTGCGGAGATTTCGTCATGTCGAACATGATGCGCGCGCTGGTTAAAGCAAAACCTGAAGTCGGCCTCTGGATGGAGAGCGTGCCGGTCCCCGAGGTCGGCCCCAACGACGTGCTGATCCGGGTGAAGAAGTCGGTGATCTGCGGCACGGACGTGCATATCTGGAACTGGGACCACTGGGCGCAGAAGACCATCCCCGTACCGATGGTCGTCGGCCACGAATTCGTCGGCGAGATCGCCGAGGTCGGCTCGGCCGTCACCAAGTACCATGTCGGCGAGCGGGTCTCGGGCGAGGGGCATATCGTCTGCGGCAAGTGCCGCAACTGCCGGGCCGGCCGCGGCCATCTCTGCCACTACACGAAAGGCGTCGGCGTCAACCGGCCGGGTTCCTTCGGCGAATTCGTCTCGATCCCCGAATACAATGTCGTGCCGATCCCCGACGATGTGCCCGATGAGGTCGCGGCGATTTTCGATCCGTTCGGCAATGCCGTGCATACGGCGCTGTCCTTCGACCTCGTCGGCGAGGACGTGCTCGTCACCGGCGCGGGGCCGATCGGCATCATGGGCGCGATGGTTGCGAAACGTTCCGGTGCCCGCAAGGTCGTCATCACCGACATCAACCCCGTCCGCCTCGATCTCGCACGCAAGGTCGGTATCGACTATGTCGTCGATGCCTCCAGCCAGGACCTTGCCGAGGTGATGGCCGAGATCGGCATGACCGAGGGGTTTGACGTCGGCCTTGAAATGTCCGGCGCCCCGCCGGCCTTCCGCTCGATGATCGATGCGATGAACAATGGCGGCAAGATCGCCATTCTCGGCATCGCGCCCGATGGTTTCGGCATCGACTGGAACAAGGTGATCTTCAAGATGCTGACGCTGAAGGGCATCTACGGCCGTGAGATGTTCGAGACCTGGTACAAGATGATCGCCTTCGTGCAGGGCGGGCTCGATCTTTCGCCGATCATTACCCATCGCATCGGGATCAACGATTTTCGGGATGGCTTCGAGGCGATGCGCTCGGGCAATTCCGGCAAGGTCGTCATGGACTGGCATTGACGCCTGCCGCGCAAACCTGTCCAGCGGTTTGTGACAACGACAGGCGCGAGAACGTGAGAGGAGGTCTAAAATGAAGTATGAGGGAAGCTGTCATTGCGGCGCGGTCGCCTTCGAGGTGGAGGGCGAGTTCGACACGGGGCTCGACTGCAACTGCTCCATGTGCCGGCGCCGCGGCGCACTGCTCGCCTTCGTGCCACGCGAGAAATTCGTGCTGACGAGTAAGGAGGAGAACGTTTCGACCTACATGTTCAACCGCCACGTCATCGAACACCATTTCTGCGCCAAATGCGGCATTGCGCCCTATGGTGAGGGAAGCGATCCGAAAGGGAACAGGATGGCGGCGGTCAACCTGCGCTGCATTCCGGCCATCGATCTGGAGGCCCTGACCATCACCAAGGTCGATGGTCGTTCGTTCTGATCGTGTCGGCTGCGAATCGGTTCGGCCGAGGCGCGGGTTGTCGGGGGAACGGGGGCCTTGTCTTTTTAGGAAAGGCTCCTACATGTTGGCTCTATCGCCCGGATCCGCCGACTTTCCTGTCCGCGAACCCGAATCGGAACCTTTTCCAGCTTTTTTGCCGGAAAAGCTTGACGTAACCGAAAATTCTGGGAATCACCATTGTTGGCTGTGAAGGAATGGGTACGGCGGATCGGGAAGTCATGTCAATCGTGTTGCTTCGGCAACATCGCCACAGGACCGGGGGCCGGGCTGTGGTTAATCGGGATTTAATTGTCAATCCGTTAGGTCAGGGATGCTGATTCGCGGTGACGATGCCGAAAGGCGATCGGTCGCGAAACCCCTAACCGCTTGGAAACTGATGCTCAGGAAAGCGACGAAATAAATGGCGACAAAGGTCAAAGAGAACGAGGAAGTCGAAAACGAACGCGAAGGCGCATCCGACGGCCCACTTCTCGATCTTTCCGATGATGCCGTCAAGAAGATGATCAAGGCCGCCAAGAAGCGCGGCTATGTCACCATGGACGAGCTGAATTCTGTCCTGCCGTCCGAGGAAGTCACCTCGGAGCAGATCGAGGACACGATGGCCATGCTGTCCGACATGGGCATCAACGTCATCGAGGACGAGGACGCCGAAGAGGCGACCCAGGGCGGCGAGGAAGAGGGCGGCGACGACGACGGCGACAGCGAGGGCGGCGAACTTGCCACCTCCAGCGGCACCGCGCTTGCCACCGCCAAGAAGAAAGAGCCGACCGACCGCACGGACGACCCGGTGCGCATGTACCTGCGCGAGATGGGCTCCGTCGAGCTTTTGTCGCGCGAGGGCGAAATCGCCATCGCCAAGCGCATCGAAGCCGGCCGCGAGACGATGATCGCCGGCCTCTGTGAGAGCCCGCTGACGTTCCAGGCCATCATCATCTGGCGGGATGAACTCAACGAAGGCCAGACGCTGCTGCGCGAGATCATCGACCTCGAAACGACCTATTCCGGTCCCGAGGCGAAGGCGGCTCCGCAGTTCCAGTCGCCGGAAAAGATCGAGGCCGATCGCAAGGCGGCCGAGGAAAAGGAACGGACCCGCAAGCCGCGCGCCGCCAACGACGACGACATCACCAATGTCGGCGGCGACGCCATGCCGCCGGAGGAAGAGGAAGAGGACGACGACGAGTCGAACCTTTCGCTCGCCGCCATGGAAGCGGAACTGCGCCCGCAGGTCATGGAAACGCTCGACACGATCGCCGAGACCTACAAGAAGCTGCGCAAGCTGCAGGACCAGCAGGTGGAAGCCCGCCTGCAGGCGACCGGCACGCTCTCGCCCGCCCAGGAGCGCCGCTACAAGGAACTCAAGGACGAGCTGATCACGGCCGTCAAGTCGCTGTCGCTGAACCAGAACCGCGTCGACAGCCTCGTCGAGCAGCTCTATGACATCAACAAGCGCCTCGTGCAGAACGAGGGCCGCCTGTTGCGTCTGGCCGAAAGCTACGGCGTCAAGCGCGATTCGTTCCTCGAACAGTATTCCGGTGCGGAACTCGATCCGAACTGGATGAAGTCGATCGCCAATCTGGCCGCCCGCGGCTGGAAGGAATTCGCCAAAAGCGAAAACACGACGATCCGCGACATCCGCCAGGAGATCCAGAATCTCGCCACCGAGACCGGCATCTCCATCTCGGAGTTCCGCCGCATCGTGCACATGGTGCAGAAGGGCGAGCGCGAGGCGCGCATCGCCAAGAAGGAGATGGTGGAAGCCAACCTCCGTCTCGTGATCTCGATCGCCAAGAAGTACACGAACCGCGGCCTGCAGTTCCTCGACCTCATCCAGGAAGGCAATATCGGCCTGATGAAGGCGGTCGACAAGTTCGAGTATCGCCGCGGCTACAAGTTCTCGACCTACGCGACGTGGTGGATCCGGCAGGCGATCACCCGTTCGATCGCCGACCAGGCCCGCACGATCCGTATTCCCGTGCACATGATCGAGACGATCAACAAGATCGTGCGCACCTCGCGCCAGATGCTGCACGAGATCGGCCGCGAGCCGACCCCGGAAGAACTGGCCGAAAAGCTCGCCATGCCGCTCGAAAAGGTCCGCAAGGTCCTGAAGATCGCCAAGGAGCCGATCTCGCTCGAAACGCCCGTCGGTGACGAAGAGGATTCGCATCTCGGCGACTTCATCGAGGACAAGAACGCGCTGCTGCCGATCGACGCCGCCATCCAGGCGAACCTGCGTGAGACGACGACCCGCGTTCTCGCCTCGCTTACGCCGCGCGAGGAACGCGTGCTGCGCATGCGCTTCGGCATCGGCATGAACACCGACCACACGCTGGAAGAAGTCGGCCAGCAGTTCTCGGTGACGCGCGAACGTATCCGCCAGATCGAGGCGAAGGCGCTGCGCAAGCTGAAGCACCCGAGCCGCTCCAGGAAGCTGAGAAGCTTCCTGGATAGCTAAAACGCGCAAGCTCCGCTCGTTCCTCGACGGCTGGGGAAGCCCTGCGCTGCCGGGTCTTTCCGGCAGCCTTGGAGACTGTTCAAAGCAAAGCCCCCGCGGCCGGTTGGTCACGGGGGCTTTTGTGTGTTCGGCAGTACTGTGTTGGGGCTCCCGGTATCAAAGGATGCCGAGCAGATCGTCCAGCACTCCGCCCGGGCCAAGCAGGTCGTCCAGCAACGACTGCGTGAGACCGAGATCGGCAAGATCGACGACACCATCGACGAGGTCGTCGAGGTGGAGGCCTCCGTCGCCGATGTTCTCGCCAAGAAGCGTGTCGAGGAGACCGTTCAGGCCGACCTCGTTGAGCACATCGCCCAGTCCGGCTCCCACAAGATTGCTGAGGTCCAGATCGAGATTGATCACGCCATTGGCCGTGACGATCTTTTCGACGCCGAAGACCGCCTGTTTGTCGCCATTGCCTGAAATTTCGAACAAGCCACTGCCATTCAGCGTCAGAAGATAGTCGCCGGCATTCCCGTCGAGATAGGCCGTATCCTCTCCGTTCCCGCCATAGACGGTGTCGTTGCCATCCATGTAGATGACGTCATCGCCGTCCCCGCCGCCGATCAAATCGTCGCCTTCGCCGCCACGCAGCGTGTCGTTCATGTCTCCGGCATAGATCGTGTCGTTACCGGCCCCGCCGTCGATATCGTCGCGTCCCGAGTTCGGTGAAATGCCGGGGCCGCCATAGACGATGTCGTTGCCGCTTCCGCCACGCACGATGTCGTCGCCAGCACCATGGAAGAGTGTATCGTTGCCAGCCCCGCCGTCGATCTCGTCATTGCCGGCGTTGCCCCATATGACGTCGTTTCCCCCTCCTGCCTGGGCGACGTCGTTTCCGGTTCCGAGGCCGATCCTGTTGGCGCCGTCGTTGCCGAGAACACTGTCGTTGCCACCCTGTGCAAAGACACTTCCTTGCCGGTTTTCGAAGACGAAGGTGTCGTCACCGGCCGTAAGAAAATAGGTGTCGCTCATATGATTTACTCCTCGCAATCATTGCGTTCACCGGGCCAAGGCGTTGGCCCGTGAATAAAAGGATGTGCTTTTGAATTTTAAATTCAACCATTGCGGGAAATTCATTTATTTTTTGCTTTCTTGATTCTCCATGCACACTTTATAAGTGTACAAAACTTGACAGGAAACAGGACAAAAATCCCGGAACCGGACAGGTTTGGAGCGTGCCTAACCAGGAATTTACCCAGCGGGTGAGCTGCCCCCAGCGGCGCGTTTCTGTCATGAGGCGTCTGCGGGAGGACGCGTAACCGTGTCCTGCGGCCCTCTGTTCGGGGAAGGGGATACGATGGCTTGCCTCCTTCCTCCTGCCGTGCAAGGCTCGCCGGGCAAGGGAATGGAACGGCGGAAGGGTTGTCATGCGGGATTGGTTCTGGCGCTTTGTCCTGTCCTTTTCCGCGACGGGGCTGATCCTGGGCACGCTGTGTTTTGCCGCCTCGCTGACGCCGAGCCTTCTGCCGCGCACCTATGTCACGCAGGGTGTGCTTTCGGGTGTCGCCATGGCCTGCGGCTATGGGCTTGGTGTGGCTCTTGCAGCGCTGTGGTTCTGGCTCGAACTGCCGGAACCGAAGGACCGGGCGCGTCTCTGGCTCGCTGCGGGGGCGGGTGGCATTTGCGGCATCGTGGTGCTGGTCTTTCTCTGGCGCACGGCGGAGTGGCAGAACTCCATCCGAACGTTGATGCGCCTGCCGCCGATCGACACCGCGCATCCCTTCTATGTCGGCCTTATCGGGCTTGCCGTCTTCCTCGTGCTTTTCGGCCTTGGGCGGCTCTTTGCCTTCCTTGCCCGGCTGTTCGCCCGGACCTCGCGCCGGGCGGCGCCGCGAAGGCTTTCCTATGTCATCGGCACGGCGCTGGCCGCGACGCTGTTCTGGACGCTGGCGGACGGTGTCCTGGCGCGGTTCGTGCTGCACACGGCCGATTCCTCCTTCCGCCGGCTCGACCAGGTGATCGAACCGGATACGGCCGAGCCCACGGATGCCAGAAAATCCGGCAGCGCCGCCTCGCTGGTGCGCTGGGACGCGCTTGGCCGCATGGGGCGCTCCTTCGTGGCGAGCGGACCGACGGCAGGGGATATCGCCGCCTTTACGGGCAAGCCGGCAATGGAGCCCCTGCGCGTCTATGCCGGCCTCAACGCTGCCGAGACGCCCGAGGCGCGGGCGAAGGTCGCGCTCGACGAACTGATCCGAGTCGGCGGCTTCGAACGCTCGACGCTCGTCATCACCATGCCGACGGGCACCGGCTGGATCGATCCGGAGGGCATCGATACCGTCGAGTACCTGCATCATGGCGACATCGCCAGCGTTGCCATCCAGTATTCCTACCTCGCCAGCTGGCTCTCTCTGCTTGCCGAGCCGGACTACGGTGCAGAGGCCGCCCGGGCGCTCTTCCGCGCGATCTACGGTCACTGGACGAGCCTGCCGAAGGACAAGCGGCCAAAACTCTATCTCTATGGTCTCAGCCTCGGCGCCTTGTCGTCGGAGCAGTCCGCTGAACTCTTCGAGGTGATCGGCGATCCCTATCAGGGTGCGCTCTGGGCCGGTCCGCCGTTTCCGAGCCGCATCTGGCGCAAGATGACGGCGGACCGCAATCCCGGAACGCCCGCCTGGCTGCCGCGCTTCCGCGACGGCTCCTATGTGCGCTTCACCAGCCAGAAGAATGCGCTGCCCGAGGCGGGCGACCATTGGGGGCCGATGCGCATCGTCTACCTGCAATATGCCAGCGACCCGATCACCTTCTACGATCCCTATGCCTTCTACCGCCAGCCGGCCTGGATGGTTGTGCCGCGCGGGCCGGATGTCTCGCCGGATTTCGAATGGTATCCCGTCGTCACTTTCCTGCAGCTGACGCTCGACATGGCCATGGCGACCACGACGCCGATGGGGCTTGGCCATGTCTATGCCGGCGAGCACTACATCGATCCATGGATTGCGGTGACCGATGTGACGGACTGGAGCGCGGCGGATATCGCAAGACTGAAGGAAAAGTTTCGCGCGGGGCGGTGATCAGCTTTTGACGGCAATGATGAAGAGCCGAGGGAAGCGCAGCAGCCGGCGACCGTCGGCCATCGGCGGATAAGCACTCGCGATGCGGCGCCCGTAATCCGCAAGGAAGCCGTCGCGTCCACCGGCCGGCAGGCGGTCGAGATAGGGACGCAGGCCCGTCGCCTTCACCCAGTCGACGATGGCGGCCGCATTCGCCATGGGATGGTTGTAGACGGTGTGCCAGACATCGACGCGGGCCGCCTTCGGGCCGAGTGCGTCGAAACAGGCCGCTGGAGCTGGCATCGGGCCGCGGCGCGGCGTACCCTCGGCGAAGGCGCCTTGCCAGAGGCCGGCAAGAGCGCTTTCTTCCATCAGGAGATGGGAGGGCTCGTTGCGGTTGTCCGGCATCTGCACCGCCAGCACGCCGCCGGGACGCAGGCCGTCCATCAGTCGGGCCATCAGCGCCACCGGATCGGGCAGCCACTGAAAGACGGCATTGGCGAAGAGCAGGGCAGCCGGCTCGTGCGGGCGCCATCTGGCAAGATCGCATTCGACGAAATCGACGCCCGGCAGGCGCTGGCGTGCGGCCTTCAGCATGTCGCCGGCATTGTCAACGCCGCGCACGCCCCGGCCGGGAAAACGCTCCACCAGCAGCTCCGTCGAGTTTCCCGGCCCGCAGCCGAGGTCGTAGACCGTGCCGGCGACAAGGTCGGCCGGCACCTGCGCGAGCAGGTCGCGGGCAGGGCGGGTGCGTTCGTCCTCGAATTTCAGGTATTGCGCGGCGGACCAGGCCATGCGGGCTCCGTTCAGAGGCTTTCGAGCGTGGGCAGGATGAGAGCGGGGCCGAGGTCGAAATACTCGTCCGGCATGTCGCTGCGGTTGATCCAGACGGTGCGGAAGCCGAATTTCGTTGCGCCGGCAATGTCCCAGCGGTTGGAGGACTGGAAGGAGACGGCGTTGGGATAGAGCCGGTAGTTCGTTGTCACGAGATCATAGACTGCGGGGGCGGTCTTGTAGGTCTGCAGTGCGTCGACCGAGAAGATGTCGTCGATGACGGTGTCGAGCGCGGCATTCTTCACCGCCGAGGCCAGCATGGCGGGCGAGCCGTTGGAGAGGATGGCGATATGCGCGCCGCGCTGCTTCAGCGCTTTCAAGACGGCTGGCACTTCCGGATAGCAGTCGAGTTTCCAGTAGGCGTCGAGCAGCTTCTGGCGCAGTGCCGGATCGACGCCGCCGATGCGCTTGAACGTATAGTCGAGCGCCTGCTCGGTGAGTTGCCAGAAATCCGCATAGGCGCCCATCAGCGCGCGCGTCCAGGAATATTCGAGCTGCTTGGCGCGCCAGATCTCGGAAAAGATCTGGTAGTTCGGCCCGACATCCCCCGCATGGCGGCGCACAGCCGCGTGCACGTCGAACAGCGTGCCGTAGGCGTCAAAGACATAGGCGGCATGGGACATGGGCGGCGATTCCTTCTGGCATTGTCGATGGCGATTGGTCGCCATCGACGTGGGAATGTCAATCGGTCAGACGCGCGGAGCCGCTGTCTCAGAACCGTGTGATGACACTGATGCCGAGGTCCGTCGCCTTGTCCATCGCCATCAGCGCCGGCACGGCCTCATCAAGGCTGATATGGCGGCCGATCAACCGTTGCGGGGCGAGCTTGCCGCTTTCGATCATCGCCAGCATGGCGTCGTAGCGCCAGGCCTGCATGCCGTGGCTGCCGTAGATTTCCAGCTCGTGGCCAATGACCTGCGCCATGGGAATCTTCGGCGTCGCATGGTCGGCGAGCATCAGGCCGACCTGCACATGCCGCCCGCGTCGACGCAGGTTCTGTATCGAGTTGAAGCAAGTCGTGGGAGAGCCGAGCGCATCGATCGAGGCATGCGCCCCGCCGCCGGTGATCTCGCGCACGGCCTCCGCGACATCGGCGACCTCGCGGGCGTTGATGGTGGCGACGGCACCCATCTTCCGGGCAAAGTCCAGTTTCTCCACGGATATGTCGATGGCGATGGGATTGGCGCCGAGCGCGGCGGCGATCATGATCGCGGAGAGGCCCACCCCGCCGCAGCCGTGCACGGCCACCCATTCGCCGCCCGTCACCCGCGCCTGGTCGACGACGGCACGGAAGGAGGTGGCGAAGCGGCAGCCGAGGCTGGCGGCCGTCGCGTAGTCGATGGCATCGGGCAGGTGCACGAGATTGTGGTCGGCAAAATCGATGGCGACGAGTTCGGCGAAGGAGCCCCAATGGGTGAAGCCGGGCTGGAACTGTTCTTCGCAAACCTGTTGGTTGCCCGAGCGGCATTCGCCGCAGTGGCCGCAGCCCGAGACGAAGGGCACGGTCACCCGCTCGCCCTCGCGGAACCGGCGCGCATTCCTGCCGACGGCCACCACCTTGCCGGCGAGCTCGTGGCCCGGCACATGCGGCAGGCTTATATCCGGGTCGTGGCCCATCCAGCCGTGCCAGTCGGAGCGGCAGAGCCCCGTCGCCTCCACCTTGATCACCACGCCGCCGGGCGTCGGCGTCGGGTCCGGCAGGGTGCGGATTTCAGGTGTCGCCTCGAAGGCTTCGTAATACATCGCGCGCATATTGGCTCCCTTCCGGTCAGACGACCCGGCGCATCATGAGGATTTCATCGATCTCGCGGCCTTCATGCAGGAAGCCCGCGGGCATGTACCCGATTTCCGCAAAGCCTTCGCGGCGATAGAAGGCGAGGGCAGGCGCATTCTCGGCGGTGACGGCAAGCTCGATCTGTCTGAGGCAACTGTCCCGGGCATGGGCCGTGACGGCAGCGAGGAGGGTGCCAGCAACGCCTCGGCCGCGTTCGGCGGTGCGCAGGTAGACCATGACGAGATTGGCGCGATGGGCCATCTTGCTCGTATTGAACCGCATCAGGCCCATCATCCCGACAGGCTCTTTGCCGCGAAAGGCGGCAAAGAGGGCAAGATCGGCGAGAAGCTTGCGGATCGCCTCATCGGACAGCTTCTCCAGATCCTCCGCGGTGCTGGCGAAGGCGGCGGGGGCCTGCAGCAAGGCCTCGCGCCGGAGCGCGCGAAAGGCCTCGGCATCCTCGGCGGTGAGGCGGCGGATCGGCGGCGGGACAATGTCTTCTGCGGTCATGCCTTTCTATCGCATGGCCCGCGGCGCCCCGCCAGAATGTCACCCATGATAAGGCCTGATGCACCCATTCAACATCTTGAATGGACAAGCGGGGCTGGCTGTCGGAAGGCATTTGTGACTTGACCGACCCGGCCCACCGGGCGTTGATGGGCGAAAAGGAGTTTTATAAAATGCCAGTCGATACCGCACCACGCTCGACGACCTGGACCTTCGTGGATGGCGAATGGGTTTCAGGCAATCCGCCGCTCATAGGCCCCACCTCGCACGCCATGTGGCTCGGCTCGACCGTCTTCGACGGCGCGCGCTGGTTCGACGGTATCGCGCCGGACCTCGACCTGCATTGCCAGCGCGTCAACCGTTCCGCCGAGGCCCTCGGCCTCAAGGCGGTGGTGACGGCCGAGGAGATCGAGGCGCTGTCCTGGGAAGGCGTCAAGAAGTTCGACGGCAAGACGGCGATCTACATCAAGCCCATGTACTGGGCCGAGCATGGCTCGTTCAGCGTGGTTGCGCCGGATGCGGAATCGACCCGTTTTGCGCTTTGCCTCTTTGAGGCGCCGATGGGCGACCCCAACGCGGCGTCCTCGCTGACCGTCTCGCCTTTCCGCCGTCCTACGGTGGAATGCATGCCGACGGATGCCAAGGCAGGCTGCCTCTATCCGAACAATGCCCGCATGCTGGTGGAGGCCCGCAAGCGCGGCTTCGACAACGCGCTGGTGCGCGACATGCTGGGCAACGTTGCCGAAACCGCCTCGTCCAACATCTTCATGGTGAAGGACGGCGTCGTCTTCACGCCCGCTGCCAACCGTACCTTCCTTGCCGGCATCACGCGCACCCGCGTCATCGGCCTCCTGAACGAAGCCGGTTTCGAGGTGGTCGAAACGACGCTGACGGTCGCCGATTTTGCGGCCGCCGACGAGATCTTCACCTCGGGCAACTACTCCAAGGTGGTTCCGGTGACGCGGCTCGACGACCGCGATCTCCAGCGCGGCCCGATCACCGCCAAGGCGCGCGACCTCTATTTCGACTGGGCGCATTCCAACGGCGACGCGTGACTGCGATAGATGGCCAAACAGAAACGCCGGGGCAGGACCCCGGCGTTTTCCGTTTCGGATATGCTTCGCCTTATTCGGCGGCGACGATCTTGCCGTCTTCCCACTTGAAGAGCGAGAAGCTCTGCGAGGTGAGGTCGCCGTTCTCGCCATAGGTCAGCTTGCCGATGGCGGTCGGGATGGCTTCGCCGGACTTCAGGGCGGTTGCAACGGCGGCGGTGTCTTCTGCGCTGCCGGCCTTCTCGATGCCGGCCTTCAGAACTTCGACGGCGGCGTAGGCGTTGAGCGTGAAGGCTTCCGGCGGGATGCCCTTTTCCTTCAGCACGGCGACGGCAGCCTGCGAGTCGGGGCTCTTCAGCGCGTCGGAGGCGTTGGTGAAGAGCGTGCCGGCGGCTGCTTCGTTGCCGATTGCCCAGTATTCGCTGTTCGAGAGGCCTTCACCGCCGATGATCGTGGCGTTGACCGACAGGTCCTTCAGCTGGCGGGCAAGCAGGCCGCCTTCCGGATGGTAGCCGCCGAAATAGATGACTTCGACGCCGTCGGCCTTGAGGCGGGTGATCAGTGCGCTGAAATCCTTGTCGCCCGGGGTGACAGAATCGTAAAGAGCCTCGGTGACGCCGCCCTTGTTCAGCGCGGCCTTGAAGGAATCGGCCAGGCCTTTGCCATAGGCGCCCTTGTCGTGAACCACGGCGACCTTCTTGTCCTTCAGGTTCGCCAGCACATAGGCGGCGGCAACTTCCGCCTGCTGGTCGTCGCGGCCGCAGGTGCGCAGCACGTTGGTGAGGCTGCGGGCCGTCAGGTCCGGCGCCGTCGCCGTCGGGGTGACCATCAGCACGCCGTTTTCGGCAAAGACGTCGGAGGCCGGGATGGCGACGCCCGAGGTCACCGGGCCGACGACGAAGCGGATGCCTTCACCGACGATCTGGTTGGCGGCCGAAACGCCCTGCTTGGGCTCGCCCGCATCGTCGGCCAGCTTCAGCACGACCTGTTCGCCCAGAATGCCGCCGTTCTTGTTGATCTGGTCGACAGCCGCCTGCGCGCCGTTCTTCACCTGGTCGCCATAGGCGGCGACCGGGCCGGTCAGCGGGGCGACGAGGCCGATGACGATGTCCGCATGGGCGAGCGGGGCAAAGGCGACGGATGCGGCGAGCAGGGCGCCGGCAAAAATCTGCTTCTTCATGGGATTCTCCTCAACTGGGGCCATGGAGCGGCCCGGTCGCAGATGCTCACGCGCCCGGACGGCGCAGGCCGGATTCCGATGCGGAGCGGGTTCTTTCACGGTCCGGAACAATCGTTCGCGAAGGGCCGGCGTGCTGCAGATTGATTAGGCCGGAAGGGGAAAAAGCGCAACAAAATAATGCATTTGCATATTTGATGGGCGGATCACTTGCGTGAATGGAAGGCGGTATTGGGCATTTGAATCAAAACGGATTGTTAAGATTTACGATTTATAAATATCCGGAAATTTTGAGGATCTGCGATGCGTTGCGTCTTGATCGTCGTCCTCTTGTTGCTCGCCGGATGTGCGTCTGTTCCAAGGCAGACGCAGAACGCCTGTGCCATCTTCGAGCAACGTGACGGCCTGTTCGACAACTGGCGGCGAGCCGCCTACCGCGCCGAGCGCGAATATGGCGTGCCCGTTCCCGTGCTCATGGCGACGATCTACACGGAGTCCGGCTTCCGGCACAATGCGCGCCCGCCGCGCACGAAGCTCCTGGGTTTCATTCCATGGAAACGCCAGTCGACCGCGCTCGGCTTTTCGCAGGCGCTGGATGGCACCTGGGCGCAGTACAAGCGCGTGACCGGCCGCTGGACCGCCAACCGTACGGACTTCTCCGACGCGATCCGTTTCATCGCCTGGTATCACGCCGAGAGCAACCGCAAGAACGGCATCGCCCTTACCGATACCTACCGCCTCTACATCGCCTACTATCACGGCCATGCCGGCTATTCGCGCGGCAACTGGAGCGGTACCTCCAAGGCCGGCGCGAAGCGCGCAGCCAACATGGCGGCCAGCTATTCGCGCCAGCTGAAGAATTGCGGTGCGTGGTAAGGGACGGCCGAGGGCGTAGCCGTCGACCGGACGATCCGTGCGATCGGTCTGGATGACGGCCCGCCCCTCGGCCGTGTACACTGGTGTCTCCGCGCGCAAATTCTCGCTGGAACAGGAGACCGTCTTTGCCCACGCCCGTGATCGTTGTCGGTTATGATGCGGCATGGCCGGATCGGTTCGTGGAGGTTTCACAATCTCTTCGGGTGCTGCTTGGCGATGCCGTTCATGCAGTGGATCATGTCGGAAGCACTGCGGTGCCGGGTCTTGCGGCAAAGCCGGTCATCGATGTCGATGTGACGCTCTGCAGCCGGGAACGCATCGAGGCCGCCTGCCGGTGCATGGCGGATGCGGGGTACGGTATCCGGGGAAACCGCTATGACGACGACATGTGGGCCTTCCTGTCAAAAGGGGAGCCTGCCTGCCGCGTCTATCTGTGCCCGCCGGAAAACGAAACGCATCGAAGGCGCCTGGTCTTTCGGGATCGGCTTCGTCAGGACGGTGCGCTTCGCGCCGCCTATAGTGCATTGAAGCAGCGGCTTTCCGTACAGTTTCCCCTGGATGGGGATGCCTACACCGCAGCAAAGCGGAGTTTCATCGAGGCGGCGATCGGCAGCTCGCCTCTGTCAGGCCGATAGGCTCCGGTTTCAGCCCCTGAGCCGGTAGCATAAAATTTTCTCCCCCTTGTCGGATCGGTTGCGCGACACACGTCCTTGTCATGTCCAAACCAAAGGAGGAGACGATCATGACCTATGTCGATGGATTCCTGCTGGCCGTGCCGAAGGCCAATCTGGAACGGTACAAGGACATGGCGCGCACGGCGGGCGATGTCTGGAAGGAACACGGCGCAATCGACTATGTCGAATGCATCGGCGATGATGTGCCCTATGGCGAGCTCACCTCGTTTCCCCGCGCCGTGCTGGCGAAGGACGACGAGGTGGTGATCTTCTCCTGGGTCACCTACACGTCGCGGGCGTCACGTGACGAGATCCTTGCCAAGGTGATGGCGGACGAGCGCCTGAAGGGCGGCGACTGGAAGGACGTCTTCGACGGCAAGCGCATGATCTATGGCGGCTTCGAGGCGGTCGTCGAGTTGTGAGGCGGAGGGGACTGCGCTAAACCGGTCGGAACCGGAAGAAAGGAAGCGCCATGACGAACCTCTACTATGCGATCGTCGGATCCACGACCGACACGAACATGGGGCTGGCGCGCTTCATGGGGGTCATCCTTGCCTTCATCGTGGTCGTCGGTACCCTGTTCTGGGCCATCGGCGGCTGACGCCATGCCGCAAAAGAGCGTGACGGTTCCGACCCGCGGACAGGGGCTCTACGAATTCACCGACGAGGCGACGGCCTTCGTGCGGGGCGCCGGCGTGGAGGAGGGGTTGCTGACGGTCTTCGTCCGCCACACCTCCTGTTCGCTGCTCATTCAGGAAAATGCCGATCCGGATGTCCGGCGCGATCTTGACCAGTTCTTTCGCCGCCTCGTGCCGCCCTCGGACGATCCGGCCATGCGCTGGATCGTGCATACGCTGGAGGGGCCCGACGACATGCCGGCCCATATCAAGGCAGCGCTGACATCCGTTTCGATCGGCATACCGGTTTCTGGCGGCCGGCTTGTGCTCGGCACCTGGCAGGGCCTCTATCTCTTCGAACATCGCGACCGGCCACACCGGCGGGAAATCGTGCTGCATCTCGGGCCTTGACGGAACCGGCCCGCAGGATGGAACGTTCCTGTGCCGGTCCCTCTGAAGCGTGGCATGGTCAGTCCCGTCCATGGACCGCGTTCTTGGGCCCTGGTCCCCACCCGACACCAACGGGGCCAATGGGCTTGCGCATCGCCGGCTCCGAAGGAGAAGTTCATGGTCAATACCGAAAGCATCAACCACGCCGTCATCGAGGCCCTGAACGCCCGCGACTTTGCCGCGCTTGCCGGCAAGGTTCACGAGGATGTCGCGATTTCCGGCATCGGCGAGGGCATGGACAACGGCCGCGACGCGCTGCGCGATCGTCTCGCCCGGCATTTCGTGGCCTTTGACGAAAGGTACGGCGACGCGCTGGTGATGAGCGACGCGCTCGGCAGCAATGTCGCGATCCGCCTGACGGCGCGCGGCAAGTCTGCGGCGGGCGATGCCTATTCGAAGGAGAAGATCCTGCTGCTCGAACTCGAGGAGGGGACCATCACCCGCATCGCCTTCTTCACCGGTTCATGAAGTTGAACGGAGGCTGAACGACGGCTTCGGCCTGCATTCAGCCTCGCCCCTCTAAGGTCTCCTCAATCGCCGGACGAAACGACCCGGCCGGTGTGAACAGGAGATCCCTCGATGATCAGCTTTCTGAAAAAATCCCTTCTTGCCGTCGTTCTCGGCCTCGGTGCGCTGACGGCCGCCATGCCGGCGGCGTCCGCTGCCAATATCGAGCTGTCGATCGAGCCGGCGGGATACCGCAACGGCTTCTACGAGGTGCACGACCAGGACTGGCGCCGCGACCGCTGGGATCGCCGTCATGACCGCCGTCAGGGCGAATGGGGCCGCCGCGGCCGCTGCGACCTCGGCTTTGCCGTCGCCAAGGCCCGTGACCATGGCCTGCGCCGCGCCCGCATCGCGGACGTGACGCCGCGCAAGGTCGTCGTCGACGGTTTCCGCCGCGATGGCTACAGCCGCATCGTCTTTGCCAACGACCGCCATTGCCCGATCCTCTGGCGCTGATGACGGGGGCCGGCACGCCGGCCCGTTCTCCGGAACGCCGTTCGTCACGTCACCCCCGGCCGGCGAACGGCCACCCTCCCGGTCCTGCCGGGAGGGTTTTCGTGTTTTGCGGCGATGCATGACGCATGCCGCACATAGTGCTGCGACACATCCTGCGCCGGGAAACGCATCGAACTGAAGGATTTTCCCCAAGTGCCGGGCGCGGCGCCGGTTTTCCATGCCCGGTGGCGCAGGGAGAGGCGGCCTTGCCATTCGCGCTGTTGCGCAACGCAAAAAGGGCCGGCACGACGCCAGCCCTTTCTTTCATTCCCGTCGTTCGGCTCAGTTGCCGAGTGCGAAGGTCACGTTGACGGTGACGGAGTAGCTGTTCTCGCCGGTGGCGAGCGGCACGGCGCCGCCTTCGGCATAGTCCTTGGCCATGGCGCGCATCATCGGCATGGGTTCTGCGCGATAGGTGGTTTCGGAGATTTCAAGCACGCGGCCGATGCCGACGCCGGCGGCATCCGTCAGTTCCTTGGCCTTGGCCATGGCGTTCTCGACGGCCTTCTTGCGTGCCGCGCTGACGGCGGTGTCCGGCTTGTCGTTGACGAAGCGGATGCCGTTGCCCTGGTTGGCGCCGAGCGTCACGGCCTTGTCGAGGATCTCGCCGAGCTTGGAAAGGTCGCGCACGCGCAGCGTTACCGTGTTGGTGACCTGGAAGCCGATCAGCACCGGCGGCGGGTTCTCGCCGGTCGAGCTCTGTGGGTACTGGTACTGCGGGTTGATCATGAAGCCGGAGGTCTGCAGATCGCGCTCGGCAATACCGGCTTCCTTCAGGGCGGCCAGGACGTCGGCCATGGCCTTGTTGTTGGCGTCGAGCGCCTCGCGGGCGGTCTTGGCGTCCTTGACGACGCCGAGGTCGATCAGGGCCATGTCGGGCGCCATTTCCGCGCTGCCTTCGCCGGTCACGACGATGGTCGCCTCGCGCGGCTTTGCACTGTCCTGCGCCTGCGCGGCCAGGGGAAGGGCAGCGGCGAGAGCCAGCGAAAGCGCGACGATGCTGGCGCCCGTGCGGCGGCCCAGAGTTCCGTAGAACATAAAGAAAATCTCCTGATGGTTGCGTCCCTTGCGCCGTTCTTCGCCCGTGATTGTGTAGAGAATACGGCGGCGCTTGTGAGGCCCGCCGAATTCGTCTAGACGATCTCTACACGTCGGCCGCCATTGACCGACGCCCCCGGCCCCGCGCCGGGCCGGGCCTGTAGCTCAATGGTTAGAGCCGGCGGCTCATAACCGCTTGGTTGGGGGTTCGAGTCCCTCCGGGCCCACCATTCCCCTTCGTCCAGCAAAGTCCAGCTTGGGCGAGGGGATACAAGATAATCGCGGCTTTTCAACGTGTTCGCGCCTCGCGTTTGTCCAATGCAGTTCGCGGTTGAGCGGTGACATCCGGCCTGATTGTTGGTAGCTTCGTTGGTGCTTATTCACTGCTGGGGGCAAAATACCAACAATGCCTTTGACCGATGTTTTCTGCCGAAACGTCAAGCCATCCGAAAAGCCACAGAAAATCAGTGACGGAGGAGGGCTTTTCCTGCTGGTCGAGCCACGCGGTAGCAAGCTTTGGCGGCTCGCCTATCGCTTCAATGCAAAGCAGAAGACGCTTTCCCTTGGCATTTATCCTGCCGTAAGCCTGAAGGACGCGCGCGATCACCGTGATCGAGCTAAGGAGCTGCTGGCGCGCGGCATCGATCCGGGCGAGCACAAGAAGCAGGAAAAGCGGAAGAAGCGGCTTGAGGCCGGCAATACGTTCGAAACCGTCGCGCGTGAGTGGTTCGACGCGCAGAAATCCGGTTGGACGCCGGGCTATGCCGACAGAATCCTGCGGAGGCTGGAAGCCGACATCTTCAAGCTCATCGGCCGCCGCCCGATCAACGAAATCGAGCCGCCCGAGCTGTTGGATGCGATTCGGCAAATCGAACGGCGCAACGCGATTGTCCTCGCGCGCCGCCTGCTGCAAGTGTGCGGGCAGGTCTTTCGGTACGCCGTCGCCAGCGGCCTTGCGAAACGCGACCCATCGCAGGATATCCGTGGCGCATTGAGGTCCGCCGGCCCCAAAAAGCATCGCACCGCGCTCAAAGAAGCCGAGCTTCCCGAATATTTGGCTGCGCTCGACGCATACGAAGGTGATCGTAGAACCGTGCTGGCGCTAAAACTCGTGCTCCACACCTTCCTGCGAACGTCGGAAATCCGCTTTGGGGCATGGTCTGAGTTTGAGGCGCTGGGTAGCGAGCGCGCCTTATGGCGTATTCCGGCAGAACGAATGAAGGCTCGGTCCGAGCATCTGGTGCCGTTAACATCGCAGGTCGAGTCGATCCTTGAGGAATTGAAGCGGTTGTCGGGAAACAGCCCTTACATTCTGCCTGCCAAGACCAAGGAAGGCGTCATCTCGCAAAATACCTTGATCTATGCACTCTACAGGATGGGCTACCATTCGCGGGCAACGGTTCATGGTTTCCGCGGCACGGCCAGTACCATCTTGAACGAGAACGGCTTTAATCGCGACTGGATCGAGCGCCAACTGGCCCATGCCGAGCGGGATGGTGTGCGTGCGGCCTACAATTCGGCTGAGTGGCTGCCGGACCGACGGAAGATGCTGCTGTGGTGGTCCGATCATTTGGAGATGCTGTACAGGAAACAGTCTTGATTTTCTAAGGACGGTTCAACGCGGGAAATGTGCCGTCCATAATGATTTTCCAGTGTTTGGAAAAAATTCGCGTCATGTCTTTTACAAGAGAGGCTGTACTGCAATGGATGAAGTAGCTGACTTCTTCAATTCTGAAGAAATGAAAGCGGTCGTAACGGCTATCGAAGCGTTGAGGAGTAAGTACGCCCAAGCCGTATTTCTTCCGCAGACGGAACGTATCACATTTTTTCAGCTGCTTACTGGTAAGTTCCCTGCTCGCGAGGTGTTGCAAAAACTCGCGAATAACGATGCGGGTTATCCGGGACAGAAGGATGTGATGGCGGCAGCATTTTCCGCGTGGCTGCTTTTTCCAAAGAAAAAGGAAATCCGGCACAATTGGATGCTGCATGCGATGCTTCTTTACATGGATCAGGCTGAGAAAAAGGCGGGTCTTTATGAAGAGGACTGGGTAATAGAGCGCGATATTGCTGCCCGTTATTTGTTTATCGGTGGTGATTTTCTAAAAGATATATTCGATAGCGCTGGCGGATATCAGGCGTTTATGGATTTAAATTCCAATGAAACGATTGATGCTATCCTCGATCATAACATGCGTACAATTCGAACGGCTGCACGTTCAATGTTGTATCTCCATCATGGTGCGCAACTGTTTCAGGATGAAGGAGTGTATCACCGGCCTAGTGTAAATCTTTCTAGCAAAATTTTTAAGGAGATTAGAAAAGTTGAGGCTGAAAATAGAGAAAATATTGTCTCGAGGAGCGAGAAAAATTCACCGTCGAAAATAGAAATGGCACCATACACCTATGTTGCGCGTTCGTCGCTTCACAAAATCTGGAAGGAGGACAATGGCACTATGGCACTTATTTATGCTGCGAGTTGTCTCCGTATCACCAGATCGAGGTATTTACTTGATGTTCTTCTGAACGCCGAATTCTCTCATAGCGACCATGGTCGCCTGATCCCTCAATGGCTTGGTATGGCGCGATATGCAGGAGAGCTCATTTTTCCGAAAATGGATGACGCTAGACTCCTAAGGCGTGCGAGCAGGTTCCTAGATATTGCGGATCCGGTTCCCTTCCATGCTCCCAAGTTGACATCGCAAGAGGATGCGTTGTTCAAGCGGATTTTTCGTAAGTATTTTCAATCTTCTAGATAATATTTCTGTCCATTTTCAGTGGGGGTGTTTTTGGATGGCCCACTTCTGGCGGACGGCGAAAATGCTCGCTACCTTGGCGTTGTGTTTGCAGCAGTAGCTCAACACATCAACGCTAACGCAGGAGTTTCCAGCATGTTGAAGACTGTAGATAGAGCTCGCTCGAGTGTGACTGCCAAGGCCGCCGCGCAATTTCCCAATACTGGTCTGGTTCGCCTGAAATCAATCATCGCCCCCGGTGGGCCATTGCCAATTAGTAAATCCAGCTGGTGGGCAGGTGTACGCGATGGCCGGTATCCTAAGTCTCGGAAAATCTCTCCAAGAGTGACGGTTTGGTTGGCTGAAGACATTCGGCTGCTCTTGGCGAAAATCGAGCAGGAGGACGTCTGAAATGACGCGGCTAACTCCCGATAGAGACCTCAAGTTGGAACAGGTGAAGGGTGGCGGAAACATGAAGAATTCATTGCGAAAATCCAAGTCGGCGCGCTCGGGCAAAGAAAAGCAAAGCACGAATGGTACATCGGTGCCCGGAAAGCAAACAGAGGGTAAGCGCTCGGCGGAAATACTTGATCTTCTAGCCTCAGGACGTGCTCTTTCGATCTTAAAAGATCTTCGGAATGCCGAGAAAGAGGATGATGGAAAGTATCACGCCGCCGTGCATAAACGAATTTTGAAAAGCTATCAGATTGCGTTGCTTGCAGCTGAAAGCCTCGATCTATGGCAGGAGATATGTGGCTCCGAGGAATGGGCGAGTTTCAAAAGACGGCCGAAGCATGACGATCAACAGGATGCTTTACGTTATGTCGTGCGTTTATACGTCGGTTTTGACGGTGTTTCGGACGACAAGAGAGCCAGTAAGTATTACCGAAGCTTGAAATCATGGTTCGATCGAAAAACCCCTGTCTCAGACGTTCGAAAAATCCTGAAGGGGGAGGGTGGCATCGAGGCACTGGCCAAATTTCAACATGACCCACCCGTCCGGAAAATCAAAGAGGGTTATGTGGCCATTACCCTGATCGTCCCGGAAGCAAAGGGCAGAAAATTTTTGAGCTTCAAATCAAATCAGCGCTTTAATTGGAGAGCAACCGTGGCGCACATTGAAGGTAGTGAGATTGAAGTTAAGGACATGGTGGAACTTATTCCACTCATGGATCAGATGCGCTCGCGCTAAGCGATGAGCCCCACGCCGTAGCGGGCGTATGTGTAATACCTAAAAGTACTGTGTGAATACAAACAGCAACACGGGCATGGCGCTCACCGTGAATGGCGAAGCCATGCCCGCAGTTATGAGGTTTATCATGCGTAATAGACGAATTACAAACGTGCCAAATTTTGAACAAGCACACCTCGACTTTGATATTGAGCTGAGACGCTATACGACGACGAAGCGAGGCCGATCAGCTCTCAGCCATGCGGCTAAGCGCTGTATGCGTGAGGACGCTGCAATGTCGCTTAAAGCGACAAATGCATGGTCTCGAATTGCGTATATGAAGAGCGCGATTGCGGCGTTTAACCGTTACGCTGAGGCTCGTGGATCCATCCAGCCGGCATTTTTCGTCACGATTGCACCGTCACATCTTGCGTTCGATTTCAGTCGCGCGTTGCCTGATGTTGTGAAAGATCGCTTTCGGATTGTCACTATGTTTGGCGAGGCACATTCTTTTGGAGCCTTCGATATCGCCTATCACGGCAACGTCAATGCAGCAGATAACGCCGGCGCTTGGATGCTGTCTCTCCACGCGCACCTTCTAGTATGGGGTATTGACGAAAGCGCAATGCAGGAACTCAAGCGAGCGTATAACTCGCGTGTAAGATCAGCTATGCCGCCAAATCCCGCGTTCGATTACATGTCCGACAACCCTGTTCGTTTCAAGGAACACCTCATATATCTTCTGAAAGCCCCTTTGAGAGAATACAGGCGGGATAAGCGATCGGCCGACGCTGTCGCACTTGCGGCGGATGGGGGACAGGGAGGGCGTGCAGGTCCGTGGAAGCGCGACCTGCGCCGCAAGGATGCAGCCAGTATGTGTAACCTGCTAGCGAACGTGACGATCCCCGGATGGATAATATCCTCAGGGGATGGCGTTGACTTGGCACGCACGGTTGAGAGGAAGGCTATAGCGGCGTTGGAACGAGATCAAAATGCTCGCCTTAATCGCTTTGGCTCACTGATCGGCAGGTAGGTCAAGGGATGGCCACCCTGTTAAGATATTGACAAATATATATTATTTCTGTATGATGCCAGTTGTTCAATGCTTTTGATTACGGTCATTGTGGCCGCAATCGTGTTGAAAGCGCCGAGTTTTTACGTGCTCGGCGGCATCAAACTTTCACAGAGGGCGTCCTTCGGGGCGCTCTTTTTCGTTAGGGGAACACCTTCATGCACGTTGCCGCTTACCCTTCGCCGACAAACCCGGCTGTTTCGCTGCCCCGGCTTTCTATCCTCGGTCACCCGCCTATGTCGCGGTCTACCTCAAAACCCCACGCCGAAAAGCTCAAAGAGGCGGCCCCCGAAGCGCTGGTGCTGTTCGGCCTCGATGATCGTGGCAAGGCGCATGCTGCTTGGTTCGCCCATGACGACGCCGAGGCAGGCACCGCAGCCGCCGAGGCCATGAGCATGTTCGCGCTGCCGGTCGAGAATGACGCGGTGCAGGCGCTGGCCGGTCAGGCGCCGCAGGGAAAGATCTTCGCCAGTGGCAAGGCTTTCGTGCCCTTCGTGAAGGCATCGCTGTACGACGCACTCGTATTGCACCTGCCGGAAGATCAGCGCGGGCAGGCTCGCCAGCCGGTCAGCGCGAGCAGCGGTAAGGCGTCGAGCAACAGCTATGCCGTCGCCTCCGGCGCTGCCGATGGGCGTGGGACGGGCGCGGCGATCGTTCAGCACGACTTTCCGACGGACTGGTCGAAGATCAAGGTCGGCAGCGTCGTGCTGGCATCTGAAGGCAGAGAGGACGGATGGTACGAAGCCGATGTCCTAGAAGCCTTGCCAAACGATCACTATACCCTGCGCTGGCACGATTGGCCCGACCTTCCGACAATCGAACGCGCCGTGACCGAGATCGCCCTGCTGCACCCGCAGTACAAGCTCGACTAGGCGGGGATAGATTGATGCGCTTTGCCGATATCATCGCCGATGCGCTGGAGGCCGGCCGGGACAGGCTGAACCGGGCCGATACCTTGCGCAGCCTCAACGACGCCTTCCGCCGCGCCTTCGTTGACGGCCATGTCGTCGCTACGCGCGGCCTCATGGTTCTCGACCCAGACGACTGGCGGGCGGTATTTCAGGCGGTGCGGGAATTCGACGGCTTCACGCCCGAAGACGATCCCCACGGCGAACACGACTTTGGCGTCGTGTCGTACAGGGGCGAGCGATACTTCTGGAAGATCGACTATCACGGCCTCGACCTTCGCCATGCCTCGCCCGATCCCGCCGATCCGGCTTTCACCGTTCGCGTCATGACCATCATGCGGGCGGACGAGTACTTACCATGACAACCGCCGCACCACTCGACCACCGAGCAAGCCCGCCCCACCGGCGGGCTTCTTCAATTCGGGGGCCTGACCTTGCGCCCGGCCTTCAGCGGCGCGGGGGCAGGTTCGTTAGGATCTATATCCCGGAACAGGGCGGAGACCGGAACATCCAGCGCTTTCGCAAACGCTTCCAAGGTGGACACGGTGACGTTCTCCGAGCCGCGCTCGACCCGGCCGACATAGGCGCGGTCGATACCAGACTCCAGCGCCAGCCTTTCCTGCGAAAGGCCTTTGGCGACCCGAAGGCGTCGAAGGTTCCAGCCGATGATGGTGCGTGCGTCCATGCGGACACATGAGCCACGTCATAGGCTTGACAATCGACGGACCAATAGTCCCTTATTATTCAACCAAACGACGAATAGGAACAACCAAAGAATGAACGCCTACCTTAATGCCATGCGGCGGTACTTCGACTTCAAGGCCAGAGCCACCCGCACCGAGTTCTGGATGTTCACGCTCGTCATGTTCCTCGGCGGCATCATCGCCTTCATATTCGATCTTGCGCTTGGAAATGCTCAGAACGGGCCACCCTTCATCACTGCCCTCTGGATGATGGCGCATTACATCCCAGCGGTGGCCGTCGCCGTTCGCCGTCTGCACGATATCGACAGGACGGGGTGGTGGGTTTTGATCGGCATCATCCCGATCGGCGCGCTGGTGCTGATCGTTTTCTATTGCCAAGCCTCAACGCCCGGCGCGAACCGTTTTGGTGGTGCAACGACCGATGCCGGGGCGGTAGGTGTCGGCCGGGTGGGGCAGGTCATACCTTCGGCGTCGGCTCAGCAGGCCCATAGCGCCACGACGTTGGCCGCTGGCGGGCATTCGGCCGGGCCGGGCGTTTCGGTCACCCCTGCACCCCTTGCCGAGCTTGAGCGCCTAGCGGCCCTCAGGGCCTCGGGCGTGATCGATGAGGCCGAATTCGCCCGCCTCAAGGCCGCTGTCATCAACCCGGCCAGCGCCTGACGCGCAAGCCGCCGCCGCGCGTCACTGCGGACCTGGTCCGCGACAACAACACCCAATCACCTTTGGAGGGATATCCATGAAGATCGCCGTTGGCATCATCGCCATCATGTTGAGCCTGCTGGTCATGCTGCAATCCTGCACGATCGGAACCGCATCGCATGTGCTCGGAGACCAGACGACAAGCGAGGCTGGGGCTATGGGGCTGTTCGCCGGATTGCTGCTGTTCTTCGGCGGCGCATTCGCCTTCGGCCTTCCGGTCGTTTCCGCCTGCCTGTTTACGCTGGCGGGCCTGATGGCACTCCTCGGTGCGGCAGAGTTTCCCGACCTGACGATCTGGGCCATCATCGCCTTCGTGCTCGCGGGTCTGTCGTTCTTCGCATGGCGCTCGGGAAAGAAGAGGGCGGCCTCCCTCGGGAGCAAGGCTTCAGCCTAATCGGATTGATCGCAGGCGAGCCTATGGAGCACGAAATGACCAATAGATTTTGCATCGGGCTCCTTGTGGCCCTCATGGCTGGGTCGGCACCGGCGCAGACGCAGGAAGAATTGAACGCCTACGAAGCCGAGTACGACATGCCGCCCCCGAGCGGCATCGTCCGCTGCATTCTCGACGCACGCATGCTCTACGGGTCGCGCGGCGTGATCACAGCCGGCTTCATGGCCGTCACGTTCCAGTTGCGCGCGGATGGCATGGGGCTGGTCAACGGCAGATTGGTGGAGCCGCTGAACATTCAAATGGACGGCGAAAGCAGTGCCGCGACTTTTTCCGTGGCCAGCTTTGACCTCGACCGAAAGTCAGTGGCGATGAGCACCTTTCTGCCCGAAGATCAGAAGCGCGAGTTGCAGCAGATGAGCGACTATCTGTCGATGCAGCGAAGCGGTGGCCTGCCGCGGCAGGTCACCGTGAGGTTCTTCGATCACACGGTCACCGCCGCATCGATCGAGGACGGTCGGGAAGTCGATGTGATATCGGACCAGTGCCGCTGAGGTTTTGACACCGTGAAGGTGCCGAGTGGCTTGTGCCGTTTAAGACGTGCGCACCGGGCTCCGCTGACCTCGGCGGGACGGTAGTCCGGTGGTGGCGAGCGGCGACAATTGCGTGTCGCTTGAATTGTGAGGGAGCTCAGCCTCGATTTTGGGGACCCAAGAGCTTGTCGCTGTGTCGCCTTCAGCCCTGCACGGACCTTTCCGAGGCCCGCTTCTTTTCCCGAACGCTGATGTTTCGTTCGTTTGCGATATACCCGACGATCAATAGTCGTTCCAAGCGGCCGTGGAGAAAAGAAGCCTTCCTTCAAAAAATCGCAGAATCTTCGTAAATCAGCCGAAGCTACACGAGCTTTAAAATACGAACTGCGCCTTCCATTTGCGAAGTGACAGTATTTGATAGCGGGAGTATGCTACCGAAAGCAGAAGGAAATTTGGGGTGTGGGATGAAACCGCTTGTTGGATCATTCGCGATGTTCGCCGCGTTAATTTTTGCGACAAGCGTTTCCTACGCAGATATAAGCTTCAAGCAATGTTTGGCTGTTAGTAACGTCGCAGAAGTCAATTTCGATGCTACGTTGACAGTAAGTATATATGAGCATCGCCCTACGAGATTTTGCTCAATTGACGTCAATCCCGGACCATCTCCTGCCAGCACTAGTATCATAAAGCCCGCCATTGCCGCCGTGCAGCAGTATCAAAAACTTGCAACGACAAAACCAAGCGAGACGGATGCAGCATGGGATGCCTTTATGCCGGTGCTGAGGCAGGCTTTAGTAACACGATGGCGCACGAACGAAAATTCCGACCAGTTAGGAACACTCGAAAACGTATTGATAGGACAGGAGGCCGAAACGGTACGTCAATGTGTAGCCGATGCGGCCTTAAAACTAACGCCCTTCGAGCGCCGCACTGACGTTATTTCCTGCGGGATAGTGGAAGGTAATTCTTTCGTCATTGAGGCTATCAGCGAAGCCATCAGACTGGTTCTGATCCTACCCGGCCCATCGGCGGGTTAAGTTATGGTGGAAGCAAAAGAACAACAGTCATTCGTGAAAGAGATGATTAAGTCAATCCCCGGAGACATAAGGGGGTTCGTCGTGGCCGGCTGTCTCGCAATGCTGGTGGCGTATCTTTGGCCGGAGGAGGTTCCTAGTAGTTATTCTATCCCTGTAAATTCCGACGGTTACGCGACGCCTCTGCCGGGCCTCCTCCGCAATGCCGCAAGGGAGAACCCGGCTATGACTTACCGAACGGATCCGGATGACTTGGCAAAAGCTTGGGTCTGCGAGGCAACGAGTATGACTGGCGACAATGCATACCATCTGCTTACGCAATATGTCGATCTCTACAAGGACTGCTTTTCTCTAGACGAAAAGAGCAAAACTGAAATAGCGATCAGGCCGAACACGCAGAGCGGCGTCATGCGCCATGATGCGCGGGGCTGGTTCTGCAAATGCAGCGCCAACAACCAGAGCCAGCCGGGGTAAGTAGCGCGGTTTCCAAGCTTTCCTCAGATTATCTATAAAATCGAGCATAACTTGCGAGGGTGGCGAAGGAGCCGGCATCACCCACAAACGAGCTTAGTTTGGCTGAGGATACGATAGATCTGCATACGCGAGCAGCCAACGCGACGAGCAATCTCCGCTGGCCCAGCACCGGTCGCGTGCGCTTCGAGAACGGCCGCTCTATCGATGCGAGCCACGCCGCCGCGATAAACGCCCTTTGCCTTGCCCCGCTCGATGCCTTCGCGCTGCCGCTCTTTGATGAAGCGACGCTCCATCTGCGCGACCATGCCCAGCACGGTCAGCACCATATGCCCCATATCGCCGCGCGTGGTGACATGCGGGTCGAGCACGGTCACGAAAGCGCCACGCTGCTCGCAGTCATGTACAATGTTCAGCACGTCGCGGGTATCGCGGCCCAGCCGGTCGAGCCGGGTCACCAGGAGCTCGTCGCCGGGGCGCAGGAATTCGATGACCGTTGCCAGTTCGTCGCGCCCCTCGCGACTGCCGCCGGATATCTTTTCCGAACGAATGATAGCGCAGCCCTCGGCCTTCAGTTTGGCAAGCTGCTGGTCGAGGTCTTGGTCGATGGTACTTACGCGCGCGTAACCGATGCGGGTCATGTGTCACCTCAGGTTCAAAACCTGAAGCTACCGCGTCACAAATAGGCCCGGTCAACCCAGATGTTACCTGCATCTGTAGCCTGCCTGTGGCGTCACACGAGGGTATACCTCAATGTGATGGGTCACGCGGCCTGACGATGAGGCGAACGCTATCAGCGCCCTTTTAGATAAATCAGACGGCTTCACCTCGACCGAAACGCGTGCCGTGTAGACCGTGATGCGCCGCCAACGAGCTTGGCAGGCTAGAAGGGGCGAGGTTTATGCCATTACTCACGGAGCTCAGGTCGACAACTGTATAATAGCCCTTTTTCTTTATGAACTCGCACAGATACCGACTTGCAATATAATCGATAGCAGCGCCACGTCCGCTCTGAGCATCCTTTGCAGCGCGCTCGGTCAGAAAATATGCTGGCGGATCGCCTTGCAATTCTCACAACATGCGCCGGGGAATAACCATGACCGATAGATCGCCCAGATCAATGGACGCCGTTTTTGAAGACTTGCGGTCACTTGCGCAGTCTGAGGGTGCACTGCACGGCGTCTCTGAAATCATTTACCGCGACTGGGTGCTGAATGTTGACCTGAAGGAGGGTAAGGTCATCGACGCGCCCTCTGAAAGGTGGTCGACGGACAAGCTTAACACTAACGAACTGCTACTCTTGTTGGGCTTGCTTGTTCAGGCTCCTGACGATCGTACCTACGCCACAATTAAAGTAAAATCGGAGTTTGCTTCAAACGCAGACAGCCTGCTGCGTGAGTTGCATGACCGGATCAACGCGGACGCCGCATCGGTGTTTGACCCGGAATCCCAGAGGTTTCTTGAGAAGCCGGAGGCTCTTGGTATGTTTGCGCGGGAGGCCATCTATTATGGTCCCGCGAGCTTCTACATCCACCAGTTCGCCAAATTTGCACGGCACCGCTACAGGGCCGACTGGACTTGGCTGCTACAGAACGCGGGTATCTCAATCCGGCCGATGATTGAGATCGCGACTTTCATCGTCGAGCAGGTAACTGCTCAGATGGATGCCACCGGCCGCGTGCGGGCGGCGGGCGAAGCGCTGAACAACGGCGACCTGACCAACAGCTTGCTTGTCTCGAAAGCTTTCTTGCGCAAGAAATTTGGCTCCAAAATCAATGATTTTATCGCCAAGTTTGCAACGCCTGTGAGCGGTGCGAACGCAGGTTTCAACACACCGTTTTCAATCAACGGCGCTTCTATCGCGCCGTTAATTGACTTCGGTGACCACCTTTATGTACCCAGCCAGTATCGGCTGATGGAGTGCATCTACGAGAGCCCGTTCTACTGGATGGTGATGGATAAGGCTTATGGTGATAAGGCGGCGGCAAATCGTGGGCATTTTCTGGAGGAGACGGCCGCGCATGTCATGCGCAAGGTGTTCGGTCATGAAAACGTCTTCTTAAACGCTCGTTTTCCTGAGGCAGTAGGGCACAAAGGCGAAGAAGTCGACGTTCTCGTTCGGTATGGCGAATTTGTTTTGGTGGTACAGGCAAAGTCCAAGCGGATTACGCTCAAGGCGCGCGCGGGCGATGCCGAAGCGCTAAGGACGGATTTCAAGGGCGCAATTCAGGATCCTTTTGAGCAAGCATTAGCAAGTGGCGAACTGATCAAGGCAGCCGCAAAATGTGTGGATGCTGACGGGACGACCATCAGCTTGCCCAAATTCCCCCGCGTGTTTCCGATCGTGTTGCTCAGTGACATGTTCCCTGCCGCCACCAACCTCTCGCGGTCCATGCTCGACCGAAATGAAGGCGATCCAGCCCCGGTCATCTGGGATATGGGATTTTTCGATTGTGCATCGCGTATGTTGCCATCGCCAATCGAGATGCTCTTTTATCTAAAGGCTAGAGGCGACGTTTTCGACCGTATTATCTCAGACAGTGAATACAATTTCCTTGGCTACCACATCCGGGCAAAGCTGGCTCTGCCTCCAGAGGCGGATTTCATGGTCATCGCCCGCGATTTCGCGACGACTGTGGACGACTACATGATCTCTGCTGACCTAAGCGTCGAGCCAGAACGACCCAAGGGTGTATTGGAAACGATAGAAATCCCGCTGATTAGGGAGCTTCTTTCAGAGTTGAGGACCGCTCCTCCCGAAATCGCAGCGGTTGTCATCGAGCTTTATGAGTTTTCGAGTGCTGCGCTTGAAGAGATTGGCAAGAACATTGCAATGCTTCGGGACGAGATTGCAGAGACGATCAAAGCGATCAAAGCGTTTTCCATTTCAACCGCAAGCGGCGGACTTACCTATGCGGTCACCGTGGACGCTTCGAAACGAAGTCACGCTGCCGCGGCTGCCATCGGTAGAAAACACAAGTACGAAACCAAAAGTGACCGCTGGTATGTCATTGTCGATAGCATCAGCACGCAAGGGCCAATCGATGGCCTTTTGCTTTTAGTTTGGCCGTGGATTGAAAACGAGGACGAGGCCGACAGGGCTGCGCGCGTGGCGTCAACGTTTCGATCATGGCAGGAGGAGGTTGTGATCGGCGCGAATAAACGACAGAGCGATAAAGCTTGACGTCATTTTTTACTTGAGCTTTTGCGTTCGCAAGTTTCTTTTGGCAGAAATTATGGTCAGGACGTAAGAAAAATACAGACGCAGTAAGTGATCAAGTGGACGTATACCCTGCGGGAATTGTGGCGGCGCAAGCGAACTGCCGAAATCAGACGCGAAGCGGGCATTAGGATTTGCCGATAACTTCATGGGAGACGCGGACCAGTGAAGTAAGAAATGGGCGGCTCGGTCGAAGGCAGTCCCGCGATGTGGGGTTGGTATTCTTGTTGGTATCTGCACATACAAAAGCCGCTAATTAACTAAATTAATTCGATTAAGTTTTTCTGGTTTGGTAGGCTCCGGGCACCATTCCCCTTCGTCCAGCGAAGTCCAGATTGGGCGAGGGGATGCAGGATGAACCGGGTGAACGGGTACCCGTTTCGCCGCAAAATCTATGACGGGCCAGCTCGGTGCAGCGCCGTCGCTTTGCCGCCGTCAGCTTGTGGCCTTCGCCGCATTGCGCAGCACGTCCTCGGGCCTCGATCCGACGATGTTTTCGTAGGAGGCCGGATCGGTTGCGCCCTCGGTGTTGATGAGCAGGACCCTGCTGTCTTCGTTCAAACCCAGCGCATGCCGGGCCTGCGGATCGTTTGCCACGGCGAGAAGGCCGGCCAATCCGGCGGCGCCGCTTTCGCCTGCGATGACGGGGTGCGTGCGAAACGCCAGCCGGTGCATCGCGTTTTTGGCTTCGTCCTCGGTCACGGTGACGAAGGCGCTCGCGGTCGCGGCCAGGATCCGCCAGGCCACAAGGGACGGCGTGTAGCATTCGAGCATCGCCATGATGGTCGGCTCGGTTGGCGTGAACGAGGTGAGGCGGCCCGCTTCTGCTGAGGCGTACAGGCAAGCCGCCCGGTCGGGCTCGACGATGATCGATCGAACCGCATCCTGCCCGAGCGCCTCGTTCAGGTGAACCGAGATGCTGCTGGCGAAGCCGCCGACGCCTGCCTGCAGGAAGACATGCGTGGGAGGATTGCGCTTCAGCGCGGCGATCTGAGCAAGAGCTTCGTTCGCAAGGACCGTATAGCCTTGCGCCACCAGGGACGGTATCTCCTCGTAGCCTTCCCAGGACGTATCGGATACCAGCTGCCAGCCGCGCTCCCTGGCGATCCGCCCCGCTTCGTCGACGGACATGTCGTAGTTGCCGTCGACGCGCACCATCTCGTCGGCTCCGATCGCCTCGGCCCGGGCGGCTATCACGCCTTCATGGACGAAAACGACGGACTTGCACCCGAGGATGCGTGCGCCGGCCGCCACCGACTTGCCGTGGTTTCCGTCGGTGGCGCAGCAGAACGTCACGCCGGCGGCAAGCGCGCGCGCTGCCGGGGAAACGAGCCGGGCTATGGAGACCTCGCCGTCGAGATGCGCTTCCAGCATCCGCTTGAACAGCGTCATGACGGCGTAGGCGCCGCCAAGCGCCTTGAAACTGCCGAGGCCGAGGCGTTGGCCTTCGTCCTTGAGGAAGACGTGCCCAATCCCGGTGGCGGTGGCTATCTCGGGCAGCGACACCAGAGGTGTCGCGCTTTCGTCCCGCCAAAGGGCGAGATACGGGCGCACGAGATCGGGAGCCCCGACGCCGAGAAGCGCCTTGTCGGCGGCACTCAGGGACGCGTATTGCGGAGCGTGAAGGTGGATCATGGCGACCTCGGTTCGGTGGTGCCGAGAGAATAGTGCGACACACGCTTTGTTTGCGCTCTATTTTTCCACTATCGTTGCATGAAAATTTCATCAATGGAGGCTTTTGTGGCTCGAACTCTCGCAACCGGCCTTGATGCGTTCGACCTCAAAATCCTGCAGCTGGTCCAGCAGAACAACCAGACGCCGCAGCGCGTGATTGCGGAAAAGATCGGTCTTTCACCTCCCGCCGTCGCCAGGCGGCTGCAGCATCTCCGGGATGCCAGGGTCATACGCAGCGACATATCGGTGCTGGACGAGGCCGCCATCGGGCGACCGCTCACGATCATCGTCCACGTGGCAGCCGACAACGAGAGGCTGGACCTCCTGGACGGGATGAAGGATCGGTTCAACAGGTGCCCGCAAGTCCAGCAATGCTACTATGTGACCGGAGAAATGGACTTCGTCCTGATCGTCAACGTTCGGGACATGGCCGAATACAGCGAGCTCACGCGGGCACTCTTTTTCGAAGGCGGAAATGTACGGAGCTTTCGCACCTGCGTGTCCATGGAGAACGTGAAGACATATGGGCCGATACCGGTGTGATGGAGCCGGTGCGTGCGGAAACTCTTCCCGCGCCTGCCAAGGCAGGTCGTTGCTTTCCCATTTCCGTCCGGCGGTTATTTTGCCTGGAAAATCTCCAGCGCGACGATCTGGGCCAGCGTGCGGGCGAGTTCGTCGACAAGCAGCTTTTCATGGGTTTGGAATCTTGAACTCGGCGTCGGCACGGACATCGCGTAAAGATCCCCCTGCAGGTCGTAGAAGGCTGCGCCGACTGCGGAAATGCCGACCGTGTGCTGATCCCGGTCAAATGCGACCCCGGTAGACCGGACCGTTTCGATCTCGGCGAGATAGGCCTGGAGCGATGCGGGATCTTCCGCGATGGAAGGTTTCTCGTCTGCCAGGCGGGCGAGAACCTGTTTGTCGCTGAGCTTGGCAAGGCATGCCTTGCCGTTGGCGGTGTTGCAGAGCGGGAAGCTCTCCCCGACGAACGAGACCGTGCGCAGCCGGTGCGTGCCGGAAATCTGGTCCACGAACACAAGCCGCTTCGATCTGAATATGGCCAGATCGACCGTTTCCTTTGTCCGGCGCGCCAGGTCGACCAGATACGGCCTCAACATTTCGAGGACATCGATGCGTGCCGACTCTGCCAATGCGCCTATTTCCGGACCGAGGCGAATGCCCCGGTCCGGACTTGCCGCGATAACGAAGCGTTCCGCCTGAAGCGCGCCGACGATGCGCTGGACGGTGGATCGCGGCAAATCCACGCGCTCGGCGATCTGACCGAGACTGAGGCCGTCATTCTCATTCTTCAGGCTCCTGAGGATCGCCGCCGCCCGTGCGATGACCTGGATCCCTGACCGGCTGTCGTCATTGCCCTTCACTGCATCCGTCATGTATCAAACCTCGTCTGTCTTGGCCTGCGCTCTGGTCAGAACCCTACCTGATCGCCGCCTTTGAGGCCCAGGATCTGGCGTGCCTCGGCCGGGGTCGCGACCTCGTGACCAAGTTCTTGCAGGATTGTCTTGATCTTGCCAACCTGCTCCGCATTGGATTTCGCGAGCTTGCCGCGCCCGATGTAGAGGGAGTCTTCCAGGCCCACGCGAACCGAGCCGCCAAGCATTGCCGACTGCGTTGCAAACGGCATCTGGAATCGCCCGGCCGCCAGAACCGACCAGCGATATTGATCGCCGAAAAGCTTGTCGGCGGTCCGCTTCATGAACATGAGGTTCTCCAGGTCGGGACCGATACCGCCCAGGATGCCGAAAATCATCTGAACGAAGAATGGCCCTTTCACGAGCCCCCGATCGACGAAATGGGCCAGATTGTAGAGATGGCCGACATCGTAGCATTCGTGTTCGAACTTCGTGCCGTGCTCCTCACCGAGAATTTTCAGGATGCGCTCGATATCCCGAAACGTGTTGCGGAAAATGAAATCGTCCGTACCGCGCAGGTACGGCTCCTCCCATACATGTTTCCAGCTCGAGTAGCGGTCCGCGAGCGGGTAGATCCCAAAATTCATCGACCCCATGTTCAATGAGCACATTTCGGGCTTGGCGATGAGGGGCGCTGCAAGCCGTTGCTCGACTGTCATGTTGAGGCCGCCACCTGTTGTGATGTTGATGACGGCGTCGGTTGCCTGCTTGATGCGCGGCAGGAATTGCATGAAGACGTCGGGGTCGGGCGTCGGCCGCCCGTCCTGCGGATCGCGCGCGTGCAGGTGCAGGATCGATGCGCCTGCCTCGGCCGCCTCGATCGATTGCCGGGCAATGTCGTCGGGGGTGAGGGGGAGTGCGTCCGACATGGTCGGCGTATGGATGCCGCCGGTTACCGCGCAGGTGATGATGACTTTCTTCGACAGGTCGCTCATGTGTGGTTCCTTTCAAAGTCTGGCCGTCACTTGCCGTGGAAGACGACGTGACGGCGGATCGGTGCAAGGCTCAAACCCGTTTTTTCGGCGAAGATTCCCCAGATCCCCTTCGGCGCCTTGAGCATGATGACGATGGCTACGGCGCCGAGGATCATGAGGTAGGCGGTGCCGAGATCGGCGAGCGTCTCCCGCAGCAGGAAGAACAGGATCGTGCCGATGATAGGCCCTTCGATCGTGCCGATTCCGCCAATGACGGCGATGAAGATGACATAGGCCGTCCAGTCGTTGACGCTGAAGGCTGCATCCGGAGAGATGCGCAGCTTCTGGAGGAAGATGAAGGCGCCGATCATGGCGGTGATGCCGGAGACGGCGACGTAGACCCCGAGCTTGGTGCGCTGGCCGCTGATGCCAAGGCTGTCGGAGGCGATCTCGCTGTCCCGCAGCGCCGTCAGCGCAAGGCCGATCTTCGAGCGGAGCAGCAGGACGACGAAAAGCAGCGTGCCGACGGCAAGCGCAAGCCCGGTCCAGTAGATCATCATTTCACGCAGGTCGCGGTTCTTCGTCATCTGGGTGATCACCGATGTCGGCAGGCTCGAGCCCGAGCCCCCGCCGAGCGTGGAGACCTGTGCGAAGGAGAGGCGGAAGACCTCTGCCAGAACCCAGGTGCCGATTGCGAAATAGGCGCCGTTGAGCCGGAACAGCAGCGGCGCGATCGGCAGCGCGAGGATTGCGGCGGCAAAGCCCGCGATCACGATGGCGAGAAGCGGATGCACGCCGAGGAACATCGCCAGCGCAAACAGCGCATAGCCACCAAAACCGACCCAGGCCTGCTGGCCCACGGAAACAAGCCCCGTATAGCCGGCCAGAAGGTTCCACAGGCAAGCCAGCGCCATGAAGGAATAGATTTCGCCAAGCAGGCGCATATTGGCGCGGCCGGCCCACCAGGGTGCCAGGGCGAGCACCGCGATGGTAATGACGAACAGCACCATGCCAAAGCGGCTTGCGGGCGTGGATCGCCGGATTTCAAACTGCTGTTCCATCAATCCATCCTCGGAAAGAGACCACGCGGGCGGATCGCAAGAACCGCGAAAAAGACCAGATGCCCGGCGAGGATCTGCCAGCCGGGCGAGATTTGCGCGCCGATCGCCTGCGCGACGCCGAGCACGATGCCGCCAGCCAGCGTGCCCCAGAGATTGCCGAGCCCGCCGATGATGACCGCTTCGAAGCCGAAGATCAGCCGTGCCGGACCGGAAGCCGGATCGAAATTCGTGCGGATCGCGAGAAAGATGCCGGCAATTGCCACAACGGCTGCAGACAGCGCCATGGCCATTCCAAAGACGTGGCCCCGATCGAGTACCATGACCTGGGCCATCTCGGCGTCGTCGGAGGTGGCGCGGAAGGCACGGCCGAGCGAGGTGCGAAAGAAGACCCATTCCAGCCCGAAGATGATCGCCACCGACACGCAGAACATCAGGAGCGGCAGCACGCCGATGCTGAGGCCCGGCAGGAGTTCGAGGCTCGCGGTCTCGATGGACCCGGCCGCAAGACGGCGGCTATCGGCGGTAAAACCCGAAAGCAGGCCGTTCTGAAGGATGACCGAAATGCCGAAGGTGACCAGGAGGGGCGACAGAAGATCCTTGCCGATGGTCGGGTTCAACAGGAAGCGTTGCAGGCCGTACCCAATCGCGGCCATGAGCGGCACGACGAGAATGGCGGAGAGCAGGGGATGAAACCCGGTGAGGTCGACCACGACCATCGCGAGATACGCTGCAAGCACGATCAGGTCGCCATGGGCGATGTTGACGAGGCGCATGACGCCGAAGATGAGCGACAGCCCGGCTGCAAACAGCGCATAAAGCCCGCCGAGCATGACACCTTGGAGAAGGGCGTTGATCCAGTCCATCGTCAGGTTCCGAAGTAGGCAGCAGTGATTTGCGCACGGGTGAATGATGTCGGCTCGCCCGTCAGCGAGACCTTGCCTTTTTGCATGCAGATGAAGCGGCTGGCGAAGGAGAGCGCCCGGCTCACGTCCTGCTCGACCAGCAGGACGGAAACGCCGGTGCCGGTTATGGCGGGAAAGGCGGCGTAGATGTCCTTGATGACGATGGGCGCCAGCCCGAGGGAAATCTCGTCGAACAGGATCAATTCCGGATTTGCCATCAGTGCGCGGCCGATCGCCACCATCTGTTGCTGGCCGCCCGACAGGGCCGTGCCCGCATTCCTGCGCTTTTCCTTGAGGGCGGGAAACAGGCTGTAGACGGCCTCAAGATTCCAGGGCCCCGCCTTGCCGCGTTCGCCGCCGATCACCAGGTTCTCCTCGACCGAAAGCGAGCGGAACAACCGGCGACCCTCGGGCACCAGCGCGATTCCTCGCGCGGCAATGCGGTCCGGCCGCATGCCGCCGATCGGTTCGCCCTTGAAGGTGATCATGTCGCGGGCGGTGGGCGTCAGACCCGTTATCGTGCGGATCAGCGTCGATTTTCCCGCTCCGTTCGCGCCGATCAGCGCCAGGACTTCTCCCTCGAAAACATCCACGTCGAGGCCGAACAACGCCTGGAAATCGCCATAGCCGGCCTTCAATCCGCGGATCTTGAGGAGCGGTTCAGCCATGTTCCTCCTCCACGCCCATATAGATTTCCTGCACCGCCTTGCTCGACATCACCGCCTGCGGCTCGCCCTCGGCGATCTTCTTGCCGAAATCGATGACCGCGATGCGGTCGACCACAGCCATGAGGGCATGCACAACATGCTCGATCCAGATGATCGAGACGCCCGCGCTCCGCACCTCTCTGATGGCAGCGACCAGTTCCCGGCATTCGGGTTCCGTCAGCCCGCCCGCGATCTCATCGAGCAGGAGAAGCTTGGGGTCGCTGGCGAGTGCGCGTGCCATCTCCAGCCGCTTGCGTTCAAGAAGCGTGAGCTGGCCTGCAAGCACGTTGGCTTTGTGCTTGAGTGCTGTCAGTTCGAGAATCTCGATCGCCTTTTGCTCGCTGTCGCGCTCGGAGCGCTGGCGGCCGAAGGCTGCGCCGATCAGCACATTCTCATAGGTCGTCATGCCGATGAAGGGATGGGGGATCTGGAAAGAGCGGCCGATGCCCATATGGCAGCGCATCCGCGCCGGCAATCGCGAGACATCCCTTCCGTCGAAAATGATCTTTCCGGAATTCGGCAGGATCGTCCCGGCGATCAGATTGAAGATCGTCGTCTTGCCGGCGCCGTTGGGGCCGATGATGCCGAGCGCTTCGCCGGGGGCGAGCGACAGTGACACCCTGTCGGTGACCTGCAGATGTCCAAAACGCTTGCTGACGGTATCCAGTACCAGAATTGCCATGGTTCGCTCCGGTCCGAGGAGGGGCGTCCCGCCCTGGCGGACGGGACGGATCGATCATGCAAGCAACTGGAGCTCGCCGCCGACCGGGATTTCCGGCGCCGTCTTGTTGGTGGTAACAACGAGTTCAGGTTCGCCGGTGGAGGATTTCTGCCATTGGCCAGCGACCAGCGGCGTCTTGGTGACGTTCTTCACCGGGCCCTTCGACCAATCGACAGGCCCGACGATCGTCCGCATCTTGGTGGCCTTGATCGCCTCGATGATCGCGGCGCTGTCCTCGAGATCGGCTGCGCGCTTGGCCACGTCGGCCACGACTTCGAACAGCGCGTGCTTGAAGCCGATCGGCTGGGTCCAGGGCCGCGAGGTCGCCGTCACATAGCCTTCGGCGAGCGCTCTGGCGCTTTCGCCGGTCAGGCTCGAGGAGAAGGGATGATTGGGTGACCACCAGATTTCCGAGGATAGCCCGAAGCCGCGCTCGCCCAGCGACCGGATGACCGAGGGAAACAGGAGCGCCTTGCCGATGGTGACGATCTTCGGCTTCAGGCCCTGCTGGCCTGCCTGGCTCCAGAACGTGGCGAAATCCGGGGGGATCATGTTTCCGGCGATGATCTCGGCGCCTGCGGCCTTGAAGGCGGAGATCTGAGCGCTGAAATCGTCGTTCGTGGGCTGGTAGCGGCCGGGATCGGCGAGTTCGTAGCCAGCCGCGGCCAGGGGCTTGGGAAAGCCGCGCTCCGGGTCGCCCCAGGCATTGCCGTCGGCATCGTTCGGAAACAGGCCGCCGACACTCCTCGCGACGTTCGGATTGTCCCAGAGCGCCAGAAACGCGCCGACGACGTCCTCCAGACCCCAGAAGAAGTGGTAGGTGCTCTCGAAGCCGTCTTCGGGATTGCCGTTGCGGCCGAAGAAGTAGGGCTGCCAGGGGCAATCGGTCGTAATGCAGGGCGTGCCGTTGGCTTCCGCCTGATCGGAGACCGGATTGACCGTATCCGGCGTGGATGCAGCCACGATGATGTCGACCTCGTCCTTGAGGATCAGATCGGCCGCCACTTCTGCAGCGCGGTTCGGGTTGGACTGGCTATCCTTGGAAACGATCTCGATCTTCCAGGTCTTGGCGTTGTTCTCAATGCCATTGGCCAGGCTTTTGGCGATGCCGTCGAGAATGTAGTCGTCAGCCTCGGCGAAGCCGGCAAGTGGTCCGGTACGCGGACTGACATGGCCGATTTTCAGGACCGGTTCGTCGGCATAGGCGCGGGTAAAGCGCAGCACGGCCGGTGCCGCGAGCAGCATCACGCCGGATTTCATCAATGTTCTGCGGCTAATTCCATTCATCGAGCGCATGGTTCTCCTCCCAGATTGGCTCAATTCGAATGCGCTGGCGTCGCATCGCCTCGGGGCGTCACGGCAGCCGGAAATTCTTCAGGTAGCGGTAGACGTCCTTCCTGAGGGTGTCGGCCTCCTCATCCGTCCAGGTTCGAAATCCCTCCCCGGATTTCATACCCAGACGACCGTCCTCGACGAGCGCGCGAAGATAGGGAGACGGTTCGGCGGCGCGGTTCAGGTGCTGAAGCACGACAGCGTGGATGTCGAGTGTAAGGTCCGTGCCGACAAGGTCGGCGTTCTCGATCGGTCCCAGCACGGCGAGCCGACGGCCGAAACTTGCCTTGACCACCGTATCGACCGTGCGGGCATCGGCGATGCCCTCGGCGACGATTGCGATCGCCTCGCGCCAGAGCGCATGCTGCAGGCGGTTGCCGACAAACCCGGCGACATCCTTGCGCACATGCACGGGCGTTTTGCCGACGCTCGTCAGCAGGGCGACCATCGCCTCGATGTTCTGCGGGGCCGTTCTCGCCGTGCCCACCACCTCGACCAGCGGCACGAGGAAGGGCGGGTTCCACCAATGGGTTCCGAGGATACGGTCCGCCGTGTCGAGGTCTCCGGCGATATCGGTTATCGGGATGACCGAGGTGTTCGAGGCGAGGATCGCGTGACGCGGCGCATATCTGACGAGGTCGGCAAAGATCGCCTGCTTGAGCGCCAGCTTTTCGGGTGCGGCTTCGATCACGATCGCGGCATCGGCGACGCATTCGGCGACATCGGCAAAGCCGGTGACGCGCTCCTCCGGTCCGCGCGGCAGGTCGAGATTGTCGAGATTGGCGGCGATCCGGCTTCTCAGGCCGTCGAGGGCGCCTGCCTGTGCATCATGAACGGCGACGTCGTGGCCGGCCACTGCAAAGACCTGGGCAATGCCGTGACCCATCAGGCCGGCACCGATAACCGCGATACGTTCTCTTGCCATGGTCATCCTGCCGTATAGCCGCCGTCGGCATAGAGGATATGCCCGGTGTAGAAATCGGAAGCCCGCGAGGCGAGGAAGAGGAGGGGACCTGCAAGATCCTCCGGCTCCCCGAGCCGGCCCTTTGGAACACGGGCGAGGAAGCCCCTTCGTACCTCCTGCGCCTTTTCCGTATCCTCGAACATCCAGGCGGTGAGGGGCGAGCGGAAGACGGTGGGGGCGATGGCGTTGACGGTGATTCCGGTCGGTCCCCATTCGCAGCCGAGCGCCTTGGTGATGCCGTCGACGGCCGATTTGGAGGCGCAGTAGGCCGTGTAGCCGGCGGGATGGCCGAGCAGGCCCCGGGCCGATGACATCAGCACGATCTTGCCGCCTTCGCCTTGTTGCAGCATCTGCCTGCCGGCAGCTCGCGCCATCAGCCAGCTCTGCATGACATTGGCGTCCATGACATCGGCAAAACGTTCCGGCGTCATGTCGCCGATCTTGGCGACGTCGTTCTTGCCGGAGGCGACGACCAGGATGTCGATGCGCCCGAAGCGGGCGACGGTGTCGGCAACGATCGCATCGCAGGCGGTCTCGCCGCTCGGGCGGCGGTTCAGGGCAAGGACGTCGGCCCCCAGTTCCTGGCAGGCGGAGGCGGTATCGGCGAGTGCCGCGGCATTGCCGGCAACCAGCGCCAGCCTGGCGCCGGCCCCTGCCAGTATTTTCGCCGCGAGTGCGCCAAAAGCGCCGGATGCACCCGTGACGATCGCCACCTTTCCCCGGATGTCGAACAGGGAAGCCGGATTTTTCAGGAAGCTTTCATGGCTCATGGCTGAATTCCCGATGCGTAGGGGATGACGACCAGCATCTTGCAGACGTGGTTGGAGCGGTTTTCGAGCTCCCGCACTTCCCCCGGAGGGATCGTGCAACTGTCGTATCGGCCGAGCACCGTCTCGCTGCCGTCGACTGTTACCGTCATCTCGCCTTCGAGCACGACATAGACCTTTTCGAACGGGGTGGAATCCGGGCCCGCGCCGCCGCCGGGAAGGAACTGCGATAGCCCGACCCACTGGTTGGCCGGCCCGCCTTCCTCGAATCCCTGCAGGCGCAAACCCACCACGCCGCGATGGTTGGGCGCCTCGTAGGATTTCGCTGCGCTGAAACGCTTCGTGAGCATACTGTCTACTCCAAATGCCATTGCGGCCCCTGGCTTACGGTCCGGCCATGCCGAGGCTCGGCGCCCCGGCATGTCGGGCTTGAGATGTCGCGTGGATGCCGGAAAGGGTCAGAAAGCTGCGCCCTTTTCGATGCGGTAGCCCTGGTCCTTGTCGATCATCGCGACGAGGCGGATGATGCAGCCGTCGCCGCGGTCCCAGTTGATCGGGAAGAAGGCGAAGGTGCAGCGCTTGCCGGTGACGGCATCGAGATCGCCACCGGCATTCTCGATGCCGAGAATGCCTGCCTTGAAGATCTTCTGGTGCACCGGTTCCCATTCGGGGAAGTCGTCCTTCCAGTCGCGGCCGCCGGACCACGCCTTGTATTCCTCGGCAAGATGCGGCAGCAGCGGGCCGTTGCGCTGCGGGCCGATGGCGGTGGCCAGCGGATGGTCGTTCGCCTGGGTATCGTGACCGACGACCTTGACGCCCTTCTCGATCATCCAGTCGGCTGCCGACGGCACGAAGCCGGGGCAATAGGCGAAATAGTCACCGTCCTCGTATTGCTTGTGCCAGCCCGTGTTGATGATCAGCACGTCGCCCTTGCGGATAGCGTGACCACAGGCCTGTTCGAGATCGTCATAGGTGATCGGCTCCCACTTTTTCTTCGGGATAGAGACAACGATGCCCGAGCCGAAGAAGTGCGGCAGTGGCACTTCATCGATGAAGGGTGTGCCCTGCACCACATGTGCCGGCGCATCGATATGGGTCGTTACGTGCATGGTGGTGGTGATTGTCTGCGACAGCACGCCGGACTTGGCCATGTAGTGCATGCGCTCGATACGGACGTCCCGGAAATAGGGCCAGTTCGGGCACTGGTAACCGAAGCGGTGAGAGAGATTGTAGAACTCGATCCCCATCGGGTTGTCGAGGTTATCCTGAAATTCGATTCCGCGGACAGTGATGGACATGCAGAAATCCTCCTCGCCGGCGCGGTTGCGCGGCGTAGCATTCGATCCAGATTGGGCTTGCTCCTCCCAGAGCGCCTGTACTTTTATACGGTACATCTGTATCGTTTTTTGTCAAGCGGTCGGGAAATTTTGAGACGGCTGCAAGGCTGCTCTGCGATGGATTGCGATGCCAAAAACAAACAGCGCCGTCTCATGAACGGCGCTGTTTCAGTCTGTCCGGTACGTATTTCCGCCTGCCGGGCGGTCGTTTCAGTCCTGCCGTGCCTGTGGGACGGTGTTGAGCGCCGCCAGGTCCCCCCGGAAAAAGGCGTCCAGATTGGCCAGAACCATATCTTCCTGCGCATCGCGCGCCGAGTGGCTCGCAAAGGCGATGTGGGGCGAGAGGATGAGGTTGGGGGCGGCGAGCAGGCGGGCGGGAATGTCAGGTTCGTTCTCGACGACATCGAGCGCCGCCCCGGCGATCCTGCCTTCTTCCAGCGCGGCGGCGAGCGCCTCGCTGTCGACGAGGGAGCCGCGGGCGACATTGACGACATGCCCGTTGCGGCCGAGGGCGTTGAGGATCGCGCCGTCGACGATGTGGTAGGTCGATGCGTCGGCGCGGGCAGCGACGACGAGGATATCCGACCATTCCGCGAGCGCCGTCAGGCTCTCGAAATAGGCATGGCCGATATCGGGCTTGCGGGACCGGTTGTGATAGCCGATCTCCATTTCGAAACCGGCTGCCCGCAAGGCGACTTTCCTGCCGATGGCGCCGAAGCCGAAGATGCCGAGTTTCGTGCCCGTGAGGCCCGGCACTGCCGGCAGGCTCACCAGGCTGTTGCCGCGCCATTGTCCGGCACGCACGAACCGGTCGGCGCCAAGAATGTTGCGCGCCGAGGCCAGAACGAGGCCCATGGCGAAATCGGCGACGCTGGAGGCGTTCGCGCCCGGACTGTGGGTGACGACCAGCTTGCGCTCGCCGGCGGCCGCAAGGTCGATACCTTCGTAGCCCGTCCCGAAGAACGCGACCACGCCGAGCGCTGGCAAGGCGTCGATCATGCCCCGGCTGGTGGCAAGGCCGCCCTTGGTGACGAGGGCGCGCACCTCTCCGGCCTCGGGCGGCAAGGCCTCCGGCGAGGAGCTGCTCAACGGCCCGACAAGGGTATAGCGTTCGGACAGGAGATGTTTGAAACGGTCGGTGAAGTCGCAGGCGAGAAGGATTTTCGGCTTTGACAAAGGCGTAGTCTCCGGAAGCGCTCAGATGTCTGGATATCTTCCGCCGGCTCTAGCCTCGTTTGGGGTGTTCCGCAATCTGGTTGCAACCTTGGCGTGGAGGAGGGGCCACTTCGGACCGTCCGCTACCCTCCTTTCCGGATGTGCCGTGCCGGCATGGGATGCCTGTGTTAGGCTCCAAAACCTCTTCCGGATTTTGGAAATCGGAACAGGCTGGATGGCCTTGGATGCGTTTGAGGCAGGGACGAAACAGCAGAGCGCGCTCGTTGTCGCCGCCGGATGGTGGCTGCTGGTCTCTTCAGGCTAATCAGTGGGGAAGGGTGGCAGCGAAGTGAAAATACGTGGGCACGGCGGCCGCACGTTCGGGTATGGCGCAACCGCCATACCCGTCATGATCATTCGGTCGAAACCCGCCGAACCCGGCAGAGCGGGGGCCGGCGGCTCGTTCTGCCTTACCAGCGATACTTCAAGGACGCGGTGATGTTGCGGCCTTGACCGAGATAGCAATAGCCGCTGTTGCAGACTGTCTCGCGCCGGTCGGCGATGTTGCGGACGGCGACATTGCCCGTCAGGCCATTGAATTCCTTGTCGATGGCGCTGAAATCGTAGGTGAGGGAGGCATCGACATAGACCGCAGGCTTGTTCTTGCTGGTGTTTTCGATTTCGGCATAGTTCTCGCCCGTGAAGCGAAGCCCGGCGCCGACGGTCAGGCCGTTTGCGAACGTGTCCTCCTGGAAGGTGTAGTTCGCCCACAGGCTGGCGCTGTGGCGCGGCATCACGGCCGGTGTATTGCCGACATTCTCGCCGGCGGTGACCTCGGCATGGTTGTAGGTGTAGGCGGCGATCACGTCGAAGCCTTCGGCGACATTGGCCCGCGCTTCCAGCTCGAGGCCCTTGTTGGTGACCTCACCCAGCGATTCGTAGATACCGTTCAGCGGGTCGACGGCAACGGGCTTGTTCTTCTCGACGAGGTGGTAGAGCGCTGCCGAGAGAAGGATGTCCGTGCCCGGCGGCTGATACTTCAGGCCCAGCTCGTACTGCTCGCCCTCGGTCGGTTGGAGGATGCTGCCGCTTCTCGACTTCTCGGTCACGGGGTCGAAGGAGGTCGCGTAATTGGCGAAGGGCGCAAGGCCGTTGTCGAAGAGATAGACGGCGCCGAGCTGAACGGAAAAGCCGTTCTTGTTGAGGCTCTGGGACGTCTTCGTCCCTGAAGCGACATCCGTCGAATCCTTGTCCTGCTGGACCCATGTCTGCCGGCCACCCAGCGTGAAGCGCCATCTGTCGAGCTCGATCTGGTCGAGGACATAGACCCCCAGCTGCCGCATCGAGCTGTCGCTGAGGCTGGTATAGGCCGGCGTCGGCCCGGAGACGCCGCGGGTCGGGTTTGCGAGGTCGAAATCGTAGTCCGGGTCGCTTGGGCCGGAGCCGAAACCGAAGGACGATTTCACATTGCTGTAGTCGAGGCCGAGCATGGCGGTGTGCGTCGCCGGACCGGTGTCGAACTTGTATTCCAGCTGGTTGTCGACCTGGAAGACGTCGAGATCGTCGCCCAGCGAATAGGGCGTGCGATGGGCAACGGTGCCCATCCAGTCGGTGACGCCGAGATAACGTCCCCAGAGCTTCAGATGGGAGTAGCGCAGCTTCTGGCGGAAGGTGAGGCCGTTGTCGAACTGATGCTCGAACTGGTAGCCGACCTGCTGCTGGCGGACTTTCTGATAGTCGTAGTCCGGATCGCTGCCGCGCAGCTCGTGGATCTTGCCGTCGGGACCGATGAGCGCACCGACATCCACGTCGGTCTCGTCCGCCTGTACCGCGCCGTAGACGGTGAGGGAGGTCGCCTCGTCCGGCTTCCAGGTGATGGCCGGCTGGAAAAGGTAGCGGTCGTCGGCGATGTCGAAATTGGTGTCGCCCCGTCTTGCCAGGCCGACGATGCGGTAGAGCACGCTGTTGTCTTCCTCGCTCAGGGGGCCCCCGAAATCGAACATCGCCTGAACGCGATCCTCGGTGCCGTAGAGGATGCCGACCTCGCGGATCGTCTCTTCCGTCGGCATTTTCGAGGTCTTGTTTACGATGCCGCCCGGAGAGCCTGCACCGTAGAGTACGGAGATGGGGCCCTTGATGACTTCGACCTGTTCGAGGGCATAGGGTTCGTTGCGGAGCATGCCGTAGCTGAGATAGGGCTGCCGGAGGCCGTCGCGGTAATCGCCCGTGGTCGTGATGTCATTGCCGCGGAGAACGATCTGGTCGAAACGCGGATCGAAACCGTAGCCGCCCGTCGAGACACCGGCAGAGTAGCGCACGGCTTCGATGATGTCCTGCACGCCGCGCTTGTCGAGCTCGTCGCGGCTGATGAGCGAAACGGTTCGCGGCGTCTCGATCAGCGCGGTCGGGATCTTGGTGGCGCCGTCGATGACAATCGCGCTGAGCTCCGTCGCGCCGCCAGCGTCCTGGTTGGCGGTCGCCTCTTGCGCGGTGGCGTTTCCAGTCAGGGCCAGCACGGTCGCCAACGCTGTGGCAGCGCGCCAAGCATGAAGCTTGTGTCTCTTCAAGTAATTGATATTACTATTTGAATTATGCTTCATGTGACGTCCCATCCGGTCAGCTTCGACAAAGATGGCGTACCCTATATAGCAGGCGTTGCCGGCGTCAAGAATACATGACTTGTTCAGTCATCTTTTTTATCGCGTTGTTGCGAAGACGTGTGCAGGAGCCGATTTCGACGGGGCAAGGCTTGCTTTCCGCCCTGTGATCAAGCCGAAGCGATGGGCTGCGGCGCTTGCCGGGCGGCGAATCGCATGATGCCGCCATCGCGGTCAGCCGTCTCCGTGAGAGTGTCCGCCGCCCCGGGATTGCCGGGGGCGGCGGATTTTGTCTGTCAGGCGCGCATCTCCGGGCCATGTGGCGTGCGGGCCTGCCGATAGGAACGCCTGGCGGCGGGGCGCTGGTCCGTTTCGAGCGACAGGGCGGCGAGGCATCTTGTATGCGCCTCCCGCAGCAGGCCGCAGACCAGCGCGCAGGAAACGCCGGCCTCCCGAGCGATCGTCTTCTGCGGGACATCCTCGAAATAGTAGTCTTCATAGAACTTGCGCGTGCGCGTCGGCATGGCCTCGACCGCGCAGCGGAAGGCCTGGTAGGCCTCGGTTTCGCGCAGCCGTTCTTCGGGGCTGCCATAGGTGGACGTGTTGTCGCCGATCTCTTCCTCGAGAAACAGGCCTCTTTCATAACGCAGCCGCCGCATATGATCGGTTGCGAGATTGCGCACCATGCGCATCACATAGGAGGTTGGCACCGCTATGTCCTGGCTGAGCGGCTTGGAGACGAGTTGCAGCAGGACGTCCTGCACGACGTCCTCCGCGAGCGTGACGCAGCCGGTGATTCGGCGGGCGACGGAGAGGAGCTTGGGATAGGCCTGAAGAGCTGATTGGAGTTGTTCATTGCAAGTCGACTGGGGGCTGCTGATCGCGATCATGTCGGGCTCTCTTTGAAACTCAAGGCTGTATTTCAACGTCCCCTCATTTTTTCTGGAGGTTATAAAACATGATTCTTGTAGTCAAGATATCGGCTGAATTGTGGAAGCTCTCTTTTTGGGGGGTTAATTAATTGATTTTGAATTTTTATTCATGTGTTCTTATGAGGCAGGCGATATCATCTTGATGTTGCCAGGCTGGGACCGCCACCGGATTTTCGATGGTGACGGCCCATATGAACCGGGGCTCTAGACCGCGATGGATCTGGCTGCCGTCGCGAAGGTTGTGGGTATGGGACTGTATACCTTGAATTGTGCGCGGCATGCCGGTCGCGATAGGCCGCGGATCATCCAGAAGACCGCGCCCGTGACATTTGAGGACCGCCTCCTTGCCGGCCCAGAGAGCCAAAAATACCGCGGGGCGTTGCGACGTGGAAAACTGCCGGAGCCAATCGGCCTCTTCTTGCGAAAGTACCAGTGGCGCAAGATGGCGTATCTCCGCTTCGTCCAGCCTTCCCGGCTGCTCGATATCGAGGCCCACGCGACCGTTGCGGCTTACCGCAAGTGCAACGATGTCCGCCGTGCGGGAGAGATTGAAATCGATATCGGGGTGATCGGGCAGATAGGGCCGCCCCTCGGGCGAGAGCGCGATGGCGACGGACTGCGGTGCGCAGCCGGTGGCCCGGGAGAGAACGCTACGGCAAAGCAGGCGGCCCGCGACGAACGAGCGGGCAGCTTCACGCGAACGGAAAGTGGCTGCGCGCTGCCGTTCGGCCGGGCTCAGCGTCGTGTCGGGAACGGAATGCCCCGCGCGCAGATGCAGGCTGTAAAGCTCGATCTGCGCGCGTGCGTCTTCCAATGATGGTGCGAGCACCTATTCCGCAGCCTGGCCCAGATGCGCGGGGAGCCGCGCCGAGCCGCCTTCGCTCTCCCACTGCACGACGGGATCGACCTGTACCAGATCGAAATGGTTCCGCCCGACCAGGGCATTGGCGATGACGGCGCTGCGCCAGGCGGCGAGGCTGAGCTGCGGTTCGGCTATGCCGTGGCTGTGGCGTCCGGCATTGAGCACGAAGATGCGGTTTTCGCGCGGGCCGTCCCACGCCAGCGAGAAATCGCTTTCCAGCACCGGCTCGCCGAGCGAGTTGAAGGCGATGCGGCTTTCCAGCGATTGCAGGAATTCCGGTAGCACGAAGCGGTAGCCGGTGGCGAACACCACCTTGTCGACGGTGACCGTCTCGATGCTCTCGTCGAAACCGTTGCGCATGGTCAGCGTGATTTCGGCGCCTTCCTGCTCGGCGGCGATGACGTCACGGAAGGGCCGCAGCGAAACGCCGTGATCGACGCCTTCGCCCGCCTCGAACTGCCGCTCATAGAGCCGGCGATAGAGTTTTTTGAGCGTCGAGGCGGAAACGCCGTCGCTGGCGAGCACCTGCCGGCGCGTGTGGATCAGCCGCAACTCTTCCGGAAGGCCATGGAAGCGCTCCATGTAGCTCGGCGTGAACAGTTCGTTGGTGAAGGGCGTGGCGTCGAGCGGCTCGAAATTCGGCCGGCGGCTGATCCAGTGCACGGCCGAAATGCCGTCGCGCTCCAGCAGCGCATCGACGATCTCCGCCCCGCTCTGCCCGCCGCCGATGACGGCGACCCGCCCGGCCTTCACCTCGCCGAGCCGCGCGACGGCCTCGCTGCTGTGGAAGGTCGTGGATTTCGACAGTGCCTCGGCCCAGACCGGCCGCGACGGCAGCTTGCCGACGCCGACAGCGAGGTTTTTCGCATGCACGGCCTCGTTGTCGGTGGCGATGGCGAAGCGGTCGCCGGCAAGGTGCACGTCGCGCAGGCTGGTGCCGAAGCGCAGCGAGGTGAGGCCGCGCGCCACCCAGCCGAGATAATCGGCGAATTCCTTGCGCGGCACGGCTTCATACTCGGCGTTGATGAACTGGTAGAAGCGCTTGTGCGCCACGAGATAGGCCAGGAAACTCCAGGGGCTGGTCGGGTTGGTGGCGGTCACCAGGTCCTTCAGGATGGAGGTCTGCATTTCCGCGCCGGGCAGCATCATGCCGGGATGCCAGGCGAAGGCGGCGCGGCGCTCGAAGAAGCGCACCGAAAGCTCCGGGATCGAATCGAGCTGGGCGGCGAGGCTGAGGTTGAACGGTCCGATACCGGCCCCGACGAGGTTGAGCACATGGGATGTCATGATGGAACTCCAGAATGAGGGCAGTTAGAGGAGGGAAGAGGTAAAAACCTGGTCCAGCCGCCGGGCGAAACGCTGGTGGAACGGCGTCTTGCCGATGATCGTCAGGTGGTTGGTGCCGGTGACGATCTCCGATGCGGTGGCGTTCGGCGAATAGCGACGCCAGTCGATGACGTTGAGCGCGCGGGTGAGGGAATCTTCCGCGGCGAAGGCGTGGATGCGGAAATCCGACGGGGCGAGGCGGTAGTTGCGGAAGATCATCGCGTTGTCGACGAGGATCCAGAACGTGTGCTCCTCCGAGCCGATATCCGGCCCGTCCGTCGGCAGGGTCACGTTGTTCTTGACGATATGCGAGAGGAACTGCTCGTAGACCTCCGCATCCATGGCGGCGAAGAGGCGTTTCCAGTCCTCGCGCATCGGCGTTGTCGCAAGCCATTGCTGCACGGCCGCATGGGTCCGCGCGCGAACACCCTCGGCGAAGCGCGGCAGGATGCCGACGGTGAACTCCTCGTCCATGTCGCAGACGTCGACCATGCCGATCATCCTAAGATCGATGTCGTTGCCGAGCTGACGCGCGGCCTCGTAGGCGAGCAGGCCGCCCCAGGACCAGCCGAGGAAGGCGCAGGGCCGGCCCTTGGCCTGCCGCCGCACGGCCTCCGCATAGCGCGCCGTGATGTCCTCGACGCGGGTGCTCAGCGTCTTGGTCTCGGTCAGCGAGTAGCAGATGAAGCCGGTCGCCGGCTGGTCGGGGCCGAGATAATCCACCAGCCGCATATATTCGCGGGTGCTGACGAGCAGGCCCGGAAAGCAGTAGAGCACCGGCTTCTCACCGTTCCGCCGGAGATAGACCACATCGACGCCCGCCTCGTCGCGGCCGCCCTCGATGGCGAGCGCAAGGTCGCGGATGGTCGGGTGGTTGAACATGTCGGCGATCGACAGCGGCCATTCGGGATGGCGCATCTTCAGGCGCGAGACGATGCGCACCGCCGCCAGCGATTGCCCGCCGATCTCGAAGAAGTTTTCGGTGACGCCGATCTCGCCGATATCGAGAATATCCTGCCAGACCGAGAGGATCGCCGTCTCCTTCTCGCCCACCGGCGGAACCAGCGCCCGCTCGATGCGCGGGGCGGGCAGGGCGGCGCGGTCCAGCTTGCTGTTCGGGCCCATGGGCAGGGCGTCGATCAGCATGATGGTCTGCGGCACCATGTAATCGGGCAGAGCGGCCACAGTGGCGCGGCGCAGGTCCGTCACGCTCAGCGCCTCGCCCTCGCGCGGCACCACATAGGCGACGAGGAAGCTGCGCCCGCCCTCGTTGTGCAGCAGCACCACGGCCTCGGCGACGCGCGGATCGGCGCGCAGCACGGCCTCGATCTCGCCCGGCTCGATGCGGAAGCCGCGCAGCTTGATCTGGTGGTCGACGCGCCCGGCGAATTCGACGATGCCGTCCTCGCGCCAGCGGCCGAGATCGCCGGATTTGTAGAGCCGGCCGCTGCCGGAGAACGGATCGGGGATGAAGCGGTCGGCCGTCAGTTCGGGCTGGCCGAGATAGCCGCGCGCCACGCCGCTGCCGCCGATATAGATCTCGCCGCTGCCGCCGACGGGCACCGGCGCGAGATCGGCGTCCAGCACATAGATGCGCCGGTCGCCGACGCCGCGGCCGATGGGCGCGACCGCGCCCTCGAAGCGCGTGCCGGCCGGGATTTTCCAGATCATCGGCGTCATGATCGTCTCGGTCGGGCCGTAGCCGTTGATCAGCAGCTTGGCCTTGAGGTTTTCCGTGATCATGTCGAAGACGGCCTGCGACAGCGCCTCTCCGCCGAAGGAATAGAGCCGCAGCCGGGGAATGTCGGCGTTCTCGCCGGCATATTCGGCAAGGCCGCGCACATAGCTCGTCGGCAGGCTGGCGTTGTTGACGCCGTGCCGGACCATGATGGCGAAGGCGTCCTCGGGCGTCGCCAGCTTGTCGGGCGCGAGAACCACGCCGCCGCCGGCCATCAGCGGCACCATCCAGCGCTCGTGGCCGCCGTCGGAGGTGAAGGGCAGCACCGGATATTCGCAGGAGTCTTCGCTCATCTCGTAGATGCGCAGCGTCGCCTTGCAATGGTGCGCCAGCGGCCCGTGTTCGACGGCCACGCCCTTCGGCACGCCGGTCGAGCCGGAGGTGTAGATCACATAGGCGAGCTGGTCCGGCGCGATGACGGTGGCGGGCGCGGTCTCGGCCTCGCCCGAAAGGTCCGTCGTGTCGAGGTTGAGCATCGGCGTGGCGATATCGCCCGGCAGGTTGGCGATGTGCTTCGTGCGGGAGATGACCAGCGACAGGCCGGGCGCGGTGAGGATATGCCGGTTGCGCGCCTCGGGATGGTCGGGTTCGACCGGCGTGAACGCGCCGCCGGATTTCAGCACGGCGAGAATGGCGACGATGGCGTCGACCGATTTTTCGAGCGCGATGGCGACGCGTTTTTCCGGGCCGATGCCGAGCGCGATCAGGCGGTGCGCCAACCGGTTGGCGGCGGTTTCGAGGTCGCCGTGGTTGACGGAACGCTCGCCCTGCGCAACGGCGAAGGCATGCGGCCGGCGGCGGGCCTGCGCGGCGATGACCTCGTGGATGGGCGTGCCGTCGTCGGGCGCGGGCGTATCCGGGTAGGGCGCGGAGAGCCGGTCCAGTTCTTCACGCGAAACGAAGGGGATGTGCCTAATCGGCTCGTCCGGGTGGCTGGCGAGGCGCGCAAGCGCAATCGCCAGATCGTCGGCGAAGCGGGCGACCTGCTTGCGGTCGAGCTTTTGCGGATCGAAGCCGAAGCCGATGGACAGCCGCTCGGCGGAAAGGCGCGAGACGGTCACCACCAGCTCCGCATCGCGGCGGGCCGGCGGTTCCGCGACGGCGCGCACGCCGGCCAATTCGGCAAAGCGGAAGGGCGGGCGCACGTCGAGGATCGTCCTGGCGAGGCTCGTCGTGTCGAAACTTTCGTCGCGGCGCAGCAGCGCGTCGGCAAGCGCTTCGAACGGCACGGACTGCCCGGCCGCCGTGGCGATCTCCGCCTCGAAGGCGGCGCGGGCGTCGGCGAGGGTCATGGCCCCGGTGAGCGCCGTCGTCAGCACCAGCACGTCCTCGCTGCGGGCGGCGATTTCCGGCGCGGACGGCCGAGTGACGAGGCCGATGCGCTGCGCGCCGTGGCCGGAATGCCGGCGAAGCGCGATGCCGAGCGCCGCGAGCACGTCGCGCGCCGTCTCCTCGGTCGATTGTGTTGGTGAGACCGGCGCATCCAGCCGGTGTTCGGCCCAGATCTCGTCGACGAGATCGCGCCCGACGGCCTGCGGGACGAGCGCGGCGACGCTGTCCTGCGCCGTCAGCCGCCGGAACCAGAAATCGACCAGCGGCTGCGCGGGAACGCGCGGCGCGCCGTTGCCGGCCATCCAGGCCGCGACGCCGCCGCCACCGACCGCCGCGGGGGTATCCCCGCCGAGAATGTGCAGAAAATCCGTCGCGAGAAGGTCGAGCGTTGCGGCATCGGCCAGCACGGCATGCAGCGAAAACACCGCGCCGCGGGCCTCGCCGTTTTCCGTGACGAGGGTGAAGCGGGCCGGATTGTCGCTCGCCAGATCGACCGGGCGGTTCCGTTCCGCCGCAACGGCCGCGGACAGCGCGTCCCCGGCATTGCCGGCACTGGCCGCTTCCACGACGGCGACGCTCTGGCCGCTCGTCAGGACCTGCTGCACCGCACCGCCGGCCCGCGCCTCGAAATGCGTGGTGACGAGGGGGTGCAGGCGCGACAGGAGGGCGAGGGCTGCATGCGCCGCGGCAAGGGTGACGGGCGGGAAGGTAACGGCAAGAATTTGCCGTCCGTAGACGGCCTCGTTGCCCGTCTCCGACAAGAGCCAGATTCGCGACTGTGCCGGCGATAGCGAACATCTCGCCACCGGAGCGAAGTCGTTTGCCGCCTTGGCGTTCCGATCATGAATTGTCATTTCTTCGCCGTTCTCTCGATGGAATCGTAATATATTATGGACATGACGAATATAATCATACAATTCTCCCGGGGATTTCTGTAATAATAGAGCTTATATGATCGATATTCGCGCCATTCATGCATAGATCGATTGGGATTCTCTCCGCCGTTACATCGATGCGACCCAATGACGAATGAGCGCTGCGTGAATTCAGAGAAAAATCAAAAAATATTCTGAATTCGACATGGCCTCATTCGTCATTGCCAAACCAGTGACCGCGTATGAATCGCCGGTCGCGCCCCGGTTTCGAGAGTGGAGAAGCACCATGAACGCCTATGTCGCCGTCAGCGAAACGATGCGGGAAACGCCCGATGGCCTGCGCTTGCCGGCGACGGGGGCGCTCAGCCACACGCTGGCCTGCGGCCAGCCGCTGCGCGTGCTGCCGGGCAAGGCCGCTGGTGGCTTTCGGGTCGAGCACGAGGGGGAGGAGGTGGCCTTCGGCCATCTCGCCGGCCCGTCCTCCCGTCTCCTGACCTTCGAGGCTCTGCCGGCCTCGCCCGTTGCGACCGACGATATCGTCAACGCCGTGCTGGAAACGGTGCTTGCCGGCAATCCGGCGCTCGGCGCGGTGGATGTCGCCCTTGCCGACGAGGGGCTCGTGCAGCGCCTTCTGGGTACCGGTGCGCTCGAACGGCACGGCGAGCGGCTGGTCGCGCGGCCGGAATCCTTCTTCCAGTTGCAGAAACCCTGGCTCGGCGGCGTTCCTGCGGCCTATCCGGAAGTTTCGACGCTGACGAACGGCGCGCTGCATCCGCAGCGCCCGCCGAAGCCTGTCGGCCGCGTCTACAGCCGCTTCATTCCCTGGCTAAACACGGAGCTTGGCTTCCATGTCGCCGATGTCGAGGCGGATCTGCCGCATTTCCATCGCTGGATGAACGATCCGCGCGTTGCGGCGATCTGGGAGGATGCCGGCGACCTTTCCTACCATCGCGATTTCATCGCCGGCCGTCTCGCCGATCCGCGCACCCTGCCGCTGATCGGAACCTTCGGCGGCGTGCCCTTCGGCTATTTCGAGCTCTACTGGGCGAAGGAAGACCGCATCGGCCCGCATTACGAGGCGGACGGTTACGACCGCGGCTGGCATGTGGCCATCGGCGAGGATGATTTCCGCGGCAAGGCGTTCGTCAGCGCCTGGCTGCCCTCGCTGATGCACTACATGTTCCTCGCCGATGCGCGCACCCGCCGCATCGTCGGCGAGCCGATCCATCACCATCGCCAGCAGATCCGCAACCTCGACCGCTCCGGCTTCGCCAAGGTCAAGCACATCCAGTTCCCGCACAAGAAGGCGTTGCTCGTCATGCTCCTGCGCGAGCGCTTCTTCATGGACCGGCTGCTGTCTCCCGATCTCTCCGACCTGTCCGGCCCGGACGGCCTGCCCGTTCCGGGCTCGCTGGCGCGAGACGCCGCGTGATGAAAACCGCCGTGGACATGAACGATCCGCGCATCGTGCGGCTCGTTCTGACCGTCGCGCTGCCGGCGGTGGCGGGCCTTGCCGCCAATGCCGGGCACCATGCGGTCAATGCGCTCTTTCTCGGCGCGCTCGGGCCGGAGGTGCTCGGCGGCGTCGGGCTCGTCATGCCGCTTTTCTTGCTGGTGGGGGCCACGGGCCAGGGGCTTGGCATCGGCCTTGCGACGCTTCTGGCGCGCCGTCTCGGTGAGGGGGACCGCGCCGGGGCCGCTTCCGTCGCGATGACGGCGCTCGCGGCCACGGTGCCGCTCGGCGTTGCGCTCTCCGTGCCGATCTATCTCGGCCTGCCGGCCTTTGCCGGGGCGCTCGGGGCGGGCGAAGCGCTGCTTGCGCCCGGCCTCGATTACGGCCGGCTGCTCGCCGTCGGCCTGACGCTCGGGCTGTTGCAGGTGGTCTGCGATTTCATCGCCATCGCCGAGGGCAATTCGCGCTTTTCGATGATCGTGCTGATCGCGAGTTTTGCGCTCAACATCGTGCTCGACCCGATCTTCATCTTCGCCTTCGGCCTCGGGGCCGCCGGTGCAGCCCTCGCCACTGTGCTTTCGGCTGCGGCGGCGCTCTGCTGCTATGCGGTCTATTTCCTGCGCCGATGGGGCGCGGTGGACGTTCTTAACGGGAACATCCGCTGGTCCCTGCTGGGGCCGATCGGGAAAATCGGCGTGCCCGCCGCCGCCACGACGCTGGTGACCGGCATCGGCCTTCTCCTGCTGATGCGGGAGGCTGCCGTCCACGGCGGCGATGCGGGCGTCGCCGCGACCGCCATCGCCGTGCGGCTGATGACGCTCGGCCAGCTCCCCGTGCTCGGCTTTTGCCTCGGCGCGCAGAGCGTCGTCAGCCACGCCTTCGGCGCGGGCGACGCCGTGCGGCTGAAGCGCGTCATCCGCTTCATGCTGGCCGTGACGGTGCCGGCGGCGCTTTTCTATGCGGCGCTGCTGTTCGTCGCCGCCGAGCCGGTCGCGCGCCTCTTCACCGACGACCCTGCGGTCGTTCGCGAGGCCGGAGCCTGGCTGCGCGCGCTCTTTCCGGTCTTTCCGCTGGCGGCCTTCCAGTCCGTGCTGCTCGTGCTGCTGCAATCGCGCGGCCGGGCGGGGCTTTCGGCCCTGGTCGGGCTCGCGCCGCAGGGCTACCTGCTCATCCCGCTGCTGCTTCTCCTGCCGCTGTGGGCGGGGTTTGCCGGCGTTTCCGCCGCGCCTGCGCTGGCGGCCCTGCTGGCGGCCGTGCTCGGCCTCTTCGTCGCCCGGCACGAATGGTCCACCATCCCTAGGGCCGCATCGCAGCTTGCCAATCCATCGATCCGCCCTTCCTGACTTATGAGGAACACCATGAACGAGACCCCGAGATTCGACGCCTACCGCCATGCCGAAGCGCTGCCGCCGCTGCGCGACGACCCGTTCGACGCCGCCGTGCCGCCGATCTACCAGACGTCGCTCTTCCTCTTCGAAAGCTACAAGGAGCTTGAGGACGTCTTCGCCGGCCGTTCGAAAAAGCCGATCTATTCGCGCGGCGACAATCCCACCGTGCGCCTGCTGGAGCGCCGCATCGCCGATATGGAAGGCGCGGAAGAAGCCCGCGCCTTTTCCAGCGGCATGGCCGCCATCGCGGCCGCGGTGCTCGCCTTCGTCGGCCCGGGCGACCGCATCGTCACCGTGCGGCACGTCTATAGCGACGCCTTCCGCTTCTTCGAAAAGGTGCTGAAACGCTTCGGCATCCTCGTCGACTATGTCGACGGCACGGACACCGAGGCGATGCTGGCCACGCTGCCCGGCGCGCGGCTCGCCTATCTGGAAAACCCGACCTCCATGGTCTTCGAATTGCAGGACCTGAAGACGATCGGCGAGGCCGCCCGCCGCCACGGCGTGGTGACCATCGTCGACAATTCCTGGGCGACGCCGCTCTACCAGAACCCGCTGGATTTCGGCATCGATCTCGTCATCCATGCGGCCTCGAAATATCTCGGCGGGCAGAGCGATACGGTCGCCGGCCTCGTGGCGGGTTCCAAGGCGCATATCGACAGGATCAACAGCGAGATCTACCCCTATACCGGCGCAAAACTCGCGCCCTTCGAGGCATGGCTGGTGCTGCGGAACCTCGAAACCCTGCCGCTGCGCCTGCGCCACCACCACGAGGCCGGCCTTGCCGTCGCCTCCTGGCTTCAGGCGCACGAGGACGTCACCGATATCATGCACCCCGCCTTCTACGACCATCCCGGCAAGGCCACCTTCCGCGGCTTCGGCGGCCTGTTCTCCTTCGCGGTCTCGGACCGCATCGACGTCGCCGCCTTCGTCGACGCGCTGCGCCTGGTGCGCATCGGGGTGAGCTGGGGCGGGCCGGAAAGCCTCGTCGTGCCGGCCAAGGCTGCGCTCAGCATCTCGCCGGAAACCAACGTCTTTGCGCGCTTCGGCGTCAGCGACCGCACGATCCGGCTGAATGTCGGGCTGCATGAGGCGGAGAGCGTCATTGCCGATCTGGCGCAAGCCTTGCTGGCGGCGAAGCGCTAGAATGGTATCATGATCCCCGCATCATGCCCGGAGCGGAGCGGCCTTGCCGCTCCGCTCTTTGACATTCCCCGGACACATAGAGACACCATGCCCCTCTCCAACGAAACTCTGATCGCGCTTGCCGGCGAACACGGAACGCCGCTCTGGATCTATGACGCCGCCGCCATCCGCCGCCGCATCGAACAGCTCTCCGCCTTCGACGTCGTGCGCTATGCGCAAAAAGCCTGTTCGAACATCCATATCCTCGGCGAGATGCGCAAGGCCGGCGTGCGGGTCGATGCCGTCTCGCTCGGGGAGGTCGAGCGGGCGAAGCGGGCAGGTTATGTCGCCGGCAACGCCTCGGGCGCGGCCGATGTCGTCTTCACCGCCGATCTCTTCGACCGCCCGACGCTGGAGCGCGTCGTTTCCGATGGGATCGAGGTCAATGCCGGTTCCATCGATATGCTGCGGCAACTCGGCGAGCGTTCGCCGGGCCATCGCGTCTGGCTGCGCCTCAATCCCGGCTTCGGGCACGGCCACAGCAACAAGACCAACACCGGCGGCGAAAACAGCAAGCACGGCATCTGGTTCGAGCAGTTGCAGGACGCCATGGCGCTGGTGCGCCAATATTCCCTGACACTTGTCGGCCTGCACATGCATATCGGCTCCGGCGTCGATTACGGTCATCTGGAGAGGGTCTGCGGGGCCATGGTGGCGCTTTGCCGCAATCTCGGGGCCGATCTCGAAGCCATCTCGGCCGGCGGCGGCCTCTCCGTGCCCTACAGGGAGGGGGAGGAGGAGATCGAGCCTGCGCATTATTTCTCCCTCTGGGATGCGGCGCGCCGCGAGATCGAGGCTCATGTCGGCCATGCCGTCAGGCTCGAAATCGAGCCCGGCCGTTACCTCGCCGCTGACTCCGGCGTGCTCGTCTCGGAAGTCCGCGCCGTCAAGACCATGGGGCGCAACCGCTTCGTGCTCGTCGACGCCGGCTTCAGCGAACTGGCCCGGCCCGCCATGTACGGCAGCTACCACCATATCACCGCCATCCCGGAACGGACGATGACCCGGCCGACCATCGTCGCCGGCCCCTTGTGCGAATCCGGCGACGTCTTCACCCAGACGGAGACCGGAACGGTGCTGCCCCGCGACCTGCCCGACGTCGCGGTCGGCGAGCACCTGGTCTTCCATGGCGCGGGGGCCTATGGCGCGACGATGTCGTCGAACTACAACAGCCGGCTCTATGTGCCGGAAGTGCTTGTCGACGAGACGGGCGCCCGTCTGATCCGCCGCCGCCAGACGCTGGACGAGCTTTTGGCACTGGAGACGATCTAGCGGCGCCTTCGAAAAGGGGCGGTCTGGTTCGCTGCCGCACGCCGGGTTCGCGGCGAACACTGCGGCGGCGAACGACATTCGAGGTCCGGCGGGCTTCCTGCCGTGATCCTGCGGGCCTTCGGTTGTGGATCGTGGTGCCGGATCGCCCCGGAGAGAGGCCATGACGGTTCTTCCGGTCCCGCCTTTGGAGCCCGGTCCGCTGCCAGCGAGCGCGATTTCAACGCCGTCTTCGGGATGAGGCGACGCTCCCGGTGTTGGTGCGGTGCACAATGAAATGTGTCATTTCTTTGAACAGTCCTGCTTGACATTCGTCCAATATAGAGGTCAATTCCTGTTTACCGGAAATATCGTTCGGTATGTCGGACGGGGCGAGGAGGCCTTGTTTCAATAGATTTCAGTTGCTCGGGGCCTGCGCACCGTACGGATAATCACCGTGCGAAGGAGACGCTCGTCGTTCCGCAACGACTGTTCGGCATGGGCTCAACAAGAGGGGAACTAGAATGAGCGAGAAGCTGATGACCAACCGTAGAACTGCATTGAAGCTGTTCGGTGCGGGTGCCGCTGTTTTGACGATGCCGTACATCATCCGTCCGCGTCCTGCCTGGGCGGCAAACGGCGTGCTCAACGTTACGACCTATGACAAGTTCCTGCCGCAGGAATTCATCGACAAGTTTCAGCGCGACACGGGTATCGAGGTTCGCATCCGACTGACGGACGACCAGGGCAAGCAGTACAACCTGCTCACCGCCGAGGGTGCCAATCCGTCGACGGACATCGTCACCGTCGCTGGCCATCGCTATTCGCAGTTCATTGATTCCAAGCTGCTCCAGCCGCTCGACACCGGCAAGATCGCGAACTGGAAGAACCTTAACACCGCCTATCAGGACGCCACCTGGGCGCGCGTCAACGGCAATCTGTGGGGTCTGCCGATCCTCGCCGGCTACGAAGGGCTTGCCCGCAATGTCGACTATGTGAAGGACGCGCCGAGCTGGGAGATCATGTTCGATCCGCAGTACAAGGGGCAGACCTCCTACATCGTCAGCGACTTCATGACGATCGTCATGCAGTATCTCGGCCACGACGGTGACTTCACCACCTATGTCGACAAGCCCGATATCGCCCAGAAGGCGACCAATGAAGCGCGCGACTTCCTGATCAAGCACAAGGACATGGTGCGCAAGTACTATGACGCAGGCTCGGAAGTGCAGCAGATGTTCATCAACGAGGACATCTACCTCGCGCATTCCTGGTCCGGCCCGGCGGCAAAGCTCATCATCGACGGCCACCCGATCAAGCTTTCCGTGCCGAAGGAAGGTACGTTCGGCTTCTGCTACACGTTGAACGTGGTCAACAACGCTCCGAACGCCGAGAACGCCTACAAGCTGCTCGACGCGATCCTCGCAACCCCGGAAGTGGGCGCGGCGATGACCCGTCAGTCGGGCTACAGCTCGACCATAAACGGCGTTGGCGATCTGCTGAACGAACGCGAGAAACTCGCTTCGACGCTGCCGCAGGAAGAAATCGAACGCATCATCTTCTTCTCCTCGGTCAACCGCGACATGAAGAACGAGATGATCGACCGCGCGACCGCAGAGGTCAAGGCGGCCTGACGCGCTGGGTTTCGGCCCTGCCTGCCCGGTCTCCGGAGTGCTTCGACGCTCCAGGAGCCGGGCAGGCGGCTCGTCCATTTCACCAAACAGTGCGCGATGACTGTCCGCCGGCCTTGCCGCGCGGTCACGGTCGCTCTGCGCCAACCGAGATTGTCCAATGGTGAGTAGCAACACGACAGCCGGATACGGCACGGCGCACGACACGGCCGTACCGAAATACTCCACCGGCATAGCGAAGGTGGTCAATTCCGCGCTCTATCGACACACGCTCGGGGCGGCGGTGGAATCACGGATCGGCCGCGTCCTGCTTCTGGCCGGCGTGCCGCTGATCTGGCTGATCATGCTGCATGTCGGGCCGATCTATCAGATGCTGAAGATCAGCCTTCTGTCGCAATACCCCGTCCAGCCGGGCGGGGAGTCGCACTTCACGCTCGAAAACTACGCCATTTTCTTCCGTGAGGCGATCTACTTCACGCCCCTGATCCGAAGCTTCGTCTTTGCGACGGGTGCAACGGCGCTGACCCTCGTCGTGGTCTATCCCGTGGCCTACTACGTTGCCAAGATCGTCAGGCCGGAGGGCCGTTCCAAAGCGCTTCTGCTGCTTCTGGTGCCGTTCTGGGCCGGCGAGCTCATCCGGACGTTCTCCGTGATCATGCTGCTCGCCAATCGTGGTGCGCTCAACGTGCTGCTGCGTGACATCGGCCTGATCGACCGGCCGATCCCGATGCTCTATACGTCGTTCTCGCTGGGCTTCGGCCTCGTCTACCTGATCTGCCTCTACATGCTGCTGCCGCTCTACTCGGCGATCGAAAAGATCCCGTCGCCGCTGCTCGATGCGGCTGCGGATCTCGGCGCGGGCCCCTTCACTCGCTTCCGCCGGATCATTCTGCCGCTGTCGCGCGACGGCATCGTGTCCGGCTGCTGCCTGGTCTTCCTGACCTGCATCGGGGTCTTTGCGACACCCATGCTGCTCGGCGGCCCCAACACCGTACTCTTTCCTGAAACGATCAGCGGCTTCTTCCATGGCGCCAGCGACAAGTGGCCGGTCGGCGCCGCCTTCGCCCTGATCATGCTGGTGACCGCACTTATCGCCGCCGCCATCTTCATGCGGCTGGTCGGCGGGCGCAAACGGAGGGCAATCTGATGCGCACCCTGTTTTCCGATGTCCCGCGCACAACGCTCACGGCGTTCTACTGGGCCTTCATTCTCTACCTGCTTCTGCCGCTCACGCTGATGATGGCAATGAGCTTCAAGGATGCGAACTTCGTCGCCTTCCCGATCGGCGAATGGACGTTCGACTGGTACATCAAGGTGATGCAGGACAAGCAGTTCCTGGAAGCCTGCCTCTATTCGATCATGATCGCGGCGGCGGCGACGCTTGCGGCGACCACCCTCGGCGTCTGGATCGCCATGCTCATCGTTGCCGACGGCATTCGCGGTCAGGTCGTGCTCTTCGCGCTCGCCTGCCTGCCGGCGGTCGTGCCGGGCATGATCTCGGCGATCTCTCTTCGCATCTTCATCTCGACCATCGACCTGCCGACGGGAACGGCGGCCATCATCCTCGGCCATACCGTTCATGCCGTGCCCTTCGTGGTCGTCATGGCGCTGACCCGCCTGCGCTCGATGCCGGGCAATCTCGTCGATGCGGCCCGCGACCTTGGCGCCGACAGCATCGTCGCCTTCTTCCGCGTGACGCTGCCGTACCTCAAGCCGGCGCTTGTCGGCGGCATGATCTTCTGCGTGCTGCTGTCGATCGACGACTTCGTCCGCACCTTCTTCCTCGGCGGTTATCGCCCGACCTTGCCCATGCTGATCTTCGCCAAGGTGCAGGGCGGCATGTCTCCCGAGATCAACGCAATGGCGACGCTCGTTCTCGTGGTTACGGCTGCCGTCGGACTGTACGCCGAATACTTCACCCGCCGCGCGAGGACCCGCTGATGGAACCCGTTGTTCAATTCGACAATGTCACCAAGAGCTATGGCGGCTATGTCGCCGTCGAGAACCTGAACCTGAGCATCGAGCCGGGCAAGTTCGTCACGCTTCTTGGCCCCTCCGGATGCGGCAAATCCACGTCGCTGCGCATGCTCGGCGGTTTCGAGACGCCGACATCCGGACGCATCCTGCTCAGCGGCAAGGACGTCACGCGGGTGCCGCCGAACAAGCGCAACGTCAACATCGTCTTCCAGGACTATGCCCTCTTCCCGCACATGACCGTTGCCAAGAACATCGCCTTCGGCCTCGAGCTGAAGGGGCTTGATAACGCGAGGATCCATCGCCGGGTCTGCGAACTGCTGGAGCTGGTTCAGCTTCAGGACTATGCCAAGCGCCTGCCGGCGGAATTGTCCGGCGGCCAGCGCCAGCGCGTGGCGCTCATGCGGGCACTGGCGCCGGATCCGGACGTGCTGCTGCTCGACGAGCCGCTGTCGGCGCTCGACGCCAAGCTGCGCCAGCAGATGCAGATCGAGCTCAAGGCCATTCAGGAGAAGACCGGCAAGACCTTCATGTTCGTGACCCACGATCAGGAGGAGGCGCTGACGATGTCGGACACGATCGTGGTCATGAACAAGGGCCGCATCGAACAGATGGGCGATCCCAACACGCTGTACGGGCGTCCCGGTTCGGTCTTCGTCGCCAACTTCATCGGCGAGACCAATCTGCTGCGCAGTGCCGTTCTCGGCTTTGAGGACGGCGTGGCCGCGCTGAACTGGAACGGCGTCACCATCAAGGCGAATCCCGGCGGGCTGGCGCCGAAGGTCGGCGACAATCTCTACGTCGTCCTGCGTCCCGAGGCCATTCATTGCTCTGCGAGCGAGCCGGCAACTGCCAACCGCATCAAGGGCAAGATCCGCCAGCGGGTGTTCAAGGGCAATCACACCTCGATGATGGTCCAGGTCGGCGACGGCGCCCTGCTGAACACCCTGGTTCACCCGAGCGAGGTCGAGCAGCTCGACGGCGAGGACGTCTGGCTCGGCTGGAAGCCCGAGACTGCGACGGTCATCCCCGACCGGCGCGCGAACACCTAGACGAACAGCGCCCCGCACCCAAACGGTGCGGGGCGTCCGGAAGCAAGGCGGCCGATGCGAGCGAAAAGCTCCACCGGGCGAGGGAGGTGAACCATGGCTTATGACGTTGATATGCCGATTCAATCTGCAGCTACGAGCCTGCCGGAGCTGGAACGGCGTGTCCGCGACGATCTCGCCTGCCTTTGTTATCCCCCGGCAAACTGGGTCGTGCCGACGCCTCTCGCAGAACCGGTTCACGATGTCGTCGTCATCGGTGGCGGCATGTGCGGCCTCGTTACCGGCTTTGCGCTGATCGGCGCCGGCATTCGCAACATCCGCATCTTCGATCGCAGCGAGCCGGGTCTCGAAGGGCCGTGGCTGACCTATGCGCGCATGGAAACGTTGCGCTCGCCCAAGCAGCTGACCGGTCCGGCCTACGGCATGGCATCGCTCACATTCCGTGCCTGGTACGTCGCCCAGTTCGGCAACGACGCCTGGGCTGCGCTCGACAAGATCCCGCGTCCGATGTGGATGGAGTATCTGCGCTGGTATCGCAAGGTGCTCGAGCTGCCGGTCGAGAACAATGTCGAGGTGACCGCGATCCGGCCCGAGGGGGCGCTGATGCGGCTGATGACCTCGGGCAAGGGCGCCCGGGAGACCTCCGTGCTCGCCCGCAAGGTTGTCATGGCGACCGGGCGCGACGGCATGGGGCACCCCAGCATTCCGGATTTCGTCAACGGCTTGCCGGAGACATACTGGGCGCATTCCTCGCATGACATCGATTTTGCTGCCCTGCGCGGCAAACGCGTCGTCGTTGTCGGTGTCGGGGCGTCGGCGGTCGACAATGCCGCCGAAGCCCTGGAGGCCGGCGCAGCCGAGGTTCGCCATCTCATCCGGCGCAAGGAAATGCCGTGCATCAACAAACTGATGGGCATCGGCTCGTTCGGTTTCACCGCCGCTTTCCCGCAGCTCGGCGACGCCCGGCGCTGGCAGATCATGAACTATTCCTTGCGGACCCAGACACCGGCGCCGCGCGGCTCGACGATGCGGGTCAGCCGCCATCCGAACGCCTATTTCCATTTCGACGCCGCGGTCGAGACGGTGGAGCTCGACGGCGACGAGATCGTTGTCGGCACGTCGCAGGGCAAGCCCGTGCGCGCCGACTTCCTTATTCTGGGGACGGGTTTCGGGGTTGATCCGCTGGCCCGCAAGGAACTCGACGGCTATGCCGACAAGATCCTGTTGTGGCAGGATCGCTTCACGCCGCCGCCGGGGCAGGAGAACGAGCAGCTCGGCAAGTTCCCTTATCTCGCCGAGGATTTCACTTTCCTCGAGCGTGTGCCCGGTGATGCGCCCTGGCTTGCCAACATCCACAGCTTCAATTCGGGCGCAGCGGCCAGCCTCGGCAAGGTGAGCGGGGACATTCCGGGCATCAGCGAAGGCGCGTCCTGGCTGGCGCGCGAGATTGCCGCCAAGCTCTATGAGGAAAACTTCGGCCAGTACTGGCAGCGGTTGCTCGACTACGACACGCCCGAACTGCGCGGCGACGAATGGACCGCGTCGCCCTTGCCGGACGGCGAAACCCTTGACGACCGCAAGCAGGCATAGGAGGACGGAATGGCTGAGAACGAGGACGTGATTGCCGCAATCGTCGGGATCGAGCCGGGCAGCGCCTTGGCCGAAACGGTGGCCGGCCGCGCCGACATCATGGCACTGACCCAGCAGACGCATGATGGCGCGCTCACACCGGCGGATCCCGGCGGACTGTCGCACGCAGAGCGGGCCGCGCTCGCCTTGCGGATTGCGAAGATCAACGACCAGAAGGCGTTCGAGGATCACTTCGAGGCCATGCTGGAGAAAGCCGGAATGCCGGAAGACGCCGCACGCATGGCCGACATCTGGTTCGACGGCGGCAGCGATGCGCGGGCCCGGGCGTTGATCCGCCATGTCGATCTGGTGGCACATTCGCCAAAGGATGCGACGCGCCGCGATATCGAACTGCTCCGGGAAGCCGGGATCGGCGATGCCGACATCGTCAGGCTCTCGGAGCTCGTCGCCTTCGTCAGCTATCAGATCCGGGTCGCGGTTGGCCTGCAATTGATGCGGGGGCTGGCATGAGCAAGACGATACACGAATTCACGACCGACGTTCCGCAGTGGAACCCCTATGTGGTTCCGCTGGATCTAGCCGAAGCGACGAACGAGCAGCTCGACGCGCTGAAGATCACGCCGTCCAATACCAAGGTTTCCGACTATGTGCTGGTGCTGGCGCATGACGTCGAGACGTTGAAGCACCGCTCGCCGCTGTTCAACGCCGTCATGTACAATCGCGGCGGGCTTTCGCGCGCCGAACGCGAGCTTGGCGCTGTCGGCGCCTCGATCGTCAACCGCTGCATCTATTGCGCGGCGGTGCATGCCAGCCGCTACAACCAGCTGACCAAGGAGATCGATGTCATCGCGGCGATTTTCGCCCATGGCGTCGATGCGCAGATCGAGCCCAGGCTCAAGGCGATCCTGAATTTTGCGGTCAAGCTTTCGAAATGCCCATCCGATGCGACCGCCGACGACATGGCGGCTTTGGTCGCAGCCGGTTTGAACAAGGACGAAATCCTCGACCTCATCCTGTCGACCGCCTTGTTCGGCTGGGCCAACCGGCTGATGCACACGCTCGGCGAGCCGGTCGGGGAATGATTGTTCGAGATGCCCATGAGGCAGCCAGAGGGGGACAGTGCATGCTTTCGATCAATCCGCCCGAAATCGGACCGCGCCTGCAGGCCTATCGCAAGGAGCTGAATCTGACCCTTGCCGAACTGGCGGCCCTGTCGGGCGTTTCACGCTCGATGCTGTCGGAAATAGAACGCGGCAATGCCAACCCCACCTACGGCACCCTGTGGCACCTGACACGCGCGCTCAAGATCGACTTCAACAGTCTGGTCAGCGGCGCAAGCGAGGAGCGCAGCGGCTCCGTCATCGACCTGCAGCCGGGCAATCTGACGCCGACCATCCGCAGCGCGGACGGAACGTGCACGCTGCAAATCCTGTCGCCGGCCAGCATGGTGTCGCTGATCGAGTGGTATCTCCTGAGTTTCGAGGCCGAGGGGGAGCTGGTGAGCGACCCGCACGAAACCGGAACCGTCGAGCATCTGCACTGCACCAAGGGCGAGATTATCGTGCGCAGCGCGGGAAACACCATGATCGTGCGCGCCGGCGAGACGGCGCGCTATGCCGCCGACGTGCCGCATTCGCTGACAAGCGTCGGCGCTGTGGGAGCCGGTGCGTTTCTCGTCGTGGCGTCCGGTGATGTCGGGCCGCACACGCCGAGGGCATCGACACGCCCGAAGTAACGATCGGCCCCACGGCCGAAACCATGATTAAGCAGAAAGGAATTATCGATGCGGACAGGAATTGTCGGAGCGGGTTCGATCGCTTTTGGAACGGCGGCACTCGTCGAGCAGCAGGGACACGAGGTGACGCTGTGGTCGCCTTCCGGCGAACGCACGCGCGCGCTTGCCAGCGGTGAAGCGCTTGTCGCGGAAGGTGCGATCCAGGGCACCTTCCACCCGGCTGTCGCAACCAGCGCCGCGGAGCTGGTCGCGGGGGCAGAAGCGCTCGTCATCGCCCTGCCTGCCTATGGCCACAAGACCGTGCTGGACGCCATTGCCCCGCACATCACCTCCTCGCAGATCGTCATCTTCAGCTCGCATGCGTCGTTCGGCGCGCTGTATCTCTCCCGCCTGCTGGCCGCGCGCGGCATCGTCATCCCGATTGTCGCATGGGGCACCACCGCCGTCTCGGGTCGGCAGTTGAGCCAGACGTCGGTCAATGTGAATACAATCCGCAAGCAGGTCGATCTCGCGACGGTGCCGGCCTCGGCCAGCGACGTGGGGCTCTCCGTCTGCCGGTCCCTGTTCGGCGACCGTTTCCGTGACCGGGGCAGCCTGCTGGCGATTGCGCTCTCCAACCTCAATCCGCAGAACCACATGGGCATTGCGCTCGGCAACATGACCCGCATGGAGCGCGGCGAGACGTGGAGCCAGGGGCAGAATGTCACGCCGAATGTCGGTCGTCTCCTCGAAGACCTCGACAAGGAGCGCATCGCCATCGCCACGAAGCTCGGCCTGGAAGTGCGCGATATCTTCCAGCATTTCCACCTGTCGTTCCATGTGCCGGTCAACTCCATCTCCCAGATGAACCAGGAGATGCACGCGGCCGGCAATGGCGGCAGCGGTCCCACCACCGCCGACAGCCGCTATGTGACGGAGGACGTTCCCTTCGGTCTCGTCATGACGGCGAAGATCGGGCGTCTCGCGGGCCATCCCGCGGACCTGCATGAAGCCGGCGTTCGTATTTTCTCGTCGATGTACGGCCGAGATTTCACCGCAGAGAACGACCTTCTCAATGCCCTCGATCTCGATGCGATGTCGCTGGACGAGCTCAAGGGTCTGTGCCGCGACGGGTTCCCGGCAGCCGCCTGACGGCCACTTTCATCTGCCCGCCACGGCCATGCGTCCGTGGCGGGCAAAGGGAACATGATGCCGGCGAACGGCACCGTGCTCCCTTCCGCTTGCCACCATGATATCCGATGCCGTGCCGCAAGGGGCCGATGCTGGAACGAGGTCTTTATTCCCCATGAACACCGCCTTTTTGTCCCATCTCTCCCAGGAAATTGATGCTCTCAAAACCGCGGGCCTTTACAAGGCCGAGCGGGTGATCACCTCCAGGCAGGCCGGCGAGATCGCCGTTGCCTCGGGTGAGCGCGTGCTGAACTTCTGCGCCAACAACTATCTCGGCCTTGCCGACAACGCGGAACTGGCCGAGGCCGGCAAAAGGGCGCTCGACCGCTACGGCTACGGCATGGCCTCGGTGCGCTTCATCTGCGGCACGCAGGAGGAGCACAAGGAACTCGAGGCCCGCATCTCGTCCTTCCTCGGGCTGGAGGACACCATCCTCTATTCCTCCTGCTTCGATGCCAATGGCGGTCTCTTCGAGACCCTGCTCGGCGAAGAGGACGCCATCATCTCCGATGCCTTGAACCATGCCTCGATCATCGACGGCGTGCGCCTCTCCAAGGCGAAGCGCTTCCGCTATGCCAACAACGACATGGCGGCGCTGGAGGAGGAACTGAAGAAGGCGGAAGGCAGCCGCTTCAAGATGATCGCCACCGACGGCGTCTTTTCCATGGACGGCATCATCGCCAATCTCGGCGGCGTCTGCGACCTTGCGGAAAGATACGGCGCCATGGTCATGGTGGACGACAGCCATGCGGTGGGTTTCGTCGGCAGGCACGGCCGCGGCTCGGCCGAACATTGCGGCGTGGAAGGGCGCATCGACATCATCACCGGCACGCTGGGCAAGGCGCTGGGCGGGGCGTCCGGCGGCTATACGTCGGGCCGGAGGGAAGTGGTGGAGTGGCTGCGCCAGCGCTCGCGGCCCTATCTCTTCTCCAACACGCTGGCCCCTGTCATCGCGGCGGCCTCGCTGAAGGTGTTCGACCTGATCGACAATGGCGATGCGCTGCGGCGGCGGCTCTATGCCAATGCGGATCTGTTCCGCAGGGAGATGACCAAACTCGGTTTCACACTTGCGGGCGAGGGGCATCCGATCATCCCGGTCATGCTGGGAGATGCAGCGCTGGCGCAGGAGATGGCCTCGCGCATGCTGGCGCGGGGCGTCTATGTGATCGGCTTTTCCTTCCCGGTCGTGCCGCGCGGCCAGGCGCGCATCCGCACCCAGATGTCGGCGGCGCACGGCGAGGCGGATGTCCGCAAGGCCATCGACGTCTTCGCGGAGGTCGGGCGTGAGCTCGGCGTGATCGGATAAACGGCAGGTTGCCGGCAGCCGCCTTCTGGAAGCGGCGGTGCTGCCGGCCCATTCTGAAACAGATACGGCCCCGTTTGCGGGGCGGCGTGAGCCACGAAGGGCTGAGACGAAGACATGTCGAACACAATGCGAGCGCTGGTGAAGGCGAAGTCCGAGCCGGGAATCTGGATGGAGGAGGTTCCCGTTCCGGACATCGGCCCGAACGACGTCCTGATCAAGATCCGGAAGACCGCGATCTGCGGGACCGATGTCCACATCTACAACTGGGACCAGTGGGCGCAGAAGACCGTTCCGGTCCAGATGGTGACGGGCCACGAATTCGTCGGCACGATCGCGGATTTCGGGTCGGCTGTCACGCAGTACAAGGTCGGGCAACGGGTTTCGGGCGAGGGGCACATCGTCTGCGGCCATTGCCGCAACTGCCGTGCGGGCCGCGGGCACCTGTGCCGCAACACGCTGGGCGTCGGCGTCAACCGGCCGGGCGCCTTTGCCGAATATCTCGCGATACCGCAGGAGAATGTCGTGCCGATCCCGGATGACGTTCCGGATGAGATCGCCGCGATCTTCGATCCGCTCGGCAATGCCGTGCACACCGCGCTGTCCTTCGATCTCGTCGGCGAGGACGTGCTCGTCACCGGTGCAGGGCCGATCGGCATCATGGGGGCGTTGGTCGCCCAATGTGCCGGTGCGCGGAAGGTCGTCATCACCGATATCAATCCGGTCCGCCTGGAACTCGCCCGCAAGATGGGCGTGCGCTACGTCGTCGATGCGTCGCGGGAAAAGCTCAAGGACGTGATGCCGACCATCGGCATGACGGAAGGTTTCGACGTCGGCCTCGAGATGTCGGGCGCGGCACCGGCCTTCCGCGACATGATCGACACGATGAACAATGGCGGCAAGATCGCCATTCTCGGCATCGCCCCGACCGGATTCGAGATCGACTGGAACAAGGTCATCTTCAAGATGCTGCACCTCAAGGGCATCTACGGCCGCGAGATGTACGAGACCTGGTACAAGATGATCGCCCTGGTTCAGGGTCCCCTGGATGTTTCCGGCCTGATCACCCACCGGATTGCCATCGATGAGTATCAGGCAGGGTTCGAGGCGATGCGCACGGGCAGTTCGGGCAAGGTCGTCATGGATTGGTAAGCGCGGAAAACCGTGCCGGCGGGCCGGATCGGAAACGCCGGCACACGAAATTGCGATGACATCAGGTCAGGCGGACGCGGCCGCTGTTTGGTTTCCGCCGGGGCCTTCGAACAATGAACATTCCGTTACCTGTCGACCAACACGAAAACTGGAACCGCCGGATGCTCACCCTGGCGCTTCCCATCATTCTGGCCAATCTGGCGCAGCCGGTATTGTCGCTGGTCGATACGATGGTGGCGGGGCATCTTCCCGGGCCGTGGTTCCTGGGCGGCGTGGCGCTGGGCGGGGTGCTGTTCAATTTCCTCTTCTGGAGCTTCAGCTTCCTGCGGATGGCGACGACCGGTCTGGTCGCCCAGGCCTGGGGCGCGGATGACAGCGCCCTCGTGCGCAAGCACCTGCTGCGGGCCCTTCTCGTCGCCGCGGCCGGTGGCGGGGCCATCGTCCTGTTGCAGAAGCCGATCATCGAGACCGGGCTTGCCCTTCTCGGTGGAAGCGAGGCGGTCTACGAGAGTGCCGCCGCATATGCCTTTGCCCGAATCTGGTCGGCGCCCGCATCCCTTGGAAACTTCGTCCTGCTCGGTTATCTCCTCGGTCGCCAGCGCGTGATGGTTTCGCTTGCCCTTCAGATCGCCCTCAACGTGATCAACCTGGCCGCGACGCTGGCGCTCGTCCTCGTCTTCGACTGGGGCGTTGCCGGTATCGGCGCCGGCACCGCTCTTGCCGAGTGGGCAGCCTTCATCATCGGTCTGGCTATCGTTCGGCCATTCAGGGCAAATCCTGCGCTGGCGTGGCGGGACCTGCTGGATGGAGCCGCCTTTCGCCGGCTGGTCGCGGTCAACCGCGACATATTCCTGCGCAGCCTGCTTCTCCTGATCTGCTTCGGCTGGTTCGCCCGCAGCGGCGCTGCGGAAGGCGATGCCATCCTGGCCGCCAACGCAGTTCTCCTGAACCTCCACGGCATCACGTCCTACGGTCTCGACGGCTTCGCGCATGCCACGGAAACGCTCGTCGGCTCGGCGATCGGCGCACGTCGCCGGGAAGCGCTGCGCCGGGTGATCAGGGCCGCATTCCTTTGGTCGGGGCTGGTCGCCCTCCTGTTTTCGCTTTGTTATGCCGTGGCGGGCTCGCAGATCATCGCGCTTCTGACCAATCAGGAGGACGTGCGCGCCACAGCTACCCAGTTCCTGCCCTACGTCATCGCCCTGCCTCTCATCTCGGTTTTCGGCTACATGCTCGACGGCGTGTTCATCGGCGCGATCCGCACGCGGGACCTGCGCAACAGCATGTTCATTTCGACAGCCATCTTCCTCGTGTCGGCCTATGGCCTCCAGCAAATCTGGGGCAACCACGGTCTTTGGATGGGGATGATCGTGCTGATGGTCGCGCGGACCGTGACGCTGGGGCGGAACCTGAAGCACATTTTTTCCGAAATGTAGACGAAGGCGGTCGACCTCCACCGGCGGCGCCCTGCGAGATCCGTTTCCTGCTGCCGGCCGCGAGCGCAAACCCATGGAGGGAACTGGCCTGCGAACCGGCTCTGGGCACAAATCGGCACTCAGCCAAAGCGGTCGATCAGATAGGGCGCCAGTTGCGGCTTCGAACGACGGTCCGTCATGCCGTCGCGCACCAGTTCCGCCGTGCGTGCGGCCATCGTCAATCCGAGATGGCCATGGCCGAATGCATAGAAAACATCGGGGTTGCGAGGTGACGGGCCGATCACGGGCAGCGAGTCCGGTGTGGATGGCCGGAAGCCCATCCACTCGGTTACGGGCATTCTGTCTTTCAAGGCAGGAAGAGCGCTTCTGGCCGACGGGATGAGTGCCCGTATCCGGGAATAGTTCGGCGGCGCCTTCAGCCCGGCGAGTTCATCGCCACTTACCAGACGAACCCCGTCGTGCATCGGCGAAAGCACCAGCGACAAGCGTGGGATGACCACCGGACCGCGCAGCAGCCGGCCCGTCTCTTCTCCGAATGCGATGTGGTATCCGCGCTCGGTATCCAGGCTTACGCGGTCGCCGACCTGCCGCACCAAATTGGCCGACCAGGCCCCTGCCGCAATGACCAAACGATCGAAACTGCGCACCCCGTCCTCGGCATGGACTGTGGCGCCCGCTTGAGGCCCGCGTGCAACGCCTTTGACATGCCGGCGCAAATGCACGGCACCCAATCGCGACGCGCCTTCAAGATAGGCCTTGGCCAAGGCCCCGGGGTTGCGCACGAAGCCGCTCTCGAATTGATGAAGCCCGAAAAGGCAAAGGGAGGGGTCGAGGTTTGGCTCCAGATCGGTCAGGGCCTTGCGGTCGAGAATCGTGTAGCGAACCCCAAAACGATCCATCAGACGGCGATCGAGCGCGGTGGTCTCGAACTCCTGTTGCGAGCCATAGACCTTCAACCAACCCTCCTGGCCAATCAACGACTGGGCACCGCATCGCGACGCGAGGGTTTGATGCGCGGCAAGGGACTGCGAGACGAGCGGATGGAGTGCCGCCGAGATCCGATCGACCTCGGCCGGCCTGGCGGCGCGGATGAAGCGCACAAGCCAAGGCAGCACGCGAATTGAATGGCGCATGCGAAGGACCGCGGGGGAAGACCGATCCAGCAGATAGGACGGAAGGGCACGCAGGACATCCGGCGTCGCAGTCGGCGTCACGGAGCCGGTAACAATGCCGCCTGCATTGCCGGAGGAGGTGCCGGCTCCCGGCAGGTCAGGATCGAACACTGTCACCCTGTGGCCGTCGAGGGCCAGGGCGAAAGCGGTCGCGCATCCCACGATGCCCGCGCCAACGATGGCAATCGCCAAAGGCGCAGTTTCATTCACACGCGTTTGCATGGAACATCCCACCCGAATTGACAGGGTTTCGACCCTAGTGCTGCAGGATCTTGCCGAGGAAATCCCGCGTCCGGTCGTTTTGCGGCGCGGTGAAGAATATCTCTGGTTTTGCAGCTTCGACGATGGCGCCGCGATCCATGAAGATAACCCGATCGGCCACCCGCCGGGCAAAACCCATTTCGTGAGTCACGACCATCATCGTCATGCCTTCCCGCGCGAGCGACACCATCACATCCAGCACTTCATTGATCATCTCGGGGTCCAGCGCAGAGGTCGGCTCATCGAACAGCATGATTTTGGGCTGCATCGCCAGCGACCTGACGATAGCGACCCGTTGCTGCTGGCCGCCGGAGAGCTGATGGGGATAGTTGCCCATCTTGTCGCCGAGGCCGACCTTTTCCAGCAGGGCCCGGCCGCGCGCCTCAGCCTCGGCTCTGGGAAGCTTGCGCACGTGGATCGGCGCGAGGACCACATTCTCCAGGGCAGTTTTGTGCGGATACAGGTTGAACTGCTGGAACACGAAACCGACCTCCATCCGCAGATTGCGCAACCGCGTTTCAGGAGTGCCGAGCCTTGCGCCATCGACGGTCAGGCCGCCTTTTTGAAACGTCTCCAGGCCATTGCCGCATCTGATCAGCGTGCTTTTACCCGAACCGGACGGGCCACAGACCACGACGACCTCCCCCTTGCCAACGCTGAGATTGACATCGTTCAGGACGTGCAGGGGGCCATACCATTTGTTGAGAGATTGAAACTCGATCATGGGGTGATATCCAGTGGGAACAAGGTCGTGACAGTCATGGCATTCCCGTCACAGGGCCGTGGGCTGGCCCTGGCCTTCCATACGGCGCGCCAGATAGATCAGCGGGTAGCAGATCACGAAGTACGACAGGCCCACGATCGCGAAGACGAGAAGGCCGTTGGGGATCGACTGCACCATCACCCAGCCCGCCCGCGTCAGATCCAGCAGGCCGATGGCGGAGACGACGGACGAATCCTTGATCAACAGCACGAACTGCCCGACGAGGGACGGGGTCACAATCCGGGTGGCCTGCGGCAGGATGACGTGGCGCATCTGCTGGGTGCGGGTCAGACCCGAGGCCGCCGCCGCTTCCGATTGCCCCGGCGGTACGGCTTTGATGCCTGATGCGACGATCTCTCCGATGAAGCAGGCGGCGGCATTCGACAGGGCGACCACGCCCGCCCAGAAGGCGCTCAATTCTATTCCCGTTTCGGGCAGAATGAAAAAGACGAGGAACACCTGGACGAGGAACGGCGTGCCTCTAAAGAAATCCACATAGAGACCCACCAGCTGCGAAAGCCAGCGTTGCGATCCCGCGCGAACGATGCCGAATGCGAAGCCGACGGCAACGCCTATGACAAGGCTCAGCGCGGATAGCGACACCGTCATGCCGATGCCCTTCAGCAAAACGGGCCAGTAGCCGATTGCCTGGTCAATCTGGAACCATACCATCTCCGCTCCTCCCTCAGGCCTTGCCGGGATGCTGGCTCTGGTGTGCCCAAAGGCCCGCCAGTGCTTTCAGGGTGTAGTACAAAACGAGATAGGCAAGTGCCGTTGCAACGAGGCCTTCGACCGGCATGAAGCGATCGATGGCGATCATCTGCCCGGCGCGCGTCAACTCCACCACCGAGATGAGCGACAGCAGGGACGAGTCCTTGACCAGCACGATGGCCTGGCCGATCAGTGGCGACACCGTGGGCCGCACGGCTTGCGGAAGGACAATCAACCGCATGCGCTGCAGATAGGTCAGCCCGGTGCTCATCGCCGCCTCGATCTGCCCGCGCTGGATCGAGAGAATCCCCGAGCGGACAATTTCGGCGACGTAGGCACCGGAGTTCAAGGACAGCGCGATGACCCCGATCACGATTTCCGGCACCAGAATGCCGAGGCGGGGCAATCCGAAATACAGAAAGTAGAGCTGCGCCAACAACGGTGTCGCGCGAATTGCATCGACATAGGCCACGGCAGGCCATTTGAGCCAGCGCAGCGGCTGGATGCTGAGAGTGCAGGCAATGATGCCGAGAACAATGGCCCCGGCAAAACCGGCAGCCGACAACAGGAGCGTCGCGAGAAAACCCTGCCAGATGTCCGGCAGATATTCCAGCATCACACGCGTATTCAGGTTTCCAAACATGGCACCGATTTTCAAGGCAGGATGCGGCGCGCGATCACGGGCAGTCATCCGCCCGTGATGTCGGCGCTCGGAACGAGAGTTTGTCAGGGAAAAGTGGAATCCGGCTTGCCCGAGAAGACAAACGAAAACAAAGAACGCTGAAGCTGTCAGATTCAGTACGACGCTGACGGACTCTAGTGCTCGGCTTTCCACTTGTCCGAGTTTACCCAATAGTTGAGGTTTTCCTGAAGCCGCCCGTCGAGCGTGGTGTTGTCGATGAACAGGTTTGCCCAGGTAAGGAGATCCATCGAGTCATATCGCACGGCATAGGCCAGCGGTTCCTTGGAAAGGAGGTCCGGAAAAACCGTGAACGTGCCGGCACCGTATGTGGCCGTTTGCGCCGCGACGGCCGAGCTGTCGTTCAGTCCGCAATCAGCCTGGCCTGAAGCGACCGCGTCCAGGAGCAGCGTACCCGAGCCCTTGAACGATTTGACCTGACCTTGCGGGAATGCCACCGGAGCGAGTTTCTCGCCGGTCGAACCGAGGAGCACCGCGATCGTCGTGCCGGGCGCCCTGCAATCCTCGACGGTCTTGAACGCACCGTCGCCCTTGCTGAAGGCGACAGCGCCAACATAAATGAAAGGCTTGGTAAAACCGACTTTGGTTGCGCGCGCCAGCGTCGGCGTCATGTCTGCAGCGAGAATGTCTGCCTTGCCGGACATCAGCGCCGGCAGCAGGCCGTCCCAGTCGAAGTCGAGATAGACGACCTTGACGCCCATCTCCTTTGCCATCAGCGTTGTCAGATCGATGGCGCTGCCGGTCCTGTTGCCGCTCTTGTCCATGAACGAGAAGGGAGGCCCCTGGGTTTGCACTGCGACGCGCAATTCGCCGCGTGCAATGATGTCGTCCAGCGTGCCGGCATTGACCGAAGTTGCACCTGCGGCCTGTGTCATGACGGCAAGCGTCGCCGTCAGAACAAACGCATTGAGTTTGCTCATTCATCCTCTCCCATTTATTGAAATACCGGACCTCCCGGCCTTTGCTTCCTACAGGCCGCCCATCACTCCCGGCCCGGATCTGCAGCGAGGTCGTCTCTGCCGATTTCGTCGTCCCAGACGCCTTTCGGCAAGCTGAGCCATTTGTTGTGTGATTTCATCACCACGAAGGTTTCGCTGCTGCGGATCACGCCTGGTTCCTCCAGGCCGGGCAGCAGCTCGCTGGTAACCCGGTAGAGTTCGTCCATGTCCCCTTCGAACAGCACTTCGGCAATGATGTCGTAGCGGCCGGTCACGAGGCTGACGGAGGCCACATAGGGCAATTCGGAAATCTTTTTGGCAATCTCGTTCAGCCGGCCATGGCCATTTGCGCGGATGCCAACCATCGCGCACACGAGTTCGGGCCGCTCCGATATGTTCAGCACGCCGACGATCTTCAGCAGGTTCCGCTCGATCAAGGATTTCAGGCGCGCCCGCACGGTCGGGGGGCTGAGGCCCAGACGCTCCGCCAAATCATTGACCCCGTCACGACCGTCGTCCGACAGCAGTTTCGTAAGGTGCCTGTCTATCCGGTCCAATACAGCGCGCATTCTGTCCTTCTTGTATGGCTGGCTCGATGAGGGGAGAATAGGAATTAAGAAAAAAATAGCAACACATTTTTTCCTTTTAGAAAAATTAAGCGATGCTTTCTTTCCATTTATGCTGTCTTAGTGTGTGAAGAGGCCTGCGAGCACACCCAGTCCGATTATAACACTCCGCAAGCGAGTGCTCCCAGGGCCTCATCAAGACGCACCATGGCATCTGGATTGCGCACAGGGGTAGCCTTGCGCGCGCAACCGACGCATCGCCATCGCCGGGCTTACCGGCGCGGTGTTTGTCAAGAATGGCGCGGGCCGTGGCGAAATCCTGCCGGCCCGTTTGCTTGACGGAGGCAGCGGTCCGCCGCGCTGTAGCGCAAACAAAGAGAACCCGCCGTGGCCGCAAACCACCGAAGCGTGGCTCCGGAGGAGGGCACTTGCGGGACCAGTTCAGCGCTTCGCCTGTCGTTTCAGAAAAAATCAGAAAATTTCAGAAAGCTGGGGCGGCCGTATCAGGACCTTCGCTGGCGGCGGGATTATCTATGTCGCGCACGGGAATGGGGAACGGCATTCGTGCCTTGGCCGTGGGCGGCGGCCGACGAATGTCGATAGCGACAGCGTGGTTTCGAGCGCCCGCCCGCGGGACGCTTTGGTTGCCAACACGACGCCACGGCAGCGGGGACACGATTTCCGGCATCGGGACTGGCGCCGCCCGTTGTGCAGGGGAATGACATTTTGGGGAACGTTATGTTTGGAAGTACGACGGAAAGCCGGATCAACACCACGACCGGCGGGAACCAGACCGCGCAGAGCGTCACGGCACTCTCCAATGGCGGCTGGGTGGTGACCTGGCAGCAGGGCCATGACATCTACCAGCAGGCCTATAACGCCCATGGTGAGCCGGCCGGATCCGAGACGCGGGTCAGTCCGGATCTCGGGTCGGCCGTAAATTTCGAGGCGCCGCAGGTCGTTGCGCTCACCGACGGCGGCTGGGTGACGATGTGGGGTATCTCCTATCAAAGCCTCCAGGCGCAAATCTTTCAGGCTGATGGAACGGCAGGCCCCAGCCTGGTGATTGCCGTTCAATTCGGCAGGCCGCAGGATGCGCAGATCGTCGCCCTGCCGGATGGCGGCTGGGCGGCTATCTGGTCGACCGATTATTTTATCTCGAAAGGCGTTCACGTCGCGACATTCGACGCCGGCGGCAACCCGGTCATGCCAGCAATGCGCGTCGATACCCAGACGTCGAGCCTTTTCTGGGAGAACGCCAAGGTCACACCACTCGCAAACGGCGGCTTCGTCGCGACATGGGTGGCAAGCGACTACAATCTCTACCAGCAGGTCTTTGACGAGCATGGTGCGCTGGTCGGTTCCAACGAGGGCGTGAACACGGGCGGATCGACACTCAACGGTCCGTACTATGAAGTCATCGTCCGCCCCGGCGGAGGCTGGATTGTCGCCTGGAGCGCGGGAAGCGGCCTCAACAGCGAGGTCTATCAGCGGGTCTATGACGAAAATGGCAACGCTGGCACCGTCACGCAGATCAATCGCGGCAGTGACGGTCCGCAGAACTTCGTGCAGATGGCGCTTCTGGAAGGCGGCGGTTGGGTCGTGTCGTGGGTCGGCGACGACGACACCAGCGCGGGGACGAGCAACGGCCTTTTCCAGAGGGTCTACGACGCCAACGGCGATGCGCTTGGCCCGGAAACGATGGTCAATACGACCGTCGAGGGCTGGCAATATGTTCACTCCGTCGTCGCGCTGACGGGCGGCGGCTGGGTCGTGACCTGGGAGTCGACCAATCAGGATGGCAGCGGCTTGGGTGTCTACCAGCAGGTCTATGGTGCCAACGGGCAGCCGGTCGGCGGCGAGACGCGGGTCAATGGCGAAACGGAGGGCGACCAGAAGGTCATCAAGGTCACCGCCCTGCCGGACGGCGGCTGGGTCGTGACCTGGCAATCCGCCGGGCAGGACGGCGACGGGCTCGGCCTCTACCAGCGCACCTTCTGGGTCGGCAACGACGCGCCGACCGTCGGCAACACGATCGCGGCGCAGCAGGCGACGGAGGACAGCGCCTTCAGCTTCACCTTCGCCGCAAACACCTTCTCCGATGCCGACGCGCTCGATCGGCTGACCTTTACGGCAACGCTCGCCAATGGCGACGACCTGCCGGCCTGGCTGGAATTCGATCCCGAGACCCGAACCTTCTCCGGCACGCCCGAGAACGGCGATGTCGGGGAGATCAGCATCCGCGTCATCGCGACCGATGGGGGCGGCGAAAGCGTTTCCGTCGATTTCACGCTGACGGTCGACAATGTCAACGATCCGCCGGAGCCGAACGGGACGATCGCTGCTCAGGTGGCGAGCGAGGATACGGCGTTCAGTCTTACCCTTCCCGCCAATACGTTCATCGATGTCGATGCCGGCGACACGATGACCTATGCCGCGTCTCTGACGAACCATGACCCGCTTCCGGCCTGGCTCACCTTCGATCCCGCGACACGGACCTTTTCCGGCACGCCCGACAATGACGATGTCGGGGAGGTCACCATTCGCCTGTTTGCGATCGACGAAGACCGGACGGTCGGTTTCATCGATTTCACCCTGACGGTGCAGAACGTCAACGATGCGCCGACGGTGGTGGGCATGATCGCGGCGCAGCAGGCGACGGAGGACCGGGCCTTCAGCTACACCGTGCCGGCCAACACCTTTGCGGATGCCGATGCCGGCGACACGCTCAGCTATTCGGCAAAGCTCTCCAACGGCAATGCCCTGCCGAGCTGGCTGGTGTTCAATCCGGCGACGCGGACCTTTTCCGGAACGCCGCCGACGGGCGATGCGAGCGGCATCACCGTGCGCGTGACCGCGACGGACGGGAGCGCCAGAACCGCCTTCGTCGATTTCACGCTTACCGTCACCGCCGTCAACGACGATCCGGAGCTGCCCTCCAACGGCACGGCCGCGACGGCCGAAGACAAGAAACTGACCGTCGATGTGCTGGCCGCCGCACGGGACGAGGAGGGCGATGCGCTGAGCCTCGTTTCCGCCTCCGTGCGCTCGGGCTTCGGTTCCGTCTCGATCGAGAACGGCCGCCTGGTCTACGACCCGACGAGCGCGCCGAACCAGAACCTTGCCCAAGGGGAGAGCCGTACGGTCGTCATCCGCTACACCGTGTCTGACGGCCACGGCGGCACGGCCACGGCCGACCTCAAGGTCACCGTCCGTGGCGTCTCGCCCGATGTGGTCAAGGGCACGGACGGCAACGACAGGCTGGACGGCAGCAAGGGCGCCGATGTTCTCTATGGCTATGCCGGCAAGGACGTGCTTGACGGCAAGGGTGGCGCGGACCGCCTGGTCGGCGGCGAGGGCAACGACACCTATATCGTCGGAAAGGGCGATGTCGTCGTCGAGAAGGCGGATGAGGGTATCGACCTCGTCAAGTCCGCCGTCAGCCACGCGCTGTCCAGCCATGTCGAGAACCTGACGCTGGAGGGCAGGGACAACATCAACGGAACCGGCAACAGCCTTGCCAACACGCTGACCGGCAATGCCGGCCGGAACACGCTCGATGGCGGGGCGGGCAACGACAAGCTGAACGGCGGCGCTGGAAACGACAGGCTCTATGGCGGGCAGGGTGCGGACAAACTATCGGGGGGCTCCGGTGCGGATACGTTCGTCTTCAAGTCCATCAAGGAAACAACGGTTGCCTCCTCGGGCCGCGACACGATCCTCGATTTCAGCCGCAGCCAGGGCGACAAGATCGACCTGAAGGCTATCGATGCCAGCACGAAGAGTTCTGCGAACCAGCCCTTCGATTTCATCGGCGATGAAAAATTCCACAAGAAGGCCGGGGAACTGCGCTACGAGACGAAGGCGGGCAACACGTATATCCATGGTGACGTCAACGGAGACGGCAAGGCCGATTTCACCATCGTTCTCGACAGGGTGATCGACCTCAAAGCCAGCGATTTCATCCTCTAGACGTTGCGGTATCAGCTTTGACGGTATCGGCCGGGAAGCGACCACGGCGTGGAAGAGATGGTTGCCATGCCATGTGGTCGTCCAGTGGCTGCCCGGGCGGGGCGTGCTGACGGTCGTGGTATCCCCCCCGTCGGCCGATGGGGATGTTGCCCGCCGGCAGGAACAAGCGATCCGAAAACGGTTCAGCCGCGGTCCCGATCGCCTGTTTTCGAAGAGGCGTTTTTGCCTCGGAATGTATGCGTGCGTGGCCTCATGGAATTTCGGTGTAGGCGAGGGCGCCGGCTTTGGCCTCGTTCTTTTGTTCGGCCGTCAGCCGCGCGCGTGCGGCGTCCGCGACGGTAAGGCCATTCGGCGGCTGCCACCACACGTCATGCGTCAGCGTCGACATGTCGTTGTCGAGGAGGATGTAGTCGGCAAACTTCTCCCCATGTTCGCGAAACGCCGCCGGTACGGTGTAGGCATAGTCGGCCATCTCCCGGACGCGCCTGCCGTCCTTTGCCGAAAAGATGGCGGCGCCTGTCTGGCCGACGACGGAATAAAGATCGCCCGCCGGGGAGAAGGAGGCGTAGAGACCCTTCTCCACCTTTCCGATCTGTTGTCCGGTCTGTGTATCGAACAGGAGGATTTCATAGGATCCGCCGTTGTCGAGCTGCGTGGCGACCATCCGCGTTCCATCCGCACTGAAGCCGAAGGCTATTGGATAGAGCTCCTTCGAAACCGGAACGACCCCAGAACCGACCAGGCTGTCCTGCACGAGCGACCAGTGCCCGAAGACGAGCAGCTTGGGCACATTGGTAGAGGTGTTCGTGCAGACGAACGAAAGGGAGGCGCCGTCGGCACTCAGGACCGCAAAGCCCCGGGTCAATGCCCAACCCGCCGTATTGGCCAGTCCGTTGCATTTCGTTCCAAGGTCGAACTCAAACCGCTTGGCTCCGCTGTTCACGTCCCAGCCCTGCACCAGGGCGAGACCCTGTTTGTGGAGCGTTCCGACAAGAACGGCGCCATCCGGGCTGAACACCAGGACGGGGGGATTGAGGCCACCATAGGCCGGGCCCAGATGGTCTGCGGAAAGCTTGATGGTGGAGATGGTCTTGCCCGTCGCCGCATCGGCGACCTTGGTGATCCCCTTGCCGAGATAGGCGGCAACGCGGGATCCGTCCGCCGAGAATTTTACGCTGGGGACCGCGGTTCCCACCTCGCCCAGAATGCCGATCACCGTCTTCGTGCCGGTGTCCCAGATCTCCAGCGTGCCTTTTCCGACGCCACGATATTCGCGGTCGACGGAGGCGACGACGGCCCGGTCGCCACCCACATTGGCGACCACGACGTGGATGTTGTTCGCGGGAACGGGAAGGACGATGCTGCTCGAGCGCGTGGCCGCCGTCAGCGCCTGATAGGCAAAGGGAAACTGTTCCGCGGTCCTGTCGTCGATGCTCTGCGGAAGGCCCCGGAAAGCCTCCACGATCGCGCCCTCGACATCGCCCCTCCCGAGAAGCCGTTTCGATGCTCCCGCGTGGTTTTCGGAGGCCGACTGCGCGTCCTCGAATGTCATCGTGCCGTTCAGCAGGATTTCGGCGGTGAGCGACGATTTTATCCATGGTGTCTGGGACCAGTCCGTCGCTTCGCCGACGCTTCGGGAGACCTCGCTGAGGGCGCGTTGGACGGAAAAACCGGGCGTCTTGACGGCCGTGACAAAGGCTGTTGTGAACGGGCTCAGGTCTCCCTCGCCATCCGAGGCCGTTGCGTTGGGCGACGTGGAGTAGGCGACGAAAATCCCGCGCGCCTCCTGTCTCGCGCCCGGCGTGTTGGCATCCACCTTTGCCAGCCCCCGCGCGAGGCTGCGGCCGGTTGATGCCGACAGGCCCTGGGCGTCCTCGCGCGCGAACGGATTGTTGCGACAGGCGTCAAGGAAAACGAGGATGGAGGCGGACTTCGCCTTCACGCCATCGATGATCTCGTCGATATAGACGAAGGCATCGGAAAGGGCGCCGCCGGCCTCGGCATCCGTCGCGACGATGTAGTTGCGGTCATCGATCTGTATGCCGTGTCCGGAATAGTAGACCAGGGCGATATCGTCGGGCGACAGGGCGGATTGCATGCGCAACACACAGTCGCGGATGGTCGCACCGCGGGCGTCCAGCGCCACGAAGACGGTGAAGTTCAGTTTTTGCAGCACATCCGTCACCGCGGCGGCATCCCGGGCCGGATTGCGCAGCGGTGCGATGCCGCCGCCATAGGCCGCGTTGCCGATCACCAGCGCCAGCCTGCCGGCCTTGCCTTCCGGTGCGCTGTCGAGAGGTTGGGAGCCGCCGGCCGCCATCTCCTGACAGGTATCGGCGGGGATCGTCTGCGTCGTGGTGGATGCGCTGGCGGAGGCGCATGAAAGGCACAGGCCGAGCGCCAGCGTTGCGTACGCGAGCAAAGTTTTCACGAGCATGACCAGTTCCTCGAGGGAAAGACCAACGGTGAATGTGCTGCAGTGCCTGAAATGAAGGCGTCACAGTAGCAGCTTCATTAGGAGGCGTAAATATTATTGCCGTCTGAACACTGCATCGCGCGGACGGCTGAGGTTTGCAGGAGGCAGGCCGGATGATGGGGGGAAGCAACGCCTTCCGGGGAAAGCGTTGCCCTGCTGCAAATGTCGGCCGGGTATGCCTTGTGTTCGCACCCGGCGCGCAGGGTGTCAGGCAATGATGGTGATCGTTCCCTTCATGTTGGGGTGGAAGCGGCAGTAGTAGGCGACGCTGTCGTCAGCGGTGGCAACGTGCGTGATCGTCTTGCCGGGTGGGATCAGGATGTCCCAGCCGCCCTTGACGGTGGCGGTGTGGGAAAAGGGATCCCGGTTGGTCCATTCGATGGTCTCGCCGGCCTTGACCTTTATGTCGGCGGGCAGGAAGGCGAGTTTTTCGATGGCGACGTGCACGGTGCCGTTATGGGCGCGGGCAAGCGCATGGCTGGCGAGGACGGCTGCGCCTGTCGCAAGGATCTGCCGCCGGCTGAGGGAGGGCATGGTCATTTCAGGGCGGCCGCGACATGTTCGGCGTGCTGCTGGTGGCCCTGGAAGAGTTTCAGGCCGGTTTCGAGCAGGCTCTTCAGCTCGGCATTTTCCGCGGAGGGGATGAGCAGGGCTTCCAGCGCCTTGTTGACCTCGCCGTGATAGGCGACCTCGTTGTTGATATAGGCCTTGTCGAAGGCCGCGCCGTCGAGCTTGGCGAGTTCGGCGCGCTTGTCCTCGGCGGCCCTGGCAAGGGCCTGGCTGGTGGCGTTGTCCTGCGGCGTCACGTTCAGCTTCTTGACGAGGGCAAGAGCCATGTCGTTGACGGCCTCGTGGTCCTTCTGCATCGACTGGGCGAAGGCGAGCAAATCGGCATTCTTCGTCTTCGACAAAGCGAGCTTGGCGGCCTCCACGTCGATGAGCCCGGCGCTATAGGCGATATGGGCGATCTCGGGATCGGTCGGCTTGTCGGCGGCGCCGGCGAGGGAGGCGGCAAGGGCAAGGCAGGCGGCGCCGAGCGTGGTCATGAGGGTCTTCATCGGGTTTCTCCTTGGCCGGCGGTGCCGGCCCTGTTTCGGTAACGCAGCATTGGATGCCGCACCGCCGCCGGGGTTCCCGTCAGCCTGCAAGGCCGAGTTTTGCAATGACGGCCTCCGTCAACCGGTCGCAGCGCGCGCCGGCAAAGGGGAAGGCGTCGATCAGCACCGGGCCGATCTGCGCCTCGAGCCGTGCCCGGATCAGCTTGCGGGCGCGGTGAAGCCGTGTCTTGACGGTGGCCGGCGGCAGGTCGAGCAGCGCGGCGGCCTCCTCGACGCTGAGGCCCTCGATGACACGGGCGACGAAGACGAGGCGGAAAGTTTCGGGAAGCGCGTCGGTCGCCTCCTCGACGAGGTGCAGGAGTTGTCGCTGGGCCATGAGGCGCTCCGGGTCCTCGATGGAGGAGGCAAGCGGGAAGGGGATGATCTCGGCCTGTGTCGGGCCGGCCGGGGGTGCGGCGCGCTTCAGCCGTTTCTCGGCGCGAAGGCGCATCAGGGCGGTGTTGAGGGCGATGCGCGACAGCCAGGTCGACAGCGAGGCCTCGCCGTTGAAGCCCTGAAGATGGGCGAAGGCCTTCAGATAGGCCTCCTGCAGGACATCCTCCGCATCCGCATTGTTGCGGATGACGGCCCGCACGAGACGGTAGAGGCGCTGGTTGTGGTGCTTGATGATGCGGCGGACCGCATCGGCGTCGCCAGCGGCCGCGCGCGCCACGAGGCCAGCTTCGTCCTCGATGGCGGCGGCGGGGGTAGCATTGGCATTGGACAAGACGGGCATGCTTGTTCTCCTTCCGGGACCATATTGGATGCCGGCGGTGCCGCAAGGTTCCCGGAAAAATCCGCCTGTATCGCGACGCGCGGGGTCGGCGAAGGACGGCTGACAGATGGCGGGAACCGGCTATAGTCGCCGGCGGCTCGCAATGCCTGTGGTGGCGGCGCGACACGACATGGAGACTGAAAGATGAAGCCCACCCCCATCACGGCGGCGCCCGGCGACGCCGCCGTCCGCAAGGCGATCAAGCCGGTGATCTGCTATCCGGTCGAGACCCTGCCGCGTCCCGACCTTGCGGCCTATCGCGCGCTCCGGGACGACCTGACGCTTGTCGAAACGGTCGTCATACCGCCGCGCGAGGCCGCCACCTGGTCGGTGCCGGCCGGACATTTCTGCCGTCTTGTCTGCAGCGAGGGGCCGCAGGTGGGCGACCTCAACCTCTTCAATGCGCAGGATCTGAAGGAACGGCTCTACACGGGCAAGACACGCGCGCTCGCCGGCACCCATGTCGGCCTCGGCGACCAGCTCTTTTCCAATTTTCCCTATCTGCGCCCCATCGCGACGATCACGCACGACACGCTCGACTGGTACGGCTTCGACGCGTTCGGCGGCGCAGTGCATGACGTGATCGGCACGCGCTGCGACCCCTATACGCACAACCTGCTCAGCCACGGCGGGCAGTATCACCATTGCTGCCACTCGAACCTCACCCGCGCCTTTGCGGCGAAGACCGGCATGGCGCTGCGCGAGGCGGAAACCTATGTGCACGACGTGCTGAACGTCTTCATGTGCACCGGCTTCACGCGCGATACCGGCCAGTATTTCATGAAGGCGAGCCCGGTGCGGCCGGACGACTATCTGGAGTTTTTCGCCGAGATCGATCTTCTCGGCTGCATGTCGGCCTGCCCGGGTGGGGATTGCTCTGCGCAGCACTCGTCCGACACGGCAGCGTGTTACCCCATGGTCGTCGAAATCTACAAGCCTAAAACCCTGCCGGCCGGCTGGGCGCCGCCGCCGGTCAACGGCTACGATGGTAGCCATGGTCTATAGGGGATTTCCGAGCCGAAGCGGTGACGCTTCGGCTCGGGCGCTATCGTGGAACAATAGCTGCGCCGGCTGCCCGCTCGACCCTAGAGAATGAAGTCATCCCTGTTGAGGCTTTTCTGGCCTTCCAGCGTGACCTGGATTCCATTGATCGAGACGACCACGCCTGCCGCTGTCGTCTGGATATTGATGTCGTTGAAATCCAGCGGATTCGTGCGGGTCGAGAAGGCTGAGAGGTCGATCTTGTCCTGACCGCGGGTGAAATCCATGATGCGGTCCTTGCCGGTGTTCTCCCGGAAGATGAAGATGTCGTTGCCGGCTCCACCCCAGAGCTCGTCGTTGCCGGGACCGCCATGAATCCGGTCATCGCCGGTGCCGCCATAAATCTGGTCGCTCCCCGCGCCGCCATAGAGGATGTCGTTACCGCTGCCGCCACCGAGAAGGTCGTCGCCGGCGCCGCCGCCCAGGGTGTCGTCGTCGTCGCCCCCATACAGCTTGTCGTTGCCGCCGCCGCCCCAGAGCTTGTCCTTGCCGTCGCCGCCGTAGAGCCTGTCGGCGCCGCTATCCTTTCCGCCATAGAGCTTGTCGTCGCCACCACCGCCGAAAAGCGTGTCGGCGCCCGGGCCGCCGCCGAGAATGTCGTTGCCGCTGCCGCCCTTCAGCAGGTCGTCGTCTTCCCCGCCCCACAATGTATCGTTGCCAGCGCCACCGTCGAGATGGTCGTCTCCGCCCTTGCCGGAGAGCAGGTCCGCCCAGTTCGTTCCGGTGAATCGGTCGTCGCCATCGCCTCCGATGAGGATCTTGCCCTTGTCCGTGTCGGGTGTCGTCGGCGTCGGTGTCACGTTGAAGGTGATAACGCGCTCGGTCTGGTCGATATCCTTGCCGTTGTGATCGGTGCCCCCGTCGTCGATGACCTTGAAGCCGATCGTCGTCAGGGCGTTGCCGTCCTCGCCCGCCGGGGGCTCCCAGGTCAATTTCCCGGCGGTGATATCCGCAACCGCGATCGTCTGCCCCGCCGTGATGGCAATGCCGTTCAGAAGGACAGTGCCCTTCGTCGGGAGCGTCGTTATTTTTACACCGGACAGGCTGTTGCCGTTGGTATCGGAAAAACCGAAATCGGCGACCTTGAAACTATAGGCCGTGTTTTCCTTCGCCGTGAGGGTTGCATTGGTCCCGGTGGGGGCGTCGTTGACGCCGAAGTAGATCTTCTGGGCGATGTTCTGGAATTCTCCAGGCACACCCATTTTGAAACTCTGCCAGGTGACCACCCAGCCGCCACCCGGTAGCGCCGTTACGGACGGGAACTCCTGATCGCTCGCCGTTATGTCGTTTACGAGGACCTCGTTTCCGACTGCCGTGCCGCTCGAATTATAGTAGCGTAGGTAAATGTCGTTGGCGCTTTGCCAGGTGACGACCCATCCACCGTCGGTCAGGGCGGTGATGGACGCATTTTTCTGATCGCCTGTCGAGGTCGTGTTGACCTGCGTTTCCCCTGACCCCAGGGCGTTGCCGTCCTTGTCGTATCTTTGCTGGTAGATGCCGGTTCCATTTGTATCGGGTGATTGCCAGGCGACGACCCAGCCGCCGTCCTTCAACCCCGTGACGATGGCATTGGCCTGTGCACCCGCCGTAAGGCTGTTGACAGGCGTTTCCACGCCTTCCTGGGTGCCGTCGGTCTTAAAACGCTGCTGGTAGATGCCGGTTCCGTCAGCATCGGGTGACTGCCAGGTAACGATCCACCCGCCGTCCTCCAGCACGGCGACGGAAGGCTTGGTTTGGTTTCCGGCAAGTGTGGTGTGGACACGAACTTGTGCGAGCGTGGTCGGATCGCCATTTGCATCATACTGTTGCTGGAAGATGCCGTGGCCATTGCCGGCGCCATCGTTCCGAGATGCCCACACGACGACCCAGCCACCATTGGGCAACGGGGTCACGGTGGGCATTTCCTGTACGCTGCCCACGTCCGTATTGACGACCTCTCCCACGGCGGTCGTCGCAGTGCCGTCTGCATCGTAGCGCCGCTGGTAGATTTCCGGGCCGCCTGCTTCATCGCCGACCCACGTTACAAGCCAGCCGCCGTCCTTGAGGGCGGTTATCGCAGGTTGATACTGCGATTCGGCGGTCGTCGTGTTTACCAGCACTTCGACGCCGTCTGGCGTTCCATCCGGTTTGTAGCGTTGTTGGTAGACGCCGTCGTTCGAGCCGTCCTGTCCCCAGGATTGCCATGTCACCACCCAGCCGCCGTCCTTGAGCATTGCAACGGATGGCTCCAGCTGCTGGCCCGGCAAGTGTGTGTTGACCATGGTTTCGGTGCCTACCAGGATAGTCATGGCGGTTCTTCCCTGTTTGTGGCGCATCTTGGACGATGGCCATTTTTGGTTGAATTCCCTTAAAAGTAGAGGAGTATGAGGTTGAGCTCGCGATGGCAAGTGTCGGATGGGTTGTAGCGAAAAGAATTCTCCGGTTTCACGGGGGCGGGAAATGCCGGCCGTGTTTTTTGGCCTCGTGAGGCGGCTGTCCGCTCGATCAACGGGCGTATCCTGTGCTTCACGCCGCGCCGGGCTATCGGTGCCGCCACGCCTTCAGAAGGATGGCGGCACCCGTGTTCGTTGCATTGCCAGCCGCGTCCGGCATCCGTCAGCGCGGGCGGCGGATGGCGCGGATCTTTCCGCTGTTGCCGCCGCCGCAGAAGAAGCGGTCGGCGCCGTCGGATTCGAGGCCGGAGACGCCGATGCCGGCGGGCATGGTGATGGTGTCGAGCACGGCGCCGGTTTTTGGGTCGAGGCGGCGCAGGTCGCTTTCCTCGCCCTCCCAGGTGCCGTGCCAGAGCTCGCCGTCCACCCAGGTGACGCCCGTCACCATGCGGTTGCTCTCGATGGTGCGTCGCACGGTGCCGGTTTCCGGGTCGATTTCGTGGATCTGCCGGCTGCGGTACTCGCCGACCCAGAGCGAGCCTTCCGCCCAGGTGAGGCCGGAATCGCCGCCGTTGCCGGGGGCGGGGATGGTGGAGACGATGGCGCCGGAGGCCGGGTCGATCTTGTGGATGCGGTCCTCGGCGATCTGGAAAAGGTGGCGGCCGTCATAGGCGGTGCCGGCATGGGCGGAAAGGTCGATCGTGCGCAGCAGGCGGCCGTCGTCCGGATCGAGCGCGTTGACCTTGTCGCCCGAGGCGAACCAGACGGCCTTGCCGTCGAAGGTGACGCCGTGGACCTGGTCCACGCCGGGGAAGGGGCCGTATTCGCGCAGAATGTCTGCTTTGGACGTGGTCATGCTTGTCTCCTTTGAATCGTTGATGCGGTGGTCCCGTCGTGTCGGGGCGATTGCCGGGATCGGCGCCGTGTGCTTCAGCCCCCTGGTCTTGCGCATGTCGCCGCGGCAAGGCCGCCGCGGACTGGTGCGGGTTCCGTTTTTAGCTGCCGGGCAGCGGACCCGGGAGTAACAAGAGTGTCGAGAAAGCGCCGGGCACCGGCGTCAGCCAGCGCCGGCTTCGGCCGCGGCCGACAGCCTGCACCTTGCCGGCGGCGAAAAGCTCTTCGAGTGCGCGCTGCACGGTGCGGGCGCTCGTGCCGAGCGCGATGGCGAGTGCGGAACTCGACCAGGCCTCGCCATCGGCAAAGAGGGCCAGCACATCGGCATGCGGTTCGTCATGCGGCGGCGCCAGCACGGCAACGGCCCGCCCGCCACGGGGCAGCAGCCGGAAACCGTCCTTCGTGGCGGTGGCCCCGGCAAGCGGTTCGAGCTCGGTCCGCAGCCGGCCCATTTCGACGCGCAGGCGTGCCCGGTGGGATTCGTCGGCATGCCGGGCCCGGAAGGCGCGGAGCAACAGGTGTTCCCGGCTGGCATCGGCGGGAAAGGCCTCGGCGAGCGTGCGCAGCAGCGCAAACAGGATCGGCCGCGTGGCCAGCGAGATGCGGGTCTCGCCGCAGCGCACGACATGGCGGCAGGCATCGACCACCAGTCTGTCGGTTGCCAGCAGCGCTTCGACCTCGGCGGGCAGCATAAGGCGCTCCTCGCCATCCGCGATCGCGCGGGCGGTCGGTCTTTGCAGGATCGCGGCCGCGTCCTCCACCTCCTGAACAAGGGCGGGAATGCCGGCGTGCCGGGCGGCCTCCGCGGCGCGTGCAAAGGCCTCGCGGGCCGCTGCCGTGCGCAGGCGGCGGGTCGCGATGCCGGCAGCGGCGAGGGCATGCGCGGCCCGAAGCGGCGGGGTCAATGCTGCGGGATCGAGCGTGGCGAGCTGCGCTGCGGCGTCGTCGAGCCGGCCGATCAGGAGCAGGCGGCGGATGGCGAGTGTCCGGGCATGGGCGGCGTTGGGCCGGTCGCCATGGGCCGCAAGCGTCGCCTCGGCAGCGGCGAGCGCCTTCACCGGCCAGGCAAGGTCGCGCGAGACGAGGGCGATCTCGGCTTGTGCGACGACACAGCGCGCCCGCGCCATCGGCTCGCGCGGCCCGAAGGCGCGAGCGGCGTTCTTCAGCAGCGCCTTCGCGCGCTCGAGATCGCCGAGCTGCGCCATGGCGATGCCGCGCAGGGCCAGGGCCGGTGCGTCGTCACGCAGCGCGACGCGGCTCAACGCGCCGAGCGGATCGCCGGTTGCGAGCGCCCGGGCGGCGGCGATGATCATCGAGTCCATGCAATTCCCGTCACACTTGTAACTCCCGCTTCGCGGCGACCACCCCTTACGTTTGGTGCATCGCTAGAGAAGAAAGGCGTTTCACGATGCGCAATCAAGTCGTTTCACACGAGGACTGGCTGAAGGCCCGGCTGGCGCTGCTCGCCGCGGAAAAGGAATTCACCCGCCAGCGCGAGGCGCTGACCCGCCAACGGATGGCGATGCCCTGGGAGCGGGTGGGGAAGGCCTACCGCTTCGACGGGCCGGAGGGCGTCCTGACGCTGGAGGACCTTTTCGCCGGGCGCTCGCAGCTCCTCGTCTATCACTTCATGCTGGGGCCGGACTGGCAGGAGGGCTGCAAGTCCTGTTCCTTCTGGGCCGACAATTTCAACGGCATTCCGGTTCATCTCGCCCAGCGCGACGTGACCTTCACGGCGATCTCGCGCGCGCCGCTGGAAAAGATCGATGCCTACCGGCGGCGCATGGGCTGGAGCTTTCCGTGGGTCTCCTCGGGCGGCAGTGACTTCAACTTCGACTACCAGGCGTCCGCGACACCGCAGGAGCAGGCGGCGGGGCGCGCCTACTACAATTTCGAGATTTGTTCGAACACCATGTCGGAAATGGTCGGCGTCAGCGTCTTTTACAGGAGCGGGCCGGGCGAGGTGTACCACACCTACTCCTGCTACGCGCGCGGCGTCGAGATGGTGAACGGTGCCTATCACTTCCTCGACCTCGTGCCGAAAGGCCGCGACGAGGACGGCCTTCGCTATCCGATGGAATGGGTAAGGCGGCACGATCAATACTGATTTGGGCGCGGCCCCGGCCAGAAGCTGGCGGCCGCAGAGGAGATGACAATGATCCATACGCATTATCGCTGGGTGATCGTCGCCGCAGGCGGCCTTCTCGGCTGCATCGCCATCGGCGCGATGTTCTCGCTGCCGGTCTTCCTGCTGCCGATCGCCAAGGACACCGGCTGGTCGGTGACCGGCATTTCCACCGCCATGACCATCGGCTTTCTCGCCATGGCCTTTGCGAGCATGTTTTGGGGCAGCCTTTCGGATCGCTGGGGGCCGCGGCCTGTCGTGCTGGCAGGCTCGGTGCTTCTGGCGGCAAGCCTGATGGCTGCGAGCGTCACCACCTCGCTTCTCGCCTTCCAGTTCGTCTTCGGGCTGGTCGTCGGTGTGGCGGTCGCTGCCGTCTTCGCGCCGATGATGGCCTGCGTCACCGGCTGGTTCGACACGCACAGGAGCCTTGCCGTCTCGCTCGTCTCGGCCGGCATGGGCATGGCGCCGATGACCATGTCGCCCTTTGCCGCCTGGCTGGTCACCTTCAACGACTGGCGCGCCTCGATGCAGATCATCGCGCTTCTCGTCGCCGTCGTGATGATCCCGGCCGCCCTCCTGGTGCGGCGTGCGCCGGCGCTGGAGGCGGGTGGCGATGAGCTTGCGGCGGCCGACGAGCCGCAGGCCGGCATGACAACGCGCGATGTCCTGAAGACACCGCAGTTCATCATCCTGTGCCTGACGAACTTCTTCTGCTGCGCCACCCATTCCGGGCCGATCTTCCACACGGTGAGCTATGCCATCACCTGCGGCATTCCGATGATCGCCGCCGTCTCGATCTACAGCATCGAGGGCCTTGCCGGCATGGGCGGCCGGGTCGCCTTCGGCCTGCTCGGCGACCGGTTCGGCGCCAAGCATATCCTGGTGCTCGGCCTTTTTGCACAGGCCTTCGGGGCGCTCGCCTATGTCTTTACCGGCGGGCTGGCCTCCTTCTATGTCGTGGCGGGCCTGTTCGGCTTCATCTATGCCGGCGTCATGCCGCTCTATGCGGTGATCGCCCGGGAAAACTTCCCGCTGCGCATGATGGGCACCGTCATCGGCGGAACGGCCATGGCCGGCAGCCTCGGCATGGCGCTGGGGCCGGTGGCGGGCGGGCTGATCTACGATACCTTCGCCAGCTATACCTGGCTCTATGTCGGCTCGTGGGGCATCGGCCTCGGCGCTTTCCTGATCGCCATGACCTTCCGACCGGTGCCGAAGGCGCGCGAGGCGCTGGCGGCGGCATAACCGCGAACAATCGACCCGCCGTCCATTCGGGCGGCGGGGTTTCTGGAGAGAAGGCAGCGGTCTTCAGGCTGCGCCTGCGGGATCGCCGATCGGCATCAGCGCCGGTTTCGTCGCCTGTTCGCGCCTGGTCTTCTCGGCTTCGGTCTCGGGCTCGGCGGTGGTATCGCCGGGCTCGAGATCGTTCCGGGGCTTGTGTTCGCCGGGGGAGGGGCGCTTCGGGTCGCCTTGTGCTTTCGGGCTCGTCATGTCCGTCTCCTTAGAAATTCAGGAACTGCGCCGGGTTCTGGCGGGCGCGCATCAACAGGTCCAGCTCCCGTTTGGACGGGCCGAACTTGTCGTAGAGGCGCTTGGCCTCCTGCGCTGGCAGATCGTAGGCCGTGCGAAAGGTTTCTATCGTGTAGCGTTCTCCCGACAGCCTTCGGTGGTCGGGAAAGAGCTTGGACTGGTCCGGCATCGAGCATCACGCCTCATTGTCAAGGGCATGACCTCAACCGGTAACCGTGCCGATTGTTCCCGCAGGCATACGGGAAAAATTCGGGTGCTTTGCAGCCAGCGGACGGGCCTGTGCCATGCCGGTGAAAACCCGCCGCGTGCGGTTGCCGATAGTCGTGGCAGATGTCCCGCCACGCCTGCGCGACGGAGGGCCGCGCATTTGCGATGCCAAGGGCGGGACAGCGACGAGGCCGGAGCATTCGCGTTCCAGCCTCGTCGCCTGGGAGAAATTCTGGCCGGAAACCTCACCTCGGCTGTCCGACGACAATTGTATAATCAAATATCCGGGAAACTGTATGACCTGATAAATTTATCGATATGCATAAACCTTCCAGCGCATCAGTTGCGCCTTCGAAGGTGTGCAGAATAACAGTTAATGTCTAATATACATGGCTTCATGCCCATTGTACATGGCTGATTTTGTGGGATTGTCGACATTCCATAACTGGAACTGTTGATGATGCGCTTTTTGCATTGTACACAATAATTGCGATCTAAGAGGTCGCGATGGAGCGGTGTCGCTGGAGGGCGGTGCGTCGGCTCTATCCAACAACACCCAATGGGAGGGGAAGCATGAAGCAGGCACTTCTTTCGATCTGCGCGGCCGCGCTCGGGCTCGCGATGGCCGGTCAGGCCTCGGCAGCCGGCACGCTCGAAACCGTCAAGGCGCGCGGCAAGCTGGTCTGCGGCGTCTCGCTGGCAACGCCGGGTTTTGCGGCGCCCGACGACAAGGGCCGCATGCAGGGCTTCGATGCCGACATCTGCCGGTCGATCGCCGCCGCGGTCTTCGGCGACGGCGACAAGGTCGATTTCGTTCCGACCAACATCAACACGCGCTTCCAGGCGCTGCAGTCCGGCGAGATCGACGTCCTGTCGCGCCAGACGACCCACACCTTCTCGCGCGATGCCTCGCTCGGCCTCGATTTCGGCCCGACGGTTTTTTACGACGGCCAGGGTCTCATGGTGGCGAAGTCGCTCGGCGTTTCCAGCGCCAAGGAGCTGACGGAAGCCGCGATCTGCACCCTGCCGGGCACCACGACGGCGCAGAACATCTCCGACTTCTTCCGCGCGATCAACGGCAAGTTCGAGCTCGTCGTCTTCGAAAGCCCGGACGAGAACCGCGCGGCCTTCTATTCCGGCCGCTGCGAGGCGATCACCTCCGACCGGTCCGACCTTGCCTCGATCCGCGCCGTCGCCAACAATCCGGACGACTATATCGTTCTGCCGGAGACCATCTCCAAGGAGCCGCTGGCGCCGGCCTTCCGCCAGAACGATTCCAACTGGGGTGACATCGTTTCCTGGTCGGTCTGGCTGCTGATGGCCGCCGAGGAGAAGGGCATCACCCAGGCGAATGTCGACGAGAAGCTGAAGAGCGAGGATCCGGACGTGCAGCGCATGCTCGGCGCCACGGAAGAGCTCGGCAAGATGCTCGGCCTCGACAACAAGTGGGGCTACAACATCATCAAGAGCGTCGGCAACTATGGCGAAGTGTTCGAGCGCAGTCTCGGTGAGGGCACCAAGCTCGGCCTGACGCGCGGCCCCAACGCGCTGTGGAACGCCGGCGGCATGATCTACTCGCCGCCGATCCGCTGATCGCTTCCGAGCGATCGTCCGGGCGCGCGCATGGCGGTGCGCGCGCCCATCCCCTTTTGGTCTTTTGCGGTGGGGATACATGGCTTTCCTGCATGACATGCGCTTTCGCGCCTACTTTTACCAGGTCGTCGCGATCGGCGCCGTGATCCTCGTCGGCTGGACGATGTTTTCCACCGCGAGCGGCAATCTCGCCAAACAGAACATCGCGACCGGCTTCGATTTCCTGAACCGGCCCGCCGGCTTCGTCATCACCGAATCCGCCATCGCCTTCGAGGCGACCGATACGGTCGGCCGGGCCATCCTCGTCGGCATCGCCAACACCGTGAAGGTGTCGCTGCTGGCCGCCATTTTCGGCACGCTCATCGGCCTTGCCGTGGGCATCGCGCGCATGTCGCGCAATCCGCTGCTGGCGCGCCTTGCGCTCGTCTATGTCGAGCTTCTGCGCAATGTGCCGCTGCTGCTCTATCTCTTCCTCTGGTATTCGCTGATCATCCTCATCCTGCCGCCGGTCAAGCAGGCGCTGAACCTCCTGCCGGGCGTCTATCTCTCCAACAGCGGCCTCGTCGTGCCGGCGGCCCTCATTGAAAGCGGCGGTGCGGCGCTTTTCGCCTGTCTCCTCGGCGGCGCAGCGGCTGCATTCGTCATTCGCCGGGTCTCCACGCAGAAGCGCGTTGCGACCGGCCGCTCGAACCACGGTGGGCTCATCGCCACGGCTGCCTTCGTGCTGCCGGCCCTGCTGCTCTGGCTTTCCGGCGGCTTCAGCATCGACTGGGATTTCCCGACGGCCGGAAAGTTCCGCCTGACGGGCGGGTTGCATGTCCGGCCGGAATTCGTGGCGCTGCTCTTCGGCCTTGCGCTCAGCGTCTCGGCGACTGTCGCGGAGATCGTGCGTGCCGGCATCCAGGCGGTCGACAAGGGGCAGTGGGAGGCGGCCGCCGCGCTCGGCCTTGCGCGTGGCAAGACCATGCGGCTCGTCGTGCTGCCGCAGGCGCTACGCATCATCATCCCGCCGCTCACCAACACCTACCTTACCGTCTTCAAGAACAGCTCGCTCGCCATCGCCATCGGCTATCCGGACCTTGTCATGGTCTCCAACACGGTGATGAACCAGACGGGTCAGGCGATCGAGACGATTGCGATCTTCATGGGCGTCTACCTTGCCCTCTCGATCACCATTTCGCTCGTGATGAACTGGTACAATGCGCATGTCGCGCTGAAGGAGCGTTGATATGGCCGACGTCCAGACCCTTGTCCTCGCGCCGCCGCAGCCGGCGCCGAGCGCCCCGCGCCTCGGCAGGTTCTCCGCCTATTTCGGCACGCCCGGCAACACGCTCGTCAGTATCTTGTCTATTGCCGCCATCTTTTTCGTCGCCAAGCTCGCCTTCGGCTGGCTGGTGGCCGATGCGGTGTTTTCCGGCGGTGGCGAGACCTGCAAGGCGGCAAGCGGCGCCTGCTGGCCGTTCGTCGCGCAGAAACTGCGCTACATGCTGTTCGGCTTCTATCCCTATGACGAACAGTGGCGGCCGATGCTGGCGCTAGCGCTGCTCTTCGGCGCCTTCCTCTTTTCCATGATGCCGCGCTTCTGGAGCCGGGGTCTGCTTCTTGCCTGGATCCTCGTCGTCCTGCCGGTGCTCTACATCCTGATGGCAGGCGGCATTTTCGGTCTGACGCCCGTTGCGACGACGAGCTGGGGCGGCCTGCCGCTCTCCTTCATGCTCTCCTTCGTCGGGCTGACGCTCGCCATGCCGCTCGGCATCGTGCTGGCGCTGGCGCGTGCCTCCGACCTGCCGGCGATCCGCATTCTCGCCGTGGGCTTCATCGAGATCGTGCGCGGCGTGCCGCTGATCAGCATCCTCTTCATGGCGACGGTCATGCTGCCGCTGTTCATGCCCGAGGGCGTCACCATCGACAAACTGCTGCGCGCGCAGGTGGCGATCATCCTCTTCGCCTCCGCCTATATCGCCGAGATCGTGCGCGGCGGCCTGCAGGACGTGCCCGCGGGGCAATACGAGGCCGGATCCTCGCTCGGGCTGCACTACTGGCAGGTCATGCGCAAGATCGTGCTGCCGCAGGCGCTCAAGAAGGTCATTCCGCCGATGGTGAGCCTGTTCATCGGCTTCTTCCAGGATACGACGCTCGTCACCATCGTCGGCCTCGTCGATTTTCTCGATACGGTGCGTTCGGCCATCCGCGATCCGGAATGGCAGGGCATTGCCGTTCTCGAAGGCTATCTCGTCGCTGCCGCCGTCTACTTCACCTTCAGTGCCCTGATGGGCGCCTATAGCCGTTTCCTCGAAAAGCATTTCCGGACGACCCATGCCTGATACCGTCACCGTCATCCGCAACGCCCATACCGTTATCGCCTACGATGCGGCGTGCGGCGGCCATGCCTATCTGCACGATGCGGACGTCGCCTTCGACGCGGCCGGCTTCGTTCATGTCGGCGGGCGCTACGAAGGCTCGTTTGCGGAGGAGATTTCCGGCCGCGACCGCATGGTCATGCCGGGCCTCGTCAATGTGCACTGCCATTCCGGCGAGGAACCGGTCTCGAAAAGCCTGTTCGAGGACGCCGGCACGGCGGCCCTCTGGGGGCAGGCGATGTACGAATATTCGACGCTGATCGAGATTGGCGACGACGCGGTCGAGGCGGCGCTCACCGTCATGCTCGGCGATCTCCTGCGCAGCGGCGTCACCACCTTCGTCGACATTGCCGGCCCGCATGCCTGCTGGCTGCCGACATTGGTCAAGAGCGGCGCGCGCGCCTATGTCGCCCCGGGCTTCCGCGAGGCGGCCTGGCATGTCGAGGACAGCCACAGGCTGGACTTCCGCTGGGACGGCGCGCGGGGCAGGGAGGCCTTCGCCCGGGCGCTGGAGACGGTCGATGCTGCCCGCGCGCATCCCTCGGGCCGGCTCGGCGGCATCGTCGCCCCGGCACAGGTCGAGACCTGCTCTGCGGCATTGCTGCAGGAGGCTGCGGACGCGGCGCGCAGCCGCGGCGTGCCGATCACCATCCATGCCGCGCAGACCATGGCCGAGCACGAGGAACTGATGCGCCGCCACGGCCTCACCGCCGTCGCCTATCTCGAAAGCCTCGGCCTTCTCGGGCCGGACCTTATCCTCGGGCATTGCATCTTCGTCGACAGCCATGACTGGACGCGCCAGCGCACGGCGGTGGATCTTGAGCGGCTCGCTTCCAGCAGGACGAGCGTCGCCCATTGCCCGGTCACCTTCTCGCGCAGCGGCATGGTGCTGCAGTCGCTCGGCCGCTACCGGCAGGCGGGCGTCAACGTGGCGATCGGCACGGACAGCTATCCGTTCAACATGCTGGAAGAGATGCGCATGGCGATGATCTGCGCCCGCATCGCCGGCGGCTCGGTGTTCGACGTCGATACGGCCGCGGTCTTCGAGGCAGCCACGCTGTCGGGCGCCAAGGCCCTGGGACGCAGCGATATCGGCCGCATCACCCGCGGCGCGAAGGCGGATTTTTCGCTTGTGGACCTCAAGCATCCCGGCATGCAGCCGCTCTACGACCCCCTGCGCAACCTCCTGCACTGCGCCGCCGAGCGCGCCGTCGTCGGCGTCTATGTCGATGGCACCTGCGTCATGCGGGACGACCGCCCGACACTGGTGGACTACGATGGTGCGCTGGCGGAACTGCAGGCGGTGCAGGATTTTGCGGTGCGTCGCCTCCAGGCGAACGATCCGCGTGGCCGGCCCGCCGCGGTGCTTGCGCCGCTGTCGCTGCCGGTCCTGTCCTAACGCAAGCCGGGCCCGGATCGCCGGCAGGTTCCAGGCCGATATCCGTGGTGCTGCGGATCGCCAAGGCGCCGGGGAGGCCCTATGATGGTCTTCCCGATCCCTGACGCGGCTTCATTCCGGATGCGTGCACGCCTGACCTTTCTTCGTTCCTCGGCCGCCCTTGCCGGCGGCTGGTTGCTGTTGCTTGCCGCCTTCGGCCTCTATTCGGCCTGGAGCCACCGGCAGGCGCTGGAACTTGAAGTCTCCGAGAGCGGCCGCGCGCTGCAAAGGGTGATCTCACAGCGCGTCGCGCAGCACGACGCACACCTGACGAGCCTCAGTGCCCTCGGGCTTGCGCAGGCGCAGCCGTCGGAGGATTTCGATCTCGTCGCAAAATCCATCCTGCGCTTTTATCCGCGCATCGTCGCGATCGACCTCGTCGATCTGAGGGCGGGTGAGGGGGCGGGCATCGTGAGTTCGGCGACATCCGCCGATGGCGCGACGGCAAGTCCGGAAGCGGTTTCGCAGGCCGTGGAGGCGCTTACCCCCGGGAAGGCTGCCTTCGGCGCGGATGCGCGGCCCGGCCACTATCGCCTGATGAAGCGCATGAACGACACCATGGCCGTCAGCCTCGATATCGACGGTGCAAAGCTCGTCGAGGGCGAGGAGCTGCCGCGCTGGGCCACGCTCCGGCTGGCGATGGGCGAGGGCACGGTGCTGGAGACGGGGGTGGCGCAGCCCGCGGATTCGAGTTTCCTGGCTCGCACCATCCGTTTCGAGGCGCCGATCGCCAGTGCCACGCAGCCTCTCAGGCTTTCGCTGCAGCGGCATGTCACGCTGGCGGCGCTGCTTCCGCCGCTGCCGCTCGCGCTCTTCGCTGTCCTCTCGCTTGCCGGGCTCGTGCTCGTGCGCTCGCTTTTACGCCACCGGCAGGAGGCGGCGCTGGCACGGGAGGCGGCGGAGGCGGCTGCGCGGCGCGAAGCGCTGCGCCAGCACGAGACGAAGCTCGCCCATGCCCTGCGCATCAACAGCATGGGCGAAATGGCCTCGGGCATTGCCCATGAATTGACCCAGCCGCTGACGGCGCTGCTCAGCCAGAGCCAGGCAGGCCGGCGCATTGCCGCCGCCGCCGGTCTCGCGGATACACCAATCGACAGCGTGCTTGCCGCCAATGTGCTACAGGCCAAGCGTGCGGCCGATATTCTGGTGCGTCTGCGCGCCTATGTCGGCAAGAGTGCATTGGAGGCCGGCCTGCACGACCTTTCCCGACACGTCGCCGATATCGTTGCCCTGTCGCGCATCGACCTCGACCGGCGCGGCATCGCGCTCGATGTCGATCTGCCGGAAGCCCCGGCGCTGGCGCGGGTCGATCCGGTGGAGATCGAGCAGGTCATCCACAACCTCATCCGCAACGCGGCCGATGCGGTGGGCGAGGCAGGGCGGTCGGACGGACGGGTGCGTGTGGCGCTTATGCCGGAGGCGGCGGGTTACGCGATCCGCGTCTTCGACAACGGCACCGGCATCGCGCCGGATATCCAGCCCCGGCTGTTCGAACCGTTCTTCTCGAGCAAGCCTGACGGCATGGGGCTGGGGCTCAGCCTGTGCGAAAGCATCGTCGAGCGTTTCGACGGCAGCATTTCGGCGGAAAACGGGGCGGCTGGCGGCGCTGTCTTCACCGTAAGGCTCCCGGCGGCAGAGGACGTGCAGAAACGGGAAGAGGCAGCGGAATGACGATGGCGCCGGTCTATCTGGTCGATGACGACGAGGGTGTGCGCAGCGCACTCTCGCTTTTGCTCGGCACCTACGGCATCCGCATCGAGACCTTCGGAGATCCTACCGCCTTTCTCGCCCGCGCGCCGAAACTCAGGCCCGGCGTTCTGCTGCTCGACCTGCGCATGCCAGCGATCACGGGCCTGCAATTGCACGAGAAGCTTGCGGCCATCGGCTGCGACTGGCCGACGATCATCTGCACCGGCCATGGCGACGTGCATGCCTGCCGGCGCGCCTTCAAGGCCGGCGTCGTCGATTTTCTCACCAAGCCGATCGACGAGCAGGTGCTGGTCGAGGCGCTGCAACAGGCCTCTGGTGCACTGGATGTGCATGCCGAACGGGCCGAGGCGGCGAAACTGGTGGCGCAGCTCACCGACCGCGAGCGCGAGGTGCTGGACATGGTCGGGCGCGGCTGGTCGACAAAGGAGATCGCCGAAGCCCTGCAGCTGTCGCCCCGCACGGTCGATACGCATCGGGCCAACATCGCCCAGAAGCTCGGCACGACCTCGGTCGCGGAGTTCGCGCGCCTTTCCCTGATCGGGCAGACTCCGTAGTCCTACGGACCCCGCTCCGTCCGTCCACCGATACCGTCTGGGCCGGAAATCTCCGAAAAGAGGGTCGTCGCCGCCAGCAAGACCGAGCGGCCCAGATGGAGATAGACATGAAGACCTTCGTTGCTGCCGCTTTTGCCGCTCTCACGCTTGCCGGCGCTGCCCAGGCGGAAATCCTCACCGAGCGCAACATGCCGCTCGATATCGCCGTTGAGGCCGCCGATGCCGCTGTGAAGGCCTGCGCTGCCAAGAAATTCAACGTATCGGTTGCCGTCGTCGACCGCGCCGGCGTCACCCGCGCCGTCCTGCGTGCCGACCGTGCCGGCCCACACACCCTCGACAGCGCCGTCCGCAAGGCTTTCACCGCCGCCTCGATGCGCACGCCCACCCAGAAGATTGCCGAAAATGTCGGCAAGAACCCGGCTGCTGCCCAGCTCGTTTCGATCGAGGGCCTGCTGGTGCTGGCCGGCGGCGTGCCGGTCAAGGCTGGTGAAGAGACGATCGGCGGCATCGGCGTCGGCGGCGCTCCGAGCGGCGACATCGACGACGAATGCGCCCGCGCCGGCATCGAGGCTGTCAGCGCCAAGCTGAAGTAAGATATTAAGTGACAGGAAAGCCCCGGCATCGTGCGGATGCCGGGGCTTTTTGCCGTCTGGATGCCTCCAGGTTCCGCCTGCTTGAAGCGGATCCCGGGGGCATGTGGCGGGAAATGGGGATTCCTATTCGCGTCCGGGCGAAATATGAGTGCTGCATGGATGATTCGGCGGCGATTCGTTTTTCCGGTCGTGGCGGCGGGGTGTTCCAGGGGAGCGTCCTGCTTGCGACCTGCGCGGCAGCAGTGCTGGCCGCCGGCTGCGCAGCGCGGCCGGGTCCCGGTGTTGCGACCCTTTCCACGACCGTTCCGGCGTCGAGCGCTCTGGTGCTGCCGGCTCCCGGCACGCTTTCGATCGTCAGCGTGATCCAGCGGCAATATACCAATGCGATCGAACAGCAGATCGCGCTTTCCACCTCTGCGGCGACATCCGGCCAGAATTTCATCAGCATCCAGGCCTTCGGTCCGGCCGAGACGGTGGCGATGCCTGGTGGCACGCTCGCCTTCAAGCCGGTGCAGCATTCGGCGATCCGCGGCGAGATGCGCGCGGCACTGCCCGGCCGTGCTCTCGCGATCTCGTCGAATTTCGTGCGCAACGGCTATGGCCCGTTCGGCTACGCCTACGGGCGGGGTGCCGGCGACGATGGCTGCCTCTATGGCTGGCAGCAGATCCGCGCGGACGAGACGGATCGCAGCAAGCTCAACAGCAACGGTTCGATCCAGATCCGCCTGCGCGTCTGCCAGTCCGGCGCCGGCGAGAAGGAGCTGGTCGAGATGATGTACGGCTATACCGTCGTCGGCGGCTTTTCCGGGGCGACCTGGAACCCTTACGGCACACCGCCTTCTGTCGACAGCGGGATCGGCGGCGGGGAGCCGCTGCGGGTTGCGATCGAGGAGCGCAAGGCGCCGGCAAAGGTTGTCGTGGAGAGCGATGCGCGCGTGCCGGCGGTCCGCCGCCAGACGACGGAAAGGAAGCCCGTGCTGCGGCGTACGGATACGCTCGACAGGGGCGATACCGTCATCGTGCCGTCGCCAACGGGTGGTGCCGTCTCGGAAACCGAGGGAGAGGCCGTGGTGGTGCCGTCGCCCGTTTGTGTTACGTCGGCTTCAGGATCTGCAACTTGTAATTGATGGAAGGGTTGTGCTGCCTAATTTCTCCTTAACAAAATGGTGCGTAAGGTTTTCTCGAATGAGCGCGCTATGATGGCGAAGGACGGCGTATGAGACATATCGGCACGATTCTCCTGTGGGCGCTGGTCTCTGCCCTGGTGATGCTCGTTATCACCCTGCCCATCAATCTGCAGACGCAACTTATCGCCAGCATCGCTGTCGTCACCTTCATGGCGGTTATCAAGGTGCTGCGCGCCGAGGGCATCTGGCGGCTGATCGCGCTCGCCTTCGGCACGGCCGTGGTGCTGCGCTACGTCTACTGGCGCACCACAAGCACGCTGCCGCCCCTGAACCAGCTGGAAAACTTCATTCCGGGCTTCCTGCTCTATCTGGCGGAAATGTACAGCGTGATGATGCTGGCGCTCAGCCTCTTCGTCGTGGCGATGCCCCTGCCGCCGCGCAAGAGCCGGCTGGCGGAGGAGGGCAGGCTGCCCTCCGTCGACGTCTTCGTGCCGAGTTATAACGAGGATATCGGCCTTCTCGCCAACACGCTCGCCGCCGCCAAGGCGATGGACTATCCGGCGGACAAGCTCACCGTGTGGCTGCTCGACGATGGCGGCACGGAGCAGAAGCGCAATGCCGCGGCGGTGATCGAGGCGCAGACGGCCGAGGCCCGCCACCGCGAGCTTCAGACGCTCTGCCGCGATCTCGGCGTCAACTATCTGACCCGCGCCCGCAACGAGCATGCCAAGGCCGGCAACATGAACAACGGCATGCAGCACTCGACCGGCGAGCTGATCGCCGTTTTCGATGCGGACCACGCACCCGCCCGCGATTTCCTGCGCGAGACCGTCGGCTATTTTGCGGACGACCCGAAACTCTTCCTCGTCCAGACCCCGCACTTCTTCCTCAATCCGGATCCGCTGGAGCGGAACCTGCGCACCTTCGAGACGATGCCGAGCGAGAACGAGATGTTCTACGGCATCATCCAGCGCGGCCTCGACAAGTGGAACGCCGCCTTCTTCTGCGGCTCGGCCGCGGTGCTGCGGCGCACAGCGCTCAACGAGGCGGGCGGCTTCTCCGGCCTTTCGATCACCGAGGACTGCGAGACGGCGCTGGCGCTGCATTCGCGCGGCTGGAACAGCGTCTATGTCGACAAGCCGCTGATCGCCGGGCTGCAGCCCGCCACCTTCGCCAGCTTCATCGGCCAGCGCAGCCGCTGGGCGCAGGGCATGATGCAGATCCTGCGATTCCGTTTCCCGCTGTTCAAGCGCGGGCTCTCGCTGGCGCAGCGGCTCTGCTACATGTCGTCCATGCTGTTCTGGCTGTTCCCGTTCCCGCGGACCATCTTCCTCTTCGCGCCGCTCTTCTACCTGTTCTTCGATCTGGAAATCTTCACGGCCTCCGGCGGCGAATTCCTCGGCTACACGCTCGCCTACATGCTCGTGAACCTGATGATGCAGAACTACCTCTACGGTTCGTTCCGCTGGCCCTGGATTTCCGAGCTTTACGAATATGTGCAGAGCGTGCATCTCCTGCCCGCCGTCGTCTCGGTCATGCTCAACCCGACCAAGCCGACCTTCAAGGTGACGGCAAAGGACGAGTCGATCCGCGAATCGCGGCTTTCGGAGATCAGCCGGCCGTTCTTCGTCATCTTCGCCGTGCTGTTCGTCGCCTTCCTCATGAGCATCTACCGCTTCTATTCCGAGCCCTACAAGGCGGACGTCACCTTCGTCGTCGGCGGGTGGAACCTGCTTAACCTCATCATCGCGGGCTGCGCGCTCGGCGTCGTGTCGGAACGCAGCGAGCGGGCGGCGAGCCGGCGTGTGACGGTCAAGCGGCGCTGCACGTTCATCATCGACGGCCGCGAATATCCCTCGACGCTGGAAAATGTCTCGGCCAACGGCGCGCGGGTGCAGGTCTTCGGGCTGGAGCCGGATCTGGCGACGGGGGCGCGCTGCCAACTGCGTTTCACGCCTTACGGCGCGCACTACGAGGAGGCCCTGCCGGTCGACGTGCGCAATGTCGAAAACCTCGGCAGCGTGAGCGCCGTCGGCTGCCGCTTCATGCCGGAAGTGGCGCGGCACCATTCGCTCGTCGCCGACCTGATCTTCGCCAATTCCAACCAGTGGAGCGACTTCCAGGTCTCGCGCCGCTACAATCCCGGCCTCTTCCGCGGGACCCTCTGGTTCCTCGGCATCGCCCTTTACCAAACGAGCCGCGGGCTTCTCTATTTCGCGCGCAGCCTTGGCGGCGCTCGCAAGGGGGAGACGACATCGTGAGCGTCCTCACCGTCAAGGCCGTCTTTGCCGGCCTCGCCTTCGCCCTGTCCGCATCCGTCGCCCTGGCGCAGGATACGTCCGTTCCTTTCGACATGTCCGGCGAACGCGGTCCGACCATCGAAAAGACGCCCACGGTGGAGGGCAGCACGCCCACCGCGCGGGAAACGAAGCAGCCGGAGAAGAAGGCCGCGACGCCGGATCTCGGTCTCCGGCGCTACATCATTTCCGCGAAATCGCTGCTTCTGGAAGGGGAGGTCGCAAGCCATTCCTTCCCGCTTTTCCTGACCCCGCAGCAAGCGGGCAGCGCGACGACGATCAATCTCGGCTACTCCAATGCCGTCGTGGTGGCCCCGGAAATCTCGCGGCTCAGCGTCATCGTCAACGATGCGGTCGTCGGCGAGGTTCCGGTCCAGTCGGCGGAGGGCGTCAAGGACGTGCGCTTCGACCTGCCGGCGGGCCTGCTTCGCCCCGGCATCAACCGGGTGACCTTCAACGCCGTGCACCGGCACCGGACGGATTGCACGATCCGCTCGACCTATGACCTTTGGACGTCGCTCGACCCGTCCCGCACCTATCTGACGGTGCCGCGCGACACGAGTGGCCGCCTGCTGACAACCGACGACATCGCCGCCATCGGCCTCGGGCCGACGGGGCAGACGAAGTTCGTCATGGTCGTGCCGGAAATGGGCCAGCCCGTTGCCACCAATGCGTTGATGCGACTTAGCCAGGGCCTTGCGCTGATGGCGAAGATGCCCAATCAGACATTCGATCTGACGGACACGCTGCCGGCGACGGCAGGTGCCGGTGAGCTGACGGTGCTGGTCGGCACGGCCGGCGATCTCGCGCCGCTGTTGCCGGGCCTGCCGGCGACGGCGCGCTCCTCGGCTGTCGCCACCTTCGTCGATGCGCCGGCCGGCGATCGCAAGGTCTTCGTCGTCAGCGGTCCGGACTGGCCGTCGATCGAGGGGGCCGTGGAAGGCATGGTCTCGCCCATCGACCGGCCGCTCGGCGTGACGCGCGAGGCGCTCAGCGTGCGCCAGCGCAACGGCACCGACATGCCGCTCCTGTCCGGCGAGACGTCTCTCAGCTTTTCCGCGCTCGGCGTGCGCACCGGCGAGTTCAGCGGCCGGCGCTATCGTACCGGCTTCGACATCGGCATCCCCCCGGATTTCTACGCGGATGCCTACGGCGAGGCGACGTTGCTGCTCGATGCCGCCTATTCGCCGGAAGTGCTGCCCGGCAGCCATATCGACATCTATGTGAACGGCAACATCGCAACGACCGTGCCGATCACCAACCGCAACGGCGGTATCTTCCGCCACCTGCCGATCCGCGTCACCATGCGGCATTTCCGGCCGGGGCCGAACCGCATCGACATCGAGACCGCGCTCCTGACGGAGGCGGACAAGATCTGCGCCCCGGGCGCGAGCGCCAGTGACGAGCCGCGCTTTGCGTTGTTCGATTCCTCGGAGTTCCGCATGCCGCGTTTTGCCCGCGTCGCGCAGCTGCCCAATCTTGCCGCGCTCTCGGGCACGGGGTTCCCCTATAACGGTCAGGTCGACCCGATGGCGCTCTACCTTGATCGCCTGGATGCGGACACGTTGTCGACGAGTGCCACCTTCCTCGGCAAGATGGCAGTCTCGAGCGGGCGGGCGCTGCAGGTGCGACCGGAATCCTCGGCGCTCGCCATCGGTGAGCGCAATGCCATCCTCGTCGGCACGATCTCGCAGCTTCCCCCGCTCGTGCTCGGACAGACGCATATCGCAGCCGAAAGCGCCTCCGCCTGGGGCGGGCCGGTCGATGGCGGCGGACAGCACGGCGCGACGCAGGAGGCCTTCGACGAATGGCAATCACGCGTGCGCGGCGGTTCGTGGCGCGGCCAGATTTCCGCGTTCGAGGCCTGGCTGCAGGAGACCTTCGACATCCCGCTCTCCTCGCTTCGCCTGCTGCCGGGAGCGGAGTCGCTCGTGGCGCCCGGCGATACGGCGCGCTTCCTGGTGGCGCAAGGCAACAGCCCCGATGAAAGCGCGACCTGGACCGTGCTTTCCGCACCGACGGGGGCCGATCTCAAGGCAGGGATGGTGGCGGTCGCGCAGAACGATCGCTGGCAGCAGCTTGACGGCTATGTCAGCCTGGACAGCAAGGATGTGGACGCGCTCGACACACGCCCGGTCAGCCGAACGCGCTTCGTGGCGACGCAGCCCTGGACCTTCTCCAACATGCGGCTGGTCGCGGCGAACTGGCTGTCCTCCAATATCCTCGCCTATGCGGTGGTGTTCTGCGTGCTGTCGATCCTGCTCGGCATTGCCACATCCGGCCTTCTGCGCCGCTTCGGTAGGGAAGTCTGAGGGCGCGTGTTTACCGTCGGTTAACCCTATCGGGGTTTTATCACGATTGGTTGGCTCATCCGGGGGACAGAACGACATGTCCCATCGTTCATGGCGCATGGTGTCGCTGTGGACCGTCCGGGCCGACTGAAGTGTTGCAGCGTCCCTCGTGCGTCATGACTGATGCTTGGCGCTGTGGTGGCAGTGATGGACCGAAGGAAATTCGGGATGAAGTCGATCCTCGTGGCGTTCGTCCTCGTCTCCGCCGGCGCAGCCAGCGTCGCAGGCGTATCCTTTGGCGTGCCCGCCGGTCTGGTGAAGGGCCTGCCGCACCTCGGCGCGGGCACCGACGAGGTTACCACGAACAGCCTGGATGAAGCGTCCTCCGCCCTGACCAAGCAGTCGCGCGTGGAAATCGCGCAGGCGCAGCAGGCCGGGCAGACGGCCGGGACCGGTACGGAGCCGACGGCCGTCGTGGAGCCCGTCGAGAACAAGCCGGTGGTCGACGAAAGCGCGCTGCGCTATTTCGCGGCGCGCGGCGATACGGCCCGGCTGAATGCGGAAATCGCCCGTCTGCGCACGCTCTATCCGACCTGGATACCGCCGGAAAATCCGCTTGCCGTGCCGGTCAACGAAGACCGCCAGCTCGAGGCGATGTGGGCGCTCTACGCCCAGTCGCGGTACGCCGACGTGCGCGCGGCGATCGCCAAGCGCCAGCAGGACGACCCGCAATGGACGCCGCCCGCCGATCTTGTCGATCGTCTCGACGTGGCGGAAAAGCGTGCCGAACTGGTGGCGGCTTCCAATGCCGGGCGCAGCGAGGATGTCGTGCGTCTTGGGGCGGAAACACCCAGCCTGCTCACCTGCTCGGATGCCGATGTGCTCTGGCGCGTTGCCGAAGCCTTCGTGAAGACCGAGCGCGTGCAGCGCGCCAAGGATGCCTACGGCTACATGCTCGACAATTGCTCTGACGGGCCGATCCGTATCGCGACCGTGCAGAAGGCCTCGACCCTGCTCGGCTATGCGGACATGCAGGACCTCGTCGCCCGTGAGCGGACCGGCGCCGATGGCGTCAAGGAATTCGACGTGATCCGCAACGATCTTGCCCGTCGCTTCGTCGGCGAGGGCGACGAGGATGCGACGATCACCGTGGCGCCGGCCTATCTGAAGCTCGTCGAAAAGCTGGTGACGGACGAGGGGCTCGCCTCCGACGCGCTGCTCCTCGGCTGGTATCATCTGCGGCGCGATCAGAATGCGCAGGCCGAACCCTTCTTCCGCAAGGCGCGTGCCGTCGAGGATTCCGCCTCGGCCTCCCAGGGCCTCGCCCTCATCCTCCTGGCGCGCAAGATGCCCGTCGATGCGGAGGACGTGATGTATGCCTGGCGCACGACCTCCGACCAGGCGATGCAGACCTATCTCGCGGCCACCGCCAACCTGCTGGCGCTCGATCCGCCGCCGAAGCTCGATGCCAAGGTGCTCGGTCGCATCGCGCAGGTGACGCTGGAGGAAAAACATCCCGAGACCGGCGAACAGTTCGGCTGGTATGCGCTCGCCATGGATCAGCCGGAAACGGCGGAGGAATGGTTTTCGCAGGTGCTGAAATGGAAGGCCGACTATGAGCCTGCCGCCTACGGCCTTGGCGTCGCACGGCTGAGATTGGAGGACCGCGCCGGTCTTGCCGCCGTCAAGCAGGCCTGGGCGGAGCGGTCCGAGCGCATCGCGCTGCTTGGCGAGCGCGACACGAGCGAAGAGGCTGCTCCGGTGCTGCGCGACCGGCAGGCACGGATCGCCCGCACCGAGCGCCGGGTGCCGCTGCGCGAAGTGGTCGAGGAGGTTGCGCTGAAGCCGCAGCGCGGCGCCCGCACGGTGCGCCGGATGGAGGGCGCCGTGGATTGCCGCAGCACGCGCGATCCCAGCGGTCTTTCGGCAGCAGGCGCGCTTTCGCTCGGCTGGTGCCTGATGGAGGTCAACCGGCCGCTGGAGGCCGCGCAGGCCTTCGAAGCGGCGCTGGCGGGCGAGGGGCGCACGCGCAGCGACGCTGCCTATGGCCAGAGCCTTGCCTATCTGCGGGCCGGACTGACGAGTGATGCCGCGGTCTCCGCCACCAAGGCCAGGCTCGAACAGGGCCGCGTTGCCGAATTGCAGACGGCGATCCTCGGCGATCGAGCCGTCAGCAGCTTTCGTGCGCAGCGCTATCGCGAAACGCTGGTGTTCCTGGACCAGCGCCGCCAGTACCATGCGGAGCCCGCGGACCTGATGGTGCTGCGTGCCTATGCCTACAAGAACCTCGGCATGCGCGTGGATGCCATGCGGCTGTTCGAAGCGCTGGGCGAGACCGGGCGGCAGGATGCCATCCGTGCGCTCGCCGAAATGCGCCGCGAGCGGGATGGCCGCAAGTAACGCGCTTTGGCCGTAACTCCGAGGGAGGATGATGCATGCGCCTTCGTGCCCTTGTGGTGGTTGCCTTTCCGCTGTTCGCCTCTCCGCTCGCTGCCGCCGAGGGGCGTTATGTCGTCTGCGACAACGGCCTTCGCTGCGTGAAGGCGCCTTGCCCGTCCTCGACCGCCCGCAATGTCGACAGCGGCGAGGAGTTCCGCGGTGTCTCTCCCGATATCGGCGGGCTTGCCGAGGTGGACCAGCAGCGCATCCGCAAGACGGACGCGCTTTACTACGGCCGGCTTGTGCTGCGCGGCCATGTCGAGGGCCGTGACCACGAGATTGCCGGCAGGCGCCAGGCCCTGCCGATCCTCGTCATCACCGGCATCGAGGGCGAGGCCATGGCCGATGAGCGGCGGCATTGCCGGGCCGGCTAGCCGCTGGGCGGAAGCCCATGAATTTTCCCTAGTCGCGATCGGGTGCCCCGAGCGGAAAGAATTTCCGGAAGGGGCGGGCTTCGTCCACGGCGCGGGCGAAGGAGGGGCGGGCGAGCAGGCGCCGGCGATAGGCGTGCACACGGGCGAAGGCCGGGTCGATGGCGTGTGTCCAGTCCGCATAGAACAGGAAGGGGGCGGCGGCGCAGTCGGCCAGTGTGAAGCGGTCGCCCGAAGCCCAGATCCGGCCGTCCATATGTGTGTCGAGCCAGGCATAGGCACGTTCTAGCATGTCGCGCGCCTGCGCTACGCCGTAGGGATCGCGCTCGTCCTCCGACCGGATGGCGTTGAAGACGATCGTCTGTTGCGGTGTCGAGACGTAGTTGTCGAAGAAGCGGTCGAGCATGCGCACGTCGATCGCCGCTTTCGGATCGTCCGGGATGAGCTTGACCGGGCCAGGGTGATGGAGCCCGAGATATTCGATGATGATGCTCGCTTCGAGGATCGTGCGGTCGCCGTCAACGAGGATCGGGAATCGTTTTATCGGCCAGCGCCTCTCGAAATCGGCCAGCGTATCGGGATCGGTGTGGTCGAGCAGGCGGTAGTCGAAGTCGGTGCCGTTTTCATAAAGCGCCGTCAGCGCCTTCTGGCAGTAGCTGGAAAAGGGATGAGCATAGAGAACGGGTTTCATGGCAACCTCCGCAGCTGCGGATGTTGTCGCAAATCCGATTGCGAAGTGCAATCGGTTTCTCCTTCAGCCTGCGCGCAGCAGCAGCACCTGACGCACGTCCTGGCCGTGCGGCCTTGAAAATTGCATCTGGGCGAGGGGGATCGCCAGAACCATGAAAACCAGGGCTGTCACGAACAGCATGCCCGGGTGCAGCAGTCTCGATTTCACGCATCACCTCATACACGACTGTGCGTCTTGTCCACTGCCAAGCTGACGCTGCGCTGAACGCGGCCGCCGGCGTCGTTCAGGCGGCTGTCAGTTTCGCGGGGCAGGGAGGGCGCGGGATGGCGGCCCGCGGGCTGCCGGAGACGCTTTCGAAAGGACATCCGATGCGCGAAACAACCGGCAAGGCCGGCTTCCCCGCCTTCTGGCGGCCGCAACTCGGCAGCATCGCCGTCAGCATCCTGACGGCGCTCTACTTGCTCGCTTTGACCAACCGCAGCTTCTGGTCGAAAGGCTGGCTCTACCTCGACGGCCGGCCGACCACGTTCTTCTCCATCGCCGTCGGCATCGCCTGCCTCTACATTGCGCTCTGTGTCGCGGTCTCCGTGAAATATGCGATGAAGCCGATCTTCATCCTGCTCATCCTGGCAAGCGCCGCGGGCGCCTGGTTCATGGATCGGTATGGCGTGATCATCGACATGGAGATGATCCGCAATGCGGCCGAGACGAACAGCGCGGAGGCCGGGCACCTCATCACCCCGGGTTTCGTCCTGCACATGCTGGTCTATGGCGTGCTGCCCTCGGCGCTCCTCATTTGGGTCAAGGTCCGCCACAACACCTTCTTCTGGAAGCTGCGGGCCAATCTTGCGGTCATCCTGCCCGCGCTGGTCATCGCGCTGGTCGCCGGCCTTTCCCATGCCCGCGTCTATGCCGCCACCGTCCGGTCGCATCACGACTGGTTCGAGACGCTGAACCCCATCGTGCCGCTCGTCACGGCCGTGCAGTTCGCCGCCGGCCAATCGGCGGATCGCAACGTGGTGGCCGCTCCGCTGGGGACGGATGCCCGCGTCGTCGATGGTCCCTTCACCGAGCGCAAGCCGCGGCTGATGGTCGTCGTTGCCGGCGAGACGGCTCGTGCCGCCAATTTCTCGCTCGGCGGCTATGAACGTGAGACCAATCCCGAGCTGAAGACGAAGGACATCCGCTACTTCGGCGATACGACGAGCTGCGGCACGGCGACCGCGGTCTCGCTGCCCTGCATGTTCTCCGTCTACACCCGCGCCGACTATTCGCACCGCAAGGGGCTGGAGACCGAGAACCTGCTCGACGTGCTCTCCCGTGCCGGCGTCGATGTCGAATGGTGGGACAACAATACCGGCAGCAAGAAGATCGCCGCGCGCGTGAAGGAACGTTCGCTGATCGCGGGCGGCAACCCGCGTTATTGTTCGGGCGGCGAGTGCCAGGACCAGGTGCTGCTCGACAATCTCGACGCCTGGATCGGCTCGGTGAAGAAGGACACAGTGCTCGTGCTGCATCAGATCGGCAGTCACGGCCCGTCCTATTGGCTGCGGTATCCCGAGGAATACCGCCGCTTCAAGCCGGATTGCCGCAGCGCTGAGTTTTCCGATTGCACACGCGAGGAGATCGTCAACGCCTATGACAACACCATCGCCTATACCGACCATGTCCTTGCCGGCGTGATCGACCGGCTGCAGAAGGCGGAGGGCAGCCTCGACGTCTCCATGCTCTACATGTCCGATCACGGCGAATCGCTCGGCGAGCTCGGCCTCTATCTGCATGGTGCGCCCTACATGATCGCGCCGGGCGAGCAGACCCATGTGCCCTTCGTGCTCTGGCTCGGCAAGGATGCCAAGGCCGCCTATTCCGAAGCCTGTCTCGATGCGGAAACGCTGAAGCCGCAATCGCATGACAAGCTCTTCCATACCGTTCTGGGCATGATGCGCGTGGAAACGAAGGTGCGCGACCCCGCGCTCGACCTCATGTCATCCTGCCGGCTCGGCGCCGTTTCCTGACCGGGATGGGCGATGGCAAGCCCGGCTTCTCCCGTGTATTCTCCGGATTCGGAAGGTGGCGTGCAGGCCTGTCGGCGTGCTGCTGCCGGTATGCGGAGAGACGGGCACTTGCGGGTTCTGCTGATCGAGGATGATGCCGTTCTGGGCGAGGCGGTGCGCGACTATGTGGCCGGGCTCGGCCATGCGGTCGATTGGATGCAGACGCTCGAGGACGGCCGCATGGCGGCCGAGGCGGTCGGCTACGAGCTGGTTCTCCTGGACCTGCGCCTGCCCGACGGCAGCGGCCTCTCGCTGCTGAAGAACCTTCGCCGTTCCGGTGCCACTGTGCCCGTCATCATCCTCACCGCGCATGACCAGATTTCCGACCGCATCGAGGGCCTGAATAGCGGGGCGGATGACTATCTCGTCAAACCGTTCAATCTCGGTGAACTCGGCGCTCGCATGCTCGCCGTCGCGCGGCGCTATTCGGCGTCGCCCCTGCCGGTGCTGGAATCCGGCTCGCTGGCGATCGAGCTGGCCGACCGCCGGGTCCTGCGCGATGGCGCGCCGATCGACCTGTCCGGCCGCGAATGGGCGGTGCTGGCGCGCCTTGCCACGCGGCCCAACGCCGTCGTCTCCAAGGGTGAGATCGAGGAGGCGCTCTATGCCTTCGGGGCGGAGATCGAGAGCAACACGGTCGAGGTCTATGTCAGCCGGTTGCGCAAGAAGCTCGGTAAGGATTGCGTTGAGACCCTACGCGGTATCGGCTACAGGCTTGGCCGATGACGGAGACCGCGCCGGAGAGCAGGGAACCGCGTGCAAGCGCCTTCCGGCCGAAGAGCCTTGCCGGCCAGCTCATGCTGTGGATCACCGTGATCACCACCTGCCTCTGGCTCGTCGCGGTGGGGTTCGGCGCGCTCGTCATGCAGGATGAGTTCGGCGAGATCTTCGACAGTTCCCTGCAGGAGACCGCCGAGCGCCTCGTGCCGCTCGTCATTGACGACCTCAACCGCAGCGACGACCTGAATGTCCCCCGGCGGATCGAGCGCTCGCCCTCGCAGCCCGGCGAGGAGTACCTGACCTATCAGGTGCGCGACCGCGAAGGCCGGGTGCTGCTGCATTCGCACACAGCTTCGGCGGAGCCGTTCGACGGGCCGTTGAAGGTGGGTTTTAGGGATGGCGAGCGGGGCCGGATCTACACCGCCGCGACGGCGGACGGCTCCATCTTCGTACAGGTGCAGGATTCGGCCGAGGAGCGACGGGAGGCCATGGTCGAGGGCTCGCTGGCGCTGCTGCTGCCGGTCCTGCTCATCGTGCCGGTCACGGTGCTGGCCGTCTGGATCGTCGTGCGCCGCGTGCTCCTCCCGGTCGAGACGCTCCGGGCGGCGATCGGTGAGAAGGATGGCGGCAATCTTGCGGCAATCGCGGCGGTGGATTTGCCGCAGGAGCTGCAGCCGATCCTGCGCTCCGTCAACCTCCTGCTTGCGCGGCTGCGCGCCGTGCTGGCGGCGGAACGGGAATTCACCTCCAACAGCGCCCACGAACTGCGCACGCCGATCGCCGGTGCGCTGGCGCAGACGCAGCTGCTCATGGCCGAGTTGAAGGATGCCCCGACCCGCGCGCGCGCCCAGCAGATCGAAGCTTCCCTGCAGAAGCTGACGAAGCTCACCGAAAAGCTGCTCCAGCTTGCCCGCGCCGAAGCGGGGATCGGCGTCAGCGAGACCACCTTCGACCTCGTTGATGTGCTCGGTGTCGTCGTCACGGATTTCCAGCGCGCATCGGATGAGGCCAGCCGCATCCGCTTCCGGAACGATCTTGCAGGACCGGCCCAGCGCGAAGGCACGGCCGACGCCTTCGCCATCGTGCTGCGCAACCTCGTCGAAAACGCGTTGCTGCATGGGCGGGCGGACGAGCCGATCGAGATCCTCCTCACCGAAACGGGCGCGGTCAGCATCCGCAACGGCGCTCCGGCCATGAGCGAGGCGGAGCTCGTCGCAGTGCGCAAGCGCTTTTCCCGTGGCAGAACGCTTGCCGCGGGCTCCGGTCTCGGGCTTTCCATTGCGGACCGGTTGCTGGCGCAGATGCGTGCCAGCCTCGTTCTCACATCGCCCATTGCCGGGCGTGTTGACGGTTTCCAGGCAGACATCGTGTTTCCGCCCGCACGCTGACGCCCGCCCGGCACTTTCCCTGCCTCATTTCTGAACAGTCTCGTTTTCCGGCGTTTCTGCGTGGAGAGCCGTGCGGATATGCCCACAATTTTTTCCATTAGCATGTGAGAAAACTGTGGCTTTTTGCCTCATTGTGTGGTTTTCTGTGGCTCTAATCAGAAAAGGTGGGGAACATGGGTCGCAAACCGGAAGACTATGCGCGGCTGCTCGCCAGCGCGCTTTGCAAACTGCATGCAGCGGAGTGCCAGGGGGCATCGCCGCTCATCTCTGAAGACAGTGTGCGTGTGATCAGCGAAACCATCGCCGCGGCGATGGAGGATGCCCGGAAAATTCATATCGAACAGGAACTTGCGGCGATGCGTGAGCGCCGTGAGCGCATTCATCTCCATTCCTGACAATTCCTCCCGGCCCGCCGCCGCGCTCGCCTTGTGCTCGCGGCGGCGGCTTTCTATGGTAGGTGTTCAAGCCGTCCGGGCAAAAGCGTGCAGTGCTGCTGCATTCGGGCGGGCAAAGCTGAAGCGCCTGACCATCGGGAGGAGATGCGGTGCCGACTGAAGCCGTGCGCGTGCTGCGCGACACGTCCGCTGACCCGGAATTCGGGCCGTGGCTGGCGCAAGCCTCGATCCTCGTCGTCGACGACGAGCCGGGCATGCGCAACTTCCTGATGCGCACGCTCGGGCCGCGCTGCCGTCAGCTGGAACTGGCGGCCGATACGGACGAGGCCACGCGCAAGCTCGACCAGAATCATTTCGACGTGGTCATTCTCGACAACATCATGCCGAAGAAGAACGGCGTGGAATGGCTTGCCGAACAGCGCGCCATCGGCTTCTTCGCCGATGCCATTCTGATGACCGCCTATGCCGATCTCGAAACCGCCATCCAGGCGCTGCGGGCCGGCGCGGTCGATTTCATCCTGAAACCCTTCCGCTCCAACCAGTTGCTCAACGCCGTCGCACGCTGCCTCGACCGCATCCGCCTGCAGCGCGAAAACTACGTGCTGCGCTACGAGTTGAAGGCGACCTCCGACCATATCCTCCTGCGCGACCGGCTGATCGGCGAATCCTCGGCCATCGCCCGCGTGCGCGATACCATCGCCCGCGTCGCGCCGCTGCCGACCTCCGTTCTGCTCACCGGCCAGTCCGGCACCGGCAAGGAGGTGGCGGCGCGCTCGCTGCACACGCTGTCCGACCGCGCAGCCAAACCCTTCGTGCCGGTCAATTGCGGGGCGATCCCGCCCGACATGATCGAAAGCGAGCTCTTCGGCCACCTGAAGGGCGCTTTCACCGGTGCCGAGCGGGCGCGCGAAGGCCTGTTCCTGCATGCGCAGGGTGGCACGCTGTTTCTCGACGAGATCAGCGAGATGCCGCCGGCCACGCAAAGCAAGCTGTTGCGCGTGCTGGAGGACCGCAAGGTGCGGCCCGTCGGCTCCGAGCGTGAGGTGCCGGTCGACCTGCGCTTCGTCTTCGCCACCAATGCGGAGCTGGAAAAGGAGGTGCAGGCGGGGCGCTTCCGGGCCGATCTGTTCTTCCGTATCAATGTCATGCAGATCCATCTTCCGCCGCTGAAGGACCGCGACGGCGATGCGGTGGAACTGGCCGCTCTCTTCATGAAGAAGCTTTCGGCGCAGCTGGCCATGCCCGCCGTGCCGATCGACGAAGCGACCCGGCGGGCATTGTCGGCCTATGGCTGGCCGGGCAATGTGCGCGAGCTGCGCAACCTCATCGAGCGCACGCTGATCCTCGGCCGTTTCCCGGATGGGTTCGGGCAGTGGCCGGCGTCGGCGCCGGCCGGCGGAGAGGGCGGGTCGCTTGCCGATGTCGAGCGGCGCCATATCCTCTCGGTGCTTGCCGCCTGCCATGGCGGGCGCGACGAGGCGGCGCGTCAGCTCGGCATTTCCCGCAAGACGATCGACCGCAAGCTGGCGGCCTGGGATGGCTGACGGCAGGCAGGGCGTCATCCGGCCGGCGCGCTCGGTGCGCTACCGGCTGCTGGCCATCGCGCTTCTGCCGATGCTGGTGATCCTGCCGCTGCTGCTCGGCATCACCGTCTACCGCTGGAACGAGAAGTTCGACGCGACGCTGATCTCCAAGGTCAACGGCGACCTCACCATCGCGCACCAGTATCTCGCCCATATCCTCGACAATACCGGCGAGCATGTCACCGCGCTCGGCGGCTCCGTGCGGTTCCGCGACAGCGCCGGCGACAACGGCGCGCTGAAGACCTTGCTTGACGAGGCGCGGGCGCGGCTGGAGCTCGATTTCCTCTATGTCGTCACGCCGGACGGCAGGCTCGTCGTCTCCGTGACCGCGACCACCGCCGAGACGCTGCGCACCGACTGGCCGGTCATCCGCGACGCGCTGGCCGGCAAACCGGCGACGGGCGTGGACATTTTCGAGAACGCCGACCTCGAGCGGCTCTCGCCCGATCTTGCCGCCCGCGCGCGCCTGCCGCTCGTCTCGACGACGAATGCGGTGCCGACCGAACGCACGGAGGAGACGCGCGGCATGGTCGTGCAGAGCGCGAGCCCCGTCACGCTCGGCGACGGGCGCAAGGCGGTACTCGTCGGCGGCATCCTGCTCAACCAGAACCTCGTCTTCATCGATACGATCAACGATCTCGTCTACCGCGAGGCGAGCCTGCCGGAGGGCAGCCAGGGAACGGCGACGCTGTTCCTGGACGATGTGCGCATCAGCACCAATGTGCGCCTGTTCGAAGGGCGCCGCGCGCTCGGCACGCGCGTTTCGGCCGCTGTGCGCTCGGCCGTGCTCGGCGAGGGGCGCACCTGGCTCGACAGCGCCTTCGTCGTCAATGACTGGTACATTTCCGCCTATGAACCGATCACCGACAGTCACGGCCAGCGCGTCGGCATGCTCTATGTCGGTTTCCTCGAGGCGCCGTTCACGGCGGCAAAGTACCAGACGGTTCTCACCATCGTCGCCGCCTTCTTTGCGATCACGGCGGCCAGCGTGCCGATCTTCCTGCGCTGGGCGCGCGGCATCTTCGAGCCTCTGGAGCGGGTGGACGCCACCATCGCGCGGGTGGAAAGCGGCGATCTTGGCGCGCGCACCGGCCCGGTCGACAGCCAGGACGAGATCGGCCGCGTCGCCGTACATCTCGATGATCTCCTGAACAAGCTCGAACAGAACGACCTGGAGCTGCGCCGCTGGAACGAGGAGCTGAACGCGCGCGTCGACGAGCGCACCCGGGAGCTGCAGCTCGCCAATCGCCGACTGGAGGCGACGACGAAACAGCTCATCCTGTCGGAAAAGCTTGCCGCGATCGGCGAAATCACCGCCGGTGTCGCCCATGAGATCAACAATCCCATCGCCGTCATGCAGGGCAACCTGGAGGTCATCCGCTCCGTGGTCGGCGACCGGGCGGAGCTGGCGAAGGTGGAGTTCCAGCTTCTCGACGAGCAGATCCAGCGCGTCAGCCAGATCGTCACGAAGCTCCTGCAGTTCGCCAAGCCCGAGGAATTCGCCGGTTTCGTCGATCGCCACGCGCCGGGCATGGCGGTGGCCGATTGCCTGCCGCTCGTCCAGCACCTGCTTGCCAAGGCGGCGATCGAGGTTCGGCTGGAGGACACGGCCGAACGGCTGGTGCTGATGAACCGCACCGAGCTCCAGCAGGTCGTCGTCAATCTCGTCGTCAATGCCATTCACGCCATGCCCGATGGCGGCAGGCTGAGCATCGTCACCCGGGACAGCGACCGTGGCGGGCGCCCGGGCGTGGAGATCGTCGTCAGCGATACCGGCGTCGGCATGGCGCCCGATCTCGTCGCAAAGGTCTTCGACCCGTTCTTCACCACCAAGCGGCAGGAGGGTACGGGCCTTGGCCTTTCCATCAGCCAGACGCTGGTGACGCGGCAGGGCGGCGCCATCGCGGTCACGAGCCGCCCGGGCGAGGGTGCCACCTTCACCATCTGGCTGCCCGAGGCGGCCTGACCGGACAGTTTGTCCGGCGTTTACGGACAAACTGTCCATTTTGATTCCGCTCTCTTCTCCAAGCTGTTGATTTAAAACGAAATCCGCTTTGGCATGCACCTTGCAGAGCTCCGCGCGGGAGGTTCGGCTTCCGGCCGTCTGCAAGAGGGATGCAGGCATCCGGGTGTCGAAGGGCGGCGTTCGCCGACTCCCCATCACGAAAATCTTCGCACCGAGAGGTGCGTCGCGGAGGAGACCCAATGACTGCATCGACCGAGACCTATGCCGGCGACTATTCCGGCAGCATCCTCGACCGGGAGCGTATCATCGCCAAACCCGGCTTCAACCGCTGGCTCGTTCCGCCGGCTGCGCTTGCCATTCACCTTTGCATCGGCATGGCCTACGGTTTCAGCGTGTTCTGGCTGCCTTTGTCCAAGGCCATTCCGGTAACGGATCCGGCTTGCGCCGATCTCAACCTCGTCTCTGCGCTCTTACCACGAGCTGCAACTGGCGCGTCGCCGATCTCGGCTGGATCTATACGCTGTTCTTCGTGCTGCTCGGCTGTTCGGCGGCCATCTGGGGCGGCTGGCTGGAGCGCGTCGGCCCGCGCAAGGCGGGCTTCGTTTCGGCCTGCTGCTGGTGCGGCGGCATCGTCGTTGCGGCGCTTGGCGTGATGAGCCATCAATTGTGGCTGATGTGGCTCGGGGCGGGCGTCATCGGCGGCATCGGCCTCGGCCTTGGCTACATCTCCCCGGTCTCTACCCTGATCAAATGGTTCCCGGACCGGCGCGGCATGGCGACCGGCATGGCGATCATGGGTTTCGGCGGCGGCGCGATGATCGGTGCTCCTCTGGCGAACCTCCTGATGAACACCTTCAAGACCGATGTGACGGCCGGGGTCTGGCAGACCTTTCTCGTGATGGCCGCTATCTACTTCTGCTTCATGATGGGTGGGGCTTTCGGCTACCGCATTCCGCCGGCCGGCTGGCGCCCGGAAGGCTGGACGCCACCGGCTTCCAAGTCGACGATGATCACCACGAAACACGTGCACCTGCGTGATGCGCACAAGACGACGCAGTTCTGGCTGATCTGGCTCGTGCTCTGCCTCAACGTCTCGGCCGGCATCGGCGTCATCGGCATGGCCTCGCCGATGCTGCAGGAGATCTTCGGCGGGCGCCTCATCGGTCAGCCGGAGCTGAGCTTCGGTCAGCTCGACACCGAGCAGAAGGCGGCCATCGCGGCGATTGCCGCCGGCTTTACCGGCCTGCTCTCGCTGTTCAACATCGGCGGGCGCTTCGTCTGGGCCTCGCTCTCCGACAAGATCGGACGCAAGAACACCTACTACACCTTCTTCATCCTCGGCATCGTGCTCTACGCGCTCGCCCCGACCCTGGCGGATATGGGCAGCAAGGCGCTCTTCGTGCTCGCCTTCGGCATCATCCTGTCGATGTATGGCGGGGGCTTTGCCACCGTCCCTGCCTATCTTGCGGATATTTTCGGCACGCAGTTCGTGGGCGCGATCCATGGCCGCCTGCTGACGGCCTGGGCGACCGCCGGCATCGTCGGTCCTGTCGTGGTCAACTATATCCGGGAGGCGCAGATCGCAGCGGGTGTCGAGCCGGGGCCGGCGCTCTATACCGGCACGATGTACATCCTTGCCGGCATGCTGGCCCTCGGCCTCATCGCCAACCTGTTCGTCCGGCCGCTCGCAGACAAGTGGTTCATGTCGGACGAGGAAGTCGCCTCCCTGCAGGCGAAGACGGCAGCGGCCAATGCCGGCCCGACCGGGTCCTTCGGCATCGGCAAGGGCGGGCTCGATGCCAGGGCGGTGCTCGCCTGGGCCATCGTCGGCCTTCCGCTCCTCTGGGGCATCTGGGTGACGCTGAAGAGCACCGCCGCGCTGTTCTGAGATCCTCCGCAGACGGACGCGGCGAAGTCCCCGGCTGATGCCGGGGACTTTTTCATGATCCCTTGCAGCGGGTGTCCTTTTCGCGCAAACCGAAGGGACGCGTCAAAGGAGGAGGACGACATGACCGAATGGGGACGGACCGGCACAGGCAAGATCGCACTGGTGACGGGCGGCGGCACGGGCATCGGCCTTGCCATCGCCAGGAGCCTCAGCGCCGAGGGCTATGGGGTCGTCATCACCGGGCGCCGGGCCGCAGTGCTGGAGGAGGCTGCCGCCACCATTACCGGCGAAACGGGCAACCCGGTGCGCGCCATCCCCTGCAATGTCGGCGATCCCGCCGAGGTCGCTGCAGCTTTTGCGGCGGTCCGGCGTGATTTCGGCCGGCTCGACGTGCTCGTCAACAATGCCGGCTCCAACGTCTCCCCGGCGCTGCTGGAGGACATTCCCTTCGAGGAGTGGAGCAGCATTCTCGCCGCGAACCTGACGGGTGCCTTCCTCTGCACCCAGCAGGCCTTCAAACTGATGAAGGACCAGACCCCGCGCGGCGGGCGCATCATCAACAACGGCTCGATTTCCGCCACCACGCCGCGTCCGAATTCCGCGCCCTATACGGCGACGAAACACGCCATCACCGGCCTCACCAAGTCGACGGCGCTCGACGGGCGCAAATACGACATCGCCTGCGGCCAGATCGATATCGGCAATGCCGCGACCGACATGACCGCCCGCATGAGCGCCGGCATCCTCCAGCCGAACGGCGACATAGTCAGCGAGCCGACCATGTCGGTCAAACACGTCGCCGATGCCGTGGTCTACATGGCCAGCCTGCCGCTCGACGCCAATGTCTTGAACATGACGGTCATGGCGACGGCGATGCCGTTCGTCGGGCGGGGATAATTCGGTCCGAGAGGCGGCGGCGCGAGGGTACGACCCTACCGCCGCGGCTCGCCGCCTTCGGCATAGGCGGTCTTCTGCCGGAACTTGAAGACATGGCCGCAACGGCAGCGGATCATGTGTTTGTCGGGATGTTTCGAGGCGCGCTCCGTGGCAAAGCCGTGCGGCAGCGAATCGACCGTGAAATCGGGATGCGCCCGGCTCGGCATGTCGTCTTCGGAAACCTCGGCATAGCCGGAATGGCCGCACATGGCGCATTCGAGTTTGCGCGAATAGCGGTCGCGGGCGGCCATGAACGATTCCCTTCGTCAGATGCGGTCCGGCCGTTCATAGGCATGTGACCGCCCGGTTTCAAGCAGCGCCTGAAGGGTGGCGATGATCCGCCGGTGCTGGTGGGCATGGCGCGTGCGCACGTTGACGGCGGCATAGACGGCCTGCGCGATCGGTTCTGCCCCCGCCACGCGGCTGACCGCGCCGGTGCGCAGCAGCCGCTTGGCATCGGCCTCCGTCACGAAGGCCGAGCCGCCGAGTTTCTGCATCAGCGCGAGGATGGCGGTCGTCTCGCCGCTGGCGATCGGCGCGGTCGAAAGCTCGGGATGGGCCTGCCGGTGCAGCCGGTCGAAGGCGGGGGAATAGACGGCCTGGATATAGTCTTCAGCCTTCACGTCCTCGATGCGGCTGACCTTGTTGCTCACCATCTCGTAACGCACCTCGCCGATGCGCTCGTAATGCAGGTCCGGCAGGTAATGCGGCGTGAAGAGGATCGCGAGGTCAAGGTCGCCGGCGCCGAGGTCGCGGTTCATCTGGCCGGAATAGTCGACCTCCAGATAGATCGAGGTGGCCGGCAATTCCCTGCGCACCGCCGCCAGCCAGTCGCCGGCATAGTGGGCGGCAAGATCGTGTTGCAGGCCGATGCGCATGGAGCGCTCGTAGGCGCCGGCCGTCTCCACCGCACGCGTCGCCTCATGCCATTGATGTTGCAAAGCTTTTGCATGATCGAGGAAGCGCAGGCCGGCGGCCGTCGGCTGTGTGCCGCCCTTGTTCCGCGCGAAGAGTTTTCGAGCGAACATCGCCTCGAGCGCGTTGATGCGGTGCGTCACCGTCGATTGCGTGATGTTCAGCCGCTCCGCCGTGCGGTTGAAATTGCGGGTTTCCATCAGGTCCAGAAATGTCTCGATCAGGATGATTTGCATGAACGCGCCGCATTTTCCAAATGTTTTGCGGCAGTCTAATCGAAACTATCGATTAATAAACCCGCTTCATCCGCTTGCCGCCCGGCGCTTTGGTTGCCACAAATCCCGGGCAAACGAGGGGAACGAGAATGTCCGTACTGCCAAGCCATGCCCGGGTCGTCATCATCGGCGGAGGCGCCGTCGGAGCATCCGCGCTCTATCATCTGGCGAAGGCCGGGTGGACGGATTGCGTGCTGCTCGAAAAGAACGAGCTGACCGCCGGCTCCACCTGGCACGCCGCCGGCAACGTGCCGACCTTTTCCTCCTCCTGGTCGATCATGAACATGCAGCGCTACTCCGCCTCGCTCTACCGGGAGCTGGGTGCGCTGGTCGATTACCCCATGAACTACCATGTGACGGGCTCGATCCGCCTCGGCCATTCGAAGGAGCGTTTGCAGGAGTTCAAGCGCGTCGTCGGCATGGGCCGCTATCAGGGCATGGACCTCGATATCCTCTCGCCCGACGAGATGCGCGGGAAATACCCTTTCCTCGAAACGCACGATCTTTCCGGCGCGCTCTATGACCCGTATGACGGCGACATCGACCCAGCGCAGCTCACCCAGGCGCTGGCGAAAGGCGCGCGCGACATGGGCGCAAAAATCTTCCGTTTCTGTCCGGCGACCGGCGCGCGCCGCGAGGGCGACGAATGGGTGATTTCCACACCGCAGGGCGAGATCCGCTGCGAGAAGGTCGTCAACGCCGCCGGTTATTATGCGCGGGAAGTCGGAAAATGGTTCGGCCGCGATGTGCCGATGATGGTGATGAGCCATCAATACATGCTGTTCGAGGAAATCCCGGAACTGGCCGCCTGGTCGCGCGAAGCCGGGCACAAGCTGCCGCTGCTGCGAGACGTCGACAGTTCCTACTATCTGCGCCAGGAAAAGACGGGCATGAACCTCGGCCCCTACGAGCGCAATTGCAAGGCGCATTGGGTGACGCCTGACGATCCGATGCCGGACGATTTCTCCTTCCAGCTCTTCCCGGACGATCTCGACCGTCTCGAATGGTATCTCAACGACGCCGTCGAGCGCGTGCCGATCCTCGGCACCGCCGGCCTGTCGCGCATGATCAACGGCCCGATCCCCTATGCGCCTGACGGCAACCCGCTGCTCGGCCCGATGCCCGGCGTGCCGAATGCCTTTGAGGCCTGCGTCTTCACCTTCGGCATCTGCCAGGCCGGCGGCGCCGGCAAGGTTCTTGCCGAATGGGTGACGGAGGGCGAGACGGAGTGGGACATGTGGTCCTGCGATCCGCGCCGTTACACCGCTTTTGCCGCCGACAAGGACTATTGCGTTGCCAAGGGCATGGAAATTTACGGCCACGAATATGCCATGCACTTCCCCAAACACGCCTGGCCGGCGGGGCGGAACCAAAAGCTCTCGCCGATCCACGACCGTATCGCGGCGCTCGGCGCTCAGTTCAAGCCCTACAACGGCTGGGAGCGCGCCAACTGGTATGCGGAGCCCGGCGACGATACGTCCGAAGCCTCGACCCAGACCTGGAACCGCGAAGGCCCCTGGCGGGCGCGCATCGAGGCGGAATGCCGCGCCGTCACCGAGGCCGCCGGCATTCTCGACCTTCCCGGCTTCTCACGCTTCCGCGTGAAGGGGGAGGGCGCGACCGCCTGGTTATCGTCCCTGATCACCGGCCGCGTGCCGAAACCCGGCCGTATCGGCCTTGCCTATTTCTCCGACGACAAGGGTCGCATCGTCACGGAAATGTCCGTCATGATGCTGGCAGAGGACTTTTTCTTCCTCATCACCGCCGCGACGGCGCAATGGCACGATTTCGAATGGCTGCAAAAGCACCTGCCGAAAAATCCGGTCTTCACGCTAGAGGATGTCACGGAAACCTTTTCGTGCCAGATTCTCTCCGGCCCGAACTCCCGCGCCATCCTCGCCGATGTCTGCAAGGCGGACCTCACCATGCCCTGGCTCACCCACCAGCCGGTGGAGATCGCCGGCCGCTGGTGCCAGCTCGTGCGCGTCTCCTTCGCCGGCGAACTCGGCTGGGAAATCCACACCAAGGTCGAGGACACCGCCGTGATCTTCGACGCCGTCTGGGCGGCGGGACAGAAGCACGGCCTAAAACCCTTCGGCATGGAGGCGCTCGACAGCCTGCGCATCGAAAAGGGCTATCGCGCCTGGAAGGGCGATCTTTCGACCGACTACACGATTTTGCAGGGCGGCCTCGAGCGCTTCGTCGACTGGACGAAGCCCGCCTTCAAGGGCAAGGCCGCGCTGGAGCGCGAGAAGCTTGAGGGTGTGACGAAACGCTTCGTGACGCTGACCGTGGACGCCGGCGACTGCGATGCGCCCTACATGTCGACGCTCTGGCATGGCGGCAAGGTTGTCGGCGAGACGACCTCCGGCAACTGGGGCTATCGCACCGGAAAATCCATCGCGCTCGGCATGCTGAAGGCCGACCTCGCCGTGCCGGGCACGGAAATCGAGGTGGAAATCTACGGCGAGCGTTTCAAGGCGACCGTCCAACCCGATGGCCCGCTCTTCGACCCCAACAACGAAAGACTGCGCGCATGACGAAGCCCATTCCTTCCAAGGCGAGAGCCGTCATCATCGGCGGCGGCGTCTCCGGCTGCTCGGTCGCCTATCACCTCGCCAAACTCGGCTGGACGGATGTGGTTCTGCTGGAGCGCAAGCAGTTGACGTGCGGCACCACATGGCATGCCGCCGGGCTCATCGGCCAGCTCCGCGCCTCGCAGAACATGACGCGCCTCGCAAAGTACTCCGCTGACCTTTACGTGAAGCTCGAAGCCGAGACCGGCATCGGCACTGGCATGCGCCAGTGCGGCTCGATGACCGTGGCGCTGACCGAGGAGCGCAAGGAAGAGATTTACCGCCAGGCCTCGCTCGCCCGCGCCTTCGACATCGACGTGCGCGAAATCACCGTCGATGAGGTGAAGGCGATGTATCCGCACCTCAACACGGCGGATGTGAAGGCCGCCGTGCACCTGCCGCTCGACGGCCAGTGCGACCCGGCGAACATTGCGATGGCCTTGGCGAAGGGCGCGCGGCAGAACGGCGCGACGGTCATCGAGGGCGTCAAGGTGACGTCGGTGCTCACGAAGGACGGCCGCGTGACGGGCGTTACCTGCGAGCAGAACGGCGAAACCTTCACCATCGAAACGGAAAACGTCGTCAACGCCGCCGGCATGTGGGGGCGCACGCTGGCCGATATGTCGGGCGTGACGTTGCCGCTGCATGCCTGCGAGCATTTTTACATCGTCACCGAGCCGATCCCGAACCTCCAGCGCCTGCCGGTGCTGCGCGTGCCGGATGAATGCACCTACTACAAGGAAGACGCCGGCAAGATGCTGATCGGGGCCTTCGAGCTGAAGGCCAAGCCGTGGGGCATGGACGGCATTTCGGAAGATTTTTGCTTCGACCAGCTTCCGGAGGATTTCGACCACTTCCAGCCGATCCTTGAAAACGCCATCAACCGCATGCCGATGCTGGAGACCGCCGGCATCCACACCTTCTTCAACGGCCCGGAAAGCTTTACGCCCGACGACCGCTACTATCTCGGCGAAGCCCCGCAACTGAAGGGCTACTGGGTCGCCGCCGGCTACAATTCCATCGGCATCGTCTCCTCCGGCGGGGCGGGCATGGCGCTTGCCCAGTGGATGAACGACGGCGAAGCGCCTTTCGATCTCTGGGAGGTGGATATCCGCCGCGCGCAACCCTTCCAGCGCAATCGGGCCTATCTGAAGGACCGCGTCTCCGAAACGCTCGGCCTGCTCTATGCTGACCACTTCCCCTACCGCCAGATGGCGACGGCCCGCGGCGTGCGCCGCTCGCCGCTGCATGAGCACCTGAAGGCGCGGGGCGCGGTGTTTGGCGAAGTGGCCGGTTGGGAGCGCGCCAACTGGTTCGCGAAGGAAGGGCAGGAGCGGGAATACCGCTATTCATGGAAGCGGCAGAACTGGTTCGAGAACCAGAAGGACGAGCACCTTGCCGTGCGCAACGGCGTCGGCCTCTTCGACATGACCTCTTTTGGAAAAATCCGCGTCGAGGGCCGCGATGCGCTGGCCTTCCTGCAAAAGCTCTGCGCCAACCAGATGGACGTCGCCCCCGGCAGGATCGTCTATACGCAGATGCTCAACGAACGCGGCGGCATCGAGAGCGACCTGACGGTGACGCGCCTTTCGGAGACGGCGTTCTTCCTCGTCGTGCCCGGCGCGACATTGCAGCGCGATCTCGCATGGCTGCGAAAGCACCTGAAGGACGAGTTCGTCGTCATCACCGATGTGACGGCGGCGGAAAGCGTGCTCTGCGTCATGGGGCCGAATGCGCGCGATCTCATGCAGAAGGTCAGCCCGAACGACTTTTCCAATGCGGCGCATCCCTTCGCCACGGCGCGGGAGATCGAGATCGGCATGGGCCTCGCCCGCGCGCATCGTGTTACCTATGTCGGCGAACTCGGCTGGGAGCTTTACGTCTCCACCGACCAGACCGCCCATGTCTTCGAGGCGCTGGAGGCGGCCGGCGCCGATGTCGGCCTGAAACTCTGCGGGCTGCATACGCTCGACAGTTGCCGCATCGAAAAGGCGTTCCGCCATTTCGGCCATGACATCACGGACGAGGACCATGTGCTGGAAGCCGGCCTGGGTTTTGCCGTGCGCACGAGGAAGGGCGAGTTCATCGGCCGCGACGCGGTGCTGCGCAGGCAGGAGTCCGGCCTTAAGCGCCGCATGGTGCAGTTCAGGCTGACCGATCCCGAGCCGCTGCTCTTCCACAACGAAGCGCTGGTGCGTGACGGCAAGATCGTTTCGACCATCACCTCGGGCAATTACGGCCACTATCTCGGGGGCGCGATCGGCATGGGCTATGTGCCTTCAGCCGGCGAGAGCGAGGCGGATGTGCTCGCATCGAACTACGAGATCGAAATCGCCGGCGTCCGCGTGAAGGCGGAAGCCTCGCTTCAACCCCTGTACGATCCGAAAGCCGAAAGGGTGCGCGCATGAAAAACCTTGCCGACCGTCACCAGCGATTTTTCGATCTGCACCAGTCGGGCTGCTTCGTCATCCCCAATCCCTGGGACATGGGCTCCGCCCGCATGATGGCCGCCTCCGGCGCCGTGGCGCTCGCGACCACGTCGGCCGGCTTCGCCTTCACGCTCGGGCGTCCCGACATGGGCCGCGTGACGCGCGAGGAAGCGCTGAAGCACGCGGAGGACCTGGTGCGGGCAACGCCGCTGCCGGTCTCCGGTGATTTCGAGAACGGCTTTGCCGATGCGCCAGAGGGTGTTGCCGAGACGATCCGGCTTGCCGCCGAGGTCGGGCTTTCCGGCTGCTCGATCGAAGACACGCAGATGGTGGACGGCAATCCTGCCTATGCCTTCGATCTCGCCGTGGACCGTATCCGCGCCGCGGCGGATGCCGCCCGGTCGCTCGGCCGGCCCTTCATCCTCTGCGCCCGGGCGGACGGCGTGATGAACGGTGTCTACGATCTCGACGAGGCGATCCGCCGCATTCAGGCTTACGAGAAGGCCGGCGCGGATCTCGTCTACGTGCCCGTACCGCCGGGCGAGGCGGAACTGCGCCGTGTCGTGCAGTCCGTCTCAAAGCCGGTCAATGCGCTTGCCGCCGGGCTGCTGCGCCAGCTCACCGTGCCGCAGCTCGCCGCTATCGGCGTGCGCCGCATCTCGCTCGGCTCGATGATCGCCCGCGTCACCCATGCCGCCATCGCCGAGCAGATGGACGCCATCGTCAAGGATGGCAGTTTTGCAAAATTGTCCACCGCCGCGTCGGGGGACCTTATCAACAGAATGCTGGCCGCCGGTGCGGGGGAGACGGATCATGAGTGAACAGGCAGTTTTGTCCCGGCGGTCCGGTGGGCGTGCAGCGCGCGTCGCGATGCGCGCGGCACCCCTTGCGGAAAATGTCCGGCCGGTGCGGCCGGGCCTTCCGGGCGGCCAGTACAAGCCGCTGACGGAGGCGGGCGTGCGCCGCATCCATGAGGCGGCGCTGGATGCGCTCGAAAATATCGGCCTCGCCAATGCGCCGAAATCCGGCATCGAGATCATGACGGGCGCGGGCGCCATCCTCGGCGAGGACGGGCGTTTGCGCTTCCCGCGCGCGCTGGTGGAGGACATGCTGGCCCTCGCCGCGCGCGACATCACGCTCTACGGCCGCGATCCGAAATACGATCTCGAACTGTCGGGCACCCGCGTCTATTACGGCACGGCGGGCGCGGCGGTGCATATCGTCGATGTGGAGAAGCGCGAATACCGCGAATCGACCGCGAAAGACCTCTTCAACGCCGCCCAGCTCGTCCATCACCTCGACAACGTGCATTTCTTCCAGCGGGCGATGGTCTGCCGCGATGTCGCGGACAATTTCCTGATGGACATCAACACGCTCTACGGCTGCTGCGCCGGCACGTCGAAACATGTCGGCACCAGCTTTTCCGATCCCTCGCATGTCGCCGGCTGCTTCGATCTCATCCACATGATGGCGGGCGGTGAGGACAAGTGGCGGGCGCGGCCCTTCGTGTCGAACTCTAACTGCTTCGTCGTGCCGCCGATGAAATTCGCGGAAGAGAGTTGCATCACCATGGAGGCCTGCATCCGGGCCGGCATGCCGATCCTTCTCCTCTCCGCCGGGCAGGCCGGCGCGACGGCCCCCGCGCCGCTCGCCACCGCCATCGTGCAGGCGGTCGCCGAGTGCCTTGCCGGCGTCGTCTACGTCAATGCCATGGCCCCCGGCCACCCGGCGATCTTCGGCACATGGCCCTTCGTTTCGGACCTGCGCACCGGCGCGATGTCCGGCGGCTCCGGCGAGCAGGCATTGCTGACGGCCGGCTGCGCGCAGATGCACCAGTTCTACCGGCTTCCCGGCGGCGCGGCGGCGGGCATTGCCGATTCCAAGCTGCCGGATATGCAGGCGGGTTGGGAACAGGCGATCTCGAACGTCATGGCGGGCCTCTCCGGCCTCAACATGGTCTATGAGGCCGTCGGCATGCATGCCTCGCTGCTCGGCTTCTGCCTTGAAAGCCTCGTGCTCGGCGACGACCTTTTGGGCCAGGTGCAGCGCTGCGTGCGCGGCATCGACGTGACGGAGGATTCCGTCTCGCTGGAGACGATGCGGTCGGTCTGCCTTGAAGGCCCCGGGCACTATCTCGGCGATCCGCAGACGCTGTCGCTGATGCAGACGGAATATATCTATCCCGCCGTCGCCGACCGCACGAGCCCCAAGGAATGGGCCGAGATCGGCCGGCCGGACCTTGTGCAGAAGGCGATCGAGCGCAAGAACCGCATTCTCTCGGAGGCCGGCGGCCCGCTCTTCGATTTTGCGACGGACCAGGCGGTGCGGGAGAAGTTCAAGATCTACTTCTGAAGCAAGTCCATTAAATGCTGGGATTAAACGCCTAGACTCTGCGATCGAAATGGGTGCGCAGCGAGACGTGCGTCTGCACGGTCGCGATGCCGGGCGTCGTCGCGATCTGGCGGCGCACGGTGTCGAGTTCGCCGTTCGAAGTGCATTCGACAAGCAGCATCAGGTCCGTCGGTCCGGCGAGCGACCAGCAGGTCACGACGTTCGGAATGCCGGTGAGATGCGGTACGATGTGGTCGCAGTTGCGGCCCTGCTGGAAGCCGACGGCGATCAGCGCCTCGACGCCCGGCCGCTCCCGGTCGACGCCGAGCTTCACGGTATAGCCGGCGATGACGCCCTTCGCCTCCAGCCGCCGGATGCGCTCGTGCACCGCGCTGCGCGACAGTCCCGTGTGGCGCGCAAGCTCCACGAGGCTTTGGCGCGCGTCGGCGCGCAGCGCCGCGAGCAGCAGCCTGTCCTTCTCGTCCAGTTCGTTCATCCGGAAAAACCTCCATCCGGCCGGACGATCGTCCGGCGCTCCGGCTCCTTGCTGCGCGAAACCGGACGGAAAAGCAACTATTCGTCGGTCATCGCCTCATGGAGAAACTGATGCCGACCCTACCTGACAACGCCGTCCTGATCCCGATCGACATGCAGCAAGCCTTCGACGCCGCGCCCTGGCCGCGGCGCTGGAACGAGAAGCTGGACGACAACGGTCTGGCGCTGCTCGCTGCCTGGCGCGCCGCCGGGCGGCCGATCATCCATGTGCGCCACGACAGCGTGGAGCCGGGCTCCACGCTGGGCCCGGAGGCGCCGGGCAACGCGCACCGCCCCGGCTTTGCGCCGCAGGCGGGCGAGCCGCTGGTGACGAAAAGCGTCAACGCCGCCTTCATCGGCACGGATCTCGACTTGCGCCTGCGCCGGCTCGGCGCGGAGACGGTCGTGCTGTTCGGCGTTTCCACGGATATGTGCGTATCGACCAGCGTGCGCGTCGGGGCGAATATGGGTTACCGGGTGATCCTCGTCGAGGATGCCTGCGACTGCTTCGACCTGCCGGACGGCGCGGGCGGGACGATCGCCGCGCGCGACGTGCACCGCGCCCATGTCGCGACGCTGCGCCATGAATTTGCGACGGTGCTCAGTACGGCCGATGTCGTCGCCGCGCTCTGATTTCTCGACTTTGGCGCATTATCCCCCGCCGAAGCGATACCGCTTCGGCTGGAAACGTGTCAGCGGGTCACGGCCCTGACGTCGCGCACGCCAAAATCCCATTCGGGGGCGGTGACGGGGTTGAGATCGATGCCGGGGAAGACGGCGAAGGTCGAGAACGCGGCGCTTTCGCCCGGCTGGACGCGCAGCACGATCAGCGCGCTGTCGCGGCCGACCTCGCGGCAGGTGCCGCCGGGGCAGTCGGAGAGAACCACGTCGAGGCGGAAAGACTGCGTCGGCACGGGGCCCTTGTTGGCGATGCTGCCGGTCACGCGAAAGCTCGTCTTCGTCTGGCCGGCGCTGGCCTGCATTTCGGCAAGCACGACCGTCTCTTCCGAAAGCACCGGCGTGGTTGCGTTGGGGGTGACGGGGGTTCCGGAGGGCGCGCGTTCGTCGACGAACCAGATGAGGAGCGCGCTTGCTAGGCCGATGGCCACCACGATGGTGAGGACGGGTTCGACCCAGCTTTGGAAGCGCCGGAAGCGCAGTGCGAGATAGAGTATGGCCGCTGCCGCGACTGCGAATGCCCAGATCATTCAGGTCCTCCTGGGCATGATATAGCCTGCGGGAGAAGGGACCGAAAGGCCGGTCCCCTCACTTTGCCTTGAGGCTGATCCAATAGGCGCCGTCGAAAGGCACGGCGGCGAAACGTTCGTTGATTTCCTTCAATGTCGCATCCGGGTCGATGTCGGCAAAGATGTCCGGGCGCAGCCAGTGCGCGAAGGCCTCGGCGGCGAGCACGTTGAGCGGGACGGTGTTGAAGAAGTTCCACAGGCCGTGCACGCGGCCGTCCTTCACCGCCTTCAGGTCGGAGAGGATCGGCGCCTTGACGGCGCGGGCGAGCGTTTCGCGCGCCTCTTCAGCGGCGACGCCGGGACCGACCGAGAACGAGCTGTAGGTGCCGCCCGGCGACGCGGTCGCGATGTAGACGTCGGGATTGGCCGCGATGATGAATTCCGAACTGACGATGCCGCCCTGCGCCGGCAGGCTTTCGGCGATGTTGCGGCTGCCGGTGATGGCGATGAAGGCGCCGAGACCGCCCGTGCCATAGGCGTAGCAGCATTTTTCCGGGTTGGGGAAGGCGTCCATCAGCACGGTCGGACCCGGCTCGGGGTGCTGGGCGACCCGGTCGCGGATGCGCTTGACGCGGGCGTCATAGAAGTCGGCGAAGGCGTTGGCCTGTTCCTCGCGGTTCAGCACCTTGCCGAGCAGGCGCATGGTCCCGGCGGTGTTCTTCAGCGCGTTGCTGTTGAAGTCGACGACGACGACGGGCACGCCCATCTTTTCCAGGTAGTCGATCGCCTGTTTGCCGAGTTCGGTATCGGCCTGCCAGTTGGCGAGGATGGCAAGGTCCGCCTTCAGCGACAGCATGGTCTCGAAGGAGAGCGCGCCGTTTACGCCGATGACCGGGACGTCGACGATTTCAGGGAACTTTTCCTTGAACCGTGCATAGATCTCCGGATTGTCGCCCTGCATGTCGCTCGACCAGCCGGCGAGGATGCTGACCGGGTTCGGATGGATCAGCGAGAGCGCGACGAGATCGAAGCCGCTGCCGAGCAGCACTGCTTTGGGCTGGGCCGGAATGGTGATCTCACGGTCGAAGGCGTCCTTGACCGTCAGCGGATACGTCACCTCGGCACGGGCCGGCAGGATGGCGAGGAACAGGAGGACGACGGCGATGAGGGCGGAAAGGCGTTGGGTCATTGTTTTCTCAGTTCCGGCAGGGCGCACAGCTCGCCGCAGCCTGGAATGCCGGGCAGCATGTAGCGCAGGCAGCAGACCTTGCGGCGGCAGTGGATGACACCTGCTTCCATCTCGTGGCGCAGGCATCCGTGGAAGGGGTTGCGGCTGCCGTTCGCCAGCAGCGGGCAATCGAAGAGGGGACGCGAAGGCCAATGGTCGCCGTCTTCGGGCGGCGCATGGTCCGTCGCGTTGAAGGCGTAGTCGATGTAGACGGCGGCATTGTTCCAGGCGAGCTTCGGGGCAATGCCGGTCTTTTCCTTGAACAGGGCGACCGCGCGGGAGAGGTGGCAGTCTACCAGCGGCGTGACGAAGTCGACGAGATCGTCTCCTTCGCTCCAGTCGCCTTCATGTGGCAGGCCGAAGGCCCGGGGCAGGCCGTCCTCGCCGATGGCGATGGTCATCGCATCGAGGGCGACGGGCAGGGTCCGCTCCGCGCGGCGCGCCACGACATACGGGATGGTGAGGGCGGAGAAATAGTAGAGCGACCAGAAGGAGGCGGCGGCGCGCCGGTCCGCCTTGTCATGGCTCTCCGCATAACGGTCGATCGTCCGGGAAAACCCGTCTCCCTCCAGGAACGCGCAGAGCGGCATGGCGCCATCGAGATCCGACGAGAGCATCATCTTCTCGCCGCACCAGGCATGTTCACCGCTGAAGACCGCCTTCAGGCCTTCGGGCCGGAAAGCGGTCTCGCCGTCCTGGGAGGGAAGCGCCGTCAAGCGCTTACCAGGAGTATTTCAGGTTGCCGATGATCGTGCGGCCCTGGTCGCGGTAGCAGAAGCCGGCCGAGCAGACGGCATCCTGGCGGTCGAAGAGGTTCGTCGCGTTGACCTGCAGCTTCAGGCCGGCGAAGTCCTTGTCGATGGCGGCGAAATCGTAGTCGATCGACGCATCGACGAAGGCGCGCGCCTTGTTCTTCATGCTGTTGGCGTCGTTGCCATAGCTTTCCCCGGTGAAGCGAACGCCAGCGCCGAAGCCGAGGCCGGCCAGCGCGCCGTCTTCCGGCATGGTGTAATGCGCCCAGAGCGATGCCATGTGGCGCGGTACGGAGGAGACGTCGTTGTTCACGGTGCCGGCCGGGCCATCGATGATCTTCGCCTGGGTATAGGTATAGGAGGCGATCAGCGAGAGGCCGTTGTCGAGGCTGGTCGAGGCTTCCAGTTCCAGGCCGCGCGAGCGCAGCTTGCCGCGCTGGACCTGAATGTTGGCCGGACCGCTCGGCAGGTCGACGACTTCATAATAAAGTCCGTTCGTCTGGTCGATGTTGAAAAGTGCGGCCGTCAGCAGGGTGTTGCTGTCCGGAAGCAGGTACTTCACGCCGACTTCCTGCTGCTCGCTCTCGGTCGGCTTGAACGGGTTGCCGGTGGCAAGGTTCACGCCGGCATTCGGCGAGAAGGCGGTCGAGTAGCTGGCATAGGGGGTGATGCCCCATTCGGTCTCATAGGTCACGCCGGCGCGCCAGGTGAAGGCACGGTCGCTCTGGTTGATCGTGCTGAGGGCGCCGGAGGCGAGGTCCGTGTTGTCGGTGTCGGTGGAGACCCAGTCGTAGCGGCCGCCGAGCGTGAAGGTCAGCGCGTCGTAGCGGATCTGGTCCTGCAGGTAGAGGCCGGTGATGAACTGGTCCTGCACGCTCTTCGTCTGGAAGCCGATCGGGTCCGTCGGGCGACCGCGTGTCGGGTTCTTGGTGTCGAGCGGCGGCGTTGCGCCGTAGCCGTTCAGCGATTTCCAGTAGATCTTGGTGAAGTCGATGCCGGTGAGCAGCGTGTGCTCCAGTGCGCCGGTGTCGAACTTGGCTTCCAGCTGGTTGTCGATCGTGTAGGTGTTCATCCACTCTTCGTACGTGCCGGCGCTGCTGTCGAGCAGCGTCGGGTCGGCCGCGTTCGGCTGGTAGGCGAAGGCCCAGTCGGCGTCGACGTTCAGCCAGGAGGCGCGGGCGTTCTGGCGGAAGGTGAAGACCTCGTTCAGGCGATGCTCGAACTCGTAGCCGATGCGGCCCTGGTTCTGGATCGAGTCGTTGTAGGCCGGGTTGCCGGCGAAGATGTCGCTGACCTTGCCGGTGGCGGCGTCATAATAGTAGGCCGCGGTGCCGCCCGTCTTGGTGCGGGAATATTCGCCGAGGATCGTCAGCTTGGTATCCTCGTCCGGCTTCCAGGTGAAGGCCGGCGCGATATAGGCGCGGTCGTCGGGAACGCCGACCTGCTCGGTGTCGGCGCTGCGCAGGAGGCCGGTCAGGCGATAGTAGACCGGATCCGCCTCGTTGATCGGGCCGGAGAGATCGAACTGGCCCTGGTAGCGGTCGTGGCTGCCATACTGCACCTGGATCTCGCGCAGTGCGTCTTCCGTCGGGCGCTTGCTGATGAGGTTGTAGAGGCCGCCGGCGCCGGATGCGCCGTAGAGTGCGGAAGAGGGGCCACGCAGGATCGAGACGCCTTCGAGGCCGTAGGGCTCGGTCTTGAACAACGAGGAGCCGGCGCCCGGCTGGCGCAGGTTGTCGCGGAAAACGCCCGTATAGGTCACGTCGAAGCCGCGCACGGTGAACGAGTCGAAGCGCGGATCGAAACCGTAGCCGCCGACGCGCGTGCCCGGCGTGTAGGCGAGCGTTTCCAGCAGGGTCTGCGGGTTGCGGTCTTCCAGCTGCTGCTGCGTGACCGAGGAGATCGACTGCGGCGTCTGGATGAAGGGCGTATCGACCTTTGCGCCCGTCGCGCTGCTTTTGCCCACATAGCCGTCCGCCGTGATGACGCCGCCGCTGCCGCCGTTGACGACGATGTCTTCGAGAACGGTCGCACCGCCCGCTGCCGTGGCCGCCTGGTCCTGTGCAAGGGCGACCGTGGCGAGCGTGAGGAGAGACGTGCCGGCGAGCGCCAGGCGGGACATCGTGCGGGAGGGCTTGTGCATGCGGAAACTTTCTGACGAAGCGGATCGATAATGTGACCGTTTTTATCAGGATTTGTTCCGCGGCAAGAAATTATATGACTTAAGCGCTCATGATTTAGCCGATGTTGCCGATATGCAACGCAGGTTGTGGATGATCTGCACTCAGAAGGCGAGGCTGCCGGCCATCACTGCAAGCACAAGGAAAATCAGGAAGATGATGAGGGCAATGGTGAAGAGCACCTTGGCAATCGTCGCCGTGGCGGCCGACACGCCGGAGAAGCCCAGAAAGCCTGCGATCAGCGAGACGACGAGGAAGATAAGGGCCCATTTCAGCACGGCGATGCCTCCGATTGTGTCGGAGTAAAGACGCGTGACGGACAAAAAAGTTCCGGGGCAGCGGGAGCGCCCCGGAAGGTGGCCGCGCTCTTGGGCGGCTGGGAGGATTAGTCGTGACTGATCATCACGTGGCGCACGGCGGTGTAGTCCTCCAGTGCATAGATCGACATGTCCTTGCCGTAGCCCGACTGCTTGACGCCGCCATGGGGCATTTCGGTGGTCAGCATGAAGTGGGTGTTGATCCAGGTGCAGCCGTATTGCAGGCGGGCGGCGGCTTTCATCGCCTTGCCGATGTCCTTGGTCCAGACGGAGGAGGCGAGGCCGTAGTCGCTGTCATTCGCCCAGGCGACGGCCTGGTCCGCCTCGGAGAAGCGGGTGACGGAGACGACCGGGCCGAACACCTCGCGGCGCACGATCTCGTCGTCCTGGGTCGCGCCGGCCACCACGGTCGGCTGGAAGAAGTAGCCGTCGTCGCTGCCGGCCCGGCCTCCCGTGGTGATCTCGATATGCTTCACCTCGGCGGCCCGCTCGACGAAGCTGGCGACGCGGTCGCGCTGGCGCTTGGAGATCAGCGGGCCGATCTCGTTCTGCGTGTCGTCGGGGTCGTTGTATTTGATGGTCGAGACGGCGGCCGAGAGGTCGGCGACCAGTTTTTCGTAGATGCCGTCCTGCGCGTAGATGCGGCAGGCTGCCGTGCAGTCCTGACCGGCATTGTAGTAGCCGAAGGCGCGGATGCCCGAGACGACGGCGTCGAGGTCCGCATCGTCGAAGACGACGACGGGGGCCTTGCCGCCGAGTTCCAGATGGGTGCGCTTGACCGTCTTGGCGGCGGCGGCGAGCACCTTCTTGCCGGTCGCCACGTCGCCGGTGATCGACACCATGTTGATCTTCGGATGGTTGATCAGCGCATTGCCGACCGTCTCGCCGCGGCCGAGCACGATGTTGACCACGCCTTCCGGCAGGATGTCGGCAAGCAGCTTCGCCATCTTCAGCGCCGTCAGCGGCGTCTGCTCGGAGGGCTTGAAGACGACGGTGTTGCCGCCGGCAATGGCCGGGGCCAGCTTCCAGGCCATCATCATCAGCGGATAGTTCCATGGCGCGATCGAGCCGACGATGCCGATCGGGTCGCGCCGCACCATGGAGGTGAAGCCGGGCAGGTATTCGGCGGCGACCGGGGCGCTCAGCGAGCGGATGGCGCCGGCAAAGAAGCGCCAGCAATCGACGATGGCGGGCAGTTCGTCATTGCGCGCGGCATTGATGGGCTTGCCGCAATTGAGCGATTCCAGCGCCGCGAAGGCATCGGCGTCCTTCTCGATCGCGTCGGCGATCTTCAGGAGGTAGCCGGAGCGTTCGGCGGGCGTGGTGGTCGCCCAGGAAACAAAGGCCCTTTCTGCGGCGTCGACGGCAGCGTCGATCTGGGCGTATGAGGCTTCCGGCAGGTCGACGATCTTCGCGCCCGTCTTCGGGTTCAGGATGTGCTCCTCGGCCTCGGTGCCGGCTTCGAAACGCGAGCCGATCAGCATCTGGGTGTCCATCGTGGTTCTCCCTTATCGTTGGTTCATTTGCCGGCGCCGGCGACCTGGTCGCCGTCGCGGGTGAGGTAGTAGGCGCCGAGGATCGGCAGGAAGGTGACGAGCACCACGACCATGGCGACGACGTTGGTCACCGGCCGCTGGCGCGGGCGCACCAGTTCCTCCAGCATCCAGATCGGCAGGGTCGATTGCTGGCCGGCGGTGAAGGTGGTGACGATCACCTCGTCGAAGGAGAGGGCGAAGGCGAGCATGCCGCCGGCGAGCAGGGCGGTGCCGATGTTCGGCAGGATGATGTAGCGGAAGGTCTGGAAACTGTCGGCGCCGAGGTCCATCGAGGCCTCGATCAGCGAGCCCGAGACGCGGCGGAAGCGGGCGACGGCATTGTTGTAGACGACCACGACGCAGAAGGTCGCGTGGCCGAGCACGATCGTCCAGAAGGAGAAGGGGATTTCCGCAAACGAGAAGGCCGAGCGCAGTGCGATGCCGGTGATGATGCCGGGCAGGGCGATCGGCAGGATGACGAGCAGCGAGATCGTCTCCCGGCCGAAGAATTTCGTGCGGGAAACGGCGGCGGCGCACAGCGTGCCGAGCACGAGGGCGACGGCGGTCGAGATGGACGCGACGCGAACGGAAAGCCCCATCGCCTCCCAGACATCCGGCCGGTTCCAGGTAACGGCGAACCATTGCAGCGTATAGCCCGGCGGCGGGAACTGGTAGCTCTTCTCCTCCGTCGTGAAGGCATAGAGGAAGATGAGCAGGATCGGCAGGTGCAGGAAGAGAAGGCCGAGCCCAGCGGCGATCTTCAGGCCGAGCGGGGCCGAGGTGTTCTTGTCAGAGCGCATCGAAGGCTCCCTGTCGCTTGGCCATCCAGAGATAGAGGCCCATGATGACGATCGGCACGACGGAGAAGGCGGCGGCGAGCGGGATGTTGCCGGCCGTGCCCTGCTGGGCATAGACCGCCTGGCCGATGAAGAGCCGCGACGAGCCGATGATCTGCGGGATGATGTAGTCGCCGAGGGTCAGTGAGAAGGTGAAGATCGAGCCGGCGATGATGCCGGGCAGCGCCAGGGGGAAGAGGACATGGCGGAAGGTCTGCGCCGGGTTGCCGCCGAGATCGGCGGAAGCCTCGATCAGGTTGCCCGGCACGCGCTCCAGGGCTGCCTGGATCGGCAGGATCATGAAGGGCATCCAGACGTAGATGAAGACGATGAAGGTGCCGGTATAGCTGATCGACAGCGACGAACCGCCGACGACGGGCAGCGCCAGCCAGGCATCGAGCAGCCAGGAAAGATGCAGCTTGGCGAAGGCCCAGGTGACGATGCCTTCCTTGGCGAGGATGAGCTTCCAGGCATAGACTTTCACGAGATAGCTCGACCACAGCGGCAGCATGACGCCGAGGTAGAAGACGACCTTCCATTTTCCGCGGGCATAGCGCGCCGCGTAATAGGCGATCGGAAAGGCGATGGCGGCGGAGGCGAGCGTCACCAGAACGGCCATCAGCACGGTGCGCAGGATGATGTCGAAATTCGACGGGATGAGCAGCTGCTTGTAGGTGGCGAGCGTGAACTCGTAGTTGATCAGCCCGGAAAAGTCGTCGATCGAAAAGAAGCTCTGCAAGAGGAGCGCGAAGAGCGCGCCGAGATAGATCACGCCGAGCCAGAGGAGCGGTGGCGTCAGCATCAGGAGCAGCAGGATCCTCGGGTTGCGCCAGAAGAAATCCGAAAGCCGCCCGGAGGCGCCTTCGCGGCGCGCGAGGATGGAGGTGTCGGCGGCGACGCTCATTGGGCACCGTCCATCGCGTGCAGGTCTTCCGGCAGGAAGGAGAGGGTGACCGTCTCGCCCTGTGCAGGGACCGTGAGGGATGCCGGGATCATCGCTGCGATGCGGGCGCCGGCGGTCTCCACCGTCACGCGGTTTGCCGCGCCGAGGAAGCTCGTCGCCGTCACGCGGCCGGAAAACTGCTTGCGGCCCGGGCCGGTGTCACCCAGCGCGATCGCCTCCGGCCTGAGGCTTGCATAGCTCCGGCCGAAGCCGAGCGTCGCCACGAAATCGGGCGGCAGCACATTGGAGGAACCGACGAAATCGGCGACGAAACGCGTCTTCGGCCGCTTGTAGACCTCTTCCGGCGTGCCGAGCTGCTGGATCTTGCCCTCGCTGAAGACGGCGATGCGGTCGGCCATCGACAGGGCCTCGCCCTGGTCGTGGGTGACGAAGACGAAGGTGATGCCCAGCGACTTTTGCAGGCTCTTCAGTTCCTCCTGCATCTGCTCGCGCAGCTTGAGATCAAGCGCGCCGAGCGGTTCGTCGAGAAGGAGCACGCGGGGGCGATTGACGAGCGCGCGGGCCAGTGCCACGCGCTGGCGCTGGCCACCGGAGAGCTGGCCGGGCCGGCGTGTGCCGTAGCCCGGCAGTTTTACCATGGCGAGCGCTTCCTCGGCTGCCTTCAGTCGCTCCGCCTTGCCGACGCCCTTGACCATCAGCCCGTAGGCGACGTTCTCGAGGATCGAGAGATGCGGGAAGAGGGCGTAGTCCTGAAAGACCGTATTGACGTTGCGCCGGTAGGGCGGCACGCCCTCCGCCGTCTCGCCAAAGATCTCGATATGGCCCGAGGTCGGCTGCTCGAAACCGGCCATCAGGCGCAGGCACGTCGTCTTGCCGGAACCGGACGGGCCCAGCATGGCGAAGAACTCACCCTCGGTTATTGCGAGGTCCACGCTGTCGACGGCACGCACGGCGCCGAAGTGGCGGGAGACTTGCTGGAACAGGACGGCGGTCATGGGGGCTCCGGGTGTCTTGTGTTCTGCCCCTCATCCGCCTGCCGGCACCTTCTCCCCGCAAGCGGGGCGAAGGAGGCATGAGGACACGTTCCCGCTGCCGATCAACCGTCGGGGCGAACGAAGTATCTTGGGGCACGTTCCCTCTCCCCGCCTGCGGGGAGAGGGTTAGGGTGAGGGGCTATTGCGGCCTCATCGGCCGCCGATCACGCCGATATAGTCGGAGACCCAGCGATGGTAGGGCACGCACTCGCCCTGGCTTTCGCACTTGGTCACCGGCGTGCGCCAGAAGGCGATCTTCTCGAAGTTCTCGAACCCGTTGGTCTTGCAGCCTTCATCGGTCAGCAGCGCATTGCCCTTGCAGGCGGCCGGAACGGAGGGAACTGCGCCGAACCAGGCGGCGGCATCGCCCTGCACCTTGGCGGACAGCGAGTGCTCCATCCACATATAGGCGCAGTTCGGATGCTGGCTTTCGGCATGCAGCATGGTCGTGTCCGACCAGCCCGTCACACCCTCTTCCGGGAAGGTCGAGGCGATCGGCTGCTTTTCGGCCTGCATCAGGTTGACCTGGAACGGCCAGGAGCCGGAGGCGACGACGCCTTCGTTCTTGAAGTCGTCGATCTGGATCATCGCGTCATGCCAGTAGCGGCCGACCAACGTGCGCTGCACGCGCAGCAGGTCGAGCGCGGCCTTGTACTGGTCTTCGTTGAGTTCGTAGGGATCCTTGATGCCGAGTTCCGGCTTGTGCTTCATCAGGTATTGCGCGGCGTCGGCGATGTGGATCGGGCCGTCATAGGCCTGTACGCGCCCCTTGTTCGACTTGCCGTCCGGCAGCGTCATCTCCTCGAAGACGACGTTCCAGCTTTTCGGGGCTTCGCCCTTGAAGGCCTCGGTGTTGTACATCAGGACGTTCGGGCCCCAGAGATAGGGTGTGCCGTAGTGCACGCCGTTCACGGTATGCCAGGGCGCGTTCTGCAAGCGCTCGTCGATGGTCTTCCAGCTCGGGATGAGATCGGTGTTGATCGGCTGGACGCGCTTGCCTGCGACGAGGCGGAGCGACGCGTCGCCCGAGGCGGTGACGAGGTCGAAGCCGCCCTCGTTCATCAGCGCCACCATTTCGTCCGAGGTGGCGGCAGTCTTCACGGTGACCTTGCAGCTCGTCTTCTTCTCGAACTCGGTGACCCAGTCATAGTTCTTGTCCGTCTCGCCGCGCTCGATATAGCCGGCCCAGGCGACGATGGAGACTTCGCCTTCGCCGGCGCCAAGTGCCTTCAGCGGTTCCTGGGCGATGGCTGCGGTGGTGAAGGCGAGCGAAAGGGTAAGCGCGGTGCAGGAATGCAGAAGTCGCGTCATGACAGTCTCCCGGTTTGATCCGCTTTGCTGCGGTATTGTTCCCGGATGAAAAGGTGCCGCGATTTCGCCGCTTTCGCAAATTCATTAATCAGAATGTCGCTATCGGAAATTCCGAAATCGTAGGTGTTATCTTCCCCGCCCGCTCCTCAGCGCCTCCGCCAGCCCCACAAAATCCCGCGCCGCCTGCGGCAGGCTGGATCCCTTGCGCCAGACCATGCCGACCTGCACGACCGGTAGCGCGCCGGAGACGTCGCGGCTTTCGATGCGGTCGCCTTCCAGCGACCAGGGACGGTAGACAAGGTCGGGCAGGAGCGCGATGCCTGCCCCGGTGGCCACAAGGCTGCGCACCGCCTCCACCGAGCGGGTGCGGAAGGCGACATGCGGGCGGGCGCCGAGTGCGGTCAGAAGCTTGCCGGTGTTCTCTTCGATTTCATCGACCGTCAGCATGATCAGCGGTTCCTTCGCGATGTCGCTGACCGAGATGATGTCGGCCGCGACGAGCGGGTGGCCGATCGGCAGCCAGAGGCGATAGGGCGAGGTTTCCAGGATTTCCGCCTGCAACGCCATGCGGTCGCGCAGGTTCGAGATGACCATGACGGCAACGTCGAGCTCGCCGCCGACCAGGAGATGCTCGAGATAGGAGCCGTTGTCCTCGATGGCGCTCACCTCGATGCCGGGAAAGGCGCGGCGATAGCGCGAGAGCAGGTCCGACAGCACGTAGCCGGCGACGAGGGACGTGACGCCGAGATTGAGCTGGCCCTTTTCCGCCGTGCGGTTGTCGGAGAAGGAGCGGCGGGCGTCCGAGACGTTCGACAGGATTTTTGTCGCGTGACGCAGGAACTGGTGGCCGTTGTGCGTGGTCGTCAACCCGCGCGGATGGCGCTCGAAGAGTTCGACGCCGAGGTCGGATTCGAGCTCCTTGATGGCCTCGGTGATCGAGGATTGCGAAATCGAGAGGATTTGCGCGGCGCGCGTTACGGACCCTTGTTCCGCGACGGCGACGAAATATTGCAGTTGCCGGAAGGTGAATGCCATGGTGGCAGTTAATATGCCCGGCGCGGGCGAAGCAAGCCGCGAAAATTCCTTGGGAAAGCCGCGGATGGGACAGGCGTGCGGGAGGCGCGCTGCTATGATCCCCGCCGCAAGCATTTTCAGCCGGCACGGCATCGTCGTGCCGGCCGATGCTGCAACCGGACAAGCCCCTGCAGCCGTTCCGCCGAGCCGAAACGGTGCCGGCAACGAGGAGCCGCCATGACCGAACGCCCCATGCCGACCGAGGAGGGCATTCTCGCCTTCCACAAGCGCTGCGAGGATTTCTATCCCGCCGATGCCGTCGATGCGGATATCGGGCAGCAGCGCGGCTGGTACGATGCGCTCTGCGCCGCCTTCGACGCACCGCCGCCTGCGGGCATGACCAAGCAGGACAGCGTCATTGCCGGGCGCATTCCGGTGCGCCGCTACCGCCCGGCGGCGATGACGAGCGCGACGCGGCTTTTCTACATTCACGGCGGCGGCTTCGTCGTCGGCTCGCTCGACAGCCATGACGCGATCTGCGCCGAGCTTTGCGAGGCCGCGGGCGCCGAGCTTGTGTCCGTGGATTACCGCCTATCGCCGGAGCATGTCTGGCCCGCCGCCTTCGACGATTGCTGGGCCGTGCTGATCGAGCTTCTGTTGGAAAATCACCCGGTCGTGGTGATCGGTGACAGCGCGGGGGGAAACCTTGCGGCCGGCATCGTGCTGAAGGCGCGCGACGAGGGGCTGAAGGGCATTGCCGGGCAGGCGCTGGTCTATCCGGGCCTCGGCGGTGACCTTGCTTCCGGTTCCTATCTGGAAATGGCCGAGGCGCCGGGCCTTTCGACTGCCGATGTCGCCTATTACCGGGAGGTCTACAAGGCGCCGGAGGAGGCCGCGCACGCCTTCCCGCTGCGGGCGGAAAACCTTGCCGCCCTGCCGTCCACCTTCATTACCGGTGCTTTTTTCGATCCGCTGCGCGACGATGCGCGGGCCTATGCCGCGCGGCTGGCGCTCGCCGGCGTGCCGGTGGAGTTTCGCGAGGAAAAGCAGATGATCCATGCCTGGCTGCGTGCCCGTTTCATGAGCGCGGGGGCGAGGGCCGGTTTTGCGGCGCTGTGCGATGCCGTGCGCCGGATGGCCCATCCATGAGCGGTGTTACCGATCTCGACGAACTGCTCGCGACGATGGAGCCGGTACTGGTCGACGGCCGCTTCGTCTATGCCTCTGTGCCGGGCGACGAGTTCGCCCGGTGCCTCTCGCGTGCGCCGCTCGGCGTCTTCCGGGAGGCGGAGGGCGTGACGCTGATCCTGCCTTTCGAGGCGGCGGACGGGCTGGCCACCAGCGCCCCGATGCGCATGATCACGCTCACGGTGCATTCCTCGCTGGAGGCAGTGGGACTGACGGCGGCCTTCGCGACGGCGCTGACGACGGAAGGGATCAGCGCCAACGTGGTTGCCGGTTACCATCACGACCATATATTCGTGCCGGAGCGGGATGCCGAACGGGCACTCGAAACGCTGCGGGCGCTGTCCCGCACGGCGCGTGAAAAGGGAGACAAGTGATGCGATTTTTGCGGCTGGCTAGCGCGGTTCTGGCCTTCAGTCTTTTGGCGGGGGGGCCGTCCGTCTCCTTTGCGGAGGATGCGCCGGCGCCCCTTCCGTCCTGCGCCCTCTCCGGCTCGAAGAGCGTCTTCATCGGCGGCGCGCCGGCGCTTCGGCTTTCCGACGTGGTGAACTGCCCGCCGGAACTTTACGAGATCGTGCCGAGCATCATGATCGAGGGCCAGCCGATGGTGAAATTCCGCTCGGGCGTCGGCGAGAAGGGCAATTGCACCGCGCGGGGCGATGAGACCGTGTCGGTGGAGGGCGAATCGGCGAGCCGTCTCGGGGATGTGACCTGCACGCAGAATTGAATGTTCGGAGGATTTGCCCCTCACCCCAACCCTCTCTCCGCAAGCGGGGAGAGGGGACTTGCCCGACGCGACGCTGTTGCTTGAGGAGAACGGTGCGGCATATCCCTTCGCCCCGCTTGCGGGGAGAAGGTGGCCGGCAGGCCGGATGAGGGGCGGCCCTTGGAGTTGCGTAAAAGGAAACGGGCGGCCAAGGCCGCCCGTTTTTGTCAATTGCCGGCGCTTTCCATACGCCGCGTGGTCAGCACCTTCTCCAGCCAGCCGATCTCCATTTCGGGAACGGATTTCAGCAGCAGGTCCGTATAGTCGTCGAAGGGCGGCGACAGCACCTTGGACTTCGGGCCGAAGCGCACGAGTTTGCCCCGGTGCATCACGGCCACCGAATCGGCGATGGCGCGCACGATGGCGATGTCGTGGGTGATGAACATGTAGGAGACGTGGGTCTCGTCCTGAAGTTTCAGCAGCAGTTTCAGGATGCCTTCGGCCACCAGCGGGTCGAGGGCGGATGTCGGCTCGTCGCAGAGGATGAGTTCCGGCTGGGCCGCCAGCGCCCTCGCGATGGCGACGCGCTGCTTCTGGCCGCCGGAGAGTTCGGCCGGATAGCGGTCGGCGAAGCGGCCGCCCATCTCGATCTGTTCCAAGAGTTCCTTCACCCGCTCGGTCTTCTGCTGGCCGCGCATGCCGTAATAGAAGGTGAGGGGGCGGCCGATGATGTCGCGCACCGTCTGGCGCGGGTTCATCGCGGTGTCGGCCATCTGGTAGATCATCTGGACGCGGCGAAGCTCGTCGTTCGACCGGCCTTTCAGCGCCTTCGGCAAGGGTTTGCCGTCGAAGCTGATCGTGCCCTCTTGCGGCGGGAGCAGGCCGGTGATGACACGGGCGAGGGTGGACTTGCCGGAGCCGGATTCGCCCACCACCGCCAGCGTCTGGCCCTTCGGCAGGTGCAGCGAAACGTTCTGCAGCACCTTGAAGCCGTTGGAATAGCCGGCGGTGACGTTTTCGACCTTCAGAAGCGTGTCTGACTGGTCGGGCGCTTCGTCCCGCTTGGTGCCGCGCACGTTGACCAGCGCGCGGGTGTAATCCTGCGTCGGGGCCTCGATGATCTGCTTCACCGAGCCGTATTCGATCATCTTGCCGTGACGGAGCACCAGGATGTCGTCCGTGATCTGCGCCACGACCGCGAGGTCGTGGGTGATGTAGAGCGCAGCGGTGTGGGTCTCCTCGATGGCGTGCTTGATGGCGGCGAGCACGTCGATCTGCGTCGTCACGTCGAGCGCGGTGGTCGGTTCGTCGAAGACGATGAGTTCCGGGTTGGGGCAGAGCGCCATGGCGGTCATGGCGCGCTGGAGCTGGCCGCCGGAGACCTGGTGCGGGTAGCGCTGGCCGAAGGTTTCGGGGCTGGGCAGGCCGAGCACCCTGAACAGGTAGAGCGCGCGCTTTTCCGCCTCCGCACGGGTCATGACGCCGTGCTTCAACGAGGCCTCGATCACCTGCTCGCCGAGCCGGTGGGCGGGGTTGAACGCCGCTGCTGCGGATTGCGCGACATAGCAGACCTTGCAGCCGCGCACCTTGCGGATGCCGGCCGGCGAGAGCTTCAGGAGATCCTCGCCGTTGAGCTTCACCTCGCCGCCGGTGATGCGCACCCCGCCGCGACCATAGGCCAGCGCAGTGAGGCCGATCGTCGACTTGCCGGCGCCCGATTCGCCGATCAGGCCGAGCACCTTGCCCTTCTGAACGTCGAAATTCACGCCTTCGACGAGTGTCACGGTTTTTGGCGGTTCGCCCGGCGGATAGCTGGTCGCCTCGATCTTGAGGTTTCTGACGGAAAGCAGGTCAGGCATCGCCGCGGCCCCCCTTGAGGCTGGAGGTACGTTTCATCAGCCAGTCGACCACGAGGTTGACGCAGATGGCGAGCCCGGCGATCGCCCCGCCCGGAATGAGGGCGGCGGAAATGCCGAAGATGATGCCGTCCTTGTTGTCCTTGACCATGCCGCCCCAGTCGGCCGCCGGCGGCTGGATGCCGAGGCCGAGGAAGGAGAGCGTGGAGAGGAACAGGATCGAGAAGGCGAAGCGCAGGCCGAACTCGGCAAGCAGCGGCGAGAGCGTGTTGGGCAGAATTTCCCGAAAAATGATCCAGCCGGTGCCTTCGCCGCGCAGCCTTGCCGCTTCCACGAATTCCATGACCGCCACATCGAGCGCGACGGCGCGGCCGATGCGGTAGACGCGGGTTGAGTCGAGGATCGCCATGACGAGGATCAGGATCCAGAGCTGCTGCGGCAGAACCGCGAGCACGACGAGCGCGAAGATCAGCGTCGGGATCGCCATCATCAGGTCGTTGAAGCGGGAAAACGCCTGGTCGACGAGCCCACCCGTCACCGCCGCCGTGAAGGAGAGCAGCATGCCGAGCGAGAAGGAGAGGACCGTTGCCGCGAGCGCCACGAAGATCGTGGTGCGCGCGCCGAAGATCAGCCGCGAAAAGAGATCGCGGCCGAGATTGTCGGTGCCGAGCAGGAAATCGCCGCCCATCGGCTGCCAGACGGAGCCGACGATCTCGCTTTCGCCATAGGGGGCGATGAGGGGGGCGAAGAGAGCGCAGAAGACGGCGAGCAGGATGCCGATGATGCCGACCCAGGCGCTGATGGGGATGGTGGAAAGTCTCATCGCGGATGCCTCAATCTGGGGTTCGCGACGATCGCAAGGATATCGGCGAACATGTTGAGGAAGATGTAGAAGGCGGCGAAGATCAGGCCGCAGGCCTGCACGACGGGCATGTCGCGCACCGTCACGGCGTCGACCATGTACTGGCCCATGCCGGGATAGACGAAGACGACCTCCACGACGACGACGCCGACCACGAGATAGGCAAGGTTCAGCGCGATGACGTTGATGACGGGCGCGACGGCGTTCGGCGCCGCGTGCTTGGCGATGATGCGCAGGCCGGAAAGGCCCTTGAGTTCCGCCGTTTCGACATAGGCAGACGACATGACATTGAGGATCGCTGCCCGGGTCATGCGCATCATGTGGGCGAGCACGACGAGGACGAGCGTCGCCGTGGGTAGGGCGATGGCGGAGAGGCGTTCGCCGATCGTCATCGATTCATAGACGGTTGCGGGGAAGGTCGCGACACCCATCTGCACGGCGAAGAACAGGATCAGGAGGTAGCCGACGAAGAATTCCGGCAGGGAAATCGCCGCCAGCGAGATGACGTTGATGATCTTGTCGGGCATGCGGTTTCGGTATTGCACCGCGAGCATGCCGAGGCCGACCGCGAGCGGCACCGAGATGATCGCCGCGAAGAAGGCGAGGAACAGCGAATTGCCAAGGCGTTTGCCGATCTGCTCGCCGACCGAGTTTTTCGAGGCCCAGGAATTGCCGAAATCACCCTGGATGGCGCCACCGAGCCAGTTGAAATAGCGTGTGGTGGCGGGCTGGTCGAGACCGAGATCCTTGCGGATGTTCTCGATGGCCTGCGGCGTTGCGGACTGGCCGAGATAGGTCGTCGCAAAATCGCCCGGCAAGGCTTCCACGCCCCCGAAGATCATCAGGGACACGGCGAAGAGCAAGGCCACGCTGAGCGCGAAGCGTTGCGCGATGAGCGCCACCAGGGGGCTGCTCTTGCTGAGTTTCGCCCAGAACGAAGGCGTGCCTTCGTCTATGGGGGCTCCCGTGGACGCAACCGACCCGGCAACGCCGGCAGACTGCGGGGCTTCGCCCGCAGTCGCCGTTGCTGTCAGCTCCGGACCGTGCGCCGGTCCGTTGCCGGTCATCAGGCGTCGAGCCACACGCGGGTTGCGACATAGCCGTTCGACATGTCGTTGCCGATGTCGTGCACGTAGCCTTTCACCTGCTTGGAGGAGGCGTTCACGAAGTCGTTGAACATCGGCAGGATGAGGCCGCCTTCGTCACGCACCATCATGGCCATGGCGCGGTACATTTCCTTGCGCTTGGCTTCGTCGAGTTCCGAGCGGGCCTGGAGCACCATCTTGTCGAAGTCTTCGCGCAGGAAGCGTGTGTCGTTCCAGTCGGCCTTCGAAAGGTAGGCTGTCGAATACATCTGGTCCTGCGTCGGACGGCCACCCCAGTAGGAGGTCGAGAAGGGCTGTACGTTCCAGACGTTCGACCAGTAGCCGTCGCCGGGCTCGCGCTTCACCTCGATCTCGATGCCGGCCTTCTTGGCGCTCTCCTGGTAGAGCACGGCTGCGTCGACGGCGCCCGGGAAGGCGACATCCGACGTGCGCAGCAGGACGGAGCCGCTGTGGCCCGATTTCTTGTAGTGGAAGGCCGCCTTGTCCGGATCGTAGGCGCGCTGTTCGATGCCCTCGGGGAAGAGGGCGTAGGTCTCGTTGATCGGGAAGTCGTTGCCGACCTTGCCATAGCCGCCGAGCACCTTTTCCAGCATGGTCTCGCGGTCCATCGCGTATTTCAGCGCAAGGCGCAGGTCGTTGTTGTCAAACGGCGCCGTGTTGCAATGCATGATGAAGACATAGTGGCCGCGGCCGGAGGTGGAGAGCACTTCCACGGTCGGTGCGCGCTTCAGGAGGTCGACGGTCTTCGGATCGACGCGGTTGATATAGTGCACCTGGCCGGAGGAGAGTGCGGCGATGCGGGCCGTTTTGTCGTTCATCGCGATCATTTCGATCGTGTCGACGAAGCCGCGGTCCTGACGCCAGTCGTCCTTGTTGCGCTCGAAGGTGGCGCGCACGCCGGCTTCGAAGCTCGTCACCTTGTAGGGGCCGGTGCCGATCATGGCGTTCGGATCGTCAAGGCCGCCATTCGGCTGGATGACGAGGTGGTAGTCGGTGAGCAGCAACGGCAGGTCGGCATTGCCTTCGGTGAGCACCAGCACCAGCTTGTCGCCGTCGGCCTTGATTTCCTTGATCGACTTCATGACGCCGAGCGCGCCCGATTCCGACTTCTCGTCCGTGTGGCGCTGCAGGGTCTTGATGACGTCGTCGACGGTCAGTTCCTTGCCGTCGTGGAATTTGACGCCCTTGCGGATGGTGAATGTCCAGGTCGAGGCATCGGCGGACGGCTCCCAGGATTCGGCGAGCGCCGGCACGGGCTTGCCGGTCAGCGGTTCGGATTCGACGAGCATGTCGCCCCAGTTGCGACCGACGACGAACATGAACTGCGAGAGCGCCTTGGCGGGATCCTTCGAGTCGGTTGCGGCCGCGCCTTCAAGGCCGAGCTTCAGGTTGCCGCCGCGCTTGGGCTCCTGCGCGCGTGCCGCGGTGTCGAACATCGTGCCGGCGACGGCGAGCGTGACGCCGAAAGCGGCGGCGCGGCCCATGAACTCGCGGCGGTTCATCTTGCCGAGCGAAACCTGGCTGGTGAGATATTTGGTGTAATCAGTCATTCCCCTGTTCCCTTTTGCTGGCCCATTAGGTGGGCATTTGTCGTTATGATTGGCAGAATTTCTGTTTTTCGCCTCTAAGGCAACCTTACGGCCGGCATTTTATGCCGACAGAAGCGCATTTCCGTCCTCCGAAAGCCTCCTCCCTGCGCCGCAATGCGGCTCGTCGTTCCATAAATTTACCCACGCATTCGTCGCGTGTAACGCCCTAAATTATCTATTCCTTCCATAAGTCTGATTTATGGAAGGATACGGATTGCGCCCGATGCAGGGGCGCAGTCCTCATCGTCCCTTCCAGATGGGATCACGTTTTTCCGCGAAGGCGCGGGCGCCCTCGAGCTGATCTTCGCTGGAATAGAGAATATCGACCGTGCGGAACTGCCGCTTGGTGATCTTGTTCATGGTCGCCTGGAAGGTCTCGCCCTCGGCGGCGCGCACCACTTCCTTGATGGCGGCATAGACGAGCGGCGGGCCGCTTTCGAGCAGGCGCGCCAGTTCCCAGGCGCGGTCTAGCAGTTTGTCCGCCGGGAGGATCTCGTTGACGAAACCCCAGCGGTGCGCCTCCTGAACGTCCAGCCAGCGGCCAGTCAGCAGCATGTCCATGGCGATGTGGTAGGGGATGCGCTTCGGCAGCTTGATCGAGGCGGCGTCCGCCACCGTGCCGGAGCGGATTTCCGGCAAGGCAAAGGTCGCGTGTTCAGCGGCGAGGATCAGGTCGGTGGAGAGCGCGATTTCCAGGCCCCCGCCGCAGCAGATGCCGTTGATCGCCGAAATGATCGGCTTGTTGAGGTCGCGCAGTTCCTGCATGCCGCCGAACCCGCCGACACCATAGTCGCCGTCGACGGCATCGCCGCCGGCAGCAGCCTTCAGGTCCCATCCCGGACAGAAGAATTTCTCCCCCGCGCCGGTGATGATGGCGACACGCAGGCTTTCGTCGTCGCGGAAATCCGCAAAGATCTTGCCCATGATGCGGCTGGTCGCGAGATCGATGGCGTTCGCCTTGGGACGATCGATGGTGACTTCGAGAATGCCGCCCTCGCGGCGCTGTGTTATCGGTCCGGTCATGGATTTTTCCTCAGACGGATCAGGGCATCGGCTGCGACGACACCGTCGCCTTCCGGCAGCACCATGATGGGATTAACGTCCAGTTCTTCGATTATTGAAGCGTTTGAAACGACATAGGATGCCGCTGATGCGACGGCCGCGACAAGAGCGCCGATATCGCCCTTCGGCGCGCCGCGGTAGCCGGCGAGCAGTTTTGCGATCTTGAGGCTGGCGATCGCCTCCCGGATCGCCTTTTCGTCGGTCGGCAGGGTCAGGATCGCGGAATCCTCGAGCAATTCGACGAGGATACCGCCGGCGCCGATGGTGAGGACAGGCCCGGCGACCGGATCGCGCATCGCTCCGACGATGAGTTCGGCGACGGGTTTTCCCACCATCTTTTCCACGAGGAAACCGGAGGCGACGTCCGCCATGGTTTTTGCCGCGGCCAAAACGGCTGCGCGGTCCGCAAGGTTCAGCTTGACGGCGCCGGCCTCGGTCTTGTGCGCGACGCCGAGGCCCTTCAACACGACCGGGAAGCCGAGTTTTTCCGCGGCATCGGCGGCGGCCTCTGCCGTTTCTGCGGTAAGGCCCTTTGGAACGGCAAGGCCATGGGCGGCGAGCGCCTGCTTGGCCTCGTGTTCGGTGAGCGTGGCGGTTTCTCCTTCGCCGGCCGTGGTCTTGAGCAGCGGCGCGGATTGCGGCCGTGCCCAGGCTTCGCCGATACCGGCGGCGGCGTCGGCGGCGGCAAGCGCCTCCTCGATGCCGTAGAAGGGCACGACGCCGTTCTGCATCAGCATTTCGGCGGTTTCCTCCGGCATGTTCTCGCCCATGCTGGCGACGATGCCGGCATGGGCGCCCGTGGCCTTGGCGGCGTCGATGACGGCGTGGCAGGTGGTGATCCAGTCGCTCGCGTCGCAGCGGTCGAGACGCGGGAAATCGAGCACGACGAGGTTGAGGCCGTAACCCCCTTCCATCATGGTGGTGAAGGCAGCAGTCTGTTTTTCGCGGTTGCCCCAGACGAAGGTGTGGTAGTCGAGCGGGTTGGAGATCGTCACCATCTGGCCGAGCGTTTCGCGCAGCGGCTGGCGCTGGACATCCTTCAGCGGACGGTAGTTCACCGTCCGCTTCACGCCGGCGTCGGCCATCAGCGAGGCTTCGCCGCCCGAGCAGGACATCGAGGAGATGTCGAAGTTCGGCAGGGGGCCGGCGACATGCAGCAGTTTCAGCGTTTCCAGAAGCTCCGGCAGCGTCTCGACGCGGCCGATGCCGAGGCGGGCGAGGAGGGCCGAGGAGACGGCGTCGTTGCCGGCAAGCGAGGCGGTGTGTGAGACGGTGGCGAGCTGCGCCTGTTCCGACTTGCCGACCTTCAGCGTGACGACGGGTTTTTTCAGCTCCCGCGCGCGCTGACCGAGGCGTTCCAGCGCTTCGAGGTTGTCGAAACCCTCGATATGCAGGCCGACGGCGGTGACGCGCGGGTCTTCCAGCACCGCGCAGGCGAGGTCCGCAAGGCCGGTCTGCGCCTGGTTGCCGGCTGTCAGGATATAGGCGAGCGGCAGGCCGCGCTGCTGCATGGAGATGTTGCAGGCGATGTTGGAGGATTGTGTGAGGACGGCGACGCCCTTTTCGATGCGCAGCATGCCGTGCTGGTCGGGCCAGAGCAGGGCGCCGTCCAGCATGTTGATGAAGCCGTAGCAGTTCGGCCCGAGGACCGGCATGTCGCCGGCGGCCTCCACCAGCGCCTTCTGGAGGTCATCGCCATCGGAAAGCTCGCTGACGGCCTCGCGGAAACCCGAGGCGTAGCAGACGGCCCCGCCCGCGCCGCGCGCCGAGAGGTCCCTGATGATGCCGATGGTGAGTTCCCGGTTGACGCCGACGAAGGAGGCGTCCGGCGCGCCCGGTAGGTCGGCGACGGAGCGGTAACATTTGCGGCCGAGGATTTCGTCCTCGCGCGGGTGCACGGGCCAGATGTCTCCGGAAAAACCCATCTTGTCGCACTGGAAGATGACCCGCCGTGCCTCCTTGCCGCCGAAGACGGCGATGGATTTCGGGCGGATGAGGCGGTCGAGGGGGCGGGTCATCGCGATGCTCCGCTGCCGGGCAAAACCCCTCCCCAACCCCTCCCCACAAGGGGGAGGGGCTTACGCCGCCGCGCCCGCCCGTTTTCTTCAAGGACGCTGCTGCCGGCAGAGCCGGTGCGATGAGACGAGGCAGGGCGGCAGGTTAAGTCCCTCCCCCTTGTGGGGAGGGGTTGGGGAGGGGTGTTGGGCACCTTGCTCATCTCACGCCCCCAGCGGCCGGAGCAGGTCGCGGCTGATGATGTGCCGCTGGATTTCCGAGGTGCCGTCCCAGATGCGTTCCACGCGGGCATCGCGCCAGAAGCGGGCGAGGGGCAGGTCGTCCATCAGGCCCATGCCGCCAAAGATCTGGATCGCCTCGTCGGTGACGCGGGCGAGCATTTCCGTGGCGTAGACCTTTGCCGAGGCGATCTCGCGGTTGGACGGCAGGCCCTGGTCGAGCCGCCAGGCGGCCGACAGCGTCAGGAGGTCGGCGGCGTCGATCTCGGTGATCATGTCGGCGAGCTTGAAGGAGACGCCCTGGTTGGCGCCGATCGGCTTGCCGAACTGCTTGCGCTCGGCGGCGTAGTTGAGCGCGTAGTCGAAGGCGCGGCGGGCACGGCCGACGGAGGTGGCGGCGACCGTCAGGCGTGTCGCGTAGAGCCAGTCGTTGGCGATGTCGAAACCCTTGTGCACCTCGCCGAGGATCTGGGACGAGGGCAGGCGGCATTCGTCGAAATTGAGGATGCAGTTCTTGTAGCCGCGGTGCGAGACGGACGTGTAGCCGTCGCGGATCTCGAAGCCGGGCGTGCCGCGGTCGACGAGGAAGCAGGTGATCAGCTTCTTCTTGCCGCGCGGCGTGTCCTCCTCGCCCGTCGCGATGAAGACGATGACGAAATCGGCGATGTTGGCGTGACTGATGAAGTGTTTGGTGCCGTTGACGATCCAGTCGTCGCCGTCCTTGCGAGCAAAACATTTCATGCCGCGCACATCGGAGCCGGCGTCCGGCTCGGTCATGGCGAGGGCGTCGAATTTTTCGCCGCTGACGGCGGGCAGCAGATAGCGTTCGCGCTGCTCGTCGTTGCAGGCCATCAGGATGCCGGAGGGGCGGCCGAAGAAGACGGTGAGCGCCATCGAGCCGCGGCCGAGCTCGCGCTCGACCAGGGTGAAGGAGGTGTGGTCGAGGCCGGCGCCGCCGACTTCCTCCGGCATGTTGCAGCCGAAGAAGCCGATTTCCTTGCACTTGCGCGCGATCTCCTGGCCGAGTTCCGGCGGCACATGGCCGGTGCGCTCGACCTCGTTTTCGTGCGGATAGATTTCCGTTTCGACGAAGGCGCGGACCGTGTCCACGATCATCTGCTGTTCGTCGGTGAGTGCGAAATTCATGGTGTTCCCTCGTTTTTCTTGGTTTGCCCCTCATCCGGCTACCGCCACCTTCTCCCCGCACGCGGGGAGAAGGGTATGCCGCACCGGTTTCCTCCATTCCCAAGCCTGCTTGTGGCAGGTCCCCTCTCCCCGCGTGCGGGGAGAGGGTTAGGGTGAGGGGCAGCTTTACTGCGCTTTCTTCTGCCCGACGTGCCGCCCAGCACCCTCCGGTGCCGCCAGCTTGGCATGCGCTTCCATGATTGGCGCGATCTTCGCCAGCACCTCGGCCGGCGCATCGACGCTCTTGCCGGCCTTACTGTCGACATGCAGCACCATCTGCTCCGCCGTCGCGATGACGTCGCCGGTCGCGGCGTCATGGATGCGGGTGAAATAGTGCATGCGCTTGGTGTCGGAGGCGAGCATCTGGAGCGTCGTGTAGAGCGCCTGGCCGAGCTTGGCTTCGCCGAGATGGCGGATGTGGGTCTCCACCGTGTAGTAACTGTGGCCGGCCTCGACATAGTCGAAATCGACGCCGACCAGCCGCAACAGCGCGTCGGTCGTGTCGCCGAAGAGCTGGAGATAACGGTGCTCGGTCATGTGGCCGTTGTAATCGACCCAGGCGGCGTTGACCTTGGTATCGACGAGGTGCAGCGGTTCGCTCGTGGAAACCTCGACCTTGGCCTTGCCGGCCTTGGCCCAGAGATGCTTTTCGAACTCGGCGAGCAACTTGCCCGAACCCCAGCCGCGGCCGTCGTCGCCGGCCTTCAGGGCGTGCATGATGCCGACGAGGTTCTGGTCGCGGATGCGCTCCAGTTCGCGGATGCCGCGGGCGCCGGATTGTGCATCGGACTGGTCGGCGATCTTTTCGACCAGCGCGTCGTCGAGGTCGACGACGTCGGTGAGTTTCGTCCAGGGCCAGGAGAGGCAGGGGCCGAACTGGGCGAGGAAGTGGCGCATGCCCGCCTCGCCGCCGGCGATGCGATAGGTCTCGAACATGCCCATCTGCGCCCAGCGCATGCCGAACGAATAGCGGATCACGTCATCGAGCGTTTCGGTGTCGCAGATGTCGTCCTTGATCAGCCAGAGGCCCTCGCGCCAGACGGCTTCCAGCAGACGGTCGCCGACGAAAGCCTCGATCTCCTTGTTGATGATGACGCCCTTCATGCCGATCGGCGCAAGCTTGGCCTTGGCGTCTTCGAGCACTGCGCGCGAGGTCTTCTCGCCGCCGACCAGCTCGGCGAGGGGCAGCAGGTAGACGGGATTGTAGGGATGCGCCACGAACAGGCGTTCGGGGTGCTTCATGTCGCGCTGGAGATCGGTCGGCATCAGGCCGGATGTGGAGGAGCCGATCAGCGCGTCGGGTTTTGCCGCCGCGTCGATCTTCGTCAGCACGCCGCGCTTCAGCTCCAGCCGCTCGGGCACGCTTTCCTGAATCCAGTCAGCGTCTTCTACCGCTTCTTCCAAGCTCTTGCAGAAGGTGATTTTGCCCTTCGGCGGCAGCGGGGCCATGGTGAGCATGCCGTAGGCGCGCTCGGCATTGGCCATGACTTCGCCGATGATGCGCTCGGCTTCCGGATGCGGATCGAAAATCTTCACATCGATGCCGGCGAGCGCGAAACGCGCCACCCAGGCGCCGCCAATGACACCGCCGCCGACGCAGGCTGCCTTGTTGATGGTGGTCATGCTGTCCGTTCCCTCATGTTCTTTTCCGTGTGCACGGTTTGCTTGCCCCGCATCCGGCTGCCGCCACCTTCTCCCCGCAGGCGGGGAGAAGGGAAATGCCGCGCCGCGTTCCTCCATCCCGACCGTTCGGTTTGGCAGGTCCCTCTCCCCGCTTGCGGGGAGAGGGCTAGGGTGAGGGGCAGCCCGGTCCGTCAGCCCCGAGGCGCACGCTTCGTTAGTTTCAGCTTTTCGCGCACTTCGGCCGGGCCGATGACCCGCGCGCCCATGCTTTCGATAATGTTGACCGCCTTGTCGACGAGCTGCGCATTGGTGGCGAGCTGTCCCTTGCCGACATAGAGATTGTCTTCAAGGCCGACGCGGACATTGCCGCCGGCAAGCACGGCTGCAGCCGGATAGGCCATAGCGTTGCGGCCGATCGAGAAGGCGGAGAAGGTCCAGTTGGATGGCACATTGTTGACCATCGCCATGAAGGTGTTGAGGTCGTCGGGCGCGCCCCACGGAATGCCCATGCAGAGCTGGATGAGCACCGGGTCCTCGATCACGCCTTCCTCGACGAGCTGCTTGGCGAACCAGAGATGGCCGGTGTCGAAGGCCTCGATTTCCGGGCGCACGCCGAGATCGGTCATCATCCGGCCCATAGCGCGCAGCATGGACGGCGTGTTGGTCATCACGTAATCGCCGAGCGAAAAGTTCATCGTGCCGCAATCGAGCGTACAGATTTCCGGCAGGCATTCGGCGACGTGGGATACGCGCTCGGTGGCGCCGACCATGTCGGTGCCATTGGGGTTCAGCGGCAGCGGCTGCTCGGTGCCGCCAAAAATCATGTCGCCGCCCATGCCGGCGGTGAGGTTGAGGACGACGTCGACTTCCGCGTCGCGGATGCGCTCGGTCACTTCGCGGTAGAGGTCGTTGCGGCGGCTCGGCGCGCCGGTTTCCGGATCGCGCACATGGCAGTGCACGACGGCGGCGCCGGCCTTGGCGGCCTCGATCGCCGATTCGGCGATTTGTTTCGGCGAGCGCGGCACATGGGGGGATTTGCCGGCGGTGTCGCCGGAGCCGGTGACGGCGCAGGTGATGAAGACGTCGCGGTTCATCGCAAGGGGCATTGTCGTTCTCCCAGTATTCTCGTTGGGGCCATTACGAGCCAAAAGCAGACGCAACGCTTTCACTTTTCGGATCCATCCTTGACAATTTGAGAGATCAACGGACAAGCTTCCGCCATGCTCGACCCCTCCGCCGACACACTCGACATCGACATCCTCGTTCTGCCCGAGACGAACCTCATCCTCGTCGCCTCGGTCATCGAGCCGCTGCGCGCCGCCAACCGCATTTCCGGCCAGGCGCTCTACCGCTGGCGGATTTTTTCGCCTGATGGGGCGCCGGTCGAGACGCGCAGCCGCATTCCCGTGCCGGTCGACGGCCTGTTCCGGCCGGAGAAGGAGACGCATCCGCTCTTCGTGCTGTCCTCCTATCAATGGCAGATGAGTGCGACGCCTCTGTTGCGCCGCCAGCTTTCGCAGACGGCGCGCCACCGCAGAATGATGGCCGGTATCGAATCGGGGAGCTGGCTGCTCGCCGAGGCGAGCCTGCTCGACGGCCATTCCGCCACCGCCCACTGGGAGGACATGGAGGATTTCGCCTCCGCCTATCCGCAGATCGGCGTGGTGCGCGAACGCTACGTCATCGACGGAAAGCGCATCACGACCGGCGGCTCGCTGCCGACACTCGACCTGATGCTGGAGATCATCCGCCGCCGGCAGGGCTATTCGCTGGCGCTCGAAGTGTCCCGGCAGTTCATCTACGAGCACGAGCGCACCGGCGGCCTTTTACAGGTGCCGGCGCTCGGCAACATGCGCGTCGCCGACCAGCGCGTCAGCCAGGCGGTGCGGCTGATGGAGGAGACGGTGGAGGCGCCGCTGACGCTGGCACGGCTGGCAAAACGCGTCGGCATCAGCGCCCGCCATCTCCAGGATCTTTTTCAGGAAACCATGGGCGTCGCGCCGCACCAGCACTATCTGGCGCTGCGCCTCAATGCCGCCCGGCGCAAGGTCATCGAGACCAAGACGGAGTTCGCCGACATCGCGGCGCTCACCGGCTTCAACTCCTCCTCCGCCTTCTCGCGCAGCTACCGCGCGCACTACCATGAAAGCCCGACAGAGACGCGGCGGCGGCTGCGGGCCGGGGCGAAAGGTTAGGGTTTCGTCAGAAGTCCCAGCATCGTCTCCGCGGCCTTGCGGGAGAGGGCGTCGCGCGGCCAGACGAGGCTCAGCGATTGCTGGTAGGCGGCATCGAGCGGCAGCAGCACCGGCGGCGGGTTGATGTTGGCGACCGAGTGTTCCGGCAGCACGGAGAGATGGCCGTGGTCGAGCACGAGGTTGATGATGACGGGGATCGAATCCACCTCGACCAGCGTCAGGCGGCCGCGTTCGGCCGGGGAAAGCGTCGCTTCGAGGAAGCGGTCCGTCATCTGGCGCAGGCCGCTGCGCGGGCTCGGCACGGCGATGGGGTAGCGGCCGAGCAGCGTGGAAAAATCCATGGAACCATCAAGCCCGCGCGGGCCGGCGAGCGCCAGTTGCGAGCGGCCGATCAGGCTGCCCTCGAATTCGGCGGGGTAGCGGTCGGTGTCGAGCAGGATCAGGTCAAACCGGCGGTTTTTCAGGCCCGAGACCAGTTCGTCCGCCGTCGTCGAGGAGAGGAAGAGCGGTTGGCGCGGCCGCGCCGCGCGCCATTCCACGGTGAGCCGGGCGAGCATGGCGGCGATCTCGCTTTCATGGCCAAAGGGAATGACCGCGCCGAGCCGCCAGGTGGCGGCGCTGCGGCGGAACCGTTCGGCCGAGGCGGTAAAAAGCAGTTCCCAGGCCGCGCCGATGCGTTCGGCGAGCGCCAGCGCCTCAAGGCCGGCGGGCGTGCAGCTTATGCCCGTCGCCGAACGGTCGATGAGCTTGCAGCCGATCGCGGCTTCGAGATGGCTGAGCTGCCGCGTGAGCTGCGGCTGGCCGAGGCCGAGGCTTTTGGCGGCGGCGTTGATGCTGCCGGCCCGAGCCGTGGCCGTGAAGCGGGCGAGGGCGGAAAGCGAGACGGCCGGCATGGTTTTTACGCCGCCGAGGGCGGCGAGCGCTACGGCGGCGGCGGCAATCTCGGCAAAGCGCGGCAGGCGGGCTTCGGCGTCGAGCGTCGGCACCAGCGCCTGCCCGTCGCGCCGCACCAGCGGCACGGAAAGCACCGCCTCCACCCGGCGCAGCGCCGCGCTGGCGCTGGAGGCGGGGCGCCCTTCTGCCGCGGCCGCCCTGCGGATGCCGCGTTCTTCGAGAATGCTGTGCACAAGGCGAAGCGTGGATAGATCCACGGGCGGGTCCTTCAGTCTGTTCCGTCTGTTCGACCTATAGCATGAACCGTACGGATTCTGGGATATGGGTTCGGCCCGCGTTCCGCATAACATCCGTATTCAGTTTTTATGCATCCCGGACAGATGCGTTTCCCGGGATTGCTTTTGAAACAGGCTTTTTGAAAATGCTCGCTTCCGCCGATACGCTCTATCTCACCGGCCAACCGCTCGACTTCGCGACGCTCGAAGCGATCGGCACCGGCGCGCGACGGCCGGTCGCCTGCGAGATCGGCATGGGCCGCGTCGGCACCGCCCGCCGCATCGTCACCGACCGCCTCGCCACCGGCCTGCCGATCTACGGCGCCAATACCGGCGTCGGCTCGATGAAGGACAAGCTGTGGACGGCCGACGACCTCGTCGAGTTCAACAACAACCTGGTAAAGGCGCATCATTTCGGCACCGGCGAACCCTTCTCCCTGCCGATCGTGCGCAAGGCGATGGGCATCCGCGTCAACACGGCGCTCGGCGGCTATTCCGGTTGCAGCCCGGAGCTGATCGACGCCTTCCTTTCGCTGCTTGAACGGGATGTCGTGCCTGTCGTGCGCCGGCATGGCTCGATGGGCTGCGCGGATATCGGCCTGATGGGCCAGATCGCGGCGGTGCTGACGGGCGAGGGCGAGGCCTGGTATGGCGGCGTGCGCCTGCCGGCCGCCGAAGCCTTGAAGCGCGCCGGCCTGACGCCCTATCGCATGCAGCCGCGCGATGCGCTGGCCGCCCTCAGCGTCAACGCCATCTCGCATGCTGCTGCCGCCAATGTGGTGCGCGAGGCGGCCAAGGCGATCCGCAACCTCATGGTGACGGGCCTGCTGTCGTCGCTGGCGCTCGGCGCCTCGGCCGATCCGTGGCGGGTCGCCGCAAGGTTGTCCGCCCATGGCGAGGCGCTGGCCGGCACCTGGTTCGAGGCGCAGGCCTCCTCCGGTCATTGGCCAAAACCCTCGGCGATCCACGATCCGCTCAGCCTGCGCATGACCGCCCAGGTGTTCGGCGCCTGCCTCGATACGCTGATGAACGCCGCCGAGCGCATCGTCGAGGCGACGGCGCAGTCCGACGACAATCCTGTCGTGCTCGACAATGTCGTGATGGCCTCCGGCGGCTCGCTGCCGCTCTCCACGACGCTCTATGTCGAGGCGGCGCAGACGGGGTTCGCCCATCTCGCCCGCAACGTCCTGAACCGCTGCGTGCTGCTTGCCAACGGCGTGCGGCGCAACCTGCCGGTCAATCTCGTGGCGCCCGGGGAGACCGCGACCGGCTTCGGCCCGCTCCTGAAACTCGCCGTAGAACTCTACATGCGCATCCAGTCTCTGGCGGTGCCGATCTCGGCGCAGTCCATCGTCGTTGCCGGCGGGCTGGAGGAGGAGGCGACCTTCCTGCCGCTCATCGTCGAGCGCATGGAAAGCCAGGTGCGGGACCTGCGCCAGCTCGCCGCGCTCGAAGCCATGCTGTCCGCCCAGGCGATCGACCTTGCCGGCGACAATGTCGAGGGCGTCGTCGCCATCGCCTACCAGCGCACGCGGGCGATCAGCCCGATCTATCGCAAGGACCGGCCGCTTTCGGCCGAGATCGAAGCGCTCGACCGCGATCTCGCCAGCCCCGAGGCGCTCGCCGCCTTCGTCGAGGCGGCGCCCATGGCGCAGTTCGACGGCTTCTTCGCCCTCAAACCCTGACGGAGATTTTTGCTATGGCCGATTTCGATCTCGTTCTCAAAGGCACCGTCGTTCTCGCCGACCGCATTGTCGAGGGCGGCCATGTCGCGGTGCGTGACGGCAAGGTGGCGCATGTCGGCCAGGGCGCGATGCCGGCGGCGAAGGAGCGGCACGATCTTTCCGGCGCACTGATCCTGCCCGGGGCGATCGACGCGCAGGTGCATTCACTCTCGCAGAAGAACCAGGAGGATTTTGTCTGGTCGACGCGCTCGGCGGCGGCCGGCGGCGTCACCACCATCGTCGACATGCCCTATGACGAGGGCAATCTCGTCTGCTCGGCGGAGGCGGTGAAGATCAAGATCGATCATGCCTCGCCACAGGCGCGCGTCGATTTCGCGCTTTACGGCACGGTCGATCCGGAAGAGGGGCCGGCGCGCATCGCCGAAATGGTCGAGGCAGGCGTCGCTGCCTTCAAGTTCTCCACCTTCGGCACGGACCCGAAGCGTTTTCCGCGCATTCCCGCCGCGCTTCTCGAAGATTGTTTCCGCGCCATCGCCCCGACGGGCCTGACGGCCGGCGTGCACAACGAGGACGACGAGGCGGTGCGGGCGGCGATAACCAAGGTGAAGGCCATGGGCATCACCGATTACCGCGCCCACGGCCTGTCGCGCCCGCCGCTGACGGAACTGCTCGCCTCCAACCAGATTTACGAGACCGGCGCCGAGACCGGCTGCCCGGCCCATGTGGTGCATTGCTCGCTCGGCCGCGGCTACGAGATTGCCGCCGCCTACCGGGCCCAAGGGCACCGCGCGACCATCGAATGCTGCATCCACTACCTGACGCTCGACGAGGAGAACGACGTCGCGCGGCTCGGCGGCAAGGCGAAGATCAACCCGCCGATCCGCCCGCGCGCCGAGGTGGAAAAGCTCTGGCGGCATGTCGCGGAGGGCAATGTCACGCTGGTCTCCACCGACCATGTGAGCTGGTCGGAGGACCGCAAGACCAATCCGGATATGCTGGCGAATGCATCGGGCGTGCCGGGGCTGGAGGTCATGGTGCCGCTCTTCGTCAAGGGCGCGCTGGAGCGCGGCATTCCGCTGACCCGCGCTGCCGAGCTGATGACGCTGAACCCGGCCCGGCATTTCCGGCTGGATCATGTGAAGGGTGCGCTGGAGGCCGGCAAGGATGCCGACATCACCGTGCTCACGCCGGAACCCTACAGCTATGACGCGGCGGCGAGCGGCCACAACGTCGTCGGCTGGTCGCCCTATAACGGCATCCGCCTGCCGTGGCGCGTCTCGGCGACCTATCTGCGCGGCAAGCTCGCCTTCGACGGCAAGGCCGTGCTCTCCGAGCCCGGCGCCGGCGCCTTCGTGCGGCCGCTGCCGACGCTCGTCTCCGCGAGGGTCTGACCATGGCCCGCGCCACCAATCTGCCGGTCGATCCCGCCCGTATCGGGGATGTGATCGACGGGCTTGCCCGGCTCACCGAGCCGGGCCGGCCCTATACGCGGCGAGCCTTTACCGCTCTGTTCCCGGCGGGGCGGGATTTTCTTGACGAAAAATTTCGGGCGGCCGGGCTCGAAACACGCATCGATGCCGCCGGCAATCTCATCGCCCGGCGGCCGGGCAGAAAACCCGGCCTCGGCACGATCATGCTCGGCTCGCACTCCGACACGGTGCCGGATGGCGGGCGCTACGACGGCATTGCCGGCGTGGCGGTGGCGCTGGAAGTGGCGCGCGCGCTCGCCGATCAGGGCATCGACCTGGACCATGATCTTGAGGTCGTCGATTTCCTCGCCGAGGAGGTCTCGATCTTCGGCGTCTCCTGCATCGGCAGCCGCGGCATGGCCGGCGTGCTGCCGCAGGACTGGTTTTCGCGCGAGAGCGGCGGGCTGACGCTGGAACAGGGCATTCGCGATGCCGGCGGCGATCCGGCGCGCCTGCAGGCGGAGGCGCGCAAGGATATCGCGGCCTTCCTCGAACTGCATATCGAGCAGGGGCCGGTGCTGGAGACCGAAAAGCTCGATATCGGCGTGGTGACGGCAATCGCCGGCATCACGCGCATTGAGATCGTCGTCGAGGGCCGGGCGGATCACGCCGGCACCACGCCGATGGGCAGCCGCGCCGATGCGCTGGCCGCCGCCGCGCGGCTGGTGACGGATATCGAGGCGCTGGCGAAATCGCTTTCCGCGGGGCCGGGCCATTTCACGGCGACGGTCGGCGAATTCTCCATCGAGCCGAACGCCGCCAATGTTGTGCCCTCCCGCGCGCGTCTCCTGATCGATGCGCGGGCGGAGCACCGGACGGCGATGGATCTCTTTGCCGCCTCCGTCGATCAATTGGCCGAGCAGGTCGCGCGGGAGACGGGCACCGTCATCGCCCCGCCGCGCCGCATCTCCGACAACATGCCGACGCCGGGCGACCCCTTGCTGCTCGACGTGCTGGACGCGGCCTGCGAAACGGCCGGCGCCAGCCATCGCCGCATGGCGTCGGGCGCGGGGCACGACACGGCCTTCATGGCGAAGGTGACGCGCGCGGCGATGATCTTCGTGCCGTGCCTTGGCGGGCGCAGCCATGCGCCGGAGGAGTTTGCCGAGACCGACGATATCGCGCTCGGCGCGGCGGTGCTTTTTAACGCGGTGATTCACCTGGATAAGACATTGAGTCAGGAGGACGTCTGATGGGCCGGATTTTAAAGGAAAAAGACGTCGAGGCGGCGGTCAAGGGCGGCTCGGTCTATGCCGCCGGCGGCGGCGGCTGGGCGGACCATGGCCGCATGCTCGGTTATGCCGCGGTGTCGATCGGCAAGCCGGAGCTGGTCTCCATCGACGAACTCTCCGATGACGACTGGGTGGCGACCGCCGCCGCCATCGGCGCGCCGGCCTCGACGACGCCCTGGGAAATGCGCGGTGTCGACTATGTGAAGGCCGTGGAGCTTCTGCAGGAGGCGCTCGGCGAAAAGGTTTCCGCGCTGATGGTCGGGCAGAACGGCAAGTCCTCGACGCTCAACGGCTGGCTGCCCTCCGCCATCCTCGGCACCAAGGTGCTCGATGCCGTCGGCGACATGCGGGCACACCCGACCGGCGATATGGGCTCGATCGGCATGGCCGGCTCCCCGGAGCAAATGATCCAGACGGCCGTCGGCGGGAACCGCGAGGAGAACCGCTATATCGAGCTCGTCGTGCGCGGCGCGACGGCAAAGGTCTCGCCGATCCTGCGCACCGCCTCAGACATGTCCGGCGGCTTCATCGCCTCCTGCCGCAATCCGCTGCGCGCTTCCTATGTGCGCAAGAATGCGGCGCTCGGCGGCATCACGCTGGCGCTGGAACTCGGCGAGGCGATCATCGCGGCGGAAGGCAAGGGCGGTTCGGCGATCATCGATGCCATCGTCAGGACTACGGGCGGTTCGATCCTTTCCGAAGGAGTGATCACGGGCAAATCGGTGGTCTACACCAAGGAAGCCTTCGACATCGGCACGGTGACGATCGGCAAGGGCGACAGCGCCTCGGTGCTGCATGTGATGAACGAGTACATGGCAGTGGAATCGGCCGGAGGCAAACGCCTCGCGACGTTCCCCGATGTCATCACCACGCTGTCGCCGGAAGGCGAGCCGCTCAGCGTCGGGCAGCTCGATGTCGGCATGAGGGTTTTCGTGCTGCATGTGCCGAAGACGATCATCCCGCTCGCCTCCAGCGTGCTCGATCCGACCGTCTATCCCTCCGTAGAGAAGGCGATGGGGATCGATCTCGTGAGCTATGCGCTGGCCTGATGGGTCGGTGTGCAGGTGACACCCCCCTCTGCCCTGCCGGGCATCTCCCCCACAAGGGGGGAGATTGGCCAGACGCAACGGCATCTCACCATTTGCTACGTTGTGATGGTCGAGAGGGTGCAGCAATTCGATCTCCCTCCTTGTGGGGGAGATGCCCGGCAGGGCAGAGGGGGGTGAGCCTCCTGGAACAACCGATCTGAGGAGACACCCATGCCCAAACCCAATCCGCGCCATCCGAACTACCCGATCCCGAGCGGCGACGCCTTGCGCGCCAAGGGCTGGCGGCAGGAGGGGCTGCTGCGGCTCCTCGAAAACGTGCTGTCGGTCGGCGAGGATCCGGACAATCTCATCGTCTATGCCGCGCTCGGCAAGGCGGCGCGCAACTGGGCGGCGCATCGGGCGATCGTCAAGGCGCTGACGGAGATGGATGAGGACCAGACGCTGGTCATCCAGTCCGGCAAGCCGGTCGGGCTCTTGAAGACCCATGCGAAAGCGCCACTCGTTATCATGGCGAACTGCAACATCGTCGGGCAATGGGCGAAGGCTGAGGTGTTCTATGAGCTTCAGCGCAAGGGGCTGATCTGCTGGGGTGGCCTGACGGCCGGGGCCTGGCAGTATATCGGCAGCCAGGGCGTCATCCAGGGCACCTATGAAATCTTCATGCGCATCGCGGAAAAGCGCTTTGGCGGCAGCCTCGCCGGCCGCTTCATCCTCACCGCCGGCCTCGGCGGCATGGGCGGCGCGCAGCCGCTTGCCGGCCGCATGGCGGGCGCGGCCATCCTCTGCGTCGATATCGATCCGGCGCGCGCGGCGGCGCGCAAGGCCGTCGGTTATCTCGAACATGTCGCGCCGGATCTCGATACGGCGCTTGCGATGATCGATGAGGCGGTCCGCGAGAAGCGGGCGACCTCGATCGGCCTCGTCGGCAATGCGGCGGAGATTTATCCTGACATCGCGCGGCGCGGCATCGTGCCCGACATCGTCACAGACCAGACCTCGGCGCACGATCTCGTCTACGGCTATGTGCCGAAGGGCATGAGCCTCCACCAGGTCAAGGGGCTGCGCGACGACGGGCAGGGGCAGTTGATGGCGGCAAGCCGCGCCTCGATCGTCGAGCATGTCTCGGCCATGCTGGAATTCCAGAGACAAGGCTCGGAAGTGTTCGATAACGGCAACCTCATCCGCACGCAGGCGCGGGAGGGGGGCGTCGCCAATGCCTTCGACATTCCGATTTTCACGGAAGCCTATCTTCGGCCGCTCTTTGCGCGGGCCATCGGCCCGTTCCGCTGGATGGCGCTATCAGGCGAGGAGAGCGACATCGCGCGGATCGACGACCTCGTTTTGAAAATGTTCCCGGACAACCGGATCGTCACCAACTGGATCCGGCTGGCGCGCGAGAACGTGCCGTTCGAGGGCCTGCCGGCGCGCATCGCCTGGCTTGGCCATGGCGAGCGCACGGAACTGGCGCTGGCGGTCAACCGGCTGGTCGCCGCGGGGGAGCTGAAGGGGCCGATCGCCTTTTCGCGCGATCATCTCGATGCCGGGGCCATGGCGCATCCGAACATCATGACCGAGCGCATGAAGGACGGCTCGGACGCCATCGCCGACTGGCCGCTGCTCGATGCCATGCTGCTGTCTTCGTCGATGGCCGATCTCGTCGTCATCCACTCCGGCGGCGGCGGGTATGCGGGCTACATGACGAGCTGCGGCGTGACGCTGGTCGCCGATGGCACGGCTGACGGCGCGGAGCGGCTGGAGCACGCCTTGACGAACGACACATCGCTGGGTGTCATCCGCTATGCCGATGCCGGCTATGACGAGTCGCTTGACGAGATCGAAAAGAAGGGCATCGGCTATGTGACGGTGGGGTAATGTCGGCGAGGGGCGATGCTGTTCAAGGCGGGTGTGCTGGAGAAGATCGGCAGGGGGGAGGTGACGCTCGCCTTTCGCCGCTGGTCGAAACCGACGGTTAGGGCCGGCGGTTCGCTGCGCACTGCCGCGGGTGTGCTTGCCATCGAGAGCGTCGAGGCCGTCGATATCGACACCGTCTCGGACGCAGATGCGCAGGCGGCGGGCTATGCCTCACGTGCCGAACTGCTCCGGGACCTCCGGCCGGAGGGTGTGCTCTACCGGATCGCCTTCCGTGTCGCGGGTGCGGACCCGCGAAAGGGCCTGCGTGAAAATGAGACGCTCGATGCGGCCGACTTCGCGACGCTGAACGCCCGGCTCGATGCACTCGACCGTGCCGCGCCGTGGACGCGCACCGTGCTTGCCATGATCGCGGAAGAGGACGGGCGCACCGCCGCCGCCATGGCGGAACGGCTCGGCCTGGAAAAGCTGGTGCTCAAGCGAAAGATCCGGCAGCTCAAGGACCTCGGGCTGACGGAAAGCCTTGCCGTCGGGTACCGGCTTTCGCCGCGTGGACACGCTTTTGTGAACGCAAACCGGCGTTAAGCGTAAGGCGGGCGGGCTAATTGCCTGAAATGTCACGGTCGCCGTAAACCTTGCATTTAACATTTCGCGGTAATCTTCCGTTAGTAATTCCGTCCGTGTGTCGAAAGGGCGGGGCTTCGGTTTGTTTAGCGTGCGAGTGCCTATGCGTCTTTCGGTCCTTACAACGGTCCTCCTTGCCTGTGCCGCCATGACGGGTTGTGCGTCGAGCTCCAACCCCGTGTCGGCGCTTGCCATCAAGCCATCCGCGGAGACGACAGCCTCTGTTTCGAAGGCGAGCGGCCCCGTGCCCGAAGTCGCTGTCGGCGAAAGCAAGGTGACGGCTGACGGGGCGGATATGCTCGCTTGGGCCGGTCCGGTACCGGGAACCCGCGTCTTCGAAAGCGTGACGAACCAGTCGGCCATTCCCGCCGAGCGGCCGGCGGAGGCCGTCACGGCGGAAGAGCCGTCGGAGGGTGTTTCGAAAAAACGCTCGCGCGTCTACGGCCAGCAATTCCGCGATGCCCATCCGATCAATTTCGGCAAGCGCGCGCCAAGAAATTACCAGGTGCACGGCGTCGACGTGTCGCGCTGGCAGGGCGATATCGACTGGGTGAAGCTGCGCACGCAGGGCGCCAACTTCGCCTTCATCAAGGCGACGGACGGCGGCGATCATCTCGACCCGATGTTCCAGAAGAACTGGCGCAAGGCCAAGGAAGCCGGCATCAAGCGCGGCGCCTATCACTTCTTCTACTGGTGCCGCGTCGCAAGCTCGCAGGCCGAATGGTTCATCCGCAACGTGCCGAAGGATCCGGACGCGCTGCCGCCGGTCATCGACGCCGAATACAACGGCGAATCGAGCTGCAAGAAGCGTCTCACGCGGGCGCAATATGTCGAGAAGATCCGGGTCTTCTCGGAAATGCTGGAGCGCCATTACGGCAAGCGGCCGATCATTTACACGGCGCCGGATTTCTATGAGGACAACCTCTCCGGCGAGCTGACGAACCATCCGTTCTGGCTGCGTTCGGTCGCCGCCCACCCGTCGAAGCGCTATCCGAACCGCCGCTGGGTGTTCTGGCAGTATTCCGGTTCGGGCTTGTCGCATGGCGTCACCGGCAAGATCGACCTCAACGTCTTCTACGGCAGCGTGAACGACTGGCACAACTGGCTTTCCGGCCAGCGGTCGGCAAGCCGCGACTGATCCTTCTCGATGGCGAGGGGGGCGGCGATCTAGAGCGTTTCCTGTGAACCTGTGTCCGCCGGAAATGCTCTATCTCTTTGTTTTTCCGCATTGTCCGATGCCGAAGCGATCTCGCTTCGGCTGGAGATGCTCTATCTCTGCTTCTGCGGATAGATCGTCTCGCCGCGCGCCAGCATCTCCACGAAGGTCTCGATCTTCCGCTTGCGGCCGGCCTCGGTCTTCATGGTGTGGACGCGGAAGGCGAGCGCGAAGCGGTTCTGCTCCGTCAGTCTGCCGAGCATCGCCTTTGCCGCCGGTTCGGCGTCGATCGCCGCCTGCAGGTCCGGCGGGATCTTCATGTCCTTGCCGCTGCCATAGGCCTTGTCCCAGCGGCCATCCGCCTTTGCGGCCTCGACCTGTTTCAGGCCGTGTTCCGTCATGCGCCCGTCCTCGATCAGCCGGCTGACGGTCTCCACATTCTTCTTGCTCCAGACGCTCTTCCTGCCGCGCGGGCAGTAGCGCTGGAAGAAGCTCTTCTCGTCATGGCTTTTGCGGATGCCGTCGATCCAACCCCAGCAGAGCACCACCTCGATCGCCTGTTCGGGGTTGATGGAGGCAAGACCGGAGGCGCGCTTGTGGATCCTGATCCAGATTTCCGGCGCTGTGGCGTGGTTTTCCGCCAGCCAGCGGTAGAAATCCTCCTGTCCGGGAAACTCGCGGACATGGGCGGGATTGATTTCCACAGGCGCCATCGTGTTTTCCCCGTTTTCCGGCGAGCGTGTCCTTCATGCACTGGCCGTGCAGCCGGGCAGGGACTAATGCCGAAGAAGTGATCCTGATGTTTCTTGCCAGCCCACCTGCGGTTTGGCTAGCCATCTGATAAACCTCCCCCTTCTTCCCAAGGAGATCGTAAAGAGAATGCCTACGGTGTGCACATTGTCGCGCAGAGCCTTTTTCCTGGGCGCCGCCGCGACGCTTGCGGGATGCGCAACCACGGAAACGTCGGTCAAGAACGCCCCGATTCCGCAGAAGGTCAGCTATCCGATCGTGCCGGCGACCAACGACGAACTGGCGGCCCGCTATGCCGCCGTCGAGGATGGCGGCCATCTCATTCCCGCCATTCCCTATACGGAAATCGATCCGAAGTACTACCGCCAGCGCGTGAAGGACCCGACCGGCGAGGCGCCGGGCACCGTGGTCGTCGATACGCCCGGCCGCTTCCTCTATGTGGTGGAGCAGGGCGGCACGGCGATGCGTTACGGCGTCGGCATCGGCCGCGAGGGCTTCGCGTGGCAGGGCGAGGGCATCATCCACTGGCGCCAGCCCTGGCCGCGCTGGAAGGTGCCGGCGGACATGATCGCCCGCACGCCGAGCCTTGCCAAATATTCCGTCGAGAACGGCGGCATGGAGCCGGGCATCAAGAACCCGCTCGGCGCACGGGCGCTCTACATCTTCCAGAACGGCAAGGACACGCTCTACCGCCTGCACGGCTCGCCGGACTGGAAGTCGATCGGCAAGGCGACGTCGTCGGGCTGCGTCAGGCTGATCAACCAGGATGTGCTCGACCTCTACAAGCGCGTGCCCTACCACGCGCGCATCGTCGTGTATCAGGGTCCGATGAGCGCAGCCGTCGGGGTATAAGGGGCTCCGCCGTTTTCGCTGGAATGCCCTAGGTCACGGTCTCGCCGCCGTCGACCACGAGAATCTGGCCGGTCATGTAGCTTGACCGGTCGGAGACGAGGAAGAGGATCGGTTCGGCGATCTCCTCCACATCGGCCCACCGGCCCATCGGCACTTTCTCCTTGATATAGCCTTCGATCGCTTCGCGCCCGCCCATCTGCGAGATGAAGGGGGCGTTGAAGGGCGTATCCACCCAGCCGGGGCAGAGCGCGTTGACGCGGATGCCGTGGCGGGCATAGTCGCCGGCCATCTGCTTGGTCATGGCGATGACGGCGTGTTTCGTCGTCGTATAGGCGATCATCTCGCGATCGTAGAGCACGCCCGAAGAGGACGCGGTGTTGAGGATGACGCCCTTTCCCTGCGCCTTCATGGCGGGCATGACGAGCCGGGCGGCCATCAGGTGGGCGCGCACATTGAGGTTCCAGGAGAGATCGAGGCCGTCGAGCGGCACGCTTTCGAGGTCGCCGGCGACCTGCGCGCCGGCATGGTTGTGCAGGATGTCGATGCGGCCATGGCGCGACAGCACCGCGGCGACGGCCATCTTCAGTTCCACATCGTCGGTGACATCGACGATGACGGCTTCAGCCTTGCCGCCGTCGGCGCGGATGAAGTCCACCGTCTCGGCGGCGCGGGTCTCGTTGAGATCGGCGACGCAGACGGTGGCGCCCTCACGCGCCATGATGCGCGCGCCGGCCCGGCCGATGCCGGAGCCCGCTCCGGTGACGATGGCGACACGGTTCTTCAGGATCATCGGTCTCACTCCCCGGCAGGCGATTTTCTGGTTTTTTCCCGCATCAGAAGGCGGGCGATGAGGATCAGCATGAGCGAGGCGACCAGCACCATCGTCGCGATGGCGTTCACTTCGGGCGTCACGCCGCGGCGGATCGAGGCGAAGACGTAGATCGGCAGCGTCGTCTTCGAGCCTGCGACGAAGAAGGCCACGATGAAGTCGTCGAAGGAGAAGGTGAAGGCGAGCAGGAACCCGGCGAGCACCGAGGGCAGGATCTGCGGCAGCACGATATCGCGGAAGGTGGTCAGCGGTGTCGCATAGAGATCGGCCGAGGCCTCGACGATGTCCCGGCCGAGCGTCGCGATGCGGGCCTTCACGATCATGGTGACGAGCGCCATGGTGAAGAGGCCGTGCGCGGCGATGATCGAGCCGTAGCCGAGGCCGAGTTGCGGCGGCGTTTCGCCGGGCCAGATGGCGGCGATCGCCGGATTGATCGCGCCGAAGACGGCGACGAGGGCGACGAGGGTCGCGATGCCGATGACGACGCCCGGCACGACAATGGCGGCGGCGAGCAGGCCGTCGAAGACCGCGCGCGTCCGCGCGCCGAGCCGTTCGAGGCCGAGGGCGGCCATGGTGCCGAAGACGGCGGCGAGCGTGGCGCTGACGAGGGCGATGACCAGGCTGTTCTGCAGCGCCGTGATGAGGAACGGATTGGCGAGCGCCTTGCCGTACCATGCGACGGAGAAACCGGTGAATTCGCTCGCATTGCGGCCCGCATTGAAGGAGAACAGCACGACGAGCGCGATCGGCGCATAGAGGAAGAGATAGACGCAGGTGATCAGCGCGCGCATCAGACGAGATCCACCTGTCTTGTGCCTGATATCCGCCAGGCGATGCGCATGGCGACCATCAGCACCACGACGACGACGGCGACGAGGGTGACGGCAATAGCCGAGCCGAAGGGCCAGTTGCGTGATTGCAGGAAGAGATCGACCAGCGCATTGCCGATGAAGAAGACCTTGCCGCCGCCGAGGAGCTGCGGGATGAGATATTCGCCGAGCAAGAGGATGGTGACGAGCGCGACGCCCGTCATGACGCCCGGCAGCGACAGCGGCAGGGTCACGGAGAAGAAGGTCGAGACGGGTTTCGCGCCGAGGTCGGCGGAGGCTTCGAGCAGGCGCCGGTCGAGTTTTTCCAGGCTGACATAGATCGGCATGATCATCAGCGGCAGGTAGCCATAGACGATGCCGAGCAGGACGGCGCCCGAGGTGTTGAGCAGGCGCACGTCTTCGATGCCGATCATGTCGAGCAGATTGGGAATGCCGCGCGAGCCGAGGATGTACATCCAGGCATAGGTGCGCACGAGAAGGCTCGTCCAGAACGGCACCACGACCAGCGAGACGAGCAGCAACCGGTGGCGCGGGCTCGCCTTGACGGCGAGGTAGTAGGCCGTCGGATAGGCGACGATGAGGCAGAGGAAGGCGCCGACGGGCGCCAGCAGGAGAGTGTTCCAGTAGGCGGCGGAACGGGCCGGCAGGTTGGCATACTGCGCGAAGGTGAACGCCGCCTGGTAGCCGCCCGCCGGTCCCCGCTCGCCGACGGAGAAGACCATCATGGCGATGAAGGGCAGCACGAGGAAGACGAACAGCCAGGCGGAAGCCGGCGCCAGCAGCGCCGCGGTCACCAGCCGTCTTTTCGTCGTCAACGTCAGGGGCATTGCGGTTGTCCTGTTGCGTATCGGTGGATTGCCCCTCATCCGGCTGCCGCCACCTTCTCCCCGCAAGCGGGGCGAAGGGGTATGCGGCGCCGTGTCGTTCCGTTCGAGAGGAAACAGCACGCAGCCACACATTTCCTTCTCCCCGCTTGCGGGGAGAAGGTGGCCGGCAGGCCGGATGAGGGACGAGACGGCTACGCCGACTTGAACCGTGCCATCAGCTCCGCCCGAGCCGGGTCCGTCAGCGTCACGGCGGCGCCGAATTCGAGCGGGGTCAGGGCGGCCTCGTCGGGATAGACGATCTTGTTGCCGGTGATTTCGGCCGGCAGCAGCGAAAGCACGCGGCTGTCCGTCGTCGGCGCACCGTTGGCGATGTGCTCCTTCACCGCGTTCTGCGGGTCCATCAGGAAGTTGAGCAGGGCATAGCCGGCCGGCTTGTTGGTGGCGCTCTTCGGCACCGCGTAGAAATCCGACCAGATCTCGCCGCCGTCGGAGCCGAGGACGAACCGGATTTCCGGAATGTCGCGGTTGAGCTGGGCACCGTCATTCGTCCAGCACATGGTCATCCAGGCATCGGAGGCGCGCATGGAGGGCTGATAGTCGCTGTTGATGGCGTAGAGGTGCGGCTTGACCTTGATCAGCAGCTCCTCCGCCTTGGCGAGTTCCTCGGGCTTGATCGAATTGAACGAGAAGCCGAGCGAGACGAGGGCGTTGCCGATCGTGGTGAGCTGGTAGTCGTGCACCATGGCGCGGCCGTCCGCCTCGGTCATGGCGACCTCGAAGAACTCCTTCCAGCTCGTCACCTTCGATTTCACCTTGTCGGAATTGACGGCGATGCCCGTCGTGCCCCAGTTCTTCGGCAGCGCATAGACCTTGCCGTCGACCGTGCCTTCGTTGGTGAAGCGGGTGTTCTGGGTCTTGGCGTCGAAATTCGGCACCTTGGCAAGGTCGAGCGGGTCGATCAGGCCGAGGCCGGCATAGGTGGAGATCGTGTAGTTGGTGGGCACGAAAAGATCCCAGCCGGTCCCGCCGGCCTGGAGTTTTGCCAGCATCTCCTCGTTGGAGCCGAAGACATTCACCTCGACGGCGACGCCCGTTGCGGCGGTGAAGGCCTCGAAGGTCGCCGGGTCATGGTAGTTCGGCCAGGTGGCCAGCGACATGGTGGAGCCGAGGTCCTCCTGCGCATGGGCCTCGGAGGTGAAGAGCCCGGGCTGGCGGGCCAGTACGGCGGCGGCAAGGCCAAGGCCGGTGACGGCAAGGAAGTGGCGGCGCGACACGGATCCGCGCTTCAGCCGCATGAACTCGTCCGTTAAATCCCGAGCACTGATCGGGGCATTCTCTCTGAACCATTTCGACATGATACTGTTCCCCTGTTGGGCCTGTTTCCCTCAGGCCGGAAAGATATGCGTCTGGCCGGGGTCGAAGCTTATGGCGACCCGTTCGCCCGGCGCGACGAGGTCGTTTTGTGATTGGCTGTGGCGTTCGGCGGTGACGAGCAGGTCGCCGAGCCCGTCGACGGCGACGGAGTACTCGGCTGCCGAACCAAGGAAGATGCGGTGCGTGACCGTGCCTTCCAGCGTGGTCGTGCCGGCCGCTCCGCGCGACAGGCGGATCGCCTCCGGGCGGAGCGCGACCGTGACCGCGCCCGGCACGAGGTCGTCGCGTGCGGCGGGCAGCGCCGAGCCGTTGCCGAGACGCACGGTCCCGCCGGCCTCCAGCGTGCCGGAAAAGCGGTTCGTCTTGCCGACGAAGTCGGCGACGAAAAGATCGGCAGGCCGGTCGTAGACCTCCTGGGGCGTCGCGAGCTGACGGATGCGGCCGGCGCTCATCACACAGACGAGGTCGCTCATCGACAGCGCTTCCTCCTGGTCGTGCGTGACGAGCACGAAGGTGATGCCGAGATCGCGCTGCAACGTCTGCAACTCGATCTGCATGGCGGTGCGCAGCTTCTTGTCGAGTGCGGCGAGCGGCTCGTCGAGAAGGAGGACGGAGGGCTTGTTGACGAGCGCGCGGGCGAGCGCCACGCGCTGCTGCTGGCCGCCGGACATTTCATGGATGCGGCGCCTGGCAAAGCCGGTGAGACGTACCATCTCCAGCGCCTCGCCGACGCGGCGGGCGATCTCTGCCGCCGGTAGCCTCGGGCGCAGCTGTTTCAGCCCGTAGGCGACGTTCTTCTCCACGTCGAAATGCGGGAAGAGGGCGTATTGCTGGAAAACCATGTTGACCGGGCGGCGATAGGCCGGAACGCCGTTGGCGATACTGCCGGCGATCAGCACCTCGCCCTCGCTCGGCTGTTCGAAGCCGCCGATCATCCTGAGGCACGTGGTCTTGCCGCAGCCGGACGGGCCGAGAAGCGCGACGAAGGCGCCCTTCGGCACGGAGAGATTGATGTCGGAGACCGCGGTCACCGCGCCATAGCGCTTGGTCACCGAACGGAACTCGATGTCGTTCGTTGGGGCGGATGTCACGTCTGTTCCCTGCGGTTGCTGGTCTCTTGGCGATCTCTGTCGCCTTGGCCACCGTCGGGAGGAATGCTAGTCAGCGGCCGATGGGTGGTATATACCCCGAGAGAGGTATTTTATCCGTAAATCGGCTGTGGAAGGAGTATATCCAGCGACAGCCCATTTCGGTTGCCGCGGGAGGATCGGGGGAGCGGCGGCGTCATGCGGGTGGATTTCACGGCACTTTTTCACACGCTTGCGGACTGGACCGGTGCGCCGGAAAACGCCGACCGGCAGACCAGCGACCGGCAGACCGGCGAGACCCTGCTTGCGATGATGCGGGCCCTGGTGCGTTTCGACGACATCGTCATCTTCGCCTATCACGAGAAGGCGCGGCCGATCGATCTCTTCAGCACCTTCGATGCGGATGACCACCACGTCTTCGTAACGCTCTACCAGGCCGGACCCTACCTGCTCGATCCGTTCTACCGCACGACACGGGCCGGCCGCGCCGGCATCTTCCGCATGCGGGAGCTGGCGCCGGACCGGTTCTTCTCGAGCGAGTATTTCCGCACCTATTATTCGCAGACGCGGCTTGCCGAAGAGCTCGGCTTCTTCGTTCCGGTGGAAGGTGGCGTGACCGTTGTGGTCTCGCTGATGCGGCGGGAGAAGACCGGTGTCTTTCCGGTGCAGGAATTTGCGCTGCTCAGCGATACCGAACCCTTCGTCGCCGCCCTCGTGCGGCGCGCCTGGAGTGGCCTTGGCGAGCGCTTTGCAGAAACGGGGCAGGGACGAGGCCGCCGGAGCGAACCGGTGAGCGCGGCCGACCGGGTGTGGCGCAAGCTGAACCTGACGGATCGCGAGGCCTCGATCATCGAACTCGTCCTGCAGGGGCACTCGTCGGAATCGATCGGCCTGAAGCTCGATATCTCCACCGGCACGGTGAAAGTCCATCGCCGCAACGTCTACCGCAAACTCGGCATCTCCTCGCAGATCCAGCTGCTGTCGATCTATCTGAAGAACCTTCAGGGGTAGACGGGGCGGCAGGCATGTCGACTGGAAAGAGCAGAGGCGGTTCTCCTCCCTCCGTCGTCCTCGGGCTTGACCTGAGGATCCGTGCCGCTGGTGGGGCGTGGATTGCAGTTCGAACCCGACCATGACGAAGAGGTTAGGGAGAAGGGCGCAGGCGTGCGAAGGAAAACATAGTGACTGGGGTGACCGTGGCGCTTTCAGGGGGGCGACGGGCATGCAGGGCGTGATGGGGGTAGCCCACGCAAAAGGCCCGGCATGGCTGCCGGGCCCCGTCTAGTCTTTTCAACGGTTTGCGGGCCCGTCCTGACAGATCGATTCCGCGCCTTCAAACTTTGATTCAGGCGACCGTCGCCAGCGCCACCTGCGCCCGGGCATCGATGATCTGCCGGGCCGCGTTGGCGGCTTCCTTGCCCTTGATGACGAAATGGTCGCGGAAGAAGGCGATGTGGGCGTCCGATTCCTGGAAATTGTGCGGCGTCAGCACGGCCGAGAGCACCGGCACGTTGGTGTCGAGCCCGACGCGCACGATCGCGTCCACCACGGTGCCGGCGACGAAATCGTGGCGGTAGATGCCGCCATCGACGACGAGGGCGACGCCGAGAATGGCGGAGTAACGGCCCGTGCGGGCGAGAAGCTGGGCATGCAGCGGGATTTCGAGGGCGCCGGGCACGTCGATGATATCGACCTCTTCGGCGCGGCCGCCGAGCGCGGTCCATTCGGCGACGAAGGAATCGACCGCCTGATCGACGATGCCGGCGTGCCAGCGGGCACGGATGACGGCGATGCGGGCGGAGGGGGTGGCATTCACATTCATGTCTAGGCCTTTCAAGGGTTGAGCCATTTTGCAACGGTCCCCTTGGGCGAACACGCAGGACGCGGCCCACCAGTGACGGCGGGTTTCTCCTGCTTGCTCTCTTCCATCCGGACTGTGACCGTCGGCTCCGGCATCGCACCGGATCTGCTGACCCTTCCGTTTTGCGGAAGGCGCTTGCGGGCTCCGGGTTTTGACGCCCGATACCGCCGGTGGGGAGTTTCGCCCCGCCCTGAGAACGGGTGAAGACTAACCGGCGAGCGCCCGCAGATCAAACCCGCGGGCGACGCAAAAGACGCAAATCACGACAGATTTTTCCAAAGCGTGGCCGAAGCTTGGAAAAGTGCTTCACGGCCGCGCCGGACTGCTCAGTCGCGGATGACCAGGAGATCGCCGGCCGTGAAGCGCAGCGTGACCGTGTCGCCGACGGTCGGCGGCACGAGGCCCGGGCTGTTGAACATGTCGAAGGAGATGACGCTGCCGCCGACCTTCATGCGGGTGCGGATGACCGAGCCGAGGAAGTTCGAGGAGACGACCTCGCCCGTCAGCGCCGTGTCGCCCTTGGCATCGGGCGCGATGGAGCCGGCTTCCGGGCGCAGTGCCAGCGAGACGGTGTCGCCGGCCTTCGCATTGCCGAGCGGCTCGCGCAGCGTCACGCCCTGATCGCCGATCGAGACGCGGTTGGCGGCGGGGTCGACGACTTTCGCCTCGATGAGGTTCAGCGTGCCGACAAAACTGGCGACGAAGCGGGTTGCCGGCCGGTTGTAGATATCGGCCGGTTTGCCGATCTGGTCCGCCTTGCCGGCATTCATCACGACGATGCGGTCGGAGATCGACAGGGCTTCTTCCTGGTCATGGGTGACGAAGACCGTGGTGATGCCGAGCTGCTGCTGGATCTGCCGGATTTCCTCGCGCAGCGACACGCGGATCTTGGCGTCGAGGGCGGAGAGCGGTTCGTCGAGCAGGAGAACCTGGGGCTTGGGCGCCAGCGCGCGGGCGAGCGCCACACGCTGCTGCTGGCCGCCGGACATCTGGTAGGGGTAGCGGTCGGCGAGATGGTCGAGCTTGATCAGCCCGAGCATTTCCTTGACGCGGGCGTCGATCTCCGCCTTGGGCCGGCCGGCGACCTTGAGGCCGAAGGCGACGTTTTCCGCGACGTTCATGTTCGGGAAGAGGGCGTAGGCCTGGAACACCATGCCGATGTTGCGCTGGTTGGGACGCAGGTTCACCTGGCTCTTGCCATCGATGGTGATCGCCCCGCCCGACGGCGTCTCGAAGCCGGCGATCATGCGCAGCACGGTGGTCTTGCCGCAGCCCGACGGGCCGAGGAACGAGACGAACTCGCCCTTTTCGATCGACATGTTGAAATCCTTGACGACCTGAACGGGGCCGAAGGACTTCTGGAGGCTGGTAAGAGTGAGAAAGCTCATGGAAAATCCTTAAGTCGCGCTCTGCGCGCCCTTCTGGAAACGGGAAACAAGCTGGATCAGGCCGAGGCAGCCCCAGGTCAGCGCGAAGGACATCACCGCAAGCGCCGCCGGCTCGTAGGCGCGATTGGCGCCGAGAAGCTGCATGTACGGGCCGAAAGCCGGGCGGTTGAGCAGGGCGGCCATGGTGAACTCGCCGATGACGATGGCGAAGGTCAGGAACGCGCCCGACAGCACGGCGACCAGAACGTTCGGCAGGATGATCTTGGCGAGGATCGTCGTCCAGCCGGCGCCGAGGCTCTGCGCGGCCTCCGTCAGCGTGGCGATGTCGATGGAGCGAAGGCCCGTATCGACGGAGCGATACATGTAGGGCAGCGCCAGCGTCGCATAGCCGAACATCAGGAGGATGTTCGTGCCGGTGATCGAACCCGTCAGCGGCAGCCAGCTCGAGGTGTTGTAGAGCCTGATATAGCCGAAGACGATGACGATGGCCGGGATGACCAGCGGCAAGAGCGTGATGAACTCGATATAGGGACGAAGGCCCGGCAGCTTCAGGCGCACCCAGTAGGCGGTCGGTACCACCAGCAGCACGCCGAAGACGATGGTCGCGAGCGCCATCAGGATCGAATAGGTGAAGGTCTCCTGGAAGCGCGGATCGCCGAGCACGACGGCATAGGCATCCAGCGAATAGACGCCGCGGCGCATCTTCAGCGAGAAGTTGGTCATGCCGAGGAGCGGCAGGATGAAATAGAGCAGCCCGAAGATGAGGGCGCCCCAGGCCCAGAACTTCTTCATTTCAGCCACCTTTCACTGCGGGCGCGCAGCCAGATGTAGATCGTGTTGGCGATGCCCGTCACGACGATCATGCCGAAGGCGAGGGCGTAACCGAGATGCGGATTGCCGAGCACGTCGCCGCGGATCTGCGCGAAAAGCAGGATCGGCACGATGGAGAGCGAGGAGCCCGTAAGCGCGATGGCGGTGGCCACGGCCCCGAAGGCGTTGGCGAAGAGCAGCGCCAGCGTGCCGAGGAAGGAGGGCAGCAGGATCGGGAAGGCGACCATGCGCCAGTACTGCGCGTTCGTCGCACCAAGGATCTGCGCCGCCTCCCGCCATTCACGCTTCAGACCGTCGAGCGCAGGCGTGATGATGAGGATCATCAGCGGGATCTGGAAGAAGAGATAGGTGACCGTGAGACCCCAGAAGGACAGGATGTTGAAGCCGAGGGCGCGCAGGTCGATGCCGAGCTGGGTCTTCAGGAACACCGTCAGGAGACCGACGGGGCCGAGCGTCGCAAGGAAGGCGAAGGCGAGCGGCACGCCGGCGAAGTTGGAGGCGACGCCGGAAAAGGTCAGCAGCGGGCCGCGGATCCATTTCGGCAGGCCGCCGAGCACCGCGGCGGCCGCGACGGAAAAGCCGATCAGGCAGCCGAGCAGGGCGGAGGCGATGGAGATCTTGATCGAGATCCAGTAGGCCGAGAGGATGGATGTGGTGAACAGGCCCCGGATGTTGTCCAGGGTGAAGCTGCCGTCCGGCGTCTGAAAGGCGCCGATGACGATGCGCATCGTCGGCATGATCAGGAACAACAGGACGAAGATCGCGAACGGCACGGCGCCGAGCCAGTGCAGCGGGAGGCGGAAGGGCGCCCGCGCGGGCGGCGGTGCGGCTGAGCTGTCTGATGACATTAAGGTGGCCTCAAAGGGTTGCCGTCATTGGCATACCGCAATCGTCGCCCCGGCCTTGCAGCCGGGGCGACGGGGGATGTCGTTTACTGCACGTTCGCGCCGACGACGCTGTCCCAGGCGCCGGTCACGGCAGCCTTGTTGGCATCGACTTCCTCGAGCGTCGGGAAGTAGGCCTTTTCATAGGATTCTGCCGGCGGCAGGGCGTCGATCAGGTCCTGCGGAACCTTGCCGGCCTTGACCATGGCGTTGAAGCGTGCCGGATGGCAATAGCCCTTCAGCCAGCCGAGCTGACCTTCGTCGGAGTACAGGTGCTCCATCCACAGCTTGGCGGCGTTCGGGTGCGGCGCATAGGCCGAGATGCCCTGAACGTAGACGCCGGCGAGAACGCCCGTCGCGGGAACGACGACTTCCGTCGGCGGGTTGCCGTTGAGGGTCTTGGCCCAGCCGAGCGCGTTGTAGTCCCAGGCAATCACGATCGGGGTGGAACCCTGTGCCAGCGTGCCGGACTTGCCGATAACAGGGACGAAGTTGCCAGCCTTGTTCATTTCGGCGAAGTAGGCAAGGCCTGCCTCACCGGCTTCCTTGCCGGACTTTGCACCCTTGCCGAGACCGGCGGCGAGAACGCCGAGGATAGCCTGGTTGGACGCACGCGGGTCGCCGGCGAGCGCGACCTGACCGGCATATTCCGGCTTCAGGAGGTCGGCCCAGTCCTTCGGCGTGTTGGCGACGAGGTCCTTGTTCACGAGAAGGGACATCACGCCGTAATAGTCGCCGTACCAGTAGCCTTCGGCGTCCTTGATGGTGTCCGGGATTTCGTCCCAGGTGGAGACCTTGTAGGGCTGCAGCAGGCCTTCGGCCTTGGCCGACGGGCCGAAGGCGAGACCGACGTCGATCACGTCGGGCGACTGCGGGCCCTTGTTGTCCTTGTTGGCCTTGATGGCTTCGATTTCGTCAGCCGAACCGGCATCCGGGTTCAGTTCGTTGACCTGGATTTCCGGATACTTTGCCTTGAAGGAGGCGATGACGTCACCATAACCGCACCAGTCGTGCGGCAGTGCGATCGTCGTCAGCATGCCTTCCTTCTTCGCCGCTTCGATGAGCTCGGCGCTCGGCTCGGCGAAGGCGAGCGAGGGAATGGCAATTGCCAGCGCGGTGGAGAGCGAAAGCAGACGTTTCGTATGTGACATCACGGGTGTTCTCCTTTTGTGAGTCAGTCAACTTCGGCGAAGCTGATACTGGCGGCAGATGAAGCTTATGTGACAGTTTTATTTCGTTTTTTTCTGATGTCTATCAGGTCTTGCCGGGAACCTCCGACCGGGGTTTGCGAAAAAGCCGGCTGGCCTCGAAGAGGCCCTCCAGCGTTTTCATTCGGCCGCTGGTTTCCTCCCAGCCCGAACTCTGGACGGCTTCGATCAGCGCCTCCACGATGAACAGCGTCACGACGGACGAGTCCCAGGCGGAAGGCACCTCGATATGCACGCGAAAGACCTTCGCCGCGACCTTGGCGACGGGCGAAGCCCACTGGTCGGTGAAGAGAACGATTTCCACGCCGCGCTCGCGGGCGGCGCGGCCGAGCGTCTCCATCTCCTGCTCGTAGCGGCGGATATCGAAGATGACGAGCACGTCGCCGGCCTTCATGTTCAGCACATAATGCGGCCAGGAACTGGGATTGGCGGCGATCTGCGTGACGTTCGGGCGGATGACCTGGAGATGGGTGAAGAGGTAGTCGGCGAGCGCCTTCGTGATGCGCCCACCGATGATGTAGATGCTGCGCTGGCGATCGGCGAGGAGGGCGGCGGCACTGTCGAATTCGGCGGTTTCCACCTGCGAGAGCGTCTGGCGCAGGTTGGTCATGATCGCGTCGGCGAAGCGGTTGAGGATGTGCGTGCCCGGTGCCTTGGTCGCCCAGCGGTCGTGTTTGCTGATCGGGTTCGACAGGGTGGCTTCCAGCTCGTGGTGGAGGCGTGCCTGGAAATCCGGGAAGCCCCGGAAACCGAGCTTCTGCACCATGCGGGCGACGGTCGGCGTCGACACGCCGGCGTTTTCCGCCACCGTGGTGATGCTGCCGAGGCCGGAGACGGGATAGTTGTCGAGCAGCGACGTGGCCAGCTGCTTTTCGGCGCGGGTCAACGCATCGAAATGGGCACTGATCACATCCGACACCGTCATGGATGCTTGGTTGAGCGTCAAATTGTTCCCCTGCGCTTCGGTCTTTGCCGAAGTTTCGGAAATAAAGCGCGCTGTCACAATTCGAGTCAAATGTTTTTTTGAAGAGATTTTTTCAATACCCCGTTGACAGCGGCCAGACTGTGAAGAATTCTCTTCATTAACGATAAGAGCCGGTCGAGGGGATCAGGCTAATGGGAATTCTGACTGGAGAAGAGGGCGACCCCGTCGCCCTGGAGAATAGTATTGCCCGCGGCCCGGTCATCCTGGTCTGTGAGCATGCTTCCCGCCTGCTTCCGAAGGCGCTCGGCACGCTCGGCCTGCCCGAGGAGGCGCTTGAAAGCCATATCGCCTGGGATCCCGGTGCGCTTGCCGTGTCGCGCCTCATTGCCGAACGTCTCGATGCGGCCCTGGTTTTCCAGCGGTTCTCCCGCCTCGTCTACGATTGCAACCGCCCGCCGGAATCGCCGGCCGCCATGCCCGAAAAGAGCGAGGTTTTCGCGGTTCCCGGCAATGCCGGCCTCGATCAGGCGGCGCGCGATGCCCGAACGCAAGCGCTCTACCTGCCATTCCGGGAAAAGCTCGCCGGTCTGGTGAAGAGCCGGATCGGGGAGGGCAGGGCGCCCGTCATCGTGACCATGCACAGTTTCACGCCGGTCTATTTCGGCAAGCCGCGCGCGGTCGAGATCGGCATCCTGCACGACGCCGACACGCGCCTTGCCGATGCCATGCTCAACGCGGCCGGCAGCGCTGGCCCCTACAATATCCGTCGCAACGAGCCGTATGGGCCGGAAGACGGCGTGACGCATACGCTCAAGGAGCACGGCCTTTCCAACGGCCTTGCCAACGTGATGATCGAGGTCCGCAACGACCTCATAAAAGACGAAGCCGGCCAACGGGTCGTGGCCGACTATCTGGCGGGACTGCTCGAAAAGAGCCTTCCCGTGATCCAATAAAAAGACCCGGGGAACGACATCCGTGGAGACGGAGAAGAACACGAACAGGAGAGGCCAAGCGGATGCTTGTGTTGCTACAAAAGGGGTATGGCCCGGTTGAGAAAACCGCCGCCGTCGGCGGAGGCAGGGGCCATGCCTGATTTCATCAAGCGCTATGTTCGCTTCGTCGACACGTTCAACCGGCGTGTCGGCCTTTTTGCGATGTATCTGATTTTCGCGATGTTCGCGATCCTGTTGTATTCCTCTGTCTCGAAGGCATTCCACCTGCCGGCGAGCTGGACGCTGGAATCGGCGCAATTCACCATGGCCGCCTACTATATGCTCGGCGGCGCCTTCGCCATGCAGACCGGCGACCATGTGCGCATGGACCTTTTCTACAGCAATTGGTCCGTCCGCAAACGTGCGGTCTTCGATACGGTCACGGCGGTCGCCCTGATCATCTTCCTCGGCTTCATGCTCTACGGTGGCATTACCAGCACGACCTATGCCATCCAGTTCAAGGAAAAGAGTTTTTCGGCCTGGGCACCCTATATGGCGCCGATCAAGATCATCATGACCTTCGGCATCGTGATGATGCTCGCACAGGCCAGCTCTTCGCTCTTCAAGGATATCGCTGAATTGCGGGGAAGGCCGATCGCATGAGCTATGAATTCATCGCAATCACGATGTTCGCCGGCATGATGGTGCTGCTGCTCACCGGGCAGCGGGTCTTCGCCGTCATCGGCTTCGTCGGCGTCGTCGCAGCCTTCCTGCTGTGGGGCACGGGCGGCTCGGAAATGGGCTTCGCCTCGGCCATGAAGCTCGTCAAATGGTATCCGATGCTGACGGTGCCGATGTTCGTCTTCATGGGCTACATGCTCTCGGAATCGGGTATCGCCGAGGACCTCTACAAGGCGTTCCACGTCTGGATGGGATCGATCAACGGCGGCCTGGCGCTCGGTACGATCGGCCTCATGGTCATCATCTCCGCCATGAACGGCCTTTCGGTCGCCGGCATGGCGATCGGCGCCACGATCGCGCTGCCGGAGCTGCTGCGCCGCGGCTACGACAAGGTGATGACGACGGGTGTGGTGCAGGGCGGCTCGACGCTCGGCATCCTGATCCCGCCGAGCATCGTGCTCGTGCTCTACGGCATGATCGCCCGCGTTCCGGTCGGTCAGCTCTGGCTCGCCGGCGTGTTGCCGGGTCTCCTGATGGCGTTGCTGATGGCGATCTACGTCTATGTGCGATGCCGCATCAACCCGTCGCTCGGCCCGGCCTTGCCGGCGGAAGAGCGCGACGTGCCGATGGCCGAGAAACTGAAGCTCCTGACCGCGGGCATCCTGCCGCTCGGCATCTTCACGCTGATGATGTGGCTGTTCCTGAGCGGTATCGCCAGCCTCGTGGAAGCCTCGGCGGTCGGCGCGATCTCCTCGGCGCTCGTTGCCTGGCAGCGCGGCCGTCTCAGCGTCAAATTGTGGAACGACGTTCTGCAGAAGACGCTCGGCATCACCTGCATGTTCATGTGGATCCTTATCGCCTCGCTCTGCTTCGGCGCCGTTTTCGACGGTCTCGGCGCGGTCAAGTCGATCGAGCGCTTCTTCCTGGGTGACCTCGGCCTCGAGCCCTGGCAGGTGCTGGTGCTGATGCAGCTGTCCTTCCTCGTCATGGGCATGTTCCTCGACGACACGGCGATGCTCGTCATCGTGGCGCCGCTCTACATCCCGCTGGTGCAGAAGCTCGGCTTCGACCTCGTCTGGTACGGCGTGCTCTACACGATCACCTGCCAGATCGCCTACATCACCCCGCCTTTCGGCTACAACCTGTTCATGATGCGCGCCATGGCGCCGCCCGGCATCGGCATGACCGACATCTACAAGTCGATCTGGCCCTTCGTCGGCATCATGATCGCGAGCCTGATCATCATCGGCTGCTTCCCGGAAATCGCGACGTGGCTGCCGAACAACTACTACGCCAAGTGAGGACTTTGCCGGCGGCAAGGCCGCCGGCACCAACGCGCAATGAGGCCGATAGAAGAAAAGACGATTGATCGTCCGGGATGAACGGCCGTTCCCGGCAAAAGCGAGACGTTTAACCAGAGGGATAGAGATATGACCAACAGACGGCAATTTCTGACACGGGCTGGGGCAGTCACGATCGGTGCGGCCGGCGCAGCGACGCTTTCGGCACCCGCCATCGTGCGGGCGCAGACCGCCATCAAGTGGCGCTTCCAGACCTATGCCGGCGCCGCGCTCGGCGAGCACGTCACCAAGCCGATCATCGACGCCATCAACGCCACCGCCAAGGGTGAGCTGGAGATCGAGCTTTACTTCGCCGACCAGATCGTGCCGACGGGCGAACTGTTCCGCGCGCTCCAGGCCGGCACGATCGACGCCGTGCATTCGGACGACGATTCCATGGCGTCCCCGGCTGATGTCGCCACCTTCGGCGGCTATTTCCCGCTTGCCACCAAGCAGATCCTCGACGTGCCCGTGCTCTTCAAGCAGTACGGCCTCGCCGACATCTGGCGCTCGTCCTACGAGAAGGTTGGCGGCGTCGTCTGGCTCTCCTCCTCGGGGCAGGATCCGTGCCACTTCAACACCAAGAAGGCGATCAACACGCTGGCCGACCTTCAGGGCCTGCGCCTCTACACCTTCCCGACGGCCGGTCGTTTCCTCAGCCAGTTCGGCGTCGTGCCGGTGACGATTCCCTACGAAGACGCGCAGGTCGCCGTGCAGACCGGTGAGCTCGACGGCATGGCCTGGTCGGGTATCACAGAGGACTACACGGTCGGCTGGGCCGACGTGACGGATCACTTCCTGACCAACAACATCTCCGGGGCCTGGATCGGCTCGTTCTTCGTCAACGAGAAGAAGTGGGCGGAACTGCCCGATCACCTGAAAAAGCTGGTCATGACGGCGATCGAGGCCGGCAACAACTACCGCGACCAGTGGTACTGGGGCGGTGAGGCGAAGCTGCGCGCCGAGGGCACGAAGCTCAAGCTCACCAGCATTCCCACAGCCGAGTGGAAGGCCGTGGAAGATGCGGCAAAGGTGTTCTGGAAGGAGATCGCCGGCCAGAGCGAAACGGCTGCCAAGGTCGTCAAGATCTTCGAGGACTACAACGCCGTCATCAACAAGGCCGGACCGCCCTACGTCAACGGCTGATTGACCAAACCCTTCGGACCGGGCCGGCAAGGCCCGGTCCGGCACGACGCCCCAACCCGCAGGACCACCCCCGATGACCATGACCTATAGTTTTGATGACCTGAAGAAGGATGTGGCCGAGGGCCGCATCGATACCGTTCTGGCGTGTCTCGTCGACATGCAGGGGCGCCTGATGGGCAAACGTTTCCACGCACAGTATTTCGTCGATGGCGCCTATGAGGAGACGCATAGCTGCAACTACCTGCTGGCGACCGACATGGAAATGGAGACCGTGCCCGGTTACCGCTCGACGAGCTGGGCCGCCGGCTACGGCGACTACACGATGAAGCCGGATCTTGCGACGCTGCGCAAATTGCCCTGGCTGGAAGGTACGGCGCTGGTTCTCTGCGACGTGCTGGACCACCACACCCATGCCGAGGTTCCGCATTCGCCGCGCGCCGTCCTGAAAAAGCAGGTCAAGCGGCTCGAGGCGCTGGGGTTGAAGCCCTTCATGGCGAGCGAGCTTGAATTCTACCTGTTCGACCAGACCTTCGACGATGCGCGCGAAAGCGGCTACCGCGACCTGCGCACGGCCTCCGGCTACAACGAGGATTACCACATCTTCCAGACCACCAAGGAAGAGGACGTCATGCGGGCGCTGCGCAACGGCCTGCAGGGCGCCGGCATTCCGGTGGAAAACTCCAAGGGCGAGGCTTCGCCCGGCCAGGAGGAGATCAATGTGCGATACGCCGAAGCCGTGACCATGGCCGACCGGCATTCGATCATCAAGAACGCCACCAAGGAAATCGCCTGGCAGCGCGGCAAGGCCGTCACGTTCCTCGCCAAGTGGAACTACAACATGGCCGGCTCCTCCTCGCATATCCACCAGTCGCTGTGGAGCCTTGACGGCAAGGAAGCGAAGTTCTTCGACAGGGACGGCAAATACGGCATGTCGGAGATGATGCGCATGTATGTGGCGGGTCTGCTCGCCCATGCCAGCGAGATCACCTATTTCCTCGCGCCCTACATCAATTCGTACAAGCGCTTCGTTGCCGGCACCTTCGCACCGACCAAGGCGATCTGGAGCAAGGACAACCGCACGGCCGGCTACCGCCTGTGCGGCGAGGGCACCAAGGGCATCCGCATCGAGTGCCGCGTCGGTGGTTCCGATCTCAACCCCTATCTCGCCATGGCGGCGCTGCTTGCCGCCGGCATTGCCGGCATCGAGCAGAAGCTGGAACTGGAAGCGCCCTTCGAAGGCGACGCCTATGGTGGCAAGGACATCCGTGAGATCCCGAAGACGCTGCGCGGGGCGACCGCCGCACTGAAGGACTCCGACATGCTGCGCGAGGCCTTCGGCGACGACGTTGTTGATCACTATGTCCGTGCGGCCGAATGGGAGCAGGAAGAATACGACCGTCGCATCACCGACTGGGAGGTGGCGCGCGGCTTCGAGAGAGCGTAAGGCTCAGCACACCGGCGGCGGCTGCGGCGGAAAGTAGCCCTTCGGGGATATTTTCCGGCCGGCAGGATCGGATATTGTCCCACGCCAGAATTTAAACTGAAACAGGAAGTCGATCATGACTGTGATCAAATGCATATCCCCCGTGGACGGCTCGGTCTATGCCGAGCGCGAGGCGATGCCGCTGGCCGCCGCGCAGGAGGCCGTCGCCCGTGCGAAGAAGGCCCAGAAGGCCTGGGCGAAGCGCCCGCTGGAAGACCGTATCCAGCTCGTCCTGAAGGGCGTCGCGCGCGTCAACGAGATGGCCGCCGAGATCGTGCCGGAAATCGCCTGGCAGATGGGCCGCCCGGTCCGCTACGGCGGCGAGTTCAAGGGCTTCAACGAGCGCTCCAACTATGTCGCCGAGATCGCCGGTTCGTCGCTGGCGCCGATCGTCATCGAGAACAGCGAGCGTTTCGAGCGCCGCATCGAGCGCGAGCCGCATGGCGTCGTCTTCGTCATCGCGCCGTGGAACTACCCCTACATGACCGCGATCAACACGATCGCCCCGGCGCTGATGGCCGGCAACGTCGTCATCATCAAGCATGCCGCGCAGACGCTGCTCGTCGGCGAACGGCTGGTGCGCGCCTTCAACGAGGCGGGCGTGCCGGAGGATGTCTTCCAGAACGTCTTCCTCGACCATGACACGACCTCGGCGCTCATCGCCGGCAACAGTTTTGATTTCGTCAACTTCACCGGTTCGGTCGAAGGCGGCCGCTCCATCGAGCGCGCGGCGGCCGGCACCTTCACGCCGGTCGGCCTCGAACTCGGCGGCAAGGACCCGGGTTACGTCATGGAAGACGCCGACCTTGATGCCGCCGTCGATACGCTGATGGACGGCGCGACCTACAATTCCGGCCAGTGCTGCTGCGGCATCGAGCGCGTCTATGTGAACGAGAAGCTCTACGACGCCTTCGTCGAAAAGTCGGTCGCCTGGGTCTCCAACTACAAGCTCGGCAACCCGCTCGATCCGGAAACCACCCTCGGCCCGATGGCGCACAAGCGTTTCGCCGCGACCGTGCGTTCGCAGATCGCCGACGCCGTCTCCAAGGGCGCCAGGGCGCTGGTCGATCCCAAACTCTTCCCGGCCGATGACGGCGGCGCCTATGTCGCTCCGCAGGTCCTGGTCGATGTCGATCATTCGATGGAGTTCATGACGGAAGAAACCTTCGGCCCGGCCGTCGGCATCATGAAGGTGAAGAACGACGCGGAAGCGCTCGCGCTGATGAACGACTGCAAATACGGCCTTACCGTCTCGCTCTGGACGAAGGATTCCGATCGCGCTGCCAAGATCGCCCGCGACCTTGAGACCGGCACCGTGTTCCAGAACCGCGCCGACTATCTCGACCCGGCTTTGTGCTGGACGGGCGTCAAGGAAACGGGCCGCGGCGGTTCGCTCTCCGTCATCGGCTTCCATAATCTCACCCGCCCGAAATCCTACCATTTCAGGAAAGCATAATGACCATCACCGCCAACTGGAGCTACCCGACCGCGATCAAGTTCGGGGCCGGCCGCATCAAGGAACTCGCCGACCACTGCAAGGCGGTCGGCATGAAGAAGCCGCTGCTCGTCACCGATCGTGGTCTTTCGACCATGGCGATCACGAAAGAGGCCCTCGACATTCTTGAGGCCGCTGGTCTTGGCCGGGCGATGTTCGCCGAGGTCGATCCGAACCCGACCGACAAGAACCTCGAAGCCGGTGTCAAGGCGTTCCGCGACGGCGGGCATGACGGCGTCGTCGCCTTTGGCGGTGGCTCCGGCCTCGACCTTGGCAAGGCTGTCGCCTTCATGTCGGGCCAGACGCGCCCGGTCTGGGATTTCGAGGATATCGGCGACTGGTGGACCCGCGCCAATTCCGACGGCATCGCGCCCATCGTCGCCGTGCCGACGACGGCCGGCACCGGTTCGGAGGTCGGCCGCGCCTCGGTCATCACCAATTCCGAAACGCACACCAAGAAGGTGATCTTCCATCCGAAGTTCCTGCCTTCGGTGACGATCTGCGATCCGGAACTGACGGTCGGCATGCCGAAGGTCATCACGTCGGGCACCGGCATGGATGCCTTCGCCCATTGCCTCGAAGCCTATTGCTCGCCGTTCTACCACCCGATGAGCCAGGGCATCGCGCTCGAGGGCATGCGCCTCGTCAAGGAATTCCTGCCGCGCGCCTACAAGGACGGCACGGATATCGAGGCGCGCGCCAACATGATGTCGGCGGCCGCCATGGGCGCCGTCGCCTTCCAGAAGGGGCTCGGCGCGATCCACTCGCTGTCGCATCCGGTCGGCGCCATCTACAACACGCACCACGGCATGACCAATGCCGTCGTGATGCCGCCGGTGCTGACCTTCAACCGCCCGGCGATCGAGGCGAAGATCGCCAGCGCCGCCGCTTACCTTGGTATTGCCGGCGGTTTCGACGGCTTCTTCGACTACGTGTTGCGCCTGCGCGAGGAACTCGGCGTGCCGGACAAGCTCTCCGCGCTTGGTGTTGGCACCGACAGGATCGACGAAATGGCCGCCATGGCGATCGTCGATCCGACGGCTGGCGGCAATCCGGTGGAGCTGACGCTGGACGCGGCCAAGCGCCTCTTCGTCGAGTGCATCTGAATTCTTGCCGTTAACAAATGATAGAGGCCCGGAAAACCGCCGTTTTCCGGGCTTTTTTCTTGAGGAAACGCAAATTTGGTGGCGTTCTCGTTAATCTTCGCCATCCGGTTGTTTCCAATTCGTTAACCATGTTTTGAAAGGTTTGATTAAGCGGGCGCCATTTTCATCGGGCCGCCTGACGAGAGCGATGCGAAGCTCGCAGCATTCATGAGGAAAGACATGCCAGTCATCACATTTGCCAATGCCAAGGGTGGCGCGGGCAAGACCACAGCGGCCCTGATCCTTGCCACCGAGCTTGCAAGCCGGGGGCACCGCATCACCATCCTCGATGCCGACCCGCAGCGCTGGATCAGCCACTGGCACGAGGTTTCCGGCCGCCAGCGCAACATCGCCGTCATCTCGGAGGTTTCGATGGGCTCCCTCCAGGGCCATATCCGCGAGAACCGGGATACGACCGACTATTTCATCATCGACCTTGCCGGTGCACGGGATGCGCTGGTCGCCACCGCCATCGGTCTCTCCGACCATGTGATGATCCCCGTGCAGGGCTGTGCGATGGATGCGCGCGGCGCGGCGCATATCCTCGAGCTCCTGAAACAGCTCGACGAGAAGGCGGGCATCCGCATCAACCACTCCGTCGTGCTCACCCGCATGAATGCGCTGGTGACGACGCGGGCGATGACCACCATCAAGGCGCTGCTCGCCGCTCGCGGCGTTGCCGTGCTCGATACGCCGATCGGTGAACGTACCGCCTTCCGCGACATCTTCGACTGTGGTGGCACGCTCTATACGATGGATGCGGCCAAGGTGAGCAACCTCGACAAGGCCTGCGAGAATGCGCGCCTCTTTGCCGACGAGGTTCTTCGGCTCCTGCCGGTGCGCAAGCGTGTCGCCACCGAACGCGGCTTCTTCCGCACCCTTCAGCGGGCGGCCTGACCGCTTCAAATTGACGAATGCCAAGAACGGCTGCGACGAACGGCGCAGCCGTTTTTCGTGCCGCAACGCAAAGCTGGTAATGAACAATTTACTACGCTTAACCTAATGATATCGCGTTAGAAAGCCACCCCATCGGCCTTGCGCCGCCACGGGGACCCATGAAGGGTTACGGGCAAGATGCGGTGTCGCCCGGCACCGCTGCCCCGATTGTTTGTCGCTTTCCCCGTTTTCTCGAGTTGCCAGGATACCCTTCGGAATGAAGCCAGCCCCGCAGACCGCCAGCCAGAACCATGATATCGCGCGCCGTCTGGACTACCTCGGCCTCGACGAGGCAGCCCTGAAGCGTCTGCGTACGCTGAAGCCCTTCATCGAGAAGGAGCTCGGCCCGGCGTTGGACAAGTTCTACGCGATCGTGCGCAAGAGCCCGGAGGTGAACCACCTCTTCTCCAACGAAGCGCATATCAACCGGGCGAAGAATGCCCAGCTCGGTCATTGGGCGAACATCGCAACCGGCGATTTCACGGGCGACTATGCCACCAAGGTCCAGACGATCGGCCATGTGCATGCGCGCATCGGCCTGGAGCCGCGCTGGTATATCGGTGGCTATGCGCTGATCGTCGAGCATCTTCTGACGGAAGCCGTCAAATCTCTCTGGCCGAAGCAGGGCCTGTTTGCGCGCCAGGAGATCGGGCCGGAAGAGTTCGCGGCGCGTTTCTCCAGCCTGCTCAAGGCGATGTTCCTCGATATGGACCTCTCCATCTCCGTCTACAACGACATGACGGATCTCGCCAAGCAGCAGGCGGTGCAGGCCCAGGTCGTCGCCGAGGAGCGCAAGATCGTCAGCGACAGTTTCGGTGCTGCGTTGAAGCGCATCTCCGACGGCGATCTCACCGCGCGCATCACCGGCCCGTTGCCGCAAGCCTACGAGGCGCTGCGCGATGACTTCAACCACGCCATTTCCACGCTCTCGCAGGCGATCGGCAGTATTGGCGCAGGCGCCGGCTCCATTCATCTCAGCGCTCGTGAGATCGCGGTTGCGTCCGACGACCTTGCCAAGCGCACCGAACGGCAGGCCGCGAATCTGGAGGAAACGGCCGCCGCCGTCGAGCAGGTGACCACCACCGTGCGCCAGACGGCCCAGAGCGCCAATGAGGCGAACGCCCTCGTGATCGCGGCGCGTGACAATGCGCAGCACGGCGGCGAGATCGTGGAGCATGCGATCGTCGCCATGGGAGAGATACAGGCGTCCTCCTCGGCCATCGCCAACATCATCGAGGTGATCGACGAGATCGCCTTCCAGACCAACCTGCTTGCGCTCAATGCCGGTATCGAGGCGGCGCGGGCGGGCGAGGCGGGGCGCGGCTTTGCCGTCGTTGCCTCCGAGGTGCGGGCGCTTGCCCAGCGCTGTGCCGATGCGGCGAAGGACATCCAGAACCTCATCGCCAAGTCGCATAGCCAGGTCGAGGACGGCGTGCGTTCGGTCGGCGAAGTCGCCCAGTCGCTGCGCCAGATCGTCACCCAGGTCGTCGAGGTCAGTGCCGTGTTCAATGCGATCCGTGCCAGCACGGCGGAACAGGCGACGGGCCTGCTGGCGGTCAATCAGGCGATCAACGCCATGGACCAGATCACCCAGCAGAACGCCGCCATGGTCGAGGAGGCGAATGCCGCCAGCCAGGCCTTGACGCAGGAAGCCGCCTCCATCGCTGCCCAGCTCAGCGCCTTCCGCACCAGCGGCGAGGCCCGCCCGGCGCAGGGCTCCGGCTACAGCCGCGCGGCTTGAGGCTGTCTTTCGGTCCATCGGGGCGGAGCGGCACGGAAGGCTGCTCCGCCCTATTTCCAGGGTATTTCCGCTGAGCGCGCGTTCATCGGAAGTGCTTTGTCCCCTTGTTTTTCCGGCATTGTCCGACGCCGAAGCGATCCCGTTTCGGCTGGAAATGCTCTATTTTTGCATGCGCGCCTTCAGAAGCTCCATAAGCTTGCCGTCGCGCGGCAATGTGCCGGCCTTGCCCTGTTCCTTCAGCCAGTAGAACCGGCCGGGTTCCACCTTGGCGGACAGTTCATAGTCCATGCCCTCCCACTCGTCCTCGCGGAAGGAATAGAAGGCCCAGTGGCCGCCTCGCGCATCCACGGCGTCCGTGACGTCGGTCAGATAGGTGCCGCAGTCGGTCCACAGGCGCATGCAGCCGAATTCGGCGGCAACCACACGGCTCGGCGGCACGCCGGCGGCCTTTGCCCAGTCGAAGGCCGTGCCGATATGATCGCCGATGGCCTTCCGATCCCAGATCATCCTGCCGCCGGCATAGTCCGTCGTGGCACCGGGATAGGAAAGCGGCGTTTTGCGCTTCATGTTCGGCGCGCTCGTGGCGTCATAGGGCTCGTACATGTGGAAGGCATAGAGCACCCGCTCATCGGCAAGACGCTCCGGCCAGGCGGCGAGGGCACGCGGATTGGCGTAGTAGCCGCCATCGACCATCACGGGCGTTACCGGATCGACGGTGCGGATTGCCGCGATCATGCGCGTGTAGAGGTTTGGCAGGTCGCGGGTGCTGCCGGTGTTCTTCTCCTGCCAGGCGGAGATCTCCGCCATTGCGGCGTTTTCCGCAAGCCCGGTCGTCTTTTCCGGGGCCGGTTCGTTGAGCAGGTTGTAGGCGGCGACGGCCGGATGGTCCTTGAGCGCCGCTGCGAGGTCGCGCCAGAACGCGACCGCCTGGCCGGCATAGGCCGGGTCGGACCATAGCCGGTCGTCGAACTTTCCGCCGTTCTGCTGCTTCCAGCGTGCGCCGGGCAGGCTGAGCGGGGTGATCACGACCTTGAGACCGGCGGCCCCGGCGGCGTCGAGCGTCTCGCGCAGCCTGGCGAGGTCGCCGGGCGGCAGGCCCTTGTAGCGGTCTGCGTCGCCGATCAGGAAGTCCCTGCCTTCGCCCTGCCATTTGCTGAAGGTTAGCCTTACCCAGCTTGCGCCGGTTGCTGCGAGTGCGTCGAAATAGGCCCGGTCCGGTGCCGCGGCGTTGAAGCTGTTGCCGCCCTTCTGCGGGCTGTCCCAGAAGCCGATGAGGTCGGCAGCGCCGGCGGCCGGCGGCAAGAGGCCGGCAAGCGTGAGGCAGAGAAGGGCGGGGCGGAGTTTTTCAAGCACGGGAGACCGGATTTTCGAATGCGACTTGCAGCAAGGGCGTGCGGAAGGATGGTTGCCCGTTCGCTTGCCAGAAGGACGTATCGACGCCAAAGGCGGCATTTTCCGGCCCACCGCGTGACGGAACGGCGCCACGCAACGGTTTTTCCGCGCAAATGAAAAAGCCGGCCTGAGGGCCGGCTTTTGCGGGGCATCGTGTCATCGTCAGTCGACGAACTCGACCGTCACGCCGGCGCTGGCCATCTTGGCGAGTTCCGTCGCGTCCCAGTTGGTCAGACGGATGCAGCCGTGGCTCTGCGTCTTGCCGATCTTCGAAGGCTCCGGCGTCCCGTGGATACCGTAGGTCGGCTTCGACAGCGCGATCCAGACCGTGCCGACCGGGCCGTTCGGACCGGGCTGCAGGGTCAGCACCTTGTTGTTGCTGCCCTGCTGGAAGTTGATCTTCGGGTTGTAGGTGTAACCGGGATTGAGCGCGATGCGCTCCACGGTCACGGTGCCCGACGGCGAGGGCGTGTCGGCCGAGCCGATGCTGGCCGGATAGGCGGCGATCAGCGTGCCGTTCGCGTCATAGGCGAGCACCTGCTTGCGGCCCTTGTCGGCGAGGATCTTGGCAACCTTGCCGGTCTTCTTCTCGCCGGTATCGACGACCTTGATGATCGTGCCGGGAATGGTGAAGTCGACCCCCGGGTTGATCTCCTTCAGATAGGCCTCGTCCATGTGGAATTTTTCGGCCAGCATTTCCGTGGTCGAAGTGAAGGAGAGGTGCGGCAGCGCCGCCTTCTGGGCATAGTCGTCCGGGATGGCGGCGACATAGGGGCCGGCCGCATCGGCAGCACTGATTTCGTAGGTGGTGAAGGCGAGGCCGCCCGACAGGCGCAACCGTTCCAGAATGTCGTCGGCATTGTTCGGGTCGAGCGTCTCGCCCGTCGCATTCTGCCAGGCCTCGATCGCCTTGGTGACGTTCGAGCCCTTCCTGCCGTCGATCACGCCGGGCGAAAAGCCCTCGCGGTCGAGGAAGACCTGGAGCGCGGTGATCTCGGCGGAGGACATCTTGCCGATCGCGATCGCCGGCTGGAACTTCGGGCCGGGCACGAATTCCGCATTGGGGTCGGTGCTGTTTTCCGGCAGCGCCGCGCTGTCGTCGGAAAAATCGGGCAGGGGCTGCGAGCCGCCGAAATCGGCGTCTGGCAGCGGCTGGCGCTCGATGTCGCCCGGCAGGCCCTCGCGGATTTCCGGCACGGAGCTGGTGGTGAGCTCGTCGCCGTAGTCGGCTTCCGGCGCCGGGGGGAAATAGTCGGGGTTCGTTTCGGGGTAGCCGCGCGTCTCGCGGCGCGGGCGATAGTCGTCGCCGCGCGCGAAATAGCGGTCGGCCTGCATGGCGGTTGCGACGACGTTGCCCCAGCCGTCGACATAGACGGTGCGACCGCGGTTGTCGCGCATCACGCGCACGCTGCCATCGTCGGGAACATAGTCGAGAATATCGCCTTCCGGCGAGACCAGAACCGTGTCGCGCGAGGAGAAACGCTGCTGCGCGTGCGCCGGCAAGACGGCGATTCCGAGGACGGATGCCGCGGCAAGGAGCGAAAGGCTTGTTTTAAAAATAGAATTCACGACTCTTGACCTGCCTGCTTGCACATATTGCGCGGACGGAACACTTCAATTCAGACCTTAATATGAAAAAACTGAATCGATGGTGAACGTAAGGTCAACGCGAATTGCAAAAACTTGTGACCGGGCGTGATGGTTCCCGTGACGCGATGCGAGGCAAGGGGGCCGGCCGTGCCCCGGCGGCCATCCCGCCACGCAGCCTTTCGGTTTTCCGCCGAACCGGGAAGACACGCTATCCTTTTGTTTTATCGCCGTTCCGGCCGTAAAACCGCGTCGCACTTTCGCGGGAATTGCTCTAGCATGCCGCCGATTGATTGCCCCTTGCCGGAGACCCGGATGACCTTTTCCCTTACCGCCCAGACACAAGACCAGTCCTTTCGTCTCGATCTGACGCCGCAATCGGTGCTCGACGTCGCCGGTGCCGTTTTTCACGGCGTCGATCTTGCGCCGGGGGCAACGGTGCCTTCGGACGGCGATCCGCGCATCGACAAGGCGCTGCCTGGCTTCCTGTTCACCTGCGGGCCGGATCACATCCGCCACCCGGTGCCGGTCGAGGGGGCTGCTGACGGGCGGCTCTATCCGTTGCACGGGTCGTTTTCATCCTCGCCGGCGCGGGACGTGCTGGTCGAGGAGGACGAGGGGGAGGTTATCTGCGAGGGGCGCGTCGCCGTTTCGCTTGCCCATGGCGGCAAGGCCGATCTTGCCCGCCGCTGGCGCGCCGACCGGAGCACCGGCCACATCACGCTCGACGACCGCGTCACCAATACGGGCGGCACCTCCTGGCCGCCCTTCGGCATGTATCACATCAATTTCGGCACCGGCCTCTTCGATGCGGACACGCGGCTGACGGGGGCGATGCTGCCCGGCGGCAGCCTGCCGTGGCGCTTCGGCGAGGGCGACCGCGAGATCTTCTGCGTGCCGGCGGCCGAAACGGCGGCGCATGGCTGGGCCGAGATCGCCATCGGCCCGATTGCGGCGCTTGGCGGTCGCAGCGTCCATATCCGTTTCCGCACGGATACCCTGCCGCATCTGCAGGTCTGGCGAAACCTGTCGCCAGGCTCGGCGGTGCTCGGCATCGAGCCCGTCTCGCACCGTCTCGTGCCGCGCGCCGAGTTGATCACCTCCGGTGAGGCGGCGAATTTCGCGCCCGGCGAAAGCGTGAGCTACGGCCTCGCCTTCGAGGTCCGCTAGTAGGATGTCTGCGCGTTTTTCGGGCGGAAGGGGCGTTCCTTCGTTGCCGGAGCGATGCGCTTCAGCTCTTTTCGGGAATTGCTATAGATTTTGCATGATTGACGCTCCCGCGGCTCGGGCTTAAACGGTGAGCACCCCTGTTTTCTAGAAGGAACCGCCCATGGATATCCGCGAGATCAACGACGAATATTCCGTCTCCGGCCAGATCGCCGTCGGGGATCTCGACGCCATCGCCGCCCTGGGCTTCAAATCCATCGTCTGCCATCGCCCGGACCATGAAGAGGCAGGCCAGCCGGAATTCTCGGCCATTGCGGCGCGTGCGAAGGAACTCGGTATCGAGACGGCCCATGTGCCCGTCGGCCCGATGGGCGTGACTGCGGAAGCGGTGAGCGGCATGGTTGACGCGCTCGACGAGTTGCCGCGCCCGATGCTCGGCTACTGCCGTTCCGGCATGCGCTCGACGAAGACCTACGAGCAGGCGCAGCATCTTCGCGGTTGAGGACCTGGCTCCTCAACCGCCTGCCGTTGCCTTCTCCCCGTAGGCGGGGCGAAGGGGAATGCCGCAACGGCTTCCCAAAGCATCGACGATATGTTGGTAGGTGAGGCATTGCCCCATCCGCCTTCTCCCCGCTTGCGGGGAGAAGGTCGCAGTAGCGGGATGAGGGGCGTTCACGCCCCAAAACGTCATTTCCCGCTGCGGATATCCGAGAGCGTGCGCGTCGGCGTGATCGCTTCCGGGTCGAGCTTCACCTCGATGATCGCCGGCTTGCCGCTCTGGCGGGCGCGCAGGAAGGCTGGCGCAAAATCCTCCGTCGTCTCCACCGTTTCGCCATGGCCGCCATAGGCGCGGGCGAGCGCGGCGAAATCCGGGTTGGTCAGATCCGTGGCGCTGACGCGGCCGGGATACTCCCGCTCCTGGTGCATGCGGATCGTGCCGTAGATGCCGTTGTTGACGACGACGGTGATGATCGGAAGGTTGTAGCGCACGGCGGTGGCGAATTCCTGGCCGTGCATCATGAAGCAGCCATCGCCGGCAAAGCAGATAACCTCACGCTCCGGGAAGAGCTGCTTGGCGGCGACCGCGGCGGGCAGGCCATAGCCCATCGAGCCCGATGTCGGGGCGGCCTGCGTCGCAAAGCGGCGGAAGCGATGGAAGCGATGCACCCAGGTCGCATAGTTGCCGGCGCCATTGGTGAAGATCGTATCCTCGGGCGTGTTTTCCTCCAGCCAGGCCATGATCGGGCCCATCTGCACGCCGCCCGGGCCGGTTTGCGGCGGGGTCGACCATTTCAGGTAGGATTCATGCATGGCGGCGGTACGGGCGGCCCAGCGCGGGGCGGTCTTCGGCGCGAGGCCGTCGAGCGCGGCGACGAAATCCTCTGGCGCCGCGCAGATCGCAAGGTCCGGCCTGTAGACACGGCCGAGCTCGGACGGGTCCGGATAGACATGCACCAGCGTCTGCTGCGGGTAGGGCACCTTGAGCAGGCTGTAGGTCGAGGACGGCATTTCCGAATAGCGGCCGCCGAGCAGGATGACGAGGTCCGCCTCGCGGATCTCCTTGCCGAGTGCGGGGCTGATGCCGATGCCGCTGTCGCCGGCATAGTTCGGGTGCTGATGATCGAACAGCATCTGGCGGCGGAAGGAACAGGCGACGGGCAGCGACCAGCGCTCTGCAAAGGCCGTGAAGCCGGCGACGCTCTCTTCGGACCAGCGTGTGCCGCCGAGGATGACGAGCGGACGCTCGGCTGTTTCGAGACGTCGCGCCAGCTCTTCCATCTGCTTGCGGCCGGGGTGTGCCTCGACCGGCATATAGGCCTTTGCGTCGACGGCCTCGACCGTATCCGTCAGCATGTCCTCGGGCAGCGCCAGCACCACCGGGCCCGGCCGGCCGGAGGTGGCGACGGCAAAGGCGCGCGTGATGAATTCGGGGATGCGGCGGGCATCGTCGATCTCCGCCACCCACTTGGCGACCTCGGTGAAGGCGCGACGGTATTCCACCTCCTGGAAGGCCTCGCGCTCGCGCGCATCGCGCTGCACCTGGCCGATGAAGAGGATCATCGGGATCGAATCCTGCCGCGCGATGTGCAGGCCCGCCGAGGCGTTGGTGGCGCCCGGGCCGCGCGTGACCATGCAGATACCGGGCTCGCCCGTCAGCCGGCCCCAGCAGTCCGCCATCATCGCCGCGCCGCCTTCCTGCCGGCAGACGAGCACGTCGACATCGGTGTCATGCAGCGCATCGAGCACGGCAAGGTAGCTTTCGCCCGGCACGCAGGCGACGCGCTTGACGCCATTGGCAACGAGGGCATCGACGATCAACTGGCCACCGGTCTTCATGCGCTTTTCTTTCCTGCTTCGAGGATGCCAAGTTCCGCCATCACGGCGTCAGTATGTTCGCCGAGCCGCGGGCTCGGCCGGTCATAGGCAAGGGGCGTGCCCGAATAGACGATGGGCGTGCGCACGCCGGGAATGCGGTTGCCGTCGGCATCGGGTAGATCGATGCGCAAGCCCCGCGCCTTCACCTGCGGATCCTCGAAGGTCTCGGCGATGGAGTTGATCGGCCCGGCTGGCACGCCCTCGCGCTCGCAGGCGGCGAGCAGATCGGCCTTGCTGATGCTGGCCGTCGCACCGGTGACGAGGCGGCGCACCTCGTCGCGATGGGCGACGCGCGCCCGGTTGGTGGCGAAGCGCTCGTCGTCGGCGACGCCCTCGAGCTTCAGGATGCCGCAGAGCTTGCGGAACTGCCCGTCATTGCCGACGGCGAGGATGATGTGCCCGTCGGAGGTGGGCACGACCTCGTAGGGCGAGATGTTGGGATGCGCATTGCCGAGCCGCGTCGGCGCGTTGCCGGAGGCGAGGAAGTTCATGTTCTGGTTCGCCATGACGGCCGACTGCACGTCGAGCAGCGCCATGTCGACATGCTGGCCCTGACCGGTTTTCATGACATGGATGAGTGCCCCCTGGATGGCGGCGACGGCATAGATGCCGGTGAAGATGTCGGCGATGGCGACGCCGGCCTTCATCGGCTCGCCGTCCGGTGCGCCCGTCACCGACATGAAGCCGGACATGCCCTGCACGATATAGTCATAGCCGGCGCGAGCGGCATAAGGACCGTCCTGGCCGAAGCCGGTGATCGAGCAGTAGACGAGTTTGGGATGGGCCTTGGCGAGGCTCTGGTAATCGAGCCCGTATTTGACGAGGCCGCCGACCTTGAAATTCTCGATGACGACATCGGCCGTCGCGACAAGGCGGTGGACGACGGCGCGGCCTTCCTCGGTCTTGAGGTCGACTGCGATAGAGCGCTTGCCGCGATTGGTGGAATGGTAATAGGCGGCGGACAGGTTCTCGCCGCCCCTGCCGGTCACGAAGGGCGGGCCCCAGGCGCGCGTGTCGTCGCCGCCGTCGGGGTTTTCGATCTTGATGACATCGGCGCCCATATCGGCCAGCATCTGCCCGGCCCAGGGACCGGCGAGAACCCGCGCCAGCTCGATGACCCTAATGCCTGACAGCGGCAGGTTCGACTTCTCCATCGTGCACTCCCTCCTCGGCGGTGCCGGAATGCGGCCGGCCGCCGGGCTTTTCGCCCGTTTCCCTTTCGATAACAAAAAGCTGCCGGACACGATAGACGGCGCCCGGCGGGAGATCATGACGGCTCAGACTGACATGATGCCTGCCGCGCCGTTCGCGCGGGCGGGCAAGGTCAGATCGGCGTGGAGACGGGCGGTATCGTCGCCGTCTTGTTGAGCTTGCGCTCGCGCCAGATGACGTAGAGGCCGGAGGCGATGATGATGGCGATGCCGAGCCATTTCACGGCGTCCGGCAGGTGGCCGAACACGAGCCAGCCGAGGATCGTCGCCGAGACGATCTCGAGATATTGCAGCGGGGCGAGCGTCGAGGCGGGGGCCGAGCGATAGGCGTAGACGCCGAGCACGCCGGCTATGGTGGCGGCGACGGCGGCGCTGGCGATGTAGATTGTGTTCGCCATGTCGGGCACGACCGGCGTCAGCATGGCAATGCCGAGCCTGCCGCCGACGAGGAGGAGCAGGCCGGAGAACAGCGCGCCCCAGAGGCCTGCATAGAACTGCATGGACCAGGGGTCCTCCTTCTGGGCGACGAGCCGCGTCAGGAGGAAGAACAGCGCGAGCGAGAGGGCCGACACGACGGGCAGCAACGCGATGGGGCCGACCTCCTGCAGGCTCGGCTGGATGACCAGCAGCGAGCCGAAGAAGCCGACGCCGCAGGCCGTGTAGCGCCGCCAGCCGATGGTCTCCTTGAGGAAGATCGAGCCGAGGATGGTCAGGATGATCGGCTCGACGAAGAAGATGGCGATAGCGTCGGCCAGTTCCATGACGGCGAGCGGTGTGACGAAGGTGATCATGGTGATCGCCATCAGAAGGCCGCGGGCGGCATGCAGGCCCATCTTCCGCCAGGTGACATCAAGAAGCGTGCCGCGCAGGAGGCAGATCGGCCCCAGAACGGTCATCTGGAAGAGCAGGCGCACGAAGGTGATTTCGGTCGCCGGCACGGCGGTGACCGCCAGTTTCGCGAAAATGTCGATGATCGGCGCGATGAGAACCGAGAGCACCATGAGGGAGAGCCCGAAGCTGACCTCGTTGCGCAGCGGCGTGATGGTGGCGGATGTGGTCATGCGTGTTCCCGGGCGCGGGTCCGTGCGTCCACCACCCGCCGGCACCAGACGGCAAAGGCGTCGACGGCGGGATCGCGGAGCGGCCGGCTCTCCTTGAGCGTTTCGTGTCGCATGCCGCGATAGACTGTTGTGGTGACGTCCTCAAGCCGCGATTTTTTCAGTCGCCCGGCAAAGGCGTGCACCGCGCGGCCGAAATCCGTCGCCGGGTCCTCCTCGCCGCCGACGAGATGGATCGGCAGGCGCTTCGGCAGGCGCGCAAGCCCTTCCGCCGAGGCATTGGCGAAGGTGACGGCGAAGATGTCGATCCACATCGCGACGTTGACGTCGAAGCCGCAGAGCGGGTCGGCGATATAGGCGTCCACCTCGGCGGGGTCGTGCGACAGCCAGTCGAAATCCGTGCGGCGGTTCGCGATGGCGCGGCCCCAGGCGCCAAAGGTCAGGCGCGGCAGCAGGCCGCTCGGCACATCGGATCCCTTCAGCATGCGTTCTGCTGCCAGCACGACCTGCGCCACGCGTCCGGAAAACCCCGGTTCGAGATTGGAGTTCCACACCGCGAGCGCGTCGATATCGCCAGGATGCGCCTGCGCGAAGGCGAGGGCCAGCAGGCCGCCCATCGAATGGCCGAAGAGCACGACCGGCAGGCCCGGATGCCGCGCCGCCGCATGGTCGCGCACGGCGCGCAGGTCCGCGATCACCCGGGCGATGCCGTCCTTGGGCGCGAACTGGCCGCGCGGGGCGTCCGGCGCGGTGGTGAAGCCGTGGCCGCGATGGTCGTGGGCATAGACATGAAACCCTTCCGCCGCCAGGCGTCCGGCAAATTCCGCGTAGCGTGCGCTGTGCTCGGCGAGGCCGTGGCTGACGAGCAGGATGCCGCGCGCCTCGCCCCGGGCGGCCTCGTGCCGCAGTGCAAGGCTCGCTCCACTTGGGCTTTGCAGCATCGAAGCCAGCGAAAACACCGGTCTGTCCTCCCGTTTCGGCAAGGTCAACGCGATTTGCCGATGAAAGACAACGGGATACGGCGTGTATTTTTGTGCTTTCTCCTGCATGTCGTGATTTTTCCGATTTATGGTTGCATTTTATGGATTTTTGGTTGTATATGATCTTGTTTTGTTCTTGTTCGGGAGCCGGTCATGATGACCAATGCCGCACTGACTTTCAAAGCCGCCCTTTCCCTCCTTGCTGCGTGCCTCCTTTTCCTCGCAAGTCCCGCGGCCGCCCAGACCGTACCGGCGAGCAGAGAGGGCCGCGAGGTGCTGTCCGTCAGCTGGCAGAAAGGCTACTGCGCCGCCCGGCCGAGGAGCCGCGGCTGTGCGGATTTCTCCGCGAATGCGCCGGCGGCCCGGCAGTTCTCGCTGCTCAGCCGGTTCCAGGTGCGCAAGAGCTATTGCGGCATCGAGGCGGCGCTCAAGCAAAGGGCCCGCAAGGGCAAGTGGACGGAGTTGCCGGATATCGTGCTCGCTTCCGTCACGAAGGAGCGCCTGATGGCGGCCATGCCCGCCGCGCGCCTCGGTCTCGACCGCCAGCAATGGTTGCGCAGCGGCAGCTGCGTCGCGGTGTCCCCGGAGATCTACTACAGCCGCTCGCTCGACCTGCTCGATACGCTCAACGCCTCGCCGGTGCGCGCGCTCTTTTCACAGAAGGCGGGGGCGGCGGTCACCCTTGCCGAAGTGCGGGCCGCCTTCGACGCCGCCTTCGGCAAGGGGGCCGGCGAGCGCGTGCGGCTCAGCTGCCGCAAGACGGAGGGCGGCTCCGTCGTAACCGGCCTCACCATCGGCCTTGCCGGCGATGGTCCGACGCTGGCCGAGCGCATCTCCGCCGCCGTCCCGACAAAGTCGCGGTGCACCGAGGGTGTGACGGGCCCGGGGCAGGCGGGGTAGGGCAGCGCGAGCGGGCGGGGTGTCCTTCAGCCTGGACTGTCGAGACACCGGTCGGATTTGGGCACCGTGTCGCTTGCCGACGGTATCAACAGGATGCGGGGCGGGTTTTCGCCGTGGGGCGCAGCGCGGCTTTCTTACATTGCCGCGGGCGGAGAATTCGCCTACATAGCGGGCAAATTTGTCCGATCCGGAGCGCGTTTGCATGGCACGTCAATTCATCTACCACATGTCGGGGCTCAACAAGGCCTACGGCGCCAAGAAAATTCTCGAAAACGTCAACCTGTCTTTCTATCCCGATGCCAAGATCGGCATCCTCGGCCCGAACGGCGCGGGTAAGTCGACGGTGCTGCGCATCATTGCCGGCCAGGACAAGGAATATACCGGCGAAGCCTGGCTCGCCGATGGTGCGACCGTCGGTTACCTGGAGCAGGAACCGCATCTCGACCCGACCAAGACCGCCTTTGAGAACGTCATGGTCGGCGTTGCCGACAAGACCGCCATCATCGACCGCTACAACGAGCTGATGATGAACTATTCCGACGAGACGGCTGACGAGGGCGCCAAGCTCCAGGATATCATCGACAGCCAGAACCTCTGGGACCTGGAACAGCAGGTCGAGATGGCGATGGAAGCGCTGCGCTGCCCGCCGAAGGATTCCGATGTCACGCTGCTGTCGGGTGGTGAACGCCGCCGTATCGCGCTCTGCCGGCTGCTGCTGTCGCAGCCCGACCTGCTGCTGCTCGACGAACCGACCAACCATCTCGATGCCGAAACCATCGCGTGGCTTGAAAAGCACCTGCGCGATTATCCGGGCGCCGTGATGATGATCACCCACGATCGCTACTTCCTCGACAACGTGACGGGCTGGATCCTCGAGCTCGACCGCGGCCGCGGCATTCCCTACGAAGGCAACTACTCTGCCTACCTGCAGGCCAAGGCCAAGCGCATGAAGCAGGAAAGCCGCGAGGAAGCCGGCCGCCAGAAGGCGCTCTCGCGCGAGCAGGAATGGATCGCCTCCAGCCCGAAGGCGCGTCAGGCGAAGTCCAAGGCCCGTATCAAGGCCTACGAACAGCTGGTCGATGCGGCAGAAAACATCCGGCCCGGCGACGCCCAGATCATCATCCCGGTCTCCGAGCGTCTCGGCAACGTGGTCATCGAGCTGGAAGGCATTAAGAAGGGCTTTGACGGCCGCACGCTGATCAACGACCTGTCGATCAAGCTGCCGCCGGGCGGCATCGTCGGCATTATCGGCCCGAACGGCGCCGGCAAGTCGACGCTGTTCAAGATGATCACCGGCCAGGAAACGCCCGATAGCGGCTCGATCCGTATCGGCGACACCGTGCACCTTGGTTATGTCGACCAGAGCCGCGACGCGCTCGACGGCAACAAGACCGTCTGGGAGGAAATCTCGGGTGGCGCCGAAGTCGTCAAGCTCGGCAAGTTCGAGATGAATTCGCGCGCCTATTGCGGGGCCTTCAATTTCAAGGGTGGCGACCAGCAGCAGAAGGTCGGCAATCTTTCGGGCGGCCAGCGCAACCGCGTGCACCTTGCCAAGATGCTGAAGGCCGGCGGCAACGTGCTGCTGCTCGACGAACCGACCAACGACCTCGATACGGAAACGCTCGGTGCGCTGGAAAGCGCGCTTGAGAGCTTTGCCGGTTGCGCGATCATCATCAGCCACGATCGCATGTTCCTCGACCGCCTTGCGACGCACATCCTGGCGTTCGAGGGCGACGGTCATGTCGAATGGTTCGAAGGCAACTTCGAGGACTACGAAGAGGACAAGGTCCGCCGTCTCGGCCCCGATGCCCTCAACCCCGGCAGCCAGGCCTACAAGCGCCTGACGCGCTGAGGCACGGTGCCATCACACCCTTTGAGAAACCCCGGCTTGCCGGGGTTTTTCTTTTGGCGTGTTGATGGGAAGATCGGCGACACGGATTTGCCCTTGCGCGACGCGGGTTAATCACATAAACATATCTTTATGTCTTGATTGGATGGGCCATGGGCGACATGCAGAAACTCGGACTGGACGACATCGTGGAGATCCTGAAGGCGGCGGGTGAACCGACGCGCCTTCGCCTTCTCGCGCTGCTGTCGCACGGCGATCTGACCGTGACCGACCTGACCGACATCCTCGGCCAGTCCCAGCCACGCATCTCGCGCCACCTGAAGCTGCTCGCCGAGGCCGCGCTCGTCGACCGCTACCAGGAGGGTGCCTGGGCCTTCTTCCGGCTGAGCCAGGGGGGACCCGCCGTCACGCTCGCCCGTCAGCTCCTCGAGAGCGCCGACCCGGCAGACGCGGTATTCGCCCGCGACGACGAGCGGCTGCGCGTGCTGAAGAAGATCCGCGCCGACAAGGCGCAGGCCTATTTCAGCCGAAACGCGGCCGAGTGGGACGCGGTGCGCCGGCTGCATGTCAGCGAGGCGGAGGTGGAGGCGAGGCTGGCCCAGATGATCGGCACGGAGCCGGTGGACGGTTTCCTCGATCTCGGCACGGGCACGGGGCGCATCCTTCAGCTCTTCGAGGGGCTCTACAAGCGCGGCGTCGGCGTCGATGCCAGCCGCGACATGCTCGCGGTGGCGCGCGCCAATCTCGACCGCGCCGGCATCACCAAGGCCTCGATCCGCCACGGCGACATCTTCAACCTGCCGCTGGAGCGTGACGAGTTCGACGTCGTGACGATCCACCAGGTGCTGCACTTTCTCGACGAGCCGGACGCGGCGGTGGCCGAGGCCGCCCGCATGCTCGCGCCCGGCGGGCGTCTCGCCATTATCGACCTTGCCCCGCACGCGCTTGAACATCTGCGCGACGAACATGCCCATATCCGCCTCGGCTTCTCGCACCAGACGCTCGCCGAGTGGCTGGAGAAGGCGGGGCTTGTCGTCGAGGAGGTCGTCGACCTCAAGCCTGCGCATTCGGCCGCCGATGCGCTGACCGTCACCATCTGGCTTGCCCGCGACCAGCGTGAACGGGCCGCCGACACCATTGCCATCCGCAGGAGGAGTTGACATGAACAAGGCGACCGCACGCCCAGCCCGCAAGGACATCCGCCTGTCGTTCGAGTTCTTTCCGCCGAAGTCGGCGGAAGCCGAAGGCCAGCTCTGGGAGACGGCCGCCGCGCTTTCGGCCTATGATCCGGGGTTCATGTCGGTGACCTACGGCGCCGGCGGTTCCACCAAGGCGCCGACGCTCGCCACCGTTCGCCAGCTTCTTGCGATGGGCCTGCCTGCCGCCTCGCACCTGACCTGCGTCGGAGCGACGAAGGAGGAGGTGCATGCCGTCGTCGCCGAATTCCAGGCGGTCGGCGTCAAGCACTTCGTGGCGCTGCGGGGCGACCCGCCGGGCGGCGTCGGCACGGCCTACCAGCCGTATCCGGGTGGTTATGCCAATGCGGCGGAGCTGACCGCCGGTCTGCGAGGCCTTGCCGATTTCGAGATCTCGGTGTCCGCCTATCCGGAGAAGCATCCGCAGAGCCCCGATGTCGCCGCCGACATCGACATGCTCAAGCGCAAGGTGGACGCCGGCGCGACACGTGCGCTCACGCAGTTCTTCTTCGAGAACGACGATTTCGAGCGTTACCTGGAGCGCGTGCGCAAGGCTGGCATCTCGATCCCGGTCGTGCCGGGCATCCTGCCGGTGCACAATCTGTCGCAGGTGCAGAAGTTCGCCGGCCTGTGCGGAGCCTCCGTGCCGGATTGGCTGGCCGACCGGCTGGCACCCGTCGACGACCGTCCGCAGGAGCGCGCTGCGGTGGCGATCGACCTTGCCGCCCGGCAGGTGGAGGATCTCATCGCCCGCGGCATTGGCGAGTTCCACTTCTACACGATGAACCGCGCCACACTGGTCTCGGCCGTGTGCGACAGCGTCGGCTTTGCCCGCAGCGAGCGGCAGCCGGCAGGTGCGGCGGCCTGAGCGCCGCTGCCAGACCGCAGCCCCCAAACGAAAATGCATGGCGCCGTCTCCGGGGCCATGCATCTTTCTAGAATTCGTTTCGGCAGGGTGTTTTTTGAGTTTTTGGTCCCTGGCCTCCCGGACTGCGCTTTGATCGCCTCAGATGAAGATCATCGTTGCGATGAAGAGGAACGCTGCACTGATCATCAGAACATTCAAGGAATGTGTGAGTCCCATGGCTACCTCCTTGCGTTTGCAGATCGATATTACGACTGAAAAAAGCGTGTTGGAAAGACGTTTTGTTGCTGCGCTGCAACATCCGACTGCCGCCGGATACTTATTCACAGTGTTAACCTTCTGAATTTCCTCCTCTATTGGGCGCGCCACAAAAAATTCACAATCCCTACCAGATGACGAATGCCGGCATTGTGCATTTACCAATATGGCGCACGTCGGACGGGCAATCCGGCGGATTGCCATGAAACGGCCGGGAAGACGCTTTGTTCCCGACCCTTCAGGCGCTGCGCAAGCGGGCGAAAACGCGCCCGTCGAGCACCACGAGGCCGAAGAGGACGAGCGCCATGCCGAGCATGCCGAGCGGCGTCAGGGTTTCACCGAGGAAGAGTATGCCGGCGAGGATGGCGCTCGGCGGCACGAGCAGCGTGACGAGCGAGGTGTTGGTGGCACCGGCTGCCGCCATGATTCGGAAGAACAGGATGTAGCCGTAGGCCGTCGAGATGAGCGCCAGTGCCAGCACGGCGAGGATGGCCGAGAGCGGGGGCAGGGGGAGCTGCCAGGGCGTGTCGAGGGCGAAGGAAACGGGCAGCATCAGCAGCGTCGATGCGGTGAGCTGGCCGGCGGCGATGACCGGCGGAGAAGTGCCGCGGAAGCGTTTGCCATAGGTCGCGGCGAAACCGTATGAGACGGCGGCGAGCACCGGCAGGATGACCGCCCAGAGCGGCGGGCCGCTGTCGCCGGTGAAGGGGGCAAGCGCCCGCGGGCCGATCAGCACGGCGGTTCCGACGAGCCCGATCAGGCAGCCGGCGATCTTTTCCGAGGAGAGCTTCTCGTCCAGCGTGAACTGGTTGGCGATGAGCACGGTGAAGATCGGCGTCGTCGCGTTGAGAATGGAGGCGAGCCCTGCACCGATCTGCGTCTGACCGAGGAAGATCAGCATGTGCGGCACGGCGTTGTTGATGAGGCCGAGCAGCAGGAATTCGCGCCAGCGGGCCCGAAGCGTGGCATAAACGTCGAAGCGGCCGGCAATGTAGATGTGCAGCGCGAGGGCGGCGATGCCGACGCGCAGCAGCACGAGCGTTGCCGGCGGCACATGGACGACGGCGACGCGGGCGAAGAAGAACGAGCCGCCCCAGATCATGCCGAGGAGCGCGAGTAGGCCCCAGGTCTGTGCGCTCATGCGCGTTGCTGCCTGCTGTTCCATTGCACGTTCTCCCGGGCATCCTGCCGTCCGCTGGTGTAGCGCGAAAACGGCGAGGCAAAAAGGCAGAGCGGCAGCCCGGTTCCGACCGGGGCTGCCGCTCTTGGTCTCTTCGTGCCTATAGCACCGCGTTTATGCGGCGCCACCCGATTTCCGTCAGAGGGCGGAGAGCAGGGACTGGGTCGCCCAGCCGTCGGCGGGCAGGCCGAGGCGCAGCTGCTCCTTCTGGATCGCCGCGCGCGTGCCAGAGCCGAGGATGCCGTCGATCTTGCCGACGTCGTGGCCAAGGCCCTGCAGCTTGGTCTGCAGCTGCTTCATGGTGTCTTCGGAAAGGCCTTCCTCCGGCGCGCCACGCTCATAGGGCGGGGCGCCGGCAAGGCGGGTCGCGAAGTACGCGGCCGAGGTCGTGTAGATGAACGACTGGTTCCACTCGAGGTAGATGTTGAAGTTCGGATAGGTGATGAAGGCCGGACCCTTGCGGCCCTGCGGCAGCACCAGCGAGGCTTGCAGATTGCCGAAGGAGGTGTCGCCGTCGCGCGGGGTCACGCCGAGGGCAAACCAGTCGGCGGCCTTCATGCCCGGCTGCAGGCCGGTCTTCTCGAAGGGCAGCATATCGGGCACCGAGACTTCCTGGATCCAGGGCTGGCCCTTCACGAAGCCGAGATGCTGGATGAACTTGGCGGCGGTCAGGATGGCATCCGGCGAGGACTGCTTGACGTTGACATGGTTGTCGCCGTCGCCATCGATACCGAATTCGATGATGTCCTTCGGCAGCATCTGCACCTGACCGACTTCGCCGGCCCAGGCGCCGGTCGTGCCGTTCGGGTCGAGGTCGCCGTGGCCGACCATCTCGATGGCAGCGAGAAGCTGCGGGCGGAAGAGTTCCGGCCGGCGGCAATCATGCGAAAGCGTCACAAGCGCGTTGCGGGTGTTGAAATCGCCCTGCACGGCGCCGAAGTCGGTTTCCATCGCCCAGAAGGCGGCGATGATCGGGCCCGGTACGCCGAATTCCTGTTCCGCGCGCTGGAAGACCGGGGCGAGGTCCTTCAGCTTCTTGCGGCCGATATCGAGGCGCGACTGGCTGACCGTGCGCTTGGAGAATTCGAGAAAGGTCTGGCGGAAGACACCCTGGGCGCGGTCTCGCGACAGCACCTTCTGGTCGATGGCGGCGCCGGCAAGCGCCCGGTCGGCAACTTCGGCGGAAACGCCGCGCGTCAGGGCCTCGGCCTTCACGCCTTGAAGAAAGGCATTGAAATCGCCGCCGCAGGCTGCCGTCGACTGGGCGTAGGCGCTGCCGGCGAGAAGAAAGGCCGTCAGGCCCACGCCAAGTTTCGTCTTCAGGTTTAGCCGCATCTTGAATGCTCCTTGGTCCGTTGCTGGCCCGGCTGTCTCAGATGAATGTGACGGAAGCAAGAAGAAAAAGGCCGCCGCGACCTGCTGCCACCCTTTTCACGCGATTGTGCCTTTCGGGCGACCTTTGCTTCTCCTCTCGGGGATGCAAGGCCGCCTGCAACCTATCCGGTGGTCAGCGGGAAACCGTCTTGACCCAGCTGTTCCAGTTCTTCGCCGAACCGGCGAAGACGTTGATGTCCGTATCGCCCGATATGCCCGGCACGACGCCCGTCGAGGTGTATTGCCAGAAGGCCCATTTGCGCGCCGGATAGATGTTTTCCGGGTGTTCCGCCACCGCGCGCAGCCAGAAGGGATAGCCCGCGAAATGGCCGACGAGATTGTCCCGGTGGAAATCGACCGTCGTGTAGATGATCGGCCGCTTGCCGTAGTGCTTTTCGAGGCGGTCCATGAAGCGCTGCAGGGCCGTGCGCACCTCGTCCGCCGGCGGGCGGGTCTTGCAGGTCGGGGAGGCGGGGTTCCATTCGGCGTCCAGCACGGGCGGCAGCAGCACGGCCTCCTTCGGCACGTTGGCGATGAACCAGTCGGCCTGTGCATCCGCCGTCGAGCAGAAATAGTAGAAATGGTAGGGCGCATGGGCGACGCCGGCAGCGCGGGCGCCGCGCCAGTATTCGGCAAAGCGGGTGTCGAGGCGATCCGTCCCTTCGGTCGCCTTCAGGAAGGCGAAGGAGACGCCCCCTTTCTTCACGGCCTGCCAGTCGATGTCGCCGTTCCACTTGGAGACGTCGATGCCGTGGACCTCGTGGCGGTGCGGATTGCGTGCACCAAAATTCTGCGGGTCCTTGTCGTCGAAGCGCGGCGGCACGGAGGCGGTCGACGCGAAATCGTAGTCGGTGGTGGAACAGGACGAGGCGAGAAGGGCGAGGGGCAGCAAAGCCAGAATGAGCCGACGCATGGAGGTCCCGTTGTTGCGCGTTTCCCAATCCTGCCTCGAACGGGGCGGGTCGTAAAGGGCGGACGCGCGAGACGGGTCGAAGACCACTCGCATATTTCCGTAAAATTATGGTTAGCGCCGTGTTAAGCCGGCCGGGTGCGCCAAAGCCCCTCACCGCTCGACGCGGGGAGGGGTTTGATGGTCGGCTCCGTCAGAACTTCATGCTCACGCCGAGCATGATCGAATGCGAATCGAGGTCGCCGCTGCGGCCGGCGGCATCGAAGATGTCGGAGCTTCCGTAGTCGGTGTAGCGATATTCGACACGGCCGGCCACCGTATCCGTAAAGGCCTGCTCGACACCCGCGCCGATCGTCCAGCCATGGGCGGTGTCCTTCTCCTTCACGCCCGTATCGCGGTTTTCAAGCTCCGCCCGGGTGAAGGCCCAGCCGCCCGTACCGTAGATCAGCGTGCGGTCGAAGGCATAGCCGAGACGGGCGCGCACCGAGCCGCCCCAGTTCGTCTCCGCCTCGTAGCGCGTGCCGCCCGAGGAGAAGCGCTCATTGTTGAAGTCGTGCTTGACGTCGGCTTCCACGCCGTAGACCCAGCCGTTATTGAAGAAATTGTAGCCGGCATAGGCGCCGAGGGCAAAATCGTCCAGGCCCTCGTCTATGGCGGGTGCCGGGCCGCCGGAATTGGCATTGGTCCAGGCATAACCGGCGTTCACGCCGACATAGAAGCCGCCCCAGTCGTAGACGCCGGCTGCCGTTTCGACGATGGGCGTTTCCACCGGCGGCTCGGCAATGGTCATGTCGGCTGCGAAGGCCGGGAGCGCGCCGGCGGCGAGGAAGATGCCAGCGGCACCGAAGATCGTGGATTTCATCTGATGGTCCTTCCCACTCGGATACTCGCACGAAGCCCCACGCACGAATGACAACAAGAGCCGCAACGCCTGACGGGCACGATGGTTCCGAAGAAAGAGGACCCCTTGAATCTTGGGGGCGGATGCCAACCCTCCCTTAACACTCTGTCATTCTTTGTTCGCTAGAAACATCCGTGGGGCCGGTATCGGCCCGAAGCACCCTGTTGTCATGATAACAACGGTTTAGGGTTACATGATGTTGAAAACCTTGTTGCCGAGGATCGAGCAGCGCTATGCGTTGACGGGGTCGATTTTCGGAGCCTTCCTTCCGACCCTCTGCCTTGCCGCCGACCAGCTGCTGCGCGACAATACGCAGGCCAGTCTCTTCGGCTTTTCCGCACCGACCGCCACGGCGCTCGCGCTCATGCCCGTCTTCTTCGGCGTCGGCTTCTACCAGATAGGCCGCTCCAAGGCGCTGCTGATCGCCGAGCTCAGCCAGCGCCGACAGACGGAGCAGCGCCTGACGCATGACGCCTATCACGACCGGCTGACGGGACTGGCCAACCGGTTCTGCCTCGAGCGTGATATTCAGGCGATCGTCGAGAAGAGCGAGGAGGCGGACCGGCCGGCGCTCCTGCTGCTCGATCTTGACCGCTTCAAGTTCGTCAACGACAGCTTTGGTCATGATGCGGGCGATGCGCTGCTTGCGGCCATTGCCGGGCGGTTGCGACGTGCGCTCTGCGCGACGACGGGCGTCTACCGGCTCGGCGGCGATGAGTTCGTGGTCACGATCGCGGGGCGGCCCTCCATAGGCAAGATCGAGGATGTCTGCCGCACGATCTGCGATCTTTTCGCCGAACCCTTCGATATAAAGCGTAACCGGGTGACCAGCGGCTGCAGCATCGGGGTCACCTTCATGGATGCGGACGACACGTCCATGTCCGAACTCTTGAAGCGTGCCGACCTCGCGCTCTACGAGGCGAAGACGATGCCTGGCAGCGGTTTCCGCTTCTTCGACGCGGCGCTGGCTGCGGATGTGCAGGCGCGTTCGGCCATCGAGCACGATCTTGCGCGGGCGATCCGCGCCGACGAATTCTTCCTCGAATACCAGCCGATCGTCGGCGTGGAGAGCCGCACGGTGCGCGCCTTCGAGGCGCTGCTGCGCTGGCGGCATCCTGAAAAGGGACGGATCATGCCTGACGTCTTCATTCCGGCGGCGGAAAAGACGGGGCTCATCCTGCCGCTCGGCAACTGGGTGGTGCGCGAGGCCTGCCGCGAGGCGGCGACCTGGCCGGCGCCGGCGGGTGTCGCCATCAATGTCGTCGGCGATCAGTTCAAGGACCGCGCTTTCGTCGGCTACGTCAAGCAGTGCCTCGCGGAGACCGGGCTCGCCCCGGGGCGCCTGACGATCGAAGTGACGGAATCCGTCTTCTCCGTCGACGAGACGGTGATCCGGGAAAGCCTGTCGGAGCTGCGCAGCCACGGGGTGCGGGTGGCGCTCGACGATTTCGGTATCGGCTTTTCCTCGATCAACAACCTGCGTGCCTTCCCGATCGACCAGTTGAAGATCGACCGCTCCTTTGCGCGGGCCATGATGGAGAGCAAGCGGGACGCCGACCTGGTCGACATCATCCTGAAGCTCGGTCGCACATTCCAGGTGACGACGACGGTGGAGGGTATCGAATCCGAGGGGCAGCTGGACTTCATCCGCCAGCGCGGCGCCTCCGAGGCGCAGGGCTACCTGATCTCCGGGCCGGTGGGCGCGCCGGATGTGATGCGCTTCCTTGCGCAAACCGAAGACCGGCTTTCCGCATGAATGCGAAATGCCTTTTCATGACAGGCAAATCCTGATTGTCTCGCACCTGGAAGGAGAGGCCGGTATGAGACGATTCTACAGGCTTGCGGCCTGGACGCTTTCCCTTCTCGCCGCCGTCGTGCTGGTGGGGGCGAGCTGGCTCATCGTATCGCCGCCTGCTCTGCTCAGCGTCGGCTCCGGCTATGCCGCCAAGATCGTCTGCTCCAGCGCCTTCATCTCCGGCCGAGATCCGGATGAAGTACTCGCCGAGGACGTGCAGGCCCCCGGCCATCCGCTCCTCAAACTGATGCGGCAGGATGTCGATCTTGCCGGAAAGACGGTGACGACACGCCTGCTCGGCCTCTTTGCTCCGGGGTATGCCGTCTGGCACGAGGGGTTCGGCTGTACCGGCGTGCCGGACGGCGATTTCGAGGCGGCGCGGCAGGCGATCTCCGATGTCGCCCTGCCGAAGGTCCCGCCCGTGGACCCGGCCGTCGCCTGGCCCGATGGCGAGGCGGTGACGGAGGATGCGCGCGTCGCGGCCCTGCTTGCCGACCCCAAGCTTGCCGGTCCCGGCATGCGGGCGATCGTCGTCGTGCATGATGGGTGCATCGTCGCGGAAGCCTATGCGGACGGTTTTTCGAAGACGGTGCCGCTGCTCGGCTGGTCGATGACCAAGACGGTCAATGCGGCGCTGATCGGCCGGCTGATGCAGGCCGGCGCCCTGACGCCGGACATGAACAACCTCTTCCCGGAATGGCGCGGCGATACGCGCTCGAAGATCACGCTCGCGCAGCTTCTGGCCATGGAGAGCGGGCTTGCCTTCAACGAGAGCTATGGCAGCGTGGCGGATGTCACGCGCATGCTGTTCCTCGAGCCGGATATGTCGCGCTTCGTGCTGTCGCTGCCGCTCGAGGCCAATCCGGGCGAGCGATTCACCTATTCGAGCGGCACGGCGGTGCTTCTCTCGCGCATCTGGATGGGCGCGCTCAACGGGCGCAGCCAGGCGCTCTCCTTCCCGGTGCGGGCGCTGTTTGCGCCGCTCGGCATGGCAAGCGCGGTGATGGAGCCGGACGAGACCGGTATTTTCGTCGGCTCTTCCTATATGTACGCGACGGCGCGTGACTGGGCGCGCTTCACGCTCTTCCTGCTCGACGACGGGGTGTGGAAGGGCAACCGGTTGCTGCCTGCCGGGTTCGTCGGGGCCATGGCGATGCCGACGAAAGCGTCCGGCGGCGCCTACAGCCATATGCAGACCTGGGCGAAGGGCCCGGGCGACAAGAGCGACGCCGGTTACGGCCTGCCGGACGAGACGTTCTGGATCCTCGGCCATGACGGCCAGTCGGCCGCCATCATTCCCGCGAAGAGGCTTGCGGTGATCCGGCTGGGGCTGACGCCGTCGAAACTCGGCTATCGGCCCCAGCCGCTGGTGAAGAGCGTTCTCGATATCCTGGACGCACCCGACCTTCAGACCGATCAGGCGCCGACCTGAGCAATCCAGTCGTTGAGATTGTAGGTGTTGGAGATGCGCGCGACCTTGCCGTCGCGAATCTCGAAGAACGCGCCGGCCGGCAGCACATAGGTCTGACCGTTGGCTTCCGGCAGGCCCTCGTCGGTGGCGAGGTACTGGCCGTTGACGGTGAATTCGGCAGCGCCGCGCGTGCCGTCGTCGTTGGACATGATGACGATGTCCGTCAGCGTCTCGCGGTAGCTGCGGTTCATATGCGCCATGAAGTCGCGGAAGACCTGCTTGCCGACCTGGCGGCCGCCCTGGTTGATGTCGTGGATGACGTCCTCGTGCAGGAGGTCGAAGAAGGCCTCCATATCCTGCCTGTTGAATGCATCGTAATAGGCGCGGATCGTCTCTTTTGCTGGCATGTCATCCCTCATATCGTTGCTCTAGATCGGTTCCGCTTTTCTCCGAATCGCGAAAACGCTCTATCTCTTTTTCCTCTCGCATTTCCGGGCGCAAAACTGCTCCGCACTTTTGCTGGAAATGCTTTCGGGCAAAGCCCGTCCGCCTTATAGCATTGTTCAAATCGTTGGGAACATTCACGGATCATGCAGATCAAGATTGTCCATGGCACCGCCGTGACGCCTTACATCGCCGACCTTGCACGCCTGCGCATCGAGGTCTTTCGCGCCTTTCCCTATCTTTACGAGGGCAGCGAGGACTATGAAGTCTCCTATCTCGCGACCTATGCGCAGTCACCGGAGAGTTTTTTCGCGCTGGCGCTCGATGGCGAGCGCATCGTCGGGGCCTCGACGGGCGTGCCGATGGCGGATGCCTCAGAGGTTTTCCGGGCGCCGTTCGTCGCGGCAGGCATGGATCCCCAAAGGGTCTTCTATTTCGGCGAATCCGTGCTGCTGCCGACCTATCGGGGCAGGGGCCTTGGCGTGCGCTTCTTCGAGGAGCGCGAAGCCTATGCCCGCCACCTCGGCCGTTTCGACTGGTGCGCCTTCTGCGCCGTCGATCGCCCGAAGGAGCACCCGCTGCGGCCGGCGGACTACATACCGCTCGATGAATTCTGGGGAAAACGCGGTTACCAGCGCCGTGCAGCGCTTACCACGATGCTTGCCTGGCAGGATATTGGCGAGGCGGTGGAAACGGAAAAGCCGATGACGTTCTGGCTGAAGCCGGCGCGCTGACGTCCTTTGCCGCGAGGCCGGCTTATCTCAGGCCGGTCTCGTCGAGCAGGCCCTTGCGCTTGGCGTGATAGTAATAGCCGGCGGCATAAAGGCGCACCGCGCCGTCGTTCTTGTCGTCGGCGACCATCCAGGCCCCGCGCAGATACTTGCCCGCGTATTTGATGTTCGTCTCGGCGTCGAACAGGCCTTCGGCCGGGCCTTCATAACCCATGCTCTTCGCGGTCGCATACTTGATCTGCATCAGGCCGTAGTGGCCACGATTGTAGGCCCTGGGATTGTAGGTGCTTTCGCGCTTGACGACGCGATGCAGCAGGGATTCCGGGATGCCGTAGATCGCGGCGTACTTGGTGATGATCGCATCGATCGGCGTGCCCGACTTCTTGAAAGGCTGCTCGGACGGCTGAACGACAAGACGGGTCTGCGTCGTCAGAACGGCGTTGCTCACCAAAGCAGGTTTCGCCATCGGCACGATCTTGCGGCTGGCGACGAGCTGTTCGAGACCTTCCGGCTCGCCACTGTCAAAGCCCGGCTCCATGACGGAAACGCCGATGACAGTGTCATAACCCTGCTTCGTCGTGGTGGCTACGCCCGCAACGTCGTTGCCGGCAAGCGCGGCGGTGGCGGCTGCGGCGCCGGTCACTGGCTTGGCCTCGGCAAGAGCCGAAACCGGAACGGCAACGCCCGACGTGCCGCCCGCAACGGCGATCGGCGTCGGCAGGGCTTCGGGCGTGTTTTCCGTACCGGGTTTGGCGGCGGGCAGAGCGGCGTAGGAGACTTCCGTCGTCGTCCCGGCGGCAGCGGCGATATCCGTGGTTCCCGCGGATGCCGGCGTCACGGTCCTGGCCGAGGTCGCATCGTCGGCGACGCTGGCGCAGCCGGCGAGCGTCACGAGAAGGCCGGCGCAGGCAAGCGTGGCAATGCGTGCCGGACGGGAAACGGGTGTATCAGCCATGGTCGTCGCTCTCGGTTTGCGGGGGTGCGCGGGCGCCGAAACGCCCCCGTCTTTGCAAATCAATCGGCCGTGGCCGTGCCCCGTCCATAGCCGATCGGGCGGCAAGCGGCAACCCGTAGGCTTACCGAGGCCTCAGGTGCCTGCCCGCTTGAGCCCTGCCGTCAGCAACCCGGCGCCGATCAGCAAGGTGCCGCCGGTGCGGTTGACGACCTTCTGAACCGAGGGTTTGCGGATGGTTTTGCGCGCGGCGGAGGCGAGCAGGGCATAGGAAAAGGCGTTGAGCGTCGCGAGCACGAGGAAGGTGATTTCGAAGATCACCATCTGCGGCAGGACGGGCTGCGTGAGGTCGAGGAACTGCGGCAGGAAGGCGACGAAGAAGACGATGCTCTTCGGGTTCAGCGCGGTCACCACATAGGCATGCGCGAAGATGCGGAAGGGTTTTTCTTCCGCCGGTGCCTCACCCTCGACCCCGCTGGAGACGGGCGCGCGCCACAGCTTGATGCCGAGCCAGATGAGATAGGCGGCGCCGACCCATTTCAGCACCGTGAAGACCGCGGCTGACGTCGCGAGCAGCGCGCCGAGGCCGAGCATCGAGGCGGTCATGGCGGTGAAATCGCCGAGCGCGACGCCTGCGACCGTGGCGCCCGCCGTGCGCCGTCCATGGCCGAGCGCATAGGAAATCACGAGGAGGATCGTCGGGCCTGGAATGGCCAGCATGATGGCGGAGGCGGCGGCGAAGGCCAGCCAGTGTTCGAAAGACATAAAAAACTCCCCGGATCGAGTGCAATCCGGGGAGCAAGCCATCACAATTTTTTGCCGTCAAGCGGCGTTTTGCGCGACAGGCGTCAGGCCGCCGGCTTCCACTTCTGGCCGATGACGTTCATCACGTCGCCGAACCATTTCGCCGAGGTGTCGAAGTGCTTGCCGCCCTTGATGCGCGGGAACTCGATGGTGCGCAGCTTGCCGCCCTGGCCTTCGTCATGGCCGGTAACGCCCGAGACCTTGTTGAGCGCGCTTTCGACGGCAAGGTCGGTCATGCTCTGGATGAGGCGGAGGTCGTCGCCGTTCGCCGGGGCGGAGCGAGCGTAGTAGCCCGACTTCTGCACCATGGCGCGCTCGGCGCCGAGCAGGGCGGCGAACTGTTTGGAGAACCAGTTGCCGACATTGATCGTGTCGATCTTCACATGGCCGAAAGCGTCGCGCTTGACGGTTTCGCCGGCGGCTTCCCGTTCGGCGACGATCGCGTCGAGGCAGGCGCCTTCCGAAACGAAGAGCGTGACGAAGCCGGCGCGGTTCATGATCTCCTTCAGCCGCTCGGCCTCGGCCTCGAGGTTGAAGGCCAGCTCCGGCAGGTAGAGGCCGTCGATGTTCTTGAGCTGCTTGTTCATCATGAAGCCATCGACATATTCGTTGGCGTTGGTCTTCTGGATGTAGGCCCTGGCCGTTGCGGCGGTGAGCCAGCCGCAGTGGCGGCCCATCACTTCATGCACGACGAGGGTCTTGGGAGCCGCGCTCTGCTCGTTGCTGACATGGTCGAAAAAGCCGGCGCCGACTTCGGCGGCGGTCCAAGCGCCGAGCGACTGGCGGATCGGCACGACGTCGTTGTCGACGGTCTTCGGCAGGCCGACGACGGTGAGGTTGTAGCCGTTTGCGCCGAGATAGGCGGCAAGGTCGGCGGCCGTCGTGTTGGTGTCGTCGCCGCCGATCGTGTGCAGGATGGTGATGCCGTCCTTGGCGAGCCGTTCGGCCGCCACGCGCAAGGGATTCTCGCCTTCCTTGACGAGGCCGCGCTTCACGCAGTCGGCAGCGTTGGTCAGCTTGACGCGGCTGTTGCCGATCGGCGAGCCGCCGTAACGGTGCAGAAGCGGCGCCTTTTCGCGCATGTCCTTGGTGATCTCGATGCGGTCGGCCAGCAGCAGGCCCTGGTAGCCGGAGCGATAGGCGACGAGCTCGATCTCGGGCGCGACGTCGCTGTAGCGTTCGATGAGGCCTCCGACAGCGGACGACAGACAGGGTGCGAGCCCGCCCGCGGTCAGCATTGCGACTTTCTGCTTGGCCATGTTTCCTCCTCGGCGTCAGCCCGTCTCGATGGTGCAGTTGCTCTAGCGCAGAATCCCCGAGAGGGGAACGGCGCGGCGAACTTATCCGCACTCCATGACGGATTGACTCTCGTGCTCCACAGGCGGAAATCCTGCCGCGGGGATTTTGCATGCCGCCACTTGATGAGGGCCATCAAAATTTTGTCATTCAGACATTTCGCGCCTTGCTTTCCCTGCAATTGTCTGCTCAAGATCACCTTATGTTCCAGAATTCGCCCAGTTGCTTCATCAGTGCCGTATGGGATCGCCTCGTCGGCATGGTCTCGGATGCCGCCAGCAACGTGCTGTCCGGCGTGGTCGAGGCCGTGCGCACGCTGTTCGAAGGCGATCCGGAAACCCGCAGGCAGGTCGCCTTCTCGGTGGCGATGATCGCGCTTTCGGCCAAGATGGCGAAGGCGGACGGTATCGTGACGACCGCCGAGGTCGACGCCTTCAAGGACATCTTCAAATACCCCGACAATCAGGCGGCCAACGTCGCCCGGCTCTACAACCTCGCGCGCCAGGACGTCGCCGGCTACGAGGCCTATGCGGAGAAGATGAAGGCGCTCTGCGTCTCCTGCGAAAAGAACTGCCCGATCCTCGAGGACATCGTCGACGGCCTGTTCCATATTGCCAAGGCCGACGGGCTGATTCACGAGAATGAAATGGCCTTCCTCGGCCGGGTCGCCGAAATCTTCGGCATGGCGGACGAGCGCTTCGAGCAGATCACGGCGCGGCATGTGCATGTCAGCGGCCGTGACCCCTACAAGGTGCTGGGCGTCAAGCCGAGCGACGATTTTGCGGAAATCCGCAAGCGGTACCGGGTGCTTGCCTCGGAGAATCATCCTGATAGGCTGGTGGCGCGTGGCGTGCCGGCCGAGTTCCATCAGATTGCGAACGACCGCATGGCCGCGCTCAACGCTGCCTATGAGGCGATCGAGAAGGAACGCTGCGCTGCATGAGCGCATTCATCTGTGACTATGCCGGCGCGACCGCTGCGCCGTCGCCGAATTTCGGCGAGCGGGCGGGCGGGCGCACGCCTGACATCATCCTCCTGCATTATACCGGCATGGAAACGGCCGACGGCGCGCTGAAATGGCTCTGCGCACCGGAAAGCCAGGTCTCCTGTCACTACTTCGTGCATGAGGACGGGCGCGTCGAGCAGCTCGTGCGCGAGGCGGATCGTGCCTGGCACGCGGGAAAGAGCTTCTGGAAGGGCGAGACCGACATCAATTCGGCCTCCATCGGCATCGAGATCGCCAATGCCGGACACCCCGGCGGGCTGCCGGATTTTCCGGATGCTCAGGTCGCAGCGGTCGTCGAACTGTGTCGGGATTGTGGCAAGAGATGGCAAATCGCCCCGGAACGGGTGCTCGCGCACTCCGATGTTGCCCCCGTTCGCAAGGTCGATCCGGGTGAAAAGTTCCCCTGGGAACGCCTTCACGCCGGGGGGGTCGGGCACTGGGTGGCACCGTCGCCGATCGCCGGCGGACGCTTCTTCCAGAAAGGGGATGCGGGCCAGCCCGTCGAAGCCCTGCAGACCATGCTGTCACTCTACGGCTATGGTACTGAAATCGATGGTGTTTATTCGGAAAAAATGGAGGGCGCCGTAGCTGCTTTCCAGCGCCATTTCCGGCCTGAGCGGGTTGATGGCATCGCCGATTTTTCGACCATCGACACGCTGCACCGACTGCTTTCCGCGCTGCCGCGACTGGCTGCCTGACAGCCCATCCGAATATTCGAATATTACAGGCCGTAACAGAAGTTTACCGTTTCGCCACATCCTGACCCGATTGGGGATGTTCTTTCCGCTTGCGTTCATTGCAGCGCAGCATGCGGTCAGGGCCTGATCGCGATCAATGAGGATCGAGACGTTTGCGCGGGCTGCGCGGCTTGAAATGCCGCCGGCCAAGGCAGTGCCTTTGCGCCTTTTGGAGACGATGACTAGATGAGAAGACTTCTTGCTGCCTTCAGCGCGGCCTGCTTTTGTGTGTCCGTTTTTTCCGCCGCCACGGCATATGCCGAACCCTCCCGGGGCCCGGCCAAGAAACAGTATCTGTTCCAGACTTCCGAAAAACAGGAGGCCGCCGGCAAGGAAAAGCCGCGCAAGGTTTCCAGCAAGCGCAGCAACAAGCGCAAGACCGTCATCGACAAGGACGGCGTGGTCGTCGGCAAGCTGAAGACCTACAAGAGCACGACCGGCTATCCCAAGGCGGAAAACCCGCTGAGCGCGGATCTCAAGACGGCCAGCTATTCCGGCTTGATCCAGACCTACGCCAAGGCCTACGGCGTGCCTGTCGACCTCGCCCATGCGGTGGTGCGCGTCGAGAGCAACTTCAACCCGCGGGCTCGCGGCGGTGCCGGTGAAATCGGGCTGATGCAGATCAAGCCGGCGACGGCCCGCATGATGGGCTATCGCGGCGGCGCCAAGGGTCTCTACGATCCCGAGACCAACATCAAGTTCGGCATGAAGTACCTTGCCATGGCGCACGACCTTTCCGGCGGCACGACCTGCGGCACGATCCTGCGCTACAATGCCGGCCATGGCGCCAAGCGCATGAACCCGGTCTCCAAGCGCTATTGCGGCAAGGTGCAGAGCATCATCGACTGATCGCCGCGACGTTTCGCGGGCTGGAATCGGCCCGCGGCCATGCTATGCCATCGGTGAAAAGCGAGGGTAGGGCATGGATCGGCATTTCGATTTCGTCGTCGTGGGCAGGGGCATGATGGGGGCGGCGGCCGCGCGCCACCTTGCCGCAACGGGCGCTTCCGTGGCGCTCGTCGGGCGGGGAGAGCCTGCCGACTGGCAAAAGCACGACGGCGTCTTCGCCAGTCACTACGACAGCGGCCGCATTACCCGCACGATCGACCAGGATCCGGACTGGGCCCTGCTCGCCAAGCGGTCGATCGCCCGCTACCGCGCCATCGAGGCCGAGAGCGGCATAGAGTTTTACGGCGAGACGGGTTGCCTCATCAGCGGTCCCGCCGGTGGCGGTTTCCTCAATGCCGTGGAGGCGGTGGCGAAGCGCTATGCGCTGGAAGCGCCGCTGCTCGACCGGGCGGCACTGCGGGCGCGGTTTCCCTGGTTCGACCTGCCGGAAAGTTCGGCCGGCGTCTTCGAGGTGAAGGGAGCCGGCTATGTCGATCCGCGCAAGCTTGTCGCCGCGCAGGTTGCCTGCCTTGAAAAGGCCGGCGGCGTTTCCATCCTCGACGATGCCTTGTCCGTGACGGATGCCGGCGAGCGCGCTTCGGTGGCGCTGAAGTCTGGCGGCACGGTCACCGGCGGGCGCGTGCTGGTCGCGACGGGCGGCTTTTCCCGCGCCCCGGGGCTTTTGCCGAAGGTGCCGGCGCTCGTCATCAAGGCTCGCACGGTCGTGCTGGCGCAGCTTACGCCGGGACAGGCCGAGGCCTATCGCACCATGCCGTCCTGGATCGACGAAAGCGCCGATCCGAGCGACCATTTCTACTTCCTGCCGCCGATCGTCTATCCGGACGGCCATTCCTATCTCAAGATCGGCGGTGATCCGACCGAGGTCGAGATCGAGGACGAGCAGACGATTCGCGACTGGTTCCGCGGGGAGGGGCGTCCGGAGGCGATCGTGCATCTGAAGCGCCTGCTTGCACGGTCGATCCCCGATCTCGATCCGGTCCGCCTTGTCTCGGTGCCCTGCGTCACGACCTATACGGTACGCGGCTATCCCTATGCCGGTTTCGTGGAGGGAGACCGCATTGCGCTCCTGACCGGTGGCAACGGTGCGGCGGCGAAGAGTTCCGACGAGATTGGCCGCATCGGTGCGGACCTGCTGATTCGCGGAAAGATGGACGAGCCGGACTACAAGACGGATTTTGCGGTTCATTTCCGCTAAGCCACTGGCCTTTCCCTTCGGTATCGGTTAGTCAGCGCCTGCCAGTTGGCCGGGCAGCCGCGCCTTGCAAGTGCCGAAAGGCCGCAGGGGGAGGAAAGTCCGGGCTCCACGGAAACACGGTGCCGGATAACGTCCGGCGGGGGCGACCCCAGGGAAAGTGCCACAGAAAGCAAACCGCCTTCCTCGGAAGGTAAGGGTGAAAGGGTGGGGTAAGAGCCCACCGCGGCCATGGCGACATGGACGGCAAGGTAAACCCCACCGGGAGCAAAACCGAATAGGGATGACGCGAAGCGTGCAAGCGCTTCAGCCTGTTTCCGGGCCGGTCATCCGGGTGGGTTGCAAGAGGCCGGGCGCAAGTCCGGTCCCAGATGAATGGCTGCCACGTTCCGGCGAAAGCCGGAGCCATACAGAACCCGGCTTACAGGCCAACTGGCAAAAATCTCTCGTCGCATGACGATTTTTCACGACGTGCTAATGCGCTGAATTCCTTGGGGTTCGCGCATGGCTTGCCGTGCGTCGAAACGCACGCGGCCAATGTTTCGATCCGTGCAAATACAAGGTGTTGGCAGGCCGTTCCTAACCATTTGTTAAACTTAACGCCTTATAAACATTTGACGGTCTCACTACGGGGAACGAGGTCACTTCCCATTGACGCCCATATGGTCCCATGGTATCCCAAACTCACACTGCACGAGGACGCATGAGCGTCCGATCATCGCAAAGCTTTGAGGCTAACCGGCTGGGGGCGGTGCGGCGCGTAGGCGACGCATCAGGGCTGGCTTGCGTGCGCGGTGTTGTGTTGGGTGAGCCGGGGCGGATGCACAGCGCCATGGCTCTGGAAGCGGCTGTATCGCGTCATGAACCGGTTCCTGTCGAATGCGACAAACAGGATCGATGCCAAGGGGCGGGTTTCCGTTCCTTCGGTCTTTCGCTCCGTGCTGTCGCAGCGCGACATCCGGGAGCTGTACTGCTTCCAGGATTTCTTGTTTCCGGCGATCAGTGTCGGCGGGCTGGATCTTCTCGATCGTTTCGAGCGCCAGATCGCCAGCGAGGATGTTCTTTCGCCGCAAGCCAATCGGATGTCGCTCCTGGTTCACGGGGGCGGGGTCTTCATGAAGCTCGATTCGGAAGGGCGCCTGCCGGTCACGGATTTCATCCGGGACTATACGGGTATTGCCACGGACGTGACCTTTGTCGGTCGGGCGGATCATTTTCAGCTCTGGGCACCGCAGACATTCCTAGCCACACAGGCGGCCGCCCGGGAAGAGTTCAGGACGCGAGGTCTGGGCTTGGGGTAAGACGGAGAATCGGAATGGCGGCGGATCTTGGCGGAGGTTTTTCTGATGCCGATGGCGGATCGGTCCGTCACATTCCGGTTCTTCTCTCCGAGGTTCTTGCGGCGCTTACGCCGAAACCCGGCCAGGTCATCCTCGATGGCACGTTCGGTGCAGGCGGGTACACCTCCGCAATCCTCGCCGAGGGGGCGGATGTTATCGCGCTTGACCGCGATCCCAACGCCATTGCCGGCGGCCAGGGGCTTGTCGCGGCCTCCGGAGGCCGGCTGAGCCTCATCCATTCGCGTTTTTCCGAGCTTGCCGAACACGCGCCCGCGGGCGGGCTTGATGGTGTCGTGCTCGATATCGGCGTGTCCTCCATGCAGATCGACGAGGCCGAGCGCGGTTTCTCTTTCCAGAAGAACGGCCCGCTCGACATGCGCATGTCCGCATCGGGCGTTTCGGCCGCCGACGTGGTGAACCGCGCAAAGGTTTCCGACCTCATCCGCATCTTCGGCTTCCTCGGCGAGGAGAAGCAGGCCGGCCGAATCGCCCGCGCCATCGAGAAGGCGCGCGAGAAGGAGCCCTTCACCACGACGCGCCAGCTCGCCAACCTCATCGAGCTGACGACGCCGCGCAAGGCCAAGGACAAGATCCATCCCGCGACACGCGTCTTCCAGGCGCTGCGCGTCTTCGTCAACGACGAGCTCGGCGAGCTCGCCGAGGCGCTGTTCGCGGCCGAGCGGGCCCTGAAGCCGGGCGGGCGGCTCGTCATCGTCTCCTTCCATTCGCTGGAAGACCGGATCGTCAAGAAATTCTTCCAGGATCGCGCCGGAAAGGCGGCAGGGTCGCGGCATCTGCCGCAAGTTCACGACAAGGCCGCAACCTTCGCACCAGTCGGGCGCTCTATGGTGGCGGCCAGCGACGAGGAGAGCGCGGTCAATCCGCGCGCCCGATCCGCGAAGCTGAGGGCGGGCGAGCGCACCAGCGCCCCTGCCGGGACGGATGACCTGTCCATTTTCAACCTGCCGAACCTTGCCGACCTTGCGAAGATGGGAAGCTGAGTGATGTTCCGTACCCTTGATGTCGTGATGATCGCGGTCATGACCACAGCAGCCACCGTCACCTATTCGATCAAGCACCAGGCGGAGAACAAGCTGGAAGAGGTGCGCAAGCTCGATGCCGAGATCAAGCTGGAAGAGGACACGATCGACCTCCTCAAGGCGGACTGGGCGCTGCTCACCCAACCGAACCGCCTGAACCGCCTGGTGAAGACCTTCGAGACGGACCTGAAGCTCGTTCCGACCGAATCGACCCAGCTCGCCCAGCCGAACGAGCTGCCCATGCCGATGGCCGAGTTGCCGGCGCTGGAGCCGGAGAAGGACGACAAGGTCGCCCAAAACGACAAGAAGAACAAGAAGAAGGCGAAAGAGACGGACGCAATCCAAACCGGATCGGTGGCAAACTGATGTCGTTTCTCTCCCGCATCATGGACCTCAAAAGCAAGGCGCATTTCAGTGCCGGCGGCAACAACAACCGTGCGACCGGCAATGGGGGCCACGCCTTCGAGGGCACGCGCAAGCGCTCCGGCTCGCAGGCCCGCAGCCGCGTCGCCGTCATCATCTGCTGCTTCGGCATGGTCTATGCCGTCATCGGCGGGCGCCTCGTGCAATATGGCATGGCCTCGCCCGAAACCGTGTCCTCGATCGGTCCTGCCGACCACCTGATGGCTTCGCGCCCCGACATCGTCGACCGCAACGGTGAAATCCTCGCCACCGACATCCGCACCGTCTCGCTCTATGCCGAGCCGCACAAGATCGTCGATGCGGACGAGGCGGTGGAAATGCTCGCGACCGTCATGCCCGATCTCGATCGGCGCGGCATCTACCGCAAGCTCACCTCGAAATCCCGCTTCCAGTGGCTGAAGCGCCAGCTGACGCCCAAGCAGCAGAGCCGCATCCTGGCGCTCGGCATTCCCGGTGTCGGCTTCCGGCCGGAAAAGCGCCGCTTCTATCCGGGCGGCGTTACGGCCTCGCATATCGTCGGCCACGTCAATATCGACAACCGCGGCATTGCCGGCATGGAGCGCTACATCGACAGCCAGGGTCTTGCCGACCTCGCTGCGATCGGCATGACGAGCGATGCCAAACTGGAACCGGTGCGCCTGTCCATCGACCTGCGCGTCCAGGCTATCGTGCGCGAGGTCGTCGCGACGGGCATGGAGAAATACAAGGCCATCGCCGCCGGCGCCGTCGTGATGGACGTTCATACGGGCGAGATCCTCGCCATGGCCTCGGTGCCGGATTACGATCCGAACAACCCGGCCGAAGGCGCCAAGGACGGCTGGATGAACCGCATGTCGAACGGCACGTTCGAGATGGGCTCCACCTTCAAGAGCTTCACGACGGCCATGGCGCTCGATTCGGGCAAGGTGAAGATCACCGACAGCTTCGATGCCCGCGCGCCGATCCGCATCGGCGGCTTCACCATCAAGGACTTCCACGGCAAGCACCGCGTGCTGACCGTGCCGGAAATCTTCCAGTACTCTTCCAATATCGGTACGGCCAAGATGGCCGACGTCGTCGGCATTGCCGGCCACAAGGAGTTTCTGACGCGGCTCGGCCTGCTGACGAAGCTCGAGACCGAGTTGCCCGAGGTGAAGACCCCGACGCAGCCGCGCGAATGGAAGAAGATCAACTCCATCACCATTTCCTTCGGCCACGGCGTCTCGACGACGCCGCTGCAGACGGCGGTGGCCGCGGCAGCGCTGATGAACGGTGGCCTCCTGATCAACCCGACCTTCCTGCCGCGCACGGCCGAGGAGGCGAACGAGGTGGCGAAGGTCGTGGTCAAGCCGGAGACCGGCGACAAGATGCGCTACCTTTTCAAGCTCAACGCGAATGACGGTTCCGGTCGCCGGGCGCTCGTTCCGGGTTTCAACGTCGGCGGCAAGACGGGTACGGCCAACAAGGTCGTCGGCGGCCGCTATTCCAACACCCAGAACTTCAACGCCTTCCTCTCGGCCTTCCCGATCGACGACCCGAAATATGTGGTCCTCACCTTCATCGACGCGCCGCAGACGGGCGAGGGTGGGGGGCGCACCGCCGGCCTCAACGCCGCGCCGATGGTCGGCGAGATCATTCGCCGCTCGGCCGCGCTTCTCGGTGTAAAGCCGAAATTCGGTGAGGACGGGTCTGCCTTGCTCGTGTCTTATTGAATGGAGAAGACGGGAAGCCGATTCGAATGGAAACGGTTTCCACTGGAAAGCAGCAGAGCGGACAATGAAGATCAGTGACCTTGCCGGACCCGAAACCAACGACCTTTCCGTCGCAGCCGCGACAGACATCCGCGGCATAACCAGCGACAGCCGGAAGGTGAAGCCGGGCGATCTCTTCGTCGCGCTTACGGGCACCAAGGCCGATGGCAGCGCCTTCATCGCCGATGCCGTCTCGCGCGGCGCCGCCGCGGTCGTCGTTGCCGCCGGGAGCAAGGCTGACGCCTCTGTCCCGGTCATTGCGGTTGCCGAGCCGCGCCGGTTCCTGGCGCTTGCCGCCGCCCGCTTCTACGGTCGCCAGCCGGAGACCATGGTCGCAGTGACCGGTACCGCCGGAAAGACCTCCGTCGCGTCCTTCACCCGCCAGATCTGGGCCCATGCCGGCCACGCCGCCGCGATGATCGGCACGACCGGCGTCGTCGCACCCGGCCGCAACGACTATGGGTCGCTGACGACCCCCGATCCGGTGTCGCTGCACGAACTGCTCGCCGAACTTGCCGCTGCCGGAGTCACGCATGCGGCCATGGAAGCGTCCAGCCACGGGCTCGACCAGGCGCGCCTCGACGGCGTGAAGCTTGCCGCCGCCGCCTTCACCAATCTTGGTCGCGACCACATGGATTATCATCCGACGGTCGAGCACTACATGGCCTCCAAGATGCGGCTGTTCGATACGCTGCTTGCCAAGGGCCAGCCCGCCGTCATCTATGCCGACGACGAGTGGTCGGCCCAGGCAATCGACGCTGCGAAGAAAGCCGGGCTCGATGTGCGCACGGTCGGCCGCAAGGGCGACTATCTCGCGTTGAAGCGTGTCGAGCATTTCCGCCACAAGCAGACCGCCGAAATCCATGTCGGCGACGACATCTATGAGGTGCACATCCCGCTTGCCGGCGATTTCCAGGTGGCGAACGCCCTTGTGGCTGCGGGCCTTGCCATGTCGACCGGCGTTTCCGCTGCAACCGCCATGGCCGCACTCGAAAAGCTGATCGGCGCCGCTGGCCGCCTCGAACTGGTGGGGCATGCCAGGAACGGCGCGCTCGCCTATGTCGACTATGCCCACAAGCCGGATGCGCTGGAAAACGTCCTCAATTCCGTGCGCCCCTTCACGACGGGTCGCGTCATCGTGGTCTTTGGCTGCGGCGGCGACCGTGACAAGGGCAAGCGGCCGATCATGGGCGAGATCGCGACGCGCCTCGCTGACGTGACGATCGTCACCGACGACAATCCGCGCTCCGAAGTCCCCGCTGTCATCCGCTCGGAAATCATGGCTGCAGCGAGGGGGGCGACCGAGATCGGCGACCGCGCCGAGGCCATCCGCAGCGCCGTCCGCATGCTGCAGTCCGGTGATACGCTGATCGTCGCCGGCAAGGGCCACGAGGAGGGGCAGACCGTCGGTACCGTCACGCTGCCGTTCTCCGACCACGCGGAACTGCGCAAGGCCCTGGAGGAACTCGACCGTTGAAATGGCTCTGGACCACGCCTGATCTCGTCGCCGCCCTGCACGGCCGCCCCATCGGCAACCTGCCGCAGGGCGTCACGGGCATTTCCATCGACAGCCGCAACATCGGCCCCGGCGAAGCGTTCTTCGCCATCAAGGGCGACCGCGTCGATGGCCATGACTTCGCGAGCTTTGCCGTTGCCAACGGTGCGGCGCTGCTCGTTGTCAGCGAGGGCAAGCTGCCGGCGCTCGGCCGGCTCGTGACGCCGATGATCGTGGTGCCGGACGTGCTCCAGGCGCTTGTCGATCTCGGCTGCGCGGCGCGTGACCGTACGGCTGCCCGCATCATCGCCGTCACCGGCTCCGTCGGCAAGACGACGACGAAGGAGATGCTGCGCCAGGCGCTCTCGCCGTCCGGCAGCGTGCATGCCTCCGTCGCATCCTTCAACAACCACTGGGGCGTGCCGTTGACGCTCGCCCGCATGCCCGAGACCACCGACTATGGTGTCTTCGAGATCGGCATGAATCACCCCGGCGAGATTCGCCCGCTGGTCGCCATGGTGCGCCCGCATGTGGCAATGATCACGACGATCGCACCGGCCCATCTCGGCAATTTCCGCGATCTCCAGGAGATCGCCGCTGCCAAGGCCGAGATCTTCGAGGGTGTCGTACCGGGTGGCCATGCCCTTCTCAACCGCGACAACGAGCAGTTCGCCTTCCTCGAAAAGGCGGCCGAAGCGGCCGGCGTCTCGCATATCCACAGTTTCGGCGCCGATCCGTCGGCCGAGTTCCGCCTGCTCGATTTCATGCCGAGCGCCGATGGCGGGCTGCTGCGCGCCGCGGTCGGCGGGCAGACGCTGGAGGTGCCGATGGGCGCGCCCGGCCGGCACATCGCCGAGAATGCCGTCGCCGTGCTCGGCGCGGTGCATCTTGCCGGTGGCGATGTCGAGAAGGCGATGGCGGGGCTCGCCACCATGCAGGCGGAGAAGGGGCGGGGACGCCGCTACCGGCTTGCCAAGGATGGCGGCTGGTTCACGCTGATCGACGAGAGCTACAACGCCAATCCGGCCTCGATGCGTGCGGCGATCGCGCTCTTGCGCGACGCCGAGCCGCATGGCCGCGGCCGGCGCATCGCCGTGCTCGGCGACATGCTGGAAATGGGCGAACATTCGCCCCTCGTTCATGCCGGCCTTGCCGAACCGCTTCTCGAGGCGGGCATTGGCGATGTCTGGCTCGGCGGGCCTGATATGGCGGCGTTGCGCGATGCGCTGCCGGAAGGCGTTGCAACGGAGTATCGCGATACGGCGGATGCATTGGCCGCTCACGCGCTGGGCGCGGTGCAGCCGGGCGACGTTCTGGTCGTGAAATCGTCGAAAGGCACGGGATTCAGCCGTATCGTGGCGGCCCTGCTTGACAAATATCCGGCGTTCTCGGAGAGGGAACGCGAGCTTTGAGGGAGGTTCGGCCGGGCAGACGCCCGCCGGGCCTTCTTTTTTATGGAATCGACATCTCCGTCTGCGGTCGGTCACGTCGTGGATGACTTGGGGAACCTTTTGGGGAAAGGGTGACAATGCTGCTTTGGCTCGTCGAACTGGCTGACACCGTGCAGGTGTTCAACCTGTTTCGCTACATTACCTTCCGGACGGGCGCTGCGCTGTTCACCTCGGCCACCATCGTCTTCCTGTTCGGACCGATGATCATCTCCTCCCTGCGCATCCGCCAGGGCAAGGGCCAGCCGATCCGCGCCGACGGGCCGCAGACGCATTTCAAGAAGGCCGGCACGCCCACGATGGGCGGTCTGATGATCCTCGCCGGCATCGTCGGCAGTGCGCTGCTGTGGGCCGACCTTTCCAACGTCTACGTGGTCGCGACGCTGCTCGTCACCCTCGGCTTCGGTGCGATCGGCTTCTACGACGATTATCTCAAGGTTACCAAGCAGACCGAGAAGGGGTTTTCCGGCAAGGCGCGCCTTGGCCTCGAATTCCTTATCGCCGGGGCTGCGACCTATTTCATGATGCGGGCGTCGCTGGCGACGGGTGCCGCCGGCTCGACCTTCGGTTCCTCCATCGCCTTTCCCTTCGCCAAGGACTTCCTGCTCAACCTCGGCATCTTCTTCGTGCTGTTCGGCGGTTTCGTCATCGTGGCGGCCGGCAATGCGGTGAACCTGACGGACGGCCTCGATGGCCTTGCGACGGTCCCCGTGATGATCTCTGCCGCCTCCTTCGGCGTCATCGCCTATCTTGCCGGCAACGCCGTCTTCGCGAACTACCTGCAGATCCATTTCGTGCCCGGCACGGGCGAGCTTGCCGTGGTGCTCGGTGCGGTCATCGGCGCCGGCCTCGGCTTCCTGTGGTTCAACGCCCCGCCGGCCGCCATCTTCATGGGCGACACGGGTTCGCTGGCGCTCGGCGGCCTCATCGGTACCGTCGCCGTCGCCACGAAGCACGAAATCGTCATGGCCATCATCGGCGGTCTCTTCGTCATGGAGACACTGTCGGTCATCATCCAGGTCGCTTCCTTCAAGCTGACGGGCAAGCGCGTCTTCCTGATGGCGCCGATCCACCACCATTTCGAGAAGAAGGGCTGGACGGAAAGCCAGGTCGTCATCCGCTTCTGGATCATCGCCGTCATCCTGGCGCTGGTCGGCCTTTCCACGCTCAAGCTGCGGTGAAGAGGCCATGATCTCCGTCACCACCTTCAAGGGAAAGACGGTCGCGCTCTTCGGGCTCGGCGGCTCCGGTCTTGCGACGGCGTTGGCGCTTGCCGCCGGCGGTGCCGATGTCACCGCCTGGGACGACAGCGCGGCAAGCGTCGAGAACGCGTCGTCCGCCGGTATCCGCACGGGTGACCTGCACAATCTCGACTGGACGGCCATCGACGCGCTGGTGCTCTCGCCCGGTGTGCCGCTCACCCATCCGAAGCCCCATTGGAGCGCGGAGCTTGCCCGCGCCGCCGGCGTCGAGATCGTCGGCGATGTCGAGCTCTTCGTGCGTGAGCGCCGGGCGCATGCGCCCGATTGCCCCTTCATCGCCATAACGGGCACGAACGGCAAATCGACCACGACGGCGCTGATCGCCCATATCCTCAAGGCGAGCGGGCGCGATACCCAACTCGGCGGCAATATCGGCACTGCGGTGCTGACGCTCGACCCGCCGAAGGCCGGCCGCTTCTATGTGGTCGAGTGCTCCTCCTACCAGATCGATCTGGCGCCGACGCTGAATCCGTCCGCCGGCATTTTGCTCAATCTGACGCCGGATCATCTCGATCGGCACGGTTCGATGGAGCACTATGCCGACATCAAGGAACGCCTTGTCGCCCACAGCCGGACCGCGATCGTCGGCGTCGACGACAGTTTTTGCGAACGCATTGCCGACCGCGTCGAGCGGGCCGGCACGAAGGTCGTGCGCATCTCCAAGCGCAATGTTCTGGCCGACGGCATCTATGCCGAGGGGCCGCGTCTCATCTTCGCGCAAGGTGGTGCGACCCGTGTGATCGCGGACCTCTCTTTGATCCAGACCCTGCGCGGCGCCCACAATGCCCAGAACGCCGCAGCCGCCGTCGCCGCTTGCCTTGCCGTCGGTATCGGTGAGGACGAGATCCGCGCCGGCCTTGCGTCCTTCCCGGGCCTCAAACATCGCATGCAGCCGGTCGGGCGCAAGGGCGGCACGCTCTTCGTCAACGATTCCAAGGCGACGAATGCCGATGCGGCGGCACCCGCCCTGTCGAGCTTCGACCGCATCTACTGGATTGCCGGCGGCGTGCCGAAGGAGGGCGGGATTTCCTCGCTCGGCACCTTCTTCCCGAAGATCGCCAAGGCCTATCTTATCGGCGAGGCGGCGCCCGCCTTCGCGGCAACACTGGGCGAGGCGGTACCCTTCGACATGTCCGGCACGCTGGAGCGGGCGGTTCAGGACGCGGCGGCGGATGCCGAGCGGGAAGGAAACGGCCCGGTTGCCGTTCTGCTTTCCCCGGCTTGCGCAAGCTTCGACCAGTACAAGAACTTTGAAGTGAGAGGCGATGCCTTCGTGAAACATGTCGCGGCGCTGCCGGGCGTGTTCATGCTGGTCGAGGTTTAGACGAAGCGATTCCGGCAGGCGCATGCGGCGGCTTGCGTCCGGAATGGTGGAAACAGAGGATTGAAACATGGTTAGTCGTGCCGAACGTGGTGCATTGGCGGACTGGTTCTGGACGATAGACCGGTTCTTCCTGGCGGCCTTCATCCTGTTGATGGGCCTCGGCTTCATGCTGTCCTTCGCGGCGAGCCCGCCGGTTGCCGAGCGCCTCGGGCTCGACAGCTTCCACTTCGTCAAGCGCCACGCCATGTTCCTGATCCCGGCCATCGCCGTGATGTTCGGCATTTCCTTCATGACGCCCCGGCAGGTGCGGCGGGCGGCGATGATCCTTCTCGTCATCTCGATCGCCGCCATGGTGCTGGCGCTGTTCTTCGGCGTCGAGGTCAAGGGCTCGCGGCGCTGGATTTCCATCGGCAGCTTCTCCATCCAGCCGTCGGAATTCATGAAACCGGCCTTCGTCGTCATCTGTGCCTGGCTTTTCGCCGAACACGCCCGCCAGCCGGAAATCCCCGGCAACCTCTTCGCCATCATCCTCTTCGGCATCGTCGCGGCGCTGCTCGTCGCCCAGCCCGACCTTGGCCAGACCATCCTGACCGCTGCCGTCTGGGGCGGCATGTTCTTCATGGCCGGCATGCCATGGCTCTGGATCATCGTGCTTGGCGGTGCTGCCGTCGGCGGCCTGTTGACGGCCTATACCTTCCTGCCGCACGTCGCCGGCCGTATCGACAAGTTCCTGACCGGCGAGGGCGACACGTTTCAGATGGACACGGCGCGCGAGGCGATCATCCGCGGCGACTGGTTCGGCCAGGGGCCGGGCGAGGGTACCGTCAAGCGCATCATCCCCGATAGCCACACCGACTTCATCTTCTCCGTCGCGGCCGAGGAATTCGGCATTCTCTTCTGCATGGTCATCGTCATGATTTTCGCCTTCGTGGTGATGCGCGGCCTCAACCATGCCTTCAAGGAGCGCAACGATTTCACGCGGTTCGCCGTTGCCGGCCTCGTGCTGCAGATCGGTACGCAGTCGATGATCAACATCGGCGTGAACCTCGAACTCCTGCCGGCCAAGGGCATGACGTTGCCGCTGATCTCCTACGGCGGCTCGTCGATGATCGCGATCTGCGTGACGGCCGGCTTCATTCTGGCGCTGACCCGCCACCGTCCGGAAAAGCGCGCCTCCGAGCGCAGCCTGTTCCGTGGTGGTATCATGGCGCCTGCCGAATAAGGGTTTTGCATGAACAAAGGCATCGTTCTTCTCGCCGCCGGGGGTACCGGCGGCCATCTCTTTCCCGCAGAGGCGCTCGCCCATGAGCTGAAGGCCGGCGGCTGGTCGGTGCATCTCGTCACCGACAGCCGTGCCGAACGTTTTGCGGGCAAGTTCCCGGCAGACGAGATCCATGTCGTGCCGTCGGCGACGATCGGCTCGAAGAACCCGGTCAGTGTGGTCAAGTCGCTGTTCACACTGTGGAAGGGTATTCGCGTCGCGCGAAAACTGATGGCGCGGCTGAAGCCGAAGGTCGTCGTCGGCTTCGGCGGCTATCCCACCGTGCCGCCGCTCATCGCCGCGACGGGCATGGGCATTCCCTCGATGATCCACGAGCAGAACGCCGTGATGGGCCGTGCCAACAAGGCATTGGCGAACCGCGTCAAGGCGATTGCCGGTGGCTTCCTGCCGGAAACGGACGGTCCCTATGCGGCAAGGACGGTGACGACGGGCAACCCGGTCCGCCCGGCTGTGCTCGAAGCCGCAAACATTCCCTACCAGGCCTCGACGGATGGCGAATTCCGTCTCGTGGTGTTCGGCGGCAGCCAGGGCGCGCAGTTCTTCTCCAAGGCCATCCCTTCGGCGATCGCGGCGCTCGAGCCGGCGGACCGGATGCGGCTCAGGATCACCCAGCAGGCGCGGCCGGAAGACCGCGACGAGGTGGTGCGCACCTATGGCGAGCTCGGCATTCCCGCCGACGTCTCGCCCTTCTTCACCGACATGGCCGCGCGTATCGGCAACGCCCACCTCGTCATCAGCCGTTCCGGCGCCTCGACGGTCTCGGAGGTCTCGGTCATCGGTCGGCCCGCCATCCTCGTGCCCTATCCCTATGCGCTTGATCACGACCAGGCGGCGAATGCCGCGGCGCTCGCCGCGGGCGGCGGGGCGAAGGTGATCGTGCAAGGAGAGCTCTCGACGGAGCGGCTTGCCAGCATCGTTTCGAAGGCGATGCACGATCCGGCGCGCATGACGGAGATGGCCGCAAACGCCAGAAAGGCGGGCAAACCGGATGCCGCGCGCTTGCTCGCCTTGATGGTTGAGGCTATTGCGGGCGGCAAGCCCATTGCACAGTTCAAGGGCGCACAATTCAAGGGAGAACGGCCATGAAGATGCCGCAGAGCATAGGGCTCGTTCATTTCATCGGCATTGGCGGCATCGGCATGAGCGGTATTGCCGAGGTGCTGCACAATCTCGGCCACAAGGTCCAGGGCTCCGACCAGGCGGATAGCGCCAACGTGCAGCGCCTGCGCGAAAAGGGCATCGAGGTCTTTGTCGGCCACAAGGCGGAAAACCTGGGCGACGCCGAAGTGGTCGTCGTCTCCACCGCGATCAAGAAGAGCAATCCGGAACTCGTCGCGGCGCGGGAAAAGCTGCTGCCGGTCGTGCGTCGGGCGGAGATGCTTGCCGAGCTGATGCGCTTCCGCAATGCCATCGCCATCGGCGGCACACACGGCAAGACGACGACGACCTCGATGGTCGCGACGCTGCTCGAGGCCGGCGGCCTTGACCCGACCGTCATCAATGGCGGTATCATCAACGCCTATGGCACCAATGCCCGCATGGGCGAGGGTGAATGGATGGTGGTGGAAGCCGACGAATCGGACGGCACCTTCCTGAAGCTGCCGGCGGATGTCGCTATCGTCACCAATATCGACCCCGAACATCTCGACCACTACGGCAATTTCGATGCCGTGCGCGCGGCCTTCCGCCAGTTCGTGGAAAACGTGCCGTTCTACGGCTTTGGCGTCATGTGCCTCGACCATCCGGAAGTGCAGGCCATGGTCAGCCGCATCGAGGATCGCAAGGTCATCACCTATGGCGAAAACCCGCAGGCCGACGTGCGTTTCGGCAATATCCGCATGGACGGCGCGACCTCGGTCTTCGACGTCGAGATCCGCCGCCGCCGCACCGGCCAGGTCATTTCCCTGAAGGACCTGCGCCTGCCGATGCCGGGTCGCCACAACGTTTCCAACGCGACGGCGGCGATTGCCGTTGCGCAGCGTCTCGGCATCGCGCCGGAGGCGATCGCCAAGGGGCTCGCCAGCTTCGGCGGCGTCAAGCGTCGCTTCACGCTGACGGGCAGCTGGAACGGCGTGAACGTCTATGACGACTATGGTCACCACCCGGTCGAGATCAAGGCCGTGCTGAGCGCGGCGCGCGAGGCCTGCACGGGTCGCGTCATTGCCGTTCACCAGCCGCACCGCTACAGCCGCGTCGCGAGCCTGTTCGAAGAATTCGCCGGCTGCTTCAACGATGCCGATACGGCGATGATCGCGCCGATCTATGCGGCGGGCGAGGACCCCATCGAGGGCGTCACGGCGGAGGAAATGGTTTCCCGCATCAAATCCGCCGGCCACCGGGACGCGCGTTTCCTGTCGTCGCCGGAAGCTTTGGCGCCGATCGTCGCCGGCATTGCAAAGCCCGGTGACTTTGTGGTTCTCTTGGGGGCTGGCAGCATCACGTATTGGGCGCAGGCGCTGCCGAAGGACTTGGCAGGCATTTCGGGGCAGGTGGCATGAAGCAGGTGGATGGTGCAAAACTTCTGGCGTCGTTGGGTGAGGGGATCAAGGAGGTCCGTGGCCGCCTGACGCCCGATGCGCCGATGGATCGCGTCACCTGGTTCCGGGCCGGCGGCCTTGCCGAGCTGATGTTTCATCCGCATGACGGCGAAGACCTTGCAACGTTCCTGAAGCTGGTTCCGGAGGAAGTACCGGTCACGGTGACCGGTGTCGGCTCGAACCTTCTGGTGCGTGATGGCGGCATTCCCGGCGTCGTGATTCGTCTTTCGGCCAAGGGGTTCGGTGATGTCGAGCTCGTTGGCGAGAACCGGATCAAGGCCGGCGCGATCTGCCCGGACAAGAACATCGCCGCCATGGCGCTCGACCACGGCATTGCCGGCTTCGAATTCTACTATGGCATTCCCGGTTCGATCGGCGGCGCGCTGCGCATGAACGCCGGCGCGAATGGCGGCGAGACCAAGGACCTCGTGGTGGAGGTGCATGCGATCGACCGCAAGGGCAACCCGCATGTGCTGTCCCATGCGGACATGGGCTATACCTATCGCCATTCGGCTGCGCCTGCCGACCTGATTTTCACCCACGCCGTCTTCCAGGGCGAGGCGGGTGACAAGACGGATATCCGCGCCAGGATGGATGCGGTGCGCCAGCATCGCGAGACCGTGCAGCCGATCCGCGAGAAGACCGGCGGTTCGACCTTCAAGAATCCCGAGGGGCATTCGGCCTGGAAGCTGATCGACGAGGCGGGCTGCCGCGGCGTGATGATCGGCGGCGCACAGATGTCGCCGATGCACTGCAACTTCATGATCAACACGGGTCAGGCGACCGGCTACGAGCTGGAATATCTCGGCGAGACCGTGCGCAGCCGCGTGCTGGAGCATTCCGGCATCATGCTGCAATGGGAAATCAAGCGCCTCGGCAATTTTATGCCGGGCTACGAGGTCAAGGAGTTCCTGGGCCGCGCAACGGCCTGATCCGACAACACTCTTGCTGGGGCGTTTTGACAAGCGCCCTCTCCCCCACAGGCAAGTTCATCGAAACGAAACTGTGTAACGTCGCGCCTCCGGCGCGCGATGCGGCTCTGCGCGCAGGGCCCTGATGGGGATATTCATGAACAGGAAACTCGCTGCCGAGTTCATCGGCACGTTCTGGCTCGTCTTCTGCGGCTGCGGCAGCGGAATCCTGGCTGCGGCCTTTCCGGAGAGTGGCATCGGCCTTGCCGGTATTTCCCTTGCCGCCGGCATCGCGCTGATGGCGATGATCTACACGATCGGCGGCATTTCCGGCGGGCATATGAACCCTGCCGTTTCCGTGGGCCTTGCCATCGCCGGCCGGTTTCCGGTTGCCCATATCCTGCCCTACGCGGTGGTGCAGGTTGCCGGTGCAACGGTGGCGGGCACCGTTCTCTATCTCATCGCTTCCGGCAGGGCCGGTTTCCAGGCGGGCGGTTTTGCCGCGAACGGTTACGGCGATCTCTCGCCGGGCGGCTATTCGCTGACGGCGGGTCTTGTGACCGAGGTGGTGCTGATGGCGCTCTTCCTGTTCATCGTCCTCGGCTCGACCCATCGGCGTGCGCCGGTGGATTTTGCGCCCGTCGTCATCGGTCTCAGCCTGACGGCGATCAACCTCGTGTCGATACCGGTCACCAACACGTCCCTCAATCCGGCGCGCTCGACGGGTGTCGCGTTCTTTGCCGAGACGGCGGCTCTGTCGCAGCTCTGGCTGTTCTGGCTCGCCCCTCTTCTCGGCGCCATTATCGGTGCCGTGGCCTGGAGATATGTCGGAGAGGCAGACGAGGCGCAGGCGAAACCGGCTCTGGTTTCGAGCAGAAATAATGTGCTTAATTAGAAAATGCGAAGATTTATTTTTCCTGTTCAGCCCCTGTTCATAGGGGTTTAGCGAAAGCTATGCTGGATCGCGCGATGGTTGCGCGATGAAGCCTCGCTCCAGCGGGGCTTTGACCAGGGGGCATTCATGTTCAAGAAACTTTCCGCCGAATTCCTCGGCACGTTCTGGCTTGTCTTCGGCGGCTGCGGCAGTGCGGTGCTGGCTGCTGCATTCCCGGAGGTCGGCATCGGCCATCTCGGCGTGTCCTTCGCCTTCGGCCTCACGGTGCTGACCATGGCCTATACGGTCGGCGGCATTTCCGGCGGGCATTTCAATCCCGCCGTCTCTGTCGGCCTGACGGTCGCCGGCAAATTCCCGGTTTCCAGCCTCGTGCCCTATATCGTGGCGCAGGTCGTCGGGGCGGTTGCGGCGGCGGCGGTGCTCTACCTCATCGCGTCCGGCAAGACAGGCTTCCAGGCGGGCGGTTTCGCCTCGAACGGCTATGGCGACCTGTCGCCGGGCGGTTACTCGCTGACGGCGGCGCTGGTTGCCGAAGTGGTGCTGACGGCGTTCTTCCTTATCATCATCCTCGGATCGACCCATGGCCGTGCGCCCGTCGGTTTCGCGCCGATCGCCATCGGCCTCGGCCTGACGCTGATCCACCTCATTTCGATCCCGGTGACGAACACCTCGGTCAACCCGGCCCGCTCGACCGGCGCGGCGCTCTTTGCCGATACGGCGGCGCTCTCGCAGCTCTGGCTGTTCTGGCTCGCCCCGGTCCTCGGCGCCGTGGTCGGCGCGGTGATCTGGAAGATCGTCGGCGAGGACGACTGATTGCGGACAAAAAAAGAACCCGCCGCGTTGCCGCGGCGGGTTTTTTGAAGGAAGCCACGAAGGGCTCAGACTTCTTCCTTGCCCGAGAGCAGGATGCAGACGAGCGTGATGACGGCTGACAGGCCGAGATAGTATCCGACATAGGTCATGCCGTAGTTCGCCTGGAGCCACGTCGCGATATAGGGCGCAAGCGACGCGCCGAAGATGCCGGCGAAGTTGAAGGTGATCGACGAGCCCGTATATCGCACCTTCGTCGGGAAGGGCGCGGCGAGCGCCGTGCCGATCAGACCATAGGTCATGCCCATCAGCGCCATGGCGAGGATGACGAAGACGAAGATGCCGCTCTCGCCGCCCGTCATCAGGCCCGGCAGGAGGAACGAGAAGGCGCCGATCAGCACGGTCGTGAGAATCAGCACCTCCCGGCGGCCGAACCTTTCGGCAAGCTTCCCGGCCAAAGGAATGAAGAGGCCGAACAGCACCGAGCCGAGGAGCTGGACTTCCAGCGCTTCGACGAAGGGCAGCTTCAGTATCTTGACGTTGTAGGACAGCAGATAGGCCGAGCCGATATAGAACAGCACAAAGGTGGCGAGCGCCACGAAGGTGCCGAGCACGAGGCTGCGCTTGTGGTTGCGGAAGAGCTCCACGACCGGGACTTCCACGCGCTCCTGCTTGTCGATGGCTTTCTGGAAGGCGGGCGTCTCGGTGATCGACAGGCGAACCCACAGGCCGACGGCGATCAGGATGATCGAGGCGACGAAGGGGATGCGCCAGCCCCAGGCGAGCAGCGATTCCTGCGACATGACATGCAGCAGAAGCCAGAAGACACCGGAGGAGAGGAAAAGGCCGACGGGGGCGCCGAGCTGCGGGAACATGCCGTACCAGCTGCGCTTGCCCGGAGGAGCGTTTTCGGTGGCGAGCAGCACCGCGCCACCCCATTCGCCGCCAAGCCCGAAGCCCTGGCCGAAGCGGCAGAGCGCCAGAAGCAGCGGCGCGAGCACGCCGATCGTCTCGTAGGAGGGCAGGAGGCCGATGATCACGGTGGAGACGCCCATGGTCAGGAGCGCCGCCACCAGCGTCGTCTTGCGGCCGACGCGGTCGCCATAGTGCCCGAAGACGACCGCACCGAGCGGACGGGCGAAAAAGGCGATCGAGAAGGTTGCGAAGGACGCGAGCAGGGCAGTCGTCGGATCGCTGTTCGGGAAGAACAGCGTCGGGAAGACCAGCACGGCGGCGGTGGCGTAGACGTAGAAATCGAAGAATTCGATGGTCGTTCCGACCAGGCTTGCAAAGAGAACGCGCGCCGGGGAGTTGAGCCCGGCGCGGTTGGAATGCGTTGCGGTCGGCGACCCGGAAGCGAGCGTATCACTCATCGTGGGTGCCTTTTCTTGGTTTTGAGGCTGTCTTGGGAGGCAGCGCCGTTCTATTACGTCAACCGATCGGTCGGTGAAACAATAAAAGTACGCTGAACGGTAAAAAATCGTACTTTTCGTACGCTTTCGGGCGATCCCGCATTTACCAAGCCTTTGCGGGCAGGCAGCGGCCGTTCGGTGTCGCTTTAGGAAGAGCTAAATTTTTCTTTTTCTTGCGTCCGTCACAACTCTCTGATTCCAGAGAGAGAATCGAAGCGTGACTTGATTCGGGACAGGAAAATTCGCCTCCGGGCGGCCGCGGTTAACGAAAGTAAACGCTTCATTAACCTTAATGGCGCTCTAGTGGTCCCAACTCGCTCGCCGAGTCGGATCGCAGAGGCAAATCAGGTCCGCGCAAGGGACGAGAGGCAGTGTGCGGAATTCAGTTGGGGGTTCTATGAGCGTAAAGCATGTCGCGATGCTGATGGGTGGTTTTTCGTCGGAACGGCCGGTGAGCCTTTCGTCGGGCAACGCCTGCGCCGACGCGCTTGAGGCCGAGGGCTACAAGGTCACGCGTGTCGATGTCGGTCACGATGTTGCAAGCGTGCTTGCCGAACTGAAGCCCGATGTCGCCTTCAATGCGCTGCATGGCCCCTTCGGCGAGGACGGCACCATCCAGGGCGTGCTCGAATATCTCGAGATCCCCTATACCCATTCCGGCGTGCTCGCCTCGGCGCTCGCCATGGACAAGGCGCAGGCAAAGATCGTCGCCAAGGCGGCGGGCATTCCGATCGCCGAGCAGCGGTTGATGAACCGCTTCGATTTCACCTCCTCGCATCCGATGAAGCCGCCCTATGTGGTGAAGCCCGTGCGCGAGGGGTCCTCCTTCGGCGTCGTCATGGTCAAGGAAGACCAGTCTCATCCCCCGCAGATCATTACCTCGTCCGAATGGCGCTATGGCGACAGCGTCATGGTCGAGCGCTACATCTACGGCCGCGAACTGACCTGCGGCGTTATGGGAGACGTGGCGCTTGGTGTCACGGAAGTGGTGCCCCAGGGCCACGCCTTCTACGACTATGATTCCAAATACGTAAAAGGCGGTTCGAAACACGTCATCCCGGCACAAATTTCACCGAATATTTACCAAAAAGTACAAACACTCTCCCTCAAGGCGCATCAAGCGATCGGGTGCCGTGGCGTCAGCCGTTCCGACTTCCGTTACGACGACCGATTCTCCGAGAATGGCGAGCTTGTCTGGCTGGAAATCAACACCCAGCCCGGCATGACCCCCACCTCCCTGGTGCCCGAAATGGCTGTTCATGCCGGCCATTCCTTTGGTGAATTCTTGCGGTGGATGGTGGAGGACGCGTCGTGTTTGCGTTGAGCGTCAAAAGGAGCAGGGTACGCCCCGTCGGGCCTCCGGAAACGGAAGCCGGTCGTGTGCTGCCGCGCCCGCTGCGCCGGATCGTCCGGTTCCTGGTCAGCCTTGCGGCCGGTCGTATCCACATTCCGCGCCATACCGGCAGCATCGCGACCGTGCTTTTCATCGGCGCGACGGGCCTCTACGGCATGTCGCTCGGCGGTCATTCGCAGGATGTCGCCCAGGCCTCGACGACGGCGATCGGCTTTGCCATCGAGGACGTCAAGGTTTCCGGCAACCGCGAGACTTCGGAAATCGACATTCTCGAACGCCTTGGCCTCGATGGCACGACCTCGCTGGTCGCGCTCGACGTCAACGAAGCCCGCAAGCAGCTCACCGAACTGCCGTGGGTCGAGGATGTCTCGGTTCGCAAGATCTATCCGGGCACGATCGAGATCGCACTGAAAGAGCGCGAAGCGTTCGGCATCTGGCAGCACGGCAGCGATCTTTCGCTGATCGAGAAGAACGGCAGCGTGATTGCGCCGCTGCGCGACAACAAGTTTTCGACGCTGCCGCTGTTCGTCGGCCGCGACGCCGAAACCGCTGCCGCCGGCTTTGCCGACGAGTTCGACAACTGGCCGGAAATCAAGGCGCGCGTGAAGGCTTACATCCGGGTCGCCGGCCGGCGCTGGGACCTGAGGCTCGACAACGGCATCGTCGTCAAGCTGCCGGAGCACAACGTGCCGCGCGCCATGGATACGCTGGCAACGCTTGAAGCGGAGCAGGGCATTCTGGAACGGGACATCGCGGCCGTTGATCTTCGGTTGGAAGACCGCACGACGGTTCGTTTGACGGAAGGGGCGCTCGAACGCCGCAATGCGGCGGTCGAGCAGAGAACGAAGGACCTGAAGAAGGCAGCGAAGCGCACATGAGCATTTTCGGTTCGTCCCATTTTGGCCTGCCGCGCTTGAAGCCGCTTTCCTCCAAGCGGGCGCATGTCGTTTCGGTCCTCGATATCGGCTCCACCAAGGTCGTCTGCATGATCGGCCGGCTGACGCCGCGCGCCGAGAGCGAGATCCTGCCCGGCCGAACGCACAATGTCGAAGTCATTGGCATCGGCCACCAGAAATCCCGCGGCGTGAAGAACGGCGTCATCACCGATCTCGACGCGGCCGAAAGCGTCGTACGCCTTGCCGTCGATGCGGCCGAGCGCATGGCCGGCCTGACCATCGAAAGCCTGATCGTCAACGTTTCGGCCGGCCGCCTGCAAAGCGACGTCTACACCGCGACCATCGATCTCGGCGGCCAGGAAGTCGACGCGAACGACCTGCGCAAGGTGCTTGCCGTTGCCGGCCAGCAGTCGCTGCGCCAGGACCGCGCCATCCTCCACTCGCTGCCGACGGGCTTCTCGCTCGACGGCGAGCGCGGCATCCGCGATCCGCTCTCCATGTTCGGCGACGTGCTCGGCGTCGACATGCATGTGCTGACGGCGGAGCGCGCCGCGCTGAAGAACCTCGAACTGTGCATCAACCGCGCCCACCTCTCCGTCGAGGGCATGGTCGCGACGCCCTATGCCAGCGGCCTTTCCGCGCTCGTCGACGATGAGGTCGAACTCGGCTGCGCCTGCATCGACATGGGCGGCGGCACGACGACGATCTCCGTCTTCGCCGAAGGCAAGCTGGTGCATTCCGACGCCGTCTCGCTCGGCGGCCACCACGTCACGACGGACCTTGCGCGCGGTCTTTCGACCCGCATCGAGGATGCCGAACGCCTGAAGGTCGTGCACGGTTCGGCGCTGCCGAACGCGGCCGACGAGCGCGACATCGTCACCGTCCCGCCGATCGGCGAGGATGACCGCGACCAGCCGACCCATGTGCCGCGTGCGCTGCTCTCGCGCATCGTGCGTGCCCGCATCGAAGAGACCATCGAACTCATCCGCGACCGCATCCAGCGCTCCGGCTTTTCGCCGATCGTTGGAAAGCGAATCGTGCTGACGGGCGGCGGGAGCCAGCTCACCGGCCTGCCGGAAGTCGCGCGCCGCATCCTCGCCCGCAATGTCCGCATCGGCCGCCCGCTCGGCGTGTCCGGCCTGCCGACGGCGGCGAAGGGCCCGGCCTTTTCGACAGCGGTCGGCCTGATGATCTATCCGCAGGTCGCGGAACTGGAAGAACACGCTGTGCAGGGCGGCATGCTCTCGCAGCTCACGGGTGGCAACGGCCGCATTGCCCGCATGGGCCAGTGGCTGAAGGAAAGTTTCTGACGGGTTTTCCGGCGGCGTAGTGCCGGGAAAGACCGAGATTTGAGTTTTGGGAATAGACCGGCTGGGCGAAGCGGCCGGAAACGAAAGGAACACTGCAATGACTATCAAGCTCCAGAAGCCGGACATCACCGAGCTGAAGCCCCGCATCACCGTCTTCGGTGTCGGCGGGGGCGGTGGCAATGCTGTCAACAACATGATCACCGCGGGCCTGGAAGGCGTCGACTTCGTCGTCGCCAACACCGACGCCCAGGCGCTGACCATGACCAAGGCGACGCGGATCATCCAGATGGGTGTCGCCGTCACCGAAGGTCTTGGCGCCGGCTCGCAGCCGGAAGTCGGCCGCGCTGCCGCCGAAGAGTGCATCGATGAGATCATCGACCACCTCAACGGCACCCACATGTGCTTCGTCACCGCCGGCATGGGCGGCGGCACGGGCACGGGTGCGGCTCCGGTCGTCGCGCAGGCCGCCCGCAACAAGGGCATCCTGACGGTCGGCGTCGTCACCAAGCCGTTCCACTTCGAAGGCGGCCGCCGTATGCGCCTTGCCGAAGAAGGCATCCAGGAACTGCAGAAGTCGGTCGACACCCTGATCGTCATCCCGAACCAGAACCTCTTCCGCATCGCCAACGACAAGACCACCTTCGCCGACGCCTTCGCGATGGCCGACCAGGTGCTCTATTCGGGCGTCGCCTGCATCACCGACCTGATGGTCAAGGAAGGCCTCATCAACCTCGACTTCGCCGACGTCCGCTCGGTGATGCGCGAGATGGGTCGCGCCATGATGGGCACGGGCGAAGCTTCGGGCGAAGGCCGCGCAATGGCCGCTGCCGAAGCCGCGATCGCCAATCCGCTGCTCGACGAAACCTCGATGAAGGGCGCACAGGGCCTGCTCATCTCCATCACGGGTGGCCGTGACCTCACCCTCTTCGAAGTCGACGAAGCCGCAACCCGCATCCGCGAGGAAGTCGATCCGGACGCAAACATCATACTCGGCGCTACCTTCGATGAAGAGCTCGAAGGCCTGATCCGCGTTTCCGTTGTTGCAACCGGTATCGACCGCGCGGCCTCGGAGGTGGCTGCACGTAATGCTGACTTTCGCAGCCTCAGCAAGCCGGTAGTTCGTCCCTCCGCCGCCGTTCCGGTCCAGCCGCAGTTCCAGGCCGTCGCGCCCCAGCCGCAGCCGGTCATGCAGCAGCCCGTCATGCAGCAGCCGGTTGCCCAGCAGCCGCTCGTCGATCCGATCGCCGAAGCCATCCGCGCCTCGGAAGAGAGCCTCGAGCGGGAACTGGCCATTCCGGTGAACCGTCCGGCTCCGGTGCAGCAGCCGGTCGCTTCCACCCAGGAAGAGCCGCGCCTGCAGAACCGTCTCTTCGCCGCTCCGGCAGAAATGCCGGCGCAGCGTCCGGTCCAGCAGCAGCCGATGCACCAGGCTCCGGTCATGCAGCAGCGCGTCGAACCGTCCGCTCCGATCATCCGGCAGGAGCCGCAGACGATGCGCATGCCGAAGATCGAGGACTTCCCGCCGGTCGTGCAGGCCGAGATCGACCATCGCGCTGCCCAGCAGCCGGTCGCCTCGCACAGCGAAGAGCGCGGCCCGATGGGTCTCCTGAAGCGCCTGACGTCCTCGCTCGGCCGTCACGAGGAGCCGCAGGTCGCCCAGGAGCCGGCACCGCAGGCCCAGCAGCAGCGCCGCCCGCTGTCGGCTGAAGCCAGCCTCTATGCTCCGCGCCGCGGCCACCTCGACGATCATGGCCGCGCCAATCCGCAGCCGCGTTCGCTTGGTGAGGACGACCAGCTCGAAATTCCGGCCTTCCTGCGCCGCCAGTCGAACTGAGGTCTTCCCGGAGATCGTTTTTCAGAATGCCCGGACCCTGGTCCGGGCATTTTTGATTCGCCTCTGATTTCAAGAGCTTGCCGCCGAGATAAAGCGTTACAAAGCGAAAGAAACAGTGATTTGTGTAGCCCTGAGGGACCTACTACATTCAGGCTAGGCACAGGGGCCAGTCAGGGATCGGATGCCGGCATCGCGCCGGAGAGCATCAAATCACTCCAGACGTCGAGGCGGACTTGTCGGTGGGCGCAGCGCGCCCGGCCAAGGGTTTCCTTGGGCCAATGAAAGACCGGGGCTCCCGCGAGCCCATGAAAGACAGAATGTCGGCGAGGAATGAGCCGACAGTAAGACGAGGCGAATGCACATGACGATCGGTATGCTCGGTTTCCAGACGACGATTGCGAACCCGGTGACCATTTCGGGCACGGGCGTCCATTCCGGCGCGGCCGTTTCGATCACCTTCAATCCTGCCGAAGCCGACAGCGGCATCGTCTTTCAGCGCCTGCACGACGACGGCACCGTCAGCGAATACCGCGCGGTCTCCGCACAGGTCGGCAACACGGACCTCTGCACGGTCCTCGGTTTTTCGCCGGCCACCATGATCGCCACCGTGGAGCACGTCATGGCTGCGCTGTACGCGCTTGGCCTCGACAACGTGCTGATCGAAGTCACCGGCGCCGAAATGCCGATCATGGACGGCAGTTCTGCGCCGTTCATCGACGCGATCGACCAGGTCGGCCTCATCCCGCTCGCCGTCAAGCGCCGCTATATCCGCATCGTCAAGCCGGTGCGTGTCGAGGCAGGCGCGTCCTGGGCCGAGTTCTCGCCCTATGACGGTACGCGATTCGAAGTCGAGATCGATTTCGACTGCCCGTTGATCGGCCGCCAGTCCTGGAAGGGCGACCTTACGCCGACAGCGTTCCGCAACGAACTGTCGCGCGCCCGCACCTTCGGTTTCATGCGCGACGTGGAAAAGCTCTGGGCCGCCGGCTTTGCGCTCGGCTCGTCGCTGGAAAATTCCGTCGTCATTTCCGATGACAACACCGTGATCAATGTCGAGGGCCTGCGGTACGCCAAGGACGAGTTCGTGCGCCACAAGACGCTCGACGCCGTGGGTGACCTTGCGCTTGCCGGTGCACAGTTCATCGGCTGCTACCGCTCCTATCGCGGCGGCCACAAGATGAACGCCCATGCCCTGAAGGCGCTGCTCAGCGACCGTACGGCCTATGAGGTCGTCGAAGCCGCCGCGCCGCGCTCGCGGCCGGGGCAGCGCGAGCTGATCGCGGTCAACGCGCCGGAATTTGCGCCCTGGTCCCTTTGAAGGGAATTTTTCCGGCCGCTGCTTTCCAGACAGCCTTGCCACAAAAATGCGTTAATGCATCGGCATGGCGTTGCGGTCTTCACGTATTTGGAGATACAACGCGGGGCGCGCGGGGCGGGTTACCGCATCGCGTCCGTTGAACTGGGATTGTCACATGGTTGTTGCAGGGTCTGTTGGTGTGAAGAAGACGGCGCGCATTGTCTATCTTACGCTTTTTGCGGCGGCTTCGCCTGTCGTTCTTTCCGCGTGCCAGTCGGATCCCGATATCGACATCACCAAGCTGGCCGGCGAGACTGAGCCTGCCGACAAGCTCTACAACCAGGGCCTTGCCAACCTGAACGCCGGCAAGGTGGGAGAGGCGAGCCGCAAGTTCGAGGCCGTCGATCGCCAGCATCCCTTCTCCGAGGAAGCGCGCAAGGCGCTCGTCATGTCGGCCTTCACCAATTACCGCCAGGGCCGCAACGAGGAAGCGATCACCGCCGGCAAGCGCTATCTCAACCTCTATCCGGGTTCGGAAGACGCGGCCTATGCGCAGTACATCGTCGGCCTTGCCTATTGGAAGCAGATCCCGAGCGTGACGCAGGACCAGCGCGCCTCCGCGCAGACGCTGGAAGCCATGCAGGCCGTTGTCGAGAACTACCCCGATTCGGAATATGTCGAGGACGCGCAGACCAAGATGCGGTTTGCCCGTGACCAGCTCGCCGGCAAGGAAATGCAGGTCGGCCGCTACTATCTCGAGCGCAAGGAATATATCGCGGCAGCCAGCCGCTTCCGCGTCGTCGTCGAAAAGTATCCGATGACCAACCAGATCGAGGAAGCGCTCGCCCGTCTCGTCGAGACCTATTACGCCATGGGCGTGGATACGGAAGCGCAGACGGCGGCGGCGGTGCTCGGCCATAACTATCCCGACAGCCAGTGGTATTCCGACAGCTACAAGCTCCTGCAGTCGAAGGGCCTCGAACCGCGTGAAAACAGCGGGTCCTGGATTTCTCGTGCAGGCAAGAAGCTGCTCGGCGTCTAAGCAAGAGATATGGCAGGGCCATGCTGGCGCAGCTTTCGATCCGCGATATCGTCCTGATCGAAAGGCTCGACCTTGCTTTCGAGCCGGGCCTTTCCGTGCTGACGGGCGAGACGGGCGCCGGAAAATCCATTCTTCTCGACAGTCTGTCGCTCGCGCTCGGCGGGCGGGGTGACGGCTCGCTGGTGCGCCATGGCGTGGATCGCGGTCAGGTGACGGCGGTCTTCGACGTGCCGCATGGTCACGCCGCCCGGACGCTCCTGCGCGACAATGGCATCGACGACGATGGCGACCTCATCTTCCGGCGCCAGCAATCCGCCGACGGGCGCACCAAGGCCTTCGTCAACGATCAGCCGGTCTCCGTGCAGCTGATGCGGCAGGTCGGCCAGCGCCTCGTCGAAATTCATGGCCAGCATGACGATCGTGCGCTTGTCGATACCGATGCGCACCGTCTGCTGCTCGATGCCTTCGGCGGTCTCGGCGAGGCGGCAGGCGATGTCGGCACGCTCTATCACCAGTGGAAGGAAGCCGAACGCACGCTGCGCCGTCACCGTGACAAGGTGGAAGCGGCTGCCCGCGAGGCCGATTACCTGCGTTCCTCCGTCGAGGAGCTGGAAGTCCTCTCGCCGCGGGATGGCGAGGAGGATGCGCTGGCGGAAGTCCGCGCCCGCATGATGAAGGCCGAGCGTATCGCCGGTGACATCAACGAGGCGAGCGAATTCCTGAATGGCAATGCCTCGCCCGTGCCCCTCATCGCCGCGCTTGTGCGCCGTCTTGAGCGCAAGAGCCACGAGGCGCCGGGCCTGCTGGAGGAGACGGTCGAGCTGCTCGATCAGGCATTGAACCAGCTTTCCGACGCACAGATGGCCGTCGAGGTGGCGCTGCGCAAGACCGAATACGATCCGAAGGAGCTGGAGCGCACGGAAGAGCGCCTCTTCGCCCTGCGCGCGGCTGCCCGCAAATACTCCGTGCCCGTCACCGGCCTTCCGGCCCTTGCCGCCAAGATGATCGCCGATCTTGCCGATCTCGATGCCGGCGAGGAGAAGCTGGTGCGGCTTCAGGCGCATCTTGCCGAGACGCGTGCCGCATTCGACCAGGCCGCCCGTTCGCTCTCCGACAAGCGCCACCATGCGGCGGACGCGCTTGCCGCCGCCGTCATGGCGGAGCTGCCGGCGCTGAAGCTGGAGCGCGCGCGCTTCACCGTCGAGATCACCACCGACCTGGAGGGTGGCGCGGAAGAGGGGATCGACACGGTCGAATTCCACGTCCAGACCAATCCCGGAACGCGTCCCGGTCCGATCATGAAGGTCGCCTCCGGCGGCGAACTCTCGCGTTTCCTGCTGGCGCTGAAGGTGGCGCTCGCCGACCGCGGCTCTGCGCCGACCCTCGTCTTCGACGAAATCGATACCGGCGTCGGCGGTGCGGTGGCCGATGCCATCGGCCAGCGGCTGAAGCGGCTGTCCTCCACCGTGCAGGTGCTCTCCGTCACCCACGCCCCGCAGGTCGCGGCCCGTGCGGCGACGCACCTTCTCATCTCCAAGGGACCAGTCGAAGGCAGCGAGACCGTCGCCACCCGCGTCGCCCGCATGGACGATGGCGCGCGCACGGAAGAAATCGCCCGCATGCTCGCCGGCGCTTCGGTGACCGACGAGGCGAGGGCGGCGGCGGCGCGGTTGCTTTCGGGTGGGATATAGCCGGCGACGGCCCCTCATCGCGCTGCCATCTTTTCTTTCACCTCATTTCCTCTAGAACGGTGGCAGAATCCCGGAGCAGGCCATGGCGAATGTGAAAACCCCCGTCGAGAATCTCAATGAAGAAGAGGCTGCGGCAGAACTCGCCTTTCTGGCGGCCGAAATTGCGCGCAACGACGACCTGTACCACGGTCAGGACGCGCCGGAAATTTCGGATGCCGACTATGACGCCCTGAAGCGGCGCAACGAGGCGATCGAGGCGCGGTTTCCGGCGCTGGTGCGCGACGACAGCCCGTCGCGCCGCATCGGCTCGGCTCCACTGCCGACCTTCGCGCCGATCACCCATTCGCGCCCGATGCTCTCGCTCGACAATACGTTCTCCGACGAGGACGTCCGGGACTTCGTCGCCTCCGTCTACCGCTTCCTTGGCCGCCTGCCGGACGATTCGATCGCGTTTACCGCCGAGCCGAAGATCGACGGCCTTTCGATGTCGATCCGCTACGAGAACGGCCGGCTGGTCAGCGCGGCGACGCGCGGCGACGGCACGACGGGCGAGAACGTCACCGCCAATGTCATGACCATCGGCGAGATCCCGAACCGCCTGCCGGCCGGTGCGCCTGATGTCGTTGAGGTGCGCGGCGAGGTCTATATGGCCAAGAGCGACTTTCTGGCGCTCAATGAGAAGATGGCGGCGGAGGGCAAGCAGACCTATGTCAACCCGCGCAACACGGCGGCGGGCTCGCTGCGCCAGCTCGACGCGACGGTGACGGCGAGCCGAAAGCTGCGTTTCTTCGCCTATGCCTGGGGCGAGATGTCGGCCATGCCGGCCGATACGCAATATGGCATGATCGAGGTGCTGAAGGCCTGGGGCTTCCCGGTCAATCCGATGACCAAGCGGCTTTCCCGCGTCGATGACATCATCGCGCATTACCGCGAGATCGGCCTCGACCGCCCGGATCTCGACTATGACATCGACGGCGTCGTCTACAAGGTGGACGAACTGGCATTGCAGGAACGCCTCGGTTTCCGCTCCCGCTCGCCGCGCTGGGCGACGGCGCACAAGTTCCCGGCCGAGCAAGCCTTCACCACCGTCGAGGATATCGACATCCAGGTGGGTCGGACCGGGGCGCTGACGCCCGTCGCCCGCCTTGCACCCGTTACCGTTGGCGGCGTGGTCGTCACCAATGCAACCTTGCACAATGCCGACTACATCGCGGGCATCGGCAACAGCGGTGACCGCATCCGGCCGGAGGGCCATGACATTCGCATCGGCGACACCGTTATCGTGCAGCGCGCGGGCGATGTCATTCCGCAGGTGCTTGGCGTCGTGCTGGAGAAACGCAAACCGGAATCGCAACCATACGAATTTCCGACGGAATGCCCGTCCTGCCGCAGCCATGCCGTCCGCGAACGCAACGAAAAGACCGGCCGCCTCGATTCGGTGACACGGTGCACGGGCGGGTTCGTCTGCCCCGCGCAGGCGGTGGAGCATCTCAAGCATTTCGTCTCGCGCAACGCCTTCGACATTGAAGGCCTCGGGACCAAGCAGATCGACTTCTTCTTCACCGCGCAGGACGATAGTCTCAGCATCCGCACCGCGCCTGACATCTTCACGCTCCGGAAGCGGCAGGACGAATCCGAGCTGACGAAACTCGAGAATATTGACGGTTTCGGCAAGGTGAGCGTTCGCAAGCTCTATGATGCCATCGATGCGCGGCGCTCCATCGCGCTCAACCGTTTCATCTACGCGCTCGGTATCCGCCATGTGGGGGAAGGCAATGCCAAGCTGCTGGCGCGCGCCTACGGCACCTACGCGGCCTTCGAGGAGGCGCTGATCGCGGCGTCGTCGTTTTCGGGCGACGCGTGGACCGAACTGAACAGCATCGACGGGATCGGCGAGGTCGTCGCCCGGGCTCTCGTGGAGTTCTACAAGGAACCGCGCAACCTTCAGGTCATCGCTGCCCTGCGCAAGGAGGTGGAGCCGCAGGCCGCCGAAGCAGTGGCGGCGACCGCGAGCCCGGTCGCCGGCAAGACGGTGGTGTTCACGGGATCGCTGGAGAAGATGACGCGCGACGAGGCCAAGGCGATGGCTGAGCGGCTGGGCGCCAAGGTGGCGGGTTCTGTCTCCAAGAAGACGGATCTCGTGGTCGCTGGGCCGGGCGCCGGCTCCAAGCTCGACAAGGCGCGGGAGTTCAACGTCGAGGTCATCGACGAGGACGGCTGGCTCGAGCGGATCAAGGCGCCGTGACGATCGAGCCGCGCACGAGGAAGCGGCCGTCGAAGGTCATGGGCACGCCCTGGCCTTCGTTGTAGTCCCGCGTGCCGCCGAGATAGGCATGCATGTGCAGGTGCGGCTCGGATGAATTGCCGGAATTGCCGACCTGGCCGAGCGTTTCGCCCTTCGTGACGACCGCGCCATCGGCGACGGCGACCGAACCCTTGCGGAAATGGGCAAGCAGGATGCGCGCCGAGCCGCAGGCGAGGATGATGTGGTTGCCCGCCGGCGCCTCGGTATTGCTCTCGGAGATGCGGTTGTCATCGACACCGTCGTGGGTGGCGATGGCGACGCCGTTGCAGGGGCTCTTCACCTCCCGGTCATAGATCTCGTAGTCCGCAAGGTCCTTCGGCATCAGCCCGTTCGCGCGCATGCCGAAACCGTTAAGCGCGACGATGTCGAGCGCGAAGCGCTGGCTCTGGCTGGCGTGGTGATAGTTGATCGAGGTCGTGCCGCCGCCCTGGCCGACATAGTAGGTGCCGGCGGCGAACGGGAAGGCGAGCTCCACGGCCGTCTCCTTGTAGCCGTAGCCGGAAAGGGCCCGTGCCGTCAGCGCCAGGAAGAACACGGCCATGGCTGCGGTGAAGCCATGCGCGCGCAAGAGCGAGGGTGATGCATTCCAGGGCCGGCCGCGAACGCGCAGATAGGAGAGGGCGGCGGCCACGACGAACGCCGCCGGCAGGAGCATTGCAAGGGCGGAGCCGAGGAAATCCCAGCGCCCGATGACGGTGACGAAGGCGAAGTAGGCCGCCCCGTAGGTGACGCGTGTCAGCCAGCCGAGCCGGTCGATGGGGCGGGGCAGAAAGAGCCAGGAGAAGAAGAAGGCCGGGAGGAGGACCTGGGTGGTCAGCAGGATGAGAATGGGCCATGCCATGGTGAAGCCTTGCGGGGTCTGGAATGCCCATTTCGATGCGGACACGGATACTTGTCTTTTGTTCAATCCGCAGATGCGTATTTGGTTCCGCTTTTTCAAGCCGTTGGCCGCTATGGACCGGTGTAGCCGGCGGCACGGATATCCACCCGCCGCCCGGCCGGGTCTCCCGCAAACAGGATGGCGCCTGTCGACTTCGATTCTGCGGCGACATAGTCGAAGACAACGTGGTTCTCCTCGACGATCTTTTCGCCTTCCATCAGCCGCCCGATGACGGTGACGGCTGCCGCGGTGGTGGTTCCGGAATTGGCGATGTCGAAGGTGACGCGCTGTCCGGCGCCGGTCTTCTCCGTCGTCAGCACCGTGACGGAAAGGTCCGGTGGCGTCGCCTCCCGCGTGAAAGCCTCCCAGCCGATCCAGCCGAGCATGCCGGCGACGAGGAGGGCGGAGACCAGGCCGGTCAGCCATTCGATCCAGTGAGGATCGTGGCGTTCGCGATGGCGGCCCCGTTCGGATCGGGTCATGGCTGCCTCACAGGATCAATCGCGCGGCTGCGGCGCCAAGCGCTGCGGGAAAACCGAGCACGATGACGGACAATGCGACCTCGACCGGCGCACTGCCGCCAAGGCGCTCGAAGATCCACAGGGCGAAGATGCTGATCGCCAGCGCAATGACATAGCCGGGCAGGGTGAAGCGCACGAAGGCGTGCCACCAGGGCGTCTGCGGGGAAAGCTCGTGCCCGCCGGTGAAGGACACCGCATAGACGAAGCCGTGCATAAGGGCGATGGAGATGAGGGCGACGGCAAGGGCATGCCAGACGGTCATCTTGTAGGCGAGCACCATCATCTCGTCGGTCGGCGCGATGTTGAGCGAGAGAAAGAGGGCCCCGGCCGCCATCAGCAGCAGCTCGCCGGCATAACTCGTCTCCTTCGTTCCGGTGTCATCGTCGTCATGGCCGAGCTGGCTGCGGCCGAGCATGGCGCCGATGCTGGCGGGGACGGATTGCAGGGCGACCTTGCCGGAAAGTTCGCTCGCCGGCATGCCGCCACGCAGCAGGCCGAGCGCCGTCAGCACCACCAAGCTGGTCAGGATGCCAATGCCGTAGGCGATCGCCGCGTCACGGATTGCCTCGCGCCAGCCGAATGTCTCCTCGAAACCGATGCGATGGGCGAGCAAGATCAACAGGGGAATGTCGAGGAGGAGCAGCAGGAACAGGCGCTCGCGCGCCATGGAGAAGCCGAGATGCCACATTTCCATGGTCATCAGCATGGGCAGCGCCAGGAACAGGGCGCCGGCGACACCGCGGCCGAGGCCGGTCACGAACCGGTTGAGTTCGTCTTTGTCCGCCGCCGTCTGCGCGTCGTTTCTGGCCATGAAAACCCCCTCGCAAAAGCGCGGGGGTAACGCGGCGCGGACCGGATGGTTCCGCGCCGGTCAGGTGTCATTGTTTAGAAGCGATCCGGCTTCTTGGCCTTCGGCTTACGCGGCGCGCCGTCGGGCTTGGCGAATTTTTCGTCGCGCTTGCCCTTGAAGGGCTTGGCACCGGCGAAGGGCTTGGCGGGCTTCTTGCCGCCGTCTTCGCGGTCCTTCCAGTGCGGCTTGGCGGCGGCACCTTCCGGCTTGTCGAAATCGCGCTTCTTCTCGAAACGCGGCTTCTTCTCGAATTCGCCCTTCGGCTTCCAGTCGGCGCGGCGTTCCGGCTTGTCGTAGCGCTGCGTCTTCTCGCCGGGCGCACGCGTATAGGGCTGCGGCGTCAGGTCGGGCTGGCCTTCCAGCACGGTAACGCGGATGCCGCGCTCCAGCATGCTGCCCGGGCCGAGATGGCCGAGGAAGCCGTCGGCGGAAGCGGCGGAGAGCTCGATATAGGTCTCTTCCGGCTGCATCTTGATCGCGCCGATCTCGTTCTTGGTGATGCTGCCGTTGCGGCAGAGCATCGGGATCAGCCAGCGCGGTTCGGCGCGCTGCTTGCGGCCGACCGACACGGAGATCCAGACGCTTGCCCCGAAACCGTCGCGCGGGCGCTTGGTTTCGGCGGGAATGAAGTCGTTGCCGCGCTCGCGCGGCTTGCGCTGTTCGAGCGAGACCTCGACCAGGTCTTCCGGCGCCGAGCGGCCAGCCTTGAAGAAACGGGCGACGGCGGCGGCCAGCTGGCGGGCGTCGAAGCGTGCGGCGAGCGCGTCGATCGTCTCGACCTCGTCTTCTCCGATCGTGTCGGTCAGCATGGGGTCGGCGAGCAGACGCTCGTCGTCGCGGCGCAGGATGTCCTCGGCGGACGGCGGGGTCGCCCAGTTCGCCTTGAGGTTGGCGGCCTGCAGCAGGCGCTCGGCCTTGCGGCGGGCGCTGAGCGGCACGATGAGCGCGCTGACGCCCTTGCGGCCGGCACGGCCGGTGCGGCCCGAGCGGTGCAGCAGCGTTTCCGGGTTGGTCGGCAGGTCGGCATGCACGACGAGCTCGAGATTGGGCAGGTCGATGCCACGGGCGGCGACGTCGGTGGCGATGCAGACGCGGGCGCGGCCATCGCGCATGGCCTGCAGCGCGTGGGTGCGCTCGTTCTGGCTGAGTTCGCCGGAGAGTGCCACGACCGAGAAGCCGCGATTGTTGAAGCGGGCCGTCAGGTGGTTCACCGCTGCGCGCGTCGAACAGAAGACGATGGCGTTCTGTGCATCGTAGTAGCGCAGAACGTTGATGATGGCGTTCTCGCGGTCGGCGGGCACGGCCAGCAGGGCGCGATAGTCGATGTCGACATGCTGCTCCCGCTCGGACGCGGTCGAGATGCGGAGCGCGTCGCGCTGGTAGTTCTTGGCGAGCGCGGCGATCTCCTTCGGCACGGTGGCCGAGAACATCAGCGTGCGGCGGTCTTCCGGCGCGGCTTCGAGGATGAATTCGAGGTCTTCGCGGAAACCGAGGTCAAGCATCTCGTCGGCTTCGTCGAGCACGACTGCGCGGATGGCGGAGAGATCGAGGTTGCCGCGGGTGATGTGGTCGCGCAGGCGTCCCGGCGTGCCGACGATGATATGGGCGCCGCGCTCCAGCGCGCGCCGCTCGTTGCGCACGTCCATGCCGCCGACGCAGGAGGCAATGACGGCACCGGTCATCTCGTAGAGCCATTCCAGCTCGCGCTTGACCTGCATGGCAAGCTCGCGCGTCGGCGCGATGACGAGGGCAAGCGGGCTCTCGGCGCGGGCGAAGCGTTCTTCGCCCTCAAGCAGCGTCGGGGCGAGCGCGAGGCCGAAGGCGACGGTCTTGCCGGAGCCGGTCTGGGCGGAGACCAGCGCATCGGAATCGCCGATCTTGGGGTCGGAGACGGCGATCTGCACCGGCGTCAAGGTAGTGTAGCCGCGTTTTTCCAACGCCTTTGCCATCGCCGGAGCGAGGCTTTCAAAACTCGTCATGTAGGGTCTTTCGGAATTCGGGTTCCGCGACGATCTGGCGTCGCACTCTGCGCTCGTATGCGACGGGCGTGTCAACGCGCTCTCTACTGGGCATTGAGCGAAATGTACAGTGCGCAAAATGCAATGCTGCCCAGCGGCGGGGCCTATCGCCGCCCAAGGTGTTTGCCGATTGTCTTTTTGCGCTGCACAAGATAGAAAACGGCGCCTCCTGGAACCGATCCGCAGAGATCGTGCAGGCGGCATCGCCCGCGGGAGAGGGTGAGAGCAAGGAGGAACCGTCGATGCAGACCTTTACAACCATCGCGGATTTGCGCGCGGCGCTGGCGCCGCACCGGCTGGACGGTCGCACCATCGGTCTCGTGCCCACCATGGGCTACCTTCATGTCGGCCATATGGAGCTTGCCCGGCGGGCCTGCGCCGACAACGACATCGTCGTCGCCACTATCTTCGTCAATCCGCTGCAGTTCGGAGCAAACGAGGATCTTGCGCGCTATCCGCGCGACCTTGCCCGCGACCAGGCGATGCTGGAGGCCGAAGGCGTGCACTATCTCTTCGCACCCGGCGTTTCCGACATGTATCCGCGGCCGATGGAGACTGTCGTTGATGTGCCGAAGCTCGGCTCGGAACTCGAAGGGTCCGTCCGCCCCGGGCATTTCGCGGGGGTCGCGACGGTCGTCACCAAGCTCTTCAATATCGCCCAGCCGGACCGCGCCTATTTCGGCGAGAAAGACTTCCAGCAGCTCACCATCATCCGCCGCATGGCCGAGGACCTGGCACAGCCGGTCGAGGTGATCGGCGTGCCGACGGTGCGCGAGGCGGACGGGCTCGCCTGTTCCTCGCGCAACGTCTACCTCTCGGCCGGGGAGCGCGCCGCTGCCGCCATCGTACCGCGCGCGCTGGAGGAAGCCGAGCGGCTGATCATGGCGGGCGAGACGGATGCAAGGCGCCTGGAGGCGGGCGTCACCGCCTTCCTTGCCAGCGAGCCGCTCGCCAAGCCCGAAGTGGTCGCGATCCGCGATCCGCAGACGCTTGCCGAGATCGACACGGTCGGCGATCGACCGGTTCTTTTGTTGCTTTTCGTGCGCTTTGGGAGCACGAAACTCCTCGATAATCGGGTTTTTGGCCCGAAAAACATGAAAAAGGTAGCGTGATATGAGCGTACATACCGCCAAGCGCCGTCTGGCGCCCGCCGACATCCGGGCCCTCAAGGGCGAGCGTCCGATCGTCAGCCTCACCGCCTACACGACCCCGGTCGCCAAGCTCATGGATCCCCATGTCGATTTCATGCTGGTCGGCGACAGCCTCGGCATGGTGCTCTACGGTCTCGATTCCACCGTCGGCGTGACGATCGAGATGATGATCGCCCATGGCCAGGCCGTCATGCGCGGCTCGTCCAGCGCCTGCGTCGTCGTCGATCTACCCTTCGGCTCCTACCAGCAGTCGAAGGAACAGGCCTTTGCGACGGCTGCCAGGGTTCTCAAGGAAACCGGCTGTTCGGCGATCAAGCTGGAGGGCGGGGCGGAAATGGCCGAGACGGTGCATTTCCTCACCCAGCGCGGCATTCCGGTGCTCGGCCATGTCGGCCTGATGCCGCAGCTCATCAACACGACCGGCGGCTACCGCTCGCTCGGTCGCAACGACAAGGAAGTCGAGAAGATCCGCCGCGACGCTGCGGCCATCGACGATGCCGGCGCCTTCGCCATCGTCATCGAGGGCACGGTCGAGCCGCTGGCGCGCGAGATCACCGGCACGGTCAAGGCGCCGACCATCGGCATCGGAGCCTCGCCGGCCTGCGACGGACAGGTGCTGGTCGTCGACGACGTGCTCGGCATCTTCACGGATTTCAAGCCGCGCTTCGTCAAGCACTTCGCCAATCTCGCCCCCGTCATGAGCGAGGCTTTCGCGACCTACGCCGAAGAGGTGAAGGCGCGCAGCTTTCCGGCACCCGAGCACACGTTCCAGCTCAAGAAGAGCTGATAATCGATCAGCGCCGGAAGAAAAACGGCGCTGATTGATCAACGACGCTGAACGGTCCATCAGCCATATTGGTTTGCGGGTGGATCGCGCCTGTTCTATGGGTGGCGGATCGTTTCCTGCAAGTCCGGCCGGAAGACCGCCGTGCGCTCCTCCCGGATTTGCGACAGATCTTGAGCAGACCCATGACCCCCGCCACGAAAGAAGAAATCCGCGACGCCTTCCGGCGTGGCAGCGCCGTCGCGATCGCCGCGGCGCCATTTGCCGTGCTGTTCGGCGCCGTCGCCGTGGACAACGGCCTGACGATCGCGGAAGCGGCGCTGATGAGCGCGACGCTTTATGCCGGCGCCAGCCAGCTCGTCGGCGTCGAGCTCTTCGATCACAATGTCGCGCCCTGGCTGGTGGTGCTGTCGATCTTCGCCGTGAACTTCCGGCACGTGCTCTATTCGGCGGCGATCGCCGCCCATATCCGGCATCTCACCTTCTGGCAGAAGGCGACGTCGCTGTTCTTCCTCACCGACCCTCAGTTCGCCGAAACCGAGCGCCGTGCGGATGCGGGTATCCGCGTCAGCTATCTCTGGTCGATGGTGCTCGGCCTCAGCGTCTATGTGCCCTGGCTCTGCCTGACGGTTGTCGGGGGATTACTCGGCAACCTGATCGGCGACCCCAAGGAAATCGGCATCGACGTGCTGCTGCCGATCTACTTCATGGGCCTGGTGCTCGGCTTCCGCAGTCGGGCGAACTGGCTTCCGGTGGTGCTGGCCTCCTCGGCAGGCTCGATCCTCGCGCTGCATTTCGTCGGCTCGCCCTGGCATGTCAGCCTTGGCGCGCTTGCAGGCGTGCTCGTCGCGGCGGTCATGCCGCTCGATGACAAGGCACCGGCCGAGCCGGTCGGCGATGCTGCACGCGGGGAGGCATGAGCATGGACATGCTGTTCCACATGCAGACGCTGCTGATCATCGCCGCTGGCGCCATCGCGACCTACCTGACGCGCGTCGGCGGCTATGTCTTCATCACGCGCATGAAGCGCATCCCGCCGCGCGCCGAAGCGGCGCTGAACGCCGTTCCGGCCGCTGTGCTCACCACGCTGGTGGCGCCGGCAGCCGTGACGGGCGGTTTCGACGTCAGCGTGACGATGGCCATCGCCTTCCTGCTTGGCCTGCGTCTCTCGCTCCTGCCGGTGCTGGCCATCGGCTGGGTCGTCGTGATGGTGCTGCGTCAGTTCATCGGCTGACCGGCGCCGTCGCCTTTTCCAGCCAGCTCTTCGTTGCTTCGTCCGACAGCAGCGGCGTGATCTTTTCGCGCACATCCGCGTGGTAGGCGTTCAGCCAGGCAAGCTCGTCGTCCGTCATCAGGGCGGCGACGACGAGCCGGCGGTCGATCGGGCAGAAGGTCAGCGTCTCGAAGCCGAGCATGTCCATGTCGCCGCCGTCGACCGGGGCGGCCGGCAGGACGTGGATCAGGTTCTCGATGCGGATGCCGAAGGCGCCGGGGCGGTAGTAGCCGGGCTCGTTGGACAGGATCATTCCGGCCAGAAGCTCCTGCGTCGAAAGCCGGGAAATGCGCTGCGGACCCTCATGCACGGAGAGATAGGAGCCGACGCCGTGGCCTGTGCCATGGGCAAAATCGGCACCGGCCTTCCACAGCGCGATGCGGGCGAGCGGATCGAGGTCGCAGCCGCGCGAGCCTTTCGGGAAGCGTGCCGTGCTGATCGCGATCATGCCCTTCAGCACCAGGGTGAAGAAGCGCTTCTGCTCTTCCGGCACCGCGCCGATCGCCACCGTGCGGGTGATGTCCGTCGTGCCGTTGATATACTGCGCGCCGGAATCGATGAGGAAGAGCGTACCCGGCTCGATGAGCGTGTCCGATGCGGTCGTCACGCGGTAATGCATGATGGCGGCATGGGCGCCGGCGCCCGCGATGGTGTCGAAGGACACATCCTTCAGCGGGTTCTGATGGCGCTCGCCGACGCTGGCGCGCACGGCCTCCAGTTTCTTCGTGACGGCCATTTCGGTCTGCGTGCCGGGCGTCGTGCCGTCGAGCCAGGCGAGGAACTCCACCATGGCTGCGCCGTCCTGAAGGTGGGCACGCGCGGAGCCCTGCAGCTCGACGGCATTCTTGCAGGCACGGGGCAGGCGGGCCGGGTCGGCGGCTTCGACCAGCGTGCCGCCCTTGCGGCGTACGATCTCGGCAAGCGCGAAGGGCGCCTGCTCGGGGTCGATCAGGATGCGCTTGCCCTCGGCGGCGAGCGCCGCGATGCGCTCGTCGAACTGCGACGGCGGTACGAGGTCGGCGAGCTGGGTGAGGTAGGCCTCGGGCTCGATGCCGGTCTTGCGCTTGTCGAGGAAGAGCTGCGGGCGACCCTCTGCCGGAATGATGGCGCGGGCCAACGGATGCGGCGTGTGCGGCACGTCGCTGCCGCGGATGTTGAAGATCCAGGCGATGGAGGACGGGTCGGTGACGGCGAGGGCATCCGCGCCGGCCTTGACGGTTGCCTCCGCCATCTTGACGAGCTTGTCCCTGGCCAGTTCCCCGGCCTGGTCGATCGCCTGGATCGTCACGCTGCCGAGCGGTTCGCTCGGGCGGTCGGCCCAGGCCTTGTCGAGCGGGTTGTGGGGCAGGAAGACGAGGGCGCCGCCGAGGCCGGCAAGCGCCTTCTCGAGGCGGCGCACTTCCGCGCCGGTGTGCAGCCACGGATCGATGCCGAGACGGAAACCCTTCGGCGCGTGGTTCTGCAGCCAGAGATGCGGCGGCTCGCCGACAAGGTCGCCACCGGTGTAGACGCTGCCGTCGACCTGCTCGGCGAGCTGCGTGACATAGCGGCCATCGACGAAGACCACGGCCGCACCGCGCATGACGAGCGCAACGCCGGCCGAACCGGTGAAGCCCGTCAGCCAGGAAAGGCGCTCGGCCGAGGCCGGCACGTATTCGCCCTGATACTCGTCTGCGCGCGGCACGAGGAAGCCGTCGATGCCGAGTGCATCGAAGCTGGCGCGCAGCGCATCGGCGCGTTCGCGGCCGAACTGGGGCGTGGAGGTGACGTCGAAACTCTGGAACATGGGAGACTTCCGGTATGGCGATGAATCGTGCCGGCAATCTAAAGCATGTCGCGCAAAAGTGCGCGGCGGTTTTGCGCTGCCGGCATGCGAAAAACCAAAGCATTGAAGCGAAGAGAGCGAATATGGCCGATCGCGGTACGCTTTGGCCTATCGGCCGGCTGCGTCAAAGGCGGGAGAGATAGCGCTCCAGCACGGCGCGGGTCAGGCGCTGGTTGTTGCGATACCAGTCGTCCTCGGTGAAGAAGGCGGGTTCGCCGGCATCCCAGCCGCTCATCGAAAAATCCGACTGGCGGGCGAGGAAGGCGACGAAGTCTTCCTCGGTCTTCCACGCCGCGATGGGGGAGCCGAAATAGGCCCCGCCATCCTGCACGTCGGCGAGCATGACGCCATCATCGGTGCGGATGAGGCCCTGGCCGCAGAAATCCCGGTGATAGTCGTAGATCACGCCGTTGCCCGGCACCTCGTTTGCCAGCTTTCGCCAGAGCTGTTCGGCCAGCGTTGCGCCGAGCGGCTTGCGGCTGAGGGCACCGCGCAGGGACAGGGCGATACGACGGCGTTCAGCCTCGGTGCGCGTGGTGCTTTCGACGCGGTGCGGATTCCTGCGCGCCTCGATGTTGGCGCGGATCGCGATCCACAGCACGAAGACGATAATCGCAAGGGCGATGAGCGGAATGACGGTGGCGGCCATGATCAGGAAAGCTCCCGGATCGTGCCAAGAGGTCTGTAATTGGACTTATGCATTGTGTGCATGGCACCCATGTCCCAAAGGCTCTGTCGCAAATTTTCGAATCTTGTATAAGCGGCGCCAACGAAGCGAAACAAAACGCGCTTCAAGCGAAATGAAGTGAAAGCTCCTCCAGTCCTTCGGATCGCAAAATGAACTGCCGAAAGGCAAAAGACTAGGTGTTCCGATCAGGCGTCTTGCCGGTCACTCCTCCTCCCTCCTCCGGGAAGGCGCTCGGAACACATAGGCCCGCTTGAGCACTCCTCCTCCTCAAGCTCGCGGGCAGGTCGGTTCGCCGGCCCATAGGCGGTGCCTCTGGCACCGCCTTTTATTTTGCCTGTATTTCCCTTGCGGTGAAGCGGGATGTTGCCACCCCGCTTCCGGACAGTGCCGTCACCGCCGGTTGTCGAGGTGGATCGTCACCCAGCCTTCGCGCCAGATCGTGCGCACATGACGCAGGCCTGCGCCATTGTAGGCAGCAAGCACCTTCCAGCGCTGCGAGGCGAGGATGCCGGACAGGATGACATCGCCCTGCGGCGCCAGTTGTGCGGCGAGCTGCGGCGCCATGCGCATCAGCGGCCGGGCGAGGATATTGGCGATGATGAGGTCGAAGGGGCCGTGGCGGCCGAAGGCGGTGGAGTGGAAGCCCGGCGCTGTTTCCAGTGCGACGCCGGAGGCGATGCCGTTGAGGCGGACGTTTTCCCGTGCGACGCGCGTGGCGATCGGGTCGATGTCCGTCGCCAGAACCGTGACCGGGGCGAGCTTGCGCGTGGCAATCGCCAGAACGCCGCTGCCGGTGCCGAGGTCGAGAACGCGCTTGACCTTGCGCGTGCGCATCACGTCGGAGATCACCTCCAGGCAGCCCGCCGTCGTGCCGTGATGGCCGGTTCCGAAGGCCTGGCCGGCGTCGATCTCGATGGCGATCTCGCCAGCCCGCACCTTGCCGCGGTCATGCGAGCCGTGCACGACGAAACGCGCGGCGCGCACCGGCTTCAGGCCTTCCAGCGACTTGGCGATCCAGTCGATATCGGGCAGTTCCTCGCGCTCGATAGGCGCATCGGGAAATGCCTCGGCAAGCAGCGCCGCGAAACGCCCGTGGATCTCCGCCTCGTCCTCACGGAACATGTAGACGGAGGCTTCCCAGATGTCCTTCTTTTCGTCGATCTCCATCGTCGCGATGGCATAACCTTCTTCCTCGAAGGCGTCGGTCATCAGCGAGAGGGCGATATCGGCCCGCTTCTCGGTCGTGGTGATATAGAGGCGGATTTCGCTCACGGCTCGGGGTCCCTGTTGTTTCAGGTCCGCCTAGCATGTCCGAAAGCCGAGGGCAAAGGTGTATGCCCGGCCTGACGATTATCCCTTGATCAGGTTCGTCAGCTTCTGCTCGGCGACCTCGGGGTTCTCGCCATAGGCGATGGTGCCGACGAAGCGGCCGGTCGCGTCGAGCAGGAAGACGGATGCCGTGTGGTCCATCGTGTAGTCGCCGTCGGGCTTGGCCTCGTCGAGCGGCACCTTGCGGTAGTAGACCCGGTAGCCCTTGACCATCTCCAGCACCTTGTCCGCCGGGCCGGAAATACCGGTGATGCGCTTGGAGACGTTGCCGACATACTGGCCGATCAGCTCTGGCGTGTCGCGCTCCGGATCAACGGTAATGAAATAGGCCTGCAGCTTGGAACCGTCGGGATCGACCTTGGTGAGCCAGCCGTTCATCTCGAACAGCGTCGTCGGGCAGACTTCCGGGCAGTGGGTGAAGCCGAAGAAGAGGGCGGTCGGCTTGCCGGTGAAGGCCTTTTCGGTGATCGGCTTGCCATCCTGCGCGACGAGCTCGAAGGGTACGCCGAACGGACCGCCCGCGACCTCTTCCTTCGTCTTGGTCATTTCCAGCGTCAGCCAGCCGAGCAGGGCGGCGACGAGGGCGACGGCGATCCAGAGTACGAGGCGCAGGGTCTTCATGGCAGTCCTTCGATAAGGCTATGTCCGAGGTCTGCGCGTGTCATAGTCCTTCGGTCCGGCGCGCGCAAACGGGCCAATTGCCGCAATGCGCGGAAGGATCGGGGGCTCGCGGAATTGTGATCAGAAGCACCAGGCCATGCCGGATTCGGCAAGGCTGAGGAAGATCGCCGAACCATGCTCTACCCAGCCTGCAAAGGCGGCTGTGGCGGCCATAACGCCGAGGCCGAGCACGATGAGTGCAGCGGGCAGGGCGGTGTATCGGCGGGCGGTCTTGTCCATAGGGCGAGTATAGACCGGAACCGCGGAATTTCAAACGGGCAGGATTGCCGTAACGGAAGGCGTTTCACCGCCCGGGAATTCATCAAAAGCGGCTAAAATGCAAATTCCCGGTGCCCTTCCTTAGCCATTGTTTAATCTCTCTTTGCCACTTTCGGATAACGCGCAAAGGGCCGGTCTGACCCGCTGGACATGATGTCCGCCGTGCGCCGGAGACGGCGTGCAGCGCATTCCAACAAGTCCATCGTCGATTGGAAAGAGCCTCACCCATGTCCAACGCCCTGAAACAGTCCGGCGCCTATCTCGAAATCGTCTCCTTCCATCTCGGGGAGCAGGAATTCTGCATCGACATCATGGCCATCCGCGAAATCCGCGGCTGGGCGCCGGTGACGCCGATGCCGCACACGCCGCCCTACGTGCTCGGGCTCATCAACCTGCGCGGCGCGGTGATCCCGGTCATCGACATGGCCTGCCGCCTCGGCATGAAGATGACCGAGCCGTCCGAGCGCTCCGCGATCATCGTCACCGACATTGCCGGCAAGCTTGTTGGCCTGCTCGTCGAGCAGGTTTCTGACATGATGACAATCAAGAGCGAAGCTCTGCAGCCGGCGCCGGAAATCATCCCGGAAGCCCAGCGGGCCTTCTGCCGCGGCATCGTCGCGCTCGAGAAGTCGATGGTCTGCTTCCTCAACCTCGACACCGTCATCGCCGACGAACTCGCCCAGGCCGCCTGACGCGGCAGCCGAGCGATCGACATCTTCTGCACCCGGCCGGTTCACGGCCGGGTGTTTTGCGTTTTCAGGGTTTGCCGTTCGTCCAGGTGACGGCCTCGCCATAGAGCGGCACGGTGGAGATCGACATCTTCGCCGACCCTTCCGTCAGTTCGCGCGAATGGGCGAGATAGATCAGCGTGTCGTTCTTCTTGTCGTAGATGCGCGTGACGATCAGCGACTTCCAGATCAGCGACAGGCCGGACTTGAAGACCTCTTCGCCCTCGCGGTCGAGCTCTATGTCGCCGATGGTGATCGGGCCGGTCTGCTGGCAGGAGATGGCGTTGTTCGAGGGATCCTCGAACCAGTTGCCCTTCTTCAGCCGGTCAATGACGCTGCGGTCGAAGTAGGTGACGTGGCAGGTGACGCCGGACACCTCCGGATCGGTCACCGCATCGATATAGATATCGTTGCCGATCCAGTCGACGCCGACCTTGCCGACCGTCTCGGCGGCAGCGGGCAGGGCGGCGAGCGCCATCAGGCCGGCAGCAAGGGCTGTGCGAAGGCGAGGTGCGGCAAGTTTCGTCAGCGACATGGCAGGTCTCCTTGTTCCGTCTTCAAGGTAAGGAGGCGTCGGCCGCTTGCAAGCCGGCGCCCGGCGCATTTTCGCTTTCGCTGAAGTTGCCCTTACGATTTTGCCGTGGCGATGGTGGCGCGCACCGCATCCCTGTCGGTCAGCGTCACCTCGTATTCCCGGTCCTTCTCCGTGCCGCCCATGCCGACATGCGGGTTGCGGAAAGCCATGCCGCTCGGCACGGTCTTCAGCGCGGCGAAGTGCAGCTCGGCAAGTCCGGCGCCGTCGCGGACCGCGCGGATGGTGTCCGCATCGAGCGCGCCGCAGCCCATGATCACGATGCGGCCGGCAGCCTGCTCGTTGGCGGCCTTGAGGATGGCAAGGCCTTCCAGCGCCGTGTCGCGCTGGCCCGACGTCAGCACGCGGTCGACGCCGCAGCGGATGAGCGCCTCCAGTGCCTCGCCGGCATCGGCCGTCATGTCGAAGGCGCGGTGGCAGGTGACGGACATCGGCCGCGCGGCCTCGACCAGCCGTTTGGTGCGCGCCTCGTCGATCCTGCCGTCCGGCGTCAGGCAGCCGATGACGACGCCGGAAACGCCTTCGCCCCGGAGGGCGGCGATATCCTCCACCATCGTCTCGAATTCGGTTTCCGAGTAAAGGAAGTCGCCGCCACGCGGGCGGATGATGACGTGGACGGGGATTTTGGCGGCCTTTACCGCGGCGCGGATCGTCGCAAGGCTCGGCGTCAGGCCGCCCTCGACAAGGCTGGCGCAGAGTTCCACGCGGTCGGCGCCTGCATCCTGCGCGGCCAGGAAACCGTCGATGCCTTCGACGCAGAGTTCGATGAGGGGCTTGGCCATGGTGTCCTTCCGGGCTTCGGGTCAGGCTTCGTGCCAGACGGTTTTGAGGAGCCGCAGCCAGTTTTCCCGGCAGAGCTTTGTCAGGTCGTCCTCGCCGTAGCCGGCCTGGCGCAGCGCCTCGACGAGGGCTTGGCTGCCGGCGGCGTCGTGGATCGCGCCGGGAATGGTTGCGCCGTCGAAATCCGAGCCGAGCGCCACGCAGTCGATGCCCATGCGCTCGACCATGTGGTCGATGTGGCGCACCATGTCGGCGAGCGGCGTTTCGGGGCTTTCGAGGCCATCGGCGCGCAGCATGGTCGTGGCGTAGTTGAGGCCGGCAATGCCCTTGCGCTCGCGGATCGCGTCGAGCTGCCGATCCGTGAGGTTGCGCGAGATCGGCGTCAGGGCATGGGCGTTGGAATGGGTGGCGACGAGCGGCTGGGTGCTGACGCGTTCGACATCCCAGAAACCCTGCTCGGTGATATGGGCGAGGTCGATCATGATGCCGAGCCGGTCGCAGGCCTTCACCAGCTCGACCCCTGCGGCCGTCAGGCCCGGGCCTGTGTCGGGCGAGGAGGGATAGGCGAAGGGCACCCCATGGCCGAAGAGGTTGTGCCGGCTCCAGACGGGGCCGAGCGAGCGCAGGCCGTTGTCATAGAAGGTTTCGAGGTTCGACAGGTCCTCGGCGATCGGCTCGCAGCCTTCGATATGAAGCACGGCGGCAAAGCGGCCGGCCTCCATGGCGGCGCGGATCGCCGCGGTGGAGCGGCAGATCGCGAGGCTGCCGGCTGCTTCCAGCCGGTTGGCGATATCGGCCATCTCGAGCGCGATCTCAAGCGCATCGGCATGGGCGCGCGGCCCGACCATCGGGATATTGTAGTGGCCGTTCCCATCGACTTCGCGCGGCGGGTAATCCTCAACCGGCGGGATGAACATGGCGCAGAAGCCGCCGGCAAGGCCGCCCTTCTTCGCGCGCGGGGCGTCGATATGGCCCTGATCCGTTCCACCGACGAATTCCGCGACCGGATCGGCACCCTTCCGGGCGTGCTCCCACAGGCGCAGGAGAACGTCATTGTGGCCGTCGAAGATCAATTGCATGGGGCGCTCCCGGATCGATAGGTCAGATTATCCGACGGGGTAGAGCCGATTCCGCCGCGGCCCGCAAGAACCGCGGTGGAGGCATCAGGCGGCGAAGACCGGCGTGCCGGCAATCCAGGTCGAGACGACGTTGACATTGTCGTCGATGACAGCGAAATCGGCGTCGTGGCCGTGGGTGAGGCGCCCTTTGCGGCCGGTCATGCCGATCGCTTCCGCCGGGTAGAGCGAGGCCATGCGCAGCGCCTCTTCCAGATCGATGCCGACCTCGTCGCGCATGAAGCGGATGCAGGAGGCCATGTCGATATCGGCACCGGCGAGCGTGCCGTTGGCGAGCGTCAGGCGCCCGCCCTCGCGGAAAATCTCGCGGCCGTTGAGGAAGAAGCTCCTCATGTCGGTGCCGATGGTCGACATCGCATCGGTGACGAGGAAGATGCGGCCGGGGCCGCGCTTGGCCCTCAGCGCCACGCCGATGGAGGCCGGGTCGACATGGAAGCCGTCGGCGATGAGGCCGGCATTGAGATGGCCGAGATCGAGCGCCGCGCCGACCATGCCGGGCTCGCGGTGGCCGAGCGGGCTCATGGCGTTGAAGAGGTGGGTCATCATGCTGGCGCCCGCCTCGGCGGCGGCGGCGGCGGTCCGGTAGCCGCAGTCCGAATGGCCGAGGCTGACGGTGACGCCTGCCGCACGCAACGCCGCGATCTGGTCGTTGGTGGCGTTTTCCGGCGCCAGCGTCATGAGGAGCGCATCGAGGCTATGTCGCGCTTCGATGGTGCGCTCGAGGTCCGCCTGCTCCATCGGACGGATGAGGTTCGGGTCATGCGCGCCCTTGCGGGCGACCGACAGGTGCGGGCCTTCGAGATGGAGACCGAGGAAGCCCGGCACCTTTGCCGCCTGTGCTGCAAGGCCCGCGGCAATGGTTTCCGTCGTCACCTGGACATTGTCGGTGATCAGCGTCGGCAGGAGGCCCGTCGTGCCGAAGCGGGCATGGGCGGCGCAGATCGTGCGGATGCCTTCGAGGTCCGGCCGCTCGTTGAGCAGCACGCCGCCACCGCCATTGACCTGCAGGTCGATAAAGCCGGGGACGAGCGAATGCCCGTCCATCGGCACAACGCGGGCATCGGCCGGCACGTCGCGGGCCGCCGCGATGGCGGCGACCTTGCCATCCGCGAGCAGGAGCGCACTGTCCTCATGCCACAGATCGCCGTCGAAGATGCGGGCGCCGGTAAGGGCGGTGAGCGCTGTCATCGGGTTTCCGTCACTTTCTTCAGGTTGACCGGCTTGTCGGGGTCAAGGCCCTTGCCGCGCGACCAGGCTTCGACGAAGCCGTAGAACGGCACGATGAGGGCGAGCGCATCGGTGATCGGGTGTCCGGTGGCAACGAAGGGCAGTTTTCGCGCGCTCTTTGCGCCGGCGGCGGTGACGCAGGCATAGGCACCGCGATCGGCGAGGCTGTCGGCCATGCCGGTGACGGAGGCTTCGGCGGCATCGCGTGCCGCAAGTGCGATGACCGGGAAGGACGGGCCGACCAGCGCGACCGGGCCGTGCAGCACCTCCGCCGAGGAATAGGCTTCGGCGTGCATGCCCGACGTTTCCTTGAACTTCAGCGCGGCTTCACTGGCGATGGCAAGGCCCGGGCCGCGGCCGAGCACGTAGAGCGACTGGGCGTCCTTGAGGTCGCCGGCAAGGTCGGACCAGTCGAGGGCGACGGCCTTCGCGAACTGCTCCGGCAGGTTTTTGACGGCGCGGTCGAGATCGGTGTCACCCGTCCACTCGGCGAGCACGGCAAGGCCGGCGACGATGGAATTGACGTAGGACTTCGTAGCGGCGACGCTGAGTTCCGGGCCGGCCGAGAGGTCGAGCGAATGCGAGCAGGCATCGGCGAGGGGTGAGGGCAGGGTGTTGGTGAGCGCAATGGAGATCGCGCCGCCCTTGGTGGCGCCGTCGGCCATGGCGACGATGTCGGGGCTCTTGCCGGACTGGGAGATGGCAATGGCGGCCGCACCGCCGAGTTTCAGCTTGGCGCCGTAGATGGAGGCGAGCGACGGGCCGAGCGAGGCGACCGGCCGGCCGGCGGTCAGTTCGATCGCATATTTCAGGAAGAGCGCGGCATGGTCGGAAGACCCGCGGGCGACGGTGACGAAGAACTGCGGATCACGCTCCCGGAGCGCCCTGCCGGCGGCCGTGATGGCGCTGGCGGAATTTTCGAGCAGGCGGGCCGCCGCTTCCGGGATTTCGTTGATCTCTTTGCGCATGTTGGTCTGCATGGAATTCCCTTTGCGGTTGGTCACGTCTCGGAAAGCGTCAGTTCGGCGACGAAATCATAGGCGTCGCCGCGATAGATGGAGCGGGTGAACTCGACCACCCGGCCGGAGCGCAGATAGGAGACCCGCTCGATGGACAGCCCCGCCGAACCCGGCGGCACGCCGAGCATCGAGGCATCGGGATCCTTCATGTTGTAGGCGGAGATACGCTGCACGGCGCGCACCGGCCGGCAGCCGCGCTTTTCCAGCGCGGCATAGAGCGAGCCCTGCACCTGCATGGGATCCGGCAGGAACTCCGAGGAGATGCAGGCGCGCTCGATGGCGAGCGGCATGTCGTCGGCAACGCGCAGGCGCCCGAGCCGCGCGACGAGCGCATCGGCAGGGAGGCCGAGCATCATCATCTCGTCCGGCGAGGGGTGGAACAGGCCGCGGTCGATCCACTCGGCCCGGGTGACGAGGCCGCGGCGGGCCATGTCCTCGGTAAAGGAAGTCAGGCGGGACAGCGACTGCTGCACCTTGGCGACGGGCTTGGCGACGAAGGTGCCGGAGCCGTGGCGGCGCACCAGGAGACCGTCCTTGACGAGATCGTCGACGGCCTTGCGCACGGTGACGCGGCTGACATTGGCATGGTCGGCAAGGTCGCGCTCGGCGGGCAGCGCGTCGCCGTAGGTCAGCTTGCCGGAGGTGATCGCCTCTTCCAGCATCTGGCGCAGCTTGACATAGAGCGGGCCGGGCACGCCCGACTGCAGGCTTTCCGGCGAGAGGATCGCGGCAAGGGACGTGCTCATGCGGCCGCTCCCGTGCGCTCTCTGAAGCCCTTGGCGGCGAGCGCTACGGCGCCGGTCAGCGCATCGGCCTCGGCCTCCACCAGGATTGCGCGGTGATGTTCGGACAGCCATTGCGGATAGAGCGGGGCGAGGCCGCCGAGCAGGCAGAGGCGCGGCGCGCCGGCCAGCGCCATGATGGCGTCGAGGGATTCGTTGACGCTGGCCGCCCCGGCCTTGACGATGGCGATCGCCTGCGCGTCGCCGTCCTTTGCATGGGTGAAGACGAGGGGAGCGTAGCGGCCGAAATCGCCCGGCTTGGAGAGGCGGGCGAATTCGACGATGCCACGCGGGTCGTGCTTGAATTCGTCGAGAATGGTGTCTGTCACGCCCGAGTGCGGATGCACGCCGTCGTGGGCGAGCAGGGCCTCCTGCAAAGCGGCATGGCCGATGCGCGCGCCGCCGCCGAGATCGCCGACGGTAAAACCCCAGCCGCCGATGTAGCGGACCACGTTGTTCTTGCGCCCCATATAGATGGAGCCGGTGCCGAGGATCGCGACGGCCCCGTCCGTATCGCCGATCGCACCCTGCAGGGCGATCAGGCCGTCGGAATCGATATCCGTATGACGGAAGGGCAGGCGGTCGTGCACGTAGCGGGTGAGGTCGCCGACATTGGTGCCGGCAAGGCCGAGAAAGGCAGAGGCGCCGCTGACGCCGGCCTCGTCCAGTCCGGCATCGCGATAGGCGGCCTTGGCGGCCTCCGTAATGGAGATGATCGCGTTGTTGGGGTCGGTCAGGATATTGGCTGCGCCGCTCTTGCCGCGCCCGAGGACTGTGCCGTCCGGGCGTGCGACCGCCGCGCGGCAACTCGTTCCCCCACCGTCGATACCGAGAATAAGATCTGTCATGGGCACCTCCAAGCACAACGATACCAAAAAAATACCATTTACCAAGGGGTATGGTGGTATGGAGAATAAGCTTTCGTTTAAATTACTGTTTTAAAACAATAAAAATATTGAGTGGTAAAAAAGTGGTCTCAAAAATTAATTTCCTATGGACAATTGGTATTTTTTTGGCATTAATTCCGGCCAGAGGAGACACGGTGATGGCTGCAGGCAGGACAGAGGGCAGGCACGATCAGGCAAGCGGGCTGGACGAACGTCAGCCCGTTGATGTGCTGAAGGTGCTTGCGGATGCCCAGAAGGCAGCCGCCGGCGTTGTCGATGCCGCGCTTGTCGATATTGCCGCTGCGGCCCGTCTTGCGGCCGATGCGCTTCTTTCCGGTGGACGTCTTGTCTATGCCGGCGCCGGCAGCTCCGGCCTGATGGCGATGGCCGATGCGCTCGAACTCCCCGGCACCTACGGTATTTCCCGCGATCGCATCGTCATCCTGCTTGCCGGCGGCGCCGCGAGCCTGGAGGACCTGGCGGGCGGGTATGAAGACGACCGTGCGCTTGCAGGCCGCGATGCCGCGTCTGCCGCTATCGGCCCGCGGGACTGCGTGATCGCCGTTTCGGCGAGCGGCAGCACGCCCTATGTGCTGGCGATCGCATCCTACGCGAAGGAGAAGGGTGCCCGGATCGTGGCGCTTGCCAACAATCCCGGTGCCGCGCTGTTCGAGGGCGCCGACGTCGCGATCCTCCTGCAGACGCCGCCGGAGGTCATTTCCGGCTCGACGCGCATGGGCGCCGGCACGGCGCAGAAGATCGCTTTCAACATGTTTTCGACGCTTGTCGGCGTGCATCTCGGCCACGTTCACGATGGCCACATGGTCAATCTCAAGGCCGACAACATCAAATTGAAGGGGCGCGCCTGTCGCATCGTGTCCGACATTTCGGGTGTCGGGCTCGATGAGGCGGAACTCCTTCTTCAGCGCTCCGAAGGCTCGGTCAAGACGGCCGTGCTGCTCGCTGCGGGGGTGGAGGACGCCAGCGCGGCCGAGGCTGCGCTGGAGCGGTCGGGGCAGAGCCTCCGGCGCGCCCTGAAAGCCCTCGGATAACTGGTCTCAAAACGCGCTGCGGCGCATAAAAGGGGAGAATGCAATGACACGCACCGCAATCAAAGGCCTGTTGCTCGCCACGAGCATCCTCGGCACGGCCGGAATCGCTCAGGCGGCCGACGTCACGCTGACGGTCGAAAGCTGGCGCAACGACGACCTCGCCATCTGGCAGGAAAAGATCATCCCGGCCTTCGAAGCCAAGAACCCCGGCATCAAGGTCGTCTTCGCGCCGACCGCGCCGACCGAGTACAACGCCGCGCTGAACGCCAAGCTTGACGCCGGCTCGGCAGGCGACCTCATCACCTGCCGTCCGTTCGACGCCTCGCTCGAGCTGTTCAACAAGGGCCACCTTGCCGGCCTGAACGATCTGCCGGGCATCGAGAACTTCTCCGACGTCGCCAAGTCCGCCTGGACGACGGACGACGGCGCGACGGCCTTCTGCGTGCCGATGGCTTCGGTCATCCACGGCTTCATCTACAACAAGGACGCCTTCGACACGCTCGGTATCTCGGTTCCGACGACGGAAGCCGAGTTCTTCGCCGCGCTCGACAAGATCAAGGCCGAAGGCAGCTACATCCCGATGGCCATGGGCACGAAGGATCTCTGGGAAGCCGCCACCATGGGCTACCAGAACATCGGCCCGACCTACTGGAAGGGCGAAGAAGGCCGCAAGGCGCTCATCAAGGGCGAGCAGAAGCTGACCGACGACGCCTGGGTCGAACCCTACCGCGTTCTCGCCAAGTGGAAGGACTATCTCGGCGACGGTTTCGAAGCCCAGACCTATCCGGACAGCCAGAACCTCTTCACGCTCGGCCGCGCTGCCATCTATCCGGCCGGCTCGTGGGAAATCGGCCTGTTCAACACGCAGGCGCAGTTCAAGATGGGCGCGTTCGCGCCGCCGGTGAAGAATGCCGGCGACACCTGCTACATCTCCGACCACAACGACATCGGCATCGGCCTCAATGCCAAGAGCCCGAATGCGGATGCCGCCAAGAAGTTCCTGAGCTTCGTCTCCTCGCCGGAATTCGCCGACATCTACGCCAACTCGCTGCCGGGCTTCTTCAGCCTGAATTCGACGGCCGTGAAGATGGCCGACCCGCTGGCGCAGGAATTCGTCTCCTGGCGTGAAAAGTGCCAGCCGACGATCCGCTCGACCTACCAGATCCTGTCGCGCGGCACGCCGAACCTCGAAAACGAGACCTGGACCGAATCGGCCAACGTCATCAACGGCACGGATACGCCGGAAGTGGCTGGCGAAAAGCTCCAGAAGGGCCTCGACAGCTGGTACAAGCCGGCCAAGTAAGCCTGCGTCTCGACTGCTGAATTCTGCTTTGAGGAGCGGGCATCGTCCCGCTCCGGCCCTCTCCCCGTAAAATTCGGGGGGAGGTGCTTGGGCGGTGCGGCTCGAATGATCAGGCGCACGCCGTATCCCTCTTCGTCCCGGTGGACAGAGGGTGCCGAAGGGCAAAATCGGGGAGCGACCCCGGCACTATCGTGTATGCTGAATTTGTCATGTGCGGCACTACCGGCCGCGCACGGCGTCCGTGCATGCGGATCTAACGAACAACAACCGGACGGGGCACGCTGGGCCATGAGCGACATACCTTCTTCCCATGAGGCAACAGGACCGATCAAGCGGCCAACACGCTGGCATATCGGCGTTTTCCTGCTGCCGGCCTTCATCGTTTATTCGGCGGTCATGATCCTGCCGCTCATCGAGACGCTGCGCCTGTCGCTGTTCAACACGGTGGACGGCCAGTCGACCTTCGTCGGTCTCAGCAACTTCAAGGTGCTGTTCGGCGACGAGCGCTGGGCGGCCGACTTCTGGAACGCGCTGAAGAACAACGTGATCTTCTTCGTCATCCACATGCTGGTGCAAAACCCGATCGGGGTGGCGCTCGCGGCCATGCTGTCGATCCCGAAGCTGCGCTTTGCCGCGTTCTACCGCACCGCGATCTTCCTGCCGACACTGCTTTCCTTCGTGATCGTCGGCTTCATCTGGAAGCTGATCCTCTCGCCGATCTGGGGCGTCTCGCCCTATCTGATGGATCTGGTCGGCCTGAAGTCGCTCTTCGCCCCCTGGCTCGGCAAGCCGAACTCGGCGCTCATCGCAGTGTCGCTGATCTCTGTCTGGCAGTATGTCGGCATTCCGATGATGCTGATCTACGCGGCGCTGCTCAATATCCCCGAAGAGGTGATCGAGGCTGCCGAATGCGACGGCGTCACCGGCTGGAGCCAGTTCTGGAAGATCAAGCTGCCGCTCATCCTGCCCGCCATCGGCATCATCTCGATCCTCACCTTCGTCGGCAACTTCAATGCCTTCGACCTCGTCTACACCGTGCAGGGTGCGCTCGCCGGGCCTGACAAGTCCACCGATATCCTCGGCACGCTGCTCTACCGAACCTTCTTCGGCTTCCAGCTCCAGCTGGGCGACCGATCGATGGGCGCGACGATCGCAACGGTCATGTTCCTCATCATCCTCGCCGGCGTCTCGCTGTATCTCTTCGCCATCCAGCGGCGCATGCGTCGCTACCAGTTCTGATCGGGAGGGCAAGACATGTCCAAAGCACGCACCTCGCTGACCCGCACGTCCCTCGTTCACCTGGCGCTGATCGGCTACGCCGTGATCTCGATCTTCCCGGTGTTCCTGACGATCATCAATTCGATGAAGGACCGCAACGCCATCTTCCGCAACCCGATGCAGCTTCCGACGCCCGGGACCTTCGACCTTGTCGGCTACACGACGGTGCTGGGGCAGGGGGATTTCGCGACCTATTTCCAGAACAGCTTTATCGTCACGGTGGCCTCCATCGCGCTGGTGCTGCTGTTCGGCGCCATGGCCGCCTTCGCGCTCTCGGAATACCGCTTCCGCGGCAACATGCTGATGGGCCTCTACCTTGCCATCGGCATCATGATCCCGATCCGTCTCGGTACCGTGGCGATCCTGCAGGGCATGGTGGCGACGGGGCTCGTCAACACGCTGACGGCGCTGATCCTCGTCTATACCGCGCAGGGTATCCCGCTCGCGGTCTTCATCCTCTCCGAATTCATGCGGACCGTCTCCGATGACCTCAAGAATGCCGGGCGTATCGACGGTCTCTCGGAATACTCCATCTTCTTCCGCCTCGTCCTGCCGCTGGTGCGGCCGGCCATGGCGACCGTCGCGGTCTTCACCATGATCCCGATCTGGAACGACCTGTGGTTCCCGCTGATCCTGGCGCCGAGCGAGGCGACCAAGACGGTGACGCTGGGCTCGCAGATCTTCATCGGACAGTTCGTCACCAACTGGAATGCAGTGCTCGCCGCACTCTCGCTCGCGATCCTGCCCGTCCTCATCCTCTATTTCATCTTCTCGCGGCAGCTGATCCGCGGCATCACTTCGGGAGCAGTCAAGTGAGTTCTGCCACGTCCCCCCTTCGCGTCCTGTCCGCCGGTCTCGGCAATATGGGCCGCAGCCATGCGCTCGCCTACCATGAGAATCCGGGTTTCGAGATCATCGGTCTCGTCAACCGGTCGAAGGTTCCGGTTCCGGCCGGGCTGGAAGGCTACGAGATTCATCCGTCCTTCCCGGAGGCGCTGCGCGCGCTGAAGCCGGAACTCTGCTCGATCAACACCTATTCGGACAGCCATGCCGAATATGCGATCGCAGCACTCGAAGCCGGTGCCCATGTCTTCCTCGAAAAGCCGCTGGCGACGACCGTTGCCGATGCCGAGCGGGTGGTCGCCTGCGCCAAGGCGAACGGCCGCAAGCTCATCGTCGGCTATATCCTGCGCCACCATCCTTCCTGGGTGCGGCTCATCGAGGAAGCGCGCAAGCTCGGCGGCCCGTATGTCTTCCGCATGAACCTGAACCAGCAGTCGAGCGGGCCGACCTGGGCGACCCACAAGGCGCTGATGCAGACGACGCCGCCGATCGTCGACTGCGGCGTGCACTATGTCGACGTGATGTGCCAGATCACCGATGCCAAGCCCGTGGAGGTGCGCGGCATGGGCCTGCGCCTTTCCAACGAGATCGCGCCCGACATGTATAACTACGGCCACCTGCAGGTGCTCTTCGACGATGGCTCGCTCGGCTGGTACGAGGCGGGCTGGGGCCCGATGATCTCGGAGACGGCCTTCTTCGTGAAGGACGTCATGTCGCCGAACGGCTCCGTTTCCATCGTCATGGATCCGAACGCGAAGTCCGACGACATCGACACCCACACCAAGACGGCGGTCATCCGCGTTCACAACGCGGCCACCGGCCCCGACGGCAAGTTCCTGTCGCCGGACGAGGACCTGAAGATGGCCGGCGAGCCGGGCCACCAGGAACTCTGCGACCGCGAACAGGCCTATGTGCTGAAGGCGATCCGCGAGGACATCGACCTCACGCGGCATATGGACGATGCGGTGCAGTCGCTGAGGATCTGCCTCGCGGCCGATGAAAGTGTCAGAACCGGTCAAACGGTCAAGCTTTAAGGGGATATCAGGTGGGCTCTCTTCAACTCAAATCCGTACGCAAGTCCTTCGGCAATGTCGACGTGATCAAGGGCATCGACCTTGACGTGAAGGACGGCGAGTTCGTCATCTTCGTCGGCCCCTCGGGCTGCGGCAAGTCCACGCTGCTGCGCATCATCGCCGGCCTTGAGGATGCGACATCGGGCTCGATCACCATCGACGGCACGGAAGTCGTGACCGTGCCGCCGGCAAAGCGCGGCATCGCCATGGTCTTCCAGTCCTACGCGCTCTATCCGCACCTCACCGTCAAGGACAATATGGGCCTCGGCCTCAAGCAGGCAGGCGCGCCGAAGGATGAAATCGAAAGGCGCGTCGCCAAGGCCTCCTCCATGCTGTCACTGGAGAAGTACCTCGCCCGCCGCCCGGCCGAACTGTCGGGTGGCCAGCGCCAGCGCGTCGCCATCGGCCGCGCCATCGTGCGTGAACCGAAACTCTTCCTGTTCGACGAACCGCTCTCCAACCTCGATGCGGCGCTGCGCGTCAACACCCGCCTCGAGATCGCCCGGCTGCACCGCGAGTTGAAGGCCACCATGATCTACGTCACGCACGACCAGGTCGAGGCGATGACGCTGGCGGACAAGATCGTGGTGCTCGACGGCGGTGTCATCCAGCAGGTCGGCTCGCCGATGGAACTCTACAACCGGCCCGCCAACCTCTTCGTTGCCGGCTTTATCGGGTCGCCGGGCATGAACTTCATCGATGCGGGCCGCCTCGGCGCGTCCGATGCCAAGACCATTGGCGTGCGCCCGGAACACGTCACTCTGTCGCGCGACAGCGGCGAATGGCAGGCGAGGGCCGTGCATGTCGAGCACCTCGGCGCGGACACGATCGTCTATCTCGAATCGGAGAAAGTCGGTGCCTTCACCGTCCGTCTGTTCGGAGAGTATCACTACGCGCCCGGTGACGTGGTCTTCGCCACGCCGGCCGCAAACCAGATGCATCGTTTCGACGCAAATGGTCACGCCATACGTTGAGGACCCTCATCACAAGTCCGTGATGGGTGAGGATTGCGGCGGGCGGGGCCGTGGTCTACGATTGTCAAAGATCAGAAACTAACATACAGCGTTGTTTGTATGTTGCGATGCGGTGGTCCTGCGATCACCGCATCTTCATGTTTTCAGGACCCTGCCGCGCTTCAGGCGGCACCGCTTATGGAAGAACCCATGCGTTTCACGAGACCGATTTCGATTGCGACCTTCGGCGCCCTTTTGATTCTCGCCGGCTGCCAGGACGAGCAGGCGCCGCAGGGCGGCTTTGCGTTCCCGCCGCCGCAGGTGGCCGTCATCACCGTGAAGGCAGAGGATGTGCCGATCACCAACGACCTGCCGGGCCGCATCGCAGCGACCCGCACGGCGGAAGTCCGGCCGCGCGCGACCGGCATCGTCATCGACCGCATCTTCGAGCAGGGCTCGCAGGTCAAGGAAGGCGACGTGCTCTACCGCATCGATCCTGCGCCGTTCCAGGTGCAGGTCGACAGCGCCGAGGCGACGCTGCGCCGTGCCAAGGCCGTCCAGGCCCAGGCGCGCAACACTGCCGAGCGCCAGGAACAGCTGCGCAAGTCGAATGTCGCGTCCGCGCAGACCTATGACGACGCCGTCGCCCAGCTTGCGCAGGCGGACGCCGATGTCGCCATCGCCGAGGCGAGCCTTGCGACCGCCAAGCTCAATCTCGAATATACCGAGGTCAAGGCGCCGATCAGTGGCCGTATCGGCCGTGCGCTCATCACCGAGGGTGCGCTGGTTTCGGCCAATGGCACGGAAAACCTTGCGACGATCCAGCAGCTCGACCCGGTCTATGCCGACTTCACCCAGTCGGCGACCGACCTGATGCGCCTGCGCAAGGCGCTGGAAGACGGCGCGCTGATGGCCGACAACAATTCGGCCGACGTCAAGCTGGTGCTTGACGACGGGTCCGCCTATCCGCATCCGGGCAAGCTCCTGTTCTCCGAAGCCGCCGTCGACGAGACGACCGGCCAGGTGACGCTGCGCGGCGAATTCCCGAACCCGGACGGCGACCTCTTGCCGGGCATGTATGTGCGCGTGCAGATCGAACAGGGCATCGAGAAGAACGCCGTGATCGTGCCGCAGCAGGCCGTCCAGCGTGATGCTTCGGGCAGCGCGCTCGTCTATGTCGTTTCCGCCGACAACAAGGCCGGCACCCGCAATGTGCGCGTCGGCCGTGCCATCGGCACGAACTGGGTCATCCCGGATGGCCTGAAGGACGGCGAGAAGATCATTGTCGAAGGCTTCCAGAAGGTTCAGCCGGGCGGCGAAGTCGTGCCGGCCGAGTGGGACCCGAATGCCGTGGCGAAGGCTGCCGAAGGCGGCGCTGCCGAGACCGGGGAGGCCGGCAAGGCCGAAGCCGGTGCTGCACAGACCGGCGCAGCCGGCAAGGCGGAGGGCGGCGAAGGCGCCGCCAAGGCCGAGCAGGCGAAGTGAGGATCTGAAGGATGCCCAGTTTTTTCATCGACAGGCCGATTTTCGCCTGGGTCGTCGCGATCTTCATCATGATCGCCGGCGCCATCGCCATTCCGCTTCTGCCGATCGCGCAGTATCCCGACGTCGCCCCGCCGCAGATCACGGTGTCGACGACCTATTCCGGCGCGTCGTCGCAGGACACTTACCAGAGCGTCACCAAGCTCATCGAGGATGAGCTGAACGGCGTCGAGGGCATGCTCTATTTCGAATCGACCTCGAGTGCCTCGGGTTCGGCCGAAATCAACATCACCTTCGCGCCGGGCACCGACCCGAGCCAGGCGTCGGTCGACGTGCAGAACCGCGTCAGCCGCGTCGAGCCGCGCCTTCCCGATTCCGTGCGCCGCCAGGGCGTGCAGGTCGAAGAAGCCGGTTCCGGCTTCCTGCTCATCGTCGCGCTGACCTCCACCGACGGCTCGATGGATGCCATCAGCCTCGGCGATTACGTCAACCGCAACGTTCTCTCGGAAATCCAGCGCGTGCCCGGCGTCGGCCGTGCGCAGCTCTTCGCCACGCAGCGTTCCATGCGCATCTGGCTCGATCCTGCCAAGATGCGCGGCCTCAACCTGACGGCCGCGGACGTGACGGCCGCCGTCCAGGCGCAGAACGCCCAGATCGCCGCCGGCAGCATCGGCGCGCAGCCGAACCCGATCACCCAGCAGATCGCGGCTCCCGTCAACATCAAGGGCCAGCTGACGACGCCGGAAGAATTCGGCGCCATCGTGCTTCGCGCCAATGCGGATGGTTCGGCCGTGCGTCTGCGCGACGTCGCGCGCGTCGAGGTGGGCGGCGAGACCTATTCGTTCTCGACGCGCCTCAACGGCCAGCCTTCGGCCGCCGTCGCCGTGCAGCTCTCGCCGACCGGCAACGCCATGGCGACCTCCGAGGCGATCAAGGCCCGCATGGACGAGCTTGCGCAGTTCTTCCCGCCGGGCCTCGAATATTCGACGCCCTATGACACCTCGCCCTTCGTCAAGGTGTCGATCGAGAAGGTTCTGCATACGCTGCTCGAAGCCGTCGGTCTCGTCTTCCTCGTGATGTTCCTGTTCCTGCAGAACATCCGGTACACGATCATCCCGACGCTCGTCGTCCCGGTCGCGCTGCTCGGCACTTGCGCCGTCATGCTCGCCATGGGCTTTTCGATCAACGTCTTGACCATGTTCGCCATGGTTCTCGCCATCGGCATTCTCGTCGACGATGCGATCATCGTCGTGGAAAACGTCGAGCGCATCATGTCGGAAGAGGGCCTGCCCCCGAAGGAGGCGACCCGCAAGGCGATGAAGCAGATCACCGGCGCCGTCATCGGCATCACGCTGGTGCTCGCCTCGGTGTTCATCCCGATGGGCTTCTTCCCGGGCGCGGTCGGCGTCATCTACCAGCAGTTCTCGCTGACGATGGTCGTGTCGATCCTGTTCTCGGCGTTCCTCGCACTCTCGCTGACCCCGGCGCTTGCCGGCAGCTTCCTCAAGCAGGTGCCGAAGGGCCACCATCACGCCAAGCGCGGCTTCTTCGGCTGGTTCAACCGCGGTTTCGACCGTTCGTCGAAGAGCTATAGCGGCAGCGTCGGTTGGCTGGTGCGCCGGACGGGTCGCTTCATGGTGATCTATCTCGCGATCCTCGCCGGCCTCGGCTACCTGTTCATGAAGCTTCCGTCCTCGTTCCTGCCGGACGAAGACCAGGGCTTTGCCATCGTCATGATGCAGCTTCCCTCCGAAGCGACGGGCCACCGGACCGACGAAGTGCTGACCCAGGTCGAGCAGATCTTCGGCCAGGAGCCCGCGGTCGAGACGATCGTCGGCATCAACGGCTTCTCCTTCTTCGGTTCGGGGCAGAACGCAGGCCTTGCCTTCGTCACGCTGAAGGACTGGAGCGAGCGTGGGCCGGAGAATTCGGCGCAGGCGATCGCCGGGCGTGCCAGCATGGCCATGAGCCAGATCAAGGATGCGATCAGCTTCGCGCTGTCGCCGCCGCCGATCCAGGGTCTCGGCACGACGGGCGGCTTCTCGTTCCGTCTGCAGGACCGAGGCGGCCTCGGCCAGCAGGCACTGTCGGCCGCGAGCGCCCAGCTTCTCGGCCTTGCGGCCCAGAGCAACGTGGTTGCGGGCGTGCGCGTCGATGGCATGCCGGATGCAGCCCAGGTCAACGTCATGATCGATCGCGAGAAGGCCAATACCTTCGGTGTGACCTTCGCCGACATCAACTCGACGATCTCGACGAACCTCGGCTCGACCTATGTCAACGACTTCCCGAATGCCGGGCGCATGCAGCGTGTGACGGTCCAGGCGGACCAGAACGAACGCATGCAGGTGGCCGACCTCCTGAATCTCAATGTCAGGAACGCGTCGGGTGGCATGGTGCCGATCTCCGCCTTCGCGACCGCGGAGTGGACGATGGCGCCGACGCAGACCGTCGGCTACAATGGCTACCCCTCCATGCGCTTCAGCGGCGACACGAAGCCGGGCTTCTCGTCCGGTGACGCGATCGCGGAGATGCAGCGGCTTGCCGCCCAGCTTCCGCCGGGCTTCGGCTATGAATGGACGGGCCAGTCGCTGCAGGAAATCCAGTCCGGTTCGCAGGCGCCGATCCTCGTCGGTCTCTCTATCCTCCTGGTGTTCCTGTGCCTTGCGGCGCTCTATGAAAGCTGGTCGATCCCGTTCGCGGTCATCCTCGTCGTGCCGCTCGGCGTCATCGGCGCGGTCATCGCGGTCACCTTGCGCGACATGTCGAACGACGTGTACTTCAAGGTGGGCCTGATCGCGATCATCGGCCTTTCGGCGAAGAACGCGATCCTGATCATCGAGTTCGCCAAGGAACTGATGGAGGACGGCAAGTCGCTGATCGAGGCGACCATCGAGGCCTGCCACCTGCGCTTCCGCCCGATCCTGATGACCTCGCTCGCCTTCACGCTCGGCGTTCTGCCGCTCGCGATTGCCACGGGCGCAAGCTCGGGCAGCCAGCGCGCCATCGGTACGGGCGTGATGGGCGGCATGATCACGGCCACGGTGCTCGCCATCTTCTTCGTGCCCGTCTTCTTCGTCTTCGTGATGAAGATGTTCGGTTACGGCAAGGAGAAGAAGGAGGAGCCGGCTCCGGCGGCAAACCCGGCGGAGTAAGTCGCCATGCGCCGGACCAAGGCAGAGGCCAAGGAAACCCGCCAGCAGATCCTGCTGGCGGCGGAGAAGGTCTTCTACGAAAAGGGTGTCGCCCATGCCTCCATGGAGGATGTGGCGCGCGCCGCGGGGGTTACCCGCGGCGCCATCTACTGGCACTTCGCCAATAGGGCGGATCTCGTGCTGGAACTCTACAATTCGTTGCCCATGCCGCAGGAGGAGCTGATCGCCCGCGAGCTGGAAGCGGAGAACGCCGATGTTTTCGGCGTGCTCGAACGGATCGGCCGGGAATGGCTTGAGCTGCTGGCCACCGACGAGCACCGCCAACGCATCCTGTCGATCCTCCTGCGTTGCGATACGTCGGGCGAATTCGCCGCCATCTCCGAACGGCAGAACGACATCAACGACGAGCACATGCAGGCGCTGGAAGCGGCATTTGCGAAGGCCGAGGGACAGGGCAAGCTGGGCGCGGCCTGGACGCCGCGCTCCGCCGCCTCGATGCTGCGTTGGCTCATCAAGGGACTCTGCGCGGAATGGCTGCTGTTCGGCCGGCGGTTCGATATCGCCAGCGAGGGCAAGGACGCGTTGCGCCGCCTCTTCTTGACCTATGCGAGCCCCGTACCGTCACGCTGAGCGGGGGGCATCGAGCCGCGCGATCCAGTCTGCGCCGATCTGCCAGCGCCTGAGCACCGAGACGGGGTCCTCCGCGTCGAGCCGTGAACAGATGCGGTAGACCTCCAGCACCTCCGGTGCCATCTCGCCACGCTGGCAAAAGTACATGGCCGCCGCGTAGCGCGCCCGGCCGGACCATTCAATGCCGGGGGGCATGGTGATGATCTCCCAGTTGCGGCGGGCCTCCTCGTCCATGTCAGGTGAGGCCCGGCGGGCTTGCCGTCCGCCTTGCGAGCCTGACGAAGGGACGCGGCACGATCTTGGCGCGCTTCATCAGCTTCTGGTATTTCAGTTCCCGCATCGCATAGATCTCCACCCAGAGGTCTTCCGTGAATTTCGATCCGTAGGGCCGCTCGAGGCTGGCGATGGCGATGTTGCGCTTGGCCGTCGGCGACCAGATCGCGGCGGTGACGAGGCCCGCCTCGCGCTTTTGCCGATGATAGACGATGGCATGCTCGGCGGGAATATTCCCTTCGATTTCAAGGCCGACGAGGATGTGCTTCAGAGACTGATTCCGCCGCGCGTCGAAGATGGGCCGGCGCCCGTTGAAGTTCGGCTTGTCCGGATCGACCAGCCAGTCGAGGCCGATCTCGTCGGGCATGCGCACCCGGTCGGCGCGCAGCGCGCCCTCGGCGGTGACGAAATCCGTGTTTGCGACGATGAAGCCCGCCTCGATGCGCGCCTGGTTGAGCGCGCCGTAGCCGATGGCGCGGATTGTGTGCCGCTCGCCGGCGCTCCACAGCCGATCCCACAGCGAAAGCGCGTTCGCGCGGGGCACGAAGAGTTCGTAGCCGAGATCGCCGGTGAAGCCGGTGCGCGAGATGGTCACCTCGCCGCCCTCATGCGGGAAAGTACCTATATGGAAGGGTTTCAACACGTCCACGCCGGCAAAGCCGGCATCGCGCAGCACGGCGTAGCTTGTCGGACCCTGCAGGGCGAGACCGGCGATCTCCTCCGTCTCCTCGTGGATATCGACCGTAAAACCGAAGGCGCTGTCGATGAGCCAGGGCAGGTGGCGTTCCTGGCAGCAGAGGCGGAACTCGCTCTCGCCAAGGCGGAAGAGCGTGCCATCATCAAGCACATGGCCGTGGTCATCGCACCAGGCGGTGTAGTGCACGCGGTTCACGGCGAGCTTGCGCACGTCGCGAAGGGTCAGGCGGTTGAGATAGCGCACGGCGTCGGGGCCGGTGATGCGGTATTTCACCATCGGCGAGATATCGAAGAGGGCGGCCGTGGAACGGATGGCGAAATATTCGAGTTCGCCGTCGAACAGCGCATGCGGCGCCTTGTAGCCGGCCCAGTTGTACCAGTCGTTCACCTCGCTCAGCGCCATCAGGCGCTCATGGAACGGGCTCTCCAGTCGCGGCGCGAGAATGTGGTTGCGGGCGGCGCGGCGGATTTCGGCGGCGGATTTCGTCATGGCGTTCATGCGGTCGCTCCCGAAAGGATGTGACGGGCCGCGTTCCAGCCCGGCAGGCCGGATATGCCGCCGCCCGGATGCGCCCCGGCGCTCGCGAGATAGAGGCCTTCGATCGGCGTGCGATAGCCGGAGGCGGCGCTGGTCGGTCGGTTGACGAGCAACTGGTCGGCCTGCAGTTCGCCGTGGTGCCAATGGCCGCCCGGCAGGTTGTATTCCGCCTCGATATCAACAGGCGTCATCAGGCTGGCCGAGACCACGGACTTTCCGAGGCCCGGCGCATGGCGCTCCAGCGTGTCGAGCACGATCTTGAGGAAGGCCGGCTTGCCGCTCTCCCAGCCCCTCTTGAGGCGATAGGGAGCATATTGCACGAGCGCCGAGAGCGTGCAGCCGCCGGCCGGCGCCAGCGACGAGTCGGCAAGGCTCGGCAGCGTCACTTCCATGACGGGATCGCTGGAGAATTCGCCGTATTTTGCCGGGTTGAAAGCCTCTTCGACCTGTTCCATCGAGCGCACCAGCACGATGCGGCCCCCCCAGGCTTCCTTTGGCAGGCCGGTGAAATCGGGGATGCGGTCGAGTGCGAGGTCGAGCTTGGCGACGTTGCCGTGGCTGCGCACGTTCTTCACCGAGCGCACGAAGCCTGTGCCGCTTTCGGCGGGATCGACGAGGTGGAGGAAGGTCGTTTGCGGGTGGATCGCCGAGACGATGACGGGTGCGGTGATCTGCGTCCCGTCGGCGAGAACGACGCCGCTCACCCGGCCGCGATCGGCAAGGATACGGCCGACGGGCGCGCCGCAGCGCAGGGTGACGCCGGCCTTTTCGGCAGCGCGCAGGAAGGCGGGCGCGACGCGCGCCATGCCGCCCGCCGGCACGAACTGCCCGCCCGCCTTGCCGGCGACCTCACCGGTCAGGCGATAATAGAGGCCGAGCAGGGAGGTCGGCGAGCGGGGCCCGAGATGGATGCCGAGGGTCGCATCGAAGGCGAGGAGGCCCTTCAGCCGGTCGTCCGAAAGATGTTCGTCGGCGACGTCGGCGACGTTCATCAGCAGCATGCGCAGGAAATCGCGGCCCTCGCTGCGCCCCTTGCGGATGAGGCCGAAGCCGGCGGAAGCGAAGGTGGAAAGGTCGCCGAGCGACAGCGCGCCGATCTGCGGCGGCGGGCGGCGCAGGAACCGTTTCAGGATGCCCGCCTGGAAGACCAGTTTCCTGCGCAGCGCCGTGAAGGCCTCGGCCTCCTGCGGCGAAACGCCGTCGATGCGTTCGCCATAGGCGCCGTGCAGCACGGCGGCCGTTCCCGAACCGTCGAGAACCGTCGTCGGCAACACCGTGTCGGTGCCGGCAAGGTCGAGACCGATGTCGAGGGCCATGTCCGCATCGAGCCGGTTGACGAGATGGGCAAGGCCGGCGGAGCGGAAGCCCGGGAAAAACTCGCGGCCGCGCGTCGCGCCGCCCGGTTCGTTCGCCGCTTCCAGCACCAAAACCCTGCGGCCGCCCTTGGCGAGGCGGGCGGCGGCGGCAAGGCCGTTATGGCCGGCGCCGATCACGATGGCATCAAATGACGTCATGGGCTTTGCTCATCTGCTCGGGGGAACGCTTCAGGTCGCGCAGGATTTCGGCGGCGGCGTTGCGGCCGGGCGCCCCCATCACCCCGCCGCCCGGATGGGTGGAGGAGCCGCACATATAGAGGCCGGATATCGGGCTGCGGTACTGAGCGTAGCCGGGCACGGGCCGATTGAAGAGCAGCTGGTCGAAGGTGAGCTCGCCCTGGAAGATGTTGCCCTCCGTCAGGCCCACCTCGTTCTCGATCTCGCGCGGGGTGCGCACCTCCATATGCACGATGCGCTCGCGAAAGCCCGGCGAATAGTCCGCGATCTGGCCGATCACCGTCTCGGCGAAGGCGTCGCGGTCGGCGTCCGTCCAGTCGCGGCCCTCGAGCTTTGGCGGACAGTACTGCACGAAGCAGCTCATGAAGTGTTTTCCCGGCGAGGCCATGGTCGGGTCGAGCGTCGTCGGGATCACCATGTCGAGAAAGGGATCGGCCGACCAACGCCCAGCCTTCCAGTCGTCATAGGCCCGCTCCATGCGCTCGATCGAATCGGTGAAATGCATGTCGCCGCGCAGGCAGGAGGAGCCTTCCGGCAAGGCTGGAAACTCCGGCAGGCTGTCGAGCGCGATGTTCACCTTGCCGGAGGAGCCGCGCATCTTGAAATGCCTGACCCGGTGGACGAATTCGCCGGGCAGGGTGTCCTCGTCGACGAGCGTGAGGAAGGTGCGCTTGACGTCGGCATTCGAGACGACGAGGCCCGCGTTGAGTTCGTCGCCATTGGCGAGCACCACGCCGGTCGTGCGGCCGCCGCGGGTGAGGATTTTTGCAACCTCGGCGTCGGTGCGGATCGTGCCGCCGGCGGCCTCGAAGGAGCGGGCGAGGGCCTGTGTCACCGCGCCCATGCCGCCGCGCGCATAGCCCCAGGCACCGACCGAGCCGTCCACCTCGCCCATATAGTGGTGCAGCAGCACATAGGCGGTGCCGGGCGACATGGGGCCGAGCGCGGTGCCGATGATGCCCGACAGTGCGAGATAGGCCTTGATGACGTCGGTCTCGAAATATTCGTCGAGGAAGTCGGAGATCGACATGGTCCAGAAGCGGAGTGTCTCGGCCATTTCCTGTGGGCTGAATTCACCGAACTTTTTGGCGAGGTAGAGGAACTCGGACAGGTCGCGCGGGCGAAAACCGAACGGGTCGGGGGCGGTGCGCATCAGGAGCGGCTGGATGAAACGGCACTGGCGCGTCACGTCGCGGGCGTAGCGCTCGTAGGCCTCCGCGTCGCGCTTCGAATAGCGCGCGAACTCGCGGCGGTGGCTGTCGTGGTCACGGTAGGAGGCGAGGTAGTCCCCGTCGCGGGTGAAGACCGCGCCGCCCTCGTAGGCGATGACCTGGAGGCCGTGTTTCGGCAGTTCCAGGTCGCGCATGATCTCCGGCCGGAAGAGGGAGCAGACATAGGAACAGTTGGAGTAGAGGAAGCCCGGCGTCAGCTCGCGGCTCGTTGCCGCGCCGCCGACCCAGCCATTCTTTTCGAGCACGGCGACCTTCAGGCCGGATCGCTGGAGGTAACAGGCGGTGACGAGCCCGTTATGGCCGCCGCCGACGATCAGGGCATCGTATTTTTGCATTTTTGATGTCTCCCTTGTTTCTAAAAGCTGCATCAAAAGCAAAATGTTGTCCAGATATTCTGAATGATCATTCAGCAAGTATCTTGCAATCGCCTGATTATGCGCTAGAATTTCGGCCACGGGAAAAGCGCGCCGGCCATGCGGCCGAGGGATGGCGGAGGCCATGACGGCAACGGGCAGGGACGGTGCGGCGGCGGAGCCGGAATATGACGAGGCGGCGATCCGCTTCCTCGCGGTCCTCTGGGGCGAGGGCTATCTTTCGCCGGGCGGTCCGGCGGAGGTCGATCGCATCCTTTCTGGCGTCAGTCTGAAGGACCGGCGCATCCTCGATTTCGGTTGCGGTGCCGGCGGCATCGCGCTGCACATTGCGAGCACCTATGGCCCGGCCGAGGTCGTCGGCTACGACGTGGAGCAGCCGGTCATCGACCGGGCGCGGGTGGCCGCGGCCAAGGCGGGGCTTTCCGCGGTCGCGCGTTTCGCCTCCAGCCCGCCGGGCCGCCTGCCGTTCGACGACGGCGAATTCGACGTCGTCTTCTCCAAGGATGCGATGATCCACGTGCCGGACAAGGAAGCGCTGTTTTCTGAGCTTTTCCGTGTGCTCAAGCCGGGCGGCATCCTTGCGGCGTCCGACTGGCTGATCGGCCATGACGGTGAGCCGAGTGCCGATATGAAAGACTATATTGCCGCCGAAGGGCTCTCCTTCGGCATGGCCTCGCCACGTCGCTATCTTCTGGCGATGGCCGCCGCCGGCTTTTCCGAAGGGACGGTCGAAAGCCGCAATGCCTGGTATCGCGACGTGGCGCGCGGTGAGCTGGAGCGCCTCAAGGGGCCGCTTCATGCCGAGGCGGTGGCGGCAGTGGGCGACGCCTATGTCGCGAAGAACATCCGCACCTGGACGGCGATGCAGAAGGTTCTTGACAGCGGGGAGCATTGTCCGGCTCATCTGCGCGGCATCAAGCCGGCCGCGGGAGTTCGCCCGTGACCGTGACGATGCGCAATCCCAAAGGCAAGGTGGCGGTGAAGATGCGGGCAGGCGGGGCTGAACAGGGCTCGGGCGACGGCGAGAAGCGGGGACGCAAGGCCTCGAAGGAGACGCGGCGGCAGCAGCTCGTCGAGGCGACGATCGATTCGCTCGCCAAGCGCGGTTATTCCGACACGACGCTCGCGGATGTCGCCGACGGCGCCGGCCTTTCCCGCGGCATCGTCAACTTCCATTTCGAGAGCAAGGAAAACCTGCTCATCGCCACGCTGCAGTTCATGTCCGAGGAATATGCGGACCATTGGAACGCGGCGCTCGAAAAGGCCGGCCCGAGCGCGGCGAGCCGCATCTGGGCGCTGGTTCATGCGGATTTCGACCGGAAGATCTGCACAAAGCGCAAGCTTGCAGCCTGGTGCGCCTTCTGGGGCGAGGCCAAGTCGCGGCCGACCTACCAGGCGCTGTGCGGCGCGCGTGACGTGAAGTACCAGGAGACCGTGATCTCGCTCTGCGCCGCGTTGAAGGCGGAGGGCGGCTATGCCTATGAGCCGGAGCCGACCGCGCTGTCGCTCTGCGCCATGCTGGAGGGCCTGTGGCTGCGCCTGATGATGGGCGACGGCACCACTCGGGAAAAGGCGCTGGAGGCGGCGATCGCCTTCGTCGCCACGACCTTCCCGAAGCATCTCACCTTGCAAGGACCACAATCACAATAGGGAACCCGGAACGGGGAAGGAGTATGGCATGAAGACTGCACACACGGCCAAGCGCACCACAATGGCGGCACTCACCGCCTTCCTCGCCCTCGGAACCGCCCTCCCAGCCTTCGCCGCCGATACGCTCACCGTCTTCGACTGGTCCGGTTACGAGGACCCCGCCTTCCACCCCGCCTATACGGAAAAGCATGGCGGTTCGCCGGATTTTTCCTTCTTCGGCGACGAGGAAGAGGCCTTCCAGAAGCTGCGCTCCGGCTTCAAGGCCGATCTTGCGCATCCCTGCGCGCAGAGCATCGTGAAGTGGCGCGAGGCTGGGCTGCTGGAACCGCTCGACACGTCCAAGCTGGCTGCGTGGAACGATATCCTGCCGGCCTTCAAGGGCATGAAGAACCTGATGACGTCCGAGGACGGTACGGCCTGGTTCCTGCCCTTCGAATGGGGCAACACGGTGCTGACCTACCGCACCGACACGGTAAAGCCCGAGGAGATCGCCTCCCTCAAGGCCTTTGCCGATCCGAAGTTCAAGGATCGCGTGTCGATCGGCGACAATGTCGATGATGCCTATGCGCTGGCGGGCCTTGCCACGGGCCTCAAGGACCTGACCACGATGACGGATGCACAGTTCGGGGAGGCCTCCGCCTTTCTGCGCGAGGTGCACAAGAACGTGCGGCTCTACTGGACCGACAACACCGATCTCAGTCAGGCGCTGGCGAGCGGCGAGGTCGATCTCGCCTGGGCCTGGAACGAGACGGCGACGACGCTGCAGGCCGACAGCCAGCCGGTCGCCATCAAGAAGGATACCAAGGAGGGGCTGTCCACCTGGGTCTGCGGCTATTCGCGGCTGAAGGGTGCGGAGGGCAGCCCTGACCTTGCCTATGACTACCTCAACGCCGTCACCGATCCCGGCGTTGCCGCCTATATGGTCGAAAGCTGGGGCTACGGCCATTCCAACGCCAAGGGCATGGCCGCGGTCGATCCGAAGATCCTCGCCGACAAGGGGTATGCGGATGTCGATGCCTTCGTCGCCAACACGCTGTTCCAGGCGCCGATCCCGACAGAGCTGCGACAGAAGATGATCGCGGAATTCGAGAAGATCAAGTCGGGGTATTGAGGGGGCAGCGGCCCCTCATCCCGCTGCCGCGACCTTCTCCCCGCAAGCGGGGAGAAGGAGGCTGTGGCGACCTCTTCACGTTGATCGAAGGAAAGCCCTGCAGCACGGTTCCTTCTCCCCGCTTGCGGGGAGAAGGTGGCCAGCAGGCCGGATGAGGGGCTAGGTCACACGCGCGTAACCGGTGGGTCTTCCGCCAGCAACACGAACGCCTCCGGATCATAGGCGAGCCGGATCTCCGCGCCGACCGGCAGATCGTCCGCACCGAAATTGTTCGTCTCGACCAGCGAGAGCGGCTGTTCCAGTCCGTCGACGCCGACGGCCAGGTGGGTGACCTCGCCGAAATAGGCGCGGTTCTCGATGCGGCCGGCAAGCTCGTGCGGGGCGCGGTCGTCGTCCCACAGCAGCCGCAGCCGTTCCGGGCGGATGCCGACGGTGACCTGGCCGTTTGTGGCGGCAAAGCCCTGCGGCTTGTCGAGGTTGACGGCGCCGAAGCGGGCGGCATCGACGGAGACGGCGTTGCCCTGTTCTCCCAGCACCTTCGCTTTCAAAAAATTCATGCCGCCGAGGAAGTCGGCGACCTTGCGGGTGCGCGGGCGCTGGTAGATTTCCTTCGGGCCGGCGATCTGCGCGATGCGGCCGCCGAACATCACGGCGATGCGGTCCGACAACGCCAGCGCCTCGTACTGGTCGTGGGTGACGAGGATGAAGGTGATGCCGACAGCCTTCTGCAGCGTGCGCAGCTCCACCTGCATCTCCTCGCGCAGCTTCTTGTCGAGGGCGGAGAGCGGTTCGTCGAGCAGCAGCACCTTCGGCCGCATGACAAGCGCACGGGCAAGCGCGACGCGCTGGCGCTGGCCGCCGGAGAGTTCATGCGCCTTGCGCTGGCCGAGGCCCGCTAGGCGCACCTGGTCGAGCGCGTCGCCCACCCGCTTCTTTTCCTCCTGCGCCGGAAGCCGCAGTCGTTTCAGACCGTAGGCGACGTTTTCCGCGACGTCGAGATGGGGAAAGATCGCGTAGTTCTGGAAGACCATGTTGGTCGGGCGCTTGTTCGGCGGCAGTGCGAGGGAGGGTATTCCGTCGATGAAGATTTCGCCCGCCGTCGGTGTCTCGAAGCCGGCGATGGAGCGCAGGAGCGTGGTCTTGCCGCAGCCGGACGGCCCGAGCAGCGAGAAGAACTCGCCTTCGCCGATGGTGAGCGAGACGTCGTCGAGCGCCTTGTAGATGCCGTAGTACTTGGACACGTTGGCGATTTCGATCATCGGGCGGTCGGCCATGGCGGACTTCTCCTCTCAGGGCAGCGTGAAGGCCATCTGCGTGCGGCGTTCGGCCCGGCGGCGCAGGATTTCGGCAAGGGTGAGCATGAGGATGGAGGCGACGAGCATGACGGTGCCGAGCGCCAGCACGCCCGGCAGCTTTGCCGCAAAGCGCAATTGCCCCCAGATATAGACCGGCAGCGTCGGTTCGGTGCCCGACAGGAAGAAGGCGAGGATGAACTCGTCGAGCGAGATGGTGAAGGTGACGAGCAGGCTGGAGACGATGGCCGGCGCGACGACCGGCAACGTGACGCGCCGGAAAGTGCCGATCGCGGTCTCGCCGAGGTCGTAGGAGGCCTCCTCCAGGCTGCGATCGAACCCTTCGAAGCCGGAGACGAGCACCGCCATGGCATAGGGCACGCAGAACACCGTCTGGCCAAGGATGACCGTGATCAGCGACAGTTGCACGCCCATTGCGAGCACGATCATTAGGAGAGAGACGGCGACGATGATCTCCGGCAGGAAGAGCGGCGCCATGATGAGGCCGGCCGCAGCCCTCTGGCCGCGAAAACGGTAGCGCGTGATGGCGCGGGCGGCGCAGATGCCGAGAACGGTGGAGAGCAGCGAGACGGAGACGCCGACGACGAGGCTGTTCCAGGCCGCTTCCAGCATGACCGAATTGCCGGCCAGCGAGGCGTACCACTTGGTGGTGAAGCCGGCGAGCGGGAAGGTGGTGGTGGCCGCGTTGTTGAAGGAGAAGACCGGCAGCAGCAGGATCGGCAGATAGAGGAAAAGGAAATAGAGCGCGACATAGGCCGGCAGGAACGGAAGAACGCGCAGGCGCTGCGTGAGGAGGTTCATCTGATCCTCCTGACGGCGAATTTCAGCGCCAGCACGACGGCCGCCGCCGTGAGCGAGACGAGCACCATGGTCGTGACGGAGAGAGCGGCGCCGAGCGGCCAGTTGGCGGCCTTGCCGAACTGCGCCTGGATGGCGGTTGCGATCATCACGCCGTCCTTGCCGCCGACGAGGCGCGGCGTGACATAGTCGCCGACGGTCGGGATCATCACGATCAGGAAGGCGGAGATGATGCCGGGCAGCGAGAGCGGCAGGGTGATGCGCAGAAAGGCCCTGAAACGACTGTCGCCGAGATCGCGTGCCGCCTCGATCAGCGTGCGGTCGATCTTCTGCAGCGAAACGTAGATCGGCAGGATGGCGAAGGCGGCCCAGCTGTGCACCAGCGTGATGACGACGGCGTTGGAATTGTAGACGAGCGAGGTCAGCGGCTTGTCGATGAGGCCCATCGAGATGAGGCCGGTGTTCAAGACGCCGCCATAGCCGAGGATGACCTTCCACGACATGACGCGCAAAAGGTAGCTGGTCCAGCAGGGCACGGTGACGAGGAACAGCCAGAGGTTCTTGTGCACCCCGCCATGGAAGGAGATGAACCAGGCAATCGGATAGGAGAAGACGACGGTGACGATGCTGACCGTCAGCGAGATCCAGAGCGAGCGGACGAAGAGGTCGCGGTAGATCGGCTCGGTGAGGGCCTGGCGGTAGTTCTCCAGCGTGAAGGTGCGGTCGATGTCGAGATAGTTCTGGGTCCAGAAACTGTAAGCGATGACGATGAGGACCGGGAGGAAGAGCAGCGCCAGCGCATAGAGGAAGGTCGGGGAGATCAGTGCGAGGCCGCGGGCCTCTTTGCTGCGCATCCAGACCTTGCGCCTCCCGGGGGAGGGTGTGTCGGCAAGCGGGCCGAACGCCGCCGCCGTCATCGGCCACAACTCCCGCCGCGACAACTTTCATAGAGCGTGAGATTTCCCGTTCCCATGCGCTTGCGCCTTTTCGGCCTTTGCGTGCTGCTTTTCGGGCACGCTGCTGTTCCCTGATTGACAGCATGCGCTGAAATCCCCGTTGAAATCAAGCCCTGGTTCTGCAATATTGATTGAACGAACATTCAATATGATTGAGAAAGGTAATATCTTTCATATTGTTGGTCTGGTATTCTTCTTGGTAAATAATCGATGGAGAGGGACATGGCGGCAATTCCGAAGACGGTGAACGAGGACCGGTGTGCCGACGAGGCGACTGGTGACGCGCTTACCCGGCTGGCCGAGCGCCACCTGGTGCAGCCCTGGCCGGTTTCCGGCTCCATCGGCGCGGAGGCGCGCGGGCGCATCGAGGCGGGCGAGGGCATCTACGTCACCGACGCCGCCGGCCGCCGCCTGATCGACGGGCCTGCCGGCATGTGGTGCGTCAATGCCGGGCATCGCAACAGGCTGCTGGCCGACGTCATGGCCACGCAGGCCATGGAGCTTTCCTACAATTCGCCCTGGTACACGACCAACGCGCCGTCCGCCGTGCTCTCCGCGCGCCTTGCGGAACATGCGCCCGACGGGGTCGACCATGTCTTCTACACGACCGGCGGCTCGTCCGCGGTCGAGACGGCGCTGCGCTTCATGCAGTTCGCCAACAATGTGAAGGGTCGGCCGGAGAAGAAGCTGATCGTCTCGCGCCAGGGCGGCTATCACGGCTCGACATACCTCTCCGCCTCGCTCAACGGCCGGCCGCGCGACCACGACTGGATGGACAGCGCTGCCGATCTCGTCGTCAAGCTCTCCTGCCCGGATCCGTTCCGCCGGCCGGAGGGCATGAGCGTCGAGGCTTTTTGCGATTTCCTTGTCGAGGAGTTCCGCGCGGTCATCGAGGAGAAGGGGGCGGAGCATATCGGCGCCTTCATCGCCGAGCCGGTCATGGCGTCCGGCGGCGTCATCGTGCCGCCCGATGGCTACCTCAAGCGCATGCACGCGCTCTGCCGCGCCAACGACATCCTCTTTATCGCCGACGAGGTGGTGACGGCTTTCGGCCGCCTCGGTCATGTCTTCGCCGCGCAGGACGTTTTCGGCATCGACCCGGATATGATCACCTTCGCCAAGGGGGTGACGTCGGGATATTTCCCGCTTGGCGGGGTGATGATCGCCGGGCGCCTCTTCGAAGAACTGCGCCGCTCGAACCATTCGGAGGCGATGTTCGCGCATGGGTTGACCTATTCCAGCCATCCGGTCGGATGCGCGGTGGCGCTGAAGAACCTCGACATCCTGGAGGACGGGCTGCTCGACCATGCGCGCGCCGTTACCGGTCATTTCCAGGCGAGCCTGAAGGCGCTGGAGGACCTGCCGCTGGTCGGGGAGGTGCGCGGTCTCGGGTTGATGGCCTGTGTGGAATGCGTCGCCGACCGTGTCAGCAAGAACCCGTTGACGCTCGACCTGGAGGTCGGCAAGCGTATCGACCGGCATTGCCAGGAACTGGGCCTGCTGGTGCGCCCGCTCATCAACATGTGTGTGATGTCGCCGCCGCTCACCATCTCCACCGCCCAGATCGACGACATGACGGCGATCCTGCGCAAGGGGATCGAGCTGACGATGGACGATCTTGTCCGCGAAGGCCTTTGGCGGGGCTGATCCGTCAGAGAACAGATGTGCGCGGCGACATTCCCCGCCTCGCACGCTTGAGGCCCGCGCAAGCGGGCCTCTCTTTTTGTCGCCGGATGCCCGTGATCAGCGGCCTTCGGCGAGCCCGGCATTGGTGCCAGCCATATCCTTCTCCTCCGGTGCGTCCTTCAGCGTCATCACCGGCACCACCTTGCGCAGATGGTCGTGGTGGGTGCGCACGCCATATTCGAGGTCGGAGAGGTAGAAGCCTGCGAAGGCGTTGGAGGTCATCGCCTCGTTCGACCAGACGGTGAGCTGCACATCCTCGGCCTGGGTATCACGGTCGATGCGGAAGGCGAGGTAGCGGGCAAGGCGATGGGCACGCTCCTCCTGCCTGTAACGGTAGATGCCGCCACGCAGCAGCGTCTTGCCGACGCCGAGCGGAAACTCCTGGTAGAACTGCACGGTTTCCGGCGTGACGGCAATGACGGCGTTGGGGAACAGGCCGAAATAGATCCATGCCTTGCGCAGCCGCTCCGGCAGCGCATGGTTTTCCGGCGAGATCTTCACATAGTTGCGCACGCTCCAGCGCCGGCCGGCATGCGGGTTGTAGGTGGCGAAGGAGCGGCAGAGGCCATCGACGAAGGGTTCGTCATAGTAGGTCGAGCCATAGAGGTCCTGCAGGGCGGGATGCGCCATCGCAACATGGTAGCCCTCGTTGTCGACATCGCGCACGGACTTCCAGTTGACCGGCGTTTCCTGCGTCCAGATGGCGCCGGCGGGGATCATCTCCCCGGTGCGGTAATGCGCCAGCTCCGCTTCAAAAGGTTTCATCAGCGCGGCGACGGACGGCTGTGGGCCGGGCGCGAAGCGGATGAAGACGAAACCCTGCCAGATCTCGCATTCCAGCGCCTTCAGCGCGAATTCGTTCTTGTCGAGCGGCGGGAAGCTGCGGGGGCGGGCGGCGCCGCGCAGCGTGCCGTCGAGATTGTAGACCCAGCCGTGGAAGGGACAGACGAGCGCGTTGCGGCAGCTGCCCTTCTCGTCGGCGACGAGGCGCGAGCCGCGATGGCGGCAGATGTTGTGGAAGGCGCGCACCGCGCCGTCCTGCCCGCGCAGGATCAGCGCCCGTTCGCCGACGACGTCCATGGCGAGATAGTTGCCGGGCTCGGGAATGTCGGAGACGTGGCAGGCGATCTGCCAGTGTTCGCGGAAGACGTGCTGCCGCTCGAGTTCGAGGAGGGCAGGGCTGTGATAACACCAACCGGGAAGTCCGCTTCTGTCCCAGTCGTTCGGAACGTTGATATCGCGGATCATCTCGTTCATGTCACTCCCCTTTATTTTGCTGAACGTTCATTCAATATAAGCATGATTTCCGTTCAAAAGGAATAGGTTGCGAAAGTTGCGTATCCTGCCAATTGCAAAACCCCGGCCGCAAAGCGGCCAGGGCAGGGCGGATTCCTCGCGAAAAATCGCGCCGGTACCGGCGCTTACCGGCAGACCTTCACGCGCTTGACGACGAGATGGCCCCACTTGTTGTAGCGCTTGATCTTCTTCCAGAAGCAATGGCGGTGATGGCCGTAGTCGTGGCTGACATAGCCGTGGTGATGGCCGCCCCAGCCATGGCTGAAACCGATATAGAAGCCGCCGGCCTGGGAGGGGGCGGCGAAGGACACCGCTGCGATGGTCGCGACAACGGCGGACATGATGAACTTGCGCATTTCAGTCTCCTCTCTACCAGTCAATGGACGAACCATTTCATCCAGTAGGGTGACTGTCGCATGCGGGAGCCTGCCGCGCTGTTTCGGGTGGAACAGGGGTTAGCGGTCGAGTTCCGGGTAGAAACGCTCCATGTAGCTGGGCCTGAGCTTTTCGCCGATCAGGCAATCGGCCGGCTCTCCGGCGGCGGGTATGGTGCGCGCGGGCGGTTCGGCGCCGCTGACTTCGAGGATCAGCTTGCGGCGGATGGCAATGGCGAAATCCTCGGGCTCCTGCACCGGCAGCACGAAGGCACCGGGGCCGCCGATGACGCAGTTGGCATAATAGTCGTCGAGCGAGCCATAGGCGGCGGAGGGGCGGATCATGATGGCAAGGCCGTTGATGATGATGCCGAGCGCGGTCGCCGCATCGCGCGCAGGGGTTACCGGCGGGCCGAAATTGTTCGGCCCGTCGCCGGACACGTCGATGACGCGGCGCAGGCCGCTATAGCCGTTGGCATCGAAAAGCTGTGCGCCATAGACGATCGCGCCCGATATCGAGGTGCCCCGGCGCGTCGCGATCGGGCGGGCTTCGAGCTGGGCGGCAAACGCGTTTGCATCCTCCGGCCCGGAGATGATCTGCCAGGACACGAGGGAATTGTCGCGGATCGTGCCGGCCCATTCGAAATAGCTGATGGCGATGCGGCCGGTCAGCCCGTCGCGCACGGCATCGATGAATTCCGGGTGGCGCAGCGCATCGACATAGCCGGCGCGCTGCACCTGCGCCTCCTCAAGGTCCATGGAGCCGGAGACGTCGACCGCCAGCACCAGTTCCACATCCACCTCCTGGTCCGCGGCGGCGAGTTCCGCGCCGGGCATCAGGCTTATCAGCAAGGCAAGCGTTGTCAGCATGACCATCACCCATCCGTGCATCCGGGGTTGGAAAATGTATCACGACCTGCACGCGGAAAGGGCATGCATTCTTCAAAAATCGGTGATGCGGCGAATAGCCGTCCGCCTGCAGCCGTTTCCCGGTGGTTCCCGTCCCTCGCGGCGGAACACATATGCCCCGGGCTGAGGAAGCGGATCGACATGGGTTTCAAGGATATTCTTGCCGGCATGCGCAACAGGGTGTTCGGCCGGGCGAGCGCCGCGCCGCAGGAGCTTCTGTCCCCGGAGGAGCAGCTGGTGCGTGACTACGACCTCTATCTCGTCGACCTGCACGACGAGATACCGGCGCTCGTGCCGCAGCGCGACGCCATGCGCGCCGCCTGGCGCAATGGCGATTTCGAAGCCTACCAGCGGGCGTTCGAGGCTGCGCGGGTGGGTGGTGTCATCACGGAAAGCGGCCGGCCGCTCTACGCGCTGGTGAAGGACTGGTTCGTCGAGCCGTTCCTGGAGCTTCCGGATGACGAGACGGTGGCGCATATCGACATGCTGGAGCCCTTCCGGGCCTTCTTCCAGCGCAGCCCGTCCGCCTTTTCGGCCGCCACCTATGCCGATGCGTTGCGCGTCACCGCCTTCGTGCGACGCGGCACCGCCTATGGGCGCCTTGTTCGGGCGGACCAGTGGCGGGACTACGAAACGCTGCTGAAGGAGGCGGACGACGTGCTCGACAGCCATGCCGATCCGGAAAATTTCAGCTGGCGGATGAGCGACTATCGCCGCTCGGCCAACGACGGCGATTTCGAGAAATTCAGAGCGCGCTTCGAGCGCGTCTGGTTGCTCGACCGGTACAATATCGACCTCTGTCGCTCACATGCCCGCATGATCATGCCGCGCTGGCTGGGACGCAGCGCGCAGGATCTCGAGGATTTTGCCCGTCGGGCGGCGGAGCTGACGCAGGACCGCTTCGGCCTCGGCTTCTATGCGCTGATCCAGCAGGCCAATACCGATGTCGGCGACCACGAGCTTGCCGATACGCTCTGCGATCCGGATATGGCGAAACGCGGCTTCGAGGATCTCCTGACGCGGTTTCCCGCGCCCAGCGTGATGAACCTCTATGCCGACATGCTGGAATGGATGGGCGACACCGAGGCGCTCGCCGATCTCCTTGTGAGCCGCTTCCGCGTGATGGTGCCGCAGATCTGGTACGGCGATACGCGCGGCGACAAGATCTCCTACCTCTTCGCCACGTTGCTCGAGGCGGCGGAAGTGCTGGAGGCGCGGCGCACCCGATAGGCTACAGCGCCGTCAGTTCCCGGATCGCCATGCGCTTGTAGGCCTCGACCAGCCTGTCGCCTTCGGCCCGGTCGACCGAGACGGCGAGGCGCATCGTCGCCTCGCCAAGATGCATGACGAGGAGCGCGACCGCCTCGATCCGGTCGGGGTCGGCCTTCGGGCGCAGCATTCTCAGCCGGGCGGCGAGCAGCGCGCCGTTGCGGCGGCTTTCCTCCGCTTCCATGGCCCGCAGCGCCCCGTCCGCCTGCACGGCAGACCAGATGTCGCGGATGACCGGTTCGGCGAGGAAGATCGCGTAGTAGGTGTCGATCAGGCCGCCGAAGGCCTCGGCAAGCGCGTCCATGCTGCCGACCGCGGCAAGGCCTTCGGCGATGCAGGCGCGGCTTTCCTCGTTGCAGCGTTCGGCCAGCGCATGCACCACGGCGCTCTTGTCGGGAAAATACTGGTAGAGCGAGCCGATCGAGATGCCCGTGCGCTGGGCAAGCTCGCTCATGCGCAGGGCGTCGCTGCCCGTCTGCGCGATCATGTCCGTCGCATTGGCAAGGATGGCGTCCACCCGCTCGCGGCTGCGTTTCTGGGTGGGGGCGCGGCGCATCTGTGGTTCGGTCATCGGGTTTTCCAGGCGGCTGCGACGTGGTTTCAATTGCTCTTGACAAATACGAGCAATCCTCACATTTTGCAAATATGAGGATTGCTCATGTTTTGGAGGGTAGACGATGACGAACGAGTGCATTCTGCTTCTGGGCGGCGAGGGAAAGACGGGGCGGCCGATTGCCGAGCGGCTTCGCGAAAGGGGCGTTGCGGTGCGCATCGGCTCCCGCTCCGCGGCGATCCCGTTCGACTGGCGCGACCCGGCCGGGTGGTCGGCGGCTCTGGAGGGCGTCACGGCCGTCTACATCGCCTATCAGCCTGACCTTGCGGTGCCGGGATCGGATGCGGACCTGCGCCACCTGGCGTATCTTGCAACTGCCGCCGGCGTGCGTCGCCTGGTGCTTCTGTCGGGCCGCGGCGAGGATGCCGCGGAGGCGGGGGAGGCGGCGGTGAAAGAGGCGGGTGTAACCTGGACGGTGCTGCGCGGCAGCTGGTTCTTCCAGAATTTCAGCGAGGGGCTCTTCGCCGAGGAGATCCTTGCCGGTGAGCTGGTGCTGCCGTCCGCCACCGTGCGCGAACCCTTCGTCGATACGCGCGACATCGCCGACATGGCGGTCGCCGCTTTGACGGAAGAGGGGCATGCCGGCAAGACCTACGAACTGACCGGACCGCGGCTGATGACCTTTCGCGAGGCCGTTCAGGAGTTCGCCGCCGCCGGCGGGCGCACGGTGGCCTATATGCCCGTCACAATCGAAGCCTATGCCGGCATGCTGCGGCAGGCCGGCCAGCCGGAAGAGGTCGTCTGGCTCGTCAGCTATCTCTTCGGTTCGGTGCTCGACGGGCGGAACGAGCATCTGAGCGACGACATTGCGCGTGTGCTCGGCCGTCCGCCGCGTGACTTTTCCGAATTCGCCCGTGATACGGCCGAAAGCGGTTTCTGGAGGACCTGACCATGGCAAGTGCCGTTCCCATCCTGACCTTCCTCGCCATTCTCGCCGCGGCGCTGAATGCCGGGCTGTTCTTCATCTTCTCGGTCTGCATCATGGCGGCCTTCGCCCGCCTGTCGCCGACCGAAGGGGCGGCGGCGATGAACGCCATCAATGCCGTCATCCAGAATCCCTGGTTCTTCTCGGCTTTCTGCGGCGGGGCGTTGCTGTCGCTGGTGCTGACGGTGCTCGGTTTTCTGCAGGACGGGCCGGGCGGACTGACGGCTGCGGCCGGCGGCACCGTCTTCCTTGTTGCGGTCATCGGCGTGACGGTCGTCTTCAACGTGCCGCTCAATGAGGCGCTTGCCGCCGCGCCGGCGGGAAGCGCCGAACAGGCGGCGCTCTGGCAGCGCTATCTCGACGTCTGGACGCTGTGGAACCATGTGCGCACGCTCGGCGCGCTTGCCGCCGTGGGTTTCTTCACGCTCGCGTTCCGCCAGGGTGCCGCGCTCGGCTAGGACCGGGCTGGCGCTCCCTCCTTCCGCCTGCTAGCTCTGTTCCAGACGAATGCCGGAGCCGACCTTGCAGGACATTACCGACCTTTCCGCCCTTGCCCTTTCCGCCGCCATCGCCGAGCGCCGGCTTGACTGCCGCAGCGTCATGGTGGCCTATCTCTCCCGCATCGAGGCGATCAATCCGCGTCTCAACGCCATCGTCAGCCTGCGTCCGGCGGATGCGCTGCTGGCCGAAGCGGAAGCGGCAGACCGGGCCCTTGCGGTGGGGGACTATCGCGGCTGGCTGCACGGCGTGCCCTTCGCGGTGAAGGACCTTTCAGAGGCGAAGGGCATCCTCTGCTCCTTCGGTTCGGCCAATTATGCGGATTTTGTCCCCGACTACGACGACATCCATGTCGAGCGCATCCGGGCTGCCGGCGCCATCATCATCGGCAAGACCAATGCGCCGGAAATGGGCCTCGGCTCGCACAGCTACAACCCGGTCTTCGGCGTCACGCGCAATCCCTACGACACCGGCAGGAGCGCCGGCGGGTCCTCGGGCGGCGCGGCGGCGGGGCTGGCGGCGCGGCTCTTGCCGGTCGCCGACGGCAGCGACATGATGGGCTCGCTGCGCAATCCCGCGGGCTTCAACAATGTCGTCGGCTTCCGTCCGTCCTTCGGCCGCGTGCCCTCGCTCAACACCGAACTTTTCCTCGGCCAGCTCGCCATCAACGGCCCGATGGGGCGCAGCGTCGCCGATGTCGCGGCCCTGCTGGCGACGCAGGCCGGCCATGACCCCCGTGATCCGCTGTCGCTTGCCGATGATGGCCTTGTGCACGATGGCGACCGCGATCTTTCCGGTGCCCGCATCGGCTGGCTGGGCGATTTCGACGGCTACCTTGCCTTCGAGCCCGGCGTGCTGGAGCTCTGCCGCGCCGCGCTCGACGTCTTTCGCCGGCTTGGATGCCGCGTCGAGGACGTACCGCCGGGCTTCGACATGGCGCGGCTCTGGCAGACCTGGCGCACGTTGCGCCATTTCCTCGTCGCCAATGGGCAGGCGGGCGACTATGCAGACCCCATCCGGCGCGCGCGCATGAAGCCGGAGATGATCTGGGAAATCGAGAACGGCCAGAACCTCTCCGCGGCGGAGGTCTATGCCGCCTCGCTCGGCCGCAGCGACTGGCTGCGCCACGTCATGGGCCTCTTCGAACGCTACGATTTCCTCGTCCTTCCCTCTGCCCAGGTCTTCCCCTTCGCGGCCGAGCTCGACTGGCCGAAGGTGATCGCGGGGCGGGCGATGGACACCTATCATCGCTGGATGGAGGTGGTGATCGGGCCGACGCTGGCCGGCCTTCCCGTCGCCGCCATGCCGGCTGGTTTCGGCGTGAACGGACTGCCCGCAGGCATCCAGATCATCGGTCGCCCGCGGGCCGATCGCGACGTGCTCGCGGCTGCCGCGCGCTATGAGGCAGCGACCGACTGGCTCTCCCGGCATCCCCAGTTCTAGGGATACGGGGGCTTTTGACACGCCAGCGCCGCATTCTCGTGACAGGCAGCCTTGCCGGGTGTTGAGGACCGTCCGGCAGACTCCTTCAAAAACGCGAGGCGCCGTTTAGGAATTGCTTACCATATTTCGTCATTCTTTGCTCGTTCGGCAGAAGCCCGGGACGCGTGATCCCGCCGCCTGCCGCAAGCGTAACGGCTTCCGGAGTGTGTTTTCCGCGGCCGCGTCGAGTAACGAGTATCGGGTAACGAGTATCATGGCGTCTGTATACAGTTCCGCGCGTTCCGCGTCGAAGACCCGTCGGGGTATCCTTCTCAGCGCATTCCTGGCCTGCGGTGTCGTCGCAGGATCCGCCTGGGCCGTCGTTTCGACGCTGGGCGCAATGCAGGATGCTGCCTCCTCCCTTTCCGAAGACAAGAAGATCATGACCGCCTCGCTGCATGGCAAGCCTGCGGCGCGGCTGACCCAACACGCCGAGCGCACGGTGAAGGTCGCGAAGTTCTCGCGGCTGTCGCAGCCCTCGGAAAGCGAGCTGCGCCAGAAGCAGCTGACGGCCGAGGCGATCCAGCTCGCCCACCAGCGCAAGATCTCCATCCAGCTCGCCTCCGCCGTCAAGCGCGAGAAGGCCAAGGCGGCGATGATCGAGGCGGCTATCGCCCGCGCCGAGCGCTCCGTCGAGGACGAGAAGCGGATCACTGGCCAGCCGACCATGGTTACCGCGCTGGTCGAGGATGTTTCCGCCCGCAAGGACATCCAGCCCTTCGGCCTCGTCATGCAGAAGCCGGAAACCGAGGAGGAGAACCTCCTCAGCGAGATCCCGCTGCCGGAGGCCAAGCCCGCGCTGGAGACGGTCACCATCGAAAAGCCGGTGGTCGAGGAGAAACCCGTCGCCCGCGCCAAGCGCGAGGAGGCGAAGGACAAGGACAAGGAAGACGTCGCTCTCGTCAAGCCCGAGCGTTCGCTGTTCGGCGATCTCTTCAAGAGCAAGGGGGGCGCAAGTGGCACCGGCTGGCCGGGGCGCGGCACGCGGGTCGCGATCTACGACGTCTCCAATGCGACGGTCTACATGCCCGACGGCACGAAGCTGCGCGCGCATTCCGGTATCGGCAAGATGCGTGACAACCCGCGCTACGAACATGTCAAGATGACCGGGCCGACGCCCGCCGGTATCTATCGCCTGAAGATGCGCGAGCGGCGCTTCCACGGCGTCGAGGCGATCCGCATGACGTCGATCGACGGACGTGACCCGAAGAACCGCACGGGCCTCCTGACGCACACCAACCTGCTGCGCGGCCAGAAGGGTTCGCATGGCTGCGTCGCCTTCCAGAACTACGAGCCATTCCTCAATGCCTTCAAGCGCGGTCACATCACGATGATGGTCGTGGTGCCGGAGCTGCCGTCCTCCCGCACGCAGCTTGCCGCCCTTTACCGCAAGGCCGGTGCCTGACTGCCTTCCGCTTGATGGGCTGAAATCCGAGCCGGCGCCCTGCAGCGCCGGTTTTTTATTGGAATGCGGTTTCTTGCGTTTTTCCAAGAATCTTATGCCAATGATCTATTTGGTTTATCAAACGCTAAGAATTTCGCGTCAAATTTGGCCAGTGTCATTTTAGGGGTCTTGGAGAAGCCGGGACCGCACTGAGGGTAGGAACCAGACGTGACCGCTTTCGATTTTGGATTGAACGCCCGCGCCGTACTTGCTGCGATGGATCGCTCCCAGGCGATCATCGAATTCGACCTGACCGGCAGGATACTGCATGCCAACGAGAATTTCCTGCAGGCCGTTGGCTACCAGCTTTCCGAGGTCGTCGGCCAGCACCACCGCATGTTCGTCGATCCGGTGGAGGCGCAGTCGAAGGACTATGCGGCCTTCTGGGCGCGGCTTGCCGAGGGCCATTTCGACCGGCGCCAGTACAAGCGCGTTGCCAAGGGCGGCCGCGAGATCTGGATCGAAGCCTCCTACAATCCGGTCTTCCGGGGCGGCAAGCCCGTGAAGGTGGTGAAGTTCGCCACCGACATCACGACGGTAAAGCTGAAGGCAATGGAGGACGAGGGCAAGCTTGCGGCACTCAGCCGCGCGCAGGCGATCATCGAGTTCACGCCGAAGGGAGACATCCTCGGTGCCAACGAGAATTTCCTCGCGGCGCTCGGCTACGATCTCACGGAGATCACCGGTCGCCACCACTCGATGTTCTGCATGCCCGACCATGTCGCAAGCCCGGAATACCGGGTGTTCTGGCAGCGGCTGGCGGAAGGCCATTTCGTCGCCGACCAGTTTACACGTATCACCAAGAGTGGCGCCAAGATCCATATCCAGGCGTCCTACAACCCGATCCTCGATGCCGACGGCAAGGTCTTCAAGGTCGTTAAGTTCGCAACCGACGTGACGGAGCGTGTGAGGTCGATCGAGGAGATCGGCGCCGGCCTTGGCCGCCTGGCGGAATGCAACATCCGCATGACGATCGACCGCGCCTTCGTGCCGGAGTTCGAGCCGCTGCGGCGCGACTTCAACAACTCGATCGGCGCCTTCCAGGAAACCCTCTCGCAGGTTCTCGACCAGACCTACATCCAGAACCGGAGCGGACAGGAGATGCGCAAGGCGGCCGAAGATCTCTCCGAGCGCACGCGCCAGCAGGCTGTTGCGCTGGAGGAGACGGCTGCTGCCCTCACGGAGGCGACCGTCGCTGTGCGTTCCTCGACCGACCGTACGCGGGAAACGCGCAAGCTCGTGCGGGATGCGCGCGCCTCGGCCAACATGTCGGCCAGTGTCGTGAGCAACACGGTCAGCGCCATGCAACGCATCGAAGCGGCCTCCGCCGAAATCGGCCAGATCATCGGGGTCATCGATGAAATCGCCTTCCAAACCAACCTGCTCGCGCTGAACGCCGGTGTCGAGGCGGCGCGCGCCGGCGAGGCGGGCAGGGGCTTTGCGGTGGTCGCGCAGGAGGTGCGCGAACTGGCGCAGCGTTCCGCCAAGGCGGCACGCGAGATCAAGAAGCTGATCACCAATTCCAGCACGGAAGTGCATGAGGGCGTGCGTCTCGTCGGCGAGACAGGCCGCGCGCTGCAGGAGATCGAAAGCTTCGTCGCGGAGATCGACCACAACGTGGATGCCATCGCGACATCCGCTGCCGAGCAGGCGAGCGGCCTCGAGGAGATCAGTGCCGCCGTGTCCGACGTCGACCGGATCACGCAGGAAAACGCGGCCATGGTGGAGCACACGACGGCGACGAGCCAGTCGCTGGCGGAAGGCGCAATAACCCTGAGCGAACTCGTGAACCGCTTCCAGCTGAACCGTCGTGCCCGTCGCCGTGACGGTAGCGAGGTCTGGACGCCGGAAGAGCGCGCGGCCCGTCTCGGCCATATCCGCAAAGCATCCTGAAAAACGAGGGACGGGGTCGCAATACGGCTCCGTCAGGCCTTGTTGACGAAGCCGTCCAGGACACGCTTCTGGCCGGCGCGGTCGAAGTCGATCGTCAGCTTGTTGCCTTCGATCGCCGCCACGTTGCCATTGCCGAATTTCATGTGGAAGACCCGGTCGCCGATCGCAAATTTCGATGGCTCGCTTACCGTCGATTTCGCCACCAGCTCGCCGTCGATGGTGCGGGCGCGCGGCCCGCTTTCGCCATAGCCGATGCGCTCGACGGCATGGCCGGAGCGCGAGCCCCAGTTGTCGCGGGTCGCATCCGTGCGGTTCGCCTGGGCGCGGCGCCAGCCGGGCGTCGAATAGGCGTTCTGGAAGGGTTCCTGCTTGTCGAAGCGTGACTGGCCGTAACCGCCGCCGCGACCGTAGCCGCCATAGGATTGCTCGACCTCGGCAACCTCGACATGGGCTTCCGGCAGCTCGTCGAGGAAGCGCGAGGGCAGGGTCGTCTGCCACAGGCCGTGGATGCGGCGGTTCGAGACGAACCAGATGTGGCAGCGGCGCTTGGCCCGCGTGATGCCGACATAGGCAAGGCGCCGTTCTTCCTCAAGGCCCGAACGGCCGCCCTCGTCGAGCGAGCGCTGGTGCGGGAAGAGGCCTTCCTCCCAGCCGGGCAGGAACACGGTCTCGAATTCGAGGCCCTTGGCCGAGTGCAGCGTCATGATCGAGACGGCATCGAGTTCGGCGTTCTGCTCGGCATCCATGACGAGCGAAACGTGATCCAGGAAGCCGCGCATCGATTCGAAGGCCTCCATCGAGCGGATGAGTTCCTTCAGGTTTTCGAGGCGGCCCGGTCCTTCCGCCGACTTGTCGGCCTGCCACATGGCGGTGTAGCCGCTCTCCTCGAGGATCTGCTCGGCAAGCTCGGTGTGCGGCATGGTCTCCAGCAGCGACTGCCAGCGGCGGAAATCGGTGACGACGTCGAAGAGCGCCTTGCGAGCCTTCGGCTTCAGCTCGTCCGTCTCGATGATATCGGCGGCTGCGGCGAGCATCGGGATGTCGCGGGCGCGGGCATAGTCGTGCAGGTTGCGGATCGTCGTGTCGCCGAGGCCGCGCTTCGGCGTGTTGACGATGCGCTCGAAGGCGAGGTCGTCGGCCGGCTGGCTGACCAGGCGGAAATAGGCCATGGCATCGCGGATTTCGAGGCGCTCGTAGAAGCGCGGGCCGCCGATGACGCGGTAGTTGAGGCCGAGCGTGACGAAGCGGTCTTCGAATTCGCGCATCTGGAAGGACGCACGAACGAGGATCGCCATGTCGTTCAGCTTGTGCTCCTTGCGCTGGAGCTGTTCGATCTCCTCGCCGACGGCGCGGGCCTCTTCCTCCGAATCCCAGGCGGCATGCACGACGACCTTGTCGTCTTCGGGGTCGCGCCGGTCGGTGAACAGCGTCTTGCCGAGGCGGTCCTCGTTGTGGGCGATGAGGTGGCCGGCCGCACCGAGGATATGGGCGGTGGAGCGGTAGTTGCGCTCCAGCTTGACGACCTTGGCGCCCGGGAAATCCTTCTCGAAGCGCAGGATGTTGTCCACTTCCGCACCGCGCCAGCCATAGATCGACTGGTCGTCGTCGCCGACGCAGCAGACGTTCTGCGGCGTGCCTTTCGGCCGCTGTGCGAGCAGACGCAGCCACATGTATTGCGCCGTGTTGGTGTCCTGGTACTCGTCGACCAGAATGTAGCGGAATTTCTGGTGGTACTCGGCGAGCACATCCGGATTGGCGCGGAACAGGCGGATCGGGTGCAGCAGCAGGTCGCCGAAGTCGCAGGCGTTCAGCGTCTTCAGGCGGTTCTGGTAGGCGATGTAGAGTTCGCGGCCCTTGCCGTTGGCGAAGGCGCGGGCATCGCCCTCCGGGATCTGCGCGGGATCGAGGCCCTTGTTCTTCCAGCCGTCGATCATGCCGGCGAACTGCTTTGCCGGCCAGCGTTTGTCGTCGATGCCCTCGGCCTGGATGATCTGCTTGACCAGCCGCACCACATCGTCGGTGTCGAGGATGGAGAAATCCGACTTGAGGCCGACGAGTTCGGCGTGGCGCCGCAGGAGCTTCACGCCGATCGAGTGGAAGGTGCCGAGCCAGGGCATGCCCTCGACGGCCCCGCCGACGAGGAGGCCGATGCGCTCCTTCATCTCGCGTGCCGCCTTGTTGGTGAAGGTCACGGCCAGCATCTGGCTGGGGAAGGCGCGGCCGGTGGCGAGGATATGGGCGATGCGGGTGGTCAGCACGCGCGTCTTGCCGGTACCGGCGCCGGCAAGCACCAGCACGGGTCCGTCGAGCGTTTCCACCGCCTCGCGCTGCTCTGGGTTGAGGCCGGAGAGATAATCCGGCGCCCGGTGCGCGTCGCGGGCCGCCATGGCACGCGCGGCGATGCCGCCCGTCGGCTTGGCCGGTGCTGCGGGCTTGCCGGCCAGCTGCGGGTCCTCGTCGAAGAAGGGAATGTCGTCGTAACCGCTGATCATGCGGCTCAATGTAGTGATTCGGTCCCGAAAGGCCAGTTTTCCGTTCTGCTTTTATTCCACGGGGGAAAAGAATGGCCGGAAGATTGTGGAAAGCGGCGCTGTTCAGGCCTGTCGGCGGTCCGCATCGAAGAGGTCGTCCACGGGCACCTGCAGGGCGGTGGCGAGCTGGTTCGTCTTGCCGGCAAGCGAGACGATGGCCAGGAGTTCGGCATAGTGCGCGTCCGTCATGCCCTTGGCTTTCGCCGCCGCGGTGTGGGAGTGGACACAATAGCTGCAGCCGTTCGTTATCGAGACCGCGATATAGAGCATCTCCTTGACGAGCGGATCGAGCGTCGAGGGTGTCGCCATGACGACCTTCACCTCCGCCCAGGTGCGCTCCAGGAGCGCCGGGTCGAAGGCGAGGTAGCGCCACATGTTGTTGACGAAGTCCGACTTGCGGGTGGCGCGGATGTCGTCGAACACCGCCTTGACGCGCGGATCGGCTTCCAGATTGTCGGCGGGCTTGACGGTGCTCATGAGCGTCTCCGAGGAATGGGCCGGCGGAAAACCGCCGGCCGGAAGGGATCAGGCGAGGGCGATGACACGGGACGGGCCACCCGTGCCGCCGCGCACCTTGGGTGCGCCGACGAAGAGGGTCGCGCCCTTGGCCGGAAGCTTGTCCAGATTGGCGGCCGCTTCAAGGCCCCAGCGGCCCGAGGGCAGCCAGGAATAGTGCGTGGCGAAATCCGGGGAGATGCCGTGGTCGAGCGAAAGCGTATCGACGGCGATGCCGACGGCGCTCGAATTTTCCGCAAGGTACTGCACCGCTTCGACATGGAAGCCGGGGAAGTGCAATTTCCCCTCGCCATCGGCATTGCGGAACTTGTCGGTGCCGAGGTGCTTGTCCCAGCCGGAAAGAAGGGCAACGCAGGCCTTTTCCGGCAGGTCGCCATTGGCGGATATCCAGGCCTTGATGTCATCCGGCGTCAGCTGCGCATCGGCATTGGCGGCGGCCTTTTCCCGGATGTCGATGACGGCGAGGGGCACGACCAGATCGGATACCGGGATTTCCGCCACGGATGTGCCGTCCTCGGTAAAATGCAGCGGCGCATCGAGATGGGTGCCGGTGTGCTCGTTGTACCGGAGTTCGAAGATGTTGAACTTGTGTTCCTTGTAGTTGAACTTCTGCTCGCGCCAGAACTGCTGCGGCCCGAAAAAGGTCGGGAACTCCTCATAGAGTTCGTGGGTGAGGTCCGTTGCCTTCGTCGGAGCCTGGGCCAGTGCCGGGCTCAGCGCGCCGCTACCTGCGGCAGCGACCGTTGCTGCTCCGGCGGCGGCGGCGCGGAAAAAGCTTCTCCTCGAAAGCATGCGGTTCTTGACGGTATCGATGACGCAGGCGTCACACATGGAATTCCCCCTGTCGTTCAATGCGTTGATGAAAGAATACTGAAATAGGGCTTGGCCGCTGAGGCCTGGAAAAAGCTATCACAAGTGTTGGAGGCGTCCAGTCATGCACGTGCTCGCAAAAAGCGCGGCGAGGGAAGATTTCTCCACCTTTTCTTACATTTCGGTAACAGAGCGGGCCGCCAATCTTACATTTCGGTAATGAACGCATTCTTTCATTGCTCGTTCATTTTCAAAGCGGGATACTTGGCCTATGTCGCGCCGCAACAGGCGACGGTTCGCTTCCTTCGGAGACAGATTGCATGCGGGTTTGGAAACAGCTCCTCATAAGCCTTGGCGTCCTTTCGGCCGGGGTCTTGCTCTGGGGTCGCTTCGTGCCCGGGGCAAACGCCACGCTGCAGGCCACGGGTCTGCCGGGGTCGCTCGTGGCGGTCATCGCGCCGGCCGGCGACGGTGAGGCGCAGGGCGGCCGCGAAGGTGGTCGCCGCGGCGGTTTCGGTGGCGGACCGGCGCTTGTCGCCACCAAGCCTGCCGCCATGTCGGTCGTCAACGACCGGCTGAACGCCATCGGCGACGGCGAGGCGATCCGCACCGTGACCGTCACGCCCTATGCCACCGGCAACCTCACGGAAGTGCTGGTGAAGTCCGGCGAACGGGTGGAGCAGGGCCAGGTGATCGCCCGCCTCGACAGCGACGAGCAACGCATCGCAGCCGATCAGGCGCGCGTGGCGCGCGACAGCGCCCGGCAGAAGCTGACGCGGATCGAGAACCTGAAATCCACCATGAGCATTGCCGAATTGCAGGACGCCCAGACGGCGGTGCAGGCTGCGGAATTGGCGCTGCAGAATGCTGAGCTGACGCTGCGCCGCCGCGACATCACCGCGCCCTATGGCGGCGTCGTCGGCATCATCTCCGTCAACCCCGGCGACTATGTCACCACAGCCTCGGCGATTGCCCGCATCGACGACCGCTCGGAAATCCTCGTCGATTTCTGGGTTCCGGAGCGGTTTGCGACAAGCATGCGCGTCGGTGGCGCTGTGACGGCGACGGCGGTCGCGCGGCCGGGCGAGACCTTTACGGGCGAGGTGCAGGCGATCGACAACCGCATCGACCAGGAAAGCCGAACACTGCGCGTGCGCGCCCAGATCGACAATCCCGAGGATCTCCTGCGCGCGGGCATGTCCTTCCAGGTGACCATGCGCTTTGCCGGCGACCTTTATCCGAGCGTCGATCCGCTTTCCGTGCAGTGGAGCGCCGATGGCTCCTATGTCTGGCGCGTCAAGGATGAAAAGGTCGAGCGCGTGCCGGTTCACATCGTGCAGCGCAATCCGGACAAGGTTCTGGTGAAGGCCGAGATCGCCGAGGGCGATCAGATCGTCACCGAGGGCGTGCAGACGTTGCGGCCGGGCGGCGCGGTGCGCACGGCGGCGCGGGAGCGTGACCAGCAGGCGACCTCCTCCGTGGCGGAGGGGTCGTGATGTCGGGGGAGGGGAACGCGCTCGACACGTCCGGCAAGGCGGGTTTCACCGCGCTCTTCATCCGCCGGCCGATCTTCGCCCTCGTGCTTAACACGCTGATCGTCGTCGCCGGCCTTGCCGCCTTCAACGGTGTGGAGATCCGCGAGCTTCCCTCCGTCGACCAGCCGGTCATCAGCGTCTCGACGGAGTTCGACGGCGCCTCACCGGAAACCGTCGACCGCGAGCTGACGGACGTGATCGAAGGCGCGGTCTCGCGGGTCCAAGGCATCAAGGACATCTCCTCGTCCTCCTCCTTCGAACGCAGCCGCGTCACCCTGCAATTCTCCGATACGACCGACGTCAACCAGGCCGCCAACGACGTGCGCGATGCGCTCGGCCGGGTGGCGAACCAGCTTCCCGACGGCGCCGACGAGCCGCGCGTCGTGAAGGCGGATGCGGACAGCCAGCCGATCATGCGCCTGGCGCTGACCTCGGACAGGCTGTCGCTCGAAGACCTGACGCTTCTCGCTGAAAACGAGATCACCGACCGGCTCGCGTCCGTCGAGGGTGTTGCCGATGTCGCCGTCTATGGCGACCAGGAGAAGATCTTTCGCGTCGATGTCGACCAGTCAAAGCTCGCCGCACGCGGGCTGACGGTCGCGGACCTGCGCAATGCGCTTGCCACCGCCGCCTTCGACGTGCCTGCCGGCTCGCTGAAGAGCCAGAGCCAGGACATCACGGTGCGCGCAACCGCGGACCTGACGACGCCCGCCGACTTCGAAAACCTCATCCTGAAGAACCGCGTTCGCCTCGGCGACGTCTCCATGGTGACGATGGGGCCGGACGAAGGCTCGACCGCGCTGCGCTCCAACGGTCGCCAGGGCATCGGTCTCGGCATCATCCGCCAGGCGCAATCCAACACGCTCGACATCTCCAACGGTGTGAAGCAGATGGCGGCGCAGTTCGACAACATCCTGCCCGAAGGCACCGAGATCAAGATCACCAGCGATGACGCCGTCTTCATCGAGGGTGCGATCCATGAGGTGGAGATCGCACTTGTCGTCGCCGTCGTCATCGTCACGCTCGTCATCTATCTCTTTCTGCTCGACTGGCGCGCGACGCTGATCCCGACGATCAGCATGCCGATCGCGCTCATCGGCACGATTGCGGCCATCTACATGGCCGGCTTCTCCGTCAACATCCTGACATTGCTTGCCATCGTGCTGGCGACGGGCCTCGTGGTGGACGATGCGATCGTCGTCCTCGAAAATATCGTGCGCCGCCGTGCCGAGGGCTTGAAGCCGCGCGCCGCTGCCATCCTCGGCACGCTGGAAGTGTTCTTCGCGGTCATCGCGACCACCGCGACGCTCGCCGCCGTCTTCGTACCGCTCTCCTTCCTGCCCGGTCAGGCCGGGCGGCTTTTCCGCGAGTTCGGCTTCGTGCTCGCCTTCGCCATCCTCCTGTCGTCCTTCGTCGCGCTGACGCTCTGCCCGATGCTCGCCTCGCGCATGCTGACCAAGGACGTGACGCACGGGCATAGCGGCCTTCTCGCCCGCATCGGCGGAGCGGCGTCGCGCTTCTACCGCTCGACGCTGAGCGCCTGCCTCGGCGCGCCCTTCATCGTCTTCGTCGTCGCGCTGCTCTTCACCGCGGCGGGTGCCACCTCCTTCTTCACCATCAAGTCCGAGCTGACGCCGAGCGAGGACCGGTCCATGGTCATGCTGCGCGTGAACGCGCCGCAGGGTGTGTCGCTGGAATATGCGCAGGACCAGATGAAGCTGATCGAGAACAAGCTGCGCCCGCTGTACGAGGATGGCGAGATCATCAACATCTTCTCGATCTCCGGCCAGGGCGGCTCGACGAACAGCGGTTTCATGGTGCTGACGCTGGCGCCCTGGGGCGAGCGCGAGCGCACGCAGCAGGCCATCGTGCAGGACATCAACGCGGCGGTCGGTTCCGTGCCCTCGGTGCGCGCCTTCGCCATGCAGCCGAACAGCCTCGGCATCCGTGGCGCCGGTAATGGCCTGCAGGTCGCGCTGGTCGGCAACGACTATACCAAGCTCGGCAATGCCGCGGCGGAACTCGTGCGAAAGATCGAGGACAGCGGCCGCTTCCAGAACGTGCGGCTGAACTACGAGGCCAACCAGGCGCAGCTTTCCGTGACCGTCGACCGCGAGCGCGCTGCCGATCTCGGCATTGACATCACCGGCCTTTCGGCCGCGTTGCAGGCCATGCTCGAAGGCACGAGCGTCGTCGATATCTATGTCGAGGGGCAGGCCTATCCGGTCAAGCTCTCTTCGACGACACAGCCGATCAACGACCCGATGGATCTGGAAAACATCTTCCTGAAGACCGGTGACGGCAAGATCGTGCCCATGTCGTCCATCGCCACGCTGGAGGAAAAGGCCGTCGCGCCCCAGCTTTCGCGCGAGCAGCAGCTGCGCGCCGTCTCGCTTTCGGCCGGCCTGAAAGACGGCCTGGCGCTCGGCGAGGCGCTTTCCCTCGTTCAGGAAATGGCCGAGCCGCTGCTGCCGGAGGGCTCCCGCGTGTTGCCCATGGCGGAAGCGGCGACGCTGCAGGAGAACTCGAACGGGCTCTTCATCACCTTCGGCTTTGCGCTCGCCATCATCTTCCTCGTGCTGGCCGCGCAGTTCGAAAGCTTCGTCAGCGCGATCATCATCATGGTGACGGTGCCGCTGGGGCTCGCCTGCGCGGTCTTCGCGATGATCGTGACGGGCACGACGCTCAACATCTACAGCCAGATCGGGCTGGTGCTGCTTGTCGGCATCATGGCGAAGAACGGCATCCTGATCGTCGAATTCGCCAACCAGCTGCGTGACCGCGGGCAAGATATCCGCAGCGCCATAGAGAACGCCTCGAATATCCGCCTGCGGCCCGTCATGATGACAATGATCGCCACGGTCGTCGGTGCGGTGCCGCTGATCCTTGCCAGCGGCGCGGGCGCAGAGGCGCGCATCTCGCTCGGCTGGGTGCTCGTCGGCGGCCTCGGCCTTGCGACCGTGGTCACGCTCTACCTGACGCCCGTCGCCTATCTTGTCATCGCCCGCTTCACCAGCCCGCATGCCGACGAAGAAAAGCGCCTTGCCGCCGAGCTTGCCCATGCCGAGACGCTGGGGCGGCGCGACGACACGGCGCTGCCGCAGCCGGCGGCTGTCTTGCCACAGGCGGCGGAGTGAAGGCCGGCGGTGCTATCCCTTGCCGTGATTTGCCCTCACCCTCGCACTAACCCTCTCCCCACAAGCAGGGAGAGGGGACTTGCCCCGCAAACGGGCATGGGGTGTGGAAATCAGATCGGCATACCCCTTCGCCCCGCTTGCGGGGAGACGGTGGCCGACAGGCCGGGATGAGGGCGGCCACGACTTTTATCCTTTGCGCAATTGCGGCTGGACAGCCGCTCCTCAATTTGCTGAGTAAATCCCCACGGAGTTGAGGATTTTACGATGGCTTTGGCGGATATCAGGGGCGGCGCACGCAACCACGAGGGCATCGCAGCGGCACTGCCGCGCCTGGCGGAGCGTTTCGGCACGCGATTCCAGACGGGTGAGGCGATCCGCGCCCAGCATGCACACACGACGACCTATATTCCCGCCCAGCTGCCTGACGGTGTCGTCTTCGTCGAGAGTGCCGAAGAAGTGAAGGCTGTGGTCTCGCTTTGCGCGGAGCTGAAGGTTCCCGTCATCCCCTTCGGCACGGGCTCTTCGCTGGAGGGGCAGGTGAATGCGCCGAATGGTGGCATTTCCATCGATTTCAGCAACATGAAGCGAGTCCTGGAAGTCAATGCCGAGGACCTCGACTGCACGGTCGAGCCCGGCATCACGCGCGAGGAGCTGAACGTCTATCTGCGCGATACCGGCCTGTTCTTCCCGATCGACCCCGGCGCGAATGCGTCGATCGGCGGCATGACCTCGACACGCGCCTCCGGCACCAATGCCGTGCGCTACGGCACGATGAAGGACAATGTGCTCGCCGTCACCGCCGTGACAGCCACCGGCGAGGAAATCCGCACCGCCCGCCGGGCGCGAAAATCCTCCGCCGGATACGACCTGACGCGGCTCTTCGTCGGGGCGGAGGGCACACTCGGCGTGCTGACCTCGGTGACGCTGCGCCTGCAGGGCATCCCGTCGGTCATCGCCGGCGGCATCTGCGGCTTCCCGACGCTGAAGGATGCCTGTGATGCCGTCATCATGACCATCCAGCTCGGCATTCCCGTCGCCCGCATCGAGCTTGTCAACACGCTGCAGATCAAGGCTTGCAACGCCTATTCGGGCCTGACGCTGCCCGAGCAGCCGACGCTCTTCGTCGAGTTTCACGGCAATGAGGACAGCGTTCGCCTGCAATCGGAGGAGTTCGGTGCGATCGCCGCCGAATGCGGCGGTGGGACCTTCCAGTGGAGCGCGGATGCGGAGGAGCGCGCGAAACTCTGGAAGGCGCGGCACAATGTCTACTGGTCGGCCAAGGCGCTGCGACCCGGTTGGGAGGCGATCGCCACCGATGTCTGCGTACCGATCTCGCGCCTTGCCGATTGCGTGGCGGAAACCGAGCGCGACATCGAGGAACACGGGCTTCTAGCGCCGATCGTCGGCCATGCGGGCGACGGAAATTTCCATGTCAGCCTCGTCTTCGACGACAAGGATCCGGCGCATGTTGCCAAGGTCGAGGCTTTCGTCGGCCGGCTCAACGCCCGGGCGCTTGCCATGGACGGCACCTGCACCGGCGAACACGGTATAGGCCAGGGCAAACAGGCCTTTCTGCCGGGTGAGCTCGGTGGCACGGTCCAGCTGATGCGGCAGATCAAGCAGGCGCTCGACCCGGACAACATTCTGAATCCCGGCAAGATTTTTTCGACCCTCTCAGGCAATTAGTCGTTATCCTGAGGCGGTGAAACGAAATTCAAGGCAGGCGGCGTGCTTTCCAGAATCATGCTCTTCGTTGGCGGCTTGGTGGTCGTGGCGCTCTTTGCGGCGCTGCTTGCTCCGCTTTTCGTCGACTGGACCAGCTTCCGCCAGGATTTTGAACGCGAGGCGAGCCGCATCATGGGCCGCACCGTCGTGGTGCATGGTAGCGTCGACGCACGCCTGATCCCGTTCCCCTCCGTGACGCTCAACGACGTGCGCGTCGGCGCGCCGGAGGATGGCCAGCCGCTGGTCGAGATTGCGCGTTTCTCCATGGATGCGGAACTGGCCCCGTTCCTCTCCGGCGAGGCGCTGATCTTCGATATGCGCATCGAGGAGCCGAAGGCGCGCATCAAGCTTTTCGAGGACGGCACGCTGGATTGGGCGCGCGGCCGCAAGTCCGATATTCCCGCCCGCACCGTCATCCTGGAAAGCGTCGCGATATCCGGCGGCGAGATCGAATTCGTCGATGCCCAGACTGGCCGCACCCGCCGTGTCACCGGCCTCGATGCACAGGTTTCGGCGAAATCGCTCGGCGGCCCCTGGCGCATCGACGGGCGCGCGTCGCTTGATGGCGAGAGCGGGGCGTTCCAGCTTTCGAGCGGACAGGTGGAGAATGGTGCGCTCTCCCTGCGCGCCCGCATCGTGCCCGACCGGCTTGCCTTCACTGCCGATCTGGACGGTGCGCTGAAGGTCGTCGATTTCCGTCCGCAATATGGCGGCGACTTCACCATCTCGGAAAAGCCGCGATCGAAGGGTGAGGGGCCGGCCGACCCGATCCGTGTCGCGGGAAAATTCGAACTTTCCAACGAGCGCATCCGCGTGCCGGAATACCGCCTTGAAGCCGGCCCGCGTGAGGATCCCTATGTGGTGACCGGCGAGGCGACGCTCGATACCGGCCGTGCGCCGGAATTCCTGTTGATCGCCGATGGCCAGCAGATCGACGTCTCACGCATCGGCAACAGCGGGGAGGGCGGCAAGACGGGCCGCAACCCGCAGGTCTCCGCTCGCCAGCGGCTACAGGCGCTGCTCGCCATCGCTGCCGATATCCCGATCCCGCAGGTGCCCGGCCGCGCCAGCCTGTTCCTCCCCGCCGTGGTGGTCGGTGACACGACCGTGCGCGAGGTGCGTCTCGATGTGAAGCCCGATGGGGAAGGCTGGCAGATCGACCGGGCGGATGCGCTCCTGCCCGGCCGCACGACGCTCGAGGCCAAGGGCCGGCTGACGCTCAAGGCCAACCGCGGCTTTGTCGGCGATCTGCTGGTCGCCTCGAACCAGCCCTCGGGGCTGGCGACTTGGCTTGCCGGATCCGTGGATCCGGAAATCCGCAAGCTCAAGACCGCCGGTTTTTCCGCCGAGGTCAACCTGACCGACGAGTTGCAGCGCTTCGAAAATCTCGAGATCGCCATCGGTGGCGCCTCGCTGCTCGGCCGTATGGAGCGCGAGTCACGTGCGGATGTTCCCACGCTGTCGCTGCAGTTGCGCGGCAACGAGGTTGCGCTGGAATCGCTGCAGGCGCTTGTCGGCCTGGTGGCGGGAGATACCTCGCTTTCCGCCGTGCTGGACCATTCGATCGCGCTCGATATCAAGGCTGACCGTTTCCTCGCCTTCGGTGAAAGCGCCTCCGGCGTCAGCGCGGCGCTGTCCATCAAGGACGGCCTTCTGACCTTGAGCCGCCTGAACATCGCCGCGCTGGATGGTGTTACCCTTTCGGCCAGCGGCACGCTGGGCGGTTCGCTCTTTGCGCCGAGCGCCGGGCTCGACATGACGGTGAAGGCGGCTGCGATGCGTCCGGTGGCCGAGCTTCTGGCGCGGCATCTGCCCCAGCATCCGGTGCTAGCCCGTTTCCTCGCCAATGCCGGCTATTACGACAATGCGGACCTTGCCGTTCGGCTGGCCGTTTCCGGCGAGGCGGGGGATCCGGCGACCGTGACGATCAGCGGCCCCGTCAATGACGGACGGGTCGAAATGAAGCTTTCCACCGCGATGCCCGCGGACCTTCTGGCGGGGCGCAATTTCGAGCTTGAGGGCAGCATCTTCAATCCGCAGTCGGTGGTGCTGGCCGGGCAGATCGGGCTCGATCCGTTGCCCTTCGATGCGGATCCGGATGGCAGCGTCACCTTTCGCGTCAAGCAGCCGGAAGAGGGACCGGCCGATGTCTCTGTCGCCTTCAGCGCCGGCAGTACGACGATCTCGGCCAAGGGCACGGCTGCGCTCTCCGCGGCCGATTTCCCGGCCGGTATGCTCGCCCTTTCGGCGAAGAGCGATGACATCGAGCCTTATCTGATGATGAACGGTATCGCCGTGCCGCAGGCCGGCGCAGGCCTTCCGCTCGCGTTGCAGGCATCGGTGGCGACGAGCGCTGCGGCGATCACGATCACCGATATCGCCGGGGAGGCCGACCGCAACGCCTTTTCCGGCCGCCTCACGCTCGATCGCACGGCGCCGGTGCTCAAGGGCACGGGTGCGCTGCGCTTTGATACGGTGGATTTCGCCTTCCTCGCCGAAGCCGTCGCCGGGCCGGTGACGGATGTGCTCGACGGCGGGCTGAACGCGGCGCCGCTCGTGCAGCCGCTTCAGGATGCCGCCGATCTCTCCGTCGCGCTGGAGGCGGGGGCCTTCTGGCCGGGCCTCTATGGGGCCGTGGAGGGCTTTTCGGGCAATCTCGTCTGGAAGGGTGGCGAGTTGACGCTGACCGATATGGCGGGCGACTGGCTGGGTGGCCGGGTGGCCGGGCGCCTCAAGGTCGCCAATGCGGACGAGAATGGCCTGTTCGAGGCGCGGGTGGACCTGTCGGGTGTGGATCTGGCGAAGATCGTCTGGGCGGGCCCGCTGGGGGCCGTCGCGACGGGCAAGGCGGATGTGACGCTGGCTGTCGATGCCTCGGGCAAAAGCGTGCGTGCCATGGTCGAGGGCGCCAGCGGTTCGGGCGAGGCACAAATCTCCGATCTCACCCTGCGTGGGATCGATACCGGCGCGTTGCCGGCGCTGCTGAAGGCGGCCGATGGCATCGAGGGCGATATCACGCCCGAGCGCGTCGCCGGGTTTGCGGCGGATGCGATTCTCGCGGGCGAAGCGGTGCTGGGCACCGTGCGCCTGCCCTTTGCGCTTGCCGGTGGCAAACTGCGCGTCCAGAGCGTGGCCGCAGGCGACGGCAAGGCGGCCTTCTCCGGCGATGCGGATATCGATCTTGCCGGCGATATGTTGGCGGGTCGGCTGTCCGTCACCTATGCGGCTGGCGAGGACGCGCTGGCGGGAGCGGAACCCGAGGTGGCACTCGACTATCGCGGCCTCGTGGAGGCGCCAGGCGTGGCACTCGACGTGCAGCCGCTTGCCAACTTCCTCTCGCTGCGGCGCTTCGAGACGGAGCGGCGCCGGGTGGAAACCTTGCAGGCAAACGTGTTGGAAAAGCAGCGCCTTCGGCGTGAGGCCGCGCTCTATCGCTCGCGTGCGGAAGCGCGCGCCGCACTTGCCGAAGCGATGCGCCTGCAGATGGAGGAGGAGCAGCGCCGCCGCACCGAGGCACGCGAGCGCGTCGAGCGGGAACGGAGCGCGCGGGAGGCCGCCGAAGCCGCCGAGCGTGCCCGCCGCAAGGCTGCGGACGACGAACGCCGCCTGCGGGAGGCCGAGGAGCAGGCCCGCCGTCTTGCCGAACAGCGCGCGGCGGCGGAGGCCAGCCGGGCCGAGGACGAGGCGGAGCGCCGCCGCCTGCCCGTCCTGCCGGGCGAAGGCGTGGAGCGTGGCGGCGAACTGCCGCCGCTCGACAGTGGACAGAACCTGAATTTCGATGGGCTGCCCGGTGTAAACTGAGCCGTTCCGGGAAGGGCAAGGGCCGGATGCCGGCGCACCGCGCGATCCGGAAACGGGATTTGCGGCCGCGGAAGGTGCGCGTCCGGAGCGCCGCAGCGTTTTGCGGGGGGCTTGCTTTACGCCGCGCCGTTCGCCTTGCGTTTCAGCCAGCCCAGCACATGAAGGCGCAGGGCCGAGGACAGGTTGCCCTCGATGCCCCTTTCGTCGTCGATGTCGCGGATGAGGGCGGCGAGCGGTAGATCGCGCTCGACGGCGATGGCCTTCAGCTCGTCGTGAAAGGCGGGCTCGAGCGAGAAGCTCGTACGGTGGCCGTGCAGGGTGGTCGAGTATTTGCGGATCATGCCCGTCCCCCACAAAGGTGCCGTCCGTCTGGAGCCGCTCCATGTGCGAGAGCCAACGGCGCGCCCTGCTGCTTCGACAAATGCCGCAGCCTTCTGACGGATCGATTCCGCTTCTTTCGGCAAGGGCTTGAAAGATCAGCCTTTGCCGTTCTTGGGATCGTCTTCCGGCCGTTCCAGCTGGCCCTGTTCGAACGCCTTCTGCGCCTTGTCGTTCAGCGTGCGCGTCAGTGTCTTCTCCGCCTTGGTGCGGCCAAAGCTGATGCGGTTCTGCTCGGCCTGCTTCTCTTTTTCGGAGCGGGCCTTCTGCTTGCGAACCTGGCGGAGATTGACGACGTCGCCGCTCATCGCGCGGCCTCAGTTCTTCTTGCGGAAGGAATCGAGCGAAACGACGGAACCACCCTTGTTGTTGTCGTCGCCACCGGTCGGCGGCGTCGGGTCCTCGGTGGTTTCTTCGGTTTTTTCCGCAGCGACGGGGTAGGCGGTGATCTCGGCGGAGTGTTCTTCCTCTTCCTCGACGGCCGGTACGTCGAATTCCAGTTCGAAGCTTACCGACGGGTCATAGAAGCCGCGGATGGCGTTGAACGGGATGACGAGCTTTTCCGGCGTGTCGGAGAAGGAGAGGCCGATCTCGAACAGGCTTTCCGTGACTTTGAGGTCCCAGAACTGATGCTGGATGACGATGGTCATCTGCTCGGCATATTTTGCCTTCAGGTGCTGCGAGATGCGCACGCCGGGGGCGTTGGTCAGGAACGTGATGAAGAAGTGGTGCTCGCCCGGCAGATGGCCGGTGACCGCAATTTCGGACAAAACCTTGCGGATGACGCTGCGCAGCGCGTCCTGGGCGAGAATGTCATAGCGAATGTGGTCTTGCGCCATCCGTTCCTGTCTTTCTTCCAGCCTTTGTGTTCAGGCATTGCATGAGAGCACTTCCGCTTTTCGTCGAATTGCAGAAAGGCTCCGTCTCTTGTTTCAACGCAATTCCAGCAAAACCGCTTCACGCTTTTGCTGGAATTGCGTTGGCCTCATACCCTAGGGCACGAGTCATCTGGCACAGCTATAGACCATTTCAAGGGATTGGAGAAGGTGAAGGCTTCTGTTGCCAGGTGCCTTCGGACCCCGCCTGCCGGTGCGACCCGTCAGGACTTTGAGTGAAGTGTCACACCGCCATTAGGCAGCGAGACGAGCTTCCGCATAGTTGTCGTTTGCAACTACAAGTTTAGCCCGATAACGGTGGTACAATGCCGAGCAAAAAGTCGATCTTTACGCCCTTGTCGATCCTATTTCGCCCCCATCAAAAGCCGGTCTGCTTGGAAAGACCGGTTTTTGGTGGAGGCGCCGGGTACCGCCCCCGGGTCCAATGGGTTTATTACACCGCCCGTTTATTGCCATAGCTGCCGAGGCAGCACCCCTCATATAGGCGCTCTCGGCCTTCAAGAAAAGGGCTTTGTGACAGGGATTTGGCAAAGTTTTTCGGTTCAGGCGGTTTCGGCGAGCGGGGGCGGGGTTTCCGCCGTCCATTGCTTCTGGAAGTCGGCAAGCGGGACCGGGCGGCCGAAATAGAAGCCCTGGAAGGCCATGCCGCCGAAGGATTGCAGGAGCAGGAACTGTTCCTTCGTCTCGATGCCTTCGGCGACGACGGACAGGTCCAGCGTGCGGGCGATGTCGAAGATGCTCTTGAGCAGCAGGCGGTTGCGTTTGCTCTCCGGGGCGTCCTTGACGAAGGAGCGGTCGATCTTGATCTCCTGGATCGGCAGGCGGCGCAGATGGCTGAGCGAGGAATAGCCGGTGCCGAAATCGTCGAGCGAGAGGGTGAGGCCGGCGGCGCGCAGCACGCCCATCTTCTCCGCGATGGCATCGACGTCGTTCGCCATCATGCTTTCGGTCAGTTCCAGCTTGAGGCGTGCCGGGTCGATGTCCTGCGCGCGGATCCGGGCGAGCACCGTGTCGGCGAAGTCGGCCTTCATGAACTGGTCGGCGCTGACATTGACCGCGAGCCTCAGGTGGCGGGTTGCTTCGTCCTGTTGCCAGAAGGAAAGCGTCTTGAGAGCCTCGTTCAGCACCCAGTCGCCGATGGCGGGCATCAGGCCTGCCTGCTCGGCGATGGGGATGAATTCGGCAGGCGACACGAAGCTGCCGTCCGGTCGCCGCCAGCGCAACAGCGCCTCCGCGCCGGTGACCGTGCCCGTCTGGTCCACCTGCGGCTGGTAGAACAGCTCGAATTCCCGGTTCTTCAGCGCGGCGGTGATGTCGCGCTCCCGTCCGAGATTGCGGGCGAATTCCTGCCGCATCATATAGAGGCAGCCACACAGCATGGTGACGGCGATCGTCACGTTGACCCACGATCCGACGAAGCGGAAATCGTTGGAAATCGGCCGGGCGAAGGGCAGGGCGACCTGCGTGCTGGCGAAGACGACAAAGGTCGCAAGCGAGAGCGCGATGATGGCGAGCTGCCGGCGCGACGGGCGTTGCTGGTAATTGATATAGCCGATCATCGCCAGCACGAGCAGGAAGAGATGCGAGACCCGCGGGGCGATGTCGTTCGGCACGTCGAACAGCAGGCAGAAGGCGGCGATGATGACGAGGAAGGCGACCTGGGAAAGGAAGATGGCAGCGGTCAGCTGGCGGCGCCGGGCGAGCACGAAGCTGGCGATCGCGACGGTGACCAGCGCCACGTCCATGGCGACCATCGACCATTCCTGCATCGCCGCGAAGACGAAGCCCCAGCCGGCCGTCAACACGCCTGCGGCGAGGGAGGCCGTGGCATAGACGAGCCGGAAACGATCGGAATAGTCGTCAGTCTGTCTCACATGCGGGGGTACTCGCGGTGGGGTGGTCCATCAGGTCTTGTGCAGATAGCTGTAGCGGAAATTCCTTCAGAAAGTGCAAAAATATCGCGCGGTAAAACCCAGGCGAGCGGGGCCTGCGCCATGTGGAGGCTTTCGCTGGCGCTTTATTAGCGCTTGACTTGCCGGAGCGGCTTGAAAAACATGGCCGCCGGCCGGTGCGCCATGGCGGCGGCCGCCGCGCAATCGGAGAGGAGATGCCATGACCGATTATCTCGCAGACGTCCGCAAGTATGACAGTGGTGCGGATGAGGCCATCGTCAAGAAGATCGTGAGCCATCTCGGCATCGCGCTGCGCAACCGGGACTCCTCGCTCGTCTCCTGCTCCGACCCGGAAGAGCTGAACCGCGTCAAGGAAAAGTGGTGCGCCAAGAAGTTCGGCATCACGGGCGAGGCTGCCGACAAGGCGGTGGAGGCCGTCTGCAAGGCGATGGCCGACGACCGCACGAAATCGCGCGTCACCTTCTATTATCTCACCGCAAAGGAACTCGGCACGCTCGGCGCGCTCGCCTGAGGAAATCCGGGACAACCCGATTTCACGCTTTGGCCGCCGCCGTTCCCGCTCTAGTATCTCACGCTGGACAACGAATCGGCGGCGACCATGCAGCAATATCTCGACCTTCTCGCCCATGTGATGGAAAACGGTACCGACCGCGGCGACCGGACCGGCACGGGCACGCGTGGCGTCTTCGGCTACCAGATGCGCTTCGATCTCTCGGAAGGTTTTCCGGTTCTGACCACCAAGAAGCTGCATCTGCGCTCGATCATCCATGAGCTCCTGTGGTTCCTGAAGGGTGACACCAACATCGGCTATCTCCATGAGAACGGTGTCACCATCTGGGACGAATGGGCGGATGCCGAGGGTGAACTCGGCCCGGTCTACGGCTACCAGTGGCGCTCCTGGCCGACCCATGACGGCCGCCATCTCGACCAGATCGTCGCCGTCGTCGACAGTATCCGGCGCAATCCGAATTCCCGCCGTCATATCGTCTCGGCCTGGAACCCGGCGCTGGTCGACGAGATGGCGCTGCCGCCCTGCCATTGCCTGTTCCAGTTCTACGTGGCGGATGGAAAGCTCTCCTGCCAGCTCTACCAGCGTTCCGCCGACATCTTCCTCGGCGTGCCCTTCAACATCGCCTCCTATGCGCTGCTGACCATGATGGTGGCGCAGGCGACCGGCCTGCAGCCGGGTGATTTCGTGCATACGCTGGGTGACGCGCATATCTACTCCAACCATTTCGAGCAGGTGCGCACCCAGATGGCCCGCCGCCCGAAGCCCTTGCCCTTCATGAAGCTCAATCCCGATGTGAAGGACCTTTTCTCCTTCAAATTCGAGGACTTCACCCTGATTGGCTATGAAGCCGATTCAACCATCAAGGCGCCCATCGCCGTCTGATTTTCGGGTACTCGCATGACTGAAGCCAAGATCGTCCTCGTCGTGGCTGCCGCCAGGAACGGCGTCATCGGCCGCGACGGCGACCTGCCGTGGCGCCTGCCGTCGGATCTCAAGCGCTTCAAGCAGTTGACGCTGGGCAAGCCGGTGGTGATGGGGCGGAAGACTTGGGAATCGATCGGCAAGCCGCTGCCGGGCAGACCGAACATCGTCATTACCCGTGATGTGTCGTTTTCCGCACCCGGCGCTGCGGTCGTTTCCTCGCTCGACGCCGGGCTTTCCGCTGCCCGCCGTGAGGCGGAAGGACTTGGCGTGGACGAGATCTGCGTCATCGGCGGCGGGCAGATCTATGCGCAGGCCTTCGACCGGGCGGACATCCTGCACGTCACCCATGTCCAGGCGGATGTGGAGGGCGATGCGCGCTTTCCCGATATCGATCCGGCAGTCTTCGAAAAAGTGGTGGACGAGCCGATTCCGCAGGGAGAGAAGGACAGCCACGCCATGCGCTTCGTCACCTGGCGTCGAAAAGCGGTCCTGTAGCCCCGATCACGAACTATTTTGCCGCACAAGCCGGCAAGCTCACGCGGATTTGTTGAAAGGTGCCGGAGTGATACCTATAACGGGTTCACCTCGCGTAGCGCGGTGAAACATTCCGCGAAGCGCGGCACGTAGGGATATAAAGAAAGAGGTATTGATGCCCTGGAGCAATCAGAACGGCGGCGGCGGCCCTTGGGGCGGCGGCAGCGGCGGTGGTGGAAACAATCAGGGGCCATGGGGGCAGGGTCCGAACCGGCCCCGCGGCGGCGGCGGAAGCGGCAATGGCGGCCCGCCCGACCTCGAGGATATCATCCGGCGCGGCCAGGATCAGCTGAAGAACGTCATGCCTGGTGGCATCAATGGCGGCGTCGTGGTCATCGCGCTGCTTCTTGTCGGCGTCTTCTGGCTGATGAACGCCATCTACACCGTTCAGCCGGACGAACGCGGCGTCGAGCTGCGCTTCGGCAAGCCGAAGCAGGAAGTCGCCATGCCCGGCCTGCATTTCCACCTCTGGCCGCTCGAAACCGTCGAACTCGTCAAGATCACCGAGCAGCAACAGAATATCGGCCGCCGCTCGGCCTCGTCGAATGCCGAAAATTCCGGCCTGATGCTCACGGGTGATCAGAACATCGTCAACGTGCAGTTCTCGGTGCTCTATTCGGTCACGGATCCGCAGTCCTACCTCTTCAATCTCGAATACCCGGCGGAGACGCTGCAGCAGGTTTCCGAAAGCGCCATGCGCGAAGTCGTCGGCCGCCGCCCCGCCCAGGACATTTTCCGCGACAACCGTCAGGCCATCGCGGAGGGCGTGAAGACGACGATCCAGGCGACCATGGACGCTTACGGCGCTGGCATCTCGATCAACACCGTCGCCATCGAGGACGCGGCCCCACCGCGCGAGGTCGCCGACGCCTTCGACGAAGTGCAGCGCGCCGAGCAGGACGAAGACCGCTTCGTCGAGGAAGCCAACCAGTACGCCAACCAGAAGCTGGGTCTTGCCCGCGGTCAGTCGGCGCAGATCCGTGAAGAGGCGGCCGCCTACAAGGACCGTGTCGTCAAGGAAGCGGAAGGCGAGGCGGCGCGCTTCCTCTCCATCTACGAACAGTACAAGGTAGCGCCCGATGTCACCCGCAAGCGTCTTTTCCTTGAAACCATGGAAGACGTGATGAAGAACTCCAAGAAGGTCATCATCGACGAGAAGCAGGGCGGCCAGGGTGTGGTTCCCTTCCTTCCCCTCAATGAACTCGGCCGCACCACCGGCCAGCAGGCGGGAGGCACGCAGTAATGGGCAACCGTATACCGGCAATCCTGATCGCCGTCGGCGTTCTCCTCTTCATCGTCTATTCCTCGGTGTTCGTCGTCAACGAACGCCAGCAGGCGATCGTCATCCGCTTCGGCCAGATCCAGGACGTCAAGTCCGAACCCGGCCTCTACTTCAAGCTGCCCTTCGGCTTCATGGATGCCGACAGCGTGCAGTACATCCAGGATCAGGCGCTGCGCTTTGATCTCGACAACATCCGCGTCCAGGTCTCGGGCGGCAAGTTCTACGAGGTCGATGCCTTCGTGGTCTACAAGATCACCGATGCCCGCCGCTTCCGCGAAACGGTTTCGGGCGATCGGGAATCGGCTGAAGCGCGCCTGCGTACCCGTCTCGACGCGGCCCTGCGCCGGGTCTACGGTCTGCGCGGCTTCGAGTCCGCTCTCTCCGAAGAGCGCGCCTCGATGATGCGTGAAGTGCGCGGCGAACTGACGAACGATGCATCGAGCCTCGGCCTCACGATCTCCGACGTTCGTATCCGTCGTACGGACCTGACGCAGGAAGTCTCGCAGCAGACCTATGACCGTATGAAGGCCGAGCGTCTGGCGGAAGCCGAACTCATCCGTGCCCGTGGTAACGAAGAAGGCCAGCGCCGCCGCGCCATCGCCGACCGTCAGGTCGTCGAGTTCGTCGCCGCCGCGCAGCGCGATTCGGAAATCCTGCGAGGCGAGGGCGACGGCGAACGCAGCCGTGTCTACGGCGAAGCCTTCTCCCAGGATGCGGCTTTCTACGACTTCTACCGGTCCATGATCGCCTATCGCGATGCGATGAGCACCTCCGACACCACGCTTGTGCTGTCGCCGCAGTCGGAGTTCTTCCGCTACTTCGAGGATGCCGCCGGTGCGAAGCCGGTGACCTCGGGCACGGCGACGACGCCGTCGACCGCAAACTGAGAACGGCATGACCGATTTCCTGACGGGGATCGCGTTCTTCCTGATCATCGAGGGGCTGGTGTACGCACTGGCCCCTTCGATTTTGAAGCGCATCGCGGAAATGCTGCCGCAGATTCCGGAAAGCCAGCTGCGTGCCTCCGGGCTCGTCGCCGTGGCGCTCGGCGTCGCCATGGTGTGGTTCATCCGCGGCGCGTGAACGCGGCCCTTGCGGCTGCCTGCGAAGACGGGCAAGACTTCACATGAATTCAGCGCGGCGGACTGATTTTTGCCGTATCCGGGGCAAACACTCGCCGCGACAATCAGACGAAAGAGGATGCCGACCATGGCTTTGAAGATGAGGTCCAGCGTTGCCCATGCGGCACTCGCACTCGCGGTGAGTTTTTCGCTGGTCGCGGGGGGACCGTTTGCCGTGCCGGCAGCTGCGCAGGTCAAGCCGAACGGCCCGGAATCGGTCGCCGATCTTGCCGAAAACCTGCTCGACGCCGTGGTGAACATCTCCACCTCGCAGAACGTCAAGAGCGACGACAAGGCGCCCATCCCGCAGGTGCCGGAAGGTTCGCCCTTCCAGGATTTCTTCGACGAATTCTTCAAGGGTGAGGGGGGCGAGGGCTCCAACCAGGGCCAGACCGTCAACTCGCTCGGTTCCGGCTTCGTCATCGACCCTTCGGGCTTCATCGCCACGAACAACCATGTCATCGAGGGCGCTGACGACATCGAGGTGAATTTCGCCAACGGTTCCAAGCTGAAGGCAAAACTCGTCGGCACCGACCCGAAGACCGATCTGGCGCTCTTGAAGGTCGAGCCGAAATCGCCGCTGAAGGCGGTGCCGTTCGGCGATTCCCGCACCATGCGCATCGGTGACTGGGTGATGGCGATCGGCAACCCGTTCGGCCTTGGCGGCTCGGTGACCGTTGGCATCATTTCCGCGCGGGGGCGCAACATCAATGCTGGCCCCTACGACAATTTCATCCAGACGGACGCCGCCATCAACCGCGGCAATTCCGGCGGTCCGCTGTTCAACATGAAGGGCGAGGTCATCGGCATCAACACGGCGATCATCTCGCCTTCCGGGGGGTCGATTGGCATCGGTTTCTCCGTGCCGACGGAGCTTGCGCAGAACATCTTCATGCAGCTGCGCGATTTCGGCGAGACGCGGCGCGGCTGGCTCGGCGTACGCATCCAGCCGGTCACCGACGACATTGCCGAAAGCATCGGCATGAGCGAGGCCAAGGGCGCGCTCGTTGCTGGCATCATCAAGGGCGGGCCGGTCGACAACGGCTCGATCATGACCGGCGATGTCATCACCCGCTTCGACGGCAAGGATGTCGACGAGATGCGCGACCTGCCGCGCGTCGTTGCCGAAAGCCCGGTCGGCAAGGCGGTCGACGTCGTGTTGCTGCGCGACGGCAAGGAGATGACCGTCAAGGTCACGCTCGGCCGCCTCGAGGACGGCGAGAAGCAGGCCGAGGGTGACGAGGTGACCCAGGACGAGGGCACGACGGAGGAAGGCACGACGCCCGAGACCGGCGAAGCCCAGCCCAGCAAGGCCGACATGGTGCTTGGCATGGGCATCAGCGACCTCGGCGAGGAGGCGCGCAAGACCTTCGAGATCGTCGAAAGCGTCAAGGGCGTCGTGATCACCGAGGTGGCGCCCGATTCGGCTGCCGCCGAACGCGGCATCGTGCCCGGCGACGTCATCGTCGAGATCGGCCAGGAGGCGGTAGCGACGGCGGAAGAGGTCAAGGCCCGAATCGCCAAGCTGAAGTCCGAAGACCGCCGCAACGCGCTGATGATGATCGCCAACCGCACCGGAGCGCTGCGCTACATCACCGTGCGCATCGATTAAGGCGAGTCCCGCCAAGGGTTTGCAGGCGAAAGCCGAAAAACGGATTCAGGCCGTTGGAGCATTGCTTCAACGGCCGTTTTCATGGCCGTGGCTAGCGGTTGTACCAGGTTGCACGATCCAGCGTGTAGAGCACGTGCGGGCGCAGCGCATCGTCGAGGCCTGGCATGTCGAAATTCCGCTCGGGAGCCGCGCGCATGCCGATGCGCTGCATGACGGCGATCGAGCGCGTGTTTCCGGCGACTGCGAAGGAGACGATCTCGCCGAGGTTCTTTTCTGTGAAGCCGAAGGCGAGCAGCCGTTCGGCGGCCTCGGTGATGTAGCCCTTGCCCCAGTGACGCCGGGCCAGCCGCCAGCCGATTTCCACCGTGCCGGCCGGCAGGTGCGGTTCAAGCCGTTCCGTCGTGCGCGCGAGACCGCAGAAGCCGAGCGCCGCGTCGCTTTCCCGCTCGGCGAGCGCGTAGAAGCCGAGGCCGGTCTCGGCGATGGTGTCGCGGATGCGCTCGAAGAGTTCGTCGGACTGGGCGCGGGTGCGCAGGAACGGGAAGAACTCCATCACCACGGGATCGGAATTGATCTCGTGGAAGAGGTCCCGGTCCTTCTCCTCCCAGTTCCGGAGCGTGAGGCGGCTGGTCGTGGAGATAGGCATCAGCCGGCAACGAAATCGGATTTGCGGTAGCCCTGCAGGTAGAGCAGCGCAGTGAGGTCGCCGTGGTCGATGCGGATCTTCGCCTCTGCCGCGACGGCCGGCTTGGCGTGCAGTGCGACCCCGGCGCCCGACAGATGCAGCATGCCGAGATCATTGGCGCCGTCGCCGACGGCCATGGCGTCGTCAGGCGAAATGCCGAGCCGTTCGGAAATCTCGATCAAGGCGTCCACCTTGGCCTGCTTGCCGAGGATCGGCTCGGCCACTTCGCCGGTCAGCTTGCCGTCGGCGTCGATGAGCAGGTTGGCGCGGTTCTCGTCGAAGCCGAGTGTCGCGGCGATGCGGCTCGTGAAGACGGTGAAGCCGCCGGAGACGAGCGCCGTGTAATAGCCCTTCGCCTTCATGGTCGCGATCAGTTCGCGCCCGCCCGGCGTCAGCGTGATGCGCTTTTCGATGACCTCGTCGACAACGGAGACCGGCAGCCCCTTGAGCAGGGCGACACGCTCGCGAAGCGCAGGTTCGAAGGCGATCTCGCCGTTCATGGCGCGGGCCGTGATGGTCGCGACCTTGTCCTTGAGGCCGACTTCGGCGGCGAGCTCGTCGATGCATTCCTGGCCGATCATCGTCGAATCCATGTCGGCGATCAGCAGCTTCTTGCGCCGCGTTTCCGCTTCCTGGATGGCAAGGTCGACCGGTTCGCTGCCGATGACAGCGCGGATGGCCGCCTCGGATGCCTCGAGATCGCTGCCGTCGCGCAGCGCGATGTCGCAGGCAATGCCGTCGGCAAGCCAGTAGAGGCCGGACGCCTTGACCGCATCGGCAGCCTTTTCGGCGAGGGCGGGCGTCAGGACAGGATTTGACGGATTGGCGACAAGCGTGGCAACGAAAGCCATGATGAGAAACCTTGATCGAAAGCGGGACGCGATCCTGATAACGGGCCCGACGGCCAGCGGCAAGTCCGCGCTCGCCGTGCGGCTGGCGGCCGAGCACGGCGGCGTGGTGGTAAACGCCGACAGCATGCAGGTCTATGACACGCTCGATATCCTCACCGCCCGACCGCAGCCGGACGACATGGGGGGCATCGAGCACCGGCTCTACGGCCATGTGCCGGCCGGCGCGACCTATTCGACCGGCGACTGGCTGCGTGAGGCGACGTCGGTCGTCACGGAGTTGCGGCAGCGGGAAAAGCTGCCGGTCTTCGTCGGCGGAACGGGACTTTATTTTCGCGCGCTGATGGGCGGGCTCTCCGACATGCCGGCGATCCCCGAGGCCGTCCGCACGCGCCTGCGTGCCCGGCTTGTGCAAGAGGGGGCCGAAGCCCTTCACCACGCGCTCGAGATTGGCGATCCGCAAACGGCGGCGCGGCTGAAGCCGGCCGACGGCCAGCGCATCGTGCGGGCGCTGGAGGTGCTGGAGGCGACGGGGCAGTCGATCTCGGCCTTCCAGGCAGCGAGGGGACCGGCCGTCATCGATGCGGACAGGGCACAGAAGATCGTCGTCCTGCCGGACCGTGCGGTGCTCGCTGCCCGTATCGACCGGCGCTTCGGCGCGATGCTTGCCTCCGGCGCCGTGGCGGAGGTGCAGGCGCTGCTGGCGCTCGATCTTTCTCCAGCCATGCCCGTCATGAAGGCGATCGGCGTACCACAGATCGCGGCGATGCTGGCCGACGAGATGAGCGCGGCTGAGGTCGCCGAGCGCGGGGCGGCGGCGACGCGGCAATATGCCAAGCGCCAGATGACCTGGTTCCGCAACCAGCTCGACGAGAGCTGGCAGCGCATCGATCCGCTGGCCCCTACGGGCACGCCCGGCGAGCCTTTTTAGAGGTTTTTGCGATCGGCCCCTCCCAATGTCCTGACGCGCAGGACATTGGGAGGGGCCGTCGTGCTTAACGCCGGATCAGGCTGCTCAACGGCTTCTTGAGAAGCTGTTCGCGAATGGAACCCTCTCGCCGCGGCTCCTGCTGCTCGCCGAAAGCCGGTGCAGGACGCGTTACCGGCTGGCGGTAGGGATCGGCAGCGGCGCGCTGCGGTTCGGAGGTCAGCTCCCGGCGGATCGCCTCGAAACGTTCCTGGGGCGATGGGTCGTAGACACTCTGGGCGCCCGGCAGCATATCGGGTCGGTACGGCTCTGGTTGGGTCGCGGCGGCTGCTTGTAGCGTCTCGACGTAGCCTTCCTCGTCCTCGTAGGGTGCATCCTCGTAGCCGGTCGGGAGTGGCATGGTCTGGCCCTGGGCGGCAAGGTAAGAATTCTGGAAGCCGGAAATATCAGGTCCGGTGATGGCGCGCATGCGGGCGACGATGGAGCGCAGGTCCACACTTTGCGGCGTCTCCTCGTTGATTTTGACGCCGGTGCCGTTCGCCTTTGGCAGACGGCTGGTTTCGACACGCGAGAAGCGCATGCGCATCGGCACGGCCACGGCCTCGCCGAAGGCGATCGCTTCGCCATTGCCGATCGAGGAGATGAAGCTGGTCGTCGAGGACGAGGAGTTGGGGATCGCCGAGCGGATGATCTCCTGGTCGTGCTCGTTGGCAAGGCGCATGGCAAAGATCGTCGAGCACTGCGAGAGGATCGTCGGGTCGAGCTCGCCGGGGCGCTGGGTGATGATGCCGAGCGAGACGCCGTATTTGCGACCCTCCTTGGCGATGCGGGCGATGGCCTGGCGCGTCGGCATGAAGCCGAGCTTCATGTCGGCCGGCACGTAGCGGTGTGCCTCTTCGCAGACCACGAGCATGTGTACGCCGCCATTGCTCCACAGGCCGATTTCGAAGGCCATGCGGCAAAGCACGGACGCGACCGAATTGACGACCTCCGAGGGGATTCCGGCAAGCTGGAAGGTGGTGACCGGCTTACCGTCGCCGGGAATGCGGAAAATGCGGGCGATCGTGTCGAGGATCGTGTCGGTGATCGTGTTCGAGGAGAACATAAAATGGTAGCGCGGGTCATTGATCGCCGACATGATCTTGACCTTGAGCGAGCGCAGATGCGGCTTTTCCGCCCGGCCTTCGAGGCGTCCGATGCGTTCGTCGATGAGCGCCAGCAGATCGGCTATGCGGAAGGGCACCGGCGTATCCGAGGTCACCGAACTCTTTTCGCTGGTACGGCGCATCAGGCCGTTGTCGCTTGTTCCGCGGAAGGCGCGCTTGGCCTCCGGGATCAGGTCGCGCAGGATATCCATCTCCTCGTGCACCGGCGGGCGGCCGCGGAAGACCACTTCGGCGAATTCCTCGAGCTTGAACAGCCAGAACGGCAGGTCCAGCGTTTCGGTGTCGATGACGACGGCGAGGTCGCCGAAGGCCGAGGCGAACTCGTTGTGCGGGTCGAGGATAAGCACGCGCAGGCGCGGGTCGGCCTGGATCGCCTTATGCAGCAGCAATGTGACCGCGGTGGATTTGCCGACGCCCGTCGTGCCGACGACGGCAAAGTGCTTTTCCAGCATGGAGGGTACGTGGATCGTTGCGTCGAGCGTCTCGTCCTGCGTCAGCTTCCCGATGGCGCAGACATTGTTCTTGCCGGTATCGTAGACCTTGGCGAGATCCGAGGCGCGGATGCGGTGAGCGACGGCGCCGAGATGCGGGTAGTCGGTGATGCCGGCGGAAAACGCTTCGCGGCCGTCGGCTCCGACATGGACCTCGCCCAGCAGTTCCACCTCGATGCGGAAGACGGTGTCGTGATTCTCCACCCAGCTCTTCTGGTCGGTGGACATGGAATAGACGAGGGCGACGACGCGGTTGCGGCCAACGGAAATGGAAATGAGGCGGCCGACCGCCCACAGTTCCGTGAGCGCTGTCTCTCCACTTTCCGCAACGGCGCTGATGGTGGCGTGCGATCCGTTGCAGGCGACGACGCGGCCCAGCAGGCGGTTGCCCGTCGATACGCCATCCCGGCGATCCTGCTCTCCAGCCACGATGGAGCTTTGGAAATCATTGTTCAGCAATCACGGCACTCCTTGCCATCAATGGAGAAGTCTAGCGCCTGCCGCTTAATAAGACGTTTCGTCCCGGGGCGTCCTCGGCGGGCCTTTTCCCAAAGGGGGCGCAATTCGTGCCGTTTCGAAACAGGCGGAAAGGCGTTGACGCGCGCGGCCTTTGCCGTTAACACTTCGGCCCATGAAAAAACTGACGGCTATCATTCTTGTGGTGGGAAGGCGCATGGGCAGGGTGGTGTAACCACCCGGCGAAAGCACCCATGCGCGGTAAGCAGGCTCCTCCAAGGGGCCTTTTTTTATGCCCAGAAGTTCGATATTCACACCTGAAATACCAAAGAGACGGACGGAAATCCGATGAGCGGAACAGAAAATCAGATGACGGGCGCCGAAATTGTCTTGCAGGCCCTGAAGGACAACGGCGTAGAACATATCTTCGGCTATCCGGGCGGTGCCGTCCTGCCGATCTATGACGAGATCTTCCAGCAGGAGGACATCGAGCATATCCTCGTGCGCCACGAACAGGGCGCAGGCCATATGGCCGAAGGCTATGCCCGCTCCACCGGCAAGGTCGGCGTCATGCTCGTCACCTCGGGGCCGGGCGCGACCAATGCGGTCACGCCGCTGCAGGACGCTCTGATGGATTCCATCCCGCTCGTCTGCCTCACCGGTCAGGTTCCGACCACGCTCATCGGGTCGGACGCCTTCCAGGAATGCGACACGGTCGGCATCACGCGCCCCTGCACCAAGCACAACTGGCTGGTCAAGGACGTCAACGAGCTCGCCGGCGTCATCCACGAGGCCTTCCGCATCGCGCAGTCCGGCCGCCCGGGTCCCGTCGTCGTCGACATCCCGAAGGACGTCCAGTTCGCGACCGGCACCTATACGCCGCCGTCCGCCGCGCCGATCCAGAAGAGCTACCAGCCGAAGCTGCAGGGTGATGCGAACCAGATCGCGGCCGCCGTCAGCCTGATGCGCTCGGCCCGCCGGCCGGTCATCTATTCCGGCGGCGGCGTCGTGAATTCGGGGCCGGAAGCCTCGCGCCTCCTGCGCGAACTGGTCGAGATCACCGGCTTCCCGATCACCTCCACGCTGATGGGCCTCGGCGCCTATCCCGCTTCCGGCAAGAACTGGCTGGGCATGCTCGGCATGCACGGTTCCTATGAGGCGAACATGGCGATGCATGATTGCGACGTCATGGTCTGCATCGGCGCGCGCTTCGACGACCGCATCACCGGCCGCCTGAATGCTTTCTCGCCGAATTCGAAGAAGATCCACATCGACATCGATCCGTCCTCGATCAACAAGAACGTCCGCGCCGATGTTCCGATCCTCGGCGATGTAGGTGCTATCCTGGAGGACATGGTCCGCCAGTGGCGTGCTGCCGCCAAGGACTACGACAAGACGGTCCAGAACGACTGGTGGACGTCGATCGCCAAGTGGCGGGCGCGCAACTCGTTCGCCTACAAGGCAAGCGACGACGTGATCATGCCGCAATATGCCATCCAGCGTCTCTACGAGCTGACCAAGGACCGCGACACCTACATCACGACGGAAGTCGGCCAGCACCAGATGTGGGCGGCGCAGTTCTATGGCTTCGAGCATCCGAACCGCTGGATGACTTCGGGCGGCCTCGGCACGATGGGCTACGGCTTCCCGGCGGCGATCGGCGTGCAGGTCGCGCATCGCGACAGCCTGGTCATCGACATCGCGGGCGACGCCTCGATCCAGATGTGCATCCAGGAAATGAGCTGCGCGGTCCAGTATAACCTGCCGGTCAAGATCTTCATCCTGAACAACCAGTATATGGGCATGGTCCGCCAGTGGCAGCAGCTCCTGCACGGCAACCGCCTGTCGAACTCTTACACGGAGGCGATGCCTGATTTCGTCAAGCTCGCGGAAGCCTATGGCGGCGTCGGCATCGCCTGCGACAAGCCCGGCGATCTCGACGGCGCGATCCAGGAAATGATCGACGTCAAGCGTCCGGTCATCTTCGACTGCCGCGTGGCGAACCTTGCCAACTGCTTCCCGATGATCCCGTCGGGCAAGGCGCACAACGAAATGCTGCTGCCGGACGAGGCCACGGACGAAGCGGTCGCCAATGCGATCGACGCCAAGGGTCGCCAGCTCGTTTGATGTAGAGGTAGAGACAATTATGAACGCACACCTTCAGCCCACCGGCTCTGCCTATTTCATCGCCAAGGAAACGCAGGTCGCCGAGAGCCACACGCTCTCCGTGCTCGTCGACAACGAGCCGGGCGTTCTTGCCCGCGTCATCGGCCTGTTCTCCGGCCGCGGCTACAATATCGAGAGCCTCACCGTCTCGGAGACCGAACACGAGGCGCATCTGTCGCGCATTACCATCGTGACGCGTGGCACGCCCGGTGTTCTCGAACAGATCAAGTCGCAGCTCGAGCGCATCGTGCCGGTGCACCGGGTTGTCGATCTCACCGTTCGTGCCAAGGTGATGGGCCAGGAGCGGCCGATCGAGCGCGAGGTCGCGCTGGTCAAGGTCACGGGGTCCGGCGAAATGCGCGCGGAAACCCTGCGCCTTGCCGATGCTTTCCATGCCAAGGTCGTCGACGCCACCACCGACCACTTCATCTTCGAGATCACGGGCAAGTCGTCCAAGGTCGACCAGTTTGTGGCCGTCATGAAGCCGCTCGGCCTCAGTGAAGTGTGTCGCACGGGCATTGCCGCGATGAACCGCGGCCCGCAGGGCATGTGAGCCGATAACGGGCTGCCCGCGTTCGCTTTGGAGGCGGGAAAAAACATCACAGGGGCCTTCCGCCACAGTGCGAAGCCCCCTTTTTCGTTCCTAGATCATCTCCAGTGGCCGCTTGCGTGTGGGCGGCGGGAAGGCTTCGTCAAGGAGGCGCAGATCCTCCGAGGTCAGGCGGATTTCGGCGGCGCGGACGTTTTCACGCACCCGGTCCGGCGAACCGGATTTCGGGATGGCGATGACGCCGGGGCGGGTCAAAAGGAAAGCAAGGGCGATCTGCGCGGAGCTCGCCTTGTGGATGCGGCCGATCTCGTTCAGCACCGGGTGGCCGACGAGGCGGCCCTCGTCGAGCGGCGAATAGGCCATGATCGGCACGCCTTGCACCTGGCTCCAGCGTAACAGATCATATTCGATGCCGCGGCGGGCGAGGTTGTAGAGCACCTGATTGGCCAGCGGGCGCGCCGGCTCCGCCACGTCGAGCAGTTCGACCATGTCGTCCTGGTCGAAGTTGGAGACGCCCCAGGCGCCGATCTTGCCTTGCGCCTTCAGTGTCTCGAAGGCATCGACCGTCTCGGCGAGCGGATGGCTGCCGCGCCAGTGCAGGAGGTAGAGGTCTATATGATCGGTGCCGAGGCGCTTCAGGCTCGCTTCGCAGGCGGCGATCGTGCCGCTGCGGCTCGCGTTGTAGGGCAGCACCTTGCTGACGAGGTACACCGCGTCGCGCTGTCCTCTGATCGCCTCGCCGACCACGGTTTCGGCACCGCCATCGGCATACATTTCCGCCGTATCGATGAGCGTCATGCCGAGATCGATGCCGGTGCGCAGACTGTTCGCCTCTTCGGCCATCGAGGCATCGCCTTCGCCCATGTGCCAGGTTCCGAGCCCGAGGGCCGGCACCTGCCGACCGCCAGGGAAAGTGACTGCCGGTAGTTCCGCTTTCATGTTGCGCTCCGCTTGCAAGGGCCATGCATCAGCCATTCAAATTGCATGCATGACAAGAATTGGCTGGTCGTTGCAAGGAGATGGACTATCAATCGGAAAAAACAACCGGGATATTCAGGACCTCCCATGCAGATCGAGATTTTTCTGGCGCTTCTGGTCTTTGCCTTTACCACCTCCATCACCCCCGGCCCGAACAACATGATGCTGTTTGCCTCGGGCGTGAATTTCGGCTTCGTGCGCACGGTCCCGCATATGTGCGGCATCGGCGTCGGTTTCCTCGTGCTGCTGCTCGCCGTCGGCTTCGGGCTCGGCGCGCTCCTGGAGGCGGTGCCGATGGTCTACACGGTGCTGAAAGTCGCCGGCGGCGCCTATCTCATCTGGATCGCCTGGAAGATCGGCACGTCGCGCTCGCTGGGCGAGGGCAAGACGGGCGCGCGGCCGATGAGCTTCCTCGAAGCCGCGGTGTTTCAGTGGGTCAACCCGAAGGCCTGGGTCATGGCCGTTTCCGCCATGGCGACCTACACGAATTCGGCCAACTACACGATGAGCGTGCTGATCGTGGGCGTCGCCTTCGCCATCGTCAATTTCCCCAGCGTCTCCACATGGGCGGGCTTCGGCTCGGCGCTGCGCCAATGGCTGTCAGACCCGGTACGATTGAAGTGGTTCAACATATCGATGGCGCTGCTGCTTGTCGCAAGCCTCTGGCCGATGCTGCGCTAGCGGCGTACAACGGAAGCCGGACGGGAGGGATTGCCATGCACGACCACGATCATGACGACCATCATCACGACAACCACTTCTCGCCGATGGAAGCGCGCGTGCGTGCGCTCGAAACCATCCTGACGGAAAAGGGCCTGATCGATCCGAAGGCCATCGACGTCATCGTGGAGACCTACGAGACGAAGATCGGTCCGCGCAACGGCGCGCGCGTCGTTGCCAAGGCCTGGGCAGAGCCGGACTTCGCCGCCTGGCTGAAGCGGGATGCGACGGCGGCGATCGCCAGCCTCGGTTATACCGGCCGGCAGGGCGAGCATATGCGGGCGGTGTTCAACGATGGCGAGACGCACAATCTCGTCGTCTGCACGCTCTGCTCCTGTTATCCCTGGTCCGTGCTCGGCCTGCCGCCGGTCTGGTACAAGGCGCCGGCCTACCGGGCGCGTGCCGTCATGGACCCGCGCGGTGTGCTGGAGGAGTTCGGCGTCACGCTGCCTGAGGACCGGAAGGTCCGCGTGTGGGATTCGACGGCGGAGCTGCGTTATCTCGTCGTGCCTGCGCGGCCGGCGGGCAGCGAGGGGCTCGACCAGGAAGCGCTTGCCGACCTCGTGACGCGCGATGCGATGATCGGCACGGGGCTGGCCCTGTCCCCGGAGGGGCGGGCATGAACGGGCCACACGATCTCGGCGGCCTGCACGGTTTCGGTCCCGTTGCGCCGGAGGTGAATGAGCCATACTTCCACGCCGAATGGGAAAAGCGGGCACTCGGCGTAACGCTGTCCTGCGGCGCCTTCGGTGCCTGGACCATCGACGAGAGCCGCCATGCGCGGGAAAACATCCCGCCGGCCACCTATCTTGCCGCGAGCTACTACGAGATCTGGATCCGGGCGCTGGAAACGTTGCTGCAGCGCCACGGCTTCGTCAGCGGGGCGGAGCTTGCCCAAGGGCGGATGCTGGAAAAGGGCACGCCGCCCAAGCGCGTGCTGACGGCGGAGATGGTTCCGGCCGTTCTTGCCCGGGGCGGGCCGTGCGATCGTCCACTCGACACGGCGCCGCGGTTTGCCGCCGGCGCGCATGTACGCACTCGAAATTTCAATCCGGCGACGCATACGCGCCTGCCGCGCTATGCCCGCGGCAAGATCGGCGTGGTCGAGACCGTGCAGGGCGCTTTCGTCTTTCCGGATGACAGCGCGCATGGCAAAGGCGAGAACCCGCAATGGATCTATACCGTCGTCTTCGACGGCGCCGAGATCTGGGGCGAGGGGGCCGCACCCGGTCTCACCGTATCGATCGACGCCTGGGAGAGCTATCTTGAGCCGGTGTGAAACGCCCGCCGATTCGCCCGGCCTGCCGAAATCCCTCGAGGGCGATCCGGTCTTTGCCGAGCCCTGGCAGGCACAGGCCTTCGCCATGACGGTGCGTCTCCACGAACGAGGCGTCTTCACGTGGGGCGAATGGGCCGAAGCCCTGTCGCGTGAGGTTCACCGGTCCGGACGGGCGGTCGATGGCGCGGACTATTTCGATTGCTGGGTCGCCGCGCTTTCTACGCTGCTGGCCGCCCGTGGCGTTGCCAGCGAGGTGGAGCAGGCCGCGTTGTCCGACCGCTGGGCCCGCGCCGCCGAAGCGACGCCGCACGGCAGCCCCATCCTCCTCGAAAATGCGCCTGGCGATTAGCCGGGCCCGCAGGGCGTTTTTCCGAGGCGCAAACCCCTATTGACCTCAACCGTGGTTGAGCTTCCATAAGGCGCTCCATTCACTCAATGGAGACCCTGATGACGGACCAGCTGCTCTTTCGAAATGTGATGAGGATCAAGACCGGGCGCTTGCAACCCTTCTGCGCGGCCGTGCGTGCCGCGGTCGATTTCGTGGAGAAGAACGCGCCACAGCTGATGGTGCGGGCGTTCATCGACGAGGCGGAGATGCGGGCGGTCAGCTACCAGCTCTATCGCAATTCGGCGGATGTCCTGCATCACTGGGAAATGTCGGATGCGCATATCCAGCGCGTTTCCGAGCACTGCACCGTGGAGCGGCTGGAAGTCTACGGCAATCCGAGCGATGAGGTGGTGCGGGGCCTTTCGCTGTTCCTGGAGGACGGGCGCGGTGTGATCATGCCGTCTCTCACCGGATTTTCGCGCTTTTGAAAGCTCTCACGCCCGATCGGCGACGAAGCGGGCGAGCCAGGGGCCGAACAGGGTCACCAGGATGAGCCGGGCTGTCTGCAGCGCCATGACGAAGGCGACGTCGACATTGCTGGAGGCGGCGATGACGGCGATGGAATCAAGTCCGCCGGGGCTGGTCGAGAGATAGGCCGTCAGCGGGTCGATGCCGAGCACGAGGACCAGCAGGCCGGCAAGCAGGCCTGAAAAACTGATCAGCGCGACGATGGAGAGCACGGTGGGCAGAAGCGCCCGGCGCGCATGCAGGAGAATGGCGCGGGTGAAGCCGAGGCCGATGTTCCAGCCGAGCAGTGTGAAAGCGATGACGAGCAGCCATTGCGGCAGTTCGATCTTGACGGTGCCCGATGCATTGAGCACGGCGGCAAGCGCGAAGGGCACCAGGAAGGCGCCGGCCGGGATGCGCAGCTTCTGGCCGGCGAGGCCGCAGACGATGCCGACTGCCAGCATGGAAACGAGTGGCGGCAGCGGAACCGGCTCGAACCAGGCATGCGGCGGTACTGCCACCCCGTCGTGCCCGCCGAAATGGGCGACGAGCGTAGCAAGGCTGGCGACGAAGACGACGCGCAGATATTGCATGAAGGCGACAAGCCGGGCATCGGCACCATAGGCTTCCGCCATCATCATCATGGTCGAGGCGGCGCCGGCCGAAGACCCCCAGATCGCCGTCGTGCCGGGCAGGATGCCGGTGCGGGTGATCAGCCAGCCGCACAACGTGCTGACGCTGATGACGGAGGCCACGACGAGCAGCATGAGCGGCCAGTTCCGCTGGAAGGTGCCGAGGAAATCCTCGGAGACGGTGGTGGCGATCATCAGCGCCAGAACGACCTGGACGACAAAGAAGAAGATGCGCGGCAGGCGGATCGTTCCCCCGCCCAGCGCCACGGCGATGCCGGCCAGCATCGGCCCGATCAGGAGGGCAGCCGGAAAGCCGCCGAGTTCCAGCGGCACCGTTGTCACAACCGAGAGGGCGCCGACCGCGAGCCATTGCAGGGCGGCGGGCAGTTTGCCGAACCCCATAGGCGGGACGGTGCTCTTTGCGGGAGGAGAGGCGCGGGACAAGCATTGCTCCGGAAAATTGGGCTCTCAATAGCGCGGCAGGGCGCCTGCGAACAGGGGGAAATCGCCGAAGGGGCGTTTCCTGCCGCCGTATCGTGAAACAGCCATGTCCCCCTTGCTTCGCAGCGCCGAATCCTGCCAAGTCCGGACATGGAATTTGCACCCCAACAGGATGAAGCGCTGAAGGCCGTCGCGCGATGGCTGAAGGACGGGCGCGAACCGTTGTTCCGCCTGTTCGGTTATGCCGGCACGGGCAAGACGACGCTGGCGCGCCACTTTGCGGAAAATGTCGACGGCGAGGTGCTGTTCGCCGCCTTCACCGGCAAGGCGGCCCAGGTGCTGCGCTCCAAGGGCGCGAGCAATGCCAAGACGATCCATTCGCTGATCTACCGTCCGCGCGGCGAGGAAGAGGTATCGGACGAAGAGACGGGCAAGACCTCGATCGCGCCGATGTTCTCCATCAACCGCCAGAGCCCGGTGGCCAAGGCCGCCCTTGTGGTTGTCGATGAATGCTCGATGGTGGACGAGGCGCTCGGCAAGGACCTGATGAGTTTCGGCACGCCGATCCTCGTGCTCGGTGATCCCGGCCAGCTGCCGCCAGTGTCCGGCGGCGGCTACTTCACCAACCAGGAGCCGGACTACCTTCTGACGGATATCCACCGGCAAGCGCGCGACAATCCGATCATCCAGCTCGCCATGCAGGTGCGCGAGGGCCGGGAGATCGACTTTGGCGACTATGGTGCTGCGCGCGTCATCGGCCGCAACGAGGTGGACCAGTCGCTCGTGCTCGATGCCGATCAGGTGCTCGTCGGCACGAACCGCACGCGGCGGCGCTACAATCAGCGCCTGCGTGAACTGAAGGGGTTCACCACCGACTATCCGCAATCGGGCGACAAGCTAGTCTGCCTGCGCAATGACCCGGCTAAGGGCCTGCTCAACGGCTCGCTCTGGCAGGTGATGAGTTCGTCCAAGGAGACGGTGAAGCCCGGCATCAACCTGATGATCCGGCCGGAAGACGACGACATGGATCGCGGCGCGGCCAAGATCAAGCTTTTGAAGGCTGCCTTCGAGAATCTCGACGAGGAGATTCCGTGGTCGACCCGCAAGCGCTATGACGAATTCGATTTCGGTTATGCGCTGACCGTGCACAAGGCGCAGGGCTCGCAGTGGAACAATGTCGTTCTGTTCGATGAAAGTTACGCTTTCCGCGACACGCGCGAACGCTGGCTCTACACTGCCATTACGCGCGCCGCAGAAACGCTTACCATCGTGCGATAGATAGGACCCGCACGGCGGACCGCTCTTCAGGAAGCGGATGGAAGGGGCCGGTCGTCATGTCCGGCCCGTCTCATCGGTCTCAGTGACCGACGATGCCGAGCATGACCGCCTTGGCGACGGCCTGGAAACGGTTGTTGCTGTCGAACTTCGTGATGATGTTCTTTTCCATCACCTGCACTTCGCCGGGCTCGATTTCGAGAGCGCGGGCGATGCGGCTCGTCGGATAGCCTTCCGCCATCAGGGCGAGGCAGCGATGCTCGGCGGGTGTCAGATGGGCGCTGGGCGTGTTGTCGTTCGTCTCCGGCTCGTGGGAGGAGCTGAAGTCGAGCAGTTCGTTGATCTGCTGCATCTGCCGGCGGATCGTCGATTGCTGCGCCACCAACTCGCGCTTGCGCGCGGTCATGGCGTTGCGGAAGATGCCATCGGCTTCTTCCTGGTTTTCGGCAGCGGAAAGGCGCTCCAGCAGCTCCTGGATCACTGCGACGGGCATACCCGTCTCGCGGCAGGTGTTGACCACCGCCATCTGCTGGATTTCATCCGGGCCGTAGACCCGCATGGGGCCGACGCGGGCCGCGGTCAAAAGGCCCTTCTCCTCGTAGAAATGCAGCGTGCGGTGGGTCACGCCGAAGGCGTTGGCCATGTCCGCTATCGCAAGGCGCCCGTCGGGCAGGTTCTCCGGCAAGGGCGCGACCGGCAGAAAACGGATGGATCTGCGCGCGCCCTGCCGGCTGTCGGCTTTCTTCGACTCGTTGGTCATCATGAAAGCAGCTCGCAAACAAGTAGATTGGTCATGTGCTTAACCCCCGGTCGCCGGCCCGTGACCAGCTTCACTGTGAAGGCTGGGTGACAAGCCGGCTGACTATGCCCTTCATCGTTTCGCCGACTGTGCATGCCGATGAAACTGTATACGATCGTGCAAGGATTCTGAATCCCATATGCGACTCAATTGTGCAGGATTCTGAATCCGAGCGGCACACATTACCAATCCGCCCTGCATCGTAAAATAAACCCCCGGGGGGCATGTGCCTATCGTTATATCTAGGGATGTATTTTCTGGTGACGCCTCTCGGTTGGGTGCGGCAGATTCAACGCGTCAAGGTGGTGAAGGGGCTTTGCGTCGGCGACACGCCGGCAAGCGCCGCAGGCAGCAGATTGCAGGCGGCGGGCTCATCGGCAACGGGTGTTCCGTGCGGCGGGCCCTGTTCCACCTTCGCGAGACATTCCATGAGGTTGCTGGCCACGCCGATGCGCATGGCGTGGCGATAGAGCGGTCCGGCGGCCGTAAGGGTGCGGGCGGTGAAAGTGACCGCTTCATAGGCGATGCCGCCCTCGCTGCGCAGCTGTTCGCGCGAGAAGTGGCGTGTGAAGACCGTGGTGCCTGACGGTTCGTGGATCAACCGGGCATAGATGCCTTGGCCGTTCGGCCGGTTCTCGATGCGGATGGCATAGGACAGCGCGTGCGGTTCTTCCTCCTTGTGCGAACCGACGAGATGCACGGTTCTGTGGTAGCCGGCCGCTCCGGCAATGGCGCGGGCCAGCGCATTGCACTCGCCGCCCGATGGCCAGCATTGCAGGATGTCGAGGCTCGGCAGCGCCTGGACGCGTCCTGCAAGCTTGTTCTGCACCGACAGCATAAGCTGCGCCTTGGCGATCGCCACACTGGACGTGTCCGGATAGATCGAGGGCGCCAGGAAAAAGAGCGGCAGCAACGAGAGCAGGGCGAGCGGCGAGGAGATCGGCGCGGGAAGCCAGGAACGACGGGTGTCCGGCGTGTGCCGGGGTGTCCGCGTGACGGAGGGCAGCAGGTTCCGGGCTTCGTCCGCGGCCTCCGGCTTCTCGACGGCGGCGCTGTATTCCGGGACGTAGCTGCCGAGGGGAACGCGGATGCGCAGGCGGTCTCCAGCGCCCTCCGTTTCGTAATACTGCTCCAGCAGTTTTCGCAGCTTGCCGGCCTGGACGCGTACGAGCGGATCGTTGCCGGCATCGAAACCCGGCGGCCGTCCAAAAACGTCGATGCCGATGCTGTAGCCCTTCAGCTGGGCTGCTTTGCCGGAGAGTTCGTTCTCGACGATATAGGAAAGAAACGAGCGCAGCCGCTCGGACCGGGAGAATGCTTCGCTCGCGATGATGGCATCCAGCGCGCGCCGCACACGCTCGCACGCCGGCCTGTCGGTCCTGCTCATGGTGTCGCCACAGAGGAGACCATCGCTGCTGCCCGATTTCCTTTCCGTTCCCCAAGACGGGACGCCGCACACGGCATCCCCCAAAAATCACGGGGATTCTACCGGTGATTCTTGCGCAACGGCAAGGGGGCATGCACAGGCCCCCGCCACAAAGCCGCAAGACTGCGGTGCGCCTGGCCTTCGAGGCGATTGCCCTTGTGGAAACAACAGGCTAGACCTTGTGCCCAGCAAGAGGAGTTTGTGTCGCCATGCCTGCGAAACTGTCGGTCAATCTCAACGCCATTGCCATGCTGCGCAACCGTCGGGACCTACCCTGGCCGAGCGTCACCGGCCTTGGCCGGATCGCCCTTCAGGCAGGCGCAAGCGGCCTCACCGTGCACCCCCGGCCAGACCAGCGCCATATCCGCTTTTCCGATCTGGCGCCGATCCGAAGCCTCATCGACACCGAGTTTTCCGGTGCCGAGTTCAACATCGAGGGGTTTCCGGAAGAGAGCTTCATGCAGCTCGTCGAGGAGCACCGCCCCGAGCAGGTGACGCTCGTGCCGGATGATCCCTCCCAGGCGACCTCCGATCATGGCTGGGATTTCCGCAAGAATCATAATCTTCTGGGCAACATCGTCGGCCGGCTGAAGAAGCTCGGCCTGCGTGTCTCCGTCTTTGCCGACGGCGATCCGGACCGCGAGGCGCTGACCATCGCGAAGGAGGTCGGTGCGGATCGGATCGAGCTCTATACCGGCCCCTATGGCGGCTGCTACGACAACCCGGCCGAGGCAGTGCGGATTGCCGAACTGCTCGGGGAGACGGCGGATATCGCCTTCGAGCTCGGCCTCGACGTCAATGCCGGCCATGACCTGACCGTTGCCAATCTGCCGGCGCTCGTCGCGCGCATCCCGCGCCTTGCCGAAGTGTCGATCGGCCACGGCCTGACAGCGGATGCGCTGGAATACGGCATGGCGGAAACCGTCCGGCGCTTCTGCCGCGCCTGCGGCCAGGACGTCTGACAATCCGTGCGGCGCCCGTTCGAGCGCCGCACCCAAGGTTGGATCAACCGAGAAACGCAGCCTTGCTCGCGGCGACGAAGTCCTCGAAGGACGTCAGTGTGCGGCCGGAAAGCGCTTGTGCGTCTTCCGTCACCATGGCGATCTTGCCTTCACGCGTGTTGGCGTCGAAGGAGACGATGGTCGGCACGAAGCCTTCCGGCAGGCCGGCCGCCTTCAGACCCTCGGCGAGCTGGGCATCCGTGACGTGCACGACGGCAAGCGGCTTGCCGGTCGCCGCGGAAACGAGAGCGGCGATCTCCTCGGCCGTGTGCGTCTTCGTGCCGGTCAGGGTATAGGTGCGGCTCTCGCTGCCGGCCTTCAGCACGGCGCCGGCAAGGGCGGCGGCAGTATCGGCGCGGGTGATGTGGGCGATCCTGCCTGCGCCGGTCGAGGTGTACCAGGCGCCTGTCTGCAGCGCATGCGGCAGCGACATGAAGAGGTTTTCCGCATACCAGCCGTCGCGCAGGATCGTGTAGGGGATGCCGGTCGCCTTGATGGCCTCCTCGCTGCCGAGATGGTCGGGGGCGAAGGTGACGAGCGAATCGTCCGGCTGCGGCATCGACGTGTAGAGGATATGCTTCGCGCCGGCTTTCGCTGCGGCGGCGACGGCCGCCTTGTGCTGGGCGAGGCGCTTGCCGGGCGTGTCGAGCGCGTCGGTGGAGATGATGAGCACCTTGCCGGCGCCGGCGAAGGCCGCGTCGAGCGAGGCGGGATCGTCGAAATCGGCGGCGCGCACGGTGACGCCCTTGTCGGCATAGGAGGCGAGCTTCGCAACGTCGCGGGTCGTGGCGATGATGTTGGCGGGCGCAAGCTTGCCGGAGGCGAGAAGCGTGTCGATGACGAGGCGGCCGAGCTGGCCGGAAGCGCCGGTAACGAGAACTGTGTCGGTCATGTCTTTGCCTTTCTGGGGCCTTGCGGCCGGTCCTGCAGGCGTGGCGGGGAGACGCCCGGGACCTGCTGTGTGTTGCTCTCTTATTGAGACTTGCTCTTATCTGGTAATCTGTTAGGAGCTGTAAAGAAGGCAGTTTTTTATGCGGTGGTTACCTGGAGGGAACCGGCTATGAACAAGATCGTCGATCGCGCAGAGGGCGAGCGCGTGTTTCTGATCGATGGTGTTGCAATGTCGATGGACGATTGTCCGGTGCGCGACGTGCTGGACAGTGTCGGCGGCAAGTGGACGTCGCTGATGGTTCTCGGCCTTGCCGACGGGCCGCGCCGCTTTTCGCAGCTGCGCCGCCTCATTCCCGATATTTCGCAGCGCATGCTGACCCAGACGCTGCGCGATCTGCAGCGCGACGGTTATCTCACCCGCACCGTCTATCCCACCCAGCCGCCGAGCGTCGAATATTGCCTGACGCCGCTCGGCCATTCCTTCCTTGCGCTTCTGCGCTCCCTCGTGCAGTGGTCTACCGAGAACCACGCCGCGATCCGGACCGCCCGACAGGCCTACGACGCGGCTCAGGACTGACGCTTCGGCCGCTGCGCCGGACGTTGCATGCGGGAAAAGGGCCATGAAGCCACTCGATATCGGTATCGCCGGCGCCGGGCCCGCAGGGCTTGCGGCGGCGCTGTTTCTGGCGCGGGCGGGCCACCGGGTGGAACTGATCGAGCGCTTCGAGCAGCCGTCGCCCGTCGGTTCCGGCCTTCTGATGCAGCCGACCGGGCTCACCGTGCTCGATGCGCTCGGCCTTTCCCCGACCATTCATGCGCTGGGCAACCGCATCGACCGGCTGCACGGTGCCGATGCGCGGAGCGGCCGCACGGTGCTCGATGTGCGCTATGATGCGCTGGCCGGCGGCCGCTATGGCCTTGCGGTGCACCGGGCGGCACTCTTTACGACGCTGCATGATGCGGTGACAGCAGCAGGCCTGCCGGTCCGCACCGGCATCACGCTTGCCAAGGCCGAGACGCGGCAGGCCCGTACCGCCCTGCACGACCCCGAGGGCGAGATCGTCGGCGACTATGATCTGGTGATCGACGCGACGGGCGCCCGTTCGCAGCTTGCCGCTGCGTCCGTCGTGGCGCCCGATGTGCGCGAACTGCCCTGGGGTGCCTTCTGGGCGACGCTCGATTGTGACGGCATCCCGCATGATGCTCAGGCCCTCGCGCAGCGCTATGACGCGGCCAGGGTGATGATCGGCGTGCTGCCGGTCGGGCGGGGGCACGCGGGCGAGGGGCGCAAGGTCGCCTTCTTCTGGAGCCTGAAGGTGGCCGATGCGGACGCGGTGCAGCAGGCCGGTCTTGCCCGCTGGAAGGCGCGCATCCTCGATTACTGGCCGCAGACCGCGCCCTTCCTCGACCAGATCACGGACTGGGACCAGCTGACGCTCGCCCGCTATGCCCACCGCACCACGCTGCCGCCCGTGGCCGACGGCATCGCCTTCATCGGCGACAGCGCTCATTCGACCAGCCCGCAGCTCGGGCAGGGGGCGAACATGGCGCTGCTCGATGCGGCGGCGCTGGCGCATGCCCTGTCTACGGCCGCCTCCGTGGAGGAGGGGCTGGCGGCCTACGCGGCTGCCCGGCGCAACCATGTGCGGCTGTTCCAGCTGCTCTCCTACGTGTTCACGCCCTTCTATCAGTCGGATTCCCGGGCGATCGCCTGGCTGCGCGACCGGCTGGTGGCGACGGTCGCGAAAATACCGCCGGCACCGCAGCTCCTTGCGGCCATCGTTTCCGGCACGCTCGCCGACCCCTTCACACGGGCCGGGCTTCAGGAATGCCGCTGGCTGGAGCGCGCGTTGCAGGAGGCGTGACCAGCTCCTGCCAGCCGGCAAGGTCGAGCGCCCAGGTCTGCCCCATGAGATCCTGGCCAAAGCTGTGGTGTGGCTCCTCGTTCTCCAGCGTGAAACCGGCCGTCTGATAGATGCGGCGGGCGGCGGTCAGAATGTCGTTCGTCCAGAGCTCCAGCCGCCTGTAGCCGGCGCCCTGCGCAAAACGGATGCAATCCGTCACCAGTCGTGTGCCAAGTCCGTGGCCGCGCGCCGCCCCGTCGACATGCAGCAGGCGCAGCTTGGCCGTCGTTTCGCTCGCCTTCACCAGGAAGACGCTGCCGACGAGGGCGCCATCCCGCTCGGCGATCCAGCAATGTTCAAAGGCCGGGTCGAAATCGCGCAGGAACTTCGCGCAGATCTCGGCGACCAGCGCCTCGTACTCCTCGTTCCAGCCATAGGTCTCGGTATAGCTCTGCGCCTGGCTGGCAATCACCCTGCCCATATCGCCGGCCCGGTGGGGGCGGATTTCGATCGGGGCTGGAGGGTTTTTCCCGGCGAGCAGGGTCGTGACGTCACGGAGCGCCGTCGTCAACCGGCGCCGTGCGGTGGCGTCAAGCGGCGAGATCAGGGTTGCGATGCTCGCCCGCGACCGCGTGGCGAGGTCGGCTGCCACTGTCCGGCCGCTCTCTGTCAGGCTCAGCAACCGTCCGCGGCCATCGGTAGGGTCCTTGCGGATGTCGATGACACCGGTGCCGGCGAAGCTCTTCAACATGCGGCTGACATAGGCGGGGTCGAGCGACAGCTCCGTCGTCAGCTGCGAGGCGGAGGTAGCGCCGCCATTGGCGAGCTCGTAGATGACGCGCGCTTCGGTCAGCGTATAGGGCGTGTCGAGATAGGCGCGGTCGAGCACGCCGATACGGTTCGTATAGAAGCGGTTGAAAGCGCGGACCGCTTCGATCGTGTCCGCACCGGCTTCCTCATGGATAACAGCCGTCATGATGATCTCCTTCGATCACCATCGTTGCTATTTATTTGACTCAGTCAAGTAATTTGTGTGGTCGCCTGGGAGAGCTGGAGAGCAGATGCAAAAAAGGCCGGATTGCTCCGGCCTTTCCAATTCCAATGCTGTAGCGGCCTATCAGGCTGCGACGAGCTGGTCAGCCGACATCTTGCCGGACTTGCGGTCGCGGATCAGCTCGAAGCTGACCTTCTGACCTTCGTTGAGCGCTGCGAGGCCAGCGCGCTGAACGGCGGAGATGTGGACGAAAACGTCCGGCTCACCGCTGTCCTGCTGAATGAAGCCGTAACCCTTGGTCGTGTTGAACCATTTTACGGTACCAGTTGCCATGACGAAACCTTTCCTAAGCCGTCAAATCAATCTTCGGCCGCCGGGATGGCGACCATGGGAGGTCGAATTTGAAGGGTAGGTTCGTAACTGCAGGCGCGAGCGCCTGCAAATGCAGAAGTCAACGTTCAAATCTCGATGCGAGAGAAATAGGTGGTTCGGCGTTCCGGGTCAAGATGTGTGCGGGCCGGATCGCCTATGGTTTTCATTCGGCCGCCGGCAGCGCCGTATCGTTCGAGCATTGTGAAATCGGTAGCTGCCGGAAGCTGTGAATGGCGACGATCCGGCCTTCGGAGGCGTCGGTCTCCACTTTCATGCAGGCGCAGGCATAACCGTAGTTGCCGTTGGTTCGCACATAGTCGCCGGTGGAAATGTCGGGAATCCGGTCGAAACCGGCAGGCTCGTCGCCGGCACCCTGCGTCATGAGCGTCCAGGTTCCCTCACTGTCGTCCAGCCACCAGTTGGCGGGGGTCGGGTTCTGCAGCCAGCCGCAGCGGGTCTCGGCTGCCTGGGCAAGAGGGGCGGTGGCCAGCAGGGCGAGCAGGGTGCAAAGGATCGGCTTCTTCATCGTCGCGTCCTCAATTCTTGATTTTCTTGCAATGGAACGTGTCGCCGCTGGCCTCGGAGGCCCAGTCCATCTCGCTGGCGGTGATGTTGGCTAGGCCGATGCGGTAGTCGTCGGCGAAGGTCAGCGTGTAGGCGCCGCCGTCCTGTTCGCTTTTCAGGATCGGCATCGGTCCTTCGCCGGAATCATAGGTTTCGGCGGTGAAGGTGAAGGTCGAGACCTCGCAATCCCAGGTGCCGACATAGGGCGGCTCCTCGGCGGCGTGAGCCGACAGGGTGGAGAGAAGCAGAGCTGAGGCAAGGAGACGAAGCATGGGGCGGATCCGTCGCAGGAGAGCAGGCGCAGCTATAACGCGCAGCGCCTGCCTCTTATTCGCGTGTTGATCGGCCCATGCAAGAAAAAGTCCCGCCCTTGGCGGGACCGGTGGGAATCACGCCGGACGGCGCTTGTCGACCCGGTGATGATCGAGGAAGGCGGCGATCGCGGCCTCGCCGCACAGGCGGCGTTGCTCGACAAGGGCGCCGGCCAACTGGGCGGCGTCGCCGAACGTGCTGATCTCCGCTTCGGCTGTTGCCGGATTGCGGGCGAGCGTGTCGGAAACGATGTCCACCAGGGTGCGCGGCAGGATATCGGTGCACGTGCGCATGCTTTCGAAGACGGTGCCGATGGGCACGATCTGGTCCTCGTAGATCACCATCGGTTCGGCGCGCTCGTCCTCCCAGGCGTCGAGCGCTTCAAGGGCGGCGCCGAACAGCTGTTGCAGAGTGATGGGAGCATGTCCTTCGTGAAGGTCTGGCAGGAAATTCATCATTTTCTGTCTCCTTGGCGTAAGGGCGGTTGGCGTCGTACTCCTGACTGAAAGCCTGGATGCCGGCTTGCCGATGCGCGACGCGATCGGCCCTGCTGCACCGCAGGTCTCACAAATCTTAACGAGCGGAAACGGATTGGGAAGCGAAAAATTTTGTCCTGGGCGGGCCGTTTGCTCGTTTGATGGGGAGTTATGTTTCAAATCAGCGACATAGCGGAAAGAAAATTTCGATCTCATTGTGCGTTGCAGCGATTGTTGCATGTCGCATGGCCCGGTTGAAAAGAGATTCGGCAGGGCAAATCACCCTTCTTTTCTTCTTTGTCAGAAGGCTGTTGACCTTCGGCGCGCAGATCGCTAGAAAACGCAGAACCGTACGGTACGGTACGCAATCGATCGGGTGGATATCTTGCAGGTGTTCGAGCAGGCAAAGGCGGGGGCTGCGGCCGCGGGACTGACGGAACGTCAGGGCGCGGTGCTGGAGCGTGCGCTCGGCCTGCTGGTGGAGGGTGGCGAGCGGGCGTTGACGACGGCCGGTGTCGCCCGCGCGGCGAACTGTTCGAAAGAGAGCCTCTACAAGTGGTTCGGCGATCGCGACGGGCTGATCTCGGCGATGATCACCTATCAGGCCGGCAAGGTGCGTACGGTCGAGGTGGGGGCGGGCGCCCTGACGGCCGAGACGCTGCGCACGCATCTCGTCGCCTTTGCCCGTGACCTGATCGATGTGCTCTCGGGCGATGTGTCGCTGGCGTTGAACCGTCTTGCCATCGGCCAGGCGAGCCGCGAGGGCGCCGGTCTCGGCCGCCTCCTGCAGGAGCGCGGCCGCCGGCAGATCAGCAAGCGCGCTGCGGCCCTTCTGGAGGCGGGCCGCAAGGCGAAGCTGCTTGCCTTCGACAGTGCGGACGAGGCATACGGCACGCTCTACGGCCTGATCGTCTCGGACATGCATCTGCGCATGCTGCTCGGCGAGAATGCCGCAGCGCTCAAAAAGGAATTCTCGCCGCGCGCGGAGAAGGCGGTCGATGCCTTCCTGACGCTTCATGGCGTGAAAGGATAAGCCGGCAGGCGAACCCGCCGGTTCAATGGAAACAGACTAGCTAAGGGAAGGAACCATCCATGCGCGTCTATTACGATCGTGATGCCGATCTCAACCTCATCAAGGCGAAGAACGTCGCCGTCGTCGGCTACGGCTCGCAGGGCCGTGCGCACGCCCTGAATCTCAAGGATTCCGGCGCGAAGAACCTCGTGATCGCCCTCAAGGCCGGCTCGCCGACCATCAAGAAGGCCGAAGCCGACGGCTTCAAGGTCATGACCGTCGCCGAAGCCGCAAAGTGGGCCGATCTCCTGATGATGGCGACCCCGGACGAACTCCAGGCCGACATCTACAAGGGCGAAATCGCCGGCAACATCCGTGACGGCGCCGCCATCGCCTTCGCACACGGCCTCAACGTGCATTTCGGCCTCATCGAGCCGAAGGCTTCGGTCGACGTCGTCATGATCGCGCCGAAGGGCCCGGGCCACACGGTTCGCGGCGAATACCAGAAGGGCGGCGGCGTTCCCTGCCTCGTCGCCGTTCACCAGAACGCTTCCGGTAACGCCCTCGACCTCGCGCTCTCCTACGCCTGCGGCGTTGGCGGCGGCCGTTCGGGCATCATCGAGACCAACTTCAAGGAAGAGTGCGAAACCGACCTCTTCGGCGAACAGGTCGTTCTGTGCGGTGGTCTCGTCGAGCTCATCCGCGCCGGCTTCGAAACGCTGGTCGAAGCCGGTTACGCACCGGAAATGGCCTATTTCGAGTGCCTGCACGAAGTGAAGCTGATCGTCGACCTGATCTATGAAGGCGGCATCGCCAACATGAACTACTCGATCTCCAACACGGCCGAGTGGGGCGAATACGTCACGGGCCCGCGCATCATCACCGCCGAGACCAAGGCCGAGATGAAGCGCGTCCTCGCCGACATCCAGACCGGCAAGTTCACCTCCGAGTGGATGCAGGAATGGAAGGCCGGCGGCGCCCGCTTCAAGGGTATCCGCCGCAACAACGACTCGCACCAGATCGAGGAAGTCGGCGCCAAGCTGCGCGGCATGATGCCCTGGATCGGCAAGAACAAGCTGGTCGACAAGACCGTCAACTAATCGCTTCTGCTTCAGGCAGGACGATACCGGCCGGGCGGTTTTCCGCCCGGCTTTCTATTTCAGGCACCCTGAAATAATGCAGTGCATCCTTTTCCTTCTTTGCGGCGCAGCAAGTAATAAACTTGCCACGAGGCGCGAACAGGAACAAAATACGCGCGTGTTTCGTTCCGCTGTCGGGAGGAAAATGCGATGTCCACCATCATGCAATACTTCGCCTGGTTCGATCTCTTTATCCTGAGCAGTATAGCCATGCTTATCCTGCTCGGCCTTTACAGCGACCGCGCCACCTGAGCGTTGTGTTCCGCTGAAACAGGTGCCGGGGCAGGGATGCTGCGGCCAGATTAGACCCGCGCGAAACCTCGGGTCGCGGGCATGTTCTATTGGTGCGAATATTTAGGTCAGCATTATTGACATAAATACTGCGCCGTGATGAGGTGGGTTCAAACAACAAGCCCGAGGAAACCCCTATGTTCAAATGGGAACAAGCCTTCGCGACGCGTGCGTCGCGCATGAAGGCATCCGAAATCCGTGAACTGCTGAAACTCCTGGAACGACCCGACATCATCTCGTTTGCAGGTGGCATTCCGGATCCGGCCCTGTTTCCGAAGGAAGCCTTCTCCGCCGCCTACACCGATGTGCTGGCCGGCGAGGGCGCGGCGGCGGGCCTTCAATATTCCGTCAGCGAGGGCTACAAGCCGCTGCGCGACTGGCTCGCCGGCGAGATGGGCAAGATCGGCATCACCTGTTCGGCGGAAAACGTCTTCATCGTTTCCGGTTCGCAGCAGGGCCTCGATTATCTCGGAAAGCTCTTCCTGTCGCCGAAGGACACGGCGCTTGTCACCTGGCCGACCTATCTCGGCGCGCTGCAGGCCTTCAATGCCTATGAGCCGACCTACGACCGGCTGAACCTTTCCGGCAACCGCACGCCGGAGGCCTATCGTGCGACGGCGACGGAAGCCGGCGGCCGGGTGAAGTTCGCCTATCTCTCCGCCGATTTCGCCAACCCGACCGGCGAGACGGTCGACCGGGCGGGCCGCGAAAAGCTGCTCGAGCTCGCCGAAGAGCTGGAAATCCCTGTCATCGAGGACGCCGCCTACCAGTCGCTGCGGTATGACGGCGAGGCCATCCCGCCGATCCTGGCGCTGGAAATCGACCGCAAGGGCAGCATCGATGCGGCGCGTACCATCTATTGCGGCAGCTTCTCCAAGACGCTCGCGCCTGGCCTGCGCGTCGGCTACATCGTCGCCGCAGCTCCCGTCATCCGCAAGCTCGTTCTGATGAAGCAGGCGGCCGACCTGCATTCCTCGACCATCAACCAGATGGCCATCGCCCACGTCGCCGAGCGCGGTTTCGATGCACAGGTTGCGAAGATCAAGGCGGCCTATAGCGCGCGCCGCAACGCCATGCTCGCTGCCCTGCAGAAATACATGCCCGAGGGCGTCACCTGGACGAAGCCGGAAGGCGGCATGTTCGTCTGGGTCACGCTGCCGGCCGGCATGGACGGCGCTAAGCTGCTCGCCCGTTCCATCGAGACGGAGAAGGTCGCCTTCGTGCCCGGTCAGGCCTTCCATGCAGATGGCAGCGGCGCGAACACGCTGCGTCTCAGTTTCTCCTGTGCCGACGCTGCGACCATCGAGGAAGGTATTTCCCGCCTCGGCCGGTTGCTCGCCAGCGAGCGGCTTGCGGCCTGATCCGCTTCGGATGCGGTAGGGTTTGCCCCTCACCCTAACCCTCTCCCGGTAAACGGGGAGAGGGGACGTGGTCCATGAACCGGTCATTGGTTTGGGAAGCCGGCACTCCATATCCCTTCGCCCCGCTTGCGGGGAGAAGGTGGCCGGAAGGCCGGATGAGGGGCCTATTCCTCCAGGCAGGCCAGCGCCGATTCGAACACCAGATCCGGCAAGACCCCGAACGTATAGGGCGCATGCACGCGCTCCCATTTCTGGTGATAGTCCCGTCCCCACGGGCCGATATTGACCGTCGGGAAGGTGATCAGGCCGTCCGGCGCATCGTCGGTAAAGGCCGCCGATGGCGTGTTGGCGGCGAGCAGGCCGGTTTCGCCGGCCTCCGGCCGATGGCCGAAGAAGCTCATGTCGGAAATGCCGGCAAAGATCTGCTTGAACTTGATCGAGGTGCCGTGCCGCGCTGCGGCCTCCTCCATCACCGGCTGAAGCCGGGCCTGCATCCGGCGGCCGGCCTCGGACTGGTCGAGATGCACCAGCGGATAATGCAGGCTGCCGAAGCCGATGATCACCGCCGGGCCCTCGATGCCGGCCTCGGTCACTGCTGCCGACACGATCTCGCGGCTGACCTTCAGGGGATCGGTGCTGCCGGCAAGCGAGGCGTCGAGGGCTTTCAGCCGGGCGAGCGCCGCACTGCCGCCGCGCGCCGTCACCCGCTCCTGCAGTTCGGCATAGTCGAGCACGAGGCCGTCGGTCCTGCCCGCGTCGCGCCCGCGATAGCGCGCCGCGTGGGCGTCCTGCGTGCGAAGCGCGATCTCCAGCGCGCCGGAAACGAGTGTCCGGAAGTCGCCGATGATGTCGCGGGCGCTGCGCCGGTGGGTCAGCCAGTTGAAGGAGAGCCAGACGCGGTCCGGCGTCGTGACGTCGTAGCCGTCGCGGATGTCGCGCGCCTCGAGGCAGACGGGTGGCGGCGAGCGCTCGCCGAAGGCCTCGTCGCTGAGTTCCGGCACGGTGTCCATGGCGCGCACGATCTCGGCGCTGATGCGGTGGGCGCTCGCGCCGTTGAACGGATAGCCGGCATGGGTCGGCCGGCCGATGACGAAGGCGAAGGGCGCGAACTTGCCGATCGAACCGAGATAGACCGCGCGGCCCTCCTCGCCGTCGCGCTCGCAGCTCGAGGCATCGAGATTGATGCCGCCGACGATATCGAGGTCGAAGCGCCTGCTGATCTCCGGCAGCGCGTTGCGCAGGCTGCGCATGCCGCGTGAACGGTTCTCCTCGTCGGGCGTCGCGACGAAGAGAATGTTGCCTTCCTTGATCTCCAATCCGGCAAAGCGCTCCAGCGCTGCGATGCCGGCGGCAAGGCCGCTTTTCATGTCGAGCAGGCCGCGCCCGGCGATAAAATCGCCGCTTTTGAAATCCTTCAGCGCCTTGGTTTCCGCGGCATTCAGCGGCCGGCTTTCGAGTTCCTTCACCAGCGCCTCGGTCAGCGGCTCGGGATCGCAGGCGAGCGGCGCGAGCGTGCCGTAATTGGCGATCGAGACCGTATCGAAATGGCCGGCGAGCACCACCGTGCGCCGCCCGCTGCCGCGCACCAGTGCGCCGACGCTTCGCGTCAGCGGTTCGCCATGGCTATCCACCGTGAAAAGTTGCTCCGGGTGGCGGCTGAAATAGGGTGTTTCGGCAAGATGCGCCTGCAACTTCTGCGAAAAATCCGCCTCGTCCGGCGAACCCGTCACGCTCGGCCAGCGGGTCATCAGAAGCGAGAGCGCGCGGGTTCGCTCGGTTGCGATGGCATGTGCGGTGTCGTTTGTCATGGGACCTGCCGAAAGCGGTTGCATTGAAGGAAGCACAAGGCTAGCCAAGGACAACGGCAGGCGAAACGGCAATTTTTTGGAAAAATTGCGGGTCGTATTGTCGTTTCGACAGAAGAAACTGACAATTCGGCAGGTGTGATGGATACGATCGACCGCAAGCTCCTTGCCCTGCTGCGCAAGGATGGGCGCGCCTCGCTTTCCGCTCTCGCGGAAGAGCTGAAGGTCTCGCGCGGCACGGTGCAGAACCGGATGGAGCGGCTGACGCGCGACGGGGTCATTGCCGGCTTTTCCGTGCGCGTGACCGAGGCGGACGACCCGCATGCCGTGCGCGCCATCATGATGATCGAGATCACCGGCCAGAAGACGCTGGCCGCGATCCAGGCGCTGCGCGGTCTCCCGGAAGTCCGGGCGCTGCACACGACCAACGGCGCCTGGGATCTCGTGGCGGAAATCCACGCGGACAATCTCGTGGAGTTCGAGCGCGTGCTGCGTGGCGTCCGCGCGATGGATGGCGTTTCGAAATCGGAGACCAGCCTGCTGCTGACGACCTTGTGAGGGCGTGCAGGCCTACGGCATCACGATGTCGATTTCCTCGCCGGTCGAGGAATAGGTGATGCGTCCACCCTTCCAGCCATCGGCCGCCTCCAGTCGGATTTCAAGCGTTACCTTGCCGTCCGGCGAAGGCACCATGAAGCTGCCGTCCGGCGACATCAGCTGGCCAATCGAGAAGGTGTAGCGCGCCACGGCCATTTCCGAGCCCACCTGCAGGCGGGTGAAGGTGCGGGCTGTCAGTGCGCGGAGCTTTTCGGTGGAGAAGAAGGCGAGGTCCTGCATGCGGAAGAGCCGCTCCGGCCGGAACTCCGCATCCCACGGCATCATCATGCTCGAGGCGGTGATGCCGCGATCGTTGGCGTTGTAGTCGCGCATGGTGCCGGGCGTATCGGGCACTTCGGCGAGCAGGCTCATCGAATCCTTGCTGATGATGATTTCGGCAAAGCGCGCGTTCTTGCCGAACTGCTCGCCGATCGTGTCGAGCGTCTGCCATGCCGTGGCCGGATCCAGCCAGTTGCGCTTCGGCTTGCGGGCATCGGGCAGGTTGGCGGCGCGCACGGTGCCGTCCGTGGTCACCTCCACGGTGCCGCTGGCGCTGAACAGCGTCATTTCTCCCGGCTGGCCGAGATCGGTGAAATGCACCACCCAGCGCAGCTCGGGCTTGCCGGGGCCGTCTGTCGAGAGCTTCAGCATCATGTAACTCATCGTCGACTTGTCGTTCTGCCAGGCAGCCTTCGCCTTGTCGCGGATCATCGAGAGTTTCGAGAGGTCGACATCCCCGATCGAAAAGCCGGGCAGAGCCGATGTGCCGGGGAACATCGGCGACGTGATGGGCGAGCGCGTGACGCCGGAAATGTCCCAGGAATAGCCGACCGTGGTTTCCGGCAGGCTGGGATGGTCGGCCTTCACCTGCACGGATTTCGGATAGACCGTCAGATCGCGGACAATGGGCTTGCTGCCAATGACGGAGGCGAGGCTTTCCAGCGCGGCCTCCTTCGGCCAGTCCTCGTCCCTGAAGAAATCCATCTGGCGGGCGCGGTTGGTGTTGGAGAGGTCGCCGCCGATGATCGTGCCCTCGGCATCCGCATAGACGGTGGCGCTTTCACGCGGCGAAGCGACGTAGATCGCCCAGCGGATATCGCCATAGGAGGGCGTCGGCAGAAGGTTCACGCGCCGCGATATCTCGATCGACTGCACCGCGCCGCCGCCTTCGAGCTTGGCATAGCCGATGGCGCGGGTGGCGACCTGGTCGGCCTTGGCAAGGGGAACCGCTTCGAGCGGGAAGAGGCCGCTTGCAAGATCGGACACCATGGCCGGCGCCGATCGCGCGGACGGGCCGCCGACGATCTCGGCCTGGAAGAAGAGGAGGCGGGTCGCCTGACGCACCCGCCACTCATCCACGTCGCCGGTTCCGGCACCCTCGACGACGAGGTTCACTTCCTTTTCGGTGATTCGGATCGTGTGCACCCGCGGCGTCTTGCCGAGCGCTTCGGCGACCCGCCCTGCTGCGCGGGCGGCTTCGCCGGGGCCGGTAATGTAGCTTTCCGCGGCGCCGGCGGGCGAAAAGGCAAGGAGGAACAGCGCGAACCAGGCGGCCAGGAATGCCCGTACTGTGCAGGAAACAACACCCATGAGCGATCCTCCGCCCGCAACCGGAATGCGCATCATCCGCACTGGGTAACGGTGTGGCAAGCCGGTTTATTCCGCGAGCGACGAAAAGCGGCTTTCCATTGCCGGTCAGCCGGTTACACTTGCCCGGCATTGCCGGAAAACCTCGAAAGCCCCCATGTCGCTGCGCCTCGCCACGTTCAACATCGAAAACCTCATGACCCGTTTCGATTTCACGGGTTTTCGCAACCAGCTTCGCCAGGACCGCGTGCTGCGCCTCTTCGACATCCGCAACGAGGCGGAGTACCAGCGGCTGGAGGAGGCGCGCACCATCGCGCATACCGACGATGCCCGTCAGCATTCGGCGCTCGCCATCGCAGACGCGGATGCCGACATTCTCTGCCTGCAGGAAACCGACAACATGGCGGCTCTGCAGGCGTTCGAATACGGCTATCTCTTCCGCATGGTCGGCAATGGCTACCGGCAGAAATACCTGATCGAGGGCAATGACAGCCGCGGCATCGACGTGTCCGTGCTGATGCGTGAGGAGACGCGTGACGGCCAGCGCATCGAATGCGTCGATATCCGCAGCCATGCGGCGGTCACCTATCGCGATTTCGACCTCTACACGCCGGATCTCGGACAGGGCCACAATCCGGATGACAGGATCTTCAAGCGGGATTGCCTGGAGATGGACCTGCGCATTGGCGGCCGGCCGCTGACGCTCTATGTGGTGCATTTCAAGTCGATGGGGTCGAGCAGGGACGGTGTCGACGGGCGCCAATCGACCATGCCGGTGCGCATGGCCGAGGTGCGGGCGGTGCGCCGGATCATCGAGAAACGCTTCGGTGCCGGCCACACGGCGGACAAGGCCTTCGCGATCTGCGGCGACATGAACGACTATCAGGAGAAGCTGGCGGTCGAGGGCGACAAGCGCAACGGCTATCGTTTTATCCCCCGCAGGGAGCCGGTGAGCGCGCTTGACGCCTTCACGGTGGATGGTTTTGCCGTCAACCCGATGCTGCGCCGGCCGGTGGACGATCGCTGGACGCTCTATCACAGCCGGGGGCCGGAGGAGCGCCACCTCTGCCAGCTCGACTATATCTGGCTTTCGCCCTCGCTTGCCGAGCGCAATGCACAGCGCATGCCCGAAATCATCCGCGCCGGCCAACCCTTCCGAACACCCTTCCCGCCGGGGCAAGAGGTGGAACGGTATCCGCGCGTCGGCTGGGACCGGCCGAAGGCCTCGGACCATTGCCCCGTCGTGATGACGCTCGATCTGTAGGCGCCCGGGCGTGCGGGAAGCAGAAAGTCCAGGCGGCGCGCATGGCATGATTTTCCCTTGCCCGCTGCCTGTGCCTCGGGCAATTCTAGCACAATGCCTTCGGGCAAAAACTGAACAGGGAGAATACCTTGCCCCGTCGCTACGCCATCTATGATGTCTTCACCGACACGCGGCTTGCGGGCAATCCGCTGGCCGTCGTCTTCGATGCCGATGATCTCGACGACGGCACGATGCAGCGCATTGCCGGCGAGTTCAATCTTTCCGAGACCGTCTTCGTGAAGACGCCGGAAAACCCGGCGCACAGCGCGCGCCTGCGCATTTTCACGCCGGGCCGGGAGCTGCCGTTTGCTGGCCATCCGACGGTCGGCGCGGCAATCGCCATTGCCGAGGCGGGCGAGGGCGGCGAGGCCGGCCCGCGTGATCTCGTCAGCGTGCTGGAGGAGAATGTCGGCCCGGTGCGCTGCGCGGTGAAGCTCGGCATCCAGAAGGCGGCCTTCGCCGAGTTCGACCTGCCGCGCAAGGCGGCACGTCTGGAGGCGACGTTCGACCGGCAGGCGCTCGCCGATGCGTTCAGCCTGAAACCCGGCCAGATCGGCTTCGAGAATCACGTTCCCTCGCTGTGGAGCGCCGGCGTCGCCTTCGTGATGATCCCGGTGCACGATCTTGCGGCCGCCGCAGCGGTCGAGTTCGATCCGACGCTCTGGGAGCGCTGCGCGCCCTTCGCGGAAGGGCGGCTTGCCTCGGCCTATCTTTATTGCCGCGGCGGCGTCAATCATCTCGCGCGCTTCCATACCCGCATGTTCGCGCCCGATATGGGCATCGCCGAGGACCCGGCGACGGGCGCCGCGGTCGCCGCCATGTCCGGTGCCATCCACTTCTTCGACAAGCCGGTGGACGGCCACCATCCGCTGCTGATCGAACAGGGTGTCGAAATGGGCCGTCCCTCGTTCATTCACCTGCACCTCGATATTGCGGGCGGGGCGATCGCCGGCGCGCGCATCGGCGGCGAGGCGGTTCGCATCGCGTGGGGAACGCTGGATTTGTGACGGATATTTTGCGGTGCGGAAGAAATTTATCCGCAGACGCATCTTTTTTCGGGATGGCTATAGACAAGCTCCGCGAACGCCTTTATACGCCCGGTCAGACCGCTGGAGCGGTCAAGTGGGTGATTAGCTCAGTTGGTAGAGCAGCTGACTCTTAATCAGCGGGTCCACGGTTCGAGCCCGTGATCACCCACCATTTTTCTCTTAAGAGAGAAATGGTTACGCTGATTTCTTCCTGTAAAACATAAACTAGGCCCTAGGGGCCTCTCCGCTGATCCGGGACGTTTTCTGCCGTGCAGGTGCTTGCTGCCGAAGGTGCTGGCTGGGCCGGTTCTGCTGCGACCTTTTCAGGCGTATTGCTGACCGGCGCGGGTCTGGGCGGGGACCGGTTTTGGGGCGAACCTCTCCGGGAGGTCGGTGCCAAACTGCATCTGCCAATAGAGGGTCAGGATGTAGTTGCGCGTCAGCGGGGCGAGCGGCAGGGCGGGGGTGTCCTGGACCGGGGTCCATATCGCCTCGTCGATCTCCGTCGTCGGTGCGACCGTTTCATCCTGCAACCTGACCAGAAACACATAGGCGATGATGAGGTGGTCCGGCGCATCGGCCGACTCGGCTTCGAAGCAGCCGAAGGGTGCCATCCGCGAGGGCGGGATGACAAGGCCGAGCTCCGCATGCAGCCGGCGGGCAAGGGCCGCCTTGGGCGCTTCCCCATCCCGTATGGTGCCGCCCGCCTGCATGAACAGGGGCATGCCGCGCTTGCGCAGCAGGAGCGTCTCGCCGTTTTCGCGAACGACGAGGGCGACAGCGATGCGAATTTCTTCCTGCATGGTATCCGTCGGCCTCTTTCATCAGGGGACCCTTCGGCCGGTGTTTCGCCGCTTAGAGGCGCCGCCCTGTGGATTATCCCTATCGTTATATTTCATGAAATATAACGATAGGGAAGAGGGCGCGTTGCGCGTCTCTGCCCGATCGCCTCGCGAACCGGGAGCGCCTGGCCTCAGGTGAGGACGTAGTCGACCGGGGCGGGCATGGGCGGCAGGTCGGTTTCGCCGAGTGCGGAGCGCAGATGGATTTCGATCGTCGTGGCATAGGCCGAGATCGGCAGGTCGTTCGGCATCAGGCCAAAGGGCTCTTCCAGTTCCTCGCCGAGCGCATCGAGGCCGAAGAACGTATAGGCGACGAGCATGACGGCGAGCGGCGTCGCCCAGCCCAGCATGTCGGCGAAACCGAAGGGCAGGATGAAGCAGAAGAGATAGGCGGTGCGGTGCAGGAGCAGGGTATAGGCGAAGGGCAGAGGCGTGTTGGCGAGGCGTTCGCAACCGACCAGCGCCTGCGTCAGTCGCCCGAGGCTTTCGTTGAGGGCAAGGGCCTCGACGGGCGCGAGGCGGTTCTGGCGCAGCATGCGGCCGATCAATGCCGCCACGCTGTGCAGGATCGCGTCCGCCGGATGGGCGGGCAGCGCGGCCTCGCCTGTCGCCTGGCTGGTCGTTTCCCGGCGCAGCTGCCGGACGGCAGCGTGGCCGAAGGCGATGATCGCGGCGAGGATCTCCCGCCGCTCCTGCGACGGTGTGCCGGAGCCGTCGTCGAGCACGACCGTCTGCCGCGCGATATCGCGGGCGGTGTGAAGGATCTGCCCCCAGAGCTTGCGCGCTTCCCACCAGCGATCGTAGCAGGCGCTGTTGCGAAAGCTGAGGAAAATGGAGAGGGCGATGCCGATCAGTGTCAGGGGCGCAGGATTGACGCCGGGAACGAGGTTTGGCGCATAGCGGTGTGCGGTGACGACGGCGGCGGAGAGCACGCCGACTGCGGCGAGCTGCGGCCATGTGCGCAGGATCACCGACCCCTTCAGAACGAAGAACAGCATGAGCAGGCTGGGTCGAGGGCGAATGATCATGGGCGGCGATCGTCCGTTCGGCTATGGAGAGAGGATTCGGTTTGTAGAAGCATGGCCGTCGCTATATCTTTGAAAATACATCGTGCCGCCGGAGGGCCGGATGCGGCCGTCTTGTCGACGGAAGGACGCTTCCGGCGCCCGGAACGCCCTGCCGTGCAAAGGACCCTTGAATGACCGAACCCGCCGATATCCTCTTGTTTTCCTACGGCACGCTCCAGTTGGCAAGCGTTCAGCTCTCGTCCTTCGGCCGCCTGCTGGATGGCGAGGACGATGCGATGACGGGCTATCGCACGGACAAGGTCGAGATCACCGATCCGGAGGTGTTGCGCAAGAGCGGCGAGCGCTTTCATCTGATCGTCGTTCCCTCGGAGAAGGCGGAGGACGAGGTGCCGGGCAAGGTCTTCCGTATCACCGCGAAGGAACTCGCCGCGGCAGACGCCTATGAAGTCTCGGATTACAAGCGGGTCGAGGTCTTCCTGAAATCGGGCCGGCGTGCCTTCGTCTACGTCAAGGCATAGGGGACGGGCGCGGCGATGAACGAGGAGGCGCCGAAATCGCTCCGGGATGCGCTGGCCTTCATAGCCGGCTACATCGAAGCACCGCTTCCACCGGTGCGCATGGCGCTCTCCGCAGCCTTCGGCCATGTCCTTGCCGAGGATATCGTCGCATCCACCTGCCTGCCGCGCTTCGATAATGCCGCGATGGACGGTTTTGCCATCCGCTCGTCTGATATTGGCCCGGACGGGACTGCGGTTCTGGGGATCGTGCAGACGATCACCGCGGGCCAGATTGTCGTGCCGGCGCTGTGCCCCGGCGAGGCGGTGCGCATCACGACGGGCGCGCCGGTTCCGCCCGGTGCCGACCGCATCGTCGTGCAGGAGGCTGCGGAGATTAAGGGCGGGGAGGTGCGCCTTCGTGTCCGGGACGGAACCAAGCCGCATATCCGCCGCGTCGGCGAGGACGTTTCGCGGGGTGATACTCTGCTTGAGGCGGGTGCACGCATCGGCCCCGGCCAGATGGCGCTGCTTGCTGCCCTCGGTCTACGCTCCGTGCTGGTGGCGCCGCGGCCGAAGGTGGCGCTGCTGTCCACCGGTGACGAACTGGTGGACAGTCCCGGTTCGCTGGCGGCTGGCCAGGTTTTTGACAGCAATCGTCCGATGCTGTCGCATATGCTGCTTGCAGCCGGCGCCGCGGTGACGGATCTCGGCATGGCGCATGACGATCCGGAGGTGATCCTTGAACGTCTCGTCGAGGCGGCGGCGGATCACGACCTTCTGATCTCGTCAGGCGGCGCGTCCGTCGGCTTTGCCGATCATCTGGCGAGGGTTGTTTCCCGTCGCGGCTTCCTCGAGTTCTGGAAGCTGGACATGCGGCCGGGCAAGCCGGTCGGCTTCGGCGATATCGATGACTGCCCGATCCTGCTCCTGCCGGGAAACCCGCTGGCTGCGGCTGTCGGCTTCGCACTTCTCGGCCGGGCGGTTCTCGCGCGGCTGGAGGGGCGGCCGTTAAATGCCAGCGTCCTGCGCCTGCCGGTCGATCGCCCGCTCGCAAGATCCGCCGGGCGGATCGAGGTGCATTTGGGGCGGCTCCGGCTCGATTCCAGGAGCCGCGCAACGGCCGTGGAGCCGCTACCCTATGGCGGATCCGCAAGCTTGCGCCATCTCGCGCTTGCGGATGTCATGATTGTTCTCGAACCCGGGGAGGGGATGATCGACGCGGGGGAGAATGTCGACACGCTGCCGGTCTGGCAGGGATTTCCCGGCTGATCGGCGCTCCTGCCTGTTGCCATGTCGATGCAAAGCACGGATATATCCCTCAAAATATATCGTGGGAGAGATTCATGCCGGCCTTGCGCTGCCTTGTCGTTCTTTTTGCCCTGTTCCTCTCGGCCTTGCCCGCTGCGGCGCGTTCGATCACCGATGCGGCCGGGCGCGTCGTGGACATTCCCGACAAGGTGGAGCGGGTGCTCGCCGCAGGCCCACCGGCCTCGGTGCTGGTCTATGTGCTGGCGCCGGAAAAGCTCGCCGGCTGGGTGCGCGAGCCGAAGGCGGAGGAAAAGGTCTTTCTGCTGCCGGCGACCCGGGACCTTCCCACGTTCGGCCAGCTCACCGGCAAGGGTGGCACGGCCAATATCGAGGCGGTGCTGGCGGCAAAGCCTGACATCATCATCGATGTCGGCACGGTGAACCCGACCTATGCCTCGCTTGCCGACAAGGTGCAGGCGCAGACCGGCATACCCTATGTGCTTGTCGACGGTGCCTTTGCCCGAACCGGCGCGATGCTGCGCGAGACCGGGGCGATACTCGGCGTCGCGGCGCGGGCGGAGACGCTTGCCGCCTATGCCGATGAGAGGCTGGCCGCGCTGGAAAAGGGTCTTGCCGACATTCCTGAGGACAAGCGCCCCGCCGTCTACTACGGCCGCGGCGCGGAAGGGCTGGAGACGGGCCTTGCCGGCTCGATCAACATGGAGATCCTCGAAGCGGTCGGCGCCCGCAATGTCGCGGCGGCTGCGGGCAAGGGCGGCCTCACCCAGGTCTCGCTGGAACAGATCCTATCCTGGAAGCCGGACGTCATTCTCGCCGCCTTGCCGAAATTTGCGAAAACCGTGAAGGACGACCCGCTCTGGGCGGGGCTGGAGGCGGTGAAGGCCGGCCGCATCCATGCAACGCCGACGCTACCCTTCGGCTGGATCGATTCGCCGCCCGGCATCAATCGCCTGATCGGCATCGCCTGGCTGGAACACACGCTCTATCCGGACGCGTTTCCCGCGGCGCTCGATGAGGAGGTGCGTACCTTCTTCAAGCTGTTCTACCAGGTGGAGCTCAGCGACGAGCAGCTTGCAACGCTGCTGAAAGGTGCGGCGAAGTAGATGCGGCTACGCGCTGCCCCACCGGGCCGGCTTGCCGTGATGCTCGGTCTTGCCGGCCTCGTTGGGTTGGCGGCCCTCTCGATGATGGTCGGCAAATACGGCGACGGGCCGCAGCCGCTTTTTACCGCCCTCAGGCAGCTCGTGACGGGCGAGACGACAGATCCGCTGCTCGCCACCGTCCTCTGGAACGTGCGCCTGCCGCGCGTCATGGCGGCCGTCGTCGTCGGCGCGGGACTGGCGGCGGCGGGCGCGACCTATCAGGGCCTGTTCCGCAATCCGCTCGTCTCGCCGGACCTGCTCGGCGTCTCGGTCGGCGCCAGTCTCGGGGCGGTACTCGGCATCTTCCTCTCCCTGCCTGTGCTCGCCATCCAGCTCGCCGCTTTTGCCGGCGGGCTCATGGCGGTGTTTGTCGTCACCGGTATCGGCGCGCTGGTGCGCGAGCGCGATCCGGTGCTGACGCTGGTGCTTGCCGGCATCGCCATCCAGGCGCTGATCGGCGCCGGCATTTCGCTGATCAAGGTCTTGGCCGACCCCTACGACCAGCTCCCGGCCATCACCTATTGGCTGCTCGGCAGCATGACGGCGATCACCCGCTTCGACGTGCTCTCCATCCTGCCCGCCGTCGTCCTCGGCCTCGTGCCGCTGCTGCTGCTGCGCTGGCGGATGAACATCCTGACGCTCGGCGAGGAGGAGGCGCGCACGCTGGGCATCGATACGGTGAAGACGCGCATCGCCCTTATCGCCGGTGCGACGCTGGTGACGGCCGCGACGGTCTCCGTGACCGGCATCATCGGCTGGATCGGCCTCGTCATCCCGCATATCGCCCGCATGCTCGTCGGGCCGGATTTCCGGCGCCTGCTGCCGGCCGCCATGCTCTTCGGCGCGGCCTATCTCCTCGTCGTCGACATGCTGGCGCGCTCCATCGCGGACATCGAGGTGCCGCTCGGTATCCTGACGGCAACCGTCGGCGCGCCCTTTTTCCTGTGGCTGCTGATCGCCGGAAAGCGGGGCTGGTAACGAGGCGCTTGCCGCGCGCGTCGTCGCGGCAAGCGGTGTTCAATTGGGATGTTAGTCGACCGCGACCATCACGTCGGACGCCTTGACGACCGCATAGGCTTCGCCACCGACGGCAAGGTCCAGTTCGTCGACGGCTTCGTTGGTGATCGACGCGGTGACGACGGCGCCGCCGGCGACCTCGATACGGACATGGGCGGTGGTCGCACCCTTCGTCACTTCGATGATCTTGCCCTTGAGGCGGTTGCGGGCGCTGATTTTCATCGGGCTCTCCTGTGCTCGTGTGTTTGACGGCGCGCCATAATACGCCGCGTTACCCGGTGACTACCACGCAAACCGGGAGAACACCTCCAGATTTGCCGGCGCTTTTCAAAAAACCGCCGTACGTAATATTTCTAAAAATATAACGTTGTTGCCGACCGGGGATAGCTGCTATCCCTTCGCTTCCGATCGGAGGATTCCTTCATGCTCGCACGTCTTGCCACTGCCCCGAAGATCGCGCTCGCGATCGCCGGCCTTCTCTTCGCCGCGCCTGCCTGGGCGGATCGCGTCGTCACCGACCAGATCGGCCGGCAGGTGCACGTTCCCGACGTGGTGAACCGTGTCGTCATCCTGCAGCACCAGACCCTCAACATCGCCGTGCAGCTCGATGCGATGGACAAGGTCGTTGGCGTGCTCGACGAGTGGAAGAAGCAGCTCGGCGCCAAGTACGTGCGGCTGGTGCCGAACCTTCCCGACCTTGCCATGCCGGGCGGCCTGACCAAGGTAAACATCGAGGAGCTGCTGACGCTGAAGCCCGACGTGGTGTTCGTCACGAACTACGCGCCGGCCGACATGGTCAAGCAGATCGAGGAGGCCGGGCTTGCCGTCGTCGCCATATCGCTGCTCGATGTACCGCCGGAAGAAGCCGTCAAGATGAACCCTGATGTCGCGGATGAGCCGGCGGCGATCGATGCAGGGTTTGCGGCCGGCGTGCGGCTGATTGCCGATATCCTCGACCGCGAGGAGAAGGGCGAGGCGATGATCGCGGCCACAAGGAAGACCCGTGCCCTTGTTGCCGAGCGCCTTGCCGACATTCCCGAGGACAAGCGTGTCCCCGTCTACATGGCCAACCCCGAACTTTCGACCTATGGCCGCGGCAAATACACCGGCCTGATGATGGAGCGCGCCGGCGCCCGCAACGTCGCCAACGAGATCGCCGGCTTCAAGCAGGTGACCATGGAGGATGTGCTCAAATGGAACCCCTCCGTCATCTTCGTGCAGGAGCGCTACCCGGCCGTGGTCGACGAGATCAAGGCGGCGGCCTCCTGGCAGACGATCGACGCCGTCAGGAACGGCCGCATCTATCTGATGCCGCAATATGCCAAGGCGTGGGGGTATCCGATGCCGGAAGCCATGGCGCTCGGCGAACTCTGGATGGCGAAGGAACTCTATCCGGAACGTTTCGCGGATATCGACATGCAGAAGGAAGCGGACGCCTACTACAAGGAATTCTACCGCACGGACTATCGCGCCGGCCAATGAGCGGTGGGGTGACTGCGCGACGGCCGGCCGGGGCAACGGTGGCAGTGCTGCTGATCGTGCTGGCGGTCGCCGCCATCGCCGCGCTCGGCATCGGTCGTTACGACATTCCCTTTGCGCGTGTGATCGCCATTCTGCTGGCGCCGATCAGCCCGCCGGAGGTTCCCGTCACGCCGATGGAGGCGAATGTCGTCTTCACGGTGCGTCTGCCGCGTATTCTCCTCGCCGTGCTGGCGGGGGCGGGGCTTGCCCTGTCCGGGGCGGCACTGCAGGGTGTGTTCCGCAATCCGCTGGTCGGGCCGCAAGTGGTCGGCGTCTCCTCGGGGGCTGCCTTCGGCGGGACGCTCGCGATCCTCTTCAGCCTCCCGCGTTATGGGCTCCTCGCCTCGGCCTTCGCCTTCGGGCTGTCGGCCCTCGTTCTCGTCTACGCCCTCAACGGCATCGTCGCCCGCCGCAACATTCTCGCGCTGGTTCTCGCCGGGGTCGTCATCACCGGCTTCTTCAGCGCTCTCGTCAGCCTGCTGCAATACCTTGCCGATACCGAGGACAAGCTGCCGGCCATGGTGTTCTGGCTGCTCGGCAGTTTTGCCACCGCGAACCGGGACAAGCTTCTCCTGGTTGCCGCGCCGGTCGTGTTGGGCGGTGTGCTGCTCATCGGCCTTCGCTGGCGCGTCAATCTCCTGTCGATGGGCGATGAGGACGCCCGCACCCTCGGTGTTTCCGTCGAGCCGCTGCGCTGGCTGGTGCTCGTTCTGGTCTCGTGCATCGTCGCCGCCCAGGTCGCCGTCAGCGGGGTCATCGGCTGGGTCGGGCTCGTCGTGCCGCATATGGCGCGTTTGCTGGTCGGGCCGGATCATCGTGTCATGATGCCGGCCTCGCTCCTTCTCGGTGCCCTCTATCTCCTCGCGATCGACACGGTCGCGCGTACGGCCACGTCGACGGAAATCCCGCTCGGCATCCTGACGGCGCTGATCGGCACGCCAGTCTTTGCTCTGGTGCTGCGGCAGACCCAGAAAGGCGGTCATGGCCTCTGATCTCGTCATGTTGCATCTCGACACGGCTGGTCACTCCTATGACGGCGACCGCTGGCAGTTCCGCGCACTCGATCTCGATCTCCGCGCCGGGGAGATCACCGCGATCCTCGGCCCGAACGGTCGCGGCAAATCCACCCTGCTGCGTGTGCTCGCGGGGCTGCTGACGCCGACCTCCGGCACCGTCGAAACCAATCCGCGAACCGGTGTCGTGCCGCAGGAGTTTTCCGGTGCCTTTCCCTATTCCGTGCTGGATATCGTGCTGATGGGCCGCGCCCGGCACGTCGCCCTGTTCGGCACGCCGGGTGCGGCGGACGTCGAGAAGGCGATGACGGCGCTGGAGGCGACCGGCATGGCCGGCTATGCGGCGCGCAGCATCGGCTCCCTGTCGGGCGGGGAGCGCCAGCTCGTCCTGATCGCCCGGGCGCTGGCCGGGGAGAACGATGTGCTGCTGCTCGACGAACCCGCCTCCGCGCTCGATTTGAAGAACCAGGACATCGTGCTCTCGCTGCTCGGACGGCTGGCCGACAGCCAGAAACTGGCGATCGCCTTCACGACCCATCAGCCGAACCATGCGACCGCGATCGCCGACAAGGTCCTCCTGATGCTGCCGGAAACACAGACCCTGTTCGGCCCGACCACGACGGTCATGACGGAAGCGAGCCTCGAGGCGCTCTACGGTGTTCCCGTCCGCGGCGTTCGGCTCGGCGGCGGGGAGCGGGAGGAGACCGCTTTCGTGCCGCTTTTCCGGCAGAGGGTGCGCAGGAGAAAGCAGGATGACTGAGGGGATCCGCATCTTCGCCGCCGGCAGCCTGCGGCACGCCCTGCCGGACATTGCCGATGCCTTCCGGGAGGCCGCCGGCGTTCCAGTTTCCGTATCGCTGGGACCGGCCGGGCTGTTGCGCGAACGGATCGAGGCGGGCGAGCCCTTCGATCTCTTTGCCTCCGCCAACATGGCCCATCCGCAGCATCTTGCGTCGACCGGGCTGACGGAGGAAGCGGTCTGTTTTACGCGCAACCGGCTCGTCGTTCTCGCCCGCACCGGCCTCGGGCTGACCGCGGAAAATCTCGTGACGGTGCTTTCGGCCCCTTCGACCCGGATCGGCATGTCGACGCCGGGCGACGATCCGTCGGGCGACTATGCGTTCGACATGTTCGATCGTCTGGAGGCCCATCATCGCGGTCTCGGCGAAACGCTCAAGACCCGGGCCCTGCAACTGGTCGGCGGGCGTCATTCGCCGCCGGGGCGTAGTGCCGCGGGTCTGATCGCCGAGGGCATAGTCGATCTTTTCCTCGGCTATGCATCGAATGCCCGTCTCCACGCAAAGGACCCCGCTTTCGGCATCGTGGCGATCCCGCCCGCCTATGCGCCGGATATCGCCTATGGCCTGGCGCTACGCAAAGGCGCGGCAGAGGACGCCGTCGCCTTTCGGGACTTCCTGTTGTCTGAACCGGCAGAGCGGCTTCTGCTGCGGAACGGGTTCGAAAGCCGTGACGGCGCAGTGCATCGCCGTCAGCGATGACTTGAGAGCAGGTGGGACAGCCTGCCGGCGGCCGACTTCACGAACGTCGCCATCTCGGTTTCCTCGAAGCGGCTATGCATCCTCGCGCTCATGCCCACGATGCCGACGGTGAGGAACACGTCTCCGTGTTCGAAGGTGACGGGGGCCGCGAGCGCGAAGACGCCTGGGTCGAACTCCATGTCGTTCACGGCATATCCCCGCTGGCGCGCCGCATCCAGTTGCTGCCGGATCTCGGCCCGGTCGACGGTCGTGCCGGCCTGAAACCGGGGGATATCCGCGCTGAGCACGTCCGCGATGAAATCCTCGTTCTGGAATGCCAGCATGGCCTTGCCGCTCGCGGTTGCGTGAAAGGGGAATTCATATCCGGGGTGGATCAGCGAGGATGGCGCTTCCTGCGGGAAGGCAAAGGCCTCCAGCTTGATCTTTCCGGCCACCAGCCGGCAAATGAAAGCCACTTCCTGCAGCTTGTTGGCCAGTTCGGTCAGGAGCGGCGAGGCGATCTTCTCGATCGGGGCATCCCCGAAGCTCAGGTTGAGGAGGCGCCGCAGGCGTGGGCCAGTGAGATAGACCTTCTTGTTCGGCGCCGCCTCGAGATACCCGACATCCAGCAGGGTATTGGTAATGCGGTGGGCCGACGAGACCGGGATCTGCGCCGCGTTGGCGATATCCTGAAGGGTCAGGCCGGACGACGAAAACGCAACGGCGTCCAGGACGGTCGCGATCCGCCGCAGCGGGTTCGATCCCTTTTCAGACCCATTTTCTTTCGTTTTGCTCATTCACTTGATCCATGCTCGCATATGAGAATTCTGTTGCTCCCTCAAGGGTGGTCCGGAAGGAAGATCTTTCCCGGGTTCATCAGCCCCTGTGGGTCCAGTGCCTGCTTTATCGACTTCATGACTGCAAGGCCTGCGCCATGCTCGGCTTCCAGATACGGACGCTTTCCAAGGCCGATGCCGTGTTCGCCGCTGACGGTTCCGCCAAAGCCGAGCGCGCGTGCAACCAGCCTTGCGTGAAGGCGCTCGGCTTCGTCAATCTCTGATTTCGCGGCTGGATCGATCAGGATCGCCAGATGGAAATTTCCGTCGCCGACATGGCCGACGATCGGGGCGCAGAGCCCGGTGGATGTCAAATCGGCCTGCGTCTCGGCGATACAGGCCGCCAGGTTCGATAGCGGCACGCACACATCCGTCACCATCGCCTTGGCGCCCGGCCGTAGCAGTGGCTCCGCATGGGCCGCATTGTGCCGGGCCCTCCAGATTTCCGCCCGCTCACGGGCCGTCGAGGCCCAGTGAACGGATTTCGCACCGCACTGCCTCAGAAGATCCTCGACAGCCTCGGCCGTTCCGTCGAGCGGGCCGACACCCGAATGAAATTCGAGGAACAGGGTGGGGCGGCGCTCATAGTCGAGCCTCTCGTATCTGCACACCGCTTCCAGCGCCAGCTCGTCCATGAATTCGGCTCTCGCCACGGGGTAGCCGAGCTGCATCAGGAGAACGACGAACTCCACCGCCAGCCCTACTTCTTCGAAAACGGCGCGCAGGGCGACGACATGTTCCGGGATGGGATGAAGCCGCAGGGTCAATTTCGTGATGATCCCCAATGTCCCCTCCGAGCCGACGAAGAGTTTTGTCAGATCGTAGCCGGATGACGATTTCCTTGCACGCCCTCCCGTCTGCACGACCGTTCCATCCGCCAGAACGGCTTCCAGGCCGATGACGTTGTCGCGCATGGAGCCGTATTTCACGGTCATCGTTCCGGATGCGCGGGTGGCGGCCATGCCGCCGAGGGTCGCATCGGCGCCGGGATCGACGGGAAAGGCAAGGCCGGTGTCCCGGAGAAACGAATTCAGCACCGAGCGAGTGCACCCCGCCTCGACGGTGCAATCCATGTCGGATGCATTCACCGACAGTACGGCGGTCATGCCGGAGAGATTGATGGAGAGCCCGCCAAAAACGGCGTTGACGCTGCCTTCCATGGCGCTGCCGCTCCCGTAGGGAATGACCGGAACCCCGTATGCTGCACAGATGCGCACGGCATCGACGACATCCTCGGTCGTCGTTGCAAACAGCACGCCATCGGGTGGCGCTGCCGGATGCCACCCTTCGTCGTGGCCGTGATGGTCCCTGGTGGCGAGAGCGACAGTGAACCTGGACGCAAACCGCGTGTCCAGTTCGCCGGCGGCGGCCTCGAAATCGACCTTTCTGGCGCGCGCTTCGGGCTTCATCGAAGATACTCGGCATCCTGCCTGACGAGGATGACCGTCGGGCGGTCGGCAGAAAGGGCGCCGCGAATCGCATCTTCGATCTCTTCCAGCGATCGGGGCGTCGCCGTGCGGCAGCCGAAGGCGTCGGCAAGGGGCACGAAATCGGGGTTCAGCGGGCGGACGCTCACTTCCGGGATATTTCTTGCCCGCATGAAATCGGCGATCTCGCCGAGGCCGTCATTGTCCCAGAGAACGATCGGCAGGGGTAGTTTTTGTTCGACCGCGGTCGCGAGCTCCTGAAGGGTGAAGAGAAGGCCGCCATCGCCGACAAGCGCGAGACAGGCGCGTCCGGGCGATCCGGCGGCGCCGCCGATCGACGCGGGCAGGGCGTATCCCAACGTTCCGTACCCGACTGGAAAGTGCCATGTGCCGGGAACGTCGACGGGGAAATAGACGCATCCCGTGTAGGCGATCTGCGTCATGTCGGCGTAGACCAGTGCATCCGGGGGAAGTGCATTCCTGATGGCGTCGAGCACGGCGACGTGCTGGCGCTCCAGCGGCGATATCTCCTGCCGGACCTGTTGCCGGATGGTCTCGAAATCCAAATCCCAGGTCGAGGCGAGGGGCTGCCGGCTCATCTCATCGGCAAGCGCCGCAGCGGCAAGCCCCGCATCCGAAACGATTGCCGCGTCGGGCGTGTAGTCCCTGACCGTTGCCGCGGGATCGATGTCGATCCGGACGAACCTTCCGGAAATGGCGAGGCGGGTCGTGTCCGTGCGCGCCGGCCCATCGGAAGCCGCCTCGCTGTCTGCGGTGACATAGAGGTCCGGCTCCGAGATCTCGGTGCCGATCGCGATCACAAGATCGGCCTCGACCTCGACGAGCCTGCGGATTCTTGCCCTCTGGAGCGTGGATCCCAGCGAGAGGGGATGCGATTCCGCAACCACGCCCTTGCCGGCGACCGTGGTGACGATGGGTGCCTGCAGGCTTTCCACGAGGCGCGTCAGGGCGGCCCCCGCGTTGCGGCAGCCGCCGCCGGCCAGGACAATCGGCCGTTTCGCCGCGCGCAACAGGTCTGCCGCTGCCTTTACGTCCTCGGGGTTCGGGCCGGGCTGGCGGGGAAGGAAAGTTCGGACTGGGCGCGGCGCAACGTCCTCGTCGAGAATGTCGAGGGGGATCGAGATGTGAACCGGGCGCGGCCGTTCCGTCCGGAACGATGTCATCGCCCTCGCCAGATGCTCGCTGATCTGCCGGCCCGTCAACGCCGTGGCGCTGAAGCCGGTGATCGGCGCGGTCACGGCCTGCTGGTTGGTGATCTCGTGCAGCATGCCGCGCCCGAGGCCCATGTCGTCGCGGGCGATCGCACTCGTTACCGCCAGAACGGGAATGGAATCGGAATAGGCTTGCCCGATCGGCGTGGCGGCATTGGTGACCCCCGGGCCGCTGATGATGAGGCAGACACCGGGCTTTCCAGTGGCACGGGCATAGCCGTCGGCCATGAAGCCGGCGCCCTGTTCGTGTCGTGCGCCGATATGGCGGATCGTGCTTTTTGCCAGGGGGTCGAAGAAGGCCAGGGTGTGCACGCCGGGCATGCCGAAGACCGTATCGACGCCGTATCCCTCGAGCTGTGCGACGAGTTCTCTTCCGCCGGTATTTTTCATGGATCCTCCAATTCCGTTTTTCGGAAGCAATTTCTGCTATACTGAATATGCTGTTGACAAGGTTCCGGCAACCCCCTACTCATTCTGAAAAATGAAAATAACTTCCGTAATTCGGAATTTTATCAACAAAGAGTGGGAACTCGGAACATGAAACGATTTTTGACGTCCGTCGCCGCCATCGCCATTGCCGCCGGTGGCCTTTCCGTGCCGGTGTTTGCCGCGGAGGCGATCACCGTCGTCTCCTGGGGTGGCGCCTATACCGAAGCCCAGAAGAAGGCGTTCTACGAGCCCTTCACCAAGGCAACCGGGATCGCCGTCAACTCCGTCGATTACAATGGCGGCCTCGGCCAGATCAAAGCGCAGGTCGAAGCCAGGAACGTCACCTGGGACGTGGTTGTCGGGGAGAAGGCGCTTGCGGAAACGGGCTGCTTCGACAACATCCTCGAAAAGCAGGATGCCGGGGGGCTTCCGGCCGCCACGGACGGCACGGCGGCCAGCGAGGATTTCGTCGAAGGGACGCTCAGCGACTGCGGTATCGGTTCGGTGATCTGGTCGACATCCATGGCCTACAACACGTCGAAGCTGGCCGATGGCCCGAAAACCATCGCGGACTTCTTTGATCTGGAGAAGTTTCCCGGCAAACGGGGTCTGCGCAAATCGGCGGATGTGAATCTCGAATGGGCCTTGCTGGCGGATGGCGTGCCGGCTTCCGATGTCTACAAGGTTCTGGAGACCAAGGAGGGGATCGACCGCGCCTTCGCGAAACTCGATACGATCAAGTCCTCTGTCGTCTGGTGGGAGGCGGGCTCGCAACCGCCGCAGCTTCTGGCGGATGGCGAGGTCGTCATGACCTCCGCCTACAGCAGCCGCATCTTCAACGCCATCAACGACGAAAAGCAGCCGTTCACCATCGTCTGGGACGGGCAGGTCTGGGACAGGGATGTCTGGATGATCCCGAAGGGAACACCGAACCTCGAGGCTGCAACGAAATTCGTCCATTTCGTCAGCGAGACCACGCAGCAGGCCGCAATTACGAATTCCAGCTCCTACGGGCCTGTCCGCAAATCCGCCATCGCCCTGATCGGCAAGAACGACAAGACCGGCGTCGAGATGAAGGACTTCGTCCCGACCGCGCATCTCGAAAACGCCATCGAGTCCGACAGCGAATTCTGGTCGACCTACCGCGACGAGCTGTTTGCCCGGTTCAATTCGTGGCTGGCTAAGTAGCCGTCCCTTCAACCTGCGAGATTTTACCTGCTGGCAGCCGTGGCTGCCGGCAGCCGGTGAACGATTGGGTGGAGACAGGACGTTGGCGTCAGTCAATTTTGCGAACGTTAGCAAGACCTACGATGGCACTGTATCGGTGGTCGACAATCTGAATCTCGATGTGCGGGAAGGGGAGTTCCTGAGCATGCTCGGGCCTTCCGGCTCCGGCAAGACGACATGCCTGATGATGCTTGCCGGTTTCGAGACCGCGACATCCGGCGAAATCTTCCTCGACGGCCGGCCCATCAACCGGGTGGCTCCCCAGCGCCGAAACATCGGCATGGTGTTCCAGAACTACGCTCTGTTCCCACATATGACGGTTGCGGAAAACCTCGCCTTTCCCCTGCAGGTCCGGAACATTTCCAAGGCCGATACGGCCGAGAAGGTGAAGCGGGCGCTGGACATGGTCGAACTGCCGCATCTCGGCAACCGCCGGCCGGCACAGCTTTCGGGCGGCCAGCAGCAGCGCGTCGCGGTCGCGCGCGCCCTCGTCTTCGATCCGAAACTCGTGTTGATGGACGAGCCGCTCGGCGCGCTCGACAAGCAGCTGCGCGAGCAGATGCAATACGAGATCAAGCGCATCCACGAGCGGCTCGGCGTCACCATCATCTATGTCACCCACGACCAGGCGGAAGCCCTGACGATGTCGGATACGATCGCGGTGTTCAATTTCGGCAAGATCCAGCAGCTGGCGAAGCCGGACGCGGTGTACGAGACGCCGAGCAACAGCTTCGTGGCCCAGTTCATCGGCGAGAACAATGTCCTGCCTGGAACCGTGACGGAGCGGGACGGGGACGTGTGTCGGGTCAGGATCGACAATGGCGACGTCCTCAGTGCGCTTGCCGTTACAAAGGCTGCCGTCGGTGGGGCGACCCTGCTTTCCCTTCGGCCCGAACGCATCGTCGTCGAACCGGCGACAGAGGGGCCTGGGCAAACCGTGGTGGGCGGGGAGGTGGTCGATCAGGTCTATGTCGGCGACCACTCGCGCATCCAGGTGCGTGTGTTCGGCAAACACGAATTCGTGGTGAAGGTTCAGAACGCCTCGCTCCGGCGGACCTTCAGGAAGGGCGAACCCATTCGGCTTGGCTGGCAGGTCGGCGACTGCCGGGCTCTCGACGAGGCATCCGGCTGCGGTCGGGAGGCGGCGTGATGAGGGGAAGCACCGCCACCGCGGGATGGCCGGCTCCGGAGCCTGCTGCTCTGCCCGCCACCTCGGTCATGAAGCAGCACCGACGCTCGAAGAGACAAGCCCAGTTGCGGGCGCTGGCCCTCGTTGCGCCACTCTGCATTTTTCTCCTGGTCATGTTCGCGTGGCCGCTGGCAACCATGTTGCAGCGGGCCGTCAGCAATGATGAATTCGGGGCGGTTCTGCACCGTACCTCCCTTTCGCTTGCGGAATGGGACGGCAACGGCACGCCTCCGGAAAATGTCTACGCGGATCTCGCCGCCGATCTCAGGCAGGCGAACGACGAGCAAAAGCTGGGGCAGGTCACGTCGGCGCTCAATTTCGACTGGGCAGGGGCCCGGCCGCTGGTGATGCGGACGGTCAGGCAACTGTCGTCCGAGCCCGCGAACGGCTGGAAGCAAACGCTTGTCGCGGCGGCCCCTGACTGGGGAAATCCCGGGCTTTGGGCACTCATCAGGCGCTTGAGCCAGCCGTACACGTCGCGGCATTTCCTTGCGGCACTCGACCTGCAGCATGCTGCCGACGGCTCGGTCGAGCGCGTCGATGCGAACATGGCGATCTACCAGACGCTCTTCCTGCGCACGCTCTGGGTCAGCGCCGCCGTGGCGGGTCTCTGCCTCGTGCTGGGCTATCCCGTCGCCGCGCTGCTGGCAAGGCTGCCGCTGAAGACATCCAACCTGCTGATGATGCTCGTCCTCCTGCCGTTCTGGACGTCTCTGCTCGTCCGCACGACGTCCTGGATCGTCCTTCTTCAGGGGCAGGGTGTGATCAACGACATCCTCGTCTTCGTCGGCGTGGTGAACGACGCGAACCGGCTGCCGCTCATCTTCAACGTCACGGGCACGCTCATCGCCATGACGCATGTGCTGCTGCCGTTCATGATCCTCCCGCTCTACAGCGTGATGAAATCGATACCGCCGTCCTACGTCCGGGCTGCGCTCTCGCTCGGTGCATCGCCTGTCACCGCCTTCCGCAGGGTCTATCTCCCGCAAACCGTTCCCGGTGTTCTTGCCGGTTCCCTTCTCGTCTTCGTGCTCGCCGTTGGCTACTACATCACGCCGGCACTCGTCGGCGGGCAGAGCGGCCAGCTCATTTCCAATGTCATCGCCTATCACATGCAGCAGTCACTGAACTGGGGTCTTGCTGCTGCCCTCGGTTCGATCCTGCTGGTGGGCGTTCTCCTCGTTTACTGGCTGTTCAACCGCCTCACCGGCGGCAACGGTCTCAGGATGGGTTAGGAGCTGACCATGGCGCTTCCCGCACATACTTCCGTCGCCGGCCGCATCGCCCATTACAGCTATCTGGCGTTCTGCGGCCTCGTTCTCCTCTTTCTCATCGCCCCGGTCCTGGTGATCATTCCGCTGTCGTTCAACGCCGCGCCCTACTTCACCTTCTCGCGCGACATGCTTCAGCTCGATCCGTCGGCGTTTTCGCTGCGGTGGTATCGGGACATCATCCAGAACGGAATGAACGATCCGAATGCGCCATTCGGCTGGGGCTATCTGGTCGACAGCTGGAACAATGCACAGTGGATCCATTCGCTGAAGAACAGCTTCGTCATCGCCGTCGCGACGACGCTTCTGTCGATGCTGCTCGGCACGCTGGCGGCATTGGGGCTGACGAGCCCGAACATGCCGGCGCGTGGCCTCGTCATGAGTGCGCTCATCTCGCCGATGGTCGTTCCGCTCGTGATCACCTCCGCCGGCATGTATTTCGTCTTCTCCCAGCTGGGGCTGACGGGCACGTTCGCAGGCCTCATCATCGCTCACACCGTTCTGGGCACGCCCTTCGTCCTGATCACCGTCGCCGCGACCCTCGAAGGTTTCGACCGCAACCTGATCAGGGCCGGGCTCAGCCTCGGCGCCTCTCCGGTCCGCGTGTTTTTCAAGGTCATCGTGCCGCTGATCCTGCCCGGCGTGATCTCGGGCGGCGTCTTTGCCTTCGCGACGTCCTTCGACGAGGTCGTGACGGTCATCTTCCTCGCCGACTACGACCAGCGCACCGTTCCGAGACAGATGTGGGCCGGCATCCGGGAGCAGATCAGCCCCACGATCCTGGCGATGGCGACCATCCTCGTTTTCCTCTCTCTCGGTCTTCTTACGGCGGTCGAACTGCTCAGACGGCGATCGGACCGGATGCGCGGCGTCGCCGCCTGATCCAGCACAATCTCAAACAACAAAATTCAGGAGACACCCATGCTTGACAAGAGCAACTTCCAACCCGTCGATGCGGCCGTAACGCCGCGCTTTTCCGACGTCGCGACGTTCCTGCGGACGCGACGCCACGACATCGTGCGCGGCATCGATATCGGACTGTGCGGCGTTCCCTTCGATCTCGGCCTGAATTATCGCTCCGGCCCCCGCCAGGGACCCGCCGGTGTGCGCGAGGCCTCGCGCATCATCCGCCGTATCCACCCCGTGACGGGCGTTCGCCCGTATGACCTGTGCACCGTCGCTGATATCGGCGACGCGCCGATCAATCCCTTGAACAAGGACGCGTCGATCGATCAGATCCAGGCGTATTTCCAAGAGGTCAAGGACGCCGGCATCCGGCCCATTGCCATCGGCGGCGACCACACCATCCCGACTCCGATCCTGCGTGCGCTTGCCTCCGACCGGCCGGTCGGCATCCTGCATATCGACGCCCATGCCGACGTCATGGACACGATGTGCGGCACGAAGGTGAATCACGCCACGTTCATGCGCCGCGCCTATGAGGAGAACCTCATCGATCCCCGGCGCGTCGTGCAGCTCGGCCTGCGCGGCAGCCGGTTCGGCGATGACGATGTCCAGTTCGGCTATGACAAGGGGTACAACATTATCACCCTCGACGAGTACGAGGAGATGGGGCGCGCCGCGGTGATCGAGAAGATCAACAGCGTTCTCGGCGATGGCCCCTTCTACATCTCCCTCGATATCGACAGCATCGACCCCGCCTATGCGCCGGGCACCGCCGTGCCGGAAATCGGTGGCCTTCTGCCCCGCGACCTCCAGGTGATCATCCGCTCGCTACAGGGCAAGGACCTCGTCGGCGCCGACATCAGCGAAGTCGCTCCGGTTTACGATCCGACCGGCATCACCTGCGTCACCGCCGCGAACATGATGTTCGAGATGCTGTGCGTGATGGCGAAGGCGGTCGAGAAGGCCAGGTAACCGGATGGACACCGCCAGGACCAACCCGGGCATCGCCGGGAAGACCAACGGCCGCCGGACCGAAAGGGGTGTGACAAGAATGACGAACGACATGATCCTTGCAGCAATAGACGGGTGCCTTGACGCCGACAAAATGGTCGCGGCGTGCCAGGAGGTCGTCCGGACGCCCAGCCTCTCCTTCGGGGAAGGTGCCGTGGCGGCAATCTACGCCAGGCATCTGCGGGAGCTCGGCTTCGATACCGTCGAAACCGATGCGAACGGCAATGTGATCGCGGTGCTGCGCGGTGCAGGCAATGGACCGTCCCTGATGGTCAATGGCCATATCGATCATGTCCCGACCGGGGAGATGAAGGACCCTTTCAGCGGCGCGCTGGTCGATGCGTGCCGTTGGGGCGAGGAGGGGACCGCGATTTACGGCCGCGGTACCTGCGACATGAAATGCAACGTCATGGCAAGCGCCTATGCGATCGCGGCGATCAAAAAGGCCGGGGTGAGACTTTGCGGCGATGTGGTTTTCGTCGCCGATGTGGGGGAGGAAGTGGATTCGCCGCTGGGTGTGCCATCGGTCATCGCCCGGGGTGTGCGCACGGATTTCGGACTGAACACCGAATCCAGCCGTGGCCGCGTTCACATCGGTCACCGCGGCAAGATCGATGTGGAGATCACGGTCCACGGCCGCACCTCCCATGCGTCGGAACCCGGCAATGGCGTCAATGCGGTGTTCGAAGCTGCTCCGTTCCTTGACGAACTGCAACGCTATGCGGCGGCCATGAAGGGCGACGCCGTTCTCGGACCGGCCACGGTGACGTTGATTTCCATGAAATCCTCGCCGGACAACGGGACGGCGGTGGTGCCCGACCGCTGTATCATCCGGGTCGACAGGCGATATGTACGCGGCGAGACGGCCGAAAGCTGCGAGCGGGAGCTTCGCGACATTCTCGAGCGGATCGCTTCCGGCAATGCGGGCTTCACCTACGACCTTGCCGTCATCGTGCACTACCCCTTGATGTGGGTCGATCCGGAAAGCCCGGTCGTCTCGGCTGCGCTTCGTGCGCGGGAAGCCATGACCGGACGGCTCGACACGGTCGCCTCCTGGCGGTTTGGCGTCAACGGCACGTTCATGTGCGCGGCGGGCATCCCGACGGTCGGCCTCGGGCCCGGCAATGAAAAATGGGCACACACGCCCGACGAACACATCCTGGTTGCGGATCTCGTCGAAGCCTGCGGCATCTGGAGCCGCATGATCGTCGATCTGTGCGGGGTCGCTTCGGCGGACTGACGCGACCAAATCACTCATTCATCTCTACATGGAGGCTCTCATGAGCAGACTTCTTCAAACCGGTCTCAACGCGGGCAAGGACCCGGTCATCAAGGTCGTCGATGGCGAGGGCGTATATTTCATCCTGGCGGACGGTCGGCGCCTGATCGACGGGAGCAACACCGGCGGGCCGCTCGGCCACAAACATCCGGCGATGGTCGAGGCGGTGGTCAAGGCGGCATCCAACCCCGTCATCAACGAAGGCTGGTTCTGGGCCGAGCGTGAGGCGGCTGCCGAGGATCTGATCGACATCGCCTTCGGCGGGGAGAAGAGCTGGGTGGGCGCCGTCCGCTTCTTCCTGTCGGGAAGCGAAGCGAACGATCTCGCGCTGACCTTTTCCCAGGCGCTTACCGGCCGAACGGAGCTGGCGACCCGCGAGCGCGCGTATCACGGCATGGCAGGGCTTGCCCGGCAGATGACCGTGCAGCCGCACTGGCACGGTGGCCTTGCCATCCAGGGCGGCGGCAGCAAGCCGGTTCCCGCGCAGGTCCCCGTGCGGATCATCCCCGGCCCGGTCAATGCCAGATATGGCGGCGTTTCCGACAACCGGCCGCTCGCCGATCGCATGGCGGGCACCGAGGAGGCACTCTCTTCTGTCGCCGCGACGATCATCGACTACACGCAGGGCGGCACCTACTACGACGCGGACTATCAGGACTATGTGGCGAGGGCCGCACGCAAGGCCGGATCCCTCTGGATCGCCGACGAGGTCGTGACCGGTCTTGGCCGCAGTGGTCGCTGGTTCGCTTTCCAGGGCGGCGAGACCCGCCCGGATATCGTCACATTGGGCAAGTGCCTTGCCGGCGGTTCTGCTCCTGCCGGTGCGGTCGTCATGTCGAAGGACATCGTCGATGAGATGAAGGACAAGAGCTGGCAGACCTACAGCACCTTCCGGGCACATCCCAGTGCGGTTGCCGCGATCCGTGCCTACCTTTCTGTCATGAAGGACGGTGACATCATCCGCCGCGTCAAGGCGCTGGAAGGGCGAATGCAGCAGGGGCTGGTGGATATCGCACGGCGGCATCCGAGCGTTGCGCGGGTCGACGGATTTGGCCTGCATTGGACCGTCGAACTCCACGGCCCCGACTGGCGCGACTGGTATGCCGACACGGCTGTGTCCCCCGTCGCGTCACGTGTGGCGGCCCGGGCAATCGAGGCGGGGGCGATCATCGGTACCAGCGGCGAACAGACGTCCCTTTTCCTTGCGCCGTCGTTCATCATCTCGGATGCTGAACTCGATACGCTGCTGGCGGCTCTCGACCATGGTCTGAACCTGGCGGATGCCGAATTCGAACGCGGCGCAGCTTGAAAAGAGGAAGATATCAACATGACTGACAATTCTGCGGCTGAAGGCATCCACGCGGCAGTCCAGGCATATCTGGACGCACTGTATTTCGGTGATGTGGAGGGGTTCCGCTCGGTCTTTCATCCCCGCGCGCAACTCTATTCCGCGACGGAGGGGAAGCTCGTGAACCTGGATGTCGATGCCTATCTCGATCTGGTGGCCAATCGGCCGTCTCCTGAAGGGAAGGGCGATGTGCGCCAGGACGAGATCCTCTCGATCACGGTTTCCAGCCCCACGACCGCGCATGCCCGCGTGAAGGACGTCTACCTGCCGAAAAGGTTCGTTGACGAGCTGACCTTCGTCCTCATCGACGGCAAGTGGCAGATCGTCGCGAAAGTCTGGCATTTCGAGATCTGACCGGTCTGTCGTTCCCTCTGTACGGGGAAGCGCCTTGTTTCGGGGCGGAGGTTTCTCGGGGAGTGGAAGGCGGGAATGTCGTGAGATCGGATGGTGCGGCGCTGATCGGGGTCTATGGGGCTGCCTTGCTGGCGGTGTTGTTGTGGGGCGCCTCTCCGGTCGGCACCAAACTCGCGCTCGGCGAAGTTTCACCGCTCGGCGTGATGGCGATCCGCACGGTTGCTGGTGGTCTCGTTGGGCTGGTGCTTGCCCTCTTGCTTGGTATCAGACTTCCGCCGACGAACCGGGAGGTCGCCCAGGTCGCGCTTGCGGGATTTTGCGGCATGGTCGCCTTTCCAACGCTTTTTTCCTGGGGAATGCAGTCAACGTCCGCCACGCACGGCGCGATGATCCTTGCATGCATGCCGGTGACGACATCGGCGATCGCCTATGCGTCGGAAGGGCGATTGCCGTCCGGTCTCTGGTGGATCGGATCTGCCGTGGCCCTCGGCGGAGAAAGCCTGCTGGTGTTTGGGCGCGGGGGCGCCACGGATGGCGAGGCGACGCTGGGTGGCGATCTGCTTGTCCTCTCGTCGACGCTGTTCGCCTGCGGGGGATATGTCATCGGCGGGAACCTGCAGAAGCGCGGGTATCCGGCGCGCGCGATCACCTTCTGGGGCGCGGGCCTGTCGGCCTGCCTCCTTCTGCCGCTGACACCCTGGCTGCTCGGACCGGTCGATCCCACCCTGTGGAAGACGGCAACCTGGATGGCGTTGGCCTATCTCGCCTTCGGCGTCACCATCCTCGGCTATGTTCTCTGGTATTGGGCACTCGGCCAGGGCGGCGTCGGCCGCATGAGCCTCATGCAGTTTCTTCAGCCCGTATCCGGATTGACGCTGTCTGCCGCCCTGCTGGGCGATCGGATCGGCTTTTCCGTGATCATCGCCTCCGCCCTCATCGTCGCCGGAACCTTTGTCGCGACCATCGGGGCGCGGTCGGGTTGAGGGCGCCGAGATCGCTGAAGAAAGGACTGGGTCCCATGCGAAAACGATCCTCTGCCATCCGCACGGTTCGTGTCGCGGCGGAGGTCTTCGGGAGTGTGACGACGGAAAATGCCCGGGTGAACTCAGCGGGTGATGCGTTCGCCAGAGGCGCGGCGAGGGGAGAAGGTATTGATGGAACTGTCTCAAAACACAGATACGCTTGACGGGAGCTTGCGGTTTTCGGCGCATACGAGGGCAATCGCCAGCGAAGGGGCGGCCGGCTGGGCCATCGCCGATGCCGCGGCGGATGCGTTGGACCGCGGAGAAGATGTGGTCAGTCTTTGTCTCGGCGACACCTCCTTCGACACGCCCGTCAGGATTACCGATGCCGCGATCCGAAGCCTTCGGGCGGGGCGGACGCACTATGCACCGGTTCCGGGGACGCCGGAGCTTCGCAGGAACGTCGCCCGTGCCCAAAACCGTTTCGACCTTCAGGATTGGTCGGCCGATCAGGTGACGGTTTTCGCCGGCGCCCAGAACGCGCTTTTCGCCGCCATGATGACCGTCGCGGGGGCGGGGGACGAAGTGCTCTACCTGGAGCCCTGGTATGCGACCTACGAGGCAACCATCCGTGCCGGTGGCGCCATGGCGCGCCCGGTCAAACTATCCATGGACGCCGGCGGCGCGCGGCTTTCGAAGGAATCGATCTTGGCCCAGGTGACGGAGCGGACCCGGGCGGTCCTCCTCAATTCTCCCAATAATCCCGGCGGCTACGTGCTCGATCGCGCTGAACTCGAAGCCGTCGCCTCCGTTGCGGAACGGCACAACCTGTGGATCATCAGCGACGAGGTCTACCGGAATGCCGTCTTCGACGGGGCGTTCCTTTCCGCCGCGTCGCTGCCGGAGATCCGGGAGCGCACGATCATCGTGAACAGCCTGTCGAAATCCCATGCGATGACCGGCTGGCGCGTGGGGTGGACGCTGGGCCCATCCTCGGCCGCCGCCCATCTCCAGAACATGGCCCAATGCATGCTGTTCGGCTCGCCGACCTTCGTTCAGGATGCGGCGGCGGTCGCACTGGAGGCGGCGGGCGATGAGGACGTGTTGTTTTTCTCCAACGAACTGCGCCGCCGTCGCGACCTCATGAGTGCCGAACTTTCGCGGCTGCCGCAGCTGCGTTTCGTCCGGCCCGTGGGCGGAATGTTCTGTTTCGTCGATGTCTCTGCGACCGGGCTTTCGGGGACGCAATTTGCTGAACGCCTGTTCGCTGCGGAAGGCCTTGCTGTCGTGCCCGGCGTCGCATTCGGGCCCAACATGCACAGCTTCATTCGCCTCTCCTTTTCCGGATCAGAGGACCTGATTGCGAAGGGGCTGGGGCGTCTTCGTCGTTTTTGCGAGGCGCTTTGAGAACGCGGGATTCCGTCCGGATTTGCGTGGAATCCAGGCCCAGGAACCGTTTGACCCGGCCTCTCGCGGAGAATATCAGTCCGACGTGCCGAATCTGCGCAGCAGACCTGCCGTCGCGGAGAACAGAACGATCAGCGTGCCGTAGCCCAGCGTCGTCGCCGTCAGCCCGAACATGCCGACGGCGATGCCGGCGAGCAGGGTGGGGAGGCCGAAGGCGAGATAGCTCAGCGTGAACAGTGCGGCGAAGAGCTCACCGCGCTCGTCCGGCCGCACGACCGGGACGATCGACCGCAGCACGCCGTAGAAGCAGGTTCCGAAACCCGTTCCGGCGATCACCAGAGCCACAAGATAGGCGGGCAGCGATTGCCAGTTGATCGCCGCAAGCGTCAGCGCCGTTCCGATCGAAAGCGCCGAGGTTCCGTAAAGCGTCACCCGCCGCGAGGAATGTCCGCGTGCGATGTAGCAGGCAACCGCGCCGGCGGCGCAGAGCAGCACGATCACGCTCGCCTGCGTCACATGATCCTTCGCGCCGAAGACGTGCCGGACGATCGGTGCGCCGAGCGAGAGATAGAGCCCGCCCGTCGCCCAGCCCGCGATAACGGCGGGGGCGCTCCGCCAGAATGGTCTGGCGGCGGCGGCGGGTATGCCGACCCGCGGGCGAAGCGAGGCCCAGACACCTTCATGCCGTGGCGCGGTCTCCGGGATGAGCCAGATCGCAGCGGCAAACAGCGCATAGGCGACGACCAGCGTGCCAAACACATCCGCCTCCGCCATGTCGGTCGCATCCATCAGAATGCCGGCCGCAAGAGCCCCCACGGCGAGCCCGCCCAGCGGAACAACCGAGTTCCAGACCGCGGCGCTGCCCGGCCTGTCCCTCGGTTCGAGATCGACCACGGTTGCCGACAGCGCGGAGAGCAGCAGCCCCGCCGCGATGCCCTGCAAGGCGCGCGCCAGGATCAATCCGCCCACGTCGCCCGCCTGCCAGAACAGCAGCAGGCTCAGCGCCATCAGCGCAAAGCCGCCGGAGATCACCGGCCGCCGGCCGACATGGTCGGACAGCGATCCCGTGACGAGCAGCGAGGCCAGCAGCGCGACGGTGTAGACGGCGAAGATGCCGGTCAGCGTGGCCGCCGAAAAACCGATCTCCTGCTGCAGCAGCGGATAAAACGGCGAGGGCGCGCTGGCGCCGGCCATCATCACCGCCATGCCGGCAAGCGTGATGCGGAAGCCGGTTCGGCTGCGTAGCGGCGTGAAGAGCGTCGCATCGGTCACGGGGCACCTGATTGTTCGAATAATTTCGAACCAATATCTACTATCATTTCCACCATGGTTCAACTAAATTCGAACCATGGCGCCCGAGATACCAGAACTCCCGCATCCCGCCCGCAAGGATATGCGGCTGACCGACGTGCTCTTCGCGTTGAGTGATCCCGAGCGGCTGGCCATCGTGCGCCAGCTCGCCGACGGCCCGCTCGAGATGGCCCAATGTCATCTTTCCGACCCCTCGATGCCGAAGTCGACCAAGTCGCATCTGATGAAGGTGCTGCGCGAGGCCGGCATCATCCGCAATGAGCCATTGGGCCGCGGCCGCCGCCTCAGCCTCCGGCGCGACGACCTGGAGGCGCGGTTTCCGGGATTGATCGGTTCGGTGCTGTCCGCCTCCGCCGAGACATAGCCGACTATCCGGGACGGCGGCGCGAGATCCTCACGGTGTCCTGGTTCAGCGCAAACGCTCAGGGATTGCGGAGAATGCCCCGCAGGATCGTTTCGGTGATGGTGGTCGCTGCCTTTTCGTAGTCCTCGGCTTTCAGGCGCGACTTCTTCAGGGCGTCGGCGGCGACGGGTTCGAAGTCCGCGTAGAACTGCGTCGATGCCCACAGCATGACGAAGAGGTGGCGGGGATCGACCGGCAGCATCTTGCCGGCGGCAATCCAGCCCTCGACGACGGCCACATGCGCATCCGTGATCTGGCGCATGTGGTCGCGATCCTTCTTCTTCAGGAACCGCGCGCCCTGGATGATCTCGCTGGCGAAAAGGCGGGATTCCGCGATGTTCTTGCGCGTGTATTCGAGCTTTGCCTTGATGTAGAGCCGGAAGGCCTCCGCGGGCTCGCGTTCGGGCGAGATGTATTTCAGCGCATCGTCCCAGCTGGCGATGAGATGCGCGATGATCGCGGTGTAGATCTCCTCCTTGGAGGAGAAGTAGTAGTAGACATTGGCCTTCGGCAGGCCTGAAGCCTCCGCGATCTCGGCGATGCGCGTGCCGTCGAAGCCCTTGCGCGCGAAGACTTCGATCCCCGCCTTGATGATGAGGCGCATGTTGCGCTCGCGGATGCGCTCCTCGGGATCTTTAGCTGACCTTGCCATGTCGTTCCGCCTCCATCTCGCCGTCGCTTCGTACCAGGCAATCGTGCGTGGTGGCGGGATCGTCTGCGCAATTGCCGCGTTTTCCGGCGAAATGCAAGCGTTTCGATCTTTGCCAAAAGCTGACGTATTTGTCAGGAAAAATTGACCGAGTCGTCATTTTTTAACTTTTAGAAAGTTGACACTTTGGTCAAGTTTTGTCTAGTCTCCCCTTCAGTGGACGGAAGGGGAGGCCGAGATGTCGATGCGGTTGAGGGAGGCGATGGCGCAGACGCTTGCCGGCTGGGAAGGCGACCTGCCGCAGCTCTGGCGTGCCGCACTCGGCTCCGTCGGCGCGGATTTCGATCGTGTCGGCGGCGATCTCGAGCTGGAGGCGTGGGAGCCGATCTTTCCGGCCCGCCGTGGCAAGGTTTTTCCCGGCCAGCCGCCGGGGGCGCATATGCTCGCCGCCTTTGACGGCATTGCGCCGCGGGATGTGCGCTGCCTGATCCTCGGGCAGGATCCTTATCCTGAACCCGGTTTCGCAACGGGCCGCGCCTTCGAGGCCGGCAATCTTGCTGGCTGGGGTGAGCTGGACAAGATGTTCTCGAAGAGCATCCGCGCCTATATGCAGCTCATCGCGGCCGCGCGCCTCGGCGATGAAAGCCTCGCACGGGATTTCGGCCGATGGCCGGATGTGCGCCATCTGCTGTGTGATCCGGCGGGGGTGTTCGAGGCACCCAGCCTGATTGCCGACCGCTGGGTGAGGGAGGGTGTCCTCCTGCTCAACGCATCGCTGACGCTCTCCCGTTTTCGCGTCGATATCGATCCGCACCAGTCGCGCGGGCATCTGCCCTTCTGGCGGCCGTTGATGCTGCGCGTGGTCGAAACGCTTCTGGCGCGGGACGCGCCCGTCGTCTTCCTGGGTTTCGGCGCGGCTGCCGCCGATATCTTTGCCGCGGCCGGTGTCGGTGAGGGGCGTGAGGGCCATGTCGCCTATGTCCAGCGCGCGCATCCCGCTTTTGCCGATGATGTGCTGGGCCGGGAAAATCCGTTCCTTCTGTGCAATTCCTACCTGGAGGCGATGGGCGGCCAGCCTGTCGCATGGTGATCCATGGCGTCTGCCCCGGAATATGATTTCATCATCGTCGGCGCGGGGTCGGCCGGCTGCGTTCTTGCGAACCGCCTGTCGAAGAACCCGGCGAACCGTGTGTTGCTGATCGAGGCGGGCGGCAAGGATCGTAATCCGCTGTTCCGGCTGCCGATGCTGATGGGCAAGCTGTTCCATTCGGGCATCTACAACTGGCATTATCACACGGAGCCCGAGCCCTACCTTAACGGCCGCTCGCTCTACTGGCCGCGCGGCAAGGTGCTGGGCGGGACCTCGACCATCAACGGCATGATCTACGTGCGCGGCAATCGCCACGATTATGACCGCTGGTCGCAGCTCGGCTTGCCCGGCTGGTCCTATGACGAGGTGCTGCCGGCATTCCGGCGCTCCGAGACCCATATCCAGCGCAAGGATGCGTTCCACAGCGCAGACGGCGAACTGACCGTCTGCCGGGCCCGTGGCCACAATCCGCTGATGGACGTGTTCTGCGAGGCGGGCCTGCAGGCCGGCTACCCGGACAACGACGATTTCAACGGCGCCACCCAGGAAGGGTTCGGCCGCTACGACTTCACCATCCGCAAGGGAAAGCGCTGGTCGACGTCCTGGGCCTTCCTGCGCCCCGCGCTCGATCGCAAGAACCTGACCGTGCTGACGGGGGCGGAAACGACGCGCCTCGTCATCGAAGACGGCCGGGCATGCGGCGTCGACTATGTCAGGGACGGTCGGTCGGGGCGCGCCCATGCGGGGCGTGAGGTCATCCTGTCCGCGGGCGTCGTCAATTCGCCCAAGGCCTTGCTCCTCTCGGGCATCGGGCCGGCCGACGAGCTGCGCGCACTCGGCATCAAGCCCGTGCTCGATCTTCCGGGTGTCGGCAAGAACCTTCAGGATCATGTCGACTGCGTCATGAGCTGGGAATGCCGGGAGCCGATCACCCTGTTCGGCGACCTGCGTGCCGACAAGCTCATACCGGCCGTTGCCCAGGGCATGCTGTTCGGGGAAGGCATCACGACGACCTTTCCCTACGAGGCTGGCGCTTTCATCCGCTCGAACGATGGTCTCGTCGCGCCGGACATCCAGCTGCATTTCATGCCGGCGCTGGAAAAGACGGCCAACCTGCACTTCCCCAATCCGTTCCGCAAGAAACAGGCGGTGGAAGCCAACCACGGATTCACGATCCGTGTCGGCCCCGTCAATCCGGTGAGCCGCGGCGAGATCACGCTGCGGTCGGCCAATCCCGCCGACAAGCCGAAGATCCTGGCTAACTACCTGCGCGACGAGTTCGACATTCGCACGATGATCGACGCCATCCGGCTGACCCGGGACATCGTCGGCCAGAAGGCTTTCGACCGATACCGCGGCAAGGAGCTCGCGCCCGGGCCGGAGGCGCTTGACGATGCGGCGCTGACACGCTGGCTTCGTGCAACGGCCATGACGACCTTCCATCCGGCGGGAACGGCGAAGATGGGCAACGATCCCATGGCCGTGGTGGACGCGCGGCTCAAGGTCCGCGGCATCGAGGGGCTGCGCGTCGCCGACGCCTCGATCATGCCGATCATCTCGAGCGGCAACACCAATGCACCGGCCATCATGATCGGCGAGAAATGCGCCGAGTTCATCCTGAACGCAGAAGGAGCGATCCGATGATCCTCGAACACCGCACCTATACCTTCAAGCCCGGTACGGTCGATAAGTGGATGAAGAAATACGAGGCTGACGGCCTGCCCGTGCAGAAGCGCCACCTCAACACCTTTGTCGGCCTCTATTCCTCGGAACTCGGCACCCTTCACACCACGGTTCTGATGTGGGCCTACGACAGTCTCGCCGACCGCGAGGCGCGCCGGACGGCGATGTATGCCGACCCCGACTGGCAGACGTTCATCTCCGAGGTCTGGGCGCTGGACGCGATCCAGAAGCAGGAGGTGATGATCATGAACCCGGCCTCCTACTCGCCTCCTCTTTGAGGCGGCAACCGATGCGCAGCAGGGCCTGCGCGTCGGTGAATGCGCATGCGAAACGACAATCGATAAAAGAGGGAACCACCATGACAGACAAGACTGGGGCCAATGCACAGCACAGGATGCATCGCCGCACATTCCTGCAGGCGAGCGCAGGCGCCGCGGCGCTTGGCTTTGCAGCCAGCATCGTGCCCGAATTCGCCCGCGCCTCCGGCGGACTGGTCGCGCTCGTTCATACGCAGGCGGCCGGCGACAACGGTCCGGTGGACCAGATGATCGCCAAGCTCAAGCAGCTTTCGGAGGAAAAGGGCTTCGAGTACCGCGCCATCTACGCGCAGGATCCGGCGACCTACGAGACCATCTACCGCACGCTTGGCGATGCAGGAGCTGCGATCATCGTCTCGACCTTCAACGAAGTGGCCGAGCCCTTCAAGGCGCTGGCGCCGTCCTATCCCAACACCAAGTGGATCCAGCTTTTCGGCGACCCCTTCGAACCGGCGATCCCGAACGTGGTGACCGTTTCCTACGACTACTATCTCGGTTGCTATCTTTCGGGCGTCTTTGCCGCCAGGATGACCTCGACCGGAAAGACCGGCTTCATTGGCGGCGTCTCGATTCCCCCGCTCAATGCCGATTTCAACGCATTCAAGGCTGGCGTGCACTCCATCCGGCCGGATGCCAGCGTCGTCGCCGCCTTTGCGGGCTCGTTCCAGGATCCCGCCAAGGGGCAGGAAATCGCCACCCAGATGTACAATGACGGCATCGACTACATCCAGACCGATGCGGCGGCCACTGATGGCGGCATCATCGCTGCGGCCAATGAAAAGGAAGGTCGCATGGTGAGCTGCCTTGCGCCCGGGCAGTACGAGCTCGGTCCGAAGTCGCTCATCTCCATCGTCAGCCTCGATTTCGGCGTCTCGCTCTACAATGAGGTCACCAAGGCCGTCGGCTCCGACTGGAAGGGCGGCACGCATGAGCATACGGGCCTCGGCACCGGCGTCATCGATTTCATTCCTTCGCCTGTTTTCGCCGAGCAGGGACCGGCAGATCTCAATGCGAAGGCGAAGGAAGCGCTCGTTGAGGTCGACAAGGTTCGGGCGGGCATTCTGGACGGATCCATCAAGGTCCCGTTCAACACAACGCTTTGAGCCTCCGGCGCCGGCCCATCGGGCCGGCGTGGAGCCTTGACGGACAATCGGCATCGGCCGTCCCCGAGGGATGGTCGCGGGAGGTTCGCGGCTCGTCTCCAGCCCTGTTGACGGACGTGAACCTCTGCTCTCGTTGGGAACCGTATCATGCCCAATCTTCCGAAGTCGGCCCTGGAGTGCCGCGACGTCACCGTGAAGTTCGGTGACGTGACGGCTCTGTCGGAGGTTTCAGCCTCCTTCGCTCCGGGCCAGATCCATGCCGTCGTGGGCCAGAACGGCGCCGGCAAGACGACCTTCGCCCGTGTCGCCGCCGGCCTCGTGCGGCCGACTTTCGGTGCCGTCGACGTGATGGGGCAGGAAATCCGCACGGGGCAGGTCAGGGAAAGCCGCGCCGCGGGCGTGGAACTCGTCCACCAGAGTTTTGCCCTGCCGCCGTCCTTCACCGTTGCCGAGGCCATGGAGTTCGGGGCGACGGGCAAGGGCGGCATCTACAGCCGCAAGGCGCTTGCGGAGAAATGGCGGCCGCATCTTGCCGGGCTCGACGTTCAGGTCGATCTCAACCGGCGGATCCGCGACCTGCCGATCGAGACGCAGCAGGGCATCGAGATCGCGCGTGCGCTGGTGACGGATGCGCGCGTGCTCATTCTCGACGAGCCGACGGCGGTGCTGTCGCCGGCGGGCATCGACATGCTGTTTTCCCGCGTTCGACGCCTCAAGGCGCGTGGTGTCACCGTCATCCTCATTCTGCACAAGATCCGTGAGGTGCTCGGTATCGCGGATACGGTCACGGTGCTGCGCGGCGGCCGGAAGGTGGAGGGGCCGCTTCCGATCGCCGAGGTCCCGGCCGAGCGGCTGGCCAACCTGATCGTCGGCGATGCGGTGGCCAGGACGCTCGATGGGCACGACCGCGACGCCCTGGTCGGAACGAAATCCCCGGCCGGCGGGGATGCCGACCAGCCGTCCCAGGCAAAAGGCCCTGCCGTCTTGTCGATGAAGGCCGTTTCCACCCGGCCGGACAGCGAGGGCATCGCACTCGACACGATCGACCTTGATATCCGTCCGGGCGAAATCGTCGGCATCGCCGGTGTTGAAGGCAACGGGCAGAAGACACTGGTCCGGGCGATTTCCGCCCTCGCGGACCTCGACGGCGGCTCGATCGCTCTCGCCGGGCAGGACGTGACCCGCCAGCCGCTTGCCGCCCGCCGTGCGATCGGTCTCAGGATCATTCCCTTCGAGCGCAACGTGGAAGGCCTCAGCCTTACCAGTTCGCTCTGGCAGAACTGGAGCGCGCGGGACCTGCTGCAGGGCAGTCTGCTCAAGGTCATCCGGCCCGCGGTCATCCGCGAGGCGTGCGACCGCTCGCTCAAGGCATGGAGCGTGCACTACCACAATTGCGGGCAGAGGGCCGGCTCGCTCTCCGGCGGCAACGCACAGAAGGTGATCCTCGCGCGCGAGGTCGATCCGGCCGCGCGGCTGATCATCGCCGCCCAGCCGACACGCGGCCTCGACATCGGCGCGACCGCCTTCGTGTGGCAGGCGCTGAGGCAGGCCCGCGACCGCGGTGCCGCCATCCTGCTCATCTCGTCGGATCTCGATGAGCTGTTCGATATTTCCGACCGCGTCGTGGTGATGTTGTCGGGACGGCTGAATGGGGAGTTCCGCGCGCCCTTCGACATCGGGTCGGTGGGGGCTGCCATGACCGGCGCTGCTGTGAGGGCAAACGCATGAAAGACAGCCTTATCACCGTCCTCCGCAGTCTGGTCTTCGTCATCTTCGCGCTCGTGCTCTGCGCACTCGTCTTCCAGCTTGCCGGCTACAACGCACCCGTCATGCTCTGGGCGGTGCTCGACGGGGCGTTCCTGCGCAGTGGCGCGATCGAACAAAGCCTCCGGTGGGCGCTGCCGCTGTTCATCACGGCAGTCGGCGTCGGCATTTCCTTCCGGGCGGGGTTCTTCAACATCGGCGCGCAGGGCCAGTTCTATGTCGGCGCGATCTGCGCCGCGTTTGCGGCCGAGGCGCTGAAGGGCGGGCCTGCCGTCCTGGTCATTCCCGCACTGCTGCTTGCCGGCATGCTGGGCGGCGCCCTCTGGGCTCTCTGGCCGGGTCTGCTGCGCCTTCGCTCCGGCACCGACGAGGTCATCACCACGCTGATGGGCAACTTCATGGCAGGCCTGCTTCTGGTCTATGTCACCGCGGGACCGCTCAAGGATCCCTCGGGTTCCGGCCAACAGGCATCGAGCCGGCCGCTCGATGCGGCCTACCGCATTTCCGATTCCCTCGGCCTCTCCCCGACCATCATTGCCATCGCGGCCATCGTCGGCATCCTGATGTGGCTGCTGGTGAACCGGACCGCCTTCGGGGTGCTGGCGAGCCTTGCCGGCCGCAACGGCACGATGGTCGAGTGGCAGGGGGCACGGCTCTGGAAGCTCGGCCTGTCCAGCTTCCTCATTTCCGGGGCGCTGGCGGGCCTTGCCGGCACGATCGAATTCATGGGGCCGAACGGCCGTATCGCTTCGGGCTTCCTGCCGGCGCATGGCTTCACGGCGATCCTCATCGCGCTCGTCGCCAATCTCTCCGTTGTCGGAACGGCGGTGGCAGCCGTGTTCTTCGGCGGCCTTGCTTCCGCGGCGCTCTACCTGCCGATCATGGCGGGGCTGCCAGCGGCGGCCATCGACATCATCAATGCAGCGATCGCGCTGTTCATTACGGCACGGTCGAAGCTTGTCGACAGGGTGCTGCGTTTTGGAGGGCGTTCGTCATGAACGAGATCATCATCGCCATCCTGCGTTCCGGAACGCCGCTGATCTACGTCACGCTCGCCGGCGTCATCGCCCAGCGGGCAGGGGTCTGGAACCTCGGCCTTGAAGGCCTGATGATCATCGGCGCCTGTGCCACGATCCTCGGCATCATGCTTACCAAATCCGTGGCGGCGGCCATCCTCATCGCCATCCTTGCCTGTGTGCTGGCGTCGGTGCTTCTCTGGTTCGTCATCGACAGGCTGAAGGCCAACCCCATCATCGCCGGCCTCGGGTTGACGGGGCTCGGTGTCGGCGGCACGGCACTCGCCGTCCAGTCGATCTTCGGCAGCCAGGCGACCGTTACGGCCCCGTTCGGCATTCCCAAGCTCGGGCCGGCCTTCGGCACCTACGGAGTGCTGTCGATCTCTGTGGCCGCCATGCCCTTCGTCGTCTTCGCCATGTGGGTCCTGCTGCGGCGAACACGTTTCGGCCTTCGGCTCGCAGCTTGCGGCGAGCACCCCTTTGCCGCCCGTGGGGTCGGCGCCAACCCGTCGCGCATGCGGCTCGTGGCGCTTTCGATCGGCGGGGTTCTGTGCGCGATCGGCGGTGCGGAACTTGCCGCCGGGAGCCTGCAGTTCTTCGCCCAGGGCATGACCGCCGGGCGTGGATTCATGGCCTTCGCCGCGGTCATCTTCGGAGCCGCTCATCCGGTGGGCGCGACCTTCGCCGCGCTCTTCTTCGCGGTGGTCGGGGCGATCGGCATCCGCGCCCAGCTCATGTTCGGCGACAGGATCCCGCACGATCTTCTGCAGGCGCTGCCCTATCTCGCCACCGTCTTCGGCGTCTGGCTTTCCGGCAAGCTGCGCGGCGGGGCGAAAGCGGCAAGTTCCTTCGCCGAACTGCGGGACCAATAGGAGGCATCATGATGTTCGCACAACGCCATCCGATCCGGGACGTCTGTATCCTGGTCACCGATCTCGAGGCATCCATCCGCTTCTACACGCAGAAACTCGGCTTCAAGCTCCAGCATCGCGCGCCGGGCTTCGCCGACTTCATCGGTGCGGGCCTGACGCTTGCGGTGTGGGACCGGGCGCATATCGAGACGCATGCCAATGTGTGCGTGCCGAAAGGGTCGGCCTCGGCCGTGCTCGTCGCGGTAAGGCTCGACAGCCCGGCCGATATCGATGCGCTCCATGCGGACCTTGCGACGGAGGGCGTGGTCTTCGTCGGGCCGCCGGCCGACTATCCCTGGAATGCTCGCTGCCTCTATTTCCACGGGCCGGACGGCGAGACCTGGGAGCTTTACGCGTGGCTGGAAGGCGGCGCGCCGGGCAAGGTGGCGGCATGATGCGCAAGCTCATCATCCTCACCGATCCCGGGCAAGACCAGGCCGCTGCAATCCTGATGATTCTCGGCCAGCGGCAGGCCTTCGACGTGCTCGGCCTCGTCGCGACGGCCGGCAACATCAATCTGGAGCATACGGTCACCAATTGCCTGAAGCTGATGGAACTGGCCGGTCGGCCGGATGTTCCTGTCTTCGCCGGTTGCCCGCATCCGATCATCCGCCCGCTGGTCATGGCCGAGCATGTGCATGGTCCGACGGGTCTTGATGGCCCGGACCTGCCGCCGCCATCCATCAAAGCCCGGGAGAAACACGGTGTCGATTTCATCATCGATACCGTCCGCGCCCATCCCGGGGAGATCACCATCTGTGCGCTCTCGCCCGTGACGAACCTCGCGATGGCCCTGCGCAAGGCGCCTGACATTGCCGGAAAGATCCGCGAGGTCGTCGCGATGCTCGGCGCTTATTTCGAGGTCGGCAACATAACCCCGACCGCGGAGTTCAATTGCTATGTCGACCCCGAAGCCGCCGATATCGTGCTGAGGGCCGGCATCAGGACGACGCTGCTGCCGCTCGACGTGACGCACCGGATGCGCTCGACGCGTGCGCGGCTCGATGCGATGCGGGCGCTTGCCAACCGCTGCGGGGTGGCGACGGCGGAGATGCTGGAATTCTCCGAGACCTTCGATCTGAAAAAATATGGCTGGGACGGCGCGCCGCTGCATGGGCCCTGCGTGCCCGCTTTCATGCTGGCGCCGGAGATGTTTTCGGGGCGTCAGATCAATGTCTCCGTCGAACTCAACGGCACTTTGACGGCCGGCATGACGGTCGCCGACTGGTGGCAGATCACCGACCGGCCGAAAAACGTGTTCTATGTCCGCGACGGCGATCCCGCCGCCTACTACGATCTCCTGCTGCAATCCCTCGGAAACCTGCCATGAGCGAGACGCTGATCCGCAACGCGACGATCGTCGCCATGGACGCAGAGCATGGTTCGGCTCCCTTTTCCGGCGATATCCTCATCGACGGTGCGACCATCAAGGCGGTCGGCGGAACGATCGCCGCTGGGCCGGGCGCACGCATCGTCGAGGGGCGCGGCAAGCTGGTCATGCCCGGGCTCGTCAACGCGCACACCCATTCCAGCGAGACTTTCCTTCGCGGTCGCTACGAGCGCATGCCGCTCGAGATCTGGCTGCTCTATGCCTATCCGTTGCTGATGAACGACCCGATCGGCGAGCGGCTGCTCTATCTGCGCAGCCTGCTGCTGGCGATGGAATCGCTGCGCAACGGCGTCACCACCTTTTGCGACGACTTCTTCGACCCGCCAAGGCACGACCTAGACCGGCTTGCCACGGTGTTCCGGGCCTATGAAGATGCCGGCATTCGCGCCAATGTCTCGAGCGCCGTGATGAATGTGCACACGCTCGACGCCTTGCCCTTCGCGCGCGAGGTGATGCCCCCTGAACTGCAGGCGCGTCTCGATTTCGGGCCCCCGATGACTGCGGGCGCCTATATGGATTACTGCCGTTCCGCCTTCTCCAGCCTGCACGGCAAGGCGGGCCGATTGAACTTCATGATCGCCCCCTCGGCGCCGCAGCGCTGCACGCCCGATCTCATGGCCGCCTGCATGGACCTTGCGGTCGCACGGCATGTGCCCTTCCATACCCATATTCTCGAGACGAAGACGCAGGCCGTGACGGGCCCGGTGCTGCATGGCAAGTCTCTCATCGCCTACATGCACGATCTCGGTCTCCTGAAGCGCAACACGACCATTGCACACTCCGTCTGGGTCAGCGACGAGGACATGCGGCTGATGGGGGACGCGGGCGTCTCCGTCGCGCACAATGCCGTGTCGAACCTGAAGCTCGGCGCAGGCATCGCCCCGATCCGCCGTCTGCTCGATGCCGGTGTGACGGTCGGGCTCGGCACCGATGGTGTTTCCTCGAACGACACGTCGCGCATCTTCGACGTCATGCGCGTTGCCGGCCTCGTGCACAGTGCCGCCGGACCCGACCACGAGAAATGGGTGGCGGCGCATGAAATCCTGACCATGGCGACGATCGGTGGCGCGAAGACGGCCATGCTGGAGGAGGTGACGGGCTCGCTGGAGGTCGGCAAGGCGGCCGATCTCCTGATTCTCGATCTGAAGACCTACCCCTTCATGCCGCTCAACGATGTCGCCAAACATCTGGTCTATTCGGAAAACGGATCCTCGATCGAAACGGCGATGGTCGCCGGACGGATCGTTATGCAAGGCGGACGTCTGACCACGGTGGATGAAACGGCCGTCTTTGACGAGGTTGCCGCGCTGGTGCCGGCCTATCTTGCCGAGCATGCCGAGCTCGAGCGTCGCAACGCGGTCTTCGAACCTGTTATGGCCGAAATCCATCGTAGGGCGACGGGGATGGACATTGCCATCAACCGCTATCAGGGCGATGGCGGTTGATCAGCGCTTCGAGCCGACAGGGCTGAGCTTTTGCAAGATCTCCCGTAGTGCCGGCATGCGCCAGACCGGCTCGAAGCATTCGCCGACATTGGCGGTGACGGGCAGGGCGACACGGCAGCCGGTGCTGACGATGGTCAGCGAGATGGTGTGCTTTCACGCCGTAGGAAACGTCTCTTCCTTTTCGGAGAAAAGCCGGGAAGCCCGCCCGCGTGGCGGAGCCGCACGGGCGGGGTCTGAGAGGAGGCGGAGCCTGCCTCGCTAGAGCGTTTCCGCTTTTCTTCGAATTGCGAAAACGCACTATCTGTTTGTTTTTACGCAATTCCTGACGCAAGAACGCTACGCACTTTTGCTGGAATTGCTCTAGATCCCAGATCCGTCGAGCTGTTGGGCGTCTTCGCCCTCCCAGGGCGCGGGTGCGGAGGCCCGGCTGAGGCTGGCCGAGGGCATCGGCATCCAACACTTCAGCTCCGGTTCGGCATATTCGATGACGCGGCCGGGGGAGGAGTCGGAGGCGCGCCAGCCTTCTGCGCCGAAGCGGTCGCCATTCGCCCAGTAGGCGACGTCGACTTCCGCCGGTCCCTGTTCGGACGAGCGCACGGTGACGAGAATCCGGCTACCGTCTCGCGGCGCGCTTGCCATGTGGCGCCACCGGTCTGGTTCGTCCATTGGTTTTCCTCCTGCCTTCTCAAGGACTGAAGTGTCGCTGCGCCGTCGAAAGCGGTCAACCCAAACTTTGCACAACCCTGCCTCTTTCCATCGGCAATTGGGGTTGCCGCGCGCAGCGATAAACTGGTTGTGATATGAAACCGGTTAGCCTAGTCTGTCGTTGATTGCCAGTGCGATCGGAACCAGGCGAACGTGCCGATCGGCAGAGGAGGCGGCAGTGGCGAAGCTGGTGTTTGGAATGAACCAGTCCCTGGACGGTTATGTCGATCATACGGCCTTCGCGCCAAGCCCAACGCTCTTCCGGCACTTCATCGAAGAGGCCCGCGGGCAGACCGGCAGCATCTACGGCAGCCGCATATACGAGATCATGCGCTACTGGGATGACGAACACCCCGAATGGGGCGCGGACGAGCATGCCTTCGCCGTGGCATGGCGGAGGCAGCCGAAATGGGTCGCGTCGCAGTCGCTGCAGTCTGTCGGGCCCAATGCTGCACTTCTCGGCGATGACCTTGAGGCGGCGATCCGTGCCTTGAAGGCCGAACATGAAGGGGAGATCGAGGTGGCCGGTCCGCATCTTGCAAAGAGCCTCGGCGACCTTGGTCTGATCGACGAATACCGTATCTACCTGCATCCCGTCGTGCTCGGTCGCGGCACGCCCTATTTCGCCGGTCCCCGGCCACCGCTCCGCTTTGTGGCGAGCGAGAGGATTTGCGAGGACGTGATCCGGCTGACCTACGTTCCTGCCTGATCGGGGATATGCCGGAGGGGAAACGCGTCCGGCAACCGACACCAACGCGTGCCCCGTCAGGGGCACGCGCGCGTCCGGTCCCGGTGGTTCGGGCCTACTTGCTTGCGCCAAGAACCGCATCGACATTCTCCGCGGTGACGGCGAGCCACGGCACATAATAGTGTTGCTCCTTGCCGCCGTTCCAGGCGAGCTTTCCACCATTCACATCCCAGACGGCGGCGCGGGGCTTGTAGCTTTCCCCGGCCAGCTTGCTGAGGGCGAGGTCGATGGCACCCTGGGCCTGACCGCTGGCATCCTGAAGGATGGACATCTGCTGTTCGCCGCGCTTCACGGCCTCCAGCGCGTCCTTGATGCCGTCGACGCCGGCAACGGGGACGCTCTTGGGATCGAGGCCATGGTTGCGGATGCCTTCGATGGCGCCGACGGCCATCTCGTCATTTTCCGCCAGAACGCCCTGTACATCCTTGCCGTGCGCGGTGAGCACGTTTTCCATGAGCGTGATGGCCTCCGCGCGCGACCAGTTGGCCGTGTTCTGCTCCAGGACGGTGACGCCCGGATTGTCCTTCAGCACCTTCTGAATGCCTTCGAGGCGCTGGACCTGTGCAGACTGGCCGAGCATGCCTTCCAGGATGACGATCTTGGCGTCCGGTCCGGCCTTGTCGATCACGGCCTTTGCCAGAAGCTCGCCCGCCTCGACGTCGTTCGAGTTGATATAGGCGTCGTAGAGCGCGGTGTTGGAGACGACGGTGTTCGAGCCGAACACCGGAATTCCGGCGGCCTTCGCGCGCTCGATCGGTTCGTTGCCGGCATCGATGTCGACGGGGATGAAGACGATGGCGTCGTACTTTTCCGTAATCGCCGTGTCGAACAGGTTGGACTGCGTCAGCACGTCCTGGCGGCCGTCGAGGATCGTCAGCGTCGCCGTGCCGTCGGAAAGGGCGGGATGCGCCTTGGCGGCGTCGGCCCAGAGCACGTTGTATTCGGTGTTGAGGCTCTGAACGATGGCGGCGATCTTCAAGGCTTCGGCGTGAGCGGCCGAACTGGAAAAGCCGGTGGCAAGGCAAAGGCCTGCTGCGGCGCCAAAAAGCGAACGTCGGGTCATTTTCATAGTGCAATTCCTCCAGTTGCAGGCGGCGATGGCCGCGTTCCAGGTGTCATTCGCTCCGCGCGCGGGAGCGGTCGATCAGCACCGCGAGGACGATGATCGAACCCTTGATGATCTGCTGGTAGTATGAGGACACCCCCATCAGATCGAGACCGTTGCTGATCATGCCGATGATCAGCACCCCGACGAGCGTGTAGCCGATACGGCCGATGCCCCCGGTGAGACTTGTTCCGCCGATGACGACGGCGGCGATGGCGTCGAGTTCGTAGCCGATGCCGGCTTGCGGCAGGGCCGAGGTGGTGCGTGCGGTCAGCATGACGCCGGCAAGACCCGCGAGTGCACCCATGATCACGTAGACCGAGAAGACGATGCCGTTCGTGTTGATGCCGCTGGTCTTGGCGCTGCGCGGATTGCCGCCGACCGCATAGATCCGGCGCCCGTAGACCGTGTAGCGAAGCACGATCGCGGCAATGGCGAAGACGATGGCGAAGATGATGACCGGCACGGGAATGCCGAAGACCAGGCCCTGGCCGAGCCAGCGGAATTCTGGGCTGAGATTGGGGATGGGGCGGCCGCCGCTGTAAAGCAGCGTCGCGCCGCGCGCCACGCTCAGCATGCCGAGCGTGGTGACGAATGCCGGCACCTTGAAATAGGCGATGATGCCGCCGTTGACGACGCCGCAGGCGGCGCCGGTGGCGATGCCGGCAAGCACCGCGATTGCCGGGTTGAACGCATCCGCGCCGGTAACCAAGCTTGCGGCCACCGCGCCGGCCAAGGCCAGCAGCGAACCGATCGACAGGTCGATCCCCGCGGTGAGGATGACATAGGTCATTCCGACCGCCAGCACGCCGTTGATCGACACCTGCCGAAGGACATTGAGCAGATTGTTCGTCGACAGGAAGTTGGACGAGGCTAGGGACAGGATGATGAAGAGCAACACGAACGAGATCACGATGCCGTAGCGGGCGATCAGCGTTCCGATCTGGATATCGCGCTTGAGAGCGTCGGTGGAATTCATGGTGGTCTCCTCCACGAGCGATGCGTCCGGTCAGGATGCCAGGTGGACTAGGGTTTCTTGGGTGGCGTCGGGGCCGGAGACTTCGCCCGCGATCCGGCCGCGGTGGAAGACGATGATGCGGTCGGCATTGCCCAGGATCTCGGGCACTTCCGACGAGATCATCAGCACCGCGTTGCCCGCTTTGACGAAGCTTTCGAGGAAGGCGTAGATTTCGCGCTTGGCGCCCTCGTCGACGCCGCGGGTCGGCTCGTCGCAGATCAGGATGCGCGGATCGGTATCGATGCAACGCGCCAATACGACCTTCTGCTGGTTGCCCCCGCTCAGCGATTGCACCGGCAGGTCGGCGGAAGCGGTCTTGATCGAGAAGCACTTGATGTGCGCGCGGACGCTGCTAGCCTCCGCCGCACCTTTCAGGAAGCCGCCGCGCGTATAGTGCGGAAGGTTCGCCACGGTGATGTTGTGCGCGACGGAGGCGGTCAGCGACAAGCCCGTCTGCTTGCGGTCCTCCGTCACCAACGAGATACCGGCACGGATGGAATCGGCCGGCGTTCGCAGGTCGGTCGGTTTGCCGTCGATCAGGACCTCGCCCGCATCGCGCGGTTCGTTGCCGTAGAGGGCGTTCACGAACTCGCTGCGACCGGAGCCGAGCAGGCCGTAGAGGCCGACGATCTCGCCGGCATGCAGGGTCACGTTGATATCGCTGAACCGGTTCTTTGCCGAGAAACCGCGGGCCTCCAGCAAGGGTTTTTCGGTGTCGAAGGATTTTGGCTCACGGCGGTGATCCAGCAGGTCCCGGCCGACGATCGACCGGATGAGACCCTTGCGGTCGATATTCGATATGGCTCCGCCCTCGACGAAGCGGCCGTCGCGGAAGACGGTATAGTCATCAGAGATTTCGAAGATTTCCGTCAGGCGATGGGAAACGTAGATGATGCCGACGCCCTCGGCCGTCAGGGTACGGATCGCGTCGAAGAGCATCTGCGTTTCGCGTTCGCCGATGGCCGATGTCGGCTCGTCCATGATCAGGATGTCGCTGCGCCGGCTGATCGCCTTGGTGATCTCGACGAGTTGCGACTGGGCAACGGAGAGATCGCGCAGCCGGGCGCTGGCCGGGATGTCAAACTTGAGGCGCGCGAGGATATCCTCGGCCTCCGCGCGCATGCGCCGGTCGTCGACGAAGAAACGGCCGCGCCGCTGCTCCCTGCCGAGATAGAGGTTCTCGGCCACGGTCATGTCGAGAAACGGGCTGAGCTCCTGTGTGATGATGGCGACGCCTGCATCGAGCGCGTCGGCCGGCGATCCGAATTCGACCTCCCTGCCGCGGATGGAGACCCTTCCCGAATCGCGTCGCAGCAGCCCCATCAGAATGCCGAGGAAGGTCGATTTGCCGGCGCCGTTGCCCCCGCAGAGCGCGTTCACGGTGCCGGCCCGCAGCGTGATCCGCCCATCGATGAGGGCGGGAACCTTGTTGAAGGTTTTTGAGAGGTTCAGGGCCTGCAGCAAGGGCGGCGGTGTGTCGCCCCCGTCTTGCAAAGTCGGTTCATTCGCAACCATTGCGCTCCTCCTGCATGGTCGCCCGCCTCAAGGGCGGGAATTTGTCGATGTGTGGGGAGAGGCCGGCCTTCGGGCGGCAGAAGCGGGGGCGCTTTAACGCGCCCGCTGATGATGTCAGCCCTCCCGGCAGCCGGCGAAATCGCGCTCGCCATGCACACCACCTAACGCAAAAAAATTGGCGACGCAAGGTTTGTTGCTTAAACATGCAAATTATATCGGATGAATGACCGTTTTGGTTGTTGCGTCTGGTGGTCTTTCTCGATCATGAAGGTGGATTTTATGATTTTTACGCACTTTCCAGGATATTGAACCGCTTTTAGGCATTTTTATCCCAAAAATATTTGTTGCGTAAAAATACTAATAGAGATAGCCATGTCGCCAACGAAGCGACTTTGCGGAGGAAATTGTGATGCGTCGACTGGGTATTCATTCATTTGTTTGGACGGGCGGCCAAACCCAGGAGGGGCTTGAGATGGCCCTGCGCAAGACCGCCGAGCACGGCTATCGCGCGATCGAATTCGCCTATCTGCGACCGGAGAAGTTCGATCTCGATCACCTGGCGAAGCTCGCTCAGTCCCTCGATGTCGAGATCGGCGTGACGATGGGGCTTCCGATCGATCGCGACGTTTCGAGTGAGGATCAGGCCGTCGTTGCCGGCGGCAAGGCGATGCTGGCGGACGCCGTGCGCGCCGTGCGCGACATCGGCGGCACCAAGCTTGGCGGTATTCTCTATTCCGCGCACACCAAATACGGTCGGCAGCCGACGAAGCGCGGCTGGGACAACAGCGTCGCGGCGATTGCCGGAACGGCCGAGACAGGCAAAGCCGCAGGCGTCGATATCGTTCTCGAGATCGTCAACCGCTTCGAGACCAACCTTCTCAACACGACCGCCCAGGGCCTGAAGTTCATCGCGGACACCGGCTCGGATCATGTGCGCCTGCATCTCGACACGTTCCACATGAACATCGAGGAGGCCAATCCCGCCGCAGCCATCCGGCTTGCAGGCGACAAGATCGGGTACTTCCACATCGGCGAAAGCAATCGCGGCTATCTTGGGGACGGTGTCATCGATTTCGATGCGATCTTCGACGCGCTCCTCGACATCGATTACAAGCGCGACATCGTGTTCGAGAGTTTTTCCACAGCGGTGGTCGATGAGGGGCTGTCGCTCGTCTGCGCCATCTGGCGTGATACCTGGACACAGAACGACCCGCTGGCGGCTCATGCCAAGGGTTTTATCGAGATGAAGCTCGAAGAGGCCAAACGCCGCCGGGCAACGAACGCCCGGCCCTAAAGGCTCTTCTAGCAACGTGCTTTGTCCGTGTAGGGTCGAGGCGGGTTCATTCGGGGGGATCGGGAGATGAGCGACATCGTTTCCATCGGCAGCACGCCGCGCCGCATTCGGCAGAACAACATCGTGGCCGCGCTGCAGGCGATCTACAGCAACCGCTGCATGAGCCGGGCGGAGCTGGCGCGGCAACTTGCCATGAACCGCTCGTCCTCGGGGCAGATCGTGGCGGAGCTGACGGGAAGCGGTTTCGTCGAGGAGATCGATGGCGACGGCCCCGACCGCGCCGGCCAGGCCCGTGCCGGGCGGCCGGGGATCATGCTCCAGCTCGTGCCCGATGCCGCCTTCTTCATCGGCGTCGAAATCGGTGTCGAGCACATTTCGACGACCGTCGTCGACCTTGCCGCCCAGGTTCGGCTCTATCGGAGCGAGGCGTTTGACACGGTCTCCTCGACCGTCGAGGCTGCGATGCAGCAGGCGATCGAGATGGTCGTCGGTGCCATGGACCCGGGCATGCTTGCCCGGTGCAGGGGGCTCGGGATATCGACCCCCGCGCATATCGGACCGGACGGGGTCGTTGCGCTGGCGCCGATCATCGGATGGCGAAACGTGCCGCTCGGGCAGATCGCCCGCGATGCCGTTCCGGTTCCCATGCCCGTTGCGGTCGAGAACGATGCCAATGCCTTTGCGATCGGCGACAGCTACCGGAACGGCCGGGCGGGCGTCACGCTCTTCCTTTCGATGGAGACCGGCATCGGCGGCGGGATCATGATCGATGGCAAGCTCTTTCGCGGCGGCCATGGCCTTGCGGGCGAGATCGGTCACATCCTGGTGCCCGGCAGCGGCGGGCAGAAGTTCGAGCAGCTGATCGGGCGTGAGGCACTCGTGGCACGCTATCGCGCGGCGACCGGTTCGGCGGCGCCCGGACTGCACGCTTTCATCGCGGATGTGCGCGACCGTGTTCCCGCCGCCGTGAACATTGCCGAAGACTGGTCGCGGTATCTCGCCTGCGCCCTGCTGCAGGCATGCCGCCTCATCGATCCCGAGCGGATTGTGCTCGGGGGATCGGTGGCCGGGCTCTATCCGCTGGTCGCGGCCCGCGTAGCCGCGCATATGGCGGAGGGGCAGAGCACGCTGTTCCCCGCGCCGGAGATTTCCGTCGACGACACGGAAATCGGCCCCGCCTTCGGGGCGGCCTGCATGCTGCATCAGCGCTTCCTGTCGCTCGAAAATGAAGACCTCGGTGCCGATGATCCGGCGCTGCAACGCTCAACCGCCACCTAGGCGTGGCCCCCAGCATCAAAGCGAGGTATCCCTCATGACGTCTGCACTGGCACCGGATGCGCTCGGCCCCACGATCTGCGTGGGCGAGATCCTTGTCGAGATCGTCGCGACGACGGTCGGCACGGGATTTGTCGAGGCCCAGCCGCTGATCGGCCCCTTTGCCAGCGGTGCTCCGGCGATCTTCATTTCCCAATGCGGGCGCTTCGGCGGCCAGGCCGCGATGATCGGTGCCGTGGGCGATGACGATTTCGGGCGCGTGAACGTCGAGCGCCTAAAGCACGATGGCGTCGATGTCTCGGCCATTTCCATCGATCCCGAATTCCCGACGGGCAGCGCCTTCGTCCGCTATCGGGACAACGGCTCGCGCGACTTCGTGTTCAACATCGCGCGGTCTGCCGCGGCGCGTTTCGGATGGAGCGTACCTGTGAGCGACCTTGTCGGGCGGGGCGGGCACCTGCACGTCATGGGCTCGGCGCTGTCGATGCCCAGTGCCATTGCCGTCATCGACAAGGCGGTCGATATCATCAAGGCCCGTGGCGGTACGTTGTCCGTCGATCCGAACATCCGCAAGGAGCTGAAACTCGACGCGGAAACCGAGCGCCGTTTCGATCGCCTCGTCTCCGCCGCCGATCTGCTCCTGCCGTCGGGGGAAGAGCTGGAGCGGGCGGCCGGCGTGGATGGCGAAACGGCTGCGGTTCGCCGCCTGTTCGAGCGCGGCGTGAAGGAGGTCGTCCTGAAGCGCGGCGCTGATGGGGCCAGCTATTTCAACGGTGACGGAACGCGGGTCGACGTGCCGGCCTTCGTGGTCGAGGAGGTCGATCCCACGGGTGCCGGCGATTGTTTCGGCGGCGCCTATGTCGCCGGCCGCCGCCTTGGCCTGACGCCGCAACACGCCCTGACCTATGCCGCCGCCGCAGGTGCCCGCAACGTGACCCGCCTCGGCCCGATGGAGGGCGCGGGAACGCGGGACGAACTCGACGCTTTCATCGCTTCGACGGGGAGGTATTCGTGATGGGGGTCGCGCTGGGGGAACTTGCGGCGCTGCGGCGCCAGGGCACGCCGAAGGGCGTCACATCGGTCTGCTCGGCCCATCCGCTGGTCCTGCGGGCGGCGCTGCGGCATGGCGCAAAGACCGGACGTACCGTGCTGATCGAGGCGACGTGCAATCAGGTCAACCATCTGGGCGGCTATACCGGCATGCGGCCGGCGGATTTTGCCCGCCTTGTGCACGAACTGGCCGTGGAGGAGGCCTGCCCACGGGAGCTTATCGTCCTCGGGGGGGATCATCTCGGCCCCAATCCATGGCGCGAGCGGCTGGCCGAAGAGGCGATGGCCGAGGCGGAGGCGATGGTCGCGGCCTATGTCGATGCCGGCTTCCGCAAGATCCACCTCGATGCCTCCATGGGGTGCCGCGGCGAGCCGGCGGCGCTGGATGACGAAACGACGGCGCGTCGTGCCTGCCGGCTTGCCGCCGTTGCGGAAGCGCGTGCGGCTGCTGCCGGCGGCGCCATGCCTGTCTATGTCATCGGAACGGAGGTGCCGCCGCCGGGCGGCGCCGATCACGCCCTGACGTTGATCGAGCCGACGGACGGTGTGTCTGCCCGCAAGACCATCGAAATCCATCGACGGGTCTTCACCGAAGCCGGGCTGTCGGCGGCCTTCGAGCGTGCAATCGGCCTCGTCGTGCAGCCGGGCGTCGAATTCGGCAACCACAATGTGATCTTCTACGACCGGACAAAGATCGCCGGGCTTGCGCAGGTTCTCGACGCGGAACCGCAATTCGTCTTCGAGGCGCATTCGACCGACTACCAGGGAACCGGTTCGCTCGCCGCGCTTGTCGAGGATGGCTTCCCCATTCTGAAGGTCGGCCCGGAACTGACATTCGTGCTTCGCGAAGCGCTCTATGCACTGGATGCTATCGCGTCGGACCTGGTCCCCGACTACGGGGAGCGCCCCCTCATGGCGGCCATGGAGGCCGTCATGCTGCATCACCCCGAGCACTGGTGCCGGCACTATCATGGCGTGAAGGAGGAGCGGCTGCTGCGGCACTATTCGCTTTCCGACCGCATTCGGTACTACTGGGCGACCCCGGAAGCGGGGGCCGCCGTCGGGCGGCTGTTTACTGCCTTGAAGGACCGCACCGTGCCGCTCCCGCTGTTCTGGCAGCACATGTCTCCGGCGGGCCGGTTCGCCGACAGGCCGCTGGACCCGGAGGCCGTCGTCATCTGGCGGATTGCGCAAACGCTCGCCGCCTACGCCGCCGCCGGCAACCGATAGATCGATTTTCCGGCGCAAGGAAACCCGTCGTGCTCTTCAGCATGGAAAACGCCACCCCGGCTTCTGGGCCGGGGTGGTGTTCGCGTTGCTACTCGATGACGGTGATCTTCGAGCCGTTGAGGAATTTTGCAGGCTCGAAGCCGCGCGCGACGGCCATCGGGACCATCAGAAGCTGGATGGGGAGGATTTCCAGCACAGGCAGAAGCCCTTCCGCAACATCGGGCAGGGACAGGACCGGTTCGTTCCCCGCAACGGCCGCTGCCGTGGCTTCCGGCGCGATGACGAGGCACCGGCCGCCGAAGCGGGTGATGTCGGCGACGGTCTTCAGGTTGAGGTCGAGCGTCGCACCGGCGCCGCCGAGGAACAGCAGGCTGCGGAACCCGTCGCGCACCAGTTCCAGCGGACCGTGTCGGAACTGGCCGCCGGACAGTGCCTGTGTCGGTGCTTTTGCGGCCTCAGCCGTCACCAGCGCGGCCATCTGGGCGCTGGCATAGCTTGCGCCGCGGCCGATGAAGGTCAGCGGCCTGTCGTGACCGAGCGTGGCCAGCGTTTCGCCCATCCGCGCGGGCAGGGTGGAGAGCAGGGTTTCGGCGGCATCGGCGAGCGTGGCGATGTCTGCTGCCAGGGTGTCGCCGTCGCCGGTCAGCAGGCGCTCCAGGATATAGAGGGTGGCAAGGCCGGCGGTATAGGTCTTGGTCGATACGGTCTGCTCGGGGCCGACCTCCGTCGCCAGCGCCAGCGTGGCCCAGCGGGCGAGGGTGTTGTCGCTGGGATTGGTGATCGCAACCTTGACGGTGACGCCGGCGTCCAGTTCCGTCATGCGGCGCAGTTCGACGCTTTCGCCCGACTGCGAGATGGCGATGACCATGGTGCCGGCCCGCAGCAGCGCCGGCGCCTGCTGGATCAGTTCGGACGTATCCCAGAGCGAGACCGGGACCGGCAGTGCCTGGCTCAGCCGCAGCCAGGTGCCGTAGGCGCTGAACAGGGAGCCGCCCATGCCGGTGAGAAGGACATGCCGCACATCGCCGTTGTCGATCGCGGTGCGGATCGCCTTGGCCTTGGCAATCAGGTCGGGCGTGACGAGCCGGCCGAGCTTGCGGATTGCCGCCGGCTGTTCGGCGATTTCGTCGAGATAGGACTGGGACACGGAAACTCCATCATGGCTTGGTGGTGGGAAAGATCTGCGCTGCCGCACCGATGATGCCGGCGTCGTTGCCGAGAGAGGCAAGCGCGAAACGGACCGGTGCGAGATAGAGGTCGAGGCCCGAGAGCCGCGCCTCCCGCTCCAGCGGGGCGAGCAGCAGGTCGCCGGCCGCGCTCAACCCGCCGCCGAGCAGAATGACGTCGGGCGCGAAGATCTGCGCCCAGGTCGCCGCACCGCGGCCGAGCCATCGCCCGACATCCGAGAGCATCGCCTTTGCGGCCGCATCGCCGGCAAGCGCTGTTGCGATGACATCGGACGCATCGGCCTCCCGTCCGTGGTCACTTGCTCTTCTGGCGAGTGGACTGTCCGGCACCTCGACGCAATAGCGCCGCGCGATGCCGTTCAGGGCGTCGCCGGACGCCAGCGATTCCAGGCAACCGACGCATCCCTGGCGGCAGGGGCGGCCGTCGCTGCCGTGGATGATGAGCTGCCCGGCATTGCCGAGGCCTCCGCCCGACGTGATGAACGGCTTTCCGTCGATGGTGAGCGCAACGCCGATGCCGGTCCCTGCCGCGATCAGGAGAAGGCGGCGGGCAGCGCGATCCTTGCCGAACATCGCTTCCGCAAGACCGGCTGCGGTTCCGTCGTTCTCCATCCGTGCCGGAAGGGAAAACAGCCCGCCGATCCGCTCGGCCAGCGGGAAGTCGTCGAGGGCAGGGATGTTGCCGAGATCGCCGGACAGGTTGTCCGGATGGATGCGGCCCGGGAAGCCGATGCCGATCCCCAGCACCCTCGCCGCCGGATGTGCGCCCAGGATGTCGCGAACCGTTTCGGCATACTGCGCGACGATCGTGTCCGCATCGTCGGTATCGCCGACGACCACGCGCCGTCGCTCGATGATCTCGCCCCCAGTCGAGACGAGGCCGATCTTCGTGCTGCCGCCGCCGATGTCGATGCCGATTGCGAAATCCTGTTGCGACACGGGTGCTCCTAGAGGCGATATCGATTGACGTTCAGCATGAAGCCGTCGCCCTTGTAGACGGACTTCACATATTCGACGGCCTGGTCCGTATCGGTGACCGTGACACGCCAGACGGTGAGAACCGGTGCGCCGGGCGCGATCTTCAGATGGGCGGCCTCTTCGTCCGTGGCCGCTGCCGGCTCGAACAGCGCGTCCGTCCAGGTGGGCACGATGCCCCAGGTCGATGCCATCTCGGCATAAAGCGAAGCACCCTCGAACATCGCCCGCGTTGCCGAAGGATAGAGCGCGGCAGGCAGGTATGCGTCCTCCAGCGCCACCGGATCGCCGTCGATGCTGCGCACCCGGCGCAGAAAGAGGAAATCCGGGCCGCTTTCGCTCTCGGTCTGGAGATGCTTGCGGAAGGCGGGCGACAGAGGCTGTCCTTCCGCGAAGGCGACGACCACAGAGCCGGGCTCGGCGCCAAGCTTGCGCACTTCCGTCGTGAAACTGTGGAAGCCCGAGACGCCCTTCATGCGCGAGGCGGTGCTGAAGTAGCCGCGGCCGTGCTCGCTATAGATGACGCCGCGGGTTTCGAGCTGCTTAAGCGCCTGGCGGATGGTGACGCGGGAGACGCCGAATTCCCGCGACAGTTCACCTTCCGAGGGCAGGGCGAAATGCGCACCGTTGCGCGCCTTCACCGCGCCGTCGAGGATTTCGGCCACCTGCGCATACATCGGGACAGCGCCGCTCTTGCGGATCGGTTTCTTCTTCAGCCATGTCTCGGTCATCGGTTTTCCTTTCTCGTGAGGCGGTCAAACCAACAGTCTCTAACATGTCGAGACAAGTCGGCAAGCGCACCTTGAGAATGTTCCCTTCGCCGTCAGCGCCGCGTCATGGTTGCGGCGATCTTTTCCGCGACCATGATGATCGGGGCGTTGATGTTGGCGGAGGGCACGCGTGGCAGGATGGAGCCGTCGACGATGCGCAATTTTTCCAGCCCGTGCACCCGGCCGGCGGCGTCGGTGACGGCATGGTCGTCCGCGCCCATGCGGCAGGTGCTGGTCGGGTGGTGTTCGGTGTTGGCGACGGTGCGCAGCCACCCTTCGATCTCGGCGTCCGAAGCCTTGAGGCCGGGCGTATCGACCGGCTGGCCGCGATAACGATCCCAGGACGGCTGGTGCGCCATGTCCAGCGTCTTGCGGATGCCGTCGATCATTTCGAGCGTGTCGCGCCGGTCGGTGAGATAGTTGAAGCGGATGGAGGGTTTTGTGGCGGGGTCGGCGGATTTTAGCGCGATCCGGCCGCGGCTGTAGGGCCGCATCTGGCTGACGAAATACTGGAAACCATCGGAGATCGTCACCTTGCCGGATTGGAAATCGGCGAGGAACGGCAGGAATTCGTGCTGCATGTTGAAATAGGGCACGGTCTCGCTGCTCTTGAAGAAAGCGCCGACCTCGAAGAAATTGGTCGCGCCGAGGCCGCGCTTGAACAAAAGCCATTCGATGCCGAGCTTCAGCCGGCCGAGCATGTTGAGCTGCCGGCGGATCGAGACGCCGCCCGGCGAGGTGAAACGCAACGGGGCAACGACATGGTCCTGTAGATCGGCCCCGACGCCGGGCAGGTGGGCGGCGCTGGCGATGCCGTGCTCCTTCAGGGCCTCACGGTCGCCGATGCCGGAGAGCATCAGCAGATGCGGCGAGCCGACCGTGCCGGCCGACAGGATGGTTTCGCGGGCGGCGCGCAGCGTCTTGCGCTCGCCGCGCTGCAAGAGCGTGACGCCCGTCGCTGTGCGGCCGTCGAGAAGGATCTTTTCGACGAGGCAGCCTGTCATCACGGTGAGGTTGGGGCGATTTTTTGCCGGGGTGAGGTAGGCGAGACTGGTGCTGCAGCGCACGCCGTCGCGGATGGTCGCCTGGGTGATGTGGACGCCGTCTTGCGCGCCGCTGTTATAGTCGCCGGCATCGGGCAGGCCGAACTCCTGCCCAGCCTTCAGGAAGGTGCGGTAGAGCGGGTGGTCGGCCTTGCTGCGCACGACATCGATGGGCCCTGCACCACCGCGCATCGGGTCGCGGCCGCCCTCGAAGTTTTCCAGCCTCTTGAAGAAGGGCAGGCAATCCTCGAAATCCCAGCCATCGACGCCGAGTTCGCGCCAGCCGTTGTAGTCCTCTTTCGCGCCGCGCACGAAAACCATGCCGTTGATCGAGGAGCTGCCGCCGAGGCCGCGTCCGCGCGCCTGACCGATGCTGCGGCCATGCAGTTCCGGCTCCGGCTCGCTTTCGAATTTCCAGTTGTAGCGGTCGCTTTCGATGGGGAAGGTCAGCGCCGCGGGCATCCGGATGAAGAGGCTGCGGTCGCTTGGCCCAGCCTCGACGAGGCAGACGGAAACGGCCGGGTCGGCGCTCAGCCGGTTGGCCAGCACGCAGCCCGCCGAACCGGCGCCGACGATGACATAGTCGAATTCCTGGGGGCTCTTGCGCATCGCATCCTCTTCGTCTCGGCCTGTCGCCGGATAGTCTGACCGTTCTCGTCCGCTGGCAAATCCATCGATGGTGGGCTTTCCGCCGTTCGATGCGTCTGCTCGGGCACTAGACAGGGCTTCAAGCCTGTGTTAGCTGGTCTTTAACATGTAGTAACAAGTTGTCAAGTGAACAACTTACTGCGTGGGGATCAAAACCAACCGGGAGCATGATCATGAAACGAAGGGCATTTCTCGCGCTGACGGCCGCCTCCGTCGCCTTCACGCTGTCCACCAGCGCTCACGCCATCGACTGGAAGCAGCAGTCCGGCAAGGAAATCACGGTGCTGCTCAGCGAGCACCCGTGGACAGCCGAGCTGCGCAAGCATGTCGGGGAATTCGAGGCGGAGACCGGCATCAAGGTGAAGATCGATGCCTTTGCGGAGGACCTTTATTCGGACCGCATGAACCTTGCCGTCCGCTCGGCCAATTCCGTTGCCGACGTCTACATGATCCAGATGGACTCGGCGCTCTATACGCAATGGGAAGCCGGTGTCGTCGAGCCGCTGACGCCCTATCTGAACGATGCCGCCAAGACGGATGCCGACTACAATCTCGCCGACTACCCAGAAGGTTTTCGCGCCGGTGCGTCTTTCCCGGTCGGCAAGCCCGATCCGCAGCTCTATGCGATCCCGATCTCGTTCGAGGCCTATACGCTCTTCTACAACAAGGCGCTGGTCGACACATATCTCGGCGGCAAGGTGCCGGCGACGATGGACGAATTGATCGCCGCTGCGAACGAGATCAGCGCCAAGGGCGAGGGCAAGATTTTCGGCGCCTCGATGCGCGGCAAGCGCTCGGCCGAACTGGTCGATACGATGACGGGTATCGTGCTCGACGCATGGGGCAACGAGCCGGCCGACCTTCCCTACAACATCTGGTTCGATGGAGACTGGTCGAAGCCGCGCTTCGACGATCCGCGCATCGCCAAGGGCCTTTCCTACTATGCCGGCCTCCTGAAGGCTGGTCCGCCGAGTGCTTTGTCCTATGGCTGGGAGGATGCCAGCCGCTTCTTCTCGCAGGGCAATGCCGCCTTCTTCGTCGATGCCTCGGTCTTCGGTCCGAGCTTCGAGGATGCGAAAACCTCGGCCATCGCGGGCAAGGTCGGCTATGCGCCGCTGCCGGCCTCGACGGGTGATATCGGCTATAGCGGCCATTGGTCCTGGGGCATTTCCATCGCCAAGAACTCGCCGAAGAAGGATGCCGCCTGGCTCTTCGTGCAATGGGCGACGAACAAGAAGATGACGGCGGCGCTGGGTGTGGCGACAGGCGGTGCGCCGCGCGATTCCGCATGGGCTGATGCCGACTACGTCAAGGCACTTGATGCCGGCTATGTCGCGGCCGTGAAGACTCAGATGCAGCACACCCGCCCCACCTCGGTGTTCCGCCAGGGCTGGAACGACGTCGTGCTCATGATCGTCGACGCCATCCACCAGATCTACCAGGGTACGTCGCCGGAGGATGCGGTGGCCGAACTCCAGACCAACGTTCAGGACACGCTCGAATAGACCGTTTCTCCCGCGGGGCCGGCCTGTCCGGCCCCATTTTTCCCGAAAGCAGGATCGTATCGACCATGCGCCGAGACAAACATATCCGCTGGCTGATCGCGCCGGCCCTCGTGCTTCTGGCCGCCGGAACGCTCTACCCGGTCGTCTATGCCGGCTATCTCTCGCTGCTCCAATGGAACTGGGGTTCGGAGGCGAAATTCGTCGGGCTGCGGAATTTCGTGCGTATCCTGTCGGGCAGCGGCTTCTCGAAGGCGCTGTTCAACACCTTCTATTTCGCTGTCTTCGCCGTGGTCATCGAGACCCTGCTCGGCCTCGGCCTGGCGCTCGCCATCAACCGTATCCGCATCGGCGCGGGCCTGATCCGCACGCTGATGATCCTGCCGCTGATGGTTTCTGGCATCGCCGTGTCGCTGATCTGGAAGGTCATGCTCGATCCGACGCTCGGCATCGTCAACTACCTTCTGTCGCTCGTCGGCATTCCCGGTCCCGCCTGGCTCGGCACGGTGCCGACCGCCATGCCCTCGATCATCATGATCGACACCTGGTGGCAGACGGCCTTCACCTTCATCATTCTGTCCTCTGCGCTGAAAAGCCTGCCGGCCGAGCCCTTCGAGGCAGCGCGGCTGGAGGGGGCGACACCCTTCCAGACCTTCCGCCACGTCACGTTGCCGATGCTCAAACCGGTGCTGATCACCATTGTCATCTTCCGCACCATCGACACGCTGAAAGTCTTCGACATCATTTTCGGCACGACCGGCGGCGGGCCGCTCAGGGCCACCGAAAGCGTGCAGACACTCGCCTACCAGACGGCCTTCAAGTCCTACAAGTTCGGCGAGTCCGCGGCCATCGCCGTCGTCTTCTCGCTGATCATCCTGACGCTTTGCATCATCTACCTGATGATCGACACCGATGAAGGAGAAAAGGCATGAGCGCTTCCACCCGCCGCGCCCTCTGGCCCTATGCGGTCGCCGTCCTCGCCGTCGCCGTCTCGCTGTTTCCGATCTTCTGGATCCTGACCATCGCGCTGAAGACGCAGGTCGACGCCTTCGCCATGCCGCCGGTCTGGTTCTTCACGCCGGTCTGGGAGAATTTCGTCAAGGCGTGGTTCTCGACGGGTTTTTCCGGCGCGTTCCTCAATAGCTTGATCGTCTGCGCCATCGGCAACGTGCTGGCTCTCGCCGCCGGCATTCCGGCCGCCTATTATCTCAACAAGAAGCATGTGCCGGGACGCCGTACGATCCTGATTTGGCTGCTCGTTTCCTACATGCTGCCGGAATTCCTGTTCATCGTGCCGATCTATGTGCTGTTCCAGTCCATCGGGCTCTACGACACGGTGATCGGCCTGGCGCTGATCTACCAGGTCTTCACGCTGCCCTTCACGATCTGGCTGCTGCGCGCCTTCTTCGCCGATATTCCCGAAGCGCTTGCCGAAGCGGCGCGGCTGGAGGGCGCGAGCACGTTGCGCATCGTCTGGACGATCTACGTGCCGATCGCGGCACCGGGCATCGCCGCCACCGTCATCCTCAATTCCATCAAGATGTGGAACGAGCTGACCATCGCGCTCGCGCTGACCTTCGAGAAGGCGCAGACCGTGACGCTCGCCGTCGCCGGTTTCCGTGGCTACGCCTCCATTGACTGGGGCGCGATGTCGGCTGCCTCCATCATCATCATCCTGCCCATGGCTCTGTTCGCCATTCTGGCGCAACGGCGCATCGTCCAGGGTCTCAGCCTCGGCGCGGTCAAGTAAGCCCCCGATCAATCAAGGAAAAAAGCCATGTCCGCCGTTTCCCTGGAAGGCATCGATATCTCCTACGGCTCCGTCGATGTCGTGCGCAATCTCGATCTCGACATCAAATCGGGCGAGTTCGTCGTCTTCGTCGGCCCCTCCGGCTGCGGCAAGTCGACGACGCTGCGCCTGATCGCCGGGCTGGAGGAGGGCCGCTCCGGCAACATCTCCATCGGCGGCCGCGTCGTCAACGAGGTCGATCCGGCCCGGCGCGACGTCGCCATGGTGTTCCAGAACTATGCGCTCTTCCCGCATATGTCGGTTGCCGACAACATCTCCTTCGGCATGCGGCTGCGCGGCGAGGCGAAGGACAAGATCGCGGCGAGCGTGGCGGAGGTGGCGCGCATGGTCGGTCTTCAGGATCACCTGCACAAGCGGCCGGGCGCGCTTTCCGGCGGCCAGCGCCAGCGCGTGGCGCTCGCCCGCGCCATCGTGCGCAAGCCCGCGGTCTTCCTGTTCGACGAGCCGCTCTCCAATCTCGACGCCGAATTCCGTGCTGCCATGCGCCACGAGCTGAGCAAGCTGCACCGCGAGCTCGGCTCAACCATGATCTACGTGACCCACGACCAGGTCGAGGCGATGACGATGGGCGACCGCATCGCCGTTCTCGCCCCGCTGAAGCAGGCGGGTCGTTCGAACCTCATGCAGTTCGGCACGCCGGAAGAGGTCTATCATCGCCCCGCCAACCTTTTCGTCGCCAAGTTCATCGGCTCGCCGCCGATGAATTTCTTCGAGGGCCGGGCGGACGGCGGCGACATCCGTATCGGCGGTCTGACCCTTCCCGGCGCGCGCCATCTTCCCGCCGTACTGACCGTCGGTGTCCGCCCGGAACACGTTCGCCTTGGCGCGGGCGAGGGGGCGTCCATCACCGGCACGGTCGAGGGCGTCGAAAACCTCGGGCACGAAAAACTCTGGTTCCTGTCCACCCCGGAAGGCCGCATCATCGCCCGTACGCCCGATGGGGTCAGCCATGCGGTTGGCGAGCGTGTCGATGCGCATTTTGCAACGGACAAGCTGCACCTCTTCGACCGCGCGACGGGCGGGCGGGTCGAGATAGAGGGGTAGCGACGCGCCATCAACCGCCCGGTCACCGCGAGTGGTTGTCATCGGGGTGCCGGCAGTGCTCGCCTGTGGGGTTACGAATTCACCACCGTGCGAAACGCCTGGGCGAGTTTCCGGACTGCGACGTCCATCTCCGCCGGCGTATAGGCGGCAAAGCCCATCAGGAAGCCCGCCTTGCCATGGCCGCCTGCGTGAAGCGACGACAGGCCCAGCAACTCGATACCGGTCCGGCGGGCTGCCTCGACAGCGGCATGTTCGGAGAGGTTGCCGGTCAGCACGCACGGCATCTGCAGGCCGCCGATGGGAACGCGCGGTTCCACGAACTCGGACAGATGTGTCCGAACGAGACCGACCAGCACCTCCAGGCGTGCGGCATAGACGCTGCGCATCGTGCGGACATGCGCACCAAAATGCCCACCTTCCATGAAGCGGGCGAGCGTCAGCTGCGCAAGCGGCGCCGAATGCCCGTCGAGCAAGGTGCGCGCGACGGTCATCGGCTGCACGAGCGCGGGCGGCAGCAGTGCATAGCCGATCCTCAGGCCCGGAAAGAGCGATTTGGTGAAGGTGCCGATATAGATGGTCCGCTCGTGCGGATCGAGGCCCTGCACGCAGGCGGTCGGTTTGCCGGCATAGTGAAACTCGCTGTCATAGTCGTCCTCGATGATCCAGCCCTCGTGGCGGGCCGCCCATTCGATGAGGGCGAGGCGGCGGTCGAGCGCCAGCGTGGCGCCCGTCGGGAACTGGTGGGAGGGCGTCAGGAAGACAGCCTTGGCACCCCGGGGCTCGGCCATGATCTGTTCGGCCATCAGCCCCTGGCGATCGAGGCGGACGGGCACGCAGTCGAGTGCCGCTGCTTCGAAGGCCCTGCGCGCGCCATAATAAGCCGGGTCTTCGATGAAAATGCGGTCCCCGGGATCGAAGAGCATCGTCGCGCACAGCGTCAGGGCCTGTTGCGAACTGGTGAGAACCAGCACCCGGTCGGCTGTGGCGCGGGCACCGCGCTCGAGGTTGATGTAGTCGGCAATGGCGCGTCGCAACGGTTCGGTTCCCTGCGGATCGCCGTGAAGCAGCGCGCCGGTGCCGACCTCCTTCAACACCTGCCGCTCGAGGCGTTCCCACAGATGCAGCGGTAATGTGCGCGTCTCCGGCACGCCGGGTGCGAAAGGTCTCGGTGCGAGCGGTTCGCGAACGCCGCCGCTGCGGAACATGGCTTCGCCGCGCTTGCTGAGGGCGGGCGCCTGTTTGCGCACCCGCCGGTCGCGCGGTGCGGGCCGGCGCGGTGGCGAGAACTCGGTCATCTCGGATACGAAGCTGCCGCTGCCGACCCGGCGCTCGATGAAGCCCTCGGCGTGAAGCTGGGCGTAGGCCGCCTCGACAGTGTCGCGCGAGACACCGAGCGACCCGGCAAGCGCCCGCGAGGCGGGCAGGGGCTTTCCCGCGCCAAGTGCGCCGTCGAGAATCAACTGCCGGATCGCCCGCTGGATCCGCGCGTGAAGCGGCAGGGCCGCATGGGCGGGCTGGGCAAGCCAGGCCTTTACGGTTTCCAGTTGGGAATGCTTGAACAATTGGTCTGAGCCTTCTTGACGAAATGGATGGGATAATCCGGCCATTTGCCGGCTAGATGTCAAGCCCTTCGTCGGCCATGCGCCGTCGCGTCCAGGAGCTTCGTCACAACATGTCCCCCGTACCATCGCCCATCCGCCTCCATGATCTGACGCATCCCGTCGTTGCCGGGCTGATCTCCGTCATCGTCAATTATGGCGGCACCTTCATTCTCGTCTTTCAGGCCGCCAAGGTCGCGGGCCTCGGCCCGGACCTGACGGCGTCCTGGGTCTGGTCCGTTTCCATCGGCGTCGGCGTGACCGGGCTTGTTTTGAGCTGGCACTATCGCGAACCGATCATCACCGCCTGGTCGACACCGGCGGCGGCGTTCCTCGTCACCGCGCTCGCCACCACGCCCCATGCGGAAGCGGTCGGTGCCTATATGGTTTCGGCGGCTGCCTTCGTCGCGCTCGGTCTTTCGGGTTGCTTTGAGAAGGTCATCCGGCTGATCCCGCCGGGCATCGCATCCGGCCTGCTCGCCGGTATCCTGCTGCAGTTCGGCATCGGCGCGTTCAGCGGCGCGAGCGTCGATCCGTTGCTGGTCGGTCTGCTCATTCTCGCCTATGTCGTGTTGAAGCGGTTCTGCGCCCGTTATGCCGTGGTCGGCATCCTCGTGCTCGGGCTGGTCTTCCTGCTTGCGCAGGGCAGGGTCGAGCTGTCAGGCCTTGCGCTGAAATTTGCCGCACCGGTCTTTACCATGCCAGAATTCTCGCTGAATGCGCTGCTGTCGGTCGCGTTGCCGATGTTCCTCATCACATTGACCGGCCAGTACATGCCCGGAATGCTGGTGCTCCGCAACGATGGCTTCAGGACGAGCGCCAATCCGATCCTTGCCGTGACGGGGCTCGGTTCCCTCGTCATGGCGCCCTTCGGATCCCACGCCTTCAACATCGCGGCGATCACGGCTGCCATCGCCACCGGCCGGGAAGCCCATGAGGATGGTCGCAAACGCTGGATCGCCGGGATTGCCGCAGGCTGCTTCTACGTGCTCGTCGGGGTGTTCGGCGTGACGCTTGCGGCCGTCTTCATGGCCTTTCCCGCAACCTTCATCACCACGCTCGCCGGTCTCGCCCTGCTCGGCACGATCGGCGGCAGCCTTGCGGGGGCGATGGCCGATCCGTCCTCCCGCGAGGCTTCGCTCATCACCTTTCTCGCCTCCGCCGCGAACATCAACCTGCTTGGCATCGGCGGGGCCTTCTGGGGGCTGGTCATCGGACTTCTTGCCTATGGCGTGCTGAACGGCCGGGTGCGTCTGCCCCGGCCTACGGGGCCTGTCAGCCCCGGAAAGGTGGCGGACAGGCAATGGCGGCCATAAGTTTGTGCTCCTAGAACGTGGTTTCAAGCTCGGCCACGAGACGCGCCAGTGCCGTATCGCAACGCTCGAGCTGGGCGCGGCTGACGAATTCGTCCGGCTTGTGGCCCTGCTCCATCGAGCCGGGGCCGCAGATCGCGGTGGAAAGGCCAAGCCCCTGTTCGAAGAGGCCGCCCTCGGTGCCGAAGGCGACCTTGTGCGTGCTCTCGTCGTCGAGGATCCTCTTCAGGAGACCTATGGCGGGCGCGTCGGTTCGGGTGTTGAGACCGGGATAGTCCGAGACGGGCTCGATCTCGATACAGGCCATGGGAAACCGATTGCGATAGGGGCTCGCGATGGCCTCGGCATCGGCCGCGATGGCGGCGAGGATGGCGTGCGGGTCGTCCTCGGCGATGGTGCGGATCTCGAAGTCGATCTCGCAGCGGTTCGGCACGATGTTGAGCGCGGTGCCGCCATGCATCATGCCCGCGTGGATGGTCGAATAGGGAACATCATAGTCGGGGTCGCGCGCACCGTTTTCCGCAAGCGCCTCTTGCCGCGTCTGCAGCGCCTTTATGAAGGCAGCGCCGAGATGCAGCGCGTTGAGGGCGTTCGGGGCGAGGGCGGAATGGCCTTCCTGTCCGTGGCAGCAGGCGCGGAGCGCCTGCTTGCCCTTGTGGCCGGTGGCGATGCGCATCTCCGTCGGCTCCCCGACGATGCAGAGCGCCGGCCGCTCGGCGCGCCCCGCCAACGCCTCGATCATGCCGCGCACGCCCATGCAACCGATCTCCTCGTCATAGGAAAGCGCGAGATGCAGGGGGCGTTTCAGCGGCCGGCCGGCAGCAAGGAGCGCGGCGCGAAGGCTCGCCGCGACGAAACCCTTCATGTCCGCCGTACCGCGGCCGTGGAGACGTCCGTTGCGCTCGGTCAGCGTAAAGGGATCGCTGCTCCAGGCCTGTCCCTCCACCGGCACGACGTCCGTATGGCCCGACAGGACAACGCCGCCCGGCCCCTCGGGACCGATGCTGGCCCAGAGGTTGGCGCGGCTGCCGTCCGGATGGGCGAAACGCTCGATGCGTGCGCCTGCCGGGCGCAGAAGCCCTTCCACATGGTCGAGCAGCGCAAGGTTCGAGCGGCGCGAGATCGTCGGCTCTGCGACGAGGCGGGCGAGAATGTCGGGCGTCGAGGGGATCATGGTTCAAAGATCGCCCGGCACGCCGTAACTCGGCGCCCCCGAAGGATTGAGCGCACGCGTCACATAGGCGTCCATCTCGCCGCGCCAGCGCTCCCACAGCGCCGCGCAATCTTCGATCGGGTCGCCGTCGGTCCAGTCGACGCGCAGGTCCGCAACGTTCCAGGAAACCTTGTCGACCATGACGAGGCCCATGGAATGGACCGGTCCTTCCTCGCCGCCGGCTGCGACGGCCGCACGCATCGCTGCAATCAGCCGGTCGCCGAGATGCTTTCCGGCGGCGGCTTCGAAGGCCTCGACCATCGTCTGCGGGATAGCCGTCGTCGTCAGCATGTTGCCGGCGGCGATCACGTTGTTGCCGCGCGCCGTCGCATGGGTGCCGAGGGTTCTCGCGCCCGAATAGGCGGCCGTGCGGCCCGCCGCATCGACGAGGGCGAGCTGGCGGTATTCGATATGCGGGGCTTCCGCAACGAGGCGTTCGAGTGCGGCCTCAGCCGACAGTCCGCCCGCCATCAGCTCAAGCCCCTTCGGGCCGAGCCGGGGATCGGTGACGTTCTGCGTCGAGACGGCGCCGACGCCAGCGCGCACATGGGCGCAGCGCGCCGCAACGCTCGGCGAGGACGAGGACACGGCGATGCCGAACATGCCGGTATCGGCGCAGCGGCCCGAGACGGAAAAGGTCATGCGGTCCTCCTTCACGCTTCGTCGGGAATGACGGCGGTCGCCTCGATCTCGACCAGCCATTCCGGACGGGCGAGCGCCGAGACCACGAGGCCGGTGGAGACGGGGAACACGCCCTGGAGATACTTGCCCATCTCCGTATAGACGGCCTCGCGATAGCGGATGTCGATGAGATAGACGACGACGCGGCAGATATGGCTGAGGTCGGAGCCCGCCTCCTCGAGCAGCATCTTGATGTTTTCCATGGCCTTGCGGGCCTGCGCGCCGGCATCGCCGATATGCAGGCTCTCGCGCGTGTCGAGATCCTGCGCGATCTGCCCGCGCACGAACACCGTCGCCCCGCGCGCCACCACCGCCTGGCAGAGGTCGTTGTTCAGCTTTTGCTCGGGGTAGGTTTCCTTGGTGTTGAAGGGGCGGATGCGGGTGTGCACGGGCATGGATGTCTCCTTGACGATGGCGGGGAGCGCCGCGGTTACCCGCGGCGCCATGGCGAACTATTGCAGAAGCTGTGTCCAGACGCGGGTCACGAGGTCCTGCGCGGCGGCCGAGCAGGTGCGCGAGAAGGTGATCGGCACGTCGGGATAGAGCTCGGGTGCCTTGTCCTTGGTGTAGGTGACCTTCGCCTGCACGACCTTCATCGGCGAGGAATGGGCGTAGAAGTTCATCTGCTCGGTGGCGTTTTCCTGTGTGGAGAGGAACTCGATGAACTTTACCGCATTGTCGCGGTTCGGCGCGCCCTTGGGGATGACGAGGCTGTCCATCCAGCCGACAAGCCCTTCCTTGGTCATGGCGAGGCTGACGGGCGAACCGGCCTTGCGCGCCTTCAGCGAATCCCCGTCCCACCAGAAATGGGCCGAGACCTCGCCGGAGGCGAGACGGCTTGCGATATTGTCGGAGGAGTAGGCGGCGACAGCCGGCTTCTGGGCCATCAGCAGATCCAGAACCTTCTTCATCTCCGCCTGGTCCTCCGAGCAGAAGGGCACGCCGAGATAGAGCTGGGCCGCGCCGATCACCTCGTCGGGATAGGAGAGCAGGGCGATCTTGCCCTTCAGCTCACCGTCCGGCTCAAAGAAGTATTTGAAGCTGTCGGTCGGTCCCTTGTACTGATCGGTGTTCACCACGAAGCCGGCAGTGCCGTAGGCGAGGGGGATCGAATAGGCCTGTTGCTCGTCCCACCACTGGTTGCGCCATTTCTCCTCGATGTTCTCGTAGGCCTTCAGCTTGCTGGCCTCGAAATTCTCGATAAGGCCCTCGTCGATCATGACGCGCAGGAAATGCTGCGACGGCGTGGCGATGTCGTAGCCGGAAGAGCCGGCCTGCAACTTGGTGAGAAGGTCCTCGTTGGAGGTGAAGCTGTCGACATTCACCTTGACGTCGTTCTCCTTGGAGAACTTTTCGATGAGGGCCGGCGAGATGGATTCGGCCCAGGCATAGATGTTCAGTTCTCCCGCGGCCTGTGCGCCGGTGGCGAAGCAGAGGGCAAGGGCCGTGGCTGCAAGATAGGTCTTCATTGTCTGTTCCTCTCTTTGATTATGGTTCGGCGTTCTCACGGGCGCCGCGCGCCGCGACCAGGAGCGCGACGGTGGCAAGGATGAGCGAGGCAAGGATCAGCAGGGTCGCGATGGCGTTCAGCTCCGGCGATGTGCCGGCGCGGATCAGCGAGAAGATGTAGACGGGCAACGTCGTCGAGCCGCCCGTGGCAAGCAGGTTCGAGGTGATGAAGTCGTCCATCGAAATGAGGAAGGCGAGCATCGCGCCGGAGAAGACACCGGGGAAGATCAGCGGCAGCGTCACCCGGCGGAAGGTCGTCCAGCGATCCGCATAGAGGTCGGCGCTTGCCTCCTCGAGATCGAGCGACATGCCCTGCAGGCGGGCGCGGATCGGCAGGAAAGCGAAGGGCGTGCAGAAGGCGGAATGAGCGACGACGAGCCGCAGCATGCCGTTCTGGATGTCGAGCAGCGAGAACAGGATGAGCGTGGCGACGGCGAGCACGATTTCCGGCAGGAGCAGCGGCAGGTTGACGATCGTCTCGGAAAGCTTGCGGAAGCGCAGGTCCTTGCCGCGGATGATCGCGAGCGCGGCGGAAAGCGCGATGAGGGTGGAGACGGCGGTCGCGATGGCGGCCACCGTCAGCGAGGTCCTGAGTGCGTTCATCAGGGCGGCATTGTTGAGTGCCGAGCCGTACCAGTCGAGGGAAAAGCCCGTCCAGACACCCGCAACGCGGTTGGCGTTGAAGGAGTAGACGACGATGATGGCGAGCGGGGCGTAGAGATAGAGGAAGAAGACAGCGGTGAGGGGCCCGAGGCCCGGGTAGTGCTTGACGTCGTGGCGAATGTTCATGGCGTCACCTCCCGGCGGGCGGCGCGCAGCGCGGTGACGATCAGGAAGACCATGACGAGCGCCATCAGCGCCATGGCGATCGCCGCGCCGAAGGGCCAGTTGCGGCCGCCGCCGAACTGCAGCTGGATCAGCGAGCCCATCATCATCTGCTTGCCGCCGCCCATCAGCGTCGGCTCCAGCACCGCGCCGAGCGAGGGCACGAAGACGAGGATGGCGCCGGCCGTAAGGCCAGGGGCGGTCAGCGGCAGGATCACCCGGCGCAGCGTCACCCAACGGTCGCCGTAGAGATCGTGCGACGCCTCGATCAGTGTGCCGTCGAGCTTTTCGATGGAGGCGAAGACCGGCAGGACCATCAGCGGCATGGCGGTATAGACCATCGCCGTCAGCGTCGCGCCGTCGTTGAACATGAAGCTCATGCCGGAAGAGAACCCGAAGGCTTCGAAGAGGCGCGGCAGGGTGCCGTCCTTGCCGAGAATGATCATCCAGGCATAGACGCGCAGGATCATCGAGACCCAGAACGGCAGCGTCACGAGATAGACGAGGATTGCCTTGCGGCCGGGCGGCTGGCGCGAGATGAAATAGGCGACCGGCACGGCGAAGAGAAGGCAGATCAGCGTCGTCGCGCCGGCCAGCAGGAAGGTGCGGCCGATGATCATAAGGTATTGCGGGGTGAACTCCAGCTCGCCCGTCCAGCCCTCGTTGAAGAGGATCTGGCGATAGCCCGCGAGGTTGAGGTCCCAGGCAAAGCCGCCATGGGCGCCGCGCGTGGAGAGCGAGACGGCGGCGATGATGAAGATCGGCAGGATCAGCGCAAAGCCCATCAGCAGCCGTGACGGCAGCAGGCCCCAGAAGGAGAGGTCGTGCCAGAAGCGGGTGCGCGGGGCGCGCTCCGTTCCGGCGGGGGCGTGGAGGGCGGTGTCGCTCATGCCGTCAGCACTCGCGCCGAAGCCACGACGAAGCCGACCGGAACCTTTGCGCCGAGCGGGATCGTATCCCCCTCGCGCGAGGCGTTGCGGCGCGAGGCGCGCAGTTCGGTGCCCGCGACGTCGAGCGTGTAGTGGGTGTAGCCGCCCATATAGTTCTTGTTGGTGATGCGCCCCTCGAAGGTGACGCCGTCCGTCGCCCCCTGGGCCTGATTGCCGAGGTTGATCTTTTCCGGACGCACGGAAAGCGTCGCACGCCCCCGGGCGGTGGGGCCGGTGGCCGGTACGGTGATCGACAGGCCGAAGGGCGTGCGGACGGTCGCTTCCCCGGCCGCGGTTTCCAGCACTTCGACCTCCAGAAAGTTCGTTTCGCCGACGAAATCGGCAACGAAGCGGTTGACGGGCTCCTCGTAGATTTCCGTTGGCGTACCGATCTGCTGCACCTCGCCGCCACCGAGAACGGCGATACGATCGGACATGTCGAGCGCTTCTTCCTGGTCGTGGGTGACGAAGACGAAGGTAATGCCGGTGTCGCGTTGCAGGGTGCGCAGTTCGTCGCGCATCGCCTGGCGCAGTTTAAGGTCAAGGGCGGAGAGCGGTTCGTCGAGCAGCAGCACTTCCGGCTCCGGCGCAAGCGCGCGGGCGAGTGCGATGCGCTGGCGCTGGCCGCCGGAAAGCTGGGCGGGCTTGCGCTTCGCCATCGCGCCCATGTGCACGCGTTCCAGCATCTCGCCGACGCGGCTCTTGATACGCGCCTTGTCCCAGCCGAGGTTTTCCAGGCCGTAGGCGACGTTCTGCTCCAGCGTCATGTGCGGGAAGAGGGCGTAGCTCTGGAAGACGGTGTTGACGCGGCGCTTGTGCGGCGGGATGGCGACGACCTCCTTGCCGTTGAGCAGTATCGAGCCGGTGTCCGGGCTTTCGAAGCCGGCCAGCATGCGCAGCAACGTGGTCTTGCCGCAGCCGGAGGGGCCGAGCATGGTAAAGAACTCGTTGCTGCCGATGTCGAAGCTGACGGATTTCAGCGCCTGATAGGCCCCGAAGGACTTCGAGACCGATTTCACTTCGATGGCCTTGGGCTGCTGGGTCATGCCGTGCTCCTCACGCCGGTTCGAGCTGGGTGACTTCGCGGCGGAAGGGCAGGTCGTCGCCGATATCGGGCGTGTCCAGTTCCCGCGCGTAGCGATGGCCGGCATAGGTCGCCCAGGCGATGGGGGCCGGCGCCGCGGCGTCGCCGATGATCTTGATGCTCTTGATGCCGGCGTCGGCCCAGTCGGCTTGGCGGGCGATCAGGTCGTTGTAGAGCGCATCTTCCGAAAGGCGCGAGGCAACCATGACGACGGCGTCGCAGCCGATGGTCTTGCTGCGGCCGGTATAGGTGCAGTTGGTCTCGACCTCGCCGGCGCGAATGGCGGTGACGCCGCGGTTGAGGCGGATGTCGACGCCGAGATCGTCGAGGCGCACATGGATCGCGCCCTGTTCCAGCGTGTTGCGCGTCCAGTCGGAGACATAGGCCGAGGGCGTGACGAGGATGACGCTCGCACCGGCCTTGGCCATCACCTCGGCCATCACGCCGCCCATGTAGTAGTGGTCGTCATCGTAGACCACGACGGTCTTGCCGACGAGGTTTTCCGGGTGGACCTTCGCCATGATGTCGTCGGGCGTCCAGACGGTCATGGCGGGATCGATCGGCATGGGCACGACATGCTGGCGGGCGACGCCATCGCGCCGCCAGCGCGAGCCGGTGGCGATGGCGACGTGCTCGAAGCCGAAGCCGAGCACGTCCTCGGCGGTGAGGCGGCTGTCGAAATAGGTTTCGACATTGGTGCGCTGGGAAATCTGGTACTGGCGGTAATCGACCACGCGGCCCCAGGCGGAAAGGCCGGGCAGCAGCCGTTCGCGCGAGACACGGCCGCCGAGCGTCGTGGTGGCTTCGGCCAGCGTCACGTCATAGCCGCGCAGCGAGAGGGCGCGGGTGGCCTCCAGCCCGGCGGGGCCTGCGCCGACGACGAGCACGGTCTGGCTCTCGCCCTTCTCGTTCATGCGCTCCGGGTGCCAGCCCTTGCGCCATTCCTCCATGAAGGTCGGGTTCTGCGTGCAGCGGCTGATCGACATGGTCATGTCGCCGGTGATGCACATGTTGCAGCCGATGCACTCGCGGATATCCTCGATGCGGCCTTCCTCGATTTTCTTCGGCAGGAAGGGATCGGCGATGGAGGGGCGGGCGCAGCCGATGAAATCCAGCACGCCCTGACGGATCATGCGTGCCATCACATCCGGCGAGGTGAAGCGGCCGACGCCGACGACGGGTTTCGAGGACAGTTCGCGGATGCCCTTCACCAGAATTTCCTGCGCGCCCTCCTCCTTGAAGCGGGAGGGCCCGGAACAGTCTTCCCATGCGCCGTGCGCGAGGTCCCAGAGATCCGGCAGGTCGGCGTTCATCTCGACGAATTCGCGCACCTCCGCATTGGAGAAGCCGAGTTCGCCGATGGTCTCGTCCAGGCTGACGCGCATGGTGATCGCCGTCGTGTCGCCGACGGCATCGCGGATATCGGCCACCACCTCGCGGGCGAAGCGCGAGCGGTTTTCCAGGCTCCCGCCATAGTCGTCGGTGCGCTGGTTGGTGGCGCGCGACAAGAAGTGCTGGAAGATGCCGAACCCGTGCGCGCCGTAAAGACAGATCAGGTCGAAGCCGGCGATCTTCGAGCGCTTGGCGGCGTTGACGAACCAGCGGCGGAGATTCTTGATGTCGGTGAGGTCGAGCGCGCGGGCCTGCACCGGATCGTTGGTGAAGGTGCGGATCGGCAGCGCGGAGGGCGCGAGCGGCACTTCCTTGGTATAAAAGTTCGGGCCGTTGATGCCGGAATAGGCGAGCTGGATGCCGGCGAGCGCGCCGTGCACCTTCATCGCGTCGGACATGCGGCGAAGGCCGGGAATGTCCTTGTCCTCCCACAGGCGCAGCTCGATGAAAGGCGTGATTTCCGAGGTGTGGTGCATCTCGGTCTGCTCGGTGAAGATGACGCCCCAGCCGCCCTCGGACTTGATGCCGCGCATCGCCGCCGCCGCCGAGGGGTCCCGGTAGCCGCCGCCGTTGCAATGCGGCACCTGGTAGAACCGGTTTTTGGCGACGTGCGGGCCGATCGCGCGGGGTTCGAACAGGATGTCGTATTTGGCGTCACGCATGGCAATCCTCAGGGTTTGTGAGGCTATAGGATTGGGGGAAGGGCTTCGGGTAAATGATGCGTTCCGGAAGCATGGATTAGGTTCAGGCTAATCGAGACTGTTTGCCGGACGGCCCGATATCCTCGATCGATGCGAGAATATTCAGTCTCTTGGAAAATATCTTTTGATTTCAGTCAATTATGAAAAATTTGGCGCCGGCCCCCCCGCAATGCATGTGATCGCGGCGGGAGCCGGCGCCCTGATGGTCGATGGCCGGGCGGCCGATGCCTAGTATTTCACCCACACGGTTTTGAGCGCGCAGTACTTGTCGAAGCTGTGAAGGGAGAGATCGCGACCGAAACCGGACTGCTTCATGCCGCCGAAGGGTGTCATCGCCGAGAGCGCGTCGACCGTGTTGACCGAAACCGTCCCAGCGTGGAGACGGTCGGAGACGGAGAGCGCACGCGAAAGGTCCTTCGTCCAGACGGATGCGGCAAGCCCGTATTCGCTGTTGTTCGCCATGCGCAGCGCCTCTTCGTCGCTGTCGAAGGGCGTGATGGCGAGGACGGGGCCAAAAATCTCCTCGCGGGCGATGCGGGCATCCGGCGCGACGTCGTTGAAGATCGTCGGCTGGATGTAGCAATCCGAGCCGTTGCGTGTCTCGCGTTCGCCGCCATGGGCGAGGCGGGCTTCCTTGCGGCCGATGTCGATATAGGAGGCGACACGGTCGGCATGGGCCTTTTCGACGAGCGGGCCCATGCGGGTTGCGGGATCGAGCGGATCGCCGAGTGGCCAGGCGGCGGTGGCGGCGATGACCTTCTGTGTGAACTCCTCCTGCACGGAGCGGTGCACCAGCAGGCGCGAATTGGCCGAGCACACCTCGCCGGAGTTGAACAGGATGCCGAAGGCCGCCATCTCGGCCGCCTTGTCGAGATCGGCATCGGCGAAGACCAGACTGGGCGACTTGCCACCGGTCTCCAGCCAGACCTGCTTCATGTTGCTTTGCCCGGCATAGGTCATGAAGAGCTTGCCGACCTTGGTCGAGCCGGTAAAGACGAGCGCGTCGACATCGCCATGCAGGCCGAGCGCCCGGCCGGCATCCTCGCCATAACCGGGCACGACATTCAGCACCCCGTCCGGCAGGCCGGCCTCGGAGGCGAGTTCGGCCAGCATCAGGGCGGAGAGCGGCGATTGTTCGGCCGGTTTCAGCACCACGGAATTGCCCGTGGCGAGCGCCGGCGCGAGCTTCCACGTCGCCATGTCGAGCGGAAAGTTCCACGGCACGACGGCGCCGATGACGCCGAGCGGCACGCGGCGGATCAGGGCGAGATCGCCGCGGCCGGTGGGCGCGATCTCGTCGTAGAGCTTGTCGATGGCCTCCGCATGCCACTGGAAGAAGTGGGCGGAGCCGGGCGCGTCGATGGTCGAGCTGTCGGTGATCGGCTTGCCGACGTCGAGTGTTTCGAGAAGGGCGAGTTCCGGGATGTTGTCGCGGATGAGCGCGGCGAGGCGCAGCAACACCTCCTTGCGCTCGGCCGGCGACTTGCCCGACCAGCGGCCGTCGTCGAAGGCGCGGCGGGCAGAGGCCACTGCAACATCGATATCGTCAGCGGTGCCGCGGGAAACCGCCGTCAGCACTTCGGCATTGGCCGGGTTCACGGTCTCGAACCGGCCGCCTTTCGCCGCCTCGCGAAAGCTTCCGTCGATGTAGAGGCCGTTGCGGAACTTCAGGCGTGCGGCTCGCTCGCGCCATTCGGTCGTCGTCGTCATGAATTGCCTTTCTCTTGCTGGGCGGCATCGGCGCAAACCGGCAGGTCCATGCCCATGCCGCGGATCGTCTCGCCGCAGAAATCGATGAAGCGCCGGACGGTGAGTGCCGGGGTCGAACCGGCCATCGACAGGATGCCCATGCGCATCGGACGCAGGTTTCCCGTCAGCGGCACAAAAGTCAGCCGGCCGCCATCCAGCGCATAGGTGGAAACCGGCCGGATATTGGCGATGGAATAGCCGAAGCGGTTGGCGACCATGGCGCGCATCACGGACATGTCGCGTGTGCGCTCGGCGATATGCGGTGTGAGGCCGGCCTCGCGGAAGAGCGACAGGAAGTAGGCCGAGCTGTGCGGCAGGTCGAGCAGGATCATCGGATGGGGTGCAAGATCCTCCACCGTGACACCGCTGCGGCCGGCCAGCGGATGATCCTCGTGCAGCACCGCATAGGGCGGCAGGACCGCCAGCTCGTGGAAGGTCACGTCGGCGGGAATGTCGAGGTCGTAGCTGAGTGCGATGTCGAAGCGCGCCATGCGCAAGCCTTCGAGAATGCGCGCCTGGTCGCGCTCGTACTGGAAGAAATCGACGTCGGGATAGGCGTCGGAAAAGGCGCGGCGCAGCGAGGGGATGACGGCCTGCGCAAAGGTGACGAGGCAGGCGACATGCAGCGGCCCGCGCACCTGGCCCGTCAGTTCGTTGGAAAGGGCGTTGAGCTTTGCGGCCTCTGAGAGGATCTGCCGTGCCTGCGCGACGAAGCTGTGGCCGGCCTGGGTCAACGACAAGCCATGTGCGTGACGGCGCACGAAGAGGTTGATGCCGAATTCCTTCTCGAGCTGCGAGATCGCGGCCGAGACGGATGGGGCCGAGACGTTGACCCGTTCGGCCGCCTCGGTGACCGAGCCGAATTCCCCGACCGCGACGAGATATTCCAGTTGCCGGAGCGTGAAGCGCAACACCATGTCTGTTCCCCTGTTGAGGCGCCAATTAAGGAACAGATTCGCACGCGCGGAAAGGGCACGCTCCTCGGGATTGTGAATGACGGGCTCGTCTTCGGGGGCTGGATGTCGGTTCATGGCATGCTCGCTTCCTCCTTGCGGGCTTTTGGCGCCGTCGGATTTCAGGAGGCCGCGGCGATCCGCTCCGTACCGCGGTGCTCGGCGATGTAGCCGGCGAGGTAATCCGCATCGTGCCAGCAGCCCCAGATGAAGGAGGAGGCGCGGCGAGAGAGCCACGGCAGGCCGACGAAGAAGAGACCCGGCACCCTGGAGACGCCGCGGTCGTGGACGGGGCGGCCCTTTTCGTCGAGGGCGTCGAGCTTCAGCCAGCCGTAATCGACCGCATAGCCCGTCGCCCAGATGATGGTGCTGATCCCGGCTTCCTTGAGGTCGAGCGCGAGGATCGGGTCGGTCAGGCAGGCCGGATCCGTCTCACGACGGCGCGCTTCGGGATCCTCCGGCAGGTCGAGATGGTTTTCGGCGGCATAGGCGTCGGCGCGATCGAGCAGGGAGAGGTGGTTGGCATCGCCCCGTGCAATGTTGTCGGCAAGGTCTGGGGCGACATGCAGCACGCCGCCGGAAAAGCTTTCGGCCCGGCCGAGCAGGGTCATGCCTCGATTGCCGAGGCGACGGAAATCGACGGTGTTGCCGCCATAGGCACCGCTGACGGCGATGGTGACGTGTTCGGTGTTCGGCGCGGGCACCTTGAGGTCCCAGATGCCGAGCACGCCGAGCCACCAGCAGAAATCCTTGCCGCGGTAGCGCCGCGGCGGCCGGTCGTGCGGGCCGATGGAAAGATAGACGCGTCGGCCGGCCCGCAGCAGCTCATCGGCGATCTGCGTGCCGGAAGAGCCGGCTCCGATCACCAGCACTGCGCCCTCGGGCAGCTGACCCGGATTGCGGTAGGTGTTGGAATGGATCTGCGTGAGGCCCTGTTGCGCCGGCACCAGGGCGGGCATGACCGGGCGCTGGAAGGCACCCGTTGCGGAGACGACGTTTTTCGCCTCGATCACGCCGTCGGAGGTCTCGACGCGGAAGATGTCTCCCTCCTTGCGCACGGACCTGACCTCGACGCCGCAGCGGATCGGCGCCTTGATCTTCTCCGCATAGGTGACGAAGTAGTCGGCCACCTGTTCCTTGGGGGCGAAGGCGTCGTCGTGGAGGTCGACAAAGGTCAGGCCGGGGAAACGGTCGTGCCAGGCCGGGCCGTTGGCAACGAGGCTGTCCCAGCGGGCGGTGCGCCAGCTTTCGGCGATGCGGGCTTTTTCGAGAACGAGATGGGCAAGGCCGCGTCTGCCGAGGTGCTCGCTCATCGCAACGCCCGCCTGACCGGCACCGATGACGAGCGTATCCACTTTTTCCACTGCCATGCCGCTTTCCTTCCCGTTTCCGGAGCACCGGCCCCTGCTGCTGTATCGGGGTCGATGTGTAGTGGAAGGCGGAAAGCGCCGACATGAGCGTTTGATTCAGCGCTGATTAGGCGGCCGCTAAGCTGGCCGAATTCTGCGGGCGCGCGCAGGGCATGCCGGTGGATCGGGAAGGGATGAGCGGCCCCGGCGGGTTCGCCGGGGCTTGCCGTCAGATGCCGCCCATGCAGAGATATTTCATCTCCAGATAGTCCTCCAGGCCATGGCGGGAGCCCTCCCGTCCCATGCCGGACTGCTTGACACCGCCGAAGGGGGCGGCTTCCGAGGACATGCGGCCTGTGTTGATGCCGACCATGCCGTATTCCAGGGCCTCCGCCACCCGCCAGACGCGGCTGAGATTGGAGGCGTAGAAATAGGCGGCGAGGCCGTAGATCGTGTCGTTCGCCTCGCGCACCACCGCATCGGCATCCGTGAAGCGGATGATCGGGGCGAGCGGGCCGAAGGTCTCCTCCTGTGCGATGCGCATGTCGCGCGAGATGCCGGTGAGCACGGTCGGTGCAAAAAAGGTGCCGGCGCCCTCGATGCGTTTCCCGCCGCAATGGATGCTGCCGCCACGGTCGACCGCATCGGCGACATGGGCCTCGATCTTGGAGAGCGCCCGGGTGTCGATCAGCGGGCCGAGCGCGACATCGGGGTCGAAACCGTCGCCGACGGAGAGCGTGCGCACCCGCTCGGTGAATTTCCGTGCGAATTCGTCGTGCACGCCGGCCTGCACATAGAGCCGGTTCGCGGAAACGCAGGTCTGGCCGGCATTGCGGAACTTCGCCTGGATGGCTCCGTCGACGGCAGCATCGACATCCGCGTCGTCGAAGACGATGAAGGGGGCGTTGCCGCCGAGCTCCAGGCTGAGCTTCTTCACCTGGTCGGCGCATTGCCGCATCAGCAGCCGTCCCACTTCCGTGGAGCCGGTGAAGCTGATCTTGCGCACCGTCGCATTGGAACAGAGTTCGCGGCCGATGGCGTCGCCCTCGGCGGCATAGATCAGGTTGACGACGCCCGGCGGAAAGCCGGCCTTTTCCGCCAGCGCGAACATCGCGCCAGCCACGAGGGGTGTCTGTTCTGCCGGCTTGAGAACGACCGTGCAGCCGGCGGCAAGCGCCGGCGAGATCTTTCGCGCGACCATCGAGGCAGGAAAGTTCCAGGGCGTGATGGCGCCGACGACGCCGATCGGCTGCTTGATGACGATCATGCGCCGGTCGCGGGAGGGGGCGGGGATCGTTTCGCCATAGACCCGGTTCGCTTCTTCCGCATACCATTGCAGATAGGCCGCGGCATGCGAGACCTCGGACTTCGCCTCGGCAAACGGCTTGCCCATCTCTGCGGTCAGAATCGTCGCAAGGTCGTCCGTGTGCTGCACGATCAGCTGGTGCCAGCGCCACAGTGTGTCGGACCGCTCGCGCGCGGTGCGCGCGGCCCATTCGGTCTGTGCTTCGCCGGCCCGCTCGATCGCCGTGCGTGCTTCGACGACGCCCATGTCGGGGATGTCGGCCAGATGTGCGCCGGTGGCGGGATTGAAGACCGCGAAGGTGGGGTTGTCGGCGGCAAGGCCGAGCCAGGCGGGATCGCCGATCGCTTCGAACAATGCCGGGTTCTTCAGGCGGCTGATGAGATTGCGAGACAGGGCCAAACGGTGTCCTCCCGATGAGACGTCCTCGAAGATGCAATAGGCGAGCAACCGCGCGCCTGCAATCGGGATGATGCCGCATGCTCCGGCCACCCTTTTCGGCCGGCTCCTTCCTGTGATCGTCGACCCTGCGTCTTGGCGATTGCGGCGGCCTGAGAACTGGCGGTTTGCGCATGAGGGAGCCGCAGGGCCGGCGCCCGACGGCGGCAAAAAGCGGCGGGGGATTGTTGGTGTGGCACTTTGACCTCACGCCGGCTTTCGGCGATGAATGGGCATGCGGGACGCGGCGGGCACCCGATCCAGTCGCGCAGGGCAACACATCAATCGCCGGTGCCTTCGAGACGTTCGTCAGCCGGCGCATACCAATAGGTGACGGAGCATGGAAATTCTGACAGCGGCCGGACTGACGGCGCTCTTGCAGGTCATTGCAATCGATCTCGTCCTCGCGGGCGACAATGCGGTGGTCATCGGTCTTGCGGCGGCGGGTCTTCCGGCCGAGCAGCGCAAGAAGGCGATCCTCGTCGGCATCCTGGCGGCGACCGTGCTGCGCATCGCCTTTGCGACGGTCGCGGTGCATCTGCTTGCGATCATCGGCCTCCTGCTCGCCGGTGGCCTGCTGCTGCTCTGGGTGTGCTGGAAGATGTGGCGCGAGCTGCATGCCGGCCATGGCGGGGAAGAGGAGGCGAGCCTGCAGGACACGCCGAAAAAGACCTTCCTTCAGGCCGCCACGCAGATCGTCGTTGCCGACGTTTCCATGTCGCTCGACAATGTGCTTGCCGTCGCCGGCGCCGCGCGCGAGCATCCGAGCGTGCTGATCATCGGCCTTGCGCTCTCGATCGCGCTGATGGGCATCGCGGCCAATTTCATCGCCAATCTGCTCAACAGGCACCGCTGGATCGCCTATGTCGGCCTTGCGATCATCCTCTATGTCGCGCTCGACATGATCTATCGCGGCGCGCTGGAGGTGATGCCCTATCTGGCCGCTGGTTAGGCGTGACGTCTTCGCGGCAGCCGCCGTTGCTGCCTGCCTGAAAAGGGATTGCCCGGTTGCGATAGACGGCCGCGCCGGGCTAGCCTGCAGGCAAAGTGCAGGAGATTTTCATGACGCGACGGTTGATTCTCACGGTTTCCCTCATTGGCTTGATTGCCGGCCTTGCCTCATCCGCTGGCGCGGTGGAGCTGGAAAAGATCGCGGGCCGCACGATCGAGATCAAGGAGCGGGATTTCGAGAAGGTGCTCACCGTCGACGGCCGGGAACTGCACACCAATGCGCTCATCTTTCTGGACGACGTCTACGCCTTCGGCGGCACGGTCGTGGTCGTGGGCACGAGTTCGGTCGGGGGCAATGCCTGTGAAGGTTCCCCCTTCGTGCTGTCCTTTCCCGAAAAGGGGGCGCCGCGCATAGACGGCCCCCTCGACAGCTGCACGCCCGTGTCGCATTCGGTGGACGGCCCGGCACTGCTGTTCTCGACGGCGAGCGTTCCCGGGCGCGATACCGAGCGCTGGCAATGGACCGCCGACCGGGGCATGACGCCGCTTGCGCCGGTGGCCTTCCAGCTGGACGAAACGCGCGGCTGGGGCAATCTGCGGGAGCGCACCTTCGCGCATCCCTCTGACGCCTTTGCCAATGCCGAGATCGCCGCCAGCCTGAAGATGGTGCTCGGCTCGGATTTCTCGCAGTTCCAGCAATTGATGAGCGGCGTGGGAAGCGGTGAGTTCAAGGGAGACGACTTCGTCGGCACCGCGTGCCGCCCGCATGCATGCCTTGACGAGGCGGGGCTGGTCTTCCTCTCCTCGAGCGACCGTCGCGCCTATGTGGCCTGGAAGCCGGACGGCGAAAAGATCGCTGTCTTTCCCGCCCCGGTGACGGGCTGGCCGGAGAAGGCAAGGGCGGAGCTGAAGGAATGGGCAAAACAATGGCCGTAGGCACTGCGAAGCACGGCCTGCGAAACGCAACAGGGAGGCAGCGATGCCGCATGTGATACTCAAGATGGTCGAAGGGCGCACGGAAGAGCAGAAGAAGGCACTTTCCGACGCCCTTACCCTGGCCGTCACGACCACGCTTGGTTGCGGCGAGGACCTCGTGTCGGTCGCGATCGAGGACGTCAAGGACGAGGAATGGATGGCCAAGGTCTATGTGCCGGATATCCAGAGGCAACCCGACAGGATCTACCGGATGCCGGGCTACGGTCCCGAAGACTGAGGCCGCAGGTGCCGGTTCCGCGGGTCCCTCCGTATGTTTACCTTCGGTCGGTGCCAGGCGGGGGAGGTAGGCCGGTCGGCACGGATTGCAGCCGAACCGCGAGGAGGCCGGGCATGACATCGATGGGCAAGGCGGGCTTCGTGTCGGGGATGGTTTTCACCTGGTCCGCCGCAACGGCGATGGCAACGCCGCCGGACGCGCTCTCGGTGCGCGACGAGGTGTTTGGGGTCGGTGCCCGCGAAATTCTCGTCCTGCGCACCGTCAGCGACAATCTCGGATCCTACAACGCGACCGTCAGCACGGTTTTCGTCGTGCTCATCGATGCGGCTACGGCGCAGGAGGCACTTTGGCCGGTCTACAGGACACGGCTGGTGCCGGACTATGAGAGCGATCCATCCGGCCTGACGCCGAGCATCCGGAACGAGGCGCTGGCCCAGCGCCGGGATGCCTTCGACCTTCTGTCCGAGCGAAAGGCCCTGCCGGCGGGCGGCGTATCGGCCCGGGACGAAACGCCGGATGTCATGACCTATTCCATGCAGGCCGGCATCGATGTTCGCTACCTGGACGGAACCCGCTACGGGCTGACGGCCGGGGAACTGCGCCGGCGGTGGGAGATTGCAGCCGACCAGCTGGCCGCGGCGATGGAGCCCTATGACCGGCTTGGCCCGCTTGCGGCGGTGGACCTGATCGATGACGGAGCGCTCGACCTTTCCGCATGCACGCTCGCGGATCCCGCAACATGGCGCCTTCCCGTCGGGGCCGGCTCCATGCAGGTCCTGCGCATCACCTGTGAAGGGGAAGGTCTCTCCTGGTCGCGACTGCTCGTCGTGCCGTCTCGGCAGAAATGAACAGGCTCGGGGATTTTTGGCTCGAAGCCTTCGGCGATGAGCGGGGCCGGCTCTGGCGGTATCGGCGGTGACATCCCGAAGTGTTCCCGCCGCGGCGCACGCTGCTCCTACATGAAGATCAGAGCCATGCCGGCGACCACCAGGAGGGCGCCGGCCCAGGCGCCGCCGGCGGGCCTTTCGCCGGTCTTCAGCCAAAGCATGGGCAGGATCATCACCGGCGAGGTGGCCGACAGGGTAGAGACGATGCCGACCTTTCCGCCGGAAAGGGCAAACAGCAGCAGCGTCATGCCGATGGCGAGCGCGAGGATGCCGGTCAGGGCGGTGAGCGCAGCGACCTTCAGCGTCAGCGGTCCCTTCGGCTTGACGGAGGGAATCGGTAGCTGGATCAGGATGCTGAGGCAGAAGGCGGCGACGCCGACGCGCAGCAGCGAGGCCAAGAAGGGATCGATCCCGGTCGCCATGACCGGTCGGGCGAGGATGGAGCCGATAGCCTGACCTGTCGCAGCGCCGATACCGAGCAGCACGCCGATGGAAAGCGGTCCCTTGATCGTTTCCCATTGATGCATCTGCGCCCGGCGCTTGCCGAAGACGATGGCGAGCAGCACGCCCGACGCGGTCATCAGGATGCCGGCCACTGCGAAGGGCGACAGGGTCTCGCCGAGAACCAGCCACCCGAGCAGCGCGGCAATCGGCGCATTCAGCGCGAAGAGGATGCCGGATCGGCGCGGGCCGAGGCGGTTGAGCGTTTCGAAGAGCAGCGTATCGCCGATGAAAATGCCGATCAGGCCGGACAGGAGCAGCGGGCCGGCGCTTGCCATGTCCAGGTCGCGCCAGACTCCGGTGGCGAGGACGTAACATGCCAGGAGCGCGGTGACGAAGATCTGGCGCGCCCGGTTGAAGGCTGGCGCGCCGAGATGCCCGGCGGGGCCTGCCGAGATCAATCCCGTCAGGGCCCAGCAGGTTGCCGCGCCGAGTGCTGCAAGTTCGTGGATTGGCATCGTCTTCCGATCGCTACATGTCGTGCCGGGACGTTAAAGCGGGATCGGACGGCCTTCGTCCAGCGCTGCTTGCATCCGTCAACAGGGACTTTCGGTTCCGGTGCGATCGGTATGACCTCCAGCGGCAAGCCCGGTACGCTGCGCCATCGATGGAAGGTCTTCCGGTGGTCGAAGGGCGCAGGTTCAAGGTGTTTTACAATGATGGAAAATCCTTAGCTGGCTATTTTTCTCCTGGATGTGCTGCTGAACATAGGCAGGTCGTCCGCCAGTCAGGGCAGGGCAACGCTCCATCATCATGCGGCGTGTTCGCAGGGTGCCGGCCGTCGCCACGGCGCAGGCGGCGGTGTCACATAGGTGTCAAGCGACCGGGGTAGGGAGCGATGACGTTCCCGGAAGGATGCTCCCATGAAAACCCTTGTTTCCGCCGCCGCCCTCCTCGCCGCCAGTTTCGCCGCCCTGCCGGCCTCCGCCGCAAATCTCGTGCTCTACACCAGCCAGCCGAACGAGGACGCGCAGGCGACCGTCGATGGCTTCATGGCTGCCAATCCCGATATCAAGGTCGACTGGGTGCGCGATGGCACGCCGAAGATCATGGCCAAGCTCCAGGCCGAGATCGCAGCCGGCAATCCGGTTGCCGACGTGCTGCTGATCGCCGATACCGTCACGCTCGAACGGCTGAAGCAGGACGGCAAGCTGCTCGCCTATGCCTCGCCGGAAGCCGGAAACTACGATGCCAGCCTCTATGACAAGGACGGCTATTATTACTCTACCAAGCTGATTACCACCGGCATCGTCTACAACACCGCGGCCGCCATGAAGCCGGCAAGCTGGCAGGATCTCACGAAGCCGGAGGCCAGGGGGCTTGCCACCATGCCGAGCCCGCTGACGTCGGGCGCCGCCCTCATCCACACCCAGACGCTGGCGGCCGTCGATGGCCTCGGTTGGGATTACTACAAGGCGCTCGCCGAAAACGGCGTCACGGCGGCGGGTGGCAACGGTGCGGTGCTGAAGGCGGTTGCCTCGGGCGAGAAGGCCTATGGCATGGTCGTCGACTACATGCCGATCCGCGAGAAGGCGAAGGGGGCACCTGTCGCGTTCGTCTTCCCGGCCGAGGGCGTTTCCGCCGTGACCGAGCCTGTCGGCATCCTCGCATCCTCGAAGAATGCCGAGGCGGCCAGGAAGTTCGTCGACTACGTTCTTTCGGTCGAGGGGCAGGAAGGCTTCGTCAAGCTCGGCTACATCCCGGCACGCAACGGCATCGCCATGCCCGAAGGGTTTCCCGCACGCGAGACCATCCGCGTTCTGCCGCTCGATGCGGCGACCGCGCTGAAGAACGCGGATGCGGACCTGAAGACGTTCTCCGGTTCCTTCGGCTCGAACTGAGGCGCGCCGCGACGTTCATGTACGGTTATGTTCGTCCGGGAAGCAGCCAGCCGATCTGGCTGCTTCCGCTTATCGCAGGCGTGGTTGTCGTCCTCAGCGTGCTGCCCCTGGCGCGGCTGGCGGTGACCGGCATCATCGCCTTCGCCGATGGCGGCGCCTTTGACGTGCTCACCGATCGCGCGCTCTGGTCGGCGACTTACTTCACGCTCGTCACCGCCGTTCTGGGCACGGTCATCTCGCTGGCGATCGGCTCGCTCTTCGCTTTCCTGCTGACCTTGACCGACATGCCGGCCCGGGGAACGCTCAGCTTTCTCTTCGTGCTGCCGATGATGATCCCGCCGCAGGTGACGGCGCTGGCCTGGGTGCAGATGTCCGGCCCCGCAAGCCCGCTCCTGAAGGCCTTGCACATCGCGCCGCCGCTCGGCTCGCCGCAGCCGCTTTATTCGGTCGGCGGGATTGCGCTGCTCTACGGGGTGCAGCATGCGCCGCTCGTCTATCTGGCCCTGCGGGCCGGGCTGATGAACATGCCCCGCGACGGGATGGAGGCGGCGCGCCTTTCCGGCGCCTCGGCCCTGCGCACGTTCCGGGATATCGTCCTGCCGCTTGCGTTGCCTGGCATGATCGCCGGCGCCGCCATCGCCTTCGTCTCCTGTATCGGCAATTTCGGCATTCCTGCGATCCTCGGCATCCCGGCATCGATCTACACTCTCTCGACCCTTGTCTTCACCAAGTTCGCCGCCTTCACGGATCGCACCTTCGGCGAGGTCGCACTGCTTTCGGGTGTCATCGTGCTGATTTCGGTGGCCGGGCTTGCCGTGCAGGAGCGTGCACTCGGCGGCCGGGACTATCGCATTCTCGGCCAGGCCGGTACGGCGGCATGCCTTCCCGTTGGCCGATGGCGCTTCGTCTTCCTGCCCCTGCTGGTGGTCCTCCTCTTCGTCATGCTGGTCGCGCCCTTTCTCGCACTCGTGGCCGGTGCGCTCGTGCCGGCCTATGGCGTGCCGCTGACAATCGACACCCTGTCCTTCCATGCTTTCGAGGAGGTCCTGCTGCGGCAGGCGATCACCCGGACCGCCTTTGCCAACTCCCTGTTCCTTGCCGCCGCCACCGCCATCGGCCTGCTCGCCCTGTCGGTGCTTGCAGGCTACCTGCTGACGCGCCGGCGGGGTGCGACGGTGCGCGTCCTGGCGAACCTGATCGAGATTCCCTATGCGCTGCCCGGCATTGTGATTGCCGTCGCCTTCATCCTCGTTTTCGCAGCGCCCCTGCCGGTCTTCAACGTGACGCTCTACGGCACGATCTGGATCATCCTCATTGCCTATTTCGCGAGCTTCTTCGCGGTCAGTCTGAAACCCGTCGTCAGCGCCTACCGCCAGCTCGATCCGGCGCTCGAGGAGGCGGCGCGCCTGGCCGGCGCCAGCTTTTTCGCGCGTCTGAGGGATATTATGATCCCGCTGGTGGCGCCCGCCGCCGGCGCGTCCGTCATCCTCGTCTTCCTCATCGCCTGCAACGAGCTGACGGTTTCGGCGTTGCTCTGGTCCGCGGGTACGCAGACGCTCGGCGTTGTGATCTACAATCTCGACGACAGCGGTGGCTCGGATCTCGCTTCCGCCCTCTCGGTGCTCGTGGTGTTCATGGTCGTCGCCCTGATGCTGCTGCTGGAAACGATGGCGAAGCACCTGCCGAAAGGAGTGGTGCCGTGGCGAAGCTGATCCTCAACAATGTCAGCAAGGATTTCGGCACCGGCCGGCCGGCGGTGAAGGGCGTCTCGCTCGATGTGCGCGACGGGGGCTTCCTTGCGCTGCTCGGCCCGTCCGGCTGCGGCAAGACGACGGTGCTGCGGATGATCGCCGGTTTCGAAGCGCCGAGCGACGGCGCGATCTTCCTCGGCGAGCGGCTTCTGGCCGATCCCGCGCAGTCCCTGCCGCCCGAGCGGCGCAACATGGCGATGGTGTTCCAGTCCTATGCGCTGTGGCCGCATATGAGCGTCGCCGACAATGTCGGCTATCCGCTGAAGGTGCGCGGCGTTTCGAAGGATGCTTATCGCCGCGGGATCGTCGAGGCGCTCGAGACCGTGCGCCTTGCCGACCTCGCCGAGCGCCGTCCGGCGGACCTCTCCGGCGGCCAGCGCCAGCGTGTCGCGCTTGCACGCTGCCTCGTTACCCAGCCGGATGTCGTGCTGCTCGACGAGCCGCTGGCCAATCTCGACAGGCACCTGCGACAGGAGATGGAGGAGACCTTTCGTGAGTTCCACCAGCGCTCCGGCGCGACGATGGTCTATGTCACGCACGACCAGAGCGAGGCCATGGCGCTCGCCACCGACATTGCGGTCATGTCCCGGGGCGAGCTGCTGCAGGTTGCGCCGCCCCAGGAGATCTATGCCCGCCCCGAGGGGCGGCTTGTCGGCAGCCTGATCGGCCGCGGCGCCGTTCTTTCACTTGCGGTGACTGCGGGAATGCCGCGAAAACTCGACTGGGAGGTGCTGCGGACCTTGCTGGCGTCGGCCGTGTCCGACGGCGGCATGGTGGCCGATGTTCTCGTCCGGCCGGAGGATGTGGTGCTGGGCGGCGAGGGGATCGCGGCACAGGTCCGCTCATCGCTCTACGAGGGAGAGCGCTACAGCCTGACGCTGGCGCTGGCGGACGGCCAGATCCTGCGCGCCTTCAGCCGTGAGAAACCGGCACCGGGCGACACCGTATCCGTGACGATTGCTTCCGGATGGCGGCTCTAGCCCTGGAACAGGGCAGGTGACATGTGGATTTTCGGGGAACCAGGGACCGGCGGCTTCGTTAGGCCTCTGATCGTTCAACGGAGAACAGCAAGCCATGGACAAGATCTCTGACGTTGCCAGGTCGAAGGAAGACAAGCGCCGGGAAAAAAAGAAGCCGGGCGTGATCGTTGCCGGACCGGAGGCCCATGCCCGCGAGCGCGCCGGAAAAGCGCCGTCTGGCCGTAAGCCCAAATCCGCGGATGGGGTTTCCAAGGGAACGGCAGACCCCTCGTAGTTCGACGGTGCCAGGGCCGATTGGGCCTTTCGGCAGGCCTTCCCCCGCCGAAGCGGGGGAAGGGATATGCGTCGCTCCCGGATACCGGGCTGGTCTTTTGGTCAGGCGGCCAGATCGAAGCGGTCGGCGTTCATGACCTTGACCCAGGCGGCAACGAAGTCCTTCACGAACTTCTCCTTGTTGTCGTCCTGAGCATAGACCTCCGCATAGGCGCGCAGGATCGAGTTCGAGCCGAAGACGAGGTCGACGCGCGTCGCGGTATACTTGGCGGCACCCGTCTTGCGGTCGCGGATCTCGTACAGGTTGTTGCCCGTCGGAACCCACGAATAACCCATGTCGGTAAGCGTGACGAAGAAGTCCGTCGTCAGTGCGCCGACCTTGTCGGTGAACACGCCATGAGCGGTGCCGGCATGGTTGGTGCCGACGACGCGCAGGCCGCCGACGAGTGCCGTCATTTCCGGCGCCGTCAGGCCCATGAGCTGGGCGCGGTCGAGCATCAGCTCTTCCGGGCTCACCACATAGTCCTTCTTCTGCCAGTTGCGGAAACCGTCGGCGAGCGGTTCGAGCGGGGCAAAACCGTCCGCATCGGTCTGCTCGGCCGTCGCATCGCCGCGGCCCGGTGCGAAGGGCACCGTGACGTCGACGCCTGCGGCCTTCGCCGCCTGCTCGACACCCCAGTTGCCGGCGAGAACGATGACGTCCGCAAGGCTTGCGCCCGACGCGGCCGCAATCGGCTCCAGGACGGCGAGGACCCGGGCGAGACGCGCCGGCTCGTTGCCTTCCCAGTCCTTCTGCGGAGCAAGGCGGATGCGGGCGCCGTTCGCGCCGCCACGAAAGTCGGAACCGCGGAAGGTGCGGGCGCTGTCCCAGGCGGTGGCGACGAGATCTGCGGCCGGAAGGCCGGAGGCGGCGATCTTCGCCTTGACGGCAGCGACGTCATAGTCCGTGCGGCCGGCAGGGATCGGATCCTGCCAGACGAGCTCTTCCGTCGGCACGTCCGGGCCGAAGTAACGCGACTTCGGGCCCATGTCGCGGTGGGTCAGCTTGAACCAGGCGCGGGCGAAGGCATCGGAGAAGGCGGCGAAGTCGTTCTTGAAGCGCAGCGAGATCTCGCGGTAGATCGGGTCCACCTTGAGCGCCATGTCCGCGTCCGTCATCATCGGGATGGTGCGGATGGAGGAATCCTCCACGTCGACCGGCTTGTCTTCCTCGGCGATGGTGATCGGCGCCCACTGGGACGCACCGGCGGGGCTGTGGGTCAGCGTCCACTCGTGCTTGAACAGCATTTCGAAGAAGCCGTTGTCCCACTTCGTCGGTTCGGAGGTCCAGGCACCTTCGATGCCCGAGACGACCGTGTTGCGGCCGATGCCGCGGCCCTTCGTGTTCATCCAGCCAAGGCCCTGGAATTCCGGGCCGGCGGCTTCCGGATCCGCGCTGAGATCACCCGCGCTGCCATTGCCGTGCGACTTGCCGATCGTGTGGCCGCCGGCGGTCAGCGCGACGGTTTCCTCGTCGTCCATGCCCATGCGGGCGAAGGTCTCGCGCATCTGCGCGGCCGTCGCCAGCGGATCGGACTTGCCGTTCACGCCTTCCGGATTGACGTAGATGAGACCCATCTGCACGGCGGCGAGCGGGTTTTCCAGCGTTTCCGGCTTGGAGACGTCGCCATAGCGGCCGTCGCTCGGGGCGAGCCACTGCTTTTCGTCACCCCAGTAGACGTCCTTTTCCGGCCCCCAGATGTCTTCGCGGCCGAAGGCGAAACCGAAGGTCTTCAGGCCTGCGACGTCATAGGCGATGGTGCCGGCGAGCGCGATCAGGTCGGCCCAGGAGATCTTGTTGCCGTACTTCTTCTTGACCGGCCAGAGCAGGCGGCGGCCCTTGTCGGTGTTGACGTTGTCCGGCCAGGAGTTAAGCGGGGCGAAACGCTGGTTGCCGGTGTTGGCGCCGCCGCGGCCGTCCGCGGCGCGATAGGAGCCGGCGGCATGCCAGGTGACGCGCGCCATCATGCCGACATAGCTGCCCCAGTCGGCCGGCCACCATTCCTGGCTGTCGGTCATCAGGGCGCGCAGGTCCGCCTTCAGCGCTTCCACGTCCAGCTTCTTGAGTTCTTCGCGGTAGTTGAAGCCCTTGCCCAGCGGATTGGTCTTCGCGTCGTGCTGGTGCAGGATGTCGAGGTTGAGCGCATTGGGCCACCATTCCATGACGGAATTGTTGAGGGCGGTGGCGCCGCCGTGCATGACCGGACACTTGCCGGTCGTCGTCGTCTTCGTATCCATTTGGTCCTCCAACGGATTTTCTTGATTCGACAGAACACCGGAAGGGTACTTGCAGGCGCGCCTCTTGGGTCGGCGCCGCAGCGAAGCGTCTTCCGGGTTGCCAAGGCGTAGCAAAGGCCACTCATAAACTCCAATTGTAAAAACTAAATGCTCCGATATGCTCAGGTTATGAATGGCCTGACCATGAAACATTTGCGCTATTTCGAGGCGCTTGCCCGCATCGGTCATTTCGGCCGGGCGGCGGAGAGCTGCGCGATATCGCAGCCGGCGCTCTCCGTGCAGATCCGCGAGTTGGAGGACCTGGTGGGCGTGCCGCTCGTCGAGCGCGGCGGGCGGCGCATCCGGCTGACGGGGCTGGGCGAGGAATTTGCCGAGCGGACGCGGGCGATCCTGCGTTCGGTTGACGAATTGGAGGATCTCGGCCGGGCAGCGCATGGGCCGATTGCCGGCCGCCTCCGTCTCGGCGTCATCCCGACGGTCGCGCCCTATCTTCTGCCCGACATCATCAAGGCGCTGGCGACGCTCTATCCCGGCATCGATCCCCGGCCGCGCGAGGCGATCACGCAGCGGCTGATCGAGGACCTGACGGAAGCCAAGCTCGACGCGGCCATCGTCGCCCTGCCGATTTCGGAGCCGGCCCTCAAGGAAATCGCGCTCTTCGACGAGGAGTTCGTGCTGGTGCGTCCTCTGGAGGACGCCGGAAAGCCGGTGCCGAGTTCCGACCGGCTCCATGAAATGCGGCTGCTGCTGCTGGAGGAGGGGCATTGCTTCCGCGACCAGGCCCTTTCTGTCTGCAATATCGGGGCGTCGTCGGTGCGTGACCTGATGGAGGGAAGCTCGCTGTCGACGCTGGTGCAGATGGTCGGGGCGGGCATCGGCGTGACGCTTATTCCGCAGATGGCCGTCGACACGGAAACCCGGTCCGCCTCGGTTTGCATATCGTCGCTGGCCGAGCCCCGGCCGACACGAACGATCGGCATGGTCTGGCGCAAGAGCAATCCGCTTTCGGCCCAGTTCGCCACGATCGCGGAAATCGTGCGCGATGCCGGCCTGAAGAAGCAGGGGTGAATGGGCGCGGAACGGGATCCCGTCCCTTCACGGCATGATCAGCACCACGCTGATGATCAGCCAGATGAGCTTGCACAGCAGGTGCAGGGTCTGGTCCTGCGCAAAGCTGATCTTCCCGCGGATCTTCGCCTCGTCGATCACGACATGCACGACCCATTCGGCAAGGCCGAGCAGGGCGCTTCCCGTCACCAGCAGCACCACGGCGCCGTGGATGCCGGCATGGGCGATGAGATGATAGGCCCGCAGGGGGCCCTCGACCTTGGCCCTCACCAGGAAGTCGGATTGCAGGGGATAGTCGGCGAGCCAATGCCCGGCGCACAACAGCAGACCCATGGTCAAAATTTCGTTCGTCATCGAATGAACTGTGCAGGTTGGGCGTTATGGTCGTGCCGCCGGCGGCCGGGGTTCCATGCGATCGGCGGGGTGAACCGTTGTTTTATTGCACCATCTGCGCCGCGCTGTTCCCTGGGGAACAGGTTGCCCGCCTCGGCTCGTGTTTGCGTTCTGTAGATTCGCTGCAGCGCGCCTTCCGGTGCACCCGCGTTTGAGCGCCGGCCATTGCAGTGTTTCAATGAAGAAGCGGCGCCGGTGTGACGCTGTGACAAAGCTGCAAGGCGGTTTTGCGTCCGCTGCGGTGGCGAACGATTGTCAGAGCAGGAAGTCGCCCTTGTTCAGTGCCAGCTTGCCGTCGAGGTCGAGGCGGAAATCGGCGGTCTTGTCGCCGTCGATATCCCCTTCGACGATGGTGACGGCCTTGCCCTTTGCTGTCGTCGTATACCAGCGCAACTCGCCGGAATCGCCCGTGAAGGCCTTGCCCCGCGCAAGAAGAGTGAAGCTGTGGCCCGCCTCAGAGCCGTTGGCGTCGATGGCCGAAAGGTCGATGCGGTCGCGGCCGGGCTCGAAATCCGCGATGCGGTCGCGCGTCGCAAGGCCGATATCGGCGGCGCTGTGGAAGACGAAGGTGTCGGCGCCAGCGCCGCCCGTCAGCCTGTCCGCGCCGGTGCCGCCGCTCAGCCAGTCGTTTCCCGCACCGCCATCGAGCCTGTCATTTCCGGCAAGGCCGACCAGCGCGTCGTTGCCGCGGCCGCCGGAAAGCGTGTTGGCGTGCGAGGATCCAACAAGGAGATCGGCATCGTTGGAGGCCGTGTCGTGGGCCGTCCCGTCGCCCGAGAGATTGCGGAGAGTGGCGGAGGCGACCTGCAGTTCCTCCAGCGCCATGCCCTTGGCTATGCCATAGGCGGCCTTCAGCCTGACGATGGCGGGGGCATATTCCTCGAAGATCGCGTCGATGCCCGAAAATCCCTTGATGCGGCCGGCGGTATCGGCATCGAAGCGGCCTTCATAGGAGAGAATCTTTTCCCGGTGCGCGGCATACATGCGGCCCGCATCGAGCGCTTCCTCGGTCGTCGCCGTGCCCTCTCTGGCGAAGAGCTTGAATTGTTCGGCCTCGACATAACGCCGGTTGGCGATGCCGGCATGGCCGCTGCCATTGGAATTGTAGCGGATCTCGTACCAGGCCTCCGCCCGGTCGCCGGCCAGGATGGCAGCCTTCAGCTTCGGCCCGAGCAGGGACGGTGCGTTGTAGGCCATGCTGAAGAGTACGGCGCGCTCGGTGGAGTTGGGAATGCCGGCGAGCCACGTGTCGATCGCCCTCTCGTAGCGAGGCGAAAGCGCGGTCAGCGCCGCCTGGATTTCGGCATCGGACGAGAAGGCGAAGGTTTTCGGCACGGCTGGATCGCGCGTCGCATTCCAGTCGGCCATGACCTTGTCGAGCCGGCCGTTGAGCAGCGCGGTCTCTCCCCTGGAATAGCTCTGGTCGATGACGGCCTTCAGCCTGGCCTGCAGCGCCGTGCTCCAGCCGTTGCCGGCGATTGCCTTCAGCACGGGTTCGAGATTGTAGCGCAGGTTGAAGCCGATGCCGATCGTCGGCGCCGGATCGGCCGCCGTGTCGAGATAGGCGCGCCGCGTCGAGCCCTCCAGGGCGAGCAGCAGGTCGAAACCCGTCTTCCGGTAGGCGGAGGTGGAAAGACCGGTGAATTTCAGCATTGTTGGCCCTGCTTTCGTCGCGTGTGCGCAGGCTAGCGCGGGCGAGGTAAAGGCGGCGCTCACGAAAAGGGCAAACGCTTTGCTAACGCCGCCCCCTTGCAACCCGGGCGCACCCCGCCATATTGCGGCGAAGACGAACGGAGACAGACGGCATGAGCGAGAACAGGATCAGGACACCGCAGGAGGTCGTCGACTTCTGGTGCGAGACGCTGACGGCAAAGGACTGGTGGCAATCGACGCCGGGGCTCGACGCGCATGTGCGCGAAACCTTCGTCGAGACGCATTTTGCCCTCTCGCAGACGGTGACGGCGCCATGGCGGGCGAGCCCGGAGGCGCGGCTTGCCGCCATCATCGTTCTCGATCAGTTTCCCCGCAATATGTACCGCGCCTCGCCGTTGGCCTTCGCCACCGACTGGATCGCCCGGCGCGAAGCGCGCCTTGCGCTGGAGGTGGGCGCCGACAAGGCGGTTCCCTATGACCGGCGCCATTTCTTCTACATGCCGCTCGAGCATTCCGAAGCGCTGGCCGACCAGGACCTCTCCGTCGAACTGTTCGAGGCGCATGGCGACGAGATGTATCTCGACTATGCCGTCCGCCACCGGGACGTCATTGCTGAATATGGCCGCTTTCCGCATCGCAACGCTTTCCTCGGCCGCGTCTCCACGCGGGAGGAGGAGGCCTATCTCGCCGAGCCGGGTGCCGGATTCTAGCATCGCGGGCGGGCCGGTTTAAAATGGCCGCATTCGTGGGTAGAAGGGGCGCAATCGCATGCCTGCGCTGCGTCGTCTGTTTCCGTTCAATTGAGGATGGCCTGTTGCCGACCTTCCGCCTTCTTTCCGTCCTTTTCACCGTTCTCCTGCTCGCGGCGGTGCCCGCCCGCGCGCAGACGCCCGCCGCGCCCGCCATTGTCGATGCGACCCAGCTCGAGCAGGCGAGCAACGACCTCGATCGTGCAGCCGGTCAGCTCAATGCGATTCGCGAGCGGGTGGACCGTTTCAAGGACGACGATGCGCGGCTCGTCGAACTGAAGGTCGAGGCCGAGGCGCTGAACCGGACGATCCTTGCCATCTCCGTCGCGACGCGGCCGCGGCTGGAGGCGATCAAGGCGCGCCAGACCGAGCTGGGCGATCCACCGGCCGAGGGGGCACCGGCCGAAGCTGCCGTCGTGGTGGAGGAGCGCAAGAAGCTTGCCGGGGAGCGCAACGAGATCAATGCGTTGACCGGGGAGGCGGAGAACCTTTCCATCGAGGCGACGAAGCTTTCCAACCGTATCACGGAAATCCGCCGGCAGCTTTTCACCGACGCGATCCTGAAGCGTACGGATGTCAACACCGCGCTCTTCACAGAGGCCACCGGTGCGCTCAGCAACGAGACGGCGACGCTCGGGCGTACGGTAACGGCCTGGCTGCAGTTCGTCTGGAAGTTCAAGCGCATGCAGCTTCTGGGCGCCGTCGGGCTCTCCCTGATGGCGGCGCTGGTGTTGCTGTCCGGCGGCTACCGGCTGTTCTCACCCTTCATCACGCGCGCCGTGCAGCAGCAGAAGCCGCACTATATCACCCGGCTTTCCGTCGCCTTCTGGTCGACGATCCTGCCGAGCATCGCCGTCGGCGCCTTTGCCGGTACCAGCTACTTTTTCCTCGACACGTTCAACGTGCTGCGCTCCGACATCGCGCCGATCGCGTCGGTGGCGCTTGGGGTCATGGTGGCGATCTTCTTCGTGGCGCAGCTTGCCAATGCGGTCCTGTCGCCCGGCGACGGCCACTGGCGACTGGTGCGGGTCTCCGATCGTGGCGCGCAGCTTCTGTGGCTGCTGATCTTCAGCATGGCCCTCGTCAACGGCGCCGACTATTTCCTCGGCACGATCAGTGAAACACTGGGCTCTCCGGTCGTGCTAACGGTGGTGAAGAGCTTCTTCGCCTCGATCGTCATCGGTGCGTTGCTCGTCGTCACTGCCTTCATCAAGCCGGTGCTGCACCAGGGGGAAACGCCCGATTCGCAGGGGCGCCCCTGGCCGCGATCGATCTTCATCCTCCTGATGCTGACCGGCCTCGGGCTCATCTTCGCCTCGCTGTTCGGCTATGTCGGCATGGCGCGCTTCATCGCCACGCAGATCGTCGTCACCGGCGCGATCATCGTAACCATGTATATCGGCTTCCTTTCCGGCCGCGCCGTTTCCGCGCCCAATGCCTTTGCCGAAACGGCGGTGGGCAAGCGGCTGGAAGCGCGCTTCGGCCTCGGGCAGGTGTCGCTCGACCAGGTGGGGCTTGCCGCGGGCCTGAGCATCTATCTGCTGATCTTCGTCTTCTTCGTGCCGCTGGTTCTCCTGCAATGGGGCTTCCAGATCGCTGACATCGAATCCTGGGCCTACCGCATCTTCACGGAGATTCGCATCGGCAGCATCACGATCTCGCTGATCGGCATCCTTGCGGGCATCCTGCTCTTCGTCGCCGGCCTCGTCATCACGCGCTGGTTCCAGAAATGGGTGGACGGCAACGTCCTGGCGCGCAGTCAGGTCGATGCGGGCGTGCGCAACTCCGTGCGCACCGCCGTCGGCTATGCCGGCGTGGCGCTGGCCGGCCTTGTCGGCATATCGGCGGCGGGTATCAACCTGTCCAGCCTCGCGCTCGTCGCCGGTGCCCTCTCGCTCGGTATCGGTTTCGGCCTGCAGAACATCGTCTCGAACTTCGTTTCGGGCCTCATTTTGCTGGCGGAACGTCCGTTCAAGGTGGGCGACTGGGTGGTGGCAGGCACGACCGAGGGCTTCGTGCGCCGCATTTCCGTACGTGCCACCGAGATCGAGACCTTCCAGCGCCAGACGGTGATCGTGCCGAATTCGGTGCTGATCAACGGGCAGGTCGGCAACTGGACGCATCGCAACAAGCTCGGCCGTGTCGACCTGATGATCAGCGTACATGGCAGCAACGACCCGCGCAGGGTGCAGGAAATCCTCGTCGAGGTCGTGCGTGCGCAGCAGGGGCTTCTGCGCAATCCGGAGCCGATGGTGGTCTTCCAGGCCTTTTCGTCTTCGACGCTGGATTTCGAGGTCCGTGCCTTCCTTGCGGATATCCTCAACGGCACGGGCGTGAAATCCGATCTGCGCGCCGCCGTGCTCGAACGGTTCCGGACCGAGGGCGTCGCCATCGGCGCGCCGGCGTCGGCGGAGGTGCCGATCAAGATCTCGCCGGAAGGGGCCGATCTCATCACCACGCTGCTCGATCAGGCCACGCAGAAGATGCGCCCGCAGGTGGCGGGCCGGCGCGGCAAGGCCGCGGACGAGGTGCCCGAAACCTGATCGGAGCGCCTGATTTGCGGCACATGAACGCCGCATTCACGCTGCATTCAGCCGTTTCCCCATAAAACACATGCAAATCCCGACGAGGAGCGATAGTGTTCCTCCAGGGCTTGTGAAACAGGGGCGGCGCTGCGGCGCCGGGCAATGATGAAGCGAATGATCATGATGCTGCTGGTATCGGCTGCGATGTCCGCTCCGGCCATGGCTGCCTCGGTGACCAACAAGGACGGTGACACCCAGGTGCTCGTCATCGTCGAGGGCGGCAGCCGTATGGAGGTCGCGCTCGAGCCCGGAGCGACGGAAACGATCTGCCCGACCGGCTGTTTCGTCACCCTGCCGAACGGCGACCGTATCGCGCTGAACGGCGGCGAGAATGTAGAGATCCAGGGCGGCTCGGCCTCGGTCAAGTAAGCTTTCGGATGGGGCTTTGCTGCGGCGCGGAAGATGAACCGCGCCGCTTTGCTTTTGGGCGACGGGTTTTGCGCGGTGAGGCGGAGAATCGCTTCCCGCTTTTTGATGCCCTCTAAATTTAACGCTTTCGCAAAGGGTTGCCGCTAGGTCTTAACCTGGGGAACATTCATACCACGAAGGCATATCATGGCATTTATCGGCATTTCCGGGATGCAGTATTCCGGCGCGTCTCTCTCGCATCACCGTATTCTTGTTGCCGAGGACTCGAATGTCTTCACATCCATGATCTCAAAGCGCCTGAAGGAACTTTTCGACATCGATGTCGAGATATGCCGCAGCTTCGAGGAGCTGGAGCTTGCCTATGACAAGTCCAGTGACAAGATCACGCTCGCGATCTCGAACATCAACCTGCCGGGCGCCGAGAACGGCGAGGCGTTGAACTATCTCGTCGATCTCAGCATTCCGACGATCGTCTTCACCGGCACGTTTCAGCAGAAGACGCGCGACCAGCTGCTCTCCAAGGAAATCGTCGATTATATCCTGAAGGACAACATCTTCGCCGTCGATATGCTGGCCGAATCGGTCTGCCGCTTCCTGACCAATCACAATCACCACGTCCTGATCGTCGATGACAGCGCGACGGCCCGGGCGCTGCTGACGACGCGCCTCAAGCGCTACAATTTCCGCGTCAGCACGGCGGAGAACGGCTCGGCTGCGCTTGCGCTGCTGAAAGCCAATCCCGATATCGGCCTGATGATCACCGACTACAACATGCCCGACATCGACGGTTTCGAGCTGACGCGGCGCATTCGCGGTACGATCGGATCGCACAAGCTGCGCATCATCGGCGTGTCGTCCTCGACCGATCGCCTGCTTTCCGCGCGCTTCCTGAAGGCCGGCGGGAACGACTTCATCATGCGTCCGTTCATCGATGAGGAATTCTACTGCCGCGTTAATCAGAATCTGGACACACTGACCCAGATCAAGACGGCTCAGCAGCGCCTTACGGCCTGATTTTCCTGACATTTCCGTGATCCACCCGGATATGTCCCTTACGTAGCGTAAGATATTTCTTTCCGGATTAACCAGTTGGTAAAACCGGTGGTTTGTAATGCGTTTCAGACCGGAACATCATCAGGGTACTGGACGACGTGGGAGTGGATCCAAATCCGCAGCGAGGGCCTGCATTTCTGCGCCATTCTGGCCAGCAGGTGCTGCTTGTGGAAGACTCGCGCATGTTCTCCACCGCGCTCAGGTACAGGCTTGAGCGGGAGCTTGGGCTTGCCGTCACCCATTGCTCCAGCATGGCTGCCGTCCGGGCGATTTTCCAAGGCGATGCGCCGGAATTCGTGCTGGCCGTGCTCGACCTCAATCTTCCCGATGCGCCGAACTGCGAAGCGCTCGACTATGTGATCTCGAAGGGGATCGCGCCGCTGGTCTTCACGGGTTCCTTCAGCGATGCAACCCGCGATCATATCCTCGCCAAGAACGTGCTCGACTATGTCGTCAAGGACAATCCGGCGGCGATCCAGCAGCTGGTGCTGGCCGTCGACCGCATCCTGACGAGCGGCAAGACGCAGGTGCTCGTCGTCGATTCCGATCCGGAAAGCCTGCAGCGGCAGGTGAGCCTGATCGCCAAGCAGCGCTTCCAGATCATTGCGGTCGAAAGTGGTGCGGCGGCGCTCGATGCGCTCGATTCGCACGGCGGCATCGACATGGTGGTCTGTGATCTCGCGCTCTCCGACATGAACGGTTTCGATCTCCTGGGCGAGATCCGCCAGCGCCACGGCGACGATGCCGTGCGGGTCGTCGGCCTGTCGACCTCCGAGGACCGCATGGTCGCCGCCCGCTTCCTGCGTGCCGGCGGCGATGAATACATCCAGAAACCCTTTCTTGTCGAAGAGTTCAACAGCCGGATCTTCCACGTCGCCGCGATCCAGAAGCGCGTGCAGTCGCTGCACCGTATCGCGGCGCGGGACTATCTCACCGACATCTACAACCGGCGTTACTTTTTCGAGGCGGGGCCACGGCTCGTCGACCAGGCGCTGCGCCGGGGCGAACCCATGTCGATCGCCATCCTCGACATCGACCATTTCAAGCGCCTCAATGACACCTATGGCCACGAGGTCGGCGATATCGTGCTGAAGGCCATCTCGCGCCGGCTCAAGCACAGGGTCGGCGATCGCCATCTTCTGGCGCGACTCGGGGGCGAGGAGTTCGGCATCATTTTCAACGGCTTGCCGCTGGAGGAAGCGCTGGATTACTGCGAGCGGCTTCGCCAGGAACTGGCGGCCCAGCCGATCAACGCGGACGGCGAACCCCTGACGATCACCGTTTCCGCCGGCCTTGCGGCGATTTCCGGCCGGGAGACCTTCGACAACTACCTGAACGCTGCCGACCAGTTCCTCTACATGGCCAAGCATGCCGGCCGGAACCGGGTCTTCTCAGAGCTGTCGCTGATGAGCGCCTTGGCAAGCTGAGCCACGCCGAGGCGGGGCCGGAGCCAGCATTTTCCGGTTCAGCGGGCGATGGCCGAAAGCGTCAGCTTGCGCTCGGCACGTTCCTGCTGGGGCGAGCGGTTGTAGAGTTCGCGATAACACTTGGAGAAGTGTGAGGCGGAAACGAAGCCGCAGGCGACCGCGACCTCCACCACCGGCATCGAGGACTGCACCAGCAGATGGCGCGCGCGGTCGAGCCGGATTTCGAGATAGTAACGGGCGGGCGAACGGCCCATCTCCTGGCGGAACAGGCGCTCGATCTGGCGGCGCGAGAGATCGGCGCTGTCGGCGATCTCCAGCAGGGACAGCGGCTCGGAGAGATTGCTTTCCATCAGTTCGATGATCGACAGAACCTTGGCGTTCTGCACGCCGAGGCGGGCGCGCAGCGGCAGGCGCTGGCGGTCGTGCGGCCCGCGCACGCGGTCGGTCAGCGCCTGTTCGCAGACGCGGTTGACGAGGTTCTCGCCAAAATCCTGGTCGATGAGGTTAAGCATCATGTCGAGCGAAGCAGTGCCGCCGGCACAGGTATAGATGTTGCCGTCGATCTCGTAGAGGTCGGCGTAGACATCGACCTGCGGAAAGGCCTCGGCAAAGCCCGGCAGGTTTTCCCAGTGGATGGCGCAGCGCTTGCCCGAGAGGAGGCCGGCCTGGGCGAGAACATGGGCGCCGGTGCACAGCGAACCGACGGCGATGCCGCGGTTGTAGACCTCACGCAGCCACGCATTGACCGATTTGTTGGAGAAATCCTCCACATAGATGCCGGAACAGACCAGCACCATGGAGGGGCGGCTCTCGCCGCCGAGGTGCTTGCGCTCGTCGGTGAGCGAGGAATTCACCTCGATGCCGATGCCGCTGGAGGACAGAACCTGTTGGCCGTCCGTCGAGGCGAGGCGCCAGGTATAGGCCTCGTAGCCGAGCATGCGGTTGGCGATGCGCAGGGTCTCGATCGCCGCTGAGAAGGGCAGCATGGAGAAGTTGGGCACCAGGAAGAAAACGAGAGAGCGCTTCTTGACGTTTTGCTTGTTCATCGAAGTGTCCATGCTGGGGGCGCGATGTCGCAATCGTCGCAGGCAGGCCGGCAGGTGCGCTAGTATTTTTGCGACACCGAAAGGGATGGTTACGACTGAGGCACGCTGCGTATCGCTGAAATGCCAGCGTCTTCCGGCGGAATTGTGTCTTTGCCTCCGCACTTGCACATTTGCGACCCTGTCGCCGGCATCGTCCGATTGCGACAGCATGCGCCGACGCAAGGAGGTCGCGCCGTTCCGTTTGACAAGTGTCCCCGCCACGCGACATAGGGGAGTGAACTCTTGCAAGGTGAAATCGATGCTGCCAGATGGATATTCGGATGTGCCGGCTGGAAAGCTCGCTGCCGTGGTGACCTGTCTTGAAATGCGGGCACCGCCAGCCGGACGCGCCGATCCCGAACAGGCTGGAATCGTGCTCCAGCACATCGCCCGGCCGGAGATCGCCTGGTATCGCGACCTCTATGGCCGCATCGGTGCCGAATGGCTCTGGGCCTCGCGCCTCGCCATGGCGGAGGCCGATCTCAAGGCGATTCTCCATCATCCCGACGTCGAGGTTTATGCCGTGATGAAGGACGGGCAGGGCGAGGGCCTGCTGGAACTGGATTTTCGCGAGGAGGGTGTCTGCGAACTTGCCTTCTTCGGCCTGACGCCGGCGACGATCGGCAACGGAACGGGGCGCTGGCTGATGAACCGGGCGATCGCACGCGCCTGGTCGCGGGACGGGCATCCGCCGATCCGCCGCTTCTGGGTGCATACCTGCACGCTCGACGCGCCGCAGGCTCTGTCCTTCTACATTCGCTCGGGATTCACGCCGGTCAAGCGCCAGGTGGAGGTCTTCGACGATCCGCGGGTGACGGGCGTCCTGCCGGAAACGGTGGCGCCGGCGGTGCCGATCCTGCGGCCCTGAGGCGCGGCATGCTATAAAAGAAAACCGCCGGAGGGACGTTTGACGGTCAGCTCCGGCGGTGTTCGGCGTCGTCTTTCTTCGGCGGATTGCCGCTACAGTCATCCGTCATCGTGTCGTCTTGTCCCACGAACGGAAGCCGATATCCTTGCGCTGGTCGAAGGACAGGCCTTCCAGCTCCCGCTCGGTGCGATACCGCCGCCAGGCGGATACGATCCGTTCGAAGGCATCCCGGAGGGGATGAGACAGGCTGCCGGTGTGACGGGTGCCAGACGCACGCCGTACCGGACGATGTTCCAATGCTATTGCCATTTCAGGGTCCTTTCGAGCTTGGGAGGTTTCGAAAGGTCGCGACCTTGATCGTGACTATGTCGCAACCTTATGCATCAATCAAACGAATATATTTGATTGAATTTATCAGTGTTCTTCATGATTGATGGCGGCCGGCCAGTTGATGTCGTCCTTGAGGTAGGATGGCAGCTGTGCCAGTTCTTCGGCTGTGTGGCGGGCGGCATTGCGCCGGCGGCGGGCTTCTATCGCGTCGCCCACGAAGCGCCGTATTGCGTAGTAAAATCCGTTTCCACGAACCGCAACGGCGAGATCGGCGCCGCTTGCGTACGATTTCTGCGTATCCATGGCGTTTTTCCTTCCACTCGGTGGCTTGTGAGGTTGACTATCCGCCCATCTCGGTTTTCAATCAAACGAAATGAAGTGACAGTTTGCTTCAGATTTTCTGATCCATGGAGGTAGGCATGAACCTGCTGATGCGCCAGACGCTCCCCTTGCTGGAACTCGACATCCTCAGAACCTTCGTGGCGATCGCCGAGACTGGCAATTTCACCACGGCCGCCGAAACGGTGCACCGCACGCCCTCTGCCGTTTCCATGCAGATCAAGAAGCTGGAGGAACTGCTCGGCTGCACGCTGTTCCGCCGCGATGCGCGTTCCGTGGTGCTGACGCATCATGGTGAAGTGCTGCTGTCCTATGCGCGCCGGCTGATCGCGCTCAGCAACGAGGCGGTGTCACGCTTCATGATGCCGGAAATGAACGGTGTGGTGCGGCTCGGTGCGCCTGACGATGTCGGCGAGCTCATCCTGCCGGAAGTGTTGCGCCGCTTTGCCGAGACCTATCCGTCGATCGCCGTCAATGTATCGATCGAGACGAGCGGCAATCTGCGCCGCGCCGTCGCCGAACGCCGGCTCGACCTTGCCATCTTCAATGCCACGGACGGCACCATTCCCGTTCCCGGAGAAATCCTGCTCAAGGAGCAGCTCGTCTGGGCCGGCAAGAATTGCGGCAATGCGCATCTGAAGAACCCTCTGCCGGTATCGGTCTGGGAAGAAGGCTGCATCTGGCGGGCGCGGGCGCTCGAGGAGCTGAGCCGGTCGGGTCGTGATTTCCGCGTCGCCTATTTCTGCGCCCATCACATGGGCCAGCGCGCCGCCATCCGGGCGGACCTTGCGGTTGCGCCACTCGCGCGCTTCCTGGTGGGGGACGACATGGTGGCGCTCGGCGAGAAGGACGGCCTGCCGGATCTCGGTCATTACCTGATCGGCCTCGTCGTCAACGAGGAGGCGGAAACGCCGGCGCTCGCCGTCGCGGAATATATCCGCGCCGCCTTCGCCCGCATGGAGCGCCGGCCGATGGATATGCTGCAGGTCGCCTGCTGAACCACGGCGGGCCGGCGGTGCCCGGCCTACCGGCCGCCTACTCGTAGGTATAGGACGCGCACATCTGCGCGTCGCTTTCCGGCATGTCCTGCGTTGCGAAGACGGCGACGGTCGTCGTATCGGCATCGCCCCAGGACGCGACATAGGTGACGGGCTCGCCGCACAGCCGGTTGCCGTTGTTGAGGACCGGATCCGATGCCTCCTTGAGGCTGTAGACTGACGCTGCCACCGTCTCGCCGCCCACCACGAACGTATCGCCGACAAGTTCGTCGAAGGTGATCTGCTTGCCGTTCTCGAAGGTGATGCCGAAATCGTCGAACTCGATATCCCCTGTAATGGCCATCGCCGTGTTGCTGATCGCCGCATAGGTATCGGCAAGGGCAGGCGAGGCGATGCCGAGGCAAAGGGCAAGGGCGAGAAGGCGGGCGCGGTTCATCGGGACACTTTCTGTCAGTAGCGGCGGCAGCTCAGCGTACGGCTGCTTTCGGAAGAGGAGAAATCGAGCGTGTCCGCGGTGATCGCGGACAGGTAGATGTAGACCTCGTCGGAGAGGAACAGCGTGTAGGAGCCGTCCGACCCCTCCTGTACCTCCTGGACGTCGTAGGTGTCGTCGCCGATGCTGTAGGCCGTGACGGTGAAGACGAAGGGCGCGCCGTCGCATTCCCATTCGCCGGTGAAAGGGTAGTCCTCCTGGGCGCGCGCCGGCAGGCTGCTGGCGACAAGAAGAAGGCTGGCGGCGACGAGGCGGGCAAGCGTCATGGACGAGGCTTTCACACGCTGTGAATTGCGGGAGGTTACGCGGTCGATATGGCAATCAACGGGCGAGACCGTCGCCCTATTCTCGGATCATGCCGATGAACCGCCGAAAACAAAACGGATTTTTTGCGGGGTGGTTTATGGGGGAGCGGTTCGGCAGTGGTGGGGTGGCTTGTGCGGCGTCCTGCCTGGATGCGGAGATGCCGGGCGCCCCCTTACTCCCGGCTGCGCCGCCGCCGTCGTCCGCCACCTTCGCCGCCGCCATCGTCGGCCAGCACCTTGCGCTCCGGCAGGGTGACGACCTTGGCGAGTTCCGGGAAGGGATCCACCTTGTTCGGCAGTGCCATGGCGTTGACGAAAAGCTGCTGGAAGTTGGGCTCCAGCGCCGTCTCGATCTTCTCGATATGGGCGACCGTCCTTTCGATCTCGCGGCGGTGGTCGCGGTTGAGAAGCGCCATGAGCGCGCCCGTGCCGGCGGCGTTGCCGACGGCCTTCACCTCGGCAAGGTCGCAATCCGGGATGAGGCCGAGCACCATGGCGTATTTCGGATCGATGAAGGAACCGAAGGCGCCGGCAAAGCGGATCGTGTCGACATACTCGATGCCAAGCTTTTCCATCAGGAGCTTGATGCCGGCATAGAGCGCCGACTTGGCGAGCTGGATGGCGCGGATGTCGTTCTGCGTCACCGTGATGCGCGGCTCGCCGTCATGCAGCAGGTAGGAGAAGGTGCGCCCGTTCTGCAGGATGCGCGGGCTTTTTTCCACCATGGAGCCATCGACCACGCCGTCCTCGGAGATGACGCCGGCGAGGTACATCTCCGCGACGACCTCGATGATCGCCGAGCCGCAGATGCCGGTGACGCCGACGCTCTTGGCGGCTTCGGCAAACCCCTCTTCGTCCGACCACTTGTCGACGCCGATGACGCGGAAGCGCGGCTCCAGGGTCGCGGGATCGATGCGCACGCGCTCGATCGCGCCTGGAGCAGCGCGCTGGCCAGAGGAGATTTCCGCGCCTTCGAAGGCAGGCCCGGTGGGCGAGGATGCGGCGACGACACGGTCCTTGTTGCCGAGCACGATTTCCGCATTGGTGCCGACATCGACGAGCAGCATCATGCGATCCTGCCGGTAGGGGCCTTCGGAAAGTGTCGCGCCCGCCGCATCCGCGCCGACATGGCCGGCGATGCAGGGCAGCGTGTAGAGCCGCGCACCGCGGTTCACGTCGATGTCGAGTTCGTGCGCCCAGTATTGCAATGCGCCCGACACGGCGAGCGCGAAGGGCGCCTGGCCGAGCTCCGTCGGATCGATGCCGAGGAAGAGGTGGTGCATGATCGGGTTTGCCACGAACACCATGTCGAGGATGTCGTGCCGGTCGACCTCGCCTTCGCCGCAGACCTTGCCGATCAGGCTGTTGACGGCCTCGCGCACGGCCTTGGTCATGGCTTCCCGGCCGTCCGGGTTCATCATGACGTATGAGACGCGGCTCATCAGGTCTTCGCCGAAGCGGATCTGCGGGTTGGACGTGCCGGAAGAGGCGACGATGCGGCCCGACAGCAGCGACACGAGATGCATGGCGATGGTCGTCGAGCCGATGTCGCAGGCGATGCCATAGGCCTCGTTCTTCAGGCCGGGATAAAGGGCGACGATGAAGGGGCGCGAAGAATCCATGTCGCGGTGGATGGCGGCGGTGACGCCCCAGTTGCCCTTGCGCAGGATCGACTGCACCTGCGGGATGAGATGGGGGGCGATCAGGAGATCCTTCCAGCCCCAGTCCTTTTCCAGCATTACCTTCAGGCGGTCGAGATCGCCGAGCGGCTTGTGCATGTCTGGCTCGTCCACCTCGACATAGCAGAGCTGGACCGCGGCGTTGCGCTCGATCACACGGTCGGTCGCGGCCTTGCGCACGACCTGTGCGTTGATCACGGTGTCCTGCGGCACATCGACGACGAGATCGCCGAGGATGAGGGCGGAACAGGAGAGGCGACGGCCATCAGGCAGGCCACGGATCTTTTCGTAGCGCTCTTCCTTCGGGCCCTTTTCCGAGATGTGGTCGAGGGAGGAGACGATCTTGTGTTTTGCGAAATTGCCTTCCTGCACCTCGATCTGACAGCGCCCGCAGGTGGCACGGCCGCCGCAGACGCTTTCGACATAGACGCCGAGTTTGCGCGCAGCTTCAAGAACGGGCGTGCCCACCGGGAAGCGGCCACGCTTGCCCGAGGGCATGAAGAGGACGAGCGGCTCCTTCACCGAGGCTTCGGTCATGTTGATCTCGTTCTCACCTTCGATGCGCATCGGTCGTACTCTCTTTTCGGCGTGAAACGACGCATCTCAGCCCTTTCTGGCCGAGAGACGCCGCACATTGCGGCGCACGCGCTTGCCATAGGGCTTCAGCGCGGCTTCCGAGACGGCGCGGGCCGCAGCTTCGGGCGATGCCGCCGTCATCATGGCCTTTGCAACAGCAAAATTGGCCGCCACGACGCTTTCCGCCGTGGCAGCCATCTTTTCGGTGACCATCCGGGTCATCTCGGCCGTGTTCTGGGTCGAGCCCGTCATCGCCGCCATGCCCATCTCGTGGCAGCGCATGGCGATCACGAGAGGCGCCTCCAGCCAGAGGCTGAAGGCGTCGCGACGGAGCTGTCGCCCGCCGGCCACGTTATTCCCGGGCCGCGCCGGCGCCGGCGCGGGCTGCACGGCCGCCACGGCGGCCGCCACCGGCTGCCGGAGCTGCGGACGCGGCGGCAACGCCGCCGCCTTCGGCAGGCTTGTGGTCGCGGTAGGTCATGATCCAGTTGGTGCAGTTGGCGTCGGTGCCGTTCAGCACGTTGGCGGCGCGCACGGCTTCCATTTCCTGCGGGCGGCAGGGGTTCATGATGGCGGACGTCATGCCGGCGCCGATGACCATGGGGATGAAGCCGGCATTGATGCCGTGGCGGTGCGGCAGGCCGAAGGAGATGTTGGAAAGGCCGCAGGTCGTGTTGACCTTCAGTTCGTTGCGCAGGCGATAGAGCAGCTGGAAGACCTGGCGGCCGGCATCGCCGAGCGCGCCGATCGGCATGACGAGCGGGTCGACGACGATGTCATGCGGCTTGATGCCATGGTCCATGGCGCGCTCGACGATCTTCTTGGCAACGGCGAAGCGCACGTCCGGGTCCATCGAGATGCCGGTCTCGTCGTTCGAGATGGCGACGACCGGAACGTCGTACTTCTTGACGAGCGGCAGGATGGCTTCGAGCTTCTCTTCCTCGCCGGTGACGGAATTGACCAGCGGGCGGCCCTTGGCGACCTTCAGGCCGGCCTCGATGGCGGCGGTCACAGAGCTGTCGATGGCGAGCGGAATGTCGACGAGGCCCTGGACGATTTCCAGCGTCTGCACCAAAAGGCCCGGCTCCGTCTCGTTCGGGTTGACCGAGGTTACACCTGCATTGATGTCGAGCATGGTGGCGCCGGCGGCGACCTGTTCCAGCGCGTCCTTGATCACGGTCTCGAAGTTGCCGGCCTGCATTTCCGCGGCCAGCTTCTTGCGGCCGGTCGGATTGATGCGTTCGCCGATGACGCAGAAGGGCTGGTCGAAACCGATGATGATTTCGCGGGTGGCCGAGGCGACGATGGTGCGTGTCATATAGGGTCCTCTGGGGCGGGGCGCCGGGTTTGATCTAGCGCGCGATTTCCGGTGTTACAAGCGGCATGCCGGCGGTGGCAGGCATGGGGATCAATGGGGGTGATGGGCAGCGATCTCCGCCATCTGCTGCTGGTTCTGCTCGACGCCCTCGCGGGTTCTTTCGATGCGTTCGGCAACGAGCTGGTCGACCGGGTTCGGTTCCCGCTTCCAGGGGCGCCGGCCTTTCAGCACGCCGGAATCATGCACGATCTCTGCGACATATTCTTCCTGTCGGTACGCCATGACGTGAATGCCGGAAACGCCCTCGATCTCCTTCACCTCGTTGATGATGTCGATGCAGAGCTGCTTGCCTTCCTTCTTCTGGTCCTGGGCGCCCTCGAGCCGCGCGATGACGGAATCGGGAATGTGAATGCCGGGCACGTTGGAGCGGATCCACTTCGCCGTTTTGGCCGAGGCCATCGGGCCGACGCCGACGAGGATGTAGCACTTCTCGTGCAGGCCGAGGTCGCGCACCTTCTTCATGTATTCGCGGAACATCGGTACGTCGAAGCAGTACTGGCTCTGCACGAACTGTGCGCCAGCCTCGATTTTCTTCCCGAGGCGATAGGGGCGGAAGTCGTAGGGCGGGGCGAAAGGGTTGATCGCCGCGCCCAGAAAAACCTTCGGCGGCGAGGTCAGCTTGCGGCCGGAGAGGAACTTCGAATTGTCGCGCATGATGCGCACGGTTTCGAGCAGCGACATGCAGTCGAGGTCGAAGACCGGCTTTGCGCCCGGCTGGTCGCCGGCCTGTACGCCGTCGCCGGTGAGGCACATGATGTTGGTGACGCCCATAGCCGCGCCGCCGAGCACGTCGCCCTGGATGGCGATGCGGTTCTTGTCGCGGCAGGCGATCTGCATGATCGGCGCATAACCCATGCGGGTCAGGAGCGCGCAGATGCCCACGGAGGACATGTGGCAGTTGGCGCCGGACGCATCGACCGCGTTGATGCCGTCCACCCAGCCGTCGAAGATCGCGGCGCGCTCGTAGACGTCTTCCGGGTTGGCGCTGTCGGGCGGGTTGAGTTCCGTCGTGACGGCGAATTCGCCGCGGCGCAGCACGCGCTCCAGCCGGCCGAGCGAGGAATGACCGGGCAGGGGATCGAGCGGCAGGTGGGGGCCGAGCGGGTTTTCGTCGATATGCGCCATGGATCAGGCGTCCTTTCCGGCAGCGGCGGCAGCTTCCTTGGCCGCGGCGGCTTCGGCCGTCACGCGCAGCCAGGAGGAGGTTTCGCGCAGCGACTGGTTCACCGGCTTCTGCACGTTCATGATGGCATCTCCCTTGGCCATGTTCTGGGAGCCCTTCCAGGCCTGGACCCAGACGCAGGGCATGTCCGGTTCCACTTCGCAATTGCCGTTGGCGCGCACGCCGCCGCAGGGGCCGTTGCGAAGCTGCTTGGGACAGTTCATCGGGCAGGACATGCCCGTGGACGACAGTGCGCACTGGCCGCACATGCGACAGTCGAAGAGAAAGCCCTTCACATGCTTTTCGACAAAGGTGATCGGCCGTTCGACGCGCTGGTAGCCGAACAGCTTCCAGACGGGATGGAGGAGCAGGAAAACCTCGGCGAAGCGGTGGTAGAACCACTCGAAGAAGCGGGAGTTGCGCACGGCCCACAGGCGGATCGTGTATTTGCGGCGGGCCCGGCGGCTCGGCGAGACGCCGGCCGGCGTGAAGGCGCCGGTGGCGGCCTTCTTGGCGGGTGCGGCATTGCCCGGTTTCTGGATGGCGTCAGCCATTGTCGCGGCCTCCGGCCTTGACGAGGGCGACGAGCCGTTCACGGTCATAGGCGGCTTCCAGCTCGGCCGCGGCCTTGTCGGCTTCCGTCTCCAGATCGTCGGAGACCGGGATGGGGTCGGCCTTGCGCCATTCGGCGAGATAGTCGTCCGTCTCGGCGGCGCCCGTGCGCATGGCGCACATGTCGATCGCCTCGGTGAAGCGCAGCGACAGTTCCCGCTTGGCGCTCGTGCGGCCCTTCTTGATGATGACCTGGGCGGGGATGTCGCGCCAGTAGACGATGATGCGGTCTGCCATGTCGAAAATTCTCCCAGAGCGTCTGCGTGTTTCTTCGGATCGCGAAAACGCTCTTCCTCCTATTGCGCAAATCCGGACGGAAAACCGTGGCACACTTTTCCTGGAATTGCTCTAGCGCTGACAATGCGGTTTGGCCGCGTCGCGGGCTTCACTCGCCACGACTGCCCCATGTTCAAAAACGACGTGGGATTCGACTATACAGAAGGAATTACCAGATGCCGCGGGTCACGCCGTTCAAGAGCCATGTCCAGATCGGCGGATGATACCATTGCCGCGAGGGCGCCGCTATTTTCAAGGGCTTGAGATTGCCGGTCACCGCATCGCGCATCGCCTTGACGATGATGCCCGTCGAGGCCGCCGTCTGGAGCAGCGGATAGGTGTGCATCGTGTCGCGTTTGGAGGGGGTGACGCGCTGCTGGTAGAGCACGTCGCCTGTATCGACGCCGGGATCGACGAGGTGCACGGTGCCGCCGAAATTCGCCTCGTCGCGCTCGATGCGTGACCAGTAGCCACCTTGCAGGCCGCGATATCGCGGATTGATGCCGGCGTGGAAATTGAGGACGGGGCAGGCGATCGCCGCGAGCGTCCCGGCCTTCATCATGCGGCAGCTGACGAGAAGCAGTGCGGCCGGCCGCACCTCTTCCAGCGCTGTCAGCAGTTCGGGGCCGTTGGCCGAGGGGATGGCGATGCGGCGGATTGTCGAGTCCGTCGAGGGGTTTGCGCCGTATTCTTCGAGGATTTCCTCAGCGCGTTTTGCGGTGAAGCGCTTGCCGTATTTGGAAACGACCATGGTGGCGAGCTGGCCGAGGGCCTGCATCCAGCCAAGCTTTTTCGCGCGCCGCCGGATGAACAGCTTTTTCGATTCGGGTTGCTCCTCGATGACGACAAGGTTCGGGAAGGTGGTCTTGACGGCGTTGACGACGATTTCCGGGTTGGGGCCGGGCTGGATCAGCATGGCCACCGTTTCCATCCGTATGTCGCGTTCCGTCATGTCCCAGGCCTCGCCAGTCTTTTGCGGCATCTTCGTCGCGATGGCTTAGGAAGCGGTAACTGCGTTGGGGATTTGCCGGGCAGGGCTAAGGATTGGTTAGCGGGCGCGTAAAAGCTCGCCCGTCAGGTCGCCGTAACCGGTGAAGCGATACTCGTAGGCAAGGCCGAGATAGTCCGCCGCCTCTTTCGCCTTCTGCTTCAAACCCTCGTCCTCGACCTGCGAGAGATAGACGAGCTTCCTGTAATTGCCGAAGTACATGTCCTTAAGCTGGGGATGGCGATCGAGACCGAGCGGTTCGATGACGAAGGCGCGGAACTGGCGGGCGAGGAAATCGGTGAGGAAGAAGGAGGTGACGTCGTCGTCCTTGGCCGCGAAGGCGGCGTTGCCGGCGAAGAAGGAATAACAGTGCGGCCCGGCGATGCGCTCGACGCCCTCGCGCTCGCAGAGCCGGTCGAGCAATCCGCCCGTGCCGCAATCCGCATAGCCGACGAAAATGCGGGAAAACCCCTCGGCCCGCGCCTCGGCGATCGCCTGCTCCACGCCGGGCGTGATCTTTTCCGGATGGGCGTGCCAGATCGCGGGAAGACAGAGCAGGTCGATATGGGAAAGACCGTTCGCCTCGCGGATGGCAAGGACTTCACGGGCGATGGCGCCGCAGGCGATGACGCGAACTTTTTCCGCGCTGCCACGTTCCGCTTCGTCGCCGGCTGGTCTAATTTCCGAGTCGAGTGCATTCATGAGAGGATCCCGCCATGACCGCGAAAAATCTTGCCCGTCTCGGCATTGTCTTTACCGCGCTGCTGGTGCTCAGCGCCTGTGGCAACACCATCCGCGGCCTCGGCCGTGACACCGCCAACGCGGTGGATGCGACCCAGGATGCCGGTCGCCGGGTCGTGCATTCCGTCAATTGATAGATCATGGTGAAAGGGCGCCGGTGCAAGACCGGCGCCCTTCAAAAATCAGCCGGCAAGCATGTTGTGCTTGCGCTTCATGAATTCCTTGGCGGTTTCCACGGCGACGGCCGCATCGCGGCAGTAGGCGTCGGCGCCGACGGCCTTGCCGAATTCCTCGTTCAGCGGCGCGCCGCCGACGAGAACGACGTAGTCGTCGCGCAGGCCCTTTTCTTTCATCGTGTCGATGACGACTTTCATGTAGGGCATGGTGGTCGTCAGCAGCGCCGACATGCCGAGGATGTCCGGCTGCTCGCGTTCGATGGCCTCGAGGTAGTTTTCGACCGGGTTGTTGATGCCGAGGTCGATGACGTCGAAGCCGGCGCCTTCCATCATCATGCCGACGAGATTCTTGCCGATGTCGTGGATGTCGCCCTTGACGGTGCCGATGACCATCTTGCCCTGCTTGGGCGCGCCGGTGGCGGCGAGCAGCGGACGCAGGATCGACATGCCGGCCTTCATCGCATTGGCCGAAAGCAGCACTTCCGGAACGAAGAGGATGCCGTCACGGAAATCGACGCCGACGATGCGCATGCCTTCGACGAGTGCCTGGGTCAGGACGTCGTAGGGGGCCCAGCCGCGCTCGAGAAGGATGTTGGTGCCTTCCTCGATTTCCTCCTTCAGGCCGTCGTAGAGGTCGTCGTGCATCTGCTGCACGAGCTCTTCGTCGGAGAGATCGGCGAGAATGATTTCGTCGTCAGACATTGTGTTTCCTCGTCTCCAGTGGCGCTGCGGCGGCAGGCTCTCACCATAAGGAATAGCGTTCCTCTTGCGCGAACCTGATTTTGAAAGCGACGTCGCATATGGCGAAAAGCGACCCGTTTCCCGCTTCTTGCATGAATAGCCGGTAAAGCCGTGAATTGACAGTGCAAACACGTCAATGCCGCTACGCTGCCCGTCGCAATCCCGCTATAGTCTCGCCCATGCCGGTATCCCGCGTGCGCCACCGCTTGGCGCATTGAGAACCGCCCCGCCCCGGCGGCTTGCTAGCATAGAACGAGAGGCGCGTTCGGGCGCCGGAAAGAACAAGGCCCGTGGTGCTTTTCTGCACCGCGACAACAAGGAAAGACGGATCATGAGCGAGGACATTCAGCAGGTGGCAGGCGAGGGCGCCGGTGAAGGCGGCGGTCGCCGTTCGCGTGAGGGTCGGGGTGCGGCCGCGCGGCGCGCCTCGCGCACCGGGGGCGGCCCGGGCCCGTCGCTGCCCTACATCACCCGCAAGATCAAAGAATACGAAGTCCTCGACGAAGAAGGCCTGCAGCTCATCGAGGCGAATGCCGACCGGGTGCTGGAAGAGATCGGCATCGAGTTCCGCGAGGACCCCGAAGCTCTCCAGCTCTGGCGGGACGCCGGCGCCGACGTGCGCGGCGAGCGCGTGCATTTCCCCAAGGGCCTCTGCCGAGAACTCCTGAAGACCGCGCCGTCGAACTTCACCTGGCATGCCCGCAATCCCGAGCGCAGCGTGCATATCGGCGGCAAGGCCACCGTCTTCGTGCCGGTCTACGGCCCGCCCTTCGTGCGCGACCTGGAAGGCAACCGCCGCTATGCAACGATCGAGGATTTCCGTAATTTCGTGAAGCTCGCCTATATGGCGCCGTCCATGCATTCTTCCGGTGGCACGGTCTGCGAGCCGGTGGACGTTCCGGTGAACAAGCGTCACCTGGACATGGTCTACAGCCACATCAAATATTCCGACAAGCCGTTCATGGGCTCGGTCACCGCGCCGGAACGCGCGGAAGATTCGATCGCCATGGCCAAGCTCGTCTTCGGCGACGAGTTCGTCGAAAACAACACGGTCATGATGAACCTCATCAACGCCAACTCGCCGATGGTCTTCGACGAGACCATGGTGGGCGCGCTGAAGGTCTATGCGCGGCATAACCAGGCCTGCGTCGTTTCGCCGTTCATCCTGTCGGGCGCGATGAGCCCGGTGACGGTCGCCGGCACGCTGACGCAGATCCTTGCCGAAGTCCTCGCCGGCGCCGCCTTCACACAGCTCATCCGCAAGGGTGCGCCGGTGCTGTTCGGCACCTTCGCGGCCTCGATCTCCATGCAGTCGGGCGCGCCCACCTTCGGCTCGCCGGAGCCGTCGCTGGTGTCCTACGGCGCGGCGCAGCTCGCCCGCCGTCTCGGCATTCCGTTCCGGACCGGCGGCTCGCTCTGCGGCTCGAAGATCCCGGATGCGCAGGCCGCCCACGAATCGGCCAATACGTTGAACATGACGCTGCTCGCCGGCACGAACTTCGTGCTGCACGCCGCCGGTTGGCTGGAAGGCGGCCTCGTTGCCTCCTACGAAAAGTTCATGATCGATCAGGACCAGCTCGGCATGCAGCAGAAATTCGCCGAGGGCATCGACCTCTCGGAGAACGCCCAGGCGCTCGATGCGATCCGCGAAGTCGGCCCGGGCAGCCACTATCTCGGCTGCGCCCATACCCAGGCCAATTTCCAGACCGCCTTCTATCGCTCGCCGCTTGCCGACAACAATTCGTTCGAGCAGTGGGAAATCGAGGGACAGAAGCGCATTGAAGACCGCGCCAACGCGCTCTGCCGCACCTGGCTCGAGCACTACGAGGCGCCCTATCTCGATCCGGCGATCGACGACGCGCTGCTGGCCTATATGGCGGCCCGCAAGGATTCGATGCCGGACGCCTTCACCTGAAAGGGTCCCGATCGCGCCAGGGAGCAAGGCGGAGCAACGCGGGTGGCGGACATGATCCAGAAGGACGTCTGGCGTCCCCACTATGAAATCAAGGGAGACGTGACCCGGTGAGGGCGCGTCGTCCCGATCTCGATATGATCCGTGCGGCTCTCCAGCCGCACGGTCTTTTTTTGCGCGGTGCCGTGAATTTTCGTGAGGGCGAAACACCGCCTGAGCTGGCGGATGGCCGCCCGGCAGCAAGCGTCGCGCTCATCGGCAATATTGGCAGCTCTCTCTGGCCGGCCTTTTCCCGTTGGCGGAAAGGGCGATCCGGCCCCGATCCGCTCGACACCTGGTCGAAGGCGGTGATAGAGCCCGTTGCCGCGGCGGCAGGGGCGACCGCCTGGTTTCCCTCCGATCCGCCCTGGCAGCCGTTTCAGCAATGGGCTATGCGGGCCGAGGGCCTGAAAGCCTCGCCGCTCGGGATCCTCATCCACCCCGTCTACGGCCTTTGGCACGGCTATCGCGGCGCACTCGGCTTTGCCGATCCGATCGGGGACGCGCCGTCGCGGGCATCGCCGCATCCCTGCGACCACTGTCCGGACAAGCCCTGCCTCACCACCTGTCCCGCTGCAGCCGTTCGCCCGGATCTGTTCGACGTCTCCGCCTGCCGTGCCTATCTGCGCGCGCCCGCGGGGCAGGGCGGCTGCATGTCGGCCGGCTGCCTTGCCCGTGCCGCCTGTCCCGTGGGCGCGGCCTATCGCTATGATGCCGCGCAGCTTCGATTCCACATGGCGGCGCTCTCGCTTTGACGCCGACCCGCCGCTAAATTCGCCGCAATGCCAGTCGAGCCAAACGCCATGCGCGTCCTTCCCATTCTCCTCCTGTTCCTCGCTCTCGGGAGCCCCGCCATGGCCGAAGCGCCAAAATGCACCGAGATCGACCACCTTGCCGGCCGCTATACCGTCTGCACCTTCGATCCGAAGACGGACACGATCCGCCTCTACGGCACGGCGACGCTCGGAAAGCGCGGGGCGACCTACGACCAACTCAACACCCATCTCCTCCGCAACAACCAGCACATGCGCTTTGCGATGAACGGCGGCATGTATCATCCGGACTATGGTCCGGTGGGGCTGCTGATGGAAAACGGCAGGGAGACGGGCGCGCTCAACCGCGGCGACGCCTTCGGCAATTTCTTCATGAAGCCGAACGGCGTTTTCTGGGTGGGGGATGGCGAAGCGGGCGTGATGGAGACGGACGCCTATGCGAAGGCCGGGCTGTCGCCGGTCGCGGCGACGCAATCGGGACCGATGCTGGTCATCGACGGATCCATCCATCCGCGTTTCCTGCCCGATGCCAGCAGCCTGCAGATCCGCAACGGCGTCGGCATCCTGCCGGACGGGCGGGTCGCCTTCGCAATCTCGAAAACTCCGGTGCGCTTCCACGATTTCGCGACGCTCTTCCGTGACCGGCTGCACAGTAAAAATGCGCTCTTTCTCGACGGCAGCATTTCCAGCCTCTACGCCCCGGAAATCCGGCGCCACGACCGGGACGCCGTGATGGGTACCATCATCGCCGTCGTAAAAAATCTGCCCTGGTGAGATTTTTTTGAACGCAGGCCCAAGGATCGCCGCCCGAGACACGTCTGAAAGGATAGTGCACAGCAATCGGGATGGACCCGTGGAAACAGAACTCGTCGAAAAGGCGGCCTCAGGCGACAGGCAGGCGTTCGCCGCGCTTGTCGAAGGCCGCTATGATTTTATCCATGCCGTCGCCTGGCGATGGTGCGGCGACCGGCAGGATGCCGAGGACGTGGCACAGGAGGTGTGCATACGCCTTGCCAGCGCCATCCGCGGTTTCAAGGGCGCCAGCCGCTTCGGGACCTGGCTCTATTCGGTGACGCTGAATGCGGCGCGCGACCAGCTGCGCAAGCGGCGCCGGGCCGAATGGCGCGACGCCGCCTATCTGCGCGAACAGGCCGTGCTGGACGATGCCCCCGCTGACGACGGCAATGAGGAGCTCTGGCAGGCGGTGCGGCAGTTGCCCGACAAGCAGCGCGACGCCGTGCTGCTGATCTACGGCGAGGGGCTCAGCCATGCGGCGGCGGCCGATGTGCTCGGCTGCGCCGAAACGACGATTTCCTGGCATGTGCACGAAGCCCGCAAGCGCCTGAAGGTGCTTTTGCGCGATGCGGCCGCGTGACGGAAGGACAGACGATGAGCGATCTCGACCTCGAAAAACTTGCCCGCAACAGGGCTCCCGCCGCCGACCCCGCGGCCCGTGCCCGCGCGCTTGCCGCCGCCATGGAGGCGTTCGACGGCGCGGAAAAAAATGCGACCAGCCCCCAAGGATCGTGCTCGGGCGGGCGTCAAAGCTCCATCTTCAACCGGATATGGAGCCCCATCATGAACCGCAAATTTCTCGCCGGCTCGGCCCTTGCCACGCTGCTCGTCGTGCCCGTCGCTGGTCTTGTCAGCTATGAACTGGTGCGCTATGGCACCGTGCCGCTGACCACGGAGACGGAGGTCGTAGAAAAGCCGGTCGATGCCGATCTGCGTGCGCGCAAGCTGGAAGCGAAGGCGGGTGAATTCAATGCGGAAGACGTTTCAGCCGCGTTGAAGGAGAGCGGCCAGGGCGGCAGTGCGAAGCGGTCGTCCGATGCGAAAGCGAAGGCGGACGCCACTCAGACGACCACGGTGTTCTCTACCGAACCTGCCCCGCTCGCTGAAAGCCGTCAGGAGGAGGTGGTCGCCACCGTCCCGGATTCATCCTTGCTCGGCGGGGTTGTTCCGACGCCGGAACTGAGCCAGACCACTGCCGAAACGTCCGTTGGTCATATCGATCTCAGCGGACACGAATCTGCTGTCGTCGAGGGTGCCGCCAACATGCAGGCCCTGAGCCGCGCCATAACACAGCCCTCCGCGGCAGCTGATGCCATCGCGATGCCCGTGCCCGAGGAGGACCGCGAGCGTTTCGCTTCGGCCGATCCCAATCCGGTCAAGAGCGTCACCACCGATCCGGTCTCGACCTTTTCGGCTGATGTCGACACGGCCTCCTATTCCTATGTGCGCCGCGCGCTGCTCGGCGGCAGCCTGCCGGATCTCGAGGCAGTGCGGGTGGAGGAACTGGTCAACTACTTCCCCTATGACTGGAAGGGGCCGGAGACCGCGGAAAAGCCGTTCAACGCCACCGTCACGGTCATACCAACGCCCTGGAACAAGAACACCGAGCTGCTGCATATCGGCATCAAGGGGTTCGAGACGGTGCCGACGGCGCAGCCCGCCGCCAACCTCGTCTTCCTCATCGACGTCTCCGGCTCAATGGACGAGGCGGACAAGCTGCCGCTGCTGAAGGGCGCCTTCCGCTTGCTGGTCGGCAAGCTGAAGGACACGGACACCGTTTCCATCGTCACCTATGCCGGCAATGCCGGCGTGGTGCTGGAGCCGACGGCAGCGAAGGACCGCCAGAAAATCCTCGACGCCATCGACACGCTCCAGCCGGGCGGCTCGACGGCGGGCGCCGAGGGTATCGAGGCGGCCTATCGGCTGGCGGAGAAGGCCTTCAAGAAGGATGGCGTCAACCGCGTCATGCTGGCGACGGACGGCGATTTCAACGTCGGCCCGGCCAGCGACGAGGACCTGAAGCGCATCATCGAGGAGCGCCGCAAGAGCGGTATCTTCCTTTCGGTGCTTGGTTTTGGCCGCGGAAACTACAATGACGGCATGATGCAGACGCTAGCGCAGAACGGCAACGGCACGGCAGCCTATATCGATACGCTGGCCGAGGCACAGAAGACGCTGGTGGAGGAGGCGGGTTCCTCGCTCTTCCCCATTGCCAAGGACGTCAAGTTCCAGATCGAGTTCAATCCCGACCGCATCGCCGAATACCGCCTGATCGGCTACGAGACCCGCGTGCTCAACCGCGAGGATTTCAACAACGACAAGGTGGATGCCGGCGACATCGGCTCCGGCCATCGGGTGACGGCGATCTACGAGGTGACGCCGAAGGGCAGCCCCGCCGTGCTGAACGACCCGCTGCGTTATGGCAAGGCACAGCCGGCGGCCGAGAGCGGCAGCGGCGAACTCGCCTTCCTGAAGATGCGCTGGAAGAAGCCGGGCGGCGAGACGAGCGAACTGGCAACCCTGCCGGTGACGGATGCGAATGCCGTCGCCGATGTGAGCGCCGCCTCGACGGATGTACGCTTCTCGGTCGCCGTCGCCGCCTTCGGGCAGAAGCTGAAGGGCGTGACGGCCCTGCAGGACTATGCCTATGGCTCGATCCTCGGGCTTGCAGAGGCAGCGAAGGGCAACGACCCCTTCGGCTATCGCGCCGAGTTCCTCAAACTCGTCCAGCTCGCCGGCGGCCTTTCCGGCGAAAAGGCGGAGTAGGGCTGGTCGCCCTTCATTCGGCCTGCCGAAACGTCTCCCCCGCATTGGGGGGAGACGGGCTAAGCGGCGGGTTTTTCCGCCGCCTTGCAACTGTTGTTTGCGGCCGCCGGCGCCACATCGCCTTCGCTCCACGTGCTGGGTGGCAGCAGTCGCAGCCGGATGAGGGGCGCCGTCCAGCGGCGCTCCTTTGCTTGTGGCAGCGTCTCGTAGCCGCGCGCGGTGCCTTCGGCCAATGTCAGCCCGACATCGCGCAGCAACCGTGTATCGCGCCTAGCAATGAGCAGCCGCAAGGCCTCCCGCTCCGCCTGCCTCCGGCGAAACCGCATCCATTCTTCTCGTAGTTTTCCGATGATTCCCATGGCCTTGCCTTCTCTTTCACGACAAAGCCAAGCAAAACCGTAGACATTTCACAAACGAATAGCGATTATGGCAGGCATCAGAAAAAGCGATGGCGCCATGTATCCCCCTCTCGAAAGCGATCTGCTCCGTATTTTCGTCGCCGTCGCCCAGGCCGGCAATGTCACCCATGCCGCCGACAGGCTCGGGCGCACGCAATCGGCAATCAGCATGCAAGTGCGCAAGCTGGAGGATTCGGTGGGGGCGATGCTCTTCGAGCGCGGCCCGCGCGGTGTTGCCCTGACGCGGGAAGGCCAGCGGCTGCTGCCCTATGCGCGGCGCATCGTCGGGCTCGTCGACGAGACGACGGCGGCGATGCGCACCGTGCCGCTCGACGGCCCGGTGCGCGTGGGCATTCCCGAGGAATACAACCAGACGGTCTTGCCCAATGCGCTGGCGGCGTTTGCGGAAATCCATCCGGATACCGAGGTGACGGTGCTCTGTGGCTACACCGCCCAGCAGCTTGCGGCACTGGAGGCCGACGAGCTCGACCTCGCCATCATCTTCGACTGGTGCGACGGGGTCTCCGGCGAGCTTCTGGCGATCGATCCGACGGTCTGGGTCACCTCCGTGGCGCACAACCGGCATCTGGAACGCCCGATGCCGGTGGCCGTCTACTGGCGCTCGAGCTGGTGCCGGGATTTCGCCCTGCGCTCGCTGGAGCGGCACACGATCCCCTATCGCATCGCCTATACCTGCGACACCAGCGGGGGCCTGCGATCGGCGGTCATGAGCGGGCTGACCGTCGCGCCGCTGTCGCGCAGCAACATCCCGCCCGGCACGCGCGAACTGACCGCGGCGGACGGTTTTCCGCCGATCGATTCGTCCCGCGTCGTGCTGAAGCGCAATCCGCGGCGCAGCGGGCCGACGATCGACGGCATGGCCGACATGATCCGCAAATCCTTCGGGCCGCTGGCGGTGCCGGCCGATCAGGCCTTCGGATAGGCGCGTTCGAGGCCGCCCGAGCGGGTGAGGCCGGCGCGGAAGGCGGCATAGGCGGCGTGCTGGCTGGAGCGGGCGGCTTCAGTCAGCCGCATCTGCAGGCGCGCCGGCGCCGCCTCGCCCAGCCATTCGCCGAGCTTTTCCAGCTTCAGGGAGTTGAGAAAGCGGGCAGCGGCGGCGCGGTTGAGATACAGGTCGAGGCCTCCAAGCAGGTTCTCGTCCTGCTTGGGGTTTTCCATCAGCAGGCGCAGATAGGCCTGCTCGGTTTCGCCGAGGGCACCCAGCTTGTCGGCCACGGTCTCCCGGTCGGGAAAGGCTGCAAGATCGGCACTCATGATGGTCTCCCAAGAATCACGTCGTCTTAAATAGGACAGGGAAAAAGCGGGTCGCAAGCCGGTCGGTGAATGTTTGGACTAAAAATCCAATATTGACAAATTATCTATCTTTGGGTTGTTTGTCCGCATGTACGACTCATCGAATGCCGACCTGCTGCTTCGCCAGCACACCGCGACGGCCGCGGCCATCTCGACCCTGTTCTATCCCCATGCCGAAGTCGTGCTGCACGATCTCGAGACGGGTCTGATCGCCGGCATCTGGAATGCCTTTTCCGGCCGCAAGGCGGGCATGGAATCGCTCGTCGAGGAGGAGTTGGAGGAAGCCGGCGAGGGCGGCATCTACGGCCCCTACGAGAAGACCGGCGAGGACGGGCGGCGCCTGAAGTCGGTGACGGCGGTGCTGAAGGACGATTTCGGCCAGGCGCTCGGCCTCTTCTGCATCAACATGGATGTCTCGCATTTCGATGCCGCGGCAAGGCTGCTTTCGGCCTTTACCGGTGCAGCAGCCGCCCGCCCGGCCTCGCTTTTTGCCGGCGACTGGCGCGAGGAGATCAACACGGCGCTGCACGACTGGCTGCGCACCCGCGGGCTGGCGCTGACGGCGCTGAAGAAGGGCGACCGGGTGGCGCTCGTCGCCGCGCTCGACGAACGCGGCCTGTTCCAGACCCGCAATGCCGTCGATCATCTCGCCGGCCTCATCGGCGCCTCGCGCGCTTCGATCTACAACTATCTCGCCGATGCCCGGCGCCAGAACCAGAAGGACAGGACCCTGTGACGACGCTGCCGGATTTCCGCCTCGAAACCCATTTCTCGCGCTGGGAATTCAAGGCGCGCCACCACATGACGGCAAGCGATGCCGAGACGATGACCATGTCGGACCTCCTGGCGCTGGCGGGACCCGCGGATCGCGAGGCCTGGGAGCGCGTGGCGCTCGGCTATACCGAAACCTGGGGCGCGCCGGAGCTGCGCGAGACCATCGCAACGACCTATGACACGCTGTCGGGCGCCGACATCCTGACCTTCGCCGGCGCGGAGGAGGGGCTGTACTGCGCCATGCTGGCGCTGCTTTCAGCCGGTGACCATGCCATCGTCACCGTGCCGAACTACCAGTCGATGGAGACCATGCCGGTCACCATATCAGGCAACGTCACGGGCATTGCGCTCCGGCCGGAAAACCGCTGGCAGCTCGATCTCGACGACGTGCGCGCCGCGTTGCGCCCCGAAACAAAACTCATCGCCGTCAATTTCCCGAACAATCCGACGGGCACCATCGCCGATCAGGCGATTTTCCGTGGACTGGTCGATCTTTGCGCCGAGCGCGGCATCCATCTCTTTTCCGACGAGGTCTATCGCGGACTGGAGATCGACGCGGCAAAGCGCCTGCCGCAGGCGGCCGACCTGTTCGACAGGGGTATTTCACTCAATGTGATGTCCAAGGCCTATGGCCTGCCAGGCCTGCGTGTTGGCTGGATCGCCAGCCGTGACCATGCATTGCTGTCGCGCATGGAGAAGATGAAACACTATCTTTCCATCTGCAATGCGCGCCCCTCCGAGGTGCTGGCCGGTATCGCGATCAAGGCACGCGAAACGATCTTCGCCCGCAACCGCACGCTCTGCGCGGAGAATATGGCCAAGCTCGGTGCCTTTTTCGCCGATTATCCGGATCTTTACGACTGGGCCGAGCCGGACGGCGGCTGCGTCGCCTTCCCGCGCTATCGCGGTGCGGATGGCGTCGAGGAGCATTGCCGCCGGCTGGTCGAGGAGAAGGGCGTGCTGCTGCTGCCTTCCAGCCTCTATGTCTCGGACCTTCTGCCCGTACCGTCGGATCGTTTCCGTGTCGGCGTCGGTCGGCGCAACATGGAGGCGGGACTTGCAGCATGGCGGGCGTTTTTGGAAGCGTCGTAAGCTCCTCCCGACGGTCCGGCAATCGGGGTCCGGTGCTGCCGCCGCCTCTCTCGAAGCGTGCGGTGGCTTCCTTCATGCGTGATCGTCCTCCTCTCGACAGAGCAGACGCGCTGCGGCAGTGTACAGCGGCACGCCCAGCGAAAGGAGACACTATGACTGCTCCGCCGATACCGGCACTGGTCGCCGTGGTGTTCGACCGCTATCCGGCGGCGGTGCGGGCACGATTAATGGAAATCCGTGAGGCGATCTTCGCGGTCGCCGCGGAAACGCCGGGCGTCGGCGCCCTTGTTGAAACGCTCAAATGGGGCGAGCCGGCCTATCTCACGCAGGAGAGCCGGTCGGGCAGTTCCATCCGGCTGGGCGTTTCCCGGCAGGCGGCGGATTGCGGCGCGGTGTTCTTCAATTGCCAGACCACGCTCGTGCCGACGTTCCGGATGCAGTTTGAAGGGGTTTTTGGCTTTGAGGGCAATCGTGCGATCCTCATTCCCGCGGGTGAACCACTGCCACGGGCGCCGCTGGCCTTCTGTCTCCACGCCGCCCTGACCTATCACCGGCGAAAATCGGGTGCCTGAACGACAAAGGGCGCCCACCGGGCGCCCTTCTGGCCTCAGCCGCGACGGCGGCCGCGTTCGCGGGCAGGTGCGGCGGCGCTTTCGTCGGCGGTCTTGTTGCGCAGCGGGCCGATCTTTTCGATGATGGTTTCCAGCGTCGGACGTTCGCGCGGCTCATGCGCGTCGAGCGCAACGCGCATGGCTGCGAGGTGCTCGCAGGACGTGCCGCAGCAACCGCCGATGATGCGCGCGCCGGCATCGCGGGCAAGGCGGGCATATTCGGCCATCAGCGGCGGCGTGCCGGAATAGTAGATTTCCGCACCGCGATATTCCGGGATGCCGCAATTGCCCTTGACGACGACGGTCGCGGACGGGTCGGCGCCGGTCATGTCGAGCAGCGAGGACAGGATGTCGGACGCGCCGACGCCGCAATTGGCGCCGACGGCGAGCGGGCCCGCGCCGATATCGCCGGCAACGCCATGGATGTCCCGCGGATGCAGGCCCATCATGGTCTTGCCGGCCGTGTCGAACGAGCCGGTATAGACGAAGGGCATGCCGGTCTTGGTGGCCGCTTCGGCCGCGGCGCGGATTTCCTCCGGCGAGGACATGGTCTCGATCCAGGCGACATCCGCACCACCGGCCTTCAGACCTTCGATCTGTTCGGCGAAGGCGGAAACGGCATCGTCATAGGTCATCGCGCCGAGCGGCACGAGCAGTTCGCCCGTCGGGCCGACGGAACCGGCGACGATCACCTTGCGCGGTGCCTTGTCGGCGACGGCACGGGCGATCTCGGCGGCCTTCTTGTTGAGGTCGAAGACGCGGTCCTGCGCATGGTGCAGCTTCAGGCGATGGCGCGTGCCGCCGAAGGTGTTGGTGAGGATGATGTCCGCGCCGGCATCGACGAAGTCCTGGTGCAGCTTCGTGATGTTCTCGGGTTTGGCCTCGTTCCACAGCTCCGGTGCTTCCCCGGCTTCGAGGCCCATGGCGAAGAGCGAGGTCCCGGTCGCGCCATCGGCGAGCAGGAAGGGCTTTTCGGCAAGAAGCTGGGCAAGCGGGTTCGTCGCGGTCATCGGTGGATCCTTCTGTTTGTCACATCATATAAAGATTTCTTTATGTGATTGCAACGGCGGATTGGCGGCTCGTTCGCGGAAGGTCGCAACCCTTGCCTCGATCATGGCTGGGCTTGCCCCGATCATCCACAGCTCCGGATGCCGCGTGGACCCTCGGGTCAAGCGCGAGGGTGAGGAAGGAGAGCGGGGGATCCCGAGGAAAGGCAAGAAAGGAAGGAGACGGCGGTGTGTAGGGTGGGGAGGAACGGGGCGAAACGAAGCCGGCCCGTTCCCAAACGGGAGGAGGGCGCTCGGGAGCGCCCTCTCAGTCCGTCTGCGGTGCGGTTCAGGCCGCCTTCGCCTCGTGGCTGGTCGGCGTCACCATCGAGGAGATGATGGCGCTGAGGCTGATAGCGCCGATCGGTCGGCCCGCCTCGTCGACCACATGGGCGAGCGTCTGGTTGGCGGCCGTCATGGCGCGGGCGGCCATTTCGAGCACCGTGCCCGTGGTGATCGGCATGCCCTCGGGATTGCCCGAGAGCGGCGCCATGATCGTCTCGACATTCACCACCCGGCCGCGGTTCACCTCCTTGACGAAGGCGGTGATGTATTCGTCCGCGGGGTTCAGCACGATCTCCTGCCCGGTGCCCTGCTGCACGACCATGCCGTCGCGCAGGATGGCGATCTTGTCGCCGAGGCGCAGCGCCTCGTCGAGATCGTGGGTGATGAAGACGACGGTCTTCTTCAACTCCTTCTGCAGGTCGAGCAGCACGGTCTGCATGTCGACGCGGATCAACGGGTCGAGCGCCGAATAGGCTTCGTCCATCAAGAGGATGTCCGCGTCGTTGGTCAGTGCCCGGGCAAGGCCCACGCGCTGCTGCATGCCGCCCGAAAGCTGGTTCGGATAGTGGTTCTCGAAGCCGGCAAGGCCGACGCGGGCGATCCACTGCTTGGCGCGCTTTTCGCGCTCCGCCTGTGCCACGCCCTGGATCTCGAGGCCGTAGACGGTGTTTTCGAGGACCGTGCGGTGCGGCAGCAGCGCGAATTTCTGGAACACCATCGCCGTCTTGTGGCGGCGGAATTCGCGCAGGTCGTTCTCGTTCATCCGGCACACGTCGACGCCGTCATAGAGCACTTCGCCGGCAGTCGGGTCGATCAGCCGGTTGATGTGGCGGATCAGCGTCGACTTTCCCGAGCCGGACAGACCCATCACCACCATGATGCCGCCGGCCGGCATGGAGATGTTGATGTCGCGCAGACCGAGCACATGGCCGTATTTCTGGTTCAGCTCGGCCTTGCCGAGGCCGTTCTTGACCGCATCGACATAGTCGCCGCCGCGGGGTCCGAAGATCTTGTAGAGATTGCGGACCTCGATTGCATGACTAACCATGAATTACCTCCGAATGCTTCTGCAGCCGCTTGCCATAGGCCTGGCTTGTGCGGTCAAAGATGATGGCGATGGCCACGAGCGCGAACCCGTTGAGGAACCCGACCGTGAAGAACTGGTTGTTGATGGCCTGGAGCACGTTCTTGCCGAGCCCCCCGACGCCGACCATGGAGGCGACGACGACCATGGCGAGCGACATCATGATGGTCTGGTTGATGCCGGCCATGATGGTGGGCAGGGCAAGGGGCATCTGCACGTTCTTCAGCTTCTGCCAGCCGGAGGAGCCGAAGGCGTCGGCCGCTTCCAGCACCTCCTTGTCGACGAGGCGGATGCCGAGATTGGTGAGGCGGATCATCGGCGGCACGGCATAGATGACGACCGCGATGAGGCCCGGCACCTTGCCGATGCCGAAGATCATGACGACAGGGATGAGATAGACGAAGCTCGGCATCGTCTGCATCACGTCGAGGATCGGGTTGACGAAGGCCTGCACCCGATCCGACCTTGCCATGAGAATGCCGATCGGGATGCCGACGATGACGGCGATCAGCGTACAGACCGTCACCATGGCGAGCGTCACCATCGTGTCGTTCCACAGGCCCAGAAGGCCGATGGCGCACATGGAGATGGCCGTGCCAATGGTAATCTTGATGTTGCGGCTGCCGAAATAGACGATGGCCAGCATCGCGATCAGGATGATCGGCCAGGGCGAACTGACGAATAGCCGCTCCAGATAGTTCAGGAACCATTGCAACGGCTGAACCATTGCATCGATGATGTTGACGTAACTTCTGACGAGGCTCTTGAAGCCGTCGTCGATGACTTTTCTTGCTCCGCGGATACTGGTGTCACTGAAAGCCGGAAACTTGCAAAGAAAGCCTGGCAATAGTTCGCATAGGCCTGCCATCCTCTTCCCCTCTTCTACCGGAAGTTATTGTCCCGCTCCGCAAGGGCATGTTCTTGCCTTGCGAACGAAACGGCGCGCACAGGGATATTCTTGTTCTGGTTCCCGGCTTGCAGTCCGTCTTCGCACGAACTGCCGCTTGATACTGTGCTGTTTGCGACCTCTGCAGTTTCTTGGGCGGGCGTCGGGCGGTTTGCCTGCACCCTCGTTCAGGTCGCTGGAAGGCCGGCAGCCGGAAAGGGCTGCCGGCGGACCGTCGTCAGAGTGCGGCCTTGACCTTTTCCGCGATCTCCGGTGCGACCCACTTGGTCCACATGTCCGGATAGGTTTCGAGGAAGTGCTTTGCGGCGTCCTCGTTGGTGCCCTGGTTGGCATCCATCCAGGCAAGCACCTTGCCGACCGTGCCGTTGTCCCACTGGCGCGTCTTCATATAGTCCATGGCAACGCCGGCCTTTTCGGAGAAGGCCTTGGTCACGACGGTGAAGACGTCGGAGGTCGGATAGGAATTGACCTTCGGGTTGGGGCAGTCCGGCACGGCGGTGCAGGCATCCCAGTCGGCCTTGTTGTGCTCGACGCCGAAGGAGAGCTTGGTCATCTCGTACTTGCCGAGAATGGCGGTCGGCGCCCAGTAGTAGCCGAGCCAGCCGCTCTTCTTCTCGAAGGCGTTGGCGATCGAGCCGTCGAGGCCCGCTGCCGAGCCCGTATCGACGAGCGTGAAGCCGTCCTTGTCGGCGTCGAGTGCGCGATAGAGGTTGTCCGTCGAGACCTGGCAGTTCCAGCCCGAGGGGCAATTGTGCACGGCGCCCTTGGAAGCGTCTTCCGGCGCGGGGAAGAGGTCCGGGTGTTTCAACGCATCCTGAACGGTCTTGATGTCCGGATGGGCATCGGCGAGGAATTTCGGAATCCACCAGCCTTCGACGCCGCCTTCCGAAAGCAGCGGTGCAAGCTGGATCAGGCGGCCTTCGGCGATCGCCGTGTCAAGCGGCGTGCGCACGGCATTGACCCACATTTCAGGCGCGACGTCCGGCTCGCCCTTTTCGTTCATGGAGGTAAAGGTCGGCATCGTGTCGCCGGTCACCAGCGTGACCGTGCAGCCATAGCCGTTTTCGAGGATGAGCTTGTCGACATGCGCGGCGACGCCCGCCGAGGCCCAGTTCATTTCGGCGATCGAGACCTCGCCGCATTCTGCCGCCTGGGCAGAACCGGCAAAGCCGTAAAGGCCGGCAGCAAGGATGGTGGAAGCAAGGAGCTTCTTCATGGATAAGACCTCCCAGTCTTGGATGCAGCGATCAACCCGGAGGGCAGCGCAGGTTACTGCGTTATCCCGACTGCCCGAAAGTTTTGCGACAGCCACGGGGATCCGATGCCAGGTGAGGCGAGCCAATCCCCCTGCTGCAGCGACGCCGAGCTTTTTTTGACTTGCCGGCGGAACCCTGTCACCGGCAACCTGTCTTCGTGCGTCACGAGGGGTAGCCTACGGGTTCCCATAGAGAAATCAACCTCCTGCGCGCCCGGTGGCCGCCGTCGAGCCCTTTGCCGGAGGGCAAAAGGCTGAAATACCGGCAACCCTGTGGTGGAAATTTTGGGCGTTTGCTCGCGTCAGGGCAAATGATCGAGCGCCCTTTTGCGTGGCGTGCCGCGATGGTCGCTGAAAGCGGACAAATCCTGTTCCGAACGCGCCGCTTCGGGCCTTTTGAAAATAATCGCAAAAATATTCAAAAAAGAGCGCGATTCATCTTTGCTTAAGGTCCCGATAACGGTCCGGTAAGGATGTGCCGCTATTTGTTCTCTCACGGCGGGGGACATCGCCGCCTGCTCCGGAAAGGTATTGCGTACCGGGGTGCCTGGCTCTGACGCGTATTTGTCAGATGCCGCCATGCGTATTTTGGCAAGCCGTGTATCACCGGAAGGGATGCACGGCTTTCGCCGTTCAAGGGCCCTGAAAGGCAATAAAAAACGCCGCCTCCCGGAGAGAGACGGCGCCGTAGACGAGCGGACCTGACGTCACGCTCGAAAGATCAGCCGACGTTGCGCGTGCGGATGAAGCCGAGGGGACCGAGCGGCGCATCCATCACGACGTTGCGCACGCGGGACTGGCTCTGGGGGGCTTCGCCGTTCCAGGCGATCTGTACGAAATTCGGCTTGCTGAAGATGAACAGCATTGTCTTTGTCCTTGAAACCCGAAGCCACGCGCCCCGGCTGTGTGATGACGCTGATATAGGCACTCCCGGGAGCGAAAACCATGGTCGTTCACGGCGGAATATGTCGCAAAGGGAACAGCATGACAGCCATGCTCGCGGTGCATGGCGAAGCCGTGGAAAAATGCGTCGCCGGCCGGGCAGAGATTGCGGCAAGATTGCGGTAAGTCAGGGCTTTTCGGGAATGTATGGGAATGCTACGAGAGCCGCATGACCAGAACGATCATGTTGCAGGGCACCGGCTCGGATGTCGGAAAAACGGTATTGGTGGCGGGGCTTTGCCGCATTGCCGCCAACCGCGGGCTGGCGGTGCGTCCGTTCAAGCCGCAGAACATGTCGAACAATGCCGCCGTCTCGGCGGATGGCGGCGAGATCGGCCGGGCGCAATGGCTGCAGTCGCTGGCTGCCCGCGTGCCGTCCTCCGTGCACATGAACCCGGTTCTCCTGAAGCCGCAATCGGATGTCGGCAGCCAGATCATCGTGCAGGGCAGGGTGTTCGGGCAGGCGAAGGCGCGCGACTACCAGGCGCTGAAGCCGCAGCTGATGGGCGCCGTCATGGAAAGTTTCGAGACGGTTGCCGCCGGCGCCGATCTCGTCGTTGTCGAGGGCGCGGGGTCGCCGGCGGAAATCAACCTCAGGGCCGGGGACATCGCCAATATGGGCTTTGCCACGCGCGCCGGCGTGCCGGTCGTGCTGGTCGGCGATATCGATCGCGGCGGCGTCATCGCCTCGCTGGTCGGCACCCATGCCATCCTGCCGGAGGAAGACCGGCGCATGGTCACCGGTTATCTCATCAACAAGTTCCGGGGCGACGGGACGCTGTTCGACAGCGGCATTGCCGAGATCGCCCGCTTCACCGGCTGGCCCTGTTTCGGCGTCGTGCCGTGGCTGAGAGAGGCCGCGCGCCTGCCGGCCGAAGATTCGGTCGTGCTGGAGCGCCTCGCCAGGGGCGGTGGCGGCGCGTTGAAGGTCGCCGTGCCCGTCCTCTCGCGCATCGCCAATTTCGACGACCTCGATCCGCTCAAGGCCGAGCCGGAGGTGGACCTCGTCTTCGTGCGGCCGGGCGAGCGGCTTCCGGCCGATGCAGGCCTCGTCGTCCTGCCGGGCTCGAAATCCACTATCGCGGATCTTGCGGATTTTCGCGCTGCCGGCTGGGACCGAGACCTTGCCCTGCATATGCGGCGCGGCGGCCGGGTCATCGGCATCTGCGGCGGCTACCAGATGCTCGGCAGCCGCGTCGCCGATCCGCTTGGCATCGAGGGCAGCGCGCGCGCGGTCGAGGGCCTCGGCCTGCTGGCGGTCGAGACCGAGATGGCGCCGGAAAAGACCGTGCGCAACAGCGCGGCCCGCTCCCTGCAATATGATGTGCCGCTCGAGGGCTATGAGATCCATCTCGGCCGCACCACCGGGCCGGATACGCTTCGCCCCTCTGTCCGTATCGACGGGCGGCCGGACGGTGCGGTCTCGGCCGACGGGCGGGTGATGGGCACCTATCTGCACGGCCTCCTGTCGAGCGACGCCTACCGTGCGCGGCTGCTGGCCGATTTCGGCATTGAGGGCGGCGGCTTCGATTACCGCGAGAGTGTCGATGCGGCGCTCGATGGTATTGCGGCGGAGCTGGAGGCCGTTCTCGATCCGCACTGGCTCGACGGTCTTTTAAGCCGGGACTGATTAAACCGCCCATCTGAAACGTACAGCCATCGGGTTCCTACGCTGCCGGCCTGCCGCACCAAAGTTGCGCCAGAATTCGGTGCGAGGAGTGACGGAAATCCGCCCGGGATCGCCGGGTGCTGGCGCCTTCGCGCGATCCGAAAGGGTGAGATACATGGGTTCTGGACCTCTCGCACGCTCCGTTCTGGTGCGGCTCGGCATTGCCGGCATCGTCGGGCTGTCGCTCGCCGGCCAGCCGGCGGCCGTCTTTGCGCAGAGCGCCACCGGTAAGGAGGCCGGCAGTGCCGGCAAGCGCTGGGAAGAGGAGTTTTCCCTCTGGCAGAAGGTCTCTGCGGGCAGCGATGTCACGCAGTATGAAGGCTATCTGAAACAGTATCCGAACGGCACCTTCGCCTCGATGGCGCGTCTGCGCATTGCCGAGTTGCAGGCCGCCGCCAAGGCGAAGCCGGCGACGGGCACGGCACAGCAGGCCGAGGCGGACGCCAAGGCGAAGGCCGACGAGGCTGCTGCGGCCGAGAAGGCGAAGGCGGAAGAACAGGCCGCAGTGGAAAAGGCCAAGGCTGAAGAAGCGGCGCGCAAGACCGCCGAGGCTGAAAAAGCAAAGGCCGACGCCGAGGCGGCCCGTTTGAAGGCCGAGGAGGATGCGCGCAAAACGGCGGAGGCGGAAAAGGCGAAGGCGGACGCGGAAGCCGCGCGCCTGAAGGCGGAAGCGGACGTGAAGAAGGCCGAAGAGGCTGCGGCGGCGCGCAAGCTTGCCGAAGAGAAGGCTGCGGCCGACGAGAAGGCGCGCGTGGAAGCCGCAGCGGCGGAGAAGGCCCAGGCCGAAGAGGCTGCGCGCCTGAAGGCGGCGGCGGATGCGAAGAAGGCCGAAGAGGCCGCAGCAGTGCGCAAGCTTGCCGAGGAAAAGGCTGCGGCCGACGAGAAGGCGCGCGCGGAAGCCGCAGCGGCGGAGAAGGCCCGGGCCGAAGAGGCCGCACGCCTGAAGGCGGAGACGGAAGAGAAGGAAGCGGCTGCCCGCAAACGCGCCGAAGAGCAGGCTGCCGAGGCCAACCGGCTGAAAGCGGAGGCCGCGGCTGCCGCCGACAAGGCCAAGGCGGAGGAAGCGGCCCGGCTGAAGGCGGAAGCCGAACGACGAAAGGCCGAAGAGACGGCCGCTGCGGAAAAGGCGCGTGCGGAAGAGGAAGCCGCGGCCCGGCGCGAAGCCGAAGCCAAGCGCGTCGAAGCGGAGAAGGCGGCTGCGGCCGAGAAGGCGCGGATCGAGGAAGAGGCCGCCGCTGCACGCAAGCTTGCCGAAGAAAAGGCGGCCGAGGTGGAGCGGCTGAAGGCGGAAGCCGCGAAGGCGGCTGCCGATGCCGAGGCGAAGGCTGCCGAGGCGGCCCGCCTTGCAGAAGAGGCTGAAAAGCGCGCCGAGGAGGCGGCCGCCGCCGAGCGTGCCGCGCAGGAGAACGACACGGCGACTGCCGCCCGTGAAAACGAAGCGCAGGGCGCCGACAGGAAGGACCGCGGCCTTGCCGTCGAGCAGGCCGACGATGCGGCCAAGCGCGAGGAAGAGACTTTCCAGAAGGCCGTGCTCGACGGCTCGGAAAAGGCTTTCCGCGCCTATCTCGACGAATATCCGGACGGCCGCTTCGTCGCCGATGCGCGCGAGCGCCTGTCGGCGCTGTCAAACACCGCCCGGCAGGAAGCAAAGCCCAGGACGGACAGTGAAACGGCGATTGTCGAGACTGAGCGCAAGGCCGAGCAGCCGATCGTCGACCGGCGCGAGGCCTATATGGAGCGCTCGACCCGCGCCCAGGCGCAGCGCTGGCTCAGCATGCTCGGCTTCAACACCTACGGCGTCGATGGCGTCTTCGGTTCGCGCACCCGTTCGGCGATCGCCGCCTGGCAGGGCTCGTCGGGCTACCGCGCCGATGGTTATCTTTCCCGCCAGCAGTACCGTGCCCTTCGGCAGGCTGCGCAATATGCCGAGGCCCGGCAGAATCGCCAGCGCCGCTACCAGCAGGACTATGACGTGCTGGAAGGCCCGGTCGATGGCTACTACGAGCGCTACTACCGCGACGACGGCTACTACAACGATGGCGGCGGTCTGGTGATCATCCCCGGCTATTGAGAATACGACGGCCGGGCGGCGGTTTCAGCACAGGTGATGACGCTGCCGGTCGATTGACTTCCCGGGGGTGGAAGCATAATCATCCAGACTATTGGATGGTTCCCGGATCCGGAAACGGATCGGGGAGTAAATGGGAATGTGACGCGGCGGACCCAATCAGGGCGCTGCAATCACGGCCGACCCCGCGACTGTAGAGTGGCGAGGGACGCCCATCCGGATGGGAGGATCTGCGGGGAGCGGGGCGATGGTGCCTTGGTTTCGCGCTGTGAGAACCAGACGGAAAAGCCACTGGGTGGCATCGCGATCAGCAGGGGTTGGACGCCTCTTCTTCTACGAATCGTCCGCCTTTTCGCGATGCCTTAGCCTGGGAAGGCGAGGGGGCCCCGCAGGCGTTTTCAACGCCCGACGCTGCGAGCCAGGAGACCTGCCAGCCAATGTGAAGGACATTTCGTCCGACCTGGGGAGGTTTCCCCGCTGCCTGCACGGAGGTTGTCATGGCTGTTTCGACTACGTCTTCTGTTACCCTTTCCGCAAACGACCGTCTCGTCGCCGGTGTTTTCGCTCTTCTGCTCGGCGCCTTCCTGGTGTTCGGTGCGGGCCTTGCGAATTCCGCCGTGCTGCACGACACGGCACACGATACGCGTCACTCCTACGGCTTTCCCTGCCACTAAGGAGTTTTCGACATGATCGTTCGTTATCTCCTGGCCGCCCTGGTGGCCGGGCTGTTCTCCGGCGTGCTGATGACAGCCGCCCAGGAGGCTCGAGTCGTGCCGCTCATCCTGCATGCCGAGGAGTTCGAAGGCGGCGATGGAGCCGCACCCGCAACCGAAGGCACGACGCCGGCCACGGGCACGGAAGGCGCTGCACAGACGCAGGAGCATTCCTCGCTCGGCGCGGTCATCCTCGACATGGCCTCTGCGCTCTCGCCGGTCTCCGTCGCCTATGCCCATGAGGGCGAGGATCACGAGGAAGGCGGCATCATGTTCGGCATGAGCCGGTTCTCCGGCACGCTTTTGGCAAACCTCGTCACGGGCGCCGGTTTCGGCCTGTTGCTTGCCGGTTTCAGCCTCGTGTCCGGCCATCCGATCACGGTGGCGAACGGCGCGCTCTGGGGCGCGGCCGGCTGGCTTGCCGTGCACATGCTGCCGGCCATCGGCCTGCCGCCGGAGCTTCCGGGCTTCCCTGCCGCCGATCTCGGCGACCGCCAGGTGTGGTGGATCGCAACCGTCATCCTGTCGGCGGCCGGCCTCTACCTGCTGTTCCTCAAGCCGAACATCGTCGCCAAGGTCATCGGCATTGCGCTGATCGCGGCGCCACAGGTCTATGGCGCCCCGCAGCCCAGCGACATTTCCAGCAACGTTCCGGCCGTGCTCGGTGCGGAGTTCGCCGTCGCTGCCCTTGCCACGACCCTGTTCTTCTGGATCGTGCTCGGCCTCTCGCTCGGCTTTGCCAACGAGAAGATCGCCAAGGCAGCCTGATATGACAGTGACATCGCCCGGAGCCGTCCTGGTTCTGGGCGGCGCGCGTTCCGGAAAATCCGCTTTTGCCGAGAGGCTGGTCGCCGAGACCGGCCTCTCGCGTCATTACATCGCCACGGGCCGCGCCTTCGACGACGAGATGCGCGAGCGCATCGCAAGGCACCGGGAGGATCGCGGCGACGGCTGGCAAACCCATGAGGAGCCGCTGGCGCTTGCCGCGCGCATCGCTGACGTCGCCCGGGCCGACAGGGCCGTGCTCGTCGACTGCCTGACGCTGTGGGTGACGAACCTGATGCTGGAGGAGCGCGACATCGCCGCCGAATGTTCGGGCCTCCTGGAGGCTCTTCGACAGGCGCCGGGGCGGATCGTGCTCGTCTCCAACGAGGTCGGCCTCGGCATCGTGCCTGAAAACCGCATGGCGCGCGAATTCCGCGACCATGCCGGGCGGCTGCACCAGAAGGTCGCCGCCCTCGTGCCTGAAGTCTATTTTATCGCGGCCGGTCTGCCGCTGAAAATGAAGGGTTGAGCCATGCTGCAACAGAAGATCCCCGCCACCGTCATCACCGGCTTCCTCGGCGCGGGCAAGACGACGCTGATCCGCAACCTCCTGCAGAATGCCGGAGGAAAACGCATCGCGCTCATCATCAACGAGTTCGGCGATCTCGGGGTCGACGGCGACGTGCTGAAGGGCTGCGGCGCGGAAGCCTGCACCGAGGACGACATCATCGAGCTGACCAACGGCTGTATCTGCTGCACCGTCGCCGATGATTTCATTCCCACCATGACGAAGCTGCTGGAGCGGGAAAACCGCCCGGACCACATCGTCATCGAGACCTCGGGTCTCGCCCTGCCGCAGCCGCTGGTCGCCGCCTTCAACTGGCCGGAAATCAAGACACAGGTGACGGTGGACGGCGTGGTGACGGTTGTCGATAGCGCCGCTGTTGCCGCCGGCCGCTTTGCCGACGACCACGACCGGGTGGATGCGCTGCGCGTCGAAGACGAGAACCTCGACCATGAAAGCCCGCTCGAGGAACTGTTCGAGGACCAGCTTACCGCCGCGGACCTTATCGTGCTCAACAAGACCGACCTGATCGATGCCGAAGGCCTCAAGGCGGTGCGCGACGAGGTCGCCTCTCGCACGGAACGCAAACCCTCGATGATCGAGGCGAAGAATGGCGAGGTCGCCGCCGCCGTACTGCTGGGCCTCGGCGTCGGCACGGAGGACGACATCGCCAACCGCAAGTCGCACCACGAGATGGAGCACGAGAACGGTGAGGAGCACGACCACGACGAGTTCGACAGTTTTGTCGTCGAGCTGCCCGCCATCGTGGATCCGGCCGCCTTCATCGAGCGCCTCAAGGGCGCCATCGCCACGCATGACGTCTTGCGCGTCAAGGGTTTTGCCGATGTGCCCGGCAAGCCGCTGCGCCTGCTCATCCAGGCCGTCGGCAGCCGTATCGACCATTATTTCGAGCGTGCCTGGGCCCCGGGCGAGGCCCGCGGTACCCGCCTCGTCGTCATCGGCCTGCATGACATGGATGAAGTTGCCGTGCGTGCGGCCATCGCCGCGGCGGTGTGAGTTCCGGCATGAGCATGCAGCAGTCCCTCCCTTCGGCGTTTCAGGTGCGGCTCGGCCTTTTTGGGCGTGCCGCGTCGATGGATCCTCGGGCCAAGCCCGGGGATGACGGAGGGGAGGAGAGGCTGCAAAGCCCATCAATCGGCGCGGGGGGGATGATCGTTGCCCACTGTCCCTGCCGTCCATCGCCATCTTCGGGCTTGACCCAAGGGACCACCGGCTCGATGTGCCGGCAGAAGGGAGGCGCTGTATGCATCTCCTTCTAGCCCAGAAGGGCACCATCGCCGATGGCAAGGAGGCGATCGACCTCGGCCAGACGCCGGGCGACATCCTCTTCCTTTCGGCCGCCGACACGGAGCTTGCCTCCATCGCCGCCGCCCACCGGGCGCGCGCGACGCAAACGCGGCTGCGGCTCGCCAGTCTCGCCACGCTCTCCCACCCGATGTCGGTGGATACCTATATCGAGCGTACGGCGCGCCACGCCAAACTCATCGTCATCCGCGCCCTCGGCGGCGCCAGCTACTTCCGCTATGTGCTGGAAGCGCTGCTTGCAACCGCTGTCGCCAATGGCGTCCGGCTCGTGGCGCTGCCCGGCGATGACCGGCCGGACGAGGGCCTCGTGCCCTTCAACCGCATAGACGACGCCGACCGCCAGAGCCTCTGGGCCTATCTCAACGAGGGCGGCGCGGACAACGCGGATCGTTTCCTCGCCTATGCCGACGCGCTGGTGTTGGGCGGCAGCAAGCCGGAACCCGCAACGCCGCTGGAAAAGGCCGGCATCTGGTGGCCGGGGCGGGGTGTGGTCGATATCGAGACCTGGCAGGGGCTGGCGGGTGTCGCGTGCCCCGCCTTAGAGGAACACGCTCCTCCGACCGCTGCCATCTGCTTCTACCGCGCCTATGTACAGAGTGGCGAGACGCGCCCGGTCGAAATGCTGATCGAAGCCTTGGCGGCCGAAGGTGTTCGGGCCCTGCCGCTCTTCGTCTCCAGTCTCAAGGAGCCCGTCTCCATCGAGACGGTCCGCGCCGCCTTCGCGGATGTCCAGCCCGAGGTGGCGCTGAACGCCACCAGCTTCGCCGTGTCCGCGCCCGGTGCCGGCCGAAAGCCGACGGTGCTCGACGAGACCGGCGCGCCGGTTCTGCAGGTCGTCTTCTCCGGCTCTTCGCGCGAGGCCTGGGAGGCATCGGGGCAGGGGCTGACGGCGCGCGATCTCGGCATGAACGTCTCGCTGCCGGAGGTCGATGGCCGCGTGCTCGCCCGTGCCGTCTCCTTCAAGGCGGCCGCACGCTATGACGAGCGCGTCGAGACGAACATTGTCAGCCTCGATCCGGTCGAGGACCGCATCCGCTTTTCCGCCCGGCTGGCCGCCGGCTGGGCGCGGTTGCGGCGGGCAGTGCCGGCGGAACGCCGCATCGCCCTCGTCATGGCGAACTATCCGAACCGCGACGGGCGCCTCGGCAACGGCGTCGGCCTCGACACGCCCGCCGGCACGCTGGAGGTCCTGCGCGCCATGGCGGCGGCGGGCTACGCGGTCGACGGTCTGCCGGCCGATGGCGACGCGCTGATCGCCCAGCTGATGGCCGGCCCGACCAATGCGGCGAGCGACGGGCGCGAAATCCGCGAAACGCTTTCCCTGAATCATTACAGGGCTTTCTTTGCCTCTCTTCCGACGCAGATTCAGGCGGAGATGACGGCCCGCTGGGGCGCGCCGGAGGACGATCCCTTCGTCACCGGCGATGTCTTCGCCCTGCCGCTCGCCCGTTTCGGCGAGACGCTGGTCGGCATCCAGCCGGCGCGCGGATACAATATCGATCCGAAGGACACCTACCACTCGCCGGACCTCGTGCCGCCGCACGGCTATCTCGCCTTCTACGCCTTCCTGCGCCGGCATTTTGGCGCGCATGCCATCGTGCATATGGGCAAGCACGGCAATCTCGAATGGCTGCCCGGCAAGGCGCTGGCACTGTCGGAGGCCTGCTATCCGGAGGCCGTGCTCGGCCCGGTGCCGCATCTCTATCCCTTCATCGTCAACGATCCGGGTGAGGGAACGCAGGCCAAGCGCCGCTCCGCCGCCGTCATCATCGACCATCTGACGCCGCCCTTGACCCGTGCCGAGACCTACGGCCCGCTGAAGGATCTCGAAGCGCTCGTCGACGAGTATTACGAGGCTTCCGGTGGAGATCCGCGGCGCATCAAGCTGCTGACGAAGCAGATTCTCGATCTTGTGCGCGACATCGGCCTCGACCGCGACGCCGGCATCGCCCGCAGCGATGGCGAGGAGACGGCGTTGCAGAAGCTCGACGCCTATCTCTGCGACCTCAAGGAAATGCAGATCCGCGACGGCCTGCACGTCTTTGGCGTCTCGCCCGAGGGCCGGCTCCTGACCGACCTGACGCTGGCGCTCGCCCGCGTGCCGCGCGGCCTTGGCGAGGGCGGCGAGGCGAGCCTGCAGCGGGCGATCGCTGCGGATGCGTTTGCGATACCCCCCTCTGCCTTGCCGGGCGTCTCCCCCTCAAGAGGGGATATCCCGCGGCAAGACTTCGACCCGCTCGACTGTATCTCCTCCGACCCGTGGACCGGCCCGCGCCCGCAAATCCTCGAAGCCCAGTCCGACGCCCCATGGCGCAGCAATGGCGACACCGTGGAGCGCGTCGAGCTGCTCGCCGCAAAGCTGGTGGACGGCACGTTCCCTTGCCCGGGAGGTTGGCACGCCACCCGCGCCGTGCTCGACACGATCGAAAGCACCATCGGTCCGGCCATTGCCGCCTGCGGAGCGGCGGAGATCACGGCGCTCATGCGCGGCCTCGACGGCCGCTTCATCGAACCCGGCCCCTCGGGCGCGCCGACGCGCGGGCGGCCGGACGTGCTGCCGACCGGGCGCAATTTCTACTCCGTCGACAGCCGGGCCGTGCCGACGCCGGCGGCCTGGGAGCTTGGCAAAAAATCTGCCGAGCTGCTCGTAACCCGCTATGCGCAGGACCATGGCGAATGGCCGACCTCCTTTGGCATCACCGCCTGGGGCACCTCCAACATGCGCACCGGCGGCGACGACATTGCCCAGGCCATGGCGTTGATCGGCGTCAAGCCGACCTGGGACATGGCCTCGCGCCGTGTCACCGGCTTCGAGATCATTCCGCCCGCCATGCTGCGCCATCCACGCGTGGACGTGACGCTGCGCATCTCCGGTTTCTTCCGCGATGCCTTCCCCGAGCAGATCGCGCTGTTCGACAGGGCCGTGCGTGCGGTCGGCGCGCTGGACGAGGACGATGCCGACAATCCGATCGCTGCGCGCATGCGGGCGGAGGCGGCAGCGCTGGCGGCGAAGGGTACGTCCGAGGATGAGGCGCTGAAGCAGGCCGGTTTCCGCATCTTCGGCGCGAAATCCGGCGGCTACGGCGCCGGCCTCCAGACGATGATGGACGAGGGGCTGTGGATGGAGCGCGGCGACCTTGCCGAAGCCTGGCTCGCCTGGGGCGCGCATGCCTATGACGGGACGAGCGACGGCGTGCCGATGCGCGAGCGGCTGGAGGCACGCATGAAGAGCCTCGAGGCCGTCGTGCAGAACCAGGACAGCCGCGAGCACGACCTGCTCGACAGCGATGAATACTACCAGTTCGAGGGCGGCATGGCGGCTGCAGCGGAGCATCTCTCCGGCAGGCAGCCCGTCATCTACCACAACGACCTGTCGCGGCCTGAAAAGCCTGTCGTGCGCACGCTGGAGGATGAGATCGGCCGCGTCGTGCGCGCCCGTGTCGTCAATCCCAAATGGATCGACGGCGTCATGCGCCATGGCTACAAGGGGGCCTTCGAGATTGCCGCGACGGTCGATTTCATGTTCGCCTTCGCCGCGACGACCGGTGCGGTGAAGGACCACCATTTCGAGGCGGCCTACCAGGCCTATGTGCTGGACGAGCGGGTGCGCGATTTCCTCATGGAGAAGAACCCGGCGGCGCTTGCCGAACTGGCGGCGCGGTTTGCCGAGGCGATCGACCGGGGCTTGTGGACGCCGCGCTCCAATTCCGCGCGCTTCGACCTGGACATGCTCGGCGCGCGCAAGGCCTCCTGATTGCGAATGAGACGAAGGGAAGAACGATGAGCGACAACCACGACGAAACCGCCGGCATGAGCGAAGCCGAGCTTGCCCGCCACTCGGAGAAGATGGCGAAGAAAAAGCAGGCGCGCGAAAAGATCATGGCGACCAAGACGGACGAGAAGGGTCTCGTCATCGTCCACACCGGCAAGGGCAAGGGCAAGTCCACTGCCGGCTTCGGCATGATCTTCCGCCATATCGCGCACAAGAAGCCCTGTGCCGTCGTGCAGTTCATCAAGGGCGCCATGGTGACGGGCGAGCGCGATCTCATCGAGGCGCATTTCTCCGATCTCTGCCAGTTCTTCACGCTGGGCGAGGGCTTTACCTGGGAAACGCAGGACCGCGCGCGCGATGTCGCAATGGCCGAGAAGGCCTGGGAGAAGGCGAAGGAGCTGATCCGCGACGAGCGCAACTCGATGGTGCTGCTCGACGAGATCAATATCGCGCTGCGCTATGATTACATCGACGTCAACGAGGTGATTGCGTTCCTGAAGACGGAGAAGCCCTACATGACGCATGTCGTTTTGACGGGCCGCAACGCCAAGGAAGAGCTGATCGAGATCGCCGACCTTGCCACCGAGATGGAGCTGCTGAAGCACCCCTTCCGCGCCGGCATCAAGGCGCAGCAGGGCGTGGAGTACTAAACCCCGGGGGCGTTGCCCCCATCCTCCTGTGCCGAGACCTTCTCCCCGCAGGCGGGGAGACGCAGGAAAACGACGCGCAGATCGTTCCTCGCCTTGCTTGCGGGGAGAGGATGCCGGCGGGCAGGTGAGGGGCCCCGCGCCTCTTACCAACCCAGCCAGACGCGGAGCGGATGGCTGGGATCGGCCATCAGGCGGATGGCAAGCGCAATCGAGGTGACGACGAGCAGCGGCTTGATGATCTTCGCGCCGACCCTCATCGCGACGCGCGAGCCCGCCTGCGCGCCGAGGAACTGTCCGACGCCCATCACGAGGCCGACCTTCCACAGGACAACGCCATAGGCGAGGAACACGGCGAAGGCGCCGACATTCGAGCCGAAATTCAGGAGCTTGGTGTGCGCCGTCGCCTTCAGCACGCCAAAACCCGCCAGCGTCACGAAGGCCAGCATGAAGAACGATCCGGTGCCCGGGCCGAACACGCCGTCGTAGAAGCCGATCGCCGGCACGATGGTGGCGGTGAACAGGAAAACGCTCATGCGGCGGTGCTTGTCGACATCGCCGATATTCGGCTTCAGCCCGAAATAGACGGCGATGGCCACCAGCAGGAAGGGCAGGATCGCCTTCAGCACGTCGCCGGGCACCACGGTGGCGAGCAGGGCGCCGAAGGCCGATCCCACCGCCGAGACCACGGCCATCGGCATCTGCTCGCGAAGCCGGACATGGCCGGCGCGGGCATAGGCGAGCGTCGCCGAGCCGGAGCCGAAGAGGGATTGCAGCTTGTTCGTGCCGAGCGTTTCGAGCGGCGGTATGCCGGCGATCAGCATGGCCGGAATGGTGATCATGCCGCCGCCACCGGCGATGGAATCGATGAAACCGGCAAGGAAAGCAGCGAAGAACAGGAAGACGAGGATATGAAGGGCGATGTCGGCCAAGGCGGGACTCGGACTATGCGAGGAGAGGATTTTCCGCACTTCTGTCAGACTGCGCCGCAAAAGCAAAGCCCAGGGTGCCCGCAAGCCGGGAAGGCGCTTGCGCCGGCCATGCAAGACGGGTCAAACAGGCTTAATGGCACCACGAGGAGAGGTGAGGATGAGCAAGGGTCTGGACACGGGCAGCGAATGGGAGCGGGCGTCCGCCGCGGAGCAGGGCTTCGATCCGCGCCTCGAACGCAAGCTGCTCGCCGGTATCGAAGCCGGCCTCATCCGCGACGTGCATGCGGTGCTGGTCAGCCGGCGCGGCAAGCTGGTGCTGGAGCACTATCGCACCGCGGTCGACGAAAGCTGGGGCATGCCACTTGGCACGGTCGCCTTCGATGCCACAACGCTGCACGATCTGCGGTCGGTGACGAAGAGCGTGGTGGGGCTGCTCTACGGCATCGCGCTCGACCGGGGTCTCGTCCCCCCGCCGCAGGCGCCGCTTCTGGCGCAGTTTCCGGACTATCCGGATCTTGCCGCGGACCCGGCCCGCGCGGGCCTGACGATCGGTCATGCGCTGACCATGACGCTGGGGCTGGACTGGGACGAGTACCGCTCCTACGCCGATCCGCTGAACAGCGAGATCGCCATGGAGAACGCCCCGGATCGCTATCGCTTCGTACTGGAGCGGGCAGTGCTGCAGGCGCCCGGCACGCACTGGGTCTATTCCGGCGGGGCAACCGCGCTGGTTGGGGCGATCATCGAGCGGGGCAGCGGCCAGCGGATTGAGGATTTCGCCCGAGAGGCGTTGTTTGCGCCGCTCGGCATTTCACGGTTCGAGTGGCTGAGCGGGGCGGACGGCGTCGCTTCGCCGGCCTCCGGCCTTCGCCTTTCCGCGCCGGATCTTCTGCGCATCGGCCGCCTCGTATTGGAGGGCGGGCGTATCGACGGGCGGCAGGTCGTGTCGAAAGGCTGGCTCGACGTGTCGCTGGCGCGGGCCGTTTCGACTGACGACGGGCTCGACTACGGCCACTTCTGGTTTCTCGGCGCGGCACCGGTGCCGGCCTTCGGCGCGGAGCGGCCGTGGATGGCCGGTTTCGGCAATGGCGGCCAGCGGCTCTGGCTGATGCCGGAGGCGGATCTTGCCTGCGTCATCTTTTCCGGCAACTACAATGCGCCGGACGCCTGGGTGTCGCCGACACGCCTGTGGCGGGAGATCGTGCTCGCCAATCTCGTCTCTGCATGAGGCGTGGCGCAACCGGTGCGGATCATGCCGCAATCCGGTTTGACCGGCTTCCCGCCCTCCGGTACTAAGAAACCAGCGACGGTGCCCGCGGGGCGGGCCGAGCGGTGTCCGGTGCGGCTGACCCAGAGGGGCTTCATCCGGAACTGTCGGTGGACGGCAAGGCCGGGTCCTTTCGCGTGGAATTTTGCGAGAGACCGTCATGCGCGCTGAGGCCCCATCTCCTGATACCGGACGACGTATGCTCGTCCTCGGCCTCGGCTGCGAACGCGGTACGCCGCCGGCGGAACTCCTCGATCTTGCCCTGTCCGTCATCCCTATCCCCGATGATGTCGCCTTCGTCGCGACGCTGGATGCCCGCGCGGAGGAACCGGCCATGCATGCCGTCGCCCGGCATTATGCCGTTCCGCTCGTCACTTTTCCGGCGGCCCGGCTGGAAGCGGAGACAGCCCGTCTTGCCAATCCCTCGGAGCGTGTTTTCGCCATCACCGGCTGCCACGGCGTTGCGGAGGCGGCGGCGCTGGCGCTGGCCGGCGGCAGCGGCAGGCTCGTCGTGGAGAAGACGAAATCGGCCCATGCCACCGTGGCGATCGCCGAATCTTTCCAGTCGCTTGCGGCGCTTTCCTTCGGGATTGAGTCCGCGCCTTCGCATTCTGATTCAAGTCGGGAACCCGCCTGATGCAAACCCTCTTCGCCGCCCTCCCGCCCATGGAAAAGGGCAGTGTCTGGCTCGTCGGTGCCGGCCCTGGCGATCCTGGCCTTCTGACCCTGCATGCCGCCAACGCGCTCCAGCAGGCGGATGTCATCGTGCATGACGCGCTGGTCAATGCCGAGTGCCTGTCGCTCGCCCGGCCGGGCGCCGTACTGGAATTTGCCGGCAAGCGCGGCGGCAAGCCCTCGCACAAGCAGCGGGACATTTCGCTGCGGCTCGTGGAGCTGGCGCGCGCCGGCAATCGCGTGCTGCGGCTGAAGGGGGGCGATCCCTTCGTCTTCGGCCGCGGCGGCGAGGAGGCGCTGACCCTCATCGAACACGGCGTTCCCTTCCGCATCGTGCCGGGCATCACGGCCGGCATCGGCGGCCTTGCCTATGCGGGCATTCCGGTAACGCACCGCGAGGTCAACCACGCCGTCACATTCCTCACCGGCCATGATTCTTCCGGCCTCGTGCCGGACCGCATCAACTGGGAGGGCATCGCCAAGGGCTCGCCGGTCATCGTCATGTACATGGCGATGAAGCATATCGGCCAGATCGCCGCCAATCTCATCGCCGCAGGCCGCGCGCCGGACGAACCCGTCGCCTTCGTCTGCAATGCCGCGACCGCCCAGCAGCAGGTGCTGGAGACGACGCTTGCGCGCGCGGAGGTCGATGTCACAGCGGCCGGTCTTGAGCCGCCGGCCATTGTCGTCGTCGGCGAGGTGGTGCGCCTGCGCGCCTCGCTCGACTGGCTCGGTGCGCTGACGGAGGGGCGCGTTCTGGCGCCCGATCCGTTCGGCTCCCGTGGACTGAAGGACCCGGCATGAGCGGATTGCTCATTGCTGCGCCCGCGTCCGGCTCCGGCAAGACGACGGTGACGCTGGGGCTCGCGCGTGCCCTTGCCGATGCGGGCCTTGGCCTCGTTTCCGGCAAGGCGGGGCCGGATTACATCGATCCGGCTTTTCACGCCGCCGCCAGCCGCAAGGCCTGTCTCAACTACGATCCCTGGGCGATGCGGCCGGGCCTCATCCGCGCCAATGCCGCCGAGCAGGCCGGTGCAGGGGATTTCCTGCTCGTCGAGGCGATGATGGGCCTTTTCGACGCCGCGGCCGACGGCACCGGCGCACCGGCAGACCTTGCGGCGACACTTGGCCTGCCTGTCGTGCTCGTCGTCGATTGCAGCCGCATGTCCCAGTCCGTCGCCGCGCTGGTGAGGGGCTATCGCGATTATCGCAGCGATATCCACCTTGTCGGTGTCATCCTCAACAAGGTTGGCAGTTTGCGGCACGAGGCCATGCTGCGCGGCGCGCTGGAGGCCAGTGGCATCGAGATCTTCGGCGTGCTGGAGCGTGATCCGCTTCTTGCCTTGCCGGAGCGGCATCTCGGCCTCGTGCAGGCCGGCGAGCATGGCATGCTGGAGAATTTCATTGCCCATGCGGCCACGGTGGTGACGCGGTGCTGCAATCTGGAGCGTCTGATTGCGGTTGCCGCACGGCAGGAAAGGGGGTGGCCGGAGACGGCCGTGCCACGCTTGCCGCCGCTCGGCCAGCGCATTGCGATCGCCCGCGACGTCGCCTTCGCCTTCACCTACGAGCACCTCCTGATGGGCTGGCGCATGGCGGGAGCGAGCCTTTCCTCCTTTTCACCGCTGGCTGACGAAGCGCCGGCGGTTGACGCGGATGCCGTCTATCTGCCCGGCGGTTACCCGGAACTGCACGGGGCTGCTCTTGCCAATGCGGATGTCTTCCGTCTAGGCATGCAGGCGGCAGCGCGCCGGGGGGCGCGCATCTATGGCGAATGCGGGGGCTACATGGCGTTGGGGGAGGCTCTGGTTGCGGCGGACGGATCCCGCTATGGCATGCTCGGCCTCCTGCCGCTCGTCACCAGCTTTGCCGAACGTCGGCGTCATCTCGGCTACCGCCGCGTGGTGCCGCTTGCCGGCTCGGGATTTTCAGCACCGATGACCGCCCACGAATTCCATTACTCGACCGTCGCCAGCGAAGGTGCGGCGGAGCGCCTCTTTTCCGTCACGGACGCGATCGGCGAGGATCTCGGCGAGGCGGGCCTGCGTCGCGGAAGCGTCAGTGGCTCCTATATGCACCTCATCGATCTCGCACCGGAGGCGGCATGACCGCGCCGCGTATCGTTCATGGCGGCGGTATCGCCGCTGCCGCCGGGCGTTTCGGCGGCCGGCCGGAGGACTGGCTGGATCTTTCGACCGGTATCAACCCCAATCCCGCAACCCTGCCCGAAGTGGATGTTGCCGCCTGGCACCGGTTGCCGGATCGCCACCGCCAGGACGCGACCCGTGCCGCCGCCGCCCGCTATTATGGCGCATCGGGCGCGCTGCCCTTTCCTGTGCCGGGAACGCAGTCCGTCATCCAGCTGCTGCCGCGGTTCGTCGCTGCCGGCCGGCGTGCCGCCGTCATCTCGCCGACCTATGGCGAATATGCCCGCGTGCTGGAAAATGCCGGCGTGGCGGTGGACCGCGTCGCCGGCCTTGATGCGGTGAGCGATGCCCATGGCCTGGTCGTCGTCGTCAATCCGAACAATCCGGACGGCCGGCTGTTTTCGCGCGACGCGTTGCTCGACCTTCACCGGCGCATCGCCGGCCGCGGCGGCCTTCTTGTCGTCGATGAGGCTTTCGCCGACATGCGTCCCGAAGCCGCCGTCGCGCCGCTCGCCGGCGATGGCATGCCGGGCCTTCTCGTCTTCCGGTCCTTCGGCAAGTTCTTCGGCCTTGCTGGCCTGCGCCTTGGTTTCGTGATCGGTGAAACGTCGATCGTCGAGCGGATCGAGGACGGTCTAGGTCCCTGGGCCGTGTCGGGCCCGGCACTCACCATCGCCACCGGCCTGATGACCGCCGATACGGCCGCCATTCGCCGGTCAATCGAGGCGCGCAAGGCCGCGCTTGATGCGGTCCTTGCCGATGCGGGCCTTTCTGTTGTCGGCGGCACCGGCCTGTTCTCGCTGGTCGACCATATGGATGCGGCGGGCCTCCAGGAAGGGCTCTGCCGCCAGCACATCCTCGTGCGCCCCTTCGACTACAATCCGCGCTGGCTGCGCTTCGGTCTTGCGCCTGATGCGGCCTCGGATGCCCGGCTGGCGGCGGTGCTGGCGGCGGTGATGGCCGGACGATGAGCGAAACGCTTCTCCTGCTTCTGCTGGCGCTGTTGCTCGACCGCGTCGTCGGCGATCCGGACTGGCTGTGGCGGCGCGTGCCGCACCCGGTCGTGCTGTTCGGCTGGGCGATCGGGCTGATGGACAAGCTCTTCAACGGCAAGCGCCTCTCGGCGGACACCAAGCGCTTCAACGGTGCCGTCTGTATCGCGGTGCTGCTTGCCGCCAGTGCGCTTTCCGGTTTCGTGGTGCACCGGCTGCTCGCACCGCTCGGCATTCTCGGTGCTCTCGTCGAAATCATCATCATCGCGATCTTCCTGGCGCAGAAGAGCCTTTACGATCATGTGCGTGCCGTCTCCAGCGGCCTGAAGCGCGACGGTCTTGCGGGCGGGCGGCAGGCCGTGTCGATGATCGTCGGCCGCGACCCGGCGACGCTCGACGAGCCGGCCATCTGCCGTGCCGGCATCGAAAGCCTGGCGGAGAATTTTTCCGATGGCGTCGTCGCTCCGGCGCTCTGGTATGCGCTTCTCGGCCTGCCGGGCCTGTTCGCCTACAAGATGCTGAACACCGCCGATTCGATGATCGGCCACAAGAACGCGAAATACCTCGATTTCGGCAGGGCTTCCGCCCGGCTGGACGATTTCGCCAACTGGCCCGCCGCACGGTTCTCCATCTTCCTTATCGCTGTGGGTGCCTGGGCGGTGAAGGGCAGGGCGGCGGCGCGCCATGCGGTCGGCACGGCGCTGCGCGACGCCGGCCTCCATCGCTCGCCGAATTCCGGCTGGCCGGAAGCGGCCATGGCCGGGGCGCTCGGCATCGGCCTTGCCGGCCCGCGCATCTATGGCGGCACACGCGTCGACGAACCGATGATGAATGCCAGCGGGCGCACCGTGGCGACAGTCGCCGATATCGATCTGTCCCTGCGGATATTCTCCGGCGCCTGCGCCGCACTCGCTGCTGCTGTATTGCTGGCGATGCTTCTTGTCGCTTTGCTGTGAGCGCGCTGCACAGCGTTTGATAAAATTTTACGCCTTAACTTCGTTTTCTTTTCGTCACCCCCGTCAATATTGTGGAAGTCTGAAACGTCTATATTCTGTCTCGCTGTGAGACATGGCGTGGAAGCCGTGCGCAATCGAATAGAGGGGAAGTCATGCGTATCTTGTTTGCGACCGCAGTCGCATTCCTTCTTGTATTGTTCCAGACCCAGACCGCTCTGTCTGCCAACCTTATCGCCCAGATCAGTCTTTCTTCGCAGACCATGGTCGTTACTCAGAACGGCGCGGTGAAGTATCGCTGGCGCGTCTCGACCGGCCGCAAGGGGTACGGCACGCCGACGGGAGCCTGGTCGGCGAAGTGGGCCTCGCGCAACCATCGCTCGCGCAAGTACAACAATGCGCCGATGCCCTATGCGATCTTCTTCAAGGGCGGATATGCAGTTCATGCGACCTACGAGACGAAGCGCCTCGGTCGTCCCGCGTCGCATGGTTGTGTACGCCTCCACCCGAACAATGCGGCGACCTTCTTCCAGATGGCCAATCGCCACGGGCTGTCCAACACACGCATCGTCATCACGCGTTGAGCATTTTGCTCAATCGTTGCCGGCGTAGCGCATCAACCGGTCCATGTCGGGAACGGTGACATGGCGGTTGTTCTCGATGCGGATGACGTTTTCCTTGCGCAGCTTGGTGAACTGCCGGCTGACGGTCTCGATCGTCAGCCCGAGGAAATCGGCGATGTCGGCGCGTGAGAGCGGCAGGTCGAAGGTCGACATGTCGACGCATTCCGGGTCGATATGGGTGGCGATGAGGTAGAGGAAGCTTGCCACCTTCTCCTGCGCCGTCTTGCGGCCGAGGGTCAGCATCCAGTCGCGGGCTTCGTCCAGTTCCTTCAGCGCCTGCCGGTGCAGCTTGTGTTCCAGTTCCGGCGTCTTCTTGACGAGACGGTCGAGCACATGGCGGGGGAAGTTGCACACTTCGCTTTCCGTCGCCGCTTCCGCGGTGATGGCGCTTTCCTCAAGGAAGGGCCGGCCGAGGAAATCGGGGGCGAATTGCAGGCCGACGATCTGCTGGCGGCCGTCCGCCATGACCTTGGTCAGCTTCACGACGCCGCGCATGATGTTGGAATAGTTCACCACCGTCTCGCCCTGGCCGATGACTTCGGCGCCGGTGTCCAGGCGGTTGCGGAACGAGTGCTTGTTGAGTTCGGAAAGCTGCTCGGAGGTCAGCGCGCCGCACACGCCGCCATGGCGGGCCTCGCAGGCGCGACATACGACCGGAATATCGGAGTTATGGATATCTTGGCGGCGAATTTCCATATCGGCTTTCCTTTCGCCCGGCGGGTGCTGCGGCGCAATAATGCCGTGCTACCGCACGTGGTTCTGAACATAAAGCGTGCCGCCTAGCGGCAAAATAGCGCTTCCTGACTATTGTCAAATCCTAGCGCACTCATTCCGGCTTTCACTTGATCAAAATCAAATGGCGACGGCCATTTCGTGTTTATTTGCTATGTGAGCAAGGAGATGACCATGCAGCACACCCTCGTAGAACGCCTTTCGTCGCCGGTTCCCCGCTATACGAGCTATCCGACCGCGCCGCATTTCGACGAAAGCATCGGACCGGACGTCTATGCCGGGTGGCTGGGGCGCCTTACGGCGGAGAATCGCCTCTCGCTCTACGCCCACATTCCCTATTGCGACCGGCTGTGCTGGTTCTGCGCCTGCCACACCAAGCAGACGCTGCGCTATGAACCCGTCGAAGCCTACCTCAAGGGGCTGCATGCGGAGATTGCCGCCATCGGAGGACGCGTGTCACGGGAGGTCCCCGTCACGGCGCTGCATTTCGGCGGCGGTTCGCCGACCCTCCTGCGGCCGGATGACATGCGGACGCTGAAGACCTGTCTGGAGGCGAGTTTTTCCTTCGTGACGGATGCGGAAATCTCCGTAGAGATGGATCCGAACGATCTCGATGACGCCAGGCACGATGCGCTGGCCGATATCGGCATGACCCGCGCCAGCCTCGGCATCCAGGATTTCGACCCCACGGTGCAGAAGGCGATCAACCGCATCCAGACCTTCGAGCAGACCCGCGGCGTGGTGGAGGCCGCACGGGCGCGGAACGTGCGCTCGGTCAATTGCGACATCCTCTACGGCCTGCCGCACCAGACGCTGGAGACGCTGGCCGAGACGGTTCGCGCGGTCCTGTCGCTTGCGCCCGACCGTATCGCGCTCTTCGGCTATGCCCATGTGCCATGGATGAAGAAGCACCAGACGATGATCGACGCGGCGGTGCTGCCGGGCGTGGTCGCGCGGTTCGAGCAGATGGCGCTTGCGGCCGACATGCTGGTCTCGGCCGGCTATGAGGCGATCGGCATCGATCATTTCGCGCTTCCCGCCGACGGGCTCGCCGTGGCGGCGCGGCAGGGCACGCTCCGGCGCAATTTCCAGGGCTATACCGACGACCAGGCGGACGCGCTGGTCGGGCTCGGTGCATCGTCGATCGGCCAGCTTCCCGAAGGTTACGTGCAGAACATGCCGGCGACGGGCGAATACCTGCGCCGGGTGGAGGAGGGTGGCCTTGCCGCCGTCCGCGGGTACGCGCTGACCGGGGAGGACCGCGCCCGCGCCTTCGTGATCGAGAAGATCATGTGCGATTTCGGCTTTTCCTTCACGGCGCTTGCCGCAAGCCATCCCGCCTTCTCCGGCATCATCCGGGCCGAGGCGATCGGTTTTGCCGCTGCCGACCGGGACGGGCTTGCCCGCATCGACGGCGACCGTTTCGTCCTCACCGCGGCAGGGCGACCCTTCGCCCGCACCGTCGCTGCGGTCTTCGATGCGCATCTGGCGAGCGGACGCGGGCGGCATTCCATCGCGGTCTGACCGGCGGCCCGTGGCCATGCTGTTTGCGCAACACAGCATCGCCGACTGCGCAGGGCCCTCATCAAACCCATTGGCAATTGCGTCTTATTTCCATATAGGATCGCCCGACTATAGATTCATGAGGTATGGGCGTGACTGCTACATTCGACAAGGTTGCCGACATCATTGCTGAGACGAGCGAGATCGATCGCGAGACGATCACGCCGGACAGCCACACGATCGACGATCTCGGCATCGACAGCCTCGACTTCCTCGACATCGTCTTTGCGATCGACAAGGAATTCGGCATCAAGATCCCACTGGAACAGTGGACCCAGGACGTCAACGAGGGCAAGGTCGCGACGGAAGAGTATTTCGTCCTGAAGAACCTCTGCGCCAAGATCGACGAACTGCGGGCTGCCAAGGCCTGAGGTAACAGCGCCGGCCGGTTTGCGGCCGTGTTCCTGACGATCCCGGTGCTTGTGGTGCACGGCCTGCCGTTTCCGGCAGGCCTTTCGATTTCCGGAACCTGCCGGAGGTATCCCGATGCTGCTCGAATATTTCCAGATGATCGATCGCGTGGAGGCCGTTGACGGCGCGCGCCGCGTGTTGAAGGCCCGCTCGGTCGTGCCGGCGAAGAGCCCCGTTTTTGAAGGCCATTTTCCCGGCATGCCGCTCGTTCCGGGCGTGCTGCTCATCGAGACGATGGCGCAGGCCTCCGGCTTCCTCGTGCTGGCTGCGACGGATTTTGCCGCCATGCCCTTCCTGATGACCGTCGACGGCGCGAAGATGCGCACCTTCGTCGAGCCGGATGCCGTGCTCGACATCGAGGCGGCACTGGAGCATGACGGGTCGGGTTATGCCGTGACCAAGGCGAAGATCACGTCCTCGGGCAAGAAAGTCTGCGATGCGCAATTGAAGCTGCGCACCATGCCGTTTGCCGAGGTGCCGCTCGCCGATATCGTGCGCAAGCGCGCCGTCGAGGTGGGTTTGTTCGAGGCGCTCGAAGCGTCTGCGGAAGGGAAATGAGCATGGCGAACAACGATGTGGTCATCACGGGCGTCGGCATCGTCACCTGCCAGGGTGTCGGCGCCGCGGCGCATGTGGAAATCCTTGGTGGCGCGAGCGCGCCGGCGCTGAAGATCGAGACAGAGCGTTTTGCGCCCTATCCGGTGCATCCGATGCCCGAGATCGACTGGAACCAGCAGATCCCCAAGCGCGGCGACCAGCGCCAGATGGAGAACTGGCAGCGCCTCGGCGTCTTCACCGCCGGCCTCGCGCTCGACGATGCCGGTTTCAAGGACGATGCGGATGCCTGCGGCACGATGGATATGATCGTTGCGGCCGGCGGCGGCGAGCGCGACATCGCGGTGGATTCGCTGATCGTCGACGAAGGCCTCAAGCGCAATGACCGCGAGCATCTGCTCAACGAGAAGCTGACGACCGAACTGCGCCCGACACTCTTCCTTGCCCAGCTGTCCAACCTGCTCGCCGGCAATATCTCCATCGTGCACAAGGTCACCGGTTCCTCCCGCACCTTCATGGGCGAGGAGGCGGCTGGCATTTCCGCCATCGAGACCGCTTTCCACCGCATCCGCTCCGGCCAGTCGACGCATACGCTCGTCGGCAGTGCGCTGGTGGCCGAGCGGCAGGATGTCATCATGCTCTACGAGGCCATGCAGGCGCATGCGACGGGCGGCTGGACGCCGCTCTGGTCGCGCGATGAAGCGGCTGGCGGTGGCATCATCACCGGCACGGCCGCGGCCTTCCTCGTTCTGGAATCGCGTGCCCACGCCGAGGCGCGCGGTGCGCGCATCTATGCGACCATCGACGCCATCGGCGGCGATCGCGGCTCGCGGGACGAGGGCCGGCTGGAAGCCCGCCTCGAGCGCTTGGCCGACGGGGCTTCGGCCGGTGCCGAGACCTTGGTCTTCTCCGGCGCTTCCGGCCAGCACGGCCCGACGGCGCGTGAAAAGGCCTGGCTCGACACGCGTTTTGCCGGCAGCCCGGTGCGCGGCTTCAGCGCGGTCACCGGCCAGGCGCTGGAAGCGCAGTTTCCGCTCGGCCTTGCCATTGCCGCCTTGACGCTCGGCGCGGGTGTCAAGGTCGCGCCGTTCGATACGAAGGCCGAGACCGTGATGACCGCAGCGGCGAAAAGCGCCGTCGTCACCACGGTCGGCCATGCCCGCGGCGAAGGCGTCGCAATCCTTGTCGCAGAGAAGTAGGAGCCGGCCATGACGAATGCCGCTTACAGGGATCATCTCGGCCGCCCGATCGTCGCCGTCACCGGAATGGGCGTCATCACCTCGCTGGGGCAGGGCCTCAAGGACAACTGGACCGCGCTCGTCGGTGGGGTGTCCGGCATCCATGGCATCACGCGCTTCCCGGTGGACGGGCTCAACACCCGCATTTCCGGCACGGTGGATTTCATCGACCTGCCCGTCGAAAATCCGGTCGAGCGCTCCTACGCCTATGCCCGCGAGACGACGGACGAGGCACTGGCACAGGCCGGCCTTTCCGGCGAATTTGGCGGTCCGCTCTTCCTCGCGGCTCCCCCGATCGAACCGGACTGGCGCGACCGTTTTGCGCTCGCCGACCGCGCTCCGCCGTCCGAGCGTCCGGGCGATGCCTATGACCGCTTCCTTTCGGCCTTGCGCGAGAAGGCCGAACCTGCCCTGCATGAGGCCTGGGCCTTTGGCTCGATCTCCGAGCGGCTCGCGGATCGTTTCGGTACGCGCGGGCTGCCCGTCACGTTGTCTACCGCCTGTGCCTCCGGCGCCACCGCCATCCAGCTCGGCGTCGAGGCGATCCGCCAGGGCCGCACCGACCGGGCATTGACCGTTGGCACCGACGGCTCGGTGACCGCCGAGGCGCTGATCCGCTTTGCGCTTCTCTCCGCGCTTTCCACCCAGAACGACCCGCCGACCAGGGCCTCAAAACCCTTCAGCAAGGACCGCGATGGTTTCGTCATCGCCGAGGGCGCGGCGACGCTCGTGCTGGAATCGCTGGAATCGGCCATTGCCCGCGGCGCGAAGGTACTCGGCATCCTCAAGGGGTGCGGCGAGAAGGCGGACCATTTCCACCGCACCCGTTCCTCGCCGGATGGCGGCCCCGCCATCGCGACGATCCGTGCTGCGCTGGAAGACGCCGGCATCGACGAGAGCGGCATCGGCTATATCAATGCCCACGGCACCTCGACGCCGGAAAACGACAAGATGGAGTATCTCTCCATGTCGACGGTCTTTGGCGACAAGCTGGCGAACATCCCGGTCTCCTCCAACAAGTCGATGATCGGCCATACGCTGACGGCGGCCGGCGCGGTCGAGGCGGTGTTCTCGATCCAGACCATGCTGACCGGGACCCTGCCGCCGACCATCAACTACACGAACCCCGACCCGGCGATCGTGCTCGACGTCGTGCCGAACGTGAAGCGCGATGCGCGCGTTTCCGCGGTCCTCTCCAACTCCTTCGGCTTCGGCGGCCAGAACGCCAGCCTCGTCATGACGGCCGAACCCGCCTGATAGGAATCTTGATATGCGCGCTCTCCAGCTTCTCGACGACCGCAAGCTTGAACTCACCGATATCCCGGAACCGGACGCTCCCGGCCCCGGCGAGGTGACGCTGCGCGTCAAGGCCGTTGCCCTCAACCATATCGACGTCTGGGGCTGGCGCGGCATGGCCTTTGCCAAGCGCAAGATGCCGCTGGTCATCGGCGCGGAAGCGGCCGGCGTCGTCGAAACGCTCGGCCCGGGCGTCTCCAACGTGCTGCCCGGCCAGCTCGTCTCGATCTATGGCGCGCGCACCTGCGGCCTCTGCAAGCCCTGCCGCGAAGGCCGCGACAATCTCTGCGAACATGTCGGCGGCGTACACGGCTTCCATCTGGACGGCTTCGCTCAGGAGAAGGTGAACCTTCCCGCCCGCCTGCTCGTGCCGGCTCCGCCCGGTGTCGATGCGGTTGCGGCGGCGCTCGCCCCCGTCACTTTCGGTACCGTCGAGCACATGCTGTTCGACAATGCCAAGCTTGAGCCCGGCGAGACGATCCTCGTGCATGCCGGCGGCTCCGGCATCGGCACGGCGGCGATCCAGCTTGCCAAGAAGATCGGCTGCACCGTCATCACGACCGTCGGTTCGGACGACAAGATCGAGAAGGCGAAGGCGCTCGGCGCGGATCATGTCATCAATTACCGCGAGGACCGTTTCGAGGGCGTCGTGCGCAAGCTGACGAAGAAGAAGGGCGTCGATGTCGTCTTCGAACATGTCGGCAAGGATACCTGGGCCGGCTCCATGCTTTGCATGAAGCGCGGCGGGCGGCTCGTCACCTGCGGCTCCACTTCAGGCGTCTCGACCGACCTGAACCTGATGATGCTCTTCCAGCAGCAATTGAAGCTGCTCGGCTCCTTCGGCTGCCGCATGGAGAACATGGCGAACGCCATGCAAAAGATGGCGCGCGGCCTCGTCCATCCGGTCATCGATACGGAAGTCACCTTTGACGGTATCGCGACGGCTCTGGAGCGCATGGAATCGCGCCAGATCTTCGGCAAGATCGTCCTGAAGCTGGATTGATATCGTGCGGATGATCGTCACACGCCTCGTCCTGGCGCTCAGGAAGTTCAAGCAATGGTCGGTGGCGCAGCTCGTCTTCGGCCTGCTCAGCCTCCTGAAGCTGCTGCCTGCAGACGGTGCGATCAATTTCGCCGATCGCGTGGCGCGCTGGATCGGGCCGAAGACGAAGCGCCACACGCTGACGCTCACCAATCTGCGCAATGCCTTTCCGGAGAAGCCCGAGGCCGAGATTTCTGAAATCGCGCTCGACGCCTGGGGAAACATGGGCCGGCTTGCGGCCGAATATGTTTTCCTCGACCGTCTCTTCGACTTCGATCCCGCGCGTCAAACGGCCGGCCGCATCGAGGTCTCGGGCATTCCGCTTTTCGTGGACCTGCGCGACAATCCGCGGCCCTTCATCGTCTTCACCGCCCATACCGGCAATTTCGAGCTGCTGCCGGTCGCCGGTGCCTCCTTCGGCCTCGACGTGACGGTGCTCTTCCGCCCGCCGAACAATCCTTACGTTGCCGACAAGGTTTTTGAATTCCGCCGCGCCCGCATGGGCGATCTCGTGCCGTCCCATGCCGGCTCGTCCTTCACGCTTGCCCGCAAGCTGGAAGCGGGCGGTCCGGTTGGCGTGCTGGTCGACCAGAAGTTCAACAAGGGTCTGCACACGGAATTCTTCGGTCAGAAGGTGCAGACCAACCCGCTGCTGGCCAAGCTCGTGCGCCAGTTCAACTGCGAGGTCTATCCCGCGCGCTGCATCCGCCTGCCGGGCAACCGCTACCGGCTGGAACTGGAGCCGGCGATGCACATTCCCCGCAGGGAAAACGGCTCCGTCGATGTGGATGCGACCGCACAGATGCTGAACGACAAGGTCGAGCAGTGGGTGCGGGAATATCCCGGCCAGTGGCTCTGGTATCATGACCGCTGGAATATCAAGCGCGGCCTTATTACTTGACTGCTTACTATTGTTTCTTTCAATCGCGATTTTGAACACGTTCAGTTTCGCGAAATATTCGACTTTCGTCGAATTTGGGGTTTGACATCCTCTCGTTCGCTGTTACCATTTTGCTAATGTAAGCGCTTTGGGCAGCATATTTGGAGGGGAACGATCAAAGCTGTATCTCATTTCTGAACATTTCAAATAGTGTAGTGATGCAATTGCTGTAATTTTCAGCAATTCGGGGAGCATGCATTGAAAGCTCTTGTAGAGTTGTTCTGGTTTAAGTATTCACAACTCCAGCATGCGGTGAAGACCGGAAACGAACGGCTCGTTTCCATGCTGGACAGGGAAATCGAACCGGCCCTGGCGGCCGTGTTGCAGAAGGAGGCGAGCGACGCCTCCGAGTTTCGCTCCCAATTCCAGTTCGTGGTGGATCTCCTTCGGGAAGAGGCGGATGACAAGGCCTGCGTGCTCCGGCAGGCGCATCATTTCAAGCTGCTGCTGGACCGGTATTTCGGGACGGAAGAGGGTGTCGCGCCGTTCCGGGTGGAGATGCTCGAAGCCGGGCGTCCCGTTTCCACGCCGCGCGTGGTGGAGGATGGACTGCTCAACGAGGCGATTCTCGACAGCCTTCCGGACCGCGTCGCCGTCATCACGACGGACTATCGTTATCTCTACTCCAATCCGCTCAATGCCGAGTGCTTCAGCGAAAAGCCCATCGATCTCGTCGGCCGGCATATCGTGGAGTTCATCGGCGTGCAGCGTTTCGAGAGCCGTGTGAAACGCAATCTCGATCACTGCTTTGCCGGGGACGTGGTGGAATACGACTATGTTTCCCCGCGCCGGGGGCAGGCGATCACGCGTTGCCGCATGACGCCGTGCCTGTCGGCGGCGGGTAATGTGCTCGGCGCCATCCTGGTTCTGCAGGAAACGGCGCAGCAGGGGCCGCTCGCCGCCTGAGCGGTCAGGAGGAAAGGCCGGTGCCCCGCAGCATGAACTGCTGCTCGAAGGCGATGTGGCGCCGGATCGATTCGAAGAAGCCGCGGAGCATGTAGCCCGCGGCTTCCGCGTTCACGGTGTCATCGCCGCTGCCGAGCCGGTTCAGCGTATCGGTCAGCTCTTCCGCAAAGCACTCGTCCTCGACATGCTCGAACTTCAGCCGGGCAATGGAATCGATCAGCTCCCGGTCGCCGGAGGCCTTACGCTCCAGGAGCGGAAACACCGCCTCTTCCTCGTAGCGGTGGATGCCGTTCACCAGCGGCATCAGCGATTTGGCCGCATACATGCACTTCTGCCGGTTGACGTTTGCCGGCAGGCTGTCGGCGATATCCTCCAGCGCTTCGCAGAGTGTCAGTTGCGCGCTATGGGCCTTTTTCAGCCAGTCCAGTGAAACGGCGTCCGTCGGGGTATCCGAAAGCAGCCGGGCGATCCCTGTATAGTCTGTCATGTCGTGTTCCCTCGGTTCGAGAGTGCCGCGAGCGTTTCGACGCGCGGCTGCGTCAACCTGTCCCTTGATGCCGCTGGCAACCGCGCTTCGCCTTGATCCATGTCAAGGATGCTTCCGGCCGCATCTGCGAAGGCTCAGTCGAGCGCAAGGGCCGATTCCGCGAGGGAACCGGTGTTTGCGGGAAATTGACGAGTTGGGGGATGCCAACGATGAAATATGTAACGGAAACGATCGTCCTGGCCGTGGGGGCGTTCATCGCGCTGCTCGGCGCAGCCTTTGCTCAGGACAGGTTCTTCGAGGCCCACATGTGGGTTCTCTTCTTCGTGCTGCTCGCCAGCACGCTCTTCATGATCCGGCGCATCTCTTTCGCGCCGGCTGTCGCGGTCAAGTCCTCGCAGGACGACGAGGGCTACTTCGACGAGGTCGTCAAGTACGGCGTCATCGCGACGGTGTTCTGGGGCGTCGTCGGCTTCCTGGTTGGCGTCGTCGTGGCGCTGCAGCTGGCCTTCCCCGACCTCAACATCGAGCCCTGGCTGAATTTCGGCCGCACGCGCCCGCTGCACACATCCGCGGTGGTCTTCGCTTTTGGTGGCAATGCGCTGATTGCGACCTCCTTCTACGTGGTGCAGCGCACGTCGCGTGCCCGCCTCTTCGGCGGCAATCTCGGCTGGTTCGTGTTCTGGGGGTACCAGCTCTTCATCGTCATGGCCGCCACCGGCTACCTGCTCGGCATCACGCAGAGCCGGGAATATGCCGAGCCGGAATGGTATGTCGATATCTGGCTCACCATCGTCTGGGTCGCCTATCTGATCGCCTTCCTCGGCACGATCATGACGCGCAAGGAGCCGCATATCTATGTGGCGAACTGGTTCTTCCTGTCGTTCATCGTGACGATAGCCATGCTGCACATCGTCAACAACCTGGCTGTCCCGGTCTCGTTCCTCGGCGTGAAGAGCTACTCGGCCTTCTCCGGCGTGCAGGATGCGCTGACGCAGTGGTGGTACGGCCACAACGCCGTGGGCTTCTTCCTGACGGCCGGCTTCCTAGGCATGATGTACTACTTCATCCCGAAGCAGGTGAACCGTCCGGTCTATTCCTACCGCCTGTCGATCATCCACTTCTGGGCCCTGATCTTCATGTATATCTGGGCCGGCCCGCACCACCTGCACTATACGGCGCTGCCGGACTGGGCGCAGACGCTCGGCATGGTCTTCTCGATCATGCTCTGGATGCCCTCCTGGGGCGGCATGATCAACGGCCTGATGACGCTCTCGGGCGCCTGGGACAAGATCCGCACCGATCCGATCGTGCGCATGATGGTCATGGCCGTCGCCTTCTACGGCATGGCGACCTTCGAAGGCCCGATGATGTCGATCAAGTCGGTCAACTCGCTCAGCCACTACACGGACTGGACCATCGGCCACGTGCATTCGGGCGCGCTCGGCTGGAACGGTCTCATTACCTTCGGCGCGATCTATTTCCTCGTTCCGAAGCTGTGGAAGCGCGAGCGGCTCTACTCGATCCGCATGGTCAACTGGCACTTCTGGCTGGCAACCCTCGGCATCGTCGTCTACGCCGCTGTCATGTGGGTCGCCGGCATCCAGCAGGGCCTGATGTGGCGCGAATACGACGAGCAGGGCTTCCTGGTCTACTCGTTCGCCGAAACGATCGCCGCCATGTTCCCCTACTACGTGCTGCGTGCCGCCGGCGGCGGGCTGTTCCTGCTGGGCGCACTCATCATGGCCTACAACGTGACCATGACAATCCTCGGTTACCAGCGCGACGAGGCCCCGATCCCGGGTGCCGCGCCGAAGCTGCAGCCGGCCGAATAGGAGGGACCCGATGTCCATTCTTGACAAACACGCGATCCTCGAGCGCAACGCGACGCTTCTCCTCGTCGGCTCGCTCTTCGTGGTCACCATCGGCGGCATCGTCGAGATCGCCCCGCTGTTCTACCTGGAAAACACCATCGAGAAGGTGGAGGGCATGCGGCCTTATTCGCCGCTGGAGCTCGCCGGCCGGGACATCTATGTCCGCGAGGGCTGTTACACCTGCCACAGCCAGATGATCCGGCCCTTCCGCGACGAGGTGGAGCGCTACGGGCATTATTCGCTGGCGGCGGAATCGATGTACGACCATCCGTTCCAGTGGGGTTCCAAGCGTACCGGCCCGGACCTTGCCCGCGTCGGCGACCGCTATTCGAACGAATGGCACGTCCAGCACCTGATCGAGCCGCGCTCGGTCGTGCCGGAATCGGTCATGCCGAGCTATTCCTTCCTCAAGGAAACGCCGCTGGAGGTGAAGAACGTCTCGATGCATCTCGAGGCCAACCGCGCCGTGGGCGTGCCCTACAGCGATGAGATGATCGCCAACGCTGCGGCCGACATCAAGGCGCAGGCCGACCCGAATGCCGACACGTCGGGCATCGAGGCCCGTTATCCGAAGGCCAAGCTCGGCGATTTCGATGGCGACCCGGCCAAGCTTACCGAAATGGATGCGCTCGTCGCCTATCTGCAGATGCTCGGCACGCTGGTGGACTTCTCCACCTATGACGATGCCAGCGGCTACCGCTGAGGAGGAAGCCCATGGAAACCTACACCGCCATGCGGCACTTCGCCGACAGCTGGGGACTGCTCGCCATGACGCTGTTCTTCCTCGCCGTCGTCGCCTTCACCCTTCGCCCCGGCGCCCGCAAGGCTGCCGAACGGGCCGCTGAAATCCCTCTCAAGGAGGACTGATCATGGCCGAGAAGCATATTGACGAAATCTCGGGCGTCGAAACCACCGGCCACGAATGGGACGGCATCCGTGAATTGAACAACCCGATGCCACGCTGGTGGGTCTGGTCGTTCTACGCGACGATCGTCTGGGCGATCGGCTATACGATCGCCTTTCCGGCCTGGCCGCTGATCTCCGATGCCACGACCGGCATGCTCGGCTGGTCGAGCCGCGCCAATGTTGCCATCGAACTTTCCGAGGCAAAACAGGCGCAGGCCGGCATGGTCGACCGCATCGCGAAATCGTCGCTGCAGGAGATCATGGCCGATCCGCAGCTCTCGCAGTTTGCGATTGCCGGCGGCGCCTCGGCCTTCAAGGTCAATTGCGCCCAGTGCCATGGTTCGGGCGCGGCCGGTGCCGCGGGTTTCCCCAACCTCAACGACGACGACTGGGTCTGGGGCGGCACGGTGGACGACATCTACCAGACGATCGCCCATGGCATCCGCCATCCGGGCGACGACGAGACCCGCATCTCGGACATGCCGGCCTATGGCGAAATCCTCCAGCCGGAGGAGATCAAGCAGGTCGCGGCCTATGTGGTCAGCCTGACGGGCACGCCGTCGGATGCCGGCCTCGTGGAACCCGGCAAGCAGATCTTCGCCGACAACTGCGCGGCCTGCCACGGTGAGGACGCCAAGGGCAACCGTGAAATGGGCGCCCCCGACCTTGCCGACGCCATCTGGCTGAAGGGCGAGGGCGAGGCCGCCATCGCCCAGCAGGTGCGTGCGCCGAAACATGGTGTCATGCCCGCCTGGCTTCCTCGTCTCGGCGATCCGTCCGTCAAGCAGCTTGCCGTCTTCGTACACTCGCTGGGCGGCGGCGAGTAGGCGCCAGGATCACCAAACGACGAAGGCCGCGGTTTCCGCGGCCTTTTTTTGGTCAGGAGCTTGCCCGGCGGAACAGCCTTCAGGCGACGACCGTGTTCCGGCCCATCGATTTTGCCCGGTAGAGGTTGCGATCGGAGGCGGCGAGCGCCTCGGCGGGATCGAAGCGCGGCGCGCAGTGGAAGACGCCGATGCTGATGCCGAGCGCGATGCGCATACCTGACGGCGCGCGGAGGTCGATTGCCTCCACCGCCTCGCGGATCGTCTGCGAATGGCCCAGCATGTGGTCGGGTGAGGCGGCGTCGAGGAAGACGGCGAACTCCTCGCCGCCCAGCCGGCCGATGAGGTCGTCCTCCCCCGAAAGCTTGCCCAAAAGCGCCCCAACGAGGCGCAGCGCCTCGTCACCCGCGGCGTGGCCGAAGCGGTCGTTGACGGACTTGAAGTGGTCGAGGTCGAGGAAGAGCAGGCCGCCGGAGCGGCCATTGCGGCTGCGGGCTTCAAGTTCGGCCAGAAAGGTCGCGCGGTTGAGCACGCCCGTCAGCGCGTCGCGCTGCGCCTGGTGTTTCAGGCGGGCATAGGCCTCAGCAAGCTGGTCCTTTGCACTGGCGAGGGCGGCATTGGCGGCGCGCAGCCGGTCCGCCTGGTAAAAATGCAGGATCGAGACGGGAATGGAGATGGCGATCGGACAGACGATGGTCATGACGAGGCCGGCGCCCGCCACCTGGCCGCCCATGAGCGGCACGAAGGCGAAGCTGATGGCGAGGGATGCCAGCGTCGAAAGAATGCCGACCGCCAATGCCTTGCCGAGGATTTTGTACATGGAAAAAGCCCGCGTCCGTATTGATCGCGGGCCCTGACTAGGAGCGTCTTATTGAGAAAGCCTGAATACCTTCGGTAAAAGGCGTTCGGCCGTTCACATTGACGTTACGGCAGGCAAATCACTGGTCGGACCAGACCGCGAGCTCGTAGCCGTCGGGGTCGGTGAACTGGAAGCGCCGGCCGCCGGGAAAGTCGAAGATCGGCTTGACGATCGCTCCGCCCGCCGCCGTCACCCGTGCCAGCACCTCTTCCAGCGCATCGGCAAAGAGGATGACGAGCGGGCCGCCCTTGGCGCTGACCGGGGCAAGCGTCGTGAAGCCGCCGGTGAGGCGGCCGTCCTGGAACTCGCAGTACTGCGGGCCGTAGTCGGTGAAGGTCCAGCCGAAGGCCGCGCCGTAGAAGGCCTTGCTTGCCGCGATATCCGCGACGTTGAACTCGATGTAGTCGATCTTGCGATCTGCGCCTCTGGTGCTCATTCCTGTCCGTCCTTTTCTTCCATCAGTCTCGCCAGCGTTTCGAGATCACGCGCCACATGGGCCGCGTCCCGCTCGAAGGCTGCGTCGTCCATATCCGGTTGCCGCAGCAACAGGAACATCACCTCCGCGCCATCGCCGTTCGGCGCGACGCGCAGCGCATTGTCCACCACCCGCCCGTCCGGCAGCGTCACCCGATGGTCGATGATGCCGAAATCGTTCGGCGGGGCGAAGCGCACCCGCACATCGCCGATCGGCCCGCCGTGGGCGATCCAGTCTTCGCCGTCGCGCGTCAGCCCGGCGGCAAGGCCCGAGGCCCAGAGCGGCATGTTTTCCGGCCGGGCGGCAAAGGCGTGCACCGCACGCCAGTCACGCCGGATGGTGCGGTGGATGATACGAGCGGGCAGGGTGGTCATCGGTTTCTCCATTCGGCGCCACGATACGCGGTCCCTTGCCGAAGTCTTGAACAAAACGGACATGTCAGACGCGCATCTGCCTCTGGATCTCGCCGGGCGTTAGGCTGGTCAATGCCAGCACGTCCCGGTTCATGTGCGCCTGGTCGGCAAAGCCCGTGTCGGCGGCAAGGCCGGCGAGGGAGGTGCCCGGCCCGGCGACCCGGTCGAGCAGGCTCTGCAATCTGAGGATACGGGCCAACGCCTTCGGCCCGTAGCCGAACTCGGCGGCGCTGATGCGCCGGAGCGTGCGCGTCGTCACGCCGATTTCGGCGGCGATGACCTCCGGAGGCCGACGAGCGCTCAGTGCATACAGGGCCGCTGCATCGGGCCGCAGGTCGGGAATTTCTCCCATGCCGGTGGCGAAAATCGCCTGGAGCAGCCGCAGTCTCTGCCGGGGGCCAGAAGTTGCAAGCAGGCGCTCGTGCTGGGTGACCAACCCGTGCAGGCCGATGTCTGCAAGGGGCACGACCTTGCCGGTCAGCGCGTCGAGGTCGCAGCGCAAGAGGTGGCGGGCGATGCCGGGTCGCAGGCGCAACCCGAGAATCGCCTCGCCCGGCCGGAGTTTTGGAAAGGCGGCGGTACGATCAGGCCCGGCAAAGCGAAAACCCTGTTCCGTCCACAACAGGTCGACGCAGCCATCCGGCACGACAGCAATGCGTGCGGCCGGCGGGTTTTCAGGCGCACGATGCATCCAGGCGCAGCGAATGACGGCCGAGAGCGCGTCCGCAGGTGCGTATTCGCGGTAGTCGCCGTAGCGCTTGGCCAGGATGGTGCCCGTCATTGTCCGTCCTCTGTGCGGCAACCCGCCACGCCCTGCTATGTCCAAAACTTGACGTAGATCAACGATGGAGACCGTCGTTGGCGTCATTGTGCCGGCACAACGACAGGTGCGGCCGACAGACATGCAACAGAATACCACGACGATCTACAATTCCATCGAGCGCCATGAGGCGGAACCCGTCAATTCGGCGAAGGTTCGAAAGCCGCTTTACGAAAAGCGCAAGAAGATCTTCCCGAAGCGTGCGGAAGGCCGCTTCCGGCAGTTCAAGTGGCTGGTGATGCTGATCACGCTCGGCATCTATTACCTGACACCCTGGATTCGCTGGGATCGTGGGCCGCACGCGCCGGACCAGGCGGTGCTCATCGACCTGGCCGGCCGTCGTTTCTATTTCTTTTTCATCGAGATCTGGCCGCAGGAATTCTTCTTCGTCGCCGGTCTGCTCGTCATGGCGGGCTTCGGGCTGTTTCTCGTCACCTCGGCGGTAGGGCGCGCCTGGTGCGGTTATGCCTGTCCGCAGACCGTCTGGGTCGATCTCTTCCTTGTCGTGGAGCGGGCGATCGAAGGCGACCGCAATGCGCGGATAAAGCTCGACACCGGGCCGTGGACGCTCGACAAGATCTGGAAGCGTGTCAGCAAGCACGCCGTCTGGCTGGTGATCGCGGTTGCGACCGGTGGCGCCTGGATCTTCTATTTCGCCGATGCGCCGACGCTGCTCGTCGACTTCGCGATGCTGAAAGCGCCGCCCGTCGCCTACATCACCGTCGCCATCCTGACCGCGACCACCTACATTTTCGGTGGGCTGATGCGCGAGCAGGTCTGCACTTATATGTGCCCCTGGCCGCGCATCCAGGCGGCGATGCTCGATGAGAGTTCGCTGGTCGTCACCTACAACGACTGGCGCGGCGAGCCGCGCACCCGCCATGCCAAGAAGGCGATCGCCGCCGGCGAGAGCGTCGGCGATTGCGTCGATTGCAACGCCTGCGTCGTCGTCTGTCCCATGGGCATCGACATCCGCGACGGCCAGCAGCTCGAATGCATCACCTGCGCGCTGTGCATCGATGCCTGCGACAATGTGATGGACAAGATCGGCAAGGAGCGCGGCCTCATCGCCTATGCGACGCTGTCGGACTATTCGGCCAACATGGCGCTCGCCACGGCCGGCGGCACGGAGCCGGTCGATCCGAAGCGCGTGCGCGGTGCCGACGGCGCCTTCGACGGCAAGATTCGGCATTTCGACTGGCGCATCATTTTCCGCCCGCGCACGCTGCTTTATTTCGGCGTCTGGTCGCTGGCCGGCTTTGCGCTGCTCTTCGCGCTCCTTTCGCGCGACCGGCTGGACCTCAACGTCATCCACGACCGCAATCCGCAGTTCGTCGTCGAATCGGACGGTTCGGTCCGCAACGGCTATGCGGTGAAGCTGCTCAACATGATCCCCGAGCCGCGCGTCATCACCGTGTCGATCGAGGGCATGCCGGGCGCAACGATGAAGATCGCCGGCCATGAGAGCGCCGACGGCCGCAGTGTCGATGTACCGGCCGATCCGGACAAGGTGACGGCGCTGCGTGTTTTCGTCACCCTGCCGAAGGATCGGCTTGCAGAAGCCGCCGAAGGCTTCCAGATTATCGCGGAAGACCGGCAGGGCCACGAGCGCGACGTCTATTCCGCCAATTTCAACACGCCGGGAGCAAAGTGATGGCCATGGAACGCAAGGAACAGGGGTTTGTCTTCACCGGCTGGCATATGGCGGGTGTCATGGTGCTGTTCTTCGGCACGATCATCACCGTCAACCTGATCATGGCGTGGAATGCCTCGAACAGCTGGAGCGGCCTCGTGGTGCCCAACACCTATGTCGCCAGCCAGCAATTCAACGGCAAGGTGGCGGAAGCGCGCGCGCTTGCGGCCAGCGGCATCGAGGGTGACCTCACCGTGAAGGATGATCGCATCGTCTACCGTGTCACCGATGCGAACGGCGCTCCCGTTGTCGCCAACGACGTCTCGGCGGTGTTCAAGCGGCCCGTCGACGAGCGCAAGGATTTCACGGTCGCTCTTCAGCCGGCGGGCGAGGGGCTGTTCGCGGCGGACCGCGCGGTGCCGGCCGGCCAGTGGGTCGTCGATATCAGCACGAGGCGCGATGGCGAGAAGGTCTTCCACCAGACCGTGCGCACCGTTGTTGCGGGAGGGGCGAAATGAGCTGCTGCGCACCCGGTACGGAGGGCGCCCTCGATGCACAGCGTGCCGCGCTGCCTTCCTCGGAAGAACTGATGCTGGCGAGCCGCCCCGTCGGCGAAGGCCTGCGCCAGAACGACCTCAGCGTGCCGGGCGTCTATTGCGGCGCCTGCATCACCACGGTCGAGGGCGCGCTGAACGCGCTGCCCGTCGTGGAACGGGCGCGCGTCAACCTCTCCACCCGCCGCGTTTCGGTGGTCTGGAAGGAGGAAGTCGAAGGCCGGCGCACCGATCCGCAGGAGATCGCCAGCGCCATTCGCGCCACGGGTTATGACACGCATCTCTTCTCGCTCGCGGCGGAAGGCGACGACCGCCTGCGCAACCAGCTGATCCGCGCCGTTGCTGTATCCGGCTTCGCCGCGATGAACATCATGCTGCTCTCGGTCTCCGTCTGGTCGGGCGCGGAGGCCGCGACGCGCGACCTCTTCCACTGGATCTCCGCGCTGATCGCCGGCCCGACGCTGATCTATGCCGGCCGCTTCTTCTACCAGTCGGCCTGGAATGCGGTGCGTCACGGCCGCACCAACATGGATGTGCCGATTGCGCTCGCCATCACGCTCTCCTACGCCGTTTCACTCTGGGAGACGCTGCACAGCGCCGAGCATGCCTGGTTCGACGCGACGGTGAGCCTGCTTTTCTTCCTTCTGATCGGCCGTACGCTGGACCACGTCATGCGCGACCGCGCCCGCTCGGCCATAACCGGCCTTGCCCGCCTTTCGCCGCGCGGGGCAATGGTCATCCGGCCGGATGGCAGCCGCGACTACCGGCCTGTCGAGGAGATCGCCGTCGGCGAGCACCTTTCCATCGCCGCCGGCGAGCGTATCCCGGTCGATTGCCGCGTGCTTTCTGGCGCAAGCGACATCGACCGCTCAATCGTCAACGGCGAAAGCGATCCCCTGGCCGCCTCGCCGGGCACGCGGCTGGAAGCGGGTGCGATGAACCTCACCGGCTCGCTGACCGTCGAGGCTGTCGCCACGGCGCGCAATTCGTTCCTGTCGGAGGTCATCGGCCTGATGGAGGCCGCGGAAGGGGGCCGGGCCCGCTATCGCCGCATCGCCGACCGCGCCGCGCAGATCTATTCGCCGGCCGTGCACCTGCTGGCGCTCGTCTCCTTCCTCGGTTGGGGTTTCTACGATGGCGACTGGAAGCATGCCATGCTCGTCGCCATCGCCGTGCTGATCATTACCTGCCCCTGCGCGCTCGGCCTCGCGGTGCCGGTGGTGCAGGTCGTTGCCGCAGGACGCCTGTTTGCCGGCGGCGTGATGGTCAAGGATGGGTCGGCCATGGAACGCCTTGCCGAGATCGACACCGCCGTCTTCGACAAGACCGGTACGCTGACGCTCGGCAAGCCGCGCCTCGTCGATCGCGAAAAGGCCGATCGCACCCATCTCGCGCTGGCGTCGGCGCTCGCCGCCCATTCGCGCCATCCGCTGTCGATGGCGCTGGCGAGCGCCTGGGCAGGGCCGATGCCGCTCTTTGAAAGCGTGACGGAAGTTGCTGGCGGCGGCCTGGAGGCGGAGACGCCCCAGGGCCTCTATCGCCTCGGCAACCGCGCCTTCGCCAGCGGCAGTGCCGCAGCCGGTGACGAGGAACACGGGCTTTCGGAAGTCGTGCTCTCGCGCAATGGCAAGGTGCTGGAAACCTTCCGTTTCGAGGACACCCTGAGGGCTGGGGCGGAGGATGCCATCGCCACGCTGAAGCGGGCGCAGATCGATATGGCGATCCTCTCGGGTGACCGGGCGCCGGCCGTTGCCCGCATCGCGGGCCTTCTCGGCATCGCGCGCTGGCGCGCTGCGCTGTCGCCCCGGGAAAAGACGGAAGCGGTCACCGAGCGGGCGGCGGCCGGCCACCGCGTGCTGATGGTCGGTGACGGCATCAACGATGCGCCGGCGCTCGCCGCCGCCCACGTCTCCATCGCCCCGGCCACGGCGGCCGATGTCGGCCGGCAGGCGGCGGATTTCGTCTTCCTGCACGAGAGCCTTGAGGCCGTGCCCTTCGCCCATGCGACCGCCAGCCGTGCCGGCCGTCTTATCCGGCAGAATTTCGCGCTCGCCATCGGCTACAATGTCGTCGCCGTGCCGATCGCAATCCTCGGCCACGCCACGCCGCTGATCGCCGCCATCGCCATGTCCACCTCGTCGATCATCGTCGTGGTGAACTCGCTGCGCCTGCGCGGCCAGATGCCGGCCTTCGCCATGCGGGCGGCGGACGAGGCCCGCCCGGTCAATCCGCTGGTGCGCGCGGCATGAACACACTGGTCTTTCTCATTCCCATCGCGCTCTTTCTCGGCGGGCTCGGGCTTGCCGCCTTCCTCTGGTCGTTGAAGAGCGGGCAGTATGACGATGTCGAGGGCGCCGCCTGGCGCGTTCTCGACGATGGCGACGACAAGCCGAAGCGCTGACGGAGCCGCCGCAGGCGGGTGAATTATGGGACCTGAATCGCCATGCAGATGGCGGTGAAAATCCCGCCAAAGGCAAACAATCCCTTGTCGTAAATCGATTTGAATGCCAAAACACCACCGCTGGAGCAGAGCTCCTCACTCTCTTTCTGCGCGGCGTTTCCGGCATGGGTCTGGAAGTATCCCACGCCGCGCCATCCTACGGAGGTATGAACGTGGCACAGGCGGAAATCGGTCTCATCGGTCTCGGCGTGATGGGGTCCAACCTTGCGCTCAATATTGCTGAAAAAGGCAACAAGATCGCAGTCTTCAATCGCACGGTGGCGCGCACGAAGGAGTTCTACGAGGAAGCCGGCGACCTCAAGGGGCAGATCGTCCCTTGCGAGACGATCGAGGAATTCGTTGCCGCCATCCGCCCGCCACGGCCGATCATCATCATGATCCAGGCCGGTGCCGCGGTTGACCAGCAGATGGATCTGCTGCGTCCCTATCTCGAACAGAACGACATCATGATCGATGCCGGCAACGCGAACTTCCGCGACACGATGCGCCGCTTCGATGCGCTGAAGGACAGCGGCCTTACCTTTATCGGCATGGGTGTTTCCGGGGGCGAAGAGGGCGCGCGTCACGGCCCCTCCATCATGGTCGGCGGCACGGAAGAGTCGTGGAAGCGCGTCGAGAAGGTGCTGACCTCGATCGCCGCCACGTACAAGGACGAGCCCTGTGTCGCCTGGCTCGGCGAGAACGGCGCCGGTCACTTCGTCAAGACCATCCACAACGGTATCGAGTATGCCGACATGCAGATGATCGCCGAGATCTACGGCATCCTGCGCGACGGCCTGAAGATGAGCGCGTCGGAAATCAGCGCCGTCTTCGGCGAATGGAACAAGGGCCGTCTCGAATCCTATCTGATCGAGATCACCGAGACGGTTCTTGCCGCCAAGGACCCGATCGGCGGTGGACCGATGGTCGACATGATCCTCGACAAGGCCGGCCAGAAGGGTACGGGAAAATGGTCCGCCATCGAGGCGCAGAACATGGGCGTTCCGGCGACCGGCATCGAGGCCGCCGTCGCCGCCCGCTCGATCTCCTCGTTCAAGACGGAGCGCGAAGCCGCTGAAAAGATCCTCGGCCTGCCGGACGTGCCGGCACTCGCCGTGGCCGACAAGGCCGCCTTCATCAAGGACCTCGAAAGCGCGTTGCTGGCTGGCAAGATCGGTGCCTATGCGCAGGGCTTTGCCGTGATGTCCGCCGCCTCGAAGGAATATGGCTGGAACCTGCCGATGCCGACCATCGCCAAGATCTGGCGTGCCGGCTGCATTATCCGCTCGCAGTTCCTCGACGAGATCACCAGCGCCTTCACCAAGGCGCCGGATGCGGCGAACCTCATCGTCACACCGGCCTTTGCGGCCATGGTCAAGGAAACCGACGGGGCGCTGCGCCGCGTCGTCTCCGCTGCCGCGCTGCACGGCCTGCCGGTCCCTGCGCTCGCCTCTGCGCTCGGTTATTTCGACAGCTACCGCCGCGCGCGCGGCACGGCCAACGTCATCCAGGCCCAGCGCGACTTCTTCGGCGCCCATGGCTTCGACCGCGTCGACGGTGCCGACAGCCATCACGGTCCGTGGGGTTCCGGCCTCAACGCCTGAGATCCGGCGGCACGATGAGAAAAGGCCCGGTCGCAAGACCGGGCCTTTTCGTTTGCGGGTGTTTTGCGGCTGCGTCAGGCATAGACGCCGCGAAGATGCGGGCCGATGGCGCCGTCCGACAGGGCTGCGAGTGCAGGTTTCGCCGAGGCTTTGGGCGGGGGCATTCTCGTGCCGATTGCAAACAGGATGGCACTGGCCACCGAGAAGCCCGCGAACAGAAGGAACATGCCGGGGCCGCCGAAGGCGCCGAGCATGAGGCCGCCGAAGGTCGGGCCGACGAAATTGCCGAGGGTCGAGAACGAGTGGGCGCCGAAATAGCTGCCCCTGTTGCGGTCGTTCGCGATGCCGTCGACCAGCATGTATTCCGACGGGACGACCAGGATTTCGCCGATGGTGAAAACGACCATCGAGATGGCAAAGCCCCAGAGGCCGCCGGAGAAGAGGAAGCCGAGCTCGCCGGCAAGGAACAGCAGGCAGCCGACGATGAGGGCATTGAGTGCGCCGGCGCGTTCGATGAAGCGGCGGGCGAACGGGTTTCCGATCAGGACGACCGCGCCGTTGATGGAGACGATGTAGGCAAAGATCTCCACGCCACCGGGTATGCTGCCGGAAAGATAGGGGGCGAGCGTGGCCGACCATTGGCCGTATACGGCGATCAGCAGGGTGCCACCGCCGACGAAGAAGGCAAGGCGCGGATCGCGGGCCGCGGTCTTGATGCTCTGAAGCACCGACAGTCTCGGTGTGGAAGCCTGCTCCACCGCGCTGCGGTGCAGCGGCACGGCCAACAGGTAGAGCGCAAACGCGAACATCGCATAGACGGCGCCGGCGATGATGAAGAGCGTCATGGACGCGGCGCCCGCCGCAATGCCGATCAGCGGGCCGACGGCAAAGCCGAAGTTGATCGCCATATAGCGCCAGGAGAAATATTTGAGACGCAGCGGTTCGGGGCACACGTCGCTCATCAGCGCGCGGGAAACCGGTTCGTTGATCGCAACCGCGACGGCCGCGACGACCTGGGCGATGCAGAAGGCGAGCACCGTCTCGGCGATCCCCATGCCGACCATGGCCAGGGCCATGGACAGCAGCGTAAGCGTCAGCACGGCCTTGCGGCCCACCTTGTCCGACAGCGAACCCGCAAAGGGGGCGGCGACCGCGCCGACGAGCGGACCGATGCCCAGCAACATGCCAATCATCGCCGGTCCGAGGCCGAAGGTCTGCTGCAGCTTGATGGCGAGGAACGAGAGCGTCATTGCCCTTGCGATGTTGACAAGGCCGGCGCCCGCGATGAGGAACAGCACATAGTTCAGTCGTTGTTTCTCGTCGGCCATCATCGCTCCTTGCCCGCCTGCCGTGATGATTCACGCGACCGCTCTGCGGTGCCGTAAAAACGAGCGATCCGCAACGGCCAGAAATGACCACAGCAGGGCTCCGGCCAGCCGGGGCAGGGGGCGTGTGTCAGGTGTCGTCCGTCGGGATCGGATAGCTGAGGGTCTGCAGGTCTTCCGGCGCCGCTCCCTCGATGCGGCCGATGACGGCCTTGGCGAGCTCGCGGCCGGCAAGGCGGATGTCCTCGCGCATGGTCACGACCTCGGGCCGCAGCCATTGCAGGAACATGTGCGGCTCCTTCGACACCATGTCGATGTCCTCGCCAAGCTTGCGGCCGTTGGCCTCCAGCGCGGCGATCAGTGCCACCGCGCCGCCGCCGCTGCCCGAGACGATGCCGTCGGGCCCGTCCGGTGCGCTGAACAGCGCTTCCGCGGCCCTGCGGATATCGACGAGATTGTTGTCGAGGTTCACCTGATTGAAGGGCAGTGCCATCGCGCCGAAATCGCGAATGCCCTTTTCGAACCCTGCCCGCATATGCAGGTAGAAGGTGAGGTAGGGTGGCGGCTGCAGCAGGATGAGCCGCTTGCGGCCGCGCTCGACGAGCTTGCGGACCGCCTCGTAGGCAAAACGCTCGTTGTCGAAATCGTGGTAGGGATGGGTGAGATCCATTTCCGTGCGCCCGTGCGTGGCGAAGGGAAAGTTACGCTCCATCATCAGTGCGACGCGCGGGTCCTTCGGTTCGGTGCGCGAGATGATCACACCGTCGGCCGCGCCCGTTTCCAGCACGTAGCGCACCGGATCCAGCGCATTGCCCTGCGCCCTGTAGGGTGTCACCACGAGATGGTACTGGGTCGTCGCGAGGACTTCCGAAATGCCGATGACCATGGGGCTTGTCAGGCCCATGATCTCTTCCTCCAGGCTGAGGATCAGGCTGATGACATTCGTCTTGCCGGTTCTCAGACGCACGCCGGCGCGGTTTGGCTGGTAGCCGATCTGGCGCGCGACGAGGCGCACGCGCTCCTTCGTCTCCGCACCGATATCGGGCGCGTCCTTCAGCGCCCGCGAAACCGTGGTGATGCCGAGGCCCGTCATGAAGGCGATCGTCTTCAGCGTCGGCCGCTCGCCCGGTTGTGGAAGCGCTCCGGCCGGGCCCTCGCTCTTCGTCTTGTCCATCCCCAGCCTGCCACCTCTACGCCCTTGGACCGGTTATACATTTTTTACCTTGGCCCGCCACTCCCTCGCGACGGGTTGCCTCAAGCTGTAACGATACAGGTTCTTTGTCGAGCAAAAAATACACCGTTGGTGGCCCAGGTAAGTCGGAGGGTTCGTTTTGCACCGCAAAGCCATAAAGTATGCGCTTGCGAAATTTTCCGTATGCACCAGTTTTCAAATATTCGTTTTTTTGTAATACAAACAATTATTTGATCTCATTCTGCGTGGTTTCCGTTGCGACCCTTCTCGCCAGAAATACGGTATTCTCTGGTCGGTAAATTTGCGCGGGGAGGAAAAGCCGCTTTTGTCTTTCACTCCTGTTGCGTGATGAAAACGATTAGGCTACGTTTTTACTGCAACGTTTCAGTGAGGGAGGAGACTCATGAAAATGCGCTTTATGGCTGCTGCGCTGGCAGCGACCGCGGTCCTGCCGTTTGCCGTCGCCAACGCGACCGATCTGGAGGTGACCCATTGGTGGACGTCGGGCGGGGAGGCTGCGGCGGTCGCGGAATTTGCAAAGGCCTTCGATGCGACGGGCAACAAATGGGTCGATGGCGCGATTGCAGGTGCCGGCGGCACGGCGCGCCCGATCATGGTCAGCCGCATCACCGGCGGCGACCCGATGGGGGCGACCCAGTTCAATCACGGGCGCCAGGCGGAGGAGCTGATCGAGGCCGGCCTCCTGCGCGACCTCACGGATGTGGCGACGCGCGAGAACTGGAAGGAGATCGTCAAGCCCGCCAGCCTGCTCGACAGCTGCACGGTCGACGGCAAGGTCTATTGCGCGCCGGTCAACATCCATTCCTGGCAATGGCTGTGGCTGTCGAACGCCGCCTTCGAGACGGCGGGCGTGCCTGTTCCGAAGAACTGGGACGAGTTCGTTGCCGCCGCGCCCGCGCTGGAAAAGGCCGGCATCGTTCCGCTCGCCCTCGGCGGCCAGCCCTGGCAGGCGGCCGGTGCCTTCGACGTGCTGATGGTGGCGATCGCCGGCAAGGACACGTTCAACGCGGTGTTCAAGGACAAGGACGCCGAGGTGGCGGCCGGTCCTGACATGGCAAAGGTCTTCAAGGCGGCCGAGGATGCGCGGCGCATGTCCAAGGGCACGAATGTGCAGGACTGGAACCAGGCGACCAATATGGTGATAACGGGCAAGGCCGGCGGCCAGATCATGGGCGACTGGGCGCAGGGCGAGTTCGCGCTCGCCGGCAAGGTGGCCGGCAAGGATTATACCTGCCTTCCAGGCCTCGGCGTGAACGAGGTCATCTCGACCGGCGGCGATGCTTTCTATTTCCCGGTTCTGGCGGATGCGGAGAAGTCCAAGGCGCAGGAAGTGCTGGCCTCCACGCTGCTCTCCCCGGTCACCCAGGTGGCGTTCAACCTCAAGAAAGGCTCGCTTCCCGTTCGGGGCGACGTCGATCTTGCGGCGGCGAACGACTGCATGAAGAAGGGCCTCGACATCCTCGCCAAGGGCAATGTGATCGAGGGCACAGACCAGCTTCTGACGGCCGACAGCCAGAAGCAGAAGGAGGACCTCTTCTCCGAATTCTTCGCCAATCCCGCGATGACGCCGGAAGACGCGCAGAAGCGGTTCACCGACATCATCGCTTCGGCGGACTGATCGGGTGGGCAATTCCGGCGGGTCTGCCTCCGGAATTGCGGGTGAATGCATCGGCCGGTGGCTTGCCGCTGGCCGATGGCGCCCCTCGCGGGGCACATCCCTGATCGAGACCAAGGAGGAAGTGACCCATGACGGGCCAGGCACACACCGGTCGTCCCCGTAAACTGCTGCGCAATCTCAGTTCCAAGATTGCCTCCATTCCCATGATGCTCACCGCTGTCGTCATCTTTCTCGGCGGCACGATCTGGACGGTCGTCTATTCGTTCACCAATTCGAAGCTGCTGCCACGGGCGAAGTTCGTCGGCCTCGACCAGTACGAGCGCCTGTGGGATGCGCCGCGCTGGATCGTCTCGATCCAGAATCTCGCGATCTACGGCGCGCTGACACTGGTCTTCAGCCTCGTCATGGGGTTCGTGCTGGCGGCGCTGATGGACCAGAAGATCCGCTTCGAAAACACGTTTCGCACGATCTTCCTCTTTCCCTTCGCGCTGTCCTTCATTGTCACCGGCCTCGTGTGGCAGTGGATCCTCAATCCGGAATTCGGCGTGCAATCCGTCGTGCGTTCGCTCGGCTGGGAAAGCTTTGCCTTCGATCCGCTCTACGATGCGCAGATCGTCATCTATGGCGTGCTGATTGCCGGCCTCTGGCAGGGCACGGGGCTTGTCATGTGCCTGCTGCTTGCGGGGCTTCGCGGCATTGACGAGGACATCTGGAAGGCGGCACGCGTCGACGGTATCCCGATGTGGAAGACCTATCTCTTCATCGTCATCCCGATGATGCGCCCCGTCTTCATCACCACTCTCGTCATCATCGCCAGCGGCATCGTCAAGGTCTATGACCTCGTGGTGGCGCAGACGAGCGGCGGGCCGGGTATCGCCTCGGAGGTGCCGGCGAAATACGTCTACGACTACATGTTCCAGGCCCAAAATCTCGGGCAGGGCTTTGCCGCCTCCACCATGATGCTCGTCACGGTCGCCATCATCATCATCCCCTGGGCCTACCTCGAATTCGGAGGGCGCAAGCGTGTCTGACAGCGTCATTCTTTCCGCTCCCGCAGCCGCTGCCAAAGCCGGTGCGGAGCCCTGGGGCGCCAAGCCTCGCCGTGCCCTTTCCGGCCGCAACATCATGCTCTACGGCACGCTCTTCGTCGCCGCGCTCTACTATCTGCTGCCGCTCTACGTCATGATCGTCACCTCGCTGAAGGGCATGCCGGAAATCCGCCTCGGCAACATCTTTTCGCCGCCGCTGGAAATCACCTTCGAACCCTGGGCGAAGGCCTGGGCCAGCGCCTGCACCGGCCTCAACTGTGATGGCCTGTCTCGCGGCTTCTGGAATTCCGTGCGCATCACCGTGCCCTCGACGCTGATCTCCATCCTCGTCGCCTCGGTCAACGGCTACGCGCTCGCCAACTGGAAGTTCAGAGGCGCGGATATCTTCTTCACCATCCTCATCGTCGGGGCCTTCATTCCGTATCAGGTGATGATCTATCCGATCGTCATCGTGCTGCGCGAAATGGGGATCTACGGCACGCTGACCGGCCTCGTCCTGGTACACACCATCTTCGGCATGCCGATCCTTACACTGCTCTTCCGAAACTATTTTTCCGCGCTTCCGGAGGAACTGTTCAAGGCGGCGCGCATCGACGGGGCAGGGTTCTGGCAGATTTACCTGCGCATCATGCTGCCCATGTCGCTGCCGATCTTCGTCGTCGCGATGATCCTGCAGATTACCGGGATCTGGAACGACTTCCTCTTCGGTGTCGTCTTCACCCGACCGGAGGTCTACCCGATGACCGTGCAGCTCAACAACATCGTCAACTCCGTCCAGGGGGTGAAGGAATACAACGTCAACATGGCCGCGACTTTGCTCACCGGCGCGGTTCCGCTCATCGTCTATTTCGTGTCGGGGCGTCTCTTCGTCCGCGGCATCGCCGCCGGCGCCGTGAAGGGTTAAGCCATGCAGAACTCCGTATCGATCAAGGACCTTTCGCTCAGCTTCGGCGCGGTCAACGTGCTGGAAAACCTCAATCTCGACATCGGCGACGGCGAATTCCTGGTGCTTCTGGGTTCGTCCGGCTGCGGGAAATCGACCCTGCTCAACTGCATCGCCGGCCTTCTGGAGCCGACCGGCGGGCAGGTCTTCATCAAGAACAAGAACGTCACCTGGGAGGAGCCGAAGGACCGCGGCATCGGCATGGTGTTCCAGTCCTACGCGCTCTACCCGCAGATGACGGTGGAGAAAAACCTCTCCTTCGGTCTGCAGGTCGCCAAGGTGCCGAAGCCGGAGATCGACAAGCGCATCGCCCGCGCCGCCGAAATCCTGCAGATCGGTCCGCTCCTCAAGCGCAAGCCCTCGGAACTCTCCGGTGGCCAGCGTCAACGCGTGGCGATCGGCCGGGCGCTGGTGCGCGATGTCGACGTCTTCCTGTTCGACGAGCCGCTCTCCAATCTCGATGCGAAACTGCGCTCGGAACTGCGTGTGGAAATCAAGCGGCTGCACCAGTCGCTGAAGAACACGATGGTCTACGTCACCCACGACCAGATCGAGGCGCTGACGCTCGCCGACCGCATCGCCATCATGAAGAGCGGTGTCATCCAGCAGCTCGCCGATCCCAACACAATCTACAATGCGCCAAAAAACATGTTCGTCGCCGGCTTCATCGGCTCCCCGTCGATGAATTTTTTGCGCGGCGAGATTGCAGCGCGGGACGGCAGACCGGTCTTCGCGACCAATGGCGTTGATTTCGCGCTCGACGGCTATCGCGCGTTGGACCTGCTCCAGCCCGGCCGGAACGTCGTGCTCGGCGTGCGGCCGGAACATGTCGCGGTCAATGCCGAGGGCATCGAGACCCACAAGGCGACCGTCGACATCGAAGAGCCGATGGGGGCCGACAACCTGCTCTGGCTCAGACATGCCGGTCATACCCTTTCCGTCCGCGTCGGTGGGGCGCGGCGCTTTGCGCCGGGAACCGCTGTCACGCTCGCCTTCGACATGGGGCTCGCCTCGCTGTTCGATGCGCAGACGGAGGAGCGGATCTAGGGCCGGCACGGCTTGCCTCCCTTCAAGCCGGTTTTCCACTTTCAGCAAGACGAGGATTTCTTGATGCAGACAGTCAGCTTCCAGCTTTACAGCGCCCGTGACTTCCAGCCTTTTTCGGCGGTTTTCCGCATCCTTGCCGAGGCAGGCTACAAGCAGGTGGAGGGGTATGGCGCCCTCTATGCCGCGCTCGACGATGCGGCGATCCTTGCGGTGAAGGCCGATCTCGATGCGAACGGCCTCACCATGCCGACCGCCCATTTCAGCCTCGATATGCTTGAGAGCGAGCCGGAACGCGTGCTTGCCATCTGCCGCACGCTCGGCATCGTCGCTGTCTACTGCCCTTATCTCCTGCCGGAGGACCGTCCGACGGATGCTGCCGGCTGGTGCGCCTTCGGCGAGCGCCTGCAGAAGGCCGGCGAGCCAATCCGCAAGGACGGTCTCACCTTCGGCTGGCACAATCATGACTTCGAGTTCTTCACGCTGTCCGACGGCGCCGTGCCGCTGGATCACCTCTTTGCCGGTGGTCCGGACCTCGCCTGGGAGGCGGATATCGCCTGGATCATCCGTGGCGGTGCGGATCCCTTCGCCTGGATCAGAAAATACGGCGATCGCATCACCGCCGTGCACGTCAAGGACATCGCGCCCAAAGGCGAGAATGCCGACGAGGACGGCTGGGCGGATGTCGGCCACGGTATCGTGCCCTGGGCGGATCTGGCCAAGGCGCTCGCCGGCTCGCCCGTGCGGCATTTCATCGTCGAACACGACAACCCCAAGGATATCGCACGGCTCGCCACGCGTTCGATCGCGACCATCAAGGCATTTTAAGGACTGACCGCCATGAGCAAGGAATACGGAGTCGGCATCATCGGCTGCGGCAACATTTCGAGTGCCTATTTCAGGCTGATCCCGACGTTCAGGAACCTGAGGCTCGTCGCCTGCGCCGACATCAACCCTGCCGCATCCAGAGCGCGGTCGGAGGCGTTCGGCGTGGAAGCGCAGGAGATCGAGGCGCTGCTCGCCAACCCTTCCGTCGATGTCGTCGTCAACCTGACGGTGCCGGAGGCACACTACCCGGTCTCGGAAAGGGCGCTGGAGGCCGGAAAGCACGTCTATTCCGAAAAACCGTTCGTGCTGACGCTGGAGCAGGGCGAGGATCTCCGTCGCATCGCCGATGCCAGGGGGCTGAAGGTCGGTTCGGCGCCGGATACCTATCTTGGCGGCGCGCACCAGTTCGTGCGCCATCTCATCGACAGCGGCAGGGTCGGCAAGATCATGTCCGGCACCGCGCATGTGCTGGGGCCGGGCATGGAGAGCTGGCATCCGAACCCGGACTTCTTCTTCGCGCCGGGTGGCGGGCCGGTCCTCGATATGGGGCCTTACTACGTCAACAACCTCGTCAATCTCGTCGGGCCGGTGCGGCGCGTCGTGGCGCTCGCAAACCGGGCGTATGAGGCGCGCACCATCGGCAACGGTCCCCGTCTCGGCGAGAAGGTGCCGGTGGCCGTCGCGACGAACATCCATGCCATCCTCGACTTCGTCAGCGGCGCGCAAGTCTCGCTGATGGCGAGCTGGGACGTCTGGGCGCATCGCCACCAGAACATGGAACTCTACGGCACCGAAGGCGCCGTCTTCGTGCCTGATCCGAATTTCTTCGGCGGCACGGTGGAGGTCGCCGGCACGGACCGCGAGCCTGTCGCGGTGGAGGTTTGGGACCACCCGCTGACGGCGCAGAACTACCAGTTCGACTGGGGCCGACAGGCGAACTACCGCGGCATCGGCCTTGCCGACATGATGGAGGCGGTGACGACCGGCCGCGACTATCGCTGCTCGCTCGACCGCTCGCTGCACACGATCGACGTCCTGACCGCGATCCTGCATTCGGCCGAGGAGGGCAGGGCGGTGGATATCGTGACGACCTGCACGCAGCCTGCGGCGTTGGGCATCGAGGAGGCGCGGGCGCTTTTGCGGTAATATTGTCCGCGGCCGCCCCTCATCCGGCCTGCCGGCCACCTTCTCCCCGCAAGCGGGGCGAAGGGGACATGCCGTACCGTTTTCCCCAACCAATACCCGTTCGTGGGGCAAGTCCCCTCTCTCCGCTTGCGGGGAGAGGGGGGAAAAGCCTCTTGTCGCGATGCGCAGGAGAGCGGTATTGAGACTCGCCCCGAAAGAACGAAGGAATTTATCATGGCCTGGCAGCCTGCGGAAAACCGTTACGACACGATGACCTACAACCGGCTGGGACGGACCGGCCTGAAGCTGCCGGCGATCTCGCTCGGGCTCTGGCACAATTTCGGCGACGACACGCCGCATGACCGTAAAGTCGATATGTGCCGCACTGCCTTCGACCTCGGCATTACCCATTTCGACCTCGCCAACAATTACGGCCCGCCGCCCGGCACGGCCGAAATCGCCTTCGGCGAGATCCTGCGCACGGATTTCGCCCATCTGCGCGACGAGCTGATCATTTCCTCGAAGGCCGGTTACGACATGTGGCCGGGTCCCTATGGCGAGTGGGGCAGTCGCAAGTACCTGATCGCCTCCTGCGACCAGAGCCTGAAGCGCATGGGTCTCGACTATGTCGACATCTTCTATTCCCACCGCTTCGATCCGGAGACGCCGCTCGAAGAAACCTGCGGGGCACTCGACCATATCGTGCGCTCCGGCCGCGCGCTCTATGTCGGCATCTCCTCGTACAATTCGCAGCGCACCCGCGAGGCGGCGGCGATCCTGAAGGACCTCGGCACGCCCTGCATCATCCACCAGCCGAGCTATTCCATGCTCAACCGCTGGATCGAGACGGATGGCCTCGTCGATACGCTGGACGAACTCGGCATCGGTTCCATCGTCTTTTCGCCGCTGGCGCAGGGCATGCTGACCGCGAAATATCTCGGGGGCATTCCGGGTGACAGCCGCGCGGCGCTGAACCACTTCCTCAAGGCGGACTTCATCCGCCCCGAGATCATCGACAATGTCCGCAAGCTGAACGAGATCGCCGAGCGGCGCGGCCAGACGTTGGCCCAGATGGCGATCGCCTGGGTGCTGCGCGGCGGACGCATCACCTCCGCGCTGATCGGCGCCAGCCGCTCCGCGCAGATCGTCGACTGCGTCAAAGCACTGGAAAAGCCGGACTTTACCGCGGAAGAACTGGCTGCGATCGACACCTATAGCCAGGGTGCGGACATCAACCTCTGGAAGAAGTCCGCCGAACTCGACTGACGGGATGGCTCGCCCGGCCGCAAGGCCGGGCGAGCACCTCATCCGCTTATCCCGCCTTGCGGGCCCAGAGCGGGAAGGGGTCCGGCAGGTTGGCCCAGCGGGCGGGCTCGAATGTTTCCGCCTCGACAAGACAGGCGTCCAGCCGGCGGCGGAGCGCGGCTTCATCCATCGGGTCCGCGCCGATGAAGACGAGCTCCTGCCGCCGGTCGCCCCAGACGGGATCCGAGGCGCTGGCAATGGCCTCCACTGCCGCCGGATCCTGCGGCCAGTGCTGGCGTGGCACGGCGGCCCACCAGAGACCGAGCCGGCCGCTCCGGACCAGCGCGCCCGCCTGGCTCAGCTCGCCGACATGGTGCGGCCGGGTGGCAAGCCAGAAGAAGCCCTTGGCGCGGACGACGCCGGGCCAGGTCTCGCCGAGGAAGGCCTTGAAGCGGGCCGGATGGAAGGGTTTCTTCGCACGGTAGACGAAGGAGCGGATGCCGTATTCTTCGGTCTCCGGCACATGGTCCCTGAAGCCGTGCAGTTCCTTGAACCAGAGCGGGTGTTCGCTCGCCTTCTCGAAATCGAAGCGGCCGGTGCCGAGGATGTCGGCAAGCTCGACGCGGCCGAAATCCGTTTCGACGATGCGGGCGGAGCTGTTGAGGCTGCCGACGATCTGGCGTGCCGCGCGAAGGTCGTCGGGGCTCGCCGCGCCGGTCTTGTTGAGCACGATGACATCGGAAAATTCGATCTGTTCGACGAGCAGTTCCACCAGCGTGCGCGTGTCGCCTTCGCCCGCCGTTTCGCCGCGATCGGCGAGAAAGTCCTCGGACGCATAGTCCTTCAGCAGGTTGGCGGCATCGACGACCGTCACCATCGTGTCCAGCCGGGCGACATCCGACAGGCTCAGGCCGTTCTCGTCGCGGAAATCGAAGGTGGTGGCGACGGGCAGCGGCTCGGAAATGCCGCTCGATTCGATCAGCAGGTAGTCGAAGCGGTTCATCTCCGCCAGCCGGCGGACCTCGGCGAGGAGGTCGTCGCGCAGCGTGCAGCAGATGCAGCCGTTCGTCATCTCGACGAGCTGTTCGTCGGTGCGCGAAAGGTCGGCCCCGCCGTCGCGGATGAGGGCGGCGTCGATGTTGACCTCGCTCATGTCGTTGACGATGACCGCGACACGCAGGCCGCTGCGGTTGTTCAGAACATGGTTGAGCAGCGTCGTCTTGCCGGCGCCGAGGAAGCCGGAGAGGACGGTGACGGGAAGGCGGTTGTCCATGGGCGATTGCCTCTTAATGTTATACTATTACATTTTTGGGGCCGAAAAAGGCGGGGTGCTCCCGCCTCGTTCGTGTGTTCATCCTATCGACCGGTTCGCACCGCATTTCCGGGCTTGCCCCGGCTATCCGGCCGGCATGCCCGGTCTTGGATGCCCGGATCAGGCCCGCGCATGACGGAGGAAGGTGAGCGTGCCGTGCTCACCGGTCGGGGAGCGGATCACGGGTCCATCCCGGGTCGCACTCAGCCTTTCTGACCGAGGCAATCGCGCAGCGACGTCGCAATGCTCCGCATCAGGGTGAAGTAGAGGTCCGCGCCGGGCTCCAGCGTGGCGGCTTCCGGGTCGAGCGTGCCGGATTTCGCGTCGGTGCCTTCGATGACGACGTTCACCAGCTTGGGTTCGAACTGCGGCTCGGCGAAGACGCAGGTTGCGCCGAGCGTCTTCACCTTCTCGCGGATTTCCGTGAGGCGGGCGGCGCCGGGCATGGTTTCCGGGCTGACGGTGATGGAGCCGGCGGTTGCCACGCCGTAATGGTGCTCGAAATACTGGTAGGCGTCGTGGAAGACGATGAAGGGCTTGTCCTTCACGGGGGCGACGGTTTCCGCGATCTCCTTGTCGAGCGCGCCGAGCTTTTCGGTGAGCGCCGCAAGGTTCGCCTGATAGGCGGCGGCATGGTCGGGATCCTTTTCCGACAGGACACGGGCGGCTTCGGCGGCGATGGCGCGGGCATTGTCCGGGCTCAGCCAGAGATGCATGTCGAAGGCGCCGTGTTCATGCCCTTCGTGCCCGGCTTCCCCGGCATGGCCGCCGTCTGCCTCCTTGCCGTGGTCGTGGCCTTCCTCGCCATGGGCGTGATCGTGTCCGTCCTCGCCCTCATGGTCATGTGCCTCGAACGGGCCACCTTCGCGGAAGGGCAGCTTTTCGAGGCCGGGCGCATCCTCCAGTTCCACGACGGTCGCCTTGCCGCCGAGCGCTTCAAGCGGCTTTTCGAGGAAGGCTTCGAGGCCGTGCCCCACCCAGAAGACCACGTCCGCATCCTGCAGGGCAGCCGCATTGGACGGCTTCAAGGCATAGGTATGCGGCGAGGCGCCGCCCTCGACGATCAAGGCCGGCTCGCCGACGCCCTGCATGATCGCGGTGACGAGCGAATGGATCGGCTTGATCGACACGACCACGTCAGGCGTCTCGGCCCGCGCGGCGATGGTGCCGGCGGAAAAAAGCGCTGTGGTGAGGAGGAGGGTGCGAACGGCCTTTTGCATGGGGATCTCCGTCTTGAATTGCAATGTAATGTTATTACATCAATTGCGTTATGCTATAACGTGTGCCATACCCTGACGCAACAGGCTTTTGGAAAAATGATGCTGCAGACCCCCACCAAGACCGTCCAGCCGCTCGTCTCGCTTGCGGGCGTCGGCGTTCGTCGCCAGGGCCGCTGGCTCGTGCGCGGCGTGGAGTTCTCCATTGCACCGGGCGAGATCGTCACATTGATCGGCCCCAACGGGTCCGGCAAGTCGACGACGGCCAAGACGGCGATCGGCGTGCTGAAGGCCGACGAGGGCCGGGTGGAGCGCAAGGCCGGCCTCAAGGTCGGCTACGTGCCGCAGAAGCTGTCGATCGACTGGACCATGCCGCTCACCGTTGACCGGCTGATGACGCTGACCTCGCCGCTGAAGGGCGCGGAGATCGATGCCGCGCTGGAGGCGACCGGCATCCGGCATCTCGCGCGCGCAGAGGTGCAGCACCTGTCGGGCGGCGAGTTCCAGCGTGCGCTGCTGGCCCGGGCGATCGCCCGCAAGCCGGACCTCCTGGTGCTCGACGAGCCGGTGCAGGGCGTCGATTTTTCCGGTGAGATCGCGCTCTACGACCTCATCAAGACGATCCGCAACACCACGGGCTGCGGCATCCTGCTGATCTCGCACGACCTGCATGTGGTGATGGCGGAGACCGACACCGTCATCTGCCTCAACGGCCATGTCTGTTGCCGGGGAACGCCGGAGACCGTCAGCCAGAGCCCGGAATATCTGAAGCTGTTCGGCGCCCGTGCCGGCCAGACGCTCGCTTTCTACAACCACAACCACGACCATACGCACCTGCCGGACGGCCGGGTGCTGCATGCCGATGGCTCGATCACCGACGATTGCCGGCCAGAAGACGGGCGCCCCGTCGATATCCTGCCGACCGGCGGGCGGGCGGGGCCGATGCGCATCGGCCATGTGCATGGCCCGAACTGCGGCTGCGACCACGGACCGGCGCCGGCCCGCAGCGGCGAGGAGCGGCGCGATGCTTGACGATTTCTTCATCCGTGCCCTCGTTGCCGGCGTGGGACTGGCGATCACCGCCGGGCCGCTCGGCTGTTTCGTCGTCTGGCGGCGCATGGCCTATTTCGGCGACACGATGGCGCATTCGGCGCTGCTCGGCGTCGCGCTGTCGCTGCTGATGGAGTTCAACCTCCTGCTCTCCGTTTTCATCGTCGCCGCGTCCGTCTCGCTTCTCCTCCTGCTGTTGCAAAGGCGTGGCACGCTTTCCACCGACGCGCTGCTCGGCATCCTCTCGCATGCGACGCTGGCGATCGGCCTCGTCATCGTCTCCTTCATGACCTGGGTGCGCATCGACCTCGTCGGCTTCCTGTTCGGTGACATTCTCGCCGTCACGCGCGCCGACGTGGACCTCGTCTGGGGCGGCGGCGTGCTCGTCACCTTCGCCATTATCTGGTTGTGGCGCCCGCTGATCGCCTCGACGGTGAACCCGGAACTGGCGGAGGCGGAAGGCCTGCAGCCGGAACGCACGCGGCTTGCCTTCATGCTCCTGATGGCACTCGTCATCGCCATCGCCATGAAGATCGTCGGCATCCTGCTGATCACCTCGCTGCTGATCATTCCCGCGGCCACGGCCCGGCGCTTTTCCACGAGCCCGGAGATCATGGCGGTGCTCGCCTCGGTCGTCGGGGCACTCGCCGTTGTCGGCGGGCTCTTCGGTTCCTTGAAATTCGACACGCCCTCCGGTCCCTCGATCGTGGTTGCAGCATTGGCTCTGTTCATTCTAAGCCTGCTCACCAGGCCGAGGACGAGCGGAGCGGCTCATTCGCCAGCAAGCCAGGGAGGTCGGGCATGACCACGCAACCATTGACGCGCAACCAGGGCCTCGTCTTCGACGTGCTGTCGCATTCCGAAGGCCCGCTGAGCGCCTATTCGATCCTCGACAAGCTGCGCGACAACGGGTTTCGTGCACCGCTGCAGGTCTACCGGGCCCTCGACAAGTTGCTGGAATTCGGCCTCGTGCACCGGCTCGAAAGCATCAATGCCTTCGTCGCCTGCGCCCATCCGGAGGACGGCTGTCACGCCCACGGCATCACCGCCTTCACGATCTGCGAGACCTGCGGCAAGGTCACCGAGTTCCACGACCACGTCATCGAGGACCGGCTGAAGGGCTTTGCGATGGACCGCAACTTCAAGACCGGCAAGACGACGATCGAGATTCGCGGCACCTGTGCGGGCTGTGCCTAGAGCGCTTCCGCCGAAGCGTGAGCGCTTCGGCTGGCTCGGCTAGAGGTCTCAACCCGCCTTCTTGTCGAAGATCGCCTCGACGGCGCGGATGGTCGAGGGGCCGAACTGGCCGTCGATCGCGCCGGAATAGACGCCCGCCTCGACCAGCCGCTGCTGGAGGGCCTTGCGGAACTTGAGCGACCAGGCCGTGGTGTTGTCCTTCATCTGGTAGCGCGCGCCCTGGTGGCCGAGGCGAAGGGCTTTCTCCATCCAGGCCGCTGCCGTGACGGGATCGTTTTCCGTGTCGATGCCGTCGAGAATGGCGGCGGCGTTCTGGGCGCCCTGGCCATTGCCGTTCTCCGCGGCCTTCGCATACCATTTCAATGCTTCCTGCTTGTCCTTGCGCACCGCGCGGCCGCGTTCGTACATGGTGCCGATGTTGTTATAGGCCTGCGCGTTTCCGGCATCGGCGGCTTTCCGGTACCATTCCAGGGCCAGCGCATGGTTCTGCTTGACCCCGTCGCCGTTGGTCAGTGCGAAGCCGAGGCTGGTCATGGCTTCGGCGTTGCCGGCCTCGGCGGCCTTGCTGAACCAGCGGTAGGCCTCCTTCTTGTCCTTGGCGACACCCAGCCCTTCATCATAGAGGAGGCCGACCTTGTTCATCGCGAAGGCATTGCCGAGGTCCGCGGATTTGCGGAACCAGCGCATGGCCTCGGCGCGATCCTGCGCCGTGCCTTCGCCATTCTCGTAGAGAATCGCAAGATTGCGCATCGCCTGGTGGTTGCCGAGATCGGCGGCCTTGCGATACTGCGCCAGCGCTTCGGCAAAGCGGCCGCCATTGTCCAGCGCCCGGCCGAGCTGGTAGGCGAAGCGCTTCTCGCCGGGATTTTCGCGTATCGCCGCCTCGCAGGCCGGTATCGCGCGGGTGAAATCGATCTTGTAGAAGTCGACGCCCTTGGCGGCGGCCAGCTTGAACGGGTCGTTCTCGGCGGCCGCCAGGCGGTCGCATTCGGTTTCGCCGGACGTTTCCTGGCGGCTGACGGCGGGGGCGAGCGCGGCCATGCGCTGGCGGGCGATGTTGGCAAAGGCGCAGGCCGGGAAAAGGCGCAGATGATCCTCGAACATCGCCTTGTCCTTGCTCTCGCGGATTTCCGCCCAGTGCGCGCTCGCATCCCGGCAGGGATCGCCCTGGCCGATGGCGCTGCCGGCGGCGTCGGGCGCAAGGCCTTCGCCCAGCATGACCGTCTCGAACAGCGAGCCGGTCTTGAACGGACGCTGCTTGCCGTCCGTCGCCTCGAACACGTCCTTGGCGACCGCGCGCAGCGCCGCTTCGATCTCCAGCCCCGGTGTGACGAGGTGGCGGGAAAGCGCCGCGGCATAGGGGCTCATCGCGCCGTCGCCGTCGAGCGCCACGTCGCCGGGCGCAGTGGCATAGCCGATCAGCATGTTGCTTTCGGCGCTGTCGACGCGGGCGAGGCCCCGGGTGGGGATGCCGCGGGTAGAAAGCCGCTTCATGGAGGTGAGGAACGGATTGTCGCGACAGGCGTCGAGCAGCACGAGCTTCAGCTTCGTGGCGCCGGCCAACGCATGCAGGAGGTCGTCGAGCAGGATCGTCTCGTATTTGACGTCGCGGTCCGAGGCGAGCTTCGCATCGACGGGGATGAGGAAATTGTCGCCGTTCACCTCGATGCCGTGGCCGGAATAGTAGATGAGGCCGATATCGGCGCCGGCGACCTTTTCCTCGAAGCCGGCAAGGGCTTGCGACATCGCCGCGCGGCCGGCGTTCTCGAGCACCGTCACCTCGAAGCCGGCCGTCTCCAGCGTCGCCTTCATCGCCGTGATGTCGTTGGGCGGGTTCTTCAGCACTGTCGCCGGCGCGGCATAGGTGGCATTGCCGATCAAAAGGGCGGCCTTGCGCGCGGCAACGGCCGGCTGGCCGATGACGACGGCAAGAAGCAGGATGGCGAGACGAAGCAGCATGGTCCCCTCACGCGGCCTTCATGGCGAGGAGAAGTATGCCGCAACCCTGTCGGGCGGGGAAGTTTTTCCGGTGGATTTTTCCGGTCGAATACCGGGATCAGAGCGCCTTGAGGCCGATCTTGAAGCGCTGCCAGTTGCGCACATAGCTTTCGGCGGAGCGCTGGAGCCCGGCGACCGCCTCGTCGTCGAGCGTGCGGATCGCCTTGGCGGGCGCGCCGACGATCAGCGAATTGTCCGGGAAAACCTTGCCTTCCGTCACCAGCGCATTGGCACCGACGAGGCAGTTCTTGCCGATGACCGCACCGTTCAGCACCGTCGCACCCATGCCGATCAAGGAGTTGTCGCCGATGGTGCAGCCGTGGATGATGGCGCTGTGACCGATCGTGCAGCCTTCGCCGATCGTTACTGGTCTGCCGGGGTCGACATGCACGACGACGCCCTCCTGGATGTTCGAGCGCGCGCCGATGGTGATCGGCTCGTTGTCGCCGCGCAGCGTCGCGCCGAACCAGATGCCGACATCCTCGCCGAGGACGACCCTGCCGATGACGTTCGCATCCGGCGCCACCCAGTAGCGGTCGCCTTGGGGAAGGCTCGGGGCGTGGTCGTCGAGGGCGTAGAGCGGCATGGTTTCCTCCGGCAGGTCTGATTCCTGTCCTCACTCTAGCACCGGTGAAGGAGGGCGGGGAAAGGCCAGGGTGGTTTTTCCGGGCCATATGGAGTATGAGCCGCGCCATGACGAACGCAGCCACATTCTACCACCAGGCCGTGACAACGGGGACGAAGATTTTCGCCACCGCGCCGATGATCGACTGGAGTGATCGCCACTACCGCGTCTTCGCGCGCCAGCTCACGACGAATGCGCTGCTCTTCACCGAGATGATCGTCGCCGATGCGATCCTGCGCGGCGACCGCGAGCGACTGCTCGGTTTCGACGCCGTGGAACAGCCCGTCGCGCTCCAGCTCGGCGGCAACGATCCGGCAAAACTGGCCGAGGCGGCGCGGATCGGCGAGGGGTTTGGCTATGCCGAGATCAACCTCAATGTCGGCTGTCCTTCGGACCGGGTCCAGTCCGGCACGTTCGGGGCCTGCCTGATGCGCGAGCCGCAGCTCGTCGCCGATTGCGTGGCGGCGATGAAGGCGGCGGTTGCCATTCCTGTCACGGTCAAATGCCGCATCGGCGTCGACGACCAGGATCCGGAGGTGGCGTTGCGCGATCTCGTTTCGCGCGTGAAGGCCGCCGGGACGGATGCCGTCTGGGTCCATGCGCGCAAGGCGTGGCTGCAAGGGCTCTCGCCGAAGGAGAACCGGGACATTCCGCCGCTCGATTACGGTCTGGTGCGCCGGCTGAAGGCGGAGAACCCGGACCTTTTCGTCGGGCTCAACGGCGGGCTTCACACCCTGGGGCAGGCGCTTGAAGAGATGACGGGGCTGGACGGCATCATGCTCGGGCGGGCTGCGTATCAGGATAGTGGCATCCTTGCGGGCGTGGATAACCTTTTTCCGCATCCGCATCCGCATCCGCATCCGCATCCGCATCCGCATCCGCATCCGCTCCGGACGGGCGGCCGGCTGTCGGATCCGAAGGTGCTTTCCACGGAATATTGGGAAGCGGTGCGGGATGCGATGATGGCCTATGCGGGCGGGGTGATCGCCCGCGGCGGACGGGTGGCGCATGTCACGCGGCACATGATCGGGCTCTTCCAGGGCTTTCCGGGCGCGCGAAAATACCGGCAGATCCTGTCGACCGACGCGACGAAGCCGGGGGCGGGGCCGGAGGTGATCGCGGCGGCCTTCGCGGCGGTGCTGTCCGCAAGGGCCGAGACGGCCGCGGCGGCGGAATAGCGCTTTCTGTGCATCGCCTTGCGCCGACCACAATTTCGTCCCCTCGGGGTCGGAGAGTTTGCTACAGAGACGACGCAGTGCAAAAAGACGGACAGGTGGCCGCGTGATCGATCCCTACGCCATGCTCGGAATAGAGCGCGATGCCGACGACAACCAGGTGAAGGCGGCCTATCGCAAGGCCGCCAAGGGCATGCACCCGGATTCCGGCGGCGACGCGGACCAGTTCGCCCGCCTGCAGACCTGCTACGACCTTTTGCGCGACCCCGTGCGCCGAAAGGTCTTCGACGACACCGGCTTCGACCCGCAGCTCGCCGATCCGCGCGACCTCAAGGGCCTGATGCTGCTCGAACCGCTGGTCAACGACGTGATCCTCGACGAGCGCGAGCCCGGCAGCTTCGATCCGCTGGCGGCGATGCGCCGCAAGCTCTCCGACGACATCGTCAAGAGCCGCTTCCACATCCTCGAGCTGGAGCGCCACCGCAACCGCGTGCGCCAGCATATCGACCGGCTCGGCCGCAAGCCCGGCACGGACTTTCTGGGCTCCATGCTGCGCGCCCGCTCGCAGTCGATCGCCGAGGCGATCCGCAATGCGGAGGGGCAGATTGCGGTCATCGAGCAGGCCTATTCCATGCTGGAAGGCTACTCCTACGAGCTGGCGGCGGCGCTCGAACCGCTGCCGGTCGAGGTGAAGGGCGAGGCGGCGGAATAGGCCGCCCGCGCCGTCTCAACGGGGTAGCGGCGGCTCGTCGCCCTCATATCGCACCGGCAGCCTGTTTTTCACCCGCGCGTTGGCGAAGGCGCGGTACTCCGCGAGCGCGGCGCCGCGCAGGAGCGGCCGGGCGGCCTCCACCGCGGCGTCCTGAAGGGCGCGGGTCTCGCGCCAGGGCGAGGCGAAGGCAAGCTTTCCGCGGGAATTGCCGAAATCCCTGACATTGCGCACGATCTGGACGAAATCGTCGAACAGGCGGCGCTGCTCCGCATCGAGATGGCCGAGGCAGCAGGGTTCCTGCGTGTCGTGAAAGAACCAAGCGCAGTACCCGCGGCGGCGGCAGCTCCGGATGCGGCAGACGCGCTGCGGCAAGGCCAGCATCTCAGCCGCGCGCACGAGGAGGGCAAGGTCGGACGGGGGAGGCTGGGGGCGATCGGCCATCTGGGCTCCTGTCGGGGTTGGGCGGATGCCGCGCCGGCCCGCGCCGGTTGCGCGCTGCGCGGGACTGCGGTCCTGCCGAGGGGGTGTGCCGGGGGATCCGGTTCACCGGAAAGGCTTTCCGATCCCGTTTCCATCGCATCGTCCGGCGGCGAAGCGGTCTCGTTTCAGCCGGACGGGCTCTTGTGTCCGTGTCCCGGCTGCGCCGCCGTCTGCGGCGCGGAAAGGGGCGTCCCGGCCGGGCGGGCGCGGGTGGCGCGCCGGTTCCGGGGAGCGTGCGCACAGGCGTTCGCCTGCCCGCGCGCAAAAAATACGCCGGGGTGCGGGCATCAGGCTTCGGACGGGGCGCTGGAAGCCGCCTTGTCAGAAGAGTGTATATGACGCCTTTCAGCGCCCCGTTCGGCGGTTTTTGCCCGCGACTTGGGTCTCTCTGCAAAGGCTGGGCGCAAGAACGTTCGTCGCCGGTTTCCGGGGCGGTTTTGTCCGGTTTTGCGCGCCGGGCGGGCTCACCTTGAGCCTCACCCGGACGGAAAGGTTTTGACGCCTTTCCCGGGAAAACGCCGCTCCGGCGGACGATGCCGACGCATCCATCACGCCCGGCCTCCTTGTGTGCCGCACAGGCACGCCCGGCGCGCCGTTCGAGGCATGAAGCGGAGGGCCTGGTCCGACGCCCCGCCGCTTTCCCCGTGTCGCCGGAGGGAGACCATTTTCCGCGAGCCCCCTTGGCGACGGCTTACGTCCGTCCCCCGCCAAAAGCGCCGACCCCGCCTCGTCGCAACGCCTTGCGGTGTATCCGCGGCGGGATGAGGGGAGTATGGCATGGGGTGGTGGGGCGGGGAAAAATGTAACCTAAAGCGATTATTTATGGGGCACTTAACACCAAGGCGCAAACGTGAGAGCCACGAGCTATCCGCGCGTGTTTCAATGATTTGACCGCAATTCTAAATCAAGAATTGTTGCTCTTTTTTTTATCATTGTGAGGAGGAACACGTTGAGTATCCTCCTGCTTGCCAGCAGGCCTATCGAATTTATCGCTACGCCAGTCGGAAAAATATGAACGGTGTGATTCAATCACTTTTTCCAATCGCCGCGTTGCCGCAAGAGTTGCATTGGTGGTGTTTGATTTTACAACCATTTTGTGCCCTCCTGATAGTCGCATTGCATCCTCGCACGATTCGAAATGTAGTTCTATGACATCTCTAATCCCCCGACTTGAATTTCCCGAAATTGTTATCGGTCTGGTTGCGCCGATCGGAACAGCATTGGGAGAGACCATAGCGGGAACGCGCAGCTACTTTGCCGCGAACGGATACACGACTCACGAAATTCGTGTAACGGATGTTTTCAAGCAAATGGAAAAAATTGTTCCTCCCGAACGGCCCTTGACAGAGAGGCCGCTCGCTCAACGCTACGACACGTATATCAACTACGGGAACCAGTTGAGAAATTTCTCGAAGGATCCGTCCGTTCTGGCTGCTTTAACGATTCAAAGTATAGTGGAGACGAGACTTAAGTCTAGTTCGAGCGAGAATGAGAGATTTACAAAGAATGTTTTTATCGTTCACCAATTTAAGAGGCCTGAGGAAATAGACCTTCTGAGGGCGGTGTATGGGAAAATATTCTTTCAAATATCTGTGTATTCGATGCGATCATCAAGAGTTGATTATCTCTCTCGAAAATTTGCTGAAGACGCGGGCGAGGCGGCCCATAGTTCATTTCGCTCTTCGGCAGAGCAGCTTATTGATATCGATGAAAATCAAGTTCGCGAAAAGTATGGGCAGCGCGTAGCGAAGATATTTCATGACGCTGATTTGATCATAAATCGAGATATTCGAAAGCCAGCAGCAAATGAACAGCTTTATCGTTTTTTGGAGCTACTATTTTCTTCGAATACAATTACACCTACTAAAATAGAATATGGAATGTTCGCGGCAAAGTCTGCGGCATTGCGCACGTCAGACCTTTCTAGGCAGGTGGGAGCGGCGGTTTTTAGCAAAAAAGGAGAGGTTATTTCACTCGGGTCAAACGAGGTGCCTAAAGCAGGTGGAGGAACTTATTGGCCAGATGAAGATTTTGACGATAGGGAATTTCGTCGAAAGGTCGACTCTAACGACAAGAGAAAAAGAGAGATACTTGAGGATATTGTAAAAAAACTCGGATTTGCTTGGGATTCATTAACAGAGGCGCAAATTGACGCGCTCAATGAATCGAGTTTCATGGATGCGCTTGAGTATGGACGAATAGTTCATGCAGAGATGTCGGCTATTTCTGATGCTGCAAGATTAAGAGGATCTCTGTCTGGAGCGGTACTATATAGCACAACGTTTCCTTGCCACATGTGTGCGAAACACATTGTATCAAGCGGGATAGATAAGGTTTTTTATTTGGAGCCATATCCAAAAAGCCTAGCTTCACGCCTGCATGCAGATTCTATTGATATAGATAGCCAAGATAGAGGGGAGTATAAATCATTTCCGGCTGTCGACTTTACGCATTTTTATGGAATTACTCCTCGCCGTTACAGAGAGCTTTTCCAGAGAGCTAAGCGAAAAGATAAAGAAGGCCGCTTGCAAGATTACAATGAGGGTAAAAAAATACCATTTGTCGACTTGAAGTCACCATTTTATGCTCAGCTAGAAGACACCGTCTTAGAGAGTCTGAAATCTGCACTTATAAGATTGGGTGAAAAGGGGTCACTCGACTGAGCGATGCTGTTGTTCGGTCGTCACCGCCCCGGCCGCCCCGTTTTCCCCTTCGTCCGCCCTTTGCGCTTCGCCTCCGCGGGGTCCTCATAACTCCCCGCCCCGATCTTCCCCCGCCGCACCGGTTTGGCGTCCTCCGCGCCGTTCGCACGCTCGGGCTGGCCTTCGAGGAGGGGGGAGGCGCGCTTCTTGGTGCTGAGGGTTTCCGGGGGGCGGTCCGGCAGGTCGCCGGTCACGGGCTTTTCGGTGCGGCCGACGGTCATTTCGTCGAGCGTGTTCTTGCGGAAGAGGGATTTGCCCGCCGGCGTCGCGACGTCGCGGCCCATCTCGTCCAGATCAGGCTTGCGGAAGAGCGGTCGCTCGGTGTCGGTGCCCGGGCCCATGTCGTCGAGCGAGGGTTTCTGGAAGAGGGATTTTGCGGAGGGCTTGCCGGAAGGGACGCCATCCCCCTCCGTCCTGCCGGGCATCTCCCCCTCAAGGGGGGAGATCGACTCGTGGTCGGTGCCGGTTTTCCTCTTTCCGCTCCCGGCCTGGGCCTTCGCCGAGCCCTTTCCATTTCCCCTTGCGCCTTCGGCGCCTGACGCCTCCTGCCTTGCCATCGGGTCGTCCATGACGGCGAGTTCGGCGGCCTTGAGGCGCTTGATCTCGTCGCGGATGCGGGCGGCGGCTTCGAAGTCGAGGTCGGCGGCGGCGTCGCGCATCTGCTTTTCGAGCGCTTCGAGATGGGCCTTCAGGTTGTTGCCGACGAGGTGGCCGGCATCCGCAAAACCCTTGCCTGAGACGCCGGAAATGTCGGCGCGGACGTGGTCGCGCTCGTAGACGCTGTCGAGGATGTCGGAGATCTTTGCCTTCACCGATTCCGGGGTGATGCCGTTGGCCTCGTTGTAGGCCACCTGCTTCTCGCGGCGGCGGGTCGTCTCGTCCATGGCGCGCTGCATGGAGCCGGTGATCTGGTCGGCGTAGAGGATGACCTTGCCGTCGACGTTTCGCGCCGCGCGGCCGATGGTCTGGACGAGGGACGTCTCCGAGCGCAAGAAACCTTCCTTGTCGGCGTCGAGGATGGCGACGAAGCCGCATTCCGGGATGTCGAGGCCTTCGCGCAGCAGGTTGATGCCGACCAGCACGTCGAAGGCGCCGAGGCGCAGGTCGCGGATGATCTCGATGCGTTCAAGCGTGTCGATGTCCGAGTGCATGTAGCGCACGCGAACGCCCTGTTCGTGCAGGTATTCGGTGAGGTCCTCGGCCATGCGCTTGGTGAGCACGGTGACGAGCGTGCGGTAGCCGGCCTCGGCGGTCTCGCGGATTTCGCCCAGCACGTCGTCGACCTGGCTCTTGGCCGGGCGCACCTCGACGGGCGGGTCGATGAGGCCGGTCGGGCGGATGACCTGCTCGGCGAAGACGCCGCCGGACTGTTCCAGCTCCCAGCCGCCGGGTGTCGCCGAGACGGCGACGGTGTCCGGGCGCATGGCGTCCCATTCCTCGAAGCGCAGCGGGCGGTTGTCCATGCACGAGGGCAGGCGGAAACCGTATTCGGCCAGCGTCGCCTTGCGGCGGAAGTCGCCGCGGTACATGGCGCCGATCTGCGGGATGGTGACGTGGCTTTCGTCGATGAAGATCAGCGCATTGTCGGGCACGTATTCGAAGAGCGTCGGCGGCGGCTCGCCGGGGCGGCGGCCGGTCAGGTAGCGCGAATAGTTCTCGATGCCGGCGCAGGAGCCGGTTGCCTCCAGCATTTCGAGGTCGTAGCGCGTGCGCTGTTCGAGGCGCTGGGCTTCCAGCAGGCGGCCGGCCTTTTCCAGCTCGGTCAGGCGGTGTTTCAGCTCCTCGCGGATGCCCTTGATGGCGCCGTTCAAGGTCGGGCGGGGGGTGACGTAGTGGCTGTTGGCGTAGATTTTTACCGATTTCAGGTCGCCGGTCTTCTGGCCGGTCAGCGGGTCGAACTCGGTGATCGCGTCGATCTCGTCGCCGAACATCGAGATGCGCCAGGCGGCATCTTCCAGGTGGGCGGGGAAGATTTCGATCGTGTCGCCGCGCACGCGGAAGGAGCCGCGCTGGAAATCCATCTCGCGGCGCTTGTATTGCTGGGCGACGAGGTCGGCGAGGAGCTGGCGCTGGTCGAGCCGTTCGCCGACCTCCATCTGGAAGGTCATGGCGGTGTAGGTCTCGACCGAGCCGATACCGTAGATGCAGGAGACCGAGGCGACGATGATGCAGTCGTCGCGCTCCAAGAGCGAGCGCGTCGCGGAGTGGCGCATGCGGTCGATCTGTTCGTTGATCGAACTCTCCTTCTCGATGAACGTGTCGGAACGCGGCACGTAGGCTTCCGGCTGGTAGTAGTCGTAGTAGGAGACGAAATACTCGACCGCGTTTTCCGGGAAGAAGTTCTTGAACTCGGAATAAAGCTGGGCCGCCAGCGTCTTGTTCGGCGCGAGGATGACGGCGGGGCGCTGCGTCTCCTCGATCACCTTGGCCATGGTGAAGGTTTTGCCCGAGCCGGTGACGCCGAGCAGGACCTGGCTGCGCTCGCCGTCCGACAGTCCCTCGACGAGGTCCCTGATGGCCGTCGGCTGGTCGCCGGCGGGCTTGTATTCGGTGACCATGCGGATCGGGATTCCGCCTTCCGACTTGGCCGGCCGGGCGGGCCGGTGCGGCGTCCAGAGCTTGCCGTCCTTGAACAGCGGGTTGCCGCTCTCGATGAGTTTCGACAGCGCGTCCACCGTCGCGGTGACGGCCGTGCCGGCGCTGAGGGACGCGGCGTCTTCCAGGGAGACGTCGAGGCCGGAGACGGGCATGAGGCCGGCGGCGGCGCGGGTCTTCGGGTCGGAGGAAGCGCCGATCGAGACGCCGCGGGAGGTTTTCGTCGCCGTGACCTGCTCGGTGTGGCGGCGGGCGGCGTTCTCCACGGTCTTGCGGTGCTTGCCGGCCTTCGAGGCGACCTCGCGGCGGCTTTCGACGCTGGCGGCCTCCGCCTCGGCTTCGAGCTGCTTCACCCAGTCGGAGACGCTGCCCGAAAGCGGCGCGCCTTCGAAGTCGGACTGCGGGGCTTCCTCGAAACCGGGGTTCGAGGGCGAGGATTTTTTCGGGGTTCTGGCCATGCGGGGAATATGGCGAGAGTCATCCGGAAAGGGAAGGGGTGAAGAGTACAAAAGGGAAACGAATTTGCGGGGCGCTCCGGCCGTTATCCTCGAAACGGGGTTGGGGGCGCGCATGAGCACGGTGGACGAGGCGGCGCTGATGCCGAAGGAGGGGGCGCTCGAGGAGGTGCGGGCGGCGGTGGCGGCCTACAATGCGGCGCGGCCGAAGGTGGCGCGCGACATGTATCTCAACCTGACGCTGGTGCTCGGCGTCTACCTGCTGTTTTCGGCGCTGCTGCTCTATCTCGTCGCCACGCAGATCGAGGAGGACTGGACCTTCGTCACGCTCGGCGTGCTGGTCTTCGGGGCGACCCTCGCCTGGAAGTTCGCGGTGGGGCCGGCGACGCGCTTCCAGCAGGGCCTGCGCGACCGCATGCTGCCGCTGGTCTTCGGCTTCGTCGACGAGGTGCAATATGTGCACGGCGCGACGCCGCGGTTCCTCTCGGGCATGCCGGACAAGGAGTTCGCGCTGCGCGACCGCTCCGAACACGGCGACATGATCGCGGGCGTGCACGAAGGGCTGGCCTTCACGCTCTCCGAGACGGAGCTCAGCACCGGCAGCGGCAAGAGCCGGCAGACGACCTTCAAGGGCGTGATCTTCCATTTCGAGCGGGAGGAGGCGTTTCCCGGCCTTCTGGTCGCGGTGCGGAAACCGAACGCCGTGCATCGCTTCATGCGCGACCTCTTCGGCGGCGGGGTGCTGGCGCTCGTCACCAGCGGCAACCCTGACGTCGACGCCTATCACGAGTTCCGCACCGACCGGGCGGAGGCGGCAACGCCCATCGTGCAGGGCACGCTCGCGAAGGCGCTGGATTACCTCGCGAGCGTGTGGCGGGACGACGTGGTGCGTCTCGCCCTCAAGGGCCGGGACTGCTACCTGCTGGTGCCGACGAAGAAGGACTTCTTCGAGCTGCCGCCGGTCGACACGCCGATCGACTTCGACCGTTATATCCGGCCGATGATCCGCGATCTCGTGACGCTGCTGGCGACGGCGCAACTGGTGCGCAAGATCGGGTAGAGGGTGTCGCCTCCGGGCTCGGCGGACCTGTTATCCGGCGATTTGCCGCGCGAGTTTCTTGCGCTGTTCGACAAGGAAGTCCACGAGCGCGCGGATCTTGGCGGGCATCTGGGCGCGCGACGGCACGTAGAGGAAAAAGCTGGGGCGAGGGTGGGCCCAGGGCAGCAGGACCCGAACCAGCGAGCCATCCTGTAGATAGGGACGGACGCACAGGTCGAGGTGCTGCACCAGGCCGACGCCCTGCAGCGCGGCACGCAGCATGCTGTCATCGTCGTTGAAGATGGCGTTGCCGTCGGGCTCGTAGACCACGGTGCGTGCCTCGGCGTCGGGCGTGATGAACGACCAGCGGTCGATGGTGCCGCTTGAGGTGAAGCGGTAGGACAGGCAGTTGTGATGCTTCAAGTCCTGCGGCGTCTCGGGAATGCCGTGGCGCTCGAGATAACCGGGCGAGCCGACGATGGCCATCTGCATCGGCGGCGTGATGGGCACCGCGATCATGTGCGCGTCCAGACTTTCCCCCAGCCGGATGCCGGCATCGAGCCCGTCGGCGACGATGTTGGAGAAACCGTCGTCCGTCACCAGTTCCAGCCGCAGCTTCGGGTAAAGCGCCAGGAACGCCGCCATATGCGGCTCGATCAGCGACCGGGCGGCGACGCGGGAAACGGACAGCCGGATCATGCCCGACGGCTCGGCGCCGGCCTCCCCGAGGTCGGTGACCGCGCCCTCGATCGCGGCAAAGGCGGGCTGCAACACGTCGAACAGACGCCGGCCCTCTTCCGTGAGCGACATGTCGCGTGTGGTGCGGTGCAGCAGCCGCACGTTCAGGTGCCGCTCCAGCGATTTCAGATGCTGGGACACGGTCGCGCGCGTCACCTCCATTTCCGTGGCCGCCTTTGTGAAGCTGCGGCGGCGGGCCACGTGGACGAACCACGCCATGGCGGGGAGCAGGGAGGGATCAAGCGACATATTGTCAGTTATGACTAAACACTGATGTCGTGTCCAGGCGGTTTATCCGATCCATTCCCCCGTTTAGCATGCGCCCTATATCCACGGACATCATGCTTCGGCACACCAGCATGGTCTCGATCGGATACCCCATCTTCGGACAGACAAAGGAGTCATGTTGTGACCGGAATTTCAAAGGAAAGAATGCGGACGGCGCTGGAGCAGGAAAAAACCGTCTCCCCGGAGGATCACGCCAAGGTCAAGGCGCTGGCTGGCATGGTGAAGATGCCGCGCAGCTTCATCTTCAAGAACCCCGACGAATACGGCATGGAAGGCTGGCACGACCTGTCCATCCCCTCGGACGACGGCACGCCGCTCGAAGCCTGGTACATTCCGGCCAAGGGCGGCGAGAGCAACAAACTCGTCATCTTCAACCACGCCCTTCCGATGTGCCGTGCCGGCTATCCCGGCCATATGGGCAAGCCCTGGGCCGACTTCATCGAGCCGGTCGAGATCGACTTTGTGATCCAGTACAAGCATTTGACCGATGCCGGCTACAACGTTCTGACCTATGATTTCCGCAACCACGGGCAGAGCGGTGCGGCCAATGGCGGGGTCTGCGGCGTCGGCCAGTGGGAATGGCGCGACTGCGTCGGTGTGAAGACGTTCGTCGATGCCCATCCGCGCCTGGGCAAGATGGATGTCGCCTTGTTCAGCCAGTGCCTGGGCGGCGTCTCGCAATATGCGGCGATCAGCAAGCGTCCCGAGCTTTTCGAGAACGTCAGATGCCTGCTCAGCCCGCTGGTGCCGAACATGACGTCGGTCTTCACCAAGCTCAGCGGCTACCAGGGTATCGCGCAGTATCAGGAACTGATCGATCTGGAACTTCTCAAGCTGGGTGGTTTTGCCGCTGCGGACATGTCGGGCAGGCTTTGGGCGCCGAACATCAAGCTCCCCGTCCTGATGTGGCAGGTGAAGGACGATGCGATCATCAACAATCCGAGCGACGCGCAGAGCACATTCGACGCGCTGGCAAGCACTGACAAGGAGCTTCACTGGATCGAAGGCACGACGAAGCGCTTCGAAGACGGCTACAACTGGTTCGGCCGCCATCCCGAGAAGGTGCTGTCGTATCTGGCCCGGTACATGAACTGACGCCTTGAGGCGGATAGAAAACAAAACGCCGGCGAAGCCGGCGTTTCGCGCCGCTTGGGAGGAGCGATCAGAGGATGAAGTCACCCTTGTAAAGGTCGCTGAAGGAATCGACTTCCAGGATGAAGTCGGCCTTCTTGTCGCCGTTGACGTCGCCGAGGACGAGCTTGGTGTAGTGGCCGTTGTTGAGCTGGGTCTCGGTCCAGGTCAGTTCGCCCTTCTTGCCGCTGAAGGCAGCGCCTTCCTTGGCGACCCAGGTGAAGGCGTCGTTCTTCTTGGTGCCGGCGATGGCGTCGATGGCGGACAGGTCGATCTTGTCGCGGCCGTCGAAGGTGTTGGACTTGAACTGCTCGATCACGTCGCGGCGGCCTTCGGCCTTGCCGATCTCCGAGATGCTCTTGAAGACGAAGCGGTCCCCGCCGTCGCCGCCCCACAGCTTGTCGACACCGGCGCCGCCGATGATGACGTCGCGGCCGTCGCCGCCATGGATCTGGTCGTTGCCCTTGCCGCCCTCGATCGTGTTCTTGTAGTCGCCGCCGTAGATGATGTCGTTGCCATCACCGCCGTAGATCTTGTTGTGGGCACTGGAATGGCCAAAAATCCGGTCGTTGCCGCCGTAGCCATAGATCTTGTAGACGGAATCACCGTTCATCGGGTCCGCCATCAGGAAGTTGTTCTTGTTGTCACCTTTGAGGGTAGCCATAGAATATCTCCGGAATCATGAAACATCGGCGGCCTTTCAGCCAACCGGTGCGCATGAATGGTCGGGAGCGGGCCGGCTTGTGAAGCGCGGGGGCGGCGAAGGGGCGCAAAGCGACAGCCGAACGGTCGCACTTTCGACGAACGGTTGATTTTCGTCGGTGAACGGCACTCGACAGTTTTCCGGGAAAAAACGATTATTCGCGAAATGAGCACGGTATCGAGTCTGCCATTTGTTTTTCACGCCGACCAGAGCGAATCGCAGCTGCAACGGGCAACGTTGCGCTTCGGCGGGCTGTATCTCGTTGCCGTTTTTCTGAGCTCCAGCCTGTTGTGGGGGCTGGCGGGCACGGACCCGATCGAATCGGCGATCGGCAAGCTCTTCCTCCTGTCGGGCGCCGCTCTGCTGGCTGTGGTCCTGACGATGGTGCTGATCCGGCTGAAGGCGCTGGCGCTGCCGGTCAAGGCCGTGCTGTGCTTCGTGCTGTCGCTCGTCGGCGGTGTGCTCTATTGCGGCATCGACTATGCGATCTACACGATCTGCGTCTATCCCGAGGCGCCGGTGTGGGACATGACGAGCATCGCCTACAACGTGATCTACGGGACGTCGCTCTATTTCGGCTGGAGCTGCCTGTTCCTCGCCCTGTCCTACAGCTTCGACCTGCGCGACCGCGAGCGGCGGCTGGCGCAGATGCGCGAGGAGGCCATGGCGGCGCAGATGCGGGCGCTGCGCTACCAGCTCAACCCGCATTTCCTGTTCAACACGCTCAATTCCATGGCCGGGCTGATCGAGGAAGGCGAGCGCGACGACGCACGCGACATGGTCTTCTCCCTCTCGGCCTATCTGCGCACGACGCTGGCGCTCGATCCGCTGCAGGACCTGTTGCTGGAGGAGGAGGTCGCCTTGCAAGCCGGTTACCTCACCATCGAGCAGCGCCGCTTTTCCGACCGTATGGCGGTGGAGATCGACCTGCCGGAGGAGCTGCGAAAGGTTCCGGTGCCGAGCCTTATCCTCCAGCCGCTCGTGGAAAATGCCGTCAAGCACGGCGCCTGCCGCAAGACGGGGGGTGTGACCATTGCCATCCGTGCCAGGCAGGAGGCGGGCCGCCTGTGGCTCTTCGTCGAGAACGACATGGCGCTTGCCGACCAGCAGCCCGGCGGGGCGAGTTTCGGTATCGGCCTCAGAAATGTCGGCGAGCGCCTGTCACGGCGCTTTCCCGACGCAAGTGGGTTTCACTACGGCCGGACCAGCGATGGCCGATTCCGGGTGACCCTGACCATGCCTATCAGGACCGCATGAACGCATGACCGAAATTTCCGTCCTTATCATCGATGACGAACCGATCGCCCGGCGTCGCATGGTTCGCATGCTCGCCACCATCGAGGGGGTGAGCGTTGCCGGCGAGGCCGGCGACGTGCCGCAGGCGCTTGAACAGATCGCCGCCCTGACGCCCTCCGTGTTGCTGCTCGATATCCAGATGCCTGGCGGCAGCGGGTTCGATGTGCTCGAACAGGCCGGTACGCATGCCCCTCTGCCGATCTTCGTCACCGCATTCGACCACCACGCCATCCGTGCCTTCGAATGCAACGCGGTGGACTATCTGACGAAACCGGTGACGCCGGAGCGGCTGCGGCAGGCGCTCGACCGGGCGCGCGAGATGATCCTTGCCCGCGAGAACCGGGACACGGTGGTGGAGCTGCGCGAGACTGTCGCGGCTTTGCGCAAGGCGCTGCGCGATCAGGCGACGCGGCCGACGCAGTTCTGGGTGAAATCGCGCCGGGAGACGATCCGCATTCCGGCCGAAAGGGTGACGCGTTTCCAGGCGGACGGCGACTATGTGCAGCTGCACGCCGACCAGGGCAGTTTCCTCTACAACGAGAGCCTTTCGGCGCTGGAGCGGCGCTTGCCGACGGAGGATTTCCTGCGCATCAGCCGCAGCGCGATCGTGCGGCGCGACCAGGTGGCGCGGGTGAAGCGCGGGCCGCTGAACGTGCTGCACGTCGTGCTGCGCGACGAGACCGAGATCAAGGTCGGCCGGACCTATCTGCGGGCGGTGCGGGACGGGCTCATGCAGGGGTGAAGGCGGGCGCTTCGGCGCTGGCCAGCAGCGCGCGCAGCACGCCCGCGACATGCCGGACGGCGCGATCCTTGTCGCGGCGGCGATGCCAGGCGATGTGCAGCGGAAAGCCGGGAACGGGGATCGGCGGCCGGGCGATGTGGAAGCGCGCCGCCGCGTCCGCCGGCAGGCAGTGGCTCGGCATCATGGCGATGAGATCGCCTTCCTCCAGCAGCGGCGGCACCATCAGGAAACTCGGCACGACGATGCCGACGCGCCGGCTCCGGCCGAGGGCGGACAGCTGGTCATCGAAACCGCTGCGCGTGTCGCCGCGACCGGACACCAGGATGTGCGGATAGGCGAGCCAGCGGTCGAGCGAAAAGCCGGCCGCGGCGGGATGGTCCCGGCGCATCGCCACGACATAATGTTCCTCCAGCACCGTCTCGCAATGGAAGGCGGCCGCATCGACGCTCGGGAAGACCGAGACCGCGATGTCGCTCGCCCCGCGCGCCAGGGATTCGAGCGCCGCCGGCGCGCCGTGCCAGGGCTGGATGACGATGTCGATGCCGGGGGCGGGGCCGGCGAGCGCCTGGTGCAGCGGACCGGCGATCAGGATGCCCGGATGGTCTGCCGTGACGATGCGCACCGTCTGGCGGATGTCTGCCAGCGGTTCCTCCGGCGCATCGACGACGGCGGCGATGCCGGCGAGAAGGGTCTTCAGCGGGTCGCGCAGCGCCTCCGCCCGCGGCGTCAGGCGCAAGCCGCCCTTGCCGCGCTCCAGAAGCGGATCGCCGAAGAGGTGGCGGCAGCGGTCGAGCGCGCTCGACGTCGCCGGCTGGGACAGGTTCAGCTTGACGGCGGCGCGCGAGACATGCGCCTCGTCGAGCAGGGCGTCGAGCACGACGAGCAGGTTGAGGTCGACCGAGCGCAAATTCATGAAGCCGATAATAGCATATACAAATCATCCATTGGAGTGATTTTGCTGTTCGCGGCATCCTGATGGCGTCAACACAGGAGACGACGCCATGAGCAAGACACTGATCCTTCTCTTTCACCCCGATCTCGCCCGCTCGCGCGCCAATGCCGTGCTTGCTGCCGCTGCCCTGCGGCTGCCGGCGGTCGAGCTCATCGATGTGCATTCGCTCTATCCGGACGGCGGGGTCGATGCCGGCGCGGAGGCGGCCCGGCTGCTTTCGGCCGACCGCATCGTGCTGCAATTCCCGATCCAGTGGTATTCCACGCCGCCGCTTCTCAAGGCCTGGCAGGACGCCGTGTTCACCCGCATGGTCTATGTCCACTACGAGACGGAGGGCCGTCTGCTGGCGGGCAAACCGCTGCTCGTTGCGGCGACGGCGGGCAATGTGCCGGAGGCCTATGCGCCCGGCGGTGCCAACCGGTTCACCATGGCGGAACTGCTGCGCCCGCTGGAGGCGAGCGCCCATCGCTGCGGCCTGTCCTGGCAGCCGCCCTTTCTCGTCTACCGGGCGGACAAGCGCGACGAGCTCTCGCTGTTTTCAGCGGGCCGGGACTATGCGGCGAGGCTCGACGCCTGGGGCAGGGCAGGCGAGGCGGAGGAAGACCCGCGCCGCTATCTCGTCGAGGCCTGGGGTTGAGGCGGAGGCGTGTCCCGCGATCGGCCGGCGGTCCGCGGCGGCGAGGGTCGCGATTTCAGGGAGCGGTCTTGACGGAGCAGGCAAGTGGGCTATTCCCTTGTCGCAGCTCCTCAGGAATCAGGATTCGTGATGCCCTTCAGCCTCTCTCCCGCGGCCGTCTGGCCGATCGTGCTGCTCTGCCTCTCCAACGTCTTCATGACCTTCGCCTGGTACGGGCACCTCAAGTTCAAGTCGGCGCCGCTCTTCATCGCGATTCTTGCCAGCTGGGGCATCGCCTTATTCGAATATTGCCTGGCGGTGCCGGCCAACCGCATCGGTCACGAGGTTTACTCGGCGGCCCAGCTGAAGACGATCCAGGAGGTGATCACCCTGCTCGTCTTCGCCGGTTTTTCGGTTTTCTGGCTCAAGGAGAGCCTTACCTGGAACCATGCCATCGGCTTCATGCTGATCGCCGCCGGTGCGGCCTTCGTCTTCAAGGGATAGGCCTTTTCCCGTAAAATAGTCGCAATCGGGGGTAAGCCTTCGGGCGATGGATGAGGTTCGCGTGACGACAAGCTTCGCTACCATGGCGTCCCTGCGCTTCGGCTATGGCCGGAGGCCGGGGGAGGCTGCGCCTGACAGCGTCGCGGCGCTGCTGCGCCAGGTGGAGCGCGGCGGCCGGGACCCCTGTCTTTTTCCGGCGGAGGGCATTGCCGGCCGCCGGGCGCGGTTTGCCGCCTATCGCGACCTCGACGCGGCCTACAAGGCGGCGCGCGACAAGAAGACGCTGATGACCGTCGGCACGCGCACCATCAACCCCTATGCCATAGCGCTTGCCAACACCTTGCAGCGCGACCGGCACCTGAAGGTGCGGCAGGCGGTCCTTTCGCCGAACGGCTTCTACGAGCGGCTGGTCGCCTTCTGGTGCGATCATTTCGCCATCGACGCGCGCAAGGGCGGTGCGATGCGGCTTCTGGCGCCGCTGCACGAGGCGGAGGCTATCCGCCCGCATCTTGCCGGCTCCTTTGCCGATCTCCTGAAGGCGGCGGCCCTGCATCCCGCCATGCTCGCCTATCTCGACCAGACCCGCTCCGTCGGGCCGAACTCGCCGGTGGGGCTGAAGTCCGGCCGGGGGCTCAACGAGAACCTCGCGCGCGAGCTCATCGAGCTGCACACGATGGGGGCCGGCAGCGGCTACAGCCAGAAGGACGTGCGTTCGGCGGCCTATGTGCTGACCGGGCTTTGGTATCGCGCACCGGTCTACGAGACCGCCTTTCGCCCGCGCTCGGCCGAGCCCGGCACCTACCGGGTTCTCGGGCGGGAGTATGGCGGCAAGCGGCGGGACATGACGCATATCCATGCGCTGCTCGACGACCTTGCCGCGCGCAAGGAGACCCGTCGCCACATCTGTCGCAAGCTCGTCGTGCATTTCATCGCCGACGACCCGCCGCAGCCGGTGGTGGACGCCATGGTGACGGCGTGGAAGCGCAGCGGTGGTGCGCTGCCTGCGGTCTACCGGGCGATGCTCGACCATCCTCGAAGCTGGGAGGACGGCGGCCGCAAGGCGCGCCAGCCGTTCGATTTCGTCGTTGCCGCGCTGCGTGCGCTGGACGTGCCGGCCGAAGCGCTTGCGCCGGGCGACGGGGCGAAGAAGGGCGGCGGCCGTCCGGCGGCCGATGTCGCGGCGCTTGCGGACGTGATGATGATGACCGCCGAGGGCAAGCCGGCGCTGACGGCCAATCCGCTCTCCGTCGGCATCATCGACCGGCTCGGCCAGCCGATCTGGTCGGCGCCGAGCCCGGCGGGCTGGGAAGAGGGGCTTTCGGCCTGGATCACCGCCAGCCAGCTTACCGAGCGCATCGCCTGGGCGCGGCGCCTGGTGGCGCGTTTCGGCGACAAGGCCGATCCGCGCGCCTTCCTGGAGGCGACGATGGCGGATGCGGCGCGGGCGGACACGATCGAGACCGTGGCGCGCGCGCCGAGCCGTGCGGTGGGGCTGGCAATGGTGCTGGCATCCCCCGAATTCAACCGGCGTTAGGAGAAGGCATGGCCAGCGACTTCAACCGTCGAGCCTTCCTGTCCGGGGCCTGCTGCCTGGCAGCCGCGCCGCTCGTCACGCCCGTCAGCTTTGCGGCCATGCCCGGCGACAACCGGCTGGTGACGATCGTGCTGCGCGGGGCGATGGACGGGCTTGCGCTGGTGCAGCCCTACGGCGACCCGGCGCTGAAGGTGCTGCGGCCGAAGCTGGCGCTTGGTGCCGACAAGGGGCTCCTCGATCTCGACGGCTTCTTCGGCCTGCATCCCGCGGCGGCGGACCTGATGCCGCTTTGGAAGGCGGGCGAACTGGGTTTCGTACACGCCATCTCCACGCCTTATCGCGACGGCCGCAGCCATTTCGACGGGCAGGACATGCTGGAAAGCGGCGGTGCGGCGGTGCGCGGCGAGCGCACCGGCTGGCTCAACCGGGCGATCGCCAGCATTCCGCGCCCGGCAGATCGCCGGGCGATCGATGTCACCACCACGGCCGAGCTGATCCTTACGGGCGGCAATCCGGTCGATGTCTGGTCGACGCGGGCCGATCTCGCGCTTGCCGAGGACGAGCAGGCCTTCTTTGTCCGGCTCTACCGCAACGATCCGCTCTTTGCCGCCGCGCTGCGCGAGGCGACGGCGACCGACATGCTCTCGGACACGATCCATGGCACGGAAGGCAAGCGCGCGGCCGGTATTGCTTCGGTCGCGAAGCTGACGGCGGGCATGCTGGCAGCCGACCACCGGATCGCCAGTTTCTCCATTAACGGCTGGGACACCCATCTCAACCAGGCGCGCAGCTTCCGGAGGCCGGTCAAGGACCTCGCGACGGCGATCACCACCCTGAAGGCGAGCCTTCCGGCGGATGTCTGGCGCAAGACGGCGATTCTCGCCATCACCGAATTCGGGCGGACGGCGCGGGAGAACGGTTCTGACGGCACCGACCACGGCACGGGCGGTCTTGCGATCCTGTCGGGCGGCGTAGTGGCGGGCGGCAAGGTTTATCGCGACTGGCCTTCGCTTTCCGAAGGCGACCTGCTCGACGGGCGCGACCTCAGACCCACCACGGACCTGCGCCAGCTGGCAGCCGCCATGCTGCGCCAGCAGTTCGGCATTTCGGCGCGCGACCTCGAGACCGCGGTGTTTCCGGGATTGAGTTTCGACAGCCGGGCGGCCTATCTGCGCGGCTGACCTTTGGCCCGGCAGGTCGAGGCGGTGGCTGGCTGTTGCATCGCGGACGGCTTCCCGGCGGCTACTCGACCGGAACGGGGGTCGGGTGGCCGTCCTTGTCGAGCGCGACCATGACGAAGGTGGCGCCCGTGACCTTTTCCAGCGTGGTGGTGAGGTAGCGCTGTGCCCAGGCCTCGACGGAGAGCGTGATCGAGGTGCGGCCGACGCGGACGATGTCCGTATAGATGCTGAGCGTGTCGCCGATCTTCACCGGCAGGTCGAATGCCATCTCCTTGACGGCGGCGGTGACGACGCGGCCGCGCGCGCGCTCGGCGGCGCGGATGCCGGAGGCAAGGTCCATCTGCGCCATGACCCAGCCGCCGAAAATATCGCCCGCGGCATTGGCGTCGCCCGGCATGGCGAGCGTGCGAAGGGTGAGTTGTCCGTTCGGCGTGCTGTTGCTGGTCATGCGCATCCTCTCCTTGGCTGATACCGGTCTAGCGGAATGCGTGCAGCGGCGGAAGAGGGCTTGTCTGCGGCGCGCCGAACCGGTTTTTGGTATTTCCGAGTATTTTCAAACTCTAAAAATTGATGATTGCAATTTTAGGCGATTTTAAAGGGTTTCCCGGACCTTCGGAAAGGTTGGAGTACCGCGTTCGTTCGTGTTGAGGAGACCCGATGAAGAATTTCAGAATATCCACACGCCTGTCATTGCTCGTCGGTCTGGCCCTGACCATCATCGCCGCAGCACTTGTCTACAGTCTCTACCATTCTCAGGACGCGATGGTTGCCGAGCGCAAGTCGAAGCTGGCGGCGATGGATCAGAGCATGCTGACGCTCTTTGAGTATTATCATGCACTTGAAACCGCCGGCACGCTGACGCGCGAAGAGGCGCAGACACGGGCGAAGGACGCGGTGCGGGCGCTGCGCTACGAGGACAGCGGCTACTTCTGGATCAACGACATGAACGCCGTGATCGTCATGCATCCGATCAAGCCGGCGCTCGATGGCACCGATCAGTCCGGCATGGCCGACCCGACCGGCAAGAAGATCTTCGTCGAATTCGTGAAGGCGGTGAAGGCAAGCCCGACCGGTCAGGATTTTGTCGACTATCTGTGGCCGAAGCCCGGCTTCGAGGAGCCGGTGCTGAAATATTCGCACGTCGCCGGCTTTGCGCCCTGGGGCTGGATCGTCGGCACAGGCGTCTATGCGGACGACCTTGCCGCCATGTTCCGCCGCAACGCCGTCGAAACGGCGATCATCCTCGCCGTCGGGGGGCTTGCCATCATCCTTGCCGCCTACGGCATCGTGAAGAGCGTGACCGGCCCGGTCTTACGTCTGAAGACTTCGATGCAGGCGATTGCCGACGAGGATGTGTCCAGCGACGTGCCGGAAACCGACCGCAAGGACGAGATCGGTGAGATGGCCAAGGTCGTTTCCATCCTGCGCCAGTCGGTCGCCGAGCGTGCGCAGCTTCGTCTTCGCGAGGGCGAGCAGCAGGGTCGCCTTGACGAGGAGCGCAGCGAGGGCGAGCGCCGCCAGCGGGCGGTCAGCCAGGGGCAGATGGATGCCATGAACACCGTCGGCCAGGCGCTGGAGCGTCTTGCCAACGGCGACCTGACGGTCTCGATCCAGGCGATCGCGCCGGAATACGCCAAGTTGCGCGACGACTTCAACCGCGCCGTCGATGCGTTGTCCAGCGTCATCAACGCCATCGCCCGCTCCACCGATATCGTGCACGGCAGTGCCGGCGGCATCGCGGAAGCGGCCAACAACCTGTCGCACCGCACGGAACAGCAGGCAGCCTCGCTCGAGGAAACCGCCGCCGCGCTCGACGAGATCACCGCGACGGTGCGCAACGCCTCCGACCGCGCCGCCGAGGCGAGCCGCATGGTGGCCGAGACCAGGCAGTCGACCGGCCGCTCCGGCACGATCGTGCGCGATGCGGTCGCCGCGATGAGCCGCATTGAGGACGCCTCCAGTCGCATCAGCCAGATCATCGGCGTCATCGACGAGATCGCCTTCCAGACCAACCTTCTTGCCCTCAATGCCGGTGTCGAGGCGGCGCGGGCAGGGGAGGCCGGCCGCGGCTTTGCCGTCGTGGCGCAGGAGGTGCGCGAGCTTGCCCAGCGTTCGGCCAATGCGGCCAAGGAGATCAAGGGACTGATCAGCAATTCGGCGACGGAGGTCGGCACCGGCGTGGCGCTGGTGCGCTCGACGGGCGATGCGCTGAACGAGATCGAGGCGCTGGTCAACAAGGTGAACGACCAGGTGACCTCCATCGCCACCGCGGCACGCGAGCAGGCGACCGGCCTTGCCGAGGTGAACACCGCGGTCAACCAGATGGACCAGATGACCCAGCAGAACGCCGCCATGGTGGAGGAAACCAATGCGGCCGGCCAGACGCTGACCCAGGAAAGCGAGCAGCTGAAGACCCTGCTCGGCAATTTCCGGCTGAACGCAGCCGGAGCGGCGGACAACCGGCGCCGCGCGGCATAACGCAAAAGACGATCTCCGGACGAACTTGCCCCGGCGCCCCAGGCGCCGGGGTTTTTCGTTGGGGTCGGTTCGGCAAGGTGTCTGCAATGCAGAGGGGGAGATCGGCCATGAAGACCGGCCTGCGTGTGTCTCCCGACAAGAGCAGCGTTGTTCTGTGCGGCTGGCTCCCCCCACTAATCTCGCGGGGTGTCTGAAAACGGTTCCTTTACCCTGTTGCGCGAAAATCCTCTGGAAATGCAGGACGATCGCTTTCGCGTCCGGTTTCGGGCTTTTCCCGTCCGAATGCGGACAAAAGCGACCTGCACCATGACCGGACAACAATGTGCGCAACCGGGACCCGCAGGGCGCGGGGCAGGGCTGGCGGAAGTGACAATGGGTATAGCGTTTGTTTCTCGTCTGCGCCGGCCGCTCGGGCTGTTCCTGATCCCGGCGATGCTTGCCGCCTGTTCCGGGGGCATGACCCCGCCCGACGACATCGTCGGCGCCATCCGACCCTCGGAGGAAGTCTCGCAGCGCCCTGCCGCCGATATCGGCGACACGGGCGGCGATCTCACCGACTATCCGGTCGAGACGACGACCGCGGCCGATACGGCGATGGTCACGCCGCTTGCGGAGAAGAAGCGCCTGCCGATGATCGACAGCGACGAGGCGATGGGCATCACCCAGCCCGTCCAGGCCTCCTCCGGCGTGCTGACGGTGCCGGAAGGCGGCGTCAACATGGACGAGGGGCTCGGCGTCGCGCGTGTCGAGGGGCTGGCGGAGGCGCAGGCGAACGAGATCGCGGAAGGCAACGCCACCCAGGTCGTCGTCGATGGAATCGGCTCGGACACGCCGCAGCAGATCGGCCAACCGGCGACGATCCCGATGTCGGAGGCAGGCGTCGAGCTCGGCGAAGTGCCTGACGGCGGCGATTACCTCCAGGTGCCGGACAAGGCGACGACCCGCCGCCGGCAGACGAATGAGGGCGAACAGGTCGCCTTCCTGCCGCGCCTCAACAATCCGATGCAGATGCCGGAAACCATGGGCGGCATGCCGGCTTCGGAAAAGGCCTGCCGCCAGCGGCTGCAGAAGCTCGGCGTCAAGTTCCGCGACGTGCCGCGCATTTCCCGCGGGCGCTCCTGCGGCATCGCCTGGCCGATCGAGCTGTCGGGCCTTTCCGGCGGCATCCAGATCAAGCCGGCGGCCCAGGTCAACTGCCAGATCACCGAGGCCTTCGCGCGCTGGGTGAGGAACGAGCTCGTTCCGTCCAGCCGCACCCGCTATCTCTCGGGCGTTTCGGCCATCCACCAGATGTCCTCCTATTCCTGCCGCACCATGAACTCGCAGCGCGGTGCTTCCATGTCGGAACACGCCAAGGGCAACGCCATCGATGTCGGCAAGATCGTGCTGAAGAACGGCAAGGCGATCGCCATCGAGAAGAAGGGTTTCTTCGCCTTCCGCGAAAAGGGCCTCCTGAAATCGGTGCGCGGGGACAGCTGCAAGTATTTTTCCACCGTGCTCGGGCCGGGCAGCGACCGCTTCCACAAGGACCACTTCCATTTCGATCTCAGGGCGCGCAAATCCGGCTACCGGCATTGCAGCCTGTAACGGCCTGATCTGAGGGCAAAAAAAGACCGGCGGGGCGCCGGTCGAAAGAAGGGGTGGCAACCCGTAGGGTGGGGCCGCCTGGAACGTCACATTCCATCACCGTCGCCGGCGCGGACCGGCGAGGATGTCAGGCGTGCTTCCGCGGGGGAAGCGGGCGGATGGGGCCGCCGAAAACTCCCTCAGGGTCCGGGAGCAAGGCCGCTGCGCGAGGGCAGGGGAACGCCTGGTGAGCGGGGTGCGTGTCGTTCCTGCCGGCCTCGCGTCAGACAATGGTTGAAATGGGTCACGGTTTGATGACAGTGCGCACTTCGCAAATGCGAAATTCCCGCGAGTCGCCGCCGTCCTGGCGGATCCCCAGGAGCCTGCCATGCCCCCCGTCGCCGATCTTGTTCTCTTCGCGCTCGCGCTCGTCGCGGCGGGCGTCGTGTCCGGCCTGCTTGCCGGCATTTTCGGCATTGGCGGCGGGGCGATCCTCGTGCCGGTCTTCTACCAGGTGTTCGGCTATCTCGACGTGCCCGAGGCGGTGCGCATGCACCTGTCCATCGGCACCTCCATCGCCATCATCGTGCCGACCTCGATCCGCTCCTTCACCTCGCACCGGCTGCGTGGCGCGGTGGATGTGGACCTTCTGAAGAGCTGGATCGTCGCGCTGCCCTTCGGCGCGATCCTCGCTTCGGTCATCGCTGCGCTGATCTCCAGCGTCGGCCTTCGCCTCATCTTTGTCGGCATCGCGCTGCTGGTGGCGCTGCGCATGCTGTTCAACCGCGATACATGGCGCGTCGGCAACGATTTGCCGACGGGCATCGCCAACCAGGTGGCAGGCGTCGTCATCGGCACGCTTTCTGGCCTGATGGGGATCGGCGGCGGCGTGCTGAACAACACCTACATGACCTCCTTCGGCCGGCCGATCCACCAGGCGGTGGCGACGTCCTCCGGCGTCGGCGTGCTGATCTCCATTCCCGGCATCGTCGGCTACATCTGGGCCGGCTGGGGCGAGCCGGGCCTGCCGCCGTTCTCCACCGGTTTCATCAACTGGGTGGCCGTCGCGCTCATCGTGCCGATCGCCCTCGTCGTCACGCCCTGGGGTGTCCGGCTGGCGCATTCGATGAGCAAGCGGCAGCTCGAGGTCGGCTTCGGCATCTTCCTCATCCTCGTTTCGCTGCGCTTCCTCGCGAGCATCTACGGCTGAGCGACTTTTTTGCGCCCTCAGGGTGAAAATCGACGAGGGGCACGCCATATAGGGTGTCCTTCCGCATGAAATCCCTCTCTCCGGACCCTCCCATGGCGCCCATCGTTTCCATCCGCAATCTCACCAAGAGCTACGCATCGGGGTTCCAGGCGCTGAAGGGCGTCGACCTCGACATCGAGGAGGGCGAGATCCTGGCGCTGCTCGGGCCGAACGGCGCGGGCAAGACGACGATGATCTCGATCATCTGCGGCATCGTCACGCCGTCGGGCGGCTCGGTGACGGTCGCCGGCAGCGACATCCTCACGGACTATCGCAAGACCCGCGCGATCATCGGCCTCGTGCCGCAGGAGCTGACGCTCGATGCCTTCGAGACGGTGTGGAACACGGTCGCCTTCTCGCGCGGTCTGCACGGCTGTTCGCCGAACCCGGCGCTCATCGAGCGCATCCTGCGCGACCTCTCGCTCTACGACAAGAAGGACACGGTGCTGCGCCACCTCTCGGGCGGCATGCGGCGGCGCGTCCTGATCGCCAAGGCGCTCTCCTACGAGCCGAAGGTGCTGTTCCTCGACGAACCGACGGCGGGGGTCGACGTTTCGCTGCGCAAGGACATGTGGCAGCTCGTCGAGCGCCTGCGCGCCTCCGGCGTCACCATCATCCTGACGACGCACTATATCGAGGAGGCCGAGGAGATCGCGGACCGCATCGGCGTCATCAACCAAGGCCAGATCCTGCTGGTCGAGGACAAGAAGGCGCTGATGGCGAAACTCGGACGCAAGCAGATGACGGTGGAACTCGCCGAGCCGCTTGCGGCCGTGCCCGATACGCTGTCGTCCTACGGACTGACGCTTGCCGAGGGCGGCGAGCGGCTGGTCTACGAGTTCGACAGTTCCGGTGAGCGCACCGGCATATCCTCGCTCCTCTCCGCGCTGTCGCAGGCGGGGCTTCGGGTCAGGGACATCTCCACCGAGCAGAGTTCGCTGGAAGACATTTTCGTGGAACTGGTGGGAGAGGGCCGATGAACATCGAGGCGATCAAGTCGATCTACGCATTCGAGATGGCGCGCACGCGCCGCACGCTGCTGCAGAGCATCGTGTCGCCGGTCATCACCACCTCGCTCTATTTTATCGTCTTCGGCGCGGCGATCGGCTCGCGCATGCAGGAGGTGCAGGGCGTTTCCTACGGCGCCTTCATCGCGCCCGGCCTCATTATGCTGACGCTGCTCAACCAGTGCATCGGCAACGGCTCCTTCGGCATCTATTTCCCGAAATTCACCGGCACGATCTACGAGATCCTGTCCTCACCCATCTCGATGATCGAGATCGTCATCGGCTATGTCGGCGCGGCGGCCACCAAGGGACTGATCGTCGGCACGATCATTCTCGTCACGGCTTCGCTCTTCGTCGACATCTCGATCAAGCACCCGTTCATGATGGTGCTGTTCTTCGTGCTGACGGCCGTCAGCTTCAGCCTGTTCGGCTTCATGATCGGCATCTGGGCGAAGGACTTCGAGCAGCTCAACCTCTTCCCCATGCTGATCATCCCGCCGCTCGTCTTCCTCGGTGGCAGCTTCTATTCGATCGACATGCTGCCGCCCTTCTGGCAGGCGGTGAGCCATTTCAACCCGGTGCTCTACCTCGTCTCCGGCTTCCGCTGGAGCTTCTACGAGATCGCCGACGTCAACCCCATCGTCAGCCTCGTGACGGTGCTGGGCTTCCTGGCGGTATGCCTTTCGATCACCGCCTGGATCTTCAAGACGGGGTACAAGCTGAAGAACTGAGTCTGCCGGGGCGCCGGGCGGTCACGCGCCGTCGAGATAGTAGGCCTTCTGCGACGGGTAGTAGTCCGCAAAGGACGGCAGCGCCTTGCCCTCGCGCGATGCGACCAGCATGTCGAGGTAATACTCCCAGCCCGGCCCGACATCGCCGGCAAGCTTCCGGTCGCTGAGCGGCTGCACGAAACGCAGCTCGGTCGTGTCGTCGTCCGTCTGCGTCAATGTCAGCGCGATGCGCCAGTCGCCGTAGTCATCCTTCATGGCGACGACCAGCCGGTGCGGCGCTTCGCATTCTTCGATCACGACATCCGACCACGGCTGGTCCTTCTCGTGGGTGAGTTGCAGCCGCACGGTCTTGCCGGGGCCGGCGTCGCCTTCCCAGCGGCCGAACCAGAGGGCGGTGCGCTCCGATTTCGTCACGCTCGCCCAGACATCGTGGATGGGCGCGCGGAACGTCCGCGTGAGAACGAGGTCATTGCCAAGAACGTGGCCGGTGGGTTTCGGGCTCATGCCGTCTCCTTTTCCGTGTCGTTCGCGTGCCGCCGCGACCCGTATATGCGAATAGCGGCTTTCTCTGCGAGCGCCTGCAACGGGCGGGCGCGCTGCCTCAATCCTTCAGCCGCAATTCGTCGCGCGTGATCTCTATCGAGCCGAGCGTTTCGAGGAAGCTCATGCCGAGCAGGCTCTGTTCCAGCCGGCCCTGTTCGGTGACCATGCCGCGGATGGTGCCGCGCAGGATGGGGCCGATGGCAACCTGGCGCAGCGTGACGGGAGCGGCGAGCGCCCGGCCGTTGGCGGTGGACACGTCGATGGAGAAGACGAGGTTGTCCGGGTTGATGCCGAGGCGCATGGCGTCCTCGTAGGACAGCACGACGGAGCTGGCGCCGGTATCGACCAGCATGCGCAGCGGCGTGCCGTCGATCGTTACCTCGGCCTCGTAGTGGCCGGACACGCCCTTGTGGATGACGAGGATCTGTTCGCCGCTGGCGCTGGTCGTCACCACGGCGCGGCCGGGAATGAGGCCGGCGGTCAGGCGGTTGCCGACCTCCTGCAGGTCGAAGCGATAGAGATAGCCGGTGGCGAGCACGAGGATGATCACCAGCCAGATTCCGGCCTGGCGTATGCTTTCGCCCCATTGCCGTCGCCCGGCGAGCACGCCGGCCGCCATCATGGTGGCGATCGCCGACAGCGTGACGAGACGGCCGAAATCGTTGTTGTCCATGCCCATGGTGCGGCCGCTGTCATGGTTGAGGATCAGGGCGCCGAGGCCGATGGCGAGGATGCCGAGAAGGATGTACAGCCTCATGCTTCGCCGCGCTCCCGGGCCATGCGGGTGCGGCGGGTCTCGCGCCGCGGTTTGCGTTCGACGGTGGCAAGGCGAGCGGGTAGCTCGGCCATGATGGCGCGGCGCTGGTCTGACGAATAGAGCGTCCAGGCGCCGATTTCATCGCGCGTGCGACCGCAACCGAAGCAGTAGCCGGTCACCATGTCGATCGAACAGACGAGGATACAGGGCGATTCCATCGCGGCTCCCGAAAATTGTTTTTCCTATATCGGCAGCTCAGAGCGTCAAGGCAAGGGCGAAGAGCACTGACATTTCCGCGAGCTGCTGCGTGGCGCCGATCGTATCGCCCGTATGGCCGCCGATCTTGCCGAGCGCGGCACGGTTGAAGGCGAGGACGGCGACCACGGCGAGGAGGAGTGCGAGCACGAAGGACAGCACGCTGCCATGCGGCAGCAGGAGCGCGGCGGCAAGGAGGATGCCGCTTGCGAGTGCGACGATCGTCGCGCCGCTGTCCGGCTCGCCGACCGAGGCTGCGACACCGTCGCGCCGGGCGGGCGGCAGCAGCGACCAGTGCCAGACCATCGCGGTGCGGCTGGCGGCGGCGGCGGCGAGCAGCACCATGCCGAGCCCGGACGGTGTGAGGACGGCGGCAAGGGCCGCGATGGCCGCGGCCCGCAGCCCGAAGGAGAGGATGAGCGCGACCGCGCCGTAGGAGCCGATGCGGCTGTCCTTCATAATGGCGAGCGCGCTCTCCCGGTCCCGCCCGCCGCCGATGCCGTCGGCGCTGTCGGAAAGCCCGTCCTCGTGCAGGGCGCCGGTGAGGAGGGCCTGTACGGCGAGCGTGGCGAAGGCGATGAGCAGCGGCGGTGCGGAGAGCGCAGACAGCAGTGCGGCGAGGGCGGCAGCGGGCAGCACGATCAGCACGCCGGCCAGCGGGAAGGCGCGTACAGCGCGCGACAACCGTCCGTCATGGCCGATGAAATGACGCTGCGGCACCGGCACCCGCGAGAGGAAGGCGACCGAGCGTGCGGTGTCGTCGATATAGTCCTGAATGGCCAAGTCTGGTCCTTTCCGAAGGCGGTTCGGCTTGTGACGCACCCCTCATCCCCCTGCCGGACCTTCTCCCCGCAAGCAGGGAGAAGGGGAAAACGGTGAGGTTTTCCTTCCTCGCCCCGCTTGCGGGGAGCGGATGCCGGCAGGCAGGTGAGGGGCTTTTTGCAAACCGCGCCATCCTACCCGATTGCCCTGTGACGAAAGGGCGACGAAGGCCGCCGCAAATGCGGTTGTCGGATTCGCGCCCTGCCTCTATTAGGAGACACCAAACACACGCCTTTGAAAGCCGAAACTTAAGGAATTCCCCAAGATGAGTGCCAGCGGCCTGCCGTTCGATGATTTTCGTGAATTGCTGCGCAACCTGCCCGGCCCCGATTCGGCTGCGCTGGTGGCGGCGCGCGAACGCGACAAGCAGCTCACCAAACCGCCGGGCGCGCTTGGCCGGCTGGAGGAGATCGCCTTCTGGCTCGCCGCCTGGACCGGCCGGCCGCCGGCCGTGACGCGGCCGCTGGTCGCCATCTTCGCCGGCAACCACGGCGTCACCCAGCAGGGCATCACGCCCTATCCGTCCTCCGTCACCGCGCAGATGGTGGAGAATTTTGCGGCCGGCGGCGCGGCGATCAACCAGATCTGCGTGACGCACGATCTCGGCCTGAAAGTCTTCGACCTGGCGCTCGACTATCCGACCGCCGACATCACGCAGGAGGCGGCACTGTCCGAGCGCGATTGCGCGGCCACCATGGCCTTCGGCATGGAGGCGGTTGCCGGCGGCACGGATCTCCTGTGCATCGGCGAGATGGGCATCGGCAATACGACGATCGCCGCGGCGATCAACCTGGCGCTCTATGGCGGCACGGCGGAGGAATGGGTCGGGCCCGGCACCGGCTCGGAAGGCGAGGTCCTTCAGCGCAAGGTGGCGGCGGTGAAGAAGGCCGTCGAGCTGCACCGGGCGCATCTTTCCGATCCGCTGGAGGTGCTGCGCCGCCTCGGCGGCCGCGAGATCGCCGCCATGGCCGGCGCGATCCTCGCTGCCCGCATGCAGAAGATTCCCGTCATCCTCGACGGCTATGTGGCGACGGCGGCGGGCGCTATCCTGCGCGCGGCCAATCCGGCCGCACTCGACCACTGCCTGATCGGCCATGTCTCGGCCGAACCGGGGCACCTCAAATCGATCGAGAAGCTCGGCAAGACGCCACTGCTCGCGCTCGGCATGCGGCTCGGCGAGGGCACGGGGGCGGCGCTTGCCGCCGGCATCGTCAAGGCGGCGGCGGCCTGCCATTCCGGCATGGCGACCTTCGTTCAGGCGGGCGTCAGCAACCGCACCTAACGAGCGGCCGGCAAAAAGCCTCAATGGCATGGATTGAGAGCGCGAAACACGCCCGTCATGCGGGCGTGTTTCATGAGAGCGGCGAAAACGGGATTGCGGGAATGGGTCAGGGACCAATCGAGAAGAAGACGGGCATCAGCCACCTGTTTGCGGCAGCGACCTATTCAGCCGCCGGCGCGCGCCGCCTGCTCGGCGAATCCGCCTTCCGCCACGAGCTGATCGCCTTCGGCGTCGCCATGGTGCTCTTCACCCTCGTCGGCGCATCCTTCTTCCAGTATGTCGCCATGGCGATCCTCTTCCTCCTGATGATCGCCTTCGAGGCGCTCAACACGGCGATCGAGGAGATCGTCGACCGTGTCTCGCCGGAGATTTCCGAGATGGGCAAGCACTCGAAGGACCTCGGTTCCTTCGCCGTCTTCTGCCTGATCATCGCCAACGCCGTCTATGCCGGCTATGTGGTGGCGTCGAAGTTCATCTGAACGGTTTCGGGCCCGACCCGAGGACCCGGACGGCAAACGTTTCAGGCAAAACTTTTCCTGCGCGGCGCGACGGCCTGGGTCTCGGTGACGGCGGGCAGGCTTTGCAGCACACGCTTGGCCGGCAGGATGGCGATGGCCTCGGTGCCTTCGCGCAGCTTGGATTTCAGGATGAACTCGCCATTGTGCTTGGCGAGGATCGCCTGGACGATCGGCAGGCCGAGGCCGGTGCCTTGCTCGGCGCTCTTGATGGCGATGGAGCCCTGGCCGAAGGCGGAGAGCACGACGGGGATTTCCTCCTCCGGGATGCCGGGGCCGTTGTCGCGGATCGAGATGTACTGTCCGCCGCCGGCGGTCCAGCCGGCCTTGACGAAGATCTCGCCGCCCTGGGGCGTGAATTTCACGGCATTCGACAGGAGGTTCAGGACGACCTGGCGCAGTGCCTTCTCGTCTGCCCAGACGGCCGGCATGTCGCCTTCGACCTGCTCGGAAATGGTGATGTTCTTCGCCCGCGCCCGCAGCTGCACCATGCCGATGCAATCTTCGGCGATATCGACGAGATGCACGCTGTCCTCCGACAGGTCGTACTTGCCCGCCTCGATGCGCGAAAGATCGAGAATCTCGTTGATGAGGTTGAGCAGGTGCTGGCCGGAGCGGTGAATATCGGAGGTGTATTCCTTGTAGACGGGGTTGTTGAGCGGCCCGAGCACCTCCGTCGACATCACCTCGGAAAAGCCGAGGATGGCGTTGAGCGGCGTGCGCAGCTCGTGGGACATGGAGGCGAGGAAGCGGGATTTGGCGAGATTTGCCTCTTCGGCGCGCCGGCGGGCCTCGTCCGACATGGACTTGGCCACTTCCAGTTCGGCGATCAGGTCGTCCTTTTCCGATTGGGAGGAGAGCAGCTGCGCGCTGGTGTGGCGCAGGCGGTTCGTCATGAAGATGAGGAAGATCAGCGCGGCGGAGATGATCGTCACCATGCCGAACGTCGCCGGATTGGGGCGCAGCAGGGCGGAGATGGAGAGCGCGACGACCGTGGGCAGGAAGGCATAGAGCACGGCATGGCGCAGCATCAGCGTGCTGATGGCCGTGACGGCGAGCGCGACGAGCAGGGCGGAGCCCTTGTAGAAATCGAAGGTGGCGTTGCCGCAGGGGCCGCAGGTCTGCAGGGAGAAGGCAGCCCAGGCGAGGCCCATCGCGACCTGCGCGGCGAGGAAGATGCGCTGCCAGCGGCGGGTGTTGTCGGCGGTGATTTCCTGCTTGTGCGCCCGGCGGGCGACGATCATGCCGAGTGCATGCACGCTGAGCGCAAGGATCGCCCAGGCGAGAAGGCCGATCTCCTGCGTGAGATAGACGCCGACGGCGGCAATCAGCACGACCACGACGGGTACGGCGAGCGCATTCTGGGCGGCCGAGGCGATGTGCAGCTGCAACATCTCGCGCTCGAAGCCGGGCGCGATGCCGGTGGCGGTCTGCAGGCGTTCCCGGGTCGCGCGAACGGTCCGCGAGACAGCCTTGTTTCGATGGCTGCGCGACTTGTCGACGATGATCTTGTCGGTCGAGGTACTGACGCCGGTACTCATCACGATTGCAACTGTTGCGGACAGGATTGAAGTCTAGGGGGGAATCCTTAAGAAGATGCTGCCGCGCATAAACCATTTGCGAACCATTCCGGCATTTTCCGGAACAACCTGCCGGCAGCGCGCCACCATCGTGACGTAGCGGCATGACGCTGGGGTATTTCCGCCTTTCTCCGAATCGCGAAAACACCCTATCTCTTTCATTTTACGCAGTTCCGCCTGCAGGCGCCCGCGCGGCTCTGCTGGAACTGCCGGGGCAAGGACGGGACTCCATGGGGCTTTCCAGGCGGGCGCGCGATGTCGGTGTGGCGATGGCGATCCTCGCGCTGACGGCGTTGATCGTGGCGCGCGTCGGCGGCGGGGGCGGCGAGACCTTCACCGGTGCGGCGCGGGCGGCGGACGGTGATACGCTGACGCTCGACGGCCACCGCATCCGGCTCGTCGGCATGGACACGCCGGAGCTGACGCAGATCTGCCGGCGCGACGGCGCGGACTGGCGCTGCGGCGTCGCCGCGCGCTCGCGGCTTGCGGAGTTCCTGCGGGCCGGGCCCATCACCTGCCGCACGCAGGGCACGGACAAGTACGATCGCTGGCTGGCGCGCTGCGAGAACCCGGCGGGCGATCTCGGAGCGCGCATGGTGCGCGAGGGGCTGGCGGTCGCCTATGGCGGCTATGAGGACGAGGAGCAGTTCGCGCGAGCCGAGCGCAAGGGGCTGTGGGGTGCCGATTTCGACATGCCGCAGCTATGGCGCAAGACGAACGGCCGGCCGCAGGAGGATGCGCATGATGCGGAGCCGGGTATGCTCGGCGGCATTCTGGGGGCGTTCGGGCTTTAGGTCGCGCACTCATTGACTGCTGGCGGTCGCTGTTCTGGTCAGGCTTCCTGAAGGGAGCTGCGGATCGACGGATTTCGAGTGCCAGGTGATCGAAGCGCCGCTACCGAGCAAGCCGCGCGGTGTGCCTCGGGTTGATGGCTGGCCCGTATGCGACCTGCTGCAACCGCTTCAAAATGCACGGCGAAAACTGCTTTTCTCCCGTCAAACCGCTCCAGCCAAAATCTGGATGCGCTTTGCGGGTCGGTGCGCTAGAAAGGCCCCTCCGACGCTCGGAAAGGCGTTCAGGCAGGAGCCCACCATGATCAAGATGAGTGTCTACTATCCCGCCGATGGCGGTTCGAAGTTCGATCACGACTACTACCGCACCCGCCATATGCCGCTGCTCCGGGAACGGCTCGGCGATGCCTGCCTGCGCTACGAGATCGACAGGGGCCTTGCGGGTCGCGAACCTGGAAGCGCGCCGGGGTTCGTCGCGGCGTGCCATGTCTACTCGCCGGATCTGGCGACATTCCAGGAGGCATTGGGTCCCCACCGCACGGAGATCGCCGCGGACGTTGCCAACTATACGGACATCGCCCCCGTCGTGCAGATCAGCGAAGTCGTTGAAGGGTAGGGCTTCAGCGTAGGCGTCGCGTTGAATTTTCCGGGACCGGCGTCGTGCCGGTCGATCTGATCCATTGCGGGAAGGCTCAAGGAGGGGCGGTCGATGGACGAGACAGGGACCGAAGAGATCGCCGCCCTTCGCGCGGCGATCGCGGCCTGTCGGGTCTGTCGCGACACGCCGGCGAAGGGACCGGCAGACCGGCTTCCGCACGAGCCGCGGCCCGTCGCCGTCCTCTCCGACAGCGCGCGCATCCTGATCGCCGGCCAGGCACCGGGGCTTCGGGTGCATGAGAGCGGCCTGCCGTTCAACGACGCTTCCGGCGACCGGCTGCGCGACTGGCTCGGCGTCACGCGCGACGGGTTCTACGATCCGCGGAACTTCGCCATCGTGCCGATGGGCTTCTGTTTTCCCGGCTATGACGCCCATGGCAGCGATCTGCCGCCGCGCCGCGAATGCGCGCCGCTGTGGCGCGTCCGGGTGATTGCCGCCATGCCGCAGATCGAGCTGGTGCTGGGGATCGGGCAATATGCGCAAGCCTGGCATCTGGGTGCGACGAAGGCCGCCAGCATGACCGAGACGGTGCGCGACTGGCGCCGGCACCTTCACCGCAACGAGGGGCCTTCCGTGCTGCCGTTGCCGCATCCGAGCTGGCGCAACACCGGCTGGCTGAAGCGCAACCCATGGTTTGAGGCGGAAATTCTACCCGAGTTGCGAAAGCGGGTGAAAACCCTTACGGAGTGAAATGCAATTCTTTCAATTTGTCGCCATCGCGGTATATGAGGGAATTAAATTTCGTAGGGGAAATCAATGGACCGTCTGGACCGCAAAATCCTGCGCCTCTTGCAGGAAGATTCCACGCTCGCCGTGGCTGATCTCGCCAAGAAGGTGGGGCTCTCGACCACGCCCTGCTGGCGGCGCATCCAGAAGATGGAAGAGGACGGCGTGATCCGCAAGCGCGTCGCGCTGCTCGATCCGGTCAAGATCAACACCAAGGTCACGGTCTTCGTGTCGATCCGCACCAACGCCCATTCGACGGAATGGCTGAAGCGCTTTTCCGAGGTGATCGTCGAATTCCCCGAAGTGGTGGAATTCTACCGCATGAGCGGCGAGGTCGACTACCTGCTGCGCGTCGTCGTGCCCGACATTGCCGCCTACGACGCCTTCTACAAGCGCATGATCGCGCGCATCGAGATCCGCGACGTCTCCTCGGCCTTCGCGATGGAGCAGATCAAGTACACGACCGAGCTGCCGCTCGACTACATGATGGTGGACAACCAGAAGAGCGGCGAGGAATAGGCGGCCTTGCGCTGCTGCGGCCGGGTTTTCACAGATCCGGCCGCCTGAAGGTCACGACGACCGTTTTCCAGGCATCGTAGGGCGCAAGCTCCGCCAGCCCCGCAAAGGGTGCGCAGCGCACGACCGCCCGCACCGCGCTGGCGGCAAAACCCTTCGTCGCCGCATCGCCGCCGATCGGGCCGTCGATTGCCGGCGAGCCGATGAGTTCGCCTGCCCCCGTCAACGAGAAAGTCACGCGGACCGTCTGCACATGGCCCGGCAGGTCCGCCGGCACCGACCAGCATCGGGCGATCTTGCCGTTGAGGGCGGTGGCGAGCGCCAGCCGGCCGGCATCGTCCGCCTGTGCCGGAGCGGCAAGCACGGCTCCGGCGGTGAGGGCGAAGAGGGCGCGGCGGAGCGCCACCTTACTTCCTCTCAAGGCGCGCGAGCAGCGAGGACGTGTCCCAGCGGTTGCCACCCATGTCCTGCACGTCGCCGTAGAACTGGTCGATCAGCGCGGTGACGGGCAGTTTCGCGCCGTTGAGGCGGGCTTCCGACAACACGATGCCGAGGTCTTTGCGCATCCAGTCGATGGCGAAGCCGAGGTCGTATTTACCGGCGATCATCGTCTTGTGGCGGTTGTCCATCTGCCAGGAACCGGCCGCGCCCTTGGAAATGACCTCGATGACCGCCTCCATGTCGAGTCCGGCCTTCTTGCCGAAATGGATGCCCTCGGCGAGCCCCTGCACGACGCCGGCAACGCAGATCTGGTTGACCATCTTGGCAAGCTGGCCGGCGCCGGCCGGGCCCATCAGGCCGACCATGCGCGCATAGGCGTCGATGATCGGTCGTGCCTTGTCGAAGATATCCTTCTCGCCGCCGCACATGACGGTCAGGACGCCGTTTTCCGCGCCGGCCTGGCCGCCGGAGACGGGGGCGTCGACGAAGGCAAAACCCTTTTGGCGCGCGGCGGCGTCGAGTTCGCGCGCGACTTCCGCGGAGGCGGTGGTGTTGTCGATGAGGATGGCGCCGGGCTTCATGCCGTCGAAAACCCCGTCTTCGGCGATGGTGACGGAACGCAGGTCGTCGTCATTGCCGACGCAGGTGAAGACGAAGTCGGCATCGGCAGCCGCTTCCGCCGGCGTGCGAAACGCCTTGCCGCCGAATTCGGCCGCCCATTTTTCCGCCTTGGCGAAGGTGCGGTTGTAGACCGCGACCTCATGGCCGCCCTTGACCTTGAGGTGCCCAGCCATGGGATAGCCCATGACGCCGAGACCGATGAATGCAACCTTTGCCATGCTGTAACCTCCTGCAATCGTTGGCAGGAGGTGTAGCGGATCATCGGTTTTTGCGAAAGTGTTTCTCGTCAGCCGCGGTATTTCGCCAGCACGAGATGGCCGAGGATCGGCTCGCCTTCTTCAAGGCGTACCGTGATGTCGGTGATCTCGACGATGTCGAAGCCCGTCTCTTCGAGGCGCTGGCGCACATAGGCGGCGGCGTGGGCGAAACGCTGGTGCGGACCGACCATGAAGGGGCGGCCGGCAAAGGTCTCCTCGGACAGCGTTTCGGAGGAGAAGATGAAATGGCCGCCGGGCACGAGGTTTTCGGCCACACCGAAGAACAGCGGTTCGAGCGCGCCGAGATAGGGCAGCACGTCCGTCGCGGTGATGAGGTCGAAAGGCTCGTCGTCGTTGTCGTCGAGGAAGTCGACGGCCTCGGCGACATAGAGCGTCTCGTAGAGATCCTTGTCGTGGGCGATCTCGACCATGTTTTCCGACAGGTCGATGCCGGTGATGTCTTCCGCCATGTCGCGCAGCGCGCCGCCGGTCAGACCCGTGCCGCAGCCGAGGTCGAGCACGCGCTTGAACGGGCCCATGCCAAGGGCCTGGAAACGCTGGCGCACGGTGAGCGGCACGCAATAGCCGAGCTGGTCGACGAGCACGTTGTCGAAGACCTCGGCATGCTGGTCGAAGAGCGTGGTGACATAGGCGTCGGGCGCCTTTTCCGGCGTGTCGCCGCGGCCCATCGAGGCAAGGCGCACCGCGGCGCCGCCGTGATCTTCCGGGTCGAGCGCCAGCACTTCGGCATAGGCCTTGGCGGCAGCATCGAAATCGCCGGATTTTTCCAGCGAAAGGGCGCGGTTGTAGGCTTCCGCGAGCGCATCTTCGTCGATCTTGGTCATGGAGGCGTCTCTTACGGCCCGGGCCAGGCTTTGGCAATGGCGCCATTCACCTGCAAATAGGCATTTATCAATCGCCGAAAGAGGCGCATGATCCTCCTCCCAAAACCAAAAAGACCATTGGGAGGAATGACATGCCCGCCGATACGCCCCCCTTTTCGCCCGCTGCCGAGACCAGGCGGACCGGCAGCCCGGCGCTGCCGGCAACGCCGATGGAGACGATCAACACGATGGTGCACTACTATCGTGGCGAACTCGGGCGCATGGCCGGCTGGCGCGACCGCATCGACCGCACCTCGAACTGGGCGATCACGGTGGTGGCGGCACTGTTGTCCGTTTCGCTGTCGACGCCCACCTCGCATCACGGCGTTCTGCTCTTTGCGATGCTGCTCGTCTCGCTGCTGTTGATGATCGAGGCGCGGCGTTACCGGTTCTTCGACGTCTACCGCGCACGGGTGCGCCAGCTCGAGCGGTTCTACTTTGCCGAAATCCTCAATCCGCGCGCCGCGCTCGATCTCGACTGGGCGGCGCCCATCGCCAAGAGCTTGCGCAAGCCGGAGTTCCTGATCAGCTACCGCGATGCGGCCTGCCGGCGGCTGCGGCGCAACTATTGCTGGCTCTACCTGATCCTCCTGCTCGCCTGGGCGCTCAAGATCTCGTCATCGATGATGCAGCGGCCGGCGACGGCGGGCAAGGACATGACGCTTGCCTTCGAGCATGTGGTCGCCAATGCGGCGCTCGGGCCGGTACCCGGCAGCGTGGTGATCGCCTTCGTGCTGCTGCTCTATGCCGTGATCCTGTATTTCTCGCTCAAGGTGGACATGTCCGACACGGAGCTGGCGCACGGATCCGTGCACGTCTGATCACGGCCGGGCCTCAGTTGATGACGAATTCGCCCTTCAGCGCCCGCCATTCCGTCGCCGAGATCAGCCGGCGATGAACGTAGCGGACGGAATGGAGGGGGCCGTCCAGCTTTTCCTGCCAGAATTTCAGGAAGCCCTTCATCTCCGGGAAGTCCGGGGCGAGATCGTAGTGCTGCCAGATATAGGTCTGCAGAAGCTGGGGGTGATCCGGCATGCGGTAGAGGATCTGGGCCGTGGTCATGCCGTAGCCCTTGAGCTGCATTGCCATGTCGTTCGTCATAGGGACCTCATTGCGTGTGAATGATGGTCCTTATGATTGAGCGCCCGCGAGGTTAATGAACTCTTTAAGTTTGGCCCGTATCGGGATTTTTTTCTTTGCAATCAGGTATTTGGCAGCACTCATCCGTGAGTGCTGCCAAAAGGCGTCACCGCTTCAGGTGGCGCGTCAGACGCGTTTCCAGCCAGGCCCAGAGGTTGCGCAGCAGCTCCACCATCAGGAGATAGAGCAGTGCCGCCCAGAGATAGGCCTGGTAGTCGAAGGTGCGCGAGAAGGTACGGCGGGTCTCGCCCATCAGGTCGAAGACCGTGACGATGGCGACGATGGCAGACCCCTTGATCATCAGGATGATCTCGTTGCCATAGGGGCGCAGTGCGACGATGAGCGCCTGCGGCAGGATGACCTTGAAGAAGGCGACCTGCTTCGGCAGGCCGAGCGCGGCGGCGCCCTCATGCTGGCCGCGCGGCACGCTTTCGATGGCGCCGCGCAGGATTTCGGCCTGGTAGGCGGCGGTGTTGAGCGTGAAGGTCAGGAGCGCGCAGTTCCAGGCGTCGCGGAAGAACCACCAGAGGCCCCAGGCCTTCAACTCGGCGGAGAAGCTGCCGAGGCCGTAATAGACGAGGAAGAGCTGCGTCAGCAGCGGCGTGCCACGGAAGAAATAGACGTAGCCGTAGGCGATCCACGAGAGGACCGGGTTCTTCGACATGCGCGCGAAGGCGAGCGGCAGAGAAATGAGGCCGCCAAGCACGACGGAGAGGATGACGAGCAGCAGCGTGACGCCAAGGCCCGAAAGGTAGCTCGGTCCGTATTTCGTGAACTTGTCGGGATCCCAGCCGTTGACGATCATCAGGAAGACGCCGACGGTGAGCGCCAGCCAGACGCCCATGAAGATGTTGCCGAAGAAACGGCCCGCGGTGAATGGCTTCGGCGGGGCTTCCGGCGGGGCCTGCGGCGGGATGAGGGTGGTGACGACGCTCATCGGGCGACCTCCGAACGTTTTGCCCAGCCTTCGATCGCCGAAAAGACCAGCGAGGAGAGGAAGGCGAGGACGAGGAAGAGCAGGCAGGCGATGGAGTAGAACTGGAAGGCTTCCTTCGTCACGCGGGCAGCGACGCCCGTCTGGCGCAGGATATCCGGCAGGCCGATGACCGAGACGAGCGCGGTGTCCTTCAGGAGCGCCATCCAGAGATTGCCGAGGCCGGGCAGGGCGACGCGGATGAGCTGCGGCAGCACGATGAGGCGCATGGTGCGGCCATGGTGCAGGCCGAGGGCGTAGCCCGCCTCGTACTGGCCGCGCGGAATGGCCTTGAAGGCCGACAGCAGCACTTCCGAGCAATAGGCCGAGAACACGACGCCGAGTGCGATCATGCCGGCGAAGAAGGCGTTGATCTCGACCGCACCCTCATAGCCGACGGCGGTCATCAGATTCTGCACGAGGATCTGCAGGCCGTAATAGACGATGAAGAGCGTCAGGAGCTCCGGCAGGCCGCGGAAGAGCGTCGTGTAGATGTTGGCCGACATCCGCAGAGACTTTTCTTCCGACTGCTTTGCCAGCGCGATGAAGAAGCCCATGACGAGGCCGACGGGCAGGGTGGCGACAGCAAGGCTTGCCGTCACCAGGAAGCCGAAGGCGATCTCGTCGCCCCATCCGGCATTGCCGCAGGCAAGCAGCGTGTCGCCGGCAAAAAGAGTGAAGATGCCGATCGGCCCGCAGAGGGGATCGATGATCCCGAGAAATGCGGATACCGCCTCGACGATGGCGGTGAAGAACCCGCTCATGCCAGAAGAACCCCCGATGCGCCTTGCGCTTGTTGTCCGGGCGCGTGATGCACCCGTCTTTTCTTATGTGCAAGTTCTCAAACAAAAGGAGCGGGAGAGCAAGCCCTCCCGCCCGTGCATTCTGGTGATGGGGTCAGAAAAAACCCGCATGACACAGAGGTGTTGCGGATCAATCGCCGTAGACGTCGAACGGGAAGTACTTGGCGTTGATTTCCTGGTACTTGCCGTTGGCGCGGATCGCCGCGACCGCTGCCGTGAACTTGTCGGCGAGCGCGGTATCGCCCTTGCGCACGGCAACGCCGGCGCCTTCGCCGTTGATGACCGGGTCGACCGGTAGCGTGCCGAGCAGCTTGCAGCAGGCGCCGTCGTCGGTCTTCAGCCATTCGGAGAGTACCACCACGTCGTCGATGACGGCGTCGATGCGGCCATTGGCGATGTCGAGCTTGTACTCGTCGGCCGTCGGGTACATCTTGACCTCGGCATCCTTCATATGCGCTTCGGCATAGTTGGAATGCGTTGTCGAGCCCTGGGCGCCGAGCGACTTGCCGGCCAGCGCTTTCGGGGTGGCTTCCTTGATCTCGCTATCCTTCGGGACGACGATCGCCGGCGGCGTGTTGTAGTACTTCTTGGAGAAGTCGACCTGCTCCTTGCGCTCGGCGGTGATCGACATGGAGGCGATGATCGCGTCGAACTTCTTCGCGATGAGCGCCGGAATGATGCCGTCCCAGTCCTGCGTGACGAAGGTGCACTCGGCCTTCATTTCCTCACACATTGCCTTGGCGATATCGACGTCGAAGCCGGTCAGCGTGCCGTCGGATTCGAGATTGTTGAAGGGCGGGTAGGCGCCTTCCGTGCCGATCACGATCTTCTCGCCTTCTGCCATCGCGGAGGTCGCGAAGAGGGCGATGACTGCAGCGGACGCTGCGAGCGTGAAACGTTTGGAAATACGCATATTGATCCTCTCTGTTGAAGGCTCTCGGGTTTTTCTTGTTGTCCGGGCCTCGAATTGAAGCGGGCAGGGCTGCCCGCTTGGCGCCGATAATCGACCGGTTTTCGCCAAAAAATCAACTGGATTCGCGCCGTCTTTCCGCCCGGTTTCCCCGACAATTTCATGGCGCCCCCCTGGCAGGGCTGCGCACGCGGCCTATCTCGCGTCGCAACGGACGCCGTTCAGGCGGGGTTAAGGCGGCGAATGCCAGACCTTTGGAGGATTGTGACGGGGACGTAAACGGCCGGAAGGGCCGGGCGTCCCTCTCTTGAGAATAAGACGGGACACCGTGAGGACAAAACGATGACTTTCCGCTCCAGACTTTTTGCAACCGTGGCGCTGCCGGTCCTGTCGACCGCGCTGATTGCGACGCCGACGCTGGCCGATGCCCTGATGAAGCCGTTCGAGGTCGCCCAGGAAAGCACCGGCGAAAGCCAGCCGAGCGAAAAAGAACTGCTGCTCCAGCAACAGCAACAGCAGCAGGACGACGAGGCACAGCGCGCTGCCGAGGACGAGCAGCAGCGCCAGGCCGAGGAACAGAAGGCCGCCGAAGAGGCCGAGAAGGCCGCGGCCGAGCAGCAGGCGGCCGAGGAAGAAGCCCAGCGTGCCGCCGCGGAAGCCGAGCAGCGCCAGGCCGAGGAACAGAAGGCCGCGGAAGAGGCCGAGAGGGCCGCGGCGGAGCAGAAGCCGGCTGAAGACGAAGCGCAGCGCGCTGCTGCGGAAGAGGAGCAACGCCAGGCCGAAGAGCAGAAGGCCGCGGAAGAGGCCGAGAGGGCCGCGGCGGAGCAGAAGGCGGCTGAAGACGAAGCGCAACGGGCGGCCGCCGAGGCGGAGGCGCAGCGGCAGGCGGACGAACAGAAGGCCGCCGAAGAGCAGAAAGCTTTGGATGAACAGAAGCCGGCCACTGAGGAGCAGGCTGAACAGCCCGTGCAGCAGCAGGATGGCGGCACGTCGGAGACGACGGCCGGCGAAAGCGAGCAGCCGGCAGTGGGCGAGGGTGAGCAGCCGGCGGTTGCCGGCGAGGAAAGCCCGGCGGATACCGGCACGGACCAGCCCGCCACGGCCGAGACCGGCGAGACGCCGGTAACCGAGCCGGTGCCCGAGGTTGTCGACACGATGACCGAGGCGGAAAAACAGGAAATCGCCGAGGATCCGGCCAAGACCGACGAGACCGTCGTTCTGCCCGTCGAAAACGGGGCTGCTGTGCTCGACAGCGACAAGGACGCCGACAATGCCGGTGGCCAGGAGAGCCGCGAGCAGCGTCGCAAGAAGCGCGAGGAGCTGCGCGCGCAGGAAGAGGACGTGCCGGTTCCCGAAACCGACGACGCTGCCCAGGCGACGATCTCCGAAGAGGTGCGCGAGGCCGTGCCCGGCAGGATCGAGGCGGCGATCAAGGAAGAAGGCAAGCGCGTGAAGGAGGCGCCCGACTTCGCCGTGCCGGAGACGACCAACATCATCAACAACACCGTGATCAACAACACGATCATCAACAACAACACCGTCAACAACACGACGATCGACAACAGCGTCACCGAGGTGAACATCGTCGAGCGCGTCGAGAATCGCACGGTGCTGGAGGTCGGTGACCAGCTGATCGTGCGCGGTGACGATCGCCCGCGCCTGCGGCGTGATTCGGAGGAGGTCTATTACGACAACCTCGCCCGGGGCCGCGTGCGTGAGACGATCGTGCGTCCGGGCGGCGTCGAGATCGTGACGATCTACAACCGCTACGGCGATATCATCCAGCGGTCGCGCGTCGGCCGGGACGGGCGGGAATACATTCTCGTCTATGCGCCGGAGCTTGAGGACGATTCGCCGCGGCCGGGCCTCGTCGACGTCGGTTACGAGCTGCCGCCGATGCGCCTGCGCATTCCCGTCAGCGACTACATCATCGACACGTCGAGCAACCCGGACCGGGATTATTACGACTTCCTCGCCGAGCCGCCGGTCGAGCGCGTCGAGCGGGTCTACACGATCGACGAGGTGAAACATTCCGCCCGCCTGCGCGACAAGGTACGCCGTATCGACCTCGACACGATCACCTTCGCCACCGGCAGCGCCGACGTGCCGATGTCGCAGGCCCGCACATTGCGGTCCGTCGCCGAGGCCATGCAGAAGGTTCTGGACAAGGATCCGGGCGAGACCTTCCTGATCGAGGGCCATACGGATGCCGTGGGGTCCGACAAGTCCAACCTCGTCCTTTCGGACGAACGGGCCGAATCGGTCGCCAGCCTCCTGACGGATGTCTATGGCATTCCGCCGGAAAACCTGCAGACGCAGGGCTATGGCGAGCGCTTCCTGAAGGTGAAGACGCAGGTCGCCGAACAGCAGAACCGCCGCGTCACCATCCGCCGCGTCACCACGCTGGTGCGCCCCATGGCGCGGGCGAACTGATCGTATCTTCATGCGTTTAGGCAAGGACCGCCGGTAGCCGCCGGCGGTCCTTGTGCATTCAGCGCGAATTCATCCGCCATGAATTAGCGTCTGATATCGACGGCGGGCGGCTTGCGCGGAAACACAAATTCGCCCCAAACCCTGATGCAATAGCGTTCGAACGCTGGCAAACGAGGAAACGCCAATGCTTAAGAGAACAAGACTTCTGGCAACGGTGGCCCTGCCCATCGCTTCGCTGTCGTTTATCTGGCAGCCGGTCGAGGCCGCCATGATGCGGCCGGTGCTGCCGCTCGTCGAAAAATCCGATGTGACGGTGGTGCAGTCCGAGGAAGAGGAACTCATCCGCAAGAAGCGCAATCGCGAGGAGCAGGGAGGCGGTGAAGAGCGCCCGCGCAACCGGGAGCGGAACAACCGCGATGCCGACGGTCAGGGTGAGGAACGCCGCGAGCGCCGCAAAGAGGAGCGCCGCCAGGAAGAGGGCGGGCAGAATTCCCGCGAGGAGCGCCGCCAGCGCGACGCGGAACGCCAGCAGGAAGAACAGCAGCCGAACCGCGAGGAACGCCGCAAGAAGCAGCGTGAGACCGAGGGCGAAGGTCAGCAGCAGCAGGACCGTCAGAAGGCGCGCGAAGAGCGCCGCCAGCGCCAGCGCGATGCCGAACGCCAGCAGGAAGAGCAGCAGCCGAACCGCGAGGAGCGCCGCAAGAAGCAGCGTGAAGCCGAGGGCGAAGGCGAGCAGCAGCAGGATCGCCAGAAGGCGCGCGAAGAGCGCCGTCAGCGTCAGCGCGATGCCGAACGCCAGCAGGAAGAACAGCAGCAGAACCGCGAGGAGCGCCGCAAGAAGCAGCGCGAGGCCGAGGGCGAGGACCAGCAACAGCAGGACCGCCAGAAGGCGCGCGAGGAACGCCGCCAGCGTCAGCGCGATGCCGAACGCCAGCAGGAAGAGCAGCAGCAGAACCGCGAGGAGCGCCGCAAGAAGCAGCGTGAAGCCGAGAGCGAGGACCAGCAGCAGCAGGATCGCCAGAAGGCGCGCGAAGAGCGCCGCCGGCGCGAGGCGGATACGGACCAGCAGCAGGAAGGGCGCGAAAAGACCCGCGAGGAACGTCGTGAGGAGCGCAAGCGCGAGGCCGAGCGGGAGCGCAAGCGTCCGGACGAGACCGCGGGGCGTCCGCGCCGCGAGCGCGACAAGGACCGTGAGCGCATCGCCCGCGACCCGTCGCGCACCACCGAGACGATCGAGCTGCCGTTCATCGACGGCGCTGCCGTCCTCGACAGCGACAAGGACTGGGACAACCGCCGTGACCGCTCGCGCGAGGAATTGCGCCGCGAACGCGAGGAGAAGCGTCGCGACGTGCGCGTGCGCGTTCCCGAATCCGACCGCGATGCGCAGGTCGGATGGGAAGGCCGCGATCGTATCCGCTACGAATCGGGCGACCGTGAACGCGGCGAGCGCCGTGACCGCCGGCCGCGCTACGAGGATCGCGACGGCTGGCGCGTCGAGCGCGAGGTCGACGACCGCTTCGTGATCAATTTCGGTGACCGGATCATCGTTCGGTCCGACGATGGCCGCCGCCTGTCGCGCCGCGCCACGGAAACCTATTACGAGGACCTGCCGAACGGCCGCGTGCGCGAGGTCATCGAGCGGCCGAACGGCGACCGCGTCGTCACCATCCGCAACCGCTACGGCGAAATCATCCAGCGTTCGCGTATCGACGGCGACGGCCGGGAATATGTGATGTTCTATGCGCCGGAAATCGACCGGGACAGCCGGCCGACCTTCGTCGATCCCGGCGAGCGGCTGCCGCCGATGCGCCTGACGATCCCGGTCGATGAATACATCATCGACACGTCCGCCGAAGACCGCGCCGACTATCGCGACTTCCTGGAGCGGCCGCCGGTCGAGCCGGTCGAGCGTGTCTACACGCTGGACGAGGTGAAGTACTCGGCTCGTATCCGTGACAAGGTGCGCCGCATCGACCTCGATACGATCACCTTCGCGACGGGGTCAGCGGACATCTCGATGAACCAGGCGTCCACGCTGCGCAAGGTGGCCGAGGCGATGAACGAGATCCTCGACAAGGATCCCGGCGAGACCTTCCTGATCGAGGGCCATACGGATGCCGTCGGTTCGGACGAATCGAACCTGGTGCTCTCGGACGAGCGCGCCGAGGCCGTCGCCAACATCCTGACCGACGTCTACGACATCCCGCCGGAGAACCTTGCCACGCAGGGCTATGGCGAGCGCTTCCTGAAGATCGACACGGACGCCGCCGAACAGCTCAACCGCCGGGTCACCATCCGCCGCGTCACACCGCTGGTGAAGCCGGTGGCGATGGCCGAGTGATCGACCACGCCTCGAACAGAGAAAGGCCGCGGATCCCTCCGCGGCCTTTTTCATTTCACACACGTTCGGTGGCGAGCGACCAGTTGTAGATGCAGCGGTCGAGGCCGATGGCGATTTCCAGCACGCGGACCTCGTGTTCGTGTACTTCACCCTTCCTCGTCTGGGTGCGATAACGCACCGGGAAATCGGTGCGCCGCGAGATCGAGCAGACCTCCATCCACTTGTCGCCGTTGTCGACCTCGACATCCATGGTGGTCTCGGAATAGGCGGGCAGCCGGTCCGAGGGCACGATCCGCGTCGGCAGATGGATGAGCGCGGCAATCATGCGGCGGACCGGCTCGAGCGCGGCGGCATGATAGTCGTTGCCGGTATCGGCCGAGTAGGCACACTGGAATTCGAGCTGCCAGAACTCCTTCAGCCGCATGTGCTTCGTCGCCTGGTCCTGCTCGCGCCGGTACGACCGACCGGCCTGCCAGACGCAGAGCGGCAGGCGCGTGCCGGTATGGGTCGTCAGGAGGTGCTGCATGTAAGCGTAGGTCGACGGCGTGGTCTCCGGCCGCAGAACCAGCTCGGTCTCGCCGGATGCCAGCCGTTCCTGCACCCAGATATCGGCATTGGAATAGGCGTCGGATATCAGCGCCCGCGGCGTCAGCACGGGGGCCTCCACGCGGCGCATGTCCCAGGCGGGATTGACGGACCGCAGGAAGCTGCGCACCTCGCCGGAGAAGAAGCGGACCATCTGGTCGCGCAGCTCGATGTCGCGCTCTTCCCAGTGGACGAGCGCATTCACGTTAAAAAGATTGAGCACGGTGCCTGTCTCCCTGGCATCGTTGAAGGAAGCTGTTGGGGGGGCTTTACGTCCAGCCGGTCGCCGGACGCGTGCAGCGATCCGGTCGTTACGACTGGACGCGGAGACCTCGGCCGTTGGCGCGCAGAACGGCGACCTGCGGGCAGGTGCGGAGACGTTCGGCAAGGGGCGCGCGTGCGGTGCTCATGGCAACGCATCTAAGGGCAGCGGCAAAAATTGTCAAACGGCGGGCGGAACGGGCAACCCGGTCACAGTGACGACGAAATCGGCGATGGTCGCGGTGTCGTCGAGGTCGAAGACGGGCAGGGCCGTGTCTGTGACGGGATGATCGGCGGCGATGGCGGCGATGTGAGGGTCTTCGGGGGCGAGCGGCATGCGGTTGGCGGCCTCCAGCCGCCGGGCCTCGATCTTGGGGATCGGTTCGCGCTTGTACCCCTCGATCAGCACGAGGTCGCAGGGCGCAAGGCGCGCGAGGATTTCCTCGAAGCTCGGCTCAGGAGCGCCGCGCAGCTCGTGCATGATGGCATAGCGCGTGCCGGAAACGATGGTGACCTCGTGCGCGCCGGCCTGGCGGTGGCGGTAGCTGTCGGCGCCGACCTTGTCGATGTCGAAGTCGTGGTGGGCGTGCTTGATGGTGGAGACGCGGTAGCCGCGGGCGACGAGCTCGCTCACCAGGCGCACGGCAAGGCCGGTCTTGCCGGAGTTCTTCCATCCGGCAATCCCGAAGATCTTCGGTCGTGTCATCGTTCCAGCACCCAGAGCCAGTTTTCCGCCTCGTCGAGATCGTCGGGCGTATTGATGTTGAAGAAGGGATCGAACTCGCCGCGCGAGGTCTCGAGCAGCGGAAAGGTGATTTCGCGGGCCTGGTGGCGCTCGAGGTAGCTGCGCACGCGCAGCGCCCCGCCGCCGGCCAGCCATTCGCCGAGATCCTCGGCAAGCGTCACCGGCCAGAGGGCGAAGACGGGGTGGAGACCGCTGACGGAGCGGGCGACCGCCATGCGCTCCGGCGTGTCGATGACGCGCGACAGGCGCGCGACGAGATCGGTCGGGAAGAAGGGGCTGTCCGTCGGTACGGTGGCGACGTGGCTCGCCTCGGGATGATGACGCCGCGCATAGTCGAGCGCGGCGAGCACGCCGCCGAGCGGTCCGGCGCGGGCGGCATCGAGGTCGGCGAAGACCGGCAGCTCCTCGCCGCGTTCGAAGAGCACCGGGCCATTGGCATTGACGGCGATGGCCGAGACCTGCGGCCGGAGGCGCCGCGCCGCACGGTCGATGAGAGCCGTGCCGCCGAGGCGGATGCGCGCCTTGTCCTGGCCCATGCGGGAGGAAAGGCCGCCGGCAAGGATCACTCCCACTATCGCATGCGTTGCTGTCATCTCGCTTCCATCGGAAGGTCTTTCCGTCTTCGTCTAGAGCATTTTGCCGCCGGGCGTAATCACCTTACCGTGCGCACCCGCGGCACAAACGACCAGATGGAGTGGCGGCGCGCAAGCCTGTCAGGGGGATTCCGGTTTCGATTCCTGCGCCACGGCCTCCGCGTCCCGTCGGCGGTTCTCCCGATAGAAGGTGTAGAGGCCGGAGGCGACGATGATGAGGACGCCGACGGTCATCCAGAAATCCGGCACTTCGCCGAAGAACAGGAAGCCGATGGCGATCGCCCAGATGAGGCTCGTATAGCGGAAAGGCGCGATGAAGGAGATCTCGCCGGTGCGCATGGCGATGACGATGGTCTGGTAGCCGACGAGCAGCAGCACGCTGGCTGCGGCAAGACGGGTGAAAGCCTCGCCGGAAACCGGCTGCCAGCCGCCCAGCGGCACGATCATCACGGCGCCGGTGACGGTGATCGACACCGCCGTGATGACGCTGATGAAGAGCGTCGGCACGGACGGGTCGATCCGCCGGGTACAGAGGTCGCGTGCCGCCGCGCCGACAACCGAGGCGATGACATAGACGGCCGCGAGCGAAAAACCCTCCGGGCCGGGGCGGATGACGATAAGCACGCCGACAAAGCCTGCGACGATGGCCAGCCACCGCCGCCAGCCGACCGTTTCGCCGAGGAACAGCGCTGCACCGAGCGTGACGGCGAGCGGCAGGGCCTGGAGGATCGAGGCCGTATTGGCAAGCGGCATGGCGCCGAGCGCCGAGACATAGGCGAGCGAGGCTAGGATTTCGGCAGCGATGCGCAGGGCGACAGCCGGCTGCAGCACGACCCGCCAGGAACCGAGCGCGCCCATCCAGCGGGCGATGGCGACGACGAGTAGTGTCGTCATCAGGCCGCGCACGAAAAGGATCTGGCCGGTGTTCATGCCGCCGGTGACGGACTTGACGAGTGCGTCGTTGCAGGTGAAGCCGACCATGGCGATGGCCATGAACAGGGCACCCTTGGCGTTGGCGGAGGCGGTCATGCGGATGATTCCAGGCGTGTCTTTCTCCTTCTTAGGCACAATGCCCACCGCATTCCATCACCCCGGCGGTTGGAACAAACGGGGTGGTTGCCGCATCGAGCGGCAATTGCGCGAAATCCGGGCAGAAAAGTATGATGATTCCGGCGCAAAGGCTTGAATTCCTGCCGCTTTACCGAAGGATTTCATTAAGCTTCCCCACCTATCGTTGCGTCATCCCAATGAGCGATCGCATGATGCGACGGGTGGGGGCGCGCCGCCTGATGCAAGGCCGGCCGATGCCCCGATATCGGATACCGGCCGCGCTCCGACAACGAGCCTGAGCGGCCGTTTCGGCTTTGAGGAACACCCGACGGGATCTTGGTCGTCATAAAAAACGTCGGGGAACCCATGTCCTTCATCGACCGCCTGCTCCAGCAGCGCCGCATCGTCACCAAGGTGCTGCTGTTCGTCATTCCTCTCGTCGCGCTGATCGCGGGCATCGGCCTTGTCGGTTATTTCACCGCGAGCACGCTGAACGGTCACATGACGGTGACGCGCGAGACGATCAACAGCCTGTCGCATTTCCAGAACCTGCGCACCGGATTGCAGGACTTCGTCGACAAGCCGGGCGAGGCGACGCGCACGGCGCTCGGCGAACGCATCGACGAACAGGAGGCCGGCATCAACGATCTCGACGCCCTTCTGCCCGATGCGGCCGAGAAGACGAAGATCGCGTCCGTCGCGGCACTGGCCGGCACCATGCGCGGGCAGAGCGAAACGCTCTGGTCGATCGACCAGAAGCGCAACGCCGTGACGGCGGGTCTGGAAGAGGCGCTGGCGGCGATGGCCAAGGACGGTGCCTTCGCCGAAAAGCAGATCGGCGTCATCCGCAACGAATCGGGCGAGAAAGAAGCCTTTGCCAAGGCGCTGCTGTTCGACGCCGCGGCCTATCAGGGGCTTGCCGAGCGCATCGGCAAGTTCCGCAAGCCCGTCGCGCTGGCGATGAAAGCGGAGGACAAGGTCAAGGCGGCCGAGACCTACCTGCCGCAGCTCCTCAAGCAGCTCGCCGAATCCAAGGCGATCGCCTCGCCGAAGGCGCTGGAGCAGATCAAGCCCTTCGAGGCGGAGGTCGCCAAGGTCAAGGACATCCTTGCCGGCAGCGACGACGTGGAGGCCAAGAAGACGAAGTTCGTGCCCGTCCTGACCAAGCTTGCCAAGTTCGATGCCGACTTCCTCAAGGAGGCCGGCAAGAACTCCGACACGGCGGCGAAGCGTTTCGTCGGCATGGATGCGGAGATCGTGCTCCTGAAGACGCTGATCACGCTGATGGGCGATACGTTCAAGGGTATCGACGAGACGCGCCTGCACATCAGCGAGTTGCACCGCAAGCTCGATCAGCCGAGCCGCGATGCCGTGCTGGCGGATGTGAAGGCCGTTGCCGGCAGCGCCGCCGAACTTGCCAAGCTCGGCACGAAGAACGCCGCCCTGCGCGATCTCGCGCAGAAGCTCGCCCCGTCGCTTGCAAGGATCGAGCAGGGCACCCAGGACCTCATCTCGGTCGGCGAGACATGGCAGGCCGCGCGCGTCGCCGCCTACGCCTCCGTCGCCGATGCCAGCCAGACACTGGAACAGTTCGTCTCCAGCGCCCAGGAGGCGGGCAAGACGGACAGCCAGCGTTCGGCCAATGTCTCGATCATCGCCATGGTCGCCGGCACGCTGCTCGCCATCATCGGCGGCCTGATGCTGGTGGAAACGCTGCGCGGGCCGCTGAAGCGGGTGACAGAAGCCATGTCGCGGCTGGCGAGCGGCGACCTCGACATCAGCATCGACGGCCGCAACCGCGGCGACGAGATCGGCGACATGGTCCGCTCGGTCGCCGTCTTCCGCGATGCGGCGCGGGAAAACGTCCGGCTGGAGCAGGAGGCCGAGGCCCAGCGCCAGACGACGGCCGAGGAGCAGGCCCGCCGGGCCAGCGAACAGGCCCGCATCGAGGCGGAGCAGACCGAAGCGCTCACCGCGCTTTCCGACGTGCTTGGCCAGCTGGCCGCCGGCAATCTCGAAGAGAGCATGACGGAAGCGCTCGCGGCCGAATATGTCGCGATGGCGCGCACCTACAACAACGCCGTCGAGGCGCTGCGCGTGACCCTGTCGGACGTGCGGGCGACGACGATGGAGATCAATGGCGGCACGGGCAACCTTGCCACCTCCGCCGACGATCTCGCCCGCCGTACCGAACAGCAGGCGGCGGCGCTGGAGGAAAGCTCGCGGGCGCTGCGCCAGCTCACCGACATCGTGCGTTCGACGGCCGAAAGCGCCCAGAAGACGGCGGTGTCCGTCGACGAGACGCACAGCTATGCCCGGCGCTCCGGTGAGGTCGTGGCCAAGGCCGTGGACGCCATGGGCGAGATCAACCGGTCGTCGGAGAAGATCAGCACGATCATCGGCGTCATCGACGAAATCGCCTTCCAGACGAACCTCCTGGCGCTCAATGCCGGCGTCGAAGCGGCGCGGGCGGGTGAGGCAGGTCGCGGCTTTGCCGTCGTCGCGCAGGAGGTTCGCGAGCTAGCCCAGCGTTGTGCCGGCGCCGCTCGCGAGATCAAGGGCCTGATCTCCGACAGTTCGGCACAGGTGCGCAACGGCGTCGCGCTCGTCACCGAGACCGGCGAGGCGCTGACGGTCATCAACGAGCATATCTCCTCGATCCACGCGCTGGTCGGCAAGATCGAGGCGGCCGCGGCCGCCCAGTACGACGGCATCAACGAGGTGAACCAGGCGGTGCACCAGGTCGAGCTCATCACGCAGCAGAACGCGGCGATGGTGGAGGAGAACACGGCCGAGATCCACGGCCTGCGTCACCGCGTTCAGGTGCTCAACCAGAAGATCGACCACTTCAAGACGCGCGACCTCGATACGCGGCAGGGCGGCTATTTCGGGCAGCACCACGCGGCTTGAAGACTGTTTGAAAAACGCGTCTCACGAGCATGGAACGGCTGGGCAGGAGCCCGGCCGTTTTGTTGTGGGAAGAGAGATCTTGCCTACCCGTAGAGGCGGTGGCGTGCTTGCTGGATCCGGCGGCGCGGGCGTTGTTTTGCACCGACATCCACGCGGCGGTTTTCCGCCCGTGGTTTTTTCAAGGAGCATCGGACGGGGCGCTGGAAGGTGCCGCATCTGAAGGTATGTGTATGGCGCCTTTCAGCGCCCCGTTCAGCGGTTTTTGCCCGCAACTCTGGTCCCTCTGCAAAAGCCGGGATGATGGATGGTGTTCGCCGGTTTCCGGGAGGAGGCCGTTTCCGTTCTGTCATCCGCCATCGCTCGCCATGGCAATCACGGACGGAAGGTTTTGCCTTCCGGACGGTCTCATCCCGGCGGACGATGCCGACGCATCCGCCAGACCGGCCCCCTTGTGTGCCGCACAGGCACGCCCGGCGCGCCGTTCGGGGCATGAAGCGGAAGGCTCGGTCCGACGCCCGCCGCTTCCCCCGTGTCGCCGGAGGGAGACCATTTTCCGCAGGCCCCTTGGGCGACGGCCTACGTCCGTCCCTCGCCAAAAGCGCCGACCCCGCCTCGCCACGACGCCTCGCGGTGTATCCGTGGCGGGATGGGGGATTGTAGGCATGAGTGAAGGAGGCGGGGAAAATGCGGGGGCGGGTTTTCGTGCAATTGGCGTTCATGGGATGGGTGAGACAAGCGCTGCCGCCTGCGTTTACACACAACTCTTCTCCCGTCATACCGGACGTTATGCGGGGGCCCGCGGCGCCGCGTTTGCGGCGCGGAAGGGGGGGCGTCAACGGGTTGGGTGAGTCTTCTAGCTGTGCGAACGCGCGTCAGCTGGACCCCGGATCACGTGCGCGGCGACGGGAGATAGGTGGGAGGAGCGTCTCTTGGGCTGAGTAGGCCGCGCCCTTGATCCGGCATGGCGGAGGCGTTGGTGGCGGGTGCGGATGCGCCGGAAATCGGAAGCGCCGCCGTTACTTGCCGGCTTCGTAGACCACATAGCTTTCCGGCACCGCAGGGTCCGGGTCGCCGTAGGTCGGGTCGAACTCGAAGCGGGTCAGCATGAAATTGCCGTTGCGGAAAACCCAGTCGCCGCTGTCCCAGGCATCGCCGATGCCGCGCCAGGCGGCGTGGCTGGTGATGGTGCGGGTCTTCTCGTTGAAGCTGGCATTGACCAGAAGGGTGGTGGCGCGGAAGCCGTTGATCTTCGGCTCGGCAGTCAGTCGGCTGTTTTCCTCGTTTGCATAGGCATAGGCAAGATCCGGCGTGGCGAAGGCGATGAGCTTCGGCGTGTCGGTGTCGCTTGTCTGCAGGACGAAAGCGTTGCGGATGTTGTAGGCGCCCGAGCCACAGAACAGCTGGTAGAGCGTGGCCTCGACACCGGGGCCGTTCGGGTCGTAGTCGGGTTTGTAGGTGAAACGGTAGAGGGCGTGTCCGAACCCTTCTGCCTCCGGTCCGACCATCGGCACCTCCTCCATGCCGTTCATGTCGCAATCCGCGCCAAGGGCGGCTTTGGCGATCGCCTCAGCGGCGGCGATGCCCTCCGGCCGCTCGGCGGCAAGGCCGAGGGAAGGAATGGCGGCGGCAAGGAAAAGGGCGGGCAGGGCGGGCGGAAGGATTTTCACCAAAACCTCGCTTTCGGTGGGGATCAGCCGCCGGTGACGCTCATGTGACGGGCAACGGCCGGTCGGTTGCGGCGGTCGATGACGAAATCGTGGCCCTTCGGCTTGCGGGTGATCGCCTCGTCGATCGCCTGCGAGAGCAGGGCGTCGTCGTCGGAGGCCCGCAGCGGAAGGCGCAAATCGGCCGCATCGTTCTGGCCGAGGCACATGTAGAGCGTGCCGGTGCAGGTGAGGCGCACGCGGTTGCAGCTTTCGCAGAAATTGTGCGTCATCGGCGTGATGAAGCCGAGGCGGCCGCCGGTCTCGGCGACCGTGACATAGCGCGCCGGCCCGCCGGTTCTGTAGGCATTTTCCGTCAGGGTGAAGTCGCTCTCGAGGCGGGCGCGCATTTCCGACAGCGGCATGTAGCGGTCGGTGCGGTCTTCCTCGATCTCGCCCATCGGCATGGTCTCGATGAGGGTGAGGTCCATGCCGCGGCCGTGCGCCCAGCGCATCAGGTCGGGGATCTCGCGGTCGTTGAAATCCTTCAAGGCGACGGCGTTGATCTTGATGTGCAGGCCGGCGGCCTGCGCGGCGTCGATGCCTTCCAGAACCTTGGAGAGCTCGCCCCAGCGGGTGATGGTCCGGAACTTCTGCGCATCGAGCGTGTCGAGGGAAACGTTGATGCGGCGCACGCCGCAATCGGCAAGTTCGGCCGCGTGCCGGGCGAGCTGCGAGCCGTTGGTCGTCAGCGTCAGTTCGTCGAGGCGCCCATCATGCACCTGGCGGCCGAGTTCGCGCACGAGATGCATGATGTTCTTGCGGACCAGGGGTTCGCCGCCGGTCAGCCGCAGCTTTCGCACACCCTTGGCGATGAAGGTGGAACAGAGCCGGTTCAGCTCTTCCAGCGTCAGGAGGTCCTTTTTGGGCAGGAAGGTCATGTTTTCCGCCATGCAATAGGTGCAGCGGAAATCGCAGCGGTCGGTCACCGATACACGCAGATAGGTGATGGCGCGGCCGAAGGGATCGATCATCGGTGCGTCGGACTGCGCGATTAGGTTCGCGCCACCCAGCGGGCCTGCATACGAATTCAAGACACGTCCTCCATTGCCGACATGTCGTGCGCCGGAAGCGCAGCGTCAAGCCGGTCACGGGATTATGACAGCATTTTCCGCCTTGCGCATCCTTGATCTGGCGCATAGTCCTTCGCGAAAACAGACGGAAAGGAAACGGGATGAGCGATCTCTGGCCGACCGAACTGCGTGTGTCGAAGGACCGCCAGCGCCTCGTCGTGACCTTCAACGACGGTGCCAGCTTCGATCTTTCGGCCGAACTCCTGCGTGTGCTCTCGCCCTCGGCGGAGGTGCAGGGCCACGGGCCGGGCCAGAAGGTGACGGTACCGGGAAAACGCAATGTAGCGATCATCGCCATGACGCCGACCGGCAACTATGCCGTGCGCATCGGCTTCGACGACCTTCATGATACCGGTATCTACACGTGGTCCTATCTGCGGGAACTCGGGGAAAAAGGCGCGGAACTCTTCGCCGCTTATGAGCGTGAGCTTGCGGAGAAGGGCATGAACCGCGATATTTCGCAGAAACCGCGGTAACATATCGGACTGCCTGTCGAGGGTAGCGTCCACCCAGAAGCGAACGGGAGATGCCCCTTGGCAGCCGAAGCGAATGCAAATGATCTCACCCAGGTCGTCGTGCTCCTGGCGGCAGGCGTCGCGGCCGTGCCGATCTTCAAGAAGATCGGGCTCGGCTCGGTGCTCGGCTATCTCGCCGCGGGGCTCGCGATCGGTCCCTTCGGCCTCGGTTTCTTCGCCGATTCGCAGGCGATCATCCATGTCGCCGAACTCGGCGTGGTGATGTTCCTCTTCATCATCGGGCTGGAAATGCAGCCTTCCCGGCTCTGGGGCATGCGCAAGGACATCTTCGGGCTCGGCGCGATCCAGGTGATGGGCGCGATGGCGGCGCTGACCGGCATCGGCGTATCGCTGGGCTTTCCGCTCGTTCCCTCCTTCGTCGCCGGAACGGGCTTCGTCCTCACCTCCACCGCCATCGTCATGCAGATGCTGCAGGAGCGGGGCACGATGTCGACCCTGAAGGGGCAGCGCATCATAGCGATCCTGCTCTTCGAGGACCTTGCCATCGTGCCGCTGCTTGCCATCGTCACGCTGCTCGGCACGGGGGCGGCGGCGACGGATGCCTCCGACCGCTGGCTTTCCATCGGCATCGCCATCGGCGCCATCGTGGCGCTGGTGCTGGCCGGGCGCTACCTGCTCAATCCGCTCTTCCGGGTGCTCGCGGCCTCCGGCGCGCGCGAGGTGATGACGGCCGCGGCGCTGCTCGTAGTCCTAGGCTCGGCGCTTGCCATGCAGGTTTCCGGTCTTTCGATGGCCATGGGCGCGTTCCTGGCGGGGGTGCTGCTTTCCGAATCGAGTTTCCGTCATCAGCTTGAAGCCGACATCGAGCCGTTCCGCGGCATCCTGCTCGGCCTCTTCTTCCTCGGCGTCGGCATGGCGATCGACCTTGGCGTCATCGCCGCCAACTGGCAGCTCGTCGTGGCGAGCGTCGTCGGCTACATGGTCGCCAAAACCCTCTTGATCTATGTGGTCGCCCGGCTGCTCGGGACGTGCCATGCCGAAAGCCTGGAACGGGCCGTGCTGATGGCGCAGGGCGGCGAGTTTGCCTTCGTGCTCTACGCCGCCGCCGTTTCCGCCGGCATCTTCAACGGCGAGGAGAATGCCATCCTGACGGCGACGATCATCATCTCGATGATCCTGACGCCGCTGATGGTCATCCTGCACGATCGCATCGTGCCCAAACAGCAGCCGTCTACCGAGGGGCTGACGCTGCCGGAGAATGTCGAGGGCACGGTGCTGATGATCGGCTTCGGCCGCTTCGGCCAGATCGTCAGCCAGCCGCTGCTCGCCCGCGGCTACACGCTGTCGCTGATCGACAAGGATGCCGAGTTCGTGCGCGATGCCGCGGAGTTCGGCTTCAAGGTCTATTATGGCGACGGTGCGCGCATCGACATCCTGCACGCCGCCGGCGCGGCGACCGCCAGGGCGATCCTCATCTGCCTCGACGACAAGGCGGCGGCGGTGAAGATCGCCGAGGTGGTGCGCGAGGAATTCCCGCTCGTGCCGATCCTGGCGCGAGCCTACGACCGCGGCCATGCCGTCGACCTCGTCCATGCCGGCGTCGACTTCCAGATCCGCGAGACCTTCGAATCGGCGATGGTGTTCAGCCGCGAGACGTTGAAGGTTCTGGGCGAGGACGAGGACCTTGCCGCCGAGGTGGTGGAGGAGTTCCGCGACGTCGACCGCGAGCGGCTGGAGCTGGAAACGGTCGGCGGCATCTATGCCGGCCGCCAGCTCATCCGCGGCAACGCCCAGCCGGCCGACATCGTCGCGGCGCGCACCGGGCGCCAGCGTGCGGCGGCGGAGGAGGAACGCCAGCGTCACGAGCAGGAAGAGGCGGGCTGACGCCGAAAAATCCGCTGTAGCGACTCAGCGCAACTTGCTTCATGTCTAATAAAGACAGGGGTGTGAGGCGCGCGTGAACAAGGGACGGCTCGAAGCCTTCAGCGATGGCGTGATCGCCATCATCATCACAATCATGGTCCTGCAGCTCACCGTGCCGGCCGAGCCGACGCTGGCTGCCCTCATGCCATTGATGCCGGTCTTTCTCGGCTATCTCCTCAGCTTCGTCTATGTCGCGATCTACTGGAACAACCACCACCATCTCCTGACGGTGTGCGGCAATGCGAGCGGCGGCGTGTTGTGGGCGAACATGCACCTCCTGTTCTGGATGTCGCTCATTCCCTTCGTCACGGCCTGGATGGGCAACAATCCGGCCGCACCGCTTCCGACCGCGCTCTATGGCGCGATCCTGCTGCTCTCCGCCGTCGCCTACGAGATCCTGCAGGTGCGCATCGTTGCCGTGCACCCCGATGCCGAGCGGCTGCGCGAGGCCTTCGGGCGCGATTTCAAGGGGCGCTTCTCGCCGCTCTTCTATCTCGCGGCGATCGGGCTTGCCTTTGTCTCGCCGGTGATTTCCCATGTCATCTATGCCGCGGTCGCGCTTCTGTGGATCGTGCCCGACCGGCGGATCGAGCGCCTGTAGAAAAAGGAACGCCAGCCATGACGGCGACGACCGACGACCGTTTCGCCAATTCCGCCTGCCTCAGGGCGCGCGGCACCGCCCAGGAAGGCAAGGTGGCCTTCGCCGAACTCTTCTTCGACCTCGTCTTCGTGCTGACGATCATCCAGCTTTCCCATTCGCTGGCGGCGCATTACTCGCTGCTCGGCCTCGTCGAGGCGGCGATGCTGACCATGGCCATCTGGTGGGTGTGGATCGACACGACCTGGGTGACGAACTGGCTCGATCCGGACAAGGCGCCGGTGCGCCTGTTGCTCTTCGTGCTGATGTTCCTCGGCCTGATGCTGTCGATCGCCATTCCGACGGCCTTCGGCGCGGGCGGGCTGCTCTTCGCTCTCGTCTTCGTCACCATGCAGGTCGGCCGCGCGGCCTTCACCGCCTATGTGATGCGGCGCGAATGGCCGCAGAACAGCCTCAACTTCACGCGCATCACGATCTGGGCGGTGTTTTCCGGCGTGTTCTGGCTGGCGGGCGCCTTTGTCGAGGGCGAGGCACGGCTGGGACTGTGGCTGGTCGCGCTCGCTATCGAATATGCCTCTCCGGCGCTCGGCTTCGTCGTGCCCGGCCTCGGTCGCTCGACGGTGGGGGACTGGCAGGTTTCCGGCGAGCACATGGCGGAGCGCTGCGCGCTTTTCGTCATCATCTGCCTTGGCGAAACGATCCTCGTCACCGGGCGGACGGTTGCCGGCATGGAGCTGCTCGACGGCTTCACCATTCTCCTGCTTGCCGTCGCGTTCCTCTCGACCGCCACCATGTGGTGGATCTATTTCCGCTTCGGCCATGGCGAGGCGGCGCATCTCATCGAGCATTCGGCGACGCCGGGCCGCATCGCGCGCATGGCCTTCACCTATGCCCATATCCCGATCGTCGCCGGCATCATCCTCTCGGCGGTGGCGGAGGAGTTCGCGCTTGCCCATCCGCATGGCGCGGTCGATTTCAAGACGGCGAGTGCGATCATCGGCGGGCCTGTGGTCTTCCTTGCAGGCAACATCTGGTTCAAGGCGGCGATCCGCGGCCGCTCGCCGCTGTCGCATATCGCCGGCATCGCCGCGCTGCTTGCGCTCTCGGTGGCCGTACCCCTCGTCGAGCCCTACCAGCTCTTCATGGCCGCGGCCGCCGTCCTGTTCGGTGTCGCGCTCTGGGAGTTCCTGTCGCTGAAATCGACGCGGGCGGATCACGTCGCCACGGTCTAGACCGGGTCTTCCGGTTCCATCGCCTGAAGGATGCGGATGATGTCCTCCATCGCCTCGGCGACCTCCAGGCATCGCTCGGCCGGTGCCTGCGAGAGGGTGCGGTCGATGAGGCCGGTCTGCAGGGTCATCGCCTCCTCGGTCAGGCTGCGGCCGGCCTCCGTCAGCGACAGGCGCAGCACACGCTTGTCCTTGGCGTCGGCCCGCCGCTCGATCAGGCCGCGCTTTTCGAGCTGCGGCAGCAGCATGCTCATGTTGGAGCGGCCGACGAGCAGCTTGCGGGCGAGGTCCTGCTGGGAAATGCCGTCGAAGCGATAGAGATTGATCAGGATGTCGAGATGCGGCGGCTTGATGCCGAGATGGGCGATCGCCCGGCTCATCGCCTGCTGCATCAGCTGGCAGGCACGCCCTACGCCGATCCAGCTGCGAAAGCGCGGATGATCCCAGGGGAAGGCTTGATTTTTGTTCATCGTTGCACTTTATTGTTCAGCATTGAACATCTTTTTTGGATTCCCACTATGGCATCCTTTGGCTTGAAGGTCATCCGGCTGGCGCTGTCCGGCGTCGCGAGGATCTCCCCCGATGCGGCCGGTCGCGCCGCCTTCCGTCTCTTTGCGACGACGCCCGGCCGCCGGCCGCGCACGGCGAAGGAGAAGGACCTTTTCGCGCGTTCGGCCGGCTGGATGCGGCAGGCCGAACGCGTGCCGCTCGCCTTTGCCGGCGGTCGGGCCGTGGCGCACCGTTTTGCCGCACGGCCATGCCAGAATTTTGCCGGCCGCGTTCTCGTGGTGCATGGATGGGGCTCGCGCGCGGCCTATCTTTCGGCGCTGACGGAGGCACTGGTCGCTGCCGGCCATGAGGTGGTGGCGCTCGACCTGCCGGGGCACGGCGCCTCGGGCGGGCGCACGCTGACGCTGCCGATGGCCGTCAGGGCGATCGACGCGGCGTGGCAGCGTTTCGGCGGCTTCGACTATTTCTGCGGGCATTCCTTCGGCGGGGCGTCGCTCGCCTGCGCGGCGAGCGGCCTCGTGCCGTCGGTGCCGGCGCACCGGCCGCGCCGGCTGGTGACCATCGGCTCTCCAAGCGAGATGACCTGGCTGTTCAAGGACCTCGGCCGTTTCCTGAAGCTCGGGCCGAAGGCGCAGGGCGCGCTGGAGAGCCATGTCGAGCGCATCGCCGGCGCGCCGCTTTCGGCCTTCGACGCGGCGAATGGGGCCGGCCGGCTGAAGTCTCCCATGCTCGTCCTTCATGCCGAGGACGACAAGGAGGTGCCGGCGCTGCACGCCCGGCGCTACGCCGCGTCCGGGCCGAATGTCACGCTCGAATGGGCGAACGGGTTCGGTCATCGCCGCATCGTCTCCGCCGAGCCTGTCATCGACCGGATCGTGCAGTTCCTTGCGGAGGATCGGGAGCGCATCGCCGCCTGACGGGCTTTCCGTCACGCGCCTGTCATGCAAGGGTGCGAAGCGCGGCAGCGGTCGCACAGCACAGGAGACAGGCATGAGCATCGTCACTTCGGTCGAGGAACTGAACGCGCTTTACGGGGTGCCGGGCGAAGCCTCGCTCGCCAAGGTGACGGACTATCTGTTGCCGGAATACCGCACGATGATCGAGGCCTCGCCCTTCATGGCGCTTGCCACGGTCGGACCGGAGGGGCTCGATTGTTCGCCGCGCGGCGATGCCGGCGCCGTCATTCATATCGAGGACGAGCGTACCCTGATGCTGCCGGACTGGCGCGGCAACAACCGCATCGATTCGCTTTCCAACATCGTTCGTGACCCGCGTGTCGCGCTGATGTTCCTCATTCCCGGCTCCAACACGACGATGCGCCTCAACGGTCGCGCCGTGGTGCGCATTGACGCGGAGATCACCGGACGCTTCGTGATGGACTGCAAACACCCGCGCTCCGTCGTCGTCATCACCATCGACGAGGTCTATTCGCAATGCGCCCGCGCGGTGCTGCGCGCCGACCTCTGGAATCCGGAAAAACACCGCGATACGGCCTGCCTGCCGACGGTCGGGCAGATGCTCGCCTCGGCCAAGAAGGGCTTCGACGGCGCCGCCTACGACCGGGACTGGCCCGGCCGTGCCGCCACGTCCATGTGGTAGGCGTCGGCGAATATCCCGCCACCGTCACCCGTCTTGTCTTCGATGATGATCGGCTTTGGCCGGAAAGTGGAGCAGGGAATGCAAAAAGGACTTTTTGCAGCGGCTTTCGCCGCTGTGCTCGCGGTTTCGGCCGGTGCGGCCAGGGCGGATGAGCTGATCGAGAGCTACGGCGCCTATATCGGCCAGGACGATCTCTACAACTCCAACAACGAACGCCTGACGCAGCCCTGGCAGGTCCTCCGCCAGGACCGCGCCAATGTGCATCGCTTCGGCGTGCGCCAGCCCGGCGACGACCTCGACAGTTTCTTCGCTTCCGCGCGCAACCGCGAGCTTGCCGAGCGCATGATCCGCGCCGGCCGTATCGAGCGCAGCGCCGCCCGCCGTCTGCTCGACGGCGACGTGCAGATCTATGTCGAAATCTGGCGCGGTGCGGGAGGCGACTATATCAACATCTCGGTCAACTAGCCGGCGCCTCGCGGCCGCTGCGGCGATGCTGGTCGTCGCCGCGTCCCCGGCCGGTGCTGCGGAACCCGACCTTGCGGCCCGCCTGAAACTGCTGGTGGCCGCCTATCCGGAAAGCCTTGCCGGCATCGAGGGAAACACGCTTGTCTTCAAGGACGGCGGGCCACCGCTAGAGATCGACGACGGCAAGGCGAAGGATCACCAGGCGGCGCTTGCTGCCGGCGACGTCGAGGACAGCCTGCGGCAGATCTATCCGCTCGGGGCCTGCGAGGCGAAACCCGCCGTCGACTTCGACCCCGGCCGCATCCGCAGCGATGCGCTGATGATGCGGCTTTATGGGAAATCCGCCAAGGCGGTGCAGGCGGATCTGGTGCCGGTCAAATGGTTCGGCGAGACGCTGCGTGTGACGAAGCGGCAGGGTGCGGCGGCGGCGCTGGAGAAGGTGCGCGATGCGCTCATGGCCAAACCGGAGTTGAAGCGTTATCTCGCGCCCTCCGCCGGTGTGTTCAACTGGCGAAAAGTGTCGGGTGCGAAAAACATGTCGGTGCACAGTTTCGGCGCTGCCATCGACCTCAACACCAAGTTCGCCGACTATTGGATCTGGTCGGGCGGCAAGCCCGGCAAGGTGCCGAAATATGCCAACAAGTATCCGCTCGAGATCGTCGCGCTCTTCGAGCAGCACGGCTTTGTCTGGGGCGGGCGCTGGTATCACTACGATACGATGCACTTCGAGTACCGCCCGGACCTCATCGCGATCGCAAAAGCGGCAGGCGCTTCCGCCTGCCGCTGAGGGTTGGGCGATGGCTCTCGAAATCAATCGCGAACGATGACCGTGACGCCCGTCGTGACCTGGGCATAGAGGTGTTCGACGTCTTCGTTCGCCATGCGGATGCAGCCGGAGGACTGCGCCTTGCCCAGCGAGGACGGCTGGTTGGTGCCGTGGATGCGGTAGATGGTCGAGCCGAGGTAGATGGCGCGCGAGCCGAGCGGGTTTTCGAGGCCGCCTTTCATGGAGACGGGCAGGATCTTGCCTTTCTTGGCTTCACGGGCGCGCATGTCTTCCGGCGGCGTCCAGGTCGGCCATTCGGTCTTGCGCGTCACCTTTTCCGAGCCGGTCCAGATAAAACCGTCGCGGCCGACGCTGATGGCGTATTTCATGGCGAGGCCCGAGCCGAGGACGTGGTAGAGGCGGCGTTCGGAATTGTCGACGATGATGGTGCCCGGCGCGACCTTCTCCGTGAAGGCGACCAGTTCGCGGGCGATCGGCGCGCGGGAGACGGCGGCGATCTTCTTTTCCGACTTTACCGGCTTGCCGCCCGAAAGCACCTGCAGCCAGCCGGTCTTCTGGGTGGAGGAGGAGAGCGAGGCGACCTCGACCGGATCGACCGTATTGTCGGCGGCAACGGCGGCGCCTGCGGTGGAGAGGAGGCCTGCGAGAAGTGCGATGGCGAGCGTTTTCATTGTCCTGGTCCCTGTCGTCGGCCGTCGGCTTCGTGCCCGGCGCCTTGTTCTGATGGGGACGTTGTAGGACAGCGCTGCCGGCCACGATGTTCCGGCGGGAACAGGCCTCCGGCCGCTTCAGAAGGGCTGGATCCAAATGAGACTGCTCAACATCAGGGCGGTCAGCATCGTCAGCTCGAAAAATCCCGTTTGCATGGCGCGTTCCTCCTGCGCCTGGAACGCGCGATGGCGGCCGGGGTTCCATCGGGGAGCGCAAAATGCAGAACGGCGCCCGAAGGCGCCGTTTTCGAAAGGAGTTTTGGCCGCCTACTTCCGGTAGATCAGCCAGCTCTTGGAGAAGTCCTTCTTCATGCCGTCCTCGAAGGGCATGGTGCGGTTGCGACCGCCGTTCTTGGCGCAGTAGAGGGCGATGTCCGCCTTGGAGTAGAGTTCGCCCGGGCCTTCCGCCCAGGAGGCCATGCAGAAGCCGAGCGAAATGGTGATGGGGCCGTAGTTGACGCCGGTCTTGGAGTTCTTGAAGGGCGTGTGCTCCAGCGCGATGCGGATCCGCTCGGCGATCGCCATCGCCTCTTCCTCGGTGTTGCCCTCGACGATCATCGCGAATTCCTCGCCACCGGTGCGGGCGACGAGGATGTCCTTGCGCACATTGGCGCGGATCAGGCTGCCGACGGAAGCGAGGATCTTGTCGCCGACGGGGTGGCCATAGGTGTCGTTGATCTTCTTGAAGTGGTCGATATCGGCGAGGATCAGCGCGGTCACGTTGCGCGACATCGTCGAATTGTAGATGGCGGAGAGCTTGTCGTCGAAGGCGCGGCGGTTGGAAAGCTGCGTCAGCGAATCCGTGTTGGCGATGCGCTTGTACTCGTCGAGCTCCTTGCGCACATTGTCCATTTCGATCGACTTCTGTGCGACGTTCTGCACCATCTCCTTGCCCTGGTTGATGGTGTCGCCCGTCGCTTGCGTGAGCACGCCGATGACGCTTCTGATGATGTCGACGCTCGTGGCGTTCTTGCCGGTGATGCGGACGACCGTTTCGTCGAGCAGCTTGTTGTAGCTTTCGAGCGAGGTCTGCTCCTGCTTGAGGAGGCGCAGCAGGCCCTCCAGTTCACCGACGATCCGCGTGTGCGCGCCGTCGATGGCGGTGGCGCCATGGTGGTGGCCGAAATATTGGGCGCCGATCTCGTCCAGCTCCTCCTGTGAGGCCTTGCTGCCGAGTGCCGCGAGTTCCCGCGTCAGCTTGGGGTTGGAGCCGATATAGGCCTCATAGAACAGCTCGTAGTTCCGCGGGATGGGAGAGACACCCATTATGCGCATGGCATAGGTCACCTGCGCGGCGATATCCGGCACCTGGACCTTTTGCGCAACGGCCGTGTTCATGTCGGCTGCTCCTGATTTCCTTCATTGGCTCCCATCCCGCAAAATAATACCCAAATGCTTTGGGAATGATTAACGGTTGTAGCTGCCGCAACGGAAAGCAGTCAGAAAAAAGGCCGCAGATTCAATGATCTGCGGCCTCCGTAGTAGAATATTCGAAAATTCTGCCTCAACCCGGCATAATCATCTTCTCAGGGCGCACAACCGCGTCGAATTCTTCGTTGGTGACGTAACCGCCGCCGACGGCCTCCTCACGCAGCGTCGTGCCGTTCTTGTGGGCGGTCTTGGCGATCTTGGCGGCGTTGTCGTAGCCGATCTTCGGGGCGAGTGCGGTGACGAGCATCAGCGAGCGGTCGAGCGCCGCCTTGATGTTGTCCTCGCGGGCCTCGATGCCGGTGACGCAATTGTCCGTGAAGGAGATCGCGGCATCGGAGAGGAGCTGGACGGACTGCAGGAAGTTGTAGGCCATCAGCGGGTTGAAGACGTTGAGCTCGAAATGGCCCTGGCTGCCGGCGAAGGTGAGCGAGGCGTGGTTGCCGAAGACCTGGGCGCAGACCTGGGTGAGGGCTTCGCACTGGGTCGGGTTGACCTTGCCGGGCATGATGGAGGAGCCGGGTTCGTTTTCCGGCAGCGCCAGTTCGCCGAGGCCCGAGCGCGGGCCGGAGCCGAGGAAGCGGATGTCGTTGGCGATCTTGAACAGCGCTGCGGCGGCCGCATTGATCGCGCCGTGCGAGAAGACCATGGAATCGTGGGCGGCCAGCGCCTCGAACTTGTTCGGTGCGGTCACGAAGTCGATGCCGGTGATCGCGGCGATGTGCGCGGCGACCTTTTCGGCAAAGCCGACCGGGGCGTTGAGGCCCGTGCCGACGGCGGTGCCGCCCTGGGCGAGTTCGCACAGGCCCGGCAGCGTCAGTTCGATGCGCTTGATCGCGGAAGCGACCTGCGCGGCATAGCCGGAGAACTCCTGACCGAGGGTGAGGGGCGTTGCATCCTGTGTGTGCGTACGGCCGATCTTGATGATGTGGTCGAAGGCCTTGACCTTGGCTTCGAGCGCGGCGTGCAGGTGCTTCAGCGCCGGCAGGAGGTCGTGCACGATGCGCTCGGCGCAGGCGATGTGCATGGCCGTCGGATAGGTGTCGTTCGACGACTGGCTCATGTTGACGTGGTCGTTCGGATGCACCGGCTTCTTGGAGCCCATCACGCCGCCGAGCATTTCGATCGCCCGGTTGGAGATCACCTCGTTGGCGTTCATGTTCGACTGGGTGCCCGAACCCGTCTGCCAGACGACGAGCGGGAAATGATCGTTGAGCTTGCCGTCGATGACTTCCTGCGCGGCCTCGGTGATGGCCTTGCCGATTTCAGGGTCGAGGCGGTTCAGTTCCATGTTGGCGCGGGCGGCAGCCTGCTTGACGATGCCGAGGGCACGCACGACCGACAGCGGCTGCTTTTCCCAGCCGATCTTGAAGTTGCCGAGCGAGCGCTGGGCCTGCGCGCCCCAATAGCGGCTGTTGTCCACTTCGATGGGGCCGAATGTATCCGTTTCCGTGCGCGTCGATGTCATTGTGCTTCCCGCTAAATACCCATGCGCTTCGGTGAGCCGCCGGCGGTGCCGCCGCATGGGAAGCGGCAGGCCGGGCACGCGCGGACCTTCCGGGGCCCCGCGCTGGCGCGAAAAAATCGCGCAAATCTCTGGCCCATCTGCGACGGGGTTGCAAGGGGCGGATTGGCGGGGCGCACGAGACTTTCGGTTAAAATCGATTAGGCCGGCGCAGGGGCGCCGACAGGTCCGGCCGGGGCTTTCGGCGCTGTGCCTTTTCCATCACAACCGCCCGCTTGTTTTTTCGCGCTCTCAAGGCGGATTTTGCGGAATTTGTGTTTCCTGCAGGAAAAATCGACGCCAATTCAAATTTTTACGGGGCTTCATCCGTCTGGCTTGCCAGGGTCTGGCGTCACGGATTCGTGAGGTTTTGCGAGGGCTGGGGGAAGGGGCGTTTCCTTTTCATCAACCATCCTTTCCTATAACTTACCGGCCTGCTGGTTCAGGCGCCGCCAGAGACCGTGAGTACGGTTCATTCGGGGAATGGAATACAGATGAAGCTTACCAAGACTGCCGTGCTGGCCGCCACGCTGGCTCTTTCCTGCGCCACTGTTTCGCTCCATGCGACACCCGCCAACGCCCTGACCGTCATGGAATGGCTGAACGGCAAGAAGAAGCAGAAGTCCGAGCCGCTCCCCGGCGTCACGACCGGCCTGGCGCTGCCTGGCGCCGAGGTGAAGCAGGAAGCCAAGCCGCTTCCGCGTGTTACCGGCCCGCGCTACTACACCTACAAGGCTGATGCCCTGAGGCGTGTCGCGGTTGACAAGCTGGCCGACCCGGTCGTCACCAGCTCCATTTCGGCCGATATCGCGCCGGCCGGCGATGCCGGTGTGCGCGCCGCCTTCTCCACCATCAATGTGCGTGCGACACCGGATGCCGCCAAGGCGGTCGAGACGTTCTACGGCACGCAGAAGAAATTCGTCTGGATCGACGGCACCGGCATCAACGACAAGGCGAAGACCGCCATCGCGGTGCTGGCCGATGCGGCCGCCGTCGGCCTCGATCCCTGGGACTATGCGGTCAAGATCCCGGCCGAAAGCTTTGACAGCGCCGACATGAATGCGCGCTACAGCGAGCTTGCGGCCTTCGAGGTCGGTCTTTCCGCGGCCGTCGCCGCCTATGTGCAGGACGCCGTGCGCGGCCGTATCGATCCGAACAAGATCTCCGGCTACCACGATTTCAAGCGCAAGGACGTCAACCTCGTCGCGGCGCTGAAGAACGTGGCGATGAGCAGCAACGTCAAGGGCTATCTCGAAAGCCGTTCGCCGGCGAGCGCCGATTTCCGGGCACTGAAGGCCGAGCTTGCAAAGTTGAAGGCGGAAACCTCCGGCGAGGACCGCGTCGTCATCGCCGAAGGCACCGTGCTGAAGCCGGGCCAGAGCAATCCGGAACTTGCGAACATCGTCAAGGGTGTCGTCAAGCACGGTTCGGATGCATTGAAGACGGACCATTCGCTTGCCATCGCCAACTACAAGGACACGCCGGACTACACGCCCGAGCTGGTCGCGCTCGTCGAAGCCTTCCAGAAGGAGAACGGGCTGAAGCCGGATGGCGTCGTCGGCAAGGCGTCGATCCGCAAGCTCGTCGGCGGCGATTCGGTCGCCGACAAGATCGCCAAGCTCGACGTGGCGCTGGAACAGGCACGCTGGCTGCCGGTCGATCTCGGCGCGCGCCACGTCTTCATCAACCAGCCGGCCTTCCAAGTCTACTACTACGAGGACGGCGCGGAAAAGTTCTCGATGCGCACGGTCGTCGGCTCCAAGTCGAACCAGACCTATTTCTTCGAGGACAAGGTGCAGACCGTCGAGGTGAACCCCTATTGGGGCGTGCCGCAGTCGATCATCATCAACGAGATGCTGCCGAAGCTCCGGAACGATCCGTCCTATCTCGACCGCATGGGCTATGAGGTCGCTGTCGGCGGTCGCGCGGTCGCCTCGTCGTCGGTCAACTGGTACGGCTCGACCGCGGGCGTCTCCGTCCGCCAGCCGCCGAGCGGCGACAATGCGCTGGGCGAACTGAAGATCCTGTTCCCGAACAGCCACGCCATCTACATGCACGACACACCGTCGAAGAGCTTCTTCAAGAAGGACATGCGGGCGCTGAGCCATGGCTGCGTGCGTCTTGCCGAGCCGCGCAAGATGGCCGCCGCGGTGCTTGGTGTCAGCGAGGAAGACGTCGGCAAGGAAATCGCCGGTGGCAAGAACAAGGCGCTGAACGTCAAGGCCGACATTCCGATCTACATCGCCTACTTCACCGCTTGGCCGAACAAGGACGGCGTGGTCGAGTATTTCGACGATGTCTATGACCGTGACGGCTACATGCGCAAGGCCTTCGCCGCCACGCAGAAGGCGCGGCAGGGGGAAAGCTGATCAACCCCAGGTCAGCGGATCCAGCCTGAGATAGAATGCGAGGCGCCCCTCATCGGGCGCCTCGATCTTTAGGGCGGAGAACAGTGTGTCGAAGGCCTGTGCCGCCTGTGCCTGCGTTGCCCAATTTTCCGAAGCGTTGGCGAGCATCAGCGTGAGATCGGCATAACGATCCGCCGTGCCGAGCCGGCCGAGATCGATCAGGCCCGTGCAACGCAGTGTGTGCGGGTCCACCATGAAATTCGGCAGGCAGGGGTCGCCGTGGCAGACGACGCGGTCCGTTTTTTCCTGCGCGAGCCGCTGCGGCAGGTCTGCCTCGACACGGGCGAGGAGCACACTGCCCGGCTGGCCTTGATCCTCGTCGGGCAGGAAGTCCGGATTGACGGCATCGCGCGCCACCACGTCGGCGGCGCGGGCGAACATGCCGGAAAGGTTCTTTTCGAAGGGGCAATCCGCGACGGGAAGGGCGTGCATGGCCGCAAGCTGTTCGGCCATCGACGGCCATGCCTTCAGAAGGTCGTCGCCCGCAAGCGTGACGGCGGGAACGCCGGACACGGCGCTCATCACCAGGCAGGCGCCGTGTTCGTTCTCCCGCCAGTCCTCCAGCAAGGGACAGGCGATGCCCCGGCCGGCGAGCCAGCCGAGACGGTCCCGTTCGCCGGCAAGCTCCGGCGCACGGTTGCCGGTTGCCAGCTTGGCGTAGCTGCGGCCATCCGGGCTGCGGAAAACCCGGTCGCCGGATTCGCCCTGATGGACGGGAGTCCAGCCGGACCGGAGGTTCAAGAGTGTTTCCGTCCAGTCCAAGGCTTTCCTCCGGGATATCAGCGGGCGATGAGCCGCTCGACGAGGTCGGGTGTCAGTTCGTCGAAATGGGTGATGACATGGCTCGGTTCAAGGTCGGCGACGGGTACGTCCGAGTAGCCGAAGGGTACGCCGATGGAGGGCACGCCGGCATTGCGGGCGACGAGGATGTCGTTGAGGCTGTCGCCGATCATCACCGTGCGCTTCGGATCGGCCTCGGCAAGGCGGACGGTGCCGAGCAGGTGCTCGGCGTCCGGCTTGCGCACCGCGAAGGTGTCGCCGCCGGTGATCGCGGCAAAACGCGGGGTGAGGGCGAGGCCGTCGAGCAGGCGGCGGGCGAGGCCTTCCAGCTTGTTGGTGCAGACGGCAAGGCGGTGGCCGGCGCCGGCAAGGCGGTCCATGGCGTCGAGAAGGCCCGGATAGGGCACGGAAACGCCGGGCATCGCGCCGGAATAGTGCTCGACGAAGGCGGCGAGCATGCGCTGCAGCTCCTCCTCGGAAATGTCGCGTCCGCGCAGCGCGAAGGCGCGCTTGATCATCACCTGGCCGCCGTGGCCGACGAGATAGGTAAGGTCGCCGTAACCGACGGGCTCGAGGCCCTCGAGGCCGATCGTGTGGTTGAGGCTTGCCACGAGATCGTGCGCCGTGTCGATGAGCGTACCGTCGAGATCGAAGACTACGAGAGAAGCGGACATGGGGAAACCTTGTATGGGGAGGACGCAGGCAGGCCCTTCCGGTATGCGATGGCGCCGGCATTTGCAATCGCCTTCTCCGCCTTGGCCGGCATGGGACGGGCGGCGTTTTTGGCTTTCGTTTGCCGGCGGGGGCGTGTAAGTGTCTCACCGGAAATCCGGCCGCTTCGGCGCCGGCCGACGACCATTCAAGGAGTTTTGGGCATGGACGCCCGGGAAATGAAGATCAAGGCCGCAGAGGTCGCGCTCACCCATGTAGAGGACGGCATGCGCCTCGGTATCGGCACCGGATCGACCGCCGAGGAGTTCGTGCGGCTCCTGGCAGAAAAGGTCGCCGGCGGCCTGAAGGTCGAGGGCGTGCCCACCTCCGAGCGCACGGCGCGGCTCTGCGTCGAGCTCGGCGTGCCGCTGAAGTCGCTCGACGAACTGCCGGAACTCGACCTCACCATCGACGGCGCCGACGAAGTCGACGGCAAGCTGCGCCTCATCAAGGGCGGCGGCGGCGCGCTGCTGCGCGAGAAGATCGTCGCCAGCGCCTCGACGCGCATGATCGTCATTGCCGACGAGACCAAGGTCGTGGAGACGCTCGGCGCCTTCAAGCTGCCGATCGAAGTCAATCCCTTCGGTCTCACCGCCACCCGCATCGCCATCGAGAAGACGGCGGCCCGCCTTGGGCTTTCCGGGGGAATCGCGCTGCGCGCCTCGGGCGACGGCACGTTCATGACGGACGGTGGACACTACATTCTCGACGCATCTTTTGGCCGCATTCCTGATGCAGATGCGCTCGCAAGCAACCTCAATGACATTCCCGGTGTCGTCGAACACGGACTCTTCATCAACATGGCGTCGCTGGCCATCATCGCGGGACCCGCGGGTGCGCGCACGCTGACGGCAAAAGACTAGACAGGAGCACAGACCGACATGATCAAATTTGCTGGTTTCGGCCGGACCCTCGCGGCGACCCTCATCGTATCGGCAGCGCTTGCCGGCGCCACCAAGGCGCAGGACGTCACCGATGAGCAGGTCAAGGCTGCCCGCGCCGCCATCGACGCGATCGGTGCCACGAACGGTTTCGACAACATCCTGCCGGGTCTTGCCGTTCGCATCAAGGCGACGCTCGTCCAGGCCTCGCCGAACCATGAGACGGAAATCAACGCCACCGTCGACGAGCAGGCTCTGGCGCTCGCCCCGCGCCGCGCCGACCTCGAGAAGGAAGCCGCGACGATCTACGCCAAGACCTTCACCCAGGAAGAGCTGAAGTCGATCGCTGACTTCTACAGCTCGCCGGTCGGCAAGAAGCTGCTGTCGGACGGCCCGATCGCCACGCGCGAAGTCATGAAGGCCGCCGAGATCTGGGCTGTCGGCGTCGACCGCGACCTGCGTGCCGAAAGCGCCAAGAAGCTGAACCCGATCCTCGGCGCCGCAGCGTCGGCCGAGGGCGGCGAAGCGCAGCCGCAGCAGTAACCGAATGATGAAGGGGCGGCGCGAGCCGCCCTTTTCCGTTATGCCGCCCTGTCGCCCATGCTGCCAGAGCGATCTTTCGCCGATCGCGTTCCCGACCAGATGATAGTCTATAGCGTCGACCGTCTTCTTGCGGACAGCCGGTTCCAGGACTGTCTCGTTTTTTCCGCCGCCGAGCTTCTGGCCACGCATCGCGAGATTCCCCGCGAGGTGCGCTATCTGGCGGACCTGCAAAAATGGCTTCTCAGCCAGGCGACGCTGGCGCTTCACTTCGAGCATCGTCTCGATTCGGCGCGCCCGCCGATCTCGCCCAGCAATCTCCTGCGCTTCCTTGCCAATACGCCGATCGCCAGCCGCAACACCGTTCTCGCCTTCCTGGCCGAGATGCGGCAGTACGGTCTCGTCGAGCCGCTTGCGAACAGCGACCGCCGGCAGCGGGTTTTCGTTGCGCGGGCGCATACGGAAGACCTGATCCGCCGCTGGTACTGCACCCATCTGGAAGCGCTCGACCGCATGGACGGCGCGGGGCGTGCGGAGCGCCTGCGGGCGGCGCCGGACCTCATCCTTCCTGCACAGACGCGCATGGCGCGCCTGCTGCTTTCCGCGCAGGGCTGGTGTCGCCCGCCGAATGCCGTCGGCCTGTTCACCCGGGCGGAAGCGGGCAGCAACATCCTGCACGACATCGCGGCGCGGGCGCCGTGGCACCTGACGGAAACTCGGGTCTGGATCGGACCGGTGACGTCGAGCGGCATTGCCGCGCGCTACCTGATCTCGCAGAGCCACACGGCACGCATCCTCGCCAGGGCGCGGGACGAGGGGCTGATCGGCTGGGCGCTTGCCGGCAATCGCGGCGACTGCTGGGTCTCACCGGATCTCGTCCTAGAATACCGGCGCTGGCAGGCGCTCAAGTTTTCGGCGATTTCCGAGGCTTTTCAGGCGGCCGTCGAGCGCGGCACTGTCATGGCCTGAAACGTGCGGGACCGCCGCAATGCGCGGCGATCCCGGGCGGGCTCATTCGTGGATCGTGTATTCGCCGAGCTCGCAGAGGTTCTGCGTATCGGTGGTCGTGTCGAGGTCGGAATCTTCCGTGAACTCGAAGCGCATGTCGTATTCGCAGACGCTGCGGCCGTCCGCGATGGTGATCTCGATCGTTTCGCCGGGGTTCAGGACCTGCTCGCCGAAAACATCCTCTTCCCACTTGTCGACGCCGACCGGGGAGGTGTGGAAGCGGGTCAGCACCGAGCCGGTGCCGTTCTTGAGCTTGAAGACGAGGTCTTCCGCGGCGGCCGGGCCTGCAAGCATGACGAGTGCTGCGGCGGCTGCTGTGAAATGTTTGAATTTGTGCATATTTGTCATCCAGTTAGCCCACAATCGAGCGTGCAATTCTTAGAGTGCATGCGGGCGGACGTAAACGGGAATTGCCGCCGTCGTCCTACCCATTTTTGGGCGGATCTCGCGAAGACGTGAAGGGGAGGAAATGCCTGCAGCGCCGGGCTGCGGCGACGTGGTCTTTTCCTTTTGGCCCTGCTGTTCCTATATGTGTAGCGCCCGACGGCGGATTCGCACCGTCGGCCCCCGTCAGACGGCCGTCCGGCCAGGCTTGCCCGCAGGAGATCACCATGCCGACATTCGACTACGACCTCTTCGTCATCGGTGGAGGCTCCGGCGGCGTGCGCAGCGCGCGCCTTGCCGCCGGCATGGGCAAGAAGGTGGCTATCGCCGAGGAGTTCCGTTTCGGCGGCACCTGCGTCATCCGCGGCTGCGTGCCCAAGAAGCTCTATGTCTACGCCTCGCAGTTTCCTGAACATTTCGAGGATGCCGCCGGCTTCGGCTGGCAGGTCGGGGAGACTCGTTTCGACTGGCAGGCGCTCGTTGCAGCCAAGGAGAAGGAGATCACCCGTCTGGAAGGGCTCTACCGTAAGGGCCTCGACAATGCGGGTGCGACAATTCTTGCGAGCCGCGCCGTGCTCGTCGGGCCGAACACCGTGCGCCTGACGGCGACGGACGAGCTGGTGACGGCCGAGCGCATCCTCATCGCGGTCGGCGGCCATCCGACGCCGCATGCCGACCTGCCCGGCCATGCGCTCTGCATCAGTTCCAACGAGGCGTTCGACCTGCCGGAACTGCCGAAATCCATCCTGATCGCCGGCGGCGGCTACATCGCCGTCGAATTCGCCAACATCTTCCATGGCCTCGGTGTCGAGACGACGCTGATCTACCGCGGCAAGCAGATCCTGTCGCGTTTCGACCAGGACATGCGCCAGGGCGTGCAGGCGGCGATGGTCGCCAAGGGGATCCGCATCCTCTGCGAGGACATCATCACCCGTGTGAGCGAAGCCGAGGGTGGCGGGCGCACCGTCACCACCAAGACGGGCGAGACGCTTGCCGTCGATCAGGTGATGCTGGCGCTCGGCCGCGCGCCGAACACCGGCAGCCTCGGCCTGGACACGGCCGGCGTTGCGACGGACGAGCGGGGGGCGATCATCGTCGATGCCCATTCCCGCACCAACGTGCCCGGCATTTTCGCGCTCGGCGACGTGACCGACCGCGTGCAGCTCACCCCTGTCGCGATCCATGAGGCGATGTGCTTCATCGAGACGGAGTTCCGCGGCAACCCGGTTTCGCCGGACCACGACCTCATCGCCACCGCGGTCTTCTCCCAGCCGGAGATTGGCACCGTCGGCCTCAGCGAAGAGGCGGCGGCAAAGACCTTCGACGAGCTGGAGGTCTACCGCGCCGAGTTCCGCCCGATGAAGGCGACGCTCTCCGGCCGGCAGGAAAAGACGATCATGAAGCTCGTCGTCAATGCGGCCGATCGCAAGGTCGTCGGCGCGCACATTCTCGGCCATGAGGCCGGCGAGATGGCGCAGCTGCTCGGCATCTCGCTGAAGGCCGGCGTCACCAAGGACGATTTTGACCGCACCATGGCAGTGCATCCGACGGCGTCGGAGGAGCTGGTGACCATGTACCAGCCGAGCTATCGCGTCAGGAACGGGCAGCGGCTCTGATTGACGGCTGTTCCTCGCCGGCCAGCCGGCCGGCGAAGCGGTCCTCGTGGCGCTTGAAGAGGCCTGCGAGGCGATCGAGGGCCAGCCGCATTTCCGGCCGGTGGCGGTCGTCGTCGTTGACGGCGAGCCAGAGCGGATGGCTGAGATCCTCGATTGGGGAGCCCTCGCGCACGAGCGCTGGCATGGCGTCGCCGACGAAGGCCGGCAGCACGCCGCGCCCGGCGCCACCGGCGATCAGCCGCGCGAGCACGGCCGGCGCATTCGTCCAGGTGTGGATCTGCGGCTCGTGGTTGCGGAAAACCCATTTCTCCGCATCGGACACGGCGACCTCGGTGCTGATCGAAACCCAGGGCAGGTCCGCCTCGAAGGCGAGATCTGCGGCGCGATAGACCGCATAGGCCACGGTCACCGACTTGCGCACGGCGACATTGCCGCTCTTCGGTGCGCTGTGGAAGAGGCCGATCATGCCGTGGCGATAGGTCAGGTCTTCCCCTGCCGGAAAATGCTTGCAGCACAGGCGGAAACTGTCGGCCGGGCCACGCAGCGCGCGCGTGTTTTCCGCGATGAAGTCCATCACCCAGATGTCGCCGGCTATCGAGACGATGGGCAATGCGAAGGCATCGCCGTGCCAGCGGGTGATGTCGGCGGTCGTGCGGCGGATCGTCCGGACATGGTCCAGCAGAATCACGCCGTCCGGCGCCAGCCTGTAACCCTGCTGGCTGCGGATGAAGAGCGTGCGGCCCATGGCCCGCTCCAGCGCCAGCATGCGCCGGCCGATCGTCGGTGCGCTGGCACCCGTGATCGCCGCCGCGCCGGCAAGGCCGCCCTCCGTCGCGACGTGGAAGAAAAGCTGCAGATCGCTCCAGTCGACTTCCGACATGCACCGGCTCCTGTTGAACGCCCTTTTCTAGCGCAAATGCCGCCGGCCGGCATCGCTCATCCGTGAAACGGACGTTTCATTTCCGCATCTACGCCGGCCGGCGAGCGGTCGCTATCTCGGAAAGGATACCGGAAACAGGAGGCCGTCATGAGCCCGGAATGGATGATCGCCCTCGACAGGGCGGAGAAGATGACGAAGCGGCGCCGGGCGGACCCCTTGTCCGATCCGCTGGAGGCGGAGGCGTGGCGGGGTCTCGAAGGGGTGAGCGCGCTTCTCTCGCGTCTCCTTGCCGGCCGCAGCCGACCGAAGCGGGGCGCCACCCGGCGGGTCCTGCCGGACGGGCCGGTTGCCTCACATGCAATCCTGCGTCGTTTCTAGACCAGACCGGTCGCTTGCGGTGTTTTATTGCCTGTCCAGGAGCGGGGCCGCAACCGTTGCAAATGCGTCGATGCGGCTGGAACTGCGGCTATGCAAGACCCATCTAACGGTTTATAAGCCCGCATCTTCAAACGGACGTGGCGCCCCGGGCTTTCTTGGGCGCATCAGGACAGGTGAGTATCATGGCAGAGAATTGGACCCCGAGTAGCTGGCGGCACAAGCCCATCCAGCAGGTTCCGGACTATCCCGATCTCGCCGCATTGGCGGCGACCGAAGAGCGCCTTTCGAAGTTTCCGCCGCTCGTCTTCGCCGGCGAAGCACGGCGCCTGAAGGCCTCGCTTGCGAATGTGGCCGAGGGCAAGGGCTTCCTGCTGCAGGGCGGCGACTGTGCCGAAAGCTTCGCCGAGCACGGCGCCGACACGATCCGTGACTTCTTCCGCGCCTTCCTCCAGATGGCCGTGGTGCTGACGTTCGGCGCCCAGCAGCCGGTGGTCAAGGTCGGGCGCATTGCCGGCCAGTTCGCCAAGCCGCGCTCCTCGGGCATCGAGAAGCAGGGCGACGTGACGCTGCCGTCCTACCGCGGCGACATCATCAATGGCATCGAGTTCACGGAAGAGGCGCGCGTGCCGAGCCCGGAACGCCAGATCATGGCCTACCGCCAGTCGGCTGCCACGCTGAACCTGCTGCGCGCCTTCGCGATGGGCGGCTACGCCAACCTCGAGAACGTGCACCAGTGGATGCTCGGCTTCGTCAAGGATTCACCGCAGGCCGAGCGCTACCGCAAGCTCGCCGACCGGATTTCCGAGACCATGGATTTCATGAAGGCGATCGGCATCAGCGCGGAAAACCATCCGGGCCTGCGCGAGACCGATTTCTTCACCAGCCATGAGGCGCTGCTGCTCGGCTACGAGCAGGCGTTGACCCGTGTCGATTCCACCTCGGGCGACTGGTACGCGACATCCGGCCATATGATCTGGATCGGCGACCGCACGCGCCAGGCCGACCATGCGCATATCGAATATTGCCGCGGCATCAAGAACCCGCTCGGCCTCAAGTGCGGCCCGTCGCTGACCGCCGACGGCCTTCTGGAGCTGACCGACCTCCTGAACCCGGCGAACGAGGCTGGCCGCCTGACGCTGATCTGCCGCTTCGGCCACGACAAGGTCGCCGACAACCTGCCGAAGCTCATCCGCGCCGTCGAGCGGGAAGGCAAGAAGGTCGTCTGGTCCTGCGATCCGATGCATGGCAACACGATCACGCTCAACAACTACAAGACCCGTCCGTTCGAGCGGATCCTGTCGGAAGTCGAGAGCTTCTTCCAGATCCACCGCGCCGAAGGCACGCATCCGGGCGGCATCCATATCGAGATGACCGGCAACGATGTGACGGAATGCACGGGTGGCGCACGGGCGCTGTCGGGCGATGACCTCGCCGACCGCTACCACACGCATTGCGATCCGCGCCTCAATGCCGACCAGGCGCTGGAGCTCGCCTTCCTTCTTGCCGAGCGCATGAAGGGCGGCCGCGATGAAAAACGCATGGTTGTGAACGGTTGATCGCCATTCGTTCATGCTTTGGTTCCGTAGATTAGCGGAACTGATGCAAGCATTCAGGAATGTGAAATTGACAGGACCGGGCCAGCTGGAAAAGCTGGCCCGGTTTTCGTTTGGGGGGAAGGCATGAGTGAGGAACATACGGGACATTGTCTGTGCGGCGCGGTGCGCTTTCGCACCCGTGGCGCGCTCGGCAAGGTGGTTGCGTGTCATTGCAGTCAGTGCCGGCGGCAGACTGGCCACTTCTACGCCGCTACCGACGTGCGCAACGACGCGCTGACGATCGAAGGGGAAGAGAACGTCACGTGGTACCGGGCGAGCGCGACTGCCGGGCGCGGCTTCTGCCGCGTCTGCGGCTCGGCGCTGTTCTGGAAGGGCGATACGGCCGATCACATATCGGTCATGGCCGGTGCCTTCGACCTGCCGACCGGGCTCGAGATGGGCGTGCACATCTTCTGTACCGACAAGGGCGACTACTACGAAATCAACGACGGTGCGCCGCAACTGCCCCAGGCGCGCTGAGGCAGCGGCGGCGCACCGTCCGGTCTACTGCACCAGCGTCGGCCGCTGGCAGCTGACGCCCGTCACGCGGATGTCCGCCTCGCCGACCCGGACGCCGGCGAGGATCAGGAGGTTGTAGAGCAGTTCGTCGATGGCGGGCGTCACGGCACCGAGCGTGCTGCCGAGTGCCGCGGCGATGCCGGGAATGCCGATCGGCAGGCCGAGCAGCTTGATGTTGATGTCGACGTCGAGATTGCCGAAGAGGGTGCGCACGGCCGAGGTGAGCGTGTCCCGCGTCGAGACGGATTTCGTCGTGCCGGCGGCGACTTCCGTCGGCGTGTAGGTGAGGCGGGTCCTGCCGAGGTTCTTCACTTCGGTATGGGCGATCGCGTCGATGCTGAGGAGGGCGGAATCGACGATGCGGGCCTTTTCCACCCGTGCGTCGTCCGAGAAGTCCGAGAGCACGGACGGATTGACCTTGCCGATGGCCACCTCCGCGACGCCAGGCACCGCATCGACCACCACATTGGCATTCGTCGGCGAACCGCCGAGGCAGCGGATATCGGAGAGCTTTGCCTCCGAGGCTGCGACCTCGACATAGAGCGGCAGCTTGATGCGCAGGCCGGCAAGCGCGGCGAGGCCATCGACGGAGACTTCCACGGCAAGCCGCGTCTGGGCGCTGCGCACGGCGGTGCCCGGTGCACCGAGACGGTGCGAGGGCGTTTCCACCGGCGGTTCGCCGATGGCGAGGGTCACCTTGACCGCGGCAAGGCCGGGCACGACGGCGCCGACGTCGAGCGCCACCTGGTTCTTGCCGTTGGCGAGCGCCGCGGCCGACGTGATCATCTGCAGGGCGTTGATCGACATCTTCCAGTCGCCGCCGGTGGCAATCGCGAGGCCCTTCTTCGGGTCGAGATTGAGAATGCGGGACAGCGGCAGCTTCACCTTGCTGCCGGCCGTTGCCTGTTCGACGAGCCGCAATGCGGAGCGCACGGGGCCGGACAGGCCCTCGACGGCGCGCATCGAGGCGAGGAGCTGCGGCATGGTGATGCCGGCGTTCAGCACATCCTCATAGGTGCCTGCCGTCAGGTTGAGGTGCGTCGCGACGGCCTTCAGGAAAGGGTTGACGGAGATGTCGGTATCGACCAGCGCCCGGTAGTCCATGACATTGAGGGAGAGGTTGGTGCCGAGCAACTGGCCGAGCACCGCGTTCAGGATTCCGTCATTGAGGCTGGCAAGGCGTGTTCCGATGGAAAAGGCCGCCGTCTTGGAGCGGGCGGCCGAGCCGGTTGCCGAGAGCAGCGGGGACTTGGGGGTGAAGAGCGTTGCGACGAAGAGATCCGACGAGCGGGTCATCGTCACCCGTGCGGCGTCCGCATCGGCGCTCGCCGCCTTGAAGCGCTCCGCCGGGGCGATGTCGGGATCGGCCGTGTAGCGACCACGCTCGACGACAGCCGTTGCCGGCGTCGCCTTGGAGTTGAAGGTGGTGACGACGGCCGGGATGGTGGCGCCGTCCTTGCCCGTCACGGCGACAGGGAGGTTGTTGAGCGCAAAGTAGCTGGCGGCGGATTTCTCCGCGTCGTTGACATTGGAGGCGGCGGCAATGGCGGCAAGGTCGGCGGCGGTCTGCAACTCGCGCTGCTGCACGGTGAGGTAGCCGTAGTCGACGCCGAGGGCGAGCGAGAAGATCAGCAGCGGCAGGCTGATGGCGGCAAGCGTGCCAATGTTGCCGTCGCGGTCGGAAAGCAAGGTGCGAGAGCGTTTCATGGTCACATTCCTCCGACACGGACGGTGGAGTAGCGTTTAATCTTCTGGCTGGGCAGGGCGAAGGTGAAGAGGTTCCAGATCGGCAGATCCTCGGAGTTGTAGGTGATCGTGACGGTGAATTGCTCCGGGTTGGCCGGATCGTCGGTAACGACGACCTGCATCTTTGCACGATTGAGGAAGGCGTAGTCGAAGTGGGACGTATCGAGGTAGCGGTTGACGAGCGTGATGCGCTCGGTCTGGTTGAGGCCGGCAACCGCCGTGCGGGCCGCGTCTGCCGCGACCTGCTGTACCGCATGGGTTACGCTGAGATAGACGCCGTAGGCGATGAGCGTAAAGAGCACAAGGAAGAACAGGGGCGCAATGATCGCGAATTCCAGAGCCGAAGTACCGAATCGATCCTTTACCAGGTTAGACAGCGTGTGCATGACATCTCCTCCTTGGGATTGTCCGCTGACAAGGTATTCGCGCATTCTGGTGGAATGCACCTATATCGTGCGCCCTGTGTGTTAATTTTCTCCTATTAATTGAATTAGCTAAAATTGTAACTCAGATAGGTTGTGGACGATTGTCACTCCCTCTGCCGCAGCACCTCGTGCAAGCGCAGAACCTCCAGTTTCAACGCAGCGATCTCGCTGATGAAGTGGGTGTCGATCTTGTGGTGCAGTGCCATCAGTTCGATCTCGGCCTTCAGGTTGACCTCGTAATCCTTCGAGGCCTCGAAGCGGTCGCGGGCGGCCTGCCGGTTCTGCGACATCATGATGATCGGCGCCTGAAGGGCAGCGAGCATGGAGAGCACGAGGTTGAGGAAGATGAAGGGGTAGGGATCGAAGGCTTCACGCGTCAGCACGATCGTGTTGACGATCGTCCAGACAACGAGGAAGCCGAGGAAGGTGATGATGAAGGCCCACGAGCCGCCGACGCGGGCGATGGCGTCTGCGACCCGCTCGCCGACAGACTGTTTTGCGTCATAGGCGTCGTTGCGATCCTCTGAAAGGATGCGACCCTCGCGGGAATGGAGAAGGACCTCGCGCTCGGTATCGTCGAGTTCGCTGGAGGCTTTGCCGAAGAGGATCTGGGCGGCGTCGTCGAAGGGTCTCATGGCCGGGCTCCGTTGTGGGAATCGGAGCCCTAACCTAACGTTCTTTTCTGGGAAATCAGTAGCCTGCGGCCATCAGTTCCGCATGGGAGTTGAAGAAGCGCTCCAGGCCGTACTGCTTGCCGAACATGATGTCGTGCTGCAGGAAGCGGAAGTCGCGCACCAGCGGGTCGATCGTCTTCTTGCGCGCCCAGCCGCCCGTACCGTTGCCCTTGGCGTCGATCAGCATGTAGCGGTCGATGACGCGCAGCTTCTCGTGCACCGCGCCGAGGAACCCGGTGTAGTAGGGATGCTCGAAGCCGGCTTCCTTGAGGATGTAGTAGGACAGGAACGCCGGGCTGATCGTGCCGATTTCCTTTTCCGCACCCGTCTTGTTCGACCAGATGACGAGCGGGGTCTCGTGTTCCTTCTTCATCACCTCGGGCGAACCCTTGCGTGAAGCGGTGATGCCCTTCATGTAGCCGGAGTTCTGGTAGACGGTGTTGAGCGGCGGCAGGTGGTCGCCGAAGACGACGATGATCGTCTCGCGGTCGCGGTCCTTGGCCCAGTCCATCAGCATCTTCAGGCTGTTGTCGGCTTCCTTCACGCCCTGCGCGTAGCTTGCGAGCATGCGGTTGTCGCGGGCATCGAGCTTGCCGTCGACCTTGATGTCGGTCTTGGCGTAGCGGCCGTCGTCATAGGGGCCGTGGCCCTGCAGCGTGACGGTGAAGAAGAAGAAGGGATCTTCCTGCAGGTCCGCCTGACGGATGATCTCCTTGGTCAGCGCCTCGTCCGAGGTGAAGTTGCCACGCTTGGCGAGCGGCGGCATCTTGTCGACGTCCTTGAAGGTCTCGAAGCCGAACGCCTTGTAGACGCTGTTGCGGTTCCAGAACCAGCCGGAGAAGGGATGGATGGCGCGCGCCGTGTAGCCTTCCGCCCGGAAGAAGGTGGCAAGCGAGGGGATCGGCTTGCGCACATATTGCTGGTAGGGGATCGAGCCCGTCGGCAGGAAGGCGTTGGAGAAGCCGGTCAGCGCCTCGAACTCGACATTGGCGGTGAGGCCGCCGAATTCCGGCGAGAAGACGTTGCCGCCCTGGCTTTCGCGGATGACGGGCATCGGGTCGGCCGAAAGCTTCACGCTCTCGATGCGCGCCGGATCCCACAGCGATTCACTCATGACGACGATCACGTCGGGCTTCGAACGGTGCGTGGTGCCGGCCGGCAGCGGCTTGGAGGGGATCTTGTCGATCGCCTCGGTCATGTAGCCGGCGGGCGCCTGGACGTTTGCCATCGGCAGGTTGATGGCAAAGGCCATGACGAAACCGTTGTGGCGATAGTTCTCCGCCTGATCCCACATGATCGGGAAGACTTTCAACCGGTCGCGGACCCAGGAGAACTCGTTGTAGTCCATGATGGAGACGAAGCCGGCGAGAAGCGGCAGCACGACGGCAAGCCGCGTCAGGCGTTCCCTCTTCGTCAGCGGCCGGAAACGGCGCCAGGCGAAGACCCACAGGCTGATGAGGCCGGCGACGGAGGCGAGAACGGCGACGGCGAGGAGAGCGGCCGTCCACGGCCGGTCCTGCACGAGCACGGGCATGAGTTCCAGAATCTGCCGGCCGAACAGCAGGTCCGTCGGGTAGAGCGGATCGGTGAGGAAGACCTGCTTCTGCTGGGAAATGACGCCCATCAGCACGACGAGCGGCGAGACGAGCAGGACGGCCTTGTGCTGGCGGCCGATCAGCGCGTCGACGGCGAGGTAGAGCAGGAAGAAGACGCCCGTCGTCGTCCAGGCAGGCTGTTCGAGATTGGTTAAATAGAGGCGCACCTGATCGAGCGCGCCGCGCGTGATCCATTCGACGACGACGACGGTGAGGAGCGCAAGAAGGACGGAAACGGCAAGGGAACGCAGGACGGCAAGCGTCTTGGCATGGCGCGCGAAGAAGCCGGCCTCGACGGCGCGTTCTTCGGTTGCATTGATTGCCACGGCTGCGGAGGTGAACAGGGCCAAGGCCGTCTCCAGATTTCATGAAAGTTTCGTGTATCTGTCATACGGACGTCATCTTGAACAGGAGATGAACGGTTTCTGCAACGTTCGTCCCCCGCTTTGGTTCCGTCTGTTGCAGGCCCGCCATGGCGCTGCGGACCCGTTGAAAACCGGGCTCTTGCGCCGAAAGGTCCGGCAAACGCTCCGCGCTTCATTCCCAAAACGTCCGCCATGCTCTAAAGAGCTTGTCGACCGTTCGAGAGGGCGACAGCGACGCGCGGCCGCAGGCTCGGACACCAGCAAGAGATGGGTCCGCAGACATGACTTCCGATCAAGACATGACCTCCGATCAAGGCAGGGCGACGCTGCGCATCGCGGTTGCGCAATTGAACCCTGTAGTCGGCGACGTCGCCGGCAACCTTGCCAAGGCGCGCGCCGCCCGTGAGGACGCCGCCCGGCAGGGCGCCGATCTGCTGCTGCTGACCGAACTCTTCATCTCCGGCTATCCGCCGGAAGACCTCGTGCTGAAGCCGGCCTTCCTGAATGCCTGCCGGCGCGCGGTCGACGATCTGGCGGCCGATACCGCCAAGGGCGGCCCCGGCGTCATCATCGGCTTTCCGAGGCAGGACGAAACCGGGCGCTACAATGCGGTCGCCGTCATCGACGACGGCAAGGTGATCGCGGTGCGCGACAAGGTGGACCTGCCGAACTACGGCGAGTTCGACGAGAAGCGCGTCTTCGACCAGGGCGCGATGCCCGGTCCCGTCAATTTCCGCGGCGTGCGTCTCGGCATCCCGATCTGCGAGGACATCTGGGGCGATCTCGGTGTCTGCGAGACGCTGGCCGAGAGCGGCGCGGAAATCCTGCTGTCGCCGAACGGCTCCCCCTATTATCGCGGCAAGGTCGACATCCGCCACCAGGTCGTCCTGAAGCAGGTCATCGAGACCGGCCTGCCGCTGCTCTATGCCAACCAGCTCGGCGGACAGGACGAACTGGTCTTCGACGGCGCCAGCTTCGCCTTCAATGCGGACAAGTCGCTCGCCTTCCAGATGAGCCAGTTCGAGGAGACGATCGCGCTCACCACCTGGAAGAAGCGGGCGGACGGCTGGGTCTGCGACGGTGGGCCGGCGTCGCGCATTCCCGAGAAGGAAGAGGCCGACTACCGGGCCTGCCTGCTCGGCTTCCGCGATTATGTCAACAAGAACGGCTTCAAGAACGTCGTGCTCGGCCTGTCCGGCGGCATCGATTCGGCAATCTGCGCGGCGATTGCCGTCGATGCGCTCGGCGAGGAGCGGGTGCGCTGCATCATGATGCCCTACCGCTACACGTCGAAGGATTCGCTGAAGGATGCGGCCGATTGCGCCCGGCTGCTCGGCTGCCGCTATGACATCGTGCCGATCGAGGCCCCGGTCACCGGCTTCCTCTCCTCGCTTTCGGAGCTTTTCGAAGGCACGGAGGAAGGCATTACGGAGGAAAACCTCCAGAGCCGCGCACGCGGCACCATTCTCATGGCGGTGTCCAACAAGTTCGGCTCGATGGTCGTGACGACCGGCAACAAGTCGGAAATGTCGGTCGGCTATGCGACGCTCTACGGCGACATGAACGGCGGCTTCAATCCGATCAAGGACCTCTACAAGATGCAGGTCTATGCGATCTCGCGCTGGCGCAACGCGCATGTGCCGCCAGGCGCGCTTGGGCCGACGGGCGAGGTGATCCCGCAGAACATCATCGACAAGGCGCCGTCGGCGGAGCTGCGTCCCAACCAGACCGACCAGGATTCGCTGCCGCCCTATCCGGTGCTCGACGACATCCTCGAATGCCTGGTGGAGCGCGAGATGAGCACCGAGGAGATCGTCGCCCGCGGGCATGACGCGGCGACCGTGCACCGCGTCGAGCACCTGCTCTACATCGCCGAGTACAAGCGCCGCCAGTCCGCGCCGGGCGTGAAGATCACCAAGAAGAATTTCGGACGAGACCGGCGCTATCCGATCACCAACCGTTATCGCGACCGGGGGTAGGGCGTGGGCGATCCCGCCGACAAGCCGGGCCTGCGCCCGGCCTTCACCGAGGAGGAAGTCCGGCTGATCCGGCTGTGGTCACTCAGTGATCTTTCGGCCGGGCGGCAGCTTTCGGCGCAGATCGCTTATTTCGCTACGCCGGCGGTTTTCGGCTTCTACGGCTTTGCAACCGGCAGCCTCGTCATTCTCGGCGTTGCCTTCCTTTCCATCCTGCTGCTCCTCGTCTGGGGTGTCGTCACCACCTGGCGCGACCAGCGCAATCTTGTGCTGATGCAGTCTATCTGCCGGAAGCTCTCGGCGGAGGAGGAGACTCGGCAGGATGGAGCGTCAGGTTTCCCGGATCCGGCTGGCGGAAGTTAAGTTTTCGCTCACCAGCTCATTTAAGCGAATTTTGCCGTCTGTCATTTAGCCTTCGTCCCATAAGCCGGAGAAACCGGCAGGGGACAGGCAGGGAAACGATGACAGGCAAGGCGCAGGTGGGCCGCTCAATGCGGCGACGCGGGGTTGGTCTGGCGATCCGGATGGCGGCGGTGATGATCGTCGTCCTGTTCGGCGCCGCGAACTATCTCGTGCTGGACTATGCCATTGAGCGGGCCGACAGTTTTGCCGCCGAGACCGAGCGCACGCTGGTGCGCAACGAATTCGGCCATCAGATCGACCAGGTGGTGCAGTACCAGAGCCAGTTGTCCTTCTGGGACAAGACCTTCAACGAACTGAAGGACGGCATGCCGGGTGATGCCTTCGTCAAGGATCAGCTGCGCGACTGGATGTGGGCCGACTTCGGCTTTTCCTGGATGATCTTCACCACGCCGGACGGGGAAAAGGTGCTCGGCGTGCATCGCGGCGAGACGGTTTCCGAAAGCAAGGCGCGCGAGAAGCTGCATTGGGTGAGCGACCTGACGCTCAAGGCCGAGCGCGCCTACCGCGAGGCGCTGTCGCCCGACCGTGGCGGATGGCAGGTCCAGGGCGCCAAGGAGGACCCCGACCTGCTGACGCCGGCGCTGCCGGAAATCCACGTCTCCGGCATGCGCCTCATCGACCGCGTCATGAGCATCGTCGTCGTGCAGGCAGTTATCCCGAAGTCGCTCTACATTCCCGCAAGCCGGATGCAGCCGACGCTGCTGATCACCGTCAAGCCGGTTTCGCAGAAGATGCTGGCCAATACCGAGCGGCGACTCGGTTTGCGCGACCTCGGCTTCACGCCCATCGTGACGCAGGAGCCGGGGCTGGTGATGACGCCGGTCGGTGCCGATACCTACAATCCGATGGTCGCCTCCTGGCGGCCGAACATGCCCGGCCTGTTCGTCTGGAAATCGGCACTGCCGCAGATCGCGATGTTCGTGCTGGTCTTTGCCGGCGTCATGCTGTTTGTCACGCTGCGCTTCTCTGCACTGGTCAAGGCACTGCAGCGCAGCGAGGCGCAGAACGCCTTCCTTGCCCAGCACGATCCGCTGACGGGGCTGAAGAACCGCAGCGGTTTCGACGAAGAGGTGCGCCATGCCATCCGCAAGGGCGAGAGCCAGCCCTTCTCGATCGTCGCTCTCGACCTCGACCGGTTCAAGGCCGTCAACGACCGGTACGGCCATGCGGCTGGCGATGCGGTGCTGCAGGCTGTCGCACGCCGCTTTTCCGAGCGTATCGGCCCGCTCGGTACGGTCGCCCGCCTCGGCGGCGATGAGTTTTCCGTGCTCCTTGGCGGTGTCTCCAGCCGCGAGATGCTCCTCGAGCTTGCTGAGGGCCTTGTCCGGGATGCGCAAATACCGATCGCCCATGACGGGCAGCTTCTGGTCATCGGCGGCAGCGCGGGCATTGCCCAGTTCCCGGACCATGGTGGTAGCCTGCACGATGTGATGGTGATGGCGGATGCGGCGCTCTATGCGGCCAAGAATGCCGGTCGCAACCGAGCCGTTCATGTCGGCGACATGGCTGGCGACGCGATTGCCGAAGCCGATGCGGTACGCGCGGCCTGACCAGTCGCCCTGCGCACTGAAGCGCCTACCGCCTTGTTTCCATGGGGTTTCCGCCAGGATGCGCCGCAGCAGGCGCCGGCCCTGTCTGAAGATAGTCGTGTCCGGTCGGTCTCTGTCTCCGGAAATGGCTTGAGAAACAGCCCGATAGGGGATTTGCTTGCGGAAATGAATCATGTGTCGATCGGCTTCTCGTTGTTCGCGAGCCAGTGTCGGCCGGTCTGCAAGGGAGGCATGGCATGAGTGAAGGTGCGCGGCTCGACGGCAAGATCGCCGTCGTCACGGGAGGAACGCAGGGACTGGGGGCGACGATCGCCCGGCTCTTTGCCGAGCGGGGTGCGGCGGGCCTCGTCATCTGCGGTCGCAATGCCGCCAAGGGCGAGGCGAAGGCCAAGGAGATTTCCGGCGCGACGGGTGTTGCGACACTCTATGTGAAGGCCGATCTCGCTGTGGTCGAGGATGCGCGCGCGGTCATTGCCGCCTGCGACGCGGCCTTCGGCCGTGTGGACGCGCTGGTCAACGCCGCCGCCATCACCGACCGCGGCACGATCCTCGATACGAGCCCGGAGCTGTTCGACCGCATGTTCGCGGTCAACGTACGCGCGCCGTTCTTCCTCATGCAGGAGGCGATCACGGTGATGCGGCGCGAGAAGACCGAGGGCACCATCGTCAATATCGGTTCGATGTCGGCCAAGGCCGGCCAGCCCTTCATCGCCGCCTATTGTGCCTCCAAGGGCGCGCTCGAGACGCTGACCAAGAACACGGCCTATGCCGTTCTGCGCAACCGCATCCGTGTCAACGGCCTCAACATCGGCTGGATGGCCTCGGAGGGAGAGGATCGCATCCAGCGCGAATTCCATGGCGCGGCCGACGACTGGCTGGCGAAAGCGGCGGCAAGCCAGCCCTTCGGGCGGCTCGTCGATCCGGCCGAGGTGGCGCGGGCCTGCGCCTATCTCTCCTCGCCGGAATCCGGCCTGATGACGGGCTCGGTGATCTGCTTCGACCAGTCTATCTGGGGTGCCTATGACGGCTCGCCCCATCCGGATGCGCCGCTCTGAGGCGCAGGCACGGCGGTGCATGGCGCAGGCGGGCTTGATCGCGCCCGCAAGCCATGCGCATATCCTTCGCGTCAGGTGCCCGCTCCGGCGGGAGAATCGGGAATCCGGGGCGGGCGAAACGCTCAGGTCCGGAACGTGCCCAACGCTGTGACGGGGATGGTTTGCACCGTAAAAGCTTGAATCGATTCAGGCTTTTGCCACTGGTTGTTCAACCGGGAAGGCAGGTGCCTGCCGCGCGACCCGAAGTCAGAAGACCGGCCTGGCACGATAGACCGAACCGCGCGGACGGCGGCAGGTTGTGACGCATTGTTGGGGAGATGACGATGCGAAGCGAACCCTTGGACCCTCTGGTCCGGGCGGGCGCCTTTTCCCGTGAGGAAAAGCAAGCCGTCTACCGTGCCATCGAAACGCGCCGCGACGTGCGCGACCAGTTCCTGACCGATCCCTTGCCGGACGACCTCGTCGGCCGCCTGCTGCAGGCCGCCCACAATGCCCCGTCCGTCGGTTTCATGCAGCCATGGAACTTCCTGTTGGTGCGCAGCGCGGCGACCCGTCAGGCGGTGCATGCGGCCTTCCTGAAAGCCAATGCCGAGGCGGCGGCGATGTTCGAAGGAGAGCGTCAGGCGCAGTATCGTGCGCTGAAGCTGGAGGGTATCCTGAAGGCGCCGCTGTCGATCTGCGTGACCTGCGATCCGACCCGCGGCGGCAGCGTGGTTCTCGGTCGCACGCACAACCCGCGAATGGACGTCTATTCCACGGTCTGCGCCGTGCAGAATCTGTGGCTCGCGGCGCGGGCGGAAGGCGTCGGCGTCGGCTGGGTCAGCATCTTCCACGACAGCGATATCCGTTCGATCCTCGGTATACCCGGTCATGTCGAGATCGTCGCCTGGCTGTGCGTCGGCTTCGTCGACCGGCTCTACGGCGAGCCGGAGCTGGCGGTGAAGGGCTGGCGGCAACGCCTGCCGCTGGAAGACCTGGTGTTCGAGGAACGCTGGCCGGAGGAAGGTGTCAGTTGACGCCGGCATCCACCGGGCGGCCAAGGTCGATGGCGGATTCGTTGGCCGGCAGGAAGACCGGGCCGACCGTGCGCACCTTGCTGCTGGCCGGGTCGTAGTCGCGCTCCTCGACCTTCGCCGGCACCTTGACCGGGGTCTCTTCCTTCTTCGGCAGGGTGCGAATGGTGGTGATCGAGCCGCTGTCGGAATCGTCGGCGGTGCCGGCGCGCGCGGTCTCGGCGTCGTCGCCCTTCAGCGCCTTCTCGCGCTTGATCATCTCCTGATAGTAGGCCGAGAGGTTGCAGCCGCAGGCGCCGGGCTTGGAAAGGTCGCGCGTGCGGTAGGAGAAGGCGTTCGGCATTTCGTAATAGGGGCGTCCCGTGACCGTGGAGGTCATCTGCTCGGTTTCCTGGCCGCTGGTCATCGACTGGTAGAACAGTTCGGTCTCGGTTTCCGGGCACATCATGGCGCAGACCTTCTGGTCGCGCCGGAAGTCGAGCGGTGTCGCGCCCGACGAGATCGGGAAGAAGCCGCCGTCGCAGGTGCGCACGCAGACGGTGCGCAGGTTGCCATGGCCGTTGCTGCCGCCGAGCGAGCGCAGTTGCAGGCGCTCGCTGCCGTCGGGCGCGGTGCCGAGGGGCAGGGTGCGCCTTTCATCGAGCGTGCGCAGCGTCTCGGTCGCCGCGATCGGCATGACCTTCGCCTCGTCGCCGCATCCGTTGCTCGCCAGGAGGGCGGTGAGACGGCTGCGCTTGCCCTGCGACGAGGTGCCGCCGGCAAATTCGCGGCGCTTCTTGTCGAGGATTTCAAGGTTGCGCTCCATCTTGCCGATGACGCTTGAGAGCGTGTCGCAAGCTCCGGCATTCGCCCCGCCGACCACGATGATGCTGCCGCCCGAGCAGCCAAGGCGGCGCTGGTCGCTCCTGGCCTTGCGCAGCTGAATGTTCTGGCGGGCGATCGCGCCGGCATATTTGCGTGCGCTCGTCGTATCGACCACCACCTTGGGCAGGTTGGCCAGCTCCGCCTGGAGGCGCTCGCACACGTTCGCCGCCGCCGTGCCGCCCGACAGGAGCAGCGGCAGGCCGGTTGCAATGGCAAGGAGGAGGCGAAGGCGCCCGGTCACATCATCGATCCCGTGAATTGGTTTGGCCGCGTTCCGGCCGCATATGCAGTTCCTATCATAGGCCCTGGCGGGGGAAGCGCAACGTGCTCCCGGATTTGTGATTAATGTCGGTCACAAAATATGAGTTGCGTATTCACCTTTTTGCCCGTGGCGCGCAATTGATCTCCCATGGGCCTTGGTGTAGCACTCTCGACAAACTCAACAGCCGGTCTGCGCCCGGATGGCGCAACCGCCTATGGCGGAACCCCGGCCCTTGCAGGCAGGTATTCATGCGGATTTCCTCCATCTTGCTCAGCCCCTGGTACGCGCTTCAGCTCGCATCCGGCGCAAAATCCTTCGCTGACAACCCCATCATCGGTAGCAAGTGGCTGAACCGGAAGGGCTTGCACGAGAAGCGCGTGTCGCTTGCCATGCGCATGGCCGCCTGGCGCCGCAGGAAGCTGGAAAACCTCGTCGCCCCGGATCACCGCCGGCAATATGCCGAGAACGGTTTCGTGAAGATCGAGAACTTCCTGTCGCCCGACGTGTTTGCCGCGGTCACCCGCGAGATCGCCGAGCGGGATTTCGAGCGCTACGACATGCTGCAGGGCGAAACCGTCACGCGCCGCGCGATCATCGACGACAGCGACCTCGAAAGCCTGCCGGGCTTCAAGGCGGCGCGCAACGACCCGCGCGTCACCAATCTCCTGCGCTACGTCTCGTCCCATGCCGGCCAGCCGCTGCTCGTCGTGCAGGTGGTGATGGCGCTGCCGTCCGTCATCACGCAGGGTTCGACCGACCCGCAGACCGCGCTGCACAGCGACACGTTCCAGCCGACGGCCAAGGCGTGGCTGTTCCTGCGCGATGTCGGCGAGGAGGACGGCCCGTTCGCCTATGTGCCCGGCTCGCACGAGATGACGCCGCAGCGCCTCGCCTGGGAGCGCGACATCAGCGAGAATGCCGATGCGATCGAGAACAAGTATTCCGCCCGCGGCTCGCTGCGCATCATGCCGGACGAGCTGACGGCGCTGGGCTATGGCCAGCCGGTCAAGATGACGGTGAAGGCGAACACGCTTGTCGTCGCCGACACGCACGGCTTCCATGCCCGCAGCCCGAGCTACAAGACGACGACGCGCATCGAGATCTACGGCTCGCTGCGCCGCAATCCCTTCCTGCCGTTTACCGGTCTGCACATCGCCTCGCTGCCCTTCATCGCCTCCGGCATGAACCGCCTGATCATCTCGGCCATGGGGTTTCGTGCGAAGCTCGGCCTCAAGGGCTCGCCCTGGAAGGATGCCGGCCAGGGCAAGGCCGACGAATGGTCGAAGCGGCTGAAGCAGCCCTCGGCCTGAGCCAAAAAAAACGGACGAACCGGCCGCACCCTTGCAAGGCGGCCGGTTCGACCCTAGATTTCCGGCAACGCAATGCCGACCGGATGGTGCACCATGGATTTCAACCCGACCACAAACCGACTTCGTTTTGTCCTCGGGGAAATCTCTATTCATGCCGCATTCCATCACCCTTTCCAAAATCCGGTGGTCCACGCCTGACGGCCACGCCCTCCTTTCCGATCTCGACCTGACCTTCGGCGCCGAGCGTGCCGGCCTCGTCGGCCGCAATGGCGTCGGCAAGACGACGCTGCTGAAGCTCGTCACCGGCGCGCTCACGCCGCAGGCCGGCACCGTCGCCGTGAACGGCACGGTCGGGCTGCTGCGCCAGAGCGTGCAGGTCAACCCGCAGGAAACCGTTGCCAGCCTGTTCGGCATCGTCGAGGCGCTCGACCTGCTTTCCCGTGCGGCGCGCGGGGAGGCGGACGCCGAGGCCCTTGCCGATGCGGACTGGACGCTGGAGGCGCGGCTTGCCGCCGCGCTCGCCCGCGTCGGGCTGGAGGCGGAGCCGGAGACGCCGATTGCCGCTCTTTCCGGTGGACAGCGCACGCGGGCGGCCCTCGCGGCCCTCATCTTCAGCGCGCCCGATTTCCTGCTGCTCGACGAGCCGACGAACAATCTCGACCGGGATGGGCGGCAGGCGGTCATCGATCTGCTCGCCGGCTGGCGGGCGGGGGCGATCGTCGTCAGCCACGACCGCGCGCTGCTGGAGACCATGGATGCCATCGTCGAGCTGACGACGCTCGGCGCCACCCGCTATGGCGGCAACTGGAGCGCCTATCGTGCGCGCAAGGCGCTGGAACTCGCCGCCGCCCATCGTGACCTTGCGGATGCGGAAAGGCATGCCGCTGAGGTGGCGCACACCATGCAAGTCATTGCCGAGCGCAAGGCGCGCAAGGACAGTGCCGGCCGCCGCAAGAAAGCGCGTGGCGACATTCCGCGCATCATGCTGGGCGCGATGAAGGAGCGCAGCGAGCTGACGGGCGGCGCCAATGCGCGGCTTGCCGAGGACCGCCAGGCGCAGGCGGGCGAAGCGGTAGCGGCAGCGCGCGAGCGCATCGAAATCCTCCAGCCGCTGAGCGTCAGCGTGCCGCCGACCCATCTTGCCGCCGGCAAGACGGTGCTCCGGATGGACGGCGTCACCGCCGGCTACCGGCCGGACCGTCCGGTCATCCGCGACCTTTCCTTCACCTTGACCGGGCCGGAGCGGGTGGCCGTGACGGGGCCGAACGGTGCGGGCAAGACGACCTTCCTGGCGCTCGTCACCGGCGCGCTGATGCCGTGGCAGGGCAGCGTGCGCCTCTTTACGGACGCCTCCATGCTCGATCAGAAGGTGAGCCTGCTCGATCCGGCCCTGTCGATCCGCGATAATTTTCGCCGGATCAACCCCGGTTCCGGCGAAAATGCCTGCCGGGCGGCGCTGGCGCGTTTCATGTTCCGCGCGGATGCCGCGCTGCAGGTCACCGGCAGCCTTTCGGGCGGGCAGCTGCTGCGTGCCGGACTAGCCTGTGTGCTCGGCGGGGGGCGGCCGCCGGCGCTGCTGGTCCTCGACGAGCCGACGAACCATCTGGACATCGATTCGATTGAGGCGGTGGAGGCGGGACTGCGCGCCTATGACGGCGCGCTCCTCGTCGTCAGCCATGACGAGGCGTTTCTGACGGCGATCGGTGTCACGCGCCGGCTGGAGCTTTCTGTGGGAGGATAGGAAGGCCGGGTTTTGCCCGACCTTCCTTCTTCAGGCCTTTCCGAAACGCTCGATGACCTCGGCAAGCGGAACGTGGCCCCTGAAGGCGCCGTTGCCGGCCGGTGTCTCGCCGCTTTCCAGTGCGGTGGCGAACACGACGGCAGGGTCGGCCTCCAGCCGGCGGCGGATGGCCTCGATTCGGGGCCAGCGGCTTGCCGGGGCGACGGCGTGGTAGTCGAGCCAGCGGGCGACGCCGATGAGCACGCCGTCCGCCAATGTCGGACGGTCGCCGGCAAGATAGGGCGTGTCGCCGAGCATCGCCTCCAGCTTGTCGTGCCGTTCGATGACCCCCTCGCGGCCCCAGCGACGCAGCGAATCTTCGAGCACCGGGTCCGGTGTCTCCAGTTCGAGCGCCGACCAGAGCGGGCTGAAGGAACCGGTGAAGCCGGTGTTGAGGAAGGCCATCAGCTGAACCATGCGGTCGGCTTCCGGCGCCGTTGCCTCGAAGCTGACGCGCCGCTCGGTGTCGCGTGCGGCGATCCAGTGGGTGATGGCCATGGTTTCGGTGATCACCCGGCCGTCATCGGTGACGAGGGCGGGTGTCTCGTGCCGGGCGTTGAGGCGAGCATAGGCAGGGTCGCGCATGTCGCCCAGCATGTCGACGCGGCAGAGGCGATAGGGTTTTCCCAGCCACTCCAGCGCGGCGACAAGGCCCATGGAGCTTCCGGCGGGGAAGCCGTAGACGAGGATCGGTTCCAATGTTCTTCTCCGTGATTTCTGTTGACCACGCTGCGCAGCGACACTGGACCTAAGCCTTGCCTGCCCCCATGTAAATTACGCACATTTTTGTCACCACGCCGGAGCCCGTCATGAAGGATCTCGTTTCCCGTTGCCCGATCGAGGAGGTCATGCAGGTCTTGAGCGGCCGCTGGCCGACGCTGCTGATCTATTACCTCAAGGACGGAACGAAGCGCTTCAGCGACCTCAGGCGCGACAATCCCACCGTCTCGCACCGCATCCTGACGCTCGAACTGCGCAAGCTGGAAAAGGCGGGCATCGTGCAGCGCACGGTGTTCGACGGCTATCCGCTGCGGGTCGAATACGACCTTACGCCATCCGGCCTGACGCTGCTGCCGCTGGTCGATGCGCTCGGCGACTGGTGGGAGGCGCGGGATGCCGCGCACCCGGCACCGCAAACAAAAACGGCCGCCGAGGTGGCGGCCGTTTCGTAAGGCGGGGATTGCGGCTCAGGCCGGGTAGGAGGCTTCCACCACGGCAAGGGCGGCCATGTTCACCACGCCGCGCGAGGTGACCGACGGCGACAGGATATGGGCGGGCATGGCGGCGCCGAGCAGGATCGGGCCGACGTGCAGGCTGTCCGTCATCGTCTTGACGACGCCAAGCGTGATGTTGGCGGCGTCGAGATTGGGGAAGACAAGGAGATTGGCTTCGCCGGACAGCGTCGAATTCGGCATGACGCGCTGGCGCAGCGCCTCGGAAATCGCGGCGTCGCCGTGCATTTCGCCGTCCGCCTCGAGCGTCGGATCCATGTCTCGCACCATTTCCATGGCGCGGCGCATCTTGAAGGCGCTGTCGGAATCCCGCGAGCCGAAGTTCGAATGGGAGACCAGGGCGGCGCGCGGCGTGATGCCGAAGCGGCGGATTTCCTGTGCAGCCATGACCGTCATCTGTGCCACTTCCTCGGCCGTCGGGTCGAAGGTGACATAGGTGTCGGTGAAGAAGGTGGCGCCGCGCTGGGAGATCAGCAGGCTGAGGGCGGAGAAGTCGAGCACGCCCTCCTTCTTGCCGATGATCTGGCTGACATCCCGCAGGTGCTTGGCATAACGCCCTTCGACGCCGCAGATCAGCGCATCGGCTTCGCCGCGCTTGAGTGCGAGCGCGCCGATGACCGTCTGGTTGGTGCGCACGATGGTGCGTGCGGCTTCCGGAATGACGCCACGGCGGCCGACGATGCGGAAATAGTCGTCGACATAATCGCGGTAGCGCGGATCGTCCTCGGGGTTCACCACTTCGAAGTCTGTCTGCGGGCGGACGCGCAGGCCGTAGCGCTTGAGGCGCGCTTCGATGATCTGCGGGCGGCCGATGAGGATCGGCTTGGCGATGTCCTCCTCCAGCAGCACCTGTGCGGCGCGCAGCACGCGCTCGTCTTCGCCTTCGGCAAAGATCACGCGCTTCTTGGCCGCATTTTTCGCCGCGGCGAAGATCGGCTTCATGACGAAGCCCGAGCGCCAGACGAAGCGGTTGAGCTGGTCGAGATAGGCGTCGAAATCGGCGATCGGGCGTGTCGCCACGCCGGTTTCCGCCGCCGCGCGGGCGACTGCCGGCGCGATGCGCAGGATGAGGCGCTGGTCGAAGGGCGAGGGGATGAGGTAGTTCGGACCGAAGCTCGGCGTGTCGCCGGAATAGGCGCGGGCGGCGACATCGGACACTTCCTCGCGGGCGAGGGAGGCGATGGCGCGCACGGCGGCCATCTTCATCTCCTCGTTGATCGTGCGCGCGCCGCAATCGAGCGCGCCGCGGAAGATGTAGGGGAAGCAGAGGACGTTGTTGACCTGGTTCGGGAAGTCCGACCGGCCGGTGCAGATCATCGCGTCCGGGCGGGCGGCGCGCGCCTCCTCGGGCATGATTTCCGGCGTCGGATTGGCGAGCGCCATGATCAGCGGCTTTTCCGCCATGCGCGCAAGCAGCTCCGGCTTCAGCACGCCGGCGGCCGACAGGCCGAGGAAGACGTCCGCACCGTCGATGGTCTCGGAGAGCTGGCGCTTGTCGGTCTCCTGCGCATAGATGCTCTTCCACTGGTCCATCAGGGCTTCGCGGCCCTTGTAGACCAGGCCCTCGATGTCATGCACCCAGATGTTCTCGACCTTCGCGCCGAGGGAAACGAGCTGGTTGAGGCAGGCAAGCGCGGCCGCGCCGGCGCCCGAAGCAACGATCTTGGCGTCCGACAACGCCTTGCCGGCGAGCTCCAGGCCGTTGAGGACCGCTGCAGCGACGATGATGGCAGTGCCGTGCTGGTCGTCGTGGAAGACGGGGATATCCATCTTCTCGCGCAGCTGGCGCTCCACCTCGAAACATTCCGGCGCCTTGATGTCTTCGAGGTTGATGCCGCCGAAGGTCGGCTCCAGCGCCGAGACGACATTGACCATCTCGTCGACGGTCGGCGCGTCGATCTCGATGTCGAAGACGTCGATGCCGGCGAACTTCTTGAAGAGCACCGCCTTGCCTTCCATCACGGGCTTGGAGGCGAGCGGACCGATATTGCCGAGGCCGAGCACGGCCGTGCCGTTCGAGACGACGGCGACGAGGTTGGCGCGCGCCGTGTAGTCGGCGGCCGTGTTGGGGTCGTCACGGATGGCAAGGCAGGGCGCGGCGACCCCCGGCGAATAGGCAAGCGCCAGATCGCGCTGGTTGCCGAGCGGCTTGGTCGGGTTGATCTCGAGCTTGCCGGGGCGGGGGTGGCGGTGGAAGAAGAGGGCCTGCTGGTCGATGTCGCCGCTTGCCGGACCGTCCTGCGTCCGCGATTTGTCACCCGTGCTCATGATGCTCCCTGCCATATGCTGTTTTCGTTGCGGCTCTTGGCTCTGCGAAACCGCCGCGACGTGAAGTTTTCCGAGTCTTCCATAAAGCCGCAATCAGCGGCCTGTGCAATGCCTATTTGCCGCCGAAAAAGGCATAGGTGTGTCATCAATCTGAAACAGGAGTCTGGTTTTCAACGGGTTGAAAGCCGCCCCTCCCGACGACCACCGCGGCGGCTGGCCACCCGGAGAAGAACGCATGACTGCGACCCTTGCCGACCCCACTGTCCGCCACTTCCGCACGCTGTTCATCTCGGACGTGCATCTGGGATCGAAGGCGGCCAAGGCGGACTTCCTGATCGACTTCCTGCGGCATCATGAAGCGGAGACGATCGTGCTCGTCGGCGACATCGTCGACGGCTGGCGCCTGAAGCGCAACTGGTATTGGCCGCAGGCCTTCAACGATGTCACGCAGAAGCTGTTGCGCAAGGCGCGCAAGGGCACACGCATCATCTACATTCCCGGCAACCACGACGAATTCCTGCGCGATTTCCCCGGCACCCATTTCGGCGGCGTGGAAGTGGCCGACCGCATCATCCACGAGGCGGCCGACGGCAAGCGCTATCTCGTGCTGCATGGCGATGAGTTCGACGTCGTCGTGCGCCATGCCCGCGTCGTCGCCTATCTCGGCGACTGGGCCTATGACGCGGCCATCGCCATCAACGTGGTCTTCGCCGCCATCCGCCGCCGGCTCGGCCTGCCGTACTGGTCGTTCTCTTCCTGGGCCAAGCAGCAGGTCAAGACGGCGGTGAACTTCATCGGCGAGTTCCAGAAGGTGGTCGTCGAGGAGGCGCGGCGCCACGATGCCGACGGTGTGATCTGCGGCCATATCCACCACGCCGTCATCACCGAGATCGACGGCATCCGCTATATCAACAGCGGCGACTGGGTGGAGAGCTGCACGGCGATTGCCGAACACCATGACGGGGAGATGGAACTGATCACCTGGCAGAAGCTCGCCTCAAGCCCCGCCGAAGTCCTTCCGGTCTCGCACCGGATGCTGGCGATCGAGACCCGGGAGCCGGAGGCCGCTTAGAGAAATTCCAGCGGAAGCGCGTAGTGGTTTTGCGTAAAAACGAGATAGAGCGTTTCCGCGATTCGAAGAAAAGCGGAACTGCCCTGCGGCAACTTGCGTGCATCCGGGATGCAAAAGCATGGGGCGGAAGCTGGCGGATCGCGCTGCGCCTGTGTCCGGTTTCACAAGTTCGGCATTCCCGCCGGTGGGCAGAAATAGCGCATTGGCGTACGTACATCGGCATGATAGAGCGGAGGGCGTTCCAACGCAGGTTCCCCGCCAATGAATGCCCCCTCCGGTTTTACCGTGACCGCCGGCGCGCCGCCGTATTTTGCTGCGCGTATCGCTCTCGTCTTTTGCGCGCCGATGATGGTCAACGGCATTGCGCTGCCGTTCTTTCCGGTCTGGCTGGAAACGCTTTCGATGAGCGATTTCCAGATCGGCATGGTTCTCGCCGTGCCGCTGTTCGTGCGCGTCTTCACTGCGCCGGTGGCGGGCATCATCGCGGACCGGATCGGCGAGCGCTCGATCGTGCTGCTCTGGTCGGCGCTGCTGTCGCTCGCGACGGCTCTCGCGCTTTTTGCGACGGGCTCCTTCTGGCCGGTGCTGCTGCTCTATACGCTGCAGGGCGCGGTCTATTCACCCTATGTACCGATCACCGAGGCGATCATGCTGTCGGGCGTGCGGCGCTGGAATTTCGACTACGGCAAGATGCGCCTGTGGGGGTCACTCGCCTTCATCGTCGCGACGATGACCGGCGGCTGGCTTGCCGGCCTCTATGGCGGTGCGATGGTGCTGCCGGCGATGGCGGTGGCCTTCGTGCTGACCGTGATCGGCGCGGTGATCGCGCCCAGGATCGGCAAGCCGCGCCGTCCGTCGCCGATTGCCGCGATCGCGACCATGCCGACGAAGAGCACGCTACGGCAGGCGGATGTGCAGTTCATGCTGATCGGCGTCTCGCTGGTCAATGCGAGCCACGCCATGCTGTTCGCCTTTTCGGCGATCTACTGGCAGAAGATGGGATTCAGCGGCGTCGACGTCGGTATTCTCTGGAGCGCTGGCGTTCTGGCCGAAGTGCTCTTCTTCCTCTTTGCCGTCCAGCTGCGGCGCCGCTTCAATCTCTGGTCCATGATGATGGCCGGCGGCGCCGTTGCGGTCGGCCGCTGGATCCTCTTTCCGATGGACATGTCCTTTGCCGGCTATTTCGCGCTGCAATGTCTGCATGCCTTCACCTACGCGCTGATCCATATGAGCGCGCAGAGCCGGCTCGTGGAGCGCGTGGCGGAGGAGCAGGAGGCGGCGGCGCAGGGGCTCTATTTCTTCTACACCGGCGTCTTCACGGCGCTCGCCACCTTCGTCTCGGGCTATGCCTTCAGCTGGTACGGCGTCCAGGGCTTCTACCTGATGTCGCTCGTTGCCGCTGCCGGTCTTCTCTCGGTCATTGCCGGACGCATCGTCGCGCCGCGTGTTCAGCCCCAGAGCGCGGCCTCGGGCGGATAGACGGTGGAACCTTCATAGCGCAGACCCGGTTCGCGGTCGCGGGCAAGCAGCAGCGGGCCGTCGAGATCGACGAAATCGGCGCCCTGCGCCAACAGCACGGCCGGGGCCATGCCCAGCGACGTGCCGACCATGCAGCCCACCATGATCTTCAGGCCGCATTCCTTAGCCGCCTCGCGCAGCGCGAGCGCCTCCGTCAGCCCGCCGGCCTTGTCGAGCTTGATGTTGATCGCGTCGTAGCGGTCGGCAAGTTTGGGGATGTCCTGCGTCTGGTGCACGCTCTCATCGGCGCAGATCGGGACCGGGCGGGCAATGTCGCGCAGGGCCGAATCGTTTCCGGCCGGAAGCGGCTGCTCGACAAGGGCGATGCGCGCCTCGGCGCAGAGCGCGAAGTGATAGGCGAGGTTTTCCGGCGTCCAGCCCTCGTTGGCGTCGAGGATGATGGCGCTCTCGGGGGCGCCGGCACGCACCGCGCGGATGCGGGCGGCATCGTCCGCCGTGCCGACCTTGACCTTGAGAAGCGGGCGGCCTGCCTCCTGTGCGGCCTGGCGCTGCATCGCCTCGGGGTCGCCGAGGGAGAGCGTGAAGGCGGTGACGAGCTTCTGCGGCGCCGCGGCATTGACCACCTGCCAGGTCGGCACCCCCGACAGTTTCGCCTCGAGATCCCAGAGCGCGCAGTCGAGGGCGTTGCGGGCCGCACCTGCGGGCATGACCCGCGCCAGTTCCTCGCGGCCGATTCCGTCCTCCACGGCGCCGCGCATGTCCTCAATGGCGGCGAGCACGCCGGCAACCGATTCGCCGTAGCGCGCATAGGGAACGCATTCGCCGCGGCCGGAAAGGCCCGAACTGCCGATCGTGCAGGTCACCACTTCGGCCGTCGTCTTGGCGTCGCGCGAAATGGTGAAGGTGCCGGCAATCGGGAAGCTTTCGGTGGTGGCGAGCAATGTGCGGCGCATGGGACTAATCCTGGCAGGCTTGAAAAAATCGAGGCGGGAAGGGGCTTTTGCAGGTTAGTTCGGTGACAGATGGGCGGCGAGCCGGTAAGACAGGCGCATGTTGTCCCAAGCACGGGAAGATGCAAGAGACTTGACCGCCACCCGTTCCCCCCTCGACATCGCGATCGAAAACCCGCCTGAAAACGGCCGGGAGGTCTGGCGCCTTTCCGGCGAGTGGGTGAACACGAACGCGGTTGCCGCCAGCAAGCGGCTGGCCGATATCGGCCGCGGGCAGGCCGGTGCGCTGGAAATCGACCTCAGCGGTGTTTCGGCCATGGATACGGCCGGCGCCTGGCTGCTGCGCCGGGCGATTGCCGAGCGGCAGGGCGGCGGCAACGAGGTCAGCCTTACCGATCGCGAGGGTACGCACTACGCCGACCTGATTTCTGCCCTGCCGGAAAAGCTCGCCGAACCACGGTATGGCGGCGGCGGGAAGGGCACCCTGTTCGAGCGCATCTTCACCCCCATCGGCCGCGCGATGATGGACGTCTGGGACGATACGGTCGCCGCCATGTTCATCCTCGGCTCGGCGGTGCGGGGCGCGCAACTGAAGCTCGGGCGCCGCAGCGGCGTCTCGCCCTCGGCGATCGTGCACCAGATCGACCATATGGGTGTCCGCGCGGTGCCGATCATCCTCCTGATGTCCTTCCTGATCGGTGCGATCATCGCCCAGCAGGGCGCCTTCCAGTTGCGCTACTTCGGGGCGGAGGTCTTCGTCGTCGACCTCGTCGGCATCCTTCAGTTGCGCGAGGTCGGCGTGCTGCTCACCGCCATCATGATCGCCGGCCGCTCCGGCAGCGCGATCACGGCCGAGATCGGCTCGATGAAGATGCGCGAGGAGATCGACGCGCTGAAGGTCATGGGCCTCAGCCCCATCGGCGTGCTCGTCTTCCCGCGGCTGGTGGCACTGACGGTGGCGCTGCCGCTGCTGACCATCATCGCCAACTTTGCGGCCCTAGGCGGCGCGGCCTTCGTCGCCTGGTCCTATTCCGGCATCACCTTCGACACCTTCCTGTCGCGTCTTCGCGAGGCCATCGACCTCTCGACGGTGGTGTCCGGCATGATCAAGGCGCCGTTCATGGCGCTGATCATCGGCATCGTCGCCTCGGTCGAGGGGTTGAAGGTGGGCGGCAGCGCCGAATCGCTTGGCCGCCACGTCACCGCCGCTGTGGTGAAGTCGATCTTCGTCGTCATCCTCGTCGACGGCCTCTTCGCCATGTTCTACGCCGCGATCGATTTCTAGGGATGTCCATGGAGCAGGTTTCGGCAAAGGCGGACGACGTGGTGCTTTCGGTCAAGGATCTGACCGTCGGCTTCGGCAGCAACATCGTGCTGGATGAGCTCAATCTCGATATCTATCGCGGAGAGATTCTCGGCTTCGTCGGCGCGTCCGGCACGGGCAAGTCGGTGCTGATGCGCACGGTGCTGCGCCTTCTGCCGCGCCGCTCCGGCAACATCCGCATCTTCGGCATGGATTTCGACAAGGCGAGCGAGGCCGAGCGGCTGGCGCTCGACATGAAGCTCGGCGTGCTCTTCCAGCACGGTGCCCTCTTTTCCTCGCTGACGGTCATGGAGAACATCCAGGTGCCGATGCGCGAGTATCTCGACCTGCCGCAGGCGATGATGGACGAGCTGGCGCGGCTGAAGATCGAGCTTGTCGGCCTTGCCCCGGAGGCCGCGAACAAATTTCCCTCCGAGCTTTCGGGCGGCATGATCAAGCGTGCGGCGCTGGCGCGGGCGCTGGCGCTCGACCCGGCGCTCGTCTTCCTCGACGAGCCGACCTCGGGCCTCGATCCGATCGGCGCGGCGGAATTCGACGAGCTGATCGCCAAACTGCGCGACACCCTCGGATTGACCGTGTATATGGTGACTCACGACCTCGACAGCCTGTTTTCGGTTTGCGATCGCATCGCCGTTCTCGGGCAGAAGAAGGTCATGGTCGAAGGCACGATCGAGGACATGCTGGCCTTTGACGATCCCTGGGTGCAGTCCTATTTCCGGGGCAAGCGCGCGCGATCGATCGTGCGTAAAACGTAAGGACGTGTCCGGGGCCGATGGGCCCGGATGGATGGAACTGCGAGCAGGATAGCCCGAAGCATGGAAACCAAAGCCAATTACGCCCTCGTCGGTTTCTTCACCGTCCTCGTCATGGCTGCCGCCTTCGCTTTCGTCTACTGGATGTCGCAATACGGCCGTGGCGGCGAGATGGCGCAGCTGGCGATCCGCATCCCGGGATCGGCGAACGGGCTCAGCATCGGCTCGCCCGTGCGCTTCAACGGCATCCCGGTCGGCTCCGTACGCAGCCTTGCCATCGATGCCGACGATCCGCTCTTCTCCGTCGCCATGACGGAGGTCTCGACCAGCGCGCCGGTCAAGCAGACGACGACCGCGGTGCTTGAAGTGCAGGGTCTGACGGGCGCGGCCTATATCGAGCTTTCCGGCGGCAGTGCTGCCGATCCGAACATCCTGCGGCAGGCCTTCGACACCGAGGTTCCGGCGGTGCTGCAGGCGGAACAGTCGAGCGTGACGAACATCCTGTCGACCGCAGACAAGATCCTGAAGCGTGCCGATGCGGCGATCACCGATATCCAGGGCTTCGTCGCCGATGCACGCGGGCCGCTGACGACGACCATCCAGAACGCCGAGCAGTTCTCCGGCTCGCTCGCCCGCAACGGCGAGAAGGTGGACGAGTTCCTGCAGAGCGTCGGTGGCCTGTCGGAAACCTTCCGCAATCTTTCCGGCCGGCTCGATTCGACGCTCGCCTCGGTCGACGAGCTGATCAAGGCGGTCGACCCGAAGAAGGTCGAGGATTTTGTCGGCAATGTCGACAAGGTCAGCAAGGACATCGCGGCCGCGTCCGGCGACATCAAGACCACGGTCGAGGGCTTCCGCAAGACGGCCGAGACCTTCGATACCTTCGGCAAGCAGGCGACGGCCTCGCTCGACAAGATCGACAGCCTGATCGCTGCGGTCGATCCGCAGAAGGTCGGCGGGGCGATCAACGACATTTCGGTCGCGACTGCCGATGCCCGCAAGGCCATCGCCTCCGTGACGGGCGTCGCCGACCGTATCGGCGCCCGCGAGGAGGATATCGACCAGATCATCACCGACGTGCAGCAGATGAGCAACAAGCTGAATGCCGCCTCCACGCGCGTCGATGGCGTGCTCGCCAAGCTCGACGGCTTCCTGGGCGAGGGAGATTCCGAATCGCTCTTCGCCGAGGCCAAGGCGACGCTGCAGTCGATCAAGCAGGCGGCTGACACGCTGAACGGGCGGATCGGACCGATTGCCGACGGATTGCAGCGATTCTCCGGTTCGGGGCTGCGGGATATCGAGGCGCTGGTGCTCGATACGCGCCGCACCATCCAGAATCTCGACGGTGCGATCTCCGGCTTCGAGCGCAATCCGCAGCGCCTGCTCTTCGGCGGCGACACGGTCAAGCAGTATGACGGTCGCAACCGGCGCTGATCCGGCCGCAAGGTGTGGCCCTATCCCCACAACTGCCGGCCGCCGGCGGGCCGAGGCGGATTTGTCCGTCCGCGCAGCCGTGACAGCATGCCGTGCCGCTGCTACACAGGCAGTTACAAGGGTTTGAGGACGACATGACGAGTTCGGGTATGGGTTTGTTGCGGAACGGGACTGCGGCGCGCGCCGCGCTCGTGGCCGTCCTGGCGACGACGCTTGCCGCCTGCGGCAGCACACAGGCCAAGAACGATACGTTCGCGCTCTCCTCCGTCGCCGCCGTCGAAGGCCCTTCGGCCAAGAGCCGGCAGATCCTCGTGCCGCAGCCTTCGGCGCTGAAGGCGCTAGACAGCGAACAGATCGTCATCCGCCCGTCCGCCTCCGAAATCCAGTACCTTGCCGGCGCGCAGTGGAGCGACAGCCTGAGCAAGATGGTGCAGGCCAAGCTCGTGCAGGCTTTCGAGAACACCGGCCGTCTTGGCGGTGTCGGCAAGCCGGGCGAGGGGCTGGCGATCGACTACCAGATCGTCACCGATATCCGCGCCTTCGAGGTGCAGACCGCCGGCGCCGATGCGGCGGTGGTGGAGATTTCGGCAAAGCTGCTCAACGACCGCAACGGGACTGTCCGGGCACAGAAGGTGTTTCGTGCGACGGTTCCGGTTGGCGGTACGGGCAATCCGGCCTTCGTGAAGGCGCTCGATGCGGCCTTTGCCGCGGTCACGGCCGATATTGTCGGCTGGACGCTCGGCGCGATCTGATTTCTTTCGACACGCGGGCGTAGAAAGGCCCTCATCCGCCTGCCGGCACCTTCTCCCCGCAAGCGGCGCGAAGGGGTGTGTCTTGCGGGTTTCCCCAGGCAAACAACGCCCATGTCGATTGGAAAACTGTGCCGCTTGCTCCTTCTCCCCGCTTGCGGGGAGAAGGTTGCGACAACGGGATGAGGGGCCGCGCGCCGACGCGCAGCCGTCCCGTCAGGCGTTTTCGACGCCCTGAATGGCCGAGACCTTCCAGTCGCCGCCGTCGCGGCGCACGAAGGTCCAGATCTCGACCGCTTCCGTCAGATTGTCCGGATCGCCGGAAACGAGCTTGCCGGTCGAGCGGTCGCGCATCACGTCGATGCTCTCGTAGCGCATGGCGACGGTGGCGTATTCGTCGGCGCCTTCGCGCCAGGCTTCGGCAACGTCGCCCTGCACGAGGTGGATGTCGCGCACCTCGTTCTTCAGGCCCTGAGTGGCGTTGTCGCTCAGTTCCTCGGCAAGGTACGACATGGCTTCCGGCGTTGTGATCTGGCGCAACGTGCGGAAGTCCTCGGCCGCATAGGCCGCCTGCAGCTCCTTCAGCATGCTTTCGAACTGTTCGAGATCGGCCTGCTTGATGCCGAGCTCGTCGCCGCCCTTCGGCTGCGGTGCGGCCTGACGGCTGCCGCCGCCGATGCTCGGGATCTTGAACTGCGAGCCGCCGTCCGGCGTGGCGTTGCGGGCATGGCCGCTGCCGGCATAGGCGGTGGCATTCTTCTGCGCGAACATGCGGCGGAGGAACAGGAAGACACCGGCGATCAGCAGGATCTGCAGGAGAAGACCGAGCATGCCGATGCCGCCACCGAGCCCCTGGCCCATCAGCATGCCGACGAGGCCGCCGAGCATCAGGCCGCCGAGCAGCGTGCCGCCGAAACCACCGAAGAGGCCGGGGCGCGGATTGGTGGCCGTGGCGTTGCGTCCCGCGGACGGCTGGGCCGACTGCTGGCGCGTCATGGTGCGGTCGATGGGCTGGGCATCCGTCGGTGCGGTGCGCGTCGTCGAGGGCGTCGAGAAGGTGCGGCTGCCGCGGCTGCCGAGGCCGCCGCCGGCGCGGCGGGCTTCCGCCACATCCACCACCGTCATCATCACCATCACCGCGACTGCCAGCGTCGCCAGAATGCGTCCAAAGCCTTGTATAAAGATCATTTCCGTCTCTCTTCCCATGCGCCCGCAGGCGCGTTGGTCCGCATATAGCGGCTGGAGAGCCGGATTTTAAGGTTCCGTCGCCGGAAATCGGTCGCCCGGAAGGGCATGTCTCATCAAAGGTGCGTTATCAGCTCCGCCAATTGGGGCCTTGAACGCAAAACGGCCGCCTTGCGGGCGGCCGTTTCGTTTTCCGTCCGGATCAGCTTAGCTGAAGCGGCCTGCCGCATGGGCCAGCATGGTGTAGACCTTGCCGGTGTCCGAGGTGAGGTAGGTCTGCGTCATGACCTTGTCGCGGTCGTTACGGGCGACGTCGGCAAGCAGCTTCTCGAAGTCCGAGATATAGCGGTCGACCGCGGTGCGGAACTCCGGCTCGCGCTCGTACTTGCGCTTGATCTCGTCGAACGTCTGCTGGCCCTTCAGCGTGTAGAGGCGCCGCGTGAAGACGTCGCGCTCGCCGCGCTGGTAGCGGCGCCACAGGTCGACCGAGGCATCGTGGTCGATGGCGCGGGCGATATCGACCGAGAGCGAGTTCAGCGATTCGACGACATGGCGCGGGTTGCGGCTGTCCGGGCGAGCCGCCTGACCATCGGCGCGCGGCTGGCCGAACTGGGCCTCCTCACGCGAGACGGCGCCGCGCAGGAGATCCCGCATCCAGCCGCCTTCGCCGGTGGTCTTGGCTTCGGATTCCGCGGGCAGGGGCTGTGCGCGCTGCGGCACCGTGGCCGGTGCGGCACGCTCGAGGCCGAGGCTCCCGCGCAGCTGCTGGGCCGGCTCCTCGCGGCGGGGCTCGCCGCGGGTTTCCTGCACCGGCTGTGCCTGCTGTACGACCTTGGCCTGAACCGCGGCCGGGCGGGAGACTTCCAGCGCCGAGGAGGACTTGCCGATGATGTCGGACAGGTCCTGCAGGGCCTTGATCTGCTCGCTGACGGCGCGGCGCATCTGCGCCGCGTTTTCCTTGGCCTCTTCCGGCAGGTCGAAGGCACCGCGCTTCAGCTCGCCGCGGGTCTGGTCGAGCTCCTTGCGGATGTCGGCGGCGGCGCGGCGGATTTCCTCGGTCGCACCGGAGAACTTGCCGACCGCTTCCTCGACGGCCTCGCGCAGCGTTTCGCGCATGACGGTCGTGGCGGCTTCGGACTTCTTGCCGCTTTCGGTGAGCAGGCGATCGACATCGGAGAGCGAGGCGCCGACGCTGCCGCGCAGGCGGTTCGCCACTTCCTTGGTCCGCTCTTCGGCGCGGGCGAAGGAACCCTCGACCGACTGGCCTGCTTCCTCGCCGGCCTTTGTCAGCTGCTCGCGCAGCGTGTTGGCAGCGGCCTCGGCGCGCTTCTCGGTCTCGCCGAGGATGCGGCCGACTTCGGCGAACGACGTCTGGATGCCGCCGCGCAGGTTGCCGGCGATGAGGTTCGAGCGCTCCTCGGCGCGGGTGAAGACGCCCTCGACCATGCCTTCGAGCGACTGCATGGTCTTCTCGATCTCCTCCGAGCGCTGCACGAGGCCGACGGAGAGCGAACGCAGCGCGTCCTGGCGCTCTTCCAGCGTCGAGACGAGGTTCGACTGGGCGGCGGCGAGCAGATCCGAGGCCTGCGACAGGATCTTCGAGTGGTCCTCGAAGCGACCGACGATGCCGCCGATCTGCGACAGCGTGCCGGACGAGATGTCGGACAGGCGGTCCACCTTGCCCTCGAGCAGGCGCGACGTGGTGGACACCATGTCGGAGGCGCGCTCGGCGGAGGTGGAGAAGCGTTCGGCCGTGCTCATCAGACGGCCATCGATGGCGCCGAGCGTCTGGCTGGCGGCATCGACGATGCCGGCGATCGCGCCGTTGCTTTCCGAGAGGCGGGCGATCAGGCTTTCGACATTGGCGGCAAGGCCGCTTTCGATCTCGCGCATCGTGCCGGCGGCTTCTTCCGTGCGGCTGGTGATGGCGGCGAGCGTATCGGCCGTGCGGGCGGAGATCGCGTTGATGAGCGCGGCGTTCTCGTTGCGCAGGCGCTCGGCGCTTTCGCGGGCGACGCCGCTGATGCGCTCGGCAGCGTCACGGGCGACACCGCCGATGCCTTCGGCAGCCTCGCGGCCGACGGCAGCATAGCTGTCGATGACCGGACGGGCTTCCTCGTCGATCAGGCGGGCCAGCTCTTCCGTGCGGCTCGCCAGCATGGAGTTGAGCTCGCGGGTGCGCTCGTCGAGCGTCGAACGGATGGAGGCGCCGCGCGCTTCCAGTGCCTTCTCGACATCGCCGAGGCCGGCGCGCAGCGACTGGGCCTGGTCGGCAAGGCGGTTTTCCGTTTCCGTGAAGCGGGCGACGGCGGAGGAGGTGGTCTCTTCGACGGCGCGGGCGAAGGCTTCGTTGCGGGCCGAAAGGTTGCCGGCGAACTCCTCGCCGGTGCGGGCGATGTTTTCGGCGGCGCGCTGGGCCTCGACGCCCATTTCCTGGGCTGCACGGGAGACGGCGCCGCGCAGCGACGAGCTGAGGCTGGCGAATTCCTCACCGGTCTTGGCGAGCGACTGGGCGGAGCGGACCGCTTCGGCGTCCATGTCCTGGGCGGCCTGCGAAACGGCGTCGCGCAGCGTTGCGGCAAGACCTGCGGCCTTGCCGTCGATCGTACGGTTGACACTGTCGAGACCGATGGTCAGCGCGCGGTCCATCGTGCCGAGGCGTTCCTCGATGCGGCCGGTCTTCTCGTCGATCGTGCCGGCGATGCGCTCCGCAGCCTCTCCGGTGATGCGTTCGATGTCGCCGGTGCGTGCAACGAGTGTTCCGTCGATGCGTTCGGCGGCTTCTCCGGCAATGCGGGCAATGTCGCTGGCACGGCTGGCCAGGGTTCCGTCGATGCGCTCCGCAGCCTCACCCACGGCGCGGCTGATTTCGTCGGCGCGGTTGACGAGGGCGCCATCGATACGCTCGGCGGCGTCGCCGACGGAGCGCTCGATCTGGCTCGCGCGGTTGAGGAGCGTGCCTTCGAGACGTTCGGTGGCTTCCCCGACCGTACGGCTGATTTCGTCGACACGTCCGACAAGGGCGCCGTCGATGCGTTCGGCGGCACCGTCGACGGTGCGTTCGATTTGGCTCGCGCGGTTGAGGAGCGCGCCTTCGAGCCGTTCGGCAGCCTCGCCGACGGTGCGGCTGATTTCGTCGACGCGGCCGACGAGGGCGCCGTCGATGCGCTCGGCGGCATTGCCGACCGTCAGCTCGATCTGCGTTGCGCGGGCGAGCAGCGTGTCGTCGATGCGGTCTGCGACCTGGCCGACGACGCGGTTGATCTCGTCGACGCGGTTGACGAGGGCGCCGTCGATACGCTCGGCGGCACTGCCGACGGTCATCTCGATCTGCGTGGCGCGGGCAATCAGCGTGTCGTCGATGCGGTCGGCCGCTTCCCCGGCGACGCGGGCGATCTGGTCGGCGCGGCTTGCCAGCGCACCGTCGATGCGTTCGGCGGCTTCTCCGGTGACGCGCTCGATATCGGTGAGGCGGCCAGAGAGGGCGCCTTCGATGCGCTCGGCAGCGCTGGCACCAAGGCGCTCGATGTCGGTGACGCGGCCGGCGAGGGCGGCGGCGATGCGTGCCGTCGTCTCGTCGCCGATGCGCTCCACCTCGGCCATCGGCCGGGAGAGGGCTTCGGATACACGCAGCGAAACGTCGCCGCCGGCGCGGTCGAGATCGGTGAGGCGCTCCGACAGGGTGTCGGAGATGCGCGAGGCTGCCGTATCGACAAGGCCGGAGACGTGGTCGACGCTGTATTCGATGCGGGATTCGAGCTTGCCGAGGTTTTCCTCGAGGCGGCTGCCGGTCGTGTCGAAGCGGTTGGCGACGTTGTCGACGGTCTGCTCCATGCGGCTGCCGAAGGTGTCGGCTGCGTGCACGATCTTCGCCGAGGTTTCGACGAGGCGTTCCGCGACGGCGCCGACGCTTTCACGCACGCGCTGGTCGAGCAGGGCGCCGCTGCCGTCGATGGTGCGGCGAAGAGCCTCCTCGTGCTGCTCCATGGACAGTTCCAGCATGCCGGCGCTGGTGGCGATCGAGGTGCCGATGGTGGTCACCTGGTCGTTCAACGTCTCGGTGAGATGGTTACGGCCCTCGGTGATGGCGAGGTTGATCGCGTTGATGCGGTCGTCGAGCGTTGCCCGAATCTCGTCATGGGTGGAGGCCAGCGAACCGGTGAGCGTCGACGCACGGTCCGAAAGCTGCTCCATGGACAGTTCCAGCATGCCGGCGCTGGTGGCGATCGAGGTGCCGATGGAGGTGACCTGATCGTTGAGCGTTTCGGTGAGCTGGTTGCGGCCCTCGGTGATGGCGAGGTTGATCGCGTCGATGCGGTCGTCGAGCGTCGCGCGGATCTGCTCGTGGGTGGAGACGAGCGAACCGGCTAGTTCGGATGCGCGGCCCGAAAGCTGTTCGGCGATGTTGGCGGCACGACCGGAGAAGGCTTCTGCGAATTCGGTAGCCTGGCCATGCAGGACGCCCGTGAGCTGCTGGTTGCCTTCGGAGAGGACTGTTTCGACGCGCTCAGCCGCCGCGTCGATCGCGGACTGCATCGCGCCGGCGCTGTTGGACAGAACCGATGCGAGATTGGCAGTGCGGCCGGTGATGGCGTCGTCGATCTGGCGGGCGGCGCCCGTCAGGGCGTTCTCGACACGGCCGGCGGCGGCGCCGACGGATTGTTCGAGCTGGCTGCCGGTCTCGTTCAGCATCGAGGAGAGGGCGGTGGTGCGCTCGGACAGCGCGTTGTCGATGCGGTTGTGGCTGGCGGCGATCGTCGAGGCGATCTCGTCCGCGCGGGCGCCGAGGGCCTCTTCCATGCGCGCCTGGGCGGTTTCGATGCCGGAGGCGATCGAGGTGCCACGCGAATCCAACGCATCCGTCAGGCGGCGCTCGCTGCCGGAAATGCTTTCCACCAGGGCGCTGGCGCGGGCGCCAAGTGCCTCTTCCATGCGGGCCTGTGCGGCCTCGATGTCGGTGGCGATGGCCGAGCCGCGCGAATCCAGCGCGTCCGTCAGGCGGCGTTCGCTGCCGGAAATGCTTTCCGCCAGCGCTTCGGCACGGGTGCCGAAGCCGCTTTCGATGCGGTTCTGCACGTCGGCGAGGCCGCCGAGAAGGGCGGCGGACTTTTCCGAGAGGACCGCGCCCATGCGTTCATGCGCACCGCTGACGGCATTGGAAATGGCGTCGGCATGGCCGGAGACCGCACTTTCGAGGACTTCCTGGCTGGTGGCGAGCGTCGTGGCCAGTGCGAAGGACTGGTCGGTGAGCGTGTTGCCGAGACGGTCGATGCTGGAGGTGAGGATGCCATCCATCGCGTCGCGGCCGCTGGCGACCGTTTCGTTGATGCGGGCAAGGCTCTCCATCAGCTTGCTGTCGAGCGAGCCGGCGCGCTGGTCGAAGGCCTGGGTGAACTCCTCGACACGATGGTCGAAGGCGCTGGCAATCTGGCCGACGGTCGCGTGCATGCGCTCGTCGAAGAAGCCGGTGCGCAGGTCGAGGTCCATGACGGTGTCGTCTGCGGCGTTCTTGAGGCTCTGGCGGAACTGCGCGCCCTTTTCGTCGAGCGCGGCGTTCATCGACTGGAGAATGTGGTCGAGACCGCCGGTGACGGCCTGCTGGCCGATCGACAGGCTTTCGCTGATCTCGCGGGTGCGGGCGATCAGCGTCTCATTGAGCTGTTTGGCTCGCTCGTTCAACGCGGCATTCAGCTTTTCCGTATTGGTGTCGAGCGAGCTCGCGCGGGTCTCGAACTGCTGCAGCAGGTCACGGCCGCGCGAATCGAGGTTCTTGGTGAGCTGGTCGAGGCGGCTGTCGAACTCGTTGGCGAGCGCGAGGCCGGAGGAGCTGAGCGTCGAGAGCAGGCTGTCGGTGCGGGCCGACAGCATGGCGCCGATCGTCTGCGTCGCGCTGTCGGATTTCTCCATCAGCATCGCGGCGCGGGTGTCGAGCATGGAGGCGAAGGCTTCGCCCGAGGTGGCGAGGCGCTGGGTGATGTTGTCGCCGGCGCTGGCCAACTCGTCCTTCAGCTGTTCGTGCGCGCCGGAGATCGACGACCGGATGCGCTCGGCATGGCTGACGATCGCCTCGCGCTCCGAGCCGAGTTCCTGGACGAGGGTGCGCACGCGCATCTCGTTGTCGGAATAGCTGCGCTCGAGGGCGTTGACTTCGGAATGCACGAGCGTTTCGAGCTCGGTTGCGCGGGCGATCGTACGCTCGATGCCCTCGTTCATCGCGGAGACTTCGCGGCGGACGGCTTGGCCGACGCTCATGATGCGGTCGCTCGCGACGGTTTCCGGCTCGGAGAGACGGAGTGCGACTTCCGCCATGGAGCGGGCGGCACTGCGCAGTTCCTGGGCGCGGGAGATCATGATCGCGAAGGCGAAGAAGAGCATGATCGGCATGACGATGGCGACAACCATGCCGATGGCACCGGGCAGCGCCACGAGGTCGGCCACCGAGCGGATCTGCCAGATCTCGGGCGCATAGAGAAGGTTGGCAACGCCCAGCCCGCCGATGACCCAGAGAATGGACATCAGGATGGCCATGCGGATCGAGGCCCGGCCCGAGCGTACGTCCAGCGACTTCAGGATCGCGGCAGGCGTCTTGCGGGAGCCGTCGTTGGCGGGGGTGAAGGCTGGGGTTTTCGGTGCCTGCTCGGGGCTGAGGCCACGCGCGGCCTCGCCGGATGCAGGGCGGCTCGCAGGCTTTTCCTGCGTCTTGTTCGGAACGCGGCTTGCTGGTTCAGACACATGGGCCTCCGAAGCGTCCTTCTTCGAGGGCGTCTCCGGCGCTAGATCATCAAAGTCGATCTTCAGTGCTTCTTCCAGGGCCTGGAAGGCCTTGTCGTCGATCGACTCGGTGGGCTTGTTCGTCGCCATGCGGATACGCCTCGTTACCATGTCCGGGATCGGGCTTCATGCGCGCTGCCGCTGCTCAGGCGCATTCGAACCGGTCCGGTTGGTGGCCGGTCTTGCTGCATACCCTCATGGCACGCAGCGTCCGGACCGCCGTTCATTCCAAATTCGCTCGATAGACCGAAAAGGCGAAGCGGTGTATCTCCGCCCACGGCTTATCCACCGGGACTATCCGGTCGTATCGTAGTGACACATTAGCCTGTATCACACAATTCATTGCCATCTCCCTTCGTCCGAAACTTAACAGGAAGTTAATATCGGGCGATTCTGTATCGCGATGGAAAACCTGCGAAAATGGCTATTTTTCAGCCGTTAACCATAGTTCGCGATTCATGCCCATTTTGCGCCGTCTTTTAATCGGATAGGCGCGCCGGCCGCGCAGAATGAACGTCCCATGTCCCTGTGCGGAACGACGGAAACACCCGTGCCGCATCGACACCTGCGTGCACCACAAAGAAACATGCGTACATCGCGTCTATAAGGATATTGGCAAATGGCAGCGCTCAACATTGCATTCGAGGCGCCGGACAATGCAGGCGGCATGTCCCATTCCGGGGAAAAGCCGATCGATCTGGTACACCTTGCCCGCCAGACCATGGGTGACAAGGGGCTGGAGCTGGAAGTGCTGCAGATGTTCGCGCGGCAGGCGCGCGCGAGCATGAAGGACCTCGCGAGCCTGGAGGGCGCCGCCCGCGCTGCCGTCGCTCATCGCCTCAAGGGCTCCGCACAGTCCGTCGGCGCCACCGCCGTCGGCAAGGCGGCCGCTGCGCTCGAGGACAATCCGGCCGACGCAATCGCGCTTGCCGGCGTTGCCGCCGCCGTGGTCGAGGCGGAAAACTTCATCCTGAAACTCTGCCGCTGAACGGCGCAGACCTGCCGTGTCTTCCCTGGCGCGGCGGGAAAAGCCGATGCCGCGCCCGGACCATCCGGATCCTGCCGGGCGCGCGATGTTGACTGGGGAGGGGTTTTGTTGGAAACGTCCGCGGAAAACCGGCGCGTTCGACCATCCTTCCGCCGGCCGTTCGTTCGCCCGCCCGGGCAGTCTTGAGGATCCGGAAGCCATCATGAGCAAACTCACCATCGTCGCCTTTGACGGCACGCGCCACGAACTGGATGTCGCCAACGGCTCCACGGTCATGGAAAACGCCGTGCGCAACTCCGTGCCCGGCATCGAGGCCGAGTGCGGCGGCGCCTGCGCCTGCGCGACCTGTCACGTCTATGTCGACGATGCCTGGAGCGCGACCGTCGGCCCGCCGGAAGCGATGGAAGAGGACATGCTGGACTTCGCCTACGAGGTGCGCCCCACCTCGCGGCTCTCCTGTCAGATCAAGATGTCGGATGCGCTTGACGGGCTCGTGGTCCACGTTCCCGAACGCCAGGCCTGACATCTTTTCCTTCAGATTGTCGGAAGTACCGGCCGAAGCCGATTTGGTTTCGGCCGGCCTCTTGTCGCCTCTTCTTTGCGCGTGAAGAAGAGATCGCCGGGTTCTGCTCGCCTGCAAGAATAGAAGGGCAAAAAAAGAGCCTCGCCGGTCGGTCAGGACGAGCGAGGCCAGGAGGGCGCATCGCAGGCAGGAGAGGGAGGAGACACCTGCTGCTTTGATAAGGACGCGCCAGGAGAACCTGTTACAAACCGCTTCATGCAACTTCGGGAAGGAAAGTCGTCTTCCCGTTCACTGTTGATATAAACATACGGCGATTTGTGGAATTGCGCTATCGCTAAAACTAACCAGTCATTTCATGCATGGAAACGCCTCCGTGCCTTGGCCCGGTCCCGTTCCATTAAAACTCCTTCCAGATATACCTGCCGGCGCGGTGCGCCTTTACTCGGCGCGGTTCTTCAGCCGGTGCACCAGAAGGCGCATCATGCGGTCGTTGAAGTTCTTCGATTCGATGCGGTCGAAACGGGCCTGGTCGGCGTCGTGTTTCGTTACGGCATCCGCCGTCACCCGATCGACCCGCGCCTGCATGCGTTCGCAGTCGGCCTCGGGCCGCAGGGCTTTCAGCGTGCGCTCCAGGCTGCGGGCATGAGTGCGGGCGATTTCGGCGTGGCGTTCCTCGTGGCGCTTGATGTCGCTCGAAAGCGTATCCCAGATCAGCGCGAGCGACGGGGTGGCACGCTTGCGGTGCTTCCAGCGCGGCAGGATGATCTCCGTGGAGAGTGTTACCCGCGCCTCGCCGACCGCGCAGCGGCTGCCGCGGCGCACATAGGTGATCGAGCCGCCCCACTTGATGCGGGTGGCGCCGGGATGGCGCGATCCGCTGTGTTTCATCATCGGACCGCGCTTCGACAGTTCCTCGTCGAGTTCGGCCGCGGTGCGTCCGCCGACGGAGAAATAGGCGAAGGTCTTCGAGGTGATGGTCTCGGCGCGGGCGGGCTGGGACGCGAGGCAGGCGAGGGCGGCAAGGGCCATCAGGCGAGCGATGGTCGTCATTCAGTCAGCATTCCTTTCGCCACCGGGACATCCGGTGTGGAGACCGGCCGAAAGCGCCGGTTGAACTTCCCCCAAGCTTGGGGCATAGGCTCGGCGAGCGCAACACCCTATCCGGGATGCCGCTCGATAGCCTTAGCGTCAAATCCGTTGATTTAAAGCTAAGGGTGTCTAGGAGATCTCCAAGGCGCTGTCGCCAACTGCGAGGAAAACCGCCATGTTTTCACCATTCGAGCCCTTTCTCTGGGCGCTCGCCCACGGGCGCTCCCTGGAGCTCGGCCCGCGTGGCATTTTGATGGCGATCGTCAATGTTACACCGGATTCCTTTTCCGATGGCGGTCGCTTCGACAGCGCGGACAAGGCGGTGGCGCAGGCCATGCTCTGTCTCGAAGAGGGGGCGGAGATCGTCGATATCGGCGGCGAATCCACCCGGCCGGGCGCGGCTTCCGTGTCGGCAGCGCAGGAGCAGGACCGTATTTTGCCCGTTATCGAGGCGCTTGCAGCTACGACGGACGCGATCATCTCGGTCGATACCTACCGGGCCGAGACGGCGCGGCTGGCCGTTGCAGCCGGGGCGCATATCGTCAACGACGTGCACGGCCTGCAGCGCGAACCCGACATTGCCGGCGTTGCCGCCGCGACCGGGGCGGGGCTGTGCATCATGCATACCGGCCGCGACCGCAAGAAGCAGCCGGATGTCGTGGAGGACCAGTATCTCTTCCTCGGCCGCTCGCTGGAGATCGCCCGGGAGGCGGGTGTCGCGCGAGACGCGATAGTACTCGATCCCGGTTTTGGCTTTGCCAAGGATACGGAGGAAAATCTCGAACTGATGGCGCGTTTCGGCGAGCTTTTCGGTTTCGAACTGCCCATCCTGGCCGGCACCTCGCGCAAACGCTTCGTCGGCGCCGTCACGGGGCGCGAGGCGGAAGGCCGGGATGCCGGCACTGCCGCCACGACCGCGCTGCTGCGGGCTGCCGGTGCGGCGGTCTTCAGGGTGCACGATGTCGCAATCAACAGGGATGCGCTGGCAATGGCGGATGCTATGCTTGACGCAAGGCGCAAGGTGACGGCGCGCGAGGCGCGCGCCTGACAGACAGGCAGCCAGACAGGAAAGACCATGACCACCACCTACACGATCACGCTCAAGAACTGTGCCTTCTTCGCCCGCCACGGCCTGCACGACGCCGAGGAATTCCTCGGCCAGCGGTTCTTCGTCGATGCGGAGCTGGAGGTGCGGCCGCTGCGCCCGCTTTCCGACGACGCGATCGAATCGACCGTCGATTACGGCGTCGCCTTCCAGGAGATCGAGAAGATCGTCACAGGCCAGCGGCGCTATCTCATCGAGGCGCTGGCGCAGGAGATCGCCACCGTGCTCTGTGCCCGCTTCCCGCAGATTTCCCGTGCCCGCATTACGGTGCGCAAGCCGAACGCGCCGGTGCCCGGCGTGCTGGATTATGTGCAGGTGACGGTCGATCATGCCGTCTGAGCCTTTCCGCCGGGCTTCGCTCGGCCTTGGCGGCAACATCGGCGATCCCGTGCGCTCCATGGCCGAGGCGTTGCAGGCGCTCGATGCGCGGGAGGACTGCCGCGTGACGGCCGTCTCGCGGCTCTACCGCACGCCGCCCTGGGGCAAGACTGACCAGGACTGGTTCTTCAATGCCTGTGCGCTGGTGGAGACGACGCTTGCGCCCGAGCCGCTGCTCGACACCTGCCTTGCTATCGAGCGTGACATGAAGCGCGAGCGCAAGGAGCGCTGGGGTCCGCGCACCATCGATATCGATGTTCTGACCTATGAGGGCGTGGTGCAATCCGGCGGGCGGCTGGAGCTGCCGCATCCGCGCATGACGGGGCGCGGCTTCGTGCTGATGCCGCTTGCCGACGTTGCGCCCGACCTTGCGGTCGGGGGGCGCACGGTGAGGTCCTGGCTGGAGGATGCGGATGTCGCGGGCATCGAGCCGGCGAGCGTCGGCCCGGAATGGTGGAAGGTTACTTGATCGAACCGACGGCGATGTCGTCGAGATTGCGGTCGAGCGAGACGCCGATGACCGGCACCATCTTGTTCTCGACCTTCACCGAGATGGTGATGTTCATCTTGTTGTCGCCTTCGAGACGCGCGATCATCGCGCCGTTCAGCTTCTGGCGGTTGATGCCGACGACCACCTTGTCGCCGTTGACCTGGCCGGAGGTGATGTCGAGGCCCTTGCCGGAAGCGCCGTCGAGGAACTTGCCCTTGTAGGTGCTGCCCGACTTGGTTATGAGCGCGGACATCGGCTGCTTGAAGACGCCGACGCGGCAGAAGCCCTCGAGCTGGATGCCGGCGCCCTTGGCGGGTGCGGTGTCGCCCGTCAGGTCGCAGGCGAACTTGGTGCCCTTGTACTTGCCGGCGACGATCTCGCCCTTGCCCTGCCAGCTGCCGGTGACCTGCTCGAAGAACGCCTTGTCGCGCGAGCCGGCGGAGGCGGGAAGCGCGATGGCGGTGGCTGCGAGGAAGGCCGCTACGGAGACGCGGGCGATCAAAGAGGTGCGCGAGTACATGAACGATCCTTGATGGGCGACGGCCATCTGGCCTGCTTGTGTGCGACGAGATTTGCGCGAAAATGGTTAATGGACGGTTTCCGGGCGTCTTGCCCTTCGTCATTTACCGGTCATGCAGGCCCTGAAAACCGGGGTGTTGCAACGAGCCCACAGTTCCAGGACCCCGCCTGCGCGTCGCGAATGATGCACGGTGCCGGGGGTCAGGCGTCGTCGCGCCGGCCGTTCGTCATGCTCGGTGTAAGGTCGCCGATGAAATCGCCGATGCCGGGCCGTTTCAGCGCGCGGAAGGGCATGGGCCGGCAGAGATCCATGGCGGCAATGCCGATTCGCGCCGTCATCAGGCCGTTGATGACGCCTTCTCCGAGCCGGGCGGAAAGCTTCGAGGCAAGCCCGTGGCCCAGCACCTGCTGCACCAGGCTATCGCCCATGGCAATAGAGCCGGTAACGGCGAGATGGGCGATGACATCACGCATCAGGCGCAGCATGCCGATCTTGCCGGGACGGCCGCCGTACAGTTCCGCCATGCCGCGCACCAGCCGACTGCTCTCGTAAATGACATAGCCGAGATCGACCAGCGCCCGCGGGCTGACGGCGGTGACGATGGAGACCCGCTTGGCCGCGCCGAGGATCAGCGCACGCGCCTCGCGGTCGAGCGGCGCCATCAATTCGCGTTCGGCAAGGTCGACGAGGTGGGCCGCGTCGATGATCTCGCCTTCGGTCTCGGCGAGACGCGCGCGCCCGCGCGCCGTCTGCGGCCGGGCGGCCACGAGATGCACGAGGCGGGCGAGGATGGCGCGGCCGACCGACGGGCTTGGCGACAGGGCGGCTTCGGCGACGTCGTGCTTGAGGTCCTGCACGGCGGCGAGACGGCGCAGGCCGATCAGTTCGCGCGCGACAAGGCCGAAGACGGCGAGAACCGCGATCGCGGCAGCGGCGATCGCGAGATAGCCGAGCCAGTCGTTGCGGCTGAAGAGATCGCGGATCAGCGAATCGACCCAGAGCCCGACGGCGAGCGAGACGAGGAGGCCGAGCGCGCCGAGGGCTATGCGGCCGAGGGTGAGGCGGCGCTTGCGCGGGGTGGCGACCGGCGGTGCCAGATCCGGCAGGTCGGCGGTAGTGGCGATGAAGGGATCCTCGGCATCCGGCGTCAGCGTGACGGCGTCGTCGAAGGCGGCGGGCGCACGGCGCTTTGCATGCTCGGATGGCTGCGGGGAGCCGGCGGGCAAAGCGAAGGCGGCGGGCTTGCGCGGACGGTCGTTCATGCGAGCCGGTCTCCGATCAGGTATTGCAGTGCGCGGTCGAGGCGGATGTGCGGCACGGACAGTTTCAGGCCGCCGCCCGTCTCCTCGATATGCGGCGGGCGGAAGCGCACGAAGTTCAGGAGATGCGGCGCCTCGCCTTCAGGAACGGATTCAAGTTCCTTGAAAAGTGAATCCGGATCCTTCGGCAAGTCCCCGGGAAATATAGCTGTTTTTCGTTCGCCGTCGAAGATCTCGCCGTTGATCCGCTCGCCGGCCATGGGCACGCCGACGATGACCGGCAGGTCCTCGCCATCGTGCTTGACGGTCGCCTCGCGGGTGGCGCGCACGGAGGCGAGCGCCATCACCTCGATGCCGGCGCCGCTCATGCCGATGCGCTCGATGGCGCGCTCGACGAGGCGGCGAGTGACGGCCTCCAGCCGCGCATGGCTTTCGTGGTGCAGATGGTCCGCCTTGGTGGCGGCAATCACGATGCGGTCGATGCGGCGTGTCACGAAGGAGGACAGAAAGCTGTTCGTGCCGGCGCGGAAACAATCGAGCACGTCGCCGAGCGCGCGCTCCAGGTCGTGTACGGCCTCGGCGCCGCGGTTGATGGCCTGAAGGGCGTCGATCAGCACGATCTGCCGGTCGAGCCGGGCAAAATGTTCGCGGAAGAACGGGCGCACCACATGCGTCTTGTAGGCCTCGTAGCGGCGCTCCATCATGGCATGCAGCGATCCCCTGTCCGGGCGGCCTTCCGGCAGGTTCGGCAGGGGGGCAAAGGTGAGGGCGGGCGAACCTTCGAGGTCGCCGGGCATCAGGAAACGGCCGGGCGGCAGGGTGGAGAGCGAACGTTCGTCGGATTTGCAGGCCCTCAGATAGGCGGTGAAGGCTTCTGCCAGCGTGCGTGCGGTCGCTTCCTCGGCTGAAGCTGCCGGGTCGATGGTGGCCGACAGCGCCAGCCAGTCGCGCGCGAGCTCCGCGCGGATGCCGGACTGTGCGAGCGCCACGGTGTTTGCGCTGAAGGTGCGGAAATCCTGCGCGAGCAGCGGCAGGTCGAGCAGCCATTCGCCGGGATAGTCGACGATGTCGATCGACAGTTTTCCGGGTGACAGCAGGCGACCCCAGCCGGAGGCGCTTTCATAATCGAGTGTCAGACGAAGCTGCGAGATGGCCCGGGTCGAATCTGGCCAGAGGCGATCGGCGACCAGCGCTCGGATATGGTCCTCGTACTGGAAGCGCGGCACGGCGTCGTCCGGCTGTGGCTCCAGCCGGATTTTTGACACACGTCCCGAGCGCCCTGCCTCGAACAGCGGCAGGCGGCCGCCATTCAGCAGGTTGTGGACGAGCGAGGAGATGAAGACGGTCTTGCCGGCGCGCGACAGGCCCGTCACGCCGAGGCGGATCGACGGGTTGACGAGGTTGGTGGCGCGGCCGGTCAGCGCGTCGAGCGCGAGCAGGGCTTCGTCGGTGAAGGTGGTCAGGCTAGGGGGCAAGGTCTCTTTCCAGCATCGAAGGCGATATAGGAAACGAAATCCGGCGGAAAAAGAGGCCGCCTTTTCACGCAAACCATGTCACGCAGGAATCTGCAGCGGTTTTGCGCCAGCGCGATGCCGAAAATCAAGAGGCGGCCCCGAGGGATCGCGCTGCGCCTCAATGCGCCGGGCGCGGTGTCATGAAGCCGGCAAGGCAGGCGCCGGCATAGTTGTCTTCGGTCGGGCGCTCGTCGAAATCCAGGATGGCAAGGCCTGCTGTCGGATAGCCGAAGGGGGCGGCGGTCTCGGCGATCTCCTTGCCGACGAGACGGTGGAAGAACTCCTCGATCATCGGATTGTGGCCGACGATCATCACGGCGGTCTCCTGCCGGTCCGCGAAGGCGAGTTCGGCATAGGTGTCGACCGTGCCGGAATAAAGGGAATCGACATAATCGATGGTCAGCTCCTCGCTCACCGAGCGATGGAAAGGCTCGGCGGTCTGGCGGCAGCGGACGGCGGTGGAGGAGATGATGAGGTCCGGCCTGTAGCCCTGGTCGGCGGCTTCCTCGGCGATCACCTCGGCTTCGGCAAAGCCATCGTCGTCGAGGGCGCGGTCGAAATCCGACTGGCCGGGCTCGGCCCAGGCGGCGCGGGCGTGACGAAGGATGTAGAGCCGGAAGGCCGGCGTGCCGAGAGATGCCAAGTGTGTCCTCCATCCGCCTGCGGCAAACGATCCGTGCCGCATTCCGACTTCATGTCTGTCCTTGCGGGAAAGATCAACCGGTTTTGCGCACGGGCGCGTTCACGATCGTGTCTGACGGCGCCTGGTAGGCCAGCGTGTGTTCCAGCCGCTCTGGCCGTGCGAAGTAGTAGCCCTGCATCATGCGGCAGCCAAGGCCGCGCAGCGCAGCGACCTGCTCATGGGTCTCCATGCCTTCGACAACGCAGATGCAGCCGACGTTGCGGGAGAGGTCGACGATCGTCTTGACGATGCTGCGGCTGCGTTCGTTCGTGGCGATATCGACGATGAAGCTGCGGTCGATCTTGATCTTGGTGAGCGGCAGTTTGTGCACGTAGTTGAGGCTCGAATGGCCCGTGCCGAAATCGTCGAGCGCAATGCCGATGCCGCGCTCGGCGAAACGGCGGATGTTGTCGGCGGCAAGCGTGAAGTTGCGCATGACGGCCGTCTCCGTCACCTCGATGTCGAGGCGGGCCGGGTCGACGCCGCTTTGCGCGATGATCTCGAGCAGGGCATCGACGGTCTTGTTGGAGACGACGTCGCGGGTCGACAGGTTGACGGAGAGGCGGATGTGATCCGGCCAGCTCTGTGTGGCCGCCAGCGCCTTCTGCACCAGGATCTCCGTCAGCCGGCCGATGATGCCGGCCCGCTCGGCTGCACGGATGAAGATACCGGGCGGCACGTTGCCGAGGGTCGGGCTCTGCCAGCGGGCGAGTGCCTCATAGGCGGAGATGCCGTTCGTGTCCGCATCGACCATGGGCTGGAAGACGAGGTACATCTCCTTCTCGAAATCGGCGGCGCGCAGCGCCTGCTGGATGCGGCCCTGCTCGTTGATCTCGGCCTCGTGCTCGGCGGAGAAGACGACCGTCGTTCCGCGAAAATTCTGCTTGGCGAGATAAAGGGCAAAGTCGGCGCGATCGAAGAGCCGGTCGGCCGTGGTGCCGGCATCGCCGAGGATCGAGATGCCGAGCGAGCCGGAAACGCGTGCTGTCTGTCCGTTGAAGACATAGGGTTCCTGAAGGGCCGCGCAGATTTCGTCGCCGATCGCATGGAGCCGCTCTGCGCAGGCCTTGCCCTCGAAGATGATGCCGAACTCGTCGCCGCCGAGGCGGGCCGGGAACAGACCCTGGCCGGCAAAGGCGAGGAGCCGTTCGCCGACCTCGACGAGCAGCTTGTCGCCGATGCCGTGGCCGAAGGTGTCGTTGACGGGCTTGAAGCCGTCGAGGTCGATAAGGCCGAGGGCGAGGCCCGTGCGGTTCTTCTCCGCCCGTGCGATCCTCGTTTCGAGCTCGGCACGGAACTGGCGGCGGTTGGGCAGGTTGGTCAGGCTGTCGAGATTGGCGAGGCGATGGTTCTCGTCGCTGAGGCGTTGGGTTTCCGCCTGGCGCGCCTCCAGCTCCTTCTGCGACTGGATGAGGGCGCCGAAATCCCGGTAGTAGGTGAAGAGAATGAACACCATGGCGACGGTGACAAGTGCGACATTGAGAGCGAGCGCGGTGAAGACCGGATTGCCCGAAGTGCCGAAGAAGATGGTGAACGGGCCGAGCACGATGGCCGTCAGCGCGAGCGCGGCCGCCCGCAGGTGCATCAGGCAGAAGATGCAGCCGACGACCGTGTTGGCGATGTAGAAGGCGACATGGGACTGCTGGTAGGCGTTACCATAGGGATAGAGGCTCAGCGACCAGGCGCAGAAGCCGGCGCCGAGCAGTGCGGTCAGGCGATAGGTCGAGCGCAGCCGGCCGACTGCCTCCGCATGGGTGTAGCGCCGGTTGCGGCTGAACCACCAGTGGACGAGGCGGAACAGGCTGATGGCATAGAGCGCGGAGGGAATGTAGAGGGTGAGAGAGACGGGAGCGGTGCCCAAATGGGTGACGGTGATGGCGACAGTATTCGTCACCAGCATGAAGTAGAGCAGCGGCACCTGCTTGGTAAAGGCGGCAAGCTGCGCCTGGACGAGCTCCGGATTGCCGGATTCGATCGAAAGAATGGCCTTTGCCCTGCTGAACATCAATGCGTGCTCCTGCCCTTACGGCAAGAGAAAAGCATGAGTTGCTAAAATAAGTCTGAATCCAGGGCGCTACAGGTTCGCGAAAGAAAATCGTCCTACCCTTATCCCGGATCGGCAATCGCGTGCCTATATTTGGTGCAGGACGATGCGACAGACAGGCGATAGAGCGCCCTTTGGGCGAGGCGACGGGGATGTTTGGCGGCCGATTTTGCCATCCCGTTGTAATCTTGATGAAATATTAGTCTGGCAAGGTTCAAAACAGAGGCAGACGCGAAAAACCGTGGGTAAGTTTCTACAGGCTTGAAACACGTTACCCGTGGGGATATACAGCGCGCCTTGAGATGTTCTTCAGGAGAATCGCGTTGAGTGAGAAGATCGATCTTAGCAATTTCGTCCTCGATGAGGGCGATGAATTCATGAACGCAAACCAGCGGGCTTACTTTCGAGCAAAGCTGAACGCCTGGAAAAACGACATCCTGCGCGAAGCGCGCGAAACCCTCGACCATCTGGCAGAAGAAAGCGCCAATCATCCGGATCTTGCGGACCGGGCGTCTTCGGAAACCGACCGTGCCATCGAACTTCGGGCACGTGACCGCCAGCGCAAGCTGATCTCCAAGATCGATGCGGCGCTGCAACGTCTCGACGAAGGCACTTACGGTTACTGCGAGGAAACAGGCGAGCCGATCGGCCTCAAGCGTCTCGACGCCCGCCCGATCGCCACGCTTTCGATCGAGGCGCAGGAGCGCCATGAGCGTCGGGAGAAGGTGTATCGCGACGAGTAGACCTTTCCTGCGGATCTGAGGAGGTCCGAGGGCAGGCTTCGCGGTAATCGAACACCGGATGTTTCCGGTGCCGGCAGGTTTCGTGTTGTTCGGTGCTGGCAAGACCAAAATTAAAGCCGCCGGAAACCTCGTGTTTCCAGCGGCTTTTTTCTGTGCGGTTCGGATCGGTTGTCTTACGCCTTGCGATTGGCGGCAATTTCACCGAGCAGGCGCGCCATCTCCGCTTCGGTTTCCTCGCGGCTCTTTGCGACGGGCTGCCCATGACCGATCGTGGCGGCGGTCTGCGTCGGGTTGAGCGTCGGCTGGGCGGCTGTGTGAGCGGTCGTGCCGGCGGCGGCACTGCTGGCCATTTCGGCCTCCAGGATCTTTTCGAACTCGCTGACCAGCGCCGGGTTGTCGGCAAGTTGGGGCGTCGGCTTGGCGAGCGTCGGCGTCGCCATCGGGCGCTGCACCGTCTGGCCGGCGGTTGCCTGTGTCGTGTGCGTTACCGTGGACTGGGGCAGGACGCGCTGGCGGTTCTGTTCGAGGACGTCCTCGATGCGGCGCTCCGGCGTACGCTGCTGCATGGCCGTCTGCGCCTGCTGGGTCGTCTGGACCGGCTGGCTGACCGCCTGCGCCGGAGTGGTGCGGGGAGCGGTGTCGTCCTCACCGGCATAGAGCACCCTGGTCATCGCCGAGACGCCCTCCGGCGTTGCCGCCGGGCGGCGCTCCACCGTGCCGTTGGCCGATGCGACGGCACCGGCCGAGGCGGTGGCACGGGCGGCGATCGCGGGTTCGGCCGCCTTCGCCACTGTTTCCTGCAGCACCGGCGCGGGCTCGGTACGCTCGGTCCTCTGGTTGGTCTTTTCCGTCGGCTGGGCATGGTCAGCCGAGGGGAGGGCGATGCGCGTCTCGATGACGATGTCGGTCGGGCCGCCGATCATCAGGAGGTGTTCCACGTCGTCCCGGCGTATCAGCACGAGGCGGCGGCGCGTGTCGATTGCCGCGGCATCAAGCACGGCAAGGCGCGGCGCACGGTTGCGCCCGCCGCGGATGAAGGGCGAGGAGGGGCGGCCCCGGATGATCCAGAGCACCAGCGCGAGGCAGAGAAGGCCGAGCAGCACCACCACCGCGGCGATGACGAACTTCGTGCCGTTCTCTGCGAGAATCTCCTGGAACATGGCGCGGTCACTCCTTCTCAGCAGTTTTGGCCCAGCAGTTCGGCCTTTCGGGCCGATTGGCTGCATTTGACGGCTTTTCCCGGGGTCCTACAAGCGCGGTATACCGGTTGTCCAGCACGGATTGCCGTCGTCATCGTCGCGTAAGTATGGCAGGTTAGGGAAATTGCGATGTTTGAGCCGGGAATATTCCCTGTGAATTCGCGGCCTTGCTTCCCCTCGACGGCTTTTTGCGCTTCCCTCGTGCGGATAAACATGATTCTGGCATCGGGTTCGGGTCAAGCGCAAGACCCGGACTGTTGCAGACGAGGGACTGATGACGACGATGAAGCGGCCGGACGGGGATAATGTGCCGATCGTGGACCGCGGCGTGCGGCCGGCGGTGGCGCTGCGTGTGGTGCTGCTCGCGGTCGTGCTGGCGGCTTCGGCGGGGGCGTTCATCGTCTTCAAGAACCAGCTCGACAACGAGCTCGTGCTCGGGGTTCTCGGCGTTCTCGCCATGGCCGGCATCTTCTTCGTCGTTTCCGCGCTGATCGGCTTCATCGAGGTCATGCCGCAGGCAGCGCGCTCGGATGATCTGGCACGCGCCTTTCTCGATGCGCATCCCGATGGCACGGTCGTCACCGACCGCAAGGGCCGCATCGTCTACGCCAATGCGGCCTATGGCGCGTTGACGGGGGCGAACGGCGCTGCCGAGGTGCAGACGCTCGAGACCCTGCTGTCGCGCAATCGCGACGCGACCGAAGCCGTCTATCGCCTGACCAACGGCCTGCACGAAGGCAAGGAAGGCGCCGAGGAGTTCCGCGTCCAGAAGCCGCTCAACCCGGCCGGCTCCGGCGGCTCGGGCGCACAGTGGTATCGCCTCAAGGCGCGTATCCTGCCGAACCGCGACAAGCCGAAGCAACCGCTCTATATCTGGCAGATTTCCAACATCACCTCCGAGCGGGACGACCAGGAGCGCTTCTTCAAGGAATTGCAGAACGCCATCGACTATCTGGACCATGCACCAGCCGGTTTCTTCTCCGCGGGCCGCAAGGGCGAGATCGTCTACCTGAACGCGACGCTTGCCGAATGGCTCGGCATCGATCTTGCGAAGTTCCATCCCGGCTCGCTGTCGATCGCCGAGATGGTGGCGGGCGAGGGGCTGGCGCTTATCCAGTCCGTGCAGGCCGAGCCTGGCCTGAAGCGCACCGAATTGCTCGATCTCGACCTGCGCAAGACGAACGGCCAGAGCCTTCCGGTGCGCATCGTGCACCGCGTTTCCACGACGCGCGACGGGGCGCCTGGCGAAAGCCGCACCATCGTTCTTGCGCGCGAGGAGGGCAGCGCGAACGATCAGTCCGCCTCGATTGCCTCCATGCGCTTCACGCGCTTCTTCAACAACACGCCGATGGCCATCGCCTCGGTCGATGGCGGCGGCCGGATCCTGCGCACCAACGCGCCATTCCTGAAGCTGTTCTCGGGCGTCGTCTCGCGCGACGATATCGACCGCGGCGCCAAGCTCGAGACCATCGTGCACGAGACGGACCGCTTGCGCCTGCAATCGGCGCTCGATGCGGCGAAGGACCGGCAGGGCGACATCGCGCCGATCGACTCGCTGCATCCGGCCGACGACGGCCGGCATTTCCGCTTCTATGTGAACGCCGTCATCGACCAGAGCGACGAGGCGCCGGAGGAGGCGGCCATCGTCTATGCCGTCGAGATCACCGAGCAGAAGGCGCTCGAGACGCAGATGGCCCAGACGCAGAAGATGAATGCGGTCGGCACGCTCGCCGGCGGCATCGCGCACGACTTCAACAACGTGCTGACGGCGATCCTGCTTTCCTCCGACCACCTGCTTCTGTCCGCGCGCCCGTCCGATGCAAGCTTTGCCGATCTCATGGAGATCAAGCGCAACGCCAACCGGGCGGCGGTGCTGGTGCGCCAGCTGCTTGCCTTCTCGCGCAAGCAGACGATGCGCCCGACCGTGCTCAACCTCACCGACGTCATCGGTGACCTGCGCATGCTCGTCGATCGCATGACCGGCACCAACGTCAAGATCGATGTCGAATATGGCCGCGACCTCTGGTCGGTGAAGACCGATCTCGGCCAGTTCGAGCAGGTGCTGATCAACCTTGCGGTCAATGCGCGCGATGCCATGCCGGAGGGCGGCACCATCACCTTCCGCACCCGCAATGTGGAGGCTGACGAGGCGGCGGCACGGAACCTGCGCGATCTGCCGCCGGGCGACTATGTGGAAGTGGACGTGGCCGACCAGGGCACCGGCATCCCGCCCGAAATCATCGACAAGATCTTCGAGCCCTTCTTCACCACCAAGGAAGTCGGCAAGGGCACAGGGCTGGGCCTTTCGATGGTCTATGGCATCGTCAAGCAGTCCGGCGGCTATATTTATCTCGATTCCGAAGTCGGCAGTGGCACGACCTTCCGCATCCTCATGCCGCGCCATATCGAAGAGGTGGTGCCGGCGGAAGCGGCGGGCGCGGTGCAGGCACTGTCGCAGGCTGGCGGTCAATCGACGGCCGTGGCCGCGCGGGAAGCGGACAAGGAGCCGCGCGACCTTACCGGCGGTTCAGCCGTGGTGCTACTCGTCGAGGACGAGGAAGCGGTGCGGCGCGGCGGCAAGCGCATGCTGGAGACCCGCGGCTACACCGTCCACGAGGCCGGGTCCGGTGTCGAGGCGCTGGACATCATGGAAGAGCTGAACGGTGCCGTCGACATCGTCGTCTCCGACGTGGTCATGCCCGAGATGGATGGTCCGTCGCTGCTGCGCGAGCTGCGGAAAACCTATCCGGACCTCAAGTTCATCTTCGTCTCGGGCTATGCCGAGGACGCCTTTGCCCGCAACCTGCCGGCGGACGCCAAGTTCGGCTTCCTGCCGAAGCCGTTCTCTCTGAAGCAGCTTGCCGAGGCCGTGCGGGAAATGCTCGACGCCTGAGCCTTCAGGCAATCGCATAGGGAATTCGACAGTGCCTTTCTTTCCTTCTCCCGGTGGGGAGAAGGTGGCCCGAAGGGGTCGATGAGGGGGCGGACGGATCATTTGCGCCCTTGCCATCACCTTCATCCGCCCGCCGGCACTTTCTCCCCGTGGGGAGAAGGGGAATGAGGAAGCGGCTTCCTTCCAAATGCGATTGCCCTGTCTCGGCTCCTGACGGCACCGGCCTTTCAACGGAAAAACCGGGGCGGCATCGGCAGATGCGGTTTTTTCTTTGCCCAACCATCATGGTCAATGGTCGGTTAACCGCTTGCCGCTAGTGTCGTACCCGTATTGCGTATCGGGACTGCTGTGCATGTGGACCAAACACCATAAGAAGCGGAAATTCGGCCGGCTGGCGTTGCCGGTGATTACAGTCGCATTCCTTTCCTACTTCGGCTATCATTCCGTCCATGGCGATTTCGGCCTCAGGGGGATGGAGGAGCTCGAACGGCAGAGAGTAGAGCGTCAGGCGCGCCTGGACGTCCTCGTGCGGCAGCGTCAGATCCTGGAAAAAGAGGTGGCCCTGATGAGCGATGGCTCGCTCGAGCGCGACATGCTCGACGAAAAAGCACGCTCCTATCTCAATATGTCCAGAGCCGACGAAATCGTTATTTTCCATTGAAGAAGTCGATTAACCGAAATCTGGTTAATCGTAAATATGCCTTACTAATCAGTGGCTTGCGAAGAATATAAGCCATGCATTTATGGCATTGCTGAGGCGGACTTTCTCCCCTATGGTTTCCTCCAAGAGGCAAACATAGGGAGGAACGAATGGCTCCGCGTAAAACCGCGTCCACGTCCAGCCGCAAAACCGCGGCAAAGCCTGCAAAGAAAGACTTCACCGGCGGCACGATTGCCGAGTTCTCCAAGGAAGACGATCTTCACGCCTATCGCGAAATGCTGCTCATCCGGCGTTTCGAGGAAAAGGCTGGCCAGCTCTATGGCATGGGCTTCATCGGCGGCTTCTGTCACCTCTATATTGGCCAGGAAGCGGTCGTCGTCGGCATGCAGCTGGCGCTGAAGGAAGGTGACCAGGTCATCACGGGTTATCGTGACCACGGCCACATGCTCGCCTGCGGCATGAGCCCGCGCGGCGTGATGGCGGAACTGACCGGACGTCGCGGCGGCCTTTCCAAGGGCAAGGGCGGCTCCATGCACATGTTCTCCAAGGAAAAGAACTTTTACGGCGGCCACGGCATCGTCGGCGGGCAGGTTTCGCTCGGCACGGGCCTTGCCTTCGCCAACCGATACCGCGGCAACGACAATGTCTCGCTCGCCTATTTCGGCGACGGCGCTGCCAACCAGGGCCAGGTCTACGAGAGCTTCAACATGGCCGCTCTCTGGAAGCTGCCGGTCGTCTACGTGATCGAGAACAACCGCTACGCCATGGGCACGTCCGTTTCGCGCGCCTCCGCCCAGACCGATTTCTCGCATCGCGGCGCATCCTTCAACATCCCCGGTTACCAGGTGGATGGCATGGATGTACGTGCCGTGAAGGCCGCCGCCGACGAAGCCGTCGAACATTGCCGCTCGGGCAAGGGGCCGGTCATCCTCGAGATGCAGACCTACCGCTATCGCGGTCACTCGATGTCCGACCCGGCGAAGTACCGTTCGAAGGACGAAGTGCAGAAGATGCGTTCCGAGCACGACCCGATCGAGCAGGTGCGCGCCCGCCTTCTGGAAAACAAGTGGGCAAGCGAGGACGATCTCAAGCAGATCGACAAGGACGTTCGTGACATCGTCGCCGACAGCGCCGATTTCGCGCAGGCCGATCCGGAGCCGGATGCATCCGAACTCTACACCGACATCCTGCTGTAATCCGGGGAGGGACACCAATGCCAATCGAGATTCTCATGCCCGCCCTGTCTCCGACCATGGAGGAGGGCACGCTCTCCAAATGGGTGAAGAACGAGGGTGACACCGTCAAGTCCGGCGACGTGATTGCCGAAATCGAAACCGACAAGGCGACGATGGAAGTCGAGGCCGTCGATGAAGGCGTGATCGGCAAGATCCTGATCGCCGCCGGCACCGAGGGCGTCAAGGTGAACACGGCGATCGCCGTGCTGCTGCAGGACGGCGAGAGCGCCGACGCGGTCGCCGCGCCGAAGGCAGCCGCCAAGCCCGCTGAAGCCGAGGCGCCGAAGGCCGTCGAGCCGGCACCTGCCGCCGCTGCCGCGCCCGTTCCGGCGCAGCCGAAGGGCGAAGTTGCCGCCGATCCGGATATTCCGGCCGGCACCGAAATGGTGGCGACGACGGTGCGCGAAGCGCTGCGCGACGCCATGGCGGAAGAGATGCGCCGCGACGACGACGTCTTCGTCATGGGCGAGGAAGTCGCCGAATACCAGGGTGCCTACAAGATCACGCAGGGCCTGCTGCAGGAATTCGGCGCCCGCCGCGTTATCGACACCCCGATCACCGAGCATGGTTTTGCCGGCGTCGGCGTCGGTGCGGCGATGACCGGCCTGAAGCCGATCGTCGAGTTCATGACCTTCAACTTCGCCATGCAGGCGATCGACCAGATCATCAACTCCGCGGCCAAGACGCTCTACATGTCCGGCGGCCAGATGGGCGCGCCGATCGTCTTCCGCGGCCCGAATGGCGCTGCAGCGCGCGTCGCGGCCCAGCACTCGCAGTGCTATGCCGCCTGGTACAGCCACATTCCGGGCCTCAAGGTGGTCATGCCCTATACGGCGGCCGACGCGAAGGGTCTCCTGAAGGCGGCCATCCGCGACCCGAACCCGGTCATCTTCCTCGAAAACGAAATCCTCTACGGCCAGAGCTTCGATGTGCCGAAGATGGACGATTTCGTGTTGCCGATCGGCAAGGCGCGCGTGCACAAGAAGGGCAACGACGTCACCGTCGTCTCCTTCGGCATCGGCATGACCTACGCGCTGAAGGCGATTGCGGAACTGGAGAAGGACGGCATCGACGTCGAGCTGATCGACCTTCGCACCATCCGCCCGATGGATCTGCCGACGGTCATCGAATCCGTCAAGAAGACGGGCCGCCTCGTCGTCGTCGAAGAGGGCTATCCGCAGTCCTCCGTCGGCACCGAGATCGCGACCCGCGTCATGCAGCAGGCCTTCGACTATCTCGATGCGCCGATCCTGACGATTGCCGGCAAGGACGTTCCGATGCCCTACGCCGCGAACCTCGAAAAGCTGGCGCTGCCGAATGTCGGCGAAGTCGTCCAGGCGGTCAAAACCGTCTGCTACAAATAAGGGGAGGGCGCCGAAATGCCGATCAACATTACGATGCCCGCCCTCTCGCCCACCATGGAAGAGGGCAACCTCGCCAAGTGGCTGGTCAAGGAAGGCGACACCGTGAAATCCGGTGACGTCATCGCCGAGATCGAGACCGACAAGGCGACGATGGAAGTCGAAGCCGTCGACGAGGGCGTTGTCGCCAAGATCGTCGTGCCCGCCGGTACTGAAGGCGTCAAGGTCAACAGCCTGATCGCCATCCTTGCCGCCGACGGTGAAGATGTGTCGGCAGCCGCTGCCGGCGGTGGTTCCGCGCCGAAGGCGGAAGCCAAGCCTGCCGAGGCCAAGGCCGAAGCGCCGAAGGAAGCAGAGAAGCCCGCGGCCGCAGCCGCGCCGGCTCCCGTCGCTGCCAGCGCCGGCAACGGTCATTTCGTCGGCAACGGCCTCTTCTCTTCGCCGCTCGCCCGGCGTATCGCCAGGGATGCCGGCGTCGACATCAAGTCGGTCTCCGGCTCCGGCCCGCACGGCCGCGTGGTGAAGAGCGATGTCGAGAAGGCGATCGCCTCCGGCGGTGCCAAGCCCGCCGCCGCTGCAGCAGCCCCGGCTGCCGCCGCCTCCACAGCGCTCGCCGCGGCCCCCAAGGGCATGTCGGAAGAGGCCGTGCTCAAGCTGTTCGAGCAGGGCTCCTACGAGCTCGTGCCGCATGACGGCATGCGCAAGACCATTGCCAAGCGCCTGCAGGAATCCAAGCAGACGATCCCGCACTTCTACGTCTCCGTTGACGTCGAGCTCGATGCGCTGCTGGCGCTGCGCGCCCAGATCAACGGTTCCGCGCCGGAGAAGGACGGCAAGCCGGCCTACAAGCTCTCGGTCAACGACATGGTGATCAAGGCCATGGCGCTTGCCCTGCGCGACGTGCCGGATGCCAACGTCTCCTGGACCGACACGAACATGGTCAAGCACAAGCACGCGGATGTCGGCGTCGCCGTTTCCATCCCGGGCGGCCTGATCACGCCGATCATCCGCAAGGCGGAGTTGAAGAGCCTGTCGGCCATCTCCAACGAGATGAAGGACCTCGGCAAGCGGGCCAAGGAACGCAAGCTGAAGCCCGAGGAATACCAGGGCGGCACGACCGCGGTCTCCAACATGGGCATGATGGGCGTCTCGAACTTCGCTGCCGTCGTCAACCCGCCGCATGCGACGATCCTGGCTGTCGGCGCGGGCACGGAGCGGGTGGTGGTCAAGAAGGGCCAGATGGTCATCGTCAACGCGATGACGGTCACGCTCTCCACCGACCACCGCTGCGTCGATGGCGCGCTGGGTGCCGAACTGCTCGGCGCCTTCAAGCGCTACATCGAGAGCCCGATGGGGATGCTCGTCTGATAGCGGAGTGCGGCCATGAAGACGGTTCTCTGCTACGGCGACAGCCTGACCTGGGGTTACAAAGCGGAAACGCTCGACCGGCACGCCTTCGAGGATCGCTGGCCGAGCGTGCTCGCCAAGGCCCTCGGACCGGGTGTCACCGTGATCGCGGAGGGCCTCAACGGCCGCACCACCGCCTATGACGACCACATGGCGGACTGCGACCGCAACGGCGCGCGCATCCTACCGACCATCCTGCACAGCCACGATCCGATCGACCTCGTCATCCTGTTGCTCGGCGCCAATGACATGAAGCCGGTCGTTTGCGGCACCGCCTTTGGCGCCGTGCAGGGCATGGAGCGGCTGGTGTCGCTCGTGCGCCACCATGCCTGGTCGTTCGGTGACCAGGAGGGGCCGGAGGTGCTGATCGTCTCCCCGCCGCCGCTGTGCGAAACCGCGAACACCGCCTTTGCGGCGATGTTCGCCGGCGGCGTGGAACAATCGGCGATGCTGGCGACGCTCTATGCGGACCTGGCGGACGAAGCCGGCTGCGGCTTCTTCGATGCGGGCGCGGTGGCCGAGACCACGCCGCTCGACGGCGTGCATCTCGATGCGAAGAACACGCGGGCGATCGGCAAGGGTCTCGAGCCGGTCGTGCGCATGATGCTCGGGCTTTGATCGGGATCAAGGAGTGAAGGCGAGGGCGCGCTAGGCTGGCACCATCATCAGAAGAAGGAGATGGACATGCCGAATACCCCGCACCAGCTGGCAGAGGAATTTCCGGAGCACCTGACCAAGATCCGCCACCTGCGCGAGGTCGATGGTCATTTCCACCGGATTTCCGAGGAGTATCAAGCGGTGAATCTCGCGATCCACCGCGCCGAGACGGATATCGAGCCCGTCGCCGACTTCCACATGGCCGACATGCGGAAGGAGAGGATGCGGCTCAAGGATGAAATCTACGGGATGCTGATGCGGCCGGAAAAGGTCGAGCAGCTTCCCTGAGGGGCGGAGTGCTTCCGCTTCTCGTCAAGGCCGTGGCGGCGGTTGGCCGACTGTGGCGCAGAAGAACAACAGAGGAGTGGAAGCGCTCATGTCGAATGCCTACGACGTCATCGTTATCGGTTCGGGTCCGGGCGGCTACATCGCCGCGATCCGCGCGGCGCAATTGGGCCTGAAGACGGCCATCGTCGAGCGCGAGCATCTCGCCGGCATCTGCTCCAACTGGGGCTGCATTCCCACCAAGGCGCTGCTGCGCTCGGCCGAGATATTCCACTACGCCCAGCATCCGGGCGACTACGGCATCAAGATCGAAGGCTCGGTGACGCCGGACCTGAAGGCGATCGTTGCCCGCTCGCGCGGCATCGCCCAGCGCATGAACGGCGGCGTCGGCTTCCTGATGAAGAAGAACAAGGTCGATATCATCTGGGGTGAAGCCAAGATCACCAAGCCGGGCGAGATCGTCGTGTCCAAGACGACGAAGGCGATCCAGCAGCCGCAGGCGCCGCTGCCGAAGAATGTTCTTCCCGAAGGTACGTACACCGCAAAGCATATCGTCATCGCCACTGGCGCGCGTCCGCGCGCACTGCCCGGCATCGAGCCGGATGGCAAGCTGATCTGGACCTATTTCGAGGCGATGAAGCCGGAAGAGATGCCGAAGTCGCTGCTCGTCATGGGCTCGGGCGCCATCGGCATCGAATTCGCCTCCTTCTACCGCACGCTCGGCGTCGATGTGACGGTTGTCGAGGTGATGAAGACGGTGATGCCGGTCGAGGATGCGGAAATCTCCGCACTCGCCAAGAAGCAGTTCGAAAAGCAGGGCATGAAGATCCATCTGGAGGCGAAGGTCACCAAGGTGGAGAAGGGTGCGAACTCGATCACCGCCCATGTCGAGATGAAGGACGGCAAGGTCGAGAAGATCACCGCCGACCGGATGATCTCCGCCGTCGGCGTTCAGGCCAATGTGGAAAACATCGGCCTTGAAGCCGTCGGCGTGAAGACCGACCGCGGCTTCATCGCCATCGACGGTTACGGCAAGACGAACGTACCGGGCATCTACGCGATCGGCGACGTCGCCGGTCCGCCGATGCTGGCCCACAAGGCGGAGCACGAGGCCGTCATCTGCATCGAGAAGATCGCGGGCCTGCCGAACGTGCATCCGATGGACAAGTCGAAGATCCCGGGCTGCACCTATTGCCATCCGCAGGTCGCCTCGGTCGGCCTGACGGAAGCCAAGGCCAAGGAACAGGGTCGCGACATCCGCGTCGGCCGCTTCCCCTTCGTCGCCAACGGCAAGGCGATCGCGCTCGGCGAAGACCAGGGTCTCGTCAAGACGATCTTCGACAAGAAGACCGGTGAACTGCTCGGCGCGCACCTCGTCGGCGCGGAAGTGACCGAGCTCATCCAGGGTTTCGTCATCGCCATGAATCTGGAGACGACCGAGGAAGAACTGATGCACACGATCTTCCCGCATCCGACCATTTCGGAAACGCTGAAGGAAAGCGTGCTCGATGCCTATGGGCGTGCACTGAACGCTTGAACGTGCTAAAGCCCGCCTCCACATGGAGGCGGGCCCGCTAATTTCCGGTCCGCAAGGGGTGTTGGCGCCCCACAGGAAAGTGGAATCGACATGGTCACCATTCTCGACCGCACCAATCTTGATCCCAACGCCCCGCGCGTTCGCCACCCGGAAAAGGCCCATCGGCCCGACACGGAAGTGCTGCGCAAGCCGGAATGGATCCGCGTCAAGGCGCCAGTGTCCAAGGGCTATCAGGAAACGCGCGATCTCGTGCGCTCCCACAAGCTGGTGACGGTGTGCGAAGAGGCGGGCTGCCCGAACATCGGCGAGTGCTGGGACAAGAAGCACGCGACGTTCATGATCATGGGCGAGATCTGTACCCGCGCCTGCGCCTTCTGCAACGTGGCGACGGGCAAGCCGAATGCACTCGACATGGCGGAGCCGGAGAACGTCGCCAAGGCCGTCAAGCAGATGGGTCTTTCCCACGTCGTCATCACCTCCGTCGACCGCGACGACCTCGCCGATGGCGGGGCGGAGCATTTCGAGAAGGTGATCTGGGCGATCCGCGAAGCCTCGCCGCTGACGACGATTGAAATCCTGACGCCGGACTTCCTGAAGAAGCCGGGCGCGCTGGAGCGTGTCGTTGCGGCCAAGCCTGACGTCTTCAACCACAACATGGAGACCGTGCCGGGCAATTACCTGACGGTTCGTCCGGGTGCACGCTACTTCCACTCCGTCCGCCTCCTGCAGCGCGTGAAGGAGCTGGACCCGACCATGTTCACCAAGTCGGGCATCATGGTGGGCCTCGGCGAGGAGCGCAACGAAGTGCTCCAGCTCATGGACGACCTGCGCACGGCGGATGTCGATTTCCTCACCATCGGCCAGTATCTCCAGCCGACCCGCAAGCACCATGCCGTCATGAGCTTCGTGACGCCGGAGGAGTTCAAGTCCTACGAGACCGTCGCCTATTCCAAGGGCTTCCTGATGGTCTCTTCCAGCCCGCTGACGCGCTCCTCGCACCATGCCGGCGACGATTTCGCACGGCTTCGGGCCGCGCGCGAACGCAAGGTTCTTGCCGCCGCGGAATAGACTTTTCCTCAGCCTTCCTTTAAGCCCCGCCGTCCCGCCCGACGGCGGGGTTTTGCGTTTCGGGGATGGCGATGACGGTTTCGATCACGATCGAGGAAACGGCCGAGCGACTGGAGACGGCGAACCGCGTGCTGGTCATCGGCTGCTCGGGCGGCGGCAAGTCGACGCTGTCAAAGGCGCTCGCCGCGCGGTTCGGCCTGGAGTACCAGTCGATCGACCGGGACGTGCGCTGGCTGCCCGGCTGGCGCGAGCGCGATCCGGCCGCGCGGCTTGGTATCCTGAAAATGCTGGTGGCGCGGGAGCGCTGGATCATGGACGGCAGCAATCCGTCCACCTTCGACCTGCGCGTGCCGCGCTCGGATCTCGTCATCTGGGTGCGCATGCCGCGGCTCACCTGCTTTCTCGGCGTCGCGCGTCGTGTCTGGCGCTACCACGGCACGGTGCGGCCGGAAATGGCGGCGGACTGCCCGGAACCGCTTCCGGACCGCACCTTCCTCGACTACATCTGGAACTTCGAGAGAAAATCTGCACCGGTCTTCATCCGCAAGCTGGAGCAGCATGGCGAAGGCGTACCGCTCGTCACCCTGTCTTCGCGACGTGAGGCGCGCCGCCTGCTGACGCGCGTCGGCGCATAGGAGAACCACCATGATCGCCATCACGAAAGAGACCGCCGCCGCGCGGCTGAACACGGCGGAGCGCGTGCTGGTCATGGGCTGCTCGGGCAGCGGAAAATCGACGCTGGCGCGAAAGCTGAGCGAGCGGCTCGGTCTACCCTATGTCTCCATGGACCGCGAGATCTTCTGGCTGCCGGGCTGGATCGTGCGACCGCGTGCGGAGGCCTTGATGCGCCTTCAGGCGATCGTGGCGGAGGAGCGCTGGATCATCGACGGCACCAGCCCTGGCACCCTGCCGGTGCGCCTGCCGCGCACGCATCTCGTCCTCTGGCTTCGCCCGCCGCGCTGGGCGTCGCTCTACGGCGTCCTGTCGCGCTGGCTGAAATTCCGCGGCCGGTCGCGGCCGGAAATGGCCGATGGCTGCCCGGAGCGGATGACACGCGAGTTCCTCGCTTACATCTGGAACTTCGAGAAGACGGAGAGCCCGGAAATCAAGGAGAAGCTTGCGGCATATGGACCGGATGTGCCGGTTTGCGTGTTGAAATCGAAGGCCGAGAACCGGGAGCTACTTGCCATCCTCGCGCGGCAATATTAGCTCTCGGCCATGCCCCAGTTCGAAACCCGCCGTCCGGTTCCCCATACGCCCGAGCAGATGTACGACCTCGTCGCCGATGTCGAGCGCTATCCGGAATTCCTGCCGCTCTGCGAAGGGCTTACGGTGCGCTCGCGCAAGGAACGCGACGGCAAGGAACTTCTGATCGCCGATATGACCGTCGGCTACAAGGCGATCCGCGAGACGTTCACGACGCAGGTTCTTCTCAACCGCGCCGAACGGGCGATCGACGTCAAATATATCGACGGGCCGTTCCGCTATCTCGACAATCGCTGGCGCTTCGAGCCGCTGCCGGACGGCGGATGCTCCGTGCATTTCTTCATCGACTACGAATTCAAGAGCCGCATTCTCGGCGCGCTGATGGGCTCGATGTTCGACCGCGCCTTCCGTATGTTCACCGAGGCTTTCGAAAAGCGCGCCGCCGCGATCTATCGCGACTGAACAAAACCGGCCGATCATCCGTCATTCACCCTAGATGTCAACGGCCGGGAGGCGGACGATGGGTGCTGTGACGATGGGACGTTTGCGCTGTTTTCTGCTGGCTGCTGCGGTATTTTCGGCCGATGCGGCATCCGCCGAGCCCGATCTGGCGCTGCTGCGCAAGGCCGGAAGCTATGTGCTGCTGCTCGATGCCGACAAACGTCCGATCGCCGGCAATTACTGGCTGTCCGAAGGGCTGAAGGTGAGCACGCACTCGCGCAATCCCGGCTCCTATCCGCAGCCGCTGCTCTACACCGACCGGGATTTTCCGCCCGGCCGCATCGCCAATATGTATCTCTTCCTCAACGGCAAGGAGACGGTCACGCCGGATATCCGGGCCGTGCCGGTCGGGGAGACCGTGACGGTGACACGCAAGCACGAACCGATGGGCGTGCTTGCCGGAAAGGTCGCGGCGCGAAATCTCACCTACACGCTGACGACCGTCGCCGTCGCCTCGGACGTCATAGGGGGCGCAAAACTCCTCAGCCGGATTTATGAGATCGCGCCGGTGGATCCGGCGAACAAGGAAATGGATTGGGGGCGGCGGGTCTATATCGAGACCGTCGATCTCGACATTTCCCGCGAGCAGGCGGCGCGCGTCGCCGATATCGAGACCGGCAAGGCCGGCAGCACGGGCGATTTCTCGGGCATCTATGCCAGCCGTTTGCTGAGCAGCGACGACTACACGAAATGCATGACGGAAAAGCGGGCCGGCAAGGCGTATCAGGACGCCGTTCGCCGCGAAAAGGAGACGAACGACGCCTGGATGGCCAAGGAGTATCTCGCGACCGGCGTTCCCTGGTGGGAAGCGACCGACGCGAAGGTCCGCATGGAGGCCTTGCTCGACGTCACCGGCCTCTGTCTGCCGGGGTCGACGAAATAGCTCAATCGGCCTTCGACAGCTCGATCAGCATGTCGAGGGCGGTCCGCACCGTCGCAAGCCGCACGGCGCTGCGGCCGATATCGCCGTAGCGCATCTCCCGGTGCAGCGTCGCATGGCCCCTGCGGGCGGCGGCGAGATGCACGAGGCCGACGGGTTTTTCCTCCGAACCGCCGCCGGGGCCGGCAATGCCCGTCACCGCCACGGAAATGTTCGCGCCGGAATTGCCGATGGCGCCTTCGGCCATCTCGATGGCGGTCGGGCGGGAGACGGCACCGTGCGCTTTCAGCGTCGCATTGGCGACGCCGATCATCTCGCGCTTCGCCTCGTTGGAATAGGTGACGAAGCCGCGGTCGAAGACGTTGGAGGAGCCGGATATTTCGGTGATCGCGCCGGCGATGAGGCCGGCGGTGCAGGATTCGGCGGTGGCGATCAGCAGGCCCCGCGCCGCAAAATCGGTGACGATCGTCTGTGCGGCCTCTTCGATGTCCTTTGGCCAGATGCTCATGCGTCGGTCCCCTTATAGACGACGGTCGCGGTGGCGATGGCGGCGATGCCTTCGCGGCGGCCGATGAAGCCGATCTTCTCGTTGGTCGTCGCCTTGACCGAGCAGCGATCGATGGAGATGCCGAGGAAATCGGCAAGGTTTTGGCGCATCGCCTCGCGATGCGGGCCGACCTTCGGCGCTTCGGCGATCAGCGAGACATCGGCATTCATGATGACGCCGCCCCTGGCGCGCACGATGCCGGCGGCATGTTCGAGGAAGATGCGGGACGCCGCGCCCTTCCACTGCGGGTCGGAGGGCGGGAAATGATCGCCGATATCGCCCGCGCCGCAGGTGGCGAGCAGGGCATCGGTCAGCGCATGCAGCGCGACGTCGGCGTCGGAATGGCCGGAGAGTTTCTGGTCGTGCGCAATGAAGAGGCCGCAGAGCGTGACGCCGTCGCCTTCCACGAGTTGATGCACGTCGTAGCCGTTGCCGGTGCGAACGTCGGGCAGGGCGGTGGCGAGGCGCTGGTCGGCCATGGCGATGTCCTTCTGTAGGGTAAGCTTGACGTTGCCGGCGCCGCCTTCGACGAGGTGGACGCGCACGCCCGCCCATTCGGCGATCGAGGCATCGTCGGTAAAGTCCGTGCGGCCGGAGGCGCTGGCGCGGCGATGGGCTTCCAGGATCGTCTGAAAATGGAAGGACTGCGGCGTCTGGGCAGCGAAGAGGCCGGAGCGGGAGACGGTTTCGGCGACATTGCCGTTGGCGTCCGCGCGCTTCAGCGTATCGGCGACGGCGACGGCCGGCAGCACGGCGCGGGCGCCATGGTGGAAGGCGGTCAGCGTGCGCTCCAGGATGGCGGGCTCGACGAAGGGGCGCACGGCATCCTGGATGAGGACATGCGTGATGTCGCCTTCCGCAAGCACTTCGAGGCCGGCGAGAACGGACTGCTGGCGCGTCGCGCCGCCGGTGACGACCGTCAGGCGGTCGCCGGCGGGCAAGGATTGCGCGCGTGCATTCTCGAAAAGGGCTACGTCATCGGGATGTATCACGACCACGATACGCCGGGCGGGCAGCCAATTGACAAAGAGATCGAGCGTATGGGAGATGACCGGCCTTCCGCCGATGCGGCGGTACTGCTTGGGGCCTTCGGCATGGCTGCCCGCCCGTTCGCCGCGACCGGCGGCGACGATCACCACACCGCAGGATAGCGCATTTTCCGCCAGCATCTGGTCTCGTAGCTCCCGTTTCAAAGCGATTTGAGGTGGTTTAGCCGGAAGGGTGCCGCAATTCCAGCGCTGTAAGGAAAATTGCGGGCATGCAGGATTGCAGCTTGGCAAGAACGAGAACAATGGTTAAAAATAGTGCAGAGAGATGACTTGCTTGAAAGATGAGCATTTGACGATCCCCAGCCTGTCAGCGCCGCTCGACGTCGGCGGCCGGACCCTGCGCAACCGGGTGGTCCTCGCGCCGATGTCCGGCGTCACGGACCTGCCGTTCCGCGATCTCGCCTGGCGTTTCGGCGCGGGGCTGGTCGTGACGGAGATGGTGGCGAGCCGGGAACTGGCGCTGAACGCGCGCGAAAGCTGGTCGCGCATCCGCAATTGCGGCATCCGGCCGCATATGGTGCAGCTCGCCGGGCGCGAGGCGCACTGGATGGCCGAGGCGGCGCGGATCGCCGAGGGCGAGGGCGCCGATATCATCGACATCAATATGGGCTGCCCCGCCAAGAAGGTGATCGGCGGCTATTCCGGTTCGGCGCTGATGCGCGATCCCGATCATGCGCTCGGGCTGATCGAGGCGACCGTCGGCGCGGTGAAGGTGCCGGTCACGGTGAAGATGCGGCTCGGCTGGGACCACGATTCGCTCAACGCGCCGCATATCGCCGCGCGCGCCGAGGCGGCGGGGGCGGCGATGATCACCGTGCATGGGCGCACCCGCATGCAGTTCTACGAGGGCAAGGCGGACTGGGACGCGATCCGCGCGGTGCGGGACGTTCTTTCCATTCCGCTGGTGGCCAACGGCGACGTCGATACGGCCGAGGACGCGCGCGAAATCCTGCGGCGCTCGGGCGCGGACGCGGTGATGGTCGGGCGCGGGGCGCAGGGCCGGCCGTGGCATCCGGCAGTGCTGGCGGGCGCGGCGGCGCACCCTTCGACGGAGGAGATCGCGGCGGTTGCGGTGGAGCACTATCGCATGATGCTCGACTTCTACGGCGTCGAGGCCGGGCTGCGCCACGCGCGCAAACATGTCGGCTGGTATCTGGAGCGTTTTGCACCCGGCTTTACGGGGCCGGCCAAGGCGGAGATCATGACGGCGCGCGACAGCGATGCCGTCGCCGACAGGCTCGCGACGGCGCTGCTTGCGGGCGGCGCAGCAAGGCTCGGAGAGGCGGCATGACGGACAGGCCCTTCGACCAGAATGCCGCGAAGGCGCCGGACCTGGCGCTCGCCGTGCTCAACGCCATCCAGAATCCTGTCATCCTCGTCGATGCGCGCGGGCTGATCGCCTTCGCCAATTGGGAAGCCGAATCCTTCTTCGGGTCGAGCGCCGGCTATCTCTCGCGGCACGACATCTCCAACTTCATTCCCTTCGGCAGCCCGCTGCTGACGCTGATCGATCAGGTGCGCGAGCGCAAGGCCCCGGTCAGTGAATACCGCGTCGACCTGAGTTCACCGCGGCTCGGGGCGGAAAAACTGGTCGATATCTATGTGGCGCCTGTCACGACCGAGCCGGGTTCGGTGGTGGTCGTCATCCAGGAACGCTCGATGGCCGACAAGATCGACCGGCAGCTTACCCATCGCGGAGCGGCGCGTTCGGTGACGGGCCTCGCCTCCATGCTGGCGCATGAGATCAAGAATCCGCTTTCCGGCATCCGCGGCGCCGCGCAGCTTCTCGAAACCTCCGTCATCGACGAGGACCGCACGCTGACCCGGCTCATCCGCGACGAGACGGACCGCATCGTTTCGCTGGTCGATCGCATGGAGGTGTTTTCCGACGAGCGGCCGGTCGACCGCGTGCCGCTCAACATCCATTCGGTGCTCGACCATGTGAAGGTGGTCGCCAAGGCGGGTTTTGCGCGCAACATCAAGATCACGGAACTCTACGATCCGTCGCTGCCGCCGGTCTTTGCCAACCGAGACCAGCTCGTGCAGGTGTTCCTCAACCTGATCAAGAACGCGTCCGAGGCGATCGGCGAGCGGCCGGACGGCGAGATCCAGCTTACGACCGCCTATCGTCCGGGCATCCGCCTTTCCGTTGCCGGCACGCGGGAAAAGATCTCGCTGCCGCTGGAATTCTGCGTGCACGACAACGGGCCGGGCGTGCCGGCGGATCTCCTGCCGCACCTCTTCGATCCCTTCATCACCACCAAGACCAACGGTTCGGGCCTCGGGCTCGCGCTGGTCGCCAAGATCATCGGGGGGCATGGCGGCATCGTCGAATGCGACAGCCAGGCCTCCCGGACCACCTTCCGCGTGCTGATGCCGGCCTCCCGCGGCGTCAGCGAAGACGACGACTTTCCCAAGACCAAAGGACATGATTGATGACAGGCGCCACAGTCCTCGTTGCCGATGACGATGCCGCGATCCGCACGGTTCTCAACCAGGCTCTCAGCCGCGCGGGTTATGACGTGCGCATCACCTCCAACGCGGCAACGCTGTGGCGCTGGATCGCCGCCGGCGAGGGCGACATCGTCGTCACCGACGTCGTGATGCCCGACGAGAACGCCTTCGACCTCCTGCCGCGCATCAAGAAGGCGCGGCCGGATCTGCCGGTGCTCGTGATGAGCGCCCAAAACACCTTCATGACGGCGATCAAGGCCTCGGAAAAGGGTGCCTACGACTACCTGCCGAAACCCTTCGACCTCACCGAGCTGATCGCCATCATCGGCCGGGCCCTCTCGGAGCCGAAGCGCAAGCCCGCGCGGCTCGACGACGACACGCAGGACGGCATGCCGCTCGTCGGCCGCTCGGCGGCGATGCAGGAAATCTACCGCGTGCTCGCCCGCCTCATGCAAACGGACCTGACGCTGATGATCACCGGCGAATCGGGCACCGGCAAGGAACTGGTCGCCCGCGCGCTGCACGATTACGGCAAGCGCCGCAATGGACCGTTCGTCGCGATCAACATGGCGGCGATCCCGCGCGACCTCATCGAATCGGAACTGTTCGGCCACGAGAAGGGCGCCTTTACGGGCGCGCAGAACCGCTCGACCGGCCGCTTCGAGCAGGCCGAGGGCGGCACGCTGTTCCTCGACGAGATCGGCGACATGCCGATGGATGCGCAGACGCGGCTGCTGCGCGTGCTCCAGCAGGGGGAATATACGACAGTCGGCGGGCGGACGCCGATCCGCACCGACGTGCGCATCGTCGCGGCGACCAACAAGGACCTGAAGCAGTCGATCAACCAGGGGCTTTTCCGCGAGGACCTTTACTATCGCCTCAACGTCGTGCCGCTGCGCCTGCCGCCGCTGCGTGACCGCGCGGAGGATATTCCCGATCTCGTGCGCCACTTCGTGCAGCAGGCCGAGAAGGAAGGGCTCGACGCCAAGCGCTTCGACCAGGAGGCGCTGGAACTGATGAAGGCGCATCCCTGGCCGGGCAATGTGCGCGAACTCGAAAACGTCGTGCGCCGCCTCACCGCGCTCTACCCGCAGGACGTCATCTCCCGCGAGATCATCGAGGCGGAGCTGCGTGCCGACATTCCCGACAGCCCGATCGAGAAGGCAGCGGCCCGAAGCGGCTCGCTCTCCATCTCGCAGGCCGTCGAGGAGAACATGCGGCAGTATTTTGCAAGCTTCGGCGACGGCCTGCCGCCGGCCGGGCTCTATGAGCGCGTGCTGGCCGAGGTGGAGTATCCGCTGATTCTCGCCGCGCTGACAGCGACGCGCGGCAACCAGATCAAGGCGGCCGACCTGCTCGGCCTCAACCGCAACACGCTGCGCAAGAAAATTCGCGAACTGGGTGTATCTGTATACAGAAGTTCGCGTTCTGCTTGACTTAACGGCAGGGAGCGTTGCATTTTGGCCACAATCTGTTGCTTGAGGGTAACAGAGGGGTTTGCGGCCGAATAGGCTTGCGTGCCTGATCGTCATGGATGCGGGTACGAATGTGGCCGGTCCCTCATGCGGTCGGCGCTACTCCGGAAAACACGAGAAGAACGCCGGCGCCCTTCGGGATGCCCGGCCGGGGAAGCGATGCGGCAGATGACGGAAGGCGTGAGCCTGCTTTCGAATGAGAATGGAAAGGGAGCGACCGGCGATCGGCGGGCCTCTTTTGCCCTGCCTGGTCTGGTGCTAGCTGGCGGTGCCCTCGTTGCCGCGACCATCTCGCTGTTCATCCTGCTCGGCCTGACGCCGATCAAGCCGGAGGCGAACGTCGTCATCGCCTCGGCGGCGATCAACGCGGTCTTCATCGTTGGCCTGATGGTCCTGATCGGCCGAGAGATCCTGCGTCTCCTGCGCGCGCGCCGCCGCGGACGCGCCGCTGCCCGCCTGCATGTGCGCATCGTGGCGCTGTTCTCCATCGTCGCGATCACGCCTGCCGTGCTCGTCGCCATCTTCGCCTCCATCACGCTCGATGTCGGCCTCGACCGCTGGTTCTCCATCCGCACCCAGTCGATCGTCAGTTCCTCGCTCAATGTGGCGCAGGCCTACGTCCTGGAAAACGCGAGCTATCTGCAGGGGCAGACGGCGTCGATGGCGAACGATCTCGATCGCAACCGCCAGCTCTACAGCCTCGACCGCACGGGCTTCGTCGATCTGATGACGCGGCAGGCGCGCGGGCGCGGCATGCTCGGCGCCTTTCTGCTGCGGGCCGACGGTTCGACCATCCTGCAGGCCAATATCCAGATCGAGAACCCGCTGCCGGCCGTGCCGGAGGATGCGCTGAAGGCGTCTGCGGCCGGCCAGCCGACGCTCATTCCGCCGGGTGCCACCAATCTCGTCGGTGCCATCATCAAGCTCGACAATATTTCCGACGCCTTCCTCTACACGATCCGCACCGTCGACCCCGAAGTGATGCGCTCCATGCGGCTGATGGAGGAGAACACGGCGGAGTACCGGGCGCTCGAGGCCGGGCGCACGACGCTGCAGATCGCCTTCGGCGTGCTCTATCTCGGCTTCGCCCTCATCGTGCTGCTCGCGGCGATCTGGACGGCGATCGCCGTCGCCGACCGCATCGTGCGGCCGATCCGCCAGCTGATCGGCGCGGCGGACAGCGTCGCCTCGGGCAATCTCGATGTCAGTGTGCCGGTGCGAACGGTCGACGGCGACGTCGGCAACCTCTCGCGCACTTTCAACAAGATGATCGCGGAAATCCGCGCGCAGCAGGAGCAGATCCTTGACGCGAAGGACGAGGTCGATCACCGCCGCCGCTTCATCGAGGCGGTGCTTTCGGGCGTGACGGCGGCGGTCATCGGCGTGGAAGACGACGGGCGCATGACGATCGCCAACCTTTCGGCCGAAATCCTGCTCGGGCGCAACGCCAACGACCTGATCGGCCAGCCGCTGACCGCGGTGGCGCCGGAAATCGCGGCGGTGCTGGCCGAGGGGGCTACCCGCCACCGCAACAACTACCGCAAGCAGATCAACATCATGCACGGCGGCAAGGAGCGGACGCTCAACGTGCAGGTGACGCGCGAGGAGGCGAAGGATGCCAAGGAATCCTACGTCATCACCATCGACGACATCACCGATCTCGTCATCGCGCAGCGTTCGACCGCTTGGGCGGACGTGGCGCGGCGCATCGCGCACGAGATCAAGAACCCGCTGACGCCGATCCAGCTTTCGGCCGAACGTATCCGTCGCCGCTACGGCAAGCAGATCGATCCGGAGGACCGCGCGGTCTTCGACCAGTGTACGGACACCATCGTGCGCCAGGTCGAGGATATCGGCCGCATGGTCGATGAGTTCTCCGCCTTTGCACGCATGCCGAAGCCGACGAAGGAGCGGTCGGACCTGCGCAACATCCTCAAGGATGCTGTCTTCCTGCGCGAGATGGGCAATACCCATGTCGATTTCCGCAAGGATCTCGGCGAGGTTCCGCTGGAAGGCCTGTTCGACACGCGCATGCTTGGCCAGGCCTTCGGCAATCTCATCAAGAATGCGGTGGAGGCCATCGAGGCCCTGCCGCCCGAAGTGACGCGCGAGGAGCGGAAAATCCTCGTGCGCGCGACGCCCGACGACGCAGGACGGCGGTTCGTCGTTGATGTCATTGACAACGGCAAGGGGTTGCCGACGGAGAACCGGCACCGGATTCTCGAACCCTACATGACGATGCGCGAGAAGGGCACGGGGCTCGGCCTCGCCATCGTGAAGAAAATCATCGAAGACCACGGCGGGCAGCTGGAACTGCATGATGCCCCGGCGGATTTCGACAACGGCCATGGGGCGATGATCCGTGTGATCCTGCCCTACGAGGAAACGGCGGCCGTCGATGCGGACAAGAAGAGCAAGGAAGTGAGCCATGGCGTCTGATATTCTTGTGGTGGATGACGAAGAGGACATCCGCGAGATCGTTTCCGGCATTCTTTCGGACGAAGGGCACGAGACGCGCACGGCCTATGACAGCGACAGCGCGCTGGCCGCGATCAGCGACCGCGTGCCGCGCCTCGTCTTCCTCGATATCTGGATGCAAGGCAGCAAGCTCGACGGCCTCGCGCTGCTCGACGAGATCAAGAGCCGCCATCCGGACCTGCCGGTCGTGATGATTTCGGGCCACGGCAATATCGAGACGGCCGTCTCGGCGATCCGCCGTGGCGCCTATGATTTCATCGAGAAGCCGTTCAAGGCCGACCGGCTGATCCTGATCGCCGAACGGGCGCTGGAGAACTCCAAGCTGCGCCGCGAGGTGACGGAGCTGAAGAAGCGCTCCGGCGACCCGGTTGAGCTGATCGGCACCTCGGTCGCCGTCTCCCAGCTGCGCCAGAACATCGAAAAGGTCTCGCCGACCAACAGCCGAATCATGATCCTAGGCCCCTCCGGCTCCGGCAAGGAGCTGGTGGCGCGCATGATTCACCGCAAGTCGAGCCGGGTGAGCGGGCCGTTCGTCGTGCTCAACGCGGCGGCGATCACGCCCGAGCGCATGGAGATCGCGCTGTTCGGCACCGAGGGCACACCCGGCCAACCGCGCAGGACAGGGGCGCTTGAGGAGGCGCATGGCGGTATCCTCTATCTCGACGAGATCGGCGAGATGCCGCGCGAGACGCAGAACAAGATCCTTCGCGTGCTCGTGGATCAGCAGTTCGAGCGCGTCGGCGGTTCGAAGCGGGTGAAGGTGGATGTGCGCATCATCTCCTCCACCGCCTACAATCTCGAAAGCCTGATCGCCGAAGGCGGTTTCCGGGAAGACCTCTACCACCGGCTTGCCGTCGTGCCCGTGCGCGTGCCGCCGCTTGCCGAACGGCGTGAGGACATTCCCTTCCTCGTCGACATGTTCATGCGCCAGATCAGCGAGCAGGCGGGTATCCGCGCCCGCAAGATCGGCGACGACGCGCTGGCGGTGCTCCAGGCGCACGACTGGCCCGGCAACATCCGCCAGCTCCGAAACAATATCGAGCGGCTGATGATTCTCGCGCGCAGCGACGGTCCGGATACACCGATCACCGCCGACATGCTGCCGACGGAAGTGGGCGACATGCTGCCGAAGATTTCCACGCAGGGCGACCAGCACATCATGACGCTGCCGCTGCGCGAGGCGCGCGAAATGTTCGAGCGGGACTATCTCATTGCCCAGATCAACCGCTTTGGCGGCAACATTTCCCGTACGGCGGAATTCGTCGGCATGGAACGCTCCGCGCTCCATCGCAAACTGAAGTCGCTTGGCGTATAAGGCGCCAAGCGACTTGAGGGATTCTTGGGCATGAAGGTCATCATCTGCGGCGCCGGGCGCGTCGGCTACGGTATTGCGGAACGGCTCTCGGAAGAGGGCAACGACGTTTCGGTGATCGACACGCAGCCCTCGCTGATATCGGCCATAACGGAAACGCTCGACGTCAGCGGCGTCGTCGGTCACGGCGCGCATCCGGAAGTGCTGGCCAAGGCCGGCGCGGACCAGGCGGACATGCTGATCGCCGTCACGCTGTTCGACGAGATCAACATGGTCGCCTGCCAGGTGGCGCATTCCCTGTTCAACGTGCCGACGAAGATCGCGCGTATCCGCTCACAGAGCTACCTTGCGCCCGAGTATTCCGATCTCTATTCGCGCGACGACATGCCCATCGACGTCACCATCTCGCCGGAAATCGAGGTGGGCAAGATGGTGCTGCGGCGCATCTCCTTCCCGGGCGCGACTGATGTCGTGCGCTTTGCCGACGACCGCATCGTCATGGTGGCGATCGAATGCATGGAGGATTGCCCGGTCGTCGAGACCCCGCTGAAACAGCTCAGTGAGCTCTTCCCGGATCTCAACGCCACCGTCACCGGCATCTTCTCCAATGGCAAGCTGTTCGTGCCGAATTCCTCCGACCAGCTGCATTCGGGCGATCTTGCCTATGTGGTCTGCGACAAGGAGCACGTCCGGCGCACGCTGGCGCTGTTCGGTCACGAGGAGCAGGAGGCGGCGCGTATCGTCATCGCAGGTGGTGGCAATATCGGCTATTTCGTCGCCAAGGCGATCGAGGACTATCAGTCGAAGACGCGGTTGAAGATCATCGAGAGCGACCGCGAGCGGGCGGTCGTCATCGCCGACAAGCTGCGCAACGCCGTCGTGCTGCACGGTTCGGCGCTCGACCAGAAGATGCTGCTGCAGGCGGATATCCAGGATGCGGACCTGATCGTTGCGCTGACCAACAACGACCAGATCAACATTCTCGGCAGCGTGATGGCCAAGCGCCTCGGCTGCAAGCAGAACCTCGTCCTGATCAACGACCCGATGTATCAGGATTTTACCAAGACGCTCGGCATCGATGCGCACATCAATCCGCGCGCAGTGACGATATCGGGCATCCTCCAGCACGTCCGCAAGGGGCGTATCCGCTCGGTCTATGCGGTGCAGAAGGGGTCTGCCGAGGTGATCGAGGCAGAAGCGCTCGAGACCTCGCCGCTCGTCGGCAAGCCGCTGCGCGAGATCGAACTGCCGCCCGGTATCCGCATCGGCGCGATCTATCGCGACAAGACGGTGATCCGGCCGGATGGCAACACCAAGATCAAGGCGAAGGATCGCGTCGTGCTGTTCGCGGCCGCTGCGGCCGTGCGCCATGTCGAGCAGCTTTTCCGGGTCAGCATCCAGTATTTCTGAGCGTTTGCATCCGCAAACGCCTATAACGGGAACATCCATGCCGCGCATCGCCTATGTCAACGGCCGATATGTCCGCCATGCCGATGCGGCGGTGCATATCCTGGACCGCGGTTTCGTCTTTGCCGATGCGGTCTATGAGGTCTGCCAGATCCAGCAGGGTTTTATCGTCGATCTCGGCCGCCATCTCGACCGGCTCGACCGGTCGCTGGCGGAAATCCGTATTCGCCAGCCGATGCCGCGCGCGGCGCTGACCGGCATCCTGCGGCAGGTGTTGCGGCGCAATCTGGTGACGAACGGCATGGTCTATCTCCAGGTGACGCGCGGCGTCGCGAAGCGGGATCATGTCTTTCCGGCGCCAGAGGTGCGCCCGACGCTGGTCGTCACGGCAAAAAGCCTGGATCCGGCGGTGAACGCTGCCAAATACGCCTCGGGCATCAAGGCTGCCACGGTGGCCGACAATCGCTGGGGGCGGGTGGACATCAAGACCGTCGGCCTGCTGCCGAATGTGCTGGCTCGCCAGCAGGCGAAGGAGGCCGGCGCGCAGGAAGCGATTTTTGTGGATGCGGAGGGCCATGTGACGGAGGGCGGCGCGACGAATCTCTGGATCGTCGACCGGGCCGGTACGCTGGTCACGCGGCCGGCCGATCACGGCATCCTCAAGGGCATTACCCGCACGACGCTGATGGATGTCGCTGAAAAGCTGGGCCTTGCCGTCGAGGAGCGCCGCTTTTCCGTGGCGGAAATGCTGGAGGCGCGGGAAGTGTTCGTGACCGGGGCGACGACGATCTGCCTGCCGGTCGTTTCGATCGACGGACACGCGATCGCCAACGGGCATCCCGGCATGACGGCACAGAAAATCCGCGAGGCCTTTTTCGCCGTTGCGGAGAAGACCGCGATTTGATACCAAAATTGACGGTCCGCCACGTCGTGTCGGGCCTGGGGACATTTATTTTAGTCAACCGGTCTCAAGGGCCGGCAATCAGAAAGAAGCGGCGCGATGGCGGAACGTTCTCAGAACCTGCAGGATCTTTTTCTTAATACCGTTCGCAAGCAAAAGATTTCCCTGACGATCTTTCTCATCAACGGGGTCAAGCTGACCGGGGTTGTCACTTCCTTCGACAATTTCTGCGTGCTGCTCCGTCGCGACGGTCACTCGCAGCTCGTGTACAAGCACGCGATCTCGACCATCATGCCCGGCCAGCCGTTGCAGATGTTCGAGACCGAGGAAAGCGGCTCCTGACAGGACCCAAGACCATTAAGAAATCCGATACAAGCAAGGATTCCATCGTTCCGGAGGCTGAAAAGCACCGGGACGATATGCGCGCCGTTGTCATCGTGCCGGTCCTCAAGGCCGCACGTGGAAAACCGGATCCGACCGTGACCATGCGGTCCGACGAGGCGCGGCTGGAAGAGGCCGTCGGCCTTGCCCGGGCTATCGACCTGACCATCGCTTCCTCTGCCGTCGTGCCCGTCAGCCAGCCGAAGCCCGGTACGCTGCTCGGCACCGGCAAGATCGCGGAGATCAAGGCGTTGCTCGATGAACACGATGCCGGTCTCGTCATCGTCGATCACCCGCTGACCCCGGTACAGCAGCGCAATCTCGAAAAGGAATGGGGTGCCAAGGTCATCGACCGCACCGGCCTCATCCTCGAAATCTTCGGCCGGCGCGCCTCCACCAAGGAAGGCACGCTGCAGGTCGAGCTTGCCCATCTCAACTACCAGAAGGGCCGCTTGGTCCGCAGCTGGACCCACCTTGAACGCCAGCGCGGTGGCGCCGGCTTCATGGGCGGTCCGGGCGAAACCCAGATCGAGGCCGACCGCCGGCTGCTGCAGGACAAGATCGTCAAGCTGGAGCGCGAGCTGGAGCAGGTGCGCCGCACCCGCCAGCTGCACCGTTCCAAGCGCAAGAAGGTGCCGCATCCGATCGTCGCGCTCGTCGGCTATACCAACGCCGGAAAGTCGACGCTGTTCAACCGCATCACCGGGGCAGGGGTTCTGGCGGAAGACATGCTCTTCGCCACGCTCGACCCGACGCTGCGCCGCATGAAGCTGCCGCAGGGCCGCACCGTTATCCTTTCCGACACCGTGGGCTTCATCTCGGACCTGCCGACCCACCTCGTCGCCGCCTTTCGCGCGACGCTGGAAGAGGTGCTGGAGGCGGATTTGATTCTCCATGTGCGCGACATGTCCGATCCCGACAACGGCGCGCAGTCCTCGGACGTGCTGCGCATCCTCGCCGATCTCGGTATCGACGAGAAGGACGGGGCGGAGCGCATCCTCGAGGTCTGGAACAAGATCGACCGGCTGGAGCCCGAAGCGCGCGAGGCGCTGGTGCAGAAAGCCGAGAGCCAGCCGACCGTCATTGCCGTCTCCGCCATCTCCGGCGAGGGCGTCGACAAGCTGCTTTCCGAGATCAACCAGCGGCTTTCCGGCGTGCTGGTCGATCGCGACGTCATCCTGCCGGTCACGCAGCTTCAGCTTCTGCCCTGGGTCTACGATCATTCGATCGTCGATGCGCGCGAGGACCTGGAAGACGGCAATGTACGGCTGGAACTGCGGCTGACCGAAACGGAAGCTGCCGAACTCGACCGCCGGCTCGGCATTGGCGGCAAGAGAGTGGTCGAGGACTGGGAGCGCTGAGGGCGCCGGGCTGAGTGCCCCTCATCCCGCTGCCGCGACCTTCTCCCCGCAGGCGGGGAGAAGGGGGTGTCGCACCGGTTTCCTAAAAACCGAAACGTCCCGGATGAAGAGAAGGCCTTGCATCCTGACCCTTCGCCCCGCTTGCGGGGAGAAGGTGCCGGCAGGCGGATGAGGGGCCTTTCAGCCCCTTACGTCAACTGCCGCTCGATCCGCTTTGCCGCCTGCCACAACTCTTCCATCCGCTCCAGCGTCGCCGTTTCAAGGCTTTCGCCGTTGGCAGCAAGGTTGTCCTCGATATGCGAGAAGCGGTTGCGGAACTTCGTGTTCGTGCCGCGCAGCGCCATTTCCGGATCGGCGCCGACATGGCGGCCGATATTGACCAGCGCGAAGATGAGGTCGCCGAGTTCGTCGGCGACGGCCTTCTTGTCATCGTTCCGCAGCGCTTCCCGCAGTTCGCCGACCTCTTCCTCGATCTTGTCGAGGATCGGCGCCGGTTCGGACCAGTCGAAGCCCACCTTGGCGGCGCGTTCCTGAAGCTTCAGCGCCTCGACGAGGGCGGGGAAGGAACGTTGCACGGAGCCGAGATGGCCGCGGAGCGGGTCGTCCGGCAGGCCGCGTCTGGCGCGGCGCTCCTTGCGCTCCCGCTTCTCCGCCTGCTTGATCGCATCCCACTGCAGCTTCACCGCTTCGGGCGTGTCCGCGTCCGAGCGGGCGAAGACATGCGGATGGCGGCGGATCATCTTGCGCGTGACGGCTTCGACGACGTTGCCGAAGTCGAATTCGCTGCGCTCCTCTGCCATGCGGGCATGGAAGACCACCTGAAGGAGGAGGTCGCCCAGCTCCTCGCACAGGTCGTCCATGTCGTTCCGCTCGATGGCGTCGGCGACCTCGTACGCCTCCTCGATCGTATAGGGCTTGATCGTCTCGAAGGTCTGGACGACGTCCCAGGGGCAGCCGGTCTCAGGCTGGCGCAGGGCTGCCATGATCTCGATCAGGCGTTCGATGTCGCGGCTCGGTTCCATCGTGGTTCTCAGTTGAGGGGGATGTTGTTGCCGGTCTTGCCGGACTGGTAGGCGTCCGACAGGTCGTCATAGGCGGCGCGGATCTTTGCGTCCTGTGCTTTCAAGGCTGCCTTCGCGGTCTCGTCGGAAGTGGCGATGAGATCGGCGATGGCGGCGGAATGCCAGAAGGCGTTCGTCTTTGCATAACCGCCGGGATCGAGCCGAAAAACTTCCTTGAGGATGCGCAGATCGTGCGGGATCGCAAAGCTGTCGCGCGAATCCTCATGGCTGAAGAAATAGTAGAAATTGTCGAAGCCTGCCCAGGTGATGGCCGAAAGGCACATGGAACAGGGCTCGTGCGTGGAGAGGAAGATGTAGTCCTTCGTGTCCGGCTTCTCGATGCGCTCGTAAAGGCGCTTCAGCGTGTGTACTTCGCCGTGCCAGAGCGGGTTTTCCGTCTCGTTGTTGGTTTCGGCGATCACGAGCGACAGATCGGCCTTGTTGAGGATAGCCGCGCCGAAAACCTTGTTGCCGGCGGCAACGCCGTCGCGCGTCAACGGCAGAATATCGAATTCGATGACATCGAGGAGGCGCTTTGCAAGGGCGGACTGGTCCATGATGGGAATCCTCGTTGGCGTGACAGTGCCTCCATAGCGGCCGGTGCGGCGGGCAGGCAAGGGTGGCCGGTGACTTATGCTCAAAATGCGGGAGGTGCGAGCAAAACAATACGCGCCCCCGGAGCCATTGGAATTTCTGTTTCTTTTGTTTGTGGCCATTTTTCGCGATAGTGCGCAGACTTCAACCGGACTACACCATGACCGCAGCACACCAGAAGCTTTCGACATTCCCGGCGTTCTTCCGCGTCAGCGGCCGGACGGTCGTTGTCGTGGGTGGGGGTGACGAGGCGTTTGCCAAGGCGCGGCTGCTGTTCAACACGGATGCCCGGATCGTCGTGCTCGCCGAGACGCCGGAGGCCGACTTGGCCCGCTTCATCGCCGACAAGGGGCTGGAGCTGGTGCGTGCATCCTTTTCCAGCGACGCCATTGCCGATGCGACGCTCGTTTTCGCAGCGACGGGCGACGCTGCCACCGACCGGGCGATTTCCACCGCGGCCCGCGCGCTGCGCATTCCGGTCAATGCCGTCGATCAGCCGGACTACTGCGATTTCTTCACGCCGGCGCTCGTCAACCGGGCGCCCGTCGCCGTCGCCATCGGCACGGAGGGTGCAGGCCCCGTCCTGGCGCAGATGATTCGCGCGCAGGTCGACCAGATCCTGTCGCCTTCGCTCGGCCGCCTCGCCAGCCTCGCCAACGGCTACCGCGAAGCCGTCGATCGTATCCTGCCGCGCGGCGTGACGCGGCGCGTCTTCTGGCGCCGCTTCTTTCAGGGCGCCGTGGCCGATGCCGTCAACAATGGCGATATCGAACTCGCGCAGCGTACTGCCGATTCCCTCCTGACCTCGCAGGGCAGGGCCGCCGGTCATGTCTGGCTCGTCGGCGCCGGTCCGGGTGCAGAGGATCTCCTGACGCTGCGCGCCCAGCGCGTGATGATGGAAGCCGACGTCATCGTCTTCGATGCGTTGGTGCCGCAGGCCATCGTCGACATGGGGCGCCGCGATGCCGAGCGCCTTTCCGTCGGCAAGCGCAAGGGCTGTCATTCCAAGTCGCAGGAAGAGATCAACGACCTGCTTGTCGAACTCGGCAAGGCGGGAAAACGTGTCGTGCGCCTGAAATCCGGCGATCCCCTGGTCTATGGCCGTGCCGGCGAGGAAATGGCGGCGCTCCGCCAGGCGGGCGTCACCTATGAGGTCGTGCCCGGCATCACCTCCGCCTTCGCCGCGGCTGCCGATTTCGAACTGCCGCTGACGCTGCGCGGCGTCGCGTCCTCGCTCGTCTTCACGACAGGCCACGACCTGACGGGCTCTGTCCTTCCGGATTGGGCGCGGCTTGCGATCTCCGGCGCCACCGTGGCCGTCTATATGGGCCGCACGGTCGCCGCCTCCGTCGCCGCCCGGCTGATGGAAGCGGGCCTGCCGGCCGAGACGACGGTCGCTGTCATTGAGAATGCCAGCCGGCGGGAAAAGCGGCTGCTGCACGGCACGTTGAAGGACCTGCCGGGCCTTGAGCACCGCGACGAGCTGACCGGTCCCGTCATGGTGATCATCGGCGACGCCGTTGCCGGCGCCAATTTCGAACATTCCGAGCCGCTCGCTGTCCGCGAGCCGGTTCGCACCACAGCAGTATTGGGAGCATGACATGGCCGACAAGGTTCTGACAGCCAACCGCCTTTCCGACGGTATTTCCGTCTGGCTGGATGCGAGCGGCACCTGGAACGAGCAGCTCCAGGCTGCCTTCGTCGCGCGCCACAAGGAGGCCGTCGACGCGCTGGAAGCGACCGGCAAGCAGGCCTTCGCCGACAACAAAGTGGTTGACGTGAATGTCGTCGATGTCGAAGAGATCGACGGCGTGCTGCGGCCGCTGCGCATGCGCGAGCGCATCCGTGCCGCCGGCCCGACCATTCCCTATGCCGCCGGCTATGCCGGCTTGACTGCGACGGCCGCTTCGGCCGCCTGAGGAACGCCTATGTATCGCTACGACGAATTCGATCACGCCTTTGTTTCCGGCCGGGTGGAGCAGTTCCGCGATCAGGTGGGCCGCCGCCTGTCCGGGGAACTCGCCGAGGATGCTTTCAAGCCGCTGCGCCTGATGAACGGCGTCTATCTGCAGCTCCACGCCTACATGCTGCGCGTCGCCATTCCCTACGGCACGCTGAATGCGCGCCAGATGCGCATGCTGGCCTATATCGCGCGCAAGTATGACCGTGGCTACGGCCATTTCACCACGCGCCAGAACATCCAGTACAACTGGCCGAAACTGTCGGAACTGCCGGACGCGCTGGCCGATCTCGCGACGGTCGAGATGCATGCGTTGCAGACCTCGGGCAACTGCATTCGCAACGTCACGGCCGATCATTTCGCCGGCGCTGCGGCCGATGAGGTCGCCGATCCGCGTCCCTATGCGGAAATCCTGCGCCAGTGGTCCTCCGTGCATCCGGAATTCTCCTTCCTGCCGCGCAAGTTCAAGATCGCCGTCACCGGCGCAGAGCGCGACCGCGCGGCGATCCAGGTGCACGACATCGGCCTGCACCTGAAGAAGAACGACAACGGCGAGATCGGCTTTGCCGTCTATGTCGGCGGCGGGCAGGGCCGCACGCCGATGGTCGCCAAGAAGATCCGCGATTTCCTGCCGGAAGAGGACCTCCTGTCCTACACGACTGCGATCATGCGCGTGTACAACCTGCATGGCCGGCGCGACAACAAGTACAAGGCGCGCATCAAGATCCTCGTGCACGAAACCGGCGCGGAGGAACTGGCGCGGCAGGTGGAGGTGGAGTTCGCCGAACTCAGGAACACCGAGCTGAAGCTGCCGGAAAGGGACATCGCCGCCATCACCGCCTATTTCGCGCCGCCGGCACTTGCCGCGCGTGCCGAAGGCTGGGCGAGCCTTGCACAGTGGAAGAAGGCCGATGCCGACTTTGCCCGCTGGGTGCAGCACAACGTGCATCCGCACAAGCACCCCGACTATGCCAGCGTGACGATCTCGCTGAAGCCGATCGGCGGCATCCCGGGCGATGCGACGGATGCGCAGATGGAGGCGGTCGCCGACATCGCAGAGGAGTACGCCTTCGACGAGATCCGCGTCAGCCACGAGCAGAACCTGATCCTGCCGCATGTGGCGCTGGCCGATCTCGAGCCGATCTATCGCGGCCTTGTCGCCTCCGGGCTTGAAACCGCCAATGCCGGCCTCATCACGGATATCATTGCCTGTCCCGGGCTGGACTATTGCGCGCTGGCCAATGCCCGCTCGATCCCGGTCGCGCAGGAGATCTCCACCCGCTTCGGCTCGCCCGAGCGTCAGGCCGAGATCGGCGAGCTGAAGATCAAGATCTCCGGCTGCATCAATGCCTGCGGCCACCATCATGTCGGCCATATCGGCCTGCTCGGCGTGGAGAAGAAGGGCGAGGAGCTCTACCAGATCACGCTCGGCGGGTCCGGCGACGAGAACACGTCGATCGGCGAGATCATCGGACGCGGCTTCGAGCCGGAAAAGGTGACGGATGCGATCGAGGTGATCGTCGATACCTATCTCGGCCTGCGCCTTGAGCCCTCCGAGACCTTCCTGACCGCCTATCGCCGCGTCGGGCCGCAGCCGTTCAAGGATGCGCTCTACGGCGACAAGACCGCCGCGGCAGCCTGAGGAGACCGGTGATGACGAAAATCTGGAACGAAACCGGCTTCGTGACCGACGATCCCTGGGTGGTCGAAACTGAAGAGACCAAGGCCGGCTCGAACGAGAAGGCGATCCTCGGCCTCGGCGATTTCCTCGCGAAGGTCTCGGAGACGGACGAGGTCGGCCTCGGCGTGCTGATCAATCCGGCGGATGACGTGCGCAAGCTCGAGGGTCATCTCGACCGCATCGGGCTGGTCGCAGTCGCTTTTCCGGCCTTCAATGACGGGCGGGCCTTCAGCCATGCCTCGCTGCTGCGCGCGCGCCTCGGCTTCAAGGGCGAGGTGAGGGCGGTGGGCGACGTGCTGATCGACCAGATCCCGCTGATGCTGCGCTGTGGTATCGACAGCTTCGCCGTCACCAATGCGACGGCGCTGAAGCGGCTTGCGGAAAACCGTCTGCCGGGCATCGACAACCACTATCAGCCGACTGCGCGTCCTTCCGGAGATGCGGGTTCCTATAGCTGGCGCCGCCGGGCCTGATGCGGGCGCCGGCCGGCGAATAGCCGCAATTTCGTGGCAGCTTTGCGCGAGATCAAGGCCGGACGGCCGGCCTTGCGCAAAAACGACATGAGCGGCAAACTATTGCGCGGCCAATCAGCGCATTGGAACGGAATACCTTCCTTTGCTGCTCAGGATGTAATATCTGCCTATCGTCAAATTTTCTCGACGCGAAGCCAGGACCGATCCCGAAATGAACGCACCTGCCAAGACCGAAGATTTTGTGGCCTCCGCCATTCCCGCCGGCGTTTTCGCCGAGACGGTGACGAGCGTGCAGCACTATACGGACCGTCTGTTCCGCTTTCGCATGACGCGCCCGGAAAGCTTCCGCTTCCGTTCCGGCGAATTCGCCATGATCGGCCTGATGGTCGGCGACAAGCCGGTCTATCGCGCCTATTCGATCGCCAGCCCGTCCTGGGACGAGGAGCTGGAGTTCTTCTCGATCAAGGTGCCGGACGGCCCGCTGACCTCCCATCTCCAGCAGATCAAGCCGGGCGACACGGTGCTGATGCGCAAGAAGCCGACCGGCACGCTGGTGCTCGACGCGCTGACGCCGGGCAAGCGGCTCTACATGTTCTCGACCGGCACGGGCATCGCGCCCTTCGCCAGCCTCATTCGCGATCCGGAAACCTACGAGAAATTCGACGAGGTCATCCTGACGCATACCTGCCGCGAGGTTGCGGAACTGAAATACGGTTTCGACCTCGTCGAAGAGATCCGTAACCACGAGTTCCTTGCGGAAGTCGTCGGCAACAAGCTGCGCCATTATGCGACGGTGACCCGTGAGGACTATCCGTTCCAGGGCCGCATCACCGACCTCATCCGCAACGGCAAGATGTTCGCCGATCTCGGCGTGCCGCATTTCGACCCGGCGGTCGATCGTGGCATGATCTGCGGCTCGTCGGCCATGCTGAAGGAAACCAAGGTGCTCCTGGAAGAGGCTGGCCTGATCGAAGGCGCTAACAACAAACCCGGCGAATTCGTCATCGAACGCGCCTTCGTCGATTGAGCGAACGCCGGTCTTGAAGATTGATGGGCGGCCTTCGGGCCGCCCTTTTCGTTTCAGCCGGTGAGGTCGTCGATGAGGGTCGCCATGGCGGCGGCGGCGGCGGGGCCGTCGGCGTTTCGGATGGCGCGGATCACCTTCACATGCAGGTCCACCGAGCGGTCCATCTGCCGGCTGTCGGCACGCGCGAACCAGAGGCGGCGGGCATGGGTCTGCAGCGGGGCGAGGGCGGTCGTCAGGAAGCGGTTGGGACAGGCCGCCTCCATGATCTCGTCAAAAGCCTTGTCGGCGGCGAGAAAGCCTTCGATGTCGGAATGGATCGAGCAGGCGGTCATCGCCTGCGCGCAGGCGACGAGCGATTCGCGGTGCGCCTCGTCCGCATTGCGGGCGACAAGCTCGGCGGCAAGCGGCTCCAGCTGGCGGCGCGTTGCCATGACCTCGGCGTGGTCCTCGGGCCTGATCGCGGTGATCTGCAGGCCGGCCCGCGGGCGCACGGCGATCAGGCCCTGCCATTCCAGCTTCTGGATCGCCTCGCGCACTGGCGTCCGGCCGTGGCCGGCAAGCGCGATGAGCTGGCGTTCCGTGACGAGCGAGCCGGGTTTCAGCTTGAGCGTGACGAGCAACCCTTCGAGGGCGAGATAGGCGAGGTGGGCCTGCGAAGCCGCGCTTTCCGTCATTTCGTGTCCCTGTTTGATATATCACATCGTCGCATGCCGTGAGGCCGCTGTCCATTGTTGTGATATATCACTGATGTTTCCGCCGGCTACGGGCCGTGAAAGGCATGAAAAAGGCCGGAACGTGCGTTCCGGCCCATCTTTGCCTGAATTCTTGCTGGGAAATCAGAGCAGGAAGTCGCGCGCGTCGAGATCCTTCAGCTTGAAGTCATCGAGGATCAGGATGTCGGTGGCCGAGAGCTTGATATGCACATCGTCGCCGACCTGCGAAGCCTTGCTGAGCACGCTGCTCACCTTGGAGAAATTGTAGGAGCGAAGATCGATATCGTCGACATTGTCCTTGAAGTCGGTAACCGTGTCGCGGCCGTAACCCTTCTTGAAGATGAAGTCGTCGTTGCCGGCACCGCCGGTGAGCACGTCGTTGCCGGCGCCGCCATCGAGCTTGTCGTTACCGACCATGCCGAAGAGCTTGTCGTTGCCGGCATTGCCCTGCAGCGTGTTGTTCGCCTGGTTGCCACGCAGGACGTCATTGCCGCTGCCGCCCTTGGCGTTCTCGATCAGCGAGCGGGTGTCACCCTTGAAGAGGAGTGCGTTGAAGATGTTGCCACGGGCATAGGCATCGCTTTCGAAGTTCAGCAGGGCAAGCTGGACGTCGCTGAATTTCGAATGCTGACCGGGGCGAAGATCGACATTGACGCCGGTTTTGTAGGCGGAGAGGTCGTAGGTATCCTTGCCGCCACCGTCCCAGATGGTGGCGAAGATCCGGTTGCCTCCGGCGTCGATGGCGACCTTGCCATTGACCAGCGTATCGCCGCTGCCGGGCTTCCATTTGTAGACCGTGTTGCCTGAATTGGTTGAAAAGTCGGCGCCGTACATGCGCTGCAGGGCGGCAATGTCGGCCATCATGTAGGACTGGGCATAGTCGAATTCGCCGTTCCTGTAGCCGTCCGCCGGGCCGCCGATGTTGGAACGATAGGTCATGATGGAATACTCCATCGAATCCTTGTTGCCCGGCAGGGCAGGGAAACCGTCGTCTGTCTCATGGCCGTGCTTCAGGCCGAGCGCATGGCCGATTTCGTGCAGCATCGTGGCCCAGGAGTAGTTGCCGGCGACGGGCGAGCGATAGTCGAACGAGCGGCCGAACCAGAGGTCGCCATCGCCGTTGGTCGTGCCGGGATAGTAGGCCCAGGCCGTATCCGGGTCGTTGGATTCGGCAAAACGCAGGTTGGAACTCGTCGTGCTTCCCTGTGAAATGGAAAGGCCCGTGAACCCCTCGACCGAAAAACCGTTGTTCGCCGCGCTGCCGAAGCTCGTATCGAGTGCGAAACGGGCAGCGGATTGCTGCATGGAGGATATCGAACCGAAGCCGTTGTCTTTTTCACCGGCATAGGTGTAGGCGGACGACGACGTGGGGAACGCATAGGTCACCGAGCCCGACCAGGCCTTGCCCGACAGAACGCCGTCAATCATCGATATGCCGGTCTCGCCGATCGTCTTGGTGGTCTTGCCTGTACCTGTCATGTCGCATTCTCCTCGTCTGCTTGGTGTCTCGGGTGCGTGCCTTGGATAGACCGCAATTCAGGTCGATTCTGTGAACACTTGAACCATGCACGCTTCCCGTGGTGAAATGGAAGCCCGTAGAACAGGACGGACAATTGCCGAATGGTATTCGACCGGAGGTTAAAATTGCTATCAAAGATATCTATCGTGGCGACCACCAGCCTTGTCCTTGCAGCGGCCGGTGAGGCGCCGGCCGGCACTGGCGGCATCATGGCAAAGCCCTCCGATCCCGAGAAGGCCGTACAGGCTGAGTATGAAAATCTGAAGTCGAAAGGGACGCGTGACGCGCTGGAATTGTTTATCGCGCGCCATCCGAAGCATCCGCTCGCCGACCGGGCGCGTGAGGAGATCGAGCGGCTCGGAAAGTAGACCCGCTCACGAAGCCGACTAAAAAAGAAGGGCGCCGCGAGGCGCCCTTTGCACATTCGCATGCAGCATCGATGCTCCCTCCGGCGCTCATTCCAGACGTTTCCCTTTCCTAATAAACCATCCCGAATAAAGCCGTGCGCCCGCCCGTCGATAGGAGGAATGCGGTTGACGAACGTCATGGGCCTTGCCAGCATGCCCCTGGATTTCGGACCGGACCAGTTGAATTTGTGGGGGCATACGTTGACTGCGGGTTCCATCGTCGCGACGCTTTTGATCATTTTTGCCGGGCTGCTGGCTGTTCCAGCCGTCAGCCATACCAATGCGGGAACCACCTTCTCCCTGATGGCCTCCTCCATGGCTTTCGTTGCCATGGGTATCGCGCAGTTCATGGCGACCCGCCCGCCTTTCATCGAAAGGCTGTTCGGCGGACTCGACCGCATCTACCAGTTCCATCGCAAGATCGGCATCGCGGTGCTCTGTCTTATCCTCGTGCACTATTTCGTCGCGCCTGATTTCCAGGGCCTTTCGGTGACCAGCGGCCTCAACCTGCTTGCCAAGACGGCGGGTGAGTGGGCCTTCTACGGCTTCGTCTTCCTGCTCGTCCTCAGCCTGGTGAAGGTGATCCCGAAAACACGTTTCCAGATTCCCTACCAGTACTGGCGCATCACCCACCGTTTCATCGGCCTGCTCTTCGTGCTCGTCGCCTTCCACCAGATGTTCATCAAGCGGCCTTATGACGGCACGGTGCTGCTGGCGGTCTACCTCAACCTCTTTGCCACGCTCGGTATCGTCAGCTATGCCTATACCCAGCTCCTGCCCTGGCTGCGCACGCGGAAATACGAGGTGGTGAATGTCGAGCGCCATGACGGAGCGACGATCATCTCGGCCAGACCCACAGGCCGCAAGCTCCGGGCCATGCCCGGCCAGTTCGGTTTTTTCCGCGTCAACAAGCCGGGCCTGCGCGAGCCGCATCCCTTCACCATCGCCGGCATCGAGGACGACGGATCGGTGCGTTTCGCCATCAAGCCGCTCGGCGACTACACCAAGGCGCTGCGCGAGACGGTGGCCGTCGGCGATGCGCTGACGCTGGAGGGCGGCTACGGCCATTTCAACCACAAGCGCGGTGGCAAGAAACAGATCTGGCTAGCCGGCGGCATCGGCGTCACGCCGTTCCTCGCCATGGCGAGCCGGCTGAAGGGCGACGAGGGGCAGGATATCCACATGGTCTACTGCGTGCGCGACGGGGCCGAGGCGATCGGCCTCGACACGTTTCGGGCGCAGGCGGAAAAGCTCGAGAACTTCAATTTCGTGCTGCACAATTCGGCGACCGACGGCCGCTTCGACGCCTCGAAGCTCGTTGCCGGCACGAGCATGAACCCGGCGGAAGCTGATTTGTGGTTCTGCGGCCCGCCGCCCTTGCGGATGGCGATCGAAAAAGGACTGAGGGAACTCGGCAAGGCGCCGCGCCGCGTCGAGTTCGAGCGTTTCGAATTTCGGTAGGGCAGTTTCCAAGGAAACTGCGAAGCGGTTTCTCTTTCGGAATTGTGGTTCAAGGATTTGCATTTCCAGCCGGTGCGCCGGCTTCATGGAGCGAAAGGAACAAGCCATGCGCATGTTCAGGACATCATTCTTCAGCCCCGGCGCCCGGCTTGCCGCTGTCATCGGCCTTGCCGTGGCGGCGTTCTGTCCCACCGGAGCGCTCGCCATCGACCAGTTCGCGGCCGATGCCTACGGCACCTACAAGGCGAATGCCGAAAATGGCAAGCTGCTGTTCGGCGCAGCCGGCTGCGGCGCCTGCCACGGCTCCGGTGACAACACCGAGCTGCTTTCGGGCGGCATGGAAATGCAGACGGCGATCGGCAAGTTCTTTGCGCCGAACATTTCCGCCCATCCGAACGGTATCGGCGGCTGGTCCAATGCGGACTTCCTGAATGCCGTCATGGTGGGCCTCAAGAAGAGCGGCGACAATCTCTATCCGGTCATGCCCTACACGTCCTATGGCGGCATGAAGCCGGAGGACGTGCTCGACATCAAGGCCTATATCGAGACGCTGCCGCAGTCGGATGCCGCCTCGAAGGAACATGAGATCGCCTTCCCCTTCAGCCGCCAGACGACGATCACGCTCTGGAAGCGTAGCCATTTCACCGTGCCGGCTTACCAGCCGCGCGAGGAAACGCAGATGGAGCGCGGCCGCTACCTGGTCGAGAATGTCGGCGGCTGCGGCGATTGCCATACGCCGCGCACCACGACCTACGGTCTCGATCTGGCCCGCGCCTATGAGGGCGAGAAGGGCCTGACCGGCGCCGTCGCGCCCGATATCACCAAGGCCCGCATGGCCGGCCTTGCCTCGCACGAGGTCTTCACCAAGGGTCTGATCGACGAAGGAAAGAAACTCTCCGGCTCGCCTTTGGCCGATCCGGTCATGCGCCGTATTGCGCAAGGCCTTTCGACGCTGTCGGATGAAGACAAGCAGGCCATGTATGCCTTCCTTGCAGACCGCGAGGTCAAGGTGACACCGGTCGAGACCAGCACCGCGCCGGTCTGCAGCGAAGCGACCGCCGAAACAGCGCTCGCCGCCGGTGGCGGCAGCGCCGAATTCGCTTCGGCGGCCGACGCTTTCATCGGCAAATATTGCCGCAACTGCCATGGCCCGGGCGAAAGCTCGCAGGGTTCCTTCCCTTCGGGTGATCTTGCCTCGATTGCCGCCAATCCGGCCTTCGTGACGCCGGGCGACGCCGCCAAGTCGCTGCTCTACACCAGCGTCACCAGCGGCCGCATGCCGCTCGGCAAGCGCCCCGATGATGCGGAAGTGCAGAGCCTTGCCAACTGGATCAACTCGCTGAACAAGGATGCTATCCCGACAGCAGTGTCCGCGACGAAGACCGAGCGCTCGCGGCCGATGCTGAAATATCTCGATTTCGTCGAACTGGCGCTGCGCGATGTTTCCAAGGTCGATGAACACGACCAGCCGTTCATGCGCTACTTCAGCTATCGCGACCAGTACAACGGGATGATGAGCTGCGAGAGCCATGAAACCTTCCTGAAGCGCATGAAGGTTCTGGCGGGCGGGTTCAAGAAGCTGCTCAACTCGCTCTCTTACGGACCGGAACTGGTACTTCCGGAAGAAGTGGAAGGTTCCGACGGCTTGCTCGTGCGTGTCGACCTGCGCGATCTCGAATGGAGCCAGGAGGACTACGACTTCCTGATCAACGAATACTTCTATGGCGTGGACCCGGCCAGCGACGCCCAGCTGCACTCGCTTGCCAAGGCGACGCAAACGCAGTTGCCGATCATGCGTGTCGACTGGTTCATGAGCAACGGTGCCCGGCCGAAGGTCTATAACCGTCTCATGAAGCTGCCGACGAACATTTCCGAGCTGGAAAAGCGCTTCGGTGTGCCGGTCGACCAGAACATCGAGCGCCGTCGTATCGTCCGCGCCGGCTTTGCTGATGGTTCCTCCGGCGTTTCCGACCACAACCGCATGCTGGAGCGGCACGACATGCCCTTCGGCGGCTACTACTGGAAGTCCTATGACTTTGCTGGCGATGTCGGCAAGCAGGTGCTGAAGCGCTTCCCGGCAGGACCGGAGGGCGTGCGCCTCAAGGCGGGCCTCGAACCCTTTGATCATGACGGCGGCGAAATGATCTTCTCGCTTCCGAACGGCATGCAGGGTTACTATCTGTCGACCGACAAGGGCGACCAGCTCGATATCGGCCCGACGGCGATCGTCTCCTTCCGCAAGCGGCCGATCGGCAAGGGCGTCGAGATCATCAATGCACGCTCCTGCTTCGACTGCCATTTCGACGGCATCCTCTCCAAGCGTGACCAGCTGCGTGAACATATCGAGACGTCGACGCTGTTCTCGAAGGACCAGCAGGACGAACTGCTCGCCGTCTATGTTCCGCAGGAGGAACTGAACGAGGTGTACAAGCGCGACACCGATCGTTTCGTCGCCGCGCTCGATCGCCTCGGTATCACGGAAGCGACGGCCGGCGGCGGCAAGACCAGCCTGAAGGCTCCCGGCGGCGCCGAGATCTTCACCTACTTCGCCGACAAGTACGAGGACGAGCTGAACTTCGAGCAGCTGGCGGCCGAATTCGACATGACGCCGGAAGAGTTCGCCTCCGATATCCGCCGTCTCACCGATGTCAATGCGTTGCGTATCGGCATCGACTGGGTGGCGACACTCGAATCGGGTGCGACGATCCCGCGCGTCGAGGTCGAGGAGCAATACGCCTTCATGCTTCAGCCGCTTCTCCAGCTCGAGCCGCTGAAGCGCGGCGTCAACCCGGAGGGCAATGCCGGCCAGCAGTCCGCCGACAACAGCGGCTACCAGCAGCCGGAGCAGAAACCGGAACAGAAGCAGGAACAGGCCGGCACCGACTACCAGCAGAAGCCGGCCGATCAGGCCACGGGTGGCGACCAGTATGCCAAGCCCGAGGAGAAGGTCTATGTCCCGCCCTACAAGCAGGACGACAAGGCGCAGGAGAGCAAGGTGAAGCTTGCCCTGCATGTGCCGTCGACAAGCGCGAAGGTTGGGGATTACCTTGCCTTTGAACTCAGCACGAACCATGCCTGCGAGCTGCAGGTGATGTATGTGGAAGACACCGGCAATGTGGAGATCATCCCCGACGTGATGATCGGCAGCACCACGCTCAATCCCGGTGAGCGCCGCCTGATCCCGCAGCCGGGCACGGGCAACCTGACCTTCGATTCGCCGTCTCCCGGCGAAACGATGATCGCCTACTGCCGCATCGGCGGCCTTGGCGACCAGAAGCTGACGGCCGAGAAGGCCAAGGAACTGGCCGCAAGCACGAAGCAGCCGCTGACGCGCGGCATTGCCGTCAATCTCGCCAAACAGGCCGAGAAGGACAACGGGGCAAGCGGCGTCCAGATGGTGACCTTCGAGATCAAATGACGTGAGGGGCGGGGGCCTTCGGGCCCCTGCCCATTTCTTACATGAGGACATGAAGGCTGGGCCGACAATGCTGATGCGATCCCTTGCAGCGACACTCTTCGTACTGGCCGGAGCGGCGCCTGCCGCCGCGGCCTGTGAGGCCTTTACCGGTGTCGTCGAGGCGCTCAATGCAGGGGACGAGCAGAAGGCACGTGCGCTTGCGGAAACGGCGGGCACGGCCAATTGCAGCGCCAACGAAAGGGCGCTAACCGGCCGTATCGCAGCATTGACGACCTTCAATCGCATCGCGACCGCCGTCGGCAGCGGCGGCCGGCTTTCCGATCACCGGCAGGCGCTGGAAGACCTGCAGCGCCAGTATGGCGGTCCCTGGCAGGTGCTGGATGCGCTCGGCGATCTCGCGCGCGAGCGCAAGGACTATGAACAGGCCGCGCGCTTCTACCAGCTTGCCCTGGAGGACGGCTCGAACGAGACGCTGACGCCGGACTGGATGGCGCCGGACGAGCAGTACATCCTGCGCCTCGACAGGCTCGCCAGCGAAATGCGCCTTGCCGCACCGCGGCCCGTGCAGTTGGCCATGCGGGGCGGTTGCAAGGTTTCCTTCCGCGGCGTGAAGATCAAGAAGAAGTCTACGCCCGTGCGCTACGTCTTCGGCACGGCGGATTTCACACCCGAGGGCATCGAGGCCGCAAAGGATCTCTCGGAATGCCTGAAGGCGGTCAAGCCTGGTGCGATCACGCTGATCGGCCATACCGATCCGGTCGGTTCGGCGGAGGCCAACTACAGGCTCTCCGTCGCTCGCGCAGAGACGTTGAAAAGCTATCTCTCCAGCAACGGCTATGCCGGTGCGATCACCGTGGAGGGCAAGGGCGAGGACCAGCCGTTCAAGCCGGATGATGCCAGTGCCTATGATACGGAAACGCTGAACCAGTTGCACCGCCGGGTGGAAGTGGACGTGGAGTGATGAGAGTGCTGCCCTGCCTGCTGGAGCCTGTCTGCCTTGCCTTTGCCTCGAAGAGCGATGGCGCTCCCGTTTGCCGTGTCCGCGCGCTGTTGCGTCGTTCCCTTGCCGGAACCGCGCTGGCGCTTTGCCTTGCCGCTGCTGCGCCGCTTCCGGCCTTTGCCGCACAGACCCACGCGCTTGTCGTCGGTGCCGACCAGTATCCGAACGATGTCAGCCTCGACGGCGCGGTGCGCGATGCGGAGGACGTCTACCGGGCGATGAGCGCTGCCGGCTTCACAGTCCGGAAGTTTACCGATGCCGAGGCCCGCAAGGACGACATCCGCAAGGCCTGGATCGACATGGTGGCCGAGGCGGCGGCCGGTGACACGATCATCTTCACCTATGCCGGCCACGGCGCGCAGATGCCCGAACTCGTCGCCGGCGACGAGGCCGACGGGCTTGACGAATTCCTCCAGCTGCCGGGCTTCGACCGCAACCGCTATGCGGAGACCTCGAACGAGATCATCGTCGACAACGAGATGAATGCCTGGTTCGGCGAGGCGGAAGCCAAGGGCGTACATGTGCTCTTCGTGTCCGACAGCTGCTTTTCCGGCGGCATGAGCCGTTCCGTCACCGGCAAGACCCGGTTGGCGCCAGCCGTCACGGTCAAGCTCGCACCGCCCTCGCAGGAGGCGCTCGCCGGCGCTAACCTCAAGGAAATCGATTTCAAGCAGGTAACCGTGCTTGCCGCCTCGCTGGAAAGCCAGCCGACGCCGGAGGTCATCATCGACGGCGAGCCGCGCGGCGCCCTCAGCTGGAGTTTCGCCCGTGCCCTTGAAGGGAGCGCAGACCGCGACGGCGATGGTGTCATTACCCGTATCGAACTGGAAGACTACATCTTCTCTAACGTGAAAAACCGCTCGGAAGCCTTGCAGGTGCCGAACTTCATGCCGCAGGTGGCCCGCTCGGAGAGCGAGGTCGTCGTGCGGCTGACGCGTGGCATTCCGGTCGAGAATGCCACGGTGGCGACGACGGACACCGGCAGCACTGCGGCCGCGCAGAAGACCATCAAGTCGGCCAAGGAGCTCGGCTGGACGGGTAGCATCGCGCTCCAGGTCGATGGCGCGGCCGACAAGCCGAAGAACGCGGATGGCAGTGGCACACCCTATCGCTGGGATGTGGCGAGCGGCGTCTTCTATACGCCGAACGGCGACGTGGCGGCGGAAAATGTCGGGGCGGACCGTATCCAGGCCGTGGTCGACAAATATGTCCTGCTCGATTTCCTGAAGGCGCTTGCGAGCCAGAATCCCGGCTCCGTCTCGCTGACGCCGGTCAAGGACATCTATGCCGCCGGAAACCGCCTGCGCTTCGATGCTCCGCCCGGCCGCTATCCGAACATGCTGGTCTTCAATCTCGCCAATACGGGCGAGGTGCAGTTCCTCGACATGCAGGCAGCCGGCACCACCAGCTCGCAATTCAAGCTGACGGATGTCGAGGTGGTCAAACCCTTCGGTGCCGATCACCTGATCACGATCTGGACCGGCGAGCCCGTCGATGCGATCGGCGCGGTGCTTGCCGACAAGACCGTGACCGCCGAAACCCTGCTGCAGGCGCTGCTGACGCGGCTCGACGGCAAGGAGGCAAGTGTCGCCATCCAACCCCTCTATACGCGGGAAACGCTCTGATGATCCGTTACGCCGCCGCTCTTCTCCTCTCGCTCTGCCTGGCTGCCACCGCCGAGGCGGCCGACAGGGCGCTTCTGATCGGTATTGGCACCTATGCCACGCTGCCCGAGAAGATGTTCCTCGAGGGGCCGAAGAACGACGTGCCGCTGATCGAGAAGCTGCTCAAGGAAAAACAGGGTTTTGCCCCGGAATCGATCCGTATCCTCCGGGACAAGGATGCGACCAAGGCAGCCATTCTCGCCAGCATCGAGGAATGGCTTGTCGCCGGCACCCAGCCCGGCGACCGCGTCTACTTCTATTTTTCCGGCCACGGCCTTCAGGTGAAGGACCAGAACGGTGACGAGGAGGACGGGCTCGACGAAGCGCTGTCCACTTTCGACATCGCCGCCGGCGACGGGGACTGGACCAACGTCATTCTCGACGACGAGATCGACGCGATGCTCGCCAAACTGAAGGACCGTGCCGTCTCCATCGTCATCGACGCCTGCCATTCGGGCACGATCTCGCGCTCGCTTTCCACCAATGTCGGCGAGGCGCTGGAAAGCGCGCGTTTCCTGCCGCGTCCCTTTGCCAAGCCGGTCGAAGCGGTGAAGACACGCGGCCTGCGTATCGACGTCGCGGTGGTCGACAAGCCCGAAATCGCCAAGCAGAACGGCGTCGAGGCCTGGAGCGCCGCCTCGTCCTACCAGGTGGCCTGGGACGACACGCGCCTGCCGCCGGAAGAACGCCACGGCGTCTTCACGCTTTCCTATGTGAACGGCCACGAGATCGCCGCCGGCGACAGCAACGGCAACGGCATCGTCTCCAATGCCGAGCTGCTGGAATATGTGAAGAAGCAGTCGCAGACCTATTGCTCTGCGCAGACCCAGTGCCAGGGACTCGACCCGCAGCTGGAGGTCAACTACGCGCTGCTCGGTTCCAGCGCCACCACGCCGACCGTCGATGCCACCGCCCAGCAATACCAGCAGCTGCAGACGGGCGGCGACACCCAGCAGCAGACGCCCGATTACGGCAAGGTCGAGGAGGTGAAGGTCGAGAACACCCCGCAGACCGCCTATGTCGCCGCCGATCCGGTGGATGCCGTTGGTGACATCCTCGGCAAGGCCGAGACGGGCGACGTCAAGGTGGCGCTCTCCTCCGACAGCCTGAAGAACGGCGACGTCTTTAAGATCACCGTGACCAGCAGCACGGGCGGGCACCTGATCCTCTACGACGTCGACAAGGACGGCAAGGCGACCCAGATCTTCCCGAACGAATCGGCCCAGAAGATCACGCCGCTGACCGCCAACACCCCGCTCACCATTCCGGACGACTACTATGGCTTCGACTTCGAAGCGGAAGGCCCGAGCGAAAATGTGCTGGTCGCTATCGTCATCGCCGACGACGTCGATCTCACCAGGGTCGCTCCCAGCGACTACGGCCTGACCAAGGAGCTCGACGCCCGCACCACCATCGCCGACATTGCCGGCACGTTGCAGCAGACCTGGACCCGCGATACGGAAAACCGCAGCGTCAACTGGTCGCTCGGGCTGCTGAAATACGCGGTCTATTGAGCGCTCGCTTGCGGGATTGCCGATAGTGGCCGCACGCGCGGCCGCCTCAGAACTCGAAAAGGTCGAAGTGGAAGATGACCGAGCCTTTGAGACGAACCATGAAGTCCGCCTTTCCGTCACCATTGGTGTCGCCCAGCAGCAGCGTTTCCCTGCCGCTCTTTTCGTAACGCAGTTCTCCGGCCTCCTTCGAGAACTGGTCCTGCGCGATGAACTTGAAATCCTGGGTTCCCGGTCTCTTTGTATTGGCGTCCCAGAGGTGCAGGTCGATCCTGTCGCCATCCTTCGCACTGAAATCCGTAATCAGGTCGGCCGTTTTCTTTGTCTTTCCGGTATCGCCTTTGCGGAAAATGAACAGGTCGGCGTCTCCCCCGCCCGTCAGCACATCCGCGCCTTTGCCGCCGGTGATGTAATCGATGGTTTTGCCACCTTTCAGGACGTTGGCCTTGGCGGTGCCGTTCATTTCATTGGCGAACAGCACATCGATCCTGACATAGCTCTCCTTCGTGAACGAACCGCCCCGCCAATCGATCAGCATCCATTCGCTTCCGTAGGCGATATCGGATCGCTCCAGCCAATGCAGGTTCGTATCCAGACGGAAGCCAGCGATCGGCGGCAGCTCGTTGTTCACGTCGAGGATATGTGGCCCGTTCGGTACATAGAGGGTGAACAGACCCGTTTCATAGAACTTGATGCTGATGCCGGAACCGGTGAAGTCCATCGAGAAAATGCCCCCCGTCGGGTTCTTTTCCCAGCCGCCCGGCGAATCCGACGCGCTTTGCGTCTGGGCCGTCGTGATTTCCTCGCCAAGGCCGACTCGCTTCAGACCCCAGCCGGCATAGGGCATGCCCCAGAGATGCTTCGGATCCGGTGTGTTCACTCCATTGACGCGATAGAACCAGTAATCGATCTGAATAGTCTTGTTATCAAATGACATTTTATGCGCTCGAATGCACGAATCTAGAGCACAAGGTTAGAAGACCCATGCTTGCCGGAAACTTAACGGGCGCAATTACGGGTGGCCGCCCAAAGGTTGCACAGCCGCATCGTGAGCGGGCCTTTAGAAGGCCTGGCTTCCAAGGGCGATACGCCGAATTTTGTCGGTGTCACTGGGGTCTTGTGGTGAGCGCGCAGGGATTCGAACCCTGGACCTACTGATTAAAAGTCAGTTGCTCTACCGGCTGAGCTACGCGCTCCCTGGCGGTGCGAAGGTGCCCCGCGGAAGTGGGCGGAACATAGGCAGGAGCATTTGCCGGGTCAACCCGGAAAATGCGGCGAAAAACAGCTTTTGCTGCATTTGGTCGCGTTCTCCAAAAGGTGATTGGCAGGAGAGGACTTCGGCGGATACTACGAAGCGCAATTGGAGGGGCGGACATGGCCGGTTTCGCGCTGGCCCGTCTGTCCCCGCCGCTGCGGAGTAGTTCATTGTCGATCGCCGATATTTCCCTGTTGAGCGCGCTTCTTGCCGGAGCCCTCTCGTTCCTGTCGCCCTGCGTCCTGCCGCTCGTCCCGCCCTATCTCTGTTACATGGCGGGCATTTCCGTTGAGCAGTTCAAGGGCGGCGATGCGGTGGCCGTGCGGCGCGAGACGCGCGGGGCCGTGCTTCTGGCCGCCTTCTGCTTCACGCTCGGTTTTGCCACGGTGTTCGTGGCACTCGGGGCAGGCGCCTCGACGATCGGCATGGTGCTCCGCCGGCATCTCGACATTCTCGCGCAGATCGGCGGCGTCATCATCATCCTGATGGGCCTGCATTTTCTCGGCCTGCTGCGGATCGGGCTGTTTGCCCGCGAGGCGCGCTTCCAGGGGGGAGGCAAGCCGGCGACGGCGTCCGGCGCCTATATCATGGGCCTGGCCTTCGCCTTCGGCTGGACGCCCTGCATCGGGCCGGTTCTGGGGGCGATCCTCGGCGTTGCCGCGGCGCGCGAAACGGTCGGCGACGGTGCCGTCCTGCTAGCGGTCTATTCGCTCGGGCTTGCGGTGCCGTTCTGGATCGCGGCCGGGTTTTCCGGCGCCTTCATGCGCTTCCTCATGCGCTTCCGCCGTCATCTCGGCACGGTGGAGAAGGTGATGGGCGTTCTGCTTGTTCTCACCGGCCTCGCCTTCATCTTCGGCTATATCAGCGCCGTCGCCATCTGGTTCCAGCAAACGTTTCCCATTCTCTCGCAAATCGGCTAACCGGGGATGTGACCTGAAGCGCGCTGCGATCCTCGCGGAACCGAATCCCGGCGTGTCGGGCCTTCGATTCTTCGCATATCGCGCGCGCCCAGCGGCATGCATTTGCGCGATATGCCCAGGCAAGCGGGAGCAGGCTTCGGTGCATGGCTGAGATCATCGGACTTGTATTGCCGTTCTTCGGCATGATTCTTCTCGGTTACGTGGTCGCGCGCATCACGCGCCAGCCGGTCGAGGCGCTCGGCTGGCTCAACACTTTCATCATCTACATCGCGCTGCCGGCCCTGTTCTTCAAGCTGGTGGCCAAGACGCCGATCGAACAGCTGACGCGCGTCGACTTCATCCTCGCCAATATCAGCGCGACCTATCTCGTCTTCGGCCTGATCTTCGCCATCGGGCTCTGGGTGCGGCGGGCGGCGATAAGCGAGGCGACGATCCAGGGCCTGGCCGCCGCCTATGGCAATATCGGCTATATGGGGCCGGGGCTGGCGCTGCTCGCCTTCGGCGAGCCGGCGGCGGTGCCGGTGGCGCTGGTCTTCTGCTTCGAGAACATGCTGCATTTCATGGTCGCGCCCGCGTTGATGGCGCTTGCCGGCGGGGAGAAGCAGCCGGCGCTCAAGATTGCCGGCGGCGTGGTGCGCAAGATCGTCACCCATCCCTTCATCATCGCGACGGCGGCGGGCTTCGCCGCGGCCTTTGCCGGCTTTGAGCCGCCGGCGCCGCTGCAGCGGCTGATCGACTATCTCGCACAGGCGGCGGCGCCCTGCGCGCTCTTTGCCATGGGTGTTACGCTGGCGCTTCGGCCCCTCAAGCGGGTGCCGGTGGAGATCGGCTATATCGTGCCGGCAAAGCTGCTGCTGCTGCCGGTGGCCATGTATCTGATGCTCGGGCTTGCCGGTAATTTCGATCCGGTCTGGGTCTTTACCGCCGTGCTGCTCGCGGCCCTGCCGACGGCGACCAATGTCTTCGTCATCGGCCAGCAATACGGCGTGTGGCAGGAACGCGCGTCGGCGACCATCCTCATCACGACGGTGCTGTCCGTCGCGACGGTGACGGTCCTGCTCTACCTCATCAAGTCAGGCCTGCTTCCGGGCGATCCGTTCCCGTAGGTCATCGCGAAAGGCTTTCAACGAACCGAGCGGCTCGATGCCTTCGCGCATGACGATGCTGCGCAGGGGGCCGAGGGCGGAGAGCAGGTGCAGGCCGGCCGAGCGCAGGAACTGCACGGGCAGGAAATCGGAGAGCAGCGAGCGGTTGAGCAGGTCGACGCTCAGTGTGCGCGAGCGGATGTCCGCCTGCCGCTTGCGGTCGAAGCGTTCGCCAATCCCTGCGTCGTTTGCCGGCGCCGCGCCCTGGATCAGCTCTTTCAGCGCCATGATGTCGCGCAGGCTGAGATTGAGGCCCTGCGCGCCGATCGGCGGGAAGGCATGGGCGGCCTCGCCGAGGAGCACGATGCGGCCCTTGCCGAAGCGCTCGGCCGTCATGCCGGAAAGCGGGAAACTCTGCGCGGAGCCTTCCAACGTGACCTTGCCGAGCATGGATTGCATGCGCGTTTCCACCGCATGGCCGAGTTCTGTCGCGGGTAGGTCCTTGAGGCGCGCGGCTTCCTTCGGCGGCAGCACCCAGACGAGGCTGGAGCGGTTGCCGGGCAGGGGAACCTGCGTGAAAGGGCCGCTCTCGGTGTGGAACTCCGTCGAGACATTGCCGTGCGGGCGCTCGTGCGAAAAGTTGAGCACGAGGGCCGCCTGGGGATAGGACCAGGCCTTGACGGCGATCCCGGCGCTGTTGCGGATCTTTGATTTTCTGCCGTCGGCGCCGGCAACGAGGCCGGCCAGAATACGCTCGCCGTCGTCGAGGGTGAGCTCTACGCCCTGCTCGAAGGCATTGGCGGCCGTCACGCCGCTCTCGATCCGCTCGATCGTGCCTTTTGCCGCGATGCGGGCGTCGAGCACCGCGAGGAAGGGCGCGTTGGGAATGTTGTAGCCGAAGGCCTCGAGCCCGACCTCGCCGGAACGGAAGGCGACGGGCGGTGCGCGCAAGAGCCGCGCGGTGCCGTCGAGGATCTGCATGGTTTCGAGGGCCGCGGCGTGGCGGGCGATCTCCTCCCACAGGCCCAGCGTCCTGAGGAAGGCGATGGACTGGTCCATCAGGGCCGTGGTGCGGCCGTCGTTGGCGCGGGCGGGCGGGGCGATCAGTGCAACGCGTGCGCCCGAATCGGCAAGCGCCAGCGCCGCGAGGCTGCCGGCAAGACCGGCGCCGACGACCGCGATATCGAATTGTCTCATGGCCGACCTCCGAAGCGTCAAGCGTTACCCACAGGTTTGGGGTGCTTCTAGCGGCAGACCCTAGGCCGGCAAAGAGGCAATTTCCATGGGATGAATCGGCGCAGGGTGTGAAGTCGGGTGATCGGTGACCGATTTCTACTGGCGATACAGGGCAATCAATGCATATTACGGACAGTGACACCGCGTAAGAGGGCATGTCGGCGGACCGCCGGCGAAAACCCCAGGGAATGGACTGCGAAGGGCTATGAAGTTTTTCAACTACAAACGCGTACCCTACGCGGAGATTCGTGCCTTTTCCGTTCACATCCTGACGGCATCCGGCTCCTTCCTCGCTTTTCTGGGCGTGGTGGCCGCGGCCGAGCACCGTTTTGTCGACATGTTCTGGTGGCTGGGCCTGGCGCTGCTCGTCGATGGCATCGACGGGCCGATCGCCCGCAAGGTGCGCGTCAAGGAAGTGCTGCCGAACTGGTCAGGCGACACGCTGGACAACGTCATCGACTACGTGACCTACGTGCTCTTGCCGGCCTTTGCGCTCTACCAGAGCGGCATGATCGGCGAGCCATGGTCCTTCGTGGCGGCTGGAGCGATCGTCGTGTCGAGCGCCATCTACTATGCCGACATGGGCATGAAGACGGACGAATACTTCTTCTCCGGCTTTCCGGTCGTCTGGAACATGGTGGTGTTCACGCTTTTTGTCATCCAGGCGAGTGAGCTGACCGCGTCGATCATCGTCTTCGTCTCCGTCTTCCTCACCTTCATGCCGATCAATTTCCTGCATCCGGTGCGCGTCCAGCGGCTGCGGGCGCTGAATCTCGCAGTCTTCTTCCTCTGGGCGCTGCTCAGCGGATATGCGCTGCTCTTGCACTTCGATACGCCGGCCTGGGTGGTCTGGGGTGTGGTGGCGACGGGGATCTATCTCTACGTCGTCGGCGCCGTGCTGCAGGTGTTTCCCAATCTCGGCCGGTAGACATATCAGGGAGATTTTCTGATGACCAAGGCGATCGTCGTCCGCAGCCTCGGCGGGCCGGAAGTACTGAAGCTCGAAGATGTAGCGCTCGACGCGCCGGGACCGGGCGAGGTGCAGATCAAGCAGGCCGCGGTCGGCCTCAATTTCATCGATGTCTATTTTCGTACGGGCCTCTACAAGGCCGAGCCGCCGTTCATTCCCGGCAAGGAAGGGGCGGGCACGATCACAATGCTCGGCGAGGGCGTCACGGATTTTGCGGTCGGCGACCGCGTTGCCTATGCGTCGGCGGACGGCGCCTATGCGGCCGAACGCAACGTCGCGACGAAACATCTCGTAAAGGTGCCGGATGGCATCTCGCTGGAAACGGCGGCGGCCATGATGCTGAAAGGCATGACGGCGCAGTACCTGCTGCTCCAGACCTATCAGGTCAGGCCCGGCAGCGTGATCCTCTTCCATGCCGCGGCTGGCGGCGTCGGGCTCATTGCCGGGCAATGGGCGAAGGCGCTCGGTGCGACGGTCATCGGCACGGCGGGCTCTCAGGCGAAGATCGATCTCGCGCTCGCCAACGGTTACGACCATGTCATCGATTACGGCAAGGAAGACTTCGTCGCGCGGGTGCGCGAACTGACGGGCGGGGCGGGCGTCGACGTCGTCTACGATTCCGTCGGCAGGGATACATTCCCGAAGTCGCTGGACTGCCTGAAGCCGCGTGGCCTCTTCGTCAGCTTCGGCAACTCCTCCGGCCCCGTCGATGCTTTCAACATGGGGTTGCTTGCGCAGAAGGGCTCGCTCTACGCCACGCGCCCGACGCTCTTTGCCTATATCGCCACGCGCGAGGCGCTGGATGCATGTGCAAACTCGCTCTTTGATGTTGTGCAAAGCAACAAAGTGCGTATCAATATTCATCAGACTTATCCGTTGGCCGAGGCGGGACGCGCGCACACGGATCTGGAAGCAAGAAAAACGAGTGGAACGACGTTGCTCATTCCCTGACACGACCCGAACGGGCGGCAGGATGGGTTTGCAGGAAAGAGGGGAAGAGTGTCAGCCGTTGGAGCGTCCGGGGGCAGCCCGTTGCTGGCTGTCCGCAGCCTGACCAAACTGTTTGGTTCATTTGCCGCGTGTAACGCCATCGATCTCGACATCCAGCCGGGCGAAATCCACGCCCTGTTGGGTGAGAACGGGGCTGGCAAGTCCACTCTCGTCAAGATGCTCTTCGGCGTTCTGGCGCCGACCAGCGGGCAGATCCTGTGGAAGGGCGACCCCGTGCGCATTCCGAGCCCGGGTGCTGCCCGCCGGCTCGGCATCGGCATGGTCTTCCAGCACTTTTCGCTCTTCGAGGCGTTGACGGTTGCGGAAAACATCGCGCTGTCGCTGAGCCCGGGCATCTCGCTTTCGAAGGTGGCGGAAGAGGCCTCGCGCCTTTCCCATCTCTACGGCCTGCCGCTCGATCCGAAGGCGCATGTCGCGGACCTTTCGGTCGGCGAACGCCAGCGCATCGAGATCGTGCGTGCGCTGCTGCAGAACCCGGAACTCATCATCCTCGACGAGCCGACCTCGGTGCTGACGCCGCAGGAGGCCGACCGGCTGTTCGAGACGCTGGCCAAGCTGAAGGCCGAAGGCCGTTCGGTGCTCTATATCAGCCACCGCCTCGAAGAGGTGCAGCGCATCTGCGATCGCGCCACGGTACTGCGTCACGGCAAGGTGACCGGCGCCTGTGATCCGCGCCAGGAAACGCCAGCCTCGCTGGCCCGCATGATGGTTGGCAGCGATGTCGCCTCGGTGACGGCGGCAGGCACCAATACGAAGGGTGACGTGCTGCTCGAAGCCCGGCACCTCAGCGTTCCCGCGCGCACGCCCTTTGCCGTCGCGCTGAAGAATGTCTGTCTGAAGGTGCGGGGCGGCGAGGTTCTGGCGATCGCGGGCGTTGCCGGCAACGGCCAGGGCGAGCTGTTTGACGCGCTCTCGGGCGAATATCCGGTGCCTGATGCCACCGCCGTTTCCATCCGCGGCAAGGCGGCCGGCAATCTCGGTATCACGGCGCGCCGGCTGATGGGCGCCGGCTTCGTCCCTGAGGAACGGCACGGCCATGCCGCCGTGCCGGCGCTGCCGCTTTCCGACAATCTCGTCCTGGCGCGCAACCAGTCGGACCGCAAGACGTTTCTTGCCGGCGGCGTGCTCGGTGTCATCCGCCATGCGGTCGTGCGTATTGCCTCGAAGCGCATTTCCGAGACGATGGACGTGCGCAAGAGCGGCGAGGATCCGGCGGCCGGCTCGCTCTCCGGCGGCAACCTGCAGAAATACATCGTCGGGCGCGAGCTCGACCGCCAGCCCGCCGTGCTGATCGTCAACCAGCCGACCTGGGGCGTCGATGCGGGCGCGGCAAGCCGCATCCGGCAGGCGCTCGTCGATCTCGCGAAAGCCGGCTCGGCGGTGCTCGTTGTCAGCCAGGACCTCGACGAGATCTTCGAAGTCGCAACCGAGATCGCCGTCATCAGCGAAGGGCGGCTTTCCGACGTTTATCCGGCGCATGAACTCACCCGCGAGAAGATCGGCCTCCTGATGGGCGGCATGTACGGCAAGACGGAAGGCGAGGTGGCCCATGCGCATTGAACTGGAAAAGCGCGCCAATCCCTCGACGCTCTACTCCATCCTCTCGCCGTTCCTCGCCCTCGGCCTGACGGTGATCGCCGGCGGCATCATGTTCGCGCTGATCGGCAAGGATCCGGTCTCGGCGCTCTACAGCTTCTTCATCGAGCCGCTGCTCGACATCTGGTCGTTGCACGAGATTGCCATCAAGGCTGCGCCGCTGATCCTCATCGGCGCCGGCCTTTCGATCTGCTACCGCTCGAACAACTGGAACATCGGCGCCGAGGGCCAGTTCATCATGGGGGCGATTGCCGGCGCCATCGTGCCCGTCGTTTTCCACGACTGGCATTCGCCGCTCGTCCTGCCGCTGATGCTGATCTGCGGCATGATCGGTGGCGCGCTCTATGCCGCCATCCCCGCCTTCCTCAAGGCGCATATGAACACCAACGAGATCCTGACGAGCCTGATGCTGGTCTATATTGCCCAGCTCTTCCTCGACTGGCTGGTGCGCGGTCCCTGGCGTAGCCCGGATGCCTACAATTTCCCTGTCACACGGGATTTCGCGCCGGAAGCGATCCTGCCGGAACTCATCGCGTCGGGAAGGGCCAATCTGGGCTTCGCCTTCGCCATCATAGCCGCCGTCGGTCTGTGGATCATGATGCGCTATACGCTGAAGGGCTTCGAGATCACCGTTCTCGGCCAGTCGGAGCGGGCAGGGCGCTTTGCTGGCTTCTCGTCGAAGCGCATGATCTGGTTCTCGATGCTGCTCTCCGGTGCGCTTGCCGGTCTTGCCGGCATCTCCGAGGTCAGCGGCACCATCGGCAAGCTGCAGCCGATCATTTCGCCCGGCTACGGCTTTACCGCGATCATCGTCGCCTTCCTCGGCCGCCTCAATCCGCTCGGCATCATCGCCGCCGGCCTGTTCCTGGCGCTTACCTATGTGGGCGGCGAGGCGGTACAGCTGACACTCAGCGTTTCCGACAAGGTGACGCGCGTCTTCCAGGGGCTACTCCTGTTCTTCGTGCTCTCCTGCGACACGCTCATCCGATACAAGATCCGGCTGGTCTTCTCGCGGTTCAGTCCGTCCAGCGAAGGCGGAGCGCACTGATGGGTATCATTGAAGCCATCCTTCTCACCGTCATCACCGCGGCGACGCCGCTGGTGCTGGCCTCCCTCGGCGAACTCGTCAGCGAGCGGGCCGGCGTGCTCAATCTCGGTGTCGAGGGCATGATGGTCATGGGCGCGGTGCTGGCTTTTGCCGTGACCCAGTCGACGGGATCGCCTTATATCGGTGTTCTTGCCGGCATTGCCTGCGGCGCGCTGTTCTCGCTGCTTTTCGGCTTCCTGACGCTGACGCTCGTCGCAAACCAGGTGGCGACCGGCCTTGCACTCACCATTCTCGGCCTCGGCATTTCCGGCCAGATCGGCGAGCCCTATGTCGGCATGTCCGGCGTCAAGCTCCAGCCGATCGTCATCCCACTGCTGTCGGACATTCCCTTCCTCGGCCCGCTGCTCTTCAAGCAGGACATCATCTTCTACCTGTCGATCGCGCTCGTCTTCGGCGTCAACTGGTTCCTGTTCCGCAGCCGCGCGGGCCTGAAGGTGCGGGCGATCGGCGACAGCCACGCCTCGGCCCATGCCCTCGGCATTCACGTCATCCGCACACGCTATCTTGCGGTGATGTTCGGCGGCGCCTGCGCGGGGCTTGCCGGTGCCCAGCTTTCGCTGGTCTATACGCCGCAATGGGTCGAGAACATGTCCGCCGGCCGCGGCTGGATCGCGCTGGCGCTTGTCGTCTTCGCCTCCTGGCGCCCCTGGCGGTTGCTGGCGGGCGGCTATCTCTTCGGCGCGGTGTCGATCAGCCAGCTGCATGCCCAGGCGCTCGGCCTTGGCATCCCCTCACAGCTGCTGTCGGCGCTTCCCTACATCGCCACGGTTGTCGTCCTCATCCTGATATCGCACAATCGGCGGATGACGCTGATCAACACGCCTGCCTCGCTTGGAAAACCGTTCGTGCCCGACCGGTGACGAAGAACAAGAAGACGGGAACACCACTCCTGATAACCTAAAGAGGATAAAATGAAGAAAATCATTCTCGCTCTCGCAACCTCGACGGCCGTTCTCGGCTTTGCCGCTGCCGCAAGCGCCCAGGACAAGACGAAAATCTGCTTCATCTATGTCGGCTCCAAGACCGACGGCGGCTGGACCCAGGCGCACGATATCGGCCGCCAGGCGCTTCAGACCGAATTCGGCGACAAGATCGAGACGCCCTTCCTCGAAAACGTGCCGGAAGGCCCGGATGCCGAGCGTGCGATCGAGCGCATGGCCCGTTCCGGCTGCGCGCTGGTCTTCACCACCTCGTTCGGCTTCATGGACGCCACGATCAAGGTCGCCGCAAAATTCCCGGACGTGAAGTTCGAACACGCGACGGGCTTCAAGTCCGCCCCGAACGTCGCGACCTACAATGCGCGTTTCTATGAAGGCCGCTATATCCAGGGCCTGATCGCCGCGAAGATGTCGCAGAAGGGCGTTGCCGGTTACATCGCTTCCTTCCCGATCCCGGAAGTTGTCATGGGCATCAATGCCTTCGTGCACGGCGCACAGTCGATCAACCCGGATTTCAAGGTCAAGGTCATCTGGGCAAACACCTGGTTCGACCCGGGCAAGGAAGCCGACGCTGCCAAGGCGCTGATCGACCAGGGTGTGGACATCCTGACCCAGCACACGGACACGACCGCGCCGATGCAGGTTGCCTCCGAGCGCGGCATCAAGGCCTTCGGCCAGGCCTCCGACATGATCGCGGCCGGCCCGAACACCCAGCTCACCGCCATCGTCGACACCTGGGGTGCTTATTACATCAAGCGCACCAAGGCGGTTCTGGACGGCAGCTGGAAGTCGGAGCAAGTCTGGGATGGCCTGAAGGACGGCATCCTCACCATGGCGCCCTACACCAACATGCCGGACGACGTGAAGAAGCTGGCGGAAGAGGCGGAAGCCAAGATCCGCGCAGGCGAACTGCACCCCTATACCGGCCCGATCAAGAAGCAGGACGGCTCGGACTGGCTGGCTGATGGCGCTGTTGCCGACGACGGCACGCTGCTCGGCATGAACTTCTACATCGCCGGCGTCGACGACCAGCTGCCGAAGTAAGCTGAAGCTGACCCATTCCAGCACCGAAGGCGCCCCATCGGGGCGCCTTTTTCGTTTGTGAAGGGCCGATGACGCGAACGGCCTTTGCGGAATCGGCGGCGCGCTCTATACCTGCCGAATGGCTTTGGACCAAAATGGGTGGTCCTTGGCGGAGGAGGGGACGTCGTTGCGCAGGGGTTTGTTAGAAACCGTCATCAGCGGGATGAACACGCGTACCAGTCACGCGCAGGTCGTCAACGAACTGGGCAGGGCAATCATTGCCGGCGACTATCCCGTCGGCGCGACCTTGCCCGGTGATGCCGAGCTTGCCGCGCGTTTCAAGGTCTCCCGAACGGTGCTGCGCGAAGCGATGAAAACGCTGGCCGCCAAGGGGCTCGTCGTGCCGCGCGCGCGAATCGGCACGCGGGTGACGCCGAACACCCAGTGGAACCTCTTCGACAGCGATATCCTCACCTGGTATTTCGCCGTCGGCGTCAACGAGGCGTTCCTGCTGCATCTGTCCGAAGTGCGTCTCGCCTTCGAGCCGCAGGCGGCGGCGCTGGCGGCGCGCCACGCGACGGAGGCCGATATCAGCCAGATGATGCGCCTTGCCGTCGCCATGGGGGATCCAGAGCACACGGCGGAAACGCTGGCCATGGCCGACCTGAAGTTCCACCTCTCCGTGCTCGAGGCCTCGCGCAATCCCTTCCTGCGCACGCTCGGCAGCCTCATCGAGGCAGGTCTCGTCGGCGCGTTCAAGCTCTCCTCGCCGGCCGCTGACCGTGGCAAGATTGGCGATGTCTCGACCAGCCACATCCGCATCGTCGAGGAGATCGACAAGCGGGACGAGGACGGTGCGCGCCGGGCGATGGAGAACGTCATCAAGGTCGGGCGCGAACGCGTCGTGCAGGCGCTGCGCGAAGGCATGTAGCGCGGCCGTGTTGCGTAAAAGCGTGCGCCCGTCAGAGTGATGACGGTGCGGCGAGGTTGAGTTCGCCCTGCACGCCATCCTCCTCGCGCGCCGGCCGAGCCTCCCCGGAAAGCAGGCGGTCCGCCATGGCCGCGGCGACCTCTTCCTTGGCAATCACGATATGGTTGGCGCCGAACTGGCGCAGGTGATCGGCCTCCGCCCCGGATGCCGCCCGCGCCACGATGCGGATTGCGCCATTGGCGGCGCGCGCCTGCTCGATCAGCGTCCCGGCTGCAAAGGCATCCGGTATCGCCGTCACGAACCAGCGTGCGCCGGCAATGTTTGCCTGCAGGAGCACGCCGCGCCCGCCTGCGGGTTCGCCGATCGCCTCGATGCCGCTTTCCCGCAGGGCTTCTGCCACGCCGGCCCGCTCCTCGATGACCAGTACCGGCATGCCGGCGGCGCGCAGCCGCTCGACGATACGCTTGCCGACCCGGCCGTAGCCCACGACGATCGCATGCTCGATGAGTGCCGTCGGTTCGGGAACGTCCTCGGCCGCTTCTTCCGGCTGGGGCACTGCGGCCGTGCTGCCGTCCGGCTCCTGTGCTGCTGCAGCATCCAGCCTCGCGCCATAGTGATCGACGGCCATGAAGAGAAGCGGATTGACCAGGATCGAGAACAGTGCACCGGCCACGACAAGATCTTGCGCTACGGCCGGCAGGAGATCGAGCCCGACCCCGAGCACGACGAGGATGAAGGAGAATTCGCCGATCTGGGCGAGGCTTGCGGCAATGACCAGCGCGATGGTGCGCGGATAACCGAAGGCCTTGACGATGAGATAGGCGGCGGCCGACTTGATGAAGACGATGGTGATAAAGGTGGCAAGGATCGCCAGCGGCCGCTCGATCAGGTTGACCGGGTTGAACAGCATGCCGACGGAGACGAAGAAGAGCACGGCAAAGGCATCGCGCAGCGGCAGCGTTTCCCGCGCCGCCTGCTGGCTGAGCTGTGATTCCGCCAGCACCATGCCGGCAAAGAAGGCGCCGAGGGCGAAGGAGACGCCGAATAATTTCGCAGAGCCGTAGGCGACGCCGAGCGCGATGGCGAGCACGGACAGGCGGAAGAGCTCGCGCGAGCCCGTATGCGCCACGTAGTGCAGGATCATCGGGATGACCTTGCGGCCGACGACGAGCATCAGCGCGATGAAGGCCGAGACCTTGAGCGCCGTCACACCCACCGCCGTCCAGAGCGCGCCGATGCCGAGCGCCCGCGTCAGCTCCGGATCGACATCGGCCGTCTGCGCCGTGCCGCCCAGCACGCCGGCGAGCGGCGGCAGCAGCACGAGGGTCAGCACCATGACGAGGTCCTCGACGATCAGCCAGCCGACCGCGATCCGGCCCCGCTCCGTCTCCACCATGCGGCGCTCCTGCAGGGCGCGCAGCAGCACCACGGTGCTGGCGACGGAAAGCGACAGGCCGAAGACGAAGCCGCTGCCGGCAGACCAGCCCATCGCCAGTGCAAGCAGGAGGCCGAAGAGGGTCGCCACGACGATCTGGCCGATCGCTCCGGGAATGGCGATGGCCCGCACGGAGAGGAGATCCTTCAGCGAAAAATGCAGGCCGACGCCGAACATCAGCAGGATGACGCCGATTTCCGCGAGCTCGTTCGCCAGCTTCTGGTCGGCGACGAAACCGGGCGTGAACGGGCCGATGACGACGCCGGCAAGAAGGTAGCCGGCGATCGGCGGCAGGCGGAAGCGATGTGCGACCAGCCCCGCCAGGAAGGCGAGGCAGATACCGGCAACCAGGGTTGCGATCAGCGGTGTCGCATGGGGCAAGCGCGTCTATCCTTAATTTCGTGGGAATTCAAGAGGATAGGGTAGGGCCACCGACCCCGTCGCGCAAGGCGGGAACGCCGTCAATCGTCGTTGCTGGCGTTCAGCTCTTCCGGCCGTTTTCCCTCGTCCGTGGCATGGGTTGCAAGCTGTGCCGCACCCATCGACTGGTAGAGGTTGAACAGCGCTTCACTCGCCCGGGCGGCGAGGCGGAACCATTCGTCGTTGCCGGCGATGGCGGGATGGTGGAGAAGCTGGTCGTCGACGAGGTCGAGCACGATGGATGCCGTGTGTACCGCCTCGTGGAAGCCGAAGGAGCCGGACGCATAGTGCGACAGCAGTTCGGGGGGCGTCATCGCCCGCTCTTGCGCGAGGATGTCGAGCTGCCTCAGCCGTTCGTCTTCCAGTTCGATGTCGGTGCTTTCCAGCATTGTCGTCTCCATGGCCTGCATCACCTCAGAAATACTCGATTCGCGTGTAGCGGTGGATCAGGAGAAGCGAACGATCCGGCTGGATACGGTAGGTTTCCACAACGGGGCGGCCATAGCGGTCGTTGAACGTGTGCTCGAGCGTGCTGCCGATCGGCGCCTTGGTGAGTTTGGTGCGCGGCTGGCCGCCATAGGTGATGCTGCCCGGAATGGGCTCCACCGCGCGGGTGCCCTCCGTCGTGCAGGCGGCAAGGAAAAGTGCGGCGAAAGCGGCGAGGGCGATACGGGTCATGTGAAACTCCTCCCGTGCAACTCTACCAGAACGCCGGCGCGCGGCAAAAGAAAAGGGCGGCCGAAGCCGCCCGTCTCTGCCGTATCAGCCCTGCGGCGTGAGGGTCACCGATGTGCCGGTGGCCGCAAGGTTCAGACCGATCTGGCCGCTGACGCTGATCGTCTGCAGGTGGATCGACCCGGAGGTGCCGCCGATGAGCACGTTGGTGCCGACGCCGAAGCCAAGCGTCGCTTCGGCTGTCGCGCCCTGATAGAGGCCGCCGAGCGAGCCCTGGTGGTAGCCGGCCGTCGGGGCGAAGACCGCCCAGACGATGCGGCCCTGCGTGGTGAAGCCGAGGTCGACGCCCATCTTGCGGATGACGCCGCTATAGGTGTCCTGCTCGCCGCGGGTAGACGAGAAGACGCAATCGACGCTCTTGGCCGAGCCGATGACATAACCGACCCCGCCGCCGACGTCGCAGGTCAGCATGCCGATCTTCACGCCGTCGCGATCACCCCCGCGCTCGACATAGGTCGGGGCGGGATCGCGTGCCACCATGTCGGCCGCGCCAGCGGTCGTTGCGAAAGCTTGCGCAAGGCCCAGCGCAAGGATCGTTCCAAGCTTCTTGTTCATTTGTGCACTCCTTCTAACTGGCACGGTAATGGCGAATCCGGTGCATTGGTTCCCGGCCGCAGGTCATCTCATGGAGAAGATCGTGGCAGAGTGTGGGCAGGTAACGATTTGATAAGATATTGCACCGGCCGGATAACGCGGCATTTGCCGGGCGAGGCTTTTCGACCACAGGCAGGGGCTGCGTCCCTTGAGCGCCTGATGGCCGAAAACAAAAAAGGCCGGGGCGAAAACGCACCGACCTTCCTCATCATCACCTTTTCACCAGTGCCAGTACATCCGTGGTCAATGGCATCAGGTGATGCAGCTATTGCGAGCGGCAGAAGCTTTCCAGCGCTCATCAGCAATGCCGATGACGGCTATATAGGAGGGCATTGTGTTCAAAACAAGATGTTGGCGACGAAGTCTGCCGCAAGCCGGCCCTCGCACGTTGACGATGCAGCCAAAGCTGCTACAAAGCCGGCATCGCCTGAAGGATGGGGCCGGCGGAGACCGGTTGCACATCGCTCCAAAGCCGGCAGGCTTTGGCCTTCAGACCGGGGAAGAGTGTCCGAGTGGTTTAAGGAACCGGTCTTGAAAACCGGCGTGCGGGAAACCGTACCGTGGGTTCGAATCCCACCTCTTCCGCCAACTGTTGTGTTTTCCAGTTCCATTATGTCGTTGGCGTTTTTAGCCATTTTGAACTTGTGATATCCAGCGAAGGTGGCATTCATGTGCATGCGCCGCCAACGCTGGTGCTAATGCAAGCTTAGCTGATCACAGCTCATTCACCTGCGTATCTCCTTGCTGTAGCCCGGAGCCTTTCGCTGTGATCGTAAATTTGATCAAGTGAATCGATGATTGTGCGATCTTCAGTCTCGCCGTCAAAAAGACCGATGTATTTAACGGAACGGTTGAACCATAGGCGAGCCAGCGGGCGTCGGTTGTTGTTGTCAACGAGCACGGCACAATAGGATTTTGCGTCGCGCATAGCGATCCGTTTGGAGTCAATCGTATCCCGCACAATCGCCTTCACGATCATGTAGCCCTCACGCTCCTCGTCTGTGGTAACAACCTCTGGCTCATCTTCTGTCGGCTCTTCAATGTTTTGAATAACTTCCTGTGTATCAGCAAGTGCGCTGGAGAGGCGATTTTTTACTGAGTCCATTATCACTTCTCTGAAGGCTGCGCGGACAATACCGGTAAACATTTCCTTTGCCTGTGCACGCATCTGGCCGTCATATACACTTCGGGATACCAAGCGCACAAACTCTTCGGTAGGATCTTCTATCAGCTTTGATATTTCCTGCTTTACCCCCGACGTGTATTTGAGACGCTCGGCTGTTGCTAGGATTGCTGATACGTCAAAGGAGCCTTTTTCAAATTTGCGAAGTTCGGACAGGATTCCTGCGTTGAAGTCAGTCAAGTCGAAGACGAAGAACGGCCGGGTGTCCAGTTTGTTGGTGGCCTCAAGATCCGTGTAGAAATTGAAGGTCCGTCCATTGGTCAATATGGCAAATTTCGCGTTGGTAACCGTGAAGTATCTGAAGAGCTGGTCGAGGTGCTTTTTGTCCAACTGGACTGAGATGGGTTTGCATTCGATCAGAATTCGAATTTCACCATCGATCTTGATGGCGTAGTCAACTTTCTCGCCTTTCTTGCCCACTGCGTCGGCTGTGAACTCGGGGACGACCTCGGTTGGGTCGAACACGTCGTATCCCAGTGAGCGGAGGAACGGGAGTACCACAGCTGTTTTCACAGCTTCTTCAGTTGCCATCGTGCTCGAATGCGACTTTACGCGCTCTGCGATTGCTCGCAGGCTTTCCTCTACCGTACTCATTTTTTCCCCCTACCCGTTATCTTGATAGAGTTGCGCAATCATTCGTTGCAAGTCAAGCCGCTTGCCTTTGCTGGTCTGAGTTTACAGTGCTCTTCTCTTGCCACGTGTTTTTGAAGACTGTCGTCTGCGGTAGCTGAAAAAAGGGGAGGACGTATTGCTGTAGTGGATGGGAAGAGGCGGACAATACAAAAGGCCGAAGCATCTTGCGGGATGCTCCGGCCTTGCACTGTGCTACGGGACCTTGGCTGCCGCTAGTGCAGGATCTGGCTCAGGAAGAGCTTGGTACGCTCGTGCTGCGGGTTGTCGAAGAACTCGGCCGGCGAGTTCTGCTCGACGATCTGGCCCTGGTCCATGAAGATCACCCGGTTGGCGACCTGACGGGCAAAGCCCATTTCGTGCGTCACGCACAGCATGGTCATGCCTTCCTCGGCCAGCGAGACCATGGTGTCGAGCACTTCCTTGACCATTTCCGGATCGAGCGCCGATGTCGGCTCGTCGAACAGCATGATCTTCGGCTTCATGCACAGCGAACGGGCGATCGCCACGCGCTGCTGCTGGCCGCCGGAGAGCTGCCCGGGATACTTGTTCGCCTGTTCCGGAATCTTGACGCGCTTGAGGTAGTGCATCGCCACTTCCTCGGCTTCCTTCTTCGGCATCTTGCGCACCCAGATCGGCGCGAGCGTGCAGTTTTCGAGGATCGTCAGATGCGGGAAGAGGTTGAAATGCTGGAACACCATGCCGACCTCGCGGCGCACCTCGTCGATCTTTTTCAGATCGTTGGTGAGCTCGATGCCATCGACGACGATCTGACCCTTCTGATGCTCTTCCAGGCGGTTGATGCAGCGGATCATCGTCGACTTGCCGGAACCCGACGGGCCGGCGATGACGATGCGTTCGCCCTTCATGACTTTGAGATTGATGTCGCGCAGCACGTGGAAATCGCCGTACCACTTGTTCATGTTGACGATCTCGACGGCGACGTCCGTCGCGGAGACCGTCATCTGTTGCGCCTGGGCCTGGTTTGCCATTGTTGTTGTTTCCTCTCAGTTATCTCTTGTGGTTCGTGTCGAGCCGGCGTTCCACGAAGGCCGAATAGCGCGACATGCCGAAGCAGAAAATCCAGAACACGAAGCCGGCGAAGATCAGGCCTGTCAACGGTGTGACCGGCGTGATCCAGCCCGAATCCCCAAAACTCGCCTTCACGATGCCGAGCAGGTCATACATCGAAATGATCGTGACGAGGGAGGTATCCTTGAACATGCCGATGAAGGTGTTCACGATACCGGGGATCACGAGTTTGATGGCCTGCGGAAGCACGACGAAGGTCATTTTGTGGAAGTAGTTTAGACCAAGAGCGTCGGCCGCTTCATATTGTCCTTTCGGAATGGCTTGAAGACCACCGCGAATAACCTCCGCCATATAGGCGGATGCGAAGATCGACACACCGATCAGCGCGCGCAGGAACTTGTCGATATTGTTGCCTGGCTCGAGGAACAGCGGCAGGAGCACGCTGGCCATGAAGAGAACGGTGATCAGCGGCACGCCGCGGATCAGTTCGATGAAGGCGATGCAGACCGTCTTCAGGATCGGCATGGTCGAGCGGCGGCCGAGCGCCAGCAGGATACCGGCGGGCAGCGACACGACGATGCCGACGAAGGAGATGATGAGCGTCACCATCAGCCCGCCCCACAGCGAGGTCTCCACATGGCGCAGGCCGAACGAGCCGCCGAGCAGCAGGAAGAAGGAGACGACCGGGAAGACGACGAGCAGCAGGAGCGCGTTCAGCCCCTTGCGCGGCGCCTTCGGCATCAGGAACGGGATGAGCAGACCGACGAACATGACGACGACGAGCAGCGGGCGCCACAGTTGGTCGCGTGGATAGGAGCCGAACATGAACTGCACGAAGCGGTCGTTCACATAGGCCCAGCACGCGCCGCTCCAGCCGGCGGGAAGCTGGCCGCCCTGCTCGGTGGTGAGGCACGCCATGCGGTCGGTCCCGGTCCACACGGCGGAGACGAACAGCCAGTTGAGGGCTGCCGGCAGGTACCAGACGATCGCCAGGATGGCGACGATGGTCATTGCACCGTCGGTGACGGACGCAAAGAGGTTGCGATGGATCCAGGCGAAGACCGAACGGTCGGAGGACGGCGGCTTTTCCGCTTCGAGGAACCGGTCGCGGACATAGGTAATGCTTTCAGCCATCTCAGCGCTCCACCAGGGCCATCTTGGCGTTGAACCAGTTCATGAACAGCGAGGTTATGAGGCTGATCGACACATAGATCAGCATCCAGATCGAGATGATCTCGATCGACTTGCCGGACTGGTTGAGGATGGTACCGCCGACCGCGACGAGGTCGGCATAACCGACGGCGACCGCGAGCGAGGAGTTCTTGATGAGGTTGAGATACTGCGAGGTGAGTGGCGGAATGATGATCCTGAGCGCCTGCGGCAGCACGACGAGGCGGGTCGCCTGGCCGGGGCGCAGCCCCAGCGCATAGGAGGCTTCCGACTGGCCCTTGGACACGCCGCGGATGCCGGCGCGCACGATCTCGGCGATGAACGAGGCCGTGTAGAGCGACAGTGCGAGGTAGAGTGCCAGGAATTCCGGCCCGATGACCATGCCGCCCTTCATGTTGAAGGAGCCCGGCACCGCGTAGTCGAGCGTCACGGGGCTGCCCATGACGAGGAAGACGAGGAAGGGGAAGAGCACGATCAGGCCGAGATTGACCCACAGCACCGGTGGGCGCTGGCCCGTGGCACGCTGGCGCGCATTGGCCCAGACAGTAAAGGCGATGGCGGCGAGAACGCCGAGCACAAAGGCGGATGCCACGACCCCGAAGCCCTCGCCGAAGACCGGCGCCGGCATGTAGATGCCGCGGTTCGAGATGAAGAAGACGGCGTCCGGATCCTCCTTGAGATGCTGGAAGATGGTGCGGATCGACGGCAGCAGGGCGAGAACGCCGAGATACCAGAAGAAGATGACGAGCAACGGCGGAATGTTGCGGAAGATTTCCACATAGACCGTGCAGAGCCGGGCGATCAGCCAGTTGTGCGACAGCCGCCCGATACCGACGAGCAGGCCGACGATCGTCGCGGTGACAATGCCGGCTACGGCGACGACGAGCGTGTTGATGAGACCGACCTGGAGCGCCCGGAAATAGGTCAAGTCGCTCGAATAGGCGATCAATGTCTGCGCGAGGTCGAAGCCGGCGCGGCTGTTCAGAAAGCCGAAGCCGGCCGTCATATTGGCGCGCGCGAGGTTCTGGACGACGTTGTTCCACGCGTACCAGACGGCCGAGATGATCACGACGAGCGTGACGACCTGATAGACGATGCTTCTCAGTGCCGGATTGTAGAGAAGAGATACCTTCGGCGGTTCGCCGGACCCTGTTCGGGCATCCGCAAGAGCCATGCATTTCCCCTGACGTTGGTTCGCCCTGTTTTCCGGGCGTTCTGTTTAAAGGGGAGGGCAGCTATCTGCCCTCCCGGAAGGAGTGTGCGCGAACCGCTTAGCGGACCGGCGGTGCGTACTGCAGGCCGCCCTTCGTCCACAGCGCATTCAGGCCGCGGGCGATCTTGAGCGGGGAACCTTCGCCGACATTGCGCTCGAAGGATTCGCCGTAGTTGCCGACGGCCTTGATGATCTGCACGGCCCAGTCCTTCGGCAGACCGAGGTCGGCGCCGATCGTCGAATCAGCCTCTTCGCCGAGGAAGCGCTTGATGTCCGGGTTGGCGGACTTCTTCATCTCCTCGACATTGGCCGTCGTGATGCCGAACTCTTCGGCAGCCACCATCGCATAGTGCGACCAGGTCACGATGTCGAACCACTTCGAATCGTTCTGGCGAACGGCCGGGCCGAGCGGCTCCTTGGAGATGATTTCCGGCAGAACCATGTGGTCGTCCGGATTGGCCATCTTCAGGCGGATGGAGTAGAGGCCCGAGGCGTCGGTCGTGTAGGCGTCGCAGCGGCCGGCATTGTAGGCGGCGTCCGCTTCGTCCTGCGCTTCGAAGACGACCGGCTTGAAGTCCATGTTGTTGGAGCGGAAGTAGTCGGCAAGGTTCAGTTCCGTCGTCGTGCCGGACTGGACGCAGACGGAGGCGCCGGACAGTTCCAGCGCGGACTTCACGCCGAGTTCCTTCTTCACCATGAAGCCCTGGCCGTCATAGTAGTTCACGGCGCGGAAATCGAAGCCGAGCTGCGAATCGCGGCTGACGCTCCAGGTGGTGTTGCGGGCAAGAAGATCGATTTCGCCCGACTGCAGGGCCGGGAAGCGGTCCTTGGCCGAGAGCGGGGTGAATTTCACCTTGGTGGCATCGCCGAAGACGGCAGCGGCCACGGCCTTGCAGAGATCGACGTCGAGGCCAGCCCAGTTGCCCGACGAATCCTGCGCGCCGAAACCGGCGAGGTTCGAACCGTTCACGCCGCACTGCACGAAGCCCTTGGCCTTCACGTCAGAGAGCGTGTCTGCCTGTGCTGCCGTCGCGCCAAGCCCCAGTACGGCAGCGCCAACGAGCGCCGTCACGATTTTTTTTGCCATTTTTTCACAACCTTTTTCTGTTGTCTTTGTTTTGTCCGCAGGCCCCGCACCCTTTGACGGGCGCGCCCATGGAACTCGCCACCCTCCCGGCGCGAGGTTGCTTATCTCATGCTCAAAATTTCACAGGGTCAAGTGAGCGCCGCCATTTTCCGGCCGGTAACCTAAATTTGTCGGCGATTGCTGTGGTTTTGGGCGAAAAATCGTGGATTTGTGCAGTAAACCGCTCAAAAAATTCGCGTCTTTCCCACTTGAAGCGCTTTGGAAGCCGCGTCCACGCTGTCGCATGGGGTTGACCTGCCGCCGCGCCTGTCCAAAAGTCGGCGCCTCAAATTCCCTCCTGCCTTCCTCGGATCGATCATGAAAAACAGAGACGAAATCCTCGCCGGCGCCGGCGTGAACACCCGCCTTGCCCATGCCGGAAACGACCCGGCGGACTACCACGGTTTCGTCAATCCGCCCGTCGTTCACGCCTCTACCGTGCTCTTTCCCGATGCGGCGACCATGGAAAGCCGGGCGCAGAAATACACCTACGGCACGCGCGGCACGCCGACGACGGACGCGCTCTGCGCGGCGATCGACGAGCTGGAAGGCTCGGCCGGCACCATCCTCGTGCCCTCGGGTCTTGCCGCCGTCACCGTGCCGTTCCTCGCTTTCCTGTCGGCAGGCGACCATGCGCTCATCGTCGATTCGGTCTACCATCCGACCCGCCATTTCTGCGACACCATGCTGAAGCGCCTCGGCGTTACGGTCGAATACTACGACCCGGCCATCGGTGCCGGCATCGCGGCGCTGATCCGGCCGAACACAAGGCTGGTGCATACGGAGGCGCCCGGCTCCAACACCTTCGAGATGCAGGACATCCCGGCGATCGCTGCCGTCGCGCATAAGCACGGCGCCGTGGTCAGCATGGACAACACCTGGGCGACACCGCTTTATTTCCGCCCGCTGGATTTCGGCGTCGACATCTCCATCCATGCGGCGACGAAATATCCGGCCGGCCATTCGGATGTGCTGTTCGGCACGGTCTCGGCCAATGCGGCCCATTGGGAACAGCTGCACGAGACTCAGATCACGCTCGGCACCTGCGCCTCGCCCGACGATGCCTACCAGGTGCTGCGCGGGCTGCGCACCATGGGCGTACGGCTGGAGCGGCACCAGGAAAGTGCGCTCGAGCTGGCGCGCTGGCTGGAGGGTGTCGACGACGTTTCCCGCGTATTGCACCCGGCTCTGCCGAGCTTCCCCGGCCATGACCTCTGGAAGCGCGACTTCAAGGGCGCAAGTGGCATCTTCTCCATCGTCCTCAACGGCGGTTCGCCGGAGCGCTACAAGGCGAAGGCCCATGCCTTCCTCGATGCGCTCGGCATTTTCGGCCTTGGCTATTCCTGGGGCGGCTTCGAGTGCCTCGCGGTGCACGTCAATCTCGGCGATCGCCGCGTCGCCAAGGGGCCGGAGGAAGGTCCGGTGCTTCGCCTCCAGATCGGGCTTGAGGACGTGAAGGACATCAAGGCCGACATCGAGCGTGGCCTGGCGGCGGCGCGGGCTGTCTGACAGCTCTTGGGGAGGGCGCGCTGGCGCCCTCTTTGCCCACGCGCGGTCATTTCCGCTCTGTAGGAGAAGCGGGAGATTTCCGGCGCCCGTTCACTCCGGTGTGCGGTAGCCGTAAAGCCAGTCGAGATCGGCGGCGAGGCTTTCGGGCCCGCGCAGCGACAGGACGAGATTGCGGCCGAGCGCGATCGGGCCGCGGGCGTGGTAGGCGAATCGATTGAAGGCGCCGCGGCGGCGCACACTGGCGACTCGCTCGCGGCGGGTCGCCTCGAACTGCCGGAGCGCCTGTGCCGTGTCGGATGTTCGGGCGAGACGGTATGCCAAGAGCGCCGCATCCTCGATCGCCATCGCTGCGCCCTGGGCGGCAAAAGGCGTCATGGCATGGGCGGCATCGCCGATAAGCACGAGCTTGCGTCCATTGGTCCAGGCCCCGTCGGGGCATTCGAAAAGCGGCCATATCAGCGGACCGCGCGCTTCTGCGAGCATCTGGCGGATATCGGCGTGCCAGCGTGAGAAGGCATCGAGCAGGCGGGTGCGGGCGGCGGCATCGCCCGTGCGGGACCAGCCGGCGGCCGGTGCCTGCCCATGCGCGTGAAGGGCAACGACATTGAACGCCTGTGCCTCGGCCAGCGGATAGGCGACCAGGTGGGCCTGCGGGCCGAGAAAGGCCGTCACCGTGCGCGGATTGAGGAAGGGCGGCGCGGCGCCATAGGGCACCAGGAAACGCCAGGCGATTGTCCCCGAATACCGCGCCGGCAGGGCGCCCGGCACCGCCTTTCGCAGCGCCGACCAGACACCGTCGGCGGCGATGACCACGTCGGCCGGTGCGATGGCCAAAGCGTCATCCGCGGTATCGATTCGCCGGCCGGTCGTCAGCGTGCAGAGCGGTTCCCGGCTGACGGCATCTGCCAGTACGGCCTGCAGCGAGGCGCGATGCAGCACGCCATAGGGCGCGCCCCAGCGCTTGCGCGCGGCGGCACCGGCCGGGACGGAGGCGAGGGGGGCAAGCATATGGCCCGAGGACAGGAGGATATGGTCCGGTTCGCTCCAGCGCGCGGCAAGGGCATCGAGGAGGCCGAGATCGGCAAGGATGCGCGAGGCGTTGGGCGAAAGCTGCAAGCCGGCGCCGACTTCTTCGAGTGCGGGCGCCTGTTCCAGGACATGCACGGCAATGCCCTTGCGGGCGAGCGCGAGAGCTGCCGTCAGGCCGGCAATGCCGGCCCCGACGATGCATGCGGATTTTACGGAGGGCATGTCTGCGGCGGCCTTCCGGCCGTCACGCCGCGACCTGATTGGTGAAGATGCAGCCGGCCGGATCGGTCTGGCTGGCCTTGAGTGCCGGGTTGTAGCGGTAGAGCGTCGAGCAGTAGGGGCAGACCTTCTCGTTGTCGTCGCCCATGTCGAGGAAGACATGCGGGTGGTCATAGGGCACCGAGGCGCCGACGCACATGAACTCCTTCACGCCGATCTCGATCGAGCCATGGCCGCCGTCGTTCTGGAAATGGGGAATGCTGTGGCCAGCCATGTCAATGCTCCTGAAATGCCGTCTTTCTGGCGCGGACCATAGTCGCCTTCACGGCAAATGTGTAGATGCAAAACCGCCGCGCCCCGGGAGATTTCCGCATGCCTGCCGTTTTCTCCGCGGGCAAAGGGCAGTAAGAGCAGGGCATGCAAACGAAAGACGGCCCGCGATGAACCTTGATCCCCCGCCCTTTTCCCGTTTTACCCATGACGGCCTGGAGCTCGCCTTCTTCGACGAGGGCGACCCGTCGGGCCCACCGGTGCTGCTGATCCATGGCTTTGCCTCCAGCGCCAATGTCAACTGGGTGTTTCCCGGCTGGCTGAAGACGCTGGGCGATGCCGGCTACCGCGTCATCGCGCTCGACAACCGCGGCCACGGCAAGAGCGCCAAGCCGCACGATCCCGCGCTCTACACGCCGCCGCTGATGGCCGGCGATGCGGCCGCGCTGCTCGATCATCTGGCGATCCCCGAAGCCCATGTGTTCGGCTACTCCATGGGCGCGCGCATCACTGCCTTCCTGGCACTCGCCCATCCGCACCGCGTGCGCTCCGTCGTCTTCGGCGGGCTCGGCATCGGCATGGTGGAGGGTGTCGGCGACTGGGACCCCATTGCCGATGCGCTGCTGGCGCCCTCGCTCGACGTGGTGACGCACGATCGCGGCCGCATGTTCAGGGCCTTTGCCGACCAGACGAAATCCGACCGGCAGGCGCTTGCCGCCTGCATCATGACCTCGCGCGATCTCCTGACGGAAGCCGACATGGCGCGCATCGACATGCCCGCGCTGATCGGTGTCGGCACGAAGGACGATATCGCCGGGGCGCCACAGCCGCTCGCCGACCTGATGCCGGACGCAAGGGCGCTCGACATTCCCGGTCGCGACCACATGCTGGCTGTCGGCGACAAGGTCTTCAAGCATGCTGTTCTGGAATTCTATGCGGAGATCGGCGGTCGCTGAGCGGCCGTTTACGACGATGGGCGCCAGCCATTTCGCGCCGGCACCATTTGCTCTATATTGCGTGGGACAGACGACAAGGAGTGCGGCAATGGTCGCGATGAACGAACTCAGGGCCGGCGAGAAGCTCAAGGCCATGGATCCGATCTGGGACAGCCTGCGCGAGGAAGCCCGCGTCGCCGCCCAGGCCGAGCCGCTGCTGGCGGCCTTCCTCTATTCGACGGTGCTGAACCAGCGTTCGCTCGAGGAAAGCGTGATCCACCGCGTCTGCGAGCGGCTCGACCATCCGGACCTGCAGGCCAACCTCCTGCACCAGATTTTCGACGAGATGCTGGAAGACTGGCCGGAATGGGGCGGAATCCTGCGCGTCGATATCCAGGCCGTCTATGACCGTGACCCTGCCTGCCTGCGCTTCCTTGATGCCGTGCTCTATTTCAAGGGATTCCACGCCATCCAGACCCACCGTCTGGCGAACTGGCTGTACACGAAGGGCCGGCGTGACCTCTCGCTCTACCTGCAAAGCCGCTCCTCCAGCGTTTTCCAGACGGACATCAATCCGGCTGCGCGCATCGGCAAGGGCTTCTTTCTCGACCATGCGACGGGCCTCGTCGTCGGCGAGACGGCCGTCATCGGCGACAATGTCTCGATCCTCCACAATGTCACGCTCGGCGGCACCGGCAAGGAGGGGGGTGACCGTCATCCGAAGATCGGCGACGGCGTGATGATCGGCGCGGGGGCCAAGATCCTTGGCAACATCCATGTCGGTCATTGCTCGCGCATTGCTGCTGGCTCCGTCGTGCTCAAGCCCGTTCCACCGAAATCGACCGTTGCCGGCGTGCCGGCCAAGGTGATCGGCGAGGCGGGCTGCAACGAGCCGTCGCGTGCCATGGACCAGCTCCTGGCGGCCTTCGACTACGATCTCTAGCAATGCCAGCGAAGGCGTAACGCAGTTCTGCACCCGGCGTTGCGCGAAGGGCTCCAAAGCGGGAAAAGTCGCTTTCTCGGGGAATTCGAGGGTTTACAGGGCCGGAGGCAGGTGCGAGAAGCGCGGCAAATCAACCGATACGGAGACAGATCGTGAAGCCGGAAGAAATCAGGAAACTCGAGGCCTACTTCAAGCGCAATCTCAACAAGGAGATTGTCATCAAGGCCCGTCCGCGCAAGGATGAGTCTGCGGAAGTCTATCTCGGCGACGAGTTCCTGGGCGTCATCTTCCGCGACGACGAGGACGGCGAACTGTCCTACAACTTCTCCATGGCGATCCTCGACATCGACCTCTGATCGATCGGTGTTCGCAAGGTTTAAGGCCCGGCTGCCCTTGGCGCCGGGCCTTTTGTTATTCTTTTGCGACAAATCGGCTTTTGTCAGGTCCAATAATCATACCTATTGCGCAAGCTCTTGCTTTGGTTGCAAAATATTGCAATGCAGCATCTTTGTTGACTTTTTTGTGCATTGCATATAGATTTCGGACCATACCACCGGGATCCAAAGGAGACTTCGATGTTCAATTTCGACGAGGCAAACAAGAAGGGCAAGGAAGCCGTGGACACGTTCGTCAAGAGCTACACCACTGCTGCCCAGAGCTGGCAGGCGATCGCCACCGAGACCGCCGACTATTCGAAGAAGTCCTTCGAGAACGGCGTGGCTCACTTCGAAAAGCTCTCGGGCGTCAAGAGCGTCGAAGCTGCTCTCGAACTGCAGACGGCCTTCGTGAAGTCCTCCTATGAAGGTTTCGTCGCCGAAGCCACCAAGCTCAGCGAAATGTATGCCGATCTCGCCAAGGGCGCCTACAAGCCCTACGAAGCACCGGTCGCCAAGGCGACTGCCGCTGCCAAGGCTGCCGTCGCCGCCTGATTTTTTCCAAGTACTGCGTACGCGTATAGCGTTCATCGGCCGGCTGCGGGCAACCGCAGCCGGCCTTTGCGCGTTCCGGGGATTGCGCGAGGCTGACGCGGCGGCGGCAAATTTCGCTATTTCCTTCGGATGACCCGCGATTATGATTGCAGTGCGAAGCGGGGGTCTTACAATCGTGGGCCGAGACATTAGATAACAGCTCCAGAAGGCAACCTCGGACAAGCGGTGCGCCGCAGGCAAAGCGACCGCATGAAGGGCCCGCGGTCCGGGTCACAGTCAAGGGAATGAACACGAAAATGGATGTGAGACGGGTTCGAATGCAGGATGGGGAAGGCGGCGGCGACACTCCCGGTCGCAGCACCTCCGTCATTACCCGCACGAAACCTAAGACGAAGAAGCCGAGCCTGTACCGCGTCCTGCTTCTCAATGATGATTATACGCCCATGGAGTTTGTGATCCACATTCTGGAACGTTTCTTCCAGAAGGACCGCGAAGCGGCGACACGGATCATGCTGCATGTGCACAATCATGGCGTAGGCGAGTGCGGCGTGTTCACCTACGAGGTTGCCGAAACCAAAGTGACACAGGTGATGGATTTCTCCCGCCAGCACCAGCATCCGCTGCAATGTGTCATGGAAAAGAAATGAGGAACGAACGTGCCAACATTTTCTGCAAGCCTTGAAAAGGCGCTCCACCAGGCACTGACCTACGCGAACGAGCGCCACCACGAATATGCGACGCTCGAGCACCTCCTGCTGGCCCTTATCGACGACGCCGACGCGGCGGCCGTGATGGGGGCCTGCAACGTCAATCTCGACGTATTGCGCAAGACCGTTACCGACTATGTCGACCATGACCTAGCCAATCTGGTGACGGGCTACGAAGAAGACTCCAAGCCGACCTCCGGCTTCCAGCGCGTCATCCAGCGTGCGGTGATCCATGTCCAGTCGTCCGGTCGCGAAGAAGTGACCGGCGCCAACGTGCTCGTCGCGATCTTCGCCGAGCGCGAAAGCCATGCCGCTTATTTCCTGCAGGAGCAGGAGATGACACGCTACGATGCCGTCAACTTCATCTCGCATGGCATCGGAAAGCGCCCCGGTTCGACCGAGGAGCGAAAGGTGCGCGGCGCGGAGGAGAGCGAGAACGAGCAGAAGCAGACCCGCGGCGCCAGCGAGCAGGAAGAGCCTGCCAAGAAGCAGGATGCCCTGACGGCCTATTGCGTCAATCTCAACGAGAAGGCCAAGAACGGCAAGATCGACCCCTTGATCGGCCGTCATGCCGAGGTCAACCGGACGATCCAGGTCCTGTGCCGCCGCTCCAAGAACAACCCGCTCTATGTGGGCGATCCCGGCGTCGGCAAGACTGCCATCGCCGAGGGCCTCGCCAAGCGCATCGTCGAGGGCAAAGTGCCGGAAGCGCTCGCTGACGCGACGATCTTCTCGCTCGACATGGGCACGCTGCTCGCCGGAACGCGCTATCGCGGCGATTTCGAAGAACGGCTGAAGCAGGTCGTCAAGGAGCTCGAAGACTATCCGGGCGCTGTGTTGTTCATCGACGAGATCCATACGGTGATCGGCGCCGGCGCAACGTCCGGCGGGGCGATGGACGCCTCGAACCTCCTGAAGCCGGCGCTGTCGTCCGGTGCGATCCGCTGCATCGGCTCGACGACCTACAAGGAGTACCGCCAGTTCTTCGAGAAGGACCGGGCGCTTGTCCGCCGGTTCCAGAAGATCGACGTCAACGAGCCGACCATCGATGACACGATCGAGATCATGAAGGGTCTGAAGCCCTATTTCGAGGAGTATCACAAGCTGAAATACTCCAACGAGGCGATCAAGACGGCGGTGGAACTGTCGGCGCGCTACATCAACGACCGCAAGCTGCCGGACAAGGCGATCGACGTGATCGACGAGACCGGTGCGGCCCAGATGCTGCTGCCCGTGGGGAAGCGCCGCAAGCTGATCACCGAGAAGGAGATCGAGGCGACGATCGCCACCATGGCCCGCATTCCGGCAAAGACAGTGTCGAAGGACGACGAGCAGGTTCTTGCCAACCTCGACAAGGAACTGCGCTCCGTCGTCTACGGCCAGGACCTTGCCATCGAGGCGCTGTCGTCGGCGATCAAGCTTGCCCGCGCGGGCCTGCGCGAGCCGAACAAGCCGATCGGCTGCTACCTCTTCTCCGGCCCCACCGGCGTCGGCAAGACGGAAGTCGCCAAGCAGCTCGCATCGTCGCTCGGCGTGGAACTCCTGCGCTTCGACATGTCGGAATACATGGAGCGGCATACGGTTTCCCGTCTGCTCGGTGCACCTCCCGGCTATGTCGGCTTCGACCAGGGCGGTCTCCTGACCGATGGCGTCGATCAGCACCCGCATTGCGTGCTGCTGCTCGACGAGATCGAGAAGGCGCATCCGGACCTCTACAACATCCTGTTGCAGGTCATGGATCACGGCTCGCTGACCGACCACAACGGCAAGAAGATCGACTTCCGCAACGTTATCCTGATCATGACGACCAATGCGGGCGCGTCCGACATGGCCAAGGCTGCCATCGGCTTCGGCTCGTCGAAGCGCGAGGGCGAGGACATGGAGGCGATCAACCGCCTGTTCACGCCGGAATTCCGCAACCGTCTCGATGCGATCATCCCGTTCGGCTCGCTGCCGACGCCGGTCATCCATCAGGTCGTGCAGAAGTTCGTCATGCAGCTGGAAACCCAGCTTGCCGAGCGCAACGTCACCTTCGATCTCCAGCAGGAGGCAATCGCCTGGCTGGCCGAGAAGGGCTACGACGAGAAGATGGGTGCCCGTCCGTTGGCGCGCGTCATCCAGGAGAACATCAAGAAGAAGCTGGCCGACGAAATCCTCTTCGGCAAGCTCAAGAAGGGCGGCGTCGTGCGCGTCTCCGTCGGCGTGAAGGAAGACGGCTCGAAGGGCCTGATTCTCGACGCCGTGCCGGAGACGGCGCGGATCAAGCCAAAGGCCGAGGTCGAGGAGGCAGCCGCCAAGAAGGCCAAGCCCCGCAAGCCCAAGGAAACCGTCGCCGCGGAGGCCGCGCCCGCCAAGGCTCGCTCTTCGAAGAAGGTGGTGGAGGCCAAGGCAGAGGAACCGAAGGACGAGCCGCCACGCAAGTCGTCCGGCGCCGTTCCGAAGGTGCCGCGCAAGAAATAACGGTTCGATGAAACGAATGGGCCGGGCAGGCGACTGCCCGGCCTATATTGTTGAGGACGTGGCGCAAACCGTCGCTCCGCCGCAAACCTTTCCTCCGCAATGGCCGGGCTTGTCCCGATCATCCAGCGCTACAGGGCGGGTGTGGATCCTCGGGTCGGAGGCCAGAGATGACAGCAGTGGGCGAAGTGAGCTTGCCAACTCATGGGGCCGGGACAAAAATCCGTACGGCCTTGCTTTGCTACAAGAGAATTGAATGACCGCCCCGCCCGAACCCCAACCCCAAAACCACTGGTTCCTCCTCGGCATGCGCGGCATCTTCAGCCTGCCGGCAATCATCCTGATGCTGTCCTTCGTCGGTTTCGCGGCTTTTACCGCGGAAGCGAAGATCCCGGTCGACCAGGTGATGTTCATGACCGGCATGGTCTGGGCGCTGCCGGCAAAAGTGATTCTCGTCGGCTCCATGCTGTCGGGTGCGCATATCGCCACGGCCTTTCTCGCGGTGACGCTTTCGTCGGTGCGGATGATGCCGATGGTGGCGGCGCTCATTCCGGAAATCCGCACCAGCCGCACGCCGACCTGGCTGTTGCTGATCATCTCGCATTTCGTCGCCATCACCGCCTGGGTCTTTGCGATGGAGAAGGTAAGGGACGTGCCGCGTGGGGGCCGCGTCGCCTTCTTCGCCGGCTTTGGCGTAACATTGACGCTCACCAATATTGTGCTCGTCGGCCTTGTTTATGGTGCGGTCTCGGAATTTCCGCCGATCGTTTCCGGCTGTCTCTTCTTCCTGACGCCGGTCTACTTTCTGACCTCGATCTGGATTTCAGCGCGTCACCGGGTGATCTACTGGGCACTCGGCATCGGCCTGGCGCTCGGTTACGTCTTCGCGGTCGTCGCGCCGGAATATGATATCCTCCTGACCGGCGTCATCGGGGGGACTGCGGCCTGGTGGGGCGAAAGGGCGCTGCGCCGCCGGGAGGCCGCACGATGAGTTTCGATGGTCTTTGGCCTTACATCTACATCGCCGTTGCCGGCTGGCTGGCGACGGACCTCTGGCGCTGGGCGGGTGTCATCGCCGGCAATCGCATCGACGAGCGGTCCGAGGTCCTGAACTGGGTGAGGGCGGTGGCGACGGCGCTGGTGGCGGCGGTCATCGCCAAGCTGATCTTCTTCCCGACCGGCACGCTGGAGGCTTCGCCCCTCTGGCTGCGCCTTGGGGCTGTCGTGTTCGGCGGTCTCTGCTTCTTCTTCGGCGGCCGATTCAGGCAGATCGCCGGCATCGCCGCGGCCATCGCTTTCCTTGCCGCAGGGTTGGCGCTGCTCGGCGTTTGAAACGGAGCGCGCCGTCCGCGCGCTCCGTCTCCGGCTTTCGTGGTGTTTCTTACCGCGCCAATGCCCTGCGCAGCTTTTCCGCATTGGCGGCAAGCACGCTCTGGTCTTCCATCGTACCGGAATGCGGCTTCAGCGGCAGGCCCTCGACGCGCGGGATGACGTGGAAATGCAGGTGGTAGACGGTCTGGCCGGCGGCCGGTTCGTTGAACTGCATGACGGTGACGCCATCGGCCTCGAAAGCCTCCTTGGCGGCGGCCGCCACCTTCTGCACCACCGGCAGCAGGCGCGACAGCGTCTGGGGGGCAGCGTCGAGGATGTTGCGCGACGGCGTCTTGGGAATGACGAGCGTATGCCCGTTTGCCTGCGGCATCACATCCATGAAGGCGACGGCGTCGTCATCCTCGTAGACGCGGTGCGAGGGGATCTCGCCGCGCAGGATCTTTGCGAAGATGTTGTTCGTGTCGTAGGCGGTCATGCTCGTCTCCGATGTGCTCAGTCGTTGTCGTCTTGGCCGCCGCTGCGGCGGAAGGGGCCGTGTTCGGCAAGGTATTCGCCCGTCGCCTCGACGTCGCGGCGCTCGCGCTCGAGATAATCGGCGACGGCGCGCCGAAGGCCGGGATGGGTGATGTAGTGAGCCGAATGGGTGGTGACGGGCAGATAGCCGCGCGCCAGCTTGTGCTCGCCCTGCGCGCCGGCCTCGACCCGCGCCAGACCCTTCTCGATCGCGAAATCGATGGCCTGATGGTAGCAGACCTCGAAATGCAGGAAAGGGTGGTCCTCGACGCAGCCCCAGTGCCGGCCGAAGAGCGTGTCGCCACCGATGAAATTGATCGCGCCGGCGATGTAGCGGCCGTTGCGCCTGGCCATGACGAGCAGGATATCGTCTGCCATGCGTTCGCCGATCAGGCTATAGAACTGGCGGTTGAGATAGGGCCGGCCCCATTTGCGGCTGCCGGTGTCCATATAGAAGGCGAAGAACTGGTCCCAGATTTTTTCGGTCAGGTCCCTTCCGGTCAGCCAGTCGATCTCGATGCCGTTTTCCACCGCCGCCCGTCGCTCCTTCTTCAGCGCCTTGCGCTTGCGGGAGGCGAGCGTTTCCAGGAAGTCGGCATGCGAGCCGTAGCCCTCATTGAGAAAATGGAACTGCTGGTCGGTACGGTGGAGGTAGCCCGCGGCCTCGAAAACCGGCATTTCCCCTTCCGGGACAAAGGTGACATGGGCGGAGGAGACGCCATGGCGCTTCGACAGTTCCTTCAACCCTTCGGCAAGGGCGGCCTGGCTGGCGATGACCGGCCGGTCGGTCCGGTGCAGCAGCCGCGGGCCGGTCGCGGGCGTGAAGGGAATGGCGGCCTGCAGTTTCGGATAATAGCGCCCGCCGGCGCGCTCCAGCGCATCGGCCCAGCCATGGTCGAAGACATATTCGCCCTGGCTGTGGTTCTTCAGATAGACGGGCAGGGCGCCGAGGAGGCCGCCGTCGTCGTTCTCCAGCAGGAGATGCTGGCCGAGCCAGCCCGTCTCGGCGGTGGCGCAGCCCGAATTCTCGAGCGCGGAGAGGAAGGCGTGGCTGACAAAGGGGTTGTACGGCACCGAAGCGTCGCCCCTGGAGGCGCCGGAAAGGCGCCCCCAGTCGTCCGCCGCAATGTCGGCGAAGCTCGTTTCGACGCGGATCCGCACCGTCCCGCTCATCCTATGCCGTCAAGGCCTCGCGCGGATCGAAACCCTCGAAGGTCATCTGGTCCGCGTTGAGTGCCGTAATCGTGCGCGCTTCGTCGTCGCGCACCGTCCAGGTGATGACCTGCCGGCCGAGGTCGCGCTGCCGGCTGATGAAGGCGTTCGGCAGGTGGCCGTAGTGGTAGGAGATGAAATCGAGCCCGAGCTGCATGGCTTCCTCATGCACGGCGAAATTCTCCGGCCGGGCGCCTTCCGCCGTCAGGCCGACGGGGCGGCTGGTGCCGATCGCCGTCAAATCCTTCAAAAGCCAGTGATCGAAGCTCATCAGCGCGACGGGCCCGTCATAGTCTTCGATCGTGTCGAGCACGGCCATCGCGAAACCGTCATCGTCACCTTCGCGCCCCTTCAGCTCCAGGACGAGCGGCACACGGCCCTTCACGAGGTCGAGCAGCCGGCGCAGCGTCGGCACGCCGTCTTCCGTGCCGCCGACCTTCAGCAGGCCGAGTTCGGCGGCGGTGCGCTGGCGCACGTCCCCCTCGATGCCGCACAGCCGCTTCAGGTCGTCGTCATGGAAGACGACGGGTACGGCATCGGCGGCATATTGCAGGTCGCATTCGATGGCGAAGCCGGCATCGGCCGCGCGCGCGAAGGCAGAAAGCGTGTTTTCCCAGACCTTGCGGTTGAGATCGTGATAGCCGCGATGGGCGATTGGCCGCTCGGTCAGCCAGGGGAATTTCCGCATCAGGCGATTTCCATGATGGCGTCGATCTCGACGGCCGCATTGAGGGGAAGCGCTGCCATGCCGACGGCGGCGCGGGCATGTTTGCCGGCATCGCCAAGAGCTGCGACGAGGAAGTTCGATGCGCCGTTGATGACGAGGTGCTGCTCGACGAAATCCGGCGCGGAGGCGACGAAGCCGTTGATCTTGATGATGCGCTTGATGCGCGAGAGGTCCCCGAGGGCGGCCTTGGCCTGGGCGAGAAGGCCGAGTGCGCACAGTTCCGCTGCCTTCTGGCCGCCGGCGACATCAACGTTCCGGCCGAGATGTCCGGTGACGGCGAGCTTGCCGTCCAGCATCGGCAGCTGGCCGGAAATGTGGAGCACGTTGCCGCTGATGACGAAGGGCACGTAGTTGGCGGCCGGTGCTGCCGCCACGGGAATGTCGTAGCCCAGTTCCTTGACGCGGTTTTCGATTTCAGCGGACATTCCGGTCTCCGTTTCTTGTCGCCGGTCCATAGATAGGATCGGCTGGTGGCGGCTGTGAGGGGCATTGCGGCGCAGATCGTCGCAATGGAGGAAATGAAGTTGGCAAGAGGTGGATATTGCCTCGCTTTTGCCGGAAGAGTTCATATAACATCGCGACCGACTTCAACAGGAGGAAACGGATGTTTCGTTCAGCCTTTGTCGCGGCCCTGACGGCCGGGGCATGCTTCGCCGGCAGCGGCGTCTCGAGCGCCTTTGCCACGCCGGCGACCGGGCTTGCGCCGCACCGCGCCGTCTATGACCTCAAACTGAAGGATGCGACCGAGCGCTCCGGCATCGCCGGCATGTATGGCCGCATGGTCTATGAGTTCAACGGCAGTCCGTGCGACGGCTATACGGTCAGCTTCCGCTTCGTCACGCAGGTCAATACCGGCGAGGAGACGCGCCTCACGGACCAGCAGACGACGACCTACGAGGACCTGAAGACCGGCAGCTTCCGCTTCCTCACCCGCTCCTTCACCGACGAGAAGCTGGACAAGGAGGTGCGCGGCACAGCGCGCGAGGACAAGAAGGGCGTCAGCGTCGATCTGACTGCGCCGGACACGAGACAGGTGGAGCTTGCCGCAAGCCGCTTCCCGACAGAGCACATGCTCGACGTCATCGATCGGGCCAAGAAGGGCGAGCGTTTCTTCGAAGCGCGCCTCTTCGATGGCTCGGATGCGGGCGACAAGACGCTGATGACGACCGCCGTCGTCGGTAAGAAGGAAAAGCCCAAGGTGGGTGATCCGGACGCCGACAAGGCCGGTTCCTTCTCCAAGGAGGCCTTCTGGCCGGTCTCCATCGCCTACTACAACGACACGAGCGAAGGCGATGCGTTGCCGGTCTACCGCATGTCCTTCAAGCTCTACGAGAATGGAATCACCCGCGATCTCACCATGGACTATGGCGAGTTCGTGTTGAGCGGGAAGCTTGCCAGGCTGGAGATGTTCAAGCAGCAGGAATGCAAGTAGGCGGTTTTGGCTTGCCGGTCACCCTAACCCTCTCCCCGCAGGCAGGGAGAGGGAATGTGCCAAACGAGCGATATTGATTGGGAAAACCGGCGCGGCCTATCCCTTCGCCCCGCTACGGGGAGAAGGTGGCTGGCAGGCCGGATGAGGGGCGAAACTGCACAGGGGATGCCTTTTTTACCCTGCGGCCCTTGATTTGCCGGCAAACTGCGGTTAAAGGGCCGCTCATTCCACACGTAAGGCATGGGATCGTCCGGGAGAAATCCGGACCGTTCCGCCCGGTGGCGCTTCCCAAGGAAGTGCTGTTCGCCTTGCGGAGGTTCAACCGGAAAAGGATAACTAGGCATGGCATTGCCCGATTTTTCTATGCGCCAGCTTCTGGAAGCTGGTATTCACTTCGGCCACCAGACGCACCGCTGGAACCCGAAGATGAAGCCGTACATCTTCGGCGACCGTAACAACGTTCACATCATCGACCTGGCACAGACCGTTCCGCTGCTGTCGCGCGCCCTTCAGGTCGTGTCCGACACCGTCGCCGGTGGTGGCCGCGTTCTGTTCGTCGGCACCAAGCGCCAGGCTTCGGACATCATCGCCGATGCAGCCAAGCGTTCGGCCCAGTACTACGTTAACGCCCGCTGGCTCGGCGGCATGCTGACGAATTGGAAGACGATCTCCAACTCGATCCAGCGCCTGCGCAAGCTCGACGAGATCCTGTCCTCGGAAGGCTCCGGCTATTCCAAGAAGGAGCGTCTGACCCTCGAGCGCGAACGCGAGAAGCTTGAAAAGGCCCTCGGCGGTATCCGCGACATGGGCGGCACGCCGGACCTGATGTTCATCATCGACACCAACAAGGAGTCGATCGCGATCCAGGAAGCCAAGCGTCTCGGCATCCCGGTCGTCGCCATCATCGACTCGAACTGCGATCCGGACCCGATCGATTTCCCGATCCCCGGCAACGACGACGCCTCGCGCGCCATCGCCCTCTACTGCGATCTGATCGCGCGCGCCGCCATCGACGGCATCGCACGCCAGCAGGGCGCTTCGGGCCGCGACCTCGGTGCTTCCGCTGAAGTTCCGGTCGACCCGGTTCTCGAAGCCGAAGCATAAGGCAAAGGTCGGAGCGACGTCTTTCGCTCCCGCTTTTCTAGATGACCGAGGCCAGAGAGACGATCCCTGGCCTCGGCTTGTTTGAAGACCCTGTCTGCCACGATCCCCAAGGATCGTTTTGCGGCGACAGGCCAGAGGTGATCTTCATCACCCTGTCACACTTCCGGGTACATTCGTTCCCAAAACCTTGAGTTCGCCGAGGTTTTCCGGCGACACGCAACAAGAACCGACAAGAGGCTCACAATGGCTGAAATCACCGCTGCACTGGTGAAGGAACTGCGCGAAAAGTCCGGCGCAGGCATGATGGACTGCAAGAAGGCGCTGGCTGAAAACAACGGCGACATCGAAGCGGCAATCGACTGGCTGCGCGCCAAGGGTATCGCCAAGGCCGACAAGAAGTCCGGCCGCACCGCGGCTGAAGGCCTGATCGGTATCGCCAGCGCCGGCACGAAGGCTGTTGTCGTCGAAATCAACTCCGAAACCGACTTCGTTGCCCGCAACGATGCCTTCCAGTCCATGGTTCGCGGCGTTGCCGACGTAGCCCTGACGACCGACGGCACCGTTGAAGCCGTTGGTGCCGCCACCTATCCGGCAACCGGCAAGTCGGTCACCGACACGATCAAGGACGCTGTCGCCACCATCGGCGAAAACATGAACCTGCGCCGCTCGGTCCTGTTGTCGGTCGAAGACGGCGTCGTCGCGACCTACATCCACAACGCTGCTGCCGACCGTCTCGGCAAGCTCGGCGTTCTCGTGGCGCTGAAGTCGACCGGCGACAAGGAAGCCCTGAACGCCATCGGCCGCCAGGTCGCCATGCACGTCGCTGCAACGGCTCCGCTCGCCATCCGCGCCGAAGAAGTCGACGCCGCTGTCGCCGAGCGCGAACGCAACGTCTTCATCGAGCAGTCGCGCGCTTCCGGCAAGCCGGACGCGATCATCGAGAAGATGGTCGAAGGCCGCATGCGCAAGTTCTTCGAAGAAGTCGCCCTCTTGTCGCAGGCCTTCGTCATGAACCCCGACCTCACGGTCGGCGCTGCCGTCAAGGAAGCTGAAAAGACCGTCGGAGCGCCGATCGAAGTCGTCGGCATGGCCCGCCTGCTGCTCGGCGAAGGCGTCGAAAAGGAAGAAACCGACTTCGCCGCAGAAGTCGCAGCCGTCGCCAAGGGCTGATTTTCTTAATCCCGTTAGGGAAAAGAACAGGGCGCCGCGTGACAACGCGGCGCCCTTCGTGTATCCGGCTTGCCGAAATGCCTGCCCCGAAATTCTCAAGCGGCGATGGCTGCCCTCAAGCGGGACCGCCCTCGGTTCTGCCCGGCTGCCGGTTCGGGAGAGCAGGCGCACGAGTTCAGGAGCGACCATGACGGCCAAGCCAATCTACAAACGTGTTCTGTTGAAAGCCTCCGGCGAGGCGCTGATGGGCTCGCAGGGCTTCGGCATCGATGTCGCGGTGGCCGATCGCATCGCCTCGGATATTGCCGAGGCGCGGGCGCTCGGCGTCGAGGTCGGCGTCGTGGTCGGCGGCGGCAACATCTTCCGCGGCGTTGCCGTTGCCTCCAAGGGGGGCGACCGCGTTACCGGCGACCACATGGGCATGCTGGCGACCGTGATCAACGCGCTGGCGCTGGCCACTTCGCTGCGCAAACTCGACATCGACACCGTCGTCCTCTCGGCCATCGCGATGCCGGAGATCTGTGAAAGCTTCTCCCAGCGCGCGACGCTCCATCATCTCTCGCTCGGCCGGGTGGTGATTTTTGCCGGCGGCACGGGCAACCCGTTCTTCACGACTGATTCGGCCGCGGCACTGCGTGCTGCCGAAATGGGTGCCGAAGCGATCTTCAAGGGCACGCAGGTCGACGGCATCTATTCTGCGGACCCGAAGAAGGACCCGACCGCCACGCGCTTCGACCGCCTGACCCACAGCGAAGTGCTCGAAAAGGGCCTTGCCGTCATGGACGTCGCCGCGGTTGCCCTGGCGCGTGAAAACTCCATCCCGATCATCGTCTTCTCCATCCATGAGAAGGGCGGTTTTGCCGAAATATTGACCGGCGGCGGACGCGGGACCATCGTAACCGACAACTGATTCTTGAGGCGCGCACGCGAACCGCGTGCAGCCGCTCTATGAAAACGGGAGTATCCGATGAGTGAAGGTATTGACCTGAAGGAACTGAAGCGCCGCATGGATGGCGCGATTTCGGCCTTCAAGAACGACATCGCGTCGCTGCGCACCGGCCGCGCCTCGGCCAACGTGCTCGATCCGGTGCAGGTCGAGGCCTATGGTTCGCGCGTTCCGCTGAACCAGGTCGCCAACATCTCCGTTCCGGAGCCGCGCATGCTGTCGGTTTCCGTCTGGGACAAGGGCATGGTCGGCGCCGTCGAGCGCGGCATCCGCGAATCGAATCTCGGCCTTAACCCGATCATCGACGGCCAGAATCTGCGTATTCCGCTGCCGGAGCTCAACGAGGAGCGCCGCAAGTCGCTCGTCAAGGTTGCGCATGACTATGCCGAAAAGGCCAAGGTGGCGGTCCGCCATGTGCGCCGCGACGGCATGGACGACCTCAAGAAAGCCGAAAAGGATGGCGATATCGGGCAGGACCTGTCCCGCAGCCAGTCCGAAAAGGTGCAGAAGATGACGGACGACACGATTTTGGACGTCGATCGCTTGCTTGCCGAGAAGGAAAAGGAAATCATGCAGGTTTAAGGCGTTCGCCACCTGCATTTGTTTTCCTTTTCCGGATTGCCCATGAACCAACTTTCGCCCAGCACTGCGCCGGCACACGTCGCCATCATCATGGATGGCAACGGACGCTGGGCGAATGCACGCGGCCTGCCGCGCGCCATGGGGCACCGCAAGGGTGTCGAAGCGGTGCGCGAGGCCGTGCGCACGGCCGCCGAATGCGGCGTGCGCTATCTCACGCTCTTTGCCTTCTCCTCGGAAAACTGGAGCCGGCCGGAGAGCGAGATCACCGATCTGATGGGGTTGCTGAAGACCTTCATCCGGCGTGACCTTGCGATTCTCCACCGCGAGAACGTGCGCATTCGCGTCATCGGCGACAAGTCGAACCTGTCGAGCGATATTCTGCCGCTGCTGCTGGAGGCAGAGGAGACGACTCGGGAAAATTCCGGCATCACGCTGGTCATCGCCTTCAACTACGGTTCGCGTGACGAGATCGCGCGCGCCGTCAGAAAACTTTCCGAAGAGGTTGCCGCGGGCCGGCTCGATCCGGCTGCGATCACGCAGGAGCGCATCGGCGCATCGCTTGATACTGCCGGCATTCCCGACCCCGACCTCATCATCCGCACCAGCGGCGAGGAGCGGCTTTCCAATTTCCTGCTTTGGCAGGCGGCTTATGCGGAACTGATGTTCATTCCCGAATTCTGGCCCGATTTTTCGCGCGACACCTTTGTCGCCGCGCTGTCGCGTTATGCCATGCGCGAGCGACGCTTCGGCGGTCTGCAGGCGGCAAAGACGCTTGCGGTGGGTTCGTGATGCACAGTGAACTGCGCCTGCGCATTCTCTCCGGCATTGTTCTGGCAGTCGTCGTGCTGGCTGCGACCTGGCTTGGCGGCCTTGCCTTCCGTCTGCTCGCTTCGGCCATCGCGCTGCTCGTCTACTATGAATGGTCGACGATCACCCGCATGTCGGAAACGGATTTCCGCGCCAATGCCTTCGGCTGGCTGTCGACCGTTCTCGTCGCGGCGCTGGTGCTCTTCGGCTTTGACGAGCTTGCGCTGCCCGTGCTGATTGCCGCCACACTGGTCGGCATCGTCTATGCGGTTGCGCTGAAGGGCAGCGGCTGGCTTGCCGGCGGCATTGTCTATTCCGGCCTGACGGTGATCTCGCTCGCTGCCATTCGCGGCGACACCGCCCATGGCTTTGCCGCCATGCTGTTCATTTTCGCCGTCGTCTGGGCGACGGACATCCTCGCTTACTTCGTCGGCCGGGCGATCGGCGGGCCAAAGCTCGCTCCGCCCATCTCGCCCGGGAAGACTTGGTCGGGGGCGATCGGCGGGGCGATTTCGGCGGTTGTTGCCGGCACGCTCGTGCATATGGTCTTTTTCCCGCTGAATGGCCTGTGGGTACCGGCCATTGCGCTCGTGCTCTCGGTGTTCAGCCAGATCGGCGACCTTTTCGAATCCTTCATCAAGCGCCGCTTCGGCGTGAAGGATTCCAGCCGCCTCATTCCGGGACATGGCGGCGTCATGGACCGGGTGGACGGCCTTGTTTTTGCCTGCTTCGCCGCGTTCCTCATTGCGCTTGGCGATGCGATCGTTTCGGGCACCGTCAACACGCCGGCCGGCGTGTTCCTTTTCGGCCCGTAGCGGCGACACAGACTGGGGATTGGGACCATGGACATACTGGCTGGCTCCGTTGGATTCGTGACGGGCTATATCCTTCCCTTTCTGATCGTACTGACCCTCATCGTTTTTGTGCACGAGATGGGTCATTATCTCGCCGGCCGCTGGTCCGGCATCGGCATTACCGCCTTTTCCGTCGGGTTCGGCCCGGAACTTCTCGGTTTCACCGATCGTCACGGCACACGCTGGAAGCTCTCCGCCATTCCGCTCGGCGGCTATGTAAAATTCCTCGGCGATGACGACCCGGCGTCCATTCCGGATTACAATGCCGTCGCCGCACTGCCGGATGATGTGCGCAAGCGCACCTTCCTCGGCGCTGCGCTCTGGAAGAGGGCCGTCACGGTCGCCGCCGGCCCCATCGCCAATTTCATCCTCGCCATCGCCATTTTCGCCGTGATGTTCTCCATCTATGGCCGGCAGATCGCCGATCCGATCGTGGCCGAAGTCCGGCCGGACAGCGCCGCCCAGGAGGCCGGCGTGCGCCCGGGCGACCTGCTTGTCGCGCTCGACGGCAATCCGGTAGCGACCTTCGACGACGTGCGCCGCTATGTCAGCGTGCGTCCGGAACTGACGATCAAGGTGACGGTACGCCGCGATGGCCAGGATCTCGACCTGCCCATGGTGCCCAAGCGTACCGAGATCACCGACCAGTTCGGCAACAAGATCGAGCTTGGCCTGATCGGCATCGTGACCAATCAGGAAAGCGGCAATTTCCGTGTCGTCGAATACGGCCCGGTCGAGGCCGTGGGGCAGGGCGTGCTGCAAAGCTGGCACATCGTGACGGGCACGTTCGACTATCTCTCCAACCTCGTCATGGGGCGCATGAAGGCCGATCAGCTCGGTGGACCTATCCGCGTGGCGCAGGCTTCAGGCCAGATGGCGACGCTCGGTGTTGCCGCCCTGCTTCAGCTTGCCGCGGTTCTGTCTGTTTCCATTGGACTTTTGAACCTGATGCCGGTTCCGGTACTTGATGGCGGCCATCTGATGTTCTATGCGGTGGAGGCTATCCGGGGCAGGCCAGTCGGGCCCGGGGCGCAGGAGATCGCATTTCGCATCGGCATGGCGCTGGTGTTGATGCTGATGGTCTTTGCGACCTGGAACGATATTTCCATGCTTCTCGGCTAAGGTTTGCCGGTCTTCCGGCAGGAATCAAAAGGGGAGCCGCTTTCGCTGAGGCAGTCGTGCTAACGCTCTGTTTACCGTAATGAAACGGATGTAGTGACCTTCGGGCCACGGTTGGAATTGAAGTAAACAGAAATTAACGCGTGCGCTTGCTTGTATGGCAAAAGCGGTTAAAACGGCAAACGTGACCGGAATCGGGCGTACGCGCCTGCCGGGACGTTGAAACGAAGGTAAGTAGTGAAGATGAAAGCTGGTTCAAACTTTTTGAACGCCGTGTCGGCCGTTGCATTGTCGGCCAGTATGGTTGTCACGGGCGGCTCTTTTGCCACGCTTGTCTCCGCCTCCGTCGCGGAAGCGGCCGTTATCCGCAGCATCCAGGTGCGTGGCGCCAGCCGCGTGAGCGCCGATACGGTCAAGGCGAACATCACCATCACGCCTGGCAAGAATTTCTCCAATGCCGATATCGACGCCTCCGTGCGCCGCCTTTTTGCGACCGGCTATTTCTCGGATGTGAAGGTTTCGGTTTCCGGCAGCACGCTCGTCGTCACCGTCGATGAAAACCAGCTGATCAACCAGGTCGTCATCAACGGCAACCGCAAGATCAAGGACGAGAAGCTCGCGCCGGTTCTGCGTTCGCAGTCGCTCGGCCCGTACAGCGAAACCGCCATCGAGGCCGACAAGCAGGCCATCCGTGATGCCTACGCTTCGATCGGCCGTTCCGACGCCACGGTCACGACGCAGGTCTATCCGCTCGGCAATGGCCGCGTGAACGTTGCTTTCGTCGTTGATGAAGGTGACCGCACGAAGATCTCGCAGATCAATTTCGTCGGCAACCAGGCCTACAGCAACAGCCGCCTGCAGGCCGTCGTCGTCACCAAGAAGTCGAACTTCCTGTCGTTCCTGACCCGCAAGGACGTTTACAGCGAAGACAAGCTGCGCGCCGACGAAGAGGCGCTGCGCCAGTTCTACTTCAACAACGGTTATGCCGACTTCCGCGTCGTTTCGTCGGAAGCCGTTCTCGATGAAGCCTCCAACGAATATGTCGTGACCTTCACGGTCGAGGAAGGCCAGCGCTACGACTTCGGTGAAATCAACGTTGAATCGACCGTTGACGGCATCGATGGCGAAGAGCTGAAGGGCCTCGTCGAATCGCGCCCGGGCAAGACCTATCGCGCCCGCGACGTGCAGGACACAATGTCCGAGATTTCCAAGCGCGTCGCGGCCAACGGTTATCCGTTTGCCCGCGTGACCCCGCGCGGCAACCGCGACCTCGGCAATGGCACGATCGCCGTCGACTACCTCGTCGACCAGGGCGAGCGCGCCTATGTCGAGCGCATCGAGATCCGCGGCAACACCCGCACGCGTGACTACGTCATCCGCCGCGAGTTCGATATCGGTGAAGGCGATGCCTTCAACCAGGAAGTCATCACGCGCGCCAAGCGCCGTCTTGAGGCGCTCGGCTACTTCTCGACCGTCAACATCACCACGGCGCCGGGCAGCTCGGCTGACCGCGTTGTGCTCGTCGTCGACGTTCAGGACCAGTCGACCGGCTCGTTCGGTATCGGCGCCGGTTACGAGACGGGCAACAAGGGTGGTTTCAAGCTGGAAGCTTCGATCGAGGAAAAGAACTTCCTCGGCCGCGGCCAGTATATCCGCGTGGCTGCCGGTGGCGGCGAGAATTCGCGTGACTACAACCTGTCGTTCACCGAACCCTACTTCCTCGGCTACCGCCTTGCGGCCGGCTTCGACGTCTTCAAGAACGAGGACGACAGCGAAGATTACTACAGCGTCGATACGCAGGGCTTTACCCTGCGTGTGACGGCTCCGATCACGGAAGACCTGTCGACGTCGCTGCGCTACAACTACACCAAGCTCGACTACAAGTCGGGCGACCTCGACGAGCTGTCGTCGCCGTATCAGCATGTCGTGGTCAACGGTCCGTGGGTTCGTTCTTCGGTCTCGCACAGCCTGACCTACGACACGATCGACGATCGCACACTGCCGCGCGACGGTATCTTCGCCCAGATCACGCAGGAGTTTGCCGGTCTCGGTGGCGATTCGGATTTCTACAAGATCTCGGGTAAGGCTCGTTACTTCCACACGCTGCTCGAAGACGCCGATGTCATCGGCTCCATCGCGGTCAGCGGTGGCCATATGTGGGGCCGCAACGACGTGAAGGTCTTCGACCAGTTCACGCTGTCGGCGAACGACCTGCGCGGCTTCGAATCGAGCGGCATTGGCCCGCGTGCGACCTCGACGGGCGATGCGCTCGGCGGCACGACCTACTTCACGGCATCCGCAGAAGCCTCCTTCCCGCTGCCGTTCATCTCCCGTGACTCGGGCTTCCGCGGCGCTGTCTTCGTTGATGCCGGCACGCTTTACGGCAATGACGTCAAGACCGTTGCGGCCGACAGGGTCCGTGGTGACGACATGAGCCTGCGCGCTTCCGTCGGTGCCTCGATCATCTGGGCTTCGCCGTTCGGCCCGCTGCGTGTCGACTACGCGGTTCCGGTCAAGAAGGAATCCTTCGACGAGGTGCAGCGCTTCAAGTTCGGCATCGCGACCCAGTTCTGAGGTAAGCAGTCCAGAACTGCGAGAAGACGGACGTTCTGGAGTCATGCCTATGGAGCATAACTGGTTCTTTCCGCCCCATGACGGCATTCGTCTGGGTGACCTTGCCACAAGGCTTGGGGCGGAACTCGCCGATCCTGCGCAGGCCGACCGCGTCGTGCGCAACGTTTCGCCCGTCAATCGGGCGAAAGAAGGCGATCTCTGTTACATTCTTTCCCGCAAGTTCCGCGCCGAGCTCGAGACCTGCGAGGCGAGCGCGATCCTGTGCGACCGCGCTCTCGTGTCGCTCGTTCCCCCAAAGACCGCGGTGCTGATTTCAGCCCGTCCGCACACCGCCTTTGCCCGCGCCGGCGAAATCCTGCACCCTTCGGCCATGCGCCCGGAAGCGATGACCTCGGCGCCCGTCGGCGTCGCTCAGGGCGCCTATGTCGATCCGCAAGCGCGGCTTGAGGACAATGTGTCCGTGGAACCGATGGCCGTGATCGGCAGGGGCGCGGAGATCGGCGAGGGCAGCCGCATCGGGCCGGGGGCGGTCATCGGTGCAGGCGTGCGCATCGGCCGCGACTGCACGATCGCCGCGGGCGTTACGATCCAGTGTGCGCTGATCGGCAACAATGTCATCATTCATCCCGGCGCGCGTATTGGCCAGGACGGTTTCGGTTATGCTCCCGGTCTCAAGCCCGGCATGATCAAGATCGTCCAGATCGGCCGCGTGATCATCCAGGACCATGTGGAGATCGGCGCGAACACGACGATCGACCGCGGCACGATGGACGATACCGTCATCGGGGAGGGGACCAAGATCGACAACCAGGTCCAGGTTGGCCACAACGTGCGCATCGGCCGGCATTGCGGCATCGTCAGTGGCGTGGGCATCGCCGGCAGCACGCGCATCGGTGACGGCGTGATGATCGGCGGCGCAGCCGGCATTAACGGTCATATTACCATTGGCGACGGCGTGCAGATTGCTGCCATGAGCGGTGTCGTCGCCGATATTCCAGCCGGCGAGAAATACGGCGGCATTCCCGCGCGCCCGATGCGCGATTTCCTGCGCGACATGGCGGAGATCGCCATGCGTTCCAGCACTCGAGTCCAGAAAAAGGGGGGCAACGATGAGTGAAGAAACCAAGGCAACGCTCGGCGTGGCTGATCTGCGTGAGATCCTGACGCTGCTTCCTCATCGTTATCCGTTCCTGCTCGTCGACAAGATCGTCGACATCGATGGCGACGATTCTGCTGTCGGCATCAAGAACGTCACTGTCAACGAGCCGCAGTTCATGGGCCATTTTCCCGACCACCCGATCATGCCGGGCGTGCTGCTCATCGAGGGCATGGCACAGACCGCCGGTGCGATCTGCGCCCGCAAGACGCGCTCGGGCTCCAACCTCGTCTACTTCATGACGATCGACAATGCCCGCTTCCGCAAGCCGGTCGTGCCCGGCGATCGCGTCGAGTTCCATGTCGTCAAGCAGAAGCAGCGCGGCAATATCTGGAAGTTTCACTGCGATGCAAAAGTTGATGGGCAACTCGTCGCGGAAGCTGATATCGGCGCGATGATCGTCAAGAAGGAAGACGCCTGATCATGATTGCCGCCAGCGCGAAGATCCACCCGCTCTCCGTCATCGAGGACGGAGCGGTCATCGGTGAGAACGTCGTCGTGGGACCCTTTTGCCATGTGGGGCCCAAGGTCGTTCTCGGCGACGGTGTCGAACTTCTGACGCATGTGGTGGTGACGGGGCGCACGCATATCGGCCGCGGCACGCGCATCTTCGCCAATGCCGTCATCGGCGGCGATCCGCAGAGCGTGAATCACGACGGCGCCGAGACGACCCTCTCGGTCGGCGAGATGTGCGTCATCCGTGAAGGCGTGACGATGAACACCGGCACGACGGAAGGCGGTGGCAAGACCGTCGTCGGCAACCACAACCTGTTCCTTGCCAATTCGCATGTCGCGCATGATTGTCAGCTCGGCGATCACATCATCCTGTCGAACAATGTCATGCTCGCCGGCCACGTGACCGTTGAGGACCGGGTGATCCTGGGTGGCGGTTCGGCGGTGCACCAGTTCACCCGTATCGGCCGGCAGGCCTTCATCGGGGGGCTTTCGGCGGTTGCCTATGACGTGATCCCCTATGGCATGCTGAACGGCAACCCGGGCATCCTCGGCGGCCTCAACGTCGTCGGCATGAGCCGCTCCGGTATGGAGAAAGCGACGATCCATGAGGTTCGCCGCGCCTTCAAGCAGATTTTCGAGGGCGAGGGGTCGATCCGCGCCAATGCGGCGGCGATCCGTGCGGACTATGCCGATAGCGTGCCTGTCATGCACATCCTCGATTTCATCGCTGTCGAAAGCGACCGCGCGCTGTCCTCCCCGAACCGCGGCAAGGGCTGAGCGGCGTGGCGGACAGCCGGCCCCTCGTGCGCGACCGGCTGGCCATCATCGCTGGCGGCGGCCTGCTGCCGCGCTATGTCGCGGATGCGGCCCGCGCCCGTGGCGAGGATCCCTTTGTCCTGGCGCTTCGCGACGAATCCAGCCCGGACTGGACCGGCTTCGACCATCAGGTCATTTCCATTGGCAACTATGCTGGTATTGGCGCCGCCTTTCGGGCGAAGGGCATCGGCCGCGCCGTGCTGTCGGGTTCCGTCCGCCGTCGACCGGAATGGCGTGACATCCATGCGCCGTTGAAAGCGCTCGCCGCCGTCCCGTCCATCATCCGAACCCTGCTGAAGGGGGGGGATGATGCGGTGCTGAAGATGGTTATCCGGTTGATCGAAGCGGAGGGGGTGCGGGTCGTCGGCGCGCACGAAATCGTGCCTGATCTGCTCGGCAGCGAAGGCCCGCTCGGCACCGTCACGCCGGATGCGGCCGCCGAAGCCGACATTGCCGCCGCGGCCGCCGCGGCGCTGGCGCTCGGTCGCCTCGATGTGGGGCAGGGCGCCGTCGCGCTTGGCGGGCGCGTGGTGGCGCTCGAGGGCGCGGAGGGTACGGATGCGATGCTGGAGCGTGTGGCAAGCCTGCGTGCCGCCGGACGCATCTCCACGCGCCGCAAGGGCGTTCTCGTCAAACTGTGCAAGCCCGAGCAGGACCTGCGCGCCGACCTGCCGTCCATAGGCATGGAAACGTTGCACCGCGCCCGCGCCGCCGGCCTTGCCGGGATCGCCGTGGAGGCTGGGCGCTCGCTTGTGCTGGAACGTGCGGCGCTTGTTGCGGAAGCGGATGCGCACGGTCTGTTCGTGACGGGCATCATACCCGAGAGGGCGGAGGCACGGCGATGACGGAAAGCCCTCTGAAAATCGGCGTCATTGCCGGCGAGGTTTCCGGTGATCTTCTCGGTGGCGATCTGATCGCGGCGCTACGGGCCATGCATGCCGGTCCGGTGACGCTGGTCGGGGTCGGTGGCGAAGCGCTGGAGCGGCAAGGTCTCAAATCCCTGTTCGATTTCTCCGAACTCTCCATCATGGGCATTTCGCAGGTGCTGAAGCGGCTGCCGTCGCTTATCCGCCGCATTCGCCAGACGGCCGATGCGTTGGTCGCCGCACGGCCGGATGTGCTTCTCATCATCGACAGCCCGGACTTCACCCATCGCGTGGCGCGCCGCGTGCGCAAGGCGCTGCCGGACCTGCCGGTCGTGAATTATGTCTGCCCGAGTGTCTGGGCCTGGAAACAAGAGCGCGCACCGCGCATGCGCGCCTATGTCGACCGTGTCCTCGCGCTTCTGCCGTTCGAGCCTGCCGTGATGGAGCGGCTCGGCGGCCCTGCGACCACCTATGTCGGCCACCGGTTGGTCAGCGATCCCGACATCCAGCAGGTTCGTGCCGCACGGCTTGCCCGTGGCGAACGCGCGCCGGGCGAGTGCGCGTGCCTGCTGCTTCCCGGTTCACGCGGCACGGAAATCACCCGTCTGCTGCCGGTCTTTGGCGAAGCGGTGCAGGAAATTATCGGGCGCAACCCCGGCACGCGCTTCCTTCTGCCGACCGTGCCGCGGCAGGAGGCGCTGGTGCGGAAACTGACGGCGGACTGGCCGGTGCAGCCGCAGATCACCGTTTCGACCGCGGAGAAGTGGCAGGCCTTCATCGAAGCCGATGCGGCGATCGCGGCCTCCGGCACCGTCATCCTCGAACTGGCGCTCGCGCGCGTGCCTGTCGTCTCGACCTATCGTTTCGACTGGCTCGCCAACCTCTTCCTCGGCAAGGTGAAGATCTGGACGGCGGCGATCCCTAACATCATTGCCGACTACGCCGTCGTGCCGGAATATCTGAACGACATGGTGCGCCCCGGCAGTCTGACCCGCTGGGTCGAACGGCTTTCGACCGATACGGCCCAGCGCAGCGCCATGCTGGAAGGCTATGACCTCGTACACACGCGCATGCAGACACAGCGCCCGCCCGGTGAAACTGGCGCGGCGGTCATTCTGGACCTTCTTGCAACAAAAAAGCCCGGTCGAAACTGACCGGGCTTTTTCATGGATGGCTCCGCTGAAATCAGCGCTTGGAGACCGGTACGTAGTCCCGCTTCGGGGCACCGATATAGAGCTGGCGCGGGCGGCCGATGCGCTGCTCCGGATCCTCGATCATCTCGTTCCACTGGGCGATCCAGCCGACCGTGCGGGCGAGCGCGAACAGCACCGTGAACATGGTGGTGGGGAAACCGAGCGCCTTCAGCGTGATGCCGGAGTAGAAGTCGATGTTCGGGTAGAGCTTCTTCTCGATGAAGTAGTCGTCCGTCAGCGCGATGCGCTCCAGCTCCATGGCGACTTCCAGCATCGGATCGTCCTTGATGCCGAGTTCGCCGAGAACCTCGTGCGTCGTCTTCTGCATGATGCGGGCGCGGGGGTCGTAGTTCTTGTAGACGCGGTGGCCAAAGCCCATCAGGCGGAACGGGTCGTTCTTGTCCTTGGCCTTGGCGACATATTCCGGGATACGCTCGACCGAGCCGATTTCCGCGAGCATGTTGAGCGCGGCTTCGTTGGCGCCGCCATGGGCTGGGCCCCAGAGGCAGGCGATGCCGGCCGCGATGCAGGCGAACGGGTTGGCGCCGGAGGAACCGGCGAGACGAACCGTCGAGGTGGAGGCGTTCTGCTCGTGGTCGGCATGCAGGATGAAAATGCGGTCCATGGCGCGCGAGAGCACCGGGTTGACCACATAGTCTTCGCAGGGCACGGCAAAACACATGCGCAGGAAGTTCGAGGCGTAGTCGAGGTCGTTCTTCGGGTAAACGAAGGGCTGGCCGATGTGGTACTTGTAGGCCATCGCGGCGATCGTCGGCATCTTGGCGATCATGCGCAGCGAGGCGACCATGCGCTGGTGCGGATCGGTGATGTCGGTCGAGTCGTGGTAGAAGGCCGAGAGCGCGCCGACACAGCCGCACATGACGGCCATCGGGTGGGCGTCGCGACGGAAGCCGGTGAAGAAGCGGCTCATCTGCTCGTGCACCATGGTGTGGTGCGTGACGCGGTAATCGAAATCGTCCTTCTGGGACTTGGTCGGCAGTTCGCCGTACAGCAGAAGGTAGCAGACTTCGAGGAAATCGCCGTGTTCGGCCAACTGTTCGATCGGATAGCCGCGATGCAGCAGAACGCCTTCGTCGCCGTCGATATAGGTGATCTTCGATTCGCAGGACGCGGTGGAGGTGAAGCCGGGATCGTAGGTGAAGGTGCCGGTGTTCTTGTACAGCGTGCCGATGTCGATCACATCGGGGCCGATGGTACCGGATCGCGTCGGCAGCTCAACCGCTTTGCCACCGACCGATACACCCGCGCTTGTTCCTGTCATAACGATCCTCCGTTGTTTCCAATGGCGGCACGAAGTTGTGCCGGAACCATGAACATGCTCGTTTTGCTAGCCCATTTGCACCTGCCTGCCAAGCGAGACGAAAGGCAAATTGTGCATTGCGAAAATAGGCTTTCCGGCAACGCAATATCTACCCTTTCCAGCAAGTTTCAAGCAACTTTTACGCGTGTTTCGCGAAATGCGGAGGTGGCATCCTTTCTGTCTGGCTTAGCACTTGCAGCGACCACTACTGATTGAAGTTTCCATCATTCGGTTGCATAGTGGCGGTGTGAACGGGTGGGGCCGGGATCATGGAGAAGGGCAAGGTCGCAGAACGGCGGGAGGTGCCCGAAGCGCATGCCTGGCGGGCGGCGCCTGACGATGCTCCTCTGCCGGTCCCGGCACGCGATCCGCCGGCCCGCAGGGGCAGGGTCGTGGTGCTTCTGACAGCGGCGGGGCGCTTGAGGAGTGCTTCCGAGACGCCGCAGACGTGGCGCGCCGCCTTCGCGCAGGAACGGGCACATGGCCATTTCTTCCTGTTCGTGCCGGTCTTCCTTGGTGCTGGAGCGGCCCTTTGGTTTTCCGCCGTTACTGATCCATCGCTTCCAGCACTGCTGCTTTTCGCTGCCTTCGCGTTCTGGCCCGCCTGGCGCTTCCGACATCGGGAGGACTGGACTGCGCTCGCCGCCGGGGCGATACTCTTCGTTCCGGTCGGCATGCTGCTGGCGGCGCTCGAAAGCGCGCGGCTCGATACGGTCGTGCTTGATGCGCCCGTTACCACCGATGTCAGCGGGCGGGTGCTGGCGCGCGAGAGTGACGAACGGGGTGCGATCCGCTACCGCATCGCGCTCGATACGACACGCGACCCGGTGCTCAAACGCCCGCCCGGCGTGGTGACGCTCCTCGCCCGCAGTCGGCATGCGCCGATCCCGATCGGCGGTGGGATAACCGGACGGGCACGGCTCGGGCCGCCCTCTGGCCCGGCGCTTTCCGGCCTCAACGACTTCGCCTTTGACGCCTATTTCGCCGGCACCGGCGCGGTCGGCTACTTCTATCAGGCCCCGCGTGCGGTTGCAGTGGCCGAGCCGGGCGTCGAGGGTCGGATTCGACAGACGGTCGCGACCTGGCGCAACAACCTCACCGAGCATATCCGCGGGCGGATTGGCGGCGATGCCGGCGCGATCGCTGCGGCCCTGGTGACAGCTGAGCAGCGGGCTATCAGCCCGGAAACGGTGGAGGCATTGCGAGAGGCGGGGCTTGCCCATGTGCTGGCCATTTCCGGGCTCAACATGGTGCTCGCCGCTGGCACTTTCCTCGTCGGCGCCCGCGTTCTGATGGCACTGATCCCGGGCTTTTCCGAACGCTATCCCGCCAAGAAGATTGCCGCCGCCGGCGCGCTCGTCATGGTGACGCTCTATATCCTCGTTTCGGGCGGTGCGATCTCCGCCGTGCGCTCGTGGATCATGATCTGCATCATGCTGTTGGCGGTGCTGTTCGGCCGTGCGGCGATCAGCCTGCGCAACGTGGCACTCTCGGCCATCGTCATCCTTGCCGTGACACCGTCGGCCGTCACCAATCCGGGCTTCCAGATGTCCTATGCCGCAACGCTCGGGCTCGTCGCCGGCTATGCGGCCTGGCGGGAACGTCCTGTCCGCCGCGAGGGCGAGGGAGGGCGCCTGAAACTGTTCGGTGGTGCGCTGGGGCGCTTCTTCGGCGGGCTGCTCCTGTCCTCGCTGATCGGCGGGTTCTCGACCCTGATCTATTCCATCGGCCATTTCCATCGCATCCCGGCCTATGGACTTGCCGGCAACTTGCTCGCTATGCCTGTCATCAGCGCGATCGTCATGCCCTTCGGCCTCATCGCCGTACTGCTCATGCCTTTCGGCCTCGATGGCGTGCCCTTCGCGATCATGGGCAAGGGCATCGAGTGGATGATCGCGCTGTCGACATGGGTTGCGAGCTGGAAGGGCGAGATCGTCACCGGCCGCATTCCCTCGATTGCGTTCCTGCTGATCGGTCTTGGTGGCGGGCTTGTCTGCATCCTGCGCACGCGGCTGCGCCATGCGGGAACGCTGCTTGTCGGGATCGGCCTCGCCATCGCCTGCTTTCCGGCTGGAGGTGCCACGCCGGAAGTGCTGGTGTCCGAGGATGGCCGCCTCGTTGCCATCCTTCGCGGCGAAACCGTCGCCACAAACCGGGCAAGACCGCCAGACTTCATCTATTCGCAGTGGCGGCGCGCCCTTCGGCTCGGCGAACTTGTAAAACCGGAGATCCGCAGAAGCGCCGGCTTGACCCTTGAAGAAGCCGTCAGCACCACGGGTGCTGCAGAAAGCCGAAACAAGCCCCGGCGCAGGGCCGACCGGCAGAAGGCGAGGGACGCCATGGCGTCCGCGCTCGCGGAGGCCCGGGCCGGCAATGGCTTCGTCTGCGAGGCAAAGGCATTCTGTGCCGCCGTCTCGCCAAGCGGCTGGCGGATCGTGACCCTCGACGACGTCGCCTTCCTGGGCACGGCCTGCGACGCTGCCGACCTCGTCGTCGTGTCCCTGGCCCTGCGGCTCAAGGCTTGCCGCTCGGGTGCGCGCCTGGTGACGGCGCGTCACCTGAGGCGAACCGGCGCCCTCGAAATCCACCCGGACGCCGAAGGCCTATCCAACATCTTTTCAGTTGCGCAGGTCACACCAGCCGTGGAAAGTCTCGACCGGCCCTGGGCCCGCCACCGCAGCTACGACTGGCGCACAGGCAGTTTCGATCCGCCGGGCGATCAGTGATAGCGGCGAATGAGGCCAACCAGCTTGCCCTGGATTTTTACCCGGTCCGGCCCGAAGATGCGGGTCTCGTAGGCGGGGTTTGCCGCTTCGAGCGCGATCGACGCGCCCTTGCGGCGGAAGCGCTTCAGCGTGGCTTCCTCGTCGTCGACAAGCGCCACGATGATTTCGCCGGGATTGGCGCTGCTCGCCGTGCGGATGATCACCGTGTCGCCATCGAGAATGCCGGCCTCGATCATCGAATCGCCCTTGACCTCCAGCGCATAGTGATCGCCGTTGCCGATCATCTCGGCTGGAACGGTGATGTCATGGGTGTTGTTCTGGATGGCGGAGATCGGCACGCCGGCAGCGATGCGGCCCATGACAGGAACGGAGACGGATGAGGAAACCTCGGCCATGGGCGTGCGCTGCGGCGGGGCGGCGACGGGAGCGGGGGGCTGCTTGCCGCGACTGCCCTCGATGACGGCAGGTGAAAAGCCGCGGCGCGGCTGCAGGCTCTGGGTATAGGCTTCGGGAAGCTTTATCACCTCGAGCGCGCGGGCCCGGTTCGGCAGGCGCCGGATGAAGCCGCGTTCCTCCAGCGCCGTGATGAGGCGGTGGATGCCCGATTTCGACGCGAGATCCAGCGCGTCCTTCATCTCGTCGAAGGAGGGAGGAATACCGGACTCCTTCATCCGTTCATGAATGAACAGGAGAAGTTCCTGTTGTTTCCGCGTGAGCATGGCCCCTCCACCGAGAATCGAGTGAAACAAATCCAGAACAGACACTATCTGTTCCATATGTGTTCTGCAAGGGGCTGCTGAAACAATAATAGTACTGTTCAGGCGGATGGTTCGCGCAGGAGAAGCACTGTACAGGGCGCGCCTGCAGGGGCCGCCGGAGCGTGGGGTGCGCGGACGAGAAGGCCCTCGGATGCGGCGAAGGCCTTCATCATGGAGGAATCCTGCTTGTCGAGGGGCGTGACGAGCAGGTCTCCGGCGGGGTCGCGGGCAATGCGTGCGCGAACATAGTCCTGCCGGTGGTCGTTCTCCTTGAGCGGCACGGCGGCGATGGCCGGACGTTCGCGGTTTTCCGCGGGAAGGCGGGCGAGGCGGCGCACGAGGGGAACGAGGAAGAGGTGCGAGCAGACGAGACTCGAAACAGGGTTGCCGGGCAGGCCCACGACGTGCACGTCGCCGAGGTGGCCGACCATCAGGGGTTTGCCGGGGCGCATGGCGATGCGCCAGAAATCGAGGTCCATGCCGGCTTCGCCGAGCACGGGCTGCACAAGGTCGAAATCCCCGACGGAGGCGCCGCCGAGCGTGACGAGCGCGTCGATACCGAGCGACAGCGCGTGGCGCACGGCGTTCAGAATCGCGTCCTTGTCGTCGCCGACGATACCGAGGTCGATCACCTCCGCGCCTGCCGCGCGGGCGAGCGCGGCGACGCCGTAGGTGTTGGATGCAATGATCTGGCTGGCGCCTGGAGGCGTGCCCGGCGACACAAGCTCGTCGCCGGTGGCGAGCACGGCGATGCGCGGGCGTGTATAGACGGTCACCGCCGCATGGTTCATGGCTGCCGCGACCGTCAGGCGGCCGGCATCGAGCACGTCCCCGGCCCTCAGGACGATTTCGCCTTCGGAAAAATCCTGGCCGCGCGGGCGGATGTGGCGCCCCTTCGGTGTGAGGAAGGTGGTGCGGATGCGGCCGTCTTCCAGAACCTCGGCATCTTCCTGCAGGAGCACGGTATCGGCGAAGGCCGGCAGCGGGGCGCCGGTGAAGATACGCACGGCCTCGCCGGGGCCTGCGGTGCCCTGGAAGGCGTGGCCAGCGGACGACATGCCCGCAACGCTCAGGATCGAGCCGAGCGTGGCTATATCCGCGTGGCGCACGGCATAACCGTCCATCGCGGAATTGTCGAAGGGCGGCTGCGTCAGCCTGGCAGCAACATCCTCGGCAAGCACGCGGCCATCCGCCTCATGCAGGCGGACCAGCTCTGTCCGCTGCGTCGGCCGGGCGGCCGAAAGCAGGCGATGGAGGGCGTCTTCGACAGGCAGCAGCGACATCAGCCTGCGTCTCCGCGCCGGTAGTCGCCGGAGCGGCCGCCGGATTTTTCGACGAGGCGGATGCCGCCGATCTCCATCTCGCGGTCTGCGGCTTTCGCCATGTCGTAGATGGTGAGGCAGGCGACGCTGACGGCGGTGAGCGCCTCCATCTCCACGCCGGTGCGGCCGGTCAGCTTGGCCATAGCCTCGATCCGCAGTCCCGGAAGGCTGCGGTCCTCGCGGATGTCGACCGCGACCTTGCTCAGCATCAGGGGATGGCAGAGCGGGATGAGGCTGGCGGTCTGCTTGGCGGCCATGATGCCGGCAAGCCGCGCCGTACCGATCACGTCGCCCTTCTTGGCGTCGCCCTTGAGGATGAGGTCCAGCGTTGCCGGCGCCATGCGGATGAACCCTTCGGCAACCGCGATGCGCACCGTCTCGGCCTTGCCGCCGACATCCACCATGTTGGCTTCGCCGGACGCGCCGATATGCGTGAGCGTGCGGGCCTCGCCCGTCATTTCGAGACCGCCATCATTCCGCTGCCAGCATGCCGGCCGAGCCGGTAAGGAGCTCGCGGGTGGCGGCCGCCACGTCATCCTTGCGCATCAGGCTTTCGCCGACGAGGAAGGTGGAGATGCCGACCTTGCCGAGGCGTTCGCAATCCGCATGGGTGAAGATGCCGCTCTCGCCAACGAGCAGGCGGTCATCCGGCACCATGCTTGCGAGCTTTTCGGAAACGGCAAGATCCACGTCGAACGTGCGCAGATTGCGGTTGTTGATGCCGACGAGCTTGGACTTGAGCTTCAGCGCGCGTTCCATTTCCGGCGCATCATGCACCTCGATGAGCACATCCATGCCGAGCGCGAAGGCGGCGTCTTCCAGCATCTTCGCATCGTCGTCGCTGAGCGAGGCCATGATGAGAAGGATGCAGTCCGCACCCCAGGCACGGGCTTCCAGCACCTGGTAGCCGTCGAACATGAAGTCCTTGCGCAGCGCCGGCAGGGCGCAGGCCGCCCGCGCCGCTGTCAGGAACTCCGGCGCACCCTGGAAGCTCGGTGTGTCCGTGAGAACGGAAAGGCAGGCGGCTCCGCCGGCCTCATAGGCCTTCGCCAGCGCCGGCGGATCGAAATCCGGCCGGATGAGGCCCTTGGAGGGGCTTGCCTTCTTGATCTCGGCGATGAGGCCGAAGCGGCCTTCCGCCTTTTTCGCCTTGAGGCCCGCAAAGAAGCCTCGCGGCGGCTCCTGGTCGCGGATGCGCGCGCGAAGCTCGGCGGGGGAAACACGCGCCTTGGCGGCGGCGATTTCCTCCAGCTTGTAGGCTTCGATCTTCTTCAGGATATCGGTCATGGACAATCCTACTCCGCCTGGCCTTCGTTGGAAACTGCGACAAGGCGTTCCAGAACGGTACGCGCACGCCCGCTTTCCAGCGCTTCGGTGGCGAGGCGCATGCCGTCCCTGAGCGTTTCCGCCTTGCCGGCGACGACGAGCGAGGCCGCGGCATTGGCGAGCGAAATGTCCCGGTAAGGCATGTGTGCGCCGCCGAGCACGGACAGGAGGGCGGCGGCATTGTGCGCGCCGTCTCCACCGCGCAAGTCGTCCAGTGCCACCTGGGGAAGGCCGAAATCGGCGGGCGTCAGTTCGAAGGTGCGGATCTTGCCATCCTCGAGCGCGGCGACCTTCGTCGTGCCCGTCGTGGTGATCTCGTCGAGGCCTTCGCCATGCACAACCCAGATGCTCTCCGAGCCGAGATCGCGCATCACTTCGGCGATCGGCAGCAACCAGTGCGGCGAGAAGACGCCGAGCAGCTGGCGTTTGACGCTGCCGGGGTTCGAAAGCGGGCCGAGCAGGTTGAAGATCGTGCGCGTGCCGAGTTCGACGCGCGACGGGCCGACATGCTTCATGGCAGGATGGTGCAGCTGCGCGAACATGAAGCCGAGGCCGGCATCGTGCACGCAGCGTGCGATCTCCGCGGGGCCGATGTCCAGCTTTACGCCGAGGCAGGAGAGGGCGTCCGCCGTGCCCGACTTCGAGCTGAGCGCCCGGTTGCCGTGCTTTGCGACCGGAACGCCGGCGCCCGCGACGATGATCGCCGCGAGCGTCGAGATGTTGTAGGTGCCGGCGCCGTCGCCGCCCGTGCCGACGATGTCCACAGCATCGGCGGGAACATTGACCGGCAGCATGCGGGCGCGCATCGAGCCTACGGCGCCGTAGATCTCGTCGACGGTCTCACCGCGCACGCGCAGCGCCATCAGGAAGCCGCCGATCTGCGAGGGCGTGGCGGCACCGGACATGATGATCTCGAAGGCGCCGCGGGCGTCCTCGCGGTCCAGCGTCGCGCCCCCGGCAACCTTGGCGATATAGGGTTTCAGGTCGGACATGCGGTTGCCGTCTCCCTATCGCGCGATGCTCTGTTCGGCGAGCGTGCGGTTGATCGAAACGCCGTAGGACGTCTGCAGGGCGCTCACCATCTGGTCGAGGATGTCGTCGCCGCTGGCACGGGCGACGGCGGCGATCTGCTGCTCGTCGCCGGAGAGCGCGTCGGTGGCGGTCTCGGCGTTCACTTCCGTCACCTTCAGGAGGATCTGGCCTTCACCGTCGACACCGGGCGTATTGGCGACGTGGCCGAGCGGGCCTGCGAAGGCGGCAGCGACGGCCACCGGGCTCAGCACCGGATCCTGGGCGCCGCGATTGAGGCCCGCCTTGTTCTCGACGGCCATGCCGAGTTCGCCGGCAATGGCGGCGATGTCGCTACCCTTGCGCACGCGCTCGGCCAGCTCTTCGGCCTTCTTGGCGAGTGTCTGGCGCTGCTGCTCGGCGGTCCAGTCGGCGACCACGCGCTCGCGCACCTCGTCCAGCGTGCGGTCGCGGTCCGGGATCACGTCGAGCACCTCGAACCAGGCATAACCCTCGCGGCCGACATTGATCGGCTGCGTTTCCGTGCCGACATCCGTCTTGAAGACCTCGCCGAGAAGGGCGGCCTTTTCGGGCAGGCCGGTGATCTCTTCACCCTTCTGGTCGTTGCCCTGCGCATCGACGGCGTCGATCGTCACGGCCTTCAGGTTGTTCTTGGCCGCGGCTTCGGCAAGGCCGAGGCCTTCGGCGCGCGCATCTTCCAGCCGGTCGTGTACGGCGAGAATGCCATCGGCGGCCTCGCTCAGCGCCAGCTCGTTGCGCAGATCCTCCTTCACCTCGTCGAAGGTCTTGGTGTTTTCCGGGCGGATGTTCGTCACGCGCAGGATGATCGGGCCGAATGTGCCGTCGATGACCGGGGTCGTGCCGCCGTTTTCAGCGACAGCGAAGGCGGGTGCGGCGAACTTCTGGTCCGGCACGTTCGCTTCGGTGAAATCACCGAGCAGCACGTCGGCGGCCGTCTTGCCCTGCTCGGCGACGATGGCGTCGAAGGTCGTGCCGGATGCGAGCTTGGCGACAGCCGCGTCAGCGCTCACGCGGTCGGCAAACGTCAGCTGCTCGATCGTGCGGGTGGCCGGCGTGCGGTACTTGTCCTTGTTCTTCTCATAGTCGGCCTGAAGTACCTCGTCGGTAATCGCGGCCGTGTCGACGATGTCCTTCGGCTCGAGCGAGACATAGACGACCTTGCGATATTCCGGCGCGCGGTACTTGGCCTTGTTCTCTTCGAACCAGGGGGCGAGCACGTCGTCGCCCGGTGCCTTGACCGGGTCGATATTGGCGTTGCTCAGGATGAGATAGTCGATGGTGCGGGCTTCGCTGCGGTACTGGCGCAGGGCTGCGGTCAGCACGTCGGGCGCCTTGTAGCCGTCGGAAACGGCCTCGACGACCTGGGCGCGGATCGCCACCTGGCTGCGGTTGTTGATGTAATCGTTCTCCCGGAGGCCGGCATTGCGCAGGACGGAAGAGAAGGCCATGCGGTCGAACTGGCCGTTGACGCCGCGGAAGGCCGGGTCATCGGCGATCAGCTGGGCGAGGCGACCTTCGGAAAGGCCGAGATTCATGTCGCGCGAAAGCTGGTCGAGCGCGGCGCCCGCGACGAGCTCGGCGAAAACCTGATTCTCGATGCCGAAGGCCCGGGCCTGCTCGGCATTCAGCCGCATGCCGAAGCGCTGCGACATGGTCGCGACCTGGCGCTCATAGGCAAGACGGAAGTCTGTCGGCGAAACGCTGACATCGCCGACCGTGACCACGGAATTGGCCGTGCCGGTCACGAGAGAGCTCGAAACGCCCCAGACAGCGAAGGAACCGACCAGAACGATCAGCAGGGCTTTTGCCACCCAGGTCTGGGAGGCGCGTCTCAGGGCTTCGAGCATCGTCTAAATTTCCTCAATCTCAGCGGCCGTGCGGCCGGAAATCGTCTCTTAACGGAAAGTTCGCGGGAATTGAAGTCCGCCCGGGTTACGCAATGTTCGGGAAAACAGGGCCTGACGCAAATGTGTCAGGCGGTGTCGATTTATTTTGCCGGCAAACAAAAGTTTTTTGAAATTATTGACGGAATACCGCCAAAATGGCCTATCACGATGCGAAACTTCGTGTTCGGATGCGCGATCAGGCCGGTGAGTCCTGTTTTCACCGGGAGGAAGGGGGCAAAACCGTGGAATCCACGATTGTCATGATCAATCTTTTTGGCGCGGTTGCGCTGCTGCTGTTCGGCCTCGCACAGGTGAAGGACGGCATGACCCGCGCTTTCGGCGTCCGCCTGCGTTCCGGCCTGGCGCTCGGCACGCGCGGGCCGTTCCGCTCCTTCTTCGCCGGTTTCGTCGCCACCGTCGCGCTGCAGAGTTCGACGGCGACGGCGCTGATGATCGCCTCTTTCGTCGAGCGCAACCTCGTCAGGGCGCGCATGGCGCAGATCGTGCTGCTCGGCGCCAATGTCGGCACGGCCGTCACGGCCTGGCTGGTGGCGACGGGCATCGAATCGGTTTCCCCGCTGGTCATCCTCATCGGCATCGTCTTCTACAAGTCGAGCAGCTCCACCGCCCGGCAGGGTCTCGGCTCTGCTCTGGTCGGCATTGGCCTTATGCTCCTGTCGCTGCACCTGCTCAGCCTTGCGACCGAGCCGATGCGGCAGTCGCCCGCGCTCGGCGCCTTCCTGACGCTGCTCGACGGGGCCTGGCCCGTCGCACTTGCCTTCTCGACGGTTCTCGCCATCATTTCGTCCTCCAGCCTCGCGGTCGTCGTGCTTATCATCTCGCTGACGGCGATGGGCATCCTGTCGCCGGCGCTGACGGTCATCCTCGTGCTTGGCGCAAATCTTGGCGGCGCCGTGCCGCCGGTCATCGCCACCATGAAGGCGGCTGCTTCGGCCCGGCGCGTCACGCTCGGCAATCTCATCGTGCGCGGGGTCGGCTGCCTTGCGGTGCTACCCTTTGCCGGGCAGGTCGCCGAGCTTCTGGCGCTTCTGCCGATCCCCGCCGCAAAACTTCCCGTCGATGTGCATCTGGCGTTCAACCTCGTGGTCGCGCTGATCCTCTGGCCGCTGTCGGGGCCGCTCTCGAAGCTGATGGAAAAGCTCGTTCCGGAAGAAAAGCAGCCGGAGACGGGGCCGAAATATCTCGACGATTCCGCGCTCTCGAACCCGGTTGTCGCGCTGTCTGGCGCGACACGCGAAGTGCTGCGCGTCGGGGACATCATCGAATCGATGCTGATCCGCACCATGCGGGCCTTCAACGACAACAATCTTGCGCCGCTGAAGGATGTCGGCGAACTGGAACGGCAGGTCGACGCCTTGCAGCAGGAGGTGAAGATCTACCTGTCGCGCCTTGGTCGCCAGGGCATCACCGGCGAGAGCGCCGCGCGTTCCATCGTCATCATCGACTATGCGATCAATCTCGAACATGTCGGCGACATCATCGAGAAGGGCCTGCAGGAGCAGGTGCGCAAGAAGATCGCCAATGGCCTGAAATTTTCCGACGACGGCTACAAGGAACTGGCCAACCTCTTCAACCTGACGATCGAGAATTTGCGCATCGCCCAGACGATCTTCGTCACGCGGGACGCCGGGCTTGCCCGTCAGCTGGTCGAGGTGAAGGTGGATGTGCGACGGATGGAGAAGCAGTCCTCGGAACGTCATCTGGCACGCCTTCGCGACGGCCGGCTCGACAGCCTCCAGACGAGCTCGCTGCATCTCGACATGCTGCGCGACTTGAAGCGCGTCAACGCTCATCTCGTCTCGGTCGCCTATCCTATCCTCGACGAGAGCGGGCTTCTGACGGAGAGCCGCCTGCGCAGCAGCAGCGCGAGCTGAGGCGCCCGCGGTCCAGGGCTAAGCCAATAGAAGGATCGGGCGGCTTGCGCGGACCGCCCGAGAAATATCCCTTTGTCTCCTCCGTTCCGTTTTTGCTAAGGAACGGCGTCGATTTCGGGTGAACGAGGATTCCCATGACTGCAACGAAGCGCACCTGCCTGGCCGTCATTCTGGCTGCCGGCGAAAGCACGCGGATGAAATCCTCCCGTTCGAAGGTGCTGCATCCCGTCGCCGGCCGGCCGATGATCGCCCATGTGGTCGATGCACTGGTCGGCGCCGGCATTTCCGATGTCGCGCTGGTGCTTGGCCGCGATGCGGACAAGGTCGAGGCGGCGGCGGCGAACCCGGGGGTCACCAGCTCCGTGCACATCCAGACCGAGCGGCTGGGCACCGCCCATGCCGTGCTGGCCGCGCGCGACGCCATCGCCCGGGGCTATGACGACGTGCTCGTCATCTTCGGCGACACGCCGCTCGTCACCGATGCGCCGCTGACGGCCGCCCGCGCGGGCCTTGCCGGAGGCGCGGATGTCGTCGTCATCGGTTTCGAGACGGCGGACCCGACCGGTTACGGCCGGCTGATCGTGGAGAACGGCGAATTGCTGGCGATCCGTGAACAGAAAGATGCAAGCGAGGCCGAACGCGCGATCACCTATTGCAATGGCGGCCTGATGGCGATCGACGGGCGCAAGGCGCTCGACCTCATCGGCCGGATTGGCAACGCCAATGCCAAGGGTGAGTACTATCTCACCGACATCGTCGAGGTGGTGCGCGGGGCCGGTGGCCGGGCCATTGCCGTCGAGGCCCCGGAGGAGGAGCTGACCGGCTGCAACACACGCGCCGAACTTGCGGTCATCGAGCGGCTCTGGCAGCAGCGCCGCCGCCACCGGATGATGCTGGACGGCGTCTCGATGATTGCACCGGAGACCGTGTTCCTTGCCTATGATACGAAGATCGCGCCTGACGTGACCATCGAGCCGAACGTCTTCTTCGGCCCCGGTGTCACCGTGGAAAGCGGCGCGCTCATCCATTCCTTTTCGCATATCGAGGGGGCGCATATCGCCGAGGATGCGGAGATCGGCCCCTATGCCCGCCTGCGGCCGGGCGCCAATCTCGGCCCGCATTCCAAGGTCGGCAATTTCTGCGAGGTAAAGAAGGCGGAGATCGGTGCGGGCGCCAAGGTCAACCATCTTACCTATATCGGCGACGCCATCATCGGCGAAAAGACGAATATCGGCGCGGGCACCATCACGTGTAACTATGATGGCATCAACAAGCACCTGACCCGCATCGGCGGCCACGCCTTCATCGGCTCCAACACGTCGCTCGTCGCCCCCGTTTCGATCGGCGATGGCGCCTATATCGCATCCGGCAGCGTCATCACCGAGGACGTGCCCGACGATGCGGTCGCCTTCGGCCGGGCCCGGCAGGAGAACAAGGAGGGCAGGGCCGTTCTGATCCGCGAGCGCAACCAGGCGATCAAGGATGCCAGGAAGAAGGCTGCCGGATAGCCGCTGCCCGCGTTAACGCTTGCAATCGAAAGTGAGTGTCGTCGTGTTGCGCCGCGGCGAAAAACCTCTACGAAACGAATGCAGTAGAACGAAATGAACCTGCGGAGCGGTCCATGTGCGGAATTGTCGGTATCGTCGGAAACCAGCCTGTTGCCGGCCGCCTCGTCGATGCCCTGAAGCGCCTTGAATACCGCGGCTATGATTCCGCCGGCGTTGCCACCATCGTCGACGGCAAGCTGGTGCGCCGCCGCGCCGAAGGCAAGCTGTTCAATCTCGAAAAGCGCCTCGCCGAAGAACCGCTCGCCGGCACGATCGGCATCGCCCACACACGCTGGGCGACGCATGGCGCGCCGACCGAGGCCAATGCCCATCCGCATTTCGTCGATGGCGTTGCCGTCGTGCACAACGGCATCATCGAGAACTTTTCCGAGCTGAAGGACGAGCTGATCGCCGGTGGCGCCACCTTCACGACGCAGACCGACACCGAGGTCGTCGCCCAGCTCGTCGCAAAGCACCGTCGCGACGGCCTTGGCCGGCGCGAGGCGATGCATGCCATGCTGCGCCGCGTTACCGGCGCCTATGCGCTCGCGGTGGTCTTCGAGGACGATCCGTCGACCATCATGGCCGCGCGCAGCGGCCCGCCGCTAGCGATCGGCCACGGTCGCGGCGAAATGTTCCTCGGCTCCGATGCCATTGCGCTCGCCCCCTTCACCAGCGAGATCACCTATCTCGTCGATGGCGACTGGGCGGTGATCGGCCGCGACGGCGCCTTCGTCTTCGACATCGACGGCAACCGTGTGGAGCGGCCGCGCCAGTTCTCGTCCGCTGCCGCCTATCTCGTCGACAAAGGTAATCACCGGCATTTCATGGAAAAGGAAATCCATGAGCAGCCCGAGGCGATTTCCCATGCGCTCAGCCACTATGTCGATTTTCTCGCCCATACGGTGCGCCCGATCGCGTCCGAGATCGATTTTTCCAAGGTGCCGAGCCTGGCCATTTCCGCCTGCGGCACGGCTTATCTCGCCGGCCTCGTCGGAAAGTACTGGTTCGAGCGGTATGCCCGCCTTCCGGTCGAGATCGATGTCGCCTCGGAATTCCGCTACCGCGAAATCCCGCTGAATCCGGCCTCCGCCGCGCTCTTCATCTCGCAGTCCGGCGAGACGGCAGACACGCTCGCCTCGCTGCGGTATTGCAAGGAGAACGGCCTGAAGATCGGCGCGGTCGTCAACACGCGCGAATCGACCATCGCCCGCGAATCGGACGCCGTCTTCCCGATCCTTGCCGGCCCGGAAATCGGTGTCGCCTCCACCAAAGCCTTTACCTGCCAGCTCGCCGTCCTGGCGGCACTCGCCGTGGGAGCGGGCCGGGCGCGCGGCACGATCAACGAGGCGGAAGAAAAGGCGCTGGTGCGCAACCTCGCCGAAATGCCGCGCATCATGGCCGGCGTGCTCAACACCATCCAGCCGTCGATCGAGCAGCTCTCGCGCGACCTCTCCAAGTGCAAGGACGTGCTCTATCTCGGCCGTGGCACCAGCTATCCGCTGGCCATGGAAGGAGCGCTCAAGCTCAAGGAAATCTCCTACATCCACGCCGAAGGCTACGCTGCCGGTGAACTCAAGCACGGCCCGATCGCGCTGATCGACGAGAACATGCCCGTCATCGTCATCGCCCCGCATGACCGGTTCTTCGAAAAGACCGTTTCCAACATGCAGGAAGTCGCAGCCCGTGGCGGCCGGATCATCTTCATCACCGACGAGAAGGGCGCTGCGGCCTCGAAGCTTGAGACCATGGCGACGATCGTGCTGCCGAATGTCGACGAGATCATCGCGCCCATGATCTATTCGCTGCCCATCCAGCTTCTCGCCTACCACACGGCGGTCTTCATGGGCACGGACGTCGATCAGCCGCGCAACCTCGCCAAGTCCGTGACCGTCGAATGATCTTCTTGCGCCCGGAACGACCCGAGGACGTGGATGCCATCCGCACGCTGACGGAAACGGCCTTCAAGACCGCGCCCCATGCCGATGGTACGGAGCATATCATCATCGACCGTCTTCGCGCCGCGGGTGCCCTGACGCTTTCGCTGGTGATGGAGGCGGACGGCGCCATTGTGGGCCACGTCGCCTTTTCACCGGTCACGGTGTCCGATGGAAGTACGGACTGGTATGGCCTCGGCCCGATCTCCGTCGACCCGGCCCGCCAGGGCGAGGGCATCGGCGGCCGGCTGATCGGGGAGGGGCTGCAGCGCCTCAAGGCCCTGGGCGCGGCCGGCTGCGTTCTGCTCGGCGATCCCGCCTACTACAGCCGGTTCGGCTTTGTGGCCGATCCGAAGCTGACGCTCGACGGCGTGCCACCGGAGTATTTCATGCGCGTGGCGTTTTCTCCGGTTTACGGCGGGGGAACGGTTTCCTATCATCCGGGTTTCTACGGCTGAGTGACCTCCCACGCTCGCCAGATGCTGGATATCCGATGACCGACCTCGTTCCGAGACAGTCGCTCGCCATGCGGCTGCGCAACAATTTTCTGACCGGCCTCGTCATCTGTGCGCCGATCGCCATCACCATATGGCTGACCTGGACCTTCATCCGCTGGGCCGACAGCTGGGTGAAACCCTATATTCCGGCACAGTACAATCCGGAAAACTATCTGCAGTTCGCCATTCCCGGCTTCGGGCTCCTGACGGCGCTGGTGCTGATCACGCTTGTCGGGTTTCTGGGCAAGAACCTCATCGGCCGCACCATCGTCGAGTTTGGCGACGGGCTGTTCAACCGTACGCCGCTGGTGCGCACGGTACACAAGAGCCTGAAGCAGATCTTCGAGACGGTGCTGAAGGACAAGGGGACCTCGTTCAACAAGGCGGCGATGATCGAATATCCGAGCCCCGGCCTGTGGGCGATCGTCTTCGTGGCCACGGATGCGCGCGGCGAGATCGCGACGAAGTTCCGTGCGATGGGCAAGGACATGGTTGCCTGCTTCCTGCCGCCGACGCCCTTTCCGACCGCCGGTTTCCTTGTCTATGTGCCGCGCGAAAAGCTGGTGCCGCTCGACATGAGCGCGGAGGACGCCGCCAAGCTCATCATCTCCGTCGGCCTCGTCACGCCGCCGGACAAGCCGCTCCAGCTCGTCGAGAGCGAGGCTCAGCGCAAGGCGAAGGGCAAGAAGAAGAGCTGAGGGAACCGAACCCTCGACGTCGTCCCCGGGCTTGACCCGAGGATTCATGCGTCACGGCACGGCCCTGCTTGGGACATGGATCCTCGGGTCAAGCCCGAGGATGACGGAGGGAAGGTTTACGGGTGATGTCGGCGTTCAGCCTTCGAGCCGCCCCGTGAAGGGGCGGCCGGAAAAGGCTATTCGGTAACCGCTGCGTCCGTCTGCTCTTCCAGGATGACCTTGCCCTCCTCGGCGGGCAGGCGGGACTGCTTTCCGGTTGTGGTGACGCTTGCGGTGGTGATGGTCTTGTCGACCTTGGCTTCCGCATTGACCTTGTTGTGCCAGGCGCATTCCGCAAAGGCGGCGGATGCCGAAAGGCCGAGCGTTGCTGCGACTACGAGAACTGTCTTCATGGCATTTCTCCTTCTTCGCTGGGGCGATGGAAAGTATGCCTTCACGCCGGACATCGGCGAAATCACGTTTTTGTGGCGGAAGCGCTCCTGTGCGAAATCCTCCTGCGCTTCATCCGGCACGCAGGAAGCGGATCGCCTCGTCGCGGCGGTAGAGATAGAGCAGCGTGCGGATCGCTTCGCCGCGTTCGCTCGTCAGGTCCGCATCGCGCTCCAGCACATAGGCGGCGTCCTTGCGGGCGATTTCGAGAAGGTCGCCATGGGCTTCGAGGCTTGCCACCAGAAAGCCGGGCGTGCCGGACTGGCGGGTGCCCAGAAGCTCGCCTTCGCCGCGCAGCTTCAAATCCTCCTCGGCGATGCGGAAACCGTCCTCCGTCTCGCGCAGGATCGAAAGCCGTGCCCGGCCGTTCTCGCTGAGCGGCCCCTTGTAGAGGAGGATGCAGCTCGACGCCTCCTCGCCCCGCCCGACGCGGCCGCGCAGCTGGTGGAGCTGGGCAAGGCCGAAGCGCTCGGCATGCTCGATCACCATGATGGAGGCATCCGGTACATCGACGCCAACCTCCACCACGGTCGTCGCGACGAGCAACCGCGTCTCGCCGTTCTTGAAGGCGAGCATGGCGGCGTCTTTCTCCGGTCCGCTCATCCGTCCGTGCACGAGCCCCGCCGCATCGCCGAAGATGCTGGCGAGTGTCGCATGCCGCTCCTCGACGGACATGAGTTCGCTCTCCTCCGTCTCCTCCACCAGCGGGCAGATCCAGTAGGCCTTCTTGCCCTCGGAAAGCGCGGTGCGCAGGCGGTCGACGATATCGCCGATGCGCTCCAGCGGCATGACGACCGTCTGGATTGGCTTGCGGCCGGCGGGTTTTTCCGTGAGCTTGGACACGTCCATGTCGCCGAAGGCGGCCAGCACGAGCGTGCGCGGGATGGGCGTCGCGGTCATGACGAGCATGTGGGGCGAGATGCCCTTGGCGGTCAGCCGCAGGCGCTGGTGCACGCCGAAACGGTGCTGTTCGTCCACCACGGCGAGCACGAGGTCCCTGTAGGCGACATTGTCCTGGAAGAGCGCATGGGTGCCGATGACGACCTGCGTCTCGCCGGAGGCGATGCGTTCGAGAATGGCGTCGCGCTCGCGGCCCTTGGTGCGGCCCGTCAGGACGTCGATGGTGACACCGGCAGGCGCCGCCATGCGCGAGAGCGTTGCGAAATGCTGGCGCGCCAGGATTTCCGTCGGAGCCATCAGCACCGCCTGGCCGCCCGATTCGACCGCGGCCAGCATCGCCATCAGCGCCACCGCGGTTTTTCCTGCGCCGACATCGCCCTGCAACAGCCGCAGCATGCGCTGCTCGCCTGCCATGTCCTTCAGCACCTCCGCAATGGCCGTCTGCTGGCTGTTCGTCAGCGAGAAGGGCAGGGCATCGATCACCGGACGGCTCAGCACGCCCGTCGCGATCACCGGGCGGCCGGCGACTTTGCGCAGGCGCTGGCGCACCAAAGCGAGCGAGATCTGGCCTGCCAGGAATTCGTCATAAGCGAGCCGGCGGCGGGCGGGTGCCTGCGGGTCGAGATCCGTCTCGTCGCGTGGGTCGTGCAGGCGGTGGATGGCGTCGAAGGCGGAGGAAAAGCCTTGCCGCTGCAACAATGTCGGCTCGATCCATTCCGGCAGGTGCGGTACGCGGGCGACGGCCGCCTCCACCGACTTGCGCAGCACGCGTGACGTGAGGCCTGCGGTAAGGCCGTGCACCGGCTCGACCAGCGGCACATTGTCGGCCTCGCCGAGCCGCGCCATGTAATCGGGGTGCACCATCGACGGGCGGCCGTTGAACCAGTCTACCTTGCCGCTCACCACCACCGTCTCGTCGATCGGAAGCGCTTTTTCCAGCCAGTTGCCCTTGACGCGGAAGAAGGTGAGCGCCAGCTCCCCGGTCTCGTCATGCAGGAAAACGCGGTAGGGCTGGCTCGATTTGCCCGGTGGCGGTGGCTGGTGGCGGTCGATGCGGCCGGTAATGGTAACGATGACGCCCTGGGGCGCATGGGCAACACCCGGCTGGTTGCGCCGGTCGACGATCGAATGCGGGAAATGGAAGACGAGGTCGATGACCCGGCAGTCCTCGATGCTCTCCTGACCGAGCAGGCGCGCGAAGAGATCGCCGAGCTTTGGGCCGATGCCCGGAAGCGAGGAGAGGGGAGCGAAGAGCGGATCGAGCAATGCAGGTCTCATGGCGGCCAAAATCGCCGGACGAGGACGCTTTGGCAAGGCTGACAAGCGGCTTTTGCCGGTCTATAGAAACGCGGAATTGCATGAACTGGCAGAAAGCGAGCACGATCATGACGGGTACGACACGCTCCAGCGCCGACATCGACCCGCGCCGCAAGCGCATCCTCTTCCGTTGCTGGCACCGCGGCATCCGCGAGATGGATCTGGTGCTCGGTGCCTTCGCCGATGCGGAGATCGAAACGCTTTCCGACATCGAGCTCGACGAACTCGAGCGCATCATGGCGGAAGAGGACAACGACCTCATCAAGTGGGTGACGGGGGAAAAGCCGGTGCCGGAGACATTCCGCGACGGCCTCTTCCCGCGCATCGCCGCCTATCGGCCCGATTTCTCGCCGCTCTTCAAAGATGACCGCGCATGATCCCCGGATTTTCTCCCGAACACATTGCGGCCGCCGGCCGGCCGATGACCATCGGCGCCGTACCATCCGGCGTCGAGCCATTGATTCTCGCCGAGCTTGCCCGCTCTTCCGGCCCGCTCGCCTACGTGCTGTCGGACGGCCAGCGCATCCCCGATCTTGAGCAGATGCTCGGCTTCGTCGCGCCGGATATTCCGGTGCTGACGCTGCCGGGCTGGGACTGTTTGCCCTATGACCGTGTCTCGCCGAGCGCGGAAGTGTCGGCACGCCGCCTTTCCGCCCTTTCCGCGCTGATCGCCCACCAGAAGAAGCCGCATGCGGCCATCGTGCTCGTCACCGTCAACGCCATGCTGCAGAAGACGGCACCGCGCGACATCATCGAGGGCCTTGCCTTCTCCGCCAAGCCCGGCAACCAGGTGCGCATGGACGACATTGCCGCCCGGCTGGAGCGCAACGGCTTCGAGCGCGTGGCAACGGTGCGCGAGGTTGGCGAATACGCGGTACGCGGCGGCATCCTTGACGTTTTCGTGCCCGGCAGCGGCGAGCCCGTGCGCCTCGATTTCTTCGGCGACACGCTGGAGAGCATCCGTTCCTTCGATCCGGCCAGCCAGCGCACGACCGGTCAGGCGCGCTCCCTCGACCTCAATCCGATGAGCGAGGTGACGCTGACACCGGAGACGATCTCGCATTTCCGCAAGCACTACCTTTCTTCCTTTGGCGCTGCAACGCGAGACGACGTGCTCTACCAGGCCGTTTCCGAAGGTCGGCGTTATGCCGGCATGGAGCACTGGCTGCCGCTTTTCTACGACGGCCTGGAAACCGCCTTCGACTATCTCGCCGGCTTCCGTATCGTTACGGACCATACGGTGCGTGAGGCGGCCGTCGAGCGCTCCCGTCTCGTACGCGACTACTACGACGCCCGCGTGGCCTCGGCGACGCCCGGCAAGGGCCAGGTGGCACAGGCGACGCCCTACAAACCGGTGCCGCCGGGCCTCATCTATCTCGATGCCGAGCGGTTCGGCCGCGAGCTCGACGAACGTGCTGCCATCCGCCTCTCCCCCTTCAACGAGCATGAGGGCGAGACACGGCATGTCGAAACCATCGCGGCGCGGCCCGGCATGCGCTGGGCCCGGCCTGCCGGCAGCGAGGATGCGGACAGCGCCCGTATCAACGTCTTCGACCAGGCGGTAAAGCACATTGCCGACAAGCGGGCGTCCGGTGCCAAGGTGCTGGTGACGGGCTGGTCGGAAGGATCGCTCGACCGTCTGTTGCAGGTGCTCGCCGAACACGGCCTCGGCAATGTCGTTCCCGTCGAGAAATTCTCCGATATCCGCAAGCTGAAGCCGGGTGAGGCGGGGTCGGCCGTGCTCAGCCTCGAAAGCGGTTTCGAGGCCGGCGACATCGTCGTCGTCGGTGAGCAGGACATTCTGGGCGACCGCATGGTGCGGCGCTCGAAACGGCGCAAGCGTGGCGCGGATTTCCTTACCGAGGTCGCCGGGCTCGATGAGGGCTCGATCGTCGTGCATGCCGAGCATGGCATCGGCCGCTTCGTCGGCCTGCGCACCATCGAGGCGGCCGGCGCGCCGCATGCCTGCCTCGAACTCGTCTATGCGGACGAGGCGAAACTCTTCCTGCCCGTCGAAAACATCGACCTGCTCACGCGCTACGGCGGCGAGGGCACGGATGCGCTGCTCGACAAGCTCGGCGGCGTCGCCTGGCAGGCGCGCAAGGCCAAGCTGAAGAAACGCCTGCTCGACATGGCCGGCGGCCTCATCCAGATCGCCGCCGCACGGCTGGTGCGCCACGCGCCGGTGCTCGCCTCGCCGGAGGGCATCTACGACGAGTTCGCGGCCCGATTCCCGTATGACGAGACCGACGACCAGGCGAATGCCATCGATGCCGTGCGCGAAGACCTTGGTGCCGGCCGGCCGATGGACCGCCTTGTTTGCGGCGACGTCGGCTTCGGCAAGACCGAGGTGGCGCTGCGCGCGGCCTTCATCGCCGCGATGAACGGTGTGCAGGTTGCCGTCGTCGTGCCGACGACACTGCTCGCCCGCCAGCATTTCAAGACCTTTTCCGACCGGTTCCGGGGCCTGCCGATCCGCGTGCAACAGGCCTCCCGCCTCGTCGGCGCGAAAGAACTGGCGCTCACCAAGAAGGAGTTGTCCGAAGGCAAGACGGATATCGTCGTCGGCACCCACGCGCTGCTCGGTTCGTCGATCAAGTTCGCCAATCTCGGCCTGCTGGTCATCGACGAGGAGCAGCATTTCGGCGTCAAGCATAAGGAGCGGCTGAAGGAGCTGAAGAGCGACGTGCATGTGCTCACGCTCTCGGCGACACCGATCCCGCGTACCCTGCAGCTTGCCATGACGGGCGTGCGCGAACTCTCGCTGATCACCACGCCGCCGGTCGACCGCATGGCCGTGCGCACCTTCATCTCGCCTTTCGATCCGCTCGTCATTCGCGAGACCTTGATGCGCGAGCACTATCGCGGCGGCCAGAGTTTCTACGTCTGCCCGCGGCTCAGCGACCTCTCGGAAATCCATGATTTCCTGCGCCAGGACGTGCCGGAGCTGAAGGTCGCCGTCGCGCATGGCCAGATGCCGGCCACCGAACTCGAAGACATCATGAATGCCTTCTACGAAGGCCGCTACGACGTGCTGCTCTCGACGACCATCGTCGAATCCGGCCTTGATGTGCCGACGGCGAACACGATGATCATCCACCGGGCCGACATGTTCGGCCTCGCCCAGCTCTACCAGCTGCGCGGCCGCGTCGGCCGGTCGAAGGTGCGCGCCTTCGCGCTCCTGACGCTGCCGGTCAACCGCACGCTGACGGGCACGGCCGAGCGCCGCCTGAAGGTGCTGCAATCGCTCGATACGCTCGGCGCGGGCTTCCAGCTTGCCAGCCACGACCTCGATATCCGCGGCGCCGGCAACCTGCTTGGCGAAGAGCAGTCCGGCCATATCAAGGAGGTCGGTTTCGAACTCTACCAGCAGATGCTCGAGGAGGCGGTTGCCGAAATCAAGGGTGACGAGGAGGTCGCCGATAGCGGGTGGTCGCCGCAGATTTCCGTCGGCACGCCGGTGATGATCCCCGACGACTACGTGCCGGACCTGCATCTGCGCCTCGGCCTCTACCGCCGCCTCGGCGAGATCACCGAACTGCGCGATATCGACGCCTTCGGCGCCGAACTCATCGACCGCTTCGGGCCGCTGCCGATCGAGGTGCAGCACCTCCTCAAGATCGTCTACATCAAGTCGCTCTGCCGCGTGGCGAATGTCGAGAAGCTCGATGCCGGACCGAAGGGCGTCGTCGTGCAGTTCCGCCACAAGGAGTTTCCGAACCCGGCGGCGCTGGTCGGCTACATTGCCAAGCAGGGCACGATGGCCAAGATCCGGCCCGACCAGAGCCTGTTCCTCGCCCGTGACTACCCGACGCCGGAAAAGCGGCTGACGGGTGCGGCGCAGGTGATGACGCAGCTTGCAGGGCTTGCGAAACAGTAGGTGCGTTGCGCCTGGATGGAGGATGAAGATGACGACCGCCAATACGTCCGCCACTGTCTACGGCGCCACCTACAGCGTCTATGTCCGCATCGTTCGGATCGCCCTTCACGAAAAGGGCGTGTCCTATGATCTCGTGCCGATCGACGTGTTCGCCGAGCAGGGATTGCCGGCGGACTACCAGGCGCGTCATCCCTTCGGCCGCATTCCCGCTTTCGAGCATGACGGTTTCCGCCTCTACGAGACGAGCGCCATCACCCGCTATGTGGATGAGGCCTTCTTCGGCCCGTCGCTCCAGCCCCGCGATGTCCGTGAACGGGCGCGGATGAACCAGATCATCGCCATGCTGGACAACTATGCCTATCGGCCGATGGTCTGGGACGTCTATGTCCAGCGCATGGAGACCGAGCCGGCGGATGAGGCGCTCATCGCTGCCGGACTGGAAAAGGCTCGCACCTTCCTTGCGGCGCTTTCGGGCCTGCTCGGCGAGGGGCCCTGGCTGGCCGGATCGGAACCCTCGCTCGCCGATTTTCATGCGGTACCGATGTTTGCCCTGTTCGAGCAGGCACCGGAAGGCACTGCGCTTCTCGCGGAGTTTGCGCAAATCCGGGCCTGGTGGGAGGGGATCAGGGCGCGCTCTTCCGTGGCAGCGACGGGGGCGTGAATCCAAAGCTCGGGAAGCTTTTCAAACCTGCAGCTTTGCCGGTTCCTGAATCTCGCGGGACTGGAAATTTGAGCATGCGAGATTTTTCTCGTGGAGAATATAGATATGAATAATAGATACAGTGCTTTAGCGTCACTTGTTTACAATCTGGACAAACCCGTCGGCCGCTCGTTCGGTGATGTCGAATATTACCGTGCACGACTCCAGGAATGCGGTGGGCCCGTCCTCGAACCGGCAGTGGGCAATGGGCGCGTCTATGTACCGCTTCGCGAGGCGGGCATAGACGTAGACGGGTTCGATGCTTCCGAGGAGATGCTGGCCTATGGCCGGGAGGCGTGTCAGGCCCGCGGCATCGTCGCCAGACTTTCGCAGCAGACCTTCGAGACATTTCATTACGACAGGCGGTTCGCGGCGGCCATCATTCCCGCCGGTTCCTTTCAGCTCATCACCGATGGGAACGATGCGCTTGCCTTCCTCCGGCGCCTTCATGCTCACCTTCTGCCCGGCGGAAGGCTCATCATCGACATAGGCGGGATCGATGGCCTTTTCGGCTCGGCGGCGCCGACGCGCAGCTGGAAAACAGCAGAAGGCGATCTCCTAACCCTGCTCGACCATCGCGCCGAGCCGGACTATGTGTCCCAGACGACATCGGCGTACCTGCGTTATGAACGGTGGTCGGGAGGAGCACTGCTCGAAAGCGAGCTCGACCTGTTCACGCTGCGCTGGTGGGGCATGCAGGAACTCAGGCTTGCCCTGGAGGCGACCGGGTTTTCCGATGTCATCGTGTCCAGCGACTATGTCTTCGGCCAGGCACCTGGAAAGAACACCGGAACCATGACGTTCGAGGCACGGCGCAGCGGATAGAGATGCCGCGCCCCTCCTGCTCAGTTCTTCCCGATGCGCTCCTGCGCCTTCAGGGCCGCGATCTCACGGAAGGCATTGGTCAGCACGTCCACCGACTGCGCACCCATCACGGCATATTTGTTGTCGATGATGAAGCAGGGAACGCCAGTCACGCCCATGTCGCGGGCCATGCCGATCTCCTCCTTGACCGAATCGACATCCGCGCCGGCCGAAAAGAGCGCAGTGACGACGGCGCGGTCCATGCCGCAGGCCTCGGCTATGTCGAGCAAGACGGCACGATCGCCGACATTGCGGCCCTCCTCGAAATAGGCCTTGAAGAGCGCAACCGCGACGCGGCTCTGCACCTCGGGGCCTTCGATCATCGCCCAGCGCAGCAGGCGGTGGGCGTCGAGCGTGTTCGGGCTGATCTTCACGGCAGGAAAGTCGAAGTCGATGCCGGCTTCCTGGCCGAGCCCCGCCAGCATTTCGTGCGCGCGCGCTACCGCCTCCTCGCCACCCAGTTTTTCAGCCAGGTGCTTCTTGTGGTCGACCCCTTCGGCCGGCATGTCGGGATTGAGCTGGTAGGGGCGGAACGTCACGGCGACCGCGAGATCGTCCTTGACCGCCTCGATCGCCTGTTCGAGACGCTTCTTGCCGAGATAGCACCATGGGCAGACGACGTCGGAGACGACATCGATCGTAATGGCTTCCATCTGCATTTCCTTTCAAGGCGCCGGACAATCCCGGCCACCGCGCAGCCGCATGCTCGGTCTGCGTGGCAGTGTCAAACATCTGCGACGGCGGCGGCCCGATAGGGCGCGCCGTGCTCTTACTGCCGAGATAGGCCGGCTTGCCGCCGCTTTCAACAGGTTACCTGGAGGTAACCCCAATTCTGGGGATAGCCTCTTTTTATTGCACCCGTTCATCCCACCAGACGGGAAGCTGAAAGCCCCAGAGCGGCGTCATGTCCGGGCGGCCGATGTTCTTGTTGCGCGCGATCCATTGCTCGCCGAGATGATAGAGCGGCACGACATAGTTGCCGGACAGCAGCATCCTGTCCTGGGCCCGCACGGCCGAGCCAAAATCCTCTGCCGTGCGGGCGGAAAGGATGGCAGCCATGACGCGGTCGAGGTCGGGATCGGCAACGCCCGCAAAGCTTTCGCTGCCTTCCGTGTCGCGTGCCTGCGATCCCCAGCGCCGCACCTGTTCGAGGCCCGGCGACAGGGAGGAGAGGAAGGCCTTCATAATGACGTCGTAGTCGAAAGTCTGGCTCCGGCTCTGGTACTGCGAATCATCGACGGTCCTGAGCGTGATGCGAATGCCGAGCGCGCCCAGGAAGCGCTGGTAGGCGAGGGCGAGTTTTTCCTGATCGGCATTCTGCGTCATGATCTCGAAGGCGAGCGGCTTGCCCGAGGCATCGACCATGCGGCCATCCTTGATGGAATAGCCGGCAGCTTTGAAATGGTTCATCGCCTCGCGCAGCACCTTGCGGTCGCGGCCCGAACCATCGGTTACCGGTAGACGGTAGGTGCCGTCGAGGATGGCCGGATCGATCCGGCTCGCCGCATCGCCGAGGATCTCGCGCTCCCGTGCGTCGATCGGTGCGCTGAGCGCGGACAGCGCGGTGTTCTGCCAAAAGCTTTCCGTGCGGGTATAGGCGTTTTCAAACAGGCTGCGGTTGACCCATTCGAAGTCGAAGGCATAGAGCAGCGCCTTGCGCAGTTCCGCGTTCTGGAACATCGGACGCCTTGTGTTGAAGACGAAGCCGAACATGACGGGCGGCAGCTTCGATTTCACGGCATCCTTGATGACCGTGCCGGACTGGACAGCGGGGAAATCGTAGCCGCGCGCCCATTTGGTCGGATTGCCTTCCTGGTAGATGTCGACCGCGCCCTTCTTGAAGGCCTCGAACAGCGAGTTGTCCTGCAGGAAGTACTCCACCGAGATTTCGTCGTAGTTATCGAAACCGACCTTGGAGGGGATGTCCTTGCCCCAATAGTTCTGATCGCGCTCGTAGACGATGCGCTCGCCGGGTTTCACCAGCTTGACCTTGTAGGGGCCGGAGCCGAGCGGCAGGGCGAGCGACGACCGGTCGAACGTCTCCACATCGGTGGCGTGCTTCGGCAGGATCGGCGAGAGTGCGATCAGGAGCGGTGCCTCGCGGTCACCCTTGTCGTTGAAGGTGAAGCGGACGCTGTTGTCGCCGGTCTTTTCGAGTTTTTCCACGCTGTTCAGGCGGATGCTGAAGGGCGCGCGGCCCTTGTCCCGCATCAGCTCGAAGGTGAAGATGACGTCCTCGGGCGTCACCGGCTTGCCGTCCGCCCAGCGTGCCTTCGGGTTGAGGTGGAACTCGACGAAGCTGCGATCGTCGTCCCACTCCACGCTTTCGGCCAGAAGGCCGTACATGGTGAAGGCCTCGTCGCGCGAGCGCACCATCAGCGATTCGTAGACGAGATTGCCGAATTCGGGGTCCCACATGCCGCGCGCCGTGGTGCGCATGCTCTTGAGAATGAAGGGATTGAGGCTATCGAAAGTGCCGACGACGCCGTAGGAGATGCGCCCGCCCTTCTTCACGTCCGGATCGACGTAGCTGAAATGCTTGTAGTCCGCCGGCAGGGCCGGCGCGCCGTGCATGGCGATGCCGTGAACCGGGGCGGCATGGGCGAAGGTCGCGGGCAGGCCGAGAAGGCAGGCGGCAAGGGCCGTCAGGAAGGGGCGCAATTGTGTCTCCTCGTGGGGTCCGGATGATTCTTTCCCATTATACGCGCTTGAAACGGGACGGCAGCGTGGCAGGTGAGGGAAATCGAATACACGCGGGAATTTCATCAAGAAAGGCTGGATATCCGGCGCGGCCCATTGTAACAGGGTTCCCCGAAGCGGGTCATGCAAATGCCTCATTTCGCCGACAGGAGAGCGCACGGCTGACCAAATCGCCCGAAAGGGACCCAAAGGGGGCGCTGTCGCTCCGGCACCGGATTTTCAGGAGACCGAAATCGTTATGATCTTCACATCGCACCTCATCAAGCGGACCGTGCTTTCCGCCTTTGCTGCTTCCGTTGCCCTGGCGGCTGCTCCTTCCGCTTCGCTGGCACAGCAGCAGGCAGCTGTTCCGCCGAAGGGCTGGTTCAAGGTCTGCACCAAGCAGGAAGACAACGACGTCTGCATCGTGCAGAACCTGCTGACGGCCAATAGCGGCCAGCTCATCACCGCTGTCGGCCTCATCACCGTTGCCGGCAAGACCAACCGCAAGATCATGCAGGTCTCGGTGCCGAGCGCCCGTCTGATCCCGCCGGGCGTTCAGATGCAGATCGACGGTGGCAAGGCCCAGAAGCTCGACTACGCCATCTGCATGCCCGACAAGTGCGTCGCCGAAGTGCCGCTGACCGACCAGATGCTCGCCAGCCTCAAGAAGGGCGGCGAACTCGTCCTGACCTCGGTCAACTTCCAGCGCGCGCCGAACCCGATCAAGATTTCGCTTGAAGGCTTCACCGGCGTGTTCGACGGCGAGCCGATCGAGCAGTCGCAGCTCGAAGAGCGCCAGCGTCTGCTGCAGGAAGAAATGCAGAAGAAGGCGGAGGAAGCCCGCAAGAAGCTCGAGGAAGCCCAGAAGGCTGCCAAGAGCCAGTAAGCGAGACGCTTCGCAAGACTTATGAAAAACCCGGCCATCGGCCGGGTTTTTTGTTGGGCGAAGCAGGAGCGGTTGACCGAAGCGCGCGGCTTCAGTGAAAGATGCCGCTCTGCTCCTTCCAGCGATAGTGCCCCTTGTCCACATCCATCAGGGCGCGGACCTGCGGATGGCGGATTGGCTTGCCGCTCTCGTCGGGCACGAGATTCTGTTCGGAGACATAGGCGACATATTCCGTGTCCTCGTTCTCCGCGAAGAGATGATAGAACGGTTGATCCTTCGATGGCCGGATTTCGGCGGGAATGGCATTCCACCACTCCTCCGTGTTGGCGAATTCCGGATCGACGTCAAAGATCACGCCACGGAAGGGGAAAACCCGATGGCGGACGATGTCGCCAATGGCAAATTTTGCGTTACGCATCTTCATGGCGTACCTACCTTTCCACTTATATTTGGGTAAATACGCCGAAACATCAATAGTTCAGCCGTCTGACACGTCTTTATCCAAGGGGGTGGGGCGCTTGCGCCACCGGTGGTTTCGGCGTACCTCGAAAGGGGGCGTCTCGCGTGGATCGGGTGGCATGAACAATCAATGGGGCAGGAGCGGTAACGGACAGGCGGCAAGCAGCGGCATCGGGGGCATCCTCTTTGCCTCCGTGGTGTGTCTGGCGCTTGGGGCTGCCGGCGGCTACGGCGCCTTCCGGCTGATGGACGACGCCATTCCGCGCAGCGAGATCGACGAGCGCGACACGCGCATTGCGGACCTTGCGCGCGAACTCGACGCCCGCGCCGCCCAGGTCGAGGAAAGTACCCAGAAGGCACAGGCGCTGACCGAGGAGAGCGGCAAGCTCAAACGCCAGGTCGAGGCCCTGCGCAAGGATGCGAATGCATCGGATTCGGATGTGGCGACGATCGCCGCCGAACGCACCAAGCTTGCGCAGGAGGTCGTGCCCGCGCTTGAGAACGAGATCGAACTGCTCGGCCAGCGCGTCGCGGATGCCGAGGCGCAGCGGAAGAAGGCCGAGGAGGCCGTCAAGGACCGCGAACGGCGCCTTTCGCTCCAGACCGACAAGATCGCCGGTCTTGAAAAGACCAGCACCCAGCAGGCTGCCGCGCGCGGCGCTGAGGCCGAAACGCTGAAGGCCGAGACCGCCAGCCTGCGTGAGGAGCTGGACAAGGTTCGCAAGGCCGAAGAGGCACTGCGCACGAAGAACCTCCCGGCGCTGGAAGACGAGATCAAGCGCAAGGACGCGGAAATCGCGGCCCTCGGCGAGCGCACCAGGGCGCTGACGGGGCAGGTCGAAGCGCTCGAGGCCGCGAGCTGCATGGCGCTGCCGAAGGAACTGAACGACAATGGCCGCAAGGCGGTGCCGGAGAAGGAGGCGACCGGCGAGGCCGCCCGGGATGCCGTCATCCCGACCCTCAACCCGCGCAACGGCGCACGCGTGGCCGAAGCGATGCGCGAAACGCCCGGTCTCGATGCCCTGACCAGCGTACAGCGCGACCAGCTCGAACGCTCGCTTGTGGCCGGCGAATGCGTGACGAGCGCGCTTGGCGGCGTCTTCCGCCGCATCCCGGTTCTTGCGCTGCGAAACCTGATGCGCGACCTCGACAGTGACTGCTGAGCCGCAACCTTGAACGTATCCTCTAAGGGAGACCAGGAATGAAGCGATCTGTTCTTTTGGCCGTGCTCGGACTGGCGCTTTCCACTGCGGGCGCTTTCGCCGCGGATTTCGAGCGCAACATCATGACCGGCGGCCCGCAGGGCACCTACATCAAGATCGGCCGCGATATCGCCGCGCTCGGGGCCGAATGCGGCCAGACGCTCAATGTGCTGGAAAGCGCGGGATCGCTGGAGAATTTCGTCGGCGTGCGCAACCGCCGCAACACCCAGTTCGGCATCGTCCAGAGCGACGTGCTCGAATATCTGAAGACCTTCGAGAAGAACGATCCGGAGGTGCAGAAGGCCGTCAAGGGCGTGCGCATCATGTTCCCGCTCTACAACGAGGAGATCCACGTCCTCGCGCGCACCGACATTGGCAGCCTGAAGGATCTCGCCGGCAAGAAGGTGGCTGTCGGCAAGAAGGATTCGGGCACCTTCCTCACCGCCACGCTCATCATGGACATCCTTCAGGTCAAGGCCGGCGAGCGCATGGACATCAACCCGGACGAGGCGCTGCCGAAGCTTGTCTCCGGCGAGATCGACGCCTTCTTCTACGTTGCCGGCGCGCCCGCCTCGCTCTTTACCGGCAACGCCATCGACAAGACGAAATTCCACCTCGTGCCGATCACCGAGGCGCCGCTGCTGGCCACCTATACGCCCTCGCGCATCGAGCCCGGCACCTATTCCTTCCAGGACAAGCCGGTGGATCTCATCGCCGTCAAGGCGGTGATGATGACCTACGACTACGACACGAAGCGCAACGCCTATCACCGCGACAGCTGCAAGACGGTGGCGGACTTCTCCAACCTCATCGTCACCGGCCTCGACAAGCTGAAGGCGACGGGCCATCCGAAGTGGAAGACGGTGGATCTCACCGCGCTGCCGCCGGGCTGGCAGGTCGGCGTCTGCGTGAAGGCCGGCATGGCGCTCGACTACAAGCCCGCCTGCAAGCCCGCTGCGGCTGCCACCAGCGCGACGGACGACAGCAACGAGGAATATCTCAACCTGTTGAAGCAGCGGCTCCAGCCGTAGGCAGGACATTCCCGCGCCGCCACAACGCTCCGCGATAAACAAAAAAACCCGGCCAAAGGCCGGGTTTTTCGTCGTGGGTCGCTGCCGATCAGGCGGAGTAGTACATGTCGAACTCGACCGGGTGCGGGGTCATTTCGAAGCGCATGACTTCCACCATCTTCAGCTCGATGTAGCTGTCGATCTGGTCGTCGTCGAAGACGCCGCCGGCGGTCAGGTACTTGCGGTCCTTGTCGAGGCTTTCCAGCGCTTCGCGTAGCGAGCCGCAGACGGTCGGGATCTTCTTCAGTTCCTTCGGCGGCAGGTCGTAGAGATCCTTGTCCATGGCCTTGCCGGGATGGATCTTGTTCTTGATGCCGTCGAGGCCGGCCATCAGCATGGCGGCGAAGCCGAGATAGGGGTTGCCGAGCGGGTCGGGGAAGCGGATTTCGACGCGCTTGGACTTCGGACCGGTGCCGAACGGAATGCGGCACGAGGCCGAGCGGTTGCGGGCCGAATAGGCGAGCAGGACCGGCGCCTCATAGCCCGGGACGAGACGCTTGTAGGAGTTCGTCGTCGGGTTGGTGAAGGCGTTGATCGACTTGGCATGCTTGATGATGCCGCCGATGAAGTAGAGGCACGATTCCGACAGGCCGGCATATTCGTCACCGGCGAACTGCGGCTTCGAATCCTTCCAGATCGACAGGTGGACGTGCATGCCCGAGCCGTTGTCGCCGAAAATCGGCTTCGGCATGAAGGTGGCCGTCTTGCCATAGGCATTGGCGACCTGGTGCACGACGTACTTGTAGATCTGCACCTTGTCGGCGCTGCGCACCAGCGTGTCGAACTTGACGCCGAGTTCGTGCTGGGCGGCGGCCACTTCGTGGTGCTGCTTCTCGACGGTGACGCCCATCTCGGTGAGGACCGTCAGCATTTCGGAGCGCATGTCCTGGCAGCTGTCGACCGGCGGAACCGGGAAGTAGCCGCCCTTGACGCGCGGGCGATGGCCGAGGTTGCCGGTCTCGTAGTCGGTGTCATCGTTGGACGGCAGCTCGGAACTGTCCAGCTTGAAGCCGGTGTTGTACGGGTCGGCCTTGTACTTGACGTCGTCGAAGACGAAGAATTCCGGTTCCGGGCCGGCATAGACGGTGTCGCCGATGCCCGAGGCCTTGAGATAGGCTTCTGCCTTCTTGGCCGTGCCGCGCGGATCGCGGTTGTAGCTCTCGCCGGAGACCGGATCGAGGATATCGCACATGATGACCATGGTGGACTGCGCGAAGAACGGATCCATGTGCACGGTCGCCGGGTCGGGCATCAGCACCATGTCGGACTCGTTGATCGCCTTCCAGCCGCCGATCGAGGAGCCGTCGAACATGACGCCGTCGGCGAACATGTCCTCGTCGACGCAGCCGACGTCCATCGTGACGTGATGCAGCTTGCCCTTCGGGTCGGTGAAGCGCAGATCGACGAACTTGACGTCGTTTTCCTTGATCTGCTTGAGGATTTCATTGGCAGTCGTCATTGTGTCGCGTTCCTGTGTGAGATGACGAGATGAAAGCCGCAGCCGGATGGCCGGGCGGGATTAGATGGCGTCGACGCCGGTTTCGCCGGTGCGGATGCGGATGACTTCTTCGACGTTGGAGACAAAGATCTTGCCATCGCCGATGCGGCCGGTCTGGGCCGCGTTGCGGATCGCCTCGATGACCGCCTCCGCATTTTCGTCCGCCAGAACGACCTCGACCTTAACCTTGGGCAGGAAGTCGACAACGTATTCGGCGCCACGGTAGAGTTCCGTATGGCCCTTTTGGCGTCCAAAGCCCTTCGCCTCGGTGACGGTGATACCCTGCAGGCCAACTTCCTGAAGGGCTTCCTTCACCTCATCGAGCTTGAAGGGCTTGATGATCGCTTCGATCTTTTTCATGAGAAAATGTCTCTCCGCTTCTCCCGTTTGCGCGCGGTGTGCGCCCGCTGCACAATCAAATGCACGTATCATGCCAACTTGAGCAAAACCTATGCCGGATCGGATGAAATCCGTGTCCGGTGTGTTCCTGCCCGTCCTCACGCCGTGGATGATGCGGCTTTCCGGGCGAAAGGGCCAGCGGAATCTGCCTAAAAATTGTCACTTTCCGCCATCGTGGACTGCAGCGAGGCGCGAAGCCGACGGACCTGCCGCGTAAAGCTGCAATTTTGAGCATATCGAATATGCAAATGCATAAAAAACAGGCTTTATGTCGGACCGATCCCCGGGCTTGTTTCCATTATGGTTTTGCGCGCATGGTGGCGACATGCACAAGGACATGGACACACTCATCGTCACGCCCGAGGATATGGGCCGGATCGACCGGGCCGCAGCCCTCAGCCTCTCGAGCTACGGTCTTATGGAACGGGCAGGGCAGGCAGTTGCCGCCGCCGCCTTGCGCCGCTTTCCGGGCGCGCTGCGCTTTGTCGTGCTCTGCGGGCCGGGCAACAATGGCGGCGACGGATATGTCGCGGCCAGCGCCCTGCTGGAGGCGGGGGCCTGCGTCGCCGTGCATGCGCTCGGGGAGCCCTCGGCCCTGGCAGGGGATGCCGCAAGCGCCTTCGCCCGATTTTCCGGCTCCGTCCTGCCCCTGGCAGCCTACAGGCCCACCGCAGGCGACGTCGTCATCGATGCGCTGTTCGGCGCGGGGCTTTCGCGGGATGTGCCCCAGGCGGTCGCAGAGACGATCGACGCCGTTTGTCGCAGCACCATTCCGGTTCTGGCGGTGGATCTTCCGTCAGGCGTCGACGGCCGGACCGGGCGGGTGCGGGGCACGGCCTTCGCGGCGACCGCGACAGTCACCTTCATGTGCCGCAAGCCGGGCCATCTGCTTTTGCCCGGCCGCAGCCTCGCGGGCGAACTCGAAGTCTTCGACATCGGCATCCCCGCGCGCTTTCTGGCCCGGCATGCGGAGCATATGCGCGTGAATACGCCGGCAATCTGGCGTCTCGCGCTGCCCTTGCAGGGCAGCGGTATCCACAAATACGAACGTGGCCATCTTGCCGTCTTTTCCGGCCCGGCCTTGGCCACGGGCGCCGCGCGCCTCTCCGTTGCGGCCGGCCTTCGCGCCGGCGCCGGCCTTGTCACGCTGCTTTCCTCGCAGGAAGCGCTTTCCGTCAATGCCGCACAGCTGACCGCGGCGATGCTGAAGCCCGTCGATAGCGACGACGACCTCTCGGCCCTCATCGACGACGCACGGCTGCAGACCTTCGTGCTCGGCCCCGGCTTCGGCGGCGGCGCGCGGGCGAGGGGCTATGTGCGCCTCATCGCCGACAACGGCCGGCGCCTGGTGCTCGACGCCGACGGCATCAGCGCCTTCCGCGAGGATCCGGCGGCGCTCTTTTCACGCTTCTCCACCGGCGCCCCGCGGCTGGTGTTGACGCCGCACGACGGCGAGTTCGCGCGTCTCTTTCCGGACCTTGCGATGGACGAGACCCTTTCGAAAATCGACCGTGCGCGCAAAGCCGCCGCGCGCAGCAATGGCATCGTGATCCTCAAGGGGGCAGACACCGTGATCGCCGCGCCGGATGGCCGGGTCCTCGTCAACGAAAACGCGCCGCCCTGGCTGGCGACGGCCGGTTCCGGCGATGTGCTTGCCGGCATCGTCGGTGCGCATCTTGCCCAGGGCATGCCCGCTTTCGAAGCGGCCGCCAGCGCCGTCTGGCGCCATGGCGAAGCGGGTCGCGTGGTGGGCGAGGGGCTGACGGCGGAGGATCTGCCGGACGCCATTCCGCCCTGGCCAGCATAACGACCCTGCCGGCTGCCTATGTCTTGAACGGAACCGGAAACGAGGGAGACCGGCATGATCGTCCAGGCCTGCATCAACGGTGCCCGCCCTGCGGACTACCATCCGTGCCTGCCGCTGACGGCGGAGGCGATGGCGATCGATGCCGCGGCCTGCATTGCCGCCGGCGCGGCGGAGCTCCACATCCATCCGCGCGGCCCGGACGGGCGCGAGAGCCTGGCCGCGGTCGACGAGACGGTGCGCGCCGTGCGTGAACAATGCCCCGGCACATTCATCGGGGTGTCGACAGGCGCCTGGATCGAAGGTGATCCCGCGCGCACACGCAGCCTCATTGCGGCATGGCGGGAACGTCCCGACTACGCCTCGGTCAATCTCTCCGAACCGGACGCGCCCGCGGTCATCGACCTGCTGCACCGGACAGGCGTCGGCGTCGAGGCGGGGCTGGCGCGCGTCGCGGATGCGGAACGGTTCGTCGCCCTGCCGGAGTGCCGGCGCGCACTGCGCGTCCTCATCGAGATTGATCAGGACCAGGATTTTCGAAGCGCGGACGCCATCGTCGACGGGATCGCCCGGGTTCTCGCAAAGGCCGGTGTCCGCCGGCCGATCCTCCTGCATGGAGCAGATTTGACTGTCTGGCATTTCGTCCGGCGCGCACACCGGGAACGCTGGTCCACGCGGGTCGGCCTGGAAGACGGCTGCCTGCGCCTCGACGGCGAGAGAGCCGCTGGAAACGCCGACATGGTTTCCGATGCCGTCCGGCTTTTCCGCTCGGCGGTTCCGGGCTGACGCCCGTGCCGAAGAGGGCACGGGCGGGCGGCGGTCCGTCTCAGCCGGTACGCCGCTGCAGTTCGCGTGCACCGTTCGGTGCGTTCACCTTGCCTGAGGTGATGAAGAAGGCGAAAACGTCGCGGGGTTTCTTCGCCAGCTTGGTCGCCGGGTCGATCTTCGGCAGATCGGTCGGTTCGCCGCCGCCGGACCAGGCCTTGAGCCGCTCCGCCCATTCGTCGAGCGCTTCCGGTGGATAGCAGGTCTCAACGTCGTCGGAGCCCTTCTGCAGGCGGGCATAGACGAAATCCGCCGTGACGTCGGCGATCTCGGGATAGTCCATATGCTGGGCGTAGACGATCGCCGCGTTGTATTTGCGGGCAAGCGCCGCGAATTCGGGCACGAGGAACGTTTCGTTGCGCACCTCCAGCGCGTGTTTCAGCGCGAGGCCGTCCAGCTTCTCCGGCAGGAGCTTCAGGAAGCCCTCGAAGTCCTCCGGCTCGAACTTTTTCGTCGGCGGGAACTGCCAGAGGATCGGGCCGAGATGGTCGCCGAGCTCGGTGAGCCCCTGCGTCAGGAACTTTTCGACGGATTCGCCGCCATCGGCGAGAACCTTGCGGTTCGTCGTGAAGCGGCTCGCCTTCAGCGAGAAGATGAAGCCGTCATGCACTTCGGAGGCCCATTTGGCAAAAGTTTCCGGCTTCTGTGAGCCGTAATAGGTGCCGTTGACCTCGATCGAGGTCAATTCGCGGCTGGCGAATTCGAGCTGGCGCTTCTTCGGCAGTTTTTCGGGATAGAACGTGCCTTCCCAAGGATCGAAGGTCCAGCCACCGATGCCGGTTCTGATGGTGCCGGATGTGCTCATGTCAGTTCTCCTCGACAGACAGATGGCGGCGCCTTTCAAGCGGGCGCAATGAAGGGCTGGGAAATCTCCTGAAACACCGGCAAGGCTTCCATGCCGGCGCAATGAGCGGCCAGGGCGGGGTAGCGCGCCGGATCGACCAGGCCGGGATGGGCCTCGCTAACATGCCGCCAGGCGCAGGCGACGGCAATATCCGCATGGGTCAGCCGGCCGAACCAGTGCTCTCCCGGCCGCGCCGCGCGCTCGGCGTCCAGCGCCGCCAGCACGGTCAGGATCTGCGCGCGGCAGCGTTCGACGAAATAGGTCGACGGCGCTTCGTGCAGGTGCAGTTCATAGAACAGGCTGACGCCCTTATCGGCGAAACCGGTTGCGAAGGTCATCACCTTCAGCACCTGCCGCCGCTCGGGTTCGGCCTGCGGAAGAAGACGGCTCTCCGGCGGGACAAGGCCATCGAGGTAGTCGAGGATGGAATGGCTGTCGGCCACCACATCGCCATCGTCGAGCACGAGCGTCGGCACCCGCATCAGCGGGTTGGCCGCCTGCACCCTGACGCCCTCGCTGAACACCGACCAGGGCCGGTGCTCGAAGGGGAGGCCATAGAGTTTCAGCGCGATGCCGACACGGCGCACATAGGACGAATCGTACTGGCCGATCAGGATCATGGCGCTATTCCGCCGCGATCGTCTTCATCGGCCGCCGCTCCAGCAGCTCCCTCAGGAAATGGCCGGTATAGGAGCGTTCCACCTTCACGACATCCTCGGGTGTTCCCTCGGCGATCACCTCGCCGCCGCCATCGCCGCCCTCGGGGCCGAAGTCGATGATCCAGTCCGCGGTCTTGATGACCTCCAGATTGTGTTCGATGACGACGACCGAATTACCCTGGTTGACGAGCTCGTGCAGCACTTCGAGCAGCTTTGCCACGTCGTGGAAGTGCAGGCCCGTCGTCGGCTCGTCGAGGATGTAGAGCGTGCGGCCGGTCGAGCGCTTCGACAGCTCCTTGGCGAGCTTGACGCGCTGCGCCTCGCCGCCCGACAGGGTGTTCGCCTGCTGGCCGACCTTGATGTAACCGAGGCCAACCTGGTTCAGCGTCACCAGCTTGTCGCGCACGGCCGGCACGGCGGCAAAGAACTCGACGCCTTCCTCCACGGTCATGTCGAGCACGTCGGCGATCGACTTGCCCTTGAAGGTGACGTCGAGGGTTTCGCGGTTGTAGCGCTTGCCGTGGCAGACGTCGCAGGTGACGTAGACGTCGGGCAGGAAGTGCATCTCGATCTTGATGACGCCGTCGCCCTGGCAGGCCTCGCAGCGCCCGCCCTTGACGTTGAAGGAGAAGCGGCCGGGCTGGTAGCCGCGCGCCTTCGCTTCCGGCAGGCCGGCGAACCAGTCGCGGATCGGCGTGAAGGCGCCGGTATAGGTCGCCGGGTTCGAGCGCGGCGTGCGGCCGATCGGCGACTGGTCGATGTCGATGACCTTGTCGATATATTCGAACCCGTCGATGCGCTCGTGTTCGGCAGGGATTTCCCGTGCGCCCATGATGCGGCGGGCGGCCGACTTGTAGAGCGTTTCGATCAGGAAGGTCGACTTGCCGCCGCCGGAAACCCCGGTCACTGCGGTGAAGACGCCGAGCGGGATCGATGCGGTAACATTCTTCAGGTTGTTCGCTTTCGCGCCGACGACCTTGATTTCCTTCTTTTTCTTCGGCTTGCGGCGCTCCCCGGGGATAGCCACAGAAAGTTCGCCGGAAAGGTATTTTCCGGTCAGCGACGCCGGATTGGCGATCACCTCGCCGGGCGTGCCCTGCGCGATCACCTCGCCGCCATGGATACCGGCGGCGGGGCCGATATCGACCACATAGTCCGCCGTCAGGATTGCATCCTCGTCATGCTCGACGACGATGACCGTGTTGCCGATGTCGCGCAGGTGCCGGAGCGTGTCGAGCAGGCGCGCATTGTCGCGCTGGTGCAGACCGATGGAGGGCTCGTCCAGCACGTAGAGCACGCCCGTCAGGCCCGAACCGATCTGCGAGGCGAGGCGGATGCGCTGGCTCTCGCCGCCTGAAAGCGTTCCCGAATTGCGCGACAGCGAGAGATATTCGAGGCCGACATCGTTGAGGAAGCGCAGGCGCTCGCGGATTTCCTTGAGGATTCGGACGGCAATCTCGTTCTGCTTGCTGTTGAGATGCTCCGGCAGCGCCTCGAACCAGTCGCGCGCGACGCGGATCGACATGGCCGTCGCTTCGCCGATATGCAGCTTGTTGATCTTGACGGCCAGCGCCTCGGGCTTCAGACGGAAGCCGTTGCAGGCCGGGCAGGGGGCCGCCGACATGTAGCGTTCGATTTCCTCGCGCGACCAGGCGCTGTCCGTTTCCTTCCAGCGGCGTTCGAGGTTCGGCACGATGCCCTCGAAGGTTTTGACCGTCTTGTAGGAACGCGCGCCGTCCTTGTAGTTGAACTCGATCTTTTCCTGCGTGCCGTTAAGGATCGCGCCCTGCGCCGCCGCCGACAGTTCGGACCAGCGGTTCGACAGCTTGAAGCCGTAGACGGCGCCGAGCGCTTCCAGCGTCTGGTTGTAGTAGGGCGAGGAGGACTTGGCCCAGGGCGCGATGGCGCCGTCGCGCAGCGTACGCTCCACCTCGGGCACGATGAGGTCGGCGTCGATCTTCTGCTGGCTGCCGAGGCCGTCACAGGTCGGGCAGGCGCCGAAGGGGTTGTTGAACGAGAAGAGCCGGGGCTCGATTTCCGGAATGGTGAAGCCGGAGACAGGGCAGGCGAACTTTTCGGAGAACAGCACGCGCTCGTGCGTTTCGTTCAGCGATTTGTTGGCCGAGCCGCCGGCAGCCGTCTCTTCCACGGGCAGCGGCTTGTCGGCAAATTCTGCGACCGCCAGGCCATCGGCGAGCTTCAGGCTGGTCTCGAGACTGTCCGCAAGGCGCGAGGAAAGGTCGGCGCGCACGACGACGCGGTCGACCACCACGTCGATGTCGTGCTTGTACTTCTTGTCGAGAGCGGGCACGTCGGCGATCTCGTAGAACTGGCCGTCGACCTTGACGCGCTGAAAGCCCTTCTTCATCAGCTCGGCGAGTTCCTTCTTGTACTCGCCCTTGCGGCCGCGCACGACGGGCGCGAGGATGTAGAGGCGCGTGCCTTCGCCGAAATCCACGACACGGTCGACCATCTGGCTGACCGTCTGGCTTTCGATCGGCAGACCCGTCGCCGGCGAATAGGGCACGCCGACGCGCGCGAAGAGCAGGCGCATGTAGTCATAGATCTCGGTGACCGTGCCGACCGTCGAGCGCGGGTTCTTCGAGGTCGTCTTCTGCTCGATGGAAATGGCGGGCGAGAGGCCGTCGATCTGATCGACGTCGGGCTTCTGCATCATCTCGAGGAACTGGCGGGCATAGGCCGACAGGCTCTCGACATAACGGCGCTGGCCCTCGGCATAGATCGTGTCGAAGGCGAGCGACGATTTGCCGGAGCCCGAAAGGCCCGTCATGACGATCAGCTTGTTGCGGGGCAGGTCGAGGTCGATGCCCTTGAGATTGTGTTCGCGGGCGCCGCGAATGGAAATGGTCTTGAGTTCGCTCATGGTGTCCAGCGTCGAAGGTCGTTGCGCATCAAATTCGGATCAGGCCCCTATGTAGGGATCGGACGGGGCCTGTCCATGTGCGGGTCAGAGAATTCCGTGCCCGTTTCCGATTCGGTTGACAAGAGTGTAGGGATTTATTAGAACAAAAAAAGAACAAAAATCTGCAATTCATCTGTGGATTACCACCTCTGCGGGGCGGCGCCGATGGCCGGCAGCCGATAAGATGCCGCATTCGTGTAGTGAAATGATGCCGGGCAATCTGCGCCCGGCGCGACAACGGGAAGTTACGGGTATGGCTGGAAGCGTCAACAAGGTGATCTTGATCGGCAATGTCGGGGCGGACCCGGAAATCCGGCGCACGCAGGACGGTCGGCCGATCGCCAACCTGCGCATCGCCACGTCCGAGACCTGGCGCGACCGCAACAACGGCGAACGCCGCGAGAAGACCGAATGGCACAATGTCGTCGTCTTCAACGAGGGCCTGTGCAAGGTCGTCGAGCAATATGTGAAAAAGGGCGCGAAACTCTACATCGAGGGCGCGCTGCAGACCCGCAAGTGGCAGGACCAGACCGGCAACGATCGCTACTCGACGGAAATCGTGCTGCAGGGCTTCAACTCGACGCTGACCATGCTGGACGGCCGCGGTGAAGGCGGCGGCGCAAGCCGCGGCGGCGGCGATTTCGGCGGCGCGCCCAACTATGACGACTACGGCTCGCGCCCGTCCTCGGGTGGTGGCGCCAGCGGCGGCGGCAACCGTTCGGGCGGTTCGCTCTCGCGGGACATGGACGACGACATCCCGTTCTGAGGACGACAGCGAGGCCGGCAATCAGGTCGGCCTCCGCTCAACGCGCGTCCGGCGGGCAGCAATGCGGTAGGAGGTGCGTCATGGGCGACGAGAAGACGGCTGCGGATGTGCTTTTCCTGCGTCCGGGCGAGGGCCGGGCCTATCCACTCGGTCGCATGAACGCAGTGTTCAAGGCGGATCACCACGAAACCGCAAGCGCCTACAGCGTTTCCGAATGGTGGCTGGAGCCGAACACGACAGGGCCGGGCGCCCATTTCCACACCGACAATATCGAGCTTTTTTATGTGATTGCCGGAACGGCCAGCATTCTGGCTGGCGAGGACTGGCTGGAAGCGCCTGCGGGCAGCTTCGTGCGCATCCCGGCCACTGTCATGCACGACTTCGAGAACCGCACGGATGCGCGTGTCGGCCTGCTCAATGTCTTCCTGCCGGGCGGTTTCGAGGAAAACATGCCGGCCATCGTCAGATGGTTTGCCGACAATCCCTGAGCGCTCTGCCGCGGGGATAGACCATTTCGCATCGGACCGGCTGTTCGGGCGGATGGCCATATGGGCGAAGATGCCAACATCCCGTTCCGGTCGTTCTGACTTTCTTAGTCTCTTCCCGGCATGATCCGGCCGCGGATACGGGGAGCGATCCGTGCCCGGGTCGTCTATTGCATGGCCGGAGGTGCATTTTAGTAAAATTCATTTGTAAAACAGGGGGCTTTCGAATGGGTTTGATCAATTTCATCCAGCGGATACGGGCTGGCAAAACGGATTTCCAGAAGGAAGCGCGCTACGGTCGCGCCAATGCGCGCGCCAGCGACTACATGGCTGTTGCTCAATGGTATGTCGAAAATTGTGACGACCCGCCGCATGTCCTGCAGAATTTCACCGAACTGGACGCCCGCGGCTTCCGGGCCGGGCACAAGGCCATTCTCTATGGATTCCGCAACGACATCGAGCGCAAGCTTGGCCATGCCCGGCATATCGGCACCCGCCAGAACCCCTGGATCGCGGCATTCGAGCGGCCTGCCGACCAGACGGTCTACTGCGCCTATGTGCTTCTGCGGGACGACAAGCAGAACTTCGCGGTGATGAAGCCCTATTGGTTCCTCTCGGCGGGCGAGCAGGAGAAGGACTACCGCTCGGACGTCATGAACGTCATCTGATCCGTGATCGAACAAGAACATCTGGAGTAGCCGGCAATGCCGAACATGACCGCCATCACGTCCGATCCCGAGAGCTTCCTGAAGAACAACCTGTTGCTGATCCAGTACCAGGCCTATGAATCAGGATACCGCAACCCCGGTGTGAAACGCTTTCTGCTGAACAAGGAAGACGACTTCACCTGCATGCGCAAGGGAACGGGCATCATTTCTCAGTTCAAGGAGAAGACCGTGGATGTCTGGTCGATAAAGTCGACCAATGCGCAGAACGCCAACGGCTGGGACTGCTACTGGCTGCCCTATGACCAGGATTTCAAGCATGTCGTCGTTCTCGAAAGCGACGCCGACGTGATGCTGACGCCGGCGATGGACGGATGCTCGTTCGGCTTCACGAACCATGGCGGTGGCGTCTATTCCGCATCGCACGGAAACCTGCAGACGCCGATGGGGCGCATCGACGAGGCCGGCCTGCGGCAGGGCATGCGCTTCCACAAGTCGACGCTGCACAAGTCCGACTACATGAACGTGCCCGGCCAGACCGACGTCAAGGTCACCTTGGTCGGCGTGCGCAAGGGCAACAAGTGGCGCTTCTTCTACCAGCAGTATCTTGACCAGATGGGGGCCTTCTACCTGCTGAATGTCCGGGAACTGAAGGGGTAGTCGTCGCCGTCAGCCGGCGAAGGCCGACTTCACCCCGTCCACCACGAACTGCACCGCCAGCGCCGCGAGGATGACGCCCAGAAGGCGTGTCAGGATTGCGCGGCCGGTCTTGCCGAGGAAGCGGTCGATGCGCTCGGCGATGACCAGCGAGAGGAACAGGATGACGAGGCAGAGCGCGATGACGCCGATAAGGGCGGCGCGCTCAAGCGCAGAGGGGAAGGAACCCGAGGTGAGGATCGTCGCGGAGATCGCGCCCGGACCGGCGATCAGCGGCAGGGCGAGCGGGAAGACGGCGATATTGTGGATGTGATCGCGGGTGATCGCCACCTCGCTGGTCTTCTCCTTCCGCTCGTTGCGGCGCTCGAAGATCATCTCGAAGGCGATCCAGAACAAGAGCAGGCCGCCGGCGATGCGGAAGGCGCCGATGGAGATGCCGAGCAGCGACAGCACGCCGGCGCCCGTCAGTGCGAAGACGGCAAGGATGCAGAAGGCGATGATGCAGCCGCGCAGCGCCACCTGCGTGCGCTGCGGGCGCGTCATACCGACCGTAAGGCCGAGGAAGATTGGTGCGAGGCCCGGCGGATCGATGGTCACGAGCAGGGTCGTGATCGCGTTGACCAGAAGATCGATGTTGAGCATGTCGGGCGTTCCCCTCGCCGTTGCGCGGCCGATTTTCTCTAGCCTTGTCCGGCTATTGTTAGGGGAGGGCGCCGCCCAAGGGAAGGGCGGTCGGAGCAATGCGATGCCACCGCCATGAAAATGCGCAAATTGGCGGATTTTACTTGCAAAAGCCTGTTCAAAACCCCTGGCGAAATTGGCGCTCCCAGCGCCGGTAGGCTATAAAATTCTCTTCTGATTCTGAACAACGATCGTGACCGAAATTGACAGACCAATCGACACCCGGCGGCAAGAACCCTCCCGGCATTGAGCCTATTTCCATCATCGAGGAAATGCAGCGGTCCTATCTCGACTACGCCATGAGCGTGATCGTTTCCCGCGCCTTGCCCGATGTGCGCGACGGTCTCAAGCCCGTTCACCGGCGCATTCTCTACTCGATGAGCGAGATGGGCGTCGACTGGAACAAGAAATACGTGAAGTCGGCGCGCGTGACCGGTGACGTGATGGGTAAATACCATCCGCACGGCGACGCTGCGATCTACGATGCCTTGGCGCGCATGGCGCAGGACTGGTCGCTGCGACTGCCCCTGATCGACGGCCAGGGCAATTTCGGTTCGATCGACGGCGACCCGCCGGCCGCCCAGCGCTACACGGAATGCCGCCTGGAAAAGGCCGCCCATTCGCTGCTCGACGATCTCGACAAGGAAACGGTCAACTTCCGCGACAACTACGACGGCACGATGAGCGAGCCGGTCGTCGTTCCCGCAAAATTTCCGAACCTGCTCGTCAACGGCGCCGGCGGCATCGCGGTCGGCATGGCGACGAACATTCCGCCGCACAATCTTGCCGAAGTCATCAACGGCTGCGTCGCGCTGATCGACAATCCGGCGATCGAGCTGCTCGACCTGATGCAGCACATTCCCGGCCCGGACTTTCCGACCGGCGCGCTGATCCTCGGCCGTGCCGGTATCCGCCAGGCCTACGAGACCGGCCGCGGCTCCGTCATCATGCGCGGGCGGGCCCATATCGAGCCGATGCGCGGCGACCGTGAGCAGATCATCGTTACGGAAGTTCCCTTCCAGGTGAACAAGGCGTCGATGATCGAGAAGATGGCCGAGCTGGTGCGCGACAAGCGCATCGAGGGCATCTCCGACCTTCGCGACGAATCCGACCGCCAGGGCTACCGCGTCGTCATCGAGCTGAAGCGCGATGCCAATGCCGAGGTCATCCTCAATCAGCTCTATCGCTACACGCCGCTGCAGACCTCCTTCGGCTGCAATATGGTGGCGCTGAACGGCGGCAAGCCGGAGCAGATGACGCTGCTCGACATGCTGCGCGCCTTTGTCGCCTTCCGCGAAGAAGTCGTCAGCCGCCGCACAAAGTACCTGCTGCGCAAGGCACGCGACCGCGCCCATGTCTTGGTCGGTCTCGCCATTGCCGTCGCCAATATCGATGAGGTGATCAGCCTGATCCGCCGCGCGCCCGACCCGCAGACGGCTCGCGAACAGCTGATGGAGCGCCGCTGGCCGGCGAAAGACGTCGACGTGCTGATCAAGCTCATCGACGACCCGCGCCATCGCATCAACGAGGACCTCACCTACAATCTCTCGGAAGAGCAGGCCCGCGCCATCCTTGAGCTGCGTCTCGCCCGCCTGACGGCTCTCGGCCGCGACGAGATCGACGAGGAGCTCAACAAGATCGGCGAGGAGATCAAGGATTATCTCGATATCCTCTCCTCGCGTCTGCGCATGATGAACATCGTCAAGGATGAGCTCATCGCCGTGCGCGACGAGTTCGGCACGCCGCGCCGCACCGAGATCGCCGAGGGCGGTCCTGATATGGACGACGAGGACCTCATCGCCCGCGAGGACATGGTCGTGACCGTGTCGCATGCCGGCTATGTCAAGCGTGTACCGCTCGCCACCTATCGCGCGCAGCGCCGCGGCGGCAAGGGCCGCTCCGGCATGGCCATGAAGGACGAGGATTTCGCGACCCGCCTCTTCGTCGCCAACACGCACACGCCCGTACTCTTCTTCTCCTCGCGTGGCATCGTCTACAAGGAGAAGGTCTGGCGTCTGCCGATCGGTACGCCGCAGTCCAAGGGCAAGGCGCTGATCAACATGCTGCCGCTCACGCCCGGCGAGCGCATTACCACCATCATGCCGCTGCCCGAGGACGAGACGACGTGGGAAAACCTCGACGTCATGTTCGCAACGACCCGCGGCACGGTGCGTCGCAACAAGCTCAGCGACTTCGTCCAGGTCAACCGCAACGGCAAGATCGCGATGAAGCTCGAAGAAGAGGGCGACGAGATCCTCAATGTCGAGACCTGCACGGAGCATGACGACGTGCTGATGACGACGGCGCTCGGCCAGTGCATCCGCTTCCCGGTCGATGACGTGCGCGTCTTCGCCGGCCGCAACTCGGTCGGCGTGCGCGGCATCTCGCTCGGCGGCGGCGACCGCATCATCTCGATGACGATCGTCAGCCATGTCGATGCCGAGCCCTGGGAGCGGGCGGCCTACCTGAAGCGCTCCGCCGCCGAACGCCGCGCCAGCGGTGTCGACGAGGAGGATATCGCATTGGTCGGCGAGGAGGTCGGTGAAATCGGCGACCTTACGGAGGAGCGCTACCAGGAACTCCGGTCCCGCGAGCAGTTCGTCCTCACCGTGTCGCAGAAGGGTTTCGGCAAGCGGTCGTCTTCCTACGATTTCCGCACCTCGGGCCGCGGCGGCAAGGGCATCCGCGCCACCGATACGTCGAAGACCAGCGAGATCGGCGAACTCGTCGCCGCCTTCCCGGTCGAGGAGAAGGACCAGCTCATGCTCGTCTCCGATGGCGGCCAGCTGATCCGCGTGCCGGTCGACGGCATCCGCATCGCAAGTCGCGCGACGAAGGGCGTCACCATCTTCTCGACCGCCAAGGACGAGAAGGTCGTCTCGGTCGAACGCATCAGCGAGCCGGAAGGCGAGGACGATGCCGATGGTACGGGCATTGAAGGCGATGTCGATGCCGGGGATGATGCGACCCCGGTCAGCGAGGAATAGGCCGGGCGAAAGCAGCCCAGCTGTTCCGATCGAAACAAGAAAGGGCCTTTCCGGTGTTCACCGGAAAGGCCCTTTTCATGAAACGAAAAAGCCGGACGGGCAGGGAACGACCGTCCGGCTTTTCAAGTGTGCGGGCAGCCCGGAGGGAAGGCTACCCGCTCTGACGGTGGCATACGGACTGCGGCAGGTCTTGCGCCGGGGCGCCGTGCCGCAGGGGGCGCTCTCAGACGCCAAAGCCACCTGCTTGGGTTTTCAGCTTGGCCGCCTTCAGGGCTGCGCGGTCGCGTTTCAGTTCAAGAATCGTGCGCGCGAAGTCGATGGTGAAGACGGTGCTGATGAAGATCGTGAAGAGGATGGTGAGCGCGGCCATGGTAAAGTCCCGCTCAGCGCAGCCATTTGCCACGGGCGGCGATTTTCGGCGCTGCCGGGCGATCCTCTTCCCGCAACGCATGGATGGTTGCGGCGGTAAGGGCGATGAACATGGTCATGCAGAGTAGAGCCAGAGCCATTGTCGTGTTCCTTCAAGCCTAAGGAAACGCATTACTTGTTTCACTGTATTCTGCCGGGAGAATGCGCGACGGCGACCTTTGTTCCCAGCTTTGATGTTTCTATTTAGACATGGCATGCCTGAAATGCTCTTGAACGGCCCATTCATGCCGCGTTCATGTTCTTGGCAGGGGACAGCGCGGGCTGCGACAGGCCGCGCCCTTGCGGAAAGGGGCCGTCCATGACAAAAGGCGGCAAACGGGACCCCGCCGATGACAGTCGCCTTCTATCCTGGCTCTTTCGATCCGATCACCAATGGCCATATCGACGTTCTGGTGCAGGCGCTGAACGTGGTGCCCAGGGTCATCGTCGCGATCGGCATCCATCCCGGCAAGACACCGCTCTTCTCCTTCGAGGAACGCGCGGATCTCATCCGCACGTCCATTGCCGAGGCACTGCCGGCGCGGGCAGGGGATGTCAGCGTCGTCTCCTTCTCCAACCTGGTCGTCGATGCCGCACGCCAGCATGGCGCACTCATGCTGATCCGCGGGCTGCGCGACGGTACGGATCTCGACTATGAAATGCAGATGGCCGGCATGAACCGCCAGATGGCGCCGGATGTGCAGACCGTCTTCCTGCCGGCGGGCGTCGCCTCGCGGCCCATTACCGCCACATTGGTCCGCCAGATCGCGGCCATGGGCGGCGATGTCAGCGCCTTCGTCCCGGCGCCCGTCTTTGCGGCGTTGAAAGCCCGCAAGAAGGGCTGAGCCCATCATCCTGAACCCCTTAGGGAGCTATCATGAACATCCTCCGTTTCGCCTTTGCAGGAGCCCTGTTCCTTGCGACCACCACCAGCGCCGTCGTTGCCCAGGCGGCCGAATTCATCACGATCCAGTTGAAGGACGGACCCGTCGTCGTCGAACTGAACGACAAGGTCGCACCCAAGCATGTCGAGCGCATCAAGGCGCTGGCGACAGCCGGCGAATATGACAATGTCGCTTTCCACCGCGTGATCGAGGGCTTCATGGCGCAGACCGGCGACGTCCAGTACGGCGATATGTCGGCTGGTTTCCAGCCGGATGCGGCCGGCACGGGCGGCTCCAGCCAGCCGGATCTGCCGCAGGAATTCTCCGACGTGCCCTTCGAGCGCGGCACGGTCGGCATGGCCCGTTCGCAGGACCCGAACTCGGCCAATTCGCAGTTCTTCATCATGTTCGCTCCGGGCGACTTCCTGAACGGCCAGTACACGGTCGTCGGCAAGGTCGTTTCCGGCATGGAGAACGTCGACAAGATCAAGCGCGGCGACGAGGCCAACAATGGCTCGGTCACCGATCCCGACCGGATGATCAAGGTCACCGTCGGCAAGTAATTCACTTTTTGGTGTGCCGCCTGTTGTAATCGCAAAACGGCGACACACCTTTTGCGCAACTGCCTTTGAAGGAGAAAGACCATGGCCGAGATCAAGGATCCGGAAAACACCATCATCATGGAGACCACGAAGGGCAAGGTGGTCATCCAGCTGCTTCCGGATCTCGCACCGGGTCACGTCGCGCGCGTCAAGGAACTGACGCGCGAAGGCGCCTATGACGGCGTCGTCTTCCACCGCGTCATCGAGGACTTCATGGCCCAGACGGGCGACGTGCAGTATGGCAAGACCGGCGGCAAGGACTTCAACCCGGCCCGCGCCGGCATGGGCGGTTCGGAAAAGCCAGACCTGAAGGCCGAGTTCTCCAACATGAGCCATGTGCGCGGCACCTGCTCCATGGCGCGCAGCCAGATGCCGAACTCGGCCAACTCGCAGTTCTTCATCTGCTTCACCGACGCTCCCTGGCTGAACAAGCAGTACTCCGTCTGGGGTCAGGTCATCGAAGGCATGGAAAATATCGACAAGATCAAGCGCGGCGAGCCGGTGCGCGATCCCGACACCATCGTCTCGATGAAGGTTGCCGCAGACGTAGCGGCCTGATAGACAACCTTTCGTTTTCGACCGCGCTCGCCCCGGCGGGCGCGGTTTTTCTTTGTGCGCTTTTCAAGAGATGACGTCGATATGGCTGCTTTCCTCTGGGCGCTGCTCGGCATTGCGGCGGGCGCGTGCATCGCCATCCAGGCCCCCATCAACGCGTTGCTCGGCCGCGGTCTCGGCATGCCGGCAGCGGCCGCCTTCATCTCGTTCTTCGCGGGCACACTCGTCCTCGCGTGCGTCGTTCTCGCCGCAACCGCCTTCGAGGGCAGGGCGCCGGACTGGCGCGGCCCGGACACCTGGCTCTATTTTGCCGGCGGCGCAATCGGTACGATCTATGTCACGACCGCCATCTTCCTGACGCCGCGCATCGGTGCTGCGGCCGTCATGGCCTTCGCCGTGTCCGGTCAGCTTCTCGCCGGCATCCTGCTCGACCGTGTCGGCTTTCTCGGCATGGCCGTGCGCGAAGTGTCCCTCGGCCGCATCGCAGGGGCAATTCTGCTCGTCGCCGGTGCGCTGATGATCCGTTTTTACTGAGCCCCCCATGCGCGTCGACCTCTTCGATTTCGATCTTCCGGAAGAAAACATCGCCCTGCGCCCGGTGAGCCCGCGCGAAGCGGCACGGCTGCTCGTCGTCGAGCCCGACAGGGATGCGCCCTATCAGGACCGGACTGTCGGTGATCTGCCGTCGCTGCTGCGCCCCGGCGATGCGCTGGTCTTCAACGACACCCGCGTCATCCCCGCCCAGCTCGAAGGCATTCGCCACCGCGACGGCGCCGGCGGCCAGAAGGTTTCCGCGACGCTGCATATGCGCATCGCCGGCGACCGCTGGAAGGCGTTCGCCAGGCCCGGCAAGCGCATCAAGCGCGGCGACCGCATCACCTTCGGCGCAGCGGAAGACCTTTCGGCAACCGTGGAGCAGAAGGGCGAGGGCGGCGAAGTTACCCTGCATTTCGACCTCTCCGGCCCCGATCTCGACCGCGCCATCGCAACCGTCGGCCATATCCCGCTACCGCCCTACATCGCCTCCAAGCGCGAGGAGGACGAGGCGGACCGCCGCGACTACCAGACGATCTATGCCCGTGAGGAGGGCGCCGTCGCGGCACCCACGGCGGGTCTGCACTTCACCGACGCTCTCTTCGAAAAACTCGACGCGCTCGGCGTTGAAAGGCATTTCGTGACATTGCATGTCGGCGCCGGCACCTTCCTGCCGGTGAAGGCCGACGACACGACCGACCATGTCATGCACGAGGAGGTCGGCTATGTCTCCGGGGAAACCGCTGCGGCGCTCAACGCCGTGAGGGCGAGGGGCGGGCGCATCATTTCCGTCGGAACGACCTCGCTGCGCCTTCTCGAAAGCGCTGCTGACGAAGACGGCACGATCCGGCCCTGGTCCGGCGCGACGGGCATCTTCATCACGCCCGGCTACCGTTTCCGCACGGCCGACATGCTGATGACCAACTTCCACCTGCCGAAATCGACGCTCTTCATGCTCGTTTCCGCCTTTTCAGGCCTTGAAACGATGCGCGGCGCCTATGCCCATGCGATCGCCACCGGCTACCGCTTCTATTCCTACGGCGACTCCAGCCTGCTTTTCCGGGACCACCGATGACCGAAACCTTCCAGTTCAAGCTTCTCGCGACCGACGGCAAGGCGCGCCGCGGCGAGGTCTCCATGCCGCGCGGCGTCATCCGCACGCCGGCCTTCATGCCCGTCGGCACGGTGGGCACCGTCAAGGCGATGTATCTCGACCAGGTGCGCGAGCTTGGCGCCGACATCATCCTCGGCAACACCTATCATCTGATGCTGCGTCCCGGTCCGGAACGCGTCGCACGCCTCGGCGGTCTGCACGAGCTCATCCGCTGGCCGCACCCGATCCTCACCGACTCCGGCGGTTTCCAGGTCATGTCGCTCTCCGGCCTGCGCAAGCTCGACGAACAGGGTGTCACCTTCAAGAGCCATGTCGACGGCGCCTTGCACCACATGTCGCCGGAGCGATCGATCGAGATCCAGGGCCTGCTTGACAGCGATATCCAGATGCAGCTCGATGAATGCGTGGCCCTGCCGGCCTCGCCGAAGGAAATCGAACGCGCGATGGAAATGTCCCTGCGCTGGGCCGAGCGCTGCAAGGTGGCCTTCGGGGACCAGCCGGGCAAGGCGATGTTCGGCATCGTGCAGGGCGGCGACATTCCGCACCTGCGCGTCCGCTCCGCGCAGGCGCTCGCCGAGCTGAACCTCAAGGGTTACGCCATCGGCGGGCTCGCTGTCGGCGAGCCACAGGAGGTCATGCTCGACATGATCGACACCACCATCCCGCATATGCCTTTCGAAAAACCACGCTACCTGATGGGTGTCGGTACGCCCGACGACATGCTGAAATCCGTCGCCCGTGGCATCGACATGTTCGACTGCGTGATGCCGACCCGTTCCGGCCGGCACGGCCTTGCCTTCACCCGCCGCGGCCGCATCAACCTGCGCAATGCCCGTCATGCCGAGGATATGCGCCCGCTTGACGAGGAATCGACGTGCCCGGCGGCGCGTGACTATTCGCGCGCCTATCTGCACCACCTCATCCGCGCCAACGAATCCCTCGGCGGCATGCTGCTCACCTGGAACAACCTGTCCTACTATCAGGACCTGATGGCCGGCATCCGCAAGGCGATCGAGGAGGGGCGTTTTGCCGACTTCATGGCGGAGACGCAGGAGACCTGGGCGAGGGGCGATCTCGCCCCTCTCTGAGGCTCGCGTTTCACGCCTCTGCTGGAATTGCTCAGATTTCAGGCCCCGGCGCGGTGCGCACGATGTGCACGCCGTTGATCTTGTAGCTGCCATCCGGCTGCTTCACGACCTGGTAGAGCGCCGTCCAGTCCTTGCCATCAGGCCCTGAAATCAGCACCTCCTGCACCACCACGCCGTCGGTGACCTTCGAGCGGCCGAAGGCGAAATTGCCCGGCCGGTAGACCGGCGCATAGCCCTTCTTCACCATGTCGAAGAAGGCATCTTCGGTCGGAAATTTTCCACGGATGGTCGGTGAGGCGAAGGAATAGGCGGCCTTCGCATCGTCGTCCAGGAAGGCGGCTATCTGGCTCTGTATGATGCCCTGCACCGTATCGACGGGCTCCCCCGCCCGTGTGGCGGAGGGTAGGGAAAGCGAAACGCAAAGGAACACGGCGGCAAGCATTTTCATGGCGCACACTCCTTTTCGGATGAAACCAGAATAGCACGGACACCAGAAAAGAACCGCTACGCCATCAGTTATGTTTGCTTCTTAAATATTTCCCTTTAAAAACAGTGCTTTATATTATAAATATTATTGTTTGGAATCCTTTGTTTGTAGTCCGCTCAAAATGCCGGGGGCCTTCCGAAAGAGAATGATCTCGGTTCCCTGATAGGTCGATCGGGAAAACTCGCGGAACCCGTGCCGTCCGGCAAGCCGGATCGACGCCGTGTTTGCAGGATCGATGATGCAGGTGACCGGCATGCCGCCATGGTTTGCTTCCGCCCAGGGCAGCATTGCCTCCAGTGCCTCGCTGGCATAGCCGCGGCCGTGAGAGCCCGGGAGCAGGCCCCAGCCGGCTTCCAGCGTGTCTTCGATACTGGGCATCATCTCGCGGCGCATTTCATGGAACCCGGCTTCGCCGACAAGCCGGCCCGACGCCTTTTCGATGATCGCCCAGAAGCCGAAGCCCATGATGCGCCACATGCCGATATGGCGCAGCAGGCGGCCCCAGGACTGTTCGCGGGACAACGGCACGCCACCGATATAGCGCACGACGTCGGGCATGGCCCACATCGCGGTCATGGCATCAAGGTCTTCCGGACGGAAGCCGCGCAAGACGAGACGGTCGGTTTCAAGCAGAGGGATATCGGACATGGGATCGTGTGGCGGGCCGGAAGAAACGGTGATCTAAATATGGATGTTGGCGTCGCGTCGAAAGCCGCTGGCCGAGATTCGCAGCAGTTTACGACGATTTGATCCAGGCCGTCGATATCGTGTCCACAAAGCGGCGATGCTCTGTAAGGAGAGCAGCAGGAAGAACCGAGACAAGCAAGGCTCTCAAAGAGCGAAGCTATTGAAATGATTGGAGTGTTTCGCTTGGAAAGCGAAGGTGCCCGGCCAAATGAATAAATCACATAAGATAGATTATGGAACTTACTCTTATCTGTAAAACCGCCGAACCCTCCAAAAGTCCGGTTTGCGCCTTGACCCTTCACCACCCGTGGCCTTAAGCGAAACGGCAGACGAAACCAACAGCGAAAGCCTGTCCCGATGAGTGAGTTGCGCATTCTCTCCGACGCCCATATCCCGGAACTGCCGAACCGCTACAACGGGAAAGTCCGCGAGAACTACGACCTGCCGGACGGCAGCCGTATCATCATCGCGACGGACCGGCTCAGTGCCTTCGATGTGATCCTTACGGCCATTCCCTTCAAGGGCCAGGTGCTGACGCAGACGGCGCGCTACTGGTTCGAGGAAACCGCCGATATCTGCCCGAACCATGTCATTTCCTACCCGGACCCGAATGTCGTCATCGGCACGCGGCTCGATATCCTGCCCGTCGAGATCGTCGTGCGCGGTTATCTCGCCGGCACGACCAGCACCTCGATCCTGACAAAATACCGCAAGGGCGAGCGCCAGATGTACGGCATCACGCTGCCGGATGGCCTGAGGGACAACGAAAAGCTGCCCGAGCCGATCATCACGCCGACCAGCAAGGCGTTCGACGGCGGCCATGACGAACCGTTGTCCGGCGACGAAATCCTCGCCCAGGGCCTGCTGACGGCAGAACAATGGGAAACCGTATCGCGCTATGCGCTGGCACTGTTTGCGCGCGGTCAGGCCCTTGCGGCCGAACGCGGGCTGATCCTCGTCGACACCAAGTATGAATTCGGCACGGACAAGGACGGCCGCATCGTGCTTGCCGACGAAATCCACACGCCGGATTCGAGCCGGTACTGGATCGCCGACAGCTACGAGCAGAGTTTTGCGACGGGCGGGCGTCCGGCCAGCTTCGACAAGGATTTCGTGCGCGCCTGGGTCACCGAGCGCTGCGATCCCTACAAGGACCCGATCCCCGAAATCCCGCGCGAGCTCGTCGAGCAGACCTCGAAGGTCTATATTCAAGCTTTCGAGCAGATCACCGGCAAGACTTTTGTGCCCGATCTTTCGGGCGCGACGGTGCTGGAGCGCATCCGCGAGAACCTGAAGCCCTATTTCGCCTGATCGTCCGCAAGCACGATCTCGAAGCTGAGACCATCATACGCCGGTTCGACATGATCCGGCGTTTCCTTTTGTACCGTGTCGTAGTCGAGCGGCACATGCATATGGGTCAGGATGGCGCGCGCCGGCTTCAGCCGTTCAATCCATTCCAAGGCCTGGCTGAGCGACAGATGGCTGGAGTGGAAGCGGTACTGCAGCGCATCGACGATCAGCATGTCGAGGTCTTTGAGGCGCGGGACGGTTTCGCCCGGGAAGTCGCTGATATCGCTGCAATAGGCGACATCGCCGATGCGGAAGCCGAGCGAATGGATGGAGCCGTGCACCTGGAGCAGGGGCTGGAAGGTAATGGCGCCCCCTCGCCCGTCGATCGTCACGGGCCTGTCCATCGGCTCGATCAGGTTCTCCGTCACGATCGGCGGATACATGCTGCCCGGCGGGGTCTTCAGGCAGTAGCCGAAGCCTTCGCGGATGCGCTCCATCGTCACCGGATCGGCCCAGATCGGCACCTGCCTGTGGTTTTGCAGCACAAACCCCCTGATGTCGTCGATGCCGTGGATATGGTCGGCATGGGCGTGGGTATAGAGCACCGCATCGATGGTTTCGACGCGCGCGGCGATCATCTGCGCGCGGAAATCCGGCCCCGTATCGATGACCACGGTCGTCTTGCCCTCCGGGCCGGTCTGCTCGACGAGGAAGGCGGCGCGGGTACGGCGGTTCTTCGGGTTGGCGGGATCGCAGGCGCCCCAGTCACCGGTGATGCGCGGCACGCCGGGCGACGAGCCGCAGCCGAGAATGGTGAAGCGCCGCGTAAAGGCCACGGTTACACCCGCGGCATCTTGGAAAAAATGCGGAAGGCGTTTTCGGTGGTGATGCGGGCGATCTCGTCTGCGCTGGCGCCGACGGTTTCCGCCAGCACGGCGGCGGTGTGTGCCACATAGGCCGGTTCGTTGCGTTTTCCGCGATAAGGTTTTGGCGCAAGGTAGGGCGCGTCGGTCTCGACCAGCATGCGTTCCAGCGGCACGGTTTTGGCGATCTCGCGCAGCTCTTCCGATTTCGGGAAAGTGAGGATGCCGGAGAACGAGACGTAGCCGCCCAGCTCCACGCCGATGCGGGCGAGCTCCGGCCCAGACGAGAAGCAGTGCAGCAGGAAGGGAAAGGCCCCCTTCCCCGTTTCCTCGCTCAGGATCGCTGCCATGTCCTCATCCGCCGCGCGGCTGTGGATGACCAGCGGTAGCCCGGTCTCCCGCGCGGCGGCGATGTGGTTTCGGAGGCCGATAGCCTGCGCCTCGCGCGGTGCATTGTCGTAAAAATAGTCGAGGCCTGCCTCGCCGATCGCCACGACGCGTGGATGTTTTGACAGTTCAACCAGCTCGGAAACCGGAACATCCAGCTCCTCGTCCGCATTGTGCGGATGGGTGCCGACCGAGCAGAACACCGACGGGTATTTTTCGGCGATCGCCAAAATCGTCGGAAACTTCTTCACCCGTGTCGAGATGGTGATCATCTGCTTTACCCCGGCCGCGCGGGCGCGCGCGACGATATCGTCGCGCTCGGCCTCGAAATCGGGGAAATCCAGATGGCAATGCGTATCGATCAGCATTTACGCCTCGGGCGCGACATAACGCGGGAAGACCGGGGTCGGCGCGTCCAGCGGCGTGCCGCTGACAAGACGGCCGGCTTCGCCAAGCGCCGCGAAATCGCGCTTTTCGACGGGCGCGGCAACGAGATCGAGCAGCTTGCGGCTGGATTTCGGCATGAAGGGCTGCAAGAGGATCGCGATCTGGCGCACGACTTCCGCCGTCACATAGAGCACGGTGCCCATGCGAACCGGGTCGGTCTTCTTCAGTGCCCACGGCGCTTCGCCGGCAAAATAGCGGTCGGCCTCCGAGACGACGGCGATGATCGCCGCCAGCGCCTTGTGGATCTGCTGCTTGCCCATCTCCTCGCGGGTGATCGCATGCAGTGCATCGACGGAGGCGAGCATGGCGCGGTCGGCGTCCGAGAGCGCACCGCATTCCGGCACCTTGCCGTCGCAGTTCTTGACGATCATCGACAGCGAGCGGCTGGCAAGGTTGCCGATGCCGTTGGCGAGGTCCGAGTTGATGCGGGTCGCGATGCCCTCTTCGCTGTAGCTGCCGTCCTGGCCGAAGGAGACTTCGCGCAGGAAGAAGTAGCGGATCGGGTCGAGGCCGAAATGATTGACGAGGTTGACCGGGTCGACAACGTTGCCGAGCGACTTCGACATCTTCTCGCCCTTGTTGAGCAGGAAGCCATGGGCAAAGACGCGCTCGGGCAGCGGCAGGCCCGCCGACATCAGGAAGGCCGGCCAGTAGACGGCGTGGAAGCGGATGATGTCCTTGCCGATGATATGGATGTTCGCCGGCCAGTACTTGGCGCGCGGGCCCTCGGGATCGGTCATGTAGCCGGTCGCGGTGATGTAGTTGGTCAACGCGTCGACCCAGACATACATGACATGGGCAGGATCGCCCGGAACCGGAATGCCCCAGTCGAAGGTGGTGCGCGAGACCGAAAGGTCCTTGAGGCCCGACTTGACGAAGGAGATCACCTCGTTGCGGCGCTCGGCGGGGCCGATGAAATCCGGATTGTCCTCATAGTGCTTCAGGAGCTTTTCCTGATAGTCGGACAGGCGGAAGAAGTAGCTCTCCTCCTCCACCCATTCGACGGGCGTGCCCTGCGGTCCGTAGCGCACGCCGTCGTCGCGCTTCTCCGTCTCGTTTTCCTGGTAATAGGCTTCGTCACGCACGGAATACCAGCCGGCATAACCGCCCTTGTAGATGTCGCCATTGGCGGCCATGCGGCGCCAGATCTCCGCGCAGGCCTCGTAGTGGCGCTCTTCCGTCGTGCGGATGAAGTCGTCGTTGGACGCATTCAGAAGAACGGCCATATCCTTGAATTCTTTCGAATTCCGGTCGGCGAGTTCACGCGGCGTAATGCCCTCCTTGCGCGCCGTCTGCTGCATCTTCTGGCCGTGCTCGTCCGTGCCGGTCAGGAAGAACACATCGCGCCCATCGAGCCGCTGGTAACGCGCCATGGCGTCCGTCGCGATCAGCTCGTAGGCATGGCCGATATGCGGCTTGCCGTTCGGATAGGAAATGGCGGTCGTGATGTAGAAACGGGACGTGTCGGTCATGAGCGTGCGTTCTGTCTTCGGTTGTGCAATGCCGCAAGGTATTAGACCATGCGGACGGCAAGGGAAACAGCAAGTTTCCGTTGTTGCGCTGCCGTGCTCCAAAAGACGTCAGCTTCGCCGCAACATCGATGATGGCATGCGGCAGCGGTTGATGAAATCCGGCGCGATCAGGAGAACGCTGCCCAGTTTGGTTCGCTGCCGATAGACCAGTTCTCGCCCAAAACTTCCCTCAAAGAACGGGAATTCCCGTTCTTCACCAAACGCCACGGACGAACTGCCGTTCAAAAACGAGCAATCGCCGGACACGCAGCGCAGCGAAAGTCGCTTCGGGAAGCAATGGCGGCCGTAGGGCACTTTAAGCGAAAGCCGAAACCCTTGAGCGTCTTCTGCAAGGAGCGTGCAATCGGTATCGAACGCACACAGGACGGCCCCGATGATCGGATCGCCGTTTTCCTGAACAATCGCCGTCTGGACCGGAAAGGGCATGCCACCCGGAATTTCGGCCGAAAAGGCGTCGGCGGCATGAAAAAACGCCCCGAAGAGAAGGCAGAGAAGCAAAAGTGCCGGCATGACCATTCCGATTCCAAACGGTCATCCAAGACCGCATGAAACCGGGCCATAACTATGGCGTGAAACTAGAGAGAGGCCCGGATGTCGTCGAGCACGGTGATGATCGTCTGCTTGCGATCGAGATTGTAGGCCCCCGCGACGGTGATGCGTTCGCCGAGCTGCGAGGAGAGATGGGCAAGGCGGTCGGCGCGGGAGAGGTCGCCGGAGAGCGCGGCGCTGCGGGCGGCGTCCGTCACGAAATCGGTGACATGCTGACAGAAGAACGAAAAGACCGTGTCGCTGTCCTTCGCGGAAAGCACGTCGGCGAGCTTGTGCACGTCGCGGCGCGGCGGCTCGGCCGGAGCCTCCACGATGGTGCGGAAGGCCTCCACGATATCGAAGCCGCCGTAGTTGGTGAGTTTGAGCGCTTCGGAAACGCTGCCATGGGCGGCGGACAACACCTCCCCTGCCCGTGGGCCGGATGGCGATGCAGCGAGACTGTCGAGGGCAGCGGCCAGATCGTCCTGCGACAGCGGCGAAAGCGATAGCGGCAGGCAGCGTGAGCGGATGGTCGGCAGGAGTTTTCCGGGGGCGTGGGTCAGCACCAGGAAGAGCGAGCGTTTTGGCGGCTCCTCAAGGATTTTCAGGATGGCGTTGGCGGCGTTGCGGTTGAGATCGTCGGCGGGGTCGATGATGACGATGCGCCAGTTGCCCGTGCCCGATGTCTGCGCGAGGAATTTGCCGGCCTTGCGCACCTCGTCGACCGTGATGAAGGCCTTCACCTTGCCGGTCTTCTCATCGACCGGGCGGCTGAGATGCAGGAGATTGTGCGACGCGCCGGCAGCGAGCTGCCGGGTGATCGGCGATGCGGGCGACGGATCGGCGATCGTTTCCGGCGCGTCTGCGGGCTCCGGATGGTGAAGGACATGGTTGGCGAAACGGAAGGCGAGCGTCGCCTTGCCGATACCCTCGGGGCCCTCGATCAGGATCGCATGGTGCCCTTTGCCGGAGCGGTAAGAGCGCGCGAGAAACGTCTCCGCCTCGGTGTGGCCGAAGAGTTTCGTCTGCTCGGCGGGATGCACTGCGCCGTCGAGAATGCCGGGCCGATCCTCGCTCACGAGATGTGCTCCGGGTCCTGGTTGCCGCGGGCGCTGATGGGCAGCAGCGGTTCGACGAGGGCAAGTACCTCGGCCGCGATCACGTCCTGGGCCTTTGTCGCATCCACCACGCGGCAGCGCAGCGGTTCGCGCTCTGCGATGTCGAGAAAGGCCTCGCGGCGCTTTTCGTGGGTTTCCAGCTCTTCCTTCTCGAAGCGGTCGGGCGCCTCGCTCCCGCCGGCGCCGCGCTTGCGGGCACGCTCGAGGCCGATGGCGGCAGGCAGGTCGAAGATGATCGTGCAGTCGGGCACGACCCCGTTGATCGCGACGCGCTCCAGCGCTTCGACGAACGGCTGTTCGAGATTGCCGGTAATGCCCTGATAGACGCGGGAGGAATCCATGAAACGATCGCACAGCACGACCGTGCCGGTGGCAAGCGCCGGGCGGATGACCTCTTCGACATGGTCGCTGCGCGCGGCAGCAAAAAGCACGGCCTCCATGCGGATGCCATAAGACTCGGCGGCACCCGACAGGAGAACGTGACGCACCGCCTCCGCGCCCCTGGAGCCACCCGGCTCACGCGTCATCAGCACGGTGAGGCCGCGTGCGCGCAGGGCTTCGGCCAGAAGCCGGATCTGCGTCGACTTTCCGGCGCCCTCGCCGCCCTCGAACGTGACAAACAAACCCGGTGCGGCCGACAAATCCTGTTTCCGTCTTTCTGCGCGATATCCGGCACGGCCGGCATGACTCGGGACACTACTACCCCATGTTTCCGGCCGGCGAAACGCTTTTCGCCCCGTTGGGGCCTGTCACGTCCAGAAGATGTCAAATCCAGAAGAAGAACAGTTCGATCAGCGCATCGAGCGCCCGCGCCCGCAACGTGCCGACGCCGACGGTGCCCGCCGTCTTTACCGGAACCTCGCGCAAGAGCTGCTTGTCGTTCCAGATTTTCAGCGTGCCGACCGCCTGCCCCGGCGTCACCGGCGCGCGCACCGGCCAGGTGTAGACGACGCGCGCGACGAGCCGCTGCGAATTGTCCTTCGGCAGGAAGACGTCCACCTGCTCGCCGGCGACGAGCGGCACGGTCGAGGCATCGCCGCCATAGACGCTGGCATCCGCGATAGGCTCGCCTTCCTTAAAGAGCGTGCGCCGTTCGAAGGAGGACAGCGCCCATTCGATGATACGACGGGATTCCTCGATGCGCGCCTTGTCGTTCTCCATCCCGCCCATGGCAAGCAGGAGATGTTTGCCGTCGCGGTTCACGGCGGCGACGACGGAATAGCCGCCCTCCTCCGAAAAGCCGGTGACGAAGCCCGTCACGCCGATGTTGAGCGCCAACAGCGGATTGCGGTTGCGCTGCTTTATCTTGTTCCACTCGAACTCCGGTTCGAGATAGTAGCGCATGTGCTGCGGGTAGGTGGTTTGCAGATGTCGGGCGAGTATCACCATCTCGCGCATCGTCACTTTGTTGCCAGGGTTCGGCAGGCCGGTGGCGTTGGCAAAGTTTGATTTTACAAGCCCGAGCGCCCTCGCCTCTGCCGTCATCCGTTCGGCAAAGGCCGTTTCCGAACCGGCAAGCCCCTCGGCGAGGATGATGCAGGCGTCGTTGGCGAATTGCACGGTGACGCCACGGACGAGGTCCTCGACGCGCGGGGCGGATTTCAGCGCCGCGAACATCGTGGAGGTGCGCGACGGTGCACCGCCGGTGCGCCAGGCGTATTCGGTAACCGGATAGGTCGTGTCGAGCGTCGCCTCGCCGGCCGAAAGTGCCTTGAAGACGCTTGCCATGGTCATCAGCTTGGCAAGCGAGGCGCCCGGCACCGCGTCATCCTCTGCGCGTGCGAACAGCACCGTGCCGGTCTCCGCCTCGATGAGGTAGACCTGCCTGGCCTTGACGTCGAAACCGGCCTGCGGCGCAGCCGACTGGGCAAACGCTGGGCTCGTAACGGAGAGCAGGAAAATGAGGACGGCGAAAAGGCGGCGATGCATGGCGACTCCGGATGTCGTCACACTCCCACAGCCGCCCGCGATGCGCAAACGGCTTTGGGAACGCGGACGATCAGCCCGCGTTGTCGGCAAGCGCCGAGAGCGGCGTCAGCCTGCCGTCGATCGTCAGGATGGCATCGAAGGCGCCGGCGGCATCGCGCACGCGCTCGTCCGCATAAGCCGCGGCATAGCTCGGCTCGGCCGAAAGCTGCGGCACGAAGTTCGGCCGCTCGATCGGCATCGGACCGATCTCCGGCAGCATGACGAATTGTTCCATCACCTGGAAGGCGTCCGAGGTCGGTGTCGTCTTGGCGAGCGCCGTCATCGTGCTTTCGGCCGGAACCCTCAGCACGCCCTCGCCCTGGCCGTCGCTCGGCAGCATTCGGTTGTCTGCCGAGGCCACCATGACGCCCGTGGCGATCTGCCCACCCGGATCGACCGCCGGAACACGTGACCCCTTGGTGACGTACGAGGCCATGAGATAGGGCATGTCATTGCCGTCGAGCGGGGCCTTGCCGACATATTGCACCCGCACCTTGGCCGTGCCGGTGCGCTTCATGTCGAGGAGGTCTGCCGTCTTGGAAGAGACGTCAATCACCCGGCCGGCATGGTACGGACCGCGATCGTTGACGCGCACGACGACGGACGTGCCGTTTTCCATGTTCGTGACACGCGCATAGCTCGGCAGCGGGAAGGTCGGATGCGCGGCGGAGAGATGATACTTGTCGTAGACCTCGCCGTTCGCCGTCTTGCGGCCGTGGAAGGCGGAACCATACCAAGAGGCAAGGCCGGTCTTGTTGTAGCCCGGCTCTTCCTTCGGCTGATACCACTTGCCGCGAACCTGATAGGCTTTGCCGACCTGGTAGCGGCCACCGCCCTTCGGCACGGCCTGCCCTTCCTCAACGACGCGCGGGCTCGCCTTCACGCCATATTCCGACTCGGAGAAATATTCCTTGCTGCGCACCTTTTTCTTGGGTGCGGGCGTGGTCGTCGCACAGGCTGCAAGGCCCGCGCAGATCAGCGGAATAGTCAACAACCGCAAGCTCGTGCCGAACCGGGTCGTCTTGATCGTCGATTTTTTATGTCCCACGCCGCTATTGTCCCCGACGGTGCGCCAGCCAACTGCCTTGCCCCTGCAAGTCGGCCGTCAATGCCACTCAGTAAATAACAGTCCGTTAATCATGCCAATAACATGGCGAAATTGCGAATGGATGGGAACCCCGCAGCAAGCTTCCATGATTCATGGTTTATGCTTGGTTAAATGGGGCCACCCATCCATCATCGTCAGTTTCACGAGGCCTGAACCTGCAGCGCGTCGAAGAGTTGCTCGGGGTCGCGCACGCCATGTCTATAAAGCGTGATGATCGACCGGGCGAGTGACCTTGCGCGGGCTTCGTCGAGGCTCGGGGTGTTTTCCGCCGCCAATCGGGTGAAGACGCCTTGCAGGACGACGAGGTCCTGCGGCTCGAATATGCCGATATGCGTGGGGTCTCGAAGCACGTCCATGGCTGCCTCCCCTGTTCCGCATCCAGCCGGCATTGATTGCTGTCGGGTGCGACCAGAAATCTAGGAGCAGAATGCGTCAGCAACAAGTCGGGAAATCTTGCAGCCCTCGGCCCCGAAGCGGTACAGGCCGGATCGGCAGCCAGCGCCCGATCTCAACCAAAAATTAACCCTGTTCGCAGAGGCTCCGCATAGGGTCGAGATGGCGCAGGTAGTCGATTCCGGCCGGATCATCGAAAGCGGAAAAGATGACAGCGGCAGCGACCGGCAATGACGAACACGCCCCCCTCATCTCCCATCGTCTTCTGACGCGACTGACGATCGGCGTTGCCGTGCTGGCGGGCCTAACGGTGGCGATCAGCGTTGCCGGGCGTGTTCTCGGCGAGCGTATCGCGCTGGCCGGTCACACCGAGAATGCCGAGCCTATCGACGTCGTGATCGGTCAGGACCAGATCCGCCTCCCCGCCAACACGATCCGCTTCGAGGAGCAGCGCCAGACGGGTCGCACCGAACGCGTCGATCTCTACCTCACCTGGCCGGAAATGCGGGGTTACTCCAACGCGGACCGCGGCCGGTTCAACGATGCCAACCGCCCTGAAGGCCTGGTCTTCCTCAATCTTTCGCAGAGCACCATGTCGAAGGACATGTCCGGCCGAATGGGGCCGATCTACAGCCACCTCTTCGGCGACACGTTCGAGCCAGGCCCCGCCGGCCTCGTCCTGCGGCGCCTGAAGGAAAATTCCGGTTATGGCGACGAGGTGTTCTTCACGGGCCGTCTGCCCGACGGCTCCGACTATGCGGTGCGCTGCATGATGCCGGCCGACGAAGCACAGTCGACCAGCGCCGATTGCCAGCGCGATATCCACATCGGCCAGGATCTTTCCGTGCTTTACCGTTTTTCGAGCAGACTTTTGCCGCAGTGGCAGGCCATGGAAGCCCGCATTCGGGACTATCTCGGCCGGTCGCTCATCCGCAACGGCCGCCCATCCTCCTCCACCGGCCTTGGCCGATAAAACCGCACCAATCTCAGAAACCAATGATTCATCATAAACCGATTGGTAACGCTATCCCGCTACTGTGCCAGAAATGGTCGATCCGGGAGGTCACGCCCGGGCAACATGTGCAATCCGCGAATGAAGAGTAACGTAGTGTCCCGTTCCGTATTCCTCGATTTCCTCCCCCGCTCCTGCCAGGCAATTGCCACTGCGGCGAAAGGTTTGGTGATGATCGGAATGGTCGCCACCGTCGCCGTCGCTACCCCGGCCGAAGCCAATCCGAAATATTCCGGCATTGTCATCGACGCCAAGACGGGCAAGGTGCTCTACAGCGAGGATGCCGATGCGCTGCGTTATCCCGCATCGCTCACCAAGATGATGACGCTGTACCTCACCTTCGAGGCGCTGGAGGCCGGAAAGATCCGCCTCAACACCCGCGTCCCCTTCTCGAAGAACGCTGCAAGCGAGCCGCCGACCAAACTTGGCGTCGGCGTCGGCAATTCGATCACCGTAGAGCAGGCGATGCTCGGCCTCATCACCCGCTCGGCGAACGACGCCTCCACGGCGCTGGCCGAGTTCCTCGGCGGCTCCGAAGAGCGCTTCGCCCGCATGATGACGCAGAAGGCCCGGGCGCTCGGCATGACGCGTACCGTCTATCGCAACGCCAACGGCCTTCCCAACACGGCGCAGGTAACCACCGCTCGCGACCAGGCCCGCCTCGGCATCGCGCTGCGCCAGCATTTCCCGCAGTATTACGACTATTTCTCGGTGGGCAGCTTCCGCTTCGGCAAGCAGACCATCCGCGGCCACAACCGGCTGCTTGGCACCGTGCGCGGCGTCGATGGCATCAAGACCGGCTACACCCGCGCGTCCGGCTATAATCTCGTTACTTCGGCCGTTGCAGACGGACGCAGCGTCGTCGGCGTGGTCATCGGCGGCCGATCCGGCGCTGCCCGCGACCAGCAGATGCGCAAGCTCATCGCTACCTACATGCCGAAGGCCTCGCGCCGCGGCGGCGGCGACCTGATCGCCGAAACGAAGGATGCGCCGACGCTGACCGCCGAAGTCGCCAGCAAGGCCACCACCGCATCGACCGCGTCGGTGTCCGCCGGCCTCGACCTGCCGGAGAACGGCCCGGTCCCGACCTACCGCTACAACGAAGCCCGAATCGAGACGGCCTATGCCGCGACGTCGACCTCGGAAGTCGTCGGCAAACGTGCGCTGGCCGCAACGCTGAAGATCCAGCGCGATGCAGCCGTGCCGCCGGCAGACCTGACGGAACAGGGCGATACCGGCGGTTCGCTCGACGAACTCACCACCTCCTCCACGGTTGCCGCCGTCGCTTCCGATGCCGCACCCTCGGGGTGGGTCATCCAGATCGGCGCAACGCCCGACAAGGGCCAGGCGCAGGACCTGCTTTCGAAGGCGAAGAACCAGGGTGGCAAGGCGCTTTCCAGCGCGCAGCCCTTCACCGTTGCCGTCAACAGCGGTAGCCAGCAGCTTTACCGCGCCCGCTTCGGCGGCTTCGACAACCAGAACGGCGCTGCTGCGGCTTGCAAGGCGCTGAAGCGCAAGGGTTTCGCCTGCTGGGCCAGCCAGCAGTAAGGACGACCGGGGCCGCCAGCGGTTCGGCGCGCCCCTCTACTACCGCCTTGCCCCCGCAACGTCACCGGACAGGTAGTGCGTCCCGGGACTGCGGAGCAAGGCAGGCGGAATGCCGTGAAAGCGGCTCTGCCATCCTCGATTGGGTAATGCGTACGAGGCAGATTATGGCGATGAACGAGAACCTGTTCGATGTCCCTCCCGCAGCCGGCGCGGAAAAACGCCGCTCGCTGAAGGGCACGCTCCACCCGCTCCACGAGGCAGCGATGCGGATCGCGGATATCGGGCTCGGCCGTTCGCGCAACAGGACGAAGGATCTCGTCGGCATGCTGCTCGCCCATGGCGCCAGAGCCTGGCGTTCGGGCCAGCCGGCCGCCGGGATCCATCTCCATGTCGGCGTCAGCGAACGCCGCCACCCGGTGCGCCTGCGCCTGCGCTGACCGCCGCTTGAACCGGCCGACGAGGGCCTTGCAAAGCGGCCCCACATTTGCTGTGCAGGAACGATGCCGGCAATCCCACTTCCCTTCATCATCGCACTCCTGCTTGCCATCCTTCTCGTGAAGCTGGTGCTGCTGCATGAAACCGCGCTTCGGCCCGCCATCGGCTTCGTTGCTGCCTGCGTCGTCGTTGCGTTGGCAGTCGGTGTCCGGTGGTCCTTCGACGCGCCGTTTGCACGGTTCCTCCAACCCGTCGTTGCCGCAGCGCTGCCGCCGATCGCCTGGTTCTGCTTCACGGCAGGTCGGGCGGCGCGCAGCAAGGCCCGCTGGCTGCACGGGCTGCCCGTCGCCCTCGTCTTTTTTGCGTCCGCCGGCTGGCAGGTCTGGCGTTCCCCGATCGATCTGCTGCTCGCGCTTCTCTATATCGGCTACGGGGTCGCCCTGCTGCGCCTCGCCGGGGCCGGACCGGACGGTTTTGCCGCGGTGCGGCTGAGCGATGCGAACCGAGCCCGCAAGGCGGCCGGCATGACGGGCGGCGTGCTCATCGTCTCGGCGTTCGTCGATCTCCTCATCGCCGTCGATTTCGGCTTCTACAGCGGCAATCATGCGGCCCGGATCGTGGCTGCGGGCAACCTTCTTCTCCTGCCCGCCCTTGCCTACGCCGTCGCGACCGTCGGACGGAGCCTGCCGGTCGATTCCGGAGAGGAAACGGCCCCCGAGCCGCTGCGTGTACCGAGGGAAGACGACGGTCGGATTCTGGCAGCGATCGACCGCTTGATGCGGGAGCGTAAACTCTTCCGCGACCCGGACCTCACCTTGAACCGGATCGCGCGACGCGCAGGTCTTCCGGCGCGACATATTTCAGGCGCCGTCAATCGTTTGGAAAGCCGCAACGTCTCGCAACTCGTCAACGGCTACCGCATCGAGGAGGCCAAGCGCCTGCTGACGGAGACCGATTTGCCGGTCACCACCATCATGTTTGAGGCCGGTTTCCAGACCAAGTCGAACTTTAACCGGGAATTCCTGAGGGCTACCGGCCAAAACCCGAGCGACTATCGCCGATCCCCTATCGAAAACTGACGCCCAGGAAGGTGATGATGCGATCGGCGACCTCGCGGTGGATCGCCGCCCGTCCCCAGGTGCCGCCGTCCTTGCAGACGATGCCGTCTCCAGGCGTTTCCGCCTCGATCCTCTCGGCCGCGCCCGGCTTGCAGATCTGCAGGAAGCTGAAATGCATGGCATCCGGGATGACGGTGTAGACACTGCCCTTTGCCGGAAGCCCTTTTGCCAGATAACCGGATTCCCGTTCGGCCGGCATGTCGCCGATATCGATGCCGGCCGCGATCACCAGCGCGGGCAGGCGAAGCGCGGCGAGGCTTTCGGGAGAAAAGCCGCGTGCCAGACCAAGATCGAGCGATACGAAAGCGCCGATGCGCGGGTCGCCGAGATCATCCTCAAGTCGCCGACGACCATCGTCTCTGCCGTCCAGTCCGAGTTCCGTCGTCAGACTGCAGGCCCGCGGGCTCGCATTCATCTTGCAATCCGCGATAAACCGCTGCGTATCGAAACGCGCGCCGGCGAGGGCCGCGGCCGTCCAGCCGCCGAGCGAATGGCCGACGACGGCAATGCGTTTCGCGTCGATGTGAGCGGCCAAGCCATTGTCGGCCCGCAACGCGTCGATGAGGCGGCTGAGATCGCGCGGCCGTTCCCAGAGCTTTGCCGCCTCTGCTGGATCCCGGTCGAAAGTCGTGGTGCCGGGGTGGTTGGGCGCGGCGACGATGTAGCCCCGCGCGGCGAGTTCGCCGGCGAGCCAGCTCAGATTGCGCCAGCTTCCGCCATAGCCGTGGGACAGAACGACGAGCGGGTGCATCCCCTCACCCACCCGGGCACCACGGATTGCCGCTATGCCCTGAAAGGTCAGATTTTCCGCGACGGTTTCCATCGGTCCGGTATCGGGCGTCGGATACCAGACGACAGCGAAGAGCGCGCGGGACTCAGAGGATCCGGCGATCCTCAGATCGCGGACGCCGATCCCGTCGGCACGACTGGATGTCGCGACGGCAAGGAAAAGCGCGGTGGCAAGAAGGAGTGTTTTCAGCATGGAGGCCTAGTTGGTTGAACGAGGCTCGGGATGCGGCAAGCAGCGCAGGAAAGAGACCTGAAACGCGATTGAGGACGCCGGATTTCAGAGCAGGCCGAGTTCGGCGAGTTCGCGGCGCAGATCCAGCGGCAGGTCGGCCGTACCGTCACCCATGTTCTTCAGGTCGCGCGGCGCGTCGTCATCCGCAAGATAGCGCCAGCCCTGGAAGGCGCGGCGCGGCTGCAGTTCGGTCTCGATAACCTCGGGGCCCAGCACCAGCTCGCAGCGCGAAATGCCGTCGGCATCCGTGAAGGTCTTGATATCGAGCAGCCGCTGGCGCGCCTGCACCTGGCCCTTGATCACCCAGTAGAGCGAACCGCCCTCGAGCAGGTCCTGATCACGCTTGGGCACCATGCGGGTGATGTGGCTCGAATGCGGTTCCATGCCCGCGGCGATCGCGATCAGCGAGCGTTCGGACACCCATTCGCGCAGGTCCTCGATCGAGTCCGCGCCGACACAGAGTTTGATGAGATGCAGGGCCATGCCCCTTTGAACGCTCTTGCGGCGGCCCGGTCAAGGGGCCGCCGTGTCGCACTCCACAGCGTTCGCCGCGAAAGCCTCAGCACTCCACCACGTTGACGGCGAGGCCACCGGTGGAGGTTTCCTTGTATTTCTCGTTCATGTCGACACCCGTCTGGCGCATCGTCTCGATGCAGGCGTCGAGCGGAACGAAATGCGTGCCGTCGCCCTTGATGGCAAGCGAGGCGGCCGTCACCGCCTTCACCGCGCCGAGCGCGTTGCGCTCGATGCAGGGCACCTGGACGAGGCCGGCAATGGGATCGCAGGTCATGCCGAGGTGGTGTTCCAGCGCGATTTCCGCGGCATTCTCCACCTGTGCCGGCGAACCGCCCATCACGGCGGCAAGGCCGGCAGCGGCCATGGCGGAGGCAGACCCCACCTCGCCCTGACAGCCAACTTCGGCGCCCGAGATGGAGGCGTTGTGCTTGATGATGCCGCCGACCGCCGCCGCCGTCAGCAGATAGTCGCGAATGCCGTCCTGGTCGGCATCCTCATGGAAATGCAGGTAATAGCGGATCGTCGCGGGCACGACGCCGGCCGCGCCGTTGGTCGGCGAGGTGACAACACGGCCGCCGGCCGCATTCTCCTCGTTGACCGCCATGGCATAGACGGACAGCCAGTCATTGGCGAGCAGCGGGTTCGCCTTGTTGGAGCGCCACTCCTCCTGCAGCTTGTCGTGGATCGAGCGGGCGCGGCGGCGCACCTTCAGGCCGCCGGGCATGATGCCCTCATTCTTAAGGCCACGGTCGATGCAGCTCTTCATCGCGCCCCAGATGCGGTCGAGGCCGGCATCCAGCTCCATGCGCGACATGCTCGCTTCCTCGTTGGCGCGCTTCATCTGCGCGATCGTCATGCCGGAGCGTTCGGCCATTTCCAGCATCTGCTTTGCCGAGGCGAAGGGGAACGGCACCTTCTTGTCGCCCGCCTTCGCCTTGCTGGTGCGCATCTGTTCCAGTTCCGTGTCGGTGACGACGAAGCCGCCGCCAACGGAATAGTAGATGCGTTTCAGCAGCAGCCGGTCGTCACGGTCATAGGCCGAGAAGGTCATGCCATTGGCATGGCCGGGCAGCGGGTTCTTCTTGTCGAAGATCAGGTCGTCCTTCGGCCGGAAGGCATAACCGGGATGGCCCGGCGGCGTGATGCGGCCGGTACGCTCCACCTCGCCGACGATATCGTCCATGCGGTCCGGATCGACCGAATCGGGCCGCTCGCCCATCAGGCCGAGGATGACGGCGCGGTCGGAGCCGTGGCCGACGCCCGTATAGGCAAGCGAACCGTGCAGGCTCATGCGGATCGTCGCGACCTGCGCACCCGATGGCCGCGGCCAGTCGGCGGAGAGGATCAGGTCGAGAAAGCGGTTCGCCGCCGACATCGGTCCCATCGTGTGGGAGCTCGACGGCCCAATCCCGATCTTGAAAACATCGAATACCGAAAGAAACATGTCCCGAACTTCTCCCTTGCCTCGGCAGGCGCACTGATCCCTGAAGCTACGCCATCATGCGGCGCACTTAAGGCGATCTCCCGACATCGGGTTTTACCTGCGCGACATGTCCCTTCCAACAGGCCTTGAAACAAAAACAGCGTGCTTCGCGGAGAAGCACGCTGTTCATGTAAGGGTGACAGGCCGGTGTTTTCAGATGCCGCCGAAAAGATAGGCGATGACCAGAACTGCGCCAAAACCGAGGACTGCACGGGCGGTGACGCCCCAGCAGGATTTCTGAACGGTACTTTCCATGATTTCCCCGATTGGAAGATGTCGTTGCAATGGCCGAGACGACCCTGCATGACGCCCTGTTTAATGAAGAATTCATGAAACCGCAATCGCGAAAAATGGCGAAACCAAGGCGCTGTTCTCATAGGAGCCCCGCGTCAGACGCATGACATGTCGCAAAATCAGACGGTTGGAGGGTGGGACGGCGACAGGGGCTCGCCGCCTTTTTGCCCAAGATCTGAACAGCCCCGTGCAGCCACCTTTCCGGCGCTTGCAAAATGCGGAATCCATGGCACAACGCTTGGCCATGAGCACACCGGATTTCATCGCCCTTGCCCTCTTCCTGCTGCTGTGGACGGGATATTCCTGGATCACGGAACGGGCGAAACTCTTCGACCGCGTCAGCCTCACGCGGGCGATGAGCTCGCAGCGCGCCGTGTGGATCCGCAACGCGATGCACCGCGACCTGCGCATGATCGACACCCAGATCATGGCCGGCCTGCAGAACGGCACGGCCTTCTTCGCTTCGACCTCGATCCTGGCGCTCGGCGGCTGTTTCGCGCTGCTCGGCGCCACGGAGCAGGTCTTTGCCATTTTCAGCGACCTGCCGGTGGTCTTCCAGGGCAGCCGCGCCGGGTTCGAGCTCAAGGTCGGCGGCCTTGCCGGCATCTTCGGCTATGCCTTCTTCAAGTTCGGCTGGTCCTACCGTCTTTTCAACTACTGCACGATCCTGCTCGGCGCGATCCCGATGAGCGGCGACATCCACAAGGACCCGGCCGGCGCCGACCTTGCCGCCGACAAGGTCATCCGCATGAACATCCTTGCGGCAAAACACTTCAATATGGGGCTGCGCGCCATCTTCCTGTCGATCGGCTATCTCGGCTGGTTTGTCAGCCCTTACCTCTTCATCGCGACGACGGTCAGCATCATCGTCGTGCTTGTGCGCCGGCAATTCTATTCGCAGGCGCGCCTCGCCGTTCTCGAACGCCTCGACTGACATCCCTTCCGACGGCCACCTTTCGGCCATCCGCCCGGCGCAAGCTTGGCGTGACACTCTCCCATGGACCAAAGCAATGCGGCGACCCCGAACCATGACGACGACGGTGATTGACGGCAATGTGGCAGGAGAAGGTGCAGCACCGCGCCGCCTTCCGCGCATCCCGCTGATCGACCAGCTGCGCGCGCTCGCGCTGATCGCGATGGCGATCTACCACTTCACCTGGGACCTCGGTTTTTTCGGCTACATCGAACCGGACACGGCAACGACCGGCGGCTGGAAGATTTTCGCGCGAGTGATCGCCGGCTCCTTCCTGTTTCTCACCGGCTTCAGCCTTGTGCTCGGTCATATCAGTGGTTTTCGCGCAAGGCCGTTCCTCATCCGCCTCGGCAAGATCGGACTGGCGGCAGCCGCGATTACCATCGCAACCTGGTTCGCCTTCCCGGAAACATTCATCTTCTTCGGCATCCTGCATGCCATTGCCGCGGCGAGCGTCATCGGCCTTCTCTTCCTGCGCCTGCCGATCGTCGTGACGCTGCTTGCCGCCGCCGCCGCCATTGTGGCGCCGCTTTATCTGCGCGCCCCGCTCTTCGATCATCCGGCCCTCTGGTGGGTCGGGCTTTCTGTCGATGTCCCGCGCTCGAACGACTATGTGCCGCTGCTCCCCTGGCTCGCGCCGGTGTTGCTCGGCATCGTGCTCGGCAAGCTCTTCATCGCAAGCCCGCTTCCCGAGCGGCTGGCGGGTTTTGGAGGTCAGACGAAGGTCTGGTGGAAAAGCCTCTTGGAAAAAGCCGGCCGCCACAGTCTCGCCATCTACCTTATCCATCAGCCCGTGCTGATCGCACTGGTCTACGGCTTTTCCCTCGTGGTTCCCGCGCCTGCAGCCGATCCGGTCGTTGGCTATACGAAGAGCTGCATGCGCGCCTGCGAAAGCGAGCGCGGCGACGGGTTCTGCCAGAGTTTCTGCGGCTGCACGCTGGACCGGCTGACGGAGGAGAACCTGTTCACCGACCTTGTGCGCGGTGCGATCGATGTCACGAAGGACGAGCGCGTTGCCGCGATCTCGTCGCAATGCACGGCCGATGCGGAAACGAAGACCGACCTGAAGGAGTAGGATCATGAACGCCTATCGCATGAAGCCACTCGCCTTTCCCTGGCCCCCGCTGATCTACGGCGCGGCGCTCGCGGCGGCCTTCCTGCTCCAGGCGTATTTTCCGCTCGCGGCGGCCGAGACGAACATCTGGATCGCCCGCACCGCCGGCGGCATCCTGATCCTCATGGCCATCGTGCTGGATGTCTGGGCCATGCGCACGCTGCTCGACTGCCACACGACGATCCTGCCGAACCGCTGCTCGACCCATCTCGTGACATCCGGCCCCTACCGCTTCACCCGCAACCCGATCTATCTCGGCTATACGCTGGCGACCGCCGGCATCGGCCTTGTGATGCTCAATCCCTGGTGCATCGTGACGGCCATGATCGCCGCCGTGTTGACGAGCATCGTCGCCATAAAGCGCGAGGAGCTGCACCTGCTCTCGCGCTTCGGCATCGATTTCGAACGCTATTGCAACGGGACGACGCGCTGGATCTGACGGCAGCTCAGGTGCCGACGCCGATTTCGGCAAGGCGCGTCAGGCAGGCTTCCTCGACATTGTCGAGCTCGGCCAGGGTCTCCTCGATGTCGCGTCGCTTCTGGCGCAGCTCGTCACGTTTTTCGCTGACCTTCGCCATCAGCAGTTCCAGCTGCCCCACCTCGCCCGGCGGGTCCTTGTAGACGCGGATGATGTCGCGGATCTCGGCGATGGTGAAGCCGATACGCCGGCCACGCAGGATTTCCTGGATGAGACGGCGGTCGGCCGGGCGGAAGAGGCGCGTGCGACCACGGCGCTCGGGGTTGATCAGCCCCTCGTCCTCGTAGAAGCGCAGTGTGCGGGTGGAAACCCCGAATTCGCGCGTCAGCTCGGTTATGGTATAAAACTTGTCCACGCCTGCTCCGATCTCGTCTGGGCGGACATTTTATTGACTTTTACGTATAAGTCAATTTTTGCTCTTTCCCGCTCTCTTCTCGAACGGACAACCGCCCCGTTCGTTCCCCGCAAAAACCTCAGCGGATGGCGAACCACCAGGTCGCAAGGCCAAGGAATGCGAAGAAGCCGACGATATCGGTGACCGCGGTCACGAAGACCGCGGAGGAGACGGCCGGGTCCGCCCCCGCCTTGTCGAGGAAGAGCGGAATGGCGATGCCGGCCAGCGCCGCCGCACTCATGTTGATCAGCATGGCCGCCGCGATGACGCCGCCGATATTGGCATCATGGAACCAGATACCCGCCACGAGGCCGATCATCAGGCCGAAGGCGAGGCCGTGCAGCAGGCCGACACCCGCCTCGCGCCGCACGACACGCCAGGCATTGTGGATGTCGAGGTTGCGCGTGGCGAGCGCCCGCACGGTGACGGTCATCGTCTGCGATCCCGCATTGCCGCCCATGCCGGCGACGATCGGCATCAGCACGGCGAGCGCGACGATCTCCTCGATCGTCGCCTCGAAGAGCGAGATGACCGAGGCGGCGATAAAGGCCGTCAGGAGATTGACGAGCAGCCAGGGCGCGCGCGAGCGCACCGTCTCGATGGTCGTGTCGGAGAGTTCTTCGTCGCCGACGCCGCCGAGGCGCATAAGGTCCTCCTCGGCCTCTTCCTGGATGACGTCGACCACGTCGTCGATGGTCAGGACGCCGACGAGGCGGCCGTTCTCGTCGACGACGGCCGCGGAAAGAAGGTCGTACTGCTCGAAGAGCTGGGCCGCCTCTTCCTGGTCCATCTCGGCCGGGATCGGATGGTTCGTCTCGCGCATGATCGCTTCGATCTTCTCGCCGCGCTTGGCGCGCAGCACGCGGTCAAGATCGATGGCGCCAAGCAGACGGAAGGTCGGGTCGATGACGAAAATCTGCGAAAAACTCTCCGGCAGGTCCGCGTCCTCCCGCAGGTAGTCGATCGTCTGGCCCACCGTCCAGAACGGCGGCACGGCGACGAACTCGGTCTGCATGCGGCGCCCGGCCGTGCTTTCGGGATAATCCAGCGAGCGGCGCAGGCGGATCCGTTCGGTGAACGGCAGCTTGGAAAGGATCTCTTCCTGGTCTTCCTGGTCGAGGTCCTCAAGGATGTAGACGGCGTCGTCCGAATCCATCTCGCCGAGTGCGGCGGCGATCTGCTCGTTCGGCATGTGCTCGACGATGTCGAGACGGATCGCCTCGTCGACCTCGGTCAGCGCCGCAAGGTCGAAATCGTCGCCGAGCAGGGAGACGAGCTGGCGGCGCTGCTCCGGCTGGATCGCCTCCAGCAGGTCGCCCATTTCCGATTCATGCAGCCGCGCCACATGCCTGCGCAGGAACAGGAGGTCGCGATCGGCGATCGCCGCGCCGACATGCATGAGGAAGTCCGAGCGGATCGAACCGTCCTCGGCATAGATGTCCTCGCCATCGAAGGTACTGTGGTCTGTCTGCCCCTGATGGATACGGTCATCGTCGCCGGTGTTGTCCATCGGGCCGCTCCTTGTATCGGGCTCGTCCCGCCCGGCATGTAGGCGGCGCTGGGACGGCAGGGATTGCGTAGAGGATTCGGGCGCAACGCCCCCTCTGGGGGGCGCGTTGTCTTACCTCGTGCTAACGCAAAGAGCGCAGCCGGTCCATCGCCGAACGCGGCAAAAGCCGGCCGGATGCAAAAAATTCGCAAGCTGTTGCAACATCACGATAATAACGCGATTCGCGATATCCCGGACGGACCCGGCATTTTCCCCCTGCCGCAAACAGGCTAGGAAGGACGCACAACCGGCACCCGGAGGCCCCATGGCGATCCTTCCCATTCTCAGCTACCCCGATCCGCGCCTGCGCCAGCCCTGCCGGGCGGTCGAAGTCTTCGATACGCGGCTTGCCACGCTCGCCGAGGATCTCGCCTCCACGATGCGGGCCGCCCCGGGCATCGGCATTACCGCCGCCCATGTCGGTATCCTCGAGCGGTTGACGGTGATCGAGCTCGACGGGCCGGGGTCGCTGAGGGTCTTTGTGAACCCGCATATCGAATGGTTTTCGCCGGAAGGGCAGCGCCACGCCGAAGGCAGCGTCTCCATGCCGGGCGTGACCGACGAGGTGGAGCGCCCTGCCCGTATCCGCCTCACCTACCAGGATCTTTCCGGCGCCCGGAAGACCGAAGAGGCCGACGGGCTGCTTTCGGTCTGCCTGCAGCACGAGATCGATCAGCTCGACGGCATCTTCTGGATCGACCGCCTTTCGCGGCTGAAGCGCGAGCGCATCGTCAAGAAGTACAACAAGAGCAAGGCCTGAACCGCGCAAGCTCTTCTGCGCGAAGCGGAATCGCCTATTTTTTGCGGACGGCAACGCACAGGCCCGTGAACACGTAGCTGTGCTTGCCTGAATTTGCCTTGTCCAGGCGCTTCCAGCCGTGATTGTTCATCGTCCACACCGGCTTGGTTTCGTTCGAATTGTAATAGTAGACTTGGCCGCCGCTGCTGGTGACGAGGATATTGTGAAGCCCGTCCAGACCGGAACTGGAGGGATCGCCACCATCCATCATCATATAGCTGCAGTTGTAGTAGACGTCGTCGGCAGGAAGAAGCGTTTCGGTCTGGCTCTGTCCTTTTATGAGGTTGTAGAGCCCCTCCAGTCCCCGTTTAACGTCATTGTCCGGAAGGTAGGCCAGCGCGTTCGCCTTCTCGGTATCGTCGAATTTGATGACGGCGGACAGGTTTGTCGCATAGTTTTTCTCGACATATTTCAGGATTCTTCGTGGGTCCGAATTCTTCTTTGCCACAAGTGCTTTGATAGCCTTGCTTCCGTCATCCTTGAAAAGGATCTTGTTCCAAATGGTGCTCTCCGCGTCCTTTTGAGTGATCGTCGAGCCTGTCAGCTCCATGATCGTGATCGCGGTGCAGTGTGCGGCACACGAATTTCCGGTTTGCGTCGGCAATGTTTTAAGCGGCATCACATCCCCCTGTCTTTGGGTAGTTGTCTACCGCAGAACTAACCCAAAAGTTGTTTCGCATTCAACTGCAACAAGGGGATATCAAGCGGCCGGGACCAGCTATCGTTAAACGCTCCTAGCGCTCGTCCGGATCTGAAACGATCTTCGGCGTCAGACAAGGTTACGAGATGAACGCAAACAGCCCAACGTTTGGTCTGAACGTGGAGTGGCTCGAAACGCTCAATGCCTGAAAACAAAAAACCCGGCTTTTCAGCCGGGTTTTTTTGGTGCGGTCGAGAAGACTCGAACTTCCACGGGTTGCCCCACAGCGACCTCAACGCTGCGCGTCTACCAATTCCGCCACGACCGCATCGTGGTAGGTGTCGTCTTGCGGCGACGGGGGTCATGTAGCAAAAGGATTTTGGGTGCACAAGGCCGTTGCGAAAGAAAAATGACGAAAAGCGAACTATTTCAACAGCGCCTGTGCAAACACACTGAAACCCCTGAAATCCTTGCAGGATCGCGCCTATATCTGGCACAACGGAACGAAAAGGACGGCCCTCATGCAGCGTCAGGACATTTCCACCTCTCTTCACGCCCTCCCCGGCTCGCCGCCGGTGCGCTGGCGCGTTGCACAGGACCTCGTCGGCTACGATGAAGCCGTCGAAACCATGGAAAAAGAGGCCACGGCGATCGCCAACGGCGAGGCAGACGAGCTTGTCTGGCTGGTCGAACATCCCCCGCTCTACACGGCCGGTACCAGCGCGGATGCAGCCGACCTCATGACGCCGGATCGCTTCCCGGTGTTTTCCACAGGCCGCGGCGGCGAATACACCTATCACGGCCCCGGCCAGCGGGTCGTCTATGTCATGCTGGATCTCAAGCGGCGGCGCCAGGACGTGCGCGCCTTCGTGGCGGCACTTGAAGAGGTCGTCATCGATACGCTGTCCTCGATGAACGTGCGCGGCGAGCGGCGCGAGGACCGGGTCGGCGTGTGGGTGCGCCGACCGAACCGTCCGCCGCTGCCGGACGGTTCACCGGCGGAGGACAAGGTGGCGGCCATCGGCATCCGCCTGCGACGCTGGGTGAGCTTTCACGGCTTCTCGCTCAATGTCGATCCGGATCTCGACCATTTTTCCGGCATCGTGCCCTGTGGTATCCGTGGTTACGGGGTGACCAGCCTCGTCGATCTCGGCCTGCCCGTCATGATGAGCGATGTGGATGTGCGCATCCGCGATTCCTTCGAGCACGTGTTCGGACCCACCGTTTCGGATGCGCACTGTCAGCCGAGCAGCCTGTCGCAGGCATAGACGATCGCATAGCCGTGCAGGACGATGGCGGCGTAGAGGCCGAATCCGGCGAGCAGGCGCTGCGGCGCAGTCATCGGGTCGAGCGCCGCCTTGGGCTTCACTCCGCCTGCGCCGATGAGGCTCAAGGCCGTGAAGACCGCAAGGCCGGCCATCAGCAGGCCGACCGGCAACCCGATCCGCCAGCCCACCCAGACAATCGCGAGCGTCACCAGGAAACTCGCTGCCAGAAGGCTGCGCCGGGTCGAAAAGACCTGCCGCAGCACCTGTCCACCGTCGAAACGGTGCATGGGCAGGAGGTTCAGGAGATTGAAGGCTCCGAGAATCAGCAGGAAGATCAACAGTATCGCGCCCGTGGGGCGACCCGCCGCATCGTGCAGCGCAATGAGCGGCGGCACGAGAAAGGCCGGCATGCCGGCGCCCATCAGGGCGCACACCGCGACCTCGAAGCGCGAATTGTACGGCCGCCCGCCGACGGCGATGCCGCCGAGCAGCGGTACGAAGATCATGCGCACCCGCTGGTGCCCGAAGGCGCGGTAGGCGGCCATGTGGCCAAGCTCGTGGAGCACGATCACCACCGTCAAGAGGGTCGATAGCAGGAGGCCACGGGCATTCAGCCCGAAGAACGGCCAGAGCAGCAGTGTGGAAAGCACCGCAAGCCCCGCCTGCGTCACCGGTCGCTCCAGCACGCCGCGCACCTCGCCGCTCCCCGTCTCCAGCCACTGTTCGAGTGCCTTCATCTCCCGGCGGAGCTGGATGTAGCGGTAAAGCAGGAAGGCGACACCGCGATAGCGGTCGGTCTGCTCGACGGTCAGGGCCGTACCGCCCGCCACCGGACGTAGCGTGCGCCGCTCCACAAAATGGTGCCAGAAGGCGGCGTCGAGCGCACTGTCCTCGATCACCCGTGTTTCGCAAGCGATGGTTTCCGCCTCCGCCGCCTCGTTCACCGCCAGCATGCGGGTGATCGGGTTTCCGCGGCGGTCGGGATGGGAGAAGGTCTGCCGGACCCGTTCGGCCGACAGCCGCTCGCTGGAGAGGATCGAGGGATGCCAGTCCGCCTCTCTGCCGAGCGGACTGACGAGCGCGGCGATCCGCGGCGGGGAAGCCTTGAAGGTGCGGGTGATCTGCAGCGTCCGGCGACCGATTGGCGCCGCGATCAGCAGCCAGATCAGGCCGAGGTTGATCGCAAGAAGCAGGATGACCGAAACCGATGTCGACATGCCGTCCTCCCCGGCCGTCATGGCAGGCAGGATCAGGCTAGTGGCAATATCCTAACAAATATTAAGGTTCGGCCCGCATCGAAGAACCATCACTCGAAGGCGATGTCGGCCTTGAGCTTGCGGCTCCTGTGCTCGCGCCAGATGATGAAGAGGCCGGAGGCGACGATGATCGCGATGCCGAGCCATTTCGACGGCGTCGGGAAGTCGCCGAAAATGGCGTAGCCGAGCACGGTGGCGGAGATGATCTCGAAATACTGGAACGGGGCGAGCAGCGAGAGCGGTGCCATGCGGAAAGCGCGCACGACCAGCATATGGGCATAGCCGGAGAGCGCACCGAGGATGACGAGCAGGATAAGGGCGAAGAGCGACCCCGGCAGCGAGAGCTCGAAATCGGCGATGCCGGCGGAATTGCCGAGGAACAACGCCGCGCCCATGAAGATCGTGCCGCCGAAGCCGGCGATGGTCTGCATGGTCAAGGGCGAATCGGCATCGCCGATCGCCCGGTTCATGAAAAGATAGATGGAGTAGAGGAAGGCGCAGGCGACCGGCAGCAGCGCCGTCCAGCCGAACAGCACGAAGCTCGGCTGGATGACGATCAGCGCGCCGCCAAAGCCGACGACGATGGCGAGCCAGCGCCGCCAGCCGACCTTGTCGCCGAGGAAGGCCGCGGACATGGCGGTCAGGATGAAGGGCTCGACGAAGTAGATCGCGAAGACGTCGGCAAGCGGCATGTATTTCACCGCCGCGAAGAACAGGAGGCTTGCCGCCCCGTGGATCGCGCCGCGCAACAGGTTGAGCCAGGGCCGCTTCGGCCGCAGCATGGCGCCGCCGGCGACCGTGAAGATCAGCGGGATCGTGCAGACCACCTGGAAGAAGAAGCGGTAGAACGTCACCTGGCCCGGCGACATGCCCGCGAAGGTCGACATATATTTGGCGATGGCGTCCATGCAGGGGAGCAGCAGCATGGCGACGGCCATCAGTGCCACGCCCTGCATCGTGCCGGCGCCGGGCTGGTCGTTGGTGCTGGTCGTGGTGTTCATCCGCGTCTCCTTCGTTCGCCCTTGCATATTCCTTTTCCGCACGCTGGCAATGCCGGAAATCGCGTCATCGGCGCGGCGCATTTGGGGCAGCCTGCCGGCACGCCTTGCCTGTAGACTGGCGGCAAAGACAATGGAGGCCGCGATGACCTTTCCCGGCGAGAGCAACACCATCCCCTTCCCTTCGGGCCGCGCCGACGGCGATACGCTTGGTGGGCGCATCTGGCGGGCGCGTGATGCGCTGGGGCTCAGCCTGGAAGACCTCGCCTCCCGCCTCGGTCTGCCGGAGGGCACGGTGAGCGGCTGGGAGCGCGACCATGCCGAGCCCGAGACGAAGGCGCTGTTCATGCTGGCCGGCGTCCTCTCGGTCTCACCCTCCTGGCTGATCGCCGGCATCGGCGAGGCGCCGGCGGACCCTTCCGGCGAGGAGCACCTGCATCCGCTGCTGCGCCAGCTGCAGGAAATCCACCAGCTGCACGACCAGACGGGCAAGGCGATCGCCGCGCTCGAAACCGAGGTCGCAAAATTGATCAAAAAAGATCAAGGCTGACATTTTTCCATATACCGCACTTGAGAGGCCGGACCCGCTCTGCAATGGTCGGCCCGACACAGAATCCGCATAGGGAGACGAAGATGGACGTACGCGCCGCCGTTGCCGTTCAGGCTGGAAAACCACTTGAGATCATGACCGTACAGCTCGAAGGCCCGCGTGCCGGCGAGGTTCTGGTCGAGGTGAAGGCGACGGGCATCTGCCATACGGACGACTTCACCCTGTCGGGCGCCGATCCGGAAGGCCTCTTCCCGGCCATCCTCGGCCATGAGGGTGCCGGCGTGGTCGTCGATGTCGGCCCGGGCGTCACCTCCGTGAAGAAGGGCGACCATGTCATCCCGCTCTACACGCCCGAATGCCGCGAATGTTACTCCTGCCTGTCGCGCAAGACGAACCTGTGCACGGCCATCCGTTCGACCCAGGGTCAGGGCCTGATGCCCGATGGCACCTCGCGCTTCTCCATCGGCAAGGACAAGATCCACCACTATATGGGCTGCTCCACCTTCGCCAATTACACGGTCCTGCCGGAGATCGCGCTGGCCAAGGTCAATCCGGACGCGCCCTTCGACAAGATCTGCTACATCGGCTGCGGCGTGACCACCGGCATCGGCGCCGTCATCAACACGGCCAAGGTCGAAATCGGCTCGACGGCCATCGTCTTCGGCCTCGGCGGCATCGGCCTCAACGTGCTGCAGGGCCTGCGCCTTGCCGGCGCGGACATGATCGTCGGCGTCGACATCAATCCCGACCGCAAGGCATGGGGCGAAAAATTCGGCATGACGCATTTCGTCAATCCGAAGGAGGTCGAGGGCGACATCGTGCCCTATCTCGTCAACCTGACGAAGCGGAACGGCGACCTGATCGGCGGGGCGGACTATACGTTCGACTGCACGGGCAACACGAAGGTGATGCGTCAGGCGCTGGAATCGGCCCATCGCGGCTGGGGCAAGTCGGTCATCATCGGCGTTGCCGGCGCGGGACAGGAGATCTCGACGCGTCCGTTCCAGCTCGTCACCGGCCGCCAGTGGATGGGCACGGCCTTCGGCGGCGCGCGCGGGCGTACCGACGTTCCGAAGATCGTCGACTGGTACATGGACGGCAAGATCCAGATCGACCCGATGATCACCCACACCATGCCGCTCGACGAGATCAACACAGGCTTCGACCTCATGCATGCCGGTACGTCCATCCGCGGCGTCGTCGTCTATTGACGGGCATGGCACCCTATCTGATCGACGTGCGGAGGATGGCAGCATTCTCCGCCGTCGAGCTTTATGCCCTCCTGAAACTGCGTGTCGACGTCTTCGTCGTCGAGCAGGCCTGCGTCTATCCCGAACTCGACGGCAAGGACGAAGATGCCCGGCATCTGCGGCTGCTGATCGACGGCGAGACGGCCGCCTATGCCCGCCTGTGGCAACCGGAAAACGGGGCGCCGCGCATCGGCCGCGTCCTCGTTTCGCCTAAGCATCGCGGCAGGGGCATCGGCGAGGCCCTGATGCGCGAAGCGATATCGGCCTGCGAGGCGCATTTCCCCGGGCAACCGATCGCCCTGTCCGCGCAAAGCCATCTGGAACGCTTCTACCGGTCCTTCGGTTTCGTGCCGACATCGGGAGAATATGTCGAGGACGGCATTGCCCATATCGACATGCAGCGTCCCGCCGGCCATTCTTGAACCTGCGCAGAGCCACCGAAATACAGGAAATTGCGGCGCCATGATCTACGTTGACGCGGATGCGTGCCCGGTAAAGGCCGAAATCCTCAAGGTGGCGGAACGCCATGGCATGGAGGTGACCTTCGTCGCCAATTCGGGCCTGCGCCCCTCGCGCGACCCGATGGTGCGCAACATCATCGTCTCCGGCGCCTTCGACGCCGCGGACAACTGGATCGCCGATCATGTTGGTGCAGACGACATCGTCGTGACGGCCGACGTGCCGCTTGCCGTGCGCTGCGTCGAGAAGGGCGCGCATGTCACCGGCCCCACCGGCCGGCTCTTCGACAAGACGAATATCGGCATGGCGAGCGCGATGCGCGATCTCGGCGCGCACCTGCGCGAAACCGGCGAGAGCAAGGGCTACAACGCCGCCTTCTCCCCGCGCGACCGGTCCGCCTTCCTCGAAATGCTTGACCGGCTTTGCCGCCGGGCGAAGAGCGCGCAGGCTGGGCCCTCCCCATGACACGTTCGCCGGGGCCGAGGATCTACGGCAGGCACCTGCCCTTCTATGTCGGCGCCGGCGCAGCCGCTGTCAGCCTTCTCGTTGCACTCTGGTTCAAGCCGGATTTTTCGATCGACATCGCGGCTGTCGTCTTCTTCCTCTGCTATCTCCTCCTGACCGCATGGCGCGTGCCGCGCCTGACCGCCGCCCATCTCGAACATTATGCGACGGACACCGACGAGCCGATCGCGGTCATCTTCGCGGTCACCGTTGCAGCCGTCGCCGTTTCCACGGGCTCGCTCTTCGTGGTGCTCAACCGACCGGCCGCCTCCCTCGGGGAGTTCGCACTCGCCTTCGCCTCCGTCGCGCTCGGCTGGCTGACCATCCACACCATGGCGGCCATGCACTATGCCCATCTCTACTGGCGTCCCGGCAATCTTGACGAAGGGAACGGCCTCGATTTTCCCGGCAAGGCCGAGCCCGGCGCCTACGACTTCCTCTATTTCGCCTTCGTCATCGGCATGACGGCACAGACCTCGGATGTCGCGATCACCTCCACGGCGATGCGCAAGGTCAACCTGCTGCACGCGGTCGTTTCCTTCTTCTTCAATACGGTGCTGGTCGCCGCCGCAGTCAATGCGGCGGTGTCGCTCGCGTCCTGAACCATACGGAGTTTCCAGATGAAAGTGCTTTCCCAGAACACGGCCTTCGGCGGCATGCAGGGTGTGTTCGCCCATGATTCGGAGGCCTGCAAATGCGAGATGACCTTTGCCGTCTTCGTGCCGCCGCAGGCGATCCGGGAGCCGCGCCCGGTGCTCTGGTATCTGTCCGGTCTGACCTGCAGCCACGCCAATGTCATGGAAAAGGGCGAATACCGGCGCATGGCCGCCGAACTCGGCCTCATCGTCGTGTGCCCGGACACCAGCCCGCGCGGCAATGACGTGCCGGACGAGATCACCAACTGGCAGATGGGCAAGGGCGCCGGCTTCTATCTCGACGCCACCGAAGCGCCCTGGGCAGAGCACTACCAGATGTACAGCTACGTGACGGAGGAACTGCCGAACTTCGTCAGCCAGCATTTCCGCATGGACATGACACGCCAGGGCATTTTCGGCCATTCGATGGGTGGCCATGGCGCCATGACGATCGCGCTCAAGAACCCGGACCGCTTCAGGAGCTGCTCGGCCTTCGCGCCGATCGTCGAGCCTTCCACCGCCGACTGGTCGGTCCCGGCCTTCGAAAAGTATCTCGGCGCCGACAAGGCGGCATGGCGGGAATACGATGCCTGCGCCCTTGTCGCCGATGGTGCCCGCTTCCCGGAATTCCTCATCGACCAGGGCAAGGCGGACGGTTTTCTGGAAAACGGCCTGCGCCCCTGGCTGTTCGAGGATGCGGTCAAGGATACGGACATCGGGCTGACGCTGCGCATGCACGAGCGCTACGACCATTCCTATTACTTCATCTCGACCTTCATGGACGACCATCTGAAGTGGCATGCCGAACGCCTCGGCTGAGCCGGCGTCATGGCGGGGGCGCATGGCTGGCATGCCGCCCCCAACCTTGCCCTTCGCTGTCCCCCGCGTATAGTCCGCACCGGTAGACGGCTGCCGCCGGAGCCATCCGGTCACGGCTGCGGGGACGGCCTCGCTCCCTTCATGGAGTGGGCTATGCCCTGGATCTATCTCACGCTCGCCGGCCTGTTCGAAATCGGCTGGGCGATTGGCCTCAAATACACTGACGGCTTCACCAAGCCGCTGCCCACCGCGCTCACCGCCGGCTCGATGATCATCTCCATCGTGCTGCTCGGCCTTGCCGTGAAGACACTGCCGATCGGCACCGCCTATGCGATCTGGACCGGCATCGGCACGGTCGGCACCGTGATGCTCGGCATCATCCTCTTCGCCGAGCCGGTAACCGCCGTTCGCATGGGCTGCATCGCCCTCATCGTCACCGGCATCCTCGGCCTGAAATTTGCGGCCTAACGGCGGTTGTCGAGGGCGAAGGCGCCCGGCCCCGCGGCTGTCAGATACAGGAAGACGAAGCAGAACAGGATCGCGGCATCGCCGCGATTGTTGACGGGGAAGAAGTCCTGCGGCGCATGCGCCATGAAATAGGCGACCGCCATGAAGCCGCAGAGCACGAAAGCCACCGGCCGCGTGAAGAGGCCGAGAAGGATGAGAACCCCGCCGACGATCTCCAATGCGCCGGCCGCGCCGATCAGGTTCATGAGGTCGCCGAAAGGCTGTTCGGCTGGCGGAAAATTGAAGAATTTCTGCGTGCCGTGCTCGATGAAGAGCAGCGCCGTCATGATGCGCAGCGCCGCCAGCGCTTGCGGCCGGTAGGCGGATAGTCCGTCGAGCATGCGGTTCACCCCTCTACATTTTTCCGAGAGAGGGAGGCTAGCATGCTTTGTCCGTGGTTTCGCCTGGCGGATGGACCTTTTGCCTTGGGATCAGTCGCAGCTGATCGCCTGCGTGACGACGCAGGGCGCGATCTTCTTCGTGGAGCCCTCCGGCAAAGCGCGCGAGCGCACGCTGAGCGCCGCTTCGGTGGGAATGACGAGCGGTCGCTTCTGTCCACCCGAATAGGCCTGGACGGAGGTCGTCGCCGCCGTGCGCCGCTTGCCGCCGGCATATTTGCGGCCCTTGCCGGGACGCTTGCCATGCGGCGCCTTGGCGTTTGCGACGGGTGCGAGGTGATAGGCCAGCGCCACGCGTTTGGCGATCGCATCGCCCAGCGCCGCCTCGCGGCCCTTGCGTTCCGGCATGAAGCTGTTGATCGTCAGCGTCCGGCTCGCTGCAGCCCCGGGCCCGCTCAGCGTGACCGTGACACGCGCCGTGCTCTCTCCGTCGCGGCCCTGCCTGACGCCGGAAACCCGCACATCCATCGTCGCGCGGTCGATCGCGACAGCGCGGCGCGTAGCCCTAGCGGCCCGTTTCAGGTGCTCGCCGGTGCGCTTCAGCACCGTGGCGGATGCACTGTCGTCACCGCTGACGACGACCTTGCGGATATCGCGGACCGGAAAAGCCTCATCGGCGCTTGCGGCAAGGGGCATGGAAAAGAGAAAGCTTGCGGAAAGAAGCGTGCGAACGAGGAACTGCATGAAAATACCGGTATGCGATGTCGGATTTCGGCCGCGTGCCAAAATGGTGCGAACCTCTTAACAAAGTCTTTTCAGCGCGGAATTTCCGCAAGAACGGCGGCGGCGACGTCCATTTCCGCCCGGCGCAGTTCACGGCGGCGGAAGGCTTCCTCGTCCGTGCCCCAATGTTCGATCTGCCAGTCCTCGTCGACATGGGCGAGCGCCCAGGCCCTGTCGGCGTCGATGACACCCTCCGCAAGCGCCAGCGCCAGAAGCGCCGAACCGGTAAGCGTCGTCACGGTGTGCAGGCAGGCAAGCGCCAATGGATCGCGGAAGCTGGAAAGCGCCTCGGAAAAGGCCTCGATCGCCGGCGCTGGCTGTTCCTGGTGCATCACGCCTTCGATGAGAATGAAGCGCGCGCCCCGGTTATCGGCCGCCCAGCGGAGGATCGGATCCCAGCCCTCGCGCTGCCGTTCGACGAGCCCGGCCGGTGAATCCGCGCGATAGCAGAGCATGTCCGTGCCGGCAAAGCGCACGATCTCGTCGAAGACCGCGTCGAAGTTCTCCGCGACACCGTCGACGGCCGTGTTGACGAGGCGGGTCACCGGCATCTTCGCCGGATCGATCTCCTCGCCCTGCCCGTCCCATTCGGCGACGAGACGCGTAGCGATCGGTTGTGTCGGCACGGCAAGGAGTTTCTTACCGGGCGTACGCACCGGGCGGCCGTCGAGCAGGATGCGATGGCCCTCCTCCACTTTGTCGGTCGAGACCTCCTTGTAGAAGCGCTTCGGCAAAGGGCGCTTCATCTGGATCTGCGCGCGGCGCACCGGATCGGGATCGCTCATCGCATCGGAAAGGTCGCTCAGAATGTCACGCATCGGAAATCTCCAGCCATTCGAGGAGGTCGGCGGGCGTGCGCAGGATATGGTCCGCGCCGGCCTCGACCAGTTCGGGCACACTGGCATAGCCCCAGGAAACGCCGATCGCCTTCGCGCCCGCCGCTTTCGCCATCTGCATATCGTAAATCGCGTCGCCGATGACAACCGTGCGGGTCGCATCGATGCCCGCCTCGCTGCAGCATTCGGTCACCATGGCCGGGTGCGGCTTGGAGGGGCAGTCGTCCGCCGTGCGCGAGACGAAGAAGGTCTTGTCGAAGCCGTGCGCGGCGCGGATGAGGTCGAGGCCGCGGCGGGATTTGCCGGTGACGGCACCAAGGATCAGGTCGTCTTGCCGTTCGAGGCGCGCCATCATGGCGGCGATGCCGGGAAAGAGCGGCTCCTGGAAACCGGGTTCGGCGCGCACGCCGGAATAGGCCGCCTTGTAGTGTGCGGTCATCGCCAGCGCCTCGTCGTCGACATGCGGCTTGCCCTGCATGCGGGCAATGGCGATGTCGAGCGTCAGGCCGATGATCGCCTTGGTCTCGGAAACATCCGGCCGCGCATGGCCGAAATCGACGAAGGTGCGCGCCATGACCTCATGGATCAGGTTGACGCTGTCGACCAGCGTGCCGTCGCAATCAAAGAGAACGAGCCGCATCAGTCTTCCTCGTCCGCCGCGTTCTGGTCGAAGCCGAAGAGGTTCCAGGTCTGCACCATATGCGGCGGCAGCGGCGCGGTGACGCGCAGGCGCCCGCCATTGGGGTGCGGAATGTCGATGCGGCGGGCATGGAGGTGCAGGCGGTTCTGTACGCCGCCGGGGAAATTCCAGTTGATGTCGGCCTCGAAATATTTGGGATCGCCGAGGATCGGGTGACCGATATGGGCAGCGTGGACGCGCAGCTGGTGCGTACGGCCGGTATAGGGCTCCATTTCCAGCCAGGCAAAATTCTGGGCGGCCTGCTCGATGACCCGATAGAAGGACACGGCATGATCGGCGCCGTCCTCGCCGTGTTTGGCGATGCGCATCCGGTCGCCATCCGGCGTTTGCTCCTTGACGAGCCAGGTCGAGATCTTGTCCTCATGCTTCTTCGGCACGCCCATCACCAGCGACCAGTAGGTCTTCTTGGTATCGCGCTCGCGGAAGGCGGCCGTCAGCTTCTGCGCCGCACCGCGCGTGCGGGCTATGACGAGCACGCCCGACGTGTCGCGGTCGAGCCGGTGCACGAGGCGCGGCTTTTCGCCCTTCTGGTTGGTCCAGGCCTCGAGCATCTGGTCGATATGGCGATTGACGCCGGAACCACCCTGCACGGCGATGCCGGCCGGCTTGTTGAGCACGATGACCTTGTCGTCCTCATGCAGCAACATGCGAGAGAGCAGTTCGTGATCGGAGGAATGCTTTAGATCGCGGCCGGCTATGGGTCCGCCCTTCGCAGCCTTGGCATCGACCTCCATCGGGGGGATGCGGATCATCTGTCCCGGCTGTACGCGGGTATCGCTCTTGACGCGGCCGCCATCGATGCGCACCTGGCCGGAGCGCAGCAATTTCTGGAGCGGGCCGAAGCCGAGGCCCGGATAGTGGATCTTGAACCACCGGTCGAGCCGCATGCCCGCCTCGTCGTTCTCCACCTGCTTGTGTTCGATGCCTGCCATGTCAGCCTTCTTTCGTTGCGCCGTGCTTTAGCGCAAGAACCGGCTGAGGGGAACCGTCTAGAATGCGCGGAAGGTCAGCGTCGTCAGCGAGCGCACGATGCCCGGAATGGAGGCGACGTGATCGTTGATGAACTTGCCGATATCCTCCTCGCTGTCGACATAGATTTTCAGGAGCAGATCGTAGTCGCCACTCGTCGAATAGAGCTCCGAAATGAGTTCCGTAGCGTAAAGCGCATCGGCAACTTCGTAGGTTTTGCCCGGAGCGCATTGCAATTGCACGAAAATCGGCTTCATCGGTCCTCCCGCGCCATCGGCGGCATGCTTGTTGCCGCCCGATTCCGGCGGCCTACAGTGCTTCTTATGACGGAATTCCGCCGGCAAAGGCAAGGCCGGCCGAAATTCGTACAGACCGTTAAAATTCGATGAAAATGCAACCCTTGCGGTTCATGTCTCGGAAAGGCGCAACTGTTAAATTGCGAGAACGAAACCAACACCGTAGAACGCCATGACACAGATCGTGACAGTTTCGCCGGCAACGGCCGCCTATGCATCACAAGGGATGCGGCTGCAGACGCGCGCGAACACGCTTTTCGAGGAACGCATCCACGCCTGGAGCCAGGACGCCAAGGTTCGGGGTGACGCCCGCGCGATCGCCGCGCTCAATGTCATCCAGCCGCCGGCCCTCGCGCTCGCGCTGATCACGGCGCCCGGAGGCACGCCGCAGGTAACGGTCGCCGAGGCGCAACGCCTCTATGACGAGAACGAACTGCCCGCCCTCCCGGAATCCGCCTGATCCTCCCCACAGAAACAGCCGTCCTCCGACCTCTGGCCCCCTCGGGGGCCTTTTCTTTGCAGCCCTCTCCCGGCCCTTTCCCGCTACGACAAAAATTCGCTTGGGAGCGACGCAACGCTCTTGCCAAAGCGCAGGCAACGCCGTTATCTGGAGGCAACCTCGCTGGGAGAAGCTGGCCGTCCGACCACGGGCATGGCCGGTGCCGAAGGAGCAACCGCCCCGGAAACTCTCAGGCAAAAGGACCAGCAAGGTGCCGTCGTAACTCTGGAGAGAAGCGTTTTTCGAGCGCTCGCCGAAGGGATAACAATCTCAGGCGAAGGGACAGAGGGGGCTCAGGAGAGCGGCGCGAGAGCGCCGGGATTGTGAGCCGGTGCCCGTTAAATCGTGGGCGCCACAAGACTGGAGGGCGCCTTTTGGACGAAACGTCTGAACTCAAGAAAACCCCGCTTCATGCGCTGAACGTTTCGCTCGGCGGACGCATGGTGCCGTTCGCCGGCTATGAGATGCCGGTGCAATACGCTGCCGGCGTGATGAAGGAGCATCTGCACACCCGCGGGGCCGCCGGCCTCTTCGACGTGTCCCATATGGGCCAGGTGACTGTGCGCGCCCGCTCCGGCGACAATGCCGACGCCGCTCGCGCGCTGGAGACGCTGGTGCCGGTCGACGTGCTCGGCCTCGGCGAAGGCCGCCAGCGCTATGCCCTTTTCACCAATGACGAAGGCGGCATCCAGGACGACCTGATGATCGCCAACCGCGGCGACCATTTCTACGTCGTCGTCAATGCTGCCTGCAAGGACGCGGATTTCGCCCATATGCAGGCGAAGATCGGCGATGTCTGCGAACTGACATTGCATGACGACCGCGCCCTCATCGCCCTGCAGGGCCCGCATGCCGAGGCCGTGCTTGCCGAACTCTGGGCGGACGTCTCCTCGATGCGCTTCATGGACGTGCGCGCCTGCGACCTGCACGATGCCGACTGCATCGTCTCGCGCTCGGGCTATACGGGTGAGGACGGTTTCGAGATTTCCATCCCCGCCAGCCTCGCCGAAGCGGTCTGTCGCCGCCTGCTCGACCATCCGGACGTGTTGCCGATCGGCCTTGGCGCGCGCGATTCGCTGCGTCTTGAAGCCGGCCTCTGCCTCTACGGCAACGACATCGACACGACGACGACGCCGGTGGAAGCCGGTCTCGAATGGGCGATCCAGAAGGTGCGCCGCACGGGTGGCGAGCGCGCCGGCGGTTTTCCGGGCGCCGCTGTTATCCTCGACCAGCTTGAGAACGGTGCCTCGCGCCGTCGTGTCGGCCTGAGGGCGGAAGGCCGGGCGCCGGTGCGCGGCGGTGCGGTGCTTGCCACCGACGCCGAGGGCGAGGATGTCGTCGGCACCGTCACGTCTGGCGGCTTCGGCCCGAATGCCGACGGCCCGGTGGCCATGGGTTACGTCACCAAGTCCGCGATCGCGCCCGGCACCCAGCTCTATGCCGGCGTGCGCGGAAAATTCCTGCCCGTCACCGTCGCGGCGATGCCCTTCGTCAAGAACACCTTCAAACGCTGACCAGCGAACAGATTTTCCCAGGAGAGGAACGAACATGCTGAAATTCACCGAAGAACACGAGTGGCTGAAGATCGAGGGCGGCGTCGCGACCGTCGGCATCACGCAGCACGCAGCCGAACAGCTCGGCGATCTCGTCTTCGTGGAACTGCCCGAGGTCGGCGCGACCTTCGAAAAAGGTGGCGATGCCGCGACCGTCGAAAGCGTCAAGGCCGCCTCCGACGTCTATTGTCCGCTTGACGGCGAGATCGTCGAGGTCAACGAAGCAATCACCGCCGATCCCTCTCTCGTCAACAGCGACCCGCAGGGCGCCGGCTGGTTCTTCAAGCTGAAGCTCGCCAACCCGTCCGATGCGGATGCGCTGCTCGACGAAGCCGCCTACAAGGAGCTTGTCGGCTGATGTCTCTCCCCAAGGATTTCGCCTTTACCGATTACCAGCCCTACGATTTCGCCAACCGTCGCCATATCGGCCCCTCGCCGAAGGAGATGGAGGCGATGCTGAAGGTGATCGGCTATGACAGCCTCGACGCGCTGATCGACGACACCGTGCCGAAATCGATCCGGCAGGAAAAGCCGCTCGAATGGGGCGCGGCGATGACCGAGCGCGAAGCGCTCGACAAGCTGCGCGAGACCGCCAACCGCAACAAGAAGCTCGTCTCGCTGATCGGCCAGGGCTACTACGGCACGATCACCCCGCCGGTCGTCCAGCGCAACATCCTGGAGAACCCCGCCTGGTACACGGCCTATACGCCCTACCAGCCGGAAATCAGCCAGGGCCGTCTTGAAGCGCTGCTCAACTATCAGACCATGGTCTGCGACCTGACCGGCCTCGATGTCGCCAACGCCTCGCTGCTCGATGAAGCGACGGCCGCCGCCGAAGCCATGGCCATGGCCGAGCGCGTCTCGAAGTCGAAGGCAAAGGCCTTCTTCGTCGACGAGAACTGCCACCCGCAGACCATCGCGCTCCTGAAGACCCGTTCCGAGCCACTTGGCTGGAGCGTCATCGTCGGCGACCCCTTCACCGATCTCGACCCCGTCGACGTGTTCGGCGCGATCTTCCAGTATCCCGGCACCTACGGTCATGTGCGTGACTTCTCGGGCCTCATCTCGCGTCTGCACCAGACCGGCGCCATCGCCGTCGTCGCGGCCGATCCGCTGGCCCTCGCCCTCCTGAAATCGCCCGGCGACATGGATGCGGATATCGCCATCGGCTGCACCCAGCGTTTCGGCGTGCCGGTCGGTTACGGCGGGCCGCATGCGGCCTATATGGCGGTCAAGGACGCCTACAAGCGCTCCATGCCCGGTCGCCTCGTCGGCGTTTCCATCGACGCGCGCGGCAACCGCGCCTACCGCCTGTCGCTGCAGACCCGCGAACAGCACATCCGCCGCGAGAAGGCGACGTCGAACATCTGCACCGCGCAGGTGCTGCTCGCCGTCATGGCCTCCATGTATGCCGTCTTCCACGGCCCGCAGGGCCTGAAGGCGATCGCGCAGAGCGTGCACCAGAAGACCGTGCGCCTCGCCAAGGGCCTCGAGAAGCTGGGTTACACGGTCGATCCCGAGGTCTTCTTCGACACGATCACCGTGCATGTCGGCAAGTTGCAGGGCATCATCCTGAAGACCGCTGTCGCGGAAGAGGTCAACCTTCGCAAGATCGGTGACGACCGCATCGGCATCAGTCTCGACGAGCGCTCGCGCCCCGTCACGCTGGAAGCCGTCTGGCGCGCCTTCGGCGGCGATTTCGAGGTGGCGGAGTTCGAGCCGGACTACCGCCTGCCGGAAGACCTGCTGCGTACCAGCGAATACCTGACGCATCCGATCTTCCACATGAACCGCGCGGAAAGCGAGATGGTGCGCTACATCCGCCGCCTCTCCGACCGCGACCTCGCGCTCGACCGCGCGATGATTCCGCTCGGTTCCTGCACGATGAAACTCAATGCGACAGCGGAAATGCTGCCGATCACCTGGCCGGAATTTGCAGAAATCCATCCCTTCGTTCCGGCCGACCAGGCGCAGGGTTATCGCTACCTCATCGAGGACCTGTCGCAGAAACTCTGCGACATCACCGGCTACGACGCCGTTTCCATGCAGCCGAACTCCGGCGCGCAGGGCGAATATGCCGGCCTGCTGACCATCCGCGCCTACCACCTCGCCAACGGCAACACGCACCGCGACGTCTGCCTCATCCCGACCTCCGCGCACGGCACCAATCCGGCCTCCGCCCAGATGGTCGGCATGAAGGTCGTCGTCGTGAAGGTGTCTGACAACGGCGACATCGACATGGACGATTTCCGTGCGAAAGCAGAGCAGTACGCGGAAAACCTCTCGTGCTGCATGATCACGTACCCCTCCACGCACGGCGTCTTTGAGGAGAATGTGCGCGAGATCTGCGAGATCGTCCACAAGCACGGCGGCCAGGTCTATATCGACGGCGCCAACATGAACGCCATGGTGGGCCTTGCCCGCCCCGGCGATATCGGCGGCGACGTCAGCCACCTCAACCTGCACAAGACCTTCTGCATCCCGCATGGCGGCGGCGGTCCCGGCATGGGCCCGATCGGCGTCAAGGCGCACCTTGCGCCGTACCTGCCGGGTCATCCCGATATTCCGGGTCTCGGCGGCACCGGTGCGGTCTCGGCAGCGCCCTTCGGCTCTGCCTCGATCCTGCCGATCTCGTGGAGCTACTGCCTGATGATGGGTGGTGCTGGCCTGACGCAGGCGACGAAGGTGGCGATCCTTAACGCCAACTACATCGCCGCCCGTCTCAAGGGCGCCTATGACGTGCTCTACACGTCCTCCAGGGGCCGCGTGGCGCACGAGTGCATCATCGACACGCGCCCGCTTGCCGAAAGCGCCGGCGTCACCGTCGACGACGTCGCCAAGCGGCTGATCGACTGCGGCTTCCACGCCCCGACCATGAGCTGGCCGGTGGCCGGCACGCTGATGATCGAGCCGACCGAATCGGAGACCAAGGCCGAGATCGATCGTTTCTGCGAGGCGATGCTGGCGATCCGCGAGGAAGCCCGCGCCATCGAGAACGGCACGATGGACAAGGTCAACAACCCGCTGAAGAACGCCCCGCATACGGTGGAAGACCTCGTCGGCGAATGGGACCGCCCCTATTCGCGCGAACAGGCCTGCTACCCGCCGGGCGCCTTCCGGGTGGACAAGTACTGGTCGCCGGTCAACCGCGTCGACAACGTCTACGGCGACCGCAACCTCGTCTGCTCCTGCCCGCCGCTCGAGGACTACGCGGAAGCCGCCGAGTAAGCATCGCAAGACTTTGAGTCCCCGGCCGATCCTATCGGCCGGGGCTTTTCGTTGCGGGCAGGGAAAGATTGGCGGTGGGGCGAGCCCTTACGGGGAGACTGCAACGTCCACCCAGAAGCGGGTAAAGCCTTCTGCAAAATCACGGTAGCCGCTCAGCGTGGAAGGCTTGACCGCATAGGCATTGGCACCGTTTTCATAGGCGCGGTTGACGTCGGTGGCGCTGGACGACGAGGACAGCATGATGACGGGCGTCACCGCCGTGCGGGCGCGTCCGCGCAGCCGCTTGAGCAGCTCCATGCCGCTGGTGCCGGGCATGTTGATGTCGAGAAGGATATAATCGAAGGCCTCGCGGTCGAGCCGGTCGCTCGCCAGTTCCGCATCGGCGACATGGGTGATTTCGAGCGCACTGCCGGTATCGCTGAAGGCACGCATGACGAAGCGCACGTCCACCGGGTCGTCGTCCACGACGATCAGCTTTCTAGCCGAGCCTCCCACGATCGTTCCCCTTTGACTTTATGGGTTGCGGAAACGTCACGACGAAGCGTGCCCCCGGACCATACTGCGTGTCAAGCGCTATCACACCGTTGTGGCTCTCGACGATCCGGCGCGCCAGGGCAAGTCCGACGCCGGTGCCCTGATACACCGTCTCATCGCGGTGAAGACGCTGGAACACCTCGAATATCCGCCCGACATGCTGCGGATCGATGCCGATACCGTCATCCTCGACGACGAATTCAGTGCCGTCAGCCCCCTCGCGGCAATAGACCCGCACGACGGGCGCGTCGCCCGGCCGGCGATATTTCAGCGCATTGCCGATGAGGTTTTGCGCCAGCCGCTTCAAGAGCTCGGGATCGCCCATCACCTCGGGCATCGGTGCGGTCTCGACATGTCCATCGGCCTCCCGCACATGGCTTTCCAGGAGCGCCAACGCCTCACGCACCACGTCGGAGAGCGAAACGGGCTTCGGCGCCGAGATCCGGTAGGCGATCTGCGAGTATTCCAGCAGGCTGTCGATGATCCGGCGCATGCGCGCGGCACTCTTGCGGACGTGGTCGGCATAGTGCGGCAATTCGGTCATGTCGCCGCGATGCAGGTCTTCCGAGATCATCTCGGCAAACATGGACAGATGGCGCAGCGGCGCCTTCAGGTCATGCGAGACGGTGGCGGTGAACTGGTCCAGCGCCTCGTTCTTGCGGCGCAGCTCGTTCGTCTGGGCCTCCACCTGCTGCTGCTGGCGCTTGGCCTCGGTGATGTCGCGGCCGACGCAGACAATCTCGCAGGCGCCGTCCTCGTCGAAGATCGCGACGGTCGTCCACAGAAGCCATGTCTCCTGCCCGCCGCGCCCCTCCATGCAGACTTCCAGCGTCTTCATCGGCTCGGCGCGCGTGTAGCTGCCGATGTCCATCAGCACCGCCGTGTGCTCCGGCGCGCAGGACACGTCCGGCAGGTACCGCCCGATCAGCTCGTCGGTCGTCGAGCCGACGAAATGGGCGTATTTGTCGTTCGCAAAACGGATCGTCAGGTTCCGGTCGAAACGCAGGATCATGTCGGGCAGGATCTGCAGCAGCGAGAGATACTCGCGGCGTTTCGCCTCCAGCGCCGCTTCGGTGCGCTTCAGCTCCGATATGTCGACACGCAGCGCGACGATGTCGCCGGTCTCCGACACATGGCTCTCACCGCGGATCCACCGGTCCTTGCCGAACTCGAAGATGGCGCCGCCGCTGCCGGTGTTGCGATGGCTTTCGAGACGCTCGCGCACCATCGCCTCGGCCTCTGGCGTGCCCTCGCGAATGCCAGGAAACATGCCGACGCGGATGTTGGCACGCGCAATGCTTTCCAGCGTCACGCCGACACGCACGGCATCGCGGGCAAGGCCGCAACGCTCCTTGTAGGAACGGTTGAACAGGACGAGGCGCTCCTCCCGGTCGAAGATTGCAAAACCCTCCGTCATGGTGTCGAGCGCCGCGGCGATGCGCTGGCCCAGCAGGATCTGCTCGCCATGGCTGCCCCCGCTCAAAAGACTGCGCAGGAGAAGCGCATAGGACGGGCCGGCTGCCTCATCCGGCAGCGCGATCACATGGGCTGACGCTTCGAAGATGTTGCCGTTGTCGTGGCGAAAACCGAGGGCATGGGTGTTTTCACGGCCGGCCGCGGCCTGGCCGGCAAGAAGCGCCGCCGCGACCTCCCCGGCGAGAACAACCATGCCCGCAGGCCGCCTGTCGTCGCGATTCCAGCCGAATGTGCGGGCGGCCGCGTCGTTGTGGGAGACAAGGCGCGCCTCGGCGTCGACGATGACCACAGGAAAGGGCAGGTTCTGGTACAGTGTCGCGGTAAAGCCGTCCATCGCTCGCGCCCCTCCCGCTGGCAATCACGCCGGCACCGGATTCGCGCGCCGCGCGTGGGAGACTAGGCAAAACTGCCAGAGAAGAAAAGCCGCAAGGATTGGCAGTCCGCGCCGGCCTGCCGGCAAGTTTAGCCCGCCCGTACGGTCGGCTGGCCGGAAGCGGCAAGGGCCGCAAGATCGGCAGGCTTCAGCTCGACCGATTCGCCGCAGCCGCAGGCCGACGTCTGGTTCGGGTTGTGGAAGGTGAAGCCGGAGCGCAGCGTCGTCACCTCGAAATCCATCTGCGTGCCGAGAAGGTAGAGCACCGCCTCCGGCGCAACCCAGACCTTTGCACCATTGTGCTCGATCAGGTCGTCCTTGGCATTGGGTTCGGTGACGAGGTCGATGGCATATTCCATGCCGGCGCAACCGCCCTTCTTGATGCCGACGCGAATGCCCTTGGCATCGCTGCCGGCATTGTCGACGATCGCCTTGACGCGGTCTGCCGCCGCATCGGTGAGTGTCATCACTGCAAAGGCCATGGGCCGTTTCTCCTTCGCCGACCGGGTTCAAGGCCCGGCGGTCTGTGATTCCGAATCTAGTGACGACGGGTTAACGGATCAAGTCACGGAAAGCACAAGTGCCTTGCCCTATCCGGCTGCGTTGCCGAAATCAGTACCAGCCGACGGCGACCTGCGCCTCTTCCGACATGCGGTCCGGCGTCCACGGCGGATCGAAGGTCATCTTGACCTCGACGCCGGATACGCCTTCGACCGCACTGACCGCATTCTCGACCCAGCCCGGCATCTCGCCGGCCACGGGGCAACCGGGTGCCGTCAGGGTCATGTCGATCTTGACCATGCGGTCGTCTTCGATGTCGATCTTGTAGATCAGGCCGAGCTCGAAGATATCGGCCGGGATTTCCGGATCGTAGACCGTCTTCAGCGCGGAGATGATGTCGTCGGAAAGGCGCGCCAGTTCGTCGTCCGGGATCGCCGAATGGACGATACCGTCGCGGACGTCGATCTTGTCTTCCGTTGCGTCGAGGGACATGGGCCTACTCCTCAGGCGAAAAACTTGCGGGCATGGTCGAGCGCGTCGGCCAGGACATCGACTTCGGCACGCGTGTTGTAGAGGCCGAACGATGCCCGGCATGTGGAGGTGACGCCGAAGCGTTTCAAGAGCGGCTGGGCGCAATGGGTGCCGGCGCGCACCGCCACCCCTGCCCGGTCGATGACCATCGAGACGTCATGGGCGTGGATGCCTTCCAGCTCGAAGGAGAAGATCGAGCCCTTGCCCGGTGCCGAACCGAAAATCCTTAGCGCGTTGATCGACGACAGCCGCTCATGGGCATAGTCGCGCAGCTCCGCCTCGTGGGTGGCGATCGCCGCGCGGCCGATCTTTTCCATGTAGTCGAGCGCATAGCCGAGACCGATCGCCTGCACGATCGGCGGCGTGCCCGCCTCGAAGCGGTGCGGCGGGTCGTTGTAGGTGACGATGTCCTCGGTGACGTCGACGATCATCTCGCCGCCGCCCTGGAAGGGGCGCATCTCTCTAAGGCGATCCATCTTGCCATAGAGCACGCCGATGCCGGAGGGGCCGTAGAGCTTGTGGCCAGTCATCACGTACCAGTCGCAATCGATGTCGCGCACGTCGACCGGCATATGCACCGCGCCCTGCGAACCATCGACCAACACCGGAATGCCGCGTTCACGGGCGATGCGGCAGATTTCCTTGACGGGCACGATGGTGCCGAGCGCATTCGACATATGCGTGATGGCGATGAGCTTGGTGCGCTCCGTCAGGCACTTTTCGAACTCTTCGATGTGGAAGGCACCCGCATCGTCCACCGGGGCCCAGACGAGCTTAGCGCCCTGCCGCTCGCGGATGAAATGCCACGGCACGATGTTGGAATGATGCTCCATGATCGACAGAACGATCTCGTCGCCCGCCCCGATCTTGGGCATGCCGTAGCCGTAGGCGACGGTGTTGATCGCCTCGGTCGAGGATTTGGTGAAGATGATCTCGTCGACCGAGGAGGCGTTGAGGAAACGGCGCACCTTTTCGCGTGCCGCCTCGTAGGCATCGGTGGCGGCATTCGACAGGAAGTGCAGGCCGCGATGCACGTTGGCATATTCGTTGGAATAGGCGTGGGCAATCGCGTCGATCACCGACTGCGGCTTCTGCGCCGACGCGCCGTTGTCGAGATAGACCAGCGGCTTGCCGTAGACCGTCTTCGACAGGATCGGGAAATCCTTACGGATCGCCTCGACGTCATAGGCCAGTGCAGGGGCGTGTTCCATCTCGTTCGTCCTATGTCAGGCGTGCCCTGGAGCGTTCCCGTTCCTTCGAACCGCGAGCGCCCCTTTTCTTGTTTGCGCAACCCCGGGCCGACCGTCCTGCGGTCCAGCCCGGGATAGCGCCTGATCAGGCGTGCTTGTCGAGCCAGTCGGCGATGACGCCTTCCAGCGCCTCGACCAGCGGCTCGTCTTCCAGCTCCTCGACGATCTCGGCGACGAAGGCGTTGACCAGCATGGCGCGCGCCTTGTTTTCCGGGATGCCACGGGCCATCAGGTAGAAGAGCTGCGTGTGGTCGATGTCGATCACGGTCGCACCGTGGCCGCACTGCACGTCGTCGGCGAAGATTTCGAGCTCCGGCTTGGCCGAGAAATCCGCTTCGTCCGAAAGCAGCAGCGTGTTGCACGACATCTTGGCGTCGGTCTTCTGGGCATCCGGCGCAACGCGGATCTGGCCCTGGAAGACGCCGCGCGCGCGATCGAAGATCACGTTGCGGATCACTTCCGTCGAGGTCGTGTTCGGCACATCGTGACCGACCGTGAAGGTCACGTCGTTGTGCGTCTCGCCGCCGAGCAGGTTGATGCCGCGCAGGATGAGGTCGGAGCCTTCGCCCGCCACCACGACATGGATTTCCTGCCGCACGAGCTTACCGCCGGCATTGATCACGTAAAGGCGGAGCTTTGCGTCCGTGCCGAGCGTGATGCGGATCTGGCCGAGATGGGTGTCCGCCGCACCCTGCCCCTGCAAAATGACCCAGGTGATATCGGCACCGTCGGCAAGCGACAGGTCGCTGACCGTCGTGACGAAGGCCGCGGTGTCGCCGACCGCCGCATGGCGCTCGATGACGGTCGCCTTGGTATTCGCGCCGAAGCTGACCGGGAAGCGCGTATGGGCCTGGCCCGCATTCTGGACCGTCTGGATTTCGAGAGGTGCTGCCAGCTCGGTGCCCGCGGGGAAATCGAGCACGAAACCGTCCCGAACGAAAGCGCCGTTGATGCGGCCGATCGCGTCGTCGCGGTCACGGGCAGCAAGGCCGTCCGCGGCCGTGCCGTCGGCCAGCGCATCGGCAAAGGTGCGCAGCGTCACGCCCTCGACCGAGCCGCGGGCCTCCGCAAGGCCGTTGACGACGGACAGCACCGTCGCCCCCTCGACCAGCGGCCCGATCCGCGCGGCGGAGGCTGCGGGATCGAAGGCCGGAACGGCGCGCAGCAGCGCCTTGAGGTCCGTATAGTGCCAGGCCTCGATGCGGCGCGTCGGAAGGCCGGCATCCTTGAAGTCGCTGATGAGGACGTCGCGGGCAGCGAGCACGGCACCATCACCCGGTAGTTCGCCGAGCGCGTGGTCGTAGGCTTCGCAAAGCGCCGTCTCGGCGACGGAGAGCTTCATGCCTGTCTGCATGTTCATGAGATCACTCCTTCGCCAAGCCGTCAGGCGGCGGCGCCGATAATGTCGGCGTAACCGTTTGCTTCCAGCTCGTGCGCCAGCGTCTTGTCGCCGGACTTGATGACCTGGCCCTTGTAGAGAACGTGCACCGTATCGGGCACGATGTAGTCGAGCAGGCGCTGGTAGTGCGTGATGACGATGACGGCGCGGTCGGGCGAGCGAAGCGCGTTGACGCCGTCGGCGACGATCTTCAGCGCGTCGATGTCGAGGCCGCTGTCGGTCTCGTCGAGGACGCACAGCTTCGGCTCGAGCAGCGACATCTGCAGGATTTCAGCGCGCTTCTTCTCACCGCCGGAAAAGCCGACATTGAGCGGACGGCGCAGCATTTCCGGGGCGATCTTCAGCTCGGCGGCAGCTTCCTTGACGCGACGCATGAAGTCCGGCGTCGTCAGTTCCGCCTCGCCGCGCGCCTTGCGCTGTTCGTTCATCGCAACCTTCAGGAACTGCATGGTGGCAACGCCGGGGATTTCGACCGGGTACTGGAAGGCGAGGAAGATGCCCTTGGCGGCGCGCTCGGCCGGGTCGAGTTCCAGAATGCTCTCGCCGTTGTAAAGGATGTCGCCGTCGGTGACTTCGTAGTCCTCGCGGCCGGAGAGGATGTAGGAGAGCGTCGACTTGCCCGAGCCGTTCGGGCCCATGATGGCGGCGACTTCGCCGGCCTTCACGGTGAGATTCAGGCCGCGGATGATCTCGGTGCCGTCTTCGGCGATGCGGGCGTGCAGATTCTTGATTTCAAGCATGGTTTCTCGGTCCTGCGTTCGGAGCGGTCAAACGCTCCCGTCTTGGTTTCAGAAGCCGAGGAAGAAGTGGACCAACGGGAGCATCGCGGCGGACAACCCGCCAAGGCCGAGCCCCAAAACCGTGCGTATCGCCACGTTCCGAACGTTGGGCGCATACGCTGCCAGTCCACCGCATACCACGGCGTAATACGTCAGATTGACCGGATCCATGTCGTGTCTCCCGATGAGAACCGCATCCCGCTAATATAACGGATCACACGGAAACTTCATCGAAGGACCTGTCCGGTCCCCCCGGCGGAAGCCGCCGGGACATTCCTTCACCCGATCAGCCGACCGAGCCTTCCAGCGAGATGCCGATCAGCTTCTGCGCCTCGACGGCGAACTCCATCGGCAGTTCCTGGATGACTTCCTTGACGAAGCCGTTGACGATCAGCGCGATCGCCGCCTCGGTCGGGATGCCGCGCTGCAAGCAGTAGAACAGCTGGTCTTCCGAGATCTTCGAGGTGGTCGCCTCGTGCTCGAAATGGGCCGTCGCGTTCTTCGCCTCGATATAGGGCACGGTATGCGCGCCGCACTTGTCGCCGATCAGCAGCGAGTCGCACTGGGTGAAGTTGCGTGCGTTCTCCGCCTTGCGGTGGGCCGAGACCTGGCCGCGATAGGTGTTGTTGGAGAAGCCCGCGGAAATGCCCTTGGAGACGATGCGGCTCGACGTGTTCTTGCCGAGATGGATCATCTTGGTGCCGCTGTCGATCTGCTGGTGGCCGTTCGAGACGGCGATCGAATAGAACTCGCCGCGCGAACCATCGCCGCGCAGGATGCAGGACGGGTACTTCCAGGTGATGGCGGAGCCGGTCTCGACCTGCGTCCACGAGATCTTGGAGTTCTTGCCCCGGCAATCGCCGCGCTTCGTCACGAAGTTGTAGATGCCGCCCTTGCCTTCCTTGTCGCCCGGATACCAGTTCTGGACGGTGGAATACTTGATCTCGGCATCGTCGAGCGCGACCAGCTCGACGACGGCAGCGTGAAGCTGGTTCTCGTCGCGCTGCGGCGCGGTGCAGCCTTCGAGATAGGAGACGTAGGCGCCCTCTTCCGCGATGATCAGCGTGCGCTCGAACTGGCCGGTGTTCTTCTCGTTGATGCGGAAGTAGGTCGACAGCTCCATCGGGCAACGAACGCCCTTCGGCACGAAGACGAAAGAGCCGTCGGTAAAGACCGCGGAGTTCAGCGTCGCGTAGAAATTGTCGGTCGTCGGCACAACGGTGCCGAGATACTTCTTCACAAGCTCAGGATGCTCGCGGATGGCTTCCGAGATCGACATGAAGATCACGCCGGCCTTCTTCAGCTCTTCCTTGAAAGTGGTGACGACGGAGACCGAATCGAACACGGCGTCGACGGCGATCTTCGACGTCTGCACGCCGGCAAGGATTTCCTGCTCGCGCAGGGGAATACCGAGCTTCTCGTACATCTTCAGAAGCTCGGGATCGACCTCGTCGATCGACTTCGGGCCGGTCTGGTTCTTCGGCGCGGCATAGTAGTAGAGATCGTTGAAGTCGATCTTCGGATAGTCGACGCGCGCCCAGGTGGGCTCTTCGAGCGTCAGCCAGCGGCGATAGGCGTCGAGGCGCCATTCGAGCATCCAGTCGGGCTCGCTCTTCTTGGCCGAGATGAAACGGATGATGTCCTCGGAAAGCCCCTTCGGAGCCTTCTCCACCTCGATGTTCGTCTCGAAGCCGTATTTGTACTGGTCGACGTCAATCTGACGGACCTGATCGATCGTTTCCTGCACCGCAGGCATATCGTTCTCCAATCTCGCCGGATCCAAGGTCCGGCAGTTTGTCAACGTCTGGCGGGGCCTCCCGCCGCTTATGTAAGCGCCAAAGGCGGTTTTTCCCACCTTTTGGCAAGCGAAAACTTGCGTTCCCGCAAGATTCCCGTCAGGCCGCCCGTCGCCGCGCCATGACGCGCGAAAAGGCAGCCAGAAAACGCGCGACATCCGCCTCTGTCGAGGCCGGACCGAGCGACACGCGAAGCCCGCCGAGCGCCGCGTCGAACCCCATGGCGGTCAGAACGTGGCTCTGCCCGACCTTGCCCGAGGAGCAGGCCGAGCCGGCCGAAAGCGCGATACCCTCGAGATCGAAGGCGATTTGCCCGGTCTCCGATTTCAGGCCGGGCAGGCTGAAGAACGAGGTGTTGGCGATGCGCTCGACGTCCGCACCATGGATGACGACGTCGTTCGTCGCCGCCCGCATGCCGCTCTCCAGTGCGTCGCGCAGCGCACCTATTCGTGCGTTGCGCCCGGCAAGATCCGCCACCGCCGCGCGGGCGGCTGCGGCAAAGCCGGCAAGCGCCGCCGGGTTCTCCGTGCCGGAGCGATGGCCTTTTTCCTGGCCACCGCCGCGGATCAGCGGTGCGGGCATCAGAACCTCGCCGCGCGAGATCAGCGCGCCGGCGCCCTTCGGGCCGCCCAGCTTGTGCGAGGAGACGATGAGGAAATCGGCGTCGAGTGCCGCAATGTCGATGGACACGCGGCCGGCGGCCTGCACCGCGTCGACGACGAGAAGACCACCGTGACGGTGCACGACCTCGGCGACGCTCTTCACGGGCTGCACGATGCCCGTCTCGTTGTTGGCGAGCATGACCGCCACCATCGGCAGGCCCTTCGCCTTGTCATGGCCCGCAAGAAGCGTTGTCAGGGCCTCGAGATCGACGAGGCCGGCGCGGGTGACGGGGATCGTCGTCACGGCATCGCGCGCAAAACGCCCGCCCTCGCGGATCGCCGGATGCTCGATCTCGGAAACATAGAGACGGCCGATGGCAAGCGGCGTGCGGCCCATGCGGTAGTCGGGAGTCAGGGCGAGGTTCGCCGCCTCGGTGGCGCCGCTCGTGAAGATCACATGGGCCGGCGCCGCATTGAGCAGCGCGGCGACGTCACGGCGCGCGGCCTCCACCAGCATGCGCAGCGCCCGGCCCTCGCCATGCACGGACGACGGGTTGCCGACGCTGTCGAGCGCAGCAAGAACGGCCTCGCGCGCCGCCGGCAGCAGGGGTGCCGTGGCGTTCCAGTCCAGATAAGTGCGCTCCGTCTTCGTCATTTCTCACCCATGCGCGCACGATACATTCGATACGGCGTGCATTTTCCTTGAATTTTCCGTCGGGCTTGCCTTATGACACCAAGCTCACGGCGTCCCGTGGGCGCCTATACAGTTTCGAATGGTTCTAAACTAGGTTCTAGAAAAGCTGACTGGTTTCGTCAAGACTTCAGTTGACAAGAATCCGTTCCAGAACGCGAACTTGCCGGAGTAAGAATGCCCGAAATCATCTTCAACGGACCCGCCGGTCGCCTTGAGGGCCGTTACCAGCCGTCCAAGCAGAAGAACGCCCCGATCGCCATCGTGCTGCATCCGCACCCGCAGTTCGGCGGCACGATGAACAACCAGATCGTCTACCAGCTGTTCTACATGTTCCAGAAGCGCGGTTTTACGACGCTGCGCTTCAATTTCCGTGGCATCGGCCGCAGCCAGGGCGAATTCGACCACGGCGCAGGCGAATTGTCGGATGCGGCCTCCGCACTCGACTGGGTGCAGAGCCTGCATCCCGATTCGAAGAGCTGCTGGGTCGCCGGCTATTCCTTCGGCGCCTGGATCGGCATGCAGCTGCTGATGCGCCGCCCGGAGATCGAGGGCTTCATGTCCATCGCCCCGCAGCCGAACATCTACGACTTCTCGTTCCTCGCCCCCTGCCCGTCGTCGGGTCTCATCATCAACGGTGATTCCGACAAGGTGGCACCGGAGAAGGACGTCAACGGCCTCGTCGAGAAGCTGAAGACGCAGAAGGGCATCCTGATCACGCACCGCACGGTGCCGGGCGCCAACCACTTCTTCAACGGCCAGACGGAAACGCTGATGGCCGAGTGCGAAGACTACCTCGACCGCCGCCTTGCCGGCGAACTGACCCCGGAGCCGGCCGCCAAGCGCATTCGCTGACCGGCGGAGAGAGACAAAGGAAAAAGCCCGGCGACATCTCGCCGGGCTTTTTCTTTGCCATATGTTCGCCTGATCAATTCGCGCGCTTGACGACCTCGAGCACCACAGCGGGCGGCTCCGCCTGGCGCACGCAGTCACGTCCGGCGTTCTTGGCGGCATAGAGCGCATCGTCCGCCCGGCGCATGGCAAACCGCAGCGGCTCGCCGCGCGTCACCTCGGCAACGCCGAAGCTGGCGGTGATGCGCACGGCCGGCGGCAGGCCGGGAATGGGCGCGACGGCGCGGGTTGCGCGCAGGGTCTGCGCGAAAAGCAGCGTCGCCTCCTTGCCGGTGTTCGGCAGGAAGAGCGCGAATTCCTCGCCGCCGATGCGCGCGACCAGCGCGGCCACCGGCGCCGCGACACGCAGTGCCTCGCCGAAGGCGCGGATGGCGTTGTCGCCGCCCTGGTGGCCATGGGTGTCGTTGACCGACTTGAAGTGATCGATATCGCACAGGATGAGGCCATGCGGACCCGCGCCCGCAAGAAGCGCATCGATGCGGTTGTCGAAACCACGGCGGTTGAGGAGACCGGAGAGCGGATCGACCTCCGCATTGCCCTTCTCCTCCGCGACGATCTCCAGCACGAGCACACAGAGCAGCATCAGGCCGACGGTAACGATCAGCACTGCGCCCATGCTCTGCGAGACGAGCGCAAACTGGCTGGCGAGATAATCCTTTGCCGTGTTGCCTGCCCCGGCGAGCACTGCGGCATAGGCCTTTGCCAGGAAATGCACGCTGGTCAGCGCAAGAAGCACGATGAGCGCCCGGTCGACGAAGCTTGCCGGGCGGGCGCGCCAGACCGCGAAGGCGCTCATCCCGAGCGCCACCGCGAAGGGGGTCTGGTAAGGCAACGCATGGGCGAGCGTACCACGCGGCAGGTCGTAGATGACATAATCGAGCGCGACGAAGGCGACGAAGATGGCGGCAAGGACCCAGCGATTCGTACGGAGGCCGTAGAGATGGCCGACACCGATGCGCAGCATCAGCATGCCGCCGAGCATGGCGGCAAAGGCAAGGATCGCCCAGAGCCTTGCCGGCGGCGCATAGGCGACGAGGAATTCGAAAAGGGTGGAAAGCGAGGCGACGGCATAGGTGCCGGCAAACCAGCGGGCTGCGACGCGATTGCGGCTCCGGGCGGACACCGCGAGGAAAAACATGCAGAAACACTGCGCGATGAGAAAGTTCACCGCCAGCAGGAAGCCCGCGCCACTCATTGGCCACCTTACGCAAGACAAAAAGGCCGCTCCGTGCAAAAGCGCCCCGGAGCGATCCGGACGAATCCTAGAAGGCGCCCGCGAAGAAAGCGTTAATCGCCGGTTGCGTGTTTCTGGAGTACGCCGCCGGAAACAGGCGTCTTCACGCCCGTCGTGCCTGGGAAGGTGAGCGGCAGGCCACGCAGCGAGCGGACGGCAAGATAGGCCCAGGCCTCCGCCTCCATGCTGTCGCCGTCGAGATCGACCGCCTCGGCCGTCACCACCTCAGCCGCTTCCGTCTCGGCAAGCGCCGCCAGATCCCCCATGATCACCCGGTTGAGCCGGCCGCCGCCACACACGACATAAAGTTTCGGCCTCTCCGGCAGGTGGCGGGCGGAGCGCAGGATGGCGGCGGCGGTGACATGGGCGAGCGTGCGCGCACCGTCTTCAAGACTTGCGTCCGGCCCCTCGGGCGGGCGGAAATCGTTGCGGTCGAGCGAGCGGCGCACCGGATCGGTGAAGAAGGCATGGTTGAGATAACGCTCCGCAAGGCCGGGATCGACGCGGCCCTCCGAGGCGATCATGCCGCCCTGGTCGTAGGGAATGCCGGCATGGGCCTCGACCCACTGGTCGATCAGCGTGTTGCCGGGACCGCTGTCAAAGGCGACGATCGCCCCGCCGGCGCCGATGAAGGTGATGTTGGAGATGCCGCCGATATTGACGAAGACGACCGCCTTGCCGGTGGCGCCGGAAAGGCCGGCGGCAAGCGCGGCGTGATAGGCGGGAATGAGCGGCGCCCCCTGCCCGCCATGCACCATATCGTTCGCCCGCATGTCATAGACCACATCGATGCCGGTTTCACGGGCGAGCAGCCCGCCGTCGCCAAGCTGCACCGTCAGGCCGGCATTCGGCCGGTGCAGCACGGTCTGGCCATGGAAGCCGATGACGTCGATGTCGGATGCCGTCAGGCCGTTCCCATCCAGGAAGGCGCGCACGGCTTCGGCGTGGCGCAACGTCAGCTCCCGTTCGATCTCGGCGAGATCGCCCGGCCGCTGGCTGCGAACGTCGATCGCCTTGGCGGCCTCCAGCGCGCCCTGCAGACGGCGGCGGAAGGCGGCGTCGTAGGGTCGCGCGAGACAGGGGCCGCGCTCGACGACGGCCTCGCCGTCCGTGCGCAGCAGCGCGACATCGATGCCGTCGAGGCTCGTGCCACTCATCAGACCGATCGCCGTTTGCAGTCCATTCATGCATCCGCTCCAGAATCACTTTTGAAGTGATTATGCGGCGAAACAGTGCTAAACGCCCGGCGGTCCGCCGGAAAATTATCTCCGGCCGCCCCATCCCGCCCAAAGCATTCCGGCAAGAGAGACAGGCCATGTCCGAATTCAAATCCGATTTCCTCCGCACGCTGAAAGAGCGCGGTTTCATCCATCAGATCTCCGATGAAACCGGCCTCGACGATCTTCTCGCCAAGGAAACCGTGACGGCCTATATCGGCTTTGATCCGACCGCGCCGAGCCTGCATGCCGGCGGCCTCATCCAGATCATGCTGCTGCACTGGTTCCAGAAGACCGGCCACCGGCCGATCTCGCTGATGGGCGGCGGCACCGGCATGGTCGGCGACCCGTCCTTCAAGGATGAGGCACGCCAGCTGATGACGCCGGAGACGATCGACGGCAACATCGCCAGCATCAAGAAGGTCTTTTCGAGCTATCTCGCCTATGGCGAAGGCCCGAAGGATGCGCTGATGATCAACAATGCCGACTGGCTGCTCGGCATCAACTACCTCGAGTTCCTGCGCGACGTCGGCCGCCATTTCTCGGTCAACCGCATGCTGTCCTTCGACAGCGTGAAGATGCGGCTCGAGCGCGAGCAGTCGCTGTCCTTCCTCGAATTCAACTACATGATCCTCCAGGCCTACGACTTCGTTGAGCTCAACAAGCGCTACGACGTGCGCCTGCAGATGGGCGGCTCGGACCAGTGGGGCAACATCATCAACGGCATCGACCTCGGCCACCGCATGGGCACGCCGCAGCTCTACGCCATGACCTCGCCGCTTCTGACGACCGCGTCGGGCGCCAAGATGGGCAAATCGCTCTCCGGTGCCGTCTGGCTGAACCCGGACATGCTGTCGGCCTATGATTTCTGGCAGTACTGGCGCAACACAGAGGATGCGGACGTCTCGCGCTTCCTGAAGCTCTACACGACGCTGCCGATGGACGAAATCGCCCGGCTTTCCGCACTCGGCGGCGCCGAGATCAACGAGGTGAAGAAGATCCTCGCCACCGAGGTGACGGCGATGCTGCACGGCCGCGAGGCGGCCGAACAGGCCGCCGAGACCGCCCGCAAGACGTTCGAGGAAGGCGCGATCGCCGAAAACCTGCCGTCCATCGACGTTTCCACCGGTGAGCTCGAAGCCGGCATCGGCCTCCTCAGCCTCGTCGTCAAGGCCGGCCTTGCCGCCTCGAACGGCGAAGCCCGCCGCCACGTGCAGGGCGGCGCGGTGCGCATCAACGACACCGCCGTTTCCGACGAGCGCCGCGTCATCGGCACCGCGGACGTTTCCGCCGATGGCGTCATCAAGCTGTCGCTGGGCAAGAAGAAGCACATCCTCGTCCGCCCGGCCTGAGAGCGGGCAAACGAAACCGAGATCAAGGCCGCCTCCGGGCGGCCTTTTTCATTGGAATTCGAAAATGTTGCGGAAGACGCCGGGGGCGATGATCGACAGCGGGTTGATCGTCAGCTTCGGCTTGTCGAAGGGGCCGGAGAGCTTGAAGGTGATGCCGATCAGGCCACGATCGTTGCCGTTGCCGAGGATGATGCCGATCAGCGGCAGCTCGGCGAACAGCCGGTTGAGGCCATAGGCCGGCATGAAGGTGCCGGTCATGTCCGTCCGGCCGTTGGCATCGCGCACCGTGCCCTGGAAGGTGGCGCCGACGGTTTCGCCGCGCACCACGCCGTTTTCAAGGCTCAGCGCACCGCCACCGGTGCGCACCTGGGCAAAGCCGCGGGAGAATTTCACGGCGCTGACGTCGATCTCGCGGCGCACCGCATCGTTGAGGCTGCGCCCGCTTTCTCCGGCCGGCGTCGAGACCAGCGAGCGCAGCCGCTCCTCGCCGACAAGCGCGAAGTTTCTGACATCGACGGATCCGCGCCAGATGCTGCCTGCCGTCTCGCGCAGGCGGACATTCAGGAGGCCGCCGCGCATGTGGCCATAGATATCGGCAAAGCGCGCGACGGCACCGGCATCGCCGCTGGTGAGCTGAATGGCATCCGAGGCGCCATTGCTGGCAAGCTGCGCCACGACCGGCGCACCGCTCTTCGTCACCGCCGAAAGATCCACGCCGGAAATGCGGCTGCCTGCCGTGCTGTAGCGGAAGCTGACATTGGAGAGCGTTTCGCCATTGAAGCCGACAGCACGCGCGAGATCGGCCCGGATGGTAACGCTCTGTTTTTCGCCGCCACCGCCGGTCGGGTTCTTGAGACGCGCCAGCACGGCGCGCACATCGGCCGCCTCGCCGTCTGCCACGATCGTATAGCCGGACTTTCCGCGCTCCACCTTCACGCGAAAGCGGTCGTCCGCCGAAAGCCGGACGGTGGAGAAGTTTGCCGCATCGAGCCGCGCACCCCGGAAGGTGAGATTGCCCGCCACGCTGAAACCGTCGCCGGCAAAGCGGAAATCGGAGACGCGGGTGACACCCTCCTTCTTGTCGGCCGTCAACGTGATCTTGCCGCCGATGCCCGCGCCCTTGGTCCAGCCGATCCATGGAATGGAGACCGCGGCCGCACCGACATCCGCCTCCGCCGCCATAGGACCGTCACCATCCTGTTCCAGCCGCACCCCGACCGGGCCTTCCACCACGTCGTCGAGGCCCGGCAGCAGCTTGCGACGGTCCCTGTTGTCGAGCGTGCCCGACAGCACCGTCTTGCGCTTGAAGCTCGCCGCCTTGCCGACGGGCTCGACCAGTTCGATGTCGAGCGTCACGCCGTCGATATCCCCCTTTGCCTTGAGGTCGGCCTTCTGCGGATCGATGGCGAGAAGGCCGCGCAGGCCGGTGACAGCGCGCCCTGCAATCGGCTTGGCCACGTCGACATTGTCGAGCGTCAGGGCGGCCGTCCATTGCGGCGGCGGCGGATTGTGGGCGGAGATGACGCCGAAATGCGCCTTCACCTTCGCCTTCACCTGGCCGCTGAAATCGTCGGGCGCAAAGCCCGTCGCCGGCAGGGCGCGGATTGGCCGATAGGTCACAAGTTCGGCAATCGCGTCGGCATTGCCGGCGACATCGATGTCCATGTCCGCCATCAGCGGCTTGGTATAATTGTCCGGCAGCACGAAGGTGCCGCCGGTCAGCGCGACGGAACGGCCGGACGGGAAGTAGGCTGTACCGCCGTTGATTGTGATCTCCGTGCGCGGGCCACGGAGGCGGAATTTTCCCGACGTGTCGCGCAGCGGCGGGATTTCGCCGGCGACATTCATGCGCGCACCCTCGATGTCGAAGTCGATCTTCAGCTCCTCGGGGCCGAGATGCATCGGCACGCCCGGCAGACGCTCGCGGCCTTCGGCAAGATAGAATTCGATCCGGCCGTTGGTGACCGTGCCGCCGAAAATGTTCTTGATCACCCAGCTGCGCGCCGTCTTGGCCATCCAGAACGGCCAGAACTGCTTGACGGCAGCCGATTCCAGCTCGCTGGCGATCATGACGAAGCTGACCTCCGGCTCCCGGTCGCCGAACCGCATGGCGAGCGAGCCGGCAACATTGCCTTTCTCGCTGGAGACGGCCATTTCCTCGAACAGCAGGTTCTTCGTCTTCGGGAGATAGTAGCCGTTGACCTTGGCATCGAAATGGATCGGCGCCTCGCTGGAATCGACGGGACGGCTTACCGCATTGCTGAAGACGAGGTCGATGGCAAAGCCCTTGTCCGGCCGGTCGGAGACCCGATCAAGGTCGATCAGTCCGCCGGTGAATGGAAACCGCGACTGGCCGACGCCGGCATCCTGCGAGGCGAGCTCGATCGACCCCTTGTCGAAATTGTAGCCGACCTTGAGGGTGGACGGGCGCAGCTCCGCGGCAACGCCATCGCCGTAGACCGAGCCTGCGGCAAGCGCGACGTCGAGGCCGAGCACCGGCTTCGTATTGTCGGTCTCACGCACCGCATGGACCGAGACGTCCGCCGACGTGTCGACCCCAGCATGCACATTGCCGTTGACGTCATTGCCGAGCAGGAATTTTCCGAGCGCCACGTTGCGGATCGAGCCGTCCAGCGTGCGCACCGATCCCGCGCCGCCCGAGGCGGTCAGGTCGATCTCCCCCTCGGCCCCGTCCATCGTGAAATGCCCGTCGATCGACATGGTGCCGTCGTCATCGCGGGTGAACTGCAGGCTGGCGATGGCCAGCGTCACCGGCTTGCCGCCCGGCCCCTGGAAGGTCGCGCCGAGGTCGGAAATCTTGACGGTCTCCATGCCGTTCGTGTCGATGAGGCGGCTGACACCGTCGAGGCGTTCGAAGGTCGTTTCGAGATAGTCCGGCACGTCGGAAATGCGCAGCGCCGCCAGGTCGAGCGGCTTGCTCTTGGGCAGAAGCGCGGCATTGAACATCGCCCCGTCCACGTCGAGCCGCGAGACGGCGATACGGCCTGAGGCAAGCCCGAGCGGATCGAGCACGATGCCGATCGATTCGGTCGTCGCCAGTTCCTTGCCGGATTCGATCTCGACGATGCGGACATTCTCCGCCTTCAGCGCAAAGCCGCTGAACCCGGCAAGCCGCAGCACGGTGTGGTCGACAGAGACACGGTACCGCGCGCCGAGCGCCTGGTTGAGCGCGGCGACGGCGCGTGCATTCAGCGTGTTGTCGAAAAGACCGGTCTCCACCAGGCCGATGATGACGGCGCCGAGAAACAGGACGAGCGCGATCGTTGCGGCAACGATACGGCAGGCGATACCGGTGCGGCTCGCCTCGACCGCGTGCAGGACGATGGGCTCGTGCGCCTGCGCGGACGGCAGTTCGTGCAGCGGAACGATGTCCTTCCTGCGGAACACGACCTTCTCGTCGCGGAGTTCTGCCATCGCGCGCTGGTTTCCTTTGCCCTTTGCGCAGCGTTATCCCATGGAATCGCTGCCTGCCGTCCGCTCGCCGCTGGACGATTCTGCCTGCCACTATATATGCGGGAGGCCGGCTCCCTGACTCAAAAAGCCGGCCAAAGAAAGGAAATCCCATGGCAGAACTGGCCCCGGGCGCCGTTGCCCCGGACTTCACCCTTCCGCGCGATGGCGGTGGAAGCATTTCCCTCTCGGCGATGCGCGGCCGGCCCGTCGTCCTGTTCTTCTACCCGAAGGATGACACGGAAGCCTGCACGACGGAAGCGAAGGATTTTACCGCCGCAAGGGCGGATTTCGAGGCGGCCGGCGTCGCCCTCGTCGGCCTTTCGCCCGATCCCGTGAAGAAGCACGACAAGTTCGTCAAGAAGCATGAACTCGGCGTTCCGCTCGCCTCGGACGAGAGCCTCCAGACGCTGGAAGCCTATGGGGTCTGGAAGGAAAAGAGCATGTATGGACGCACCTATATGGGCGTGGAGCGCACGACCATACTCGTTGATGCCGAAGGCGTGATCGCCGAGATCTGGCACAAGGTGAAGGTCAAGGGCCATGTCGAGGCCGTACTGGAAGCCGCTAAAAAGCTTTAGATTTTCAAGGCAACAATTTGAAATGACGGAACTTCCCCACATTGAAAGCCTTCGGGGCGGCACCACGGCGGCCATCGTGGCCGCCGACCTCGACCTGAAGACGGCGCTGGCGCAGGAGACGGCGCGCCGCTGGTTCGCCCGCACGCTTTCGATGCGCTCGCCGCTTGACCCGGCCCTGCCGGCGCGGCCGGGCCGACCGGAAAAGCCGGAACTCATTCCACCGAAACACATGGAAAAGCGTTCGTTGCACACGTTGAAGGGCCGCATCGCGCTTCTCCATGCCCTTGCCCATATCGAGCTCAACGCCGTCGACCTCGCGCTCGACATCGTCGCGCGCTTCACCACGGAGCGCGTGCCGCATTCCTTCTTCGACGGCTGGATGCAGGTGGCCTTCGAGGAGGCCAAGCACTTCCGCCTCATCCGTGACCGCCTGCGCGATCTCGGCGCCGACTATGGCGACCTGCCGGCCCATGACGGCCTCTGGCAGGCCGCGCACGACACGCGCAACGACTTGACCGCGCGCCTTGCCGTCGTGCCGCTTATCCTGGAAGCGCGCGGGCTCGATGTGACCCCGACGCTGCAGGCCAAGATGCGCGAGACCGGCGACGATGCCAGCGCCGATATCCTCGACATCATCTACAATGACGAGAAAGGCCACGTCGCGGTGGGCGCCAAATGGTTCCGCTTTCTCTGCGCCCGCGAGAAGAAGGATCCGTCGGCCACCTTCAAGGAACTGGTGCGCACGAATTTTCGCGGGCCGCTGAAGCCACCGTTCAACGATGTGGCCCGCGCCGAGGCAGGGCTGACACCCTCCTTCTATCGCGCGCTCGTTTCCGTCAGTCAAAGCTGATATTCCGGGGGCACGCCACCTCTGGGAAAGGCTTTGTTAACCCTAACAATGTGTAATTCCTCGCACGAGACCTTAAAGAATCGGTCGGGGAGAAAATGGTGGCGGAGCGTCCTGAAAACCGCATCTTCGGAAAACGCGCGCAGCAGCATGTCGTGATCCTTGCGAGCGGCGACCGGATCCGTCACATGACCATCCGCCCCTGGATGGCCGCTGTCACCTTCTGCTTTGCCGGCATGTTCACCGTCGGCTATCTCGCCGCCACGTCCTATCTCGTGCTGCGCGACGACCTGATCGGCGCCACCATGGCGCGCCAGGCCCGCATGCAGCACGACTACGAGGACCGCATCTCTGCGCTGCGCGCCCAGGTCGATCGCGTCACCAGCCGCCAGCTGCTCGATCAGCAGGTCGTCGAGGAAAAGGTCGAGAAGCTGATGCAGCAGCAGCTCGCTCTCTCCACGCGTCACGGCAAGCTCGACGCACTCCTGAACCGCACAGACAATGCCGGCACGGCGGCAACCGACACCGCCCCCCTCACCGGCGAGACGCCGGTCGTGGACGGGCGGCGGGCCGATGCGGCAGGCGCCGTCAACGCCGTCATGGGCATGACCGGCGCATCGCAGAAGACGACGCAGCTCGCCTATGCGGCGACCGGCGAATCAGTGGCCGATCGTGCCGACCGGCTCTTCTCGAAGGTCACGCTTTCGCTGAAGGACCTCGAACATGACCAGATCAGCCGCATCCAGTCTTTGACGACAGGCGCCTCGCAGACTGCGGATGCCATCCAGACCATCGTGCGCCGCACCGGCCTGGATGTCACCGAGGAGGCAACCGGGGGCGATTCGGAAACGGCGATCGGCGGCCCGTTCGTCGAGCCGGTGGACGTCACCGATCCGTTCGAGGCCTCGATCAACGATCTCGACACGGCGCTGGATCGCCTCGATACCGCGCGCCGTAGCGTGCGGAAATTGCCTTTCGGCAACCCCTCGCCCGCCAGCAGCATCACAAGCCGTTTCGGCAACCGCACCGACCCGTTCCTCGGCCGTCTCGCGCTGCATGCTGGCATCGATTTTCGCGCAGGCACGGGCACGGAAATCGGCGCAACCGGCGCGGGCACGGTCGTTGTCGCCGGGCGCAACGGTGGTTATGGCAACATGGTTGAAATCGATCACGGCAACGGCCTGAAGACGCGCTACGCCCACCTGTCCCGCGTTCTTGTCAAGATCGGCGACCACGTTGAAGCCTCCGCGCCCATCGGGCTTTCCGGCTCGACCGGCCGCTCCACCGGCCCGCATCTGCACTATGAGGTGCGCCGCGACGGCAAGGCGCTCGACCCGATGCGTTTCCTCACCGCCGGCATGAAGCTGACGACTTATATGGATTGACGTTACGCGAGACGAAGCGGCTCCGCATGGCAAAAATATCGGCCATGGGCTTCAAATCGCTCGCCGATTTACCAAATTCGCTGAATTCCTTGACTTTCCGGCACTTTCGGCATATCTGCGCTGCATCCTCGCGGCGATAGGGCCGCTGAACCCATTGCGTTCGCAAGAACCGGAACGGAAACTGTTTTCCCTTTGACCACTTTTGCTGATCTTGGCCTGAGCCCGAAAGTCCTGTCCGCCGTCACCGATGCCGGGTACACGATCCCGACCCCGATCCAGGCTGGCGCCATTCCGCCGGCCCTCGCGCGGCGCGACATTCTCGGCATTGCCCAGACGGGCACCGGCAAGACCGCCTCCTTCGTTCTGCCGATGCTGACGCTTCTGGAAAAAGGCCGCGCCCGCGCCCGCATGCCGCGCACGCTCATCCTGGAGCCGACACGCGAGCTTGCCGCCCAGGTTGCAGAGAACTTCGAGAAGTACGGCAAGAACCACAAGCTGAATGTCGCCCTCCTCATCGGCGGTGTTTCCTTCGACGAGCAGGATCGCAAGCTGGAGCGCGGCGCCGACGTGCTGATCTGCACCCCCGGCCGCCTGCTCGACCATTGCGAGCGCGGCAAGCTGCTGATGACCGGCGTCGAGATCCTCGTCATCGACGAAGCCGACCGCATGCTCGACATGGGCTTCATCCCCGACATCGAGCGCATCGCCAAACTGATCCCCTTCACCCGCCAGACGCTGTTCTTCTCGGCCACCATGCCGCCGGAAATCCAGAAATTGGCCGACCGCTTCCTGCAGAACCCGGAGCGTGTCGAGGTGGCCCCGCCGTCTTCCACGGCCAAGACCGTGACGCAGCGGCTCGTTGCCACCCACAGCAAGGATTATGAGAAGCGCGCGACGTTGCGCGATCTCATCCGCGCCCAGCAGGATCTCAAGAACGCGATCATCTTCTGCAACCGCAAGGTCGATGTGGCGGATCTCTTCCGTTCGCTCGATCGCCACGGCTTCTCCGTCGGCGCGCTGCACGGCGATATGGACCAGCGTTCGCGCATGACCATGCTTGCGAATTTCAAGGACGGCAACATCAAGCTGCTCGTCGCCTCCGATGTCGCCGCGCGCGGCCTCGATATTCCGGACGTGAGCCACGTCTTCAACTTCGACGTTCCGATCCATGCCGAGGACTATGTCCATCGCATCGGCCGCACCGGCCGTGCCGGCCGCTCGGGCGCCGCCTTCACTTTGGTCTCAAGGCGCGACACCAAGTTCGTCGACGCCATCGAAAAGCTGATCGACCAGAAGGTCGAGTGGCTGAGCGGCAATCTGGAAGAGCTGCCGCAACAGGTCGAAAGCGAGGAACGTCCTCGCAACGGCCGTGAACGCGGCGGTCGTGATCGCGACCGCTCCCGTGGCCGCAAGGGGGAAACCCGTTCGGCCGAGCCCCGTATCGAGACCAGCGAGACTGAAGAGAAGGTGGAAGCCGTGAAAGCTGAACGCAAGGCGGAAGGGCGGCCGCAGAATCCCGCTCGCAATCCGCGTGCCGCAAACCATAGTGCGCCGCGTCCGGCCAATGACGACAGCCGCGATCGCCGCAACCGCTACCGTCGCGACGAGGATGACGGCCCGACGCCGCTCGGCTTCGGCGACGAGGTTCCGGCCTTCATGCTGATCGCCGGCAAGGCCTGATCTTCCAGAATGTCCATTCCAGGCATCGATGTGCCAGGCCTCGGTTGCGGCCTGGCCATTTTGCGTGAGGGCAAGCTCCTGCTCTACCGGCGCCTGCGTGCGCCGGAAGCCGGCGCGTGGAACATCGTCGGCGGCAAGGTCGATCACATGGAACGCGCGCTCGATTCCGCCCGCCGCGAGGCGGAGGAGGAATCGGGGCTGACGATCGGCGCCGTCGATTTTCTCTGTGTTTCCGAACAGATCATCGTCGAGGAACGCCAGCACTGGCTGTCGCTTATCTATGTGACCGAGGACTTTTCCGGCGAGCCGCGCGTCATGGAGCCGGAAAAGCTGCCGGAATTCGGCTGGTTCGCTCTCGACGCCCTGCCCGAGCCGCTGTCGCGCTTCGCCAGAGATGCGGTGGCCGCGCTCCGCCGCTAACGGGTTTTGCCTGCCGGAGACCGGCCCGGATCAGAACCGGGCCGTCGCGCCGATGATGAAGGTACGGCCGCGGCCGTTCTTGACGCCGCCATAATTGTCCATCAGGCCGGAATTCGCCTTCATATAGGTCGTGTCGAAGACGTTCTCGACATTGAAGAAGACTTTTGCATTCTCGTTGATCTGCCAGGAAGCGTGCGCGTCGAACAGCGTATAGGCGTCGACGTCGAAAGCCCTGTCCTGATTGATATAGGCCTGGCTGCTCTTGCCGACATAGCGCATCCGGCCGCCGACCGTGAGCGTTTCCTCCAGGAAGCGCATGCCGGCATCGATCGTCAGGAAATCGTCCGGCAGCCGTCCCGTATCGCTGCCGACGCCGGCGGCGGAGCCTTCCGGCTGGTTGGTGTCGGCAAGCGTCAGCGAGAAACCGGCATAGTAGCGGCCGGCATCGTAGCCGCCCTCCACTTCCAGCCCTTTCATCACGGTCGTGCCATCCACATTGACCCAGCGCGCCGCGCCGTCCGTATCGATGGCATAGGTGATGTAGTCGCGGACGCGGTTGTGGAAATAGCCGATCTTCAGCCAGGCGGAATCGCCGGGTGTCAGAAGGTCATCCGTCGTCATGTTGACGCCGAGCTCCCAGCCTCTGCTCTTTTCGGGCAGGAGGTTCGGGTTGTTGTTGACCGGGTCGGAAGAGCCGTCGAAGCTATGGCCACCGGGATAGAACATCTCGGCCGCCGTCGGCGGGCGGGCGGTGTGGGCGTAGGTCACGTAGGGCTGCAGCCATTCGAGCGGGCGGGCCGAAAGGGTGATCTTCGGGTTGAGGTCGCCGCCATCGCGCGACAACGTGTCCATCGGGCACGGATCGCCGCCGGCAGCACAGCCGTTCGTGCCCGGCGCGTCGTAGCCGCTGATGCCTTCGAGAGACCAGTAATCGTAGCGCAAGCCTCCGGTCAGGTCGAAGATACCGTGGGAGATCGTCGCCTCGCTGAAAACGCCCGCCTTCACCAGCGTTCCGTCCGGATTGGCGCCGCGCTTGGCGTTGCCCTCGTAGCGGTCGCGGCTGTAGGCGCCGCCATAGGTGAGCTTCAGCTCCGTTTCCTCGCCAAGGTCGAAGCGCATGCGGTTGGAGATGTCGAAGCCGGTCGTCGTGTTGGTGCCCTTGCGGCCGTCGAAGGTGCTGACATTGCCGTTGGTGCCGTCGAATTCGAGATCGGTGATGTTGAGATAGGCGTTGATCGAGAGGTCGATCAGGTCGCTGCCGGGCTGGTAGCGGTATTTCGCCGTATAGGTCTGGTTCTCGACGATCCAGTTGTAGCCGGAGCTGCCCGGCAGGAACTCGTTGCCGTACCAGACGCCGCCGAGCGACAGCGTGTGATCGGAATTCGGCGACAGGTTGACCTTGAAGAGGCCCGACTTCGGATGCTGGTCGCCGGCATTCGGGTAGAGGATGCCCGAGCCGTTCTCGTAAGGGCTCTTCTTCGTGTCGCTGAGTGCGCCGACGATACCGATTTCGCCCTCGCCCATCCCGGTGCGTACGGCGCCGCTGACAAGGCGCGAATAATCGAAGCCGTTGGTGCCGGCGCGCACCGAAGTCATCACACCATAGTCCTTGCCGGGCAGCAGCACGTCGTCGACGTCGAGCGTGCGGAAATTGGCGGCGCCCGCCAGCGTACCCATGCCCTCGGCGCCCGAGACCGCGCCGCGCGTCACGTCGACGCCGACCAGCATGTTCTGTTCGACATAGAGCAGGCTATCGAAGGTACCGCCGTGACCGGAGAGGTTGCTGAAGGTCTGCGGCACGCCGTCGATCATGCTGTTGACACGGCCCATGCCCTGCATGCCGCGGATGTTGACGGTGATACCCGGCTGGTCCGCCGGTTCGCGCGTGAACGTTCCCGGTGCCGAGCGCAGGACCTGCATCACGTCGCCGGCATAACGATCCTGGATCTTCTCGCGGTCGGCGGTCGAGACACCGGCCGGAACATCGACGATGCCGTCGCCGTCATTGTCGCCTTCCACATTGATCTGCTCGAGGTCCGTCGCTGTCGCGTCCTGCGCGGCTGCGGGATTGGCGGCTGCCAGCAGCGCAAGCGCCATGGCCGTGCCCGCAAGAAGCGCCGACGCGTGGAAACGAACCTTTTTCATGGAGACCTCACCGCACACTGCCCGCGCAATTTTGACGCGCGGACAGACCGGTAATGGACAACATGACAATGTAAGTCAAGTTTGAATGCCGCGTTTCCCGGCCTGCCGTTATTTCGCGCGCAGTGCCGCCTCATAGGCCCGGCGAACCCAGAGCGCCATGAGGTCGGGATCGTCGAAGGCCGCGTCGGGAACGGACCAGTAAGGCATCTTCACCGGCTTGCCGCTCTTGCCGTCGTAGAACCATTGGCGGCAGCCGGCCGCCGCGAAATCCGGCGCACTGATTTCGTCGGCCTTGAGCAGGATCTCGTCGTAGACCTCCAGCGCCAGGATGCGGCCCTGGTGGTAGATGCCCTTGCCACCGAACATGCGCTTGATCGTCACCGGTCCCAGCACCTGGAACATTTCCTCGATTGCGTCCCGATCCATGCCCTACCCCTTCAGGACCCCGCCGGCGGCCAGCACCGCCTCCGGCGTGTCGACATCGATATGTGCCGCCGCGCCGATCTCCACATCGATGACATCGAGCCCGGCGCTCTCGACGATATGGCGCGCGCCGACATCGCCTTCAAGCTGCAGCATTGCGGCAAAGGTGGTGCGCGGCAGCACAACGGGATTGCCGCGCTTTCCGCCGGAGACCGCCCGCACGACGGCATGACCACCGGCCGCGGCAAAGGCGTCGAGCAGCCGTCGCACGTCCTCACCGGTGACATGCGGCATGTCCGCCAGCATGACGATGAGACCGTCGCAGCCCGGGCCGAGGGCGGCGACACCCGCGCGAAGCGATGTCGACATGCCCTGCGCATGATCGGGATTGCGCACGAGATCGACCTTAAGGCCGGAAAGCTCCGCCTCCACCTCCTCCGCCCGGTGCCCCGTCACCACCAGCACGCGCGCCGGCCGCGCGGCCAGCGCCGCCTCCGTCGAGCGGCGGACGAGCGCCTTGCCGTCGAAGGCGGCGAGCAGCTTGTGGCTACCGTTCATGCGGCTGGCGCGGCCGGCGGCGAGCACCAGTGCTGCAACGCAGAGCGGCCGCTCCGCTGTGCGGACATCGCGCGGCTGCGGCCGGCTCGGAATTTCGGCGAGCAGGCCGCCGACGCCCATGCCGGTGATCTCCATGGGACCGGGCGTCTCGCCAGCGAGGATGCGGGCGAGGATCCAGTCGAAACCGTTTTCCTTGGGGCTGCGCGCGCAGCCGGGTGCGCCGATGACCGGCACCGCGCCCAAGCGGCCGAGGACCAGAAGGTTGCCGGGATCGACCGGCATGCCGACATGCTCGACCACGCCGCCGGCAGCCCGAATGGCCGCGGGGATGACGTCATTGCCGTCGGTGACGGCAGAAGCGCCGAAGACCAGCACGAGGTCGTTGTCTGCCGCAGCCGTGCGGATCGCCTCGGCGACGCCGGCCGCCTTGTGCGGCACCCGCGCCTCGCCGGTCAGGCGGCTGCCGGAGGGATGGAGGCGCTGTTCGAGCAGCCGGCGCGTCTTGTCCATCACGGAGGGCTTCAGCGTCGGCAATTCCGTCGCGACCAGGGCGACGCGGCGGGGTGCGAACGGCTTGACCTCCAGCGCCCGGCTGGAGGCCATCACCGCCGCCGCCTTTCGCGCAAGGTCTCCGGCCACCGCCAGCGGAATGATCTTGATCGTCGCCACCATGTCGCCGGCCGCCACGCTGGCATGGTCCGGCAGCGTGGCGATGGTGATAGCCGGATCGACCCGGTTGAACCGGTCGATGGCAGCCCGGTCGGCGACAAAGAGCCCGTTGGCCGTGGCATGGAGGTTGATGCGCCCGGTTGTGGGCGGGCTGAAAGTCAGGTGATCCGGCGGGATCGCCCCGGCGACCAGCGCGGCCGCCGCGTCCTCGTCGAGGTCGCCGGCTTCGAGGCGCACGGCGATGACGGTCGCGACGCCGGCGGCCAGCAGCCCGTCGCAGTCCGCCTGCGTCATCCCATGCCCCTTGTGCAGCGACAGGCCCTCGACGCGCACGCCATGCGCCAGCCGCGCACCCACGGCCTCGGAAACCGGAACCTCCCCGAAGATCATGGGCGAGCCTCGGCGAGCGGCCGGCGGCGCAGGTGTGCCACGATGTCGGCCAGGATGGCGACGGCGATCTCCGCCGGGCTGGCGGCGCCGATGTCGAGGCCGATAGGCGCCGAGATGCGGGCGATCTCCGCCTCGCCATGCCCCAGCGCCGTCAGGCGCTCCACGCGCTTGGCATGGGTCTTCCGGCTGCCGAGCGCGCCGACATAGAAACAGCCGGTGGACAGCGCCTGCGACAGCGGGAAGTCATCGATCTTCGGATCGTGCGTGACGGCGACGAGGGCAGTGTAGGCATCCAGCGGACGGGCCGCCAAAACATCCTCGGGCCAATCGGCGACAAGGTCGATGCCGGCAAAACGCGCCTCCGTCGCAAAGGCGGTGCGCGGGTCGATGATGGTGATGTCGAAACCGGCGACACCGGCCATCTGCGCCAGCGCCTGGCTGATATGGACCGCACCGATGGCGACGATACGGGCGGGCGGCAGATGGACGTTGAGAAAGAATTTTCGGTCCTCGACCTCCACCAAAACGGACCGGCCGGAACGGAAAGCACCCGTGACCGCCTCGCCGAGCGGACCGGCGACCGGATCGCCCTCGCGAATCACCCGGTCGCGGCCGTCGCCGAGATCGGTGAGGTGGATGACGGCGCGACGGGCGGCACGTTCCATGTTCAGCTTGCGCAGGAGATAGGGGTCCATCAGCCGACGCGCTCCACATAGACCCGGATGCGCCCGCCGCAGGACAGGCCGACACGCCAGGCGGTCTCGTCGGCGACGCCGAATTCCAGGAGCCGCGGCTCGCCGTCCGCAATCACCTCCATCGCCTCGCCGATGACGGCGCCCTCGACGCAGCCGCCGGAGACCGAGCCGTGAAAATTGCCCTCGCCGTCGATCACCAGATGGCTGCCGACCGGGCGCGGCGCCGAACCCCAGGTCTCGATGACGGTGGCGAGCGCCACCATGCGCCCGTCGTCCATCCAGCGTTCCGCGATGGCCAGCGGATCGAGCACGTCGTTGGTCTCCATTTTCCCCTCCTCATGCCGCCGGCAGGAAACGCCGCGGATCGCCGGTGCCGCGCGGCGCCTCGCCGGAAAGCGCCGCCACCAGGTCGGCCATGGCCTCCAGATTGTGCACCGGCCGCAATTCGTCGACATGCGGCAGCATCGCCCGCACCCCGCGCGCCCGCGCCTCGAAACCCTCGAAGCGCAGGAGCGGATTGAGCCAGACGAGCCGCCGGCAGGAGCGGTGCAGCCGGTCCATCTCCCTTTCCAGGAGGTCGATGCCCTCACGCTCCAGCCCGTCGGTGATAAGCAACACGACCGCGCCCTGCCCCAGCACGCGCCGCGACCAGAGCCGGTTGAATTCCTTCAGCGTCTCGCCGATGCGCGTGCCGCCGGACCAGTCGCTGACCGACTGGCTGCACGCCTCCACCGCGACATCGGGATCGCGGTGCCGCATCTGGCGCGTGACATTGCTGAGCCGCGTGCCGAACAGGAAGGCATGCAAGCGGTGGCGGTGCTCGCTCAGCGCATGCAGGAAATGCAGGAAGATGCGTGTGTACTGGCTCATCGAGCCGGAAATGTCGGCCAGCACCACGAGCGGCGGATGCACCGTCTTCGGCTTCCGGTGGCGCGGCAGGATCAGCGCGCCGCCGGTGCGCATGGCGTGGCGCATCGTGGCGCGCGCATCGATCGCCACCGGCCGGGTAGACCGGCGAAAACGGCGCGTACGCACCTCGTCGAGAGGCAGCACGAGGTTCGCGATGGCACGCTTGGCGGCGGCAAGCTCCACCGCGGACATCTGCGCGAAATCCGTCTTGCGCAGCACCTCGTTGCCGGAGGCCGTGAACCGGGCGTCGATCTCGATATCCGGCTCGTCGCGCAGGCGCCGCTCGTCCTGCCGGCCACCGAACAGCGCATCGGAGACGCGCGTCTCGCCCGCCTTGCGTTTTTCGCGCTCTTCCTCGCGCCGCACCACCGGCGACATCAGCGCGATCATCTTGCCGACGAGATCGCGCGAGCGCCAGAACAGCCGGAACGCCTCGTCGAACACCGCGTCGTCCTCATGCCGCTTGACCAGCGTCGCGTGCAGCGCCGTATAGAACTCTTCGCGCTCGCCAATGCCGATCGCCTGCACCGCCTCGATGGCATCCGTCACCGCCGCCGGCCCGATGCGCAGGCCCGCCTTGCGCAGAACACGGGCGAAGAACACGATATTGTCGGCAAGCCGCCCATCGAAGGCGTTGCCCGGCAGGCTGTTGTCCGCCGCCACCATCGCTCAGTTCGCCGCCGCCAGATCGGCCCTTACGCCGTCCAGCAGCCTGCGCCCCTCCGCGCCCTCGATGCGGGCGATATCGTCCTGGTATTTGAGCAGGGTCCCGAGCGTGTCGGACACGGTTTCCGGGTCGAGCGCGACACGGTCGAGCTCGGTAAGCGCCGTCGCCCAGTCGATCGTTTCGGCGACGCCCGGATTCTTGAAGAGATCGAGCCCGCGCAGCTTCTGCACATAGGCGACGACCTCGCGCGAAAGCGCCGCGTTGCAGCCCGGCACCTTGCGACGGATGATCTCCAGCTCCTGCACGGCGGCGGGATAATCGACCCAGTGGTAGAGACAGCGGCGCTTCAGCGCGTCGTGCACCTCGCGGGTGCGGTTCGTCGTGATGATGACGATGGGCGGCTCTGCGGCGCGGATGGTGCCGAGCTCGGGCACCGTCACCTGAAAATCGGACAGCACTTCGAGCAGGAAGGCCTCGAAGGCCTCGTCTGTGCGGTCCAGCTCGTCGATCAGGAAGACCGGCGCCCGGCCATCCGGCGCGGACAGCGCCTGCAGGACAGGCCGGCGGATGAGATAGCGCCCGGAGAAGATATCGGCCTCGATGCGGCCGCGATCCGTGGTGCCGGCGGCTTCGGCAAGGCGGATCTCCAGCATCTGCGCCGGATAGTTCCACTCGTAGACCGCCGAGGAAATGTCGAGACCCTCGTAGCATTGCAGGCGGATCAGCGGGCGGTCAAGCGCGGCCGCGAGCACCTTGGCGATCTCGGTCTTGCCGACGCCGGCCTCGCCCTCCAGGAAGAGCGGTCGCTTCATGCGCAGCGCGAGAAACAGCACGGTTGCCAGCGACCGGCCGGCGAGATAGTTGCCCGTCGCCAGCATGTCCAGGGTTTCGTCGATGGATTGCGGTATGTTTCCGCGCTGATAGGCCACGCCATTCCTCCGTCTGGAAGAACGAACTTATAGCGTGTGGTAGCCCCGGTCCATATAGAGAAGGGCCTGTCCGGGCTCCCCGAAGGAGACGCCCATCACCTCGCCGATCAGCACCATATGCGTCGCCATGACCTTGAGCTCGACGAGCCGGCAATCGAAGGCGGCCAGCGCATCCTTCAGAACGGGCGCACCGGTCACCAGATCCTGCCAGTTGCCCATGGCGAAGCGCTGCTCGGATGTCAGCGACGGATCCCGACCGGAAAAAGCGTTGGCAAGATCGACCTGACCGGCCGAGAGCGTGTTGAGCGCAAAATTGCCGCTCTTCGAAAAGATCGCGTTCTTCGGATTGGACGCGTTGACGCAGGCGAGCACCATGGCCGGACTGTCCGACACCGAGCAGGCGGCGGTGATCGTCACCCCGCGCTTTTCGCCCGCATGTGCCGTCGTCACGATCTGCACATGGCCGGCATAGCGGCTCATCGCATCACGGTAGAGCGACGGGTCCAGCATCAATCTGTCCAACACGGCATTCTCCTTCACCACAGGTGATACATGGCGAAAGTGAAGAAAAATGTAAGCCCCGTTCTCGAATTTTCCTGTCCCGTCAGAGACAAGGCCGCTCCCTGCATCGATATTTCTCTTTGACGCTGCCGGCCCGTTCCTTACAAAGAGCGTCATCGTGATCGATGGATTGAGAATGAGAGCCGCTTTCCTAGCCTGCCTGCTCGGCGCCTCGGTGCTTGCCGCCTCTCCCGCGGCAGCGGCAGGCCTCACCTTTGCCGTGGTCGCGCCGACGGAAGGACCGCTCGCCATTCTCGGCCAGCAGGTACGCGACGGCGCCCGCTTCGCCGCACAGGCGAACGGCGACACGGTGGTGGATATTCCCGAGGCCTGCGACGAGAGCGACGGCGCGGCGATCGGCAAGGCGATCCTTGCGGCAGACGCTGTCGCCGCTGTCGGCTTTCTTTGCACGGAGGGGCTTGCAGCCGCCCTGCCCGCCCTTGCCGAGGCGAAGGTGCCGGCAATCACGCTTTCCGTGCGCTCGGGCATCCTCATGGAGGATGCGCTGAAGAAGAAATGGCCGCTCTTCCGCCTCGCCCCGGGGCCGAAGGCGGAGGCAGACAAGGCGGTGGAGGTCATCGTCAGGGATTGGAAGGCCGAGCCGTTCGCGCTGATCGATGACGGCACGATCCATGCCCGCGAACTGGTCGAGACGATCCGGCTGCGGCTGGAGGAGGTCGGCATGAAGGCCGCCTTCGTCGATACCTACCGCCCGGCACAGGAACAGCAGCTCACCCTCGTTCGTCGCCTCGCCCAGACGGGGGTCACCCGCGTCTTCGTCGGCGGCGACCGGACGGATACCGCGGTAATCGCGCGTGATGCCAGGGCGGAAAAGGTGGCGCTGACGCTTATCGGCGGCGAAGCCCTTCTGGGCGCCGATCCGCTCGTGCCGATGACCGATGGCGTCGAGGCAATCGCGCTGCCGGATTACCAAGCCTTGCCGGAAGGCGAAGCCATCGCGGCGGCGATGAAGGAAAAGAACATTTTTGCGGAAGGCTACGTGCTGCCGGCCCATGCCGCCGTCACCGTCCTTGCGACGGCAGCGAGCCGGGGGGGTGATCTGGCAACGGCGCTTTCCGGCGAGCCTTTCCCCACGGCGCTCGGCACGGTCGCCTTCGGCGCCGACCATGAACTGCGCGAAAATCCCTATCGCCTGCTCGTCTGGCACGCCGGCGCCTTCGTGCCGGCCGAGGCGGCGCCGGAGAGCGAATGATGCGGCCCGGCCCGAACAACCGTTTGACGGACGTCGCCGGGCTCGCGGTCGGCAACGCCACGGATCATCGCCTTCGTTCCGGCGTCACCGTCGTCCTCTGCACCGAACCGGCGACGGCTGCCGTGCAGGTGCTGGGCGGCGCGCCGGGCACGCGCGAGACGGATCTCCTCGAGCCGCACAACACCGTCGAGACCGTCGACGCGCTGGTCCTGTCCGGCGGCTCGGCCTTCGGGCTCGATGCGGCATCGGGCGTTCAGGCCGGCCTTCGCGAAATGGGGCGCGGCTTTGCCGTCGGCCCCCACCGCGTGCCGATCGTCCCGGCCGCCATCCTCTTCGACCTGATGAACGGCGGCGACAAGGATTGGGGGCGCTACCCGCCCTATCGCGAACTCGGTTATGCGGCGCTTGCCGGGGCGGGAGCGGATTTTGCCACCGGTAGCGTCGGTGCCGGCACCGGCGCGCTGACGGCAACCGACAAGGGCGGGCTCGGCACCGCCTCCAGTGTGGTCGAGGGCGGCTTCACGATCGGCGCGCTCGTGGCGGTCAATGCGCTCGGCTCCGCCACCGTCGGCGATACGCGGCATTTCTGGGCAGCGCCCTTCGAGGAGGCGAACGAATTCGGCGGTCTCGGCCTGCCCTTCCCCTTCCCGCCCGAAGCCCGCACGCCGCGCACGAAGCTGTCCCGGCGGCCGACCGGCACCGAGAACACGACGATCGCCGTCATCGCCACCGATGCGATCCTTACCAAGGCCGAGGCGAAGCGGCTGGCGATTGCCGCGCATGACGGTTTTGCCCGCGCCCTCTGGCCGGCCCATACGCCGCTCGACGGCGACCTCGTCTTCGCGCTTGCGACCGGCGGGAGCGGCCGCCGGCCGGCACCGGAGGACTTCATCACGCTCTGCGCCGCCGCTGCCGCCACCATGGCGCGCGCCATCGCCCGCGGCGTGCACGATGCGACGCCGATGCCCGGCGACGCGCTGCCAAGCTGGGCCCTGCGGTAATTCAACCGTTGTTCGCCCCTGCGGGGAGTGGTATGGCGACGCCAAAATTCCTTGCTCACGGAGCCTGACATGACCCTTCCCATCCGGATCGCGCCCTCCATCCTCGCCGCCGACTATGCGAAACTCGGCCAGGAAGTGCGCGACGTCGTTGCGGCCGGGGCGGACTGGATCCACCTCGACATCATGGACGGCCATTTCGTGCCGAACATCTCCTTCGGCCCCGACGTCATCAAGGCGCTGCGCCCGCACACCGACGCCTTCTTCGACTGCCACCTGATGATCGCACCCGCCGACCCCTATCTGGAAGCCTTCGCGAAGGCCGGCTGCGACGGCATCACCGTGCATGCCGAGGCCGGTCCCCATCTCGACCGCTCGCTGCAGGCGATCCGCGCGCTCGGCAAGCGTGCGGGCGTTTCGATCAATCCGGCCACATCGGAAAGCGTGCTGGACTACCTGCTCGACAAGATCGACCTCATCCTCGTGATGACGGTCAATCCCGGATTCGGCGGCCAGAAGTTCATTCCCGCCATGCAGGAAAAGCTGCGCCGCGTGCGGAAAATGGTTGGCGACCGGCCGATCGACATCCAGGTCGACGGCGGCATTGCGGTCGATACGATCGCAATGCCGGCCGCTGCCGGCGCCAATGTCTTCGTCGCGGGCTCGGCCATCTTCAGCGGCGGTCATGTTGACGCCTATCGCAAAACCATCGACACTTTGCGCGGCAATGCGGAGGGAGCGCGGGCGTGACGATTTTCCGGAAAGCGGCAGGCGCGCTTGCAGCCTGCCTGCTGGCAGCGACGGCGGCCACCGCCGGCGACTTCTCGACCTTCCAGTCGCTCGGCTTTTCGCCTGACGGCAAAGTCTACGCCTTCGAGGAATTCGGCGTCCAGGACGGCTCCGGCTTTCCCTATTCCAACGTCTATTTCATCGACACGGCGAAGGACGCCTATCTCTCGGGCACACCGATCCGCGTGCGCATCGACGACGAGGCGGCCGACATCGCCACGGTGCGCGCGCAAAGCCGCGACAAGGCCAAGGCCCTGATCGAGACGCACAAGGTGCTCTCCAATCCCGGCGTTCTGGCCGCCTTCAACCCGATGGGGGAAGTCGGCGCCGACCGCAACCGTATCGAATATCTGCAATATGCGGTCGAACCGACGCCGGGCGGCAGTTTCGCCCTTGCGCTGGAGGAAATCCCGCTGGCGCTTTCCGACAAATGCCGCGACATCACGCCGGACGGCGGCAAGGGGTTTCGCCTGAAGCTCGTCAAGCGTGATGGCGAGACGGCCGACACGGTTGTGCACGAGGATACGCGGATACCCGACAGCCGCGCCTGCCCGCTCTCCTACCAGGTTTCCGGCGCGCTCACCTTCAATCCGCTCGATGGCGACCCGGTCCACGTCGCGCTCGTTCTGGTGCGCAGCTTCGGTTTCGAGGGCGCCGACGGCCGCTGGATCGCCGTGCCCTTCCGGCCCTGATCGTGGAGCTGGCCGCGGCGGCACGGGATGACACGGGCGCTGCGAGGCTGAAACCGTCCGCGCCGATCTTCCCGCCGTTGCCGGTCCTTCTCGGCGGCGCCCTTGGCTGGGGCGCCCTGATGGCGGCCGGTGCCTTTGTCTCGCTGACGCTGCAGGGCCGCGCGGAAAACTTCCAGCTTCTGCGCATCCTCGCGATCTATTTCGCGGGAGGCCTTGCCGCTTGGCCCATCGCCCTGCCGGTGGCCCGTGTCCTCACCCGCCACCGGCCGTGCGAAACCCGTTTTGCCGCCCATTTCGCGCTGCTCAGCCTCGGCACCATCGCCGTGACGGCCTTTTTCTTCGCCCTGGACTACCGGCTGTTCTACGCGCAATGGCACCACCCGCCCGGCACGCGCATCTGGCTCTACCAGTTCGTCTTCACCATAGCCGGGGCAGTCTACCAGTTTCTCGTCATGGGCCTCAGCCTCTATCTGCCGGTCGGATTGCCGGTCGTTGCAGGCGCCAGCCTGTGGCTCTCCCGATCCAAACGTTGAGCTTGCCGGCCATCTTTGCTAAAGCGGCGGCAATTCCCACCCTCCCAAGGAAAGCCTAGAGCCGATGATCCCTCGCTATTCCCGACCGGACATGGTCGCCATCTGGTCGCCCGAAACGAAGTTCCGCATCTGGTTCGAAATCGAAGCCTATGCCTGCGATGCGCTCGCCGAGCTCGGCGTCATCCCGAAATCGGCGGCCGAAACGATCTGGGAGAAGGGCGGAAAGGCCGAATTCGATGTCGCCCGCATCGACGAGATCGAGGCCGTCACCAAGCATGACGTCATCGCCTTCCTGACGCACCTTGCCGAGTTCGTCGGCCCGGACAGCCGCTTCGTGCACCAGGGCATGACCTCCTCCGACGTGCTCGACACGACCTTCAACATCCAGCTCGTGCGCGCCGCCGACATCCTTCTCGCCGACATGGACCGTGTTCTTGCGGCGCTGAAGACGCGCGCCTTCGAACACAAGGATACGATCCGCATCGGCCGCAGCCATGGCATCCATGCCGAGCCGACGACGATGGGCCTGACACTCGCGCGCTTCTATGCCGAGATGGACCGCAACCGCGCCCGCCTCGTTGCCGCCCGCGCGGAAATCGCTACCGGTGCGATCTCCGGTGCCGTCGGCACCTTCGCCAACATCGATCCGCGCGTCGAGGAGCATGTCTGCGCCAAGCTGGGCCTGACGCCGGAGCCGGTCTCCACGCAGGTCATCCCGCGCGACCGCCACGCCATGTTCTTCGCCACGCTCGGCGTCATCGCCTCGTCCATCGAGAACGTCGCCATCGAGATCCGCCACATGCAGCGCACGGAAGTGCTGGAGGCGGAAGAGTTCTTCTCGCCGGGCCAGAAGGGCTCGTCCGCCATGCCGCACAAGCGCAACCCGGTGCTGACGGAAAACCTGACGGGCCTTGCCCGTCTCGTGCGCATGGCCGTCACCCCCGCCATGGAGAATGTGGCGCTCTGGCACGAGCGGGACATTTCCCACTCCAGCGTCGAGCGCGGCATCGGCCCCGATACGACGATCACCTTGGACTTCGCGCTGAACCGGCTTGCCGGCGTCATCGAGAAGCTGGTGATCTACCCGGACAATATGCTGAAGAATCTCAACAAGTTCCGTGGCCTCGTTCACTCGCAGCGCGTTCTGCTTGCCCTTACGCAAGCCGGCGTTTCGCGCGAGGATTCCTATCGCCTCGTGCAGCGCAATGCGATGAAGGTCTGGGAACAGGGCAAGGATTTCCTGGAGGAGCTTCTGGCCGATGCCGAGGTGCGCGCCGCGCTCTCGGAGGAGCAGATCCGCGAAAAATTCGATCTCGGCTACCACACGAAGCACGTCGACACGATCTTCCGCCGCGTTTTCGGCACCGTGTAACCGTCTTGCCGAAGCCGGCCGGCGAAGCCTCTTCGCCGGCCGGTCCCTCTGTATTAGACTTCCCTTGCGTGCAATGACGCACGCCATCCTGGGGGCTGAACATGAGGTTTCCTGCTGCCGCGCTTCTCGCCGTGGCCTTGTTTGCCGGAACGGCGCAAGCACAAACACCGCAATCCGTCATCGACCTTCTGACCGCCGGCTACGACATCATCAACGTATCGCCGATCGCCGAAAGTTATGCGGTCTTTCTGGAGAAGGACGACACGGTCGTCATTTGCCAGATCGGCTTCAAGGACGGCGTGTTTTCCACCGACAAATGCTATCCGCTGACCAAATGACCGCCGGAAACAGCGATGGCGCCAATGGCGCCATCGCTCCCCTCTGACGGGCGGCCTTGCACTCTCCTCCCGGCGCGTGCCGCCCGCAAAAAACCGCGTCAGCGTCGCTCGTTAACGACGATCTTGCGATAGAGATGCCAGGTGGCATGGCCGAGGATCGGCATGATCACGGCAAGGCCGACGAAGACCGGGATGGAGCCGACGATCAGCAGCGCGGCAACGATCAGGCCCCAGCAGGCGATCGGCACCGGGTTCACCAATGTGGCGCGCAGAGAGGTCTCGATCGCCGCCACGGCGCCGACGTCCCGGTCGAGCAGCATGGGAAAGGCGATCACGGTCGTCGCCAGCACCACGAGCGCGAAGCAGAAACCGATTGCATTGCCGGCGAGCACCAGCAGCAACCCGTTCTCCGAGCCGAAGACCGAGGCAAGGAACAGGGCCAGCGACTGCGGCGGTTCCGGCCCGAACAGGCTGGTATAGAGCACCTGCGCAAAGACCAGCCAGGCGATGAACAGCGACATCAGCATGGCGCCGACGGCGAGGATGGATGGCAGGGCCGGCGAGTTGCGCACCTCCAGCGCATGGCGCCAGGAGGTGTCCATGCCCCGCTCGCGCCGCCGGCTGATCTCATAGAGGCCGATCGCGAAGAACGGGCCGAGCAGTGCGAAACCGGCCACCAGCGGAAAGATCAGCGGCAGCATGTTGGCGCCGGAGCTCCAGGTGACGAGCACCACGCCCGCGATCGGATAGATGAGGCTGAGAAAGACGTAGTGGGACGGCTTGGCGCGAAAATCGTCGAAGCCGAGGCGAAGCGCATCCATCACATCGGACATGCCGATCCGCCGGATCGCCGGGTGCGCCACCATCGCGTCGTGGCCTGCCATCACATGAAATGTCGTCATGACAATTCCTCCTTGCCGGTTCGAGACCGTCTCGGCACGCGCGTGGAGGGCAATCGTCCGCCAGCACGACGGGCCGTGATTGGCATTGAAGGGGTGGAATCATACACCCGCAGCGATGATTTGTCCCTCCCCCTTGACTTCAGCACTTCGTGAACGCACATGCCGGCGCATGAAAGCCTCAGAAGCAGAAATCCTCATCGTCCCCGGATACACCAATTCCGGACCCGAGCACTGGCAGAGCCGCTGGCAGTCCAAGCTCGGCTCGGCGCGGCGCGTCGAGCAGGCCGAATGGTCCAAGCCCGTGCGCGAGGACTGGGTGCAGCGCGTGATCGACGAGGTCGCGGCCGCCAGCAAGCCCGTCGTGCTCGTCGCCCATTCGCTGGGCGTGGCGGCGGCGATCCATGCCGCGCCACATCTTGGCAACAAGGTCGCCGGCGCCTTTCTCGTGGCGCCGCCCGATGTCGCCAATGACGGTATCCGGCCGAAACACCTGATGACCTTCGGCCCCTATCCGCGCGAGCCGCTCGTCTTCCCCTCGCTCGTCGTGGCGAGCCGGAACGATCCCTTCGGCACCTACGAGCATGCCGACGACATCGCTGCCGCCTGGGGCTCGATGCTGCTCGATGCGGGCGAGGCCGGGCATATCAACACGGAGTCCGGGCATGGCCCGTGGCCGGAAGGCACGATGGTATTCGCCCAGTTCTTGAGCCGCCTCAAGGCGCCCGACTAATAAGCGCCCAAGTGGCGTACACCCCCGCGTGGTGTGTGCCTCCGGTACACCATTAAGAGGAATTTCATAGAAATCCGGCACGCTGATCCTGTTGAGTTCCAAGCAGGCGCCGCGTTTCATGGCCAAACCATCCGGTTCGACCTCCATTGCCGTGCATGAAACGGAGCGTGAGCCGTTTTATCGCCGGCTTTTCGCACGGTCCGGATTCGGCTTTGCCGCTCTCGATTCCGAAGGACGCATCCTCGACGCAAACGGGACGTTCTTGCGAGCCTTCGGCGTCTCTTCTCCCTCCCGGCTACCGCCCTTCCCCGACTGCGTCTCGCCAAGGGACCGCGCCGTCATCACCTTTGCGATGCGCCCGAGCCTTGCCGAGCAGACACCGTGGGAGATCCGGTTGCAGCGGCCGGATGGCGCCGAATTCTGGGTCCTCGCGTCCTTCGTCGAAGCGCCTGTTCTGCCCGGCGAGCCGCTGGCGCCCGCCCTCATCGTCCAGACCACTGACATCGACGAGCGCAAGCGCAATGCGCTCGAGTTGGCGGAGCGCGAAAGCCGCTGGAACCATGCGCTCGAATCCGCTGGTCAGGGCGTCTGGGACCACGATTTCGCCCGCGGCGACCTCTTCTATTCCCGCCAATGGCGGGCGATCCGTGGCCTCCGGCCGGATGAACCCATCGATGCCTCGCTGGAGGGATGGCTCCAGTGCGTGCATCCCGACGACCGGGCGCATGTCCTGGAGGAAATCCACAAGCAGGAGACCGGCGAGACGCCGTTCAACATGTTCTCCTATCGCGAGCGCCACAAGAACGGCCATTGGGTCTGGATCGAGAGCCGCGGTGCCGTCGTCGACTACGGGGCTGACGGCAAGCCGACCCGCATCGCCGGCACGGACACGGACATAACCGAGCGCAAGGAAGCCGAAGAACGCCTCGCCCAGATGTCGCGGCGCCTGGAACTGGCGCTCGGCGTCTCGCGCATTGGCGTCTTCGACGTCAACCTGCAGACCGGCGAGGTCCGCTGGGACGACCGCATGATCGAGATGTACGGCGTTACGGAAAAGCCGGACGCCGGCACGTGGGAACGGACGCTTCATCCGCAGGATCAGTCGAAAGCAAAGGCAAAGGTCAACGACAATCTCACCCGGAGCCAGGATTTCGCCAACGAGTTCCGCATCATCCGCGGCGACGGCGAAATCCGTCACATCCGCAGCCGTGCGGCCCCCTATGTCGACATCGCCGGCGCACCACGCCTCATCGGCGTGAACTGGGACGTCACGGACGACATGCGGCTGCAGGAGGAGCTGCAACATGCCAAGGACCTGGCAGAGGCGCGCAACGCGGAACTGGAAGCCGCCCGGGCACGCATCGAATACACCGCCCTGCACGATCACCTGACCGGCCTGCCGAACCGCCGCTATCTCGATACCACCATCGAGGCTGCCGCGCGGCAGGCACAGCAGACCGGCAGCCGCCTTGCCGTGCTGCATATCGATCTCGACCGCTTCAAGGAAATCAACGATACGCTGGGGCACCTTGCCGGCGACCAGATGCTCGTGCACGCCGCCGGCGTGCTGAATGAACTGAAAGGTCCCGATGACTTCGTCGCCCGCATCGGCGGCGACGAGTTCGTCTTCCTGTCCGCTGGCTCTGCCGGGCGCAACCTTGCCTTGCTCGCCGAGGCGATCGTCGCGGCGATGCGCAAGCCCGTCACCTTCAACGGCCACATCTGCCGCTTCGGTGCCAGCGTCGGCATCGCCAGCCAGTCGGGCGCCGGCATCGACGCCAAACAGCTTCTCGTCAATGCCGACCTCGCGCTCTATCGCGCCAAGAACCGCGGACGCAGCCGGCACGAGTTCTTCACCAGCGACTTCCAGGCGCAGATCATCGTCAACAAGCAGACGGCCGACGAAATCCTCACCGGCATCGAGCAGCAGCGTTTCCTGCCCTATTACCAGCCGCAGTTCTGCGCCCGTACGCTCGACGTCGTCGGTGTCGAGACGCTGGCGCGCTGGGACCACCCGACCCGCGGCATCCTCGCCCCCGACACCTTCCTGAAGATCGCCGAGGATCTCGACTGCGTGGCGATGATCGACCGGATCGTGCTGGAAAAGTCGCTTGGCGACTATGCCGACTGGCAGGCGCTCGACCTCGGCATCGAAAAGATCTCGGTCAATGTCTCCTCCAAGCGCCTGCACGACCCGGAACTCGCACGCTCGCTGCATACGCTCGCCATCCGTCCGAAGTCCCTTTCCTTCGAACTCCTGGAATCGATCTTCCTCGACGATTGCGACCGCACCGTGCTGGAAAACCTCGCCGAGATGCGCAAACTCGGCATCGACATCGAGATCGACGATTTCGGCACCGGCCACGCCTCGATCATCAGCCTGATGAAGCTCTCGCCGCGCCGGCTGAAGATCGACCGGCAGCTCGTCAAGCCGGTCAGCCGCTCCCCCGGCCAGCGCAAGCTCGTCGGCACCATCGTCGAGATCGGCCGCTCGCTGAACATCGAAGTCGTCGCCGAAGGCGTGGAGACGCCAGCCCATGTCGCCATTATGCGCGATCTCGGCTGCGACATCCTGCAGGGCTATGCGCTCGCCAGACCCATGCCGGCCGCGGCCATTCCCGATTTCGTGCGCCGCCAGGAATGGCGCAACCAGGGCGGCACCGTACGCGACCTCCAGAGCGAGGTCCGCAGGGCCGTCACCCGCTAGAATCGAAAAAAGCCGCCCGGCAGTACCGGACGGCTTTTCGAAACATGGTATCGCGGCAGAGCGCCGATCAGCCCACTTCGAGCTGCGCGATGGCGACGGCCAGGAGCTCGATCATCTGGACGCGGATTTCGTCTTCGCTGCGGGCAATGCCGGCAGCATCGAAATCGGCCTTAACCTTGCGCACGACGTCCTCGTGGCCGACTTCCTCGAAATCGGCGGCAACGACTTCCTTGGCATAGGCGTCCGCCTCGCCGTCGGTCTTGCCAAGCAGGCCGGCGGCCCACAGGCCGACCAGCTTGTTGCGGCGCGCTTCGGCCCTGAAGCGCAGCTCCTCGTCCAGCGCGAACTTGGCCTCGAAGGCCTTTTCCCGATCCTGCATGTTCGTCATCGATGACTCCCGTAGATTCTTTAACCCGTTAGGCTCCCCGCCCATAAATCAAAACGACGGCAAAAGTGCAATGCGAACTTTCGTGACCGCGCCGGCTTCCCGCAAAGGCCGGAAAACGGGGGATCGACAGCGACAGCGATTGTTAAAGTGCGGCATTTCGTTTATGGGAGCGCAAACGAACGACACCTGCGCGGGCCCAAACGCGCCAACAACAGAGACAAAATCCATGAACCGTCGCCGCCGTATCTACGAGGGCAAGGCCAAGATCCTGTACGAGGGTCCCGAGCCGGGCACGCTGATCCAGTTCTTCAAGGATGATGCGACCGCCTTCAACAAGAAGAAGCACGATATCATCGACGGAAAGGGTGTGCTGAACAACCGGATTTCCGAGTACATCTTCACCCAGCTCAACAAGATGGGCATCCCGACGCACTTCATCCGCCGGCTCAACATGCGCGAGCAGCTGATCAAGGAAGTCGAGATCATCCCGCTTGAGGTGGTCGTGCGCAACGTCGCCGCCGGCTCGCTGTCCAAGCGCCTCGGCATCGAAGAAGGCACCGTGCTGCCGCGCTCGATCATCGAGTTCTATTTCAAGGCCGATGCGCTCGAAGACCCGATGGTCTCCGAGGAGCACATCACCGCTTTCGGCTGGGCAAGCCCCCAGGAACTCGACGACATCATGGCGCTCGCCATCCGCGTCAACGACTTCCTCTCCGGCCTCTTCCTCGGTGTCGGCATCCAGCTCGTCGATTTCAAGATCGAGTGCGGCCGTCTCTATGAAGGCGACATGATGCGCATCATCATCGCCGACGAGATCTCGCCCGACAGCTGCCGCCTCTGGGACATCGCCACCCAGGAGAAGATGGACAAGGACCGCTTCCGCCGCGACATGGGCGGCCTGGTCGAAGCCTATCAGGAAGTGGCCCGCCGCCTCGGCATCATCAACGAGAACGAGCCCGTGCGCGGCACCGGCCCGGTTCTGGTGAAGTAACACGCCTCCCAAGGATGGACAGACAGACATGATCAAGGCACGCGTAACGGTTACGCTCAAGAATGGTGTTTTGGACCCGCAGGGCAAGGCGATCGAAGGCGCCCTCGGCAGCCTCGGCTTCGACGGCGTCGGCCAGGTCCGCCAGGGCAAGGTCTTCGACCTGGAGCTCGCGACCGCCGACCGCGCCAAGGCCGAGGCCGACCTCAAGGCCATGTGCGACAAGCTGCTGGCCAACACGGTAATCGAGAACTATACTATCGCCCTCGCCTGACGGTTGAAGGAGACGATGGTGACGGATATCTCTCAGGGACTGATGTACGAGCTTATGAAGCGTATCCAGTCCGACCTTGTCACGCTTAAGGACGGCCAGAGAGATATGCGGCAGGATATCGTAAGTCTGCGAAATCACATGTATGTCATGCAAGGGGACATCAACAACCTGCACGGCAGCATGGCACAGGTATTGACACGCCTCGACCGTATCGAAAACCGCCTCGAACTGCGTGAACTCGCCGAGGCCCAGGCAAGGTTTGAACCACACCCATGAAGTCCGCCGTCGTCCAACTTCCCGGCCTCAATCGTGACCGCGACATGATCGCGGCGCTGACCAAGATCTCCGGCCAGGCGCCGGTCACCGTCTGGCAGACGGAAACGGAACTGCCGGATGTCGACCTGATCGTCATCCCGGGGGGCTTCTCCTACGGCGACTATCTGCGTTGCGGCGCGATTGCCGCCCGCATGCCGGTCATGCAGGCGATCAAGGCCAAGGCCGAGGCCGGCGTGAAGGTGCTGGGCGTCTGCAACGGCTTCCAGATCCTGCTCGAATCCGGCCTGCTGCCCGGCGCGCTGATGCGCAATGCCTCGCTGAAATTCGTCTGCCGCGAAGTGAAGCTGGAGGTGGTCAATGCCGAGACCGACTTCACCCGCGCCTACGACAAGGGTCAGGTCATCCGCTGCCCGGTCGCCCATCACGACGGCAACTATTTCGCCGACGCCGAGACGCTGGCCGCCGTCGAAGGCAATGGCCAGGTCGTGTTCCGCTATGCGGAAGGCACCAATCCGAACGGCTCGATCAACGACATTGCCGGCGTGATGAACGCGAAGGGCAACGTGCTCGGCCTGATGCCGCACCCGGAAAACCTCATCGAAGCCGCCCATGGCGGTTCCGACGGCCGCGGCCTCTTCGCCTCGGTGCTCGACGTCATCGCGGCTTGAGACGCCTCGAAAAACCTTTGGGCCGGGAGTGATTGCGATCTGCCGGCCCGCGGGTTCATGCCGATTCCAGGGATTCGCTCGGATGACGCGTTCCCGGTGCTTCCGACCGTTTCGTCAGGCTCTCTTAACGCCCTGTTGCTATCAAGGGCGCGTGTCCATCCCCGAAAGGCCTTCCATGCGCTCTCTCCTCGCCGCAAAGTTCCTCCTGCCGCTTCTCGCCGCCGCAGGTCTTGTGGCCTGCCAGGCGAAGGCACCCGCACCGAAGGTCAACGGCGCGGCCTTGCCGACCATGGAGCGTGTCGCGCTCGGCGCCAACAGCTGCTGGTTCAAGTCGGGCGACCCCGCCTTCAAGGCCTATCGCCTTGCGCCGGAGCTGAACTCCTTTTCCGGCCGCCCGCGCATCCTCGTCGTCCATCGCAATTCGCCGGAAGCGCGCCCGCTGCTCGTCGTGCAGGCGGAAGGCAATCCGGCGAAGCTCGACGCTTTCGGCCCGCTGATGGGCGAGGCTGCCGGCGCCCGCATCGCCACCGACGTCAAGCGCTGGGCCGGCGGCGGCAAGGGCTGCTGACCGCAGCCTCCCTTCAATCCCAATAGATCGACTTGCGGATTTCCCGCGTTGCTTCGGCACGGCTGACGCCGATGTCGCGAAGCTGTTCGTCCGTCATCTCGACCAGCGCGTGGCGCGTGCGCCGCGTGATGCTCCAGGCATGGCAAGCGCACCAGGCGTGATGCAGCAATGCGCGCAGGCCGGCGGGTCGATTGCACGCCTCCTCGACGAAGATTGTATCAATTGCCATAATCATTTCTCCTGAGGCTTCACAAGCCTTCACAGCAAGCGGTGCATTCAGGAAATAATTGACTCTCCACGCGGTGCAATCTAAGAATTGGCACCATGACAAATTGGCTTCCCGACCTGCAGGCCTCCGATGGCCCGCTCTATGTGCGCATTGCCGACCAGATCGAGCAGGCGATCAGCACCGGCATGCTCGCCTCCGGCAGCAAGCTGCCGCCGCAGCGCAACCTCGCCTATGACATCGGCGTCACCATCGGCACCGTCAGCCGTGCCTATACCATGGTGCGCGAGCGCGGCCTCGTCAGTGGCGAGGTCGGGCGCGGCACCTATGTGCTGGGCTCGGCGCAGGACAACGACCCGGCCGCCGTCGATCCGGTCAGCGCGAAGCTGGTGGGCACCCGCGCGGCGAATGCACCGCCCGGCAAGCTGCGCTTCGACACGACGGCCGCCACCGATGTCGGCCAGTCGGGCGTCGTCACCGACATGCTCACAGACATCTGCCGGGAGCAGCCGAACGAGATCGCCAGCTACACCCGCAATTTTCCGGTGCAATGGCTGGAGGCCGGGAAGCGCTGGCTGAAGCGGGACGACTGGCAGCCGGCGATCGAAAGCATCGTGCCGACGCTCGGCGCCCACGCTGCCGTCATCGCCGCCGTCTCGGTCATCACCGCCCCCGGCGACCGCATCGTCTTCGAGCACGTCACCTATTCGCAGGTGAGCCGCGGCACCGCCCTCATCGGCCGCCAGACGGTGCTGGTCGAATCGGATGCCCATGGCGTGATCCCGGAGGATTTCGAGCGGGTCTGTGTGCAGCAGCACCCGAAACTCGCCTTCCTCATGACATCCGGCCAGAACCCGACGCTGAGCATCATGCCGGAGGAGCGCCGCCGCGCCATCGCCGCCATCGCCCGTCGGCACAATGTCTTCCTCATCGAGGACAATCTTTATGGCGGCACGGTCGACGCCGGCATTCCGCTTCTGGCGGAAATTGCCCCCGACCGGACCTTCCTCGTCGGCGGCCTGTCGAAGAGCGTTGCGGCCGGGGTGCGCGGCGGCTGGATCGCCTGCCCGCCGCACCTTGCCCAGCGCGTGCGCATCGCCCACAAGATGGTCAGCGGCGGCCTGCCCTACCTGCTTGCCGAACTCGGCGCCCGTCTGGTGCTTTCAGGCATGGCGGATGCCATCCGCACGAAGGTTTCCGCTGAGGTCGAGGCCCGAGAGGCGCATGCGCGAGAAATCTTCGCGGGGCTCGATTTCAATTCGCATCCGCGCGTTCCCTTCCTCTGGCTGAAGCTGCCGGACCCGTGGCTGTCGGGCACGTTCCGCCAGGCGGCATTCGCCGAGGACATCCTCATCGACGACGAGGACGAGTTCAAGGCCGGCCGCTCGGAGAGGACGTTCTACCGGGTACGCATCGGCCTCTCCTCGCCGGACAGCCGCGCGGATGTCGTTGCCGGCCTCCAGCGGCTGCGCCGGCTCATCGCCCATGGCCCGACGGGCTATGACAGTCCGGCCTGAAAACGCGCCGTTTCGGCTGTGATCGGGGTCATTTTCCTGTCGCGCTGCAAGGCAGCATAGGTTAAAGAGACCGCAATCCTGCCCTCCACGACAAGACGAGCGACGATGACCATTTCGAACACCCGCCCGATCACCCCGGAGCTGATTGCCGCCCACGGGCTGAAGCCGGATGAATACGACCGCATCCTCTCGCTGATCGGCCGCGAGCCGACCTTCACCGAACTCGGCATCTTCTCGGCCATGTGGAACGAGCACTGCTCGTACAAGTCCTCCAAGCGCTGGCTGCGCACGCTGCCGACCAAGGGGCCACGCGTCATCCAGGGGCCGGGCGAAAATGCTGGCGTGGTCGATATCGACGACGGCGACTGCGTCGTCTTCAAGATGGAGAGCCACAACCACCCGTCCTATATCGAGCCCTACCAGGGCGCGGCGACGGGCGTCGGCGGCATTCTGCGCGACGTCTTCACCATGGGCGCGCGGCCGGTCGCGGCGATGAACGCGCTGCGCTTCGGCGCGCCGGATCATCCGAAGACCCGCCACCTCGTTTCCGGCGTCGTCGCCGGCGTCGGCGGCTACGGCAATTCCTTCGGCGTGCCGACCGTCGGCGGCGAAGTGGAATTCGATCCGCGCTACAACGGCAACATCCTCGTCAATGCCTTTGCCGCCGGCCTTGCCAAGTCCAACGCGATCTTCCTTTCGGAAGCCAAGGGCGTCGGCCTGCCCGTCGTCTATCTCGGCGCCAAGACCGGCCGTGACGGCGTCGGCGGCGCGACCATGGCATCGGCCGAATTCGACGAGTCGATCGAGGAGAAGCGCCCAACCGTGCAGGTCGGCGACCCCTTCACCGAAAAGTGCCTGCTGGAGGCCTGCCTCGAACTGATGCAGACCGGCGCCGTTATCGCCATCCAGGACATGGGGGCCGCCGGCCTCACCTGCTCCGCCGTCGAAATGGGCGCCAAGGGCGACCTCGGCATCGAGTTGAACCTCGATCTCGTGCCGGTGCGCGAAGAGCAGATGACCGCCTACGAGATGATGCTGTCGGAAAGCCAGGAGCGCATGCTCATGGTTCTCGAACCCGCCAAGGAGGAGGTCGCCAAGGCGATCTTCGTCAAGTGGGGCCTCGACTTCGCCATCGTCGGCTACACGACGGACGACCTGCGCTTCCGCATCCTGCACCAGGGCGAGGAAGTCGCCAACCTGCCGATCAAGGATCTCGGCGACCAGGCCCCGGAATACGACCGCCCCTGGCGCGAGCCGGGCAAGCCCGCGCCGCTGCCGGCGAACCTTGTCGCCGAACCCGCCAACTATGGCGAGGCGGTATTGAAGCTCGTCGGTTCGCCGAACCAGTCGAGCCGCCGCTGGGTCTACGAGCAGTACGATACGCTGATCCAGGGCAATTCGCTGCAGATCCCCGGCGGCGATGCCGGCGTCGTGCGCGTGGAAGGCCATGCCAGCAAGGCCCTCGCCTTCTCCTCCGACGTCACGCCGCGCTATGTCGAGGCCGACCCGTTCGAGGGTGGCAAGCAGGCCGTCGCGGAATGCTGGCGCAACATCACGGCGACCGGCGCCGAGCCACTCGCCTCGACCGACAACCTGAACTTCGGCAATCCGGAAAAGCCCGAGATCATGGGCCAGTTCGTCAAGGCCATCCAGGGCATCGGCGAAGCCTGCCGGGCGCTGGACTTCCCGATCGTCTCCGGCAACGTCTCGCTCTACAACGAGACGAACGGCGTCGCGATCCTGCCGACCCCGACCATCGCCGGCGTCGGCCTCCTGCCCGACTGGTCGGTCATGGCCAAGATCGGCGGCGCGAAGGACGGCGACCAGCTCGTTCTGATCGGTGTCGACGGCAGCCATCTCGGCCAGTCCGTCTATCTGCGCGACGTAGCCGGCCTCGTCGACGGCCCGGCACCGGAAGTCGATCTCCACGCCGAGCGCCGCAACGGCGATTTCGTGCGCTCGGCCATCCGCAACGGCCAGGTCACCGCCTGCCACGACATCTCCTCCGGCGGCCTCGCTGTCGCGCTTGCAGAGATGGCGATGGCCTCCGGCAAGGGCGCAACGGTCGATCTTTCCGCGGCGAACGGCCCAGCCCATGCCCTGCTCTTCGGCGAAGACCAGGCACGCTACGTGCTCGCCGTCCCGGCCGATCTTGCGGGCTTCCTGTGCGCCAATGCGGAAGGTGCCGGCGTACCGTTCCGTCGCCTCGGCACGGTCGGTGGCGATGCCCTCGTGGTGGACGGTCTCCTGTCGCTGCCGATTGAGCAATTGCGCGACACCCATGAATCGTGGTTCCCTGACTTCATGGATGGCAACGGCAACGCCGCTGCCGCCGCAGAATAACAGTAAGGGGAAGCGCACATGCCTATGTCACCCGGCGATATCGAAGACATGATCAAATCCGGCATTCCCGGAGCAAAGGTGGTCATCCGCGATCTTGCTGGCGACGGCGATCACTACGCCGCCGAAGTCGTCGCGGAAGCCTTCCGCGGCAAGACCCGCGTGCAGCAGCACCAGATGGTCTACGATGCGCTGAAGGGCAATATGGGCGGCATCCTGCACGCCCTCGCCCTCCAGACCTCGATCCCGGAGTAAAATCCGCCCATGGCCGATCTCATCAAGGAACTCGTCAGCGGTGTGGTCGATGCAGCCCTCAAGGAGGTGCTGAAGAAGACCGGCGTGCGCAAGGCCTCGACCCGGCGCACGCGCCGCAAGACGACGACGCGCAAGAAGGCGTCCGGCGGGCTCCTCGGTGACATCATCGAAGCCGCGCTGAAACCGGAAAAGAAGCCGGCCAGGCGCCCGCGCAAACAGGTGAGCCGCCGCCGGACGGCGGCAAGCCGCAGCCGCCAGCGCAGCCGCTGACCGGACGACCGGGCGCGGCGAACGCGCAACACCGTAGAAATGCTAAGGGAGCCCCGCACGTTTTTTGTGGCGGGGCTTCTGGCATTTGTCACACGAGATTGTTATCTAGGGCGAATGGTTCATCGCATCGGCCCTTGAAGCCGATTTGCTAGGGAATACGGCTATGAGTGGCATCCACGATTTCATCGAAAACGAAGTGAAGACGAACGACGTCGTCCTGTTCCTGAAGGGCACACCGGAATTCCCGCAGTGTGGGTTCTCCGGTCAGGTCGTGCAGATCCTCGACTACGTGGGCGTGGGCTACAAGGGCATCAACGTGCTTGCCGACGCCGACATCCGCCAGGGCATCAAGGACTATTCCAACTGGCCGACCATCCCGCAGCTCTATGTGAAGGGTGAGTTCATCGGCGGTTGCGACATCGTGCGCGAAATGTTCCAGTCGGGCGAGCTGCAGTCTCACCTTCAGGAACAGGGTATTTCGATCAAGGGCGCTGCCTGACGCTTTACGGTCTTTCCGAAGACCCCGAGCTTTTCAAAGGCGCCGCACCCCAGCGGCGCCTTATCTCTTTCATGGATTAATGTGATTATGTCTGGACTTTCCCCCGAAGCTTCCCAGCGCCTGAATGGCATGGGCAAGATAGAATTCATTGCGCTCATGGCGCTTCTCATGGCGCTCAACGCGCTCGCCATCGACATCATGCTGCCCGGTCTGCAGGAGATCGGCGCCAGCCTCGGCGTCGAGAATGAGAACCATCGGCAATATGTCATTTCCGCCTACCTGATCGGCTTCGCCTTCGCGCAGCTGGTCTACGGGCCGATCTCCGACCGGTTCGGCCGGCGCATTCCCATGTTCATCGGTCTGGCCATCTACATCGTCTCGTCGCTCGCCGCGATTCTCGTACCGAGCTTTGCCGCGCTTCTGGCGCTGCGCGTCATCCAGGGCATCGGTTCGGCCGCCATGCGCGTCATCACCATCTCGATCGTCCGCGACATTTTCGGCGGGCGCGCGATGGCGGAGGTCATGTCGCTGATCATGATGGTGTTCATGGTCGTTCCGGTACTGGCGCCGGGCACCGGCCAGGTCGTCATGCTGTTCGGCGAATGGCACCTCATCTTCGTCTTCATGGCGGTCATGGCGGCCGTCATCTGGGCATGGATGTATTTCCGCCTGCCGGAAACCCTGCATCCCGAGGACGTGCGTCCCTTCACGGTGCGTTCGGTCCTCGACGGTTTCCGCATCGTTCTGACGAACCGCGTCGCACTCTGCTACACGCTCGCCAGCACCTTCATCTTCGGCGCCCTGTTCGGCTTCATCAACTCGGCGCAACAGATCTATGTCGGCATCTACGGGCTCGGCGTCTGGTTCCCGGTCGCCTTTGCCGGCGTCGCCGCCTTCATGGCGCTGTCGTCCTTCGTCAATGCGCGGCTCGTCGGCAAGTTCGGCATGCGGCGCCTGTCGCATGGTGCGCTGGTGGGCTTCCTCGGCGTCAACACGCTGTGGCTGCTCCTGACGCTCGTCTGGACGCCGCACCTGCCGTTCGCCATCTTCATCGTGCTCTTCGCACTGTCGATGTTCCAGTTCGGCTGGATCGGCTCCAACTTCAACTCGCTCGCCATGGAACCCCTCGGCCATGTCGCCGGCACGGCCTCCTCGGTGCTCGGCTTCATGGGCACCGCCGGCGGCACGATTTTGGGCGCCATCATCGGCCAGGCCTTCAATGGCACGGCCCTGCCGCTGGTCATGGGCTTCTTCGTGCTGTCGATCATCGGCCTGATCTTCGTCTTGATCGCCGAGCACGGAAAGCTGTTCCAGCCGCACAACAAGCCGGTTTGACAGGGAACACCCTGCTTCCTTCCGCCATCGTCGGGCTCGCCCCAAGGATGACAAGGGAGAAAGGACAGGGATAGAGAAAAGGCCCGGCTGCGGACGCAACCGGGCCTTTTTGCTGGAATGAAATATACCTCAGTCGACGAAGACTTCGCGGCGCAACATCTCCCAGCTGTCCTTGTCGGGCGCGACCAGCAGGCCGCCCTCGACATGGTGCGGTTTGTAGGCCGAGCCGTCGAAGCGGGCGGCATAGGCACCCGCCTCCTGGGCGATGAGCGTGCCGGCAAGGTGATCCCAGGGCATCAGCTTGTTGTACATGAGATAGTGCAGGTGGCCGCCGGCAAAGGTGCGGTACTCGTGCGCGGCGCAACGATAGTTGGAAACGAAGGCGACCTTTGCGAGGTTCGACAGGATACGCGCCCGGCGCTCCCGGTCAAGAAAACTCGTCGAGGCCATGCCGGTCATCGCTTCCAGCGGCGCACCGCCGCGCGTCTTCAGCCGCACGGCCGGCCGGTGATCGCCGGTCTGCCAGGCGCCGCCGCCCTTTTCCGCCATGACGAAATCGTCGCCCATCGGGTCATAGATGATGCCGCCGACCGTCTCGCCGCCGGAGACGATCGCCGCCATGACGCCGAAGAGCGGTACGCCCGAGGCGAAATTGAAAGTGCCGTCGATCGGGTCGACGACGATCGCGACATCCGCATCCTTGAGCTTTGGCAGAAGGGCCGGGTCGGCCGCGACCGATTCCTCGCCGACGAACAGCACGCCCGGAAACTGCGCCGTCACCTCGCGCTTGATGAAGCGTTCGGCCGCCTCGTCGGCTTCCGTCACCAGGTCGTTGGCATCCGCCTTGGTGCGGATATCACCCTTGGCAAGCGCACGGAAGCGCGGGCGGATTTCCGCCTCGGCCGCCTGTGCAAGCACGAGAGCGAGGGCATTGATATCAATCGTCGTCATGGGGCCTTACCGTTTCGAGGGAGGAGAAATCGAAAAGTTTCGGGTCGAGAAGATGGGACGGATTGGTGTGGCCGAGCGCACGCAGCATGGCGTCCTTGCGGCCCGGCATGCGCGTTTCGATGTCCGCCAGCATCGCCTTCATCGCATTGCGCTGCAGCCCGTCCTGCGAGCCGCAGAGATCGCAGGGAATGATCGGGAACTGCATGGCGGCGGCGAACTTGGCGAGATCGTCCTCCGCCGCATAGGCGAGCGGACGCAGCACCATGAGGTCGCCTTCATCGTTCAAAAGCTTCGGCGGCATGGCGGCGAGCCGCCCGCCGTGGAAGAAATTCATGAAAAAGGTTTCGAGAATATCCTCGCGATGGTGACCGAGCACCAGCGCATCGCAGCCCTCCTCCCGGGCGACGCGATAGAGATTGCCGCGCCTGAGGCGCGAGCACAGCGAACAATAGGTCGCCCCCGACGGCACCTTCTCCTTCACGATGGAATAGGTGTCGCGGTACTCGATCCGGTGTTTGACGCCGATCGAGGCAAGATAGTCCGGCAGGATATGCTTCGGAAAATTCGGCTGGCCCTGGTCGAGATTGCAGGCGATCAGCTCGACCGGCAGGAGGCCGCGCCATTGCAGGTCCATCAGCAGGGCGAGCAGGCCATAACTGTCCTTGCCGCCGGATAGGCCGACGAGCCAGCGTTTCTGGCCCTTCAGCATGGAAAAATCATCCATCGCCTGCCGCACCTGCCGGAGCAGGCGCTTTCGCAGCTTGTTGAAGGAGACGCTGGAGGGCGCATCCGCAAAGAGCGGATGGCGGCCGGTCTCCGGTGCGTCGTCGTCGGTGTCAGCAAAGGCCAGGGTCGTTGATGCCGTCATGGGCCTGCAATGCCCCGAACCGGCCGCACAATCAAGCCCCGAACACCGACCAGCCCGTGCGCGCCGCCAGCATTTCGAGCGCCAGCGAGCCGAGAAGCGAATTGCCGTTCTCGTTGAGCCCCGGCGACCAGACGGCGACCGACGCCTTTCCGGGCGCGACGGCCAGGATTCCGCCGCCGACACCGCTCTTGCCCGGCAGGCCGACGCGATAGGCGAAGTCGCCCGAGCCGTCGTAGTGGCCACAGGTCAGCATGAGTGCGTTGATACGCCGCGCCCGAAGGTGCGAGACGACCCGGTGGCCGGTCAGCGGATTGGTGCCGCTGTTGGCGAGGAACAGCCCTGCCCTGGCGAGCTGCCGGCAGCTCATTGCCAGCGCGCACTGATGGAAATAGACGCCGAGCACCAGTTCGGCCGCATGGTCGAGCTTGCCGAAGGAGCGCATGAAATTGGCAAGCGCGAAATTGCGGAAGCCCGTCGCCTGCTCCGAGCGCGCGACGTCCTGGTCGATGATGATATCGTCCTCATCCGCGAGATAACGCAGGAACCGCACGACCTCGCCGATCGCTTCCTTCGGTGTATGTCCGGCCAGCACGAGGTCGGTGATGGCGATCGCCCCGGCATTGATGAAGGGATTGCGCGGGATGCCGCCCTCATGCTCGAGCTGGACGATAGAATTGAAAGCCGAGCCGGACGGCTCGCGCCCGACACGCTTCCAGATCGCCTCACCGTGTTTGCCAAGGGCCAGCGTAAGGGTGAAGACCTTGGAAATGCTCTGGATGGAGAAGGCTTCTTCCGCATCGCCGGCAAGGTGCACCGCACCGTCTGTGGTGACCACGGCGATGCCGAATTTTTCCGGATCCACATGGGCAAGCTGCGGAATGTAGTCCGCCACCCTGCCCTCGCCGCGCCGTGGCGACAGCGCCGCGTGGATTTCCTCGACGATACCCTGCAAGTCCGTCATCCCGTCCCCCCGAAACGAAAAAGCCGCCAATCTCTTGGCGGCTTTTCCGATTTGCGCAAGGTGTCTTCAGCGATTAACGCGAGTAGAATTCGACGACCAGGTGCGGTTCCATGACGACGGCGTAGGGCACGTCGGAGAGAACCGGGATGCGAACGAAGGTCGCGGTCATCTTGTTGTGGTCGGCTTCGATGTAGTCCGGAACGTCGCGTTCAGCCAGGCCAACGGATTCGAGAACCGTGACGAGCTGCTTGGACTTTTCCTTGACTTCGATGACGTCGCCCGGCTTGCAACGGTAGGAACCGATGTTGACGCGGACGCCGTTGACCTTCACGTGGCCGTGGTTGACGAACTGACGGGCAGCAAAGACCGTCGGAACGAACTTGGCGCGGTAGACGATCGCGTCGAGGCGCGATTCGAGCAGACCGATCAGGTTTTCCGGGGTGTCGCCCTTGCGGCGCTCAGCTTCGGCGAAGATCGCACGGAACTGCTTCTCGCGGATGTCGCCGTAGTAGCCCTTCAGCTTCTGCTTGGCGCGGAGCTGAACACCGAAGTCCGAAAGCTTGGACTTGCGGCGCTGGCCGTGCTGGCCCGGGCCGTATTCGCGGCGGTTGACCGGGGACTTCGGACGGCCCCAGATGTTTTCGCCCATGCGGCGGTCGATTTTGTACTTGGATGCAGCGCGCTTGCTCATCGCATTTCCTCTTGGTCTTGTTATCGCCTGCCCGTTGCCGGACCGGCTGAAGGAAACACGCCCTCCTCTGAACCTTTTCCGAGGTTCCGACAGGCTTCTCACGATCGCGACCGGAGAATCCACGGGACATGTCAAATGAAACACCGGACATTTCTGCCCGGCGTTGACGGGGTCATTAGGCAGTTTTCAAAAATTTGTCAACGCATCTTGCAGGAGGAATTCGCCTTGCCTATCTTCCCCGGCAGTAACAGCCCCGGGCCCCTCTGACTTGTGCCTTGCCGGACCTCGTGATGTCGAGGCTGTATCACCAACATATCCGGCAAGGGAAACCGTCATGGATTTTCTGTGGCTTGACTTCCAGGGCACTGCCGTCTGGATGTGGCTGTCGTTCATCGCAATCGTTCTCGCCCTCCTCGCGCTCGATCTCGGCGTTCTCCACAAGGAGAACAAGGAAATCGGCATCAAGGAGAGCCTCCTTCTTTCCACCTTCTATATCGGTCTTGGCCTCGCCTTCGGCGGCTTTGTCTGGTTCCAGTCCGGCGCACAGGCCGGCGTCGAATACCTGACGGGTTTCGTCGTCGAAAAGAGCCTTGCGATGGACAACATCTTCGTCATCGCGATGATCTTCGGCTATTTCGCCGTCCCCCGGCAGTATCAGCACCGCGTGCTGCTCTGGGGTATCCTCGGCGTGATCGTCCTGCGCGGCATCATGATCGCCGCGGGTGCCGCCGTCATCGAGAACTACGGCTGGGTGCTCTACATCTTCGCCGCCTTCCTCGTCTTCACCGGCATCAAGATGCTGTTCTCGTCGGACGAAGCCTACGATGTCGCTTCAAACCCGCTCCTGAAACTGCTGCGCCGCCGCCTGCCGGTGACCGACGCGCTGCACGGCGACCGCTTCCTCGTCCGCCAGCCCGATCCGAAGACCGGGCGCCTGCGCACCTACGTGACGCCGCTGCTGCTCGCCCTGGTGCTCGTCGAATTCGCCGACCTCGTCTTCGCGGTCGATTCGATCCCGGCGATCTTCGCCATCACGACGGATCCGTTCATCGTCTACACGTCGAACATCTTCGCGATCCTCGGCCTGCGCGCGCTGTATTTCGCCCTTTCGGCCCTGATCCACCGCTTCGCCTATCTGAAGTATGCGCTGGCGACGGTGCTCATCTTCATCGGCTCGAAGATCTTCGTCGCCGACATGCTGGGCCTTGCGAAAATTCCGCCGATGGTTTCGCTCGGCGTGACGGTCACCATCCTTGCAGCCGGCATCTTCGGTTCGCTCTGGGCGACCCGCAAGGACGGTGAGAAGGCGATCGCCGAAGACGCGTAAACCTCACTCCGCGGCGGCGGGATGGGTGTCCGTCAGATCGGGCCCATTCGCGTCGCCCGGCTGGGTCTCGCAGCCAAGATCCGGGAAAGCGACGATACGGTGGCCGGCAAGATCGCTGTGCACGACCACCAGCCCCTGCTCCTCGAAGTAACCGAGAAGGCGGCGCGCGCGGCGGGCGGAGTGGGTTCCGTAGGCGCGCGCGATCCGCGCATCGGAGGGGCAGGCAAGCCCGCGCACGGCAGCCTGCGCCACCAGCAGGAACACACCCTGCAGATCCTCGGTGACGCTTCGGGAAAGATCGAGCGCCCGGCCCCAGATTTCGGTCGCCGCGGTCTCGGCATCGACCCCGGAGCGCGCGACCGCCATCTTGCGGCGGAAGGCCGGCAGCGAAAGCGGCGCGCCCGGCACGCGGCGGATGCGGCAACGCACGAGGAAATCCTGAAAAAGCTCTGCATCGGCCCGGAAGGCCGCCTCGGGATTGCCGAGGATTTCGGCAAGCGCCTGGTCGAGCAGGCCCTCGCGCTCCTCCGCGGAGATTTCCGGCGCCGGCGCCTTCGTTTCCGCCTGCACCGGTTCCGGCCGCGCGCGGGACAGTTCGGCGAGAATGTCCGTCGTCGGGCGCGGCGCAGGCGGTGCACGGCGGACGAGCGGACGGGAAAACTCGTCCGGATCGGGCGTGAAGATCAAATCCTCGACATCCGGCAGGGCATCCGGCAACGGCATCAGCTTGGGGCTGGTCGAGCGTGCGGAGGTCTCCACCGTACCGATCGTCACCGGCAAAGGACGGCGCGACAGCGCCGGGCCGAGCGCGACGAAGGAACCGCGCGGCAGGTCGCGGAACATTTCCGCCTGCCGACGGTCGAGGCCGAGCAGGTCGGCGGCACGCGCCATGTCGATATCGAGGAAGGTGCGGCCCATCAGGAAGTTGGAGGCCTCGGCCGCGACGTTCTTGGCAAGTTTTGCGAGGCGCTGCGTGGCGATGACGCCGGCAAGGCCGCGCTTGCGGCCGCGGCACATCAGATTGGTCATCGCGCCGAGCGAGAGTTTGCGCGCCTCTTCGGAGACTTCACCGCTGACGGCGGGCGCGAAAAGCTGCGCCTCGTCGACGACGACGAGCACCGGATACCAGAAATCCCGGTCCGCATCGAACATCGCATTGAGGAAGATTCCGGCCGCACGCATCTGCTCGTCGGCCTCCAGCCCTTCCAGCGAAAGCACGCAGGAGACCCGATGCTGGCGGATACGGTTGGCGATGCCGACAAGCTCGGCCTCCGTGCGCTGGCCATCGACCACGACATGGCCGAACCGGTCGGACAGCGTGACGAAATCGCCCTCGGGATCGATGATGACCTGCTGAACCCATTGGGCGGATTGTTCGAGCAGGCGCCGCAGGAGATGCGACTTTCCCGAGCCCGAATTTCCCTGCACCAGGAGACGCGTCGCCAGCAGCTCCTCGATATCGAGCCTGGCCGGTGCGCCGCCCTGCACCGTCCCCATGTCGATGCCGACCTTCATCCCGTTCCTCGTCTAAAAATTCCTGATTCGCCGGCCGCCACCGGATATCAGGCATGCCCTAACACGAAACACGCAGCCGTCACGCCCGGCTTCTTGAAAGAATCCACAAGGTTCTCACCGCTTTTGTGCTCAAGCGGCCTTCTCATCAAGCGGCTGGACATCGGGTTGCTCACGCTGCATCGCCTGAGCCAGATCGAAATTGACCTGCATGGCAAGCCAAGCGCGCGCGGTGCTGGCCCCCGCCCGTTCAAGGCGCAGGGCAAGATCAGGGCTGACGGCGGCGCGGCCGTGCAAAACACGCGAAAGCGCGACTCGGGACATGCCGAGTCGGCCGGCCGCATCCGTTACAGACAAACCGAGCGGCCGAAGCACGTCCTCACGGAGCAATTCGCCGGGATGGGGAGGAAGTTTCATCATCGCTACAATCCTCTCAATGATAATCCTGGTAATCGACCAGTTCGACATCGGCTCCGATGAAGCGGAAGGTCACCCGCCAGTTGCCGTTCACCCAGACCGACCAATGCCCCTTCATGTTTCCCTTGAGAGGGTGAAGCTTGAAGCCTGGCAGATTGACGTCGGCAGGCGCGCTCGCAACGTCCAGCAAGCCGAGGATACGCCCTAACTTGGCGGCGTGAGATGCCTGGATCCCCTTCGTCGATCCCGACGTGTGGAAGAGTTCCAGGCCTTTGTGTCGGAAACTGACGATCATGACGAAACGTATCGCGTATCGGTACGCGATACAAGTTTCAGACGACCCGGAGCCCGAACCCCTGCATTAGCCGGCGTGTCGAAAAATCCGGTTTGCCCGAGGTGAAGACGGCGATGTCCTCACCGGGGGCGAGGGTTTCCAGTGGCGGCACGAGACGGCGCGCCTGGCGGGCGATGGCCTCGGCCGGGTCGAGCCAGTCGACCGGCCAGGGGGCGAGCTTGCGGAAGAGATTGGCCATGAACGGGTAGTGCGTGCAGGCGAGCACGACGATATCCGTCTTGCGGCCGTCCTCGTCGACGAAACAGGGTGCGATCTCGGCGCGCACGGCATCGTCGGAAAAGGTCTCGCCGCGGATATAGGCTTCCGCCATGCGGGCGAGGTTTTCCGAGCCGACGAGGCGCACGTCGCACTGGCTGGCGAAGGACTGGATGAGGTCGCGCGTGTAGGCGCGCTTCACCGTGCCGGGCGTCGCGAGCACCGAGACGAGGCCGGAACGGGTGCGCTCGGCGGCGGGTTTGATGGCGGGCACGGTGCCGACGAAGGGCATGTGCGGGAATGCGGCGCGCAGGTCCGCTCCCACCAGCGTGAAGGCCGTGTTGCAGGCGATGACGCAGATTTCCGGATCGTGCTCGGCAAGCAGTCCTTCGAAGAGATCGATGACATGCGTCTTCAGCGCCGGCTCTTCCCAGCCGCCGTAGGGAAAACCGGCATCGTCGGCCACATAGGTGAAATGCCGTTCGGGCATCAGCACGCGCGCCTCACGCAGAACGGTCAGGCCACCGATGCCGCTGTCGAACATCAGGATGGGCTTTGCCGTCTGTTCCGGAGCCTTGCCGAGTAAGGAACCGGCCGCCGACTTTTCGGGAAAGGGCCTATTCGTCGTCACGGGGCACCTTGGGCCGACGATTGCGGGTGCGGTTCGGATTGCTCGCGCCGCGCGGCGATTCGCGGGTGAAACGATCGAGGCAGGAGATGATGCCGCGCATGACCTGGATCTCCGTGCCGGTGAAGGAAGGGCGCGTCAGGATGGCGCGCAGGTTCTCCACCAGTTTTGGCTTTTTTTCGGCAGGCCGGAAGTAGCCGCGCGCGTCCAGCGTCTCCTCCACATGATCGAAGAGCCCCTGCAGCTCCTCCTTCTTGGCCGGGCGCTGTGGCAGCGCGTCGAAGGGCGTATCCTCGACGGAGGCAAGGCCGCTCTTCATCCATTCGTAGCTCATGAGGAGCACGGCCTGGGCGAGGTTGAGCGAGGCGAAGGCGGGATTGACCGGAAAGGTCACCAGTTCGTCGGCGAGCGCGATCTCCTCGTTGGTGAGGCCCGTGCGCTCGCGGCCGAAGAGGATGCCGGTCTTTTCGCCAGCGCGGAAGCGCGAGCGCAGATCGTCGGCGGCAACCACGGGCGAGCGAACTTCCTTGTAGCCATAGCGGTCGCGTGCCGTCGTCGCATAGACGAATTCGAGATCGGCGACGGCCGCTTCCAGGGATGGATAGACCTTCGCCGCCTCGATGACGTGATCCGCCTTGCTGGCCGCGGAAATCGCCTTCTCGCTCGGCCAGCCGTCGCGCGGGTTGACCAGGCGCAGCTCGGCAAGGCCGAAATTCGCCATGGCGCGCGCCACCATGCCGATATTCTCGCCGAGTTGCGGATGAACGAGAATGATCGCCGGTCCTTCGGCGATCAGCGTGCGTTCGCTGTTCGTGCCTGCCATGCCCATATGTCCCTAAAGCATGTCACGCAAAAGTGTGCCGCGGTTTTGCGCTACCGACATGCGAAAATCAAAAATCCAAGGCGCCGGAAGCGAATCCGAAGGACCGCGGCGCGCGCGCTTTGGAAAGATGGGCCTCACTGGCACAATACGCCGGAAATGAAAAGCGCCAGCCGCCTATTCCGGGGATTCGGCGGCGCTGCCGCTACCACCGTTGGCGCCAGCCTCGGCGATCTCCAGCATTTCCTTCTTCAGGGAGGCGCCATCCTCGAAGCTGGGACGCTCGATATCGTCGATGACCGCCCTTCCGTCCTCCTCGATCACCTTGAAGACCAGCTTTTCCGGCTGCCAGTCGCTGGCCCGCTCGCCGAAGCAATGGCTGTTGTCGAAGGTCACGGTCACGTCTTCAGCGCCGTTTGCCGGCTGCCCCTCGGCGGTCGCCACGTCCTTCAGCGCGCAGCCGTCCTGTCCGCCGATGATCGGATCGTAGTCGAACGGCGAGCCGCCGTCGTCATAGGCCGGGAACTTCGCCGCCTCCTTGTATTTCGCGACGAAATCCTTGCTGTAGAGACGCTTCAGGAAATCCTCGGAGAAGTAGTCGGTATAGGGCGGCGGCGTATCGGTATCCGTGCCCATGTCCTGCCAGTTGGCCGTGGCGGCCGCCATGACCTCCGCGACGGGCGCCTTGAAATCGGCAGCCTCGACGGAAACGGGAAGCAGAAGGGCGAGCGCCACGAAACCGAAACGCGACATCATATTCTCCATTGGATGACGGCGGACCGGAGCGGCCGCCCGAGAGCCTTCCTGAAACGGAATTTTGGCGAAACTTATTCTCAACCCCGGCGAAAATAAACCGTCTCGGTAATTGGTTGTCTTTGCCTTCCCGGCCGCGAGTGCTATAGGGCCAAGCGTTCCTTTCAAGTCCACGATCCGGGGCGCTAGGCCCCGACAAAACACGAGGCTCTCCATGGCAAAGATCAAGGTCGCCAACCCCGTCGTCGAACTCGACGGCGATGAGATGACGCGCATCATCTGGCAGTTCATCAAGGAAAAGCTGATCCATCCTTACCTGGATATCGACCTCCACTATTACGACCTCGGCATGGAAAACCGCGACGCCACCGACGACCAGGTGACGATCGACGCGGCGAACGCCATCAAGAAGCATGGCGTCGGCGTCAAGTGCGCCACCATCACGCCGGATGAAGCCCGCGTCGAAGAATTCAAGCTGAAGAAGATGTGGAAGTCGCCGAACGGCACGATCCGCAACATCCTCGGCGGCGTCATCTTCCGCGAGCCGATCATCTGCAAGAACGTGCCGCGTCTCGTTCCGGGCTGGACCAAGCCGATCATCGTCGGCCGCCACGCCTTCGGCGACCAGTACCGCGCCACCGACTTCAAGTTCCCCGGCAAGGGCAAGCTGACGATGAAGTTCGTCGGCGAGGACGGCAAGGAAATCGAATACGACGTGTTCGACGCCCCGTCCGCCGGCGTCGCAATGGGCATGTACAACCTCGACGATTCGATCACCGAATTCGCCCGCGCGTCGTTCAACTACGGCCTGCAGCGCAAGGTGCCGGTCTATCTCTCGACCAAGAACACCATTCTCAAGGTCTATGACGGCCGCTTCAAGGACATCTTCCAGCAGGTCTTCGACGCCGAATTCGCCGACAAGTTCAAGGAAGCCAAGATCTGGTACGAGCACCGCCTGATCGACGACATGGTCGCCTCGGCGCTCAAGTGGTCCGGCGGCTATGTCTGGGCCTGCAAGAACTATGACGGCGACGTGCAGTCCGACATCGTCGCCCAGGGTTTCGGTTCGCTCGGCCTGATGACGTCGGTTCTGATGACACCGGACGGCAAGACCGTCGAAGCCGAAGCCGCCCACGGCACGGTGACGCGCCACTACCGCCAGCACCAGAAGGGCGAAGAAACCTCGACCAACTCGATCGCCTCGATCTTCGCCTGGACGCGTGGCCTTGCCCACCGCGCCAAGCTGGACGGCAATGCGGAGCTGGCCAAGTTCTCCGAAACGCTGGAACGCGTCTGCGTCGAAACCGTCGAATCGGGCTTCATGACCAAGGACCTCGCGCTCCTCATCGGTCCCGACCAGCCGTGGCTCTCCACCACCGGCTTCCTCGACAAGATCGACGAGAACCTCAAGAAGGCCATGGCGGCCTGAGCCTGAAACGAGACTTCGGAAAGCCCGGCCCAGCGCCGGGCTTTTCTTTTGCATGCCCTTGCGCACCCCGGCCCGCGCCCTATTCTCCCCTCGCCATAGGAGGAGGATACCATGGCCGAAGAGCTTGTTTTCTATAGCAACCCGATGTCGCGCGGGCGCATCGCCCGCTGGATGCTGGAGGAGGTCGGCGCGCCCTACCGCACCGAATGGCTGACCTTCGAAGGCTCGATGAAGGCGCCAGAATACCTTGCGGTCAATCCCATGGGCAAGGTGCCCGCCATTCGCCACGGCAAGACCGTGGTGACGGAAGCCGCCGCCATCTGCGCCTACATGGCCGACGCCTTTCCCGAAGCCGGCCTTGCCCCGCCGGCAAACCTGCGCGGGGACTATTATCGCTGGATGTTCTTCGCAGCGGGTCCGGTTGAAATGGCGGTCTCGCTCAAGGCCTTCGGACTCAGCGTGCCGAAGGAACGCGAACGCAGCATCGGCTGCGGCAGCTATCAATCGGTGCTGGACGCCCTCTCCTTCGCCGTCACCCGCACGCCCTATATTGCCGGCGACACCTTCACCGCCGCCGACGTCTATGTCGGCTCGCATATCAGCTGGGGCCTGCAGTTCGGCTCGCTGGAAACACGGCAGGAATATCAGGCCTACTGGGACCGTCTGAAGGATCGCCCGGCCTATCTGAAGGCCAAGGCGATCGATGACGAGGAGATGCATCGGCAGCTCGAAGCGATGAAGAAGAGCTAGGGCTGGCTGTCTTTGCCGCTTCTCTTTTCTTTCGTGGTGGTCGGGTTCGGCCCGAACGCCCAGCACCCGGTGTATGGGGATCCTCGGGCCGAGCCTGAAAGCGACAGGTCGGAACAATCACCTGCTGCAACGCTCCGCGCCGTGCTGCCGGCCTCAGGCCACCGCCGCCGCCCGCTGGAGCGGCAGGCAGATTTCCGTCAGGAGCTCGTTCGGCGGAACCTCGCGCGGATTGTTGAGATAGGTCTCGAACATCACCTCGTCGCGGATCGAGCGGCCCGAGGCGGGAAGCCATGTGGCGTAGAGCCAGCGATAGGCCGCGCCCATATTCGCATATGGCCCCTGGTGGCGCAGCACCGCGTAGTCGCCTTCTGCGAGCGTGCGGCGCACGAGCGGCGCCTCGGCAGGAACCTCCGCGCCCGCCGTCACGCAGGCGAAGGAGCGCAGTTTCGCCTCCGGCACAAGATCGGGATCATCAAGGAAGATGCCGATCATGCGCATGTCCGGCCGGAAGATGTTGCGGGAAAAGAGCGCGCCGTAAAGCGCCTCGAAGGCCTTTCCGATGCCCATATAGGAGCCGGAATGGGGAACCGCGAGCAGCGTCTGCTCGGGCATGGTGCGAATGGTCACGTCGAACATGCGGGAAGACTCCTTGTCCTTTTCGGGTTCATAGGCGCGATGGGAGCCCTCCTTGCGGTAGCGTGCCGGCGGCAGGCCGTAGACTGCGGCAAAGGTACGGTTGAAGGACTGGAGGTTGGGGTACCCCCATCGCGCGGCGATGTCCCGGACGGAGCGGTCGCTGCGCACCAGATCGCCCGCCGCACGGTGCAGACGCAACCGGCGGACGGTACCCGCCAGCGTCTCGTTGTGTACGGCGCGGTAGACGCGGTGCCAGTGATAGGCGGAAAGGCAGGCGATCTCCGACAGCCGGTCGAGGTCGAGATCCTCTTCCAGATGCTCGTAGATATAGGCGGAAACCCTGAGCAGGCGCTTTTCATAGGCTGTCCAGATCTCGTTTTCACTCATGCCGTTTTCCTCTCGCCGGAACGCATTCAATCAAGCACGGCGCGATTTCACAAATCCTGCGCTTCTTCTTGCTCTGCAAATTTCGCATAGCCTTGCCTTGTGTCATTGCAAAAACGGGCGACTCGGCGTGAGATGCCCGCGCCGGCCCCTTTCTCCATCCTCCGGCCTTTCGAGGCACCCATGACCGATACCCTGATGCCGAAGCTCGCCAGCGTTTTCGCGGAGGGCTACGGCCCCGCGCGTTTCAAGGCCGATGCGCTGTCCGGCCTCACGGTGGCGATCGTCGCGCTGCCACTGTCCATGGCGATCGCCATCGCCTCGGGCGTCACGCCGGATCGCGGTCTCTACACCGCCATCATCGGCGGTTTCCTGGTTTCCGCCCTCGGCGGCAGCCGGTTTCAGGTGGGCGGGCCGGCCGGCGCCTTCATCGTGCTGGTCTCGGCGACGGTCGCCCGCCACGGCGTCGAGGGCCTGCTGCTTGCCACCCTGCTTTCCGGCATCCTGCTTGCGCTTGCCGGCTATCTCAGGCTCGGCAAATACATCAAGTTCATCCCCTATCCCGTGACGGTCGGCTTCACGGCCGGCATCGCCGTCATCATCTTCGCCAGCCAGATCGGCGAGCTGTTCGGCCTGAAGCTGGACGGGCGCGAGCCGGGGCCGATCCTCGACAAGCTCGAAGCACTATGGATCGCCCGGCCGAGCTTCAACCCGGCCGCCTTCGGCGTCGCCGGGCTTACCGTCGCCGTCATCCTCCTCCTGCGCCGCTTCCGCCCGAGCTGGCCGAACCTCCTCATCGCCGTCACCGTCGCCTCGTTCGCCACCGCGCTCCTCTCGCTGCCGGCAGATACGATCGGCAGCCGGTTCAACGGCATTCCGCGTGGCCTGCCCTTGCCGGCGCTACCGTCCTTCTCGCCGGAACTCGTCATCGCCGTGCTGCCGGATGCCGTCGCCTTCGCCCTGCTCGGCGCCATCGAATCGCTGCTCTCGGCCGTCGTCGCCGATGGCATGACGGGGCGCAGGCACCGCTCCAGCATGGAACTGGTCGCCCAGGGGGTCGCCAATGTCGGCTCGGCGCTGTTCGGCGGCATCTGCGTGACGGGCACCATCGCCCGCACCGCAACGAATGTGCGCTCCGGCGCCACCAGCCCGGTCTCAGGCATGCTGCACGCGCTCTTCCTGCTGCTCTTCATGCTCGTCGCCGCGCCGCTCGCCAGCTACATCCCGCTCGCCGCGCTTGCCGGCGTGCTCGCAGTCGTCGCGTTCAACATGGTGGAGCGCCCGGCCATCGCCGCCCTCTTCCGCTCCTCGCGCGGCGATGCGGCAGTGCTCGTCGTCACCTTCCTGCTCGTCGTCTTCCGCGACCTGACGGAGGGCATCGTCGTCGGCTTCCTCATCGGCGCGGTGCTGTTCATCGATCGCATGGGCAAGGCCGTCGCCATCCGTGAGGAGACCGTGCCGCGCGTCGTGCGCGCCATCGAGAATGCCGGGGAGGACAGCGGCCTGCCCGAACGGCCGGTCGTCGCCAACGATCCGGACACCGTGATCTACCGCATCAGCGGCGTCTTCTTCTTTGGCGCAGCCGCCAGCGTCGGCTCGGTGCTCGACCGCATCGCCGACCAGCGGCGCAACTTCGTGCTCGACTGCGCCGACGTGCCGCTGCTCGATTCGACCGCCGCCAGCGTCATCGAAGGCCTGGTGCGCAAGGCAGAGCGGGCCGGCGTGCGCGTCTTCATCACCGGGCTGAAGCCCGACATGCGCCGCCTGCTGGAAGCCCACGAGCTGCACGCCCCGCGCGTCACCTTCACCGCGACGGTGGAAAGCGCGCTGGAGGAGATCGCGACCTTCCCACCATCGCGCTGAAGCTATCCGGGCAGGCGCGTAAAGAGGATCTCTGAAAGGCCTCAGCCGGTGCGGGCAACATCCGCCGTGACAGGCGTCTTCATGCGCTCGGCGAGACCGGGAAGGCCCAGCGAGGGCGCCGCACGCTTCACCTGGTTGCGGCCCGCCTCCTTGGCCGCATAGAGCGCGCCGTCGGCCGCCGAATGCAGGCGGTCGAAATCCGCCCCGAAGGTCGCGACATCGGCTAGGCCGATGCTGACCGACACGGCGATCTCATGCTCTTCCGTGGGGATCGGCAACGCGGCCACCGTGTGCCGCAGCCCCTCGGCGAAGGGTTCGGCACAGGCCATGTCGCGCCCGGGCGCAAAGAGCGCGAACTCCTCGCCGCCGAAGCGGCAGAACAGCATGCCCGTTTCGAGACGCGCGGCGACCAGCGCGGAAAACCGCTTCAGCACGAGATCGCCCGCGACATGGCCGTAGGTGTCGTTGATCGCCTTGAACCGATCAAGGTCGAAAATCATCAGCGTGCCCTGCGGCCGGTCGGCAAGCCGCTTCTGCATGTCGTCCAGGAAGGAGCCGCGATTGGCGATGCCGGTCAGCGCATCGGTGCGCGAGGCCTGGCGGTAGAGCGCCTCGCCGCGCTCCTTGATCAGCACCAGCATAGCGACGGCGGCCAGGATCGTGTGGGCGAAGAGTTCCAGCGAGAAGAGTGCAAACCAGGCGGAATAGGCGGTGCCATGGCCGAAGGCCGCGGGCAGCATGATCGCCATGGGGATGCGCAGACCGTAGATGACGCCGTGGCTGACGAAGAAGGCGGCAGCAAGCGTGCGGGTCGGCAGCGGCTCGGCGCGGCGCCCGCGCCAGATATCGGCGCCGATCCACAGCGAATAGGCCGCGATGATGACCGAGGTGACGATGATGCGGTTGTTCACGTCCGCCGTCACCTGCGGCACGAAGAGATAGGCAAGAGCCCAGAAGAGCGGGCCGGAAAGGATGACCGCAAGATGCGCGCGGCGGCGGTCGAAGACGCGAAAACCGGCCCACATGAAGGCGTAGCCGAAGGCGGCGAGCAGATTGCCGAGGCCGACGGTGAGGAGCGGCGGGCCCACGGCACGAAGGGCGAAGAGCAGCGTGCAAAGCGAGCCGACCCACATGGACAGGCACCAGTAGCCGGCTGCCCTGTGCCGCCGGTCCGTCAGCCAGAGCTGCAGCATGAAAATCCCGACGATGGTGGTCGACAGGAACGTACAGATCATCAAGGTTGAAATACTGATGACGTCTTCAATCAAAACACCCACTCCGCACGCGCAGGATGCTAGGGGCAAACCTTGAAGACTTCGCAAACAAAAGCGGCGGGCCGAAGCCCGCCGCCATGATCCATTTGCATTCCGGTCCGGCCGGTCAGCCGGCGATCGCGCCGGCGACCGCCTCGATCGCGTCGCCCGCCTTGGCGCCATCCGGGCCGCCGGCCTGCGCCATGTCCGCACGCCCGCCGCCACCCTTGCCGCCAAGCGCCTCGGAGGCGCGGCGCACGAGGTCGACAGCGCTGAACCGGCCGGTAAGGTCTTCGGTGACAGCGACAACGGCGCTCGCCTTGCCGTCGGCCGAGACGCCGACGAAGGTGACGATGCCGGAGCCGAGGCTCTTCTTGCCGTCGTCGGCAAGGCTCTTCAGGTCCTTCGGCTCGACGCCTGTGACGACCTTGCCGAGATATTTCACGCCAGCGACCTCGCGCACGCTGTCGTCGCCGCCGGCAGTGCCGCCCGACAGCGCCAGTTTCTTCTTCGCCTCGGTCAGTTCGCGTTCCAGCTTGCGGCGCTCCTCGACCAGCGCCTCGACGCGGGAAAGCACCTCGCCCGGCTGCGCCTTCAGCGTGGTGGCGAGCGATTTGACGCGCTCGTCCTGTTCGGCAAGGTAGGCCCGGGCCGCCTCGCCCGTCAGCGCCTCGAGGCGGCGCACGCCCGAGCCGACCGCGCTTTCCGAAAGGATGCGCACGAGGCCGATCTCGCCGGTCGCCGACACGTGCGTGCCGCCGCAAAGCTCGACGGAATAGGGCCGGTTGGCCTTGGCGCCGTGCAGGCCGGTGCCCATGGAAACCACACGCACCTCGTCGCCGTATTTTTCGCCGAAGAGCGCCATGGCGCCCTCCGCGATCGCGTCGTCCACCGTCATCAGGCGGGTGGTGACCGGGGCGTTCTGCACGATGATCTCGTTCGCCATGTCCTCGATGACGCGCAGCTCCTCCGCCGACATGGGCTTGGGATGGGAGACGTCGAAGCGCAGGCGCTCGGGCGCGACCAGCGAGCCCTTCTGGGCGACGTGGGTGCCGAGCACCTCGCGCAGTGCCTCGTGCAGCAGGTGGGTGGCGGAGTGGTTGGCGCGCAGCCGCGAACGGCGGGCATGATCCACCGTCAGGGCGACAGCGTCGCCGACGGCAAGCTTGCCGCTCTCGACGACGGCACTGTGGACGAAGACGCCCTCGCCCTTCTTCTGCGTATCGGTCACCGCAAGGCGCGCATGGTCGCTGACGATCACGCCCGTATCGCCCATCTGGCCGCCCGATTCGCCGTAGAACGGCGTCTGGTTGACGACGATCTGGACGCTGTCGCCGGCAGTGGCGCCGTCGATCGTCTTGCCGTCCCGGACGATCGCCTGGACGACGCCCTCGGCCGTCTCCGTGTCATATCCGAGGAATTCGCTCGCGCCGTGCTTTTCCTTCAGCTCGAACCAGACGGCTTCCGTCGCCTTGTCGCCGGAGCCGGACCAGTTCGCGCGCGCTTCCGCCTTCTGGCGCTGCATCGCATCGTTGAAGCCGGAAAGGTCGACATGGATGTCCCGGGCGCGCAGCGCGTCCTGGGTCAGGTCGAGCGGGAAGCCATAGGTATCGTACAGCTTGAACGCGGTCTCGCCATCCAGCATGTCGCCTGTCTTGAGCGTCACGGTGGCATCCGAGAGCAGCGACAGGCCGCGCTCCAGCGTCTTGCGGAAACGGGTTTCCTCAAGCTTCAGCGTCTCGGAGATCAGCGCCTCGGCCCGCACGAGTTCGGGATAGGCGCGGCCCATCTCGCCGACGAGCGCAGGGAGCAGCGACCACATCAAAGGTTCGCGGGCGCCGAGCAGCTGCATGTGGCGCATGGCGCGGCGCATGATGCGGCGCAGGACGTAGCCACGGCCTTCGTTCGACGGCAGGACGCCGTCGGCGATCAGGAAGGCGGAGGAGCGCAGGTGATCGGCGATGACCCGGCAGCTCGCTGCCGCTTCGCCCTCGGCCTTCGTGCCGACGGCCTCCTCGACGGCCGAGATCAGCGTGCGGAAAAGATCGGTCTCGAAAACGCTCTGCACGCCCTGCAGGATGCAGGCCATGCGCTCGAGGCCCATGCCGGTGTCGATCGACGGGCGCGGCAGCAGACTGCGCTCGCCGGGCGCCGTCTGGTCGAACTGCATGAAGACGAGGTTCCAGAATTCGAGGAACCGGTCGCCATCCTCTTCGGGCGAGCCGGGCGGGCCGCCCCAGACATGCTCGCCCTGGTCGATAAAGATTTCCGAACAGGGGCCGCAGGGACCGGTGTCGCCCATCTGCCAGAAGTTGTCCGAGGTCGGGATACGGATGATCCGGTCGTCGGAAAGGCCGGCGATCTTCTTCCAGAGGATGGCCGCTTCCTCGTCCTCGGAATAGACCGTCACGAGCAGCCGGTTCTTCGGCAGATCGAACCCCTTCGTCACCAGCGTCCAGGCAAGCTCGATGGCGCGCTCCTTGAAATAGTCGCCGAACGAGAAGTTGCCGAGCATCTCGAAGAAGGTCAGGTGCCGCGCGGTATAGCCGACATTGTCGAGGTCGTTGTGCTTGCCGCCGGCACGCACGACCTTCTGGGCTGTCGTCGCGGTGGAATAGGGACGTGATTCCAGGCCGGTGAAGACGTTCTTGAACTGCACCATACCGGCATTGGTGAACATCAGCGTCGGGTCGTTGCGCGGCACGAGCGGGCTGGACGACACGATCTCGTGGCCGTTCTTTCGGAAATAGTCGAGGAAAGTCGACCGGATCTCATTCACGCCGCTCATATCGCGTCCTTCATCTCTGCCCTTTTGCGCCGGAAAACCGGCGCATCACCCACCCAATTCACTGCAACGATGGCGAAACCGCCTCGCCGGCCGGAGTGCCCGCCCGGAAGACCCGTCAAGGTCGCCCATCCGCGAATTCCGTCGAAACCGCCCGCGCCTGCCGCTTAGAGGAGGCGGAAGGTCGAAAACCTTGGCGCGCGCGAGAACTGAAGGCTTTTATCGCCCGCCTCGGCCCCTGTCCAGACACCAAAAAACCGGCCTTTCGCGAAGAAGAGGCCGGTCTTCGATGTTTTTGCGAAACCGTTGCGCGGCGATTACATGCCGGCCGCGTCGTCCGCGTCGTTCGGATCCGGTCCGCCGTTCTCCAGGAAGCGGTCGGCGATCAGGCCGGCATTCTGGCGCAGCGCCGTCTCGATCTCGCGGGCGAGATCCGGATTGTCGCGCAGGAACGTCTTGGCGTTCTCGCGGCCCTGGCCGAGACGCTGGCTGTTGTAGGAGAACCAGGCGCCGGACTTTTCCACGATGCCCGCCTTGACGCCGAGGTCGATGAGCTCGCCGGTCTTGGAAACGCCCTCGCCATACATGATGTCGAACTCGACCTGCTTGAAGGGCGGCGCCATCTTGTTCTTGACGACCTTGACGCGCGTCTGGTTGCCGATCACCTCGTCGCGCTCCTTGACGGCGCCGATGCGGCGGATGTCGAGGCGGACGGAGGCATAGAACTTCAGCGCGTTGCCGCCCGTCGTCACTTCCGGCGAACCGTAGACGACACCGATCTTCATACGGATCTGGTTGATGAAGATCACCATCGTGTTCGACTTGGAGATCGAGGCGGTGAGCTTGCGCAGCGCCTGGCTCATCAGGCGCGCCTGGAGACCCGGCAGGCTCTCGCCCATCTCGCCCTCGATTTCGGCGCGCGGCGTGAGCGCGGCGACCGAATCGACGACCAGCACGTCGACGGCGCCGGAGCGCACCAGCGTGTCGGTGATCTCGAGCGCCTGCTCGCCGGTGTCGGGCTGCGAGATGAGAAGGTTTTCAAGATCGACGCCGAGCTTGCGGGCATAGACCGGGTCGAGCGCGTGTTCGGCGTCGACGAAGGCGCAGATGCCGCCCTTCTTCTGGGATTCGGCGATGGTCTGCAGCGCAAGCGTCGTCTTGCCCGAGCTTTCCGGGCCGTAGATCTCGATGATACGGCCCTTGGGCAGGCCGCCGATCCCGAGCGCGACGTCGAGACTGAGCGAGCCCGTCGACACCGTCTCGATCTCGATGACGCTGTCCTTGCCACCGAGCTTCATGATGGAGCCCTTGCCGAAGGAGCGCTCGATCTGGGAGAGTGCCGCTTCGAGTGCCTTGCTTTTATCCACTGCTTTATCCTCTACGAGCCGCAAAGTGTTCTGTGCCATTTCGTCCACCTTTAGGTTATTGAAGCAAGACAGGCAACGAAGCCGTCGATGAAAGCTATGTACACATTTTGTTCTCTTTTTGCAAGGTCCATTCATCCATTTGAATGATTTCGTGAATCGAGCGTGTGTTCTCTTTTCGTTTAGGGCTGTTGAAAGCCGTGGCGGAACAAGGGTGTACCCGCGCAGGGTCTGCACGGTTGCAGGCGAATCGTGCCGCGGGAATGAAGGAAGACGATGACGGGAAAGACGATACTGGTGATGGGCGGCGCCCATGTGGACAGGCGCGGGCGCATTGCCGGCGAGACGGCGCCGGGGGCGAGCAATCCCGGCGCCTGGTTCGTGGAAGCGGGTGGCGGCGCGTTCAATGCGGCGCGCAACCTCGCCCGGCTCGGCCGGACGGTGCGGCTCGTCTCGCCGCGCGGCGGCGATGCGGACGGCGACATCGTCGCGGCGGCAGCGGAAGCGGCGGGGGTCGAGGACACGCCCTTCACCTTCCTCGACCGGGCGACGCCGAGTTATACGGCGATCATCGAGCGGGACGGCAACCTCGTCATCGCCCTGGCGGACATGGAACTCTACCGCCTCTTCTCGCCGCGCCGCCTGCAGCAGCGGGCGATGCGCGATGCGGTCGCTGCGGCGGGGCTGATCCTCACCGATGCCAACCTGCCGGCCGAAACGCTGGCGGCCATGACGACGGCGGCGTGCGTCGCAGGTGTGCCGATCGCCGGAATCGCCATTTCACCGGCCAAGGTCCCGCGGTTCGCCGCTAGCCTTCCCGCCCTCGCCTTCCTGTTCATGAACGAGGCGGAGGCGCGCACACTGACGGGCGCAGCACCGGACAATCCGGCCGACTGGCCGAAGGCGCTGCGCGCAACCGGCCTTTCCGCCGGTGTCGTGACGCGCGGCGGCCGCGGCGTCGTCGCCTTCGATGCAAAGCGCGCCGCATGCGTTGCGCCGCCGGAAGCCCCCGCGCTCGGCGACGTCACCGGTGCGGGCGATTCGCTCGCCTCCGGCTTCCTCGACGCCTGGATCAGCGGCCACGAGATCGGCGAGGCGCTGCGCCACGGGGTTGCCGCCGCGGCGATCACCGTGCGCTCGCCGCTCGCCGTCGCCGAAGAAATGTCGCAGGCGGCGCTTCAGGCCGCACTTTCCCTTGTGCCGGAGGCCGAAGGAATGGCATGAGACTTTTTTGCCGAAATTCCTGCAAGGACCTCGCATGACCAGACCCGTTTCCACCCTCCTGCCGATGCAGTATTCGGACGAAGTCGCCGCCGCCAAGAGCCGCGGCGCGCCGATCGTCGCGCTCGAATCGACGATCATCACCCACGGCATGCCCTATCCGGGCAACCTGAACATGGCCCGCAGCGTCGAGCGCATCATCCGCGAGGAAGGCGCCGTGCCGGCGACGATCGCCGTCATCGACGGCATCCTGCATATCGGCCTCGACGATGCGACGCTGGAAACGCTGGCGCAGACCGAGGGCGCGATGAAGCTGTCGCGCGCCGACCTCGCCTTCGCGATCGCCGAGCGCCGCACGGGCGCGACGACCGTTGCGGCGACGATGATCGGCGCCGCCCGCGCCGGCATCAAGGTCTTTGCGACCGGCGGCATCGGCGGCGTGCATCGCAAGGCGGAGGAGACCTTCGACATCTCCGCCGACCTCGACGAACTGTCGCGCACCGGCGTCATCGTCGTCTGCGCGGGCGCCAAGGCGATCCTCGACATTCCGAAGACGCTGGAAGTGCTGGAGACGCGCGGCGTGCCCGTCATCACCTACGACAGCCCCATCTTCCCGGCCTTCTGGTCGCGCGATTCGGGGCTCAAAAGCCCGCTGACGCTGAACAGCCCGGCCGCCATCGCCAATTTCCAGAAGGTGCGCGACCAGCTCGGCGTCGACGGCGGCATGCTGATCGCCAATCCGGTGCCGGAGGCCGACGAGATCGCCCGCGAGGAGATGGAGATCTACATCGCCCGCGCGCTCGACAATGCCGAACGCGACGAGATCGCCGGCAAGGCCGTGACGCCCTATCTGCTCGACAGCCTGTTCCGCCTGACGGACGGCCGCAGCCTCAAGACCAATATTGCGCTCGTCGAGAACAATGCGCGCCTCGCGGCGGAAATCGCCGTGGCGCTGGCGGACTAAGCCGCCCTGCGGGGCAGCCGCACGGCCTGCCCTGCTCCCTCCGGTCAGCCGGACACCTCCCCCAACGACAAGGCCCCCGCGTCTGGAATGAAAGCGGCGCCGCATTCTCCTTCTTCCCTCATGGAAAAGGGCAATGCGGCAATGTCGAATTCCAGATGCGATTGCTTGCCGTCGGAGAGGTGCGGGCAGCCCCGCCCCTCATAGAAACGAAAACGGCGGCAGCGCGTTTTCTCGCACTGCCGCCGAAAGATGCGTCGTGGCTGATCAGCCCCGCAGGATGCCGCGGCCGGCGTATTTCGCTTGGGTGCCGAGCTGCTCCTCGATGCGGATCAGCTGGTTGTACTTGGCGGTGCGGTCGGAGCGGGCGAGCGAGCCGGTCTTGATCTGGCCGCAGTTGGTCGCGACGGCGAGGTCGGCGATCGTCGAATCCTCGGTCTCGCCCGAGCGGTGCGACATGACGGCGGTGTAGCTTGCCTTGTGCGCGGTCTCGACGGCGTCGAGCGTTTCGGAGAGCGAGCCGATCTGGTTGACCTTGACGAGGATCGAGTTGCCGACGCCCATCTTGATGCCGTCGCGAAGGCGCGCCGAGTTGGTCACGAACAGGTCGTCGCCGACGAGCTGCACCTTTTTGCCGATCTTGTCGGTCAGCGCCTTCCAGCCGTCCCAGTCGTCTTCCGCCATGCCGTCCTCGATCGAGAAGATCGGGTACTTTGCGGCAAGCTCGGCGAGGTAGTCGGCCATGGCGCCCGGCTCCAGCGTGCGGCCTTCGCCTTCCAGCACATACTTGCCGTCCTTGAAGAACTCCGTCGAGGCGCAGTCCAGCGCGATGAACATATCCTCGCCCGGGCGGTAGCCGGCCTTCTCGATCGACTTCATGATGAAGTCGAGGGCGGCGGGGGCGGAGGCGAGGCCCGGCGCAAAGCCGCCTTCGTCGCCGACATTGGTGTTGTGGCCGTCGGCGGCAAGCTGCTTCTTCAGCGTGTGGAACACTTCCGAGCCCATGCGCACGGCGTCGCGGATATTGTCGGCGCCGACCGGGACGATCATGAATTCCTGGAAGTCGATCGGGTTGTCGGCATGCGCGCCGCCATTGATGATGTTCATCATCGGCACGGGCAGGATGCGGGCGTTCGGGCCGCCGACATAGCGGTAGAGCGGCAGGTTGGCCGCTTCCGCGGCGGCCTTGGCGACGGCGAGCGACACGCCGAGGATGGCATTGGCGCCGAGGCGGGCCTTGTTCGGCGTGCCGTCGAGCTCGATCATCGTCTGGTCGATCTCGATCTGGTCTTCCGCATCGAGGCCGCCGATCGCTTCGAAGATCTCGCCGTTGACGGCGGCGACGGCGTTCTCGACGCCCTTGCCGAGGTAACGCTTGCCGCCGTCGCGCAGTTCGACGGCTTCATGCGCGCCGGTGGAAGCGCCCGAGGGAACGGCCGCACGGCCGAAGCTGCCATCCTCGAGATGCACGTCCACTTCGACGGTGGGGTTGCCGCGGCTGTCGAGAATCTCGCGGCCGATGATGTCGATGATTGCAGTCATGGATATCGTCCTGTTCCGGGGTTTATAAATCGATTAAAATCCACTTTTAATCGACGATGCAGAAATTACAATGGCGTTTCCGCAGCAGAAAAACGGATGACATGCCTCCATGTCATCCGTTTGAAATGTCAGGCCTTGGCGATGTCGTCGAAGGCGACGAGCTTTTCCAGAAGGCGCGGCATGTCCTTCAGGTGCACCATGTTCGGCCCGTCGGAGGGGGCGTTGTCCGGGTCCTCGTGGGTCTCCACGAAGAGGCCGGCAATGCCGACGGCGATGGCCGCGCGCGCCAGGGTTTCGACGAACCGGCGGTCGCCGCCCGTCGAGCCGCCCTGCCCGCCCGGCTGCTGCACCGAGTGCGTGGCGTCGAAGACGACCGGCGCGCCGAGCGAGGCCATGATCGGCAGCGAGCGCATGTCGGAGACGAGCGTGTTGTAGCCGAAGGAGGCGCCGCGCTCGCACAGCATGACGTTGGGGTTGCCGCTCTCGGTGAACTTCGCCAGCACGTTCTTCATGTCCCAGGGCGCCAGGAACTGGCCCTTCTTGACGTTGATCGCGCGGCCGGTCTTGGCGGCGGCGACGAGCAGGTCCGTCTGGCGCGACAGGAAGGCGGGGATCTGCAGGATGTCGACCGTCTCGGCGACGACGGCGCACTGCTCTTCCGTGTGGATGTCGGTGACGACCGGGAAGCCGAAATCCTTCTTGAGGTCGGCGAAGATTTCCAGCGCCTTTTCAAGGCCGATGCCGCGCTTGCCGGAGAGCGAGGTGCGGTTCGCCTTGTCGAAGGAGGACTTGTAGACGAGGCCGATGCCGAGCTTGTCGGTCATCTTTACCAGCGCCTCGGCCATCATGTAGGCGTGGTCGCGGCTCTCCATCTGGCAGGGGCCGGCGATCAGCGAGAAGCGCTTGTCCTGCGCGAAGGTGACCTTCTTGGCGCCTTCGCCGACGACGACGGTGGAATTGGTGTTCATCTCATTCTCCGAAGACAAAGAGGACGCCCTGCCCCGGTGCCGGCGGCACGAGGAGACGGTTGTCCCGTTTCTGGAAGGCGATGCCGCGCTCCATCAGGAGACGCTCGCATTCCGCTGTATTTTCAACCTTGAAGACGACCGCGCGCCCTTTCAGGCCGCGATCCGTGCCGGCAACCGGCGCGATCCCGTAAAATCCCGCAAGGCCGGCATCGTTGAGCACGGTGATGCGCCCGCGCGGCGTATCGACGGACATGCCGAACGACAGGGCCTCGACCTCGCGCTCGTCGGCCGCCTCCTGCACCAGATACTGAAAATCCGTCGGATTCTGCTCCGACAGGACGACCTCGGACAGGGCGATGACGCCGTTCTCGTGGGCCTCCAGCGCCTTGCGGTCGGCCGGCAGCGGCAGGATGCGCTGCGAGGCGAAGAAGAAGAAATCGGGGCTGCGCAGGTCGGCGGCAAAGGCAAGGCGGAAGCTGCCGGTGGCGCTGGTCCCGTCGGGCAGCAGCATGTCGCGGGAAAATTCCAGCACCTCGCCGCCGGAAAGGCCGGCCTGGGTGTAGCGCTGGTCGTCCTCCCAGGCATCGCCGCTCGCCATGGCAATGCCGGAAAAGCCCTCAAGGCCGCGGCGGAAGCGGAAGGCCTGGTCGCGCGCGACGAAGACGTTGCCACCACGCGCCGCTTCCTCGCATTCCTCGCGGTTGGCGATGCCGAGCGGCTCCAGATAGGCGCCGTCGGCAAGGAAGACGCAACAGTTTTCCGTGCCGAAAGGGTGGCGGGCGTCCCTGGCGACGGTGAAGCCGAGCGCGGTCAGGCGCTCGCGGGCCACCCCGAGGTCGGACACCGGCAGCACCAGATGGTCGATCGGGCGGGGCGTTCTCGAACTCACGGTCATGGCGAAAAATCCGGCGTGTTTCAGGCGCCCCGTGCTTTGCCCGCTTTCGGCGCGCAATGCAAGCGCCAGCACGGCCCGCCGCGCCTTGCGGGAACTTTTCCGCCGTCCGGCCATTGCGGATGCGCCCCTCGGCACAGGAGCCCGCCCATTCCGAGATCCCGCGACATCACCCGCCAGCGCGACCTGCATGAAGCCCGCCCTCTCTGGGCCGGTTCGCCGCGCCTTGCGCTGCGCACGCGGCAAAGGCCGTCACGCGCCGACTACGACGTCGTCATCGTCGGCGCCGGGATTTCCGGGGCGCTGATGGCCCATGCACTGGCGGATGGCCGGCGCGCCATCCTCGTCATCGACCGGCGTCCCCCCGTGCAGGGCAGCACGCTCGCCAGCACCGCGATGATCCAGCACGAGATCGACCTCCCGCTCTCCAGGCTCTCGGACATGATCGGCGCGCCGAAGGCCCGGCGTGCCTGGCAGCGCTCCGCCCGTGCCGTCGAAAGCCTGTCTGAAATCGTCGCCGATCTCGGCCTCTCCTGCGGTTTCGCGCGCAAGCAGACCCTGTTCCTCGCCGGCAAGGCTTATGGCCGCCGGGCCCTGCAGGAAGAGGCCGAGGCGCGCCGCGCGGCCGGCATTGCGGCCGACTATCTCGACGCCACCACCCTTGCCGAACGCTTTTCGATTGCGCGCACCGGCGCCATCCTCAGCAACGTCTCCGCTGCGGCGAACCCGGCGCAGCTGGCCGCCGGCATCCTGCGTGCAGCGATGACGCGCGGCGTCGAACTCGTCAGCCCGCTCGAAATCACCGATCTGCGCAGCACGGCGGACGCAGCCTTTCTGGTGACGGCCGAGGGGCGGATCTTCTCTGCCCGCCATGCCGTCTTCTGCTCCGGCTACGAATTTCTGAAGGCCGTCGCCGACGAAAACCACGCCATCGTCTCCACTTGGGCGCTCGCCACGCCGCCGGGCACCACGCTGCCGGACTGGCTGAAGACCTGCATCGTCTGGGAGGGCGCCAACCCCTATCTCTACCTCCGCCGCACGCGCGACGGACGGCTGATCGTCGGCGGCGAGGACGAGGGCAGCGCCGAGGCCTATGCTTCAACAAAGAAGCTCCGACAGAAGGCAAAAACCATCCGCCGCAAGGCGGAAAGCCTGCTCGGCCTCGCCCTGCCGGAGCCCGACCACGTCTGGGCGGCCCCCTTTGGCACCACCCGCACCGGCCTGCCGCTGATCGGCCGTGTGCCGGGCTTGAAAAATGTCTTCGCCGTCATGGGCTTTGGCGGCAACGGCATCACGTTCAGCCAGATCGCCGCCGAGATCGTCTCGTCCGCGATCGCCGGCCATGCCGATGCGGATGCCGACCTCTTCGCCTTCCCAGGCCGCCGGACTTGACGAAGCGCCAGTCCGGCCGGCCGATATTCCCCTTCCGTTGGATGGCTGGAGACGGAAAGGCGGGTTATGCTCGCCGGACATCGATGAAACCGGACTGCCATGCTGCTTGCCATCCTCTCCGATATCCACGCCAACCGCGAAGCCTTCGAAGCCGTGCTCGCCGCCGTCGAGGGCGCGGGGGCCGACCGGCTCGTGCTGCTCGGCGACATCGTCGGCTACGGCGCGGATCCGGAATGGTGCGCGGAACAGGCGATGATGCTTGCCGCAGGCGGCGCCATCGTGCTGCGCGGCAACCATGACGAGGCCGTCGGCAATCTCGCCGTCTCGATGAATCCGACCGCCACCTTCGCCCTCGAATGGACGCGCCGCCAGCTCGGTGGCGAGACCCGCGCCTTCCTCGCCGCCCTGCCCTTCGAGGCGCGCGAGGGCGACTGTCTCTTCGTACATGCCGATGCCAGCGCGCCGTCCGACTGGAACTATGTGCTCGATGCCAGCGATGCCGGCCAGCACCTTTCCGCCTGTGCCGCGCGTGTCAGCTTCTGCGGCCATGTGCACAAGCCGGCGCTCTATTCCACGGCGCCGGGTGGCAAGGTCACGCATTTTCGCCCCGTCGCCGCCACGCCCGTGCCGTTGCTGATGCAACGCCGCTGGCTCGCGGTGATGGGTTCCGTCGGCCAGCCGCGCGACGGCGATGCCGCGGCCGCCTACGCGCTCTACGACACGCAAAGCGCCGAGATTCGCTTCCAGCGCGCCGCCTATGACGTGGAACGGGCGGCGGAGAAGATCCGGGCGGCCGGGTTGCCGGCCTCGCTCGCCGACCGGCTCTTGCGGGGGCGCTGATGGTCAAGGCGCGGCTGAAACCCGGCGATGTCATCGACGGTTTCCTGATCGAGGACATCGCGCACAATGGCGGCATGGCCCGCATCTGGCAGGTGTCGCGGCCCGATATCGACTTCCCGATCCTCATGAAGGTGCCGGTCATCGGCGAAGGCGACGACCCGGCGGCCATTGTCGGCTTCGAGATGGAGCAGATGATCCTGCCGCGCCTGTCCGGCCCGCATGTGCCACGCTTCGTCGCCAATGGCGATTTTTCGACACTGCCCTACATCGTCATGGAGCGCCTGCCCGGCGCCTCGCTCTATCCGCTGCTGGAGCGCCTGCCGCTGCCGCCGGAGGAGGTTGCCGCGCTCGGCGCGAAGATCGCCGTCGCGCTCGATTCGCTGCACCGCCAGCACGTCGTGCATCTCGACCTGAAACCTTCCAACGTCATGTTCCGCGAAACCGGCGAGGCGGTGCTGATCGACTACGGCCTTGCCCGCCACATCCACCTGCCCGACCTGATGGACGAGCAGTTCCGCCTGCCCTACGGCACCGCGCCCTATATGGCGCCCGAACAGGTACTCGGCACCCGCAGCGATTTTCGCAGCGACCTCTTCGCGCTCGGCGTCCTTCTCTACTTCTTTGCGACCGGCGAGCGTCCCTTCGGCGATCCGCAGCGCCTGAAAGGCCTGAAGCGCCGCCTCTGGCGCGACCCGCTGCCGCCGCGCGCCCGCAATGCCGCCATCCCGCCGGCCTTGCAGGAGGTCATCCTGCGTTGCCTGGAGGTCAACCCCGCCTGGCGCTATCCGAGCGCCGCCCAGCTCGCGCTCGACCTGCAGGACCTGCCCGCCGTCAAGCTGACGGCCCGGGCGGAAAAGATGACGCGCGACCCGTTCGGGATGGTGTTGCGCCGCCGCTTCAATCCGGTGCCCATAGAGACCGTCAGGCCGCAGACCGCCGAGGCGCAGCTCGCCAATGCGCCGATCGTCGCGGTGGCGATCGACCTTGCCGCCGGCACGCCTGATCTTGCCGACGCCATGCACAGGACCGTCGCCCGCATCATCGAGAACACGCCGGACGCCCGCATCGCCTGCATCAACGTCCTGAAGATCAACCGAATCGCCATCGACACGTCCCTCGACGAGGAGGGCCGCAACAAGCATGTGATGCGCCTCGTCGCGTTGCGCACCTGGTCGACGGGCCTTGCCGTCCCCGGCGGCGGCATCACCTTCCACGTGCTGGAGGCCGTCTCGCCGGCCGACGCCATCCTCGACTATGCCCGCGAAAACCACGTCGATCACATCGTGATGGGCGCGCGCGCCGAATCGGCCATGCGCTCCATGCTCGGCAGCGTCTCCGGCGAAGTCGCCGCCCACGCCCCCTGCACCGTCACCGTCGTGCGCAACCGTGCCCGTCCCCGATAGGTCAGGAGCGGAACCGCTTGCGGTACTCACCCGGCGTCAGCCCGACGATGCGGGCGAAGACTTTCCGGAAGGCGCCGGGATCGTTGTAGCCGACGTCGAGCGCCACGCGGTCGACGGAGCGCGTGGTGAATTGCAGGTGCTCCTGCGCCTTCGCCACTCTCAGGCGCTGGCAATAATCCGTCGTCGTCAGCCCTGTCGCTCTTCGGAAGCGCCGCAGGAAGGTGCGCTCCTCCAGCCCGGCCTGCGCGGCGAGCAGGTCGAGGCCGATCTCGCGCGCCTCGCTCGCCTGCAGGAAATGCTGCACCTTCAGGATCGCCGCATCACCATGCAGCAGGCGCGGCGAGAAGGTGCTGTAGTAGCGCTGCTCGCGGCCCGGCGGATCGATGACGAACTGCCGGGCGATCTCCAGCATGACCGTCGGCCCGAGGAACCGGTCGATGAGTTTCAGCCCGAGATCGACCCAGGCCATCACGCCGCCGGCCGTGACGATGTCGCCGTCGTCGGCAAGCAGCCGGTCGGTATCGACGGTGACGTCGCGAAACCGCCGTTCGAACGTCTCGGCGATCACCCAGTTGGTGGTAATCGTCCTGCCGGCGAGAAGCCCCGTCTCGCCCAGAAGGAAGGCGCCCGCGCAGATCGAGGCGAGCTGGATGCCGCCTGCATGGCATTCGCGCAGCCAGGCGGCAAAGGGCGCCGCCTCCTCGCGCCGGATCGGATCGCCGAGCGCCGGGGGAAGCACGAGGACACAGGGGCGCGACCCGTCGCCGCTCCCTGCCTGCGCGTCCACCCGCGCCGGTTTGCCGTCTTCCAGCCGCCAATGGCTGACGGTGAGCACAGGCCCTGCCCGCCCCTTCTTGCGGCCGAGCTCCATCGCCGACTGGAAGAGGTCGGTCATGCCGAGCACGGCGGCCATCTGCACGCCGGGATAGAGAACCAGTCCGATCTCGGCGTCACGCACCATGTCACTTTCACCCCGGATTATGTCGGTCCCGCCAATGGCGAGAGATGGCAGGCCCGGGGCAGAATGTCCACATCATCCATCGCCTGCAAAAAGGAACCGCCATGAGCAAACGCGCCATCATCATCGTCGACCTGCAGAAGGACTATCTTTCCTCCGGCAGCTTCGCGCTGACGGGCATCGATGCCGCCGCCGCCAATGCCGCGCGCGTCGTCGAGGCGGGGCGCGGCAAGGGTGACCGGATCATCCATGTCCACCACATCGCGAAGGACGCCGCTTCGCCGCTCTTCGCCCCGGGCACGGACGGCATCCAGCCGATCCCGGCCGTCGCGCCGCGGCAGGACGATACGGTCATCGTCAAGAACTATCCGAACTCCTTCCGGGAGACGGCGCTGCACCAGATCCTGCGGGACGGCGACATCGAGGATGTGGTGGTCGTCGGCGCGATGAGCGACGTCTGCATCGACGCGACGGCGCGCGCCGCCGCCGATCTCGGCTACAACCTCACCGTCGTGCACGACGCCTGCGCCACGCGCGACAAGGCCTTCGGTGATTCGGTCGTCCCGGCTCGCCAGGTGCATGCCACCATCATGTCGGCGCTGGAGTTCGGCTACGGCAAGGTCACCACGACCGCCGATTTCCTGTCGTAACCCCCGGCAACCGCCGTCCTCGTCCCGGGCAAGAAGGTTATCGCACAGGGAAGGAAGCCGTTGCCACATCTCCCTTCTCCCCACGGGGGAGAAGGGAAGAATGACAATGCCGCATACGGTCCGGCCCAGGCCGGGGCGGTCTGTGGAGCGGCGGGCACGGCGCCGCTGGAGCCATCGCACCGCCCGTCATTCCCCTGTCATGTGACGATGGTGTCTCTTCGCGCGTGAATGCACCCCGGCGGCCGCATCCTGATCCGGCGCCCAGCGGAGTACGCGTGAATGGATACGGCTCAGGCCCTGGCCCTTGCCTCGGGCGCCCTCGTCGCCACCAACCTCTTCAGCATCCTCATCGCCGGCAAGCGGCTGAAACCGACAGGCGCACTGCCGCCCGGGATCGACGAAAAACCGCCCGTCTCCATCGTCGTTCCCGTGCGCGGGATCGAGAACTTCTCCACGGAGACGCTGGACCGCGCCTTCCGCCTCACCTGGCCGGACTACGAGCTGCTGTTCTGCGTCGCCCATGGCAGCGATCCCGTCGTGCCGCTGATAGAGGCCGCCGCCGCGGCCCATCCGCATGTCGCCGCGCGCGTCCTCGTCGGCGACGATCGCGTCAGCGCCAATCCAAAACTCAACAACTGCGTCAAGGGCTGGCAGGCGGCGCGGTACGACTGGGTGGTGCTCGCCGATTCGAACGTCCTGATGCCGCCCGACTACATCCAGCACCTGATGGGCGGCTGGCGCAGCGATTCAGGCCTCGTCTGCTCGACGCCGCTCGGCTCGCGGCCGGAAGGGTTCTGGGCCGAGGTGGAATGCATGTTCCTCAACACCCAGCAGGCGCGCTGGCAATATGCCGGCGAGGCGCTCGGCCTCGGCTTTGCGCAGGGCAAGAGCATGCTGTGGTACAAGCCGATGCTCGATGCCAATGGCGGCATCCAGGCGCTGAACGCCGAGATCGCCGAGGACGCCGCCTCGACCAAGCTCGTCAGCCGGCTTGGCCTCAAGGTGCACCTCGTCTCCTCGCCCTTCGAGCAGCCGCTGGGGCGGCGCAGCGAACAGGAGGTCTGGTCACGCCAGTGCCGCTGGTCGCGCCTGCGCCGGGTCACCTTCCCCGCCTTCTTCAGCCCGGAAATCCTGCTCGGCGCCGTCCCGCCGCTGCTTCTCGCGCTTGCCGCGGTGCTCGTCGGCGGCGCGCCGCTGCTGCCCGCCATGTCGCTCGTGCTCGCCGGTCTCTATCTGCCGGAGGCTGCCCTTGCGCGTTCCAAGGGCTGGCGGCTGTCGCGCTGGTCCGTGCCGGCGATGATGGTGCGCGACGTCATGATGCCGGCCATCTGGCTGCGCGCCTGGATCGGCGGCGCCATCGACTGGCGCGGCAACACGATGACGATCGGCACGACGGCCTGCGAGCTGAAGGAAGCGCCGGCGGGGCCGTGAGCGACCCTCAGCCCTTGATCCGCAGCCCCTCGAGCAGCGTCCGGAACCCCTTGACCGCGCGCTTCGAGGTTTCTTCCGGATCGTCCGACTTGGCGATCCACAGCGCGGCATGGCTGCTCGCCCCGTTGATCAGCCGGGCGGCGGCCTCCGTGTCTATGTCCGCCATCACCCCGTCGGCCTTCAGTAGCTCGATGCTGCGGCTGAGGGCGGCGATGCAGCCGTTGTTGGTCGGCCATTGCGAGATGTCGCCGAGCACCGCCGGTCCGTCGCGGAACATGATGCGCTGGATTTCCGGCTCCAGCGCCATCTCGATATAGGCGACGCATTCCTCGACGAAGCCCTGCCAGCGGTTCGGCGCCTCGGCCGAGATCCGGTTGAGCCGGACCGACATTTCCGCATCGACCTGCTGGACCACTGCCTGCAGAAGTCCCTTCTTGTCACCGAAATGGTGGTAGAGTGCGCCGCGTGTCAGCCCCGCCCCCGCGGTGAAGTCGTCCATCGACGCAGCGGCGTAGCCCACCGTGCCGAACGCCTGGCGGCCGGCGGCGATCAGCTTTGCCCTTGTTTCGGCGATCATTTCCTCACGCGGCTTGCGCATGGCGTCTCCTCATTCACATACGCCGCGTATTTTATTTGACATACGCGTCGTATGCAACTATCTCTTCAACATACGCCGCGTATGTAAATATCGGAACCGCCCATTCCCAGGAGCAGGCCATGTCCAACCCCTACAAAGAAATTTTCAGCGTGCCGGGAACCAAGACGTTCTCCGCCGCCGGCTTCCTCGCCCGCCTTCCCATCGCCATGGCGCCGATCGGTATCGTCGCCATGCTCTCGCAGACCCATGGCGAATACTGGCTTGCCGGCGCCGTCTCCGCCACCTTCGCGCTCACCAACGCGCTCATCGCGCCGCAGGTCTCCCGCCTCGTCGACCGCTTCGGCCAGGCCGCGGTGCTGACGCCCGCGACCATCGTCTCCGTCCTCGCCTTTCTCGTGCTGATAGCCGCCACGCACCAGGGCTGGCCGGTCTGGACGCTCTTTGCCTCCGCCTTCCTTGCCGCCACCATGCCCAGCATGCCGGCCATGCTGCGCGCCCGCTGGACCGAGATCTTTCGCGACAGGCCCGAGCTCAACACCGCCTTCGCCTTCGAATCGGCGGCCGACGAGCTGGTCTACATCGCCGGCGCGTCGCTCTCCGTCGGCCTTGCCGTCGCCCTCTTCCCCGAGGCCGGCATGCTGATCAGCACCGCCTTCCTCGCCGTCGGCACGCTCGCCTTCGTCCTGCAGCGCGCCACCGAGCCCGCCATACGCCATGTCGCCGGCAGCCCCCCGCAAAAATCGGCGATCCGCCTGCGCGCCGTCCAGGTCATCACGCTCGCCCTCGTCTTCGTCGGCTCGACCTTCGCGACCGCCGAGGTCAGCGCCGTCGCCATCACCAAGGAACTCGGCCAGCCGAATGCCGCCAGCCTCGTCATCGGTGTCTATGCCATCGGCTCCTTCGTCGTCGGCCTCGTGCTCGGTGCCCTGAACCCGAAGATGGCGCTGCAGAAGCAGCTGATGATCGCCGTCGCCGTGCTGGCGCTCACAGCCTTGCCGCTGCCCTTCGCCGATACGGTGCCGCTGCTCGCCTTGGCTGTCTTCGTCAGCGGTGTCGCCATCTCGCCCACCTTCATCACCGCCTTCGGCCTCATCGAGCGTCGCGTGCCGGCCGCCATGCTGACGGAGGGCATCACCTGGGTCACGACCGGCATCGGCATCGGCATGGCGCTGGGCGCGTTCGTCGCCGGCTGGGCGGTGGACAATTTCGGTGCCCAGAACGGCTTCTGGGTCTCCGTCGCCGCCAGCATCAGTGCGGCAATCACCGTCGGGATCGGCCAGCGGATCCTCGCCGGCGAGGATCCCGACGACGGGATCGACGCCCTCGTCCAGGCGGCCGAATGACAAAAAGCCCGGCAGAAATGCCGGGCTTTTTTCATAGTGTTGGAAGCCTGCCTCTCCCGTCGTCACCCTCGGACTTGAGCCGACCGGGAAGGAGAGGCTTGCATGCTGCCTAGACGAGGCGGCTCTGCTCCAGGGCCGCTTCCACGAAGCTTGCGAAGAGCGGGTGCGGATCGAGCGGCCGACTCTTCAGCTCCGGATGGTACTGCACACCGATGAACCACGGATGGTCGGGATACTCCACCGTCTCCGGCAGCACGCCATCCGGCGACATGCCGGAGAAGACAAGGCCGCAGCCTTCGAGCCGGTCCTTGTAGTCGACATTCACCTCGTAGCGGTGGCGGTGGCGCTCGGAAATCTCCGTCGAACCGTAGATATCGGCGATCTTCGTGCCGCCCTTCAGCGCCGCGCGATAGGCGCCGAGGCGCATCGTGCCGCCGAGATCGCCGGAAGCCGACCGCTTCTCCAGCTCGTTGCCCTTCACCCATTCCGTCATCAGGCCGACGACGGGTTCAGCCGTCTTGCCGAATTCCGTGGACGAGGCCTTTTCGAGACCGGCAAGATTGCGTGCCGCTTCCACGACCGCCATCTGCATGCCGAAGCAGATGCCGAAATAGGGCACCTTGCGCTCGCGGGCAAAACGCGCCGCATTGATCTTGCCTTCCGAACCACGCTCGCCGAAACCGCCGGGAACGAGGATGCCGTGCACCTTCTCGAGATACGGCGCCGGATCCTCCTTCTCGAAGACCTCCGACTCGATCCATTCGAGCTTCACCTTGACGTGGTTGGCGATGCCGCCGTGATACAGCGCCTCGATCAGCGACTTGTAGGCGTCCTTGAGGCCGGTATACTTGCCGACGATGGCGATCGTCACCTCGCCCTCGGGCGTCTTGATGCGATCGGAGACGTTCTGCCAGGCTTCGAGCCGCGGCTTGGGCGCCGGCTCGATGCCGAAGGCGGCAAGTACTTCGTCGTCCAGGCCTTCCTTGTGGTAGGCAAGCGGCACGTCGTAAATCGACGCGACGTCGAGCGCCTGGATGACGGCAGTCGCACGAACGTTGCAGAACAGCGAAAGCTTCTTGCGCTCGGCTTCCGGAATTTCGCGGTCGGCACGCACCAGCAGGATATCCGGATGGATGCCCATCGCCTGCAATTCCTTGACGGAGTGCTGCGTCGGCTTGGTCTTGAGCTCGCCGGCTGCCGGAATATAGGGCATCAGTGTCAGGTGGACATACACGGCCGTGCCGCGCGGCAGGTCGTTGCCGAGCTGGCGGATCGCCTCCATGAAGGGCATGGCCTCGATGTCGCCCACCGTGCCGCCGATCTCGCAGATCACGAAGTCGTAGTCGTCATTGCCTTCGGTAACGAAATTCTTGATCTCGTTGGTCACGTGCGGAATGACCTGCACGGTCGCGCCGAGATAATCGCCGCGGCGTTCCTTGTCGATGATGTTCTTGTAGATGCGACCGGTGGTGATGTTGTCGGTCTTGGTGGCCGAGCGACCGGTAAAGCGCTCGTAGTGGCCGAGGTCGAGGTCGGTTTCCGCGCCGTCGTCGGTGACGAACACCTCGCCGTGCTGGGTCGGGCTCATCGTGCCCGGGTCAACGTTGAGATAGGGGTCGAGCTTGCGCAGGCGAACGCGGTAACCGCGGGCCTGCAGGAGAGCTCCGAGTGCAGCGGCGGCAATGCCTTTTCCGAGGGAGGAAACCACGCCGCCTGTGATGAATACATATCGCGCCATGGGAGTCACCGGATACCTTTTCAAAATCGATTCCGCCACCGAAAAATCACCTTGGGCGTGATTTCGGAAGGCGCAATCGGCGTTTTACACAAGAAGAAGGCCGGTTGGATTTCGCCAACCGGCCGGTTTGTTTTCAGTCCTTGCGGCTTACTGGCCGCTCGGGACGCCGGAGTTCTGCTCCGTGCCCGTTGCAGCGCCCGTGCCGGTGCCCGTCGTGGACGTGTTGCCGGTGCCGGTTGCTGCGCCGCCTTCGGTCGGAACGGCATCGGTGCCGGTCGTCGCGGGCGTCTGGTTGGTCGTGTTGTTGTTCTGGGTGCCCTCGCCCTGCGATGCGCCGCCGAGTGCGTCGAGAACGCCGCCCGTGCCCGTGGTGCCGGGGATACGGTCGAGAATGTCCGTCGGCTGCGTCTCGTAGCGGGCGAGGATGCCCATGCCGAGCGCCAGGACGAAGAACAGCGTGGCAAGGATCGCCGTGGTGCGCGTCAGGGCATTGGCCGTGCCGCGCGCCGACATGAAGCCGGAGCCGCCACCGATGCCGAGGCCGCCGCCTTCAGACCGCTGGATCAGCACGACGCCGATCAGCGCGACGACGACCATGAGATAGATGACGAGCAAGATGGTCTGCATGTTTTCGGTATCCCGGCCAGATGGCCCAAATGTCAGGTTTGCGGCTCAATATACCAAGCCGCGCACCATTCCAAGCCCTAGGTGTCGATCCGTCTGCCCTTTTCGGGCCGACGGAAGGGATCAGGCGGTCAGCGCTTCGTATGCGCGGTAGATGGCGAGGAAATCGTCGGATTTCAAGCTCGCCCCGCCGATCAGCGCGCCGTCGACATTGGCGACGCCCATCAGTTCCTGTGCATTGCCCGGCTTCACCGAGCCGCCATAGAGGATGCGCATCTTGGTGCCCTCGCCGGCAAAACGGCCGGCCAGCTCCGCGCGCATGAAGGCGTGCGCTTCCTCGACGTCACCGGCCGTCGGCGTCAGGCCGGTGCCGATCGCCCAGACGGGCTCATAGGCGATCACGGTGTTTTCTGCCGTTGCGCCATCCGGCACGGAGGCTGCAAGCTGCGTCTTCAGCACGTCGAGCGTCTTGCCCGCCTTGCGCTCGTCGCCGGTCTCGCCGATGCAGATGATCGCGACGAGGTCGTTCGCATAGGCGATCTCCGCCTTGGCACGCACCAAAGCGTCGCTTTCCTTGTGGTCGGTGCGGCGCTCGGAATGGCCGACGATGACATGGGTGCCGAAGCAGTCGGCGATCATTTCCGCCGAGACGTCGCCGGTATGGGCGCCGGAGGCCTTTTCGTGGCAGTCCTGCGCGCCGATCATCAGCGGACTGTCGTCGCAGAGCGCCGTCGCGACATAGAGCAGCGTCGCCGGCGGGCAGATCAGCGTCTCGACCTTGTCGGAAAGCGGCCCCTTCACGCCTTCGGCCATCGCCTTGATCTGGTCGAGCGATGCGCGCGTGCCGTTCATCTTCCAGTTCCCGGCAACGAGCGGGGTTACATCCGGTGTCATGAGACCTCCCTGTCCTTGAAATTCGCGTGGTTTGCGGCGTAGCAAATCGGCGCCTATTGCGCAAACAACCAGTTGAGCGTCTCGCGCCAGTCGGTCATGCGCACGGGCGTGCCATGCCCGCCGGTCTGGAACAGCACGAAGCGCGCCGGCACACCGGCCTTGCGCAGCCGGCGGAACACCGCGATCTGGTCGTTTGCGGCATAGACGCTGTCGCTGTCGCCATGGGTGAAGAACACCGGCAGCTTCGCCTTGAAGGCCGGCGTCTTGCCGTAGTCGCCGTCCGCCGCCCCGCCCATCAGCACCATGCCGGCAAGGCTTTTCACCGCCGCCGGATCGCGCGCCACGCGGGCGCAGATGAAGCTGCCCATCGAGGCACAGGCGAGGATGACCGGGGCATCCGGCGACAGCGCCTTGGCCGTCAGGATTAGGCCGGAGATGCGCGCGGCGCCCTTGTCGTCGAAGGAGGGAACGCTCGGGGCGTAATAGACCCCGCCATTCTGCAGGGCGAGGTTCTTCAGCCGGTTGAAATTGCCGCCGAAATTCCAGTCGTTGTTGCCGAGCCGCCGGTCGCCGCCGCGGCCATGGATGAAGATGACCGTGAAGGCCGCGCCCTCCCCCTTGCCGGTCATCGCGACGTCGATCGGCCCGGCCGGCGTGTCGATCGTCACATTCTTCTGCGCCTTCTTCACCGCGGTCGAGACATAGGCCGCCTTCACCCGGCGCTCCGGCACCTGGTCACGACCGTTGATGTCGCGCAGTTCCTGGTAGTCGACGACCGTGAGCGCCCCGTCGTCGCTCGTCTCCACAACGGTGCCGTAGCCGAACAGGTCGTCTTTCCAGGGCTTCAGGCTCAGCGCCGCCGCCTCGCCGGCCACCGAGCAGGCAAGGGCCGCGGCCAAAAACAGCCGGGAAAGGCAATGAACTGTGGACTGACGCATGAACTGTGGCTCCCTGGAGGCTGCGATACTTGCCATCCGCCCGCCCGCAACGCAATCCTCCGCCAGCGGTTGGCGCGGCTTGGCGCATCCTTGAGGCCGGTCAGACCATCCGGCATCGCACGAATGCGGCCGAAGGCGGACGGGGCGGCACGCCGTCCCGGCATCGCGAAAGCCCACGGAATCTGGCAGAGTCGCAAGTGATTCGCTAAACGACATTTTTTGCGCCAGACCCCGGTCCGTCACCGACCGGCGGAGAAACTGGCAAACGGAACAAAATCTGAACGGCCCATGCAAGACGACAGCAACGACCTCTTCGCCAACATGCCCTCCCAGCCCGCCACGCCGCCGGTCGAAAAGCCCGCTGTGGCGGCCGCCCCTGCCCGCGAGGCGCGCCCTGCCCCGCCGAGCGAAGGCACCGGCGGCTACGACGCCTCGGCGATCCGCGTGCTGGAAGGCCTCGAACCGGTCCGCATGCGCCCCGGCATGTATATCGGCGGCACGGACGAGAAGGCGCTGCACCACCTCTTCGCCGAAGTCATCGACAACTCGATGGACGAGGCCGTCGCCGGCCACGCCAATTTCATCGAGGTCAATCTCGATGCCGAAGGCTACCTGTCCGTCACCGACAACGGCCGCGGCATCCCGGTCGAGAACCATCCCCAGATGCCGGGCAAGTCGACGCTGGAGGTCATCCTCACGGTCCTGCATGCCGGCGGCAAGTTCGACGGCAAGGCCTACGAGACCTCGGGTGGCCTGCACGGCGTCGGCGTCTCGGTCGTCAACGCCCTCTCCGACCATCTCGAGGTCGAGGTCGCCCGCAACAAGAAGCTCTACCGCCAGCGCTTTTCGCGCGGCAAGCCGGTCGGCGGCCTGGAGGAGCTCGGTGACGTGCACAACCGCCGCGGCACCAAGGTGCGCTTCCATCCGGACCCGGAAATTTTTGGCGCACACGCCCATTTCGATCCGGCCCGCGTCTTCCGCATGGCCCGGTCCAAGGCCTATCTCTTCGGCGGCGTCGAGATCCGCTGGAGCTGCGACCCGTCGCTGCTGCCCGAGGGTTCGGAAACGCCGGAAAAGGCGGTCTTCCACTTCCCCGGAGGCCTCAAGGATTATCTCCAGGCGACGCTCGGCAAGGACTACACCGTCACCCGCGAGATCTTTGCGGGCAAGAGCGAGAAATCGGGCGGCCACGGCTCGCTGGAATGGGCCGTCACCTGGTACGGCGGCGATTCGCTGATCCACTCCTACTGCAACACGATTCCAACGGCCGACGGCGGCACGCACGAGGCAGGCCTGCGCATCGCGCTCACCAAGGGCCTGAAGAATTATGCCGAGCTGACGCAGAACAAGCGTGCCGCCGCCATCACCACCGACGACGTGATGATCTCGGCCGTCGGCATGCTCTCCGTCTTCATCCGCGAGCCGGAATTCGTCGGCCAGACGAAGGACAAGCTTGCCAGCGTCGAAGCCCAGCGCATCGTCGAGAACGCGCTGCGCGACCCCTTCGACCACTATCTCGCCGACAATCCGGGCGAAGCGGCAAAGCTGCTCGACTGGGTGATCGAGCGTGCCGAAGAGCGCCTGCGCCGCCGCAAGGAAAAGGAAGTCAGCCGCAAGACCGCCGTGCGCAAGCTGCGCCTGCCGGGAAAGCTGGCCGACTGCTCGCAGAATTCCGCCGAAGGCGCCGAACTCTTCATCGTCGAAGGCGATTCGGCCGGCGGCTCGGCCAAACAGGCGCGCAACCGCGCCAACCAGGCGATCCTCCCGCTCCGCGGCAAGATCCTCAACGTCGCCAGCGCCGGCCGCGAAAAACTCGGCGCCAACCAGCAGATCTCCGACCTGGTGCAGGCGCTCGGCTGCGGCACGCGCTCGAAGTACCGCGAGGACGACCTGCGTTATGAACGCGTCATCGTGATGACCGACGCCGACGTCGACGGTGCGCACATCGCCTCGCTGCTCATCACCTTCTTCTATCAGGAAATGCCCGACCTCATCCGTGGCGGCCATCTCTATCTCGCCGTGCCGCCGCTTTACCGCCTCAGCCAGGGCGGCAAGACGCTCTATGCCCGCGACGACCCGCATCGCGAGGAACTGATGCGCACCGTGTTCAACGGCCGCGGCAAGGTGGAGATCGGCCGCTTCAAGGGCCTCGGCGAGATGCTGCCGGCGCAGCTCAAGGAAACCACGATGGATCCGTCGAAGCGCACGCTTTTGAAAGTGGCGATCGACGACGTCGATTTCGAGGGCACCCGCACCGCCGTGGACGACCTGATGGGCACCAAGCCGGAAGCCCGCTTCCGCTTCATCCAGGAACGGGCCGTCTTCGCCGACAATCTCGACATCTGAGGTTGCGGCGCCATATTTTCGCGGCAATGCGTTCCTCTAACCGTCAGGAACAAACCCGGAAAGGACGGCCATGAAAGCTGCGCTCATCGTCATGACGATCATGGGCTGCGACGACAGCGCGACCCAGTGCCACTATATCGACACGGTCGGCAAGAGCTGGCAGACCGTGGCGCTGTGTGATGCGCAGGCCGAAACCTTTATCAACCGCCACCAGGACAAGAACTATCCGGTCATCGTGGCGGTTTGCGAAAGTTCCGGCGATCGGATCACCGCCGATGCTGCCGAACCGTCCCCCGACGAGATGCCGGCCGCGACCACGGCCGAGGTTCCCGTGCCCGCCCAGACCGCCGAGGCCAAGCAGGGCCTTGCCACCCGCGCCCTGAACTTCGTGAAGCAGGCCATTCCCGACAAGGCCGCCCTGAAGACCGCCGTCACCACCCCGGTGCGTTACGCCGAGGATGGTTATTCCTGGGTGGTCAAGCGCTTCGCCGATTAGAGCGATTCCAGCAAAAATGCCAGGCGAATTTTCGTCATTAACTGCGTAAAAACAATTGGTTATAACAATTCCCAGTTCAGGGAACTGCGGAAATACGCCGGGGATTTTTCGAATACCGCCCTGGCCTAAGCCGCTTCGCGTGCGGCGATGAGGGCGTAGCTGCGCGCCGTCTGGCGCTGCTCGGCGATGGCCAGCCGCTCGACGAGTTCCAGCATGGACTGGCAGGCGGCATCGTCCGCCGCGCGGGCTCGGGAGAGCAGGCGTTCGGAAACCGACGGCCCGTCGTCCTCGCCCTTCGCCTCGCGCCGCCAGAGCATCGTCGCCTCTGCAAAGAGTGCGCTGACGTCCCGGCCGAGGCCGGCGGTCTCGTAGAGGGCACGCACTGCCGCCTCGCGGCCGTCGGAAAGGATGGAGCGGACGCGCCGCTCCGCCTGGCCGGAGAGATCGGTGATGGCGGCCGCAAAGAACTCGACTCGCCCCGTGCAGAGCGCGTGCATCAGGAAGACCGGCGTCAGCCGGCCGGTCAGACGCAGGTGCTCGACAAGTGCCGGCATCTCGGCAGCCGGGACCTCGCCGGCCATGCCGATCGTCGCGACATCGCAGGCCTCGCGCGTGATGCGCTCGACACGGCTCGTGCCGACCGCCGCCTGGATGAGCCCGAAACCGGCCAGCGCCGTGCCGATCTTCTCCACCAGCGCATGGCGCGCATCGCTCGGCAGGTCGTCGCGGTCGAGCAGCAAGGCACGGATTTCCGCATCGTCGCCGAGGCGGTCCACGATGCGCGTCAGGCTGCGCCGGGAGAGCACGGCGCCCTCGTTCTCCAGCAGCGCCAGCACGTCGGCCCCATCGCCGATTTCCGCCAGCGCCGCCGAAACGGCGCGCGAGACAAAAGCACGATGGGCGATCAGCATACGCGTCGTCGCGCTGCCCTTGGCAGCGAGATCGACAAGGTCGGCATCCGTCAGCACCGACGAACGCAGGATGATATGGGCGGCGATTTCCGGCTGGTCTTCCGCCAGCGGCAGGATGACGGCGCGCGGCGCCTCCTCGCAGTCGGCAAGCGCTTCCGCGAGGGCCAGCCGTACCTTCGGCGCTGGATCGTCAAGCAGGAAGATCATCGCCATCTCCGCGCCGTGGCGGTCATCCGCCGAAATGCGCGCCCGTGCGTAAGCCCGCGCCAACACGCTGGCCGCCTTGGCCCGGTCGGCTGCCCGTGCGGTCTCGACCCAACGGAGAAAAGCATGAACGATCAATGGACGCCCCAAACGCCTGCAAAACGCTACTGGAAACACGCTAGCGCCAAAGTGTTTAAGATTGGTTCACCATACCCGTTAACCGGTTCGTCATTGCCATTCCCAGGCGCAAAGCCCTATGAAAAGACATGGTACCGCTGCCCCACGCCCTTTTCGAAGCGACCGAAACGCCCTTTCCCCTTCCCAAAGGGTGCGGCGTACTGGTGCGCGCCGGCGACTCACAGACAAAAGGCAACATCGTCATCGTCGATACGACGATCGATCTCGCAACCCTCCGCTACATCATCGGTAGCGGCGCTGCCGCCATCGCCCTCGCCGGCTGGCGAACCGGCGCTGACCTCCAGCGCCTCGCCGCCCTCCTGTCCGTCGCAGAAGCCGAGGAAGGCCGGGGGGACGGCGCCACCCCCGTCCTGGCGATCACCGACGGCATTCTGCCCGCCCCCGTCTCGCGCGAGGGCGTTGCGGGCAAAACCATGCGGCTTGCCGCCCTGGTTTGGGACCAGCGCGCGCTGAAGCGCACCCTCGGCGCAACCTGTGCCCTCACCGCATCAGACGAATGGATCGCCCCCTTCGCCGCAGCCCGCGCCGCAACCCTTCTCACCGCCGCTGTCGCCGGCGTTCCTGCCTTTGATTCGTTTCCGGATCTGACGGGAGCAGCACTGGAACGGGCCTGCGAACACTCACGAGACGAGGGCTTCTTCGGTGGTTTCGCGGTCGATACGGCGCAAGTTGCGCCGATCGGGACGATTTACGGCCGCAACCGCTGAGGCTCAGGCCTCACCCCGCCTTGGGCCGCATCATGGCAAAGACATCCGCTCCGCCGTCGCTATAATCCATATAGCCCATGCGGGCGAGCGGGCGCGCGGCGGCCATGTCGATCATGCCGTCGCGCAGGATTTCCGGGCTGATATGGATGCCGACCACCTGGCCGAACACCACCCAGTTGTCCGTCTCCCGCCCATCGGTATCGACGGGGCGGAAGGACTGCGTCATCCGGCACTCCAGCGCCGCATGGGCCTCGCCGACATAGGGCGCATCGACAAGGCGGCCGGTGACGGGCGTAAGGCCGGCGAGCGCGAATTCGTCGACGCCTCGCGGCACGGCAGCAGAGCTGGCATTCATCGCCTCGGCGAGATGCCGGCCGGCCAGCGAGCAGGTGAAGACGCCGGTTTCCTCGATGTTGCGCACGCTGTCCTTGTGGCCGCTCGAGGAGAACATCACCAGCTTCGGCCTGTCGCTCACCGCGTTGAAGAACGAATAGGGCGCCAGGTTGCGCCGCCCGTCCGCCGCCTTGGTGCCGATCCAGCCGATCGGGCGCGGCGCGACGATCGCCTTGAACGGATCGTGCTTCAGGCCGTGGGCGTTTTCCGCCGTCTCGTAGAACAGCGCGTCAGGTGTCATCGCCGACCCATGTGACGATCTCGGCAAGCTCCGGCCGCGGCCGCTCGGTCGGCGGCACGGTGGGCGTGCCGATATGGATGAAGCCGGCGACCTTCTCACCCTCGGCAACGCCGAGGATCGGATAGGCGCGTTCGTCGAAGGCGTACCATTCGGTCAGCCAGTTCGAGGCGAAACCATGTGCATTCGCCGCCATGACGAGGTTGAGGCAAACGGCGCCGGCCGACATCACCTGCTCCCATTCCGGGATCTTGAAATGCGGCGCGGCGCGGCTGACGACGGCGACCACCACCGGCGCGCGGCTGAGCCGTGTGTTCTCCACCTTGACCATCTCCTCGGAAAGGTCCGGCTTGTCCTCCATCGCGATCCTGGCAAGTGCCTCGCTGATGCGCCAGCGCGCCGCGCCGCGATAGACGATGAAGCGCCAGGGGGCGAGCTTTCCGTGATCCGGCACGCGCGAGGCGAGCGTCAGCATCGCCTCCAGCTCGCCCTTCGAGGGGCCCGGCTCGCTCATCTGGAAGGCGGGGATAGACCGGCGGGTCGAAAGATAATCGATCAGCTTGATTTCGGTTTTCATCGGGAGGGAGTTCCAATACCTTGGCGCGCGACGCGGCCTTGAAAATGCCATTAGCCGGGTCTCCAAGTGGAGCCTTACAGTCAGGAAGTCAACCGTCCCCATGCGCATGCCCCTCCCTCCCGCCCTTGTCGCGAGCCTTGCCGTGGCCGGCCTTGTCCTGTCGCTCGCCCCGGCCCGCGCGCAGGAGGCGCTGGACAGCTTTTCGCAGGTCACCACGCCCATGAAGGGCGGCAAGCTCACCTCGTTCAACCCGATCGTGACGGGCGAGGCGACGCCGGCGAACCTTCGGGACGTAACCTGCGAGGCGCTTCTGACCCGGGACGGCAGCCCCATGCAGCACGGGCTGACCTGGCGCGTCTTCTCGCCGATCCCCGGCGCCGACGGCAAACTGCCGCTGCTCGCCACCTCCGAGGGCGGCTCGGCCGCCTTCCAGCTGGTGCCGGGCGAGTATTTCGTCAACGTCGCCTTCGGCCGCGCCGGCGCCACCAAGAAGCTGGTCGTTCCCGATACGGGCGATGTCGACAAGCAGGTCATGGTGCTCGATGCCGGCGGCATCATGCTGAACGCGGTTTCCGGTTCGGACGTGCGCATTCCCCCGAAGGAGCTCAGCTTCTCGATCTTCGCCGCCGAGGTGCGCGAGGACGGCGAGCGCAACCTCGTCGTTGCCGAGGTGAAGCCGAATTCCGTCGTGCGCCTCAATGCCGGCACCTATCACGTCGTTTCCGACTACGGCACGGTCAACGCCGTCATCCGCGCCGACATCCAGGTCGAGGCCGGCAAGCTGACGCGCGCCACCATCCAGCACCGCGCCGCAAAGCTTACGCTGAAACTCGTCTCCGAGCCCGGCGGCGAGGCTATCGCCGATACGGCCTGGTCGATCCTGACCTCCTCGGGCGACACGGTCAGCGAAAGCGTCGGCGCGTTCCCGACGCTCGTCCTTGCCGAAGGCAGCTACATCGCCGTCGCCCGCAACAAGAACCGCATCTACCAGCGCGATTTCGCGGTAAAGGCCGGCGTCAACACGGATGTGGAAGTGCTGCTCGACGAGAACGCCAACGAGCAGAAGGCGGCGGCGGAAGACGTCGTGGACTAACCAGCGCGCCGCAAGAACGGCTTCTGCCGCGGCGCCATCGCGAACACGGCCTCGTAGAGCCGCGCGGTAATGTTCTTCCGGTCGCCCGCATCCAGCTCCGCCCAGGCAATGACGCCGCCGATGCGCGCGGCGATCGTCGAGCCCGAAAGCTTGCGGAACTCGCGGATCAGCAGCGACAGGCGCAACGTCAGCGAGACCTTGCTGACGAGGTGGAAGAGCCGCCCGTTCTGCCCCTCGAAATAGACGGGGATGACATTCGCCTTGGCCGACTGGATCAGCTTGGCCGGAAACATCTTCCACGGCAGGTCCTCCGCCCGCCCGAACACCTTCTTCGCCGTCGCAACGCCCCCCGCCGGGAACACGATGACCGTCGTGCCCTCCTTCAGGAGCCGCACCGCCTCCGCACGCGTCTTCATGTTGAGCGCCAGCGCCTCCTTCGTCTCCTCGAAGGAGACCGGCAGCGCATAGGGCTGCATTTCCGGCACTTTCAGGAGGTCGTTGTGGATCATCACCCTGAACGGCCGGCCGAGCTGTTCGGCAAGCGCCAGGACGGCAATGCCGTCGCCGATGCCGAAGGGATGGTTGGCGACGATGACGACCGGCCCCTCGGGCAGGTCCGGCGGCGGCCAGGAGCCCTCCACGCGCAGCCCGACATTGATGAGGTCGAGCATGTCGCCGAACACCCGCGCGCTCTGCCCGACGACGGAGCTGCGCCAGATGTCATAGAGCCGGGCGTAGCGGTTGCGGCCGCCAAGACCTTCCATGGAGCGGATGAACCACCGTTTGAGGCGCGGATCGTTTTCGTTGGCGTAGGAGAGTTCCCTGAACCGCACGGCGTTCCCCAAAAAAATAATCCCGCGCTTACTAGCACGGGATCATTGCAGTTTTCCGACAGTCCTTTTGGCGCGTCACGCCTTGCCGAGCTTGCGCTTGACGTCCGGCGGGGTCGCCTCCAGTGACAGCATCGCGATCGCCTCGTCGAGCGACATTGCCGTCTGGTTCTGCGAACCGAGGCGGCGGATGTTGACGGAGCGTTCCTCCGCCTCGCGCTTGCCGCAGACGACGATGACCGGCACCTTGGTCACCGAATGCTCGCGGACCTTGTAGTTGATCTTCTCGTTGCGGAAGTCGGTCTCGACGACCAGGCCGGCATCCCGCAGCTTTTCGGCCACCTCGCGGCCATAGTCGTCCGCCTCCGAGGTGATGGTCGCCACCACCACCTGCATCGGCGCGATCCACAGCGGCATGTGCCCGGCAAAGTTCTCGATGAGAATGCCGAGGAAACGCTCCATCGAGCCGCAGATGGCGCGGTGGATCATCACCGGCTGCGTCTTGTCGGAGTTCTGGTCGATATAGAAGGCGCCAAAGCGTTCCGGCAGGTTGAAGTCGACCTGCGTGGTGCCGCACTGCCATTCGCGGCCGATGGCGTCCTTCAGCGTATATTCGAATTTCGGCCCGTAGAACGCGCCCTCACCCGGCAGGATGCCGGTCTTGATGCGCCCGCCGGACTGCGCCTCGATCTCCTTCAGCACGTCCATCATGACGCTTTCCGCCCGGTCCCACAAAGCATCGGAACCGACGCGCTTTTCCGGCCGGGTCGAAAGCTTCACGACCACCTCGTCGAACCCGAAATCCTTGTAGACCGAGAGGATGAGGTCGTTGATGCGCAGGCATTCCGCCGCCATCTGCTCGTCGGTGCAGAAAACGTGCGCATCGTCCTGCGTGAAGCCGCGCACGCGCATCAGCCCGTGCAGCGCACCCGAGGGTTCATAGCGATGCACATTGCCGAATTCCGCAAGCCGCACAGGCAGTTCGCGATAGGACTTCAAGCCATGCTTGAAGATCTGCACATGCCCCGGGCAGTTCATCGGCTTCAGCGCGAAGACGCGCTCGTCGTCGGTCTCGTCGCCGGCAACGGTCACCTTGAACATGTTGTCGCGATACCAGCCCCAGTGGCCGGAGGTTTCCCACAGCGACTTGTCGAGCACCTGCGGCGCGTTCACCTCTTCATAGGTGCCGGCAAGCCGGCGGCGCATATAGGCGACGAGCGTCTGGAACATGCGCCAGCCCTTGCCGTGCCAGAACACGACGCCCGGTCCCTCCTCCTGGAAATGGAACAGGTCCATTTCGCGGCCGAGCCGGCGATGGTCGCGCTTTTCGGCCTCGGCGAGGATGTTGAGATAGGTGTCGAGCTCCTCCTGCGTGCGCCAGGCGGTGCCGTAGATGCGCGTCAGCATCGGATTGTTGCTGTCGCCGCGCCAATAGGCGCCCGCGACCTTCATCAGCTTAAAGGCCGTGCCGATCTGGCCGGTCGCGGCCATGTGCGGCCCGCGACACAGGTCGAACCAGTCGCCCTGGTAATAGATTTTCAGGTCCTGCCCCTCGGGGATCGCATCGACCAGCTCGACCTTGTACTTTTCGCCCTTGGAAGCAAAAACCTCCTTCGCCTTGTCGCGCGACCACACTTCCCGGGTGAAGGGCTTGTTGCGCTGGATGATCTCCTTCATGCGCTTTTCGATCTTCGGCAGATCGTCGGGCGTAAAGGGCTCGTCCTTGGCAAAGTCGTAATAGAAGCCGTTGTCGATGACCGGGCCGATGGTCACCTGCGTGCCCGGCCAAAGCTCCTGCACGGCCTCGGCCATCACATGGGCGGCGTCGTGACGGATCAGCTCCAGCGCGCGGTCGTCCTCGCGGGTGACGATCTCGATCCGGCCGTTCGAAACGGTCTCGGAGAGATCGCGCAGCTCGCCATCGAGCGCAATGGCGATCGCCTTCTTGGCCAGCGACTTGGAAATCGCCTCGGCCACATCACGGCCCGTCGAGCCCGCGGGATAGTCGCGGACGGAACCATCAGGGAAAGTGAGGGAAACGGGTGCAGACATCAAAAATCTCCTATCCAGTCCCGCCAACGAATGCGGGTGGTATGCGAGGGTAAGTGGCCGGATGCGCCGGCGCGTTGCGGAGGGCGGTATACGGGGATTTTTTGGGGATTGGAAGGGGCACGAAATAAAGGGAGTGGGGTGGCCCAAACCGAGCTTGGACTATTGCAAATTAGCTAATTGTGCATTCCTCAAAGCCAGAAAAACAACTGTACCTTCAAGCAAAATCTTCAGGTCATCATTATCAATCTCGCTTTTCGCAGTGAATCCTGTTTTTTTCAAACTGCGGCGGGCGCTCGAACAATGTAAGTAATTATTGATATTTTTTTGCGTAAAGAATGAATTTGGAAACATCACATCCAAGGATTTTCAGCGTAGTTTCAAAAGCCGTAAATCCACTCCATAAGGGCATTAGCTTGGTCGGGCGCACCCTTATCATCATCCGAGTAGACCAAAACCAAGACTGGTGATAGCGCCTTTGAAGTATCGCACTTAAACTGATCGTATTTTTTATATTCCAAAAAATTGTCATCACAACCATCTTCAGAGTAATCAGGCTGAAAGACAAATACATAATTCATGTATCCTCCAGGCCTGCCAAAATAACATGGCTCAGATACCTTAAAAGCATACCTAGCATGCCCCTCACCGATAGTTTCCGAACCGCAAAGATCCGGCATATCTTGGAATTTTATATCACCAAGATTGTAAAAATACTCATAATTCCCACGAATCTCCCTCCCCATGTTCAGCATCGGGACTCGTGCTTTGTCGAGCTTCTCGCTTGCGTAAACCGCCACCCAAGATATTTCCCCCGACTTTCCTTGGCTTACAAAAAAATCAACCTCTTTTCCTTCAAACCAATAAACGTCATCTATGAATTTTGCAGGGGCACCAAAGACCTCCCTTACCTTCTCAATAGTTGTAGTGAAATCAAACCTATCAAGAAAATTTCTTTGGATTTCAGCTTGCCCTTCACTGGGATTTGAGACGATCGATTTAATGCATTCGGTGTATAGACGGTAGCCTTCGAGTTTATCCTTCTCGGGTAGAAGCTCCATAAACCCGGTTTGCGTCTTAAGTTTTGCGAAACCTTTACTTTGCTGCCCTTGATAGAGCCCTTTTATTGAGCCTACGAGGTCAGCGTCAAACTCGGTGGATGCGCCGCTGGCACATGCAGTCAGCATGCCCATAAAAACTTCTGTATCAGGCATCTGAGCTGACACCTGCCGCACTACCATCAAGGATGGAATTATAAAAGTAAGAGCGAGGATAAGCCAGCGCATCGATCAACTTGCCAATAAATTACTTATACAGCCTAGATACTGTTTGTAATTATCACCATCCGGAAGATACTTCGCTATGCTGGGAATTATATCCTGAACAGCTTTTCCTTGTGTCGCTTCACCTTCATATAATGATTTTAGGGAGCCTTTGAGATTTGCGTCGATTTGCACAGAGGAACCAGCTCCACATACCGTCATCGCGTTCATAAAGTCCGCTGTACTTGGCGCAGCTATAATTTTATTAGGAGACAAGGCGACTGTGAGCACTATCAAAATCCTTCGGCTACTTAGCATTTGTTGTACCTCCACCCAGTATTGCCGAAAGTGCACCAACCAAAGCTGCAACACCTATTTTAAAGCCCTCAGTTGCAGCACCGACCAGATGGACGCTCGCGTTCGGTCCAAGAAAATCGCCGACAATGATGAGCGCAGCGCACAAAGAGATGATAATAAAAAAAATTGTCACAACTGATCGTTGCCTGCCGCTCACGCCTCCCCCCCCTTTATTAAGCACGCCTAGATTGAATAATATACTACGAGGGCGTATCGTCAATAGATACCATCAGTCGGCTTTGAGATTGAAATAAGAGATGCCCTTTTGGTCTACTTCCGAGAAAACCGGGAATTTAACGCTCGAAATCCGCTTCGATTTTCCCCACCCCCAAAACCCCGCATATCCTAAACCTCCTTCCGCCGCCGGACGGATCGCGTAACGTGTCGATGCGGGCGGGAGGAGGCGCTTTCGTTTTCGGCCGAAACGTACGGCAGGGGCGGAAGAGGCGCGAAACGCTGCGGAAATGCGAATTTCCGTCGTGACAGGCTTCCCCCTTCCCCGGGTCTTGCGGGGTCGGTTTGGGTCCGCCATGCAAGCAGGATGGCGGCGCATGTCCCCGAAAAGCGCCAACACACTGCGCAGCGAAGCCGTTTTGCGCCTGAAGGAGACCGGACCGTCTCCGAAGAACGCCTTGGGCCGCGCGAAAGCGATGCCGCACATCCCATATCCCTGAGGCATCGCTTTCGCGCGGTTCTCCGGACATGAGCAAACCCGAGGGAGCGCCTGCGGGGCGTTTTCGCACGCCCGCAGGCAAGGCCGGAATGGCCGCGACATGAAAGGCAGGAGCGATGGACGAGCTGAAGGACGTAGCGACCACGATGAGCGCGCTGGAGCGCCGGCACATACGGCGCGTCCAGCCGGAACTTCGCGCAGCGGCGACGGAAGCCGGCCACCACCGCACCTGCCGCCTGCCGAAATGCCGGCGGGCCAAGCGCTGCACCGGTTGCTATCCCGCCGACGAGATCGCCACGACCTTCTTCAAGACCTTTCCGCCCTGCGTGCGCGACGACGCCACGCAGGCGAGCCTGCTTGCCGGCTGGGAAGTGCTCTGCGAGCGCTACGAACAGGCAATGCTCGCCGCCGGCCATACGCAGGAGGCGCTGGACCGGCTCGGCGAAGAGCGAAACCGCGCCCTGGAGGAGGACGACGACTGGCCGGAGGATCCCCTCTGCCCGCCGCCCCGCAACGCCGTCGCGTGAGACGGGATCAGGAAACGCCGAGCGCTTCGGCGGAAATCCAGAAGACCGCGTCCTGCGATTGCTCCGTTTCCAGCCAGATGAACTCCAGATGCGGGAATTCCTCCTCCAGAATCTCGCGGCCCGAGCCGATCTCGCAGATCATGCCGCCGCCGGGATTGAGGTGATCGGCCGCCCCGGCAAGGATTCTTCGCACGAGGTCGAGCCCGTCTTCGCCGCCGTCATGCGCCATGACGGGCTCGGCGCGGAATTCCGGCGGGTAGCCGGCAAGCGCGTCATGGTCGACATAGGGCGGATTGGTGATGATGAGGTCGTAGGTGCGGCCGGAAAGCGGGGCGAAGAGATCGCCCTCAAGAAGCGTCACCTGGTCCTCGACGTCGTGTTCGGCAAGGTTGCGCTTGGCGACCTCCAGTGCATCGGCCGACAGGTCCACCGCATCGACGCTTGCCTGCGGGAAGAACTTTGCCGCGAGCACCGCAAGGCAGCCCGAGCCCGTGCAGATGTCGACGGCGCTTTCCACCAGCATCGGATCGGGCAGGAAGGACGAGCCGTGTTCGCCGAGATATTCGGAAAACAGGATCTCGCCGATATGCGAGCGCGGCACGATCACCCGCTCGTCGACAAAAAAGCGCACGCCCTGAATATAGGATCGGCCGGTGAGGTACGCCGAGGGCTTGCGCGTCGCAACGCGCGCCTCGATGCGGGACGCAAGCAGGTTCCGCTCGGCCGGCAGCAGGCGGGCGTCGAGGAAGGGATCGAGCGTGTCGATCGGCAGGTCGAGCGTGTCGAGAAGCAGGAAGGCCGCGTCGTCGCCGGCCGTCGTCGTGCCGTGGCCGTAGCTGAGCTCGGCCGCATTGAAGCGGGAGATCGCGTAGCGCCAGTAGTCGCGCAGCGTGACGAGTTCGGATGTGATGTCGTCCTGGGTCAACGGCGGCCTCGCTTCGGATATCCTGTTGGCGGGCGCAATTCCGGCAAAAACGTGCAACGGTCTTGTCTTTGGACTTGCGCAGGAAACGAACAGGGCCTTCCGCCAGCCGCGGGCGAGCGGAAAGGCTCTGGACGAACCCGGCTTTAGAATGGCATGGGCAGGCCGGTCAACCGCGACGATCAGGGGTTTTGCACGCAGCATGGCGAAAGACAGAGGCAAAGGGCAGAAACCGGCGCCCGCCCGCAAGGCAGCGGCCGCCCCGATGGCGCGCGCGCCCGCGCGACCCGCCGCCCCGCCCGCCGGCAAGCGTGCCACCCTGCCCCGCGCGCTTTCCAAGCTCGGCTTCTGTTCGCGCACGGAGGCGGAAGCGCTGATTTCAGCCGGCCGCGTCGCCGTCGCCGGCCATGTCGTCACCGATCCCGAAACCTGGATCGACCTTGCCGACGCGCGCATCACGGTGGACGGGACGGCGGTCCTTGCGGAAAAGCCGGTCTATCTCATGCTCAACAAGCCGCGCGGTCTCGTCACCACGCGCAGCGATCCCGAGGGGCGGCCGACGGTGTTCGACTGCCTGAAACATCTCGATCCCGCGCATCTCTCCCCCGTCGGCCGGCTCGACAAGGCGAGCGAGGGCCTTCTGCTCTTCTCCAACGACACGGACTTCGCCAACGCCCTGCTCGACCCGAAGACGCATGTCGCCAAGACCTATCACGTCCAGATCGACCGCCTCGCCGACCAGCCGATGCTCGACGCGCTCATCGCGGGCGTCCACCACGACGGCGAGTTTTTGCGCGCGAAGGCCGTGCGCAGGCTCCGGGAGGGCGAACGGAACGCCTGGCTGGAAATCATGCTCGACGAGGGCCGCAACCGCCAGATCCGCCGCATGCTGGAAGCGCAGGGCATCGCGTGCCTGCGCCTCGTGCGCGTCGCCATCGGTGACCTGGCGCTCGGCGATCTGGAAAAGGGCGCCGTGCGCGCGCTGACGGAGGCGGAGGTGAAGGGCCTCAGGCGGCTCGTCCGGCGCTGAGCGCGGCGACGGCTGTTTTCCCCGCACCGCCAGTTGGCCGCATACTGGGCGCGGGGCGCCGGCCTTGACTCTCCAGTCACTGGAGGTTGCAGACTGGTCGAGGCCAAGCCCGGAGATCCGACATGCCGTCCCTGCCCCTTCTTTCCGCGACCCTCATGGGCGTCTATCTCGCCGCCTTCCTCGCCCTGACGGCGCGTTCGGCGCGGGCAGCGGAGCGGCCGGCCTGGCTGTTCGGCCTCGGCGGGCGCCAGGGCCTGCCCGCCTTGCTCTTCCGCCTGAGTTTTGCCGGCGCTCTTGTCTATCCCGCGCTTCTGGCCGCAGGCCTGCCGCCGGCGCCGGCGCTTGTCGATCCGTCCTTGCCGGTCCGCCTCGCCGGCCTGCTGCTGGCGCTCGGCGGCGGCGCCTTCGCCGTCCATGCCCAGCACCATATGGGCACGTCCTGGCGCATCGGCTCAGCGGCGGGCCATTCCGGCGCCATCGTCGATACGGGGCCGTTTCGCCTGTCGCGCAATCCGGTCTTCGTCGGGCAGGTGATGCTCCTTGCGGGCTTCGCCATCACCCGGCCCGATGCGGTCCAGCTCGCGCTCACGGCCGTGCTGGTGCTCGCCGTCCGGCTCCAGGTGCGGGTGGAGGAGGATGTGCTGGCCCAGGATCTCGGCGCGGCCTATCGCGCCTACCGGCAGCGTGTCCCCCGGTGGCTGTGAGGTCAGGCGAGCATGGCCGCAAGGCCGTTGACCGTGTTGGCATTGCGCAGGGTGCCGATACCGAGCTTCTTCGTCGTCAGATGCGACAGGAGCCTCGTCTCGCTCGGCTTTTGCGAAAAGTCGATCCAGAGATCGCCGTCGACGATGGCGAGGCGGATGCCGGGCGCTGCAATGCCTTCGAGTTTCGGCAAGATCTCCAGCCCCAGCGGCTTGCGCATGACGCGGATGCCGACATCCGCTCCGTTGCCGTCGGCAAAAGGATTGCCGGCCGCGACGCGCCGCCAGTCCTCCGCGCTGCGCAGGATGATGTCGACATGTTTTCCGAAGCGCGCATGGAACGCCGTTTCCAGCTGCTCCTCGATGGCGGAAAGCGGCGCATCGTCGCCCTCGAAGATCAGGTTGCCGGTAGCAACCAGCGTGCGCGTGTTGCGAAAACCGAGGCCTTCCGCCATGGCCCTGAGATCGGCCATGACAAGCCGTCGGTCCGGGCCGAGCACGATGGAATGCAGGAGAGCGACATAGACCGTCATACGTGCCAGAACTCCCGTACGGCATGTGGCGGGCAGTCGATCACATGGGGATCGACGAAAACGGCGTCGAAATCGCGCGAGGCCTGGCGGTATTCCATCCGAACCGACATGGCGTCACCCTCTCCCGGCCGATATGCGCCACAGCCGCCACGGCGCCCACCAGCGCAAACGCGGCTCCAGCACCTCCGGTACGGGATCGAAACCATGGGTGCCGCCGGGGCCGCAGCGGGCAACGCGGAACAGCGCCAGGAAGCCACCCCGCCACAGGCCATGGCGGGCGACGGCCTCATAGCCGTATTCCGAGCAGGTCGGCAGGTGGCGGCAGGCATTGCCGATGAAGCCGGAAAGCGTCAGCTGGTAGAGGCGGATGAAGCCCATGCCGACGAGGCGGCCCGGCGTCCGGCGGAACGGCCCCTGCCAGTTGCGGCCCCGATGGACGGGCCGCGCGCCGGCATGCCGGCAGTCGGGCGCATCGCACATCGCCTGTCACCCGGCCTTTTCCAGCCGCTTCGCCTCGATCTGGCCGATGGCGTCCACCACGGCGTCGAATGTCAGCATGGTGGAGGCATGGCGGGCCTTGTAGTCCTTGACGGGTTTCAGGAACCGCATGTCCTCGAAGCGACCGTCCGGCCCCTCGCCGTCGGCCTTCAGCATGGCGAGCATCTTTTCGCGCGCATCCCGGATTTCCGCCGCCGTCGCGCCGATGACGTGGCGCGCCATGATCGAGGAGGAGGCCTGGCCGAGCGCGCAGGCCTTTACCTCATGGGCAAAATCCATGACGCGGTCGCCCTCGAGCTTCAGGTAGACCTTGACGCGCGAGCCGCACAACTTGGAATGGGCGCCCGCCTCGCCATCGGCATCGGCAAGCGTGCCGATGCGTGGAATGTTGCCGGCGAATTCGAGGATACGGCTGTTGTAGATATCGTCCATCATGGCCCCGTTTTCCGCATTTTTTGCGGAATCTTCAATGATCCGAGGAGATTATTCCGGCCTCGTCGGTAAAAAAGCACCGCGTGTCGTCTCAAGCCTCTTTCGCAGGCCTCGCTCGATACTATATGATAACTCGTATTGGGGTGAGCGTTTTGCAAGAAGCGGGCAATTCCAGGGAAAGCGTGAAGCGGTTTTCCGTCTGGAATTGCAAGAAGCAAAAAGCAGATCGTTCACCTGTTGTTTGGGAAACCGTGCCGGATGGTCATACGCACTGAGAAGCGAAGACCCGAAAGCCCCGGAGCCCGCCAACGGAACCCAAGCCTGCAGGGTTAGGCGAATGGCCAGTGGCGAGTCCGATAAACACGTCAGGTAACCTGCAGAAAGGTCAATGGGTCCATGGACGCCATAGTCACCAATTTTCCGCGTGTCGACGATCCGTCGGGCCGTCCTTCGCAAAAAGAGGCGGAGGATGCCGTTCGCGTCCTGCTTCGCTGGGCGGGCGACGATCCGGAGCGTGAAGGACTGCTCGATACGCCCAAGCGTGTCGCAAAAGCCTATCGCGAACTGTTCTCCGGTTATGACCTCGCCGCCGAAGACGTGCTCGGCCGCACCTTCGAAGAGGTCGCTGGCTATGACGACATGGTGCTGGTGAAGGACATCCCGTTCTTCTCGCATTGCGAGCACCACATGGTGCCGATCATCGGCAAGGCGCATGTCGCCTACCTGCCGAACGGCCGGGTGCTGGGCCTCTCCAAGATCGCCCGCGTGGTCGAGATCTACGGTCGTCGCCTGCAGACGCAGGAGACGATGACGGCGCAGATCGCCAGGTCGATCGACGAGACGCTGAACCCGCGCGGCGTCGCCGTGATGATCGAGGCCGAGCATATGTGCATGGCGATGCGCGGCATCCAGAAACAGGGCTCGACAACGCTCACCACCACCTTTACCGGTGCCTTCAAGACCGAACCGACCGAGCAGGTACGGTTCATGACGATGATCCGGAGCTAGGCGAGGCCGGCTCCCTTTCGACGGAGCCGACCGCCATGCCGATCACCTTCCAAAGCCCCTCCAAGGACAAGGCCGAGCTCGAAACGGGCCCGGCCTTCACGCCGCGTTTCGACGAGCACGGCCTGGTGACGGCCGTGGTGACGGATGCGAAGGACGGCGAACTGCTGATGGTCGCCCACATGAATGCCGAATCCCTGGCCCTGACCATCGAGACGGGCATCGCGCACTATTGGAGCCGTTCGCGCAAGGCCCTGTGGAAGAAGGGCGAAACCTCGGGGAACCTGCAGACCGTCGTGGAGCTGCGGACGGATTGCGACCAGGACGCCGTGTGGCTGAAGGTCTCGGTCGCCGGCCATGACGCGACCTGCCACACCGGCCGCCGCTCCTGCTTCTACCGCACCGTCTCGAACGGCCCGGACGGCGCCGTGCTGGCGATCACCAGCGGCGCGCCACAATTCGATCCGGCGTCGGTCTACGGGAAAAATTAAGCATCCCGGCGAAATCCGTCCGGTTTCGGCACGGATTCATCAATTGGCAACCGGTGGCGACGCCTAATGCCCCCCATGGCGGCCTCTACCCCCGCCATTGGATCAGGACATGGAACCCTATCGCTCTCGTGCGTCACGACCGGTTTCCAAGGCCACCCTCACCGGGGTGCCGATCCTGCGGGCAAAGGCCCTCCTCCAGCTGCGACCGGACGCACACGGGACAACCCGCCGGGAGATTATCTTCGGCAAAGTTCCCCGCGTCACAGAGTGCTTCTATCCTGTCATCTATTGTGTTGCCGAGGGTGCCGAGGCACCGGAACGGATTGCCTCGCTGCGAATTCCTCTTGGTAATGGAGGTCCGGAATGTTGAACTGGAGTTTCAATCGTAGTCTCGTAACGGCGGATGCATCCGACCCCGGCGGCCCTTCCATGAACGACATGTCCCATATTCCCGCGCCGGCCACGCCGCGCAAATCCAAGATCGCGCTGGCGCTGGGCGGCGGTGCTGCCCGCGGCTGGGCCCATATCGGCGTGCTCCGGGCGCTGGACGAGGAAGGCATCGAGGTCTCGATGATCGCCGGCACCTCGATCGGCGCTCTCGTCGGCGGCTGTTATCTCGCCGGCAAGCTAGACGAACTGGAGGCCTTCGCCCGCTCGCTCACCATGCGGCGCATCGCCAGCCTTCTCGATTTCACCATTCGCGGTTCCGGCCTCTTCGGCGGCATGCGGCTGACCAGACGCATGCAGGAGCATCTGGAGAATCTCTCGATCGAGAGCCTCGACCGCCCCTTCGTCGCCGTCGCCACCGAGGTCAACAGCGGCCACGAGGTCTGGATCAACAGCGGCGCGCTGATCACCGCCATCCGTGCCTCCTATGCCTTGCCCGGCATCTTCGAGCCGATCAAGTGCAACAACCGCACGCTGGTCGATGGGGCGCTGGTCAATCCGGTTCCGGTGTCGGTCTGCCGCGCCCACGAGGAGCCGCTGGTCGTTGCCGTCAACCTCAATTACGACCTTTATGGCCGCTCGGCAGTGATCAAGCACAGCGCCAGCGAACAGAAGATCGACGAGCACAAGCAGGAGGACAGCGCTGCGCGCCTCGGCCTGACGAGCGTCATGGTACAGTCCTTCAACATCATCCAGGACCGCATTTCACGCGCGCGCCTTGCCGGCGACCCGCCGGATCTCGCGCTGCACCCCAAACTGTCGGATATCGGCCTGTCGGAGTTCCACCGCGCCGGCGAAGCGATCGACCGCGGTTACCTGGAGGCAAAGGCCCGCATAACCGAGATCAAGCGCATGCAGGAAGTCGTGCTGATGCGCTGAGAGAAGCTAGCTTGTAAAAACACCGGAGCGGGCGGAGCGACACATCGCTCCGCCCGAAACCGTTCGGGAGACCTGCAATCAGCCGGCGATATAGGCCTTGATGGCATCCGCCTCGTGCTGGATCGCCCGGATATGGGATTTCACCACGTCACCGATCGAGATGATACCGACGAGCCTGCCGTCCTTCTCCACCGGGATATGGCGGGCGCGCAGCGTGCTCATCATTTCCATGAGTTCATCGACGGTCTGGTTCTCGCCGCAACGATGGACGTTACCCCACATGATGGAGGAAATGGGTTTGTCCAGGCATTCGGCCCCGTTGCGGGCCACGGCGGCAACGATATCGCGTTCGGTCGCAATGCCGGCGATGCGGTCGTTTCGGTCGAGGATGACGATGGCGCCGATGTGATTTTCATGCAGATAGACGGCAGCTTGCCTGACGGTGAGCTGCGGGCCGCCGGTGACGACGTTGCGGCCTTTTTCGTCCAGTATCGTCTTTACATACATGCGTACCTCCCGTGTGCATCATGAACGCAGAGAGGCGGGACACCCGCGCAGGGATGCCCTGCCAGTACCGGCGACACCCGCTTCCTCCTGCACAGTGTCGCCCCGTTCCGGTGTGCATGTGCGAACCGGAACACAACCATGGTGCGCCACGAAGGAGGCGATTGCAAGACCGCTAATGGACTATCGTTAATCCCGGCGGCTTTCCGACGTTGCCACATCGAACAGCGGGAAGAACAGGAAGCCGAACAGGAAGCCGCCGATATGGGCTTCCCAGGCAATGGCCCCGCCGGCATCCGAGCCGAAGATCTGGCCGAATCCGATCAGGAAGTTCGTCAGGAACCAGATGCCGGAAAAGACCAGCACGGACCGGTTGGACAGCGCCTCTGCGATCGTCAGGCGGCGGTTGAGATGGGCGAACTGCCGGCTGATGCGCCCGCTCGGCGAGAAGACGAAGCGGGCCGCTGCCCCCATCAGGCCCGACACGACGCCGGAGGCGCCGACGACGAGGATCATCGCGCCCCAGTGCAGGGCCGTATGAAAGGCAACGGCCGCGACGGCCGAAAGGCACCAGAACAGGAAGAAGCGCGTGACACCGATGCGGCGCACCACCGGCGCCCCGAAGGCGACCATCCAGAAGGCGTTGAAGATCAGGTGTTCCCAGCTGCCATGCAGCAGCGAATAGGTGACGGGCCCCCAGAGCCAGCCGAGATCCTGCTCGGCGAAGGGAATGGCATAGCGCCCGGGAATGAAGGCGAAATGCAGGAGCACGTACTCGTCCGCAGAGGCCGAGAGAAGATAGGTGCGGATCACATGAATTGCGGTCAGGAGTGCCAGGACCGCGACGAGGCTGCCCGGCAGGTTGAAGGCCGGCTCTCGCTTGCGGATATCCGCACTGCCATCCCGCGCGTCAACGCCGTCGTTGCTCATGACCGATCCACCAAACTTATAAAATACGAATCGCGCTTATACAGAGAAAAGAAAGGCCGTGCAGCTTTCGCTGACGGCCGGCGCCCCCAATCCCCGGGGCTGAAATCGATGTGCAGTAAACCATTCCCTCGTGGAGGGATGCCCGGATGTTCTCCCATGCCGGCCGCAAGCGCAATCGAAACCAATCGTTAACCTTAACGGCGCGCTGGCACGAAACTCGCTCCTTCCCTGGCATGACCACCATATGCCCGGCCTTTCGTGCCGGAACGGAACAGAACCGATTGGAAATGAGCATGCAGACGAAGGCCATCACGGCCCTTTACGATTACTGGACGCGCCAGCGTGGCGATCGCCGCGTTCCGCTGCGAAGCGCTATCGAGCCCGCCGACATCGCGCCGATCCTCCCGGATGTCTTCATCCTGGAACACAGCCGGCTGCACGATCCGCGTTTTCGCCTGGCGGGCACGCGCCTCTGTGCGCAGTTCGGCCGGGAACTGAAGGCGACCGGCTTCGACACGCTCTTTGCGCCCGACCAGCGCACCCGCATCGCGCGGATCACCGAGAATGTGATGGCGCATGCGGCACCCGCGGTCCTGCAGGTCGCACTCGTCGATGGCAGGCTGGAGACCACCGAGGCCGAGATCGTGCTGCTGCCGCTCGCCAGCAACGGCAAAGTGGCCGATCGCATCATCGGCGCCTTCTCCCCCCTGCCCGGCCAGCGCCAGCCGCTGAGCGCCTTCCGCTATGCGACACTCGGCGCACTTTCGGTCATCGACCCGAGCCGCGCGCGCACCCTCGAGGGCAACCGGCCCGCCGTTCCCATGCCCACCTCCATCATGGCCATGCGGCCGGTGGGGCTTGGCCAGACGGTGAACCGCGTGCTGCATCTTCGCATCTTCGAAGGCGGCCGCCAGACTGACGATACGTGAGGCTGACGGCACAACTACAATCGAGGGCGCTTCATAGTTGTTGACGGATGCGCGTGTGACGACTTTTCCACGGCGCAACGAACCTTCTGTTAACCCCGAAAGATTAAGAGTTGGAAAGAGATAGGATCATCAGGCCCGCGCGCACATGTACTCATTCCAGCAAGCATCGCCCGCCGCCCGCAAGCCGCAGCCCGAGCAGCGCAGCTTTCAACGCGTCTCGGTGACCCTGCCCGGCCGGCTGATGCTGCCCAATCACGATGAATACGAGTGCACGGTGCTCGACATGTCGCCCGGCGACGCCAACTTCATCTGTGCCGCCCGCCCGCGCATGGGCGAGCGCATCATCGCCTATGTCGATCATCTCGGCCGCATCGAGGGCAGCGTCGCCGCCCTCAACGACAACGGCTTTGCCATTCTCCTTACCGCCACGGACCGCAAGCGCGAAAAACTCGCCGCACAGCTGACCTGGATCGCCAACAAGCATGAACTGGGCCTGCCGGAAGACCGCCGCCACAACCGCCTGACGCCGCGCAACACCCGCACCGAGCTGTCGCTCGACGACGGCCGGCGCTATCCCTGCCGCATTATCGACCTGTCCCTCTCCGGCGCCGCCGTCGACATCGACGTGCGCCCGGCCCTGGGCACCCCCATCCAGCTCGGCAACATGAAGGGCCGCGTCGTGCGCCACTTCCAGGAGGGCGTCGCCATCGAGTTCTCCTCCGTCCAGTCGAAGGAAGCCCTGACCGCTTTCCTGTAACATTTCAGGACGGCATGACACCGACCTGTTCCACAAGGGCCCCGCGGGGCCCTTTGCTGTTTCAGGACGAAACAGATCAATCTGCGCAAAAATAAATTCAAAAAAATTTTGTCCGTCGAAAGCGTTTTTCTGACGCTAGCAGTGTTTCCCCTGGCTTTCCGCGCACCCGCTCCGCACCGCATGTGGCTCCCCATCCCCGCCGCCGGCACGCTCAGCCGGAAAACAACCCTCCGGCAAATCGGGGAGGAATCGAAAAATATCCTTTTAAACCAGCTAATTACGCCACAAGCAGCGCCCCCGGAGCAGGTGGAAATTCGTTCAAATTTTAATCAAATACATCTCAAATACAGATCAAAACAAACTCAAATTCTATTCTTATTTTATGCTTATGCGATCTTGATTTGAACTAAGTTATACTTCGGCTTTTCGCGTAAGCTCAAAACATAGCTGTCATTGTGACCTCATCAAACGGGGACGAACACAATGACAAAAACGATCAAGACAGGGACGTTTGCATTCCTCTTCTCTCTCGCCGCCGCCGGCGCCGCGATGGCGCTGCCCGCGAACATTCCGCTGGCCGGCGCGACCAACCAGCCCATCGGGCACTATGAATTCTGCAAGCAGTACAGCGACGAGTGCGGCTCGAACGGCAAGGATGCCGGCCCGCTCACGCTGACGCAGGAAAACTGGAAGACGATCCTCAACGTCAATTTTTCGGCCAACACCGAGTTCGCACCGCTGACAGACATGGAAATCTACGGCGTCGAGGAACAGTGGACCTACCCCAACGGCGCGGCGGACTGCGAGGACTACGTGCTGATCAAGCGCAAGCGCCTGATGGAAGCCGGCATCTCGCCGTCGAACCTCCTCATCACCGTCGTGCTGCAGCCGAACGGCGAAGGCCATGCCGTGCTGACCGTGCGCACCGACCGCGGCGACTTCGTGCTCGACAACATGCGCAACAAGGTCCTGCTCTGGTCGCAGACCGAATACCGCTACCTGAAGCGCCAGTCCTCGGCCAATGCCGGCAAGTGGGTCAAGCTTCAGGACGGTCGTGCCGACGCCGTCGGTAGCGTCAAGTAACCTCCGGCCGCCGCAAGGCGCTGTATGACGAGACTGCCCGGCGACCCCGCCGGGCGCGAGAAAGGGCCCGGTCAGTCCCCCAATCCCCGTCCCCGACCATGGCCCTGCGGCCGGTTCTGCTGTCCCGGAACCGGCCGCGCTCTATTTGGCCCGCTGCTCGGCCCGGAGCTTGAGCGGGCTGGCGCCGAAGTGATTGCGGAAGGCACGCGAAAAGGCGGAAAGGCTGTCGAAGCCACTGCGCAGCGCCACATCCTGGATTGAAAGCGACGTATCGCGCACCAGCCGCTGTGCTGCCGTCAGCCGCAGGCGCAAATAATATTTTCCCGGCCCGATGCCGAGGCCCGTGGCAAACAGCGTCTCCAGCTTGCGCGTGGAAAAACCGAGACGCCTTGCGAGCGCGGCAATGGTCAGCGGCCTGTCGATCGTGCGTTCCATGAGGCGGATCGCTGCGGCGAGGTCCGGCTGATGTTCTCCCAGCCGGCCGAGCGAGACGAGCGGCTGCGCATCCGTCGCGGCATGCACCTCGTCATAGACGAAGACGCTCGCCACATCGAGCGCCACTGCCGAACCGAATCGCTCGCGCACCAGATGCAGCATCATGTCGAAGGTCGGCGAAGCGCCACCGGAGGTCCAGAGCGGCCCGTCTGTGACGAAGCGGTCGGCCCGGACATTGAGCGCCGGAAAGGCCGCCGCAAAATCCTCCAGCTCCTCCCAATGCGCCGTCGCATCGCGCCCATCGAGCAGGCCGGAGCGCGCCAGCAGCCAGCAACCCGATTCGATGCCGGCCACCACGTCGAACCGCCGCGCCACCTTCTTCAGCCGCGACACGAAGGTCCGGTCGGCATGGCGCTCCTGGTTGAAACCGGCGATGACGAGCAGCGCATCGCCGCTCGTGACATCGGCAAAGGCGCCGTCCACGCGGATTTCCACACCGCAGGTCAGGAGCACCGGCTTGCCCAAAGGCGACAGGATCGTCCAGCGGAAGACCGGCTCCGGCACAACACGATTTGCCGCGCGCATCGGATCGAGCGCCGAGGCGAGCGACATGATCGACGACTCGGGCAGAAGCACGATCGTGATGTCGAGCGGCCCCTGCCGCGGCGCTTGTTTGCTCATGTGGAAATTATCAAAAAAGATGCGCATTCTGTCAATCGGCAAAATCGCATTCGGGCATGATCGCTCACACAGGAGATCTGGAGATGCAGCCGGATTGTGGTGAGAACCCCTGTACCCGAACACCCTGATCCGCATTTTACCGGAACGGGTTGGCGAGCCGACAAGGCGGACCAACCCGTTTTTTTTTGACGTTTTTCCTTACGGAATCATGGCTTTTGTCAGGTTTTTGGAACCACACCGCCCTTGCCGCGTTCTTCTTCGGAAGAAGCAGGAAAGGTTTTTGCCATGTTGAATTTGAAGACTGGTCTTGCCGCAGGGGCGCTTTCCCTCGCGCTCGCGCTGACCTCCGTCATCCCCGCCCAGGCCGTGACCTTCGCAAGGGTGCCCGTGCCGGAAGCTGCTGCCGTGGAGAAGGTGCAATATCGCTATGAGCGCCGCGATCGCCGGGACCGGTATGAGCGGCGCGCAGACAGGCGCTGGCACGGCCACCGCGGCTATCGGGACTATCGCCCGGGCTATCGCCGCCATTCGGACGGCTGGTGGTATCCTCTCGCCGCTTTCGGCCTCGGTGCTGCAATCGGCGGTGCCATCGCCAATCAGCCGCAGGCGGGTGGCGGATCGCACCAGAGTTGGTGCGCCAACCGCTACCGGTCATACCGCGCCTATGACAACACGTTCCAGCCCTACAACGGCCCGCGCCAGCAGTGCGTCTCGCCTTACTCGTAACGAACGCACAACAGGCAAAACAAGGGGCGGCCGTTTGGCTGCCCTTTTTTGCATGGACCGCGAACAGGCGCCGGCAGCGGAAGGTCAATCCGGCCTGTATTGACAAAGGCGATACATCCGTTATTCTGGATATATGGAAATCTCTTCATCCGTAAACACCCTTGCAGCGCTCGCCCAGGCAACACGCCTTGAAACCTTCAGGCTTCTCGTTCGGCACGAACCTGCAGGGGTACCGGCGGGCGAGCTCGCTCGATTGCTCGACGTTCCCCAGAACACGATGTCCGCGCATCTGGCCACCCTGTCGAGAGCCGGCCTCGTCAAAAGCGAGCGACAAAGCCGCTCGATCATATACAGAGCCAATCTGGATGGCCTTCGCGAACTGATGCTCTTCCTTCTCAAAGACTGCTGCGGCGGCTCCGCTGCGCTTTGCGCCCCGTTGATCGCGGAACTTACGCCGTGCTGCAAACCGCAAGAGCGACCCACATGACCACGAACCCGATCTCCGAAAGGTATCCGGCGCTCAAGCGCCTTTCCGCAAAACCTGAGTCTGAGATCTAGGCGACGGATTCAGCCATGGCCGACAGAATCTCCTCCGCGCCCTTATGCGCGCAGGCAACCCCACACTGCCGTTCTCACCCTTCACCTTTCCCGATAAATCGGCGCTTGAGCTGGTGTCGCGTGAAATCGGCAAAATGGATGGCACGGCAGCTGCTCCTGCAAGGGAAAACTGATGTCCACCTTTGAACGATATCTGACCGTCTGGGTCCTTCTCTGCATCATCGTCGGTGTTGCTCTCGGGCATGGGGCGCCAGACGTGTTTCAGGCCATCGCCTCCATCGAAATCGCGAAGGTCAACATTCCCGTCGCGGTCCTCATCTGGCTGATGATCATCCCGATGCTGATCAGGATCGATTTTCGATCCATGACAAAGGTCGGGACATTCTGGCGTGGCATCGGGGTGACGCTGCTCGTCAACTGGGCGATCAAACCATTCTCGATGGCGATCCTGGCATGGCTCTTCATCGGCTGGCTGTTTCGACCGTATCTGCCTGCGGACCAGGTCGATTCCTACATCGCCGGCCTGATCATCCTTGCTGCGGCCCCCTGCACCGCAATGGTCTTCGTCTGGAGCAACCTCACCCGCGGCGAGCCATTGTTCACCCTGTCGCAGGTCGCCCTCAACGACGCGATCATGATCGTGGCCTTCGCGCCCGTCGTCGGCCTGCTGTTGGGCCTGTCGGCGATCTCCGTTCCCTGGGATACGCTTGCGATCTCCGTCGTCCTGTACATCGCCATACCGGTCGTCATCGCTCAGCTTGTGAGGAACAGGCTGACCGCGGATGGCAGCTCTTCGCGGTTGAGCGGCCTGCTGGAGACGCTGCAACCGGTCTCCCTCGTCTCGCTGCTGGCGACCCTCGTCCTGCTGTTCGGCTTCCAGGGGGAGCAGATCATCGCGCAACCCGCGGTCATCGGCCTGCTCGCCGTGCCGATCCTCATTCAGGTCTACCTGAATTCCGGCCTTGCCTATGTGCTGAATCGCCTATCCGGCGAGCAACACTGTGTCGCCGGGCCGTCCGCCCTGATCGGCGCCAGCAACTTCTTCGAACTGGCGGTCGCCGCCGCCATCAGCCTGTTCGGATTTCAATCCGGGGCCGCGCTGGCCACCGTCGTCGGCGTCCTCATCGAAGTCCCGGTGATGCTGTCGGTCGTCTGGATCGTGAACAGGTCGAAGGGCTGGTACGAGGCCTCACCCGCCGTCTCCCGAAACATATCAACGGAAAGAGCATGACCATGGATGTTACCATCTATCACAATCCCGCATGCGGCACCTCCCGGAACGCCTTGGCCATGATCCGCAATGCCGGGATCGAACCCAGGGTGGTCGAGTACCTAAAGACGCCTCCGACACGCGCGCAGCTTGCCGGGATGATCGCCGGCGCAGGTCTCACCGTCCGAGCTGCTGTCCGCGAGAAGGAACCGCGCTATGCCGAGCTCGGGCTCGACAATCCGGCGCTCACGGACGACGAGCTGCTCGATGCCATGCTGCGAGACCCCATCCTGATCAACCGTCCCTTTGTCGTTTCACCCATGGGGACGCGCCTTGCCCGCCCGTCCGAAACCGTTCTCGATATCCTTCCCGACACGCACCGGGGCTCCTTCGCGAAGGAAGACGGCGAACAGGTTCTCGATGAAAAGGGTCGGCGCCTTGTGTGAGCCATTGTCTGCGGCCTCGCCGGACCATCTGCGCAAGCCCGATCCGGCCGCTCTTCGGCCGCCGTTTTCGACGCACCGCCCCCGCATCCTGATCCTCTACGGCTCTCTGCGCGACATATCCTACAGTCGGCTCCTCGCCTTTGAAGCGCAGCGCTTGCTGGAGCATCATGGTTGTGACGTCCGATTGTTTGATCCTAGAGGCCTGCCGTTGCCGGACGAGGCACCGGTCGATCACCCGAAGGTCCGGGAGCTGCGTGAACTGTCGGCATGGTCCGAAGGGCAAGTCTGGATCAGCCCGGAGCGCCACGGCGCGATGACCGGGATCATGAAGGCGCAAATCGACTGGATACCGCTGTCCGTCGGCTCGGTCCGCCCGACCCAGGGCAAGACGCTGGCCGTCATGCAGGTTTCCGGCGGCAGCCAGTCCTTCAATGCCGTGAACCAGCTTCGTATCCTTGGCCGCTGGATGCGGATGATCACCATTCCGAACCAGTCGTCGGTTGCCAAGGCCTATCAGGAATTCGATGCGGAGGGGCGAATGAAGCCTTCATCCTACTATGACCGCGTCGTCGACGTCTGCGAGGAGCTGGTGAAATTCACGCTTCTGACCCGTGACGCCTCTTCCTACCTCACCGATCGCTACAGCGAGCGGAAGGAGGACGCCGCCAAGCTGGAGCAGCGGGTGCGGCTGACGTCGATCTGACATACGGATGTCGCCGGACAACATCCGCCGCATTTCGCCACCCCCGACGGCTAAGGCGACAATGGCCGAGAAGCCAAGGTTGCGGACTGTCGACGCCATTGATTTTCCTGCTTATTTCGGTGAGCGCAAGATCGTCGACGTTCTCCAGGCTGACAAGCGGCGGGACAGCCGCGACCGGGTGACAAGCTTGTTGTACGGCAAAGCGGCACGGTACACTGCAAGCCGTGAATCCTGCAGGATTTCAAACACGAAATGGAAGGAGAGAGTGGCACGCCCTAGGGGAGTCGAACCCCTCTTTTCAGAATGAAAATCTGACGTCCTAACCGATAGACGAAGGGCGCGTGCGGTGGGCGTTATCTAGTCGGGACCGAATGGATTCGCAAGACGAAAAATCGCGTAGACGCGAAGTTTTTCACAGGCGGGAGTGAAGGATAGGAGCCAGCGCATTTCGAGGGAGCTCCGCCTGCCGGACGCCCGAGCCACGCCTTGCCGCCCAGCCAGATTTGACCACTGGCAATTCTGCATCGGCCTTCCCATATCTCTTCTGCTGAGGACCTGAGGTTGCCGCCGTTGACCCTCCCGGCGTCGCCCGTTGGCTCGGCTTCGTTGCCCCGTCGGCAACACGCAGCCGCTCGTCCGGCAAGCTGGGCCGGGCGGGCGGCGCGACCCAAGCGGTTCGAGACCCCGGAGCGCTGGGCCAAGCTCGACGGGGCCTCTCGCCCGACCGCGTAAGATGGCAGCCGTGACGGTTAAACGTTCTGAGCCATGCTTCGTTCCGAAAGGCGTGCGGAAACGACACACCAAAGCACGGCATCGCTTGTTTTTTTACGGTAAGTACAGGAGAGAGTGGCACGCCCTAGGGGAGTCGAACCCCTCTTTTCAGAATGAAAATCTGACGTCCTAACCGATAGACGAAGGGCGCGTGCGGTGGGCGTCTTATAGAAGGGCATCCTGCCTTCTGCAAGCCGGAAAAAGCTGTTGTGACAAAAAAATGAAGAGCCGCCCCGAGGGCGGCTCTCCACGCGAAAAAGTATCGATCACAGAGGGTTAGAGACACCGCCTACTTGCGTCGGCGGCAGCGCCAGTTCCAGTCGCGTTCAGGACCGACATCGATATGCACGGATTCGGTATGGCAATAGGTGCCGACGCCGCCGCGGCCCGGCATGGTGCGCAGATACTCCGCCAGCTCCCATTTGCTGACGCCGGAAATCTGGATGTCGGCCGCTTCGCAGCGCGTGTGCAGCGACTGCTTCGTCCGGTTGACCTTCAGGTCGCGCAGGCCCGAGGTGACGATGATCGGCTTGTCGTAGTGGGTCTCGATCGTCTTCAGCACCTGCAGCAGCTCCGGCTTGAAACAGCCGGTGCGCACCTTGTCCGTCTGCAGCCACAGGCCGTTCGGTGCAAGGCGGGCAAGGCCGGCAAGCGAGGCGACTTCCTTGAACTGCGGGCCGTCATCCTCGACCTCGTCGGCCTCGGAGTGATCCGTCGAGAACATGGCGCTCGCCATCGAGACGCCCGGCAGCGTGCCGAGCGAGGCCTTGCGGGTGGTGTTTGCGCTTTCCCGGTTGAGCACGCGGCGCGGTTGCTCGGCAAAACGGTCGCCATCGAACTGCTGCTTGGCCTCGCGCTTGCCCGCGAAGAGCGAGGCGAGCGTCACGGTCTTTCTCGGCTCGTCCTTCTTGATGCCGGTCGCGCTCATCTGATCCGTGGTGCCGGGCAGCACGGCCGCTGCGCTATCGTCCACCGGCGTCGCAAGCGCAAGTTCGGCCGCATTGCCGGTTGCGGCTTCCGCCGCAAGAGCCGTTCGCGCGGTCTTGGGAATCGGCCCGTTTTCCGGCAGCGTGATTTCCGCCTGCTCGTCGCCGAGCGTGGCGAGGGGCTGCTGGCCGGTTGCCCCGACCGGCGGCATGTCCTCGACCGGCAGACGGCCGGACTGGTCTGCCGCCTGCGCGGCACCGGTATTGGCATAGAGGCTGTTGACGGAGGCATTGGCGCCGGCGGTCTGCGTCGCATAGGCATTGCCGGTCGCGACGGCCTGGCTGCCGTTACCATAGATGCTGGCTTTGCCGGCATTCAGCGTCGTCGGCTGCATCACGAGGCCGGCCCGATCACCGGTTGCCTCGCCCGCGACCTGCTGGTCCGCCGCAGCGGCGGCCGCGATATCGACGGCGGCGGAAGAATCTGCGTTCGAAGCACCCGCGCTCACCACGGGCGTGGTGGTCTCGTCCGTGCTGCCTTCGGCGACCGTGTCTTCGCTTTCCTGCGCAGCCTTGTTGTCCGCGCGCATATCCGTGGAGACTGCGGAAACGCAGCCCGAGAGCGTGGCGACCGACACGGCCAGCAGCAATCCATACCGCAGCGCCTTCAGGCCTGGCCACTTTCCCTGCATGTCCTGCAAAGGCTTTCCCCCGCTTTCGACGTTCACACCCTCGGTCTTGCCGCCGATAGGGCCATTTCTTCAAACAGTCGCAACCGCAATCGAGAAAAGCCATAGGGCCAGGCTGCGGTTGCTGCGATGTTAGCGTTTCGGCCGGTGGTGTAAAGGCCGAAGCGCGTGAAGCCGTGAAACGCAGAACGGGAGGCTATCCGGCCCAAATCGGCCAAAGCACCCTCTCGCTGGCGATCGACCGGATGGGCAAGAGATTTCCGGTCAAATACGGCGGAACGATGATCGTTGCACGGATCTATAGGATGCAAGCTTTGCCTGGAGCTTGCGTCCGGCATTTGCCTACCAGGCGCCGGTGTTGCCCATGGAAACCCAGGGTTCGGCCGCCGGCAGACGCTCGCCCTTCTGCAGGATTTCGATGGAAATGCCGTCCGGCGAACGCACGAAGGCCATGTGGCCGTCGCGCGGCGGGCGGTTGATGGTGACGCCATTGTCCATCAGCCTCTGGCAGAACGCATAGATGTCGTCGACCTCGTAGGCGAGATGGCCGAAATTGCGCCCGCCGGCATAATCCTCGGTGTCCCAGTTGTAGGTGAGCTCGAGGCAAGGGGCGGCATTCGCCCGCGCAGCTTCGACATCGTCGGGCGCGGCCAGGAAGATCAGCGTGAATCGGCCCTTTTCGTTCTCGTAGCGGCGAACTTCCGTGAGGCCGAACAGCGTCGAATAGAAATGCAGGGACTGGTCGACGTCTTTGACGCGGACCATCGTGTGGAGATAACGCATTGGAATATCCTCTGAATGTGGAATCGTCCGGAAGAGTAGGGTTTTGTCAGCCTCAGGCAAGCCTTGCAGCCTACCAATGGGACCGGCAAAACTTTCAAAGGGGCTTGCGCATTCGCATCGGGACAATGTTATTCTGGTTATCAAGAATCAGTTAACCGTAACTCATGTGACGCGTAAACGAGGGGCTGGCAGGTCATGGCGGATAGGGTGTCTTCAAAGGAAATCACTGATCGTGATGACCAGAGCAACGACGCCGTCGATCTCGTCGAGATCACCGGGGTCATCAAGTGGTTCGACGTCGCCAAGGGTTTCGGCTTCATCGTACCCGACAACGGCATGCAGGATGTGCTGCTGCACGTCACCTGCCTTCGCCGAGACGGCTACCAGACGGTTCTGGAGGGCACGCGCGTCGTCGCGCTGATCCAGAAACGCGACCGCGGCTACCAGGCCTTCCGCATCCTTTCCATGGACCAGACCACGGCCGTTCATCCCTCGCAGATGCCTCCGGTGAAGACCCATGTGCAGGTCACGCCGTCGAGCGGACTGGAGCGCGTTCTGGTCAAGTGGTTCAACCGCACGAAGGGCTTCGGCTTCCTGACGCGCGGCGAAGGCACGGAAGACATCTTCATCCACATGGAGACGCTGCGCCGCTTCGGCCTGGCGGAACTGCGTCCCGGTCAAGTCGTGCTGGTCCGCTTCGGCGACGGCGAGAAGGGCCTGATGGCAGCGGAAATCCACCCGGACATGCCGGTTCCCGGCAACAGGCCCCACTGATGGGCCTTTTCGCGCGGGCGGCCGGTTTCGCGCGCCTTGCTAGCGCCGCCCTGGCGCTTTTCTTCTGTTTTTCCCTTTCGGCCTTCGCGGCGGAAACATTCGACACACAGCCGCTGACGATCGTCACGAAGGACGGCAAGAGCCATGCCTTCACGGTGGAGCTCGCCATTACGCCGCGCCAGCGCGAACAGGGGCTGATGCACCGCCGCGAGATGGCGCAGGACCGCGGCATGCTCTTCGCGTTCGGTGAGACGCGGCAGGTCTTCATGTGGATGAAGAACACGTACCTGCCGCTCGACATGCTGTTCATCGCCAAGGACGGCAAGGTGCGCGCCATCAAGGAAAACGCCGAGCCGCACTCCGAATCGATCATCGATTCGCAAGGGCCGATCGACTATGTGCTGGAGCTCAACGGCGGCACGGCCAAGCGCCTCGGCATCCGCGCGGGCAACCGCGTCGAGAGCGAATTGATGGATTCGCTGCGCAAGGCGAAGTAAGCCTGCATTTCCTGCGACAAGCGCTTGAAAACGCCCATTTGCTGTTGCGGCGGGGGGCGGATGCGTGTATCTCCCCATCGCCGGGACGGACGGAGTGTAGCGCAGTCTGGTAGCGCATCTGGTTTGGGACCAGAGGGTCGGGAGTTCGAATCTCTCCACTCCGACCAGTCCGGCGGGCGTTTCGATGCCAAATGCGCGTTCGGTCATTCCCCCTTTACGGAATCCGGGTTATGCATTCTCGAACGCGCGCCGGCGGAACGGTGCGCCTTTATGCGAGAATTCTGGAGCCGCTTCGATGACCGCGAAGATCTATCGTCCCGCCAAGACCGCCATGCAATCCGGCAAGGCCAAGACCAATCTCTGGGTTCTGGAATTCGATGCCGAGAAGCCGCGGACGATCGACCCGATCATGGGCTATACCAGCTCCGGCGACATGTACCAGCAGGTCAAGCTCACCTTCGAAACCAGCGAAGAGGCGGTCGCCTATGCGGAACGCAAGGGCATCGACTACCGCGTGATCGAGCCGAAGGAATCGACCCGCAAGCGCGTCGCCTATCCGGACAATTTCCGCTTCAACCGCATGCAGCCCTGGACCCATTGAGGTTTCGCTGGCCCTGCCAGCCCCGGCCCCTTAGCTCAGCTGGATAGAGCATCTGCCTTCTAAGCAGAATGTCGCAGGTTCGAGTCCTGCAGGGGTCGCCATTCCCGGCGAACAATTGAAGAGGAATGTTCCCGGTTCGCGGCGGGGTGGAAGCCTTTGGCGTTTTCGCAGCCTGCAGAAAGCGGAAACATCAAACGGAAAAAACTGAAAATTCCTGCATTTAGGGCTTGCGCAAATCAGCGGTCCCGACTAGATAACGCCCACCGCACGCGCCCTTCGTCTATCGGTTAGGACGTCAGATTTTCATTCTGAAAAGAGGGGTTCGACTCCCCTAGGGCGTGCCACTCTCTCCTTCATTTTCCGGAATAACGTTGTTTCAGAATGCCTTTGCGGCATCGAGAACACGGAATTGCATGCGCCGGCTGCCCTGCCAGCTGTCGGCGGAAAGCGTGCCAGCGAGATGCACCGCTTGGCCGCGGTGCTTCATCAGGAAAAGACCGAGATCGGCCTCCGCCGCGCGGAAGGCCATGGCGCCGAGGCGGCCACCATCGGGGCCTTCGAGTTCGAGACGCAGGTGATTGACGCCGACGGGCCTGATGTCGCGTACGCGGTGCGCAGGCAGCGCGAAGATCGGCTGCGGATGCCCCGAACCGAACGGGCCGGCCTGCTCCAGCTGGTCGGCAAGCGCCAGCGTCGCACCGCTTGCGCTCAACGCACCGTCGATCTTCAGCGTTTCCACGGCCACCAGATCGCGCACGATGCGCTCGGCGCGCTCCTCGAAGAAGCCGCGCAGGCGGCCGAGATTCGACCGCTCCACCGTCAGCCCCGCCGCCATGGCATGGCCGCCCCCCTTGACGAGAAGGCCCTCGTCGACGGCGGCGCGCACCATGCGGCCGAGATCGAAGCCGCTGATCGAGCGGCCGGAGCCGGTGCCTTTACCCGAGGGATCGAAGGCGATGGCGAAGGCGGGTCGGCGGAAGCGATCCTTGAGGCGCGAGGCGAGCAGGCCGACGACGCCCGGATGCCAACCCTCGCGGGCCGTCAGGATGACGGAGGCGCCTTCACCGGTGCCGTATTCTGCCTGTGCCTCGGCCTCCGCCTCGGCCAGCATGGCGGCCTCCATGGCCTGACGCTCGCGGTTGAGGTCGTCGAGCTGCTTGGCGATTCGCTCCGCCTCACCCGGTTCGTCGATCGTCAGGAGGCGGCTGCCGAGCGCCGCATCGCCGATACGCCCGCCGGCATTGATGCGCGGGCCGACGAGAAAACCGAGATGATAGGGCGTGACGGGCCCGCCGATGCCCGCCTGCTTCAGGAGCGCCGTCAGGCCGGCATTGCCGAGATGGCGTGCCGCGACGAGGCCCTTGACCACATAGGCGCGGTTGAGCCCCTTCAGCGGTACCACGTCACAGACGGTGGAGAGCGCCACGAGATCGAGCATGGCGAGCAGATCGAAGGTTTTCGCCCGCCCGTCGCCCCTTTCCCGCAGGACGCGCTGCAGGGCGACCAGGACGAGAAAGACCACGCCGGCGGCCGACAGATGCCCCTGCCCCGACAAATCGTCCTCGCGGTTCGGATTGACCAGCGCATGGGCCGACGGCAGCGCCTCGCCCACCTGGTGGTGGTCGATGACGACCACGTCGATGCCGCGCTCCTTCGCGACAGCCAGCGACTCGTGGCTGGTCGAGCCGCAGTCGACCGTGACGATAAGCTCTGCACCACGCTCGATAAGCTGGGCGATGGCATTGGGGTTGGGGCCGTAACCTTCGAAGATGCGGTCGGGAATGTAGATTTCCGCCTGCACGCCGAAATGCGCGAGGAAACGATAGAGGAGCGCCGAGGATGACGCGCCATCGACGTCGTAGTCGCCGAAGATCGCGACGCGCTGACGCTTTTCGATGGCGCGCGCCAGCCGTTCGGTAGCCGCCTCGCAGTCCATCAGGCTGTAGGGTTCGGGCATCAGGCGGCGCAGCGTCGGGTCGAGGAATTCCAGGGCGCCTTCAAAGGGCACGCCCCGCCCCGCCAGAACGCGCGCGATGAGATCCGGCAGGCCATGGCTCTGGCTCATCGCCAGCGCCCGGTTCTCGCCCGCCTGATCAAGCCGCGCCACCCAGCGCTGGCCGGTCACCGAGCGTTCGACATTCAGGAAGGCCCGGCTGACGGGATCGGCGTTTTCCAGCATGCTCATGGCGGCTCCGGCAACGAGAGCTTTTCCGCTTTTCCCCGAATCGCGAAAACGCTCTATCTCCTTGTTTTGCCGCATTTCCGGACGCAAAACCGCTTCGCACTTTTGCTGGAAATGCTCTACACTGCAGACAAAGTCGCGAAGACCTCTCCCTCAAAAGCCCCTCGTTATTCATCCTCGGGCTTGCGCCGAGGATCCGCCGTCGCGAGTGGCGCATAAATCCTCGGCCCAGGGCCGAGGATGACGAGGGCGGGTGTGGCAAGGTTCATTGATCCCTTGATACCACGCCACGCCGAAGAAACGAAAAGATCAGGTCGTCTTCGGCCGCTCGATGCGGATCACCTGCGGTTCGCCGACAAGGTACCCCTCGCCCTTGATGGAGGCGACCGCCTTGCGGACGGAATCCTCCATCGTCGCATGGGTGACGAGGATGATCGTCTTCGGGTCAGTGGTCTCGGCGCTCGCCTGGGCGCGCTGCACGATGGATTCCAGCGAGATGCCGTTCTCCGCCATGTGCTTGGCGATGCTGGCGAAGACGCCGGTGCGGTCTTCCACCGAAAGGCGGATGAAATAGCCGCCGTGGTGCTTGCGGATCTGCGCGCGCTTGTAGGGGGAGAGAGAGGCGGCCGGGCGGCCGAGCGCCGGCACGGTCTGCGCACCCGGACGGCTCTTGGCAATGTCGGCGATGTCGCCGAGCACGGCCGAGGCCGTCGCGTTGCCGCCGGCGCCGGGGCCGACCATCAGCAGTTCGCCGAGAATGTCCGATTCGATCGCAACGGCATTCGTCACGCCGTCCACCTGCGCGATGACGCTGTCGAGCGGCACCATGGTCGGGTGCACGCGCTGTTCGACGCCCGTATCCGTCTTCTGTGCGACGCCGAGCAGCTTGATGCGGTAGCCGAGGTCGGCGGCGGCACGGATGTCGTCGATGGAGATGTTGGTGATGCCTTCGAGATAGATGTCGTCGGCCGCAATCTTCGTGCCGAAGGCGAGCGTCGTGAGGATCGACAGCTTGTGCGCCGTGTCGTTGCCCTCGATGTCGAAGGCGGGATCGGCTTCGGCATAGCCGAGACGCTGGGCTTCCTTGAGGCACGCCTCGAAGGAAAGGCCTTCCTTCTCCATCTTGGTCAGGATGTAGTTGCAGGTGCCGTTCATGATGCCGTAGACGCGCGAGATCGTGTTGCCCGTCAGGGATTCACGCAGCGCCTTGATAACAGGGATGCCGCCGGCGACAGCCGCCTCGTAGTTGAGGATGGCACCGTTCTTTTCCGCGATGCCGGCGAGCTCCACGCCATGGGCGGCGAGCAGCGCCTTGTTGGCCGTCACGACATGCACGCCGCGCGAAAGCGCCGCCTTGACGGCGGCACGGGCCGGATCGCCGGAGCCGCCCATCAGTTCCACGAAGACGTCGATCCTGGCCTCGCGGGCGAGCGCGACCGGATCGTCGAACCATTCGGCTGCCGAAAGATCGACGCCGCGGTCGCGGCCCTTCGAGCGGGCGGTCACGGCGACGATCTCGATCGGCCGGCCGCACGTTGTCGTGAGCATGTCCCTGCGTTCGACGAGAATCTTCGCGAGCGAGGCACCAACGGTCCCCAAGCCCGCAATGCCGATCTTCAGGGCATCAGCCATGGTCATGTCCTAACGTTTTGGAAGAAGGCCCTCCGCAGATGCGCGGAGGGCGGATTTTTCAGCGATGGGCGTTCAGCGAGATGACGTTGTGCATCGTCTCGTCCGCCGTGGAGAGGAACTTCTTGATGTTGCGCGCCGCCTGGCGGATGCGGTGCTCGTTCTCGACCAGCGCGAGGCGGACGTAATCGTCGCCCTGCTCGCCGAAGCCGATGCCCGGCGCGACCGCGACATCCGCCTTCTCGACGAGCAGCTTGGAGAATTCCAGCGAGCCGAGGTGGCGGAACTTTTCCGGGATCTTCGCCCAGGCGAACATGGTGGCCGCCGGCGGCGGCACGTCGAAGCCGGCCTTGCCGAAGGTATCGACCATCACGTCGCGGCGGCGCTTGTAGACGTTGCGCACTTCCGCGATGTCGGCGCCGTCGCCGTTCAGCGCATGGGTCGCAGCGACCTGGATCGGCGTGAAGGCACCGTAGTCTAGGTAGGACTTCACGCGGGTCAGCGCAGCGATCAGCCGCTCGTTGCCGACGGCAAAGCCCATGCGCCAGCCGGGCATGGAGAAGGTCTTCGACATGGAGGTGAACTCCACCGTCACATCAATCGCGCCGGGCACTTCCAGAACGGACGGCGGCGGCGCGTTGTCGTCGAAGTAGATTTCCGAATAGGCAAGGTCGGAGAGCACGATGATGTCGTGCTTCTTCGCGAATGCGATGACGTCCTTGTAGAAATCGAGCGTGGCGACATGCGCCGTCGGGTTCGACGGATAGTTGATGATGAGAGCGAGCGGCTTGGGGATCGAGTGGCGCACGGCGCGCTCGAGCGGCGGGAAGAAGCTTTCGTCCGGCTCGACCGACATGGACCGGATCACGCCGCCGGCCATCAGGAAGCCGAAGGCATGGATCGGATAGGTCGGATTCGGGCAGAGGATGACGTCGCCGGGCGCGGTGATCGCCTGCGCCATGTTGGCAAAGCCTTCCTTGGAGCCGAGGGTCGCGACGACCTGCGTTTCCGGATTCAGCTTCACGCCGAAGCGACGGGCATAATAGGCGGCCTGGGCGCGGCGCAGGCCGGGAATGCCCTTGGACGAGGAATAGCGATGGGTGCGCGGGTCCTGGACCACTTCGCAAAGCTTGTCGACAATCGCCTTGGGCGTCGGCAGGTCGGGGTTTCCCATGCCAAGGTCGATGATATCGGCGCCACCCGCTCGCGCGCTTGCTTTCAAACGGTTGACCTGTTCGAAAACATACGGCGGCAGACGCCGGACCTTGTGAAACTCTTCCATCTTTAACCCCGTTAGGCACGGAGCCCCTCCGGCGGCTTTGCCGGACGGCGTAAAACTCCGTGCGAATCAAGAAATCGGATACGGACGAAAGCGTTCGAAATGAAGGCACTCCGCCCGGCCGACGACCAACTGGCCGTCATCCGCTTTGCTGCCAAACGGCAAGAAACGCAAGCGCTAATTCGTCTTCTCGATTTCGGAAAGCGTCGCCTTGCCGTGACCGTCGCGCAGCGCCTGCAACTCGGCAAGCTTGCGGCGGTATTCGGCTTCCGAAATCGCGCCCGAACGGCGACGGCTGGAGAGTGCCGTCAGGCGTGCGCTGTAGCTGGCGGCTTCCTCGTCGCTCATCTGCTGCGTCTCGGCGCTGACGATCGCCGTGATATCAGGGTAGACATCGGCCCGGTTCGCGCCGGCATTTACCGTCGCGGTCGATCCGGTCTCGCTCGAGGCACAGGAAGCGAGCGCCACCGTGGCGGCAGCCATGAGGAGAGCGGCGCGCAAGCGCCTGATTTCGAACGCCATGTGGCTGTATGCTCCTGTCGAAACGACCGGTTCCCGATAATGCCGTATGCGGCTGTCAGGCCCTTGTAATCTGTTTCGTAGAGAATGTAAAAATACAAAAGTAACAATAAAATCGGGAGGGAACCATGGCCGATGAACGCAAGGCGAATGAACGCGATGCGGCCGGAAACAAGCCCGGTTTCCAGCCCTTCGACCCCGCGACGATCGAGCCCTACATCGTCAAGGATCCCGAGGCGCTGACGGTCAACTTCGCGCGCACCGTCGAACAGCTCGGCAAGGCCGCCTCCGCGTGGCTCGCCCCGCGCGAAAGCGGCGAGAAGGTCGACACGGTTTCCGAGCCGATGGTCGACATGGTGAAGACCCTCTCCAAAGTCTCCGAATACTGGCTGACGGACCCGCGCCGCACGCTGGAGGCGCAGACGCTGCTGCTCGGCAGCTATTTCAACATCTGGTCGCGCACGCTGGGGCGCCTTTCCGGCGAAGAGCAGGATGCGGCACCCGATCCGCACGGCAAGGACAAACGCTTTGCCGATGAGGACTGGGTGAAGAACCCGTTTTTCGATTTTCTGCGCCAGGCCTATTTCGTGACCTCCGACTGGGCGGAGAAGCTCGTCGCCGATGCCGAAGGCCTCGACGAGCACACGCGCCACAAGGCGGGCTTCTATGTGAGACAGATCGCCAGCGCGATCTCGCCGACGAACTTCGTCACCACCAATCCGCAACTCTACCGCGAGACGGTCGCCTCGAACGGCGCGAACCTTGTGCGCGGCATGAAGATGCTGGCCGAAGACATCGCCGCCGGCCGCGGCGACCTGAAGCTGCGCCAGACCGACACGAGCAAGTTCGCTATCGGCCAGAACATGGCGCTGACGCCGGGCAAGGTGCTGGCGCAGAGCGACGTCTGCCAGGTCATCCAGTACGACGCAACGACGGACAGGGTGCTGAAGCGCCCGCTTCTCATCTGCCCGCCCTGGATCAACAAGTTCTACATCCTCGACCTCAACCCGGCAAAATCCTTCATCAAGTGGGCCGTGGACCAGGGTCACACGGTCTTCGTCATCTCCTGGGTGAACCCGGATGAACGGCATGCGGCCAAGGACTGGGAATCCTACGCCCGTGAGGGCGTCGGCTTCGCGCTCGACACGATCAAGCAGGCGACCGGCGAGGACGAGGTAAACGCCATCGGCTATTGCGTCGGCGGCACGCTGCTCGCGGCGACGCTCGCCCTGCACGGCCAGGAAGGCGACAAACGCATCCGCACGGCGACGCTCTTCACCACGCAGGTCGACTTCACCCATGCCGGCGACCTGAAGGTCTTCGCCGACGAGGAGCAGATCGACCTCATCGAGCGCGGTATGAAGGCGACCGGCTATCTCGACGGCTCGAAGATGGCGACCGCCTTCAACATGCTGCGTGCCTCCGAGCTGATCTGGCCGTACTTCGTCAACAACTACCTGAAGGGCCAGGATCCGATGCCCTTCGACTTGCTATACTGGAATTCAGATTCCACGCGAATGCCCGCCGCCAACCATTCGTTTTATCTGAGGAATTGTTATCTCAACAACACCCTCAGCAAGGGCGAGATGCAGCTCGCCGGCAAAAAGCTGTCGCTGAAGGACGTCAAGATCCCGATCTACAACCTCGCCACCAAGGAGGACCATATCGCGCCGGCGAAATCCGTCTTCGTCGGCAGCAAGTTCTTCGGCGGCAAGGTGACCTATGTGATGGCCGGCTCCGGCCACATCGCCGGCGTCGTCAACCCGCCAGACAAGATGAAATACCAGTACTGGACAGGCGGGCCGGTAAAGGGCGAGTTCGAGGACTGGGTGGAAAAGGCGAAGGAGGCGCCGGGCTCCTGGTGGCCGCACTGGCACGACTGGATCAAGGCGGAGGACGATCGCATGGTGCCGGCACGCAAGACCGGCGGCACCATGAACTCGATCGAGGAAGCCCCCGGCTCCTATGTGCGCGTGCGCGCCTGATCGCCGAACCGCCATGAAATTCGATCCGCCGCTCGTTTCCGGCACTCTCGTTCAGCGCTACAAGCGCTTCCTGTTCGACGCCATCCTCGATGATGGATCGGCGATAACAGGCTCCTGCCCCAACACCGGCTCGATGCGCGGCCTGACGGCGCCCCGTTCGCGCATCTGGATGTCGGAGAGCGACAGCCCGACGCGCAAGCACCGCCACCGGCTGGAACTGGTGGAGGCCGACGACACCGTCGTCGGCATCAATACAGGCCTGCCGAACCGGCTGGCGGAGGAAGCGATCCACGCCGGTCTCGTTTCCGATCTCGGCAGCTATCCCGTTCTTGAACGGGAGAAGAAATACGGCCGCAACTCACGCATCGACATCCTGCTCTCCGGGCCGGACCGGCCGCTTGCCTATGTCGAGGTGAAAAACGTGCATTTCCGTCGCACCGCCGGCCTTGCCGAATTCCCCGACACGGTGACCGAACGCGGCGCAAAACATCTCGAAGAACTCGGCGACATGGCCGAGGCCGGCTGCCGCGCGGTCATGCTTTATCTCATCCAGCGGGAGGATTGTTTGCGGTTCCGCATCTGCGCCGATCTCGACCCCGCCTATGCGGCCGGGTTCCGCCGGGCGATTTCTCGCGGCGTCGAGGCCTATGCGGTCAAATGCGCCGTTACATCCCAGCAAATCCGGCCTGTGGCATCGATCACCATGGACGAACCCGGTATGGCTGTTTTATGAACATGCGGAAAGACTAGCGAAAGTTCGACCATGGTGACCTATATCGACGCGTCCTCCGCGCCGCTGAAGAACACGGGCGTGATCCGCCTCTACGATGCAGAAGCCTTTGCCGGCATGCGCAAGGCCTGCCAGCTGACGGCGCGCTGCCTCGATGCACTCTATCCGCTGGTCAAGCCCGGAGTCGCGACCGACGCCATCGACCGCTTCGTGTTCGAATTCGGCATGGACCACGGCGCCCTGCCCGCGACGCTGAACTACCGCGGCTACACCAAGTCGAGCTGCACCTCGATCAACCACGTCGTCTGTCACGGCATTCCGAACGACAAGCCGCTGCGCGAGGGCGACGTCGTCAATATCGACGTCACCTTCATCCTCGATGGCTGGCATGGCGATTCGAGCCGCATGTATCCGGTCGGCGAGATCAAGCGCGCCGCCGAGCGCCTGCTTGAAGTGACGCATGAATGCCTGATGCGCGGCATCGCCGCCGTCAGGCCCGGGGCGCGCACCGGCGCCATCGGCGAGGCGATCCAGGCCCATGCGGAGGCCGAGCGCTGCTCGGTGGTGCGCGATTTCTGCGGCCACGGCGTCGGCCGCCTCTTCCACGATGCACCGAACATCCTGCATTACGGCCGCGCCAACGAGGGGCCGGAAATGCGGGAAGGCATGATCTTCACCATCGAGCCGATGATCAATCTCGGCCGGCCGCATGTGAAGGTGCTGTCCGACGGCTGGACGGCGGTGACACGCGACCGCTCGCTCTCCGCCCAGTACGAACACACGGTGGGCGTCACGGCCGACGGCTGCGAGATCTTCACGCTTTCGCCCGGCGGCCTCGACCGCCCCGGCCTTTCCGCCTAAGGCCGCCATGACAGGATCGCGCGGCCGAACGGACAAGACCTCCCCCGCCGAGACGGGCAACGATCCGACGACCGCCGACGATCTTTTCGACACCCTCGACGAGCGGGGCCACTTCTTCGAGCGCCCCGCCCGCACGACGCCCGCCAAGGCGATTCCCCCCGCCGAAGACAAGCACTACCACGGCCATCGCGAGCGGCTTCGCCTGCGCTTCCGCGACAGCGGCGACGGCGCGCTGGCCGATTACGAGATCCTCGAACTCCTCCTCTTTCGCCTCATCCCCCGGCGCGACACCAAACCGGTGGCAAAAGCCCTGCTCGAGCGGTTCGGCACGCTTGCCGGCGTCTTCGGCGCCACATCGGCGCTGCTGCAGGAAGTGAAGGGCATCGGCGAGGCGGTGGCACTGGATCTGAAACTCGTCTCCTCCGTCGCCCAGCGCACGCTGAAGAGCGAGATCCTCAACAAGACCGTGCTCGCCTCCTGGTCTTCGGTCATCCAATATTGCCACGCCGCCATGGCGCACGAGCCGCGCGAGCAGTTCCGCATCCTCTTCCTCGACAAGCGCAACACGCTGATCGCCGACGAAGTGCAGGGCCACGGCACGGTGGACCACACGCCGGTCTACCCCCGCGAGGTGGTGCGCCGCGCGCTGGAACTGTCGTCCACGGCGATCATCCTCGTCCATAACCACCCGTCCGGCGACCCGACGCCGTCGCGGGCGGACATCGATATGACGAAGACGATCGTGGAGACCGCCCGGCCGCTTGGTATCACGGTGCATGACCACATCATCATCGGCAAGGACGGGCATGCCAGCCTGAAGGGGCTGAGGCTGATCTGAAATCAAGGGGCGCACCCTGCGGGGAAGCGCCGAATCGCGTTACAAAACAACGAAATCGGGTGAGCGTTCCTTCATCCGATTGAAACGGTTTGCTGCCACATTCGATTGACGAAAACTTGCACGGCGAAGACAATTGCTGCATCGCAATATGATTCTTCCCGCAAAAGGCTGGGGCCATCTCACATGCAGGAATATGATCTCGTCGTCGTGGGCAGCGGCCCCGCAGGCCGCCGCGGCGCCATCCAGGCAGCCAAGCTCGGACGCAAGGTCCTTGTCATCGAACAGGGAAAACGTGTCGGCGGCGTTTCGGTGCACACCGGCACGATTCCCTCCAAGACGCTGCGCGAGACGGCGCTGAACCTCTCCGGCTGGCGCGAGCGCGGCTTCTACGGCCGCGCCTACCGCGTCAAGCAGGAGATCAGCGCGGACGACCTGCGCCGCCGCCTGCTGATCACGCTTGATCATGAGGTGGAGGTTCTGGAGCACCAGTTCGCCCGCAACCGCGTGCAGCACATCCGCGGCAAGGCGAAGTTCGTGACGGCGGATACGATGGAGATCGCCAAGGACGACGGCGAGACCATCCACGTCCAGGCCAAGAGCATCATGCTGGCCGTCGGCACGAAGCCGTACCGTCCCGAGAGCATCCCCTTCGACGGCGTCAGCGTTCTCGACAGCGACGAATTGCTCGATATCAAGGAACTGCCGCGCTCCATGGCCGTCATCGGCGCGGGCGTCATCGGCATCGAATATGCCACGATCTTCTCCGCGCTCGACACGCAGGTCACCGTCATCGACCCGAAGCCGACGATCCTCGATTTCATCGACAGGGAAATCGTCGAGGAGTTCATCCACGATCTGCGCGACCGCAACATGAAGCTCATCCTCGGCCAGAAGGCCGACAAGGTGGAAAAGCTCGACAACGGCAAGTGCGAGATCACGCTGGACAACGGCCGCCGCGTCACCTGCGACATGGTGCTCTATGCCGCCGGACGCGTCGGCGCGACCGACAGCCTCAACCTGCCGGCTGCGGGCCTGACGGCCGATTCGCGCGGCCGCCTCAGCGTGAATCCGGAAACCTTCCAGACCGACGTGCCGCATATCTACGCCGCCGGCGACGTCGTCGGCTTCCCGTCGCTCGCCTCGACCTCCATGGAACAGGGCCGCATCGCCGCCCGTGTCGCCGTCGGCGCCATCGCCAAGGAGCCGCCGAAATATTTCCCCTACGGGATCTATGCCGTGCCGGAAATCTCCACCTGCGGCCTCACCGAGGAAGAGGTGAAGGAGCGCGGCATTCCCTATGAATGCGGCATGGCCCGTTTCCGCGAGACCTCGCGCGGCCATATCATGGGCCTCAATTCCGGTCTCTTGAAGATGATCTTCTCGCTGAAGACGCGCCGCCTGCTCGGCGTTCACATCGTTGGCGAAGGCGCGACGGAGCTCGTCCATATCGGCCAGGCCGTGCTCAACCTGAAAGGCACCGTCGAGTATTTCGTCGAGAACACCTTCAACTATCCGACCCTCGCCGAAGCCTACAAGATCGCCGGCCTCGACGCCTGGAACCGCATGGGCGACCTGTCGCAGGCTGGCTGATCCTTCGCCGGCGAACAAGGCAGGTCTGACCACCGAGCGAACCGGCCTGTTGCGCCCAGAATCGCAAAAAACGCGGGAGGAGCAGCGCGCATGAAGATCCTGTCGCTGAACGTCTGGGGCGGCATGCTGCATGCGCCGCTCCTTGCCTATCTCGCGGATGTCGATGCCGACGTCTATTGCCTGCAGGAGGTACCGCGCGCCATCGCCGCGCGCTCGGCCTTTCTGACCTATCGCGACGGCGCGGTGGAGCTCCAGCAGCGCGCCAATCTCTACCGCGACATCGCCGCCGCCCTGCCCGGCCATGACGGTTTCTTCGCGCCGGCCATGCGCGGCGAGCTGATGGACGGTGCCCATCCCTGCTGGCAGGAATTCGGCCTCGCCACCTTCGTCCGGCAAGATGTCTCCGTGATCGGCCAGGCGCTCGATTTCGTGCACGGCGCGTTCTCCCCGCACGCTTTCGGCCCGCATCCGCGTCCCCGCAATGCCCACGCCTTGCGCCTCTACGACTATGCCGCGGACCGCGCGCTCACCGTTGTGCAGCTCCACGGCCTGCGGACCGTCGACGGCAAGGGCGACACGCCGGAGCGTGACGCGCAGGCCGACGCCCTGACCGCCCTTGTCCAGCGTTTGCACCGCCCGGACGAAGGCCTCGTCCTCTGTGGCGACCTCAACCTTCTGCCGGAGAGCAGGACGTTCGGGGCGCTCTCCCGCCTCGGTCTGACCGATCTCGTCACGACCCGTGGCTTCACGGACACGCGGACCTCGCACTACACGAAACCCGGCCGCTACGCCGACTACATGCTGGTGAATGCGACGGTGCCAGTCGCCGGATTTACCGTCGTCGAATCACCGGAAGTGTCGGATCACCGGGCACTGCTTCTGACGCTCGGCCAGGGCGCGTCCTCCACGCACGCGGAACGAGCGCCGCGCCACTGACAGTTTTCTCTTTCCGCGTCCCCTTCCTTCTGCAAACATTGCACCGCATGGCATGAGCGGGGAGACGGGCATGAACCTGACACTTCATTTGCTGGAGGCGGAGGGCTCTCTTTCCGCCTGGCGCGATACGCTTCGCTTACAGACGATCGACATCGGCAGACGGATAGCCGCCCGCGTGCCCGCCGATCTCTGCCGCCATCCGGTGGATATTCTCGTACAGAACTTTCCCGAGGGCACGGTCCCGGAAATGGCGATGGGTGGGTCGTGCTTCCGGCGTGGCCTCGTGACGATCAGTCTGGCACCGGACAACCCAGCCTTCGAAGCGCATGTCGCTGGCGGGGTTTTCCAGCAGATGCTGGCGCATGAGCTGCACCACGCCATGCGCTGGAACGCCTGCGGCTATGGGGAAACACTCGGCGAGGCAATCGTGTCGGAAGGATTGGCAGATGCCTTTGCCGAGATGCTGACCGGCCTTGCTCCACCGCCCTGGACCGCGGCGCTCGATCATGAGCAGCTTCCCGGCATCCTCGCCCAGGCGAACACGGAACTCGAAAATCCCTATTATGACCATGCCGAATGGTTCTTCGGGGCCGGTGCGGTGCCACGCTGGGCCGGCTACACCCTCGGCTACCGGCTGGCACGGCTTTGCCATGAGCGAGATCCCGATCAGGTGCGGTCGGGCTTCATCGATATGCCCGCTTCTGCGGTTCTTTCCGGCTGGCCGCTGCTCGCATCCATCGAGAACGCATAAAAAATCGCCCGCGGCCAGAGCCGCGGGCGACGAACAGTGTCAGATCAGGCCGTCGTGGCCCTATCCCAAATTATTCGGCGTCGCCTTCAGCGGCCTTCTTCTTGGCCGGGGCCTTCTTCTTCGGAGCGGCGTCTTCGCCTTCCGCAGCGTCGGCCTTGGCAGCAGCCTTCTTCTTCGGCGCAGCCTTCTTGGTTTCCTTTTCGGAACCCTCTTCGTCGTCTGCCATCAGCTCGTCCTTGGAGACGGTCTTGTCCGTCACCTTGATCTCGCCGAGCAGGTGATCAACGACCTTCTCTTCGAAGATCGGCGCGCGCAGCGAAGCGGCGGCGCCCGGGGTCTTCTGGAAGTATTCGAGGATCTGCTTTTCCTGGCCCGGGAACTGGCGGAGCTGCTGGTAGAGCGACTGCTGCATTTCCTCGTCGCTGACCTGGACGCCGGCCTTTTCACCGATTTCCGAGAGAACGAGGCCGAGGCGGACGCGGCGTTCGGCAAGCTTGCGGTATTCTTCGCGGGCAGCCTCTTCCGTCGTGTCTTCGTCAGCGAAGGTCTTGCCGGACTGCTGGAGGTCCGTGTTGATCTGGCGCCAGATGTTTTCAAATTCGGCTTCGACCAGACGTTCCGGCGTGTCGAACTTGTACATCTCGTCGAGCTGGTCGAGGATCTGACGCTTGACCTTCTGGCGGGTGACCGAGCCGTACTGGCTTTCGATCTGGCCGCGAACGATTTCGCGCAGCTTGTCGGCCGATTCGAGGCCGAGCGTCTTGGCGAGGTCGTCGTTGATCTCGACGTCGGCGGGAGCGGCGACATCCTTGACCTTGATGTCGAAGGTGGCTTCCTTGCCGGCGAGGTTTGCGGCCGGGTAGTCAGCCGGGAAGGTGACCGTGATGACCTTCTCTTCGCCAGCCTTCAGGCCGACGAGCTGCTCTTCGAAGCCGGGGATGAAGCGGTTGGAGCCGAGAACGAGTTCTGCGTCCTCGTCCTTGCCGCCGTCGAAGGCTTCGCCGTCGACCTTGCCGAGATAGTCGATCGTGACGCGGTCGCCATTGGCGGCCTTGCCCTTCTTGGTCTCGTAGGTGCGGGCGCTTTCGGCGATCTTGAGGATCTGCTCGTCAACCTCGGACGCGTCGACCTCGACGACTTCGCGCGTAACGGCGATGCCGGAATTGTCCTTCAGGGCGATGGCCGGGATCACTTCATAGGACAGCGTGAATTCGAAATCGGCCTGACCGGCGAGGATCTTCTCCGCTTCAGCCTGGTCTTCGGTCATCGCGATTTCCGGCTGCGTCGCAGACTTTTCGCCGCGCTCGGAAAGAATGGCCGACGGACGGTCGCGGACGATCTCGTTGACGAGTTCGGCCATGATGGACTTGCCGTACATCTTCTTGAGATGCGCGAAGGGCACCTTGCCCGGACGGAAGCCGTTGATGCGGACACGGCCCTTGGCGTCTTCAAGACGCTCGTTCATCTGAGCTTCCATGTCCTTGGCCGGGATGACGACCTTGATTTCGCGCTTCAGCCCTTCAGCGAGCGTTTCGATAACCTGCATGTTCAAACCTTCATTTCGAGTTGGCGATGCTCAAACCGGCCTGCCGGTTATGGCGAGCACCCCGCCGGTCCATTTGCCGGCAGTGGCTTTACTGAATTCGGTGGCCTTTTGGCAAGCAAAATGGCGCTCTCGACAGCGCCGCGCGCCATTTACGGCGCGCAAAGGACGCTGTCGCACTCTAGAATCTACGACACAATTCCTTAAATCGCCGCCGATTTAAGGAATTGTGTCGCTGTGCTCCACGTCACGCGGAAACCTCCTGTCTCCGCGTTTGGTGGCTCTGGTGCGGGTAGAGAGACTTGAACTCCCACGCCTTGCGGCACCAGAACCTAAATCTGGCGTGTCTACCAATTTCACCATACCCGCGTCTCAGAAACCGCTTTGCCACGGGCAGCGCAGCTGCGCACCGTGGCGCCTTCCGAGCGCGGCGTCTCTATATCACCCGTTTCCGGAGGATCAAAGGAAAAATGCGGGAGCTTCCGGGCGCTCCCATCAATAGAGCGGTTCGTCATAGATTGGCTCGCCGCGAAGGATCAGCCGGGCGATCTGCGGCGTACCGTCCGCGGAAACGCGGGCCTCCACCTCCAGCTCCTCCTGGTTGCGGGCATCCTCCAGCACTCTGCCCTCGCCCTCCGGCACATAATAGCGCTCAAGGCCATAGCTCACGAAGAGGGTGTCGGGCAGGCTGCCGTCGCCGGCGGAATAGTAATCGAAGGGCAGCGTGCGCAGGATGACGCTGCCCTCTTCCGGCGCAAGATCACCGAAGCGCGCCTCGTTCGCCGTCCACAGGCCGTCCGCGCCGGGCTTCAAGCGCACGGCGAGGCGTACACGGCCGCTCGCCTTCGGCACATCGCCGGTGACGATCGCCTTGGGGATGGTCGAGATCGGGTAGGACAGGATGACATAGTCGCCGCGCAGGAGATCACGCGGATCGACCGGCAGCGTCTTCAGCTTGATATCGGCGCCGCTGCGCAGGATCGACGCGCGGCTTTCGACCATGTAGCCGAGCACGGCCGTCTGCAGCGCGGCGGCAAGGATACCGGCGACGAGCGGCGGCACGCGGAGAAAACGGGAAAGGGTCATGGGTCAGGCCTCCGCCTTCGTTTCAGCCTTGGAAAAGCGCCGCTCCAGCGCGATCACCGCCCAGGCGATCAGCGCCACCACGAGGCCGGACACCAGGAAGAAGCCGGATGTGCCGATGATCGAGCCGATCGTTTCGGAGGCCAGATAGAGCGTCTCGGCGGCAAAGGTCGCATAGCCGAGGTAGCGCACCGCGCCGTTCTCCTTGCCCGACAGCGCAATGCCGGCAATGGCGGCCGCGAGCGTGATGATGCCGAGGAACAGGCGGTTCGCCATATTGTCGAATTCGGCATGCAGCACGAGAAGGCCGACCACCAGCACCAGATAGGAATAGAAGGCGGGTGCAGCACCGGCGCTGCGGGCAAACGCATGCAGCGGCGATTGCGGCACGGCGGCGAGGAGATAGGCGATCGCGCCGAAGCCGGCGATCGCGATGGCGGTCTCGGGCGTCTCGTATTCGCTATAGATGAAGGCAAGCCAGGCGACGAGCAGCAGATAGGCGAGATGCCGCACCCGCGCCGCGCCGGTATAGCGCACCAAGAGGATGACGATGACCGCCATCAACGGCATCAGCCAGAGCAGCACCGTCTCGTCGACATTGTAGGACGACGTCCAGTCGGCGCCGGAAACGACGAAGGCAAGGACACCGGCAATGGCCGTGACGGCACCCGAGCGGAAGAGCGCGGCAGCCACGACCGCCCCTGAGAACCAGACGAGCATCGCCTGGAACGTATCGCCGGAAAGATGATACATCTGGCCGACGAGGGCGATCGCGCCGCCGAAGGCGAGCGTGCCGAAGACAAGGAAGGCGGACGCCAGCCGCTCCGCGCCGCGGGTGATCAGCACCGCGCCGGCAATATAGGCACCCCAGATCAGCCCGACGATGCCGACGAGCCGGACGAGCCGCGGGATCGCCTCCCAGTTGGCCGCGACGAGCAGCAGCACCGCGGCCGAAACGAGCAGCGCCGCGATGATCATCAAAACCCGGCCGAGGCTGAAGGAACTGGGGCGGGAATCGTATTCCTGCAGCAGGCGCCCGGCCGTCGGGGCATCGAGCAAGCCCTGTGCCGTCCAGCGTTTGAGGTCGCGCTCCAACCTGCCCCTGTACATCCGTTCCTGCTCCGTTCGAAAATGCCTGCGGTTCGCGCCGATTCCGGCGCTGTCAACAGGAACGATACAGGGCCGCTGGAAATTCGCAATCGGAGCAAAAATCCGAAAAAAGAGCATTTATTCGACACTTCTGCCCTTGAAGGCGGGCTCGCCACCACCAAGATTAACGGGAAATAGAGAAAGGCCTGATAAAACTAGCCTCAACAGGTCGATTGGACCGGTGGTTTCGGACATGCAGTTGGCGCATATCATCCATGCTCATATTGCACTGCACAAAATCAACGGTCGAGGCTATAGTTCAGACATCGGATCAGAAGCGATCCGGCCCGCAAATCAAGGCGCCGCGTAACGTAGGGCGACAGAGGAACGGGAAAGGCGGACTGGTCGAACGCCCGGCATGATGCCGACCGACCCGAGCCCTGGAAACAGGGATCGACATAGAATTCGGAACGACGCACTCCTCCTCCCAGTGTCGTTTCGATACGATTGGCAACACTCCTCCTCCCAGTTGCCAATCACTCATAGTGACGCCCGCTGGACCTCCTCCCCCAGCGGGCGTTATTGTTTGCGCCAGACGCATGCGCAGCCGCGCCAAAGCGGCCAAACACCTCGACACGATCGACCGCTCCGCTCAAAATCCGGGCAGAAAATCCTGCTGCACGATCACAGGCATGCACCACATGCATTGGTGCCATTCCCATCCTGCGCTTCAACGCAAGGCTCGAACGGTCTATATCATTCCCATCGGTCGGGCGGCGATCTCCTCCTCCCAACGTCCCCGACAGGATTGGCGGCCCTCCCTCCTCCTCCCAGGCTGCCAATCGATATCAGCAAAGCCCGCCGGATCTCCTCCCCCGGCGGGTTTTGTTTTTTTGCACCGCACCCAACCTCTGACGCATAGCGATCTTAACCCTTGTGGCCAAAAGCCCGAAATTTGGCCAGAATTTTGCCGAAATTTCCGCTTGACATGTTCAAAACGCATAGGTGCCGTGCTGTAACAGCGCTGTTCTTTTCGGCGGCGCAGCGTATATTCCAATTCATCAGATCGGGGCGGCGCCAAGGACGAGCGGCCGCCCAGTAGGAAGCCCAAGAAAGGGGTAAGAACATGAACCTGGCACGCTCTTTCAACAACTGGCGCAAGTACCGTCAGACCGTCAACGAACTCGGCCGCATGTCGGACCGGGAACTCCGCGACCTCGGCATCGGCCGCAGCGATATTCCGTACATCGCTCGCAAGGCTGCCAACTAAGCCGAACGACCGTTAGCGGTCCTGTTTCGAACGCCCTCAGGCTTCCCGCCTGGGGGCGTTTTTGTTTGCCTGTCTTTTTGCGCCGCACAATGTCGCAATTTCCCCCCATGCGACATTCGGCAGAGAAGCCGCCCAGTACGATGAAGCTTTCTATCTGCCTGGAATAGCGGCATTTTCTGCGTGCTTTGCCCGCAGCAAAATCACCTGCCCGATTGGTGGTCGTCTTATTGCACAAATGCATAGCAGCTGCATTTTCTTTGCACTGCACATTAATAAGGGTATCGCCTATATAGAGCTCACACACCGGTGAGACAGACCTCCCGGCCAACCCTTCGAGGAGAAGACGATGAACCCGATCCGCATTGCAAAGAACTGGATTTCCTACCGCCGCACGATGAACGAACTCGGCAACCTGTCGAACCACACGCTGTCCGACATCGGCCTGACCCGTTACGACATCCGCGACATCGCAGCCCGTTCCTTCCGCTAAGACATAGCCGGTTTCCACCGCTGCGGCCGGAAACGGCGACGCGCGAGGAACGCTTCAAACGGCACCATCTGGTGCCGTTTTTGATTCGGGCTTTTGAATCTCCGTGATGGAAAGCAGCCCGCGGGCATGGTAACGAACCGCCCATGACACAGACCTCTTCCCTCGCTCCCATCCACGTCATCGGCGGCGGCCTTGCCGGCTCGGAAGCCGCATGGCAGATCGCGACCAGCGGCGTACCCGTCATCTTGCATGAAATGCGCGGGGTGCGCGGCACGGATGCCCACAAGACGGACGGCCTTGCCGAACTCGTCTGCTCCAACTCCTTCCGCTCGGACGACGCGACGAGCAATGCCGTTGGCGTGCTGCACGCCGAAATGCGGCTCGCCGGCTCGCTGATCATGCGCGCGGCCGATAGCAGCCAGGTGCCGGCCGGCGGTGCCCTCGCCGTCGATCGCGACGGCTTTTCCGCCGCCGTCACCGCCGCACTCGAAGGCCACCCGTTGATTTCCATCATACGCGAGGAGGTCACCGGTCTGCCACCGGAGGCTTGGGACCAGGCGATCATCGCCACCGGGCCGCTCACCGCCCCGTCGCTCGCCGAAGCGATCCAGGCCCGCACCGGCGCCGATTCGCTCGCCTTCTTCGACGCCATCGCGCCGATCGTGCACACGGCCAGCATCGACATGGACATCTGCTGGTTCCAGTCGCGCTACGACAAGGTCGGCCCCGGCGGCACGGGCAAGGACTATATCAACTGCCCGATGGACGAAGCGCAGTACAACGCCTTCATCGACGCGATGATTGCCGGCGATACGACAGGCTTCAAGGAATGGGAGGGCACGCCCTATTTCGACGGCTGCCTGCCGATCGAGGTGATGGCGGAGCGCGGCCGCGAAACGCCGCGCCACGGGCCGATGAAGCCGATGGGCCTCACCAATGCGCACAACCCGACGGTCAAGCCCTATGCCGTCGTGCAGCTGCGGCAGGACAATGCGCTCGGCACGCTCTACAACATGGTCGGTTTCCAGACGAAGCTGAAATACGGCGCCCAGGCCGAGATCTTCCGCCTGATTCCCGGCCTCCAGAATGCGGAATTCGCTCGCCTCGGCGGCCTCCACCGCAACACCTACATCAATTCGCCGACGCTGCTCGACCGCTCGCTGACGCTGAAGGGTCGCCCGGGCCTGCGCTTTGCCGGCCAGATCACCGGCTGCGAGGGTTATGTGGAGAGCGCCAGCATCGGCCTGCTCGCCGGCCGGTTCGCGGTTGCCGAACGACGCGGCGAAACGCCCTCACTGCCGCCGGAAACCACAGCCTTCGGTTCGCTGCTCGGCCACATCACCGGCGGCCATATCGTCTCGGACGACGAACCGGGCAAACGTTCCTTCCAGCCGATGAACGTCAACTTCGGCCTGTTCCCGCCGCTGGAGCCGGGCACGGTGACGAAGCCGGACGGCGTCAAGCGGTTCCGTGGCAAGGACAAGGCCCTCGCCAAGAAACAGGCGACGGCCGCACGGGCGCTCGAAGACTGCGCCCGCTGGCTCGGTCGCTGATTCTCCGGACGGCTACCCCTCGGCCGCATCGTCAAAATGCAGGATAGCACAGGAGGCCGGGAGCACGCCTCCTGCCCCTTCTCCCCTGCGGGGAGAAAGTCGCGGCAGCGGGATGAGGGGGCTAGGCGGAAGCCGTCGCACGCGCCCCTCATCCGACCCTTCGGGCCCCTTCTCCCCGTTGAGGAGAAGGAAAAGGACGCAACGTCGTTCCACGGGCGATTGGCCCCGCCTTTTCAGTTTTGTTGGCCTGCGGTCTCGGCCCCGCGCCCGGCCACGGCCGGCATGAAGCTGCCGAGCAGCCAGAGCGAGACCTCCGCGGCCTCCCGTTCGTCGCGGAATTCGAAGACGCCGCCCTCGAAGGCGGCATTGGCAAATTTCACGGCGAGGCGCTTCGGGCCGGCGCTTTCGACGCGCACGGTGCCGGGCTCGATCCTGTGGCAGGAATAGTGGTGACCATGGGCATGCATGCATCCGGCCTTGCCGTCATGCAGGCGCAGGAACACCGTGCGGCTGTCCGCGGTGGTGATGACCTCGCGAATCGCCTCGTCGGGAAAGGCACGGCCGAATTCAAGGATCGCAAGCCCCGCATCCTCGCCGGCCATCTCCTGCTCCTCATCCCGGCGAAACACCTGACGGAAGACGAGGCCGGCCAAAAGCAGGCAGGCGATGGTGATGGTCCAGAGCATCGGCGCGATTCCTCCGCGAAAAACGTCCTGCCGCTGTAGCGGACAAGGCTTGCGCCAGTTTTGCGTCTTGTCAGGCGCCCAAGAGGCAGCGCCGACCGGACACCGCAATTTTACGCGACACGCGAAGAAACGGGAACCCCGCCGAGTTAGAACGGGCCGCGGCGCAGCGCACGCCACATCCACCATTGCCGTCGCCATTGGGCGGGCTGGAGGGAGCGCTCAAGCACCGCTTCGCCGGCCTTCTCCGCAGCGCCCAGCACAGGCGGAACGAGCGCGACGGGCAGAAAGGCCGGGCGGTTGGCCGGCGAAACGCCGCCAGCGGCCCGTGCCTTGGCAAGGTGCTCCCGGCCGAGACCGACAAAGGCATCCACCGCCCGCGCCGCCGCGGCCGTATCGTTGCCGGCAAGCAGGGCTTCCGGTGTCAGGCCCGTGGCGGCAAGAAGATCGGCCGGCAGGTAGACCTGGCCGCGCCGCCGGTGGATCGGCAGCATCAGCAGGGTGCCGGCGACGGTCTGCGCCACGCCGGCATGGCCGGCAGCCTCCGCCGATTCGGGCGCCCTTGCCGGATCGAGGATAAGGCTTGCAAGCTGGATCAGCGCCGAGGCGGTTTCACCGGCATAGCCTTCGAATGCCGCGCGGCTTTCCATCGGGTCGTTGTAGACGTCGAAGATGCGCGCCTCTGTCATGTCCGTCAGCACGGCGACCGGCAGCCGATGTTCCTTCACGCAGGCCATCAGGCCGGCAGCGAGCGGATTGGCCATGGCATCGCCCTCGGCCGTACCCTCGAGCACGTCACGCCACCATTGCAGGCGGATCTCGCCGGGCAGCGCCTCGCGCACCACGTCGCGCACGCGGGCAATCTCGGCATTGAAGGCATAGAGCGCGGCAAGCGCACCACGCTTTTCCGCCGGGGCCAGCAGGCAGGCGAGGTAACGGTCGCGGTCGGTGTCGCGGAGCATCGCCAGACAGTGCGCATAAGGGTCTTGCCGCATATCGGTCATGGCAAAATTCACACCGCGATCAGCGCTGCGGCGACGGCCCGGCTTTCGGCCAGCATGACATTGAAGGTGCGTACGGCAGCGCCCGTGCTCATCGGATCGGAACGCACCTTGCGCTCCGTCAGCGCTGCCTTGATCTCGGCCGAGAGCGGACGGATCTCCTTGCCCGTGCCGACGAGCAGCACCTCGATCTCGCCCGCCTCGTCCAGGACGCGCTGGAGGTCGGCCAGCGTCAGCGGCGCGCCCTCCTCCTTGTCCCAGCCATGGATGCCCGAGGGCAGGCAGAGGATGGAGCCGCGATGCGACATGTCGGCAAAGCGGAAGCCGCCGTTGCCATATGCGTCGATCGGCGCACGGCCGGGGAAATGCGCCTCCCGGATTTCGATGCCTTTAGCCATTGGCTCCCGTCGCTTCCGGAGCCGCGCCCTTGCCGCCCTTGCCCGGGCGGTAGCGCTCCGGCTGGAGGCGGAACAGGATAAGGACCGGTCCGGCGATATAGATAGAGGATATGGTGCCGATCGCCACCCCGAAGAGCAGCGTCAGCGCGAAGGTGCCGATTGCCTCACCGCCGAACAGCGCAAGCGCGGCGAGCGCGATCAGCGTCGTCGCCGAGGTGAGCACGGTGCGCGAGAGCGTGCGGTTGATCGCGTCGTCGATGAGGATCGGCAGCGGCATCTGCTTGAAATGCCGGAGATTCTCGCGAACACGGTCGTAAACGACCATCGTGTCGTTCAGCGAATAGCCGGCGACCGTCAACAGCGCCGCAACGGCGCTGATGTTGAACTCGATCTTGGCGAGCGCGAGGAAACCGAGTGTGAAGAACACGTCATGCGCCAGCGAGATGATCGCACCGATGGCGAAATGCCATTCGAAGCGGATCCAGATATAGGCAACGAGCGCGAGCAAACCGACGACGAAGCCGAGGGTCGCGGTATCGATCAATTCGCCTGAGATCGCCGGGCCGACCACCTCGACACGGCGAAAATCATAATCGTCCTCCAGCTCGCCGCGGGCAATCAGCACGGAGGTCTGCTCGGCGTTCTCGCCCTCGCCCGCCGATGTCATCCGCACCAGCGCGTGCCGCGCATCGCGTTGCTTCGTGACGTTCAGCACATCGACGCCGGCATCGTTCAGGCGGGCCGTGATGTCGTCGAGATCCACGTTGCCGGCCTTCGCCTGCACCTCCAGCGCCGCGCCGCCGGTAAAATCGATGCCGAGCTTGAGCTTGCCGGCGACCAAGAGGCCCGCGATGGCGAGCGACAGCACCGCCGTCAGCAGGAAGACGCCATTGCGCACCGCCATGAAACGCAGATTGAGGCTGTCGAAAAAGCCGGAGCGCACGCCCTTCGGCAGGTGCGTCGCGTGGCTGCGGTTGAGCCAGACCGTGACAAGGCGGCGCGTCAGCGTGAAGGTGGTGATGAGCGTCGCGAAAAGGCCGATACCGACGGCAAGCGCGAAGGCGCGCACCGGTGCGGCCGAAAGCAGGAAGAGGACCGCGATGGCGATGAACATGGTGACGGCGGCATCGAGCACCGTGGCACGGGCACGGCGGAAACCGACCAGAACCGACCGGGAGAGCTCGCGTCCACCCTTCACCTCCTCGCGGATGCGCTCGAAGATCAGCACGCTGGCATCGACGGCAATGCCGACCGTGAGCACGATACCGGCGATCATGGAAAGCGACAGTGGTGCGCCGATCAGCGCCAGCATGGCGAAGGTGAGGATGACGTTGAAGGACAATGCCAGCGAGGCGATGACGCCAAGCACGCCATAGAAGAAGGTCATGAAGGCGACGACGGCCGCGACGGCGACGAGAAGCGCGACAACGACCGTGTCGCCCGAGGTCGTGCCAAGCACCGGCTCGATGGAGCGTTCCTCGATGATGGTGAGCGGCGCAGGCAGCGGGCCGCTGGCGATGACGCGTGCGAGGTTCGCCGCGCCCTCGGCGTCGAAATCACCCGAGAGGCGGCCAACGCCGTCCGTGATGGCGCCCTGGATGCGCGAGGTGGAGATCACCTGGCCGTCGAGCAGGATGGCGACGGTGCGGCCGCTGTTGTTGCGGGTGAAGGCTGCGAGCCGTTCGGCGGCCTCGCCCTTCAGCACGAATTCGATGAAGGGTTCGCCATTGGCTGCCGGCTGTGCGGAGGCAACGTCGACGGCGGTGAAAAGATCGTCCTGGCGCACGAGATAGCCGACCGGCGGCTCGCCGGTGGAGTAGAGCACTTCGGATCCGGCCGGAGGGCCGTTCTCGATCGCCTGGTCGACCGGCACACTGTCGTCCACCAGCCGGGCGGAGAGACGGCCGACCTGCGCCAGCATGTCCTTCACGCGCTGCGGATCCGTGAGGCCCGGCATGGAGACGGTGATCCGATCGCGGTCGCCGCGGGCGACGAGCAGCGAGGGAATGCCAAGGCTTTCGACGCGGCGGCGCACGGCATCGACCGCCCCGAGCGAAGCCGCGCTGACGGCGCTGTCCACCGCTTCGCCCGAAAGCACGATGCGGAACTGGCCGGCCTCCGGCTCGCTGAGCGTGCCGAGATCGAGACCGGCGAGCGCCGCGCGGGCCGCGTCACGGCGATCGGCCGCCGAAACCGTCACCTCGATCGTGTCGTCGGCGCCGTTGAGATCGCTATAGGGAATGCGGGCGGCGCGAAGCGCGTTGCCGATCGTCTCGACGCCGGCACGCAGCCGTTCGGCGGCGATGTCGCTGCGCGAGACTTCCAGCACCAGGCGGGAGCCACCGGTAAGATCGAGGCCGGGGGCGAGGCGACGCTCGCTCAGCCAGCCGGGAAGGCCGACCGACATCCGTGCCGGCAAAAGGCTCGGCAGAAGAACAAGAAGGCTCGCCACAAGGACGAGCCAGAGGGAAAAGGTCTTCCAGCGGGCGGATTGCTGCATCGCGATCTCGACTAATCCGGCGCGCCGCCGGCTGAAAACCAGTCGGGCCGTCCGGCCGGGCACATTCGCTCGGCCAGGCGGCAGGCCAAGTTATTCCTTGACGGGTTCGCCCTTGACGCGGACTTCGCTGACGCCGCTGCGTACGACGCGGATCTTGATGCCTTCGGCGATCTCGACTTCGAGTTCGTTGTCGTCGACGACCTTGGTGACCTTGCCGACGATGCCGCCGCCAGTAACGACCTGGTCGCCGCGGCGGATGTTCTTCAGAAGCTCATCGCGACGCTTCATGGCAGCGCGCTGCGGACGGATGATGAGGAAATACATCACCACGAAGATCAGCAGGAACGGCAGGACCGACATCAGAATGTCTGCGCCGCCTGCACCGCCGGGTGCCGCCGTCTGCGCGAAGGCCTCGGTAATGAACATCAACTACTCCTTGAAATCTTGAATTCGTGCGGCCTCCAGGGCCGTTTCGGTTGCCGGAATATAGGCAAGCGGGCCTTGAATGCAACACACGACCTTGCGAAGTGGCCTGTTTTCAAGCGCTTTCCCCCTTTTCGCGACCCGCCGCCGCATGCTACCCGGCAGGGACGCATGAGGAGAGAGAAATTGCAGGAAGATCACGTCAAGCTCTTGCTCGCCGAAATCGGCCGCATCAACGCCGCGCTGGAACGCCTCGCCGGCCCCGCCCCCGCCGTCAACGACTGGAACGCCGCCGAGGTTTTCGTCTGGTCGCCGGCCCGCCAGCACCTTCAGCCGGTCAAGCGGCCGAACCGCATCGAGATCGATCTCATCCGCGGCGTCGACCATGTGCGTGACATCCTCGTCGACAACACCGTGCGTTTCGCCCGCGGCCTGCCAGCCAACAACGTGCTGCTCTGGGGCGCGCGGGGCATGGGCAAGTCATCGCTGGTGAAATCCGTCCATGCGCTTGCCGCAAAGGAAACCGGCAGCAAGCTGAAGCTGGTCGAAGTGCACCGCGAGGACATCGCCACGCTGCCGGCGCTGATGGATATTCTCAAGGAAGCGCCCTGCCCGATCATCATCTTCTGCGACGACCTGTCCTTCGACCATGACGACACGTCCTACAAGTCGCTGAAGGCGGCACTCGACGGCGGCGTCGAGGGGCGTCCGGACAATGTGCTGCTCTACGCCACGTCCAACCGCCGGCACCTCCTGCCGCGCGACATGATGGAGAACGAGCAGTCGACGGCGATCAATCCGTCGGAGGCGGTGGAGGAGAAGGTTTCGCTCTCCGACCGTTTCGGTCTCTGGCTCGGCTTCTACAAGTGCAGCCAGGCCGAATATCTCGAGATGATCGACGGCTATGCCCGGCATTTCGACCTCGACATCCCGTCAGAGCAGTTGCATGCCGAGGCGCTGGAATGGTCGACCACCCGCGGCTCGCGCTCCGGCCGCGTCGCCTGGCAGTATGTCCAGGATCTTGCAGGCAGGCTGGGCAAACCGCTGGCGAAATGACGAAAAGCCGGCTCAACAATGAGCCGGCTTTTTCCTTGCTCAGGAAAACACCGGGCGCAGGAAGCTTCGCTCGTAGCTCACGATGCTGCGGTTGCGCTTGTCCATCTCGAAGGCCGCGACGCATTCGGGATCGGTCAGCATACGCGTGCGGTAGTCCTCGTAGGCGGCAAAGCTCGGAAAGCTGAAGAGCGCCAGCGCGATGTTGTTCGCCCCTTCGCTGGGCAGGAAATAGCCGTGATGCGTGCCGCCCATGCGGTTGACGATGGGGATCCAGGCACGGGCATATTCTTCGAACTCCGCCAACTTGTGCGGATCGATGACATATCTGAGATAGCAGGTAATCAAGAGGGCCTCCGGTCTTTGTGTTTTGCGGGGACTTTCTCAGATTCGGCCTGGTAGCGGGAGGGTCCAATGCTCCCAGGCCGCATCCGGCGCTGCGCCCTCGGCAGTATAGAAGCGCCGGGCCGGTTCGTTGTCCGGCAGCACCGTCCAGCGCAGGGCGGAAGCGCCGATCCCGGCCGCATAGGCGCGCAGTTGCGCAAAAAGCGCCTGTCCGACGCCCGCGCCGCGAAAACCCTCCGCAACGTAAAGCTCCTTCAGCACCACGACGGGCCGCAGGTCGAAGGTCCAAGGGATGCGATAGTGTACGGCAATACCGGCGATCGTTTCGCCTTTCAGGGCGACGAACACGCCGAAGGCCGGCGCAGGGCCGAAGCCAAACGCCAGCAGATCCCCGGGCGTGACCGCGAAGGCGTCGATATAGCCCTCAAAGACCGCAAGATCGCGCATCAGCCGCCAGACGGCGTCGACATCCTGCGGCTCGAAGGGCCGGACGACGATCTCTCCGCCGCTCATTCGGCAGCGACCGAAAGGAGGCTTCCCGGCGCGGCGCCGGCGGCGAAGGGCTGGCCCTCGTCGGCCCAACCGGTGATGCCGCCGATCATGATCTTCACCGGCCGTCCGAGCCGCGCGAGTTTCAGCGCCGCCTGGTCCGCGCCGTTGCAATGAGGACCGGCGCAATAGGCGATGAACAGCGTGTCCTCAGGCCATTCCGCCATGCGTTCCACGGAAATCTCCCGGTGCGGCAGGTGCAGCGCGCCCGGCACATGCCGCCGCGCATAAGCCTCCGGCGTGCCGACGACATGCAGCAGCACGAAATCCTGGTCCCCCGATTTCAGCGCTGCGGCGACATCGGCACAATCGGTCTCGACGGAAAGGCGCTTCAGGAAATGCTCGATCGCGGCGGTGGACGGGGCTGCCGCGTAGTCGGTGACATGGCTCATGGTCTCTCTCCTTGCTGGCGATGGGAGGTGTTTAGCCGGTTTTCCGCGCGCCTTGCAGATGGCAGGATCGCCATATAGGATCAAGATCATGCCAAACACGCTTTTCCTCCGCCCGATTGCCAATCCCCTTGTCGTCGCACTTGCCTACGACCGGCTCTGCACCTTCGAATTCGGCATCGCGACCGAGATTTTTGCGCTGCCGCGGCCGGAAATGGGCGAGAACTGGTATCGTTTTGCCGTCGCGGGCGTCGATGAAGGCGAGATGCGCGCCACCGGCGGACTGCGCTTTCAGTTGGATGGCGGGCTGGCCCTGCTGGCGGAGGCCGGGACGATCGTCATACCCGGCTGGCGCGGGATCGATTCGCCCGTGCCGCAGGCGCTGATCGAGGCGCTGCGGGCGGCCCATGCGCGCGGTGCGCGCATTCTTTCCTTCTGCTCCGGCGCCTTCGTGCTCGCCGCGGCGAGGCTGCTCGACGGCAAGGCGGCGACGACGCATTGGCGCTATACCGACGCCCTCACCGAACGGCATCCGGAAATCGGCGTCAGTCCCGACGTGCTCTATGTCGATGCCGGCGACGTCCTCACCTCGGCAGGAACAGCGGCGGGGCTCGATCTCTGCCTCCATCTCATCCGTCGGGATTTTGGTACGGAGGCGGCCAACCTGGTGGCGCGGCGCTTGGTCGTGCCGGCGCATCGCGACGGCGGCCAGGCCCAATTCATCCGGCAGGCTGTGCCGCGCGCCCACGAGAAAAGCCGGCTTGGCCCGCTGCTCGACCACATCAGGGAAAATCTCGGCGCGGATCATTCCGTGGCGACGCTCGCCCGCCGCACCGGCATGAGCGAGCGCACGTTCCTCCGCCGTTTCGAAGCTGCGACCGGTATGACGCCTGCCCGCTGGCTGCTCGCCCAACGCCTCGGCAAGGCGCGCGACCTCCTGGAGGAAACCAACACCTCGGTCGAAGAGATCGCAGCGCTCGCCGGCTTCGGCACAACGGGTACGCTGCGTCACCATTTTCGCCTGCATCTTTCGACGACGCCCGCCGCCTATCGCGAGGCCTTCGGCAATCGCGCCGCGCAACGACAAACGGACGGCCCGTGAAGGAGCCGTCCGTTCGATGTTTCCGCGGTGCCGTTTCGCCCGACCCTATTCGAGGAAGGTCATCGGGTTGACCGGGGTGGCGTTCTTGCGCACCTCGAAGTGCACCTTCGGGCGGGTGGCATTGCCGCTCATGCCCGAGGTCGCGACGGTCTGGCCACGCTGGATCTTCTGGCCGCGCTGGACGTTCAGCTCGCCGGCATGGCCATAGACCGTGACGGTGCCGTCGTCGTGACGCACGAGAACCGCGTTGCCGAGTTCCTTCAGGCTGGAACCCGAATAGATGACCACACCGTTTTCGGCAGCCTTGATCGGCGTGCCCTCGGGAACCGAGATGTCGATGCCGTCGTTGCGGTTGCCTTCGACATTCGCGCCGTAACCCGCGATGACCGCGCCGCGCACCGGCCAGCGATACTTGCCGATGCCCGTGGATTCAGGCGCTTCGTCCGTCACGTCGGACTTCGCCGCCACTTCGGTGACCGAAACGGTCTTCACCGGCGCCTTGTAGGCTTCCGGCTTCTTCTCCGCCGTCTCGACAGCCTTTTCCTTCTTGACCGGAACCGATGCGGTCACGGTCTTGTCGGTCGTCGTCTCGGCCGCAGCCATGCTGCCGCCGGCCGGGATGGCCAGGTTCTGGCCGATGCGGATCGACGCGGTGGTGAGCCCGTTCGCCTTCTTCAGCGCATCGACGGAGACGCCGTTGCTGCGCGCGATCTTGGCGAGCGAATCGCCCGGCTTCACTTCGTAGCTCCCCTTGCCCTTGCCCTCACCGGCATCGGCGACGTTCGAATTCGTCTGGCCGCTTTCCGACTTCAGCTTTTCACGGCTGGAGGTGGTGGGCAGGATGGCGACGTTCTGCTCGCCCTTGCGCTCCGGCGTCGGCAGCTTGTTGTCGACCTTGAGCGTGCTGTCAGTCGAGGCCTTGGCGGCGCTTGCCGTGGTGCTGAAGGTCGGGATGACGATCTTCTGGCCCGGCTCGGCGTCGGATGCACGCTTCAGGTTGTTGGCCGCGAGGATTTCCTTTTCCGGCACGCCGTAGCGGTTGGCGAGCGTCTTCACGCTTTCGCCCTGGCGCAGCATGACGACCGGCGCGTTCGCCGTCGACCAGCCGGCCTTGCCCTTGTTGACGGTTGCCGTCGTCAGAGTGTCTGCATCCCCGACGATCGCCTTCGCCTTGCGCTCCGGAATCTGCTGACCGAGGGCGACTTCACGCTCGGCGGCCTGACGGGCGCCGGCGGTCGGATCGCCAAGCTCGCCGCGCTGGACGCTCATCGGCGTCGTCGCCAGCCGCGTGCCGGAACCGCCAGTGGTCGCGGTGTTGATCGGATCGTAGGAGACGGCGCCCTGATCGGGGAACGGCTGATTGAGCGCTTCCTCGCGCGACCCCAGCTGGTCGGCCGTCGCGAACTGCTGGCCGTTGCCGACATTGCCACGGGGAACCGGATTGCCGCCGAGGAGCGTGCGGCGCGGGACCGAGCTCGTCGTCATGTTATCCTGGCCGGAGGATGAGAAGAGGCCGCCAAAACGAGACACGTCCGAGCTGCACCCGGTCGCGACGCTGGCCAGCAAGGCGGCAACCACGAGGCGGGTCGCGGTCCTGGCAAAACTCGGCGATACACTCTTACGCATGTGACTACCCAATCGGTACGCTACTTGATGTGGACCGATTAAAGCGCGTTAGAGTTACTGCCCGGTTAAAGCGGGCCTATCCGCATTGTTTTTTTGATGAATTGATAACCATGGCGCGCCCGCACCGTGGCAAGAGGGCCACGGTAACGGATCAGAAGCCAGTCGCGTACATGGTGTCGGCGCGGGAGATACGGCTGGTGACGACGCGGGCGGCGTTCTCGAAATCCGCCTGGCTCGGCTGGAAGATCGCGGAGATGGGGGTCGCGCGCCGGGCGGCCCTGTCATCGGTGGCCACCACGTTTTCAAGGGCGGCATCGGGCGCCGTCATGTCGAGGGCGCTTTCATTGTAGGCGATGGCGCGAAGCGCGGCGACGGCAGGCTCGCGCGTACCGGCATAGCGGGCGCTGCGCTGGTCCTCGACGGGCATGCTGTCGAAATATTCGATATAGGCACGGTAATAGGCCTTGCGGTCGCCTTCCGCCAGGAAGTGGCCGAACGCCGCATGTTCGCGCTGCTCCAGCGCCGCCGTATCCAGGTTCTCGCGCTCGGCCTCGGTAAGCGCCGGCTGACTGTAAGCCGTCTCTTCCCTGGCGACGCTGAGGACCAGAAGCGCATCGACCGAAAGGCCGACATGGGCGGAAGGATCATAGCTGCCGCCAGCCAGATGCGCGGTCGAGCCGGCCTCGGCGCTTTCTTCGGCGACCTTGCCTGCAGCCTTGGTCGCGAGATACGCGAGGCTGTCGCTGGTCGAGCTGCTGGCGATCCTGTTCGAGACGTGCATTTCCCTCTCCATCGGAACGGCCGCACCCTTGGAAAACCGGCGTCCTGCGTGGAAGTTTCTGCTTCGCTACCGGCCTACGCCCCGAAGCTTGCGCGAAGCTTGCGCCGGTTAACAAAAGGTTAACGCGCTGTATTTACGCTCGGAATTCGCGCGAAACGCGCAGGCGCGCGCGCCGCGCGCGTTGGTTTTCCGCCAAAAATGCGGAAAGACTCAGCCGGCGCCGGCTTGCCGAGCGAAAGAAAGCGGGTTTTGGGAAGGGATCAGAGGGCCTGCGCCATCTGGGGAACGATCGGCAGATACGGCACCTCGAAGAGGTCCTCGCGATCGAAGCGGCTGCCGGTCTTGACCAGCTTCAGCATGCGACACTCGGTTTCGCTGACCGTGACGGGGGCGATCAGCATGCCGCCCGACACCAGCTGTTCGGCGAAGAAGCGCGGCAGGGCGGGAAAGGCGGCGGTGACGAGGATGCGGTCGAAGGTCCCCTCACCCGGCATGCCGTTGCTGCCGTCGGCCTGTCGCACGATGACATTGCGGATGCCGGCCTTCTCGATCGACTGCTGCGCATTGATGGCGAGCGTCCGGTAGCGATCGACGGTCAGCACGCGTTCCGTCAGACGCCCCATGACGGCGGCGGTGAAGCCGGAGCCGGTGCCGACCTCGAGGATGCGCTGGCCGGCCTTGAGGTTCAGATGGTGCAGGAGCCGTACGGAAAGGTCGATCCCTTCCATGAAGGACCCGCAGTCGAGCGGCAGGATGCGCCGCGAATAGGCGTCGCCGGCAAACTGCGGCGGCACGAAAAGCGTGCGCGGCGTCTGCTCGACGGCGGTCAACAGGTCGAGATTGTTGATGCCCTGGCCGCGCAGGCGCAACGCCAGCGCGGCAAAACCCTCTTTCTCGATGACCCGTCCCGTGTTCAATCCGCATCCTCGCCGTTGAGCGCGCGCTGCACGCGATCCAGCACCGTGTAGTCCGTGAGATCGAGCTTCAGCGGTGTTACGGAGATCTTGTGGTTCTTCACCGCGTGGATGTCCGTTCCGGCGCGGAAATCGCCCTTCCGCTCACCGAAGCGCAGCCAGTAATAGGGGAAGCCGCGGCCGTCCATGCGCTCGTCGATCGTCAGGCCGAAATCGAGCTTGCCCTGGCTGGTGACCTCGACGCCCTTGAGGTCCGCAGGCGCGCAGTTCGGGAAATTGACGTTGAAGAAGGTCCAGTCCGGCAGCTCGACGTCCATCAGCTGGCGGATCAGCTTCGGCGCAAAGCTTTCGGCGACTTCCCACGGCACGACGCGGCCGCCGGCATGGTTGTAGGCCTGGCTCAGCGCCATGGACTTGATGCCCTGCAGCGTGCCCTCGATCGCACCGGCGATCGTGCCCGAATAGGTGACGTCGTCGGCCATGTTGGCGCCGACATTGACGCCGGACAGCACGAGGTCCGGCTTCCTGTCGAGCACTTCGCGCACGCCCATGATGACGCAGTCGGTCGGCGTGCCGCGCAGCGCGTAGCGCTTCTCGTCGATCTTGCGCAGGCGCAGCGGCTCGGAAAGCGTCAGCGAATGGGCAAGACCGCTCTGGTCCGTCTCGGGCGCCACGATCCAGACGTCATCCGTCAGCTCGCGGGCAATCCGCTCGAGGGCAGCAAGGCCCTCGGCATGGATGCCGTCGTCGTTCGTCAGAAGAATACGCATGTCATCTCCGCCTTCCGCCTCAGGCGGCCTTCTCGATCTTCTTCAGGCCGCCCATGTAGGGCAGCAGCACGTCCGGCACGGTGACCGAGCCGTCCTCGTTGAGGTAGTTTTCCATGACGGCGATCAGCGCGCGGCCGACCGCCGTACCCGAGCCGTTCAGCGTGTGCACGAACTTCGTCGCCTTGTCGTCCTTGCCGCGATAGCGCGCATTCATGCGCCGTGCCTGGAAATCACCGCAGACCGAAACGGACGAGATTTCGCGGAACGTATCCTGGCCGGGCAGCCAGACTTCCAGGTCATAGGTCTTGCGGGCGCCAAAACCCATGTCGCCGGTGCAGAGCGTCATGACGCGGTAGTGCAGGCCGAGGCGCTTCAGGATTTCTTCTGCGCAGGCCGTCATGCGCTCGTGCTCGTCGATCGAGCTTTCCGCATCGGTGATCGACACGAGCTCGCACTTCATGAACTGATGCTGGCGCAGCATGCCGCGCGTGTCGCGGCCGGCCGAGCCCGCTTCCGAACGAAAGCATGGCGTCAGCGAGGTGAAGCGCAGCGGCAGCTTTTCCTGATCGACGATCTCCTCACGCACGAGGTTGGTGAGCGAGACCTCCGCGGTCGGGATCAGCCAGCGGCCGTCCGTGGTACGGAACAGGTCTTCGGAGAACTTCGGCAACTGGCCGGTGCCGAACATGGCATCGTCGCGCACGAGGAGCGGCGCATGCACTTCCGTATAGCCGTGCTCGCCGGTGTGCACATCGATCATGAACTGGCCGAGGGCGCGCTCAAGGCGTGCGAGCTGGCCCTTCAGCACAGTGAAGCGCGAGCCGGCGATCTTGGCTGCGGCTTCAAAATCCATGTAGCCGAGGGCTTCGCCGATCTCGTAGTGTTCCTGCGCCTTGTGGTTCCAGCCGGGCTTGGCGCCCCATTTCAGCTTTTCCACATTGCCGGCCTCGTCGGTGCCGACAGGCACGTCGTCGAGCGGAATGTTCGGAATGCGCGACAGGGCGTCGTTGAGCTCGGCAGTGACCTGGCGCTCCTCCTCCTCGGCGGCGGGAAGCTGATCCTTGATGGCCGAGACTTCGGTCTTCAGCTTCTCGGCGAGCTCGCCGTTCTTCGCCGCCATGGCCGCGCCGATCTCCTTGGAGGCGGCGTTGCGGCGCGACTGCATGTCCTGCGCCTTCTGGATGACGCTGCGGCGCCTCTCGTCGAGATCGATGAGGGCCTTTGCCAGGGGGCTCGCACCGCGCTTTGCCAGGGCGGCGTCGAGAGCGGCGGCGTTGTCGCGGATCCATTTGATATCAAGCATTGTCGTTCCAGGCGTTCCGTGGATTGAGGCCCACCCGCGCCCGGCAGCACAGTGCGACGACGCCGGGGATCAGGCCTTGTCGGCCTCTTCCGGCGTCGCAACGACCTCGTTCTCCGCATCCTGCGCGTTCGAGGCGCTCGCCCGCTGCCGTTCGATGAGTCGGGCCGTATAGATGGAAATCTCGTAGAGAAGGATGGCCGGCAGTGCAAGGCCGATCTGGGAAACCGGATCGGGCGGCGTCAGCACGGCGGCGACCACGAAGGCGATGACGATCGCGTATTTGCGCTTGTCGGCAAGCGTCTGGGAATCGATGAAACCGGCCCGCACCAGCAGCGAGGAAACCACGGGAAGCTGGAAGACGAGGCCAAAGGCGAAGATCAGCGACATGATGAGGCTGAGATATTCCGACACCTTCGGCAGGAGCTGGATCGACACCTCTCCCTCGCCGCCGCCCTGCTCCATGGCCAGGAAGAACCACATGACCATGGGCGTGAAGAAGAAGTAGACGAGCGCCGCACCGATGAGAAAAAGGATCGGCGAGGCGATCAGGAACGGCAGGAAGGCGGCGCGCTCGTTCTTGTAGAGGCCGGGCGCGACGAACTTGTAGACCTGCTGGGCGATGACCGGAAACGCGATGACCAGCGCGCCGAACATGGCGACCTTGATCTGCGTAAAGAAGAATTCCTGCGGCGCCGTGTAGATCAGCTCGACATTGCGGTGCGAAAGCCCCGCCCATGACACGGCCCATTTGAAGGGCAGGACGAGCAGATTGAACAGCTGCTTGGCAAAATAGAAACAGACGAGAAAGGCAACGAAGAACGCGCCGACCGCCCAGAGAAGGCGCTGGCGAAGCTCGATCAGGTGCTCCATGAGCGGCTGGGGCTTGTCTTCCATATCGCCGCTCATGCGTCGCCCTTCTTGGTCTTTGCAGTCTTGGCCTTGGCAGGCGCCGCCTTCTTTTCGGCGGAGGCCTTTGCAGCCGGCTTTTCAGCCGCCTTGGCGACGGGTTCGGCTTTCGCGGCCGCCTTGCGGGGCTTTGCCGCCTTGTCCGTCGCGTCCGCGGGCTTCCTTGTCGCCGTCTTCTTCACCGGTCCGGCTTTCAACGGAACGGCAGCGACGGGTTCTGCGGAAACCGGCTTCGGCACCTCGGCCGGCACGGCGACCGGCGTGCTGCCGGCAACGCCTTCCGCGGGCGTTGCGGCAGGGGCCGTCGAGGAGACGGAGCTGGTCGTCTTCTGAAGATCAGCCTTGATGTCGTCGCCCATCTGGCGCAGCGGGTTGACCGCCTCGCGGATGGTGTTCAGCGGATTGAGTTTCTGCGCCTCGCCGATCGTCTTCTTGACGTCCTCGAGGTCCGCTTCGCGCAGCGCCTCGTCGAACTGCTGGCGGAAATCGCCCGCCATGCCGCGCATCTTCGACATCATGCGGCCGAACGTGCGCAGCATCTGCGGCAGGTCCTTCGGACCGACCACGATGATCAGGACGATCGCGATGACGAGTATTTCGGTCCAGCCGACATCAAGCATAGGGTACTGTCCTCATGGGCTGCGAACCACCGCTCGCAGCCGCCAGGTCACGCTGCACGGATTGACCTGGCAAATCCAGGTTCAACGCCGCTCACTTGACCTCGTCAGCCTTGTGATCGACGGTCTTGGCCTTGTCGGCAGCGGCGGCTTCCTCGTCGGACATGCCCTTCTTGAAGTTCTTGATGCCCTTGGCAACATCGCCCATCAATTCCGGAATCTTGCCGCGGCCGAACAGCAGCAGCACCACCACCAGGACGATCAGCCAATGCCAGATGCTGAATGAACCCATATTCTTGACTCCCTTTCGAACTCGTACCCCGATGTAAGACGTTCAGCCGTCTTTTTCAAACACTAGAATGTCGCGGTGGTTAGCCGAAAGCGTGACGTCGCGCAATCCGGAAGCCAACTGATCGGCCCTGACGCGCGCCCGGATCGGCCGATCTGTGCCCGGCACGGCGAGATCGAGCAGCTCCACCACCCCGAGAAAACGCCGCGACAATATGCGTGCGGGGATTTCACCGCCCGTTTCCATCACCCGCAGCCCGGAAAGGCGCACCGCGACATGGACCTTCTGGCCGTCGGAAAACCGCTTGCCGTCGACAGTGCCGAGCGGCGTTTCGACCACGCCCCCGTGCACGCGGCCGGGAAACTCGTTGATTTCGGAGAAAAAGGCGGCGGCGAAGATATTTTTCGGATTGAGATAGAGCTCTTCCGCCGTGCCCACCTGCACGAGCCGACCATCCTTCAACAACGCGATGCGGTCGCCCATGCGCATCGCCTCCTCCGCATCATGGGTCACCACGATGGCGCTGGCGCGCGACTGGCGCAGGATCGCCAGCGTATCGGCGCGGATCGAGTCCTTGAGGCGCGAATCAAGTCCGGAAAACGGCTCGTCCATCAGAAGCACCGAAGGGCGCGGCGCAAGCGCCCGGGCGAGCGCCACGCGCTGCTGCTCGCCGCCCGAAAGAACATGTGGAAACTTCTGGGCATAGTGCGAGAGGCCGACGCGTTCGAGCGCGACCTGCGCCTCTGCCTCCGCCTCTGCCCGCGGCAGCGCCGTCAGGCCGAAGCGCACATTATCGAGCACGGACATATGCGGGAAGAGCGCGAAATCCTGAAACATCAGCCCCACGCCGCGCCGCTCGGGTGGCAGGAAGACGGTCGGACCGGCAACCTCACGGTCGTTCAGAAGCACGCGGCCGGCCGTCTGCGCCTCGATGCCTGCAGCAATGCGCAAAAGCGTCGTCTTGCCGGAACCGGACGGACCGAGCAGGCACAGGACCTCCCCGGGCTCCGCCGTCAGCGAGATGCCGCGGATCGTTTCCTTGTTGTGGTAGCTGTGGTGGATATCCTCGAAGGACAGGCGCGCCGCGAAGGTGACCGCCGATGCCCGTCTCGTCTCGTTGCCGTTGGAGCCTGACGGGTCCAAAACCATGTGCCGAAGTCTTTCCCTGCCGCCGGCACAGGCGCCGACGGTACAGTCCTGTCATAAGCTTCGTTTATTCGTCTTCTTTTCCGCCCGGTGTCAAGAGACCGAGTTCTTCGAGATCCAGCTGGGTGATCGGATCCTCGTCGTCCGCAAACTCGTCCTCGCGCAGCGGCATGGGCACCTGGAAATTGGACGGAATGCGGCCAGACAGGAGGCCCGCGCCCTTCAGTTCCTCAAGGCCCGGCAGGTCGCGCAGGTCCTCCAGGCCGAAATGATCGAGGAAATCACGCGTGGTGCCGAACGTCACCGGGCGGCCCGGCGAGCGGCGGCGGCCGCGAAACCGCACCCAGCCGGCCTCCATCAGCACGTCGAGCGTGCCCTTCGAGGTCTGTACGCCTCGGATATCCTCGATCTCCGCGCGGGTGACGGGCTGATGGTAAGCGATGATCGACAGAACCTCGAGCGCGGCGCGCGACAATTTGCGCACCTCCGTCTCCTCCGTCCGGATGACGAAGGAGAGGTCCGGGGCCGTGCGGAAGGCCCAGCTGTCATCGAGCTGCACGAGGTTGACGCCGCGGCCTGCATAGAGTGCCTTCAGCTCGCGCATGACATGCAGCACATCGACGCCGCGCGGCAGCCTGTCGGCGATATAGGCCTGCGAGACCGGTCCGGCGGAGGCGAAAACCAGCGCCTCGGCAATGCGCGCTGCCTCGTGCAGTCGACGTGGATCGACGATCGTGCCGGCGTCCGCATCGCGCGGTGCGTCGTCCCCCGGCTCAGCCACGTCCGTCGCCCTCGTCATCGTCGCCCTCGGGCTTGGGTCCGCGGCGCAGGTAGATCGGCTGGAAGGCACCGTCCTGGCGCAATTCCAGGCGCCCTTCCCTCACCAGCTCCAGCGTCGCTGCAAACGCGCTGGCGATCGCCGTGGTCCGCTCCGTCGGGTTGCGCAGGTAGCGCAGGATGAAGTTGTCGAGCGCCGCCCAGTCGTCCTCAAAGCCGCCGACGAGCAGCGACAGAATTTCGCGCGCATCGGAGAGCGACCAGACGGTGCGTTTCTCGATGGTGACCTGCGTGACCGCGTGGCGCTGGCGCAGCGACGAATAGGCGTTGAGCAGGTCGTAGAGCGAAGCTTCGAAGGACGAGCGCCGCTCGGTCGGAATATGCTCCGGCATGCCGCGGGCAAAGACGTCGCGGCCGAGGCGGTTGCGGTTGATGAGCCGCGTCGCCGCATCGCGCATCGCTTCAAGCCGCTTCAGGCGGAAGGCGAGGCTTGCCGCCATCTCCTCGCCGGAGGGGCCATCGTCCTTCGCCTGCTTGGGAATGAGCAGGCGCGACTTGAGATAGGCAAGCCAGGCCGCCATGACGAGATAGTCCGCGGCCAGCTCGATGCGGATCTTGCGCGCCCGCTCGATGAAGACGAGATATTGTTCGGCAAGCGCCAGCACGGAGATGCGGGTAAGATCCACCTTCTGCGTGCGGGCGAGATGCAGCAGAAGGTCGAGCGGGCCTTCGAAGCCGGCGAGATCGACGACGAGGCTCTCCTCGGTAAGGCCCCGCGCCTCGGCGTCCTGCCACAGGTCGGCCATCGGCGCTTGCGCGCCGCGCCCTTTCTTCGGTGGCTTCGACCCCGTTCCCTGCACGTCGCCCCTCTTTATCGTGCCGCGCGCCCGCGCCTGCGGGAGCCCGCTTGCGGCGGCTGTCAGGCCACCGCGATCATGGCGTTGAACTCTTCGCGCAGCGCCGCCTCGTCCGCCCCGTCCGGCGTCGGGAAGCCTGCACGCACCGCATTCGCCCGCCGCAGGCTGTCGCCGGTCAGTGGCGGAACGTTCTCGGTCACCGCGATCATTTCCTCCATGATGCCATGGCAATGCAACACCATGTCGAGGCCGGCAGCAATGATTCCCCGGCTTCTTGCGGCAATATCGCCCTTCAGCGCGTTCATCGACACGTCGTCGGACATCAGAAGCCCGTCGAAACCCATATGGCCGCGGATGATCTCGCTGACGACCTTTGCCGAGGTGGTCGCCGGATTGTCGGCATCGATGGCGGTAAAGACGATATGGGCGGACATCGCCATCAGCTCGTCGTTCATGCGGCGGAAGGGCACGAAATCGCAGGCCTCCAGCTCGGCGCGGCTGGCATGCACGACCGGCAGGTCGTGGTGCGAATCGACCATTGTCCGGCCATGGCCCGGCATGTGTTTCATGATCGGCAGCAGGCCGCCGGCCTTGAGCCCTTCAGCAGCCGCCCTGCCCATCACGGAGACGATCTCGGGCTCCTGTCCATAGGCACGGTTGCCGATGACGTCGTGCACGCCCGGCACGGCGACGTCGAGCACCGGCAGGCAATCGACATTGATGCCGAGGCGGAGGAGATCGAAAGCATGCAGGCGCGACATCAGCCAGGCGGCGCGCAGCCCCTTCTCCGCATCGGCGCGGTAGATCGCACCGAGCGCGGCGGCATTCGGATACTGCTGCACATGTGGCGGCTTGATGCGCTGGACGCGGCCGCCCTCCTGATCGATCAGCACGGGGATATCCGCGTCGCCGCCAAGGCAGTCGCGCATCTCGGCGGTCAGGTCCGCCACCTGCGCCGGCTCGCCGATGTTGCGGCCGAACAGGATGAAGCCCCACGGCCGCTCGCTGCGGAAGAAGGCTTTCTCGTCGGCGGTCAGACTCAGGCCCTTGCAGCCCGAAAGGAAGGATTTCGATTCGCTCATGTCCGCAATCTTAAAGGTTCGATGGAGAAAACGAAGGAGTGCCCTGCCGGCTCCTGCGGCAGCAGCCCGTCGGAATCGAAGAGGCGCGGACCCTGCCCGCGCCTCTCCAGAAAATCAGCGTCTCCTCAGCGGGTGACGAGGCAGCTGCCGCCGGCGCTCTTATAGCGGCTGCAGAGCGAATTGGCCTCCTCGCGCGAGCCGGCCGGGATACGGACGCGGAAGTAGGTACCCTTGTTCGGGATTTCCGCCTTCTTGATGTCCACGCCGCGCCCACCGATGACGGAGGAGAACTTCGAGGAGAGCGAGTTGTAGCTCTTCTGCGCTTCCGCTTCCGAGGGCAGCGAGGCGATCTGGATGACGTAGCTGCCGGGGGCGACGGCTGCGACCTGCGTCTGTTCGGCCGTCTGCTGCGTCTGCGTCGCCTCGGCGGTCTGGGTGCCAGAGACATTGCCGTTTTCGGTCACGGTGCCGACCACGTTGACCGGCTGGTCGATCGGACGCGTGCCCGGAACCGGCGCATTGCCGTCCGTCGAACCGCTCGTGGCGCCGATCGTCGTCGTCTTCACCGTGCGCACCGGCGCCGTGTCGTCGACTTCGGCATTGGCGACTTCCGCCAGCACGGACCGCGGCTGGCCTTCGCTGGCCGCCTGCTCGGCGCTGAGCGAGGCATTGGTGTCGACCGTCGCATTGGCCGTGGCAGCGGCCTCGCCCGAGGCGCTGCCGGTGGTCGCGGTCGCCTTGGCGTCGAGACCAACAACCTCCGTTGCGGGCTCGCCGACCGTTTCTTCGCGGGCGACGAGCGTGCCGTCCGGCTTGACGATCATCGTCTTGACCTTGCGCGGCGAGACGAGCGGCTTGTTGCCGCCTTCGGCCGCGGCCGTTTCCGGTTCATCGACACCCGGCAGGACACGGTTTTCGTTTTCCGCGGCAATGACCGCCTCGACGCCGTCTTCCGGACCATCGAACGGCAGGGTTTCCGGCGTCAGCGTACGCTGCACGACATCGACGGGCTCTTCCGTGGAGGTGACGAGTTGGTCCTGCTGCGGGGTCGCGGCCGTATCGCCGGCAACACGGTCATAGACCGCCTTGTCCTGGTTCGGCACGGTCTTGCCGCCCTTTTCCTCCGGCACGACCTTGACCGGCTCCTTGTCGGCGAGGATCACGCGCGGCTCGCCCGAACCGGCCGTGCCGCCGGTAAAGGCCGTCCAGGCATAGACGCCACCGCCGCCGACCATGAGGAGGGCCGCGACGGAGGCCGCGATCAGCAGGCCGCGACGCGGGCGAGACTGTTCGTCGTCGTAGCCATCGCCGGCATAGTGCGTGTTGGCCTGGCCGGGATCGACGGGGATCGCCATGCGCTCGGGCTGGCTCAGCGAGCGACGGAAGTCCTCTTCCAGGGCGCGTTCGAAATCGTCGACGTCGTTGATCTGCGCCGCCGGCTGGGCAACGGTCGCGGCAACCGCACCGGCGGCAATGCCGGCGGTGCGGTCTTCGCCGCGCGTCTTGGCAGCCGGCTCGGTGAAGAGCTGCGCCATTTCCGCGTCGATGTCGAAATCATAGTCCGGCTGATAGGCCGGCGGCTTTTCCTTCTCGATGACGGGAAGCTGCGGCACGTCGAGTTCGGTAACCGGGGAAACTCCCTCGTCCGTCTCGGTGATCATCGTCGGATCGAAGGGCAGCGCACCATCGGCCATTTCCGGGATGAGGGGCTGCGGCGCAGTATAGGTCGAGACGGGGACCGCTACGACGGGCTCGCGGCGCACCGGCGTCTGCATCTCGACGGGCCTTACGGCCTCGACACGGGCCTGCGGACGGGTTTCAAGCCGCGCCTCCGGCGCCTTGACCTCCTGCCGCACCGGCTCCTCGTCGAGCGAAAAATCCGAAAGATCGAGGTCGATGTCGGAGAGATCGAATTCCAGGTTCTCGATATCGAGCTCCGGCTCGACGGCCACCGGGGTCGGCTTTGCAATCGGCTCGGGACGCGCTTCGACAACCGGCGCACGATAGGCGTCAGCCATCGGGCTCTGAACGGGCTCGAACACCGGTTCGCGCGCGGTTTCGACCATCGGGGTACGCGCCGTCTCCACACTCGACTGGCGTTGCGCGACCGGCGTCGCGCGGCCGAAAATCGAGGAAACGTTTGCCAGGCTGTTGCGCGGCGTCGTGCTCACGGCCGCAAGCGAGGCGGCGGCAAGCGTGGCTGCCTCCAGAGAAGGCCGGTTGTCCGGCACAGGGTAACGCTCGACCTCGGCCAACAGGGAATCCGCATCGTGGTTGCGGCCGGGTTCGACCGATTCCAGCCGGTAGTCGGGTTCCGCATCGCGGGCGGGCTCGGCGCCCTGCCACTGCGTCTCTGCTTCAGCCACGGCGCGGGCACGGTCTTCCCGCGTCTCGAACGGCATTTCGGCAACGAAATGCGGCTCGTCCCGGGCATAGGCCGGTTCCGCATGGAACGGCTCGGAAACGGGGCGGCTCGCCGCGTCGGACATCCAGTCCTGGAGGGTCGGCTCATGGCCGGCTTGCGCATCATCGGCGGCGCGGATGTCGGAGAGCAGGTCATCGGCAAAACCATCGCCGATCGACAGCTCCAGTTCGCGCTCAAGATCGAGACCGATCTCGTCGATCGGATTCTCCTCCGGCGCGAGGGGCTGGAAACCAAGGACAACGGGCTGGCGCTCGTCGGCGCTGGCAACGACCGGGGTATCGACAATCGGTTCGCTGCGCACGGGCGGCTCGAAGCGCGGCTCCAGCCGGTCGACGAACTGGCGGCCGGCATGCATTACCGGCTCGACATCGACGGCAGGAACGTCATGCACAGCCGTTTCAATCTCGTCGGCGAGCAGCAAGGCCGGATCGAAATCAAGCTCGGGCGCCGCATCCGCGACGATCTCTTCCTCACGGGGCAGCTCCGCCATGTGCTCTTCAACCGGAAGCGCATGACCGGCATCGCTTTCAGCGACAACCGGCTGCTCAATCTCGGCCGGGCGCTGCTCGTCGAAGGACGGCTCGGCGCCGAAGAACTGCTCTTCGAAGGAGGGCTCGTGATGTGCGACATCGCGCGGTGCCACGTCACGCGTCGGCACCGCGTCGAGGATGGCTTCGCGCTCTTCCACGACCGCTGCCGGCCTGTCGAAGACGGGCTCGACATGGCGCGGCGTAGCGCGCTCGGCAACGACCGGCTGGACGCTCTCGCGGCGCGGCGTGTCATATTGCTCGAAGGCGCGCATCAGCTCGTCCTCGAGGGCGAGCACGGGATTGTCCATCCGCGGGACCGCCTGGGCGGGCTCGGAGGAAGACTTGCTGACGTCCTGGACCGGACGCGGTTCGTAGCCGACGAGACGGGCAAGCTCAGCCAGCGGATCGTCGTCCGCCAGGAGATCCGTGTCAGCGGTTCCGCTTCGCGCGAAGTTCTTGTCTGCCATACTGCTTCCCACTCACAAGCTACAAATACGCATTTGCCAGCTTATTGTGGGCAAATGGTGACGTTACCGCATTTCGTTCGGTGCAGCCGTGCCTGTAATGGACAGGCCCGACTTAAGAACAGAGGCGACAGCGTGCACCAGCCCAAGTCTGGCGATACTCAATTCTCTATTTTTATCGTTAACAAACCGTAATTCCGGCTGCTCTTTGCCTTTATTCCAGTGAGCGTGGAATGAACTGGCAAGATCATAGAGATAAAACGCGATGCGGTGCGGCTCGTGCGCGAGTGCAGCACCCTCGACGACACGCGGATATTCTGCGAGCTTCGCCAGAAGCTGCAACTCGCTCGGATCGGCGATGTTGCCCTCGATCGCGGAAGCGAAATCGAGCGCGGGAACATCGAGATCCGGGAACGCCTCGGCCGCCTGGCGGAACACCGACATGCAGCGCGCATGGGCATACTGCACGTAGAACACCGGATTGTCCTTGGACTGCTCCGTCACCTTGGCGAAATCGAAGTCGAGCGGCTCGCTGTTCTTGCGATAGAGCATCATGAAGCGCACCGGATCGCGACCGACCTCATCGACAACGTCGCGGAGCGTCACGAAGTCGCCGGAGCGCTTCGACATCTTCACCGGCTCCCCGTTGCGGAACAGCTTGACCAGCTGGCAGAGCAGCACGGTCAGCTTGGACTTACCCTCGGAGACCGCGCGCGCAACCGCCTCCAGGCGCTTGACGTAACCGCCGTGGTCGGCGCCGAGCACATAGATCATCTCGTCGAAGCCGCGGTCGAACTTGTCCTTGAAGTAGGCAACGTCGGCGGCGAAATAGGTATAGGATCCGTCCGACTTGATCAGCGGGCGATCGATATCGTCGCCAACTTCCGTCGAGCGGAAGAGCGTCTGCTCGCGATCTTCCCAGTCTTCCGGCAATTGCCCCTTCGGCGGCGGCAGCACGCCCTTGTAGACATGGCCCTTGAAGGTCAGGTCATTGATCGCTGTGCGGATCGGCGCGCCGTTGCCGGCATGCAGCGAGCGTTCGGAGAAGAAGACGTCGTGCCGGACGTTGAGGGCCGCGAGATCTTCGCGGATCATCACCATCATCGCGTCGATCGTCTTGTCCTTGACGATGGGCATCCACTGTTGCTCCGGCATGGCGCGCAGCGTGGTGCCGAATTCCTCGGCCAGCGCTTCGCCGACCGGAACCAGATAGTCGCCGGGATAGAGGCCCGACGGGATGTCGCCGATCGTCTCGCCGAGCGCCTCGCGGTAGCGCAGAAAGGCCGAACGCGCGAGCACGTCGATCTGCGAGCCCGCATCGTTGATGTAATATTCCTTGGTCACGCCATAGCCGGCAAAAGCGAGCAGATTGGCCAGCGCGTCGCCGACCACGGCGCCGCGGCAGTGACCGACATGCATCGGTCCCGTCGGGTTGGCGGAGACGTACTCGACGTTCACCTTGCGGCCCGCACCGAGGGAGCCGCGACCATAGTCGGTGCCGGTCTTGACGATCGCGGCCAGCAGCTTCTGCCAGTAGGGTCCGGAGAGGCGCACATTGATGAAACCGGGACCGGCGACGCTGACATCGGCGACTTCCGGGTCCTTCTTGAGTTCGGCGACGATGAGGTCGGCCAGCGCCCGCGGATTGAGGCCGAGGGGCTTTGCCAGCACCATCGCAGCATTGGTCGCAACGTCGCCGTGGCTCGCATCGCGCGGCGGCTCGACGCCGATACGACTGAAGTCGAGATCGGCGCGCTTCTCGCGGACGATCTCAAGTCCTTCGAGTACGTTTTTGATTCTGCTATCGAAATCTGTAAAAAGGTTCATCTCATCCATCCGCACGCAGCGGCCCGTTTCGAGCCATTTCTGCGAAGAAGTTCAGGTGGCGGCTGACTATCGCAATTCGGGGGTATGGTCAAACAGCCGGCGATGGGTGTTGACCGCGTAGTTGTCGGTCATGCCGGCAAGATAGTCGCCGACATGGCGGGCGCGTGCCGTCTCCGGCATGGTCGCGATGCGGTCCACCCAATAGTGCCCCTGCATCAGCTGCGGGTCGTCCATGTAAGCGTGATAGAGGTCCGTGAGGATGGAAGCGGCGTTCGCCCGCACCCGCATCACCTCCGGATGCCGGTAGATGCGCGAGAACAGGAGCTTCTTGATCTGCTTGTCCGTGACCGCCATCTCTGTGGAGAAGGTCGCCAGGCAGCGACGCGCCTTGCGCACATCCTCTGCGCTCTCGGGCCGCTCCTCGTGGATCGCCTGCTGCGCATAGCCGATCACGTCCTCGACCATGGCGGTGATCTGCCGGCGCATGATCTCGTGGGTGAAGCGCGAAGCCTCGAGATCCGGATAGCGCTCGCGCACGTCGCGCATCAGCCGTGCGAGGAACGGCACGTCCTCGAGCATCTCGAACGTGAGATAGCCCGAGCGCAGGCCGTCGTCGATGTCGTGGGTGTTGTAGGCGATGTCGTCGGCGATTGCGGCGACCTGCGCCTCCATGCTGGCGAAGCTGCCGAGCTCCAGGTCGTGTATGGCGCAATAGTCGAGGATCGGCCGCGGCACCTCCTCGCCATGAGTGCACTCGCCGGTCGGCCCGATCAGCGGACCATTGTGCTTGACGAGGCCTTCGAGGCTTTCCCAGGTCAGGTTCAGCCCGTCGAACTCGGCATAGCGCCGCTCGAGCTTGGTGACGATGCGCAGCGACTGGGCATTGTGATCGAAACCGCCGAAGGGTTTCAGCACCTCGTGCAAGGCGTCCTCGCCGGTATGGCCGAAGGGCGTGTGGCCGAAATCATGCACCAGCGCCACGCCCTCGGCGAGATCCTCGTCGAGCTTCAGGGCGCGGGCGAGCGCGCGGGCGATCTGCGCCACCTCGATCGTGTGGGTCAGGCGCGTGCGATAATGATCGCCATCGGCGGCAATGAAGACCTGCGTCTTGTGCTTGAGACGCCGGAAGGCGGTGGTGTGCACGATGCGGTCACGGTCGCGCTGGAAGTCCGACCGTGTGGGGCTCTCGGCTTCGGGATGGAGCCGCCCACGGGTCGCCCAGGGGTCGGAGGCATAGATGGCGCGTTGCCCCGCGCCAAAACCCAGCGCATGTCTGTCGAACGTCATTCTTCACCTGCATTCACGCCGCCCATTGACGCGGCCGCAATGCCTTCATACCTATAGTGTGCACAGCGGCAAGTCCGGCTGCAAGCCGAGCTTGAAATACAAGCCTTTTCAAGGATTTGTATAAGACGGCCCGCAGCGGGCGACGCCAGGGACGGTAAAGGCGCCGTCTTCGAAGGATAGCGATTCTCTCCGGATCTTGACCCCGGCAGGAGGCAGACATGACCGACAAGTCCGTTACCATTTCCGACGCCGCCGTCCGGCGCATCGCGTCGATCCTCACAGCGTCGCCCGAAAAGCAGGCGCTGCGCGTCTCCGTGGAAGGCGGCGGCTGTTCCGGCTTCTCCTACAAATTCGACCTCGTCGAGGACCAGCAGGACGATGACATGGTGCTCGAGCGCGACAATGCGAAGGTGCTGATCGACCAGCTCTCCCTCGTCTACATGGACGGGTCCGAGATCGATTTCGTCGATAACCTGCTCGGCCAGTCCTTCCAGATCAAGAATCCGAATGCCGTCGCCAGCTGCGGCTGCGGCACCAGCTTCTCGATCTGACCTTTCAGAAAACCAAGACGGGAACCCGCATGCCGATCAAGATTGCCACCTGGAACATCAACGGCGTGCGGGCGCGCATCGACAATCTCGTCGCATGGCTGAAGGAATCCAATCCTGACATTGTCGGGCTCCAGGAAATCAAGACGGTCGACGAGGGATTTCCACGCGGTGAGATCGAAGCGCTCGGCTATCACGTCGAGACGCATGGCCAGAAGGGCTTCAACGGCGTCGCCCTGCTCTCGAAGATCCGCCCCGACGAGGTGAACCGCGGCCTTCCCGGCGGTGACGGTGACGAGCAGTCCCGCTTCATCGAGGGTGTCTTCTCCGTCGAAGGCGGCGTCATCCGTTTCTGCTCACTCTACCTGCCGAACGGCAACCCGGCGGACGATCCCGTCAAGTTCCCCTATAAGCTTTCCTGGATGGACCGGCTGATCGCCTTTGCCGAGGACCGGCTGGCGCTGGAGGAACCGCTGATCCTTGCCGGCGACTACAATGTCATTCCCGAGCCGCACGACTGCTGGGACGTCAAGGTCTGGCAGCGGGACGCGCTCTACCTGCCGCCCACCCGCCAGGCCTTCCGGCGTCTCGAAAACCTCGGTTTGCTGGATGCCGTGCGCGCCTCGACCGACGCCGTGCCGCATTATACGTTCTGGGATTACCAGGGTGGCTGCTGGCCGAAGAATTTCGGCATCCGCATCGACCACCTCATGCTGTCGGCCGAAGCCTCCGATCGCCTCGTCTCGACCGCGGTCGAGAAGCATGTGCGCAACTGGGAAAAGCCGTCCGACCACGTTCCCGTGGTGGCCGTGCTGGATTACGCGGCCTGATACGCCCGGCCCGCAGACCTGCGGGCGCAAACCGGCCTCAAATTTTCCTGAAAACTATTCTTCCGGATTGAACCGGATGCTTTGCGCCAGTGCGACGCCCTTGCGGCGATCAGCCTCGCTGGCGACGGAGAAGGCCTCTTCCTGCGTGGCCTGCAGCCAGCCGCAGTCCTTCGGCGGGCAATGATCGAGCGCGGCGGTCATGAAGGCAAGCCCGCGGGCCGTCTGGCCTTCCTGGAAAAGGATGTTGCCGAACAGGCCCATGGCGCCGGCATGGCCATTGTTGCGGGCGCGGTTCAGCCACTTCTTGGCCTGATGCACGCTGACGCTGCCGCCCTCGCCCGAGAGCATCATGCGGCCGAGCTGGAACTGGGCCTCGGGAATGCCGAAGGCGGAAGCCGCCTGGAAATAGAGCTGGCGGGCCTGCGTCATGTCGATCTTGACGGGGCTGTCGGGAATGCCACGACGATAGTAGCTGGCAAGCGCAATCAGCGCATTGGCAAAATAGCCGGTGTCTTCCGAGCCCGGCTCGACGCCGGCCTGGGCGATCTCGCTGTACATCTTGAAGGCTTCGAGGTCGTTTTCCGGTACGCCGTCACCATCGGCATACATGTTGGCGAGCGCCCAGCGCGAGCCGGTATGGCCCTTTTCGGCCGCATAGCGGTACGCCTCGACGGCATCGCTCTTGCGCCCCTCCTTGTAGGAGAAGAAACCGAACTTGAAGAGATCGAAGGGCCCGCTTTCCTTGCTGACGCCGGATTGGGGATCGAATGCGAGAGCCTGAGACGCCGCTCCAAAGGAGAGCGAGAGACAAAGACCCAATACCATTACTTTCATCGGCATCAACTCGGACTTCGGCATCACTTCTACAATTCCGCGCCGAACCTTGTTCCTTCCGCCAAACCGGGAATGCACGACTTTCGTGCGGTTTTCCGGCAACTCCGGCGGCAATGACATCGGCTGGCTCATCGTTTCCTTGGGCGCGGTTCCACGCGTCTACATGTCCGTATCGCTGCGCCCCGTTTGTGGCGGGAAATGGACATTTCGTCGCTTCCCTGAAGGTGTAGCAAACTCTGGGAAAAAAAGTGTTGCGATTCCATCACATATTTTCAGGCGTCGCTGTGTTCTTCCCATCAAGCCTGCCGTGAAGCAACGAAGTGTTAACCAAGAAAAAGGGCCCGGTGATGACACCGGGCCCGATTCTGATCGTTTTGGTCCGCCAGATCAGAACTTGATCTTCAGCGACGTGGAGATCGCCGTCACCAGGTCGTTGTCGAAGTCATAGGAGACGCGGCGGCCGAAGGTACGGCCGTCCTTGACGACCTGACCGGAGGAACCGCTCGTCAGGATGCCCAGCGCGCCGCTCAGACGGAACTCGACATTCTCGTTTGCCGCGTAGGAAAGGCCCGTGCCGACGGTCCAGGTGTCGGTATGCGCACCGATGCCGGTGCCCGTGCCGCGGTCCCAGGTCAGGCTCAGGGCGCCGCTGAGCTTGTCGTTGAACTTGTGGCCGACGCCGCCCGAAACGGTCCAGCCGTCGCGGTAGAGCAGATCGAGCGAGGTCACTTCCGTCGGGCCGCTCGTGCGGCAGTCGACACCGCGCGTGGCGATCGGGCAGAAGGGCAGGCTCTGCAGCTGGCTCCAGTCGGTCCACTTGATCGAGCCGAAGGCCAGCCAGTCCGGCGCGATGCCTGTCTGGAACTTGAACTCAAGTGAATCGGGCATGTCGGCGGAGCCGAAGACCGGCGTGTTGACGCCGGCAAAGCCCGGCAGAACCGCGCCGGGAACCTGGCGCAGGTCCATGGTGCCGGTGATGTCGTCGAGCTTCACCGCGCTGTTGTAGACGAGGCTGGTGCGCAGCGCATATTCCTCGATCTCGTAGGCGATGCCGGCGCGCCAGCCCCAGCCCTCACCCTCCAGCTTGAGACGGCCCATGCCGTTCAACGGCGAGCCCTCGGGCATGGCGAAGACGAGACGATCCTTGAAGCCGGAGACCTCCTGGTAGAAGCCGCCGCCGATCACACGGAACTGGCCCGGCCCCATGTCGAAGGAGTAGGAGCAGGTCGCCGCGTAGTTATGGCTCTCGATCTTGGTCTCGACATTGTCGTTGGCCCCCGCCCAGTTGCGGCCGGGATTGATATGCGCGCCCCAGGGCTGGGAATAATCGGCCATGCAGTCGATGGAATCGGTGATCGCCGCCTTGAAGCCGATGCGCGGCACCCAGTAGCTTTCCGTATCGCGAATGCCGTTGTTCGGCAGGCCGTTCAGGTCGCCGTCGAGGGGAATGTTGTCGCGGACGTTGTTCATGTCGCGCTGCGGATTGACGAAGGTCACCGCCGATTCGAAGATGTAGTCCGAGGGATCGAACAGCAGGTCGATATTGTACCCGCCACGCTCCAGGCCGCCCGCCTGTGCGGATGTCGCCGCCAGCAGGGCAAGCGCCGTCATCCCTCCAAGGCTGATGTTCTTCCGGTTCATGCAATCCTCCCCTGCGCAACGCCGGCGCAAATCGCAGCTGCCTCTGCGTCCCGCCTCTCCACCCCGACTATCGAAGAGGACCACGAGATTGGCAAACCCCAGTTTTTGCCCCTAACTTCCAGTGGGTATTCAAAAAATTACGTAAGCTTTTCATGAAGCCCCTCAGCAGTTGAGCGGCCTGAAATGATTTTTCAAACAGTAGGGACGTTTCCGCTAATAAAGAGTTATCTTTTCTATAGCGATAATGACCTGTTACATTTGGGAGACAGTCGGAATTTTGCGGAATAACCGGCGAATAGAAAACCGCGCCGGAGATTCCGGCGCGGTTTTCATCGTTCCCAGATAAATTTGAGGGGAATCAGCCAGCTTCGCTGACGCGGGCGAGTGCCACCGCCAGGCTGGCGAGCTGTTGTTCCAGCTCGGCGAAGCGTTCGCGCTCGGCTTCCACCACGTCAGGCTTGGCATTGGCGACGAACTTCTCATTCGACAGCTTGGCCTGAATGCGCGTGGCTTCCGCCTTCGCCTTCTCGATCGCCTTTTCAAGGCGCGCCTTTTCGGCTGCCAGGTCGATCAGCGTGCCGAGCGGCAGGCAGGCGGTCGCCTCGCCGACGACAATCTGCGCGGCCCCCTTGGGCGCCGTGTCCTCCAGGCGAATCTGCTCGACGCGGGCAAGGCGGCGGATGGCCGAATCGTGCGTTTCGAGGCGCTTCTTCGTCATCGCATTGGCATCGACCATGACGAGCGGGGCCGTCGCACTCGGCGGCACGTTCATTTCCGCGCGCACCGAGCGGATGCCGGAAACGAGGTCGATCAGCCAGTTGATCTCGTCGGCCGCCGCCTCGTCGCCATAGGCCGGCGACGGCCACTCGGCATGGCAGACCAGCGTGTCGCGGGTCTTGCCCTCGCCGGCCGTATGCGCCCAGAGCTCTTCCGTCATGAAAGGCATGAACGGGTGCAGGAGCTTGTAGATCTCCTCCAGGACATAGGCCGCGCAGGCCTGCGATTCCGCCTTGGCAGCCGCATCCTCGCCGCTGAACACCGGCTTCAGAAGCTCCAGATACCAGTCACAGAACTGGTTCCATACGAAGCGGTAGAGCGTGCTCGCCGCGTCATTGAAACGATAGGTCTCTATCGCCTCCGTGACGTCCCGCGCCGTACGGGCGAGTTCCGTCAGGATCCAGCGATTGATCGTCAGCGAGGCCGCTTCCGGCACGAATTTCGGATCGGACGCGACGCCGTTCATCTCGGCAAAGCGCGTGGCGTTCCACAGCTTGGTGCCGAAGTTGCGGTAGCCGGCGATGCGGGCCGGATCGAGCTTCACGTCGCGGCCCTGCGCGGCCATGATGGCCAGCGTGAAGCGCAGCGCATCCGCGCCGTATTCGTCGATCAGTTCGAGCGGATCGATGACGTTGCCCTTCGACTTCGACATCTTCTGCCCGTTCTTGTCGCGCACCAGGGCGTGGACATAGACGGTGTGGAACGGCTCGATCGGGTTGCCGTATTCGTCCTTCATCAGGTGCAGGCCCATCATCATCATGCGGGCAACCCAGAAGAAGATGATGTCGAAGCCGGTGACGAGCACGTCGGTCTGGTAGTATTTTGCCAGTTCCGGCGTCTGTTCCGGCCAGCCGAGCGTCGAGAACGGCCAGAGGGCGGACGAGAACCAGGTGTCGAGCACGTCCTCGTCGCGCGTCAGGATATCGCCCGGCGCAAAATTCTCCAGCTTCTCCTCGACCCAGGCCTTCCAGGGGCCTTCATGGGCGATGTAGTGCTGGATGGCGGCGTGCAGCGCCTCTTCCTCGGTCTTCTCGACGAAGACCTGACCATCCGGACCGTACCAGGCCGGGATCTGGTGGCCCCACCAGAGCTGGCGCGAGATGCACCACGGCTCGATGTTTTCCATCCAGTCGAAATAGGTCTTTTCCCAGTTCTTCGGCACGAAATTGGTGCGGCCCTCGCGAACCGAGGCGATGGCGGGTTTGGCCAGCGTCGCAGCGTCGGCGAACCACTGGTCGGTCAGCATCGGCTCGATGACGACACCGGAGCGGTCGCCGAACGGCTGCATGACCTTCTTGTTCTCGACGAAGGGCACGTCGTTGCCTTCGGCATCCTTGACGGTGACCGCCAGACCCTCCGCATTGATCGCATCGACGATACGCTTGCGGGCCTCATAACGATCGAGGCCGCGATACTCGTCGGGAACGAGGTTGATGTCGTCGACCTCGGCCTCGTTCGGCACGTGGCCGGTCTTTGCGATGTCGAGCGCCTGCGCGGCGTAGAACGCATAGGGCTCGCCGTCGGCGCGCAGGGCGGCGCGTGTGTCCATCAGGCGGTAGAGCGGAATGTTGTTGCGACGGGCGACCTGGTAGTCGTTGAAATCATGAGCCCCGGTGATCTTGACCGCGCCGGAACCGAAATCGGGCTCCGGATATTCGTCGGTGATGATCGGGATGAGGCGGCGATGCGCCTTCGGGCCGACCGGAATCTCGCAGAGTTTGCCGACGATCGGCGCATAACGCTCGTCGGAGGGATGCACGGCGACAGCGCCATCACCCAGCATCGTTTCCGGGCGCGTGGTCGCGATGGAAATGTAGTCGCGCTCTTCCTGGAAGACGACGTTGCCGTCGGCGTCCTTCTCGACATAGGTGTAGGTTTCCCCGCCGGCGAGCGGGTACTTGAAGTGCCACATATGGCCGTCGACTTCCTTGTTCTCGACCTCCAGGTCGGAAATCGCCGTTTCGAATTTCGGGTCCCAGTTGACCAGCCGCTTGCCGCGATAGATCAGGCCTTCCTTGTAGAGCGAGACGAAGACCTCGAGGACGGCATCGGACAGGCCCTCGTCCATGGTGAAGCGCTCACGCGACCAGTCGCAGGAGGCGCCGAGGCGCTTCAGCTGATTGAAGATCAGGCCGCCCGATTCCGCCTTCCACTCCCAGACCTTCTCGACGAAGGCCTCGCGGCCCATCTCGCGCCGGCCCGGCAGCTTTTCGGCGGCGAGCTTGCGCTCGACGACCATCTGCGTCGCGATGCCGGCATGGTCCATGCCCGGCTGCCACAGCACGTCCTTGCCGCGCATGCGCTCGAAGCGGACCATGATGTCCTGCAGGGTGTTGTTGAGCGCGTGGCCCATATGCAGCGAGCCCGTCACGTTCGGCGGCGGGATCACGATGGTGAAGGTCTCGGCGCCGGGCTTTGCGCCCTCGCCGGCGCGGAATGCGTCCGCATCTTCCCATGCCTTGGCAATGCGCGGCTCGACCGCTGCGGAATCATAGTTTTTTTCAAGCATTTTCGTGCGTGGCCTGCTGTTTGTCGGTTGCGTTTTCTAAACCGGATGGCCGGGGCGAAGTCAACAATATCAGAAGAAAAGCCGCCCCGGAGGCTCCGGCGCGGCTTAAACCAATCTTTTGGAGATTTGGTGGCGTCGGTCAGCGGCGCGGGCCGCGCGCCACCCGTTCGATCTCCTCGCGCACCAGCCGCTCGACGAGCGTCGGCAGGTTGTCGTCCAGCCATTCCTGCAGCATTGGGCGCAGCATCTCCTCGGCGATCTCGTCGAAGGAGCGGCGCGGGCCGGCGTCGAGCGCCTGCGCCAGCGCGCCAAAGGACTGGGCCACGCGCGCGCCGACATCGGGCGAAACGATCGCGGCGACGTCCCGGCCGGCAGCAGCCGGCTCGGCAGCGCGCTCCTCGACGGCCAAATCGACCGCAGGCGCCGCCGCCACATCGGCGACAGGTTCGGTCTTTGCGACGGTTTCGAAGGCCGGCGCGACACGTCCGGCATTGGCGGCCATGCGCGAGGTCACGATCGGGTTTTCCTCCCGCACCGGCGCCGCTACCGGCTCGACCGAAACGGGCTCCGGCATCTCACGGCTGGCGACATGACGCTCGGAGGCCGCACGAACCCGGGCGGCGACATCGGCAAGCGACAGGGCCGGCTGCCCACCCTGCATCAGCTCGGCACGCGGCAACGGCTGAACAGCGGCGGCATGCCGTTCTTCGGCATGGAACTGCTCGACCACAACAGGATGATCGAGCAAGGTACGATCCTCGTTCCCGGTCGTGATGTCGAAGCCGCCATCGTCCTCGGCATCGGCCGCAAGGTCCGGCATGGCTTCGTTGTTCTCGATGATCTTGCGAATGGACGCCAGGATTTCATCCATGGACGGTTCACGCGCGACATTTGGCTGAGCCATTTCTATCCCCGTTCTCTGCGGCGTCCCTGGCCAGCCGCTACGGGACCTGCCGGACATCACGAAAACCCTAGGCGAGTTCGATGGCGAACTAAATCGCCGCGAATCATGTGTTCCAAGTGATGCACAGATTTGTTTGCCCTGCCAAGGGCAAGACGCGCGACCGCATCCCGCGCGGTCGCAGGAGAGCCCGTTTCGTCGTAAAGGGAAGGACTTACTTGCCGTCGACCGTTCTCAGGCCGAACCACTTGTCCTTGACGGCTTCGTAGTGCACCTCGGCGCGGTATTCGGCGACCTCCAGCCCCTGGCTCCGCACCGTCAGGCTGCCCGTGGCAGCCAGCAGCGAATAGCTCGCGACGACGGCATTGCGCTGCACGGCGGCAAGGTCTTCCTGAGCTTCAAGCACGTTCTGCTGGGCATTCAGCACGTCCAGCGTCGTGCGCTGGCCGACATTGCGCTCCTCGACGACACCGTTCAATGCCTGGTTGGCCGCGTCGATCTGCACCCGGATGGCGGTTATTGAGGCATTTGCAGCCTCATATTGCGCATGCGCCGAGGCGATCGTGCGCTGGACCTCCATGCGCGCAGAATCGACCTGCAGCTGGCTTTCCCCAAGCCGCTCCTTCGCCTGGCGGATCTGGCCGTATTCAGCGCCGCCCTGATAGATCGGAACGGTAAGGCGGGCCGATACAGTGCCTTGAAGACTGTCACCCGGGCCGTCCACCGTATTGACCGACTTGTAGACGCTGCCCTGCAGGGAGACGCCGGGCAACATGGCGCCTTCGGCCTCCTTCACATTGAAGCCGGCGGCATCGACGCCGCGCATCGCCGCGATGATGTTCGGGTTCTCACGCATGCCCGTCGCCACAGCATTGTCCAGCGAATTCGGCATGGCCTTCTTGGCTGCCGAGGGCTGCTTGATGCCTTTTGGCGTCTCGCCGACGATCTGGACATAGGCCGCTTCGCTCTGCTTGAGCGAGGAGACGGCGGCGGTAAGCTCCGCCTTGGCGGAGGCAAGCTCGGCCTCGGACAGGCTGACGTCCGTGCGCGTGCCCTCGCCCACGTTCAGGCGCGCATTCGCGGCAGCGACCTGCTCCTTGAGAAAGGCGATGTTCTGCTTGCGGATCGACACGATCTGCTGGTCGCGGGCAATGTTCGAATAGGCTTCGACCGCGGCGAGAAGGATGGAGATTTCCTGGGCGCGCAGCGACTCGCGGTTCGCCAGGACGTTCGCCTCCGCTGCCCGGACACGGTTGAGCGTCTGAAAGCCGTCGAAAACCTGCTGGCTGATCGTGATACCGTAACTGGAAGCGACGTAGTCCGTCTGGCGGCCGGCCTGCCCGAGGAGACCGCGAGGCGGCCGGACATCGAGGTTCGTGCGGGTCCCTTCGACTTCAGCCACCCCCCTTACTTGCGGCCGCATGCCGGCCTTGGCAATCGTGACGTTCTCGTCAATGGCGCGCAGGGCGGCGCGGGCGGCGTTGAGGTCGGGGTTGTTCTCGTAGGCCTTGGCCATGGCGCCGGCCAGTGTTTCGGCAAGCGCTGCCTGCGGCAGGGCGTTGACGGCAGTGGCGAGCGCGAGCGCAAGGGCAGTTCGACGAAGAAGGGACACAGTACGAAACTCCGATCCTGGCCAGCCCGTCGCGGGAGCCGCCTTTACACACTTCTCACCGACACGAAGGCCTGGTGCATTTCATCCGGCATCGGTGGCCGGTCGCGGACAGCTCCGCCTCGCCCGCGATAATGCCTCTTCGCTCATTCGGGAACAGTCGTCAGGTCCTTCAGGAAGGATTTGGTAACGACAATAGGACAGGCCCGTTGCGAAAGTGCAACAAACGGGCCTGTCGAAACGGCGCATATCCGCGCTGGCTCAGAAGACGAATTCCTTCGCCTTGCGGAAGCCCGGAAGCGGCTTGACGGCGGTATTGAAGACGTTGCGTTCGGAGACGTGGCCGCCTTCCTTGATATAGAGACGCGCCTGCGAGGCATTGCCGTAACCCTCGACGACGACGAGGCGTCCGCCATCGCGCAACTGGGCGAAAAGCGCCTCCGGAACGAACTCGACCGCGCCATGCACGAAGATCACCTCGTAGGGTGCTTCCGGCGCGTAACCGGTCTCAAGATCGCCGGTGACGACGGCGACATTGTCATAACCGAGGCGGGCGAGCGTTTCCGTCGCACTCGCAGCCAGCGCCGCGTCGCTTTCCAGCGCCACGACGGAGCTGCCGAGAAGCGAGAGCACGGCCGAGGCGTAGCCCGTGCCGCAACCGACCTCCAGCACGACATCGCTGCTGGCGATCTCGGCCAGCTGGATCAGCTTGGCGAGCGGCGACGGCTCCATCAGGTAGCGGCCGGGGGCAATCTGGATATCGTCGTCGATATAGGCGAGCGGCTTGACGGCCGCGGGCACGAATTCTTCGCGCGCGACGGTCAGGAAGGCGTCGAGCACCTCATGCGCCGTGACGTCCGTCGTACGGATCTGGTTGTCCACCATCTTCGTGCGCGCTGCTTTGTAGTCAATCATCTCTAGCCCTGTGAGTAAGCGGCAGACCGCGGCACGAAGGCCCGGTTGCGATGCCGGATGCGTCGCAATTCTCTTAGAGCGGTTTCGGGCCGGGTGTCCATAGGCGGCGATCGTCTGCGCGCAAAAACCGCGCCGTTGCGGTTTCGTCCCGCCCACACCGAGGATTTTCCGCAGTTTATCATGAATAAATTACTCAACATATTATTGCCTGCCCCCTCCATAATGTCGTATTGAGCAGTCAGGTTTTTGCGGCGCCTGGCGTCCGCACCGCGCCCGTTTATCGGACGGGCACCGTATAAATTGAGACATGCAAGAGGAATACGCCGTGCTGAAACGGTCTCGACTGCTATTCGCGATCATCCTGATGGCGCTCGCCACCCCGCCGGCCGCCCTGGCCCAGACCCAGGAAACCCAGAGCCAGACGCAGGGTACTTCTGCGCAGACGGACAGCCAGCCGGAAGCCGGACAATCCGGCGGCGCGGCGACGGGCGGCACCGCCGCGACGACGACCACAGACACGACATCGCGGCCCGTGACAGGCGACACCGTGAACACGCCGGCCGTGACGGCCGATGCAGACCAGGAAGCCGCCGGCGAAGAGGCGACCGATCTCGACATCGTCGATGACGGCGGCGAACGGCAGGCCGGCCTGCCGCACGACCTTTCCCCCTGGGGCATGTTCATGGCGGCCGATATCGTCGTCAAGGGCGTGATGATCGGCCTTGCCTTCGCCTCCATCGTCACCTGGGCCGTGCTTCTTGCCAAGCTCGTCGAGCTGGCCGCGGCCCAGCGCTCGGCCAGCCGCGCCGTGCGGCAGCTCACGGTCGCCCGTGGCCTTGAGGACGGCGAGCAGGCGCTCGGCCGCAACCGCGGCACCGTCGCCCGCATGACGCGCGCCGCTCGCGAGGAAATGGAAGCCTCGGAGGCCGTGCTCGACCACGTTTCCGATGGCGGCGTGAAGGAGCGCATCTCCTCGCGCCTCACCCGCATGGAAGTCCATGCCGGCCGCCGCATCGCCAAGGGAACGGGCCTCCTGGCCACCATCGGCTCGACGGCCCCCTTCGTCGGCCTGTTCGGCACCGTCTGGGGCATCATGAACTCCTTCATCGGTATCTCGAAGGCCCAGACCACGAACCTTGCCATCGTCGCGCCCGGCATCGCCGAAGCGCTGCTGGCGACCGCCATCGGCCTCGTCGCCGCCATTCCCGCCGTGGTGATCTACAATTTCCTCGCCCGTGCGATCACCGGCTACCGCCAGAACCTCGCCGATGCCTCGGCCGCCATCGAGCGGCTGGCCAGCCGCGACCTCGACGTGCGCCGCTCGCTGCGCCACGGCGCGCAGCGCAGTGAACGGGGCCCCGGCTCCGTCGTGAAGATCGGGTGAGGCCATGGCGAGCAAGATCAAGGAAGGCGGCGGCGACGACCTCGAGGAGAACAGCGAAATCAACGTGACGCCATTCATCGACGTCATGCTGGTTCTGCTCATCATCTTCATGGTGGCCGCGCCGCTCGCCACCGTCGATATCAATGTCGACCTGCCCTCCTCCGTCGCACAGCCGACGCCGCGCGAGGACAAGCCGGTCTTCATGACGCTGAAGAAGGACCTGACGGTCTCGATCGGCAATGGCGAGATCGCCCGCGACAGTTTCGGCCCGGAACTCGACGCCGTGACGGAAGGCAACAAGGATGCCCGCATCCTGCTGCGCGCCGACAAGGCCGTCGACTATGGCAATGTGATGGATGTGATGAACCTCCTGCGCGCGGCGGGATACGGCAAGATCGCCCTTGTCGGCCTTGAAGGCGGCGCCCCGGCGCAGCAGCAATAGAATATGGGGCGCGCCCTCGGGCGCGCCGCCCGGACCTGCGGTCATCGGCCACCGTCTGTTCGGCCTCCGGCAAAGCTGCGACAAAAACGCCGTCAAATGCTTCGTACACATCCGTCAGGATGAAAAAAACGGCATGTTCGGAATAAGCCCCTTGCGCCCTTTCTCAATTCGTTCTAAACGCCCGGCACCACACGCTTTATAGCAAAACGGATGGCCTCGTGGCGGAGTGGTGACGCAGAGGACTGCAAATCCTTGCACCCGAGTTCGATTCTCGGCGAGGCCTCCACCCCCTTCAAACCATCACCGTAATGGATTGAAAATACGAATGTATTTTCTCGGTGTGGCAATATGGGCTTGAACCGTTCCGCCACACCAGAATCAGGTGTGGCAGCAGGTTCTCGAAATTTTCCCGGCCTCTCCACTCTCGATCGCTTTCACGCTTCAGCACCAAAGTTCTTCATCCAGGCGCTCGGTTGGATGGGACAAAAGATATTGCTGAGCCACGACCAGACAAACCACACGCCCCGAAGATTCTAGGATTATCTTCACAGCCCGCTTGACTCAAATCCTAGCAGGAACATATTGAGAACAAGCCGGCGATGCGGCCGCTATCTGACAACCAAATCTGATGCCTGCTGTGGCACAAGACACAGGAGAACGACGACGTGCGCCCGCTCGAAAAACAACCTGAAACCTCCAACGAAATCGATGAAGCTCTATCCTGGCACGATGGTGATGCTCGCGCTGCAATAGCTACTCTGCTGGCTGACTGTGCCTACCTGCGCTGGCAGCTGGAGCTTGCTGATCGAGCGATGGGCGCTGGGTTCACACGCGGTTGGCGCCCCCACGCCGAGCGGGAGTAACGGCGGCTAAGCCATGCGCCACCGCCGCGGCATTGATATCTCCGCCGGTAACCCTATGGACCCCGCCACGCTAATCGGCGTGAACGTCTACGTGAACAGCCGCCAGCACTCTGTCGCCCTTCAGGATATTCCGGAATGGTACGAGCTCGGCGCTCGCTGCTCGCGGTGTAAGCACGCCGGATACCTTGATCGATGGGATCTGGCGCGCCGCTTTGGCCGGAAGCGCATGATCATCACGCTCGAGCCGAAACTTCGCTGCACTCGATGCGGAAATCGAGAAGCGAACGACTTCGTTCTGGCCAAAATCCACCGAAACGCTTGAGGAGAGAACGATGAGCTATCGCAAGGGAGAGCTGACGACCGCGGGCATCAATGAGGGTTGGCCACACCAAATTGCGCGGCTTTCCTCGCTGGGCACCATGAAACAAGCCGACGTTATAGCGGCATTTTGCGCCAATCTCTCGCTGTGCCCGAGAGGCCATACCGTGGTTTGGGAGGGTGAATGGCATCGCGTCTACTGCTTCGCCAAGCGCGAGGACGCCGAGGCTTTCGTTGAGCGATTCGGTGGTGAGTGGTTCGACCCCCGCGATAAGGGTTCCGGGCACTACTGGCACTTCTGGTACAAGGGCCGGGCGGCGGCCAAGGATGCGAAAAAACGGGCGAGGAGATGACGGCATGTCGAGACTCGCCTACACCGACGGCATGGCCGATGACCGTACCGACACCCGACTCCATACGCCCGATGAACACTATTGCGAGCACGCCGGCTGCAATGCTTGGGGCGGGCTCGGCTATTCAGCCGGCACGAACACCGCTCCACGGTGGTGGTGCGCAGCTCACTATCCGTATTGGCCGGACGAGATACGCGCGAAGTTCCAGGCCTTGCCCGCATAACGCGACCGCCCTATCCTCTCTACTGGGAGGATAGCCTATGGCAATCTCTGGTCCAAAGCGCAGCGGTGACTACCCGGACCGCCTCGTCGGCTGTGAGCAAGCGATTGAGGCTGAGTTGCAAGCCCTGATCGCGAGGGCGATGGATGCCGGCTGGGACGAGATGGAGGCCTGCAGCGCAATCTCATCGCTTGCTGATCATCATGTCCTTGGATTGCTGGCCAACGCTGAAACCGACCGGCGGATATCCGCGGCCGATTCAAGCGGCATCTTCCTACGGGCGCAACGCTGATGCGGCTTTTCTTCGGCTACCTCTGGCTGGGCATTCTCCTCCTCTGCGCCATCGCAGGCCTGTTCTCCCCTCTCATCCGGTATTTTTTCGCAAGTTGAGGATGCGCTGATGTGCGGACGCTTTACGCAAATGATGTCGTGGCGCGAGCTCGTTGCTCTCTACCGCCTCACAGACAAATTTCTGATCCGAAACACCGAGGCGCGGTTCAATATCGCCCCCACACAAACCGTACCGTTTATCCGGATGGACGATGAGGGCAACCAGGTTGTCGATGACGGCCGGTGGTGGCTCGTGCCTCATTGGGCCAAGGAGATGCCCAAAGCCGCGATGTTCAACGCGAGGATCGAGACCGTTGATACCTCGCCGGCATTTCGGGACGCATTCAAGATGCGCCGGTGCCTCATTCCTGCAGATGGCTTCTATGAGTGGACCAAGGCCGAGGACGGCGGCAAGGATCCGTGGCTTATTCAGATGCCGGGCGAGAGGCCGATCGCCTTCGCCGGCCTGTGGGCTCACAACAGCAAGCTCGACGTCACGAGCTGCACCATCATCACCGCGCCGTCGATAGCGCCCATCAGTCAGATCCACGACAGGATGCCAGTCATCCTTGACCCGGAGGTTTTCGAGGGGTGGCTCAACCCGGCCACTCCGAAGGAAAACCTCAAGGGCATCCTGGCCCATCACCTCGACGGCCAGATGCAGATGCATCGGGTCAGCCGAGACATCAACAGCTCCAGGTTTACGGGGCGCCCGGCGCCGATTATAAATTCCCTTTAGGGGAACAACATCTCCGGCTTTGCGTTCCCCAGCACGTTCACTCTATCTTTTCCACCTGCCCCGCTCCGGCGGGGCCTTTGTTTTGCGTGGAGGAAAACATGGACAGGGGCGAATGGAGCCTCCCAGTCACCTTCGAAACCGAGAGGCTTGGAGCTTATCTGACGATATCGTCGACGGCGGAGGCGGCGCGGGTGTTGCTCGAGCATTGGCCATTGGATCGGGGCAAGGCTTTGAAGAGGGCGAAAGCCGCTTGCCTGCTGGTTCTCCAAGGGAAAGCAGATGCCGAGATTGCCCGAGAAGCATTTATGAAAGCTGCCGCGGAGGCTGACGTGTTTGTCAGGCCCTGAAACGAGAAAAGCCCCTCCATCCCCGAAGGGACAGAGGGGCGAAGGCTTCGGCAGCCGAATTTTCACGGATCCCGCCCGAGCTTCGAATTAGAACAGGAAGTCGGAATCAAGAAGAGACGCTTTGTCGAAGTCCTTAAGCACAATCTTTACGCCGTTGCCCGGGGTGATATGCACATCTTCGTCCACCTGCTTGACGTGCTTGCTCATAAGGTCCTCGAACCCTTTAAGGCCCTTTAGCCGAGTGAGATCCAAGACATCTTCACCGTTCCCGAAATCAACGACGACATCACTACCCGAGCTCTTGCGGAATAAGAAGACGTCGGCTCCATCACCACCAGTTAGTTTGTCCCGTCCCTTCCCACCATCAATAACGTCGTCCCCACCGCCACCGTCAACAACATCATTGCCGCCCAGGCCAAAGATTTTGTCAGCGCCGTCTCCGCCGAAAATCTTCTCTGCGAACTTGGTACCTGTCGTCGCACCGCCTTCGGCAAGAAGCAGGTCCAGCGCCGATTTAGCATTCCCGGACAAAATTGCGCCGTAAACATCGGTCGCAGATACTGACAAATCGCTGAGCTCAATCACCTGCCTGCCCTGAAGAACAACCCTGACAGAGGTGATTTCACCCGCGGTCACTCCAGTTATCACGCCCTTCTCATCGGTCGTGTATTCCAAGCCCGTACCGCCGAACTCGATGTAGGTTTTCTTGCTTGAAAAAACAGTCAGATGATCAGCGTCGGCCTCGACCGACTTCACCTTCGAAAATTTGTCGAAGCCCTTTTTCAAGCCGTTCAAGAGAACGAGCTTCGTATTGACAACACCCATGGTAGACTCCACCGCAAAACCTTGCGTGAGGCTACAGCCGCCTGCTTTAACAAGAGCTAACGCAAACGGGACAAATTTAGCGACCGGAAACGAACGTTTTTATCGGCTACCCATTCTCCCCCTTGATGCGGCGAACCACCATCTCGAAGAGCGCGTCTGAAATCCACATCGCCGAAACCCCGATCAAGAATGCCGCGGCATGCTGCGCAGCGATTTCATCGGGCGGAAGCGGCCAATTGACGACGCCGAGATAGTGCACCACCGGAGAGGTGAGATATCCGGCCGCGAGCGCGCCGCAGATCGGAGACGCCACAAGCTCGCGGACCTTATACGACCGGCGGGACAGAGCACGGAGAATGCCGCCAGAAAGGCCAGCGAGCACCACGCTCATCTTGATACCGAGCGCGTCAAAGAGTTCGGGCGGCGTCATTTCGATTTCCACTTCGCAAGAATTTGCTCGCCGGTCTTCGCAAGGAAGAGTGAGCCGATGATTGCCCCGGCCCAGTCGTTCAGCGGGGCCGGCAATGCGGCAATTGTCCAGTCCTGCGGATAGGCGCACTTCGCGCACCAGAGGACCGAATAGACGCAGACGGAGCCGAACCAGAGGCCGAGTGGCGCGATGAAGAAGAGAGGGAACCACCAGCCCCGGCCGCCGAGGACTGCAGCCTGGGCGGTAATGTAGGTCTCGACGGCGCCCGCCTTGACGCGCTCCCGCTCGGTCTCGTTGTCGAGTTTGTGGTCGACTGTATCGAGGATACGATCGAGCGTGCCGCCGGTGAGCCAGCCGAAAAGCTTGGCGATCAGGCTCATGTGGCCCACCCGAGCCGCTTTGCTGCGGCATAGGCCATTTCGACCCCTGCCCCGAGCGCCAGGCCGACGAGCATGATCAAATCCGGGTCAGCGCCGATCTGGTTGCCGAGGTCAGCATCGAGGTATCCGGCCGTGACGAGAGCTGCAGCGAGATAGCGCAGCGCGATACGAGCAATGACGGCGGCCATGGCTAATTTCCTTTCAGGAGCTTGGCGAGGGCGGCGATGAGAGCCGAAAGCCAGTTGCCAGAGGGGACCGGGCCTTGCTCGATCTTGGCGGGCGGCTCCGTTCCGGCGGCGGGCGCGTCTGCGGCCGGGATATGCCGCGCTGGAGTGCGTTCAGCGCCGGGCAAAGCCGTTTTGGTGGCAGATTTGTATCCTGCAGCGACAAGCGCTCGCTCAAAGGCCACGGCATATCCGGCAATCTTCTCGGCCTTGTCCGTGCCGTTGACGATCCGGCGCGCACCGACATAGTCAGCCCGGCCATCGGTGATGTAGTCGGACAGGGATTTGCCCGTGAAGCTGCCAAGCTCCATGCCGATGAAAAGGATCTGGACAGCGATCGGAAGCTCCAGCGCCTTCGACGGGTCCTTCACGAGATCGACGCCGATCAGCAAGCCGAGCTTGGCGTAATTGGCCTTGTGCGTGATCTGGACCAGGCCGCGGCCGAACCACGATTTGTCATCGGCATCCTTCCGCCAGTATGGCGTTCTGACGCTGCCGAGCTTCCCGGCCTTCCATGCCTCATCAAGGCGCCTGATGACCGTATCATCAGATGGATCGCGGTCCTTGCTGCTGGCATAGACCGTTTCCTTGACCGGCTGCATCTGGCCGCCGGTCTCGTGGTAGTCGGTGGCCAGGATGTAGGCGGCGTGCCTCAGGGGTGTCCCTCGCCGCTCCGCCTCGTTCAAGACAGCCTCGCAGCCGTAAACCTGACCCTGAGTAAGCGACGTGCCGAAGATGCCGGACGCGCGAGCGCGCGCCGACGCATAGAATGCGCTGCGGTTCATGATATTGTCCTTTGGGTTTCAATCTACGCCCCAGGAAGGGCGGCATCAGCTGTGACGGGCATCAAAGGTCGGAAACTCAACGATCAGCCTGTCTATACCCCCTGCGACTGGATGCTCAGCATGGAGTGTGCTGAAGGAGGAATATTGTATTTTGCTTGTAAACGTTGCTTCCTAGATCGATCAGGGCAATGCGCATCCAGCGCAGGCGATATCGAAACGAGTGCGACATGCTCAACATGCATTATACGAATGCTAGTTTCTACAGCCTCCCCAAGAGCCACCAAGCAGGTTTCGCGCCGGGGTCCTGGCGTGTAGTTCTCGTGCCCGCTGGCACAAAGCTGTTCAAGTTAAGTCAGTACGAGATAACGAGTAAATGGGGGACAACACCATGGTGGAGCCCTGTCGACCCCTTTTTGGATGACAAATCGGGCATAAGAGCCGCCTATGAGAAAGCAAAAGCGGATAATCAAACGCTGGCGCAAGTTGTCCGCCATCTTTCATCCGTCTGCATAGATTGGAACGAGCTGACGAATTTTCAGCAGATCAGACTCCGCGTGGACGCAAAGGCGTTTTGGGGCACGTTTAATCCGATGCCAAAATTCTCCAATGCTCCCTGGCTTGTCGGAAATGAGAACCCAGATTCCATCGCGACCTTGAAAAAGGTCAAGAAGATGAACGAGATCGAGAAGAAGGATGGCCTCCGAGATAAGTCGGAAGTCAAAGGTGCCAAGTCCTGGCAGCTCCATATCGCAAACATGAAGCCGGAGCACTTCGAAGTTCTGCCCGAAATCCCGAGCCATGAAACTGCAACGATCGGCATCGCGCTCGGTTTCGTCAGATAATAGATGTCGTTTGCGCCTCGGCGTCTCGTTCGCCATCACCACCATGACGATGAAGAGGCTTCGTTGTCAGGATTGCAGACGGCCAATTCGCTCGAAGGATAGCATCGTCGCGAGAATGCGGATGTTCTTGATGGGCTGCCTGCAGGTTCGGTGGAACAAAGTTGAGCGGTAGCGCGTATTTTGGACGCTCTCGGCCCGCTTATGCGGATACCCCCCGTCGAGAGCAAGCCGGGGCCTGGTAGTCTGGAGCATGCCAGGTCTCGGCGCCTATCGCTTCTGCGACGGATCTCAACCGCGGGACATCATCGGGACGACCAAATTTGGTGCTGTTCAGAAGCCAGCATTGGGCAGATATAGTAACAGGCTGGCTGCACTTCCCGCCAGCATGAGACCCGGTTGAGCTCCCGGGGGCGTTCCCGGGTCTCGCAACTCTACGGCCAGTATACGTTGTCGGCGAAGTCCGCCGAAACCGGGTCCGCGTCCTTGATCGCGCGTGCCGCAAAGATGTGCGCCGTTTTATGCGCCATGGCTGCGAGGCCGAAGGCGTAGACGGTTTGAGCATCCATCGGGTTGAGGCTGTTGTCGGCAGCGATCCATGCGAAATCGCTGTCACCACCGTGCCAGCGGAGATCACCCGGCAACGCGCCTTGCACCATAGCGCCGAGCGCCGCCGTTCCGGCACCCATGATGTTCTCGCGGTCTTCCGGCCGGGACTGGTAGATCACCCCGGCGAAAACGAAGCCGGCGGAGATACGGCGGTCTCGTTCGGCATCGACCTGCTCTTCGGTCGGAGGCGGCAAGGCCGTCACCGTCCAAGCCGCTCCGTCCCATCCAAGATGCTCGGTCGCGGGATCATATGCTGGCGCGTCGGGCGCGACCACATAGCCGGCATCCGCGATCTCGCCGGCCGTGAACGAAGCCGTATCGGTACGGATGAAGCCGTTGGACAGTGTGATGGAGGCAGGCAGAGGGGCCGGCCATGAACCGTTGCGGGTGTAGAGCATCAGACGCCTCCGAACTGGTTGAGGTAGCCGTTGACGTCCATCGCGAAGAGCGCCTTCCCATCCTCCCGGTAATGGAATTCGCGGACACCACTGATCAGAAGAACGGTTGGATTGGCGGGCAGCCCCGCCGACATCACCCAAGGGGTCACAAACGAAAAATCGGCAATGGAATTGGCCGCTACGCGGGTATGGAAAGCCTTCGTCCCATCAGGACTTATGGCGACACTGTATTCTGGTGACAACGCGCTATTGCTGGCGGTATGCGATGCTGACGAAATCAGCCAAGGCGTCGAGAGCGTGTACTCGCGAAGATTGTTGTTGTTGACACAAATCAACTTGGAGCCATCAGGCTTGAAAGCAAGCCCGCTTGGCGTCGTGCCTTGAGCGCTCACGGCTATCGCGCCAACATGAGCAACTGTGGAAATATCCCAAGGCGTGGAAAGCGAATATTGGCGTATCCAGGCGGTTGCCGTGTCGTCCGTGACGTAGAGCGCAGTTCCGTCTGGCTTGAAGGTAAGTCCGCGAACCGTACCCATCGACGGTAGGACCGCGCTCCCGACATATACCGCACTGTCTACGCGCCACTTCTTCGCAAGCCTGAATTCATGAATGGTGTCGTCGCTAGAGCGAAGGACATAAAACCTGGTTCCGTCAGGCTTGAAGTAAAGGCCACGCGGGCTCGCCACCGTACCACCAACATTGAAGCGCGGCACAAGGGTCAGCGGCTGGAACGCGGCGCCCTCATAGGTGGCGCCGCCGGCTGCCTTCGCCGTTAAGATCGAGCTATGTCCGCCCGTGTGTCGAATACGAGGCATCACATATCCTCATCATAGTAGACGACAGTCACATGGATATCGCCGGCGGCCGAGGCCAGCGCCACAAGGTCATCACCAGCCTCAAGGCTGAAAGCCCCCACGATCGCCGGGATAGCGTCCTTGACGGGCACGGGAGCCTGCGAGAGCAGCGGATTGACGGCGGCCGAGCGGAGCCACCGCACCGTGACGTTGGCCTCATTTGCCGCGTCGATGCTCGTGCATTGGATCATCGTGACATGCCGGACCTTACTCGCTGGCACGGCGTCGTGCATGATGCGCTGCGCGGCGGTGGTGAGTTCGAGTCCGAACGTCCTCGGTTTGGAAATGGCCATGGCTTACCCCGCAATCCAGCGTGTGAAATAGAGTGCGCCGCGCACCTGGTCGGTGACCGTGCCGGCGGCTGCATTGGCCGCGGCAGCGGCATCTTCGGCGGCTTCGACCGCGCCGGCGACACTCGCAACGACCGGCGTCAGTTGCTCCTCAACCGCTTCGTCGATGATCGGGCCGATTGTGGTTGCCAAAATGAGATTGAGGTCGTCATTCGTGATGAAGTTCGGCTTGTTCTGGATGTAGGCGGCCGAGAGCGGATCGGTAACCGACCAGTCGGCCTGTACGTTGAGAGGCACGATAAAGTCCTCCAGTTCCTCGGTTGTGAGTTGGCCGGCGGGAAAGGCGTAGACGATCTGAACGAACGGCTGTCCCGAGCGCGGGATCAGCTGCGCGCCGTCCTTGACGACGACGTTCTTCTGGACCACGCCGCCGAAGGGATCGACCTTGACGAGGTCAAAGACGCCCGGGGGCAGATCGAGGCGGATATCGCCGCCGCGCGTGTCGATGCCGTCGGCAAAGGCCAGATAGACCGTTTCGTCGCCCCAGCGCACTGTGACGGCGAGGTCCGCGTTATTGAAGGACCGGCCCTTGATGATGTAGAGGCGCGCGCCGAAGCTGAACATGGCCACCGCGCCGTCCGGCAGCGGCGCCGTGGTGCGATCCAGCGCCCGCCCCTGCCTCGATTGGAACGGCAGGGAGAGGAAATTGGTGCAAGAGGCCATGATCAGCCACCGACGGCAGCGATGACCGCCTCGATATTCTTCGCCCCGTCGATGGCGACGTAGCGTGCGGAGCGAAAGGCTTCCGCCTCGGCCACCTTGGCGGCGTAGACCTTGGCCTTCTTGATCACGGATTTCGCGATGGCTTCCGGCCTACTGCCGGTCGCCTCGGTAACGGCGGCAATGTAGATCGTGTCACCGACCGAGCCGCCCGCCAGGATGGCATTGGCCTCGATGACCTTCGACGGCCACGTGTCACGCTCTTCCTGTGGATAGTCCTCACGAAGATCGGCGAGCATGCCGGCCACCTCCTCCCGCGTCATCTGCCGAGCAAGGTCCCGGGCGGCGTCGATCGCAGAGCCGGTCAGGACATCGCGGCCGATATTGTCCTGCTTCAATTTGCTGTCCGGTACGATGCCGACAAGGACAGAGCCCCACTCGCGGTACATGCCCGCGTCGATGGTGGCCGCGTCGATGTGCCGGCCGATCACCTCGCCCGCTTCATTCATCACGATTTTCATGGGCTTACCCTTAGTTTTTGATGTAACAGTTGCCGTTTCCGACCGAGTTCGCGGTCGGAGACGCCGAAGCGGAGCCGGCATAGCCAGTGATCGTCATCGCCCCGAAATTCGAGCAGCGATAATCGCCGCTGGTGTTGCTGCCGGAATTGCTTTCCGCCGCATTGAGGCGCCCGCCGTTGAAGACGGAATAGCCATAGACCTTGTTGTTCTGGGACTGGCTTTCGCGGGCCTGGATGAAGCCGTCATTGGTGATGAGATAGCCGGAGCCCTCGTTATTCTTCGAGACCGACGCGCGCGCCTGGATGATCCCCGAGAGCGACACGAAATAGCCTGCGGAACCGGCGCCACCATTACCCTTGGCCGTCGAAACGTCGGCGATGACCGTGCCTCCGATGGATGCGGTGAAGCCCGCGTCGGCATTGCCGGATGCCACGCCGCCGCTGGCGACGATCGTACCGTTGTTCGTCACATTCCAGCCGGAAGCCGTGCAGCCCGACGCGGTGCAGCCTGGCGCGTAGATGATACCGCCGCGATCTACCAGATAACCGTTGAGGTAGTTGTGGACCGCGACGTTGGTGCCGCGGATATGGCCGCCCGAGGTCTTGATGCCATCGTTGGACCCGAGGCCGATACAGCACAGGTTCTCAAGCGTGAGATCACCTGTCCCGGTATCGACGGCCCCATTGGTGGATTCGATGATGGCCTTGAACCGCGTACGAAGCATCGCCGCATTGACAAGGCGGTCGGTGGAAATGTTGCCGACGCCGGACCCGGTGACCGAAAAGTTCGGTTCCGTCACCATGCCAGAAGGCAGAGCCGGGCCGATAATCTTGATGCGCAGGCCATCGGGATGGCCAGAAATCACCTTCGTGCCGATATTGTAGACGCCTTCGGCAACGTTCACGATGACCGTGGCGTCATTCGAGATGCGGAAGCGAGATAGATAATCCATCGCGTCTGCAGGATCATCAAAATCACCGGGCACGTTGATCACGCGGTCCTCGGAGATGATATCCTTATAGGTCTTCAGGACCTTGTCGAGGATCGTCTCGTCCGTCGGCGCATACGACATGCCAAGCTGCGTTGCCGCATACTCGATCTGCCGGGCGATCTTGTTGATGGCGTCCTGTTCCGCATTGAACAGCCAGTCAAAGAGCTTCGGGTCAGCGCCGCCGCAAGCCCAACCATTGGCAACTTCTGCTGCGGAGGGCGCGCGTCGATCGGGCGACGCGTTCGCCCACTCCTGCGGGAAAGGCAGAGTCATATTATCACCTGCTATTTGAGGGGGATCAGAGGAATTCGAGGTCTGCGGGGTCACCGGAATAGAACCGCCCCGTACAGAAGCCGGACCAATCCGGGCCGAAACCGAAAATGCCCGACTTCGGCTTACGCTCGAGCGGATCGGTGATGATCTTGTAGAAGGACGAGGTGCACATCTCGCCCCACCCGGCACCAAAGCCGAAAATGGCACCGTCACAGTGTGCCCAGGTCAGCTTTACGCCGGGCGCGATGGGAAGAACGTGTTCGGCAAGATGAAGGATCTGGAGTTCGTCCGGGGTGAAGAAGCGAGTGAGGCAGAGGATGATTTCCGCCCTTCCCTCCTTCACGATCACGCACTCCTCGCCGAACATGGCGGTTGCCGCTGCCACAAGGCTTTCGCGGGTGTAGTCGTTGGTCTGTGCCGAGTTGATTGCGACCGCGCGGGCCTTGAGATACCGCCGGTAAAGCTCGTCGTCCTCGAATGTGTACTCCTCGAACTGCGCGCCATCGCAGGCGAACCGGGCGCCCTCGCAAAACCCGAGGACGGGATAGCCCACGCTGCAATCATCGTCCTCGCAGGCAAAGCCGAAGACCTTGGCCCGGCTCCCCTGGCAATGCGTACGCGGCCAACCCAGCCACTTGCCGATCATGGTGAGCTGATCACCCATCGACGTATCGATGTTGAAAGCCGACTGGATCGCATCGCCGCGCTCGGCGACATCCGCCAGTTCTGACAGCACGGCCCGGATGAGGCCGAGCAGGTTCGGGCTTTCACGATATTGGGTGAGGACGCGGTTGATCCGCTCCTCTTCCATCGCCGCTTTGTCGATCGCCATCAGGAGAACCGCACGCTGATGTTTTTGGCCACGAGAACCGGGCGGGACAGAACATCGAACTGCAGGCCGTCGGCCGTGAGGTCGTTCGGATCGATACCCACGAGCGCGCTGGTGACGGAGAGACCGCCGATTGGTCCGAGCAGCGCTTCAATGCGCGCCTGGTCGATGAGATCGCCGTTGATCAGGCCGCAACCCCCGTTTGCCGCAGCATCGAGATAATCGACGACCTCCTGTGGCGACGTGAGGCCGCACGAGCAGACGTCCTGCACGAGACGAATGGTCAGGTCGGCATAGACCGGAATGTCATGGGGGCGGATGAAGTTGATCTGACGGCAATAACCGCCGATTGTCACCGGCACCGTCGTCATGCCGTAGAGCCCGATGCCCGAGATGGTGTTGTTGTAGATCGCCCGCGCCACATCCGCATCGTTGCCACCGATCACCGCGAACGCGATGGTGTGCGGCGGAATGCCGGACGAGTCCGAGAACTGCGCGCTGTTCTCGCGCACCGCCACCCAGGACACGCCATCGACCTCCATGACCTTCTGAATGCGGTCTGCCATATTGATGGCGCGATTGTTCTCGTTGGTGATAACCCGGGAAAACCGGGCGTCGTTGAGCGCGCCGCGCGACAGGCCGCGGATATTGCCGATCCGGTTGAGGTTCACACCCTCTGCCTGGGTCGGGTCATAGGACTGGTAGATGCCCTGGTTTCGCTCCTCCATCTCCGCCGCGAAATCGGTCATGAGCCCGAGAAGCTGACCGAGCGGCGATTGCGCCGTCATGATCACGCCCTCGCCGAAGACGGCCTCCATCTTGGTTTCCAGGCCAGAGAGGATTTCCTGCGGGGTCTTGAGGACATATCCGGTGGGCGTCACTCCGCTCATATCGCAACCACCTCCTGGTAGATCGTCATCACGTCGATGGATTTGATGTGCAGCCGGCGGGAACCGCGTTCGAAGGAGACGGAAAAGCCCTCGATCTCGGTCACGCCATCGGTCTCAAGGATCTCAGCTTTGACCACGGCCTCGGCGAGCGCCGGGTCATATCCCTTGCCGAGGATCTGATCGAGCCACGGGACGCCGGCCGAGGTGTCCAGGAACCATTCCCGCTCATAGGTCTGGAGCCGCTGGCGCGCATGCTGTCCGACGGCTTCGGCATCCGTGACGGTGGCGAGATTGCCGTCGGCGGCGAGAAAGAGGTCATTCGTCGCCTGGTCGAGTGCGAAAGCGAACCGGCTCATAGGGCCATCCCGCGCAGCTTGCCGGCAATCTCGGCGTATTGCGCCTGAAATTGCAGCGCATGGCCCGCGCCGCTGGACGACCCGTGCTTGATCTGGAGCGTGTCGGCCGCCAGCAGTTCCGCAAGCGACGCGAGAAGGTCGAACCAGTTGCCTTCGGCGCCGCGCATCCGGAACTTGCCGTCCTCGCTCATTTCGATGGCGAACTTGCCGTCGGCCGACCGGATTTCCATGTTGTCCGCGTTGAAGTTCGGGATGGGGTCGGTCAGTGCCTCTCCGCCGTCGAGGAACGCCTCATAGTCGCTGAGGGAGAACGTCCGAGCGTCAGATGCCTCGTAGTCCTCGCCGACATGGTAATTCTCGCTGCTGCGCATCTGCGGTCGGAGCGTGACCTTGTCGCCCGGCTTGATCGGCGTGGTGATGACGAACCCGCCGACGCGCTGGAAGCGGACCGGCACCTCATAGAGCTGCGGCATGTCCACGGGCTCGCCGCTGAACTTCGGTCTGTAAAGCGGCTGCACGGTGATTGTCTGGGCCTTGTCGTCGAAGCTGACCACCTCACCCGGCATTTCACCCCAGATCGCGCCGACTTCGGATTGCGCCCTGGTGGCGACGACATCGCGCTCCCGGTTCGTGACCTTGCCCGTGTAACCCGTCATTTCTTGCCCTCATCGACCTTGCCGCCCCGGACGCTTTCGCCGACGACCTCGCAGGTGAATTCGCCCTCACGGTTGTCGCCGCGATAGGAGCACTGCCCGACGCGGTACATGCCGCCGTCGGCGTTCATTTCGAGGAACCGTGACTTCACCTGCACGCGGCGGTTCGGGCGGATTTCCGGGTTCAGAAGGCAGGAGACGCGCACGCCATTGTCGGTGATGGCCGGTGTGTCGATCATGCCCGTTTCCGGGGCAATGACGACGACCATGCCGACATAGCCGTTGCCAGGCACGATCTCCATCGTCTGGTTCTGCAGGCTCCAGTAGAAGCCATGGCCCCGCCCGATCGTGTCCAGTTCCCTATAGCATCGGTCACAGGTCGCATAAGGCCGCTTGAACTCGGGCTTCATGTCGTCGGGGAACTTCCATTCCCCGCGCTTGACGCCTTCCTTCTCCAGCTCCTTGTACAGGTCTTCGACGACGTCCTTGACCGGTGTGCCCTTCGGATAGCTCTTGGACAGCTTCGCCCGGCGAATGGCCTTGTCACCGTCGCCGCAGGAGATGCGGGTGACGATATTCGGGCCTTGCCGCTTGTGCTCGACGTCGCGGATGGCGCCCTTGAAAAGGATGCCGACATTGCCGGAGCCGCCGGTGGCAACCGGAGCCTGGTCGGCAACCCAAACGCCGCCCTCGTTGCGACGGAAAGGCAGGACGCCCGGCCCGTTCATGCCGGCGGGCGGCATATACCCGGCCTCCAGGGTGATTTCGTCCAGTTCCTTGCCTATGCTGTTCCGGTGGCTCTCGGTCAGGTTCCACAACTCGATCGTGGCCGTGTTTGCCGAGCTCGAAACATCCTTGACGATGTCGAAGGCGATTTTCAGCTCGTGCTTCTGGATGCCGCCGGGATTGATCGTGAGCCCGCCGTTGAAACTGGCGCGCACTTTTCTGAGGTACTGCAGCATGTCAGGCGGCCGTAGCCATCTCAGCCGGCGAAAGCTGGTAGAGCTTCACCTTGCCGCCCGGCAGGGCGTTGCGGGTCGGCTCGGCATTGCCTGGCGAGAACGCGACGAGCGCACCGATACCGAACCCGAAGCCGCGCAGAAGATCGCGGTCGTTGACGATCCGCCGACCGTTCAGCACCGGCGCGTCATCAATCGAAAGATCGAACATCCAGCGGTCCAGCACCTTGTTGTAGCGCAGGCGGAGCGTCACCCGGCGATTGTCGAAGAAGGCCGAAAACTGCTGATCGGCCGCGTTGACGATGTTGAAGACGTTCATTCAAGGCCCCCGAACACCTGTTTGAGAAGTGACTGGTCGGTGACGGTGTTGGTGCCCGTGTCGCCGAGCTGCGTCGTGTTCGTCACGCGGTCGGCCGTGGTCTGGTCGCCGGAGCGCTCTTTGCTCAGGAGGCTGGAGCGAGTGCTGTCCTTGCCGCCCGGCTGGCCGCTGGTCCGTCCATTCGGATCCTCGGTGTAGGCCGTGCCGACGACGATGATCTCCTGGATTTCGGCCGTGCAACGAAGGATGCGCGCGGTATCCTTGTCCCGGTCGGCGTCGATGCGCTTGATGAGCATGCTGGAATAGACCTTCAGCCCGGTGACCAGGCTGAAGGGAACACGGCTTTCCTGGAAGGCCACCAGGGCGTTGAAGGACGCCGCGGCATTGGCGCTGGCGATGTCGAGCACGATCCGTTTCGGCAGGACGAAGGCATGGTCGGTGATGCGCGCCCCGGTCTCGATCGGGATTTCCGTGATTTCGAGATCGCTCTGATGCTTCTCCGAAACCACGCAGTTTACCGGCACCGGCCCAATGGCGCGGCTGAAGCCTATAGCCGTCATGCCTTATCGTCCTTCTCGAACCGCGTTCCGCCAGCGCGGCCGACGGCGGCGCCAATCGACGCGCCGACCTGAGCCCCAACAGCAGCCGACGCGTTGGCAACGCCGTTGACGACAACGTTGACACCGCCAACGCTGACGCTCTGGTCTCGGTTATCGGTCATCGGCTGTGTAACGGCCGCTGCGTTTCGACCGTCGCCCAACTTGGCGAGGTTCCGCTGAAGATTAGCCGGAAAATCTAGGTACGCATCCAACGATGCAGCTCGCCCGCCGTCGTCCGGTTGCGCGTAGGGATGTGCGGTATTTCTGCCGTCCTTGAACCAGTTTCGGGGAAGCCACGGACTGCCTTCGAACTTTTTGTTCCAGGTATCCGTCTGTTCCTTGTTTGACTTGAAGAATTCTTCGACGCCTTCTTTGGTGCCTGGAATTCCCTGAATTAGCTCCCAAGCATTGTAGAGCCCGAAAAGATTTGCCAGCCCGAGGCCTGGTCGCGAGCCTTTTCCGTTTTTCCCGGCTGCGGCCTCTCCCGCCGCCCCTATCGCAGCAGTTCCCTTCGCTACCTTTCCGGCAGCCATAAGGCCGAGCGCCCCCGCCAAGCTCCTGATCGCTCCCGCAAAAACACGAATACCGATCGCTGCGACGAATAGGCCTGCGGCAGCACCTGCGATCTTTCCGAGCACATCAGCGACCTGCGCCGGGTCCGCGCCGAGAAATTCGCCGAGAGCGTTGATGAAATCGCCAACGTAAGACTCCCCACCTCGAAGGTAGGTCAGAAAATCATCTACCGCGATTGCTGCCAACGCGAACCAGAACCACACAGGGCGGACATAGGCTAACAGCCCCGCCAGTAGAACCATCAGGGCTTGCCAGTTGCCGAGATCAACCTTGCCCCCGGAAATGCTTCGAAGGAAGTCCCCGACTTTGCCGCCGAACCCGTCAAGAAGTTCACCCAGCGTGGCCACGTTGCGAACAACGCGTTCGGCAAACCTCCATGCCAAGTCCAAAGCCCGAGACATGCCCTTGCTGATACTTTCAGCCCACCGATCGAGTGATCCGTCCTTCTCCAGGTTCGCGAGAGAGTCCATGATGCTTCGAACGCGGCTTTTAACATCCTCATAGATGCCGCGGTCAGAGATTTCCTTCAGGAAACCGGTCCAGCTATCGCCAAGGTTGGAGAGCATGCCGTCGAGGGTTCCGGACTGTTTCTGCATCGCGCCATCGAAACGACCGAAAATCTCCATCAATGCCTTGACGATCTCGGTCCCGTTTTTGGTGACCGTCTTCGTCATTTCCTGACCATTCTGCTGCCAGGAGTACGTGATTTTCTTGCCTTCGACTGAGGCTCGGATGCCGAATTCCTTCAGACGCTCATTCTCACCCTGCGCCGCGTCGGCAATCGCCTCCACGCCGGACATCAGGTCCTTGCCCATTGCGGAAGACGCGTTGCCGACTTTTTCAAGCACCCCGGTAGTCGGGTCGAGACCGTATGCTCGCAGGCGCACGAACGCCTCCGAGACCTGCGTGAGGTCATAAGGCGTGGTCTTCGCGAACTCTTGAACCCAGTCGAGAGAGGCCTTAGCCTTGTCCGCGCTGCCCTCGATCGTTTCAAGTGTCGCCTGCATTTTTTCAAATGCACGACCCGTCGAAATCACATCGCCTGGGAGGCTCCCAAGCATTTCGCCCAAGCGCAAAACGCCCATGGCAGCGATGTTGCCGACGAAGGTCCCGACGGCAACGCCCATAGCATTAAGTGCGTGGGACGCACGACGGGCATTTTTCTCTGCCAGGTCGACGCCGCGATTGAAGCGCGCTAGCTCTCCCTCCCCCCGAACGTCATAGCCCAGGATGGCGATAAGTTCGTCAATAATCAAAGCCTTGGGCTCCATGTGCAGTAGGCCACCGACGAGCCGCCGCGGCGCCGTCACGGGCTCATTGGTCGGTCTTGGCTACTTGAGGGTGTGGCACGCATTCGATTACATGCGCTTTTGAGGCATGCGGAGGGGTGACGTGCGAAAATTGACTCTGGCGATGATGGTATTCGGCTCTCTTACCGCAGCGCACGCGGCGGAAAAGGAGACGATCAATTATAACGCGGTCGGGTGCAAAGACCGGGAGACTTTGCAGAAGGGCATGGGCTTCATGCACGATGGCGATCGAGAGGCCTACACCAAGTTCTTCACCGACAAAGTTATGGCCGGCGATTGTACCCTGTTGGAAGAGGGGCAATCCGTTTTCGTAGAAGATCTAAGCCTCATGGCCGGTTTCGCCTGCGTCCGACCTCGCGGAGAGACCGACTGCTACGAAGTTGAGTTCGAAGCCATTCAGAAGAAGCCGAACTAGTCTGAAGGCTTTGCTCTTTCCGCCGACGCAGCTTTGATGTCCAGGCCCTCGTGACAGTCGAGGACATCGGCGAGCGTCACCCAAGTCCTTAGGTCGCCCGGCAGGTACAGCGGCGGCTCGGCAAGGATCGGCCGCCACAGGAATAGGTTGAGGTTCGGCGCGATGCGCTTTACCTCGCTTTCGGTGAGCCCGCTGCCTTCGCCCCGCGGTTGCCACTCGCCAGGGCGGCGGAGAAAAAATCACCAAGGGCCTCGCGCAGAACGAAGGTGACGACTGGAATGACGTCCTTCAGGTTTCCGCCCGAAAACTCCTGGTCGAAGACGATGCGGTCATAGTTGCGGCCGTCGTAGGAGACATGCGCCATCTCGCAGACGTCGGCCACGAGCTGCGCGACGGCGTCGGGCTCGGCACTGGCGAAGACATCCGAAATGGCCTTGACGGCAGCGGCATCCGACGCGGCGCGCTGGTCGTCGCTGGCTTTCGTGCCGCGGCCGGCGAAAATGACCGGCAGCTTCTCCACCGCCGGACCTATGAAGCGCATGATGCGCGCCTGAAGCTTGATCGCCTCGGTTGCAAGCAGGTCTTCCATCTTGAATGTTCTGCTGCCAATCTTCTGTTCAGCCATTGTTTACCTCCGGGGGACGTCATGAAGAAGTTTAGGATCGCGGTTTTTGCCGCGCTGTTCTGGTCACAAGCCAATGCTGGCGAGTTCACGCCGTCCGACTACTCCCCGGTCGAGGAAGCGGTGATCAAGACGCTGCGGATTGATCGCGATGACGAGTATCGAGTGGTTGTTGTCGGGATTGCAAACCGCGGCGCCAGACCATTCAATGCAAGCTACAGCTGCACATTGCTTGATCCTTCTGGATCCCCCTTCGATGAGACTGGCGGGTCAGCAAGCACCGTTCCGCCAGGCCAAGAGGTCATCGAAAAGTCCATCAGCTTCACAACGGATGCGAGCGGAGCAGTATGCCGTATCGAGTACATCAACTACGATTGACGGCATCATTTTGAGACCGGTTCGTCCTTAGGGTGTGCCGATACCAGAAGTCGGCACCCACCCGCAGTTCTTGCAAATGCCTCTTCGGGGAATTAGCGAGATTGCCTTGCATGGCATCGCCTCGGATTCAAAGAGAAACATGTGTCGAAAAGCGTAATCATAGTTCTGGCGGCACTCAATATTCTGGTCGGCATAGCCTACGCATCAAGGGAGTCGAGAGCCCCTGAGATCGTTGCGGCGCCTGACGCCCTGGAGCATCTGCTGCCCAGTTCCAACTTCAGCCTGGGGATGTCTGTTCAAGAGCTGGAAGAGGTGCTTGCTGCGCACTATCCCGATTGGGTGCGTTCAGAACGAATGCGGGCAGTAAACAACCGGAAGGATGTTTCCCTGGCTCCCGCCGCCCGCTCTTCATATCTTCAAACCATTTATATCTATCTCGAGGACAAGCACCTTCGCCTGTATCGAAGATACACCTTCGTGCTGACGTCTCCTCTAAGTGACAGCCGGGTGTACTCAATTGTCTACGTGGTCCAATCGAGCGCTGAACCGTTGATTACGATCGAGGATTGGAAGGATGGACTGCGCTCACGGTGGGACGGTGCACACGGCGGAAAACAGACCAACGATGAGGCCCGTGCTACGTACTTTTTTGATGCCAATTGGCAGTTGGTCGAGAACGGCGGAGAGAAGTGCGCTCCTATCTACCCTACTCTGTTCCGCCTGGACGAGAAGCCGCTTGAGATTGTCGTTGATGCCTCAGACTTGGTAGATAGCACCAGCTGCGCCCGAAGTCGCGATTCCCGCGTTGCAATGACGAATGGTGCGATTGCCAAATCAACGTTCTACACAGTCGACCACCGACGCAGCGTCGATGACATTGCAAAACGTGTCGTTTTCGGAGTTCGATGACGGCATTGCCCCGCCCCACTGGCGGGGATCTGCGTTTCAGCAGTTTGGCTTCCGCTTTGCCCTCTGCGCCCTGACAACGCAGGGCAATTCGAACGCCCCTTGCCATATCCCAGCGCGCGAGGCCTTTGCTGTCTCCTGCGCGTCGCTGTAGGCGCCGCCGCTGTACCTCTCCCAGTCCAAGGCGTTGCCGGTCTCAACCAACCAGCGGTTCACCTCGTAGCCATCCGCGCGGAAGCATGTTCCAACAAACCTCTTGTAGCGATCGCGCTCGACAAATTCGCAGCGGGTAGGCCTAGACGCCGCCAGCCAATCATCCAAGGCGAACGCAGCGTCTTTCCCGCAGCGATACACCCTGCCCGACTCGTCATGGCATCGTTGCCAACTCTCAGGAGCGTCAATTCCGTTCAAACGAATTCGCTCGCCCGCTATCTCTATGGTGTCCCCATCGATTACCGATGCCCGGCCAGTAAGGGTCGAGCTCGCTGCAAACGCAATAGATGCCGACAGGACGAGGAAACCGAGCAAGATCGAGACGTATTTCAATGGCAATGGACTTCGCCTGCTTTGCGATCCATGTGGCAACATTGGCCAGGGGGAGAGCTCTTTCGGCACCCTCCGCCGTGCGCACTCGCGAACGAGGCAAAAAACAACAATGACGCAAGCGCTAGAACAAGCGTTTTCATATCCCCTCCCGAGAATCCCTCTAAACGTAGGATTGCACAAACATCAGGCAGAGATCAATTTTTAGTTAGATGAAACCTGTTGCAGCAGATTCCACAACGACCTCAAAGGGCAACTTGACGATCTCGAATGTGCCCCTTGCTGGCGGGGCGCTCGGGGGTGGTCTAGAATCCCAAAACGTCAGCAACGGAACTCGCGGCAATACCGTGACGATCAAATTCAAGAACGTTGCCACCGCTGACATGAGCAAATCGAATATGAAGCCACGCCGACAATGCCGCGACGGTGAACGTACTCCTGATTGCGTCGCCACCACATTCCAAAAGCCGCGAGAGCGGCAATAAGCCGATCCCTGCTACCCGTTCGTAATCTCGGGCGTCCACTCGCCCGTGGACAGCACCCACTCGCGAACCGTTGCGTTCTTGCCCTTGCTGTCCGTCGGGGCGGACTGGATGAAGCAGTCCGTACCAGTGCCGCCCTCGCCCGACACCTTGTCCTTGATGACAAAGGGGAAGCCGGGGAAGGATGCGCCGAGTGCGCGCTGTGCCTTCTCCTTCTCGAGGAGGAGCCGGTGCGTCGGGCTGCTTGGCTGAAGGCGGATGGTGATGGTCGCCGAGCGATCCATGGTGATGGAGAAGATGGAAGAGCCGTCGGCGCCGACGACGCGGGAGCCCACATCGGCGCCCCGATTGACGACGATCGCGTCATCTCCATCCCAAACGCCCTGTACCGCGCGCCGGTCGAGCGTGGCGGCGACATTGCCATATGAGTAAGCGGTGGATTTGGCCATCGTCGCCTCCTTAGAACGTCATGAAGTAGTTGATGGTGGTGTAGTGGACCGCGCCGGCATACCGGAAGCGGACGACGACGGGCGGCGCGATGCGCGATTTGCGCTGTGCTTCGGTCACCGAGAAGACCGACGGGACCGTGATTTCGACCGCGGCCTCATACTCGCCCGTCAGCGGGTTGAGGTCCTGGGCGATCAAGCCGGCGCGCGCCGCAATCTGCATGACGGTGCGAGCCGCCGACGCGATCGTCTCCATGCCGGCGTCCGTGAAGGGCACGCGGGCATTGATGAGCTTGATCGCCAGCGCCTCTTCCTCGGTACGTGCGACAATCCAGTCCGTGGCATGGATCTCGTCGAGGAAGACATTCTGCGTGAGCGTCGAGCCCTCGACGGTCAGATTGTTGCCGCCGATGTCGATATAGGTATTGGCGAGGTGGCCGTTTTCCTCCGCCTGTCCGAGGCCGGGCGTGAAACCGGTAATCGCCGTGATCTTCGACGACGTCAGGTTCGCGGCGCTCGTCAGCGGCAGGTTTTTGAACTTGGCCGTATAGGCGCTGTCCGGCGTGTCGAAATCCCGGGTCGCCATATACGAGGCGAGCGAGATGGATGGGAATTCGTTGGCGTCCGGATGGTAGAAAACACCGGTTCGCTCCACCGTGCCTTTGTGGCGGGCCGCTATGTTCGTGGTGTCGGCCGCGGACTGCATGCCAATGGCATTGCTATCGATGAGCGCCAGCTTGTTCTTGGTCTCGGTCCAGGTGATGAGGCCATCCAACGCGGTGCTGTCGCGGAGCGCGGCGTCGATCGTCACGAAATACCAGTCCGTGTCGGCCTCGTAGACGAGATCGAGCTGCGCCTGAAGCTCGGCCGCCGTCGGGGTCTCGTCCATGGCGACGTGCCCGACCTTGACCTGGAGCGGGCTCGGCCGGCGCGCGAACGCCCGGAGCATCGCCTTGTAGACGTCGGTCGTCGGACCCCAGTCGGCGGCCACCTCATCCTGCGAGGCATAGAGCTTCGTCCGATTGGCGGCATCAACCTGGCCGGAAACGGTGGCCTTCGTCAGAATAATGGGCGTGCCGAAACCGCGACGATGCGGGAAGTTGTCGTTCCGCGTCATGGTCACGTTGACGACTCTCGAATACGGAACCTTTGCCATATCGCAGTCCTTCAGGTGGTGATGTTGGGGAGAAGCGGTTAGAACCGCTCGTGAACGAAGGTGGTCTGTTCGATCACATCGATGACGTGGCCATCCTTCACGAGGCCGCGCAGGTTGATGTCCATCTGGGCGCGCGGCTCCCAGGCATTGTTCACAAACTCCGGGACATGCCGGATTTGCGACACGTCATGCAGCACGAGGCCGGGCATGAGCGGTTCGGTCACCTGGGCGAGCTTGCGCGCCGAAATGACGGGGCGGAGGATTGCGGTGGGCTGTGGCCCGTATGCATGCGTAGAGAACCGCCATTCAACCTCAATAACAGGCGTGGCCGCCACTTCGTCGTCGCCGGTATAAACGACCTCCTGAGCGTGCTCGTGCAGCTCATAGAATCCGGTTAAGTTGACCGTGATGTATTGGCCCGCCGGACGTTTCGCCGACTGGTAAGCCTTGATCACGGTCTTACCCGTGACGGACTTCAGCCAACGGACAACAGCAGAATGAACCTCGTCATCTGTCATGCCTTCAACTGTCCCAGGGCAGCACGGAAGAAGGCCCCTTCATCACGGGGCCAGACATGCATGACGCGATAGGAAAGCCCCTTCGCCGTGATCAGATTGTCCACCTCGACCTCCGATCGGCTCCACAGGAGCCAGCGCGCTTCGGTGCGGATGCCTTCTGGCAAGTCCATGAGCTGCCGCCCGCTGGCGGGCTGGATTGCGGCGCGGATCGTGTTGACCTCGGGAGCTGCGTCGACCACATCGCCGTCGTCGTTGTAGGTTCCGTCGGGCCTCGTGGTCAGAGTGACGTTGACCGCGCGCCGGTCGATCGCTCGTGCGACAGCAAGCATCAATCATCCACCTTGTAGGTCACTGCAGCACGCATCTCGCCAGTATCAATGAGCGGCTTATCGGAGCCCTTGAGCGCAATGGTCGCATCGGCGTTCCCGGGCGAGGTCAGGGATGAAATTTCAGCCTGGATATCCCCTTGAGCCTTGATCCCCAGCTTGCGCAGCACGGTCGTCATGCTCGTCTCCCCACGCAAAATCTTCACCGCGGACGCCCGCATCGCGCTTTGATAGCCGCCGGTGTTGTTCTTGATCGCATTTCTCATGAATGGGCGCTCTGGCACCGGCCCGCCCCATCCTCCACCGGATGCGCCACCGCGAGTGCCGAACTCGTTCCAGACAGCTTTCTGGATGTTGTCGCCGTCCGCTTCGCCCGCCGGAAAACCAACTTTGACCCTCGAGGGTCCGGATATCCGCGGAGGCAATTTCTTCCGACGCTTGCGCACCACGCTCATCTTGAACATCAGACGACGGCCACCGGCGGGAAGTTCTTGCGAAGGAATTCGAGGTAGAGCCGGCCGTATGAGGTCGTGCCATAGTTCGCCGATAAGCTGGAGCCGGAGCCAGAACCGCCCCCAGACGAAGCAGATGCACCGGCATACTCGACTTCGACGTCTCCGACCCTCTCCCGCTTCACCGGACCGGTGACAGCGAAGTGGCCGCCGCCCTCCCCGGCCGCGACACCCTGCGAACGGCCGGGCTCGCCTTCCATGGCGAGGAGGTGCGCGGCGAGGTACATCTGCGCCTTAGCCCGGTCGCGCTCCAGCCAAGTGTCGCCGACCGCGTCGACGGCTTCTGCCAGCACCGTGTTGACCAGGGTATTGGGCACAGGTGCAAACTCTGGGAAGCGGGCCTTAAATATCTCTGCGTTCGGCTGAACGTAAGGCATCGGGACTCCGATTTTGAAGCTGAGGTGCTATTGGATTCCGAATAGTGCGTACCCACATTTCCGAAATTGCTAACCATCGATTTCATAGGAAGATTTATGCCGCTGCCACTCATCCATCTTAGGGAACCATCCATGACCGAGACCGGCATGTCATGGCAAATCCAAAGCGGACCGTATAAACGTGCCACCGTGTTCATCGCCTTTGATGTGCTGATTGAAGCGGGCCCGGCTACGGGCGGGCCAATCGGCCGCCTCCGGGCACACAAAGGAATCCTTGAAGAGATCGCCAACGCGAAATATGCCAAGGGTATGACGAATGAAAATGGGATTGTGGAGATCCTAAGCGAAGACCTTCTCAATCCCGATCTCAACCGAGAGTAAGCTACTCCGCGAGCTTCCTGTCTATCTCTTCCTGGATCTTCTCAGCAGACCAGCGGTAGTGGGCTGCGATGCCTAGTTCCTTGGCTTCCGCCCGGAGCTTGGCAAGCGCATCGTCGTTAGGCGATGCACCTGCGGAAGAATCGCCGCCCACTGCCCCCGTATCGGTGGCTTCATCGACGGGAGCCGGTAAATTTGCATCGTCCGATTGCTCGTCGCTTTCAAGCACGCCGGCGTCGATCCAGGAACGAACGACGGCATGGTCCTTGATGATGCTCCATCGCTCCACATTCGTGGCAACTCCGGGGCGAAGGACGACACCGCCCGGTAGACCGAGCGGACCGTCGTGGTTGGAGGTGACTTTGGTCATCGTTCAGATCCCGTCGCGATACTTGACTTCTGCCGGACGGCGAATGTCGAGACCGCCGAGGCGGAAGACGCCAGGCACAACCCAGCGCAGCGGACCATCCTGATAGACCGGCAGGAAGCGATGAGGCATGGGGATGTGCAGCTTCAGCACCTGTGGGTCGCGACGGTAGGCGACGATGCGCGCCGTGTTGCCGACACCTGCGGTCTCAAGCCCCTGCACGCCGCGGATCGTAAGATCGTTGCCGGTCTTCGCCGTGTAGGTGTTGTTGCGACGAAGAAATTCCAAGATGGAAATCGTCGTATCGCCGAGCCGGCGGGTTGCCAAGGTATTGAGCTTCGCGTGAGGAAGCAGGACAGTGTCGGCAACCGAGGTGTACATCGTGCCAACTGCCGTCGCCATGATAGCTTCGTTGACGTCCTGGATGATCTGGTCCGTCGTCGAAGCCCCATCCCAGTCGCCGTTGGTGGCGGCTGCCGGAGTGATCGCGCTGTTGTCGAGAAGGCCCTGGAACCCCTTTTCGGGTTCTCCGGCAAGTGCGACACGGTCAACCATTTCCTCGTAGGCGCGCCGAGCCGCCATCGCGTCGTCGTTCTGGAGATTGCGGCCGACCATCATGGCGATGTTGACCTCTTCCCAGCCCCATCCGTAGCCGATACCAGCCGTATAGACCGAAGTCTTGTGCTGGGTAAGCTCCGTGCCGGCGAGCGGAATGTCATCGGCGTTGCCATTGATCCAGCCGGCTTTGCCGAACTTGTCGGACGAGTAGTAGGTCACGGTCTGCGCGAAGGGATGCGCCGACGTGTCTACCGGAATGAGCGAGGGGTACTGGATATCCGGATAGACGGTTTCGTTGACGGCGGTCTCGACATGCGTGGTCTGGGAGACCACGAAGCCCATCGCGGCCTGTGCGTCGAACTGATAGTTGACGTTCATTGATCGTTTCCTTTTCGATTAGCCGAGACGGAGCTTTGCGAGCCCGGCGCCAGCGGCGGAGGAGTCCCAGCGGGCATTCGGGATCGCGACGACGCCAGCGCCGACCGCGGCAGAGCCAAGGACGCCGGTAGCGAGGGTTACGGTGACATCAGTGCCAGCGACGACAGCGCTCGCCACTTCGACCCAGGCCACGCCCTTGCGCATGATGCGCGCGGACTCATACTGGCCGAACTTGGTCGGAGTTTCGGGCCGAACCGATCGCTCGTAGACCGTGACGCCGAGGAATTTGAACGCGTCCATTGCTGCAGTGTTGAGATCACCGGTGCACTGGCCGTCCTTGGTGCCGTCCGCAGCTGCTTCCTGCACGACTTTGCCGAAGCCGACGCCGGCCGCATCTGCAACGGTGCGCGAGATCAGCACAGCGTCTTCCATGTTGGCGATCTGGCCCGCGACGGCCGGGCGAATATTCTCAGAATAGGAGGTCTGGACGGCCATCGGTTAGGCTCCCTTCTTCCAGGCATCGGCAAGGCGCTTTTCATAGGCGGCCTGACCGTTGTCGGTGACGTTGGTCTTGGTGTCCCGGTTGAGCAGTGCGGCGCGAACCGGATCGGAGGTAGCCGCGTCCTTGGCGATAGCCTTGAACATGCCGGCGATTTCGGCGTCGGACGCGTCTTTCACCATTTCGTCGCCGAGCTTGGTGGCGACCGCTGCCTTGCGAATGTCGGCATCAGAGACACCTTCAGTTTGCACGTCCTTGGCGACGGCCTTGACGGTGGCCTCCAGTGCGACGCGGTCGGCAACCAGTTTGGCAAGGGCTTCCGGCGATGGAATGGCGTCCTTTGCCTTTTTCAGGTCAGCCTTGAGAGTGCCAATCTCTTCGTCCTTGGCGGCGACGGCTTTCTCGTGAGCCGTTGCAGCATCAGCAGTCGCCAAGGCGTGCGCCTTCTCCACGTCGGCAAGTTTGGCCGCGAGGTCCGCTTTGTCCTTGGTCAGCTTCTCAATGGCGGCGGCACCTGCATCGGTCGTTTCGACCTGGAGCCCGTCCACCAGCACTTTGCGCAGATTGTCAGCCATCGGGCTTCCTTTCATGTCTGCTGTGGGGAGTATGACGGGGCTCGCGCCCCACGATTTCGCGCCGTCACCGATGCGAGCTTTGGAACCAGCGCGGCCGTTCTGCACGATAGCGACATGGTTGATGCGAATGTCTTTTTGGATTGCGTCGTATGCCAGCCCGTCAGGCGTCGTGCCGCTCTCGAACGAGAGATCACAGGTATAACCAGCGGAAAGCTCTCGCTTGCCGCCCTCGACGAGGTTAATCGCAGTAGCATCCATGACGATAAGCGGGATTCGGACGAAGTCACCATCTCGGGCGATCTCATCGCCAATGGAGCCGACGGCGAGTTGTTTCCAGTTTGTGGCACTGACCGCTTCGTCCGGATGATCGTTCGTCACCGGCTTATGGGCGTAGCTGCTCATACTGTCTCGGCTGAACACCTGGTCGGCGGGCCGATAGACCTTGACCACCGGCATGTCGGGTTTCCCGACCTCCCAACCGGCGTACTCCTGAATTCCGGTGCGAGCGGTGCGGACCTCTGCCACGAGGTAGCCGTCAGCGGTCCGTCGCGTTCTCGCGATCGGTGCAACATCGATAAAGTTCATGATACGTTGCCTCAAGTTGGAGACAAAAATGCAAACAGTCGCAATGTCACCCGCCGCGGTCGAAGCGCTCACCCGGATGGGTCAGATGCTCATTCAGATGCAGGTTCTTGAGAAGTTGGTCTCGCTCTCACTCACTTTTCCGCTTCGGGATGTGGGAGTGAAAACCCTAGATGCCCTCTTCGCCGCTGAGGCAAAAAACAAAAAGGCGACAATAGGAAGACTCATCGTTGCCCTGAAATCCCGCGTCGATCTTGATGACGACTTTGCGACGATGCTCGATCGTTTTCTCGATTACAGGAACACGTTCGTGCATGATCTAGATCGAATGGGTGGCTTCGATTGGCAATCGGACAGCGGCATTGCCCGCATGCACGACTTTCTCGATACCCTCGCGTCGGACACGGAGTTCATCTCAAAGGCCTTCACTTCTCTGCTGGTCGAATGGACGTCGGCGAATGGGGTCCACCCAGAAGGCACGCAATCGGTTCGGGATATACTCGGTGACCTTGACGGAATTGCCACAAGCATCTTTTTCCCCAAACCTGTCAAAGGCACACCTTAAAACAACCTGGGTCATCAGGCACGCAGGACCACTGCCTTAACGTCGGTGAATTGCGGTGGACTTTCCCTTGGTTTCAGGTTTTCATCGGCACATGACCGACGAACAATTCCGAATTCTGAAGACCATGCTTCATGAGCAAGGTGTGAAAATCGCTGAGCTCTCACTCGAGGTCCGCAAGCTGAAGCAGGCGATGGAGACGACCGAGGTCGTTCTACTTGGCCCCGAGGACGTCGCCGACGGCATCGATATGCCGGACGACGTCCGCAAACTCCTCAACCTCTAGAACCGCACAATCCCGCGCGCGATGCACCGACAGAGGATCGGCTGCCCCGGCGGTAGCCCCTGCTCCGCGCCCGTTGCCTCGCCCCATTTGTAGGTCTTGCCGTCCAACTTCCGATGCCGTTCGCGGACCCGTTCGTCATGGCTGGTCGTCCACACATAGGACGTCACACCGGCCTGCGTCTGCCGAAACCGATTCAGGTCCGAATTGAACTTGCTCGTCTGGTCCCGGGCGATGATCTTCGCGCGGCGATCGGCGATCCCGAACTGCTCCTGCAGAGCCTTGCGGAGTGAGGCCGCCGAGTTACCGGCAATGCTGTTGTCGTAGACCGCCTGCTCGATCCGCTTCTGCAGGTCGTCGGCAAGCCCCTGGATGAGCGAGGTACTCCGCCCTACAGCTTCGCGGATGTAGTCCTCAATGTCCTCCTGCCGGACCACGGCGCGAAGGTCGATGCCCAGGGCGCGTTTGGCAGCGGCCATGAAATTGTCGGTGTGCCTCAGTCCCTCAAGGTTGAGGATGCGATCAACGGCATTAGAGGCGATGCGGATCAAGGCGACCTTGAGATTGCCGATCCGCGTAAACCAGTCGGTGTCGGCATCGACCGTAATGGTCGGCTGGGCGCGCTTTCGGTCAATCTCCGCCTGGTAGAGGGGGACAACGCTCTCGCGCATCTCTCTGGCCATTCCCGCAAGCAGGGACCGAAGCGCCGAGTGATATTCCTTCTCCGCGGCGAGGCGGACCTGTACTGGCGGCAACTCAACGCTCGTGCCGGCGGTCCTCCCATCGGCACGGCCGAGCTTTGCCAAGGAGTAACGAAGCATGTGAGTTCCTTGCTTGCTGAGCGAGGATCGCCTATACTGGATTTAGGTTCGCGAGCGTTTCGGACGTAAGCTGAAGGCCCCGGCATAAAGCAGCGAGCCAACTCCCCTCACACTCGATAGAGCGTTATGGCGTCGATCCGTTGCTTTTTGCGGCGCACTTCACCGATGTACTCGTACTTGACGCCATCGACAGTGGCCCGATAGACGAGCCGGGCAACGCCGTTGACGCCCCGGTCCTTCCCGAGCTTGACCTTACCCGTCTTCACGATAGCCGGGAGACGCTGAATGTCCGCGGCACCGATGTTTGGATGCCGGGAACGGATGTGAGCGACCGCCTGGTTGCTGATCGCATGCTTGAAGCCCCGGACATTCACGCCAGCGATCTTGGAAACCGCCGCCGGCCGGCGCACCGCACCGAAATCCGCGTGGACAGCTCCGTTTTGCCCAGCCGCACCTATTGCCGCGCTGATCCGGCCGCCAGCCGAAAGCCAGCGGCCGTTTTTGCCACGCGGCTGGCTCGGATTGTATCCGTCACGGAAAGGTGCCGTCGCCGAGCGACGAACCTCCTTCCTTCATCTCGCCGAATATCTCCGGCCCCAGCAGAATTTCGCCCTGGTACGGCTCGACACCGGCGAGATCGGGCGAAGCCGGGTCATACGAGATGGTGATGTGCGGCTGGTACTCCGGATGATCCCAGGACGCGCCCTTGTCGACCATCTCGTCATGACGCCACCGGAGCATGTTCGAATTGAACAGAAGCACGCGCGCCTCGCCGAACTGCTCCATCAGCCGAGCGCCGCCGCGCGGGATCTTCACCTCATCCTCCCAGGTGCTGCCCATCTCCATCCAATCAACCGGCGTGCGGCTGTAGGTGATAGTGACATGGAGATCATCGGCCGGGAGCGTGGTTTTGAACCCCTGCCCCTTGGCCCATGCGATGATCTCGGCGGCGTTTAGGACGTCCCGGCGAACGTAGAGCGTGCGTGGCGTGGCGTCGGCCACGGTAGATGGCTCGGCTCCCTCTCGCGGTTGCGTTCCCTCATCGTGGTCGGCCTCATTCCCTCCACCAAGATCCGCCTCCCAATCGTCACCAGTTCTCTGCATGGCTTGATCGAGGCCCGGATAGAATGCGGTCTCTATGAACTTGTTCGATACGACTGACCGCAACTCCTCAGAGCTGAACAAGCCGGTCCGGCCAATAATCTCGGAAGTCTCCGCATTCATTTTCCCGATTTCAGCCTTCTCCTTCTCCGTCATCTGCTTGAGTGGCGCCCAGGAGTAGTAGATCTCGGGAGGGCGAGCGCCGAGTGCGGAGCGGATCAGGCATTCATCCAGGCGGTAGAGGGCTGGGGTCATCTCCAGAGACTGGATGGACGACACCAGATCGTAGTAGTTGAGCATGTCGGACTCGCCGGTGGCGCTCATTCCGGCTGGTGACTGGCCAAGAAGCCGAGTCACCGGGATATCCGCTGCGCCGGAAACCATCTGTAAGAATGTTTGCATCACCTCCGGCAACTGCGCGAAGCTGATCTGTTTGCGATCGTATTCCTCTTCCTTGTCAAGGATGAGGGCCTTGTTGACCCCCTTGGCCGTCGCCGCGAGCGTAAATCGCTCCATCAACCGGTTGCGATATTCCTGGTCGGACAGGCTGGCCATGAAATCCGGGACGCGGAAAACATCGACATTTGCCTCAAACACGAGGCTGGCGATGTTCGCAGCCGTGGCGTCTGCATTGCGCACCGCGGTGTAGACCGCCTCGAGCACGCTGTCGCCCCATCCCTGGTTGATGCTCTGGGCGATGAGATCGTCCGCATGCGGCGCGCCTAGGAACACGGCCAGTCGCGACGGATGGATTCGCACCATCTCGGCCCTGCCCGTCACCTCGTAGTAGCCCGGGCGGCCGAAGTACTCGGAAAGCACGTCCTGCTCGATCTCGCCGGTTGTGACGTCGCGGCGGGACAGGACCGTAAGGTACTTGATGCCGCCCTTGCCGATGCGCTCCGCCTCAAGCGGCTTCATGAGGTCGGTTTCGCCCGTGCCGATTAGCAGCGCGGCGCCGCCCCATAGACGAGCTTTGGTCTTCACCTCGAGCAGCTTATTCCAAAACCCTAGGCGCTTCTCCTCAGCCTCGATGAGCTCGATCTGGTCCTGCTCGGCCTGCCAATCCCTGCCCTTTCGGACTGCATCCATGGCGGGGATATTGATGATCTTCTTACCCAGCCAGTTCGAGCGGTAGATGTTCGAGAGCTGGACAGGGTCGAGCTGCTGAAAACCGTAGAAGGTCGTCGCGGCTTTGTCGCGGAGCGGATCGCCGAGGCCAGCCACGACCGAGCGCAGGCTGTCATTCGCGCGAAGTGTGATGACCTCACCCATTGCTCTTGCCTTTCACCAGCCGCGGTGGGTTCTTCACCGTGTCTTTGACGACGGCCGGGATGATTTTCAGGACACCCTTTGCCCCACCCTTTTCCTTTGCTTGGGCGAGCATCTGGCGCCGGCGCTGGCATGGAGTGCAGGACATGAGGTCACCCGATGTTCGAAAGCGTGTAGGTGGAGCCGGTGATGTGCACGTTGTCGGCGGCGATCACCGCGTCGGCGAGGTTGTGCGACTTCACGCCCAAATCCTTCTTGAGCTTCGCCTTCGGCACCACGCGTTTCTTGCCCTCGGTCTCCACCCACCACGGCACGCAAAGCTCGGTGAAGAGCGCGTCCAGCTTCTGGGTGTCGATCGCCGACGAGAACGACAACACGTCCTCCGGCTTGATCGCATGGCCTCGCGTCACGGCGTTAAACGTCAGCATCGCGCGGCGGGCCGTGTTGGCCCAGGCCTGCGCCTTGAGATTCAGGTACTCGTCCTTGTTGAGCGGGCTGTTCTTGTTCAGCGCGTCGCTCGGCTTGTCCGGATCCATGACTGCCCCGCCGGCATGGAAAGCGTAGTGCTTGACCTTGCTGGCGTTCTGGCTGTTCTGCTCGTCGATGTAGCCACCGACGAACGCGCCGACGCCGATCGTGTCATAGGAGACCGTCGCGCCAGCGAGCTTTGCCTTAGCCCAGACCTTCTTGGCGTTTTGAACCAATTCGTCCTTGCCGGATGACCAGTCCTCAGCATCAGTGAAGACGCCTTCGATCTTATCGGCCGTCGCGCACTTGTCCTCGCCGTCGTCTGCCGGGTCGAAGCCGATTATGTTCCGGCCGGTCAGGCTGATCTTCAGGACCGTATGAGCATCAACGCAGGCATCGAGCCAACGGCGCTTGAAGATCGAAAGCTCGCCATCCCCAAGCGGCACGCCGCCATAGATGTGCTCGAACAGTTCCGGGTTCGCGGCCTGCATCGCAGCGATATCGCGCAACGCCTTCTGCGAAAGGAACGGATTGTCCGTCCAGTCGATCTTGTGCACCACCGTGTGGGGCGGCGTGTTTACGACGAAGTTCTTCCAGACATAATCGGTGACGAGCTTCGGGTTGAATAGCAAAATGGCGAGGCTGTCTTCCTTGCGGATCGTTGGGCCGATGACCGTCCATTGCTCTTCGGTGAGCTTCTCCGCCTCTTCCACCCAGAGGATATCGACATCGGACGTGCCCTTGATGTCCTCAAGGTTCCGCTCGATGCCGTAGAAGATGAATTCCGCGCCGGTCCGGCGGTGGATGATCGTCGTCTTCTGGACGTTGTAGGCGGCTTGCAGCCCCAGATGATTGATGGCCCATTTCAGTTCGGTGTAGACCGAGTCCTGAATGCGGTTCTGGAAGCGGCGGATGCAAAGCACCCTCATCCTGACCGCCACATGGTCGACCAGGCGCACCAACTGGCAGGCCGTGTCACGGGTCTTTGAGCTTGACCGGCCACCGTGAAGAACGGCTATATCGGCTTGGCCGAGGAAAACCTCTTCCCAGAAATCATGCAGCGCCGGGTTTGTCAGATGGGTGGTGGCGTCTAGCTCTTTTCGCTGCGCAGCACTTCCCGCCATGTTCTCGGATCCGTTGGGCTCATGCTGCCGTCGCTGGACTGGTGGTCGACGCTGGCAAGCTTCGGATGGACATAGGGTGCCGCGGCCTTTGCCGCCTCGAACCGATCCTCTGTTGCCTTTGTCTCGTCCCGCATGATGGCGAGCATATAGTCGAGCGGCGTCAACCCGCTTGCTTCTACCGCCTCCTGCCGGGCAGCAGTCGCCTTGTTTGGCGCTCCTGCTTTACGGCCAGCGCCAGGCCGCTTCCCGCCGCGCTGTGTCATTTGATTTCCTTTGATTGTTTTTCAACACGGCTTGCAAACTCGTGGTTGATCTGTCTCCATACTGGAAACAACTGGAGAAAGAAAAATCATGTCATTCAAAGTAGGCGATATCGTTCAGCTCAAATCCGGCGGCCCGAAGATGACCGTTGTGCAAATAAACTCTTCTACGATCATATCATGCTCTTGGTTTGCAGGTGCCAAGCATGAGCGCGGCGCCTTTCACCCGGACGCTTTGCAGGTCCCCGCAGAGGACAAAAAATGACGACCCCCTCTGATGTTGCGACTTGGATGGTTGAGCAGTTGAAGGATAAGAAGTTCCTCTACCAGGAGCACATTGTTTACTCGATCCAGAAGGAGTTTGGCGACGAGTTCGTTTTCATCAACGGGAATGGGAACCTCGGCATAACGAAGCCAGTGCTAACCGTATTCAATAAAATGACGCCAGATGTTGTTTGGTCACGAAGTGACCGATGCTGGCGAAACCGAGCAAGCTATGACAAGCCTGGCAGGATGCAGGATTGATGTTCCTACCTCTACCCTCCACCGAGGATACAGAGAGAAGCATCTGAGAAGCCGGACCGAAGCCCGGCTTCGGGTTGATGCACGTCAAGATCACGTTGCTGGTTCCAGAGTACGGATAAGCTCCAGCCAACGGAGATTTTCCTATGCCCTACATCGCGCAAGCTATTCTCTCTGCAGCCGGCGTCTTCGCCGCCATGTGGGTCGCACGAGACAGTGCGGCCTTCCCTATCTACCAGTTCGGCATATCGCTGGTGATGATCATTCTCGCCTGCATAATCGTGTTGTACGGGCCGCGCCTTTTCCGGAGATAAGGGCTATGTTCCCCGGTAAAGACTGGGGCAATGGACAGGATGCCACAATGGCCGATCTGCGGTGAGTGTCCGAGAGGTAGAAATGGCAGAGAGCGAGCAGGAAAAGCCGCCTTTCAAGTTTTATTGGAAGCGAAACGCGATCATCTTCCTGGTGTCGGCGTTGCTTGCCTTCGCTGCGATGGGAGCGATCAGCTACTTCTTTGGCCCGATGTAGACGAAGCAACTTCCTCTGTTCTCGCGTGAGGGCACAAGTCGGGGCCACTGGGAGCCGGAAGGTCGAGCCCGGCTTTCGATAGGAAATATGGGTAAGGCTTTTCGACACCCAAGAACGGCAGGTAGGTATGAAGGTTGGTAAATCTGTAAGCAAGGCGATTGACGATTGGCTCGCGGGAGACAGCGAAAGTGCGATGCTCCACGCCTGCAACGCAGTGGATGGGACTGCTAGAAAGAAGCCCTACGGTAATAGTGGTAATGCTGCTCGATTCTGCCGATTGATTCGAGAAGAGACTGAGATTTTTGGGAAATTCGGAATGCCGGGTATCAATCTCGACACTACCCGATTTCCAATCTCGCTCGCCAACAAATCAATGGTGGCCTTGGACATTGCGGAAATTCTATACAAAGTCCACCGCTGCACCCATGGGCATGGCGATGAGCTAGAAGACGGCTTCGAACTTTATCCTGACGCTGCCGGACCAGAGCCAATCACAACGATGCAATGGTCAGCCGGAAAATTGAGACTCAGCGACAGCATTCTTTTCGCTATGATTGGAGTAGCTGTGGTTGCGCCTGAGAATGTTGGACAGCAAACGACCGACGGGCACTATCTGACATTCAATCGCGGCGCCCCCATGCTAATCAACGAATGGTGGGGGCGGCGGGACGACATGCTGGCGGTCGTTAGGACCGTCGAGATGCCCTCGGTTCATTTGGATTTTTCAAACATTCTGAAAACGGATAGTCAAGCGAGCGCAACTTCGCCGACCCCGTGATTGGCCGGACTGTGTGCACGGTCTGCGCGTCTACAGTGCCGGATATGCCTGATACGGGGCAGCGTAGGGTCACGCCGATCATGTGGGGCTCCTGTGGGGTGTTCCTATCTCTACCCTCTCCTAAGGGCACAGATCGGGACATCAAAGAGCCGGACGGTTAAGCCCGGCTCTCGTTTCAGGCATGCGGGATCAGCAGCGGATGTCGGGGTCGATGTACATGTAGGCGGCGACGGCGACGGGCGTGCCGGCAACGGTCATGCTGGAGAGGTCGGCCGAACTTCGGCTGACGGCGCTGTGCGGCTCGACCGACGGAATGATGCAGTTCAGGCAGACGACGTCGGCATCGACCTGGTGGATCATCGGCTTCTCGACCGAAGCCTTGACGGCTTCATAGATGCCGGGATCGGTGGGCGTGGCCGCGACGGCCGGCGCCGAGATGGTGAAGGCCATGGCCGCAAGGGCGAGGCCGGCATAGATCAGACTTCGGATCATGCGCATGCTGGTTCCTTTCCTATGGTTGAAAAAATGTGGGCAACCTCTCGACTCCTGCGAGAGGCTGGTGCAATGCTTGCTGGCGCTTATTTCTGTGGGGACAGATGAGTACAGATCTGTGGGGCCGAGCATCGGCCGTTGTTGCTGTCGTTGGTTTCGCAATTACGGGGACGGCACTTTACTTCAATCTCGATCGCCAGCTTGAGAAGGCAAACGAGAAGATCGCTTCCCTTGAGACAGTTATCCTAGACCTCTCGAACGCCCGGGCGGCCTCAACAGGCGCGAAGGGCCCCAAGGGGGAGAAAGGCGACCCGGGTGAACGCGGAGACCAAGGCGAGCAAGGACCACGGGGCGAACGCGGCCCCAGCGGCGAGAAGGGCGACACCGGCCAAGTCGATGACGCCGCGCTCGAAGAAATCAAAGCCTTTGCCGAACAATTGATCGACCGAAAACTTCAAACAAGATCTACGGCATCGGTAGGAAGCGCACCGGCACTGCTTGACGTAGAGCTTGATTCGTCAACCTGCTGGCCGTTAGAAGCCGTTCTTTCGAAGGAAACCGTTGCCTTCAAAGAAGGCGTTGAGCTGTGCGACGAATCCGGCCGGCTAATAGCTCGCGTAGAGGGTATCAACCTGAAAACCAAGCAGAAATGGCTGAACATCGTTCTGCTCGGCCATGGTCGCGAAAGCTGCGAGCTTGAAAGGGTCTGCAGCTTCCAGTGGTTGAACGATTCCAAGTACATTTACGAGCGCCTCGTCAGCAAAGACGGCGAGGCAGTCGCTATGCTTCGAAGAAGCAAGTAGCCCATCAATAGGCAGCAAGAGGCGCCGGGCTACCCTCCCGGCTTGGCCGCTGGCGAAACGGGAAATCCCGCTTCGGGATCCATGGGCGGGGCGCAGCGGCTTCCCCTAGAATGGGTCAGGCTGCCTTCTTGACCGCCGTCGTCTTGTTGATCGCCGTCACGGCGAGGTTCGTCAATTTGTTGTTGGTCGCCTTCTCCTGGTCGAGGATTTCGCTCAGGATCTTATGCGCCTCATCGTGGCCGAGATCCTTCGCCCATTCACGAAGCGAACCGTAACGGGCGATCTCGTAATGCTCGACTGCCTGACAAGCTGCGAGAAGGCCAGCGTCAAGTGCGGTGCCTTCCGCCTCCTCCATGAGGCCGTCGGCTTCCTTGATCAGCCCTTCGATGGCGTCACACTTTTCGCCGGACGCCTTCTTGCCGATCGACTTGAAGACCTGCTCGAGCTTCTTGATCTGGTCCTTCGTTTCCGCAAGGTGATCCTCAGCCGCCTTTTTCAGCTCTGCGCTCTTCGCCGCCTTTGCGACTTTGGGCAGAGCCTTCGTAATCGCGTTCTCGGCGTAGTAGACGTCCTGAAGCGTGTGCTCGAATATATCAGCCAGCGATTTCATGATGTCTCTCCTTTGCAAGATGAAATGCGGGAGAGAAATCTGGAAGACAGGCAAGGGTTCCATGGCCAAGGCAAATTCATGCAAGCTGCCGGGAATTTCGGCAATATTCTCCAAACGGGGCGCGGTGAAATCCGCCCCGTGGCCCGGCGTGTATTCCCTCGTTAATCGAGGTCCGCGATCAGAACAGCCACAAATCACCAAAGATTTCAGTGATTCTAAGCGACTTTCTCTATTTCTTCAAGAGTCTCTGCGGCTTCGAGTGCATCAAGCTGTGCAGTAATTACCAGAACGCGTGCACGCATGACCTCACCGAGGCGTTCGAGGACCTGATCGGCGTACTCTCGCAGGGAGGTTTTCGGATGCCGACCCTTCGGGAGCGCCTTCTTCAACTGTCCACGGAGGTTGTTCGCCTTGTTGAAGCGTTTCCGCTCGATGTCGGACCATTCCTGAAGGCGCTGTGCCTGCTCGGTCTCGAACTCGTCAACCATGAACTGCGCAATCATATTCTGGGGGAACTGAACAGGGCCGGCGTTTCGCGTCGGCGCGAGCATGCACATGACCGCCTCAACACCCCTCACCCGCTCGAACTCGAAATCAGGGAGGTGGACGAAGGCGTAGCCGACCAGGAATGGTAGCCGCCGCTCAATCAGCTTGTTCGTCCGGTGGTGCTTAGTTCGAATCCAGAAGGACGGCATGTACACGTCAATGCCTTCTTGGCGCAGCTGGCGCTCAAGGATGCTCTCGCCCTTGCGGCGATCGGCCTCGATCCTTTCCTTTTCGGTGATGTTTGCCGGGATCGGGAGCGGACGTGCCATCCGTTGAGTGCCGGGCTTTGCGCGTACCGCGTACCAGTTGCTTGCCATGGTGGTGCTCCTCGTATTCCGCTGCGTTACTTCGAGGTGTGGTTCAGGCGTTCCGTGTGCGCCCTCACGCCATGCAGCGCCGTCGTATGGTCTCTTCCGCCGAAGAGCCTCCCAAGCTCCGGGTAGCTGATCGATGGTTTCACGATGGTCTTGATCTCCCACATGAGGAGATGCCGGAACTGAGCGACCCTGTGCTTGCGGCAGGGACCGATGACAGCCTCGTATGGCACCCTCGCCTCTGCGCAGCGTTTCAGGATATGCGCCGTGCAGGGTCCGTTTGCGGCGATCATCTGCCACCGGCGGAAGGCCCTGACATGTGCATCGTGAAACTGCAGGTTCACGGCCGGCAGCCGGCGGCGAACGGTGATCAGAGGTTCCGCGTCAACCGGCTCGGGGCCTACAGGGCTGACCGGTGCCAGGCCAAACAGCCGGCGCCGCACCGCAGCGTGGTCGGCCAGAAGCGCGGCTGAGCTCGTGAAAGTCTTGGCTGACACCTGGATGCTCATGCCGCGGCCCTCCCCGCCATGGCGGCGGCCGGCGGCGCCCAGATTTCACCGATGGCGTAGAGGAAGATCGCCCCAACCGGCAGGCCCTTCTTGACGCGCCCCACCCATGCCTCTTGAGACGGGCAGGTTTCGAAGAGATACCAGCCGTCGAGCGAAAGCTCCTCGGCTTTCCGGCGCGCCTCGTCGCCGAGGTTCTTCAGCAAGGCATACTTCCCCGACCTGATGTTCATCTGCGCGTTTTCGCGAACCATCCTGGCCCGCTCGGAAATCCGGGCGCGGTCGTCGCGAAGGCTTTGGGCCTCACCATTGGCCAGAGCGGCCAGTTCCGACGGGTTCGGCAGGAACGCCAGATACTTCGAGTAGCCGCCGCGCTTGAGCTTGATGAATGCCTTGCGCAGGCCGTCGATCGGCGTTGCTGACAGCGCCTCGCGGTAGAGGTCGATCGCGTCGTTCTCGCTTACCGCCGACGGGATCATGAGGCCGGCGTCGAGCAGGGCGTTGATGCACTTCGCCACCTCGTCGGCGCCGGACGGGGACAGCTTTTCAGTGAGGGCGGTAATCTCGCTCTGAAAGGTCGATGATAGGGCTGGCGCTGTCTGCATTTTCATCACCGTTGATTTCGCGTTTGAAGTTCTGCCGTAGGCGCTCGTGGCGCTGCATCGCCGCGCTGGGCGGCTTCGACCCTGGCGGCGCTTGAGCGCGGTGCTCCCAGGTCGCAGCGGCTTTGCGCTTGTCCATGGCGTCTTGAATCGCCGGGACGAAGTAATCCCAGGATCGGGCTGGCCGGTTAAGGCGGGCGGCGACGGCGCGGATGGCGGGCAGGACGTCGAGGTCGATATCGGCGCCGGCTCGGACGAGCTCCATCACCGGGCCGACAACGAACCCGCCATGCGGCTGCATCTTCTCGCCGGCAGCATCCCGCAATTTGCTTTCGAGGGTCGCCGGATCGAGATCGCAATCCTCGCGCTCGCTAAGCAGCCCAGGTGAACCTTGGTGTTCTGGTAAACTGGTGTCTTTAGTGTTTCGTTCTTGTTTCGGATTTCGCTCTTGCGGTGTTTCAGAAGGTGTTTCAACATTCTGATATCTGCTGTAATTACAGACGGTTACGAGCGTCTTTCCTGTTTCAGAGCGTGTTTCAATCATGTTCTGCTCGGAAAGCAGGTTGAGAAACTGCGCTACGCGCCGCGTGGACGTCCATTTCCACACCGCCTGCATCTCGCGGACGGTCGCAAAGAAGCTGCCCACGGGCACCTTGTGGACCGAAGCGCCGACCCGGTGAGCGGTCTCCTTCCACGCCGCCCGGCAAATCATCCATTGCCAGGCCTCGCGCTCGGTGAAGGGTTCCGGCGCGAAAACGCTATGCTCGTGGATATCGACCTGGATGCGCACCCAACGGCTCACTGAAACTCCCCTCTCGCGTTCGATTGGGAGGGAGCCGCGGTATCGCCGCCGCTACGGAGCAAAGCCGGCGCGCTGCGACGTTTTCCAACGGCGGTGCTTGAGGGCGTCACGCCATGATCAAGATCAGCGCGGGCAGCCATGAGATTGTACGCATCGCTCTCCTCGATGCCGCAAGCCTCGGCGATCGCCATGCTGTTCCGGCCATGAAGGGCGTAGGCCTCGAGGAAGGTGATGGTCATGCCGCCACCTCACCAAATTTTTTGAGGTTGGCGGCCGGTACATTCTTGAAACCAGAAAACCTCGAAAATAGATTGGTGGTCGGCGTCCGATTCCGACGCCATCCTTGTTGATCACCAACGTTTTCAGTGAGGTAGAGATGAACTCGAAGGTATTTGATAGGCCCGTATATCTGAAGGAACGCAAAGAGCTGATCCGGGAGATAACGTGTCTGGAAGACGCCATCGACTTTCTGGAAGAGTGGCCTGAGCGCGATCGTGACATAATTCACGATGCGACCTTGAAGACCTGCTACATGGCCTTTGACGGCCTCAAACCTGTAAAAGTCGGACGCGACGCCATCCGCTCCTTTGGGGAGAAGAAGGGCATTCTGGTGAAATCTGCTGGCATCATGCCGTGGATGATCCGCTCGCGATCCGGTGGCGGACGCTTGTCCGCGTAGAACCTCTAGCGATCTGGAGAGGCGGCGATTGCGGCCTCTCTTTCGATTTGGACAGATCATGCCGCCACCTTGCGATAGGCCGCGTAGTCCTCGGGGCGCTCAAGCTGCTTGCGGCATGGCGGGATCCACACCAGCTTCGTGCCTGTCACGCCGGTCAGCCAGACCAGCCAGCAATAGGACGTTGCCGTCGAGCCGGTTGCGGTCAACCTGCCCTTGACCATCGGGACGCGCTCGGAGAACTGCGCGACGATGTTCGGCGGGCGCTTGCTGTAGAGGTTTTCGTATCGGCCGACGCCCTCAAGGAACGAGGTGCGGACGATCATCGCCACGCCTTCGGTGGCAACGTCCAGCGCGCGGGCGATGAACTGCTCTGCGAGGCGGAATGGAGGGTTCGCGGCGATCCAGTCAGGACCATCGCCACACCATTTGAAGACCTGCGGCAGGAACGGCATCAGAAAATCGTGCTGGAATGCGCCTTCAAAGCCGTAGTCGTGGATATCAGACGCCCATACCGCGGAGAAGAATTCGCCAAGAGGGTCAACCATGTGACCGCGATTGCACGTTGGCTCCCACGCGGTCTTGCTCTTGAGGTAGCAACCGGAAAGCACATGGGTGCAGAGCGCCCGCGTACCCCACGGCTGGGTCGGGAAATCGTCGAGGCTGTCATGCGCCTCGGTGCGCTGCTGCATCACGGCCGATGAGGTGTTCTGGCTCATGTCGTCACCTCACGGAACATTCGGCCACCTACCCCGGTTGCACATGCGTAGAGGAGAGCGATATGGCCAATGACCCAAACGATCCGAAGAAGCCCTTGGAAGTTCCTCCGGAAGAGACTCCAGACGATCTGCCGGACATTCCGGAACGTCCGATCGAGGAACCGGGACCAGATGTCGTTCCTGAAGAGGCACCGGATGTCACGCCCATACCGGGCGAGGAAATTCCGTCGAAGATGATCCGCTGAGGTCATGCCGCCTCCCCGCGCGCCGACAGATTCGCCAGCGCGCGTTTGCAGCGGTTGCAAAGGCGCGTGACAATGGCGAGCCGCTGAAGCTTCACGCCATTGTCTGCCTTACCCATGCTTCCCCTAAGGCGGAAAATCTGCGCCTCGAGCTCAGCGATTTCTTCTCGGAGAAGTTCCGCGTCGGTCAATTATCCGGCCTCCGCTCTGGCAACGGACGCTCGGCCGGCTCGAAAAGGCGGCACGCCTTGGCGCAGTGCGGGATGAGCCGGTTCGCCTTGTTTAGAATAGGTCGATTGCACTTTGCCTTTTTGAGGCCGAGCGGCTGGAGCTTGTGCCGCTTTCCGAAGTAGCCGGGGTCTCCGGCCACAAGCTCTTTGCCCCCCCCTACCAGCTTCCGCCATTTCCAGGCGTGCCAGAAGCGGCATTCGCGGCAGGTTCGGCCTTCCGGGCCTGTGCCGGCGATATGCGCTTGTCCAAGATAGGTGTCGGCAATGGGTTTGTGGGCCTCCATCGCCGTCAGGTGCTCGCTGAACAACAGGTGCTGCGCCATGGCTATGCTAACTCCCTAGAATGGGTAGCGCTCGTCGAGAATGAGAACGGCGAAATTTCATCGGAATGACACGGAACCACCCGCGCACGATCTGCATTCATGGCCCCGGATAGACAGGGAAATACGAAATGCTTTCTGTGACTTGGGACCGCGCTCTTGCAGTTTTGCTTCCGGGTATGCCCCGCGCGATGGAGATCAAAGACGTTCGAAACGCCATGTTCGTCCTGGCGGAAAAATGGCCGGTCACATACGGCCGGGCCTTCCAGCGAGCCCTTGCTTTCTGCGCTCGTGCTATCGAGGGCAAATGCTCCCCTTCGCGTGCGAGGCTGGCCTTCCTTGCTGCAGCTCGTGAGGCGAATGTTGCCGTCGTGGCGTGAGATCGTTCCGGCGGAGTCCATCATTCCGCTGCCTCGCGATATTCGACGAGGTGCTGGCAGTTCGCCGCAACGATGGCGGCGGCGACCGGCGGGGATACCGAGTTGCCAACGCACGACACCTGGACGTTCTTGGGAAACGGCCGGCCGGTCGCGTCGGTGTCGATCTTGTAGTCGGCCGGGAAGCCCTGCGCCGAATACAGTTCGCGCGGGGTCAGCATGCGCATGCCGATATCGACGATGACGAACTCGGCGTCACCAACGGTCAGGGTGACAAACTCCCGATCATCCCAGAAACCATAGGAGCGCAGGAAAGCTGCTACCTCGCGGGCACGGTCGTGCTGGTCTTCGGTGAAGGGCGGCGCGCTGATGACGGCTTCAACGTGGCCGTGGCGGTCCTTCGTCGTGATGGTACGGCACGGCTGGTCTTCTTCACCACCATCGCCGGTGCCATAGTAGGCTTGCATGAATGGCGCGACGAGCGCCGACTTGTTGACGCCGGCTGTGACCGTTGCCGACGGCTCATCGACGCCATGGCCGACGCTCTGGCCGAACTGGCGAGAGACGAATGCGGAGACCACGCCCTGCTGCGCGCCGGTCGCCGTTACGGTGGAAACTGGCTCGGATGCCTCGCGGCCGGGGTTTACGCCACCGATGCGGCGGCTGTCATTGTTGTGCTGAGCGACAAATACAGCAGCGGTGCATACGTCGGCCTTTGCCGTGACGGTCGCCAGCGGCTCGTCTCCACCGCGCGGGCGGCTCTGTCCGGCGCGGCCGCCGCAACCTACCAGCGTCGGGATGATGACCGCGTTCTGGTCTTTCTTGCTTGCCGTGATCGTGTGGTGCGGGTCCTCGACGGAGCGGTTTGCGCCGCCCTGCTGCGCATAGGTCAGAACCGGCGCGACGAGCGAGAGGCCAGCGCCGCCGGCGGTGATGGTATGGGTGGGCTCCTCCGCGCCGTTGAACGGCTTGCCGGAGTTCCGCATGGTCATGAGGTGCGGCGCGACGACAGCGTGCCGGTTTTCGGTCGTGACGACGCGCACCGGCTCTTCGGCACTGGCCGAGCGATCCTTGCCGCCGGCACCGTCGCCATAGAAGGCCGACAGGCTCGGGGCGATCAAACCCAGTGGCGCAGCGCCACCCGGCTTCTTGATGTAGCTGTTGGCCGTGATCGTCGACACGGGCTCATCCATGGCGCTCCCGGTTGCGCCGGTGTTGAAGCGCGTCAGCGACGGCGAGACGACGGCATGCTTGATGCCACCGGCGACGACAGTGCCGAGAGGTGTGTCGCCATCCATGCACCGCGGCTCCTGCCCCTTGCGCTCACCGTATCCGGTCTGGACGAGGAACGGGCGCGCAGCATCGAGAACATAGCGTTTGGTGCCGCGCGCGACGCGGGCCATCGTGGCGTCGGCCAGCGGGCGGATCGCGCGCAAGCCGAACTTGCTTATGATCTCATCCGAGGTGTCGAAGATCGACGGGCACGGCAGAGACCAGTCAATGATCTCGGCGGCCGTACGCCAAGCCTGCTTCCGCCCGGCAATGACTTCGCGATCCGTCGGCGCGCCATGTGTCGGCTCCGGCCAGACAATCTGCTTTCCGTCGCGGCGGGCGATGACGAAAAGGCGCTTGCGAATGGTCGGCGCGCCATAGTCGCAGGCGCGAAGCTCACGATGCTGGAGTTTGTACCCTGCTCGCTTCATGGCCTTGCACCACTTCTGGAACGTCTGCCCCCGGCTGTCGGGGCATGGCATCAGGCCGCGCTCGGTTTCAATGAGCGGCCCCCATTCCTTCCACTCCTCGACGTTCTCCATAATGATGACGTCAGGCTTCGCGCGCTCGGCCCAGAGAACGATGACCCATGCCAGATCGCGGATATTGCGTTCGACCGGCTTGCCGCCTTTGGCCTTCGAGAAGTGTTTGCAATCGGGCGAAAACCAAGCCAGGCCGACGTGCTTGCCGGCGACATAGTCTAGCGGATCAACCCTGAAGATGTTCTCCGACAGGTGAAGCGTTTCGGGATGGTTCGCAGCATGCAGCGCCAGCGCATCGGCATTGTGGTTGATCGCGATATCCGGCGAGCGGCCAAGGGCCATCTCGATACCGGTGGACGCGCCGCCGCCGCCGGCAAAGCTGTCAACGATCAACGGAACATTATGCTGCATGATCTGCCCCCTCCTCTTCGGCCTTAAGTTCCGGAGCGAGCCAGAATGCGAGCTGCTTCGATGAGCGCATGAGCGAGCGTGCGAGGGCTACCCGCTTGCATTTCCACCAGGAGCGCAGTGGCGTGTTCGATCTCCCGATCAAGTTCTCGTGCTTCTTGGCGGCCATAGTAGACACCCGATTCCTGTTCGATTTCATGGAGTTCATCGCCGTTGATCGAGATGCGAGGATCGGCGTACCAAACGTCTTTCGTGCGGGAAGTGGACCAGCCGAGTTGTCGAGCCGCATGCGTGATGCGCTCTTTGACGCTGCCTATCGATCTCGGCGCGATGTGCTTCCTGAGCGCATCTTGGCAAAACTCAACGGTGCTCATTTTCGGAGTTTTCCTATACCTTTTCCGCATATTCCGATTTCTCCTGTGTCATCTTCCCCTTGTCGAAAGGAGCTTCCGATGAACTTCAGGAGCACTCACAATGGTGACGGGGAAGGCGTATCGCTTGCCGGCGATGTGGTGCCTTTCCCGTCTCCGGCCCGCCGCATTGGGCAAACCGCAAATTCGTCATCCCCTGGCCCTGCCGCCGCATCGTCTGCCGGGGATCAAGAGGACGCCGGGGTATCCTCGGCTTCGGCGTCCTCGTTCGTTTCCCTTGGATCCGTCACCCATGCCGTCGTGCTGAGGCTTCAGGGAGGTTTTCCGAAGGTGAAGGTGTTGGCCGGCGCGCAGAGGGAGGAGGAACCAACGCGCCGGCCGTTCAGTCAGCCGGAGGAGGAGGAGCCGCGCTGACCGAAATGGATCTGGTCGTCGTTGGAGTTCTGCTGCTCGTCATCAGTCCCGGCCCAGACAAGCGCGATCGCCGTTAAAAGGCAGACGCCGCTGAATGCCAGCATGCCGTAAAGAAGCCAGTTCATGCCGCTCTCCTCTTCAAAGGTTCGAGGCCTTCCGAGGCGCGAAGCTCGTCGACGAGGGCGATGATCTTTGCCCAGCCGATACCCTTCGGGCGGCCGCGCTGCCCGGGACGGGAAATCTGGTAGGTCAGGCCGGCACGGCCAGACGACAGGACATAGCCCCGATCCAGCAGAAAGGACTTGATGGCCTGATAGTCGCCAGACGCGCCGGGCTCGAAACGACGAACGCCCTTTGCGGCGATGAACGCTTTGACCCGTTCCGAGACTTCGGCGCGGGCGATCTGCGCGCGGCCGGTATCGTGCGCCCCTTCAACGATGCGCTGCGCGACGGCGTCATATCCCTTGGAATATCGGAGCGATTTCATGCGGCCACCTCTTCGCGAGCCTTGAGGCAGGAGTGACAATGAGTGGTGCCCGATCCGCCGCAGGTTTCACCGGGATTCCGGCAGTACGGCCGGAGGACGAACTTCGGCTTGGCGGGGAGAGCGCATGCGGCACCCTCCCCTGTGTTCGAGGTCGAGATTCCATCCCGTTCGCGCTCCACGATGCTCTCTACATGATCGCCTCCTACGTTGGCGCCGGCGGCGTGATCAGCGTCGTCGTTGCTGGGTGTCTCGACTTGACCGGACGACGGCGGTTCAACGCCATCGGCGTTCGCCAGTCCGGCCTTGCCGTTCACTGCAGCGATTGCGCCGTCGTCCGATTGGGGAATGGTCGCGGTCTCTCCCGCTGTCACGACGCTGAGGCTGTCGTTTCCGCGGCTGCTACTCGCACCGCCTTGAGGGGGCCATACTCCGCGGTTCCCGAAGCTGCAGTCATCCCCAGTTCCGCCCATCGTCTCGTTTGCCGTTTCCGGCAGATGGGATGCATGGTCGGCGCCCGCAGGCTCTCCGTCTTGCCCTCCATGCTTGGCCCCATCAGTCTGCCGGGAATGGACGTGCTGATGATCACGCGATCCATTGCCCTCCGATTGCTCGGACGAGGGAACTGTTGCCGTGTCCGGCGCTGCTGTGATGTCTTCGTGCTTGGTGACGATGGAGAGGCCACCGTCGGAGCGCAGCGCCATGGCGGGCTGACGCTCGACCGGGGCCGGCTGGCGCGGCTCGTCATCGAAGAAACCGGGCTGCTCGATCATGCCGAGTGCCTGCAGGTAGGTGTCGAGGATCGCTTCGCGCTCGGCGCGCTCGTCCCTGTCCATCTTCCTGATTTTGATGACTTCGCGCAGGATCTTGGTGTCGAAGCCCGTGCCCTTGGCCTCGCCGTAGACGTCCTTGATGTCGTCGGCGATGGACTTCTTCTCTTCTTCCAAACGCTCTATGCGCTCGATGAAGGCGCGGAGCTGGTCGCGGGCTACGCCGTGTGCGTCGGTCATGCTGCACCTTCAAACTGTGAGGCCAATTTGGCGGAGAAGAAGTCGGCCGCAGTTAGCTCAAGCCCCCGCTCATTCGCGGCGGCGAGGATTGGTTCGACATGCCAGTGAGGTATCGTTCCGCCAGTGCCGCCTTTGCCCTTCTCTCGGCGCCAGCGACCGACGGCGTGAATAGTGGTGCCGGCAGCTTCGGCGAGTTCCTTCACGCTACCGAACTTCACAATGAGAGAAGCCGCCGGCTCGCATCCACGCGGCATGGCCGTTTGCTTCCTGGTCGGAACGACATGTTGTGCGACGAAAGCAAGGAGCTCCGCAGTCGCGGCAAACCACTCGCCATGAACACGGATGCCATTGAACTTCGCGTGGATGTCCAGTTCGTCTGCCACGGTCCCGGGCCAGTAGCCCAGAAGTTCGCACGGGAACGGGGCATCGGATGCGACCTTCGAGAACCGCTGGTCAGGCTTTGCCGAGTAACCAATTTTTACTCGGCCGCCGCTCTCGATTGCATAGACGAACCCGCTCATGCTGACACCGCCATCATCTCGACGCCGCGAGCCGCGCAGTTTGCTGAATGCAGTTCGTCGGGCGTGGTGGCCGTCAAGGTCATGATCAACGGCCAGTGCGTGTCCCGAATTCCGGTCAGCGGCCATTTGTACACGGCCGCATGGGTCAGGTTCGGTTTGCCGTCCGAATTGAGGCCGGAAGCCTCGCTGATCCGTCGGGCGCCGCCACAGTCCTTGATGATATCTGCAATGGTTCTGGTCGTGCTCATAACCGAACTCACTACAGGATTTTAAATCCATTTTCAATGGACGTTAAATCCAAAACGGAAAATAAATCCTAAAGTATGCTCAACCCTATGGAATGGTGGCAAAGATTGCAGAAGGCGATTGACGATCTCGGCTGGTCCAAGATGGACCTGCACGAGAAGTCGGGCGTCTCATACGACAGCATCAACAAATACCTTCGTGGCAACACCGCGCAGCCGCGCGGTGCAATCATGGGGAAACTCGCCGCAGCTATCGGCAAAACCGAGTTATGGCTACGAGAAGGCCTTGAACTGGATGAGGGAACAGTAGCCCTTTCGAGCACCGGCCTGACTGAAGGCCTTGTTGCTGGCGTCGTCGAGGCCGGCACGTTCCGCGAGGTTGATGAGTTCGACCAGTCGGAGCGCCAGCGCGTAGCGATCCCCCGCGACGAACTATTCCCGAATGCGCGCCAGCTGCTATTCGATTGCTCCGGCGACAGCATGAACGATCTGAAGCCGCGCCCGATCCTGCAGGGCGATCGGCTCGTCTGCCTCGCCTACGATGACGTGGAGCACCTGGTCGAATTGAAGTCCGGCATGGTGGTAGTAGTCGAGCGCACCCGAGACAGCGGCCATTTCCGCGAATGGTCAGTGAAGCAGCTTGAGCTCTACTCCGACCGCGCCGAGTTTCACCCGAGATCCACCAACGCGAAGCACAAGGCGATCGTCATCCGACAAGACCATGGGGCCGATGACGGCGTGACGGTGAAGGTAATCGCGCTCGTGCGACGGGTGATGAATGAGATGCCGGGATTTTAACAAATTCTCAGCGGGGCACAGGTACATCTTTGGTTGATTGAAGCGGCTCTAGGTGCCAACCTTAAGGGCTAGTGGTGGGACCAAGGAATGTAGGGGAACATGCGGTGACTGAGCGTTGGCTTGGGGTTCAGGTTGCGGGAGAGGCCGTCACGATTGTAGATGCGGAGATTCCTGATGAAGGCCCCGTAACGATAGTGCTTGATGAGACACTAAAATTGCAGTCGGGGGATCGCGCGAAAGCGCTCTGCGTAATGTACGAGCGGTTGCGAGGCTATGCACAGGACAAAGGTATCGCAAAAGCCATTATCAAGGAGAGCGCCCTGAGCCTACGAGGGACGAAAAAAGCCCACTTGCTCGCTGCGGAACTTCGCGGCGTAGCAATAGCAGCACTTGGCTCAAAATGTCCGGTTATCCAGGCGTCCAAGGCAAATATCAGCCGAAATTTCGGCGAGCGGAAAGCGGACGAATACATCGCTGACAACTCCTTTTGGGAGGACAACATCTTGGGCGAAATGCGGAACGGCAGCCGGGAAGCCGCTCTTCTCATTTTGGCAAGGCGCAAATGACCGAGCTAATATCGAGCTTAAAGATCACGAAAAAATTGGGTAACGGGCACTTTGGGGAGGTATATTTAGGCTCCGACGACATCCACAGTGAACTCGCTGTGAAGGTCATACGCCCTAAGAATGACGACACGCCGGAGCGATGGGCAAAGCGCCAAGATGACCTGATTAAAGAGGGAGGCAATCTTAAGAAGGCCGAGCACCCAAACGTTGTTCGTGTCCACTATATAAACAAGGCTCCGACGGAAGACGCTATTTACCTCGCGATGGAATTGTGCCACGGCGGATCGCTACAAGCGCCGTACGAGAAGGGTCCACTCGCAGTTCCTTATGTGCAGTTGATAGCCACACACATCTGCCAAGGGCTGTCCCTGCTCCACGGCCGCGGGATGCTGCATCGGGATCTCAAACCCGGGAACATCCTCGTTGACAAAGACGGGACGATCAAGCTTGGCGACTTCGGATTGGTCGCAAACGACCTGCTCCTTGGGTATGCTAACATTGAAGGATACATCTATCTCGATCATTTAGCCCCAGAAGCGTACGTGACAGGGCAAGCAAGCGTCGCTACCGATTTTTGGGCATTCGGCATGACACTCTATAGGCTGCTTCATGGGGACGCTTGGTATCAAGCCTCTCCAACTCCTCGCCATTCCGTTCGCGATGGCGGTCATGCCGACAAGCTTGTTTGGCTTCACCATATACCCAGCAAATGGCGCCGCCTTGTACGGTCTATGCTAGTAGATGAACCGAGCGACCGGCTGACATCGTGCAAAGATGCGCTAAATGCATTGGCGCCACTAGCAGACGAGGTATCGTGGACTTGTCAAATTCACGACGAAACAATCGTTTGGGAAAGAGCTACGCGTGATAGACGCTATGAAGTGATACTCGAAAGGCGCGGGAAGCTCGCTTCTTGGAACGCTACATCCTACCCGGTTGGCAAGGGAAGCAAACGGACGCTAGGCACGTCTGGCGGATTCGTTGCCAAGGCGGCCGCAGATCGCTCGCTTCGGAGTTTCTTTGGCGCGTCGTGACTAACGGAAACGCGCGATCAAATATTTACCGCTCCGATCGACCTCTTCAGTGGTAATCGATCTCGATTTGAATACTCGCGCCGCTATCGCCCGTCGCTCGGCGGAGCATTGGCGGCAGTACTTTTGGGGTGAAAAGTCACCAGCTTGGTCACGTGCATGCTCACGTCCGCAGTACGCGCAGGTTTTGTATCGAAGTGCCACCATAACTTGAGTCCCCCAGAACCAAGGAACATACAAAGAACGCCTTACCAGTCAATTAAGATATTCTGAAGACACCCTTCACGCAGCGAATGATCGCCTCCCACTAACATCGAACTCGCCACACGCGGCGAGAATTTCAGACAGGAACCACGGCTTCGGCTCGTTGCACATATACGAGTGCCCATCGTCGCCAATGAAGTTCATGACCGGCAGGATGCAGAAATCTTCGTCGTCTCCGACTGGGCCAAGCCGCGCGGCCTTGAAGCTATAGCCTGGGAAGCGATTGCCCAGATAGGCCTCCATCCGTTCCTTCGACGCAAAGATCGCCGCCCGGCGCTCGTACGGCGGCACGATGATGAATTCCAGAACGTCTTGCTCAATAGCCATAGCTGTATCCTCCTCCGATGCCGACCAGCTGCGCGATAACGCTCCCGCACGGCCGGCAGTTGAATTTCAGCCCGCCCAGGAAGGCGCTTTCGATTAGCTCGTCCGCATCGCGCGGGATGTCGTCGCCAGTCGGCATTTGAACCACCCGCTGGCTCTCCCTCATGCAGTTGTCGCACCGCAGGTGAAGCGTGAACGGTGCATACGTCCTCAGAACCTCACAGCCCATTTCGTTCTCCTTTCGTTCTTATGAAGCCAGAACGAAAAGCCGGAGTCGAGTCGAATCACATAGCTGGATAATAAATCCACCAAACTATTGACGACCTCGCATATTGGATTTAAAGTCCAATAATCACCTCCCGACCACCGGGAAAGACGAGGAAGCCACCCATGCAGACCGAAGCAGACCGCATTGCCACGGCGATCCAGCGCATTCGCGACGGCGCAATGCTCCGCCCGGCAGGCCAGCGCGCCGCCTATGTCGCCGAGAACATCCGCCGCCAGCAGGATCAGGCACGCCGCTTCGTGACGATGCGCAATCCGCCATCCTCGTGGTCGCTCCCGCAGTCCGAGGCCATCATCCACGGCCTCGTCGCTCTTGAAGCCGAGTTCCGGAACGCCGGGAGGGTCGCAGCATGACCTTCGACGTCAACACCCTCAAGCGGCTCGCCTACTTCCTTGCGAACACCGACATGTCGGAACTCGTCGAGGCCGGCGTCATCACCGAAGGCAACGACGACCAGTGGAAGCGCTTCAACAACGACTTCGACGTGTTCGTGATCAAGCTGAACGACGACCGCCGGCAGAGGCTCTGTGACCTGATCAATGACCGCCTCGGCCTTCGCGCCTCTGTACTGGAGGCTGCGGAATGACCTGCAACTGCGTCGAGACCGTCAACGAAAAGCTGGCATCGCGCAACACCCGCCTCTCACAGGCAATGATGTTCGGCGAGCATGATCACCCCGGCCTGATGCTCGAAACCGAGCAAGTCGAGAAAGGACGCGGCAAGCAGAAGGCCGTTTCCATGTTCCTGACCTACTGCCCGTTCTGCGGCGTGAAGTACGGCGGTGAGGCATGACCCGCTGCGACCTCAACACCCACGGCGAGTGCTCCTGCCTCGCCTCCAACGTCCCCTGCAAGGTTCAGGCCCCGGTCTACCTCATCCTTGAGGAAGCGAACACTGGCGCTGCCAAGCACGGCAACGCCTGCCTGATCCTCCTCGCCATCTTTGTTTTCGCAATCATCATCGGCCTCGGCGCGCAAGCCGGACCGGTCAACGTCTAAAGGAGCCCCGCCACATGAACGCTCTCGCGAGACAGGAAGAACGCAACATAGCCCCGGCCCATGAAGCGCCGATGGTTGCCATGTTCGAGCGCGTCCTTATGGACCCGAACGTGCCTATCGACCGGCTCGAAAAGCTGCTGGAGATGAAATATCACGACGAGGACCGCCAGCGGCAGCAGGCGCGCGAGGATCGCGAGTACGCCGCCAAGACGTCCTACTTCACGGCCATGTCGGCATGCCAGAAGGCATTGCCCGTCGTCGTCAAGAACCGCCGGAACACCCACACAAGGTCGAACTATGCCGATCTGGCCGCAATCGAAGAGCAGGCCATGCCGATCATCCACGCCCATGGATTCGGCGTCTCGTTCCAGCCCGACGGTTACAACGAAATCGGCGAGCTTCTGATCCGCTGGGAGGTTTCCCACGCCGACGGGTACGTTCGCAACGGCATCGGCGCTATCCCGGTTGATGGCGCCGGCGCAAAGGGCGGCGTGAACAAGACCGGCACCCAGGCATTTGGCAGCACCGCTACCTACGGCCGTCGCTACCTCCTCTGCATGCTCTTCAATATCTCGACCGGCGACGACCGAGACGGCAACGCGGCGCCCGAAGACGACAGCGCCATCTCAGCCGAACAGGCCACGCAGCTCCGCGAAAAAATCGATGCAGTCGGCGCTGACATCCAGCGCTTCTGCAATCGCTGGGACATCGAGGCCCTGCCCGACCTGCCGGCCAGCAAGTTCCGCGACGTCATGGTTTCGCTCGACCGATTCGGCCAGCAGCAGAAGCAGGGAGCCTAATCATGGAGGATATCATTCAGGGCACGCCGGAATGGCACGCACTCCGCCTAGGCAAGGTCACCGCGTCCCGCGTGGCCGACGTCATCGCTAAGACCAAGACCGGCCCGTCAGCCTCCCGCGCCAAATACGCCGGTGAACTGATTGCCGAGCGTCTGACCGGCACGCCGGCCGACCGCTTCACCAATGCCGCCATGGCTTGGGGAACCGAGCAGGAGCCGGCCGCGCGCAAGACGTACGAGTTTTATCGCGATACCGACGTCGAGCAGGTCGCATTCGTCCTGCACCCGACCATCGGCGACAGCGGGGCTTCTCCCGACGGGCTCGTCGATGTCGACGGCCTCGTCGAGATCAAGTGCCCCGAGACCCACACCCATATTGAAACGCTCCTCGGCCAGACTGTGCCGGCGAAATATGTCACGCAGATGCAGTGGCAGATGGCATGCACCGGCCGGGCATGGTGTGATTTCGTCTCCTACGACCCTCGCCTGCCCGAGCCCATGCGGTTCTTTTGCAAGCGCGTCATGCGCGACGACACCCTGATCACCGAACTGGAGCGCGAAGTCGTTGCCTTCCTGAACGAGGTTCGCGGCACGGTCGCGCAGTTGCAGCGCATCTACGATCCGCAGCCGGCCGACGATGCCGTCAGCCTCCGCATGGCAGGTTGACCATGGCGAAGCGCACCGAAAAGCCCATATACGCCTTCATCCGCCGTGGCCATTCGCTCGTGCCGGAAATGCAATACGACCTGCAGGCGCTCGATGGAATCCAGCAAGGCCAGCGCGTCAAGCTCGAAATCAAGCAGTGGCGCAATCTGGACCGGCTCAAAGCCTATTGGGCTACGCTGCAGGAATGCATCGATGCAACCGGCTGCGCGCCGAGCAAGGAGGCGCTGGACGCGTATATCCGGCCGGCCGTCAACTTCGTCGACACGATCCGGCTCGCCAACGGCTTCCTTGTTGGCGTTCCGCGCGCGATCAACACCCGCGAGTGCGAAGAGCCCGAGATGATCGCGTTCTTCAACGCGGCGACGGAACTGCTCGCCCGGGAATTCGGCTTCGTCGCGCCGACTCCCGAAGAGCGGAAAGAGCAGAAGCGGAGAGCGGCATGAGTGATGCAACCGCCCCCGGCCCGTTCCTAATCTGCGATCTGCGGCCTGAATGGAACCGACGCCCATATGTGACCTTCTGGCGCCCGAATAACGCCAACTACGCCTATCCGCTCGTTTGGTCTGGCGACTATACCGAGGCCGAAGTCATGGCGGGCGGTAGCTACTACACGACCGTGGAAGACGGCAAGCTGATCCGGTTTCCGATCCTGCGGTCACTCGTCGTGCCGATGGCCGTTGCCCCAGAGCCCGGCCACATCGATGGCAACACCGGGCCGGTCATCTGCAACACCGCCAGGATGCGCGCACAGCTTCGGAAACTCGCCTATGCGCCCGCGCTATCGGCCTTCGGCAAAGAGGGCGCGGCATGACCATCACCCACGTCAAGGCTCACGACCGCCGAACAGCCGACAAGCCCCTCGACCCCTTCCACCAGGATATCCAGCTTCTCGTCGCCCGGCGCCGATCGGCAGCCGTCGAGCGCGACGTCATGCAGGCCGTTGAGACGCTGCAGCGATTTCAGGAGCGCGTGGCGACACGGCCCGAAATGCTCGCCGGCACAACGGAGGGCCTTATCTGATGGCCAAACGTCGCGAATTCACCAAGAAGACCCAGCGCGAGGCCCTGAAGCGTTCCGGCATGGTTTGCGAGGCTGTCGGCGCGATGTACGGCCTTGATCCAGGAACCCGTTGCAAAACGGATCTCGGCTATGGCGTGGAATTCGACCACATCGTCCTCGATGCCAACTCCAAGGATAACAGCCTGGAGAACTGCGCCGCGATCTGCATCAAATGCCATCGTTGGAAGACGGCGAACCACGACATTCCGATGGCTGCGAAGACCGTCCGCATGGAAGACCGTGCCAAGGGCATCAAGAAGCCCGGCAAGCAGCACTTCCCGAAATCAGCGAAGCCCGAGCGCCGCGACCCCAACAAGGGCCTGCCGCCTCTCCCGCGCCGAAAGCTCTACGAGGAGCGGCCATGACCGAAATCCCTTTGATCCACATGGACCCGCGTCCTATTCGTTCGATCTGGTATCCGGGCGAAGATGCCGGCGGATACTCGACCGAACCGCAATGGGACGGGTCCACCTCCAAGATCGTTGCCTACGGCGAGAACGGTCAGTGCGCACCGGTTCCATTCTTCGCAGTCTATGACCTCGCTGGCAACATCAAGGCGCGGGTCCCGGCTCAGATGGTAACGGTGATTTATGCCGACCAGGCCAGCTCCGCCACATCATCATCTGGCACCGGGGGTGGCAAATGATCGCTATCCAGCTTTCAACGCTTCTTCGAGAGAAGCAATGTTCTCGCGTGGAATGTTCCGCACCGCCGCTCGCTCGATCGCGCCACTCGGCTTTTCGTTTTCTATGCCGGCCATTGCGATCAAGTATTCCAGCATCCCTTGGTCTGCTTCCTTCGCAAGCTCTAGGGCAACACCAAGATGGTAACGAATCATCGCCTTATTGGACCCAGGCATCAGCAATCCCCCGAAAGTTGAAGCTTGAGAATTCTGCGCTCGGATCGATTGCATCGCAAGATGCATAACTCACCATTGAAAATTAGCATGTCGCGTTGCCCACCCACGCGATTGACTTGGCGGCATTGCGCGCTAGTCGCCCTAGACACATCCGGAAAGGATTGAACATGTCCAACAACCCTGACCGGCAGGGCCCGGCTTTCGCTGGCCACTGGACGGAGTGCAGCCCCAACAGCCTCTATATGACCGATCACATCGGCGAGCTGACCGTGAGTGATGGTCGAAAGTGGGGCGTTTCCGGCTCGCTGAACGGCTTGGCCATCGTCGTCAGCACCGACCTTTCCTATGCAGCCGACATGAAGCCGCGCCATGGCGGTATAGACCATCGCCGGTTCATGCTCGATACCGGCCCGCTGATCAAGGAGTTGGCCGCCGAACTGCTTTCGCCGGCAGAGCCGAAAGCCGCCGAGCCATTCCAAGACCGGGTTCAGCCGTGGATGATGGAATGCTTCGGCCCTATGATCGCCGGAGATCGAGAGGAGCGGAACCACCGCTTCCTTGAAGAGGCGCTGGAGCTTGTCCAGTCCTGCGGCTGCACCGCCAACGAAGCGCTCCAGCTCGTCGATTATGTCTATGGCCGCGATATAGGCGAACCCCATCAGGAGGCCGGCGGCGTTATGGTCACGCTCGCCGCGCTCTGCCTCGCCAATGCGCTCGACATGCACGAGGCCGGCGAAACCGAGCTGGCGCGCGTCTGGACGAAAGTCGAGGCGATCCGCGCCAAGCAGGCCGCCAAGCCGAAGCACTCTCCGCTGCCCGGCCCCACCACAGCAACAGGAGACAACCATGGTTAACCGTACGGATCTGATCGACCACATCAACCGCCTTCGCGACCGTCTGCGCCTGCTGGCGCTAGCCGCACTGTCGCTTGAGGATTCCGACAACGCGAATGCAATGCATCTCGGCATCTCCGAGGCGAAGGCGGCGGCTGATGAGATCAAAGCCATGTTGGAGAATGATACTGGCCGGGCCGCCAGCGAAGCGGAGGGTTCGGTCTGATGGATAAAATCCAAGGATCTCCGGCGCACCTCAATGCATGCGGTCGCTATCAGCCTGTCGCTGCGCCATTGAACTGGTGTCGCCGACCTCGTTCTCTAACAATGCCTCCTCAGCGAGGCGTACGAGAAGGGACCTACCGTCTCGGGCCGCAAGTTCGCGGACGACGACCAGCGCAAACCGAATCTGCTCTTGATGTTTACGCATCTCAAGCCCTCCAAGGTGCGTGTGGAAAATCGTGCCACGATCACCAAAGAGTTGCAATAGCTAGTTTTTGCACGCAGGCATGCGCTGCGGCCGCCCTGCCGACATCCGAAAAGGACCGAGCATGACAATGCTGCGTGAAGCAATCGCGATGGCGGCGCTTGCACACGACGGTCAGACCGACAAGGCAGGCGCGCCCTACATCTTCCATCCGCTGAGGGTAGCTTCAACGTTCTCGGATGCAACATTGCAGACGATTGCTGTGTTGCATGACGTGGTCGAGGACACCGCGCTCACCCTGAGCGATCTGGACGCACATTTCCCGCAGGGCATCGTGAACGCCGTAGATGCTCTCACGCGCCGGCCGGGCGAGACCTATGAGGATTTCATTGTGCGTGTCGGCCTAAATCCTATCGCCCGCCAGGTCAAGATTGCCGACCTTCGAGACAACCTTCGCCCGGGCGCGCCCCACCTCTCGACTCGGTACGAAAAGGCGTTGAGTGTGTTGGCGGAGATAGACGCCGGCCGCGCTGCGCTGGAGAAGGAGCCGAGAGAGTGAACCAAATCGACTTCACCCGTCCGGTCCCTCGCCTCGGGCTCAACCGTGCAGAGGTCGCGGTTGCTATCGGCGTCAGCGTCGGCACAGTCGACCAGATGGTCCAGGAGGGCTTCCTTCCGAGGCCGAGACGATGGCATACTCGTAAGGTATGGCTCGTGTCCGACATCGTCGCAGCGATGGCTGATTGGCCGGACGACGGGCTACTCAATCATAGGGAAGGCGCTGACGACGGGGATGACTGGCGGGCGTCTGCGTGACAGGCGTGGCCAACATCGATCTGCCATACGTCGAAACCAACAAAAGCCGTCACAAGACGGTGCGCTACTATCTGCGCATTGACGGGAAGCGGATTTGCCGGCTCCCGGACGATATCAACTCCGAAGAATTCATCGCTGCCTACTGGAAGGCCAGAAACTCGGCTCAGGCGCTCCTTGAGCGAAAAGTCGAGCCGAAAGCCATTTCAGCGATGGTAAAGCCCAATACATTTCGCTGGCTCTGCATGGAGTACATGCGGTCGCACGCATTCACCGGCCTCGACAAAACCACTCAGGCCCGCAGGCGCAGCATCATGGAATCGATGTGGGCGGAAGCTTTAAGCACCCAGGATCATCGGCTTTTCGCTGACATCCCTTTGTCGAAAATGAACATCGCACATGTCGAGGTGCTTCGAGATCGGAAGAAAGAAGTCCCATTCGCCGCCGACGAACGGCTCAAGGTGCTGCGCCAGGTGTTCGACACCAAGCGCGAAGGGAAACCGATCACGAGCAACGTCGCGCGCGCGGTTGAACCTTTCGGCCTCCATTCCGACGGCCACGAAACCGCCACGCCGTCCGACCTTGAGCGCTTCATCGCTCATCACGGCGTGGATTCGAGGGCCGTCCTCTATCTCTCAATCGGCATGTACACTGGGCTTCGTGTTTCCGACCTATCGGTACTTGGCCCGCAGCATCGCCGCGGCGACGAATTTCGGCTCCGGCTCTTCAAAAACCGCAACCGGACACCGACCGATCTCGTGGTTCCGATCCACCCGATCCTCGAAGGCGTCCTCGCGCGTCACAAGGTAACCGCCCTCACCTACCTCGTCACGGAATATGGAAAGCCGTTCTCCATCAAGGGGCTCGGCAATCGAGTGTCGGATTGGTGGCGCCAAGCCGGGATGCCGCACCTGACATCGCACTCAGTGCGCAAGGGGCTGGCCACAGACGTTGCTCACAATGAGGCGACGGATAGCATGATGGAAGCAATGTTCGGCTGGCGCGATGCGAAAACGTCGAAGATCTACACACGCAACGCCGAACGGGCGAGGCTGTCGCGCCAGACGGTAGCCAGGATCAACTGGGATGGCATCGGCACGAAGCTGCTCGTGAGTGATGAAGGGGCCGAAGGTGTGGCAGGGTGTGGCGCCGCTGATTGATTTCGTTTGGAGAATATTTGCTGGAAAGTGTGGCAGACAGTGAGGTAAGACACGGTAAAATAAGGACTTGATGGTTCTCGGCGAGGCCTCCACCCCCTTCAAACCATCATCGTAATGGATTGAAAATACGAGTGTATTTTCCCGGTGTGGAAACAGATCATGGCCCGCCCCGATGGGATTGTGCGGGTGCACCAAACGTTCCATGCCAAACAATCGCGTCCATCACGCCCATGCCCGATCGGTTCGAACCTGCGGCCTTCAGATCATGAATCTGGCGGGACGTTCGGCCTTTCCGCACCGATAAAATGCCGGGCCACGCTCCCGGCTTGACCGCTGGCGATCGTGCATGCCGATCGGTCTCGATTGGCGGGGCGCAGCATGGGAGAGCAGACATGCCAAGACCGGCAAAGGCTCTCGGGCACACTGCGCGATGGTCTGCCGGCAAAATTTCAGTTCTTGAGAAAAATGGCTTGTAGAACGCCTTCACACCGCGTTCAACGGCGGGAGTGCGATCGTATCCCCCTCACCGGCCGGGCTGCGCTGGAGAAGGAACCGCAGCATGATTGAGACCGAGGGCTTCATCGATTATTTCAGGACCCGCCACGGCTGGAAGTGCCGGCCGGGCTCGGCCATTTTCAAGGATCTGACCAGCTTCGCAACGGAGCAGGTCGAAACTGCTCACGGCATTGAAGACCTCTATGTGCTGTTCTGCGTTGCGCATGGGATGGCTGTGAAACCCTCGCCACCGGAGCGGCGGGAATGAACCGCATCGACTTCACCCACCCGGTCCCTCGCCTCGGCCCCGATCGGGCTGATGGTTGCCGTAGCACTTGATGCAAGCGTCCCTTCCGCCGCCGACGGGCGGTTGGAGGCCTTGCGCCGGTTGTTTGACACAAGGCGTGAAGGGAAACGGTCGCCAGAATCCATTGGAATGGCACCGACATGAAACTTCTCGCAAGCGATGAAGGCACAGAGAAAGTGCGGGGAGAGACGTAGGATATTGGAGAGCAACGATCTGAAGGCTCCGTCGCGGCCTTCAATCGCTTTCTTTCGTCAATCTACTCTCTTGATTTCACTGCCCAATATACCAGGTATATATTGGGCACGCCCTCATGCGCGGCCGGAACCGGATTGCGGCGATGCACGCGAGATCAACAGGAGAGAATCGGATGCCCAGCCTCAGAACCTTCGCGGCGATCGTCCTTGCCTTTGGCCTGGCGGGCTGCACAGCCGCTTCCGCGCTTGAGCCGGTCCCGGGGAGCATCATCTACAAGGGCCAGCCGCGCACGAAGCTGACCAAGGCGCCGATCGGCAGCACGTTCGAACACCACTTCCGCGATCAGTTCGGCGATGACTATGTGGAAGTCTACCGGATCGCGCCGGACCGGTCGCTGGAGCTGCTCTCTCGGCGCAGGATCGACATCATCGAGTTCGGTAACGGACGATAAACGGTTCGATATCCGGAAAAACGCCAAACGGGTAGACGAACGCACTGCGACCTGTCAGAAGCGGCGCGGGACGCGACTGCCGATAACTTTAGATCGGGGTCGGGCGACCGATTGACGTCACGTTGCTGCCGCGAGACCACGCTGGCCGTCCCCATACCCATCCTCAAGAGCGATTGCTTGGCCCGCCGCTTTGATCCGGCGCCCCTGAACTCACCGCAACAGCAATGCCGTCCCGTAGAGCCCCAGGGCAAACACCGTGTGCGCGACCAGATTGAGGAACCGCACCATGTTGGCATTCGGAAGCTTTGACGCCGCCACGCCGATCCCGAGGCCGGGCTGGAGCAGGAACCAGCCGGCGCCGACGGTGACGATGCCGAGAATCCAGGCTGGCAGGAAGGTCGGTGCGGCGAACCAGGCCCCGCCGACGATTAGCGCCAGAATCACACCATAGAGAATGCCGACGGCATAGTGGCCGATCCAGCCGAGCGCGAGCTCCGACGCGAAAGGGTCCGCCTTGCCGATATCGTCATGAAAGACGGTGCCGTTCTTCAAGTGCCAGAACCAGCGACCAACCGGCGCCCAGTTCGGCCGCGCCTGGCGAAAGCCCTTCCAGAGCAGAACGGCCCAGAGGTCCATCAATACCGTGGCGCCGATGCCGATCGCCACGCCCTTCAACAGCAGTTCCATATAGTCCCCTCGCCCAAGCATTGCCTGCCCGGTTAGAGCAGGTCCGCAGGAGCGACGCAACAAAGCCCGTCAGCGCGGATTGCGCCGTGCCTTTCGGGTCGCCCACCAGACGGCGAGGCGGCGGCGCTGGCGACGGACGAAGGGGGAATCGTGCGAAAGCACGAGAAGACCGAGCGGCACCATCCAGAAACCGAGCACCGGAAGGAAGCCGAGAAGGCCGCCGACGATGAGAAGCACGCCGATCACGGTGCGAAGCCAGCGCGATTCCGGCAGTTTCATCCGGAAAGAGCCGATCACGATCTCCCGCGTGCGGGGGTCGATGCCAAAATGCATATTTGTTTTTCGCGTCGTCATTCGTCGTCCATTTCACGCAAACGCCCGGTTTTCCAAGGCTCTTCCATCTCCCAGTTGGAGACTTGTCCACAATCAATCAAGTCTCGTGCATTTTTTTGTCAAAAAGCGCTTGGCAAATCGATCAGGCGTTTGTATTACGCGCTCACTCCGCAGCGAGCGGATGATCCCTGGTAGCTCAGCGGTAGAGCATTCGACTGTTAATCGACAGGTCGCCGGTTCGAATCCGGCCCGGGGAGCCAGATTTTGAGGGGCTGCGCTGAATAGCGCAGCCCTTCTGCTTTTCAGCCACCAGACACTTTCAGCCGTTGAAACCCGACAGCCTAGCGTGGGCTGAGCGGTGGGCGCTTCGTGTTCATCTGGAGTTCGTGGCGGCTGGCGAAGCGGCCGAAGAGCAGGAGCAGCTTGCGCTCCTCAGCCTTGTCCAGCCCGTTCCTGCGGCAATGTTCGATGACGTCGAGGACATGACGGGTCTGGCGGGGCGTGAACTGGCGATTGTCGATGGGATGCGTCATCGGATGCCTCCTCCGTTCGGTAGCCGAACCAAGGAAGAATGCGCCGGGCCATGGCTTTGTTCCCGGCGCCCGTCGTGTCAGGCAACCATTCCGGCGCCGGACTGGCCAGCCTTGCGGGAGAGGCCGTAATCCCGGTCCTGCAGCGGGCGGCGGAAGGTCTGGCTGCGGTCGCGCGGCAGGGCCGAAAGGTCGGCGAGCGGCGTTCCGATCGCCCCATCCGCGTAGGTGCCCGTTGCAATATCGTCCTCGGGCGTGGCCGGGCTCACCTGAAAAAATCCGAAAAACATCCTGCTGTCTCCAGTTTCTCTCCAAACGGCCGATCGGGGTTTGCGTTCCCTCCGACGCGCCGGATAGACGCAAAATTAACCATGTTTGCTAACAGGTCGTTAAAGCCCTCGCTTTTTGCGATCGGCGACAGGCCTCTTCCTGATCCGGCCTGTCATGATTCACGTCTTGGCGTACGCCGCCATTGGCGATAGCCTTCATCCAACGTCGGGTTGGCAGAGGGGCAATCGATGACGACTGAAATGATTTCAGAAAAGGCATTTTCAGACCAGGATGCACTGACGTCCGCCAATTTTGCCGAACGCACCAGACGGCTGCCCTTGCGCGCCAGGATGGTGTTGCGGGGCCTCTTGGACCTCGAGACCGGCGCACTGGCGATGACCGTCCCCGGCGGGCAGACCTTCTTGATCCGCGGCAGGACACAGGGGCCCAGCGCCGCTGTCCGGCTCAACAACTGGAATCTCGTCAACCGCGCCGTCAGTGCCGGCACGATCGGCGTTGCGGAAAGCTATATGGACGGCGACTGGGAAAGCCCGGATGCCGGCGCCTTCCTCGAACTCTTCCTCGTCAATACGACTGTCGGCCGCAGCTACACCAACGGCCCGCGCGGACTCTTCCTCCTCGCGGAAAAATTCCGTCACTGGCTGAATGCCAACACCCGCCGCGGCTCAAAGCGCAACATCTCGGCGCATTACGATCTCGGCAACGAGTTCTATTCGCAGTGGCTCGACCCAACGATGACCTATTCGTCCGCGCTCTATTCCCGCGGCGCAAACGATCTCACCTCGGCCCAGGTCGCAAAATACCGCGCGCTGGCCGAGGCGACCGGCATCGGCCCGAACGACCATGTGCTGGAGATCGGCTGCGGCTGGGGCGGCTTTGCGGAATTCGCCGCCAGCGAGATCGGTTGCAAGGTGACGGGCCTGACGATCAGCCGCCAGCAGCTCGCCTTCGCGCGCGAGCGCATGGCAAAGGCCGGGCTTGCGGACCGGGTCGAGCTTAAGTTTCAGGATTACCGCGACGAGACCGGCACCTATGATCGCATCGTCTCCATCGAGATGTTCGAGGCGGTCGGCGAACGCTACTGGCCGGCCTATTTCTCAAAACTCAGCGAATGCCTGAAGCCGGGCGGCCGCGCGGGCCTGCAGATCATCACCATTCTGCAGGAGGCCTATGCCGAGTACCGGGCCAATCCGGATTTTATCCAGAAATACGTCTTCCCGGGCGGCATGTTGCCGACCCGCGAGCACCTTGCCTCCCTCGGCCGACAGGTCGGGCTCGCGACGGCCTCCGACATCGGCTTCGGCCACGACTATGCCCGCACCCTCGCCGAATGGCGCCACCGCTTCTGGGCCGCCTGGGAGCGCATCGTCCCGCTCGGCTTCGACGAGCGCTTCCGCAAGCTCTGGGAGTTCTACTTCTATTATTGCGAGGCGGGCTTTCGGGCCCGAAACATCGACGTTCGCCAGGTGGTCTACACGCGGCCTGCCGCCTGAGGGCAAGACATGGAAAAAATCCCTCTGGAAGGTCGCTCCATGGGAACACGATTTCTTGCAAAGCGCGGCTTGCCGGCCGAAAAGACGCTTTCCAATCTAGGCACATGAAGCGAGGCTCGGGTCCCATGGCAATTCTTCCGTCCGTTCTGGATGCAATCGGCAACACGCCGCTGATCCGGCTCAAGGGAGCCTCGGAGGCGACGGGCTGCGAAATCCTCGGCAAGGCGGAATTTCTGAACCCCGGCCAGTCGGTCAAGGATCGCGCGGCGCTTTCGATCATCCGGGCGGCGGAGCGTTCGGGCGCCCTGCGGCCGGGCGGCGTCATCGTCGAGGGCACGGCGGGCAATACGGGCATCGGTCTTGCCCTCGTGGCGCAGGCGCTCGGCTATCGCACCGTCATCGTCATTCCGGAAACCCAGAGCCAGGAGAAGAAGGACGCGCTGCGGCTGCTCGGCGCCGAGCTCGTCGAGGTGCCGGCCGTTCCCTACAAGAACCCGAACAACTACGTAAAACTCTCCGGCCGCCTTGCCGAGCAGCTCGCAAAGACCGAGCCGAACGGTGCGATCTGGGCGAACCAGTTCGACAATGTCGCCAACCGCGACGCCCATATCGAGACGACGGCGCCGGAAATTTGGCGCGACACCGACGGCAAGGTCGACGGCTTCGTTTCGGCCGTCGGCTCGGGCGGCACGCTTGCTGGCGTCGCCGCCGGCCTCAAGGCGAAGAATCCGAACATCAAGATCGCCCTTGCCGATCCGGATGGCGCCGCCCTCTACAACTATTATGCGCATGGCGAGCTGAAATCCTCCGGCAGCTCCATCACCGAAGGCATCGGCCAGGGCCGCATCACGGCCAATCTCGAAGGTTTTACGCCGGACTATTCCTACCAGATCCCCGATACCGAGGCCGTCCCTCTGGTCTTCGACCTGATCGAGAACGAAGGCATCGCCGTCGGCGGCTCCTCGGGTATCAACATTGCCGGCGCGATCCGGCTCGCCCGCGACCTCGGCCCCGGCCACACGATCGTGACGATCCTGTGCGACTATGCTAACCGCTACCAGTCGAAACTCTTCAACGCGGACTTCCTCGATTCGAAGGGCCTGCCCGTTCCGGGATGGCTGAAGGCGAAATCGGGGATCAAGGTCCCCTACCAGCCGGTCGAATAGGTCTCATGTCCCTCACCACCACTGCCCTCTTCCGCGACGATTTCTATCTTTCGACGAACGAGGCGGTGGTGACGGCGGTGCACCAGGACGGCGGCATCGAGCTCGACCAGACCTGTTTCTACGCGACGTCGGGCGGCCAGCCCGGCGACAGCGGTTTCCTGGAGCGCGCCGACGGCAGCCGCATCGCGCTCGGTCCGGCGGTGACCGGCGCAACCAAGGACATCATCCTCCACCGGCCGCTGGAGGGCGAGGCGCTGCCGATCGTCGGCGAGACTGTTGTCGCCCATATCGACTGGGCGCGCCGCTACAAGCTGATGCGCATGCACACGGCCTGCCACCTGCTCTCCGTCGTCTGCCCCTATCCGATCACCGGCGCGGCGGTCGGCGAGGACGACAGCCGCGTCGATTTCGACATGACGGAGACGATCGACAAGGACGAGGTGACGGCCCGGTTGATGGCGCTCGTTGCGGAGAACCATCCAATCTTCGTGCAGTGGATCACCGATGCGGAGCTTGCCGCCAATCCCGGCATCGTGAAATCGAAGAATGTACGCCCGCCGATGGGCCTTGGCCGGGTCAGCCTCGTGTGCATCGGCGAGAACTCCGCCATCGACAGCCAGCCCTGCGGCGGCACCCATGTCTCCGAAACCCAGGAAGTGGGTGCCATCCACATCGCCAAGGTCGAGAAGAAGGGCAAGGAGAACCGCCGGTTCCGCATCCGGTTCGGGGCGCCGGAGGCCTGACGGGATAGGCTCCGCGGCAAAATCGATCTAGGATATTTTCCAGCATATTCAATTTATTGCAGTGCCCATCACGCAGAGTACACCTGCCGGGCACTGCCAGCCTGACAGGGAGAAGACCATGTCCAACGACAAGAGCCGGTTCGTCGTCTCGGCGGACTTCGTGGAAAAGCAGCTCGGCGCGCCGCAGTTCCGCATCGTCGATGCCGCCTGGTATCTTCCCGCGCAGAACCGCAACGGCGCGGCCGAGTATGCGGCAGGCCACATTCCCGGCGCCGTGTTCTTCGACCAGGACGTGATCGCCGATCATTCGGGCACGCTGCCGCACACCGTGCCCTCGCCGGAACTTTTCGCCGCCGAAGTCGGCAAGCTCGGCATTTCCGATACGGACACCATCGTCGTCTATGACGGCCCCGGCATCTTCACCGCACCGCGCGTCTGGTGGCTGCTCCGCACCATGGGCGCAAAGAACGTCTTCGTTCTCGACGGCGGGCTTGACGGCTGGAAGAAGGAGGGCCGGCCGCTTGAGACCGACCTGCCCGAACCGGCACCAGCCGTCTTCCACACCAATTTCAATCCCTATGCCGTCACCTCCTTCGAGGAGATGCGCGGGATCGTCACGACCGGCGCCAGGCAGATCGCCGACGCGCGCGGCGCCGGCCGCTTCACCGGCGAGGAAGCCGAGCCGCGCGCCGGCATGCGCGCCGGCCACATGCCGGGCGCAAAAAGCATGCCGTCGGGCACCTTTTCCGAGGGTGGCCGGTTCAAGGATCTCGCCAGTCTGCGTCGGCATTTCGAGGAAGCCGGCATCGACCTTTCCAGGCCGGTCGTCACGACCTGCGGTTCGGGCATCACCGCCGCCATCATCACGCTGGCCCTGCATTCGCTCGGCCATGAGAACAACACGCTCTATGACGGCTCCTGGTCCGAATGGGGCGGCCGGGACGACACGCCCGTGGTGACGGGGAAAGACTGATGGCAAAAAAGTCCCGGCCCGCGCCGATCGCGGTGCATGTCACCACGCTGGAAATGACCGCGCCGCCGAAGCAGAGCCTGCCGGTGCCGGTCAACGTGCACACTGCCATCCTCAGCGCGCCCGACATCCCGCTCGCCTTCTACCGCTTCCTCTATCGGCAGGTCGGCGGACGGTGGCACTGGGTCGACCGGTTGCGCATGGACGACGAAACGCTTGCCGCGACGCTGCACGACAAGCGCAACAGCGTCACGGTGCTCTATGTGAACGGTGCGCCGGCCGGCTTCTTCGAGCTTCTGCAGGTGGACGACACGGTGGTGGAACTGTCGCATTTCGGCCTGTTCGAGCGGGCGCTCGGTCTTGGCATCGGCAAGTGGTTCCTGCTGCAGACGCTCTATGCCGCCTGGGCGCCCGGCCCGACGCGCGTCACGGTCGATACCAACAATCTCGATCATCCGCGCGCGTTGCAGCTCTACCAGATGTTCGGCTTCTCGCCGGTCGGCACGCGGGACACCGACCTCGTGCCGTTGTCGGACGCCGAGCTGCTTGCGCTTGCCAAGCGCGACTGTCTTTTGCCCGGCGAGGTGCGTTAATCACTCTGAACGGAACCTAACAGGCGGTTCAGGTCCGCTTCAGATCGCCTGTGGCACTTTCCAGCCAACAGACGATCAACCGAGCAAGGAAACACCGCCATGCAACGCCGCGCCTTTCTGACCGCGTTCGCCACCGCCCTCGCCGTTCCCGCCTTTTCAGGCCTCGCCGTCGCACAGGAAACCCCGTCCTCGGAAATCATCCTGCGCCGGCTCGACGCGGCGCCGGCACGCCGCCTGCGCGAAGAGGAACGGGTGACGGTGCGTGAACTCAAGCGCCGGCCGGACCTGCGCAGCGCGGCACCGTCGATCAACATCCAGTCGATCAACTTCGCCTTCGGTTCCGCGGATATCCCGCGCTCGGAATACCGCAAGGTGCGCCAGATCGCCCGCGCCATGGAGCAGTTGCTGAACCGCCGCCGCCGCGCCGTTTTCCTGATCGAGGGCCATACGGACGCCGTCGGGTCGGCCGCTTCCAACCAGATCCTGTCGGAGCGTCGCGCCGAATCGCTGAAATGGGTGCTCGTGCAGGAGTTCGGCATTCCCTCCCGTGCGCTCGAAACAGTCGGTTACGGCGAGGATTACCTGCTCGTCCAGACGCTGAACGAGGAATGGCGCAACCGGCGTGTGACGCTGCGCCGCATCGACGAGTTCGTGCGCTGAAGACCGCTGGAAGCACATGAAAATCACCGCGGACCGGCCGTCCGGACACCGTGGTGATCGCCTTCCGGGCAACTGGTCCGGACCAATTCGCCGCTGGAAACGCTGTCACAGCTGTGCCATATGACTGTCACGCGCAATTCCGGGAGCGATCGATCCGCTGGACGGATCGATCGGCAGACAAACGGAACTTCTCGCTCGCATGGACAGCCGCACGCCCGACCTTCGCGATTTGCTCGGCAAGCGGGTGCGCGTCCTGCACACCAAGCGGCGCCTCAGCATCCAGAAACGCATCGTAGAGTTCGAGCAGCAAACCTATGTGCTGCATTTCTTCCTGCGCAAATCGACGAAGGACCGCTTCGAGGCGGCGGTGCGCAAGCTTCAGCAGTCGGGCATTTCCGCCCAGCATGTCTGTGCCGGCACCGGCTCGCGGCGCGAGGCCCTGCGGGCCGGCGGCCACTGGCTGGCGCTCTCCTTCCTGCCGGGCACGCCGCTGTCGCGGAAAGCCCATCCGAAGGCCCTCGCCGCGCTCGGTGGAACGCTGGCGAAGCTGAACGCGATCGAAGGCGCCGCTTCGGGCGCGCTCTTCGAACGGCGGCAGCCCGTCCTGCCGCACGAGGCCTATCTTTCCTTCGCCGGCGCGGCGCATACACCCGAGGAGCGGCGCTGGATCGAGGAAAGCCTTGCCCGCATGCGCCGCCTGCCCGCAAACCAGCTGACCCACGGCGATCTCTACGGCAGCAACATCATCGAGCAGGACGACCACGCGATCGGCCTCATCGATTACGAGCTGATGACCTATGACGTGTCGGGCATCGAGCTTGCCGCCACGCTAATGCGCCCCTTCTGTCGCCAGGGCGCGCAGCGGCGGAGCCTGCTTGAGGGTTACCTCGCGGCCTGCCCCGCGGCCCTTGCCGATATCTGGCGGCGCCATGGGCCCGATTTCGTCTTTGCCGCAGCGACGCGACTGCTTGCCGCGCGACAGAGGCGCATTCGACACCTCACCATCCGTGATCGCCTGCTGGCGGTAGGCGAACGCGTGCTGCCGTCGTTGATGCGCAAGCGGGTGAAGGATCGGCGGACAGCAATCGCCAAGAACATCGCCTCTGCCCGGGAGAACGAGGCCTATTATCTGCATATCGCCCGGACCATGGTCGGCCTCTGCCTCGCCGAGCCGGCGATCGACCCCGTGCATCTCCTGGAACATTGCGACAAACTCTTCCGCAAACCGGGCTGAGCCGCAGGAAACGGGTGTCGCGATCGCGGCAAAAACGGGAGGCTACCGGCACGTCAACCGGAGCCCTGTGCCATGTCCATCCGCTTCCTGCCCATGCAGACCGAAACCGCCGCCGCCTATTGGACCGGCGGCAAGGATGCCTACGGCCTTGAGCCGGAACGGCATGTTTCCGACGGTACCGGCGTGCCCTGCCGCCATTGCCTGCGGCTGGTCGGCGCCGGGGAGCCCTATCTCATCCTGGCGCACCGCCCCTTCCCGGCCATGCAGCCCTATGCGGAAACCGGACCGATCTTCCTCCACGCCGAGCCCTGTCCGGCCCATCAACCCTCACAAAGCCCGCCGCCAATGCTGACCAGCCGCGACTACATCGTGCGCGGCTATTCGGCGGAAGACCGCATCCTCTATGGCACCGGCGCCGTGGTGCCGACATCCGACATCCCGGCCTATGCCGCAGTGCTGCTCGCCCGGCAGGACGTCGCCTATCTGCATATCCGCTCGGCCCGCAACAACTGCTACCAGTGCCGCGTCGAGCGGGCATGAAAAAGGCCCGGATCGCTCCGGGCCTCCTTTATCCGTGCCGTGACCCCGATCAGGCGACGTTGAGCACCGCTTCGGGCGCATAGGCCTCGTAGCCGAGCGCATCGGCGACCGGGCGGTTCGTCACGCGGCCCTTGTGCACGTTGAGACCGGCGCGGAGGTGCCGATCCTCGGCAATCGCCTTCAGGCCCTTGTCGGCAAGCTGCAGGCCGTAGTGCAGCGTTGCGTTGTTCAGGGCATGGGCGGAGGTGACCGGCACGGCGCCCGGCATGTTGGCGACGCAGTAGTGCACCACGCCGTCGACCTCGTAGGTCGGGTCGGAATGGGTCGTCGCGTGCGAGGTCTCGAAGCAGCCGCCCTGATCGATGGCGACATCGACGATGACCGCTCCCTTCTTCATGCCCGAGAGCATTTCGCGGGTGACGAGTTTCGGGGCCGCGGCACCAGGAATCAAGACCGCGCCGATGACGAGATCGGCGGAGAAGACCTCCTCCTCCAGCGCGTCGATGGTCGAATAGCGGGTGTGAATGCGCCCGCCGAAGAGATCGTCGAGCTGGCGCAGGCGCGGGATCGAGCGGTCAAGGATCGAAACATCCGCGCCGAGGCCCGCGGCCATCTTCGCCGCGTGCAGGCCGACGACGCCGCCGCCGATGATCGTGACCTTGGCCGGCAGCACGCCGGGCACGCCGCCGAGCAGGATACCGCGGCCGCCATTGGCCTTCTGCAGCGCCGTGGCACCCGCCTGGATGGACAGGCGGCCGGCGACCTCGGACATCGGCGCAAGGAGGGGCAGACCACCGCGCTCGTCCGTCACCGTCTCATAGGCGATGGCGGTGACGCCGGAGGCGAGAAGGCCCTTGGTCTGGTCCGGATCGGGCGCAAGATGCAGGTAGGTATAGAGAATCTGTCCGTCGCGGAGCTGCGCCCATTCGGCGGGCTGCGGTTCCTTGACCTTCACCACCATGTCGCACTTCTGGAAGATATCGGCGGCGGTGGCGGCAATCTTCGCGCCGGCGGCGCGATAGGCGTCATCGTCTGCGCCGATGCCGGCGCCGGCCTTGGTCTCGACGAGAACCTCGTGGCCGTGGGCCACATATTCGCGCACAGCACCGGGCGTCAGACCCACCCGATATTCATGATTCTTGATTTCCTTCGGACAACCGACACGCATGCGCGTTCCTTTCCCAGTGTGTTCCCGTTTTCATTGCCGCCGCTCCCGGCGGGGATCACCATGGAAGCAGAGGACGCACGCAATGTCCTTGCAAAGCCGGTTTGCGAAACGGCTACACGTCGAATATTCTCCTGATATTAGCAGAATTTTCGAAGGAAATTCGAATGGCGCACTTGGATGCAATCGATGCTGCGATCCTCAAGGCTCTCCAGCAGAACGGGCGAATCTCCAATGCCGAGCTTGCCGAGCGTGTCGGCCTGTCGCCCTCGGCCTGTTCACGCCGCCTCGACATCCTCGAAAAATCCGGCACCGTCACCGGCTACCACGCCCGCATTTCGCCAAAGGCGCTGGACTACAAGATGATCGCCATCGTGCACATCTCGCTGTCCGGCCAGTTCGCCAAGACGCTCGCGGAATTCGAGGCGGCGGTCAAACTCTGTCCCAACGTGCTGGTCTGCTACCTGATGTCGGGTGAATACGACTATATCCTGCGCGTCGCCGCAAAGGACCTAGAGGACTACGAGCGCATCCACCGCGACTGGCTGTCGGCCTTTCCCCATGTGGTGAAGATCAATTCGAGCTTCGCCCTGCGCGAGATCATCGATCGGCCGAATGTCGGGGTCTAGGTCGTTCCGGTTTCACGCGGTTCCGGATGCAAAACCGCTAGACGCTTTCGCTGGAGATGACGCGGTTGCGCCCGCCGTTCTTGGCGGCATAGAGCCGGGCATCGGCAGCAGAGAGCAGCGCATTCAGCGTCGTGCCGTCGCTGTAGCTGTTGGCGATGCCGATGCTGACCGTCACCGGCACGCCGTCCGGCCGGCGGATTTCGGCCTCGACGGCCTGGCGCAACATCTGCGCCCGCTCGGTGCCGACCGCCGGGGAAATGTCCTCGCAGATGACCACGAATTCCTCGCCGCCGAAACGAAACAGCCGGTCGCTGGTGCGCAGGGCCCGCTGCAGGCTGGCGGCGATATCCTTCAAAACGCCGTCGCCGGCAAGGTGCCCGAAGCGATCGTTGACGTCCTTGAAATGGTCGGCGTCGATGATCATCAGTGCCATCGGCTTTCCCTCGGCCAACATGGCCGACAGCATGCGCGGCGCCTCGAACTCCAGGCGGCTGCGGTCGTAGACGCCGGTCAGCGCGTCGCGGCCGGAACGGTCGAGCAGGTCCTCGTAGCGCTCTCGGAAGGTGAGATCGGCAAAGATGTCCGAGATCGGACGCGGTGAAACGGGAATGGCGGAAATGCGCGAATAGTGCAGGTACACGGTGATCAGCACCGCATAGGCGCTCGCCGCCAGCATCTTGGCAATCCAGCCGCCCCAGAACACCTCGGTTGGCGCGCCGTTGAGGAAATGCAGCGCGGCGAAGAAGCCGATCTGGTCGAAGGTGAGCACCACGATGCCGGAGACGAAGAAGCGCAGGGCCGTGTTCTTCTTGAAGACCCGCCCGAGCCGCTCGTAGAGCAGGATGATCGCCAAAGAATCGAGATAGAGCAGCGTCGTGCCCCACAGCATCAGCCAGCCCATCTCGTCGATGAAGGCAAGGTCGGCGATGCGGCCCGGCACCACGCCGATAGTCTGGTGATGGCGCAGGAAGAAACTGAGGCCGACCGTCAGGAAATTGCCGGCGAGCAGGCCGTAGATCGGCGCGCGCACCACCGCCGCATCCTCCTTCACATAAAGAAGGAGAATCATCATCAGCTTGCCGGAAAACAGCACCGAGGAGCCCGGCGAAATGACGCCGAAGGGCAATTCGATGTAGAAGACCGCGGCCAGATAGGTTTCCAGGAAGTGCATGACGCCGAGCGCGGCGATGAACACGCCGATGCCCAACTGATGGCGCAGGTGCAGAAGGCCCACCATGAAGACGAAATAGAACCCGGCCTCGATGAGAAGCAGAATCAGGTTTTCAATACCCATGGGCTGTCCGCAGCATCTTCGACTGCCCGGCAGCTAACCGCACCGAGAGAGTCGCAACAAGTTGTTTTCCCGCGGATACAGGCAATCGCGCCGGTTCTCCAGCGCCTTCGTGCAATTGTGTACGACTTTTCACAGGGGCGGACGAAAAATCCGCCTGGGTCCTCAGACCTGCCGGCTGTCGATGCCGTCGCCGAAGAGCGAGGCGCCATGCTGGTCGGCGATCTGCTTCGCCTTGCGGAAGGTCGAGGCGACCGTATCGTCCCGCGAGGAGAAGAGATCGGCGCGGATGAAGCTGCGGGTCAGGACCCGGTCGCCGTCCCGCTTCTCGATCCGGCCGGCCAGCCGATACTGCCCGCCTTCCGGAATGGGAGCCGCAATGAGGGTGAGGTCGTTGTAAGCCTCGGTTTCCTCCGCGATTTTCGCGGGAGTTGCCGAGTCGCCGCCGCGACCGAAGAGTTTTGAAAAGAACGATGCCATGGCCGATTGCTAACACAGGCCGCGGCGCGCTCCAAGGGGAGAGCTGTGGATAGCATCACCCGCCGCCGCGACGTCCTCTTGATGGAAGACGGGCGCGGGCAGCAGGCAACGCGACCTAGATAACGAGATTGGCCAGGATCTCGTTTTCCGTGATGTCCTGGTAGCGCAGGCCCGCCCCGTCGAAGGCCTTTTTCAAGGCAGCGAAATTCTCCGGCGCCTTGGTCTCGATGCCGATGAGGATCGAGCCGAAGTTGCGGGCGGATTTCTTGAGATATTCGAAGCGGGCGATGTCGTCGTCCGGGCCGAGCAGGTTGAGGACGTCGCGCAGCGCGCCGGGACGCTGGGCAAGGCGCAGGATGAAATACTTCTTCAGTCCCGCATGCCGCATCGCGCGCTCCTTGACATCGGGCAGGCGCTCGAAATCGAAATTGCCGCCGGAAACCACGGCAACGACCGTCTTGCCTTCCAGCGCCTCGCGGCCGAGCGCATCGAGCGCCGTCAGCGACAGCGCACCGGCCGGCTCCAGCACCACGCCCTCGACATTCAGCATGTCGATCATCGTCACGCAGATCGCATTTTCCGACAGCAGCATCACCTGGTCGGCAGAGAAGCAGCTCAGCGCAGCGAAATTCAGCGCCCCGATCTGGCCGACCGCGGCACCGTCGACAAAGTTGTCGACCTGGTCGAGCGTCACCACCGCGCCGCTTTCAAGGCTGCGCCGGAGGCTCGGCGCACCCGCCGGCTCGCAGAAGATGAAACTCGACGGGCCAATCCGGCCGTCAAGGTAACCCGTTATGCCGGAGGCGAGACCGCCGCCGCCGACCGGCAACACGACGAGGTCCGGAAGCTTGCCGTCCGGCAGCTGGGCGACGAATTCCGCCGCGACCGTCGCCTGTCCCTCGATGATGTCGGCATGGTCGAACGGCGGCACCATCAGCGCGCCGGTCGCCTCGGCATGCGCGCGGGCCGCCGTGTAGCACTGGTCGAAGAAGTCGCCGACGAGCTTGATCGTGACGAAGTCGCCGCCAAACATGCGCGTCTTGTCGATCTTCTGCTGCGGCGTCGTCACCGGCATGAAAACCACGCCCGGCACGCCGAAATGGCGGCAGACGAAGGCAAAGCCCTGCGCGTGGTTGCCGGCCGAGGCGCAGACGAAGCTGCGCGCACCGGAAGCATCGGCGAGCACCTTGCGGAAGAAGTTGAAGGCCCCGCGGATCTTGTAGGAGCGCACCGGCGAAAGGTCTTCGCGCTTGAGATAGATGTCCGCACCGTAGCGGGCGGAGAGATGTTCGTTCAGTTGAAGCGGCGTTTCGGGAAAGAGGCCGCGCAGGGCCTCCATGGCCGTGTCGACGTCGGGTGTCATGCTCTGGTCCGTGTTCGATAGATTGGGTTCAAAAAACTGCGTTTCTTGCCTTCGGAAAAGGACAGAGGCAGGCAAAGCCGATCATTCTTCAAACCTTTCCGATGCCCCGCGGCCGCGAGAGCCGCGCGACAGAACCTGTCCGAACCGGAATGGCGCCGCGCCGGGGCGCCATCCTTGAGTTTGGACGATGCAAAGGCTATGGCATATCGACGCGACGGTTACCACCCGCCCTGGCCAGCATGGCCTCTTCGAGACCAGAACTTGAACGCCACCATCTTCCGATCAGCCATCAATATCGCAGCAATCAGCGGGATCTATCTTTCCGTCGCGATGCTGATCCCGGCCTTCATCGACGTCTATTACGGCCATCCCGATTCGGAGGTGTTCTTCCTCTCCGCCTTCATGACCGGCGGCCTGTCGCTGGCAACGGCCGCGGCCACCCGGTCCGGCCCGCCGCCCTTCAACAAGCGCATGGGCTTTCTCGTCGTCAACATGCTCTGGCTGTCCGGCAGCATCATCGGCGCCATTCCGCTCTGGCTCTCCTCGCTGAACCTCACCTTCGCGCAGGCCTTCTTCGAATCGGTCTCGGCGATCAGCACGACCGGCTCCACCGTCATTACCGGCCTCGACAACGCGCCGCCGGGCGTTCTGATGTGGCGCTCGCTGCTGCACTGGCTCGGCGGCGTCGGCATCCTGGCGCTCGGCCTCTTCATCATGCCCTATCTGCGCGTCGGCGGCATGTCCTTCTTCAAGCTGGAATCCTCGGATACGGCGGACAAGCCCTTCGCCCGAATCGCAAGCTACACCCGCGCCTTCCTCGCCCTCTATGTCGGCATCACCCTGCTCTGTGCCGTCGTCTATGCCGCACTCGGCATGAACCGGTTCGATGCACTGAACCATGCCATGTCGACGGTGGCGACCGGCGGGCTTTCGACGCATGACGCCTCCTTCGGTTACTACAAGAGCCTGCCACTGCTGTGGGCCGCCACCTTCTTCATGACGCTGTCCAGCCTGCCCTTCTCCGTTTTGATCCTCTTCGTCGTGCGCGGGCGGCTCGATGCATGGCGCGACCCGCAGATCCGCGTCTTCCTTGGCTATCTCGTGCTCTTCTCCATTGCGGCGAGCGTGTTCCAGCGGCTCGAAAACGGTGTCAGTTTCCACGAGGCGCTCGCCCATTCCTTCTTCACCGTTGCCTCCATCCTGTCGACGACAGGCTTTTCGAGCGACGACTATACGCAATGGGGCCATTTCATCGTGGCGCTCGCCTTCGTCGCCACCTTCATGGGCGGCTGTTCGGGCTCGACCTCCGGGGGGCTGAAGGCCTACCGTCTGATCATCCTCTTCAACTTCATCCGCACCGGCCTCTACCGCCTGATCTATCCGAATGGCATCCACGCCGTGCGCTACGGATCGATGACCGTCGATGCCGATTTCCAGCGCAGCGTCTTCCTGTTCTTCATCACCTATGTCGCGATCTCGGCCGTCGGCGCGATCCTGCTCGCCCTGATGGGCTACGACGTGCTGACGGCGATCTCGGCGGCCGCGACCTCGCTGTCGAATGTCGGTCCGGGGGTGACGCAGGCGATCGGGCCGGCCGGCACCTTCGCCGGGTTCCATGATGCGGCGCTCTACGTGCTCTCCCTGCTGATGCTGCTCGGCCGCCTCGAAATCCTGACCGTGCTGGTCATCCTCACCCCGCTCTTCTGGAAGAGCTGATTGCGGACGAGCCGCGCGGCGTTCTTGACTGTTGCCATGCTTCTTCGCATCCTGCCGCCAACCGCCCGGAGGAAGACGGAATGTTCGTGTCGAAGTCCCTGTTGCGCATGACCTTTGTCGCCGCGCTCGCGCCCACGCTCGCCCTTGCCGGCCCCCTTGCGGATGCGGCCAGGAAGGCCGAGGAGCAGGCGGCTGCCGGCGACACGGTCGGTGCGCACAATACGATCCGCGATGCCTTCGGCGCCTTTGCCGCCACGCTGCCCTTCTCGATCGGCAAAGCCGTCTTCGTTTCGGCCGCCCCGGAAGGCTACGGCATGTATGCTGTTCGGCCGGAGACGAGCTTCAAGGTCGGCGAGGCGCTGATCTCCTATGTCGAGCCGGTCGGCCTCACCTGGCGGCCGGCCGACGGGGGCCTGCTCGAATCGCACTTCACCGTCGACCTGGAGCTGCTCGACCCGAAGGGTACGGTGCTTGCCGAGCAGAAGGCCTTCGGCTCCTTCGACTTCAAGGGCAGCGTGCGCAACCAGGAGGTCTTCGCCAAGCTGACGCTCAATCTCAGCGGCCCGCCGGTGGGCGACTATGTGCTGCGCTATCGCTTCCGCGATGCTGCAAGCGGTGCCGTGGCGATCAGCGAGCAGCCGTTCAAGATCGTTCCCTGACCGACTTTTCCACAGGCACGCAGAGAATTGTGACAAGCCGGAATCCGCGCTTTCCAGCGGGTTGGCGGTCAATTATGACAGCGGCATGACAACCCCAGCCACGTAAGGGGCACCCATGCTTTCGCTGTTTCGCAAACTCATGCCGCGCGAGGACCGTTTCTTCGACCTCTTCGAGCAGCATTCCCGCACCGTCGTCGGCGCTGCCGAAGCCCTCCAGTTGCTCCTTGCCGGCGGGCCGGACATGGAAAAACACTGCAACCGCATCGTCGAACTGGAAGACAAGGCCGACGACATCACGCGCGAAGTGCTTCTTGCCGTGCGCCGCAGCTTCATCACGCCGTTCGACCGCGGCGACATCAAGGACCTGATCCAGTCGATGGACGATGCCATCGACATGATGCACAAGACGGTCAAGACCATCCGCCTCTACGAGCAGACGAGCTTCCAGCCCGGCATGCAGGAAATGGGCGAAGCCGTCGTCAAGGCTGCCCATCTCGTCGCCGAGGCCATTCCGCTGCTCGACAAGGTGGGCGTGCATGCCGGCCGCCTCAGCGCGATCGCCGAGGAAGTCACCCGCGTCGAGGGCCGCTCGGACGAGTTGCACGACCAGGGGCTGAAAGACCTCTTCAAGCAATACGGCAAGACCGATCCGATGGCCTATATCATCGGCAGCGAGATCTACGGCGAGCTCGAAAAGGTCGTCGACCGCTTCGAGGACGTCGCCAATGAAATCAGCGGTATCGTGATCGAGAACGTCTGATGGACGCCACCCTCGCCTTCCCGCTGCTCGTCGGCCTCGTCGGCATCGCGCTGCTGTTCGACTTCCTGAACGGCCTGCACGATGCGGCGAATTCCATCGCCACGATCGTCTCGACGCGCGTGCTGCGTCCGCAATATGCCGTCATGTGGGCGGCCTTCTTCAACTTCATCGCCTTCCTGTTCTTCGGCTTGCATGTCGCCGAAACGCTGGGCAAGGGCATCATCGATCCCGGCATCGTCAGCCCGCTCGTCATCTTCGCGGCGCTGATGGGCGCGATCATCTGGAACGTCGTCACCTGGATCTTCGGCATCCCCTCCTCCTCCTCGCACGCCCTCATCGGGGGCCTGGTGGGCGCGGGTCTTGCCAAGACCGGCTTCGACGCCGTCGTGTGGAGCGGCCTCATCAAGACGGCGAGCGCCATCTTCCTGTCGCCCGCCATCGGCTTCCTCCTCGCCCTCATCCTCGTGCTCGCGGTCTCCTGGCTCTTCGTGCGCCAGACGCCGTTCGCCGTCGACCGTACCTTCCGCGTCATGCAGTTCATCTCGGCCTCGCTCTATTCGCTCGGCCACGGCGGCAACGACGCGCAGAAGACCATGGGCATCATCGCCGTGCTGCTCTTCTCGCAGGGGTATCTCGGCAGCGAGTTCCATGTGCCTTTCTGGGTGGTCATCACCTGCCAGGCCGCCATGGCGCTCGGCACGCTGATGGGCGGCTGGCGCATCGTGCACACGATGGGCTCCAAGATCACCCGCCTCAACCCGATGCAGGGTTTCTGCGCGGAAACCGGTGGCGCGATCACCCTTTTCGCCGCCACCTGGCTCGGCATCCCGGTCTCGACGACACACACGATCACCGGCGCGATCATCGGTGTCGGCGCCGCCCGCCGCGTCACCGCGGTGCGCTGGGGCATTGCCGGCAACATCGTCATCGCCTGGATCGTCACACTGCCTTCGGCCGCCGCGATCTCCGCCCTCTTCTACCTCACGATCAACGCGATCACCGGCTGAGGCAGCTCCAAACGAAAACGGCGGAAGCGTTGCCGCTTCCGCCGTTCCTGTTCCTGCCTTTTCAAATCCGGATCAGAAGAGATCCGGCGCGTGCTTGAGCGCATGGACCGGCTGCCCGAAGTCGGACGCCGTAAAATCGAAATCGTCGGAACCCGACGTCGCCGAAGCGTCATCGATGGCAAAAGGCCGGGCGGCAAAACCCGCATCGGCGTGATCGTTGCCGGCTGCCGCCGCCTTCTTGAACACGAAGGCATCGCCGCCCCCGTGATCCTCGTCCGCCGGCTCGCCAGCCTTCTTCACGCCGGTGAACTTGAGCTGGAGCTTGGCGAAGAGCTCGGCGGTCTTGGCCGATTCGAAGAAGTACTTGTCGCTCTTGTCGTAGTACTCGCCATAGGACTTGAGGTTCAGCTTGGCCGTGCCGATCACGTCGCCGTCGCCGTCCACCGCCTTGAACGTCACCACGTCACCGGAAATCTTCGTCGAGGTGATGGTCATCTTCTCGGTGCCGAGTGCATAGACCAGCTTGAACTTGCTGAAATCCCCATCCTTCTCGAGGTTGAGGCTGTAGTTCATCTTGGTGTTGAAGCTGTCGGTATAGGTGCCCTTGATGGTGAAGCCGGCCTTCGTCTGCGCAGTGGAATAGGCCAGCGTGCTGCTGTAGCCTTCGCCCTGCACCTTCACCGAAAGGCTCGTCGTCGTCTTGCCGATCTTCATCAGGATATCGGTCGTGCTGTCGCCGAAGCTGCTGTCGATCTCGACGGTCGCCTTCAGCGTCGTGGACGTCAGGCTGTACTTGGTCAGCTTGACGGTGAAATCACCGACACCGTTCAGCGAACCGTAGGTCTTCTGCAGATAGGCCTTCGTCAGATATTTTGGAAATTTCATTTACGCCCCCAATGTGCCCCGCGTTGAAACATTGGACGCTAAAAAAGCGAAAGTTTTTCTACAAGGCAAGAGATCGCCCCTAGATTGCGTCTCGCGGGCGTGACCGGAAACGACGATGTGTTGCAGGGCCGGCACATTCCCGAGAACGCTTGCCGGAAAAGGCGCAGCAGGCGACCGAAACGGGAATCGGCATTGTCTTTCCCTCCCTGGCAAGGTGCGAATCATTTTGGCTAAGACTCTCCACTTCACCCTATTGACGAAGCGGCCCGACTTTCCGAAAAGCGAGCTACGCGGGCGTGGCGAAACTGGTAGACGCAAGGGACTTAAAATCCCTCGGCCTTGGCTGTGCGGGTTCGATCCCCGCCGCCCGCACCAAATGGCTCCGGCTTCTCAATTGGCCTCCATCTCGGATAGATAGTGGCGCAGCCGGACCTTCAGGTGTCCGACGACATGGGGATGGTCGAGAAAACGGGCTATCGACATGATCTCCCAGCGCTGACCCTCGTCACCGAAAGCGACCGTACCGAAACCACCGTCGAGATGGGCGACATGAAAGTAGCTGCCGGGCGCGTCAGGTCGCTCGGCCGGATAATAGCGCTCCCATACGACCGACGAACGATCGACCCTGATGCCGAACTCCTCCCAGGTTTCGCGAAGGGCGCAGTCCATCGGCGTCTCATCCATTTCCCGGCCGCCGCCGGGCAGGTCCCACATGTCGGGAAACGGGATGTCGGCCTTGTCGTCGCGCTGATAGGCGATAAGGTGACCGTCGCAAATAAGGGCGATCTTCGCACCCTTGAAATCAGCCGGCTCCATTCTGACCAAGCCCCCCTCGTCCTGCCGCAAATCGGTACCGCCGATTCGCGTGGTTTCTGAGGCGAGCATATCGCGGCGCGCAAAAAAGGGCGCGGACCTGATGTGGCCGCACCCTTCTTCATCGGCGATGTTTCAGGAGAACATCAGGCCGAGAGTTTTGCCGCGATCTTGGCGACATGGGCGCCCTGGAAGCGGGCGGCGTCCAGTTCGATTTCCGAAGGCTGGCGCGAGCCGTCGCCGTCGGTGATCGTCGAGGAACCGTAAGGCGAGCCGCCCTTGACGGCTTCCACACCCATCTGGCCCTGGAAAGCGTAAGGCAGGCCGGCGACGACAAGGCCGTGATGCAGCAGTGTCGGGATGAAGCCGAGGATGGTCGATTCCTGGCCGCCGTGCTGCGTGGCCGAGGAGGTGAAGACCGAGCCGACCTTGCCGACGAGCTTGCCCTGCGCCCAGAGGCCGCCGGTCTGATCCCAGAAATTGCGCATCTGCGAGGCGACCGTGCCGAAGCGCGTGCCGGCTCCGACGATGATCGCGTCATAGTCGGCAAGTTCCGCCACCGTGGCGATCTCGGCCTTCTGGTCGAGCTTGAAATGCGAAGCCTTCGCCACGTCTTCCGGCACCAGTTCCGGAACGCGCTTGACGGTCACCTCGGCACCGGCCGATTTCGCACCTTCCGCGACCGCATAGGCCATGGCTTCGATATGGCCGTAGGCCGAGTAGTAGAGAACCAGTACTTTTGCCATCGTCGTCTCCTGTTTCGATGATGCCTTTCCGCTTGATCGCGGCGTCGCGTTGGATGTAGCACTTCGGAGTGGCAATGCCCCAGCGGTTGCCCGGTCGACAGACTGTTCACCCACCATTGACAATGCCGCGCCTTCGGTCGGCATTTCTGTCCGAACTACAGAGAGCGCCCATGAGTTCCCGTCCCATCGCCACCGCCGCCATGCTCGCCATCGGCGACGAACTGCTCTCCGGGCGCACCAAGGACAAGAATATCGGCCAGCTCGCCGACATGCTCTTCCTCGCCGGCATCGACCTGAAGGAGGTGCGCATCGTCGGCGACGACGAGGACGCGATCGTCGAGGCGCTGAATGCGCTGCGCGCCCGCTATACCTATGTCTTCACGTCCGGCGGCATCGGCCCGACCCATGACGACATCACGGCGGACGCCATTTCCAAGGCCTTCGGCGTGCCCTGCCTGCACGACCCGCTCGCCATGCAGCTGCTCGGCGCCATGTACGAGCGCCGCGGCGTCGAGTTCAACGCGGCGCGCCGGCGCATGGCGCGCATGCCGGAAGGCGCTGTCCATATCGAGAATGCCGTCTCGACGGCGCCGGGCTTCCACATCGGCAATGTCTATGTCATGGCCGGCGTGCCGCAGGTCTTCACCGCCATGCTCGGCACCGTGGTGCCGACCCTTGAGGGCGGCGTTCCGATGCTCTCGCGCTCGGTCGCCTCGCCCTTCGGCGAAGGCGACATCGGCAGCGCGCTGGCCGGTATCCAGAAGAAGCATCCCGAAACCAGCATCGGCTCCTATCCGCGCTTCAGCGAAAACCGCTTCTCGACCGAAATCGTCATCCGCAGCCGCGAAGAAGCCCCGGCGGAAGCCGCCGAACGTGATATACTTCAGATGATTGCCGAAATCGCCGCGGCCAAGGCCGCGTCTTGATCCCGATCAAGGTTTGACGAAAGCGGCAGGCGCATGCTTCCATCGACCCAGAACAGGAGGCCGAAATGACCTACAAGACCATCGTGGCGGTGCTGAGCGCCGCCGAGGACGCCGGCAAGGTGACGGATAATGCGCTTGCCCTTGCGCGCAAGACCGGCGCTCACGTCATCGGCATCCATGCGGAAACGCCGGTCGTGGTCACGCTGATCGCGCCGATGGAATATCCCGACCCGAACGCCGTTCTCGACCTGCAGGAGCGGGCGCAGCAACAGTCCCGGGAGGTCGAGCAGGCCTTCAAGTCGCGCTGCGAGCGCGACGACATCTCCTATGAGTGGCGTCTCTTCACCGGCACCGCCGGCTATGCCTCCGCCGGGATCATCGACAGCGCGCGCGGCGCCGACATCGTCATTGCCGGCCAGTTCGACCCCGATCTAGACGGCCCGGCGCGCGAGGACATCGAGGACCTGCTCTACGAGAGCGGCCGCCCGGTCTACCTCGTCTCCAATGCCCCGGCCGGCCCGGCGCCCATCGACCGCGTGCTGCTTGCCTGGAACGGCTCGCGCGAATCGGCACGCGCCGCCTTCGACGCCCTGCCCTTCCTGACAGGCGCGAAGGAGGTCGAGATTTTTACCGTCGATCCGCCGGAGAACGTCATGCAGTCGCGCGACTTCTGCGGCGCCGAGCTTGCGGCAACGCTTGCCCGTCACGGCATCAAGACCACGGTCACGTCGGGTGCTTCCGATGGCCACTCGGTGGCCGAGGCGCTGAACCGGCGCGCGACGGAAATCGATGCCGGCCTCATCGTCATGGGGGCTTACAGCCATTCGAGGCTGCGCCAGCGCCTTTTCGGCGGCGTCACCAGCGCCATGATGCGCTATGCCCGCGTGCCGACGCTGATGTCACGCTGAGACGAAGGAGGCGGGCCTGCCTTCCTTGCCGCCTCTCAAACGACCGGTTTGACCATCGTCGTCGCCGCTCCGAATCCGAAGACCGGTTTCAGGAATCCGAGCGAGACGGTCGAGACGGCCTCGAACCCGCGCCGGGCGTAAAGCGCCCGGGCCCGCGGGTTCTCGTCGATGACATCGAGCCGCACCCGTTTCAATCCCGCCTCTGCCGCGCGATGCTCCAGCGCATCCAGCAGGGCCGAGCCGACACCGAGGCTGCGCGCCTCCGGCCGCACGAAGATGCCGTCCATGAGAAGCGTATCCGGCTCGCAGGGCCGCTCCAGCAGGCTGATCAGCAGCGCCCGGGCAGATCCCCCGAGCCAGCCGTAGACCTTCGCCATATCCGACAGGCCGCCGCCGACAAAGGCGCCGTCCGGCGTCTTGAACCCGGCAACGCCCAGAAAACCGCCATCCACCGAAACGGCGCTCAGCGCATGGCTGGGATTGAGCATCCGCTCGATGAAGGCTACCGCTTTTTGCCGTGGGCCGAGGGGATAACGCAGCTTGCGGGAAAAGGCCTCCCAATATCCTGAAGCGGCGATCCCGCGATGCTCCGGCCTGAGCCCCGGCTCGATGCGGAATTGGCGGCCATCCTCACTGTCGCGCTCCATGTCGTTCTCCTGTGTCATGCAGCAAACAGATGGGAGTGGCATAGTGACAGTGCAATTCCAGAGCGCCCCTTTTGGCGGCCACCCTGCCCGACTTCCTTGTGGATGCCCCGGTCCCGTTGCCGCCATGGCGATTTTCTTGGGCAGCGAGTTGCAGTACAGAGGATGAATCTTCTTTTTCTGCCTATCAGGAGCCCGCCATGTCGCTGCCCGACAAAGCCTTCCCCGTATCCTGGGATCAGTTTCATCGTGACGCGCGCGCGCTTGCCTGGCGGCTGGCGGACGGCGGACGGGAATGGCGGGCGATCGTCTGCATCACCCGCGGCGGCCTCGTGCCGGCCGCCGTCATCTCGCGCGAACTCAATATTCGCCTCATCGAGACCGTTTGCGTCGCCTCCTATCACGACTATGTCTCGCAGGGCGACATGCATGTGCTGAAGGGCATCTCGCCGGAACTGACCAAGGAAGGCGGCGAAGGCATTCTCATCGTCGACGACCTGACGGATACCGGCAAGACCGCGGCGCAGGTGCGTGCCATGCTGCCGAAGGCGCATTTTGCCGCCGTCTATGCCAAGCCGAAGGGCCGCCCGCTGGTCGATACCTTCGTCACCGAGGTCAGCCAGGACACCTGGATCTATTTCCCCTGGGACATGGGCTTCACCTACCAGGAGCCGATCGCCAAGGGCACGCGCGGCTGAGCCCTCTATCCGCGGCAGCGTGAAACGTCCTTCAGGTTGCGACACAACATACTGATTTGGCATTTTTTTCGTCGATGGCCGGTGGATGCGCAAGCGTACCCGCCGGCTTAATCTTTCCGCAATTCCTGCCAAAGATAGTGCTTATGTTCACCGCATCGGCGCGGTGACGGGAGGCATGGCACGGATGCGCTACGCAAGGCCGGCATTCGCGGCAGTTCTCACCGGCGCGCTCGTCTTCGGCGCAAAGGCCGTCGCGCAGCAGGACGTGCGGACCACCGCGGTCGCCGAATTCATCGACGAGAGCGTCCGCCCCTGGCTGGACGAGCCGGCGATCCTCAATGCCATCATCGCCCAGAATGCCGCCCATGCCGGGCTCAGCCAGGCGGAGATCGACGATCTCGACGCCCGCTGGCGCCGCGAGCTCTCGCGTGCCGACCGCCCGATGATCGAGGCGCAGCTCTCCAATCCCCTCTCGCTCTATCTCAAGGGCCGCCAGCGCGCGGCGGAAGGCCTCATCACCGAAATCTTCGTGATGGACAACCGCGGCCTGAATGTCGGCCAGAGCGACATCACCTCCGACTACTGGCAGGGCGACGAGGCGAAGTGGCAGAAGAGCTTCCGCGCCGGCCATCTTCACATCGATGAGCCGGACCGGGACGACTCCACCCAGCTCATGCAGTCCCAGGCGAGCCTGCCGATCCGCGATCCGGCGACCGGCGCCGTCATCGGCGCCATCACCGTCGGGGTCAATCTCGACGCGCTTTGACGTTACGGAAGGGAATCACTTTATCCACGGATCACAACTCCGCCCGGATGGCTATTCCCTGAAGTCGTGGGATGGAAAAGACCCTCTAAATTTACCTGTAATTTTTCTCGCTTTTCCACAGTCGCGTGCAGCGCCGCCTGTGCTTTTGCCCCGAACCCGCTGATTTTTCAGGCATCCGGCATCGTCCCCGTTTTCCACAGCCGGCAGGCACAAGATGTAGCGTTCAAACTTCCTTCATAAACCAGCCCTTGACGGGAATCGGCCAGATGAGGTTAATGAAATCCAAGTTGCGGCGGCGACTGGACCGTAGTGTTACGAGGTCGGTTCTCATCATGAAATCGCGTATCATGCGCATGTGGCCGGGTGGATGATCCGCTCGCTGCACGGGTTTTTTCGCGCTCGTTTTCCTGAGACGCCAACGCAGCCGACTGGGCTGGAAAAAAGAACCTGTTGATACTATATTTAGTATTTGCAGCCATACTCAGCACAAGATACAGGAGGCCGAGATCGATCGGCTTTCCCGCACGGACTGGACGATTTGGGCTGGCTGCAAGCAGTTGCGGCCGGACGGGGATAATTTGCGCCCTGTTTTGAGGCAGGATGCGGCAGCGAAGGACAACGGACAATGCGCATAGAACGTCGTTTCACCAAACCTGGCCAGTCGGCCTATGCGGAGATCGAATTCCGCAAGGCCACCAGCGAAATCAAGAACCCGGATGGTTCCATCGTCTTCCGCCTCGCGGATATCGACGTGCCGGCCCAGTTCTCCCAGGTCGCCGCCGACATCCTCGCGCAGAAATACTTCCGCAAGGCGGGCGTGCCTGCGCGCCTGAAGAAGGTCGAGGAAAACGACGTTCCCTCGTTCCTGTGGCGCTCCGTGCCGGATACCGAAGCCTTGAAGGCGCTCCCCGAAGGTGAGCGCTTCGGCTCGGAAACCGACGCGCGCCAGGTTTTTGACCGTCTCGCCGGCACCTGGACCTACTGGGGCTGGAAGGGCAAGTATTTCGCTTCCGAAGAAGACGCTGCCGCCTTCAAGGACGAACTCGCCTATATGCTCGCCACGCAGCGCGTCGCCCCGAACTCGCCGCAGTGGTTCAACACCGGCCTGCACTGGGCCTATGGCATCGACGGACCCGGCCAGGGCCATTTCTATGTCGACCCCTTCACGGGCAAGCTCGTCAAGTCCAAGTCCGCCTACGAGCATCCCCAGCCGCATGCCTGCTTCATCCAGTCGGTCGAGGACGACCTCGTCAACGAAAACGGCATCATGGACCTGTGGGTGCGTGAAGCCCGCCTGTTCAAGTACGGCTCGGGCACCGGCTCCAACTTCTCCCATCTGCGCGGCGAAGGCGAAAAGCTGTCGGGCGGCGGCCGCTCCTCCGGCCTGATGAGCTTCCTGAAGATCGGCGACCGTGCGGCGGGCGCCATCAAGTCCGGCGGCACGACGCGCCGTGCGGCCAAGATGGTCGTGGTCGATATCGATCACCCGGATATCGAGGCCTACATCAACTGGAAGGTCAAGGAAGAGCAGAAGGTTGCGGCCCTCGTCACCGGCTCGAAGATCGTCGCCGGCCACCTCAAGGCCATCATGAAGGCCTGCGTCAACTGCTCGGCCGAGGGCGACCGTTGCTACGACCCGGCGGAAAACCCGGCCCTCAAGCGCGAAATCCGCGCTGCCAAGAAGAGCCAGGTTCCGGAAAACTACATCAAGCGCGTCATCCAGTTCGCCAAGCAGGGCTACAAGGACCTCGAGTTCAAGACCTACGATACGGACTGGGATTCGGAAGCCTACCTCACCGTCTCCGGCCAGAACTCCAACAACTCGGTTTCGCTGAAGGACGACTTCCTGCGCGCCGTGGAGAATGACGGCGACTGGAACCTCACCGCCCGCAAGGACGGCAAGGTCATGAAGACGCTGAAGGCCCGCGACCTCTGGGAGCAGATCTCCTACGCCGCCTGGGCGTCGGCCGATCCGGGCCTGCACTTCAACACGACGATGAACGACTGGCACACATCGCCGGCCGCGGGCCCGATCCGCGCCTCGAACCCGTGCTCGGAATACATGTTCCTCGACGACACCGCCTGCAACCTCGCCTCACTGAACCTGCTTCAGTTCAAGGATGCGGCCACCAAGAACATCAACATCGCCGACTACGAACACGCCGTCCGCCTCTGGACCATCGTGCTCGAAGTCTCGGTCATGATGGCGCAGTTTCCCTCGCGCCAGATCGCCGAGCGCTCCTACGAGTACCGCACGCTCGGCCTCGGCTACGCCAATATCGGCGGCCTCCTGATGTCCTCGGGCATTCCGTACGATTCGACGGAAGGCCGCGCCATTGCCGGTGCGCTGACCGCCATCATGACGGGCGTCTCCTATGCGACCTCCGCCGAAATGGCGAGCGAGCTCGGCCCGTTCCCGAACTTCGAGCCGAACCGCGACAACATGCTGCGCGTCATGCGCAACCACCGTCGTGCCGCCTATGGCGAAACCACCGGCTATGAGGCCCTCTCGGTCAACCCGGTCGCCCTCATTCATGGCGAGTGCCCGGACCAGACCCTGATCGTCCACGCCAAGGCTGCCTGGGACAAGGCCGTCGACCTCGGCGAAAAGCACGGCTACCGCAACGCCCAGACGACCGTCATCGCGCCGACCGGCACGATCGGCCTCGTCATGGACTGCGACACGACCGGCATCGAGCCCGACTTCGCGCTGGTGAAATTCAAGAAGCTCGCCGGCGGCGGTTACTTCAAGATCATCAACCGCGCCGTTCCGGAAGCGCTGCGCACGCTCGGCTATTCGGAAAGCCAGATCGCCGAGATCGAGGCCTATGCGGTCGGCCATGGCAACTTCAATCAGGCGCCCGCCGTCAACCCCGGCTCTCTGAAGGCCAAGGGTTTTCCGGATGACAAGATCGAAGCCGTCAATGCCGGCCTGAAGTCCGCCTTCGACATCAAGTTCGCCTTCAACCAGTGGACGCTCGGCGCCGACTTCCTGAAGGACGTGCTGAAGGTCTCGGACGAGCAGCTTTCCGACATGTCCTTCAACCTCCTGGAGCATATCGGCTTCTCGAAGAAGGACATCGAAGCCGCCAACATCCACGTTTGCGGTGCGATGACCCTCGAAGGCGCGCCCTTCCTCAAGAAGGAGCACCTGCCGGTCTTCGATTGCGCCAATCCCTGCGGTAAGATCGGCAAGCGCTACCTCTCGGTCGAAAGCCACATCCGCATGATGGCGGCCGCCCAGCCGTTCATCTCGGGCGCCATTTCCAAGACGATCAACATGCCGAACGAGGCGACCGTCGAGGATTGCAAGAACGCCTACATGCTCTCCTGGAAGCTCGCGCTGAAGGCCAACGCCCTCTACCGCGACGGTTCCAAGCTGTCCCAGCCGCTCAACGCCTCGCTGATCGAGGACGAGAACGACGAGGACGATGCAGTGGAAGCCCTGGTCGCCGCTCCGGCGGCTGCCCAGGCCGTCACGGTCACCGAAAAGATCGTCGAGCGCATCATCGAGCGCGTCGTGCGCGACCGGGAAAAACTGCCGAACCGCCGCCAGGGTTACACCCAGAAGGCCGTCGTCGGCGGTCACAAGGTCTATCTGCGCACCGGCGAATTCGGCGACGGCCGCCTCGGCGAGATCTTCATCGACATGCACAAGGAAGGCGCCGCCTTCCGTGCGATGATGAACAATTTCGCCATCGCCATCTCGCTGGGTCTCCAGTACGGCGTGCCGCTTGAGGAGTACGTGGAGGCCTTCACCTTCACCAAGTTCGAGCCGGCCGGCATGGTCCAGGGCAACGACGCGATCAAGAACGCGACGTCGATCCTCGACTACGTCTTCCGCGAACTCGCCGTTTCCTATCTCGGCCGTCACGACCTCGCGCATGTCGACCAGTCGGACTTCTCGAACACGGCGCTCGGCAAGGGCATCCAGGAAGGCAAGACCAACCCGTTCTCGACCGGCTGGACGCGCGGCCACAAGCCGACGCTGATCCAGGGCGGCCAGGGCGGCGAGCGCCAGCTCTCCGAGCCGAAGGGCGCGGCCACCGCCGCCCCCGCCAAGGCGTCTTCCGGCAGCAACGTCACCTCGTTCGCCGGCAATGCCGCCCGCAAGATCGAGCCGACGACGGCGATCTCCACCCACGAAATCGTCGCCTTCAAGCGCGATTACGAGGAGCGCGCGACTGAGCTTGCGGAAGAAATCGCCGAAGAGGTCGCGGATGAAGGCGCCCAGAGCGTCACCGCCCTCTTCTCCGACAAGGCCGCCGCCGAAGCCGCCAGCGCCAAGGCCGATGCCAAGAAGCTGGAAAACGAACGCCGCATGCGCTCCATCGCGCAGGGCTACACCGGCAACATGTGCTCGGAGTGCCAGAACTTCACGATGGTGCGCAACGGCACCTGCGAGAAGTGCGACACCTGCGGCGCGACAAGCGGCTGCAGCTAAGGCTGCCGGCACAGGCCAATAACGAAACACGGTACCCCGGCAGTTTGCCGGGGTATTTTTTTGCCCGACCTTCGCAGAAAACCCGCCCCCGCATTTTCCCCGCCTCCTTCATTCGTGCCTACAATCCCCCATCCCGCCACGGATACACCGCGAGGCGTCGTGGCGAGGCGGGGTCGGCGCTTTTGGCGAGGGACGGACGTAGGCCGTCGCCCAAGGGGCCTGCGGAAAATGGTCTCCCTCCGGCGACACGGGGGAAGCGGCGGGCGTCGGACCGAGCCTTCCGCTTCATGCCCCGAACGGCGCGCCGGGCGTGCCTGTGCGGCACACAAGGGGGCCGGTCTGGCGGATGCGTCGGCATCGTCCGCCGGGATGAGACCGTCCGGAAGGCAAAACCTTCCGTCCGTGATTGCCATGGCGAGCGATGGCGGATGACAGAACGGAAACGGCCTCCTTCCGGAAACCGGCGAACACCATCCATCGCCCCGGCCTTTGCAGAGAGACCGGAGTTGCGGGCAAAAACCGCTGAACGGGGCGCTGAAGGCGCCATACACATACTTTCAGATGCGGCACCTTCCAGCGCCCCGTCCGAAACACCAGGCAAAATCCGGCTCCCATGCGCGGGAATGCCGACGTGCGTTTTCGCGCGAGCGCTGGCCGCCGACGCAAACTTTTCCGCGCCTGCACGCGCCGCCTTCCACGATATCATTGCCGTCACGGGATGCGCAGGGTACATGCAATCCTCCCGTTACGGGAATCGACCTGACCCGAATCCCGTGATGCAGAAGGAACAGTCGATGCCGATAGCACCGCGCCGTGGGCCGATTGCCCTGACGTACCGCGTGCTCGTCCTGCCGGGCGTCATTGCCTATCTCTTCGCCGTCAGCATCGTCGTGCTGGCCGCCGACCGGTTCTGGCTCGTCGATCTCCTCACCTTCGCCTGGCCCTATATCATCGCCGCCGGCAGCCTGCTTGTCGTTGCGGCGCTGGTGACGCGCCGCATGAAGGCGATCGTGATCGCGGGGGTCGGCCTTGCGGTGGCGCTGATCCCCGCCGCCGACGTGCCGACCGCCCGCACCTCTGTCGCCACCGGCGGCCTGAAGGTGCTGACCGCCAATCTCTTCGTGGAGAACGAAGAGGATCCGGCCGTCTTCATCGCACTGCTGCGCGCGGAAAAGCCCGATATCGTCGTTCTGGAAGAGACGACCGCGCGCTGGGAGCAGGCCCTGTCCGCGGCCGGCCTCTATCCCTACGAAAGCAGCTCGGATGCGCGCGAGCGCGATGCCATCAAGGTCTTCTCCAGCCTGCCGATCCGCGCGGAGACCGAGCTGAAACGTGCCTTTACCGAGGAGCGCGCCTACAAGCAGCCGCTGCGAATGGAACTGGACATGCGCGGCAAGCCGCTCTTCCTCTATGCCTTCCATCCCGAAACACCGCGCCGGCTCTGGCAGTGGCGCGATCGCAATGCCTATCTTTCGGCCGCTGCCGATGCGGTGCGCGGCGATCTCGAAAGAGCGCCGGTCATCGTCGCGGGCGACTGGAACACGCCGACCTGGTCGCCCTTCTTCCGCACCTTCCTCAAGCAGGCCGGCCTTGCCTCCACCGCGGGCGGCTGGCTGCAGCCCGCCACGCGGTTCAGCCAGAGAATCGAGACGGTCGCCTATATCGGGGCGTCGATCGACCATATCGCCGTCTCCCCGGATATCTCGGTGCGGGCGCGCCGCGTCGGCCCGAACTTCGGGTCCAACCACCTGCCCGTCATCGCCGAACTGGCGCTACCGGAAAACTGACCCCTCGCCCGGGTGGAAAAACACCCTATCTTAGGCGCAGGCCACTTTGAGGGAGACCAACCATGCCGACGGAAAAGGACAGTCCCAGAGCATCGCTCGAGGAAGAGCGCGCCCGGCAGAAGCGGAAGACGGCCGAAGCCGAGCAGGACGACTATCTGGAAGAGGCGCTGGAAGAAACCTTTCCCGCCAGCGATCCCATCGCTCCGGGCGACGCAAGGGACCACGCCAAGTGAACGGCGGGGCGTCCATGCCCCGCCCCGACCAGGAAGAACCCGACCAGCAATGAGCACACCCTTTCTCTTCACGGGCCCGGAAGACGCTGCCGTTACCCTGCTTCTTGCCCATGGCAGCGGCGCGCCGATGGATTCGGCGGCAATGAATGCGGCAGCCGATGCCCTCGCCGCCGAGGGCCTGCGCGTCGCGCGCTTCGAATTTTCCTACATGGCGGCGCGCCGCAGCCAGGGCAGCCGCCGGCCGCCACCGAAGGCAGAAACGCTGAACCCGGAATTTCGCGCCGCCGTCGCCGATCTGGCGGCAAAGGGACGGCTGGTCATCGGCGGCAAATCGATGGGCGGACGCATCGCCAGCATGGTGGCGGATGATCTTTTCGCCGGGGGCCGAATCGCCGGCCTCGTTTGCCTCGGTTATCCGTTCCACCCGCCGGAAAAACCTGCGCAACTGCGCACGGCGCATCTGATGACGCTGGCAACGCCGGCGCTGATCTGCCAGGGCACGCGCGATCCCTTCGGCACCCGGGACGAGGTTGCCGCCTACAATCTTCCGGAGCGCATCCGCCTTCTCTGGCTGGAGGACGGCGACCACGACCTGAAGCCGCGCAAGAGCGTTTCCGGCTTTTCCGCCGCCGACCACCTCGCCACCATGGCGAAGACCGTGAAGGCCTTCACGGAGACGCTGGCATAGGTCCTGTTCCGCATGGAACAGCGCGCAGAACCGTCCCATGCGAAGGTTCGGTCACTGGATGGAACGAACCATCCCAACCGAACCAGAAGGGACACCGATATGCGCAACCTCCTCCTTGCCGCCGCCATCGCCTTTACCGCCGTCGCAAGCTTCGCAGCTCCGTCGCAGGCCGGTTACTACGGCTATGACTACCAGCCGGCCTGCTTCATCAAGAAGATCAAGACCTACGACTACTACGGCAACCTGATCATCAAACGCGTCCGCGTCTGCCACTAGCCGGCGCCCCCGATCTGGGGTCGATCGATGTGCGGCCGCCGCTGGCAGACGGCCTCACGGACGCGAAGAAGCCCGGATGCGTTCCCATGCATCCGGGCTTCTCGTCTTCGATTATTCGCCGTTCACCTGCCCGGCCCAGCTTTGCGTGATACTCTGACCGTCGAGGAAAGGCAGGGCCGTGCTGACGAGTGCGGGTGCTGCAAAGATCTCGTAATGCGTCAGCCCCGGCAGGATGGCGAGACGGTTCTTTGACATGTGCTCCCGCATCCAGCCCGCATCCTTCAGCCCGCCGCCGAGTTTCTGGTAGAATTCGACGATGTGTTCCGGGCGGATCATGTCGCTGTCGCCGAAGACCAGCATGACGGGCATGGCGAGCTTGGCCACCGCATCCGATGCGTCGTAGTCCACCCGCATCGCCGCCCCCATGGCATCGAGCAGTTTCGGGAACGCGGAAACATCGGGCGCAACGGCGGCATAGGACTTGTACATCGGCGTCTCCTTCATCATCTCGGCCATGGCCCCGGACACCGCCGCCTGCTGCGGCAGCATTTCCGGGAAGAAGCCGTTCCTGGCGAAGGGTGCGGAGGCGATGACGAGACGGCGCACTCTGTCCGGCGCGACGGCGGCCATGTGCAGCGCGACGCCGCCGCCGAAGGAATAGCCGAGCACATCGACCTTGTCGTAGCCGAGCTTTTCGACAAGCTCGGCCATGTCGGCGCCGATGGCAGGAAGGTCGATCGGCCGCGTGCCGAGCGGCGTGCGGCCATGGCCCTGCAGATCGACGCCGATCACCTGGCGCTTCTCCTGCAGCGTCTTGAGGTTGGCGCCGAACATCTCGATCTGACCGAGGCCGCCATGCAGCAGGAGCAGCGGCTCGCCCTCGCCGCGGATCTCGTAATAGTAATCGATGCCGTTCACGGTCAGGTGGCCGGCCTTGTCCGGTTTGCCGGCTTCGCCCTGCAGCGGGTTTTCGGATACCGTCTCCGCCTGCGCCGCAAGGGGGGCGAAGGCGGCAAGGGCGGCGGTCAGAAGGGTTATGATGGTCATCTTCGGCATGTCTGTCTCCTCGGGTTCCCGCCGGCGGCCCCGCCGGCGTCATGCACCAAGGACGCGGCGGGATGCTTCACCCCGACAGCACGAAAAAAATTTCAGAAGATGCCTGAGAGGATGATTCAAGTGCCTGCCGGATTGAATCCGCTTTCGGCGTCAACGATTTGAAAAGGCTTCTTTATTTTCGGAAGAGGTACCGGGTCGCCGCGGAAGGGAACGTTAACCCGGGCATGCGAACATTAGCGCCAAACCAGATACACCCGGGCAGACCATGGCACACAGCTTCTCCTACACGCACTACGATCTCGACATGCAGCGTGCCGGGACGGTGATCGAGATCACGCTTTCGGCCATCGCCAATGTGCGACTGATGAGCCACGGCAATTTCGACCTGTTCAAGAATGCCCGCCAGCACAAGTTCCTGGGTGGCGTCGCCAAGCAGTCCCCGGTCCGGCTGAAAATTCCGGACAACGGCCACTGGCATGTGGTGGTCGACATGGAGGGGCATCCCGGCAAGGCCGAATCGTCGATCAAGGTCGTGCCGGCCGCACCGCAAAAGCCCGTGCAGCGCTTCAGCGCCGCCTCCTGACGGGCGCTGCGGTCGTCAGCCCCGCTCCCGGCGCAACTTCGCCCACCATTCCAGCCGCTTCTTCAGCTCGCGTTCGAAGCCGCGCTCGGGCGGGTCGTAGAAGGTTTTCCGGCCCATCTTCTCCGGGAAATAGTCCTGCCCGGAAAAGGCATCCGGCTCATCGTGATCGTAGCGATATCCATCGCCATACCCTTCGCCCTTCATCAGCTTGGTCGGCGCGTTGAGGATGTGTTTGGGCGGTAGCAGCGAGCCGTTCTCCTTTGCCGCACGCATCGCCGATTTGTAGGCGACATAGACCGCATTCGATTTCGGCGCGGTGGCGAGGTAGATACAGGCCTGCGCCAGCGCCAGCTCTCCCTCCGGCGAGCCGAGGAAATCATAGGCATCCTTGGCGGCATTGCAGACGGCGAGTGCCTGCGGATCGGCAAGGCCGATATCCTCCACCGCCATGCGCACCATGCGGCGGCAAAGAAACAGCGGATCCTCGCCGGCATCCAGCATGCGGGTCAGATAATAGAGCGCCGCATCCGGATCGGAACCACGCACCGCCTTATGCAGCGCGGAGATGAGATTGTAGTGGCCGTCCTGCGACTTGTCATAGACCGGGGCGCGGCGCTGGACGATACGGAAGAGATCGTCCTGCCCGAAGGTCTCGCCGGAACGCGCGGCGCGCCATACCTCCTCGGCAAGCGTCAGCACCGCCCGCCCGTCGCCGTCGGCCATGCGCAGCAGCGAAGCACGCGCTTCCTCGTCGAGTGGCAGCGGCTTCTCCTCGACCACCTCGGCGCGCTTCAGCAGCTCTTCGAGGCTCTCCTCGTCATGCGGCTTGAAGGTGAGCACGCGGGCGCGGGAGAGAAGCGCGGCGTTGAGTTCGAAGGACGGATTCTCCGTCGTCGCGCCGACGAGCACGATGGTGCCGTCCTCCATGACCGGCAGGAAGCTGTCCTGCTGGGCACGGTTGAAGCGATGGATCTCGTCGACGAAGAGCAGGGTCTGGCGCCCGCCCATACGGCGTTGCCGGGCGGATTCGAAAACCTTCTTGAGATCGGCGACGCCGGAGAAGATGGCGGAGATCTGCTCGAAGGCGAGACCGGTCTCGCCGGAAAGCAGCCGCGCCACCGTCGTCTTGCCGGTGCCGGGCGGCCCCCAGAAGATCATCGAGCCGAGCGAGCCGGCCTCGATCATGCGCGACAGCACGCCGTCGGGCCCCGTCAGATGGTCCTGCCCGGAGACTTCGCCCAGCGTGCGGGGACGCAGCCGATCGGCCAGGGGCCGTTTTGCCGCCATCTCCTCGGGTTCACGCGGGGCGAAGAGGTCACTCATCGGAAGAACTGGCGAATGCGCTGGCCGTCACGCTCGATCTCGACGCGCCAGATGGACGGGTCCTCGGTGACGAGCGAGGCGAGGATTTCGGTGGAGGCGACTTCGGTGCCGTTGAGCGCAATGATGATGTCGCGCGGCTGGAGACCGATGCGCGCTGCCGGCGAGCCGCGATTGACCTCGGTAACGACGACGCCCGTCGTGGTCCGGTTGGTCGGCATGCGCAGGTCTTCGGCCACGCGCGGCGAAAGGTTGGCGACGATCGCGCCGGAGAAGGGGTTGCGCCCCTCGATCAGCCGCTCGTCGCGCGGCGTCGTCTCGGGCGCACGGTCGAGCGAGAGCGTCAGCTCCTCCTCCTTGCCATTGGCGACGACCGTGATGCGCGCCGTGCCGCCAATGCCGACCGTGGTGAGGCGATAGCCGAGGGCGTCGGGATGTTCGACGGGAACACCATTGACGGCGGTGACGACCTGCCCCGGCTTCATGCCCGCCTTCTCCGCCGGGCTGCCGGCCTGCACCTGCGAAACCAGCGCACCACGGGCACGATCGAGGCCAAGCGCCTCGGCAACCTCGGAGGTCACGGGATCGAAGGTGGCCCCGATGAAGGGGCGATCGAAGGTGGAGCTGCCGTTTTCGGCACTAGCGATGAAGGTCTTCACCAGATTGGCCGGAATGGCGAAACCGACGCCGTTCGAGCCGCCGCCGCGCGAGAAGATCGCGGTGTTGATGCCGATCAGCTCGCCGTTCATGTTGATGAGGCCGCCGCCGGAATTGCCGGGATTGATCGAAGCGTCCGTCTGGATGAAGAAGCCGAAATCGCCGGAACGGACCTGGTTGCGGGCGAGCGCCGAGACGATGCCGCTCGTCACCGTCTGGCCGACGCCGAACGGATTGCCGATGGCAAGCACCAGGTCGCCGACCTGCACCGCGTCGCTGTCGCCGAGCGGCAGCGCGGTGAAATCCACATCCGCCTTGATCTTCAGGACGGCAAGGTCGACGCGCTCGTCCTTCAGCACCACGGTGCTCTCATATTCACGGCCGTCCGCGAGCGCGATCTTGATATCGCTCGCCCCCTCGATGACATGGTTGTTCGTCACGACGATGCCCTTGGCCCCGACGATGACGCCCGACCCGAGCGAGGATTGCTTTTCGCTGCGATTCGGCATGCGCTGGCCGAAGAACTCCTCGAAGAAGGGATCGCCGTCGAAGATCGAGCGGCGCTCGACGACGCGCTCGGCGTAGACATTGACCACCGCGTTTTCGACCTGCTTGACCAGCGGCGCGAAGGAGAGCTGCATTTCCGTGCGCGATTGCGGCACGGTGCGCTCCTCGGCCCTTGCGGGCGCCGCAAGGGCGAGAGCAAAGGCAAGCGGGGCGGCAAGCAGGATGCGGACGTTCGGCATGGACGAGTCTCCTTCGTTTCTGCGTCACGATCAGATAGGATTTCGCGGGAAAAAAGGCAAACCGCGTGGCGGCGCGTCGATCGCGGCGATCTCACGCAGCGCGCACGAAAATGTGGTCACTGCAAATCTTTCGCCGCCGTTGAAACAACACGGACCGCGTTTACGTAGGTACCAGGGAAAACAACGCAACAGATCGAGCCCCGCCATGTCTCTCTACCGCCCGCCCCGCATCCCCGCGTCGCAGATCACGCCGGAACGCTGTTTCCTCGGGCGCCGCTCGTTTCTGGCGGCGGCGGGCGGAGCGCTCCTGGCATCCGGCGCCCCCGCCTTCGCGGAAGCGCTGAAGGCGTCGAAATCGCCCTATGCGGTGGACGAGGCACTGACGCCCGAAAAGGATGTGACCAGCTACAACAACTTCTATGAGTTCGGCTTGGGCAAGGGCGACCCGCTCGCCAACTCGGAAAAGTTCAAACCGACGCCCTGGACGGTGAAGGTCGACGGGCTCGTCGGCAAGCCGAAGGAATTCGGGTTGGAAGAGCTGCTTTCCCTGCCGCTGGAAGATCGGGTCTACCGCATGCGCTGCGTGGAGGCATGGTCGATGGTCATTCCCTGGGTCGGCTTTCCGCTCTCCGCGCTGCTCGACAAGGTGGAGCCGCTTGGCGACGCAAAATACGTCGCCTTCGAAACAATCGTCCGGCCTGAGGAAATGCCCGGCCAATCCGGCTATTTCCAGTCGCTGCCCTGGCCCTATGTCGAGGGGTTGAGACTGGACGAGGCACGCCACCCGCTGGCGATCCTCTCCGTCGGCGTCTACGGCAAGACGTTGCCGAATCAGAACGGCGCGCCGATCCGCCTCGTCGTGCCGTGGAAGTACGGCTTCAAGGGCATCAAGTCGATCGTCAAGATCACGCTCACCGACAAGCAGCCGCCCTCCACCTGGAACCTCGCCGCGCCGAGCGAATATGGCTTCTATGCCAATGTGAACCCGGAGGTCGATCATCCACGCTGGAGCCAGGCAAGCGAAAACCGCATCGGCGAAGGCGGCTTCTTCGGCGCCAACCGGCGGCCGACCCTGCCCTTCAACGGCTATGCCGAGGAGGTTTCCGGTCTTTACAGCGGTATGGATCTCAGGGCGAACTACTGATGGCGAGCCTGCCCACCCTGCCCCGCAAATACCACGCGGCCTCGATCTGGCTGCTGTATGCCGTCGGTCTCCTGCCGGCGGCCTGGGGCTTCTGGCTCGGCGCAACGGGGCGCCTGCCCGGCAATCCGGTCAAGGAATTCGAGCACCTGCTCGGCCTCTGGGCGCTGCGCTTCTTCATCGCCACGCTCGCCATCACGCCTATCCGCGATCTCTTCGCCATCAATTGGGTGCGCTACCGCCGGGCGCTCGGGCTCCTGGCGTTCTGGTACGTGCTGATGCACTTCCTCACCTACATGCTGCTCGACCAGTATCTGAATTTCCCGGCGATTCTCGTCGACATCGCCAAGCGGCCCTTCATCACCATCGGCATGGCCGCCTTCGCGCTGCTCATTCCACTGGCGTTGACGTCCAACAACTGGTCAATCCGTCGGCTCGGCATGCGCTGGGTGAAGCTGCACAGGCTGGTCTATGTCATCGCCGCCGCCGGTGCGCTGCATTTCGCCATGTCGGTGAAGGTCGTGGGGCTGGAGCCCTGGACCTATATCGGACTTGTGGCGCTGCTTCTCCTCTATCGGCTGGTGCGGCCGATGATCCGCGGCGGCAGAGGCGGAAAGGCACGCGCCTCCGCATTTCGCGGGCAGGAGCGCTCGGCTTGAGGCTTGCCGTGTGACATTGCCTTAGGACGCGCGCCCCGGGCCGCTCGCCTCGTCCCTGATCACGAAGAGCTTGGGTCCAGCCTGCTGCGGGACATCCGCCGGACTGCTGACGACGCGGTTCCGGCCATTGCTCTTGGCAAGATAGAGCAAGCGGTCGGCGCGGCTGATCGCATCATGGATCGTATGATCGCCGGCAGCCGTGACCGCAACGCCAAAACTCGCGGTGATCGAGCGGTCGATACCGATACGGCCGAGATCGCGTTCCGACAAGGCCAGACGCACCGTGTTTGCGAGCATATGGGCGTCTTGCAGGCGGCAGTTCGGCAGATAGGCGATGAACTCCTCTCCGCCGAAGCGGGCGACCGCCACGCCCGGCCAGGCGAGCGCGCGCAGGAGGTCGGCCACCTCGCGGATCGCCTCGTCCCCGGCTGCGTGTCCGAACCGGTCGTTGATCGACTTGAACCAGTCGATATCGGCGACGACGATGGCGGCCTCGTTTTTGCCCGCGTGCCCGTTTGCGCCAAGAAGCTGCTCGAAGCCGCGACGGTTGAGGAGACCGGTCAACGGATCCTCCTCCGACGCCTTGCGGTACCGCTCGACGATCCGCAACGCCACCGAGGCAAGCGCCGTCAGAGCCAAAAGCAATGCGCCGATCGTCGCCGTGACCTGCATGACGAAGGCGTAGGGCGAGCCGATAAAGGCATCCATGGCAAGACTGCCCGCCATGACGAAGAAAACGATCGTGCGCACCGTCGTCTCAATCATGACGAAGACAACGGCGCCGAGCAGCGCGCGGTCCACCCATGTGGCCGCCCGGCGCCAGGAGGACAGCAAGGCTGTTGCAAGCAGAAGGCTGCAGGCGATGTCGCTGACGAAGAGTTCGACGCGCAGGCTTTGCGCGACGAACACGGCGTAGGCGATGGCGCCGTAGGCGGTGGCTGCGATGCCGAGGCGGAGAACGAGATGACGGGGCGCGTCGAAATGGGTGGCCAGGCCATGACTGTAGAAGAGGAAGGCGCTGAGGAACGCAGCATCTGCCGTCATCGCGACCATGGGCACGGGCGCGACAGCCTGCAGAAGCGGCGCAAGGAAACCGAGGGCTGCACAGAGATAACCGCCGGCCCAGAACAGGGCGGCGCGGTTGCCGAAACGCGCGACGATGAAAAACGCCACGCCGAACAAGGTAAGAACCACCGGCAGCAGGAATGCGAAATTCTCGGCCATCACTCGAACTCGATTAAACTTCGCGAAAAGTTTAGAGCCGAGGGCTGAAGACAATGCCTAGGGACATGGTTTCCGGAACCTTGCAGGCGGCATTTGCGCAAAGAAAAAGCCGGGCGCTTTCGCGTCCGGCTTCAAGACGTCCAGTGAGGACGCTTTTTCGATCAGGCGGCTTCGGCAGCGTCTGCTTCAGCAGCAACGCGAGCCTTGTCGGCTGCGCCCTTGGCGTCGACGTCGCGGTCAACGAACTCGATGACGGCGAGCGGGGCGTTGTCGCCATGGCGGTAGCCGGCCTTCATGATGCGCAGGTAGCCACCGTTACGGCTGGCGTAGCGCGTTGCGATCGCGTCGAACAGCTTCGAAACGACGGCGACGTCGCGGATCTGCGAGATCGCCTGACGGCGAGCGTGCAGGTCGCCGCGCTTGCCGAGGGTGACGAGCTTCTCGACGATCGGGCGAATTTCCTTCGCCTTCGGCAGGGTAGTGACGATCTGCTCATGCTGGATGAGCGAAGCAGCCATGTTGGCGAACATCGCCTTGCGGTGGCTGGCGGTACGGTTGAGTTTGCGACCGGAATTCTGGTGGCGCATCTCTATTCTCCTTCACATGCAGGCAGTTGCCTGCCGTTTGATGGTGTTAATACTGGTCTTCGTAGCGCTTGGCGAGATCTTCGATGTTCTCGGGCGGCCATGCCGGCACTTCCATGCCGAGGTGCAGGCCCATGGAAGCGAGAACTTCCTTGATTTCGTTCAGCGACTTGCGACCAAAATTCGGAGTGCGAAGCATTTCGGCTTCGGTCTTCTGAATGAGATCGCCGATATAGACGATGTTGTCGTTCTTCAGGCAGTTCGCCGAACGGACGGAAAGTTCCAGTTCGTCGACCTTCTTGAGGAGTGCCGGGTTGAACGCCAGTTCGGTGACCGATTCCTCTTCGGCTTCCTTCTGCGGCTCGTCGAAATTGACGAAGACCGAGAGCTGATCCTGGAGGATGCGGGCCGCAAACGCGATCGCATCTTCGCCCGTGACGGAACCATCGGTCTCGATGGTCATCGTCAGCTTGTCGTAGTCGAGAACCTGGCCTTCACGGGTGTTTTCCACCTTGTAGGACACTTTCTTGACCGGCGAATAAAGGCTGTCGACCGGGATGAGGCCGATCGGCGCGTCTTCGGAACGGTTGCGGTCGGCCGGGACATAACCCTTGCCGTTGTTGACCGTGAACTCCATGCGGATTTCCGCGCCCTCGTCGAGGGTGCAGATGACATGGTTCGGGTTCAGGATCTCGATGTCGCCGACCGTCTGGATGTCACCAGCCGTCACGACGCCCGGACCCTGCTTGCGCACGACCATACGCTTGGAATCGTCGCCATCCATCTTGATGGCGATTTCCTTGATGTTCAGCACGATATCGGTCACGTCTTCCCGGACGCCCGGGATCGACGAGAACTCGTGCAGCACGCCGTCGATCTGCACGGCGGTAACAGCCGCACCGCGCAGCGACGACAGGAGAACGCGACGCAGCGCGTTGCCGAGCGTCAGGCCGAAGCCACGCTCCAGCGGCTCGGCAACAAGGCTTGCCTTGGTGCGGCCGGAGGAGGAGAACTCCACCTTGTTCGGCTTGATCAGTTCCTGCCAGTTTTTCTGGATCATATGTTTTGCCTTCCGTTCGCCGCCACCATCCAATCGTGGCGGCCGAGCCCTGAAGATCCACGGAAGCCGTCACCCGGCTTCCGCGGCAATTCGAATGCGGTGATCAGACGCGACGCTTCTTGCGCGGGCGGCAACCGTTGTGCGGGATCGGGGTCACGTCGCGGATGGACGTGATCATGAAGCCGGCAGCCTGGAGGGCGCGCAGAGCCGACTCGCGGCCGGAACCCGGACCGCAGACTTCGACTTCCAGCGACTTCATGCCGTGTTCCTGGGCCTTCTTGGCGCAGTCTTCAGCAGCGATCTGGGCGGCAAACGGGGTCGACTTGCGCGAACCCTTGAAGCCCTTTGCACCGGCCGACGACCAGGCAATGGCGTTGCCCTGTGCGTCGGTGATGGTGATCATCGTGTTGTTGAACGAAGAATTGACGTGAGCAACACCCGAGGTGATGTTCTTGCGTTCGCGACGGCGGACGCGTGCGGCTTCCTTGGCCATGGGTAGTCCTTTCGTTGATCTCGACACCGCCGTAGTTCCAGCGGCTCCACCGGGCCGGGTCGAAACCCTTGGCCCTGAATAAAATTTGCACCCGGCCCAAAGGCATCGCGTGCGGCGATATCGTCACTGCCGTAATACCAGCAGCTCCACCGACCGGGGCCTCGACCTCAATGAAAAGCAAGGTCCCGCTCGAAACTCAAAAGAGGCCGGCGCGAAGCGCCAGCCTCCCACTCCCCGTTTCCGGGAAATTACTTCTTCTTGCCTGCGATGGCCTTTGCCGGGCCCTTGCGGGTGCGGGCATTGGTGTGCGTGCGCTGACCGCGGACCGGAAGGCCACGACGGTGACGCAGACCGCGGTAGCAACCGAGGTCCATGAGGCGCTTGATGTTCATCGAGGTTTCGCGACGCAGGTCACCTTCGACCTGGTAGTCACGGTCGATGGCTTCGCGGATCTGCAGGATTTCTGCGTCCGTCAGCTGGTGTACGCGACGATCGGACGGAATACCGACCTTCTCGATGATTTCCTGTGCAAACTTCGGGCCGATCCCGTGGATATAGGTCAGCGCGATGACTACGCGCTTCGCGGTCGGGATGTTGACGCCAGCGATACGTGCCACGCCTGTTCTCCTTGCTTCCAGTTGCCATCCGGCAAGTGGTTTTCTTCATTCGATACGACCGAGAAGGCCGCTGTTCAATTGAGGTTCGGGACATGTCGAAAACGACCGTACCCGGACTTCGTTCTTGTGAAATCCGCGCCGATCGCAATGGTATGTCGCGAGTTGGCGCTGTCATAAGGGGAATCGGCCGAAAAAGTCAACTCCCGGCCGGTCCTTTTTCGCCTGATCTCAGGCGTTCTCCAGGATTCCGGCGATCTCCGCCGTCACCTTGTCGACATTGGCCATGCCGTCGACCGTCTGGAGCTTGCCGGTCGACGCGTAGTAGGTCGACAGCGGCGCAGTCTTTTCGCGGTATTCCGTCAAGCGGCGCTTGAAGGCTTCCGGATTGTCGTCGGAACGGACCGTGCCGCCCGCGGCGATCGTCTCGGCCACGCGGGTCTCCATGCGCTTGACCAGCGCATCCTCGTCGACCTTCAGCTCGATCACGGCGTCGAGGGCGATGCCCTTGCCGGCGAGAATCTGGTCGAGAGCCTCAGCCTGCGGAACCGTGCGCGGATAGCCATCAAGGATGAAGCCCTTGGCACAGTCGGCCGAATCGATTCGGTCAGACACGATCTCGTTGACGATGGCGTCGGAAACGAGCTGGCCGGCATCCATGACGGCCTTGGCGCGCTTGCCGACATCCGTGCCGGCGGCGACAGCCGCCCGCAACATGTCACCCGTGGAGAGCTGCGGAATACCGTGCTTCTCCGTCAGAAGCTTGGCCTGTGTCCCCTTGCCAGCGCCCGGCGGTCCCAGAAAAATCAGTCTCATCGTCCCCTCTTACCTCCACGCAGCTTCGACTTCTTGATCAGCCCCTCATACTGCTGAGCAATCAGGTGGCCCTGTATCTGTGCTACAGTATCCAAGGTCACGCTGACAACAATCAAAAGCGACGTACCACCAAGGTAGAATGGGACCCCGGTCTGCGCGATGAGAATTTCGGGAAGGATACAAACGAAGACAAGATAGAGCGCGCCGATGACCGTGATGCGGGTCAGCACGTAATCGATATATTCGGCGGTGCGTTCGCCCGGGCGGATACCCGGAATGAAGCCGCCATGCTTCTTCAGATTGTCGGCCGTGTCCTTCGGATTGAAGACGATGGCCGTGTAGAAGAAGGCGAAGAACGCAATCATGCCCGCATAGAGCAGCATGTAGAGCGGCTGGCCGTGGCCGAGGGCGGCGATGACCGTCGTTGCCCAGGACGGCAGCTCAGACGTGTTCGAGAACCCGGCCAGCGTTGCCGGCAGCAGCAGCAGCGAGGAGGCGAAGATCGCCGGAATGACGCCCGCGGTGTTGAGCTTCAGCGGCAGGTGCGAGGTATCGCCCTGGAACATGCGGTTGCCGACCTGTCGCTTCGGATACTGGATCAGAAGCCGGCGCTGGGCACGTTCGACGAAGACGATGAGCGCGATGACGCCGACGGCCATGACCACGACGGCGATAACGACGCCGATCGAGAGCGCACCGGTGCGGCTGAGCTCAAGCGTGCCAGCCAGCGCGCCCGGAAGGGCCGCAACGATACCGGCGAAGATGATCAGCGAAATACCGTTGCCGATGCCGCGCGAGGTGATCTGTTCACCCAGCCACATCAGGAACATGGTGCCACCGAGCAGCGAGATGACGGTGGAGATACGGAAGAACCAGCCCGGATCGTTGACGAGTCCTGCCCCGCTCTCAAGGCCGACGGCGATGCCGTAAGCCTGCAGCGTGCCGAGCAGCACCGTGCCGTAGCGCGTGTACTGATTGATGATCTTGCGGCCCTGCTCGCCTTCCTTCTTCAGCTGCTCCAGCGACGGAACGACCGAGGTCATCAGCTGCACGATGATCGAGGCGGAAATATACGGCATGATGCCGAGCGCGAAGATCGCCATGCGCTCGACGGCGCCGCCGGAGAACATGTTGAAGAGGCCGAGAATGCCGCTCGCCTGGCCGCGGAAGGCCTGCGCGAAGGCTTCGGGGTTGAGACCCGGCAACGGGATATAGGTGCCGAGGCGATAGACGAGCAGCGCGCCCAGCGTGAACCAGAGACGCTTCTTCAGATCTTCTGCTTTCGAGAAGGTCGAGAAGTTGAGATTAGAGGCAAGTTGTTCCGCTGCCGAAGCCATGCATTTCTCCGCGAAGCCGATCCGGCGGCGGTAAGCCCGGCCAGGTCCGGATTGGCTGATCCGTTGGCACGTCCCCTCGCCCCTCCTCGGACCGATGGCACATGCTGAAATTCGTCTTGCCCCTCTGCCGGTGCAGCAAAGCGGGCGGATGGAGCCTAAACCGGTTGAAACGCGGATTGTCAAGCAATCCCGGCCTCACCGCACCACATAATTCCTGAGATCGAAAGTGAACTCAGGAATTATGTGGCAGATTCAAAAGACTATCGCGACCTTTGCGCACCTTGAGACGATACGCGGCGCTCCAGCTTCTTTTCGGGCAACGGCGGGAAGAGAATCCCGGCCATCGTCGTGAGGCTCACATATGGGAGCAAAATCGCCCGGTGTGAAGCACACCGGGCGATAATTTTGTCGAATTATTCGGCAGCTTCCGCAGCGGCCGAGAGCAGCTTGATCGAGCCGCCAGCCTTTTCGATCTTCTCGATCGCCGGCTTGGAGGCACCGGCCACTTCGAAGGCCACCTTGGCCTTGAATTCGCCGTCGGCGAGGATGCGCACGCCGTCCTTTTCGCGGCGGATGACGCCGGCAGCCTTGAGGGCCGCTGCATCAACGGTCGCCTTGGCATCGAGCTTGCCGGCATCGATTGCCTTCTGGATGCGCTCCAGGGAAACGATGACGAAGTCGGATGCGAAGATGTTGTTGAAGCCGCGCTTCGGCAGGCGACGGTAGATGGGCATCTGACCGCCTTCGAAGCCGTTGATGGCGACGCCCGAACGAGCCTTCTGACCCTTGACACCGCGACCACCGGTCTTGCCCTTGCCGGAACCGATACCGCGACCGACGCGCTTGCGGTTCTTCGAAGAGCCTTCGTTGTCCTTGATTTCGTTGAGTTTCATGATCTATCCCCTCACTGCTCTTCGACGACGCGAACGAGGTGCTGGACGGCACGGATCATGCCGCGGACAGACGGAGTGTCTTCCAGCGTGCGAACCCGGTGCATCTTGTTGAGGCCCAGACCGACCAGCGTTGCGCGCTGAACGGCCGGACGGCGGATGGGGCTGCCGATCTGCTCGACAGTCACCGTCTTCTTTGCGGTTTCTTTCTTAGCCATGGCTCAGAGCTCCTTATTCTTCGGAAGCGACGCCGGCGGACGCACGACGGGCCTGCAGCGTGGCATACTTCATGCCGCGCTGTGCCGCGATGTCCTTCGGGTGCATCTGGCTCTTGAGAGCGTCGAACGTCGCACGGATCATGTTGTACGGGTTCGAGGAGCCGGTCGACTTCGCTACGACGTCATGGACGCCAAGCGTTTCGAAAACGGCGCGCATCGGACCACCGGCGATGATACCGGTACCGGCCTTGGCCGAACGAAGCAGAACCTTGCCGGCGCCGTGGCGGCCGTGCACATCGTGGTGCAGCGTACGGCCGGAGCGCAGCGGAACGAAGATAAGGTCGCGCTTGGCGGCTTCGGTGGCCTTCCGGATTGCTTCCGGAACTTCACGTGCCTTGCCGTGGCCGAAGCCGACGCGGCCCTTCTGGTCGCCGACGACGACGAGAGCTGCGAAACCGAAACGACGGCCGCCCTTGACGACCTTCGCGACGCGGTTGATCGCGACGAGCTTGTCGACAAACTCGCTGTCGCGCTCTTCGCGGTTCTGGCGGTCATCGCGACCGCGCTTTTCCTGTGCCATTGTCCTTTTCCTTTTTCTTTTCCGGGTGCAATCGGCAGATTGACGAAAGTCGCCCCCATTTCAGCAATGGAAGCGACCGATACCCTGCTGAGGATCGGCGGGGCGCTTGGACGCGCCCGGCCGAATAATCAGAAGTTCAGACCACCTTCACGGGCAGCTTCGGCGAGAGCCTTGATGCGGCCGTGATAGATGAAGGCGCCACGGTCGAAAACGACTTCCTTGACGCCTGCCTTGACGGCGCGCTCAGCAATGAGCTTGCCGACGGCAGCGGCAGCTGCCGTGTCGGCGCCCGTCTTCAAGGACGAGCGCAGATCGGTGTCGAGCGTGGAGGCGGACGCAAGCGTCGTGCCGGCCACGTCGTCGATGACCTGTACGTAGATGTTCTTCGACGAGCGATGAACAGACAGGCGCGGACGGCCATTGGCGACCGCCTTGATGGAACGGCGCACGCGGTTGGCGCGGCGCTGGAGAGCTTCTTTCCTGCTAGCCATTTCGCGTGATCCTTACTTCTTCTTGCCTTCTTTGCGGACAATCCGCTCTTCGGCATACTTGACGCCCTTGCCCTTGTAGGGCTCGGGGCCACGGTATTCGCGGATTTCCGCGGCGACCTGACCGACCTGCTGCTTGTTGATGCCGGAAATGATGATTTCCGTCGGCTTCGGAACAGCGATCGAGATGCCTTCCGGCGTCTGGTAGACGACGTCATGGCTGAAGCCGAGTGCCAGCTGCAGGTTCTTGCCCTGCAGCGACGCGCGGTAACCGACGCCGTTGATTTCGAGCTTGCGCTCGTAGCCGTCCTTGACGCCCTTGAAGATGTTCTCGACCATCGTGCGGGACATGCCCCACTTGGAGCGAGCATCCTTGCTATCGTTGACCGGCTGAACGACAACGGCGTTGTCTTCGAGCTTTACCGAAACTTCGTCGTTTGCGACGAAGAACAGTTCGCCCTTCGGGCCCTTTGCGGTGACCTTCTGACCATCGACGGTCGCGGTGACACCAGCGGGAACCTGAACGGGCTTCTTACCGATACGAGACATTGTTTTATCCTGTCTGTTCGTTATGGAGTTCCTTGCCCAGTCTTAGAAGACCGAGCAAAGGATCTCGCCACCAACGTTCTGTTCGCGTGCCTGGTGATCGGCCATCACGCCCTTCGGGGTCGAAAGGATGGTGATGCCGAGGCCGTTCGCGACCTGCGGAATGGACTTTACCGAGACATAGACCCGGCGGCCCGGCTTGGAGACGCGGTCGATCTTGCGGATCACGGACGCGCCTTCGTAGTACTTGAGTTCGATGTTCAACTCGGACTTGCCGTTGCCGAATTCGACTTCCGAATATCCGCGGATGTAACCTTCGGACTGAAGGACGTCCAGAACGCGGGCGCGCAGCTTGGAAGCCGGCGTCGAAACGCTGGACTTGCGGCGTGCGGCGCCGTTGCGGATACGGGTGAGCATATCGCCCAAGGGATCAGTCATTGCCATGTGCCCGTCTCCTTACCAGCTCGACTTGACGATGCCCGGCACCTTGCCGAGATTGCCCAGTTCGCGAAGCGCAATACGCGACATCTTGAGTTTGCGATAGAAAGCGCGCGGACGGCCCGTGACTTCGCACCGGTTGCGGATGCGGGTCTTGGAGCCATTGCGCGGCAGTTCGGCAAGCTTCAGGGTCGCCTTGAAGCGCTCTTCGATGGGAAGAGACTGGTTCTGGATGATCGCCTTGAGAGCGGCACGCTTGGACGCCTGGGCGGCGACCAGCTTGCGGCGGCGGTTGTTCTTCTCGACTGCGCTGGTTTTAGCCATAACAGTTGTTATCCTTCTTTACGCTTGTCGTTACGGTCAGGCGCGGAACGGGAAGTTGAACTCTTTCAGAAGAGCCCGTGCTTCGTCGTCCGTCTTTGCCGTCGTGCAAACGATGATGTCCATGCCCCACATCTGATCAACCTTGTCGTAGTTGATCTCCGGGAACACAATGTGCTCCTTGATACCCATGGCGAAGTTGCCACGGCCATCGAAGGACTTCGGGTTCAGACCACGGAAGTCGCGTACGCGGGGCAGCGCGATGTTCACGAGGCGATCCAGAAATTCATACATGCGGGCGCCGCGCAGGGTGACCTTCGCGCCGATCGGCATGCCTTCGCGCAGCTTGAAGCCGGCGATGGAGTTGCGGGCGCGCGTGATGACCGGCTTCTGGCCGGCAATCGCTGCGAGGTCGCCGGCCGCTACGGTCGGCTTCTTCGAGTCGCCCGTCGATTCGCCAACACCCATGTTGATGACGACCTTGTCGAGGCGCGGGATCTGCATCTCGTTGGCGAAGGAGAACTGCTCCTGAAGCGCCTTGCGGATACGCTCGACGTATTCCTTCTTGAGGCGCGGCTCATACTTGGTGTCAGCCATCGATCGACACTCCCGAACGCTTTGCTACACGAACCTTCTTGTCGCCTTCGACCTTGAAACCGACGCGGGTCGGCTTGCCGTCCTTGGGATCGGCGATCGCGATGTTCGACAGATGGATCGAAGCTTCCTTGGTGATGATGCCGGCTTCCTGGGTCTGGGTCTGGCGCTGGTGACGCTTCACCAGGTTGATACCCTTGACGACCGCACGGTCTTCCTTCGGCATGACCTGTACAACTTCACCGGTACGGCCCTTGTCCTTGCCGGTGAGCACGACGACCTTGTCGCCCTTACGAATCTTTTGCATAGCCATCGCTCCTTACAGTACTTCCGGAGCCAGCGAGATGATCTTCATGTGGTTCTTGGCGCGAAGTTCGCGCGGAACCGGTCCGAAGATACGGGTGCCGATCGGCTCTTTCTTGTTGTCGATCAGGACGGCTGCGTTGTTGTCAAAACGAATGACGCTGCCATCGGGGCGGCGGATGTCCTTGGCGGTGCGCACGACGACCGCCTTCATCACGTCACCCTTCTTCACGCGGCCGCGCGGGATCGCTTCCTTGATCGAGACGACGATAATGTCGCCGACCGAAGCGTACTTGCGCTTGGAGCCGCCCAGCACCTTGATGCACATGACACGACGTGCGCCGGAATTATCCGCGACGTCGAGGTTAGTCTGCATCTGAATCATGTCAGGTCGCCTTCTTGTTTTACCGGACCGGTTGGGTGTTAGCCCCCTGTTCCAGCTTATGGAAATTCATGTTTTCGCGCGGGATGGTCGTTTGCCAGGGTGGTTTCCACGTCGGCGAACCGATGGACCTTCCGTGCGCTCAAAGCAAAAGAACGCTCGTGATTCCGAGCGTCCTTGCGCTGCTTCATACAGAGTTCTGCGCCAAACACAAGGGCTCGGCGCAAAATCCGGTATTATTAAGCGTGGGCCGATACGACGGTCCAGCGCTTGTCCTTGGAAATCGGGGCGCATTCCTGGATGGAAACGACGTCGCCGACCTTGTACTGGTTGGTTTCGTCATGCGCCTTGTACTTCTTGGACCGGCGAACGGTCTTCTGAAGCAGGGGATGGGCAAAGCGGCGTTCGACGCGCACGACAACGGTCTTGTCGTTCTTGTCGCTGACAACAGTGCCCTGCAGAATGCGTTTCGGCATATTTTTTGGTCCTTAGGCCTTGGCTTCTGCCGCCTTCTGGCGGGCAATGGTCTTGACGCGCGCGATATCCTTGCGGACTTCGTTGATGCGCGAGGTCTTCTCGAGCTGGCCGGTGGCCTTCTGGAAGCGCAGGTTGAACTGCTCTTTCTTCAGCTTGGCAAGCTCTTCGTTGAGCTGATCGGCGCTCAGCGCCTTGACGTCTGCGGCTTTCATGGCGCTCGCTCCTTACTCTGCAATGCGCTGTACGAAGCGCGTCTTGACCGAGAGCTTGGCCGAGCCGAGGCGAAGCGCTTCACGCGCGATTTCCTCGGAAACACCGTCGATCTCGAACATCATACGGCCAGGCTTGACCTTGGCTGCCCAGTATTCGACCGAACCCTTACCCTTACCCATGCGGACTTCCGTGGGCTTCGCGGTGACCGGAACGTCGGGGAACACGCGGATCCACACGCGGCCGGCACGCTTCATGTAGCGGGTGATCGCGCGGCGGGCCGCTTCGATCTCGCGTGCGTTCACGCGGTTCGGTTCCTGAGCCTTCAAGCCGAACTCGCCGAAGGCGAGCTCGGAGCCGCCCTTGGCGACGCCCTTGATGCGTCCCTTGAACTGCTTGCGGTACTTGGTACGCTTTGGCTGCAACATTTTTTTACTTCTCCGATATTGGCTGCCAAACGCGACTGTTACGCGTTTTCACGACGGCGGTCGCCACGATCGCGATCGCGGCTTGCGGGGCCCTGGCTGTCACTTTCGCTGGCGCGACGCTCAGAGGCCATCGGGTCGTGCTCAAGGATTTCGCCCTTGAAGATCCAGACCTTGATGCCGCAGATGCCGAATGCGGTTTCGGCTTCAGCCGTACCGTAGTCGATGTCTGCACGCAGCGTGTGAAGCGGAACGCGACCTTCACGGTACCATTCCGTACGGGCGATTTCCGCACCGCCGAGACGGCCAGCGCAGGTGATCTTGATGCCTTCGGCGCCAAGACGCATGGCCGACTGAACAGCGCGCTTCATCGCACGGCGGAAAGCCACGCGGCGCTCGAGCTGCTGGGCGATCGACTGGGCAACGAGGGTTGCGTCGACTTCCGGCTTGCGCACTTCAACGATGTTGAGGTGCGTTTCGGAGTTCGTCATCGAAGCGAGCTTCTTGCGAAGCTTCTCGATGTCCGCACCCTTCTTGCCGATGATCAGACCCGGGCGAGCCGAGTGGATCGTGACGCGGCACTTCTTGTGCGGGCGCTCGATGACCACCTTGGCGATACCGGCCTGCTTCAGCTCTTCCATGACGAAAGCGCGGATCTTCAGGTCTTCGTGGAGCAGCTGGCCGTATTCGGCGTTGTCGGCGAACCAACGGCTGTCCCAGGTACGGTTAATGCCGAGGCGGAAACCGATCGGATTAATCTTCTGGCCCATTATGCGGCCTCCCCTTTGGCTTCGACTTCACGGACGACGATCGTCAGATGCGAGAAAGGCTTCTCGATCCGCGATGCGCGGCCGCGGCCACGAGCGGCAAAGCGCTTCATGACAATCGACTTGCCGACATACGCCTCAGCGACGATGAGCGAATCAACGTCGAGGTCGTGGTTGTTTTCTGCGTTGGCGATCGCAGACTCGAGCGTCTTCTTGACGGTCTCGGCGCTACGCTTGCGCGAGAACTCAAGCTCGGCGAGAGCCCGGTCGACCTTCTTGCCGCGGATGAGCGCAGCAAGCAGGTTGAGCTTCTGGGGGCTGACGCGGATCGTGCGCGCGATAGCCTGCGCCTCGTTATCCTTCAGCCGACGTTCGGCTTTAGCCTTACCCATCGTTACTTCCTCTTCGCCTTCTTGTCCGCGCCGTGACCGTAGTAGGTCCGGGTCGGAGCGAATTCACCAAACTTGTGGCCAACCATGTCTTCGTTGACGGCCACCGGGATGTGCTTGCTGCCGTTGTAGACGCCGAAAGTCAGACCAACGAACTGCGGCAGGATCGTGGAGCGACGGCTCCAGATCTTGATAACTTCGCTGCGACCGCCTTCACGAACCTTCTCAGCCTTCTTGAGAAGATAGCCGTCAACAAACGGGCCTTTCCATACTGAACGAGCCATTTCTGACTAACCTCTCTTACTTCTTCTTCAAGTGGCGCGAGCGCATGATGAACTTGTCAGTCGACTTGTTCGAGCGGGTGCGCTTGCCCTTGGTGGGCTTGCCCCACGGGGAAACCGGGTGACGACCACCAGAGGTGCGGCCTTCACCACCACCGTGCGGGTGGTCGACGGGGTTCATGACGACACCGCGGTTATGCGGGGTCTTGCCACGCCAGCGCGTACGACCAGCCTTACCGTCGTTGATGTTGCCGTGATCCGGGTTGGAAACGGCGCCGACCGTTGCGAGGCAGGACGAGTGAACCAGGCGCTGCTCGCCCGAGTTCAGGCGAAGGATCGCCATGCCCTGATCGCGGCCGACCAGCTGAACGAAGGTGCCGGCGGAGCGGGCGATCTGGCCGCCCTTGCCCGGCTTCATTTCGACGTTGTGAACGATCGAACCAACCGGAACGTACTGCAGCGGCATGGTGTTGCCGGGCTTTACGTCAACAGCCTTGTTGGAAGCGATGACCTTGTCGCCGGCTCCCAGGCGCTGCGGGGCCAGGATATAGGCCTGCTCGCCGTCGGCATAGCTCACCAGAGCGATGAACGCCGTACGGTTCGGGTCGTATTCCAGACGCTCGACCGTGCCTTCGACGTCGAACTTGCGACGCTTGAAGTCGATGAGACGGTAGGTGCGCTTGTGACCACCGCCGATGAAGCGGGCCGTGATGCGACCAAGGTTGTTACGACCGCCGCTCTTGGAGAGACCTTCGGTCAGAGCCTTGACGGGCTTGCCCTTGTAAAGGCCCGACCGGTCGACGATGACCAGCTGGCGCTGGCTCGGAGTGGTCGGATTGAAGTGTTTCAATGCCATTTTCTTGTTTCCTCTTTAGCCGACTGCCCGATTAGAGCCCGGTGGAGACGTCGATGGACTGACCGTCAGCGAGCGTGACGATAGCCTTCTTGACATCTCCCTGCCGGCCGGCGAAGCCGCGGAAACGCTTGATCTTGCCCTTGCGGACGAGCGTGTTCACAGCCGTGACCTTGACGCCGAAGAGAGCTTCCACGGCAGCCTTGATTTCAGGCTTGGAAGCGCGCTTGGCAACGTTGAAGACGATCTGGTTGTTTTCGGAGACCAGCGTCGACTTTTCGGTGATCGAGGGGGATACGATCACATCGTAGTGGCGAAGATCCGTCATTTGAACCGCTCCTCGAGGGCTTCTACAGCAGCCTTGGAGAGCACGAGCTTGCCGCGGCGCAGGATGTCGTAAACATTGATACCCTGGATCGGAAGCACATCCACGTTCGGGATGTTGCGGGCTGCGAGCTTGAAGTTGCCGTCAAGTTCTGCGCCGCCGATGAAGAGGGCATTGGTGAGGCCGAGCGAAGCGAACGCGCCGGCCAGAGCCTTCGTCTTTGCTTCTGCGGCAACGAGGTCGTCAACGATGATGACGTCGTCAGCCTTGATCTTGGCCGAGAGGGCGTGACGCAGGCCGAGCGCGCGAACCTGCTTGGGCAGGTCGTGAGCGTGGCTGCGGGATACCGGGCCGTGAGCCTTGGCACCACCGCGGAACTGCGGAGCGCGCGCCGAATGGTGACGAGCGCGGCCCGTACCCTTCTGCTTGTACATCTTGGAGCCGGTGCGGGACACTTCGCCGCGCGTCAGCGACTGGTGCGTGCCCTGCTGCTTCTTGGCGAGCTGCCAGCGGATGACGCGGGCAATGATGTCTTCGCGCGGCTCGAGGCCGAAGATCGCGTCGGAAAGAGAGACCTTGCCGGCGTCCTTCCCGTCGAGGGTCGTGACTTTGAGATCCATGATCAGGCTCCCTTACTTGGCTGCGGCGCGCACGGCGGCCGGACGCGGTGCGTCGGACGGGGTGCCGGACTTGACGGCGTCACGAACGACGATCCAGGCGCCCTTGGAGCCCGGGACTGCGCCCTTGACGAGGATGAGACCGCGTTCTTCGTCGGTGGAGACGACTTCGAGGTTCTGGGTGGTGACGCGCGTCTGGCCCATGTGACCAGCCATGCGCTTGCCCTTCCAGACCTTGCCCGGGTCCTGGTTGTTACCAGTCGAACCGTGCGAACGGTGCGAAACGGAAACGCCGTGCGTTGCACGAAGACCGCCGAAGTTATGGCGCTTCATGGCACCGGCAAAACCCTTACCGATCGTGGTACCGGTAACGTCGACGAGCTGGCCGGCGACGAAATGGCTCGCGGTCAGTTCCGCGCCGATTTCGATGAGGTTGTCTTCCGAAACGCGGAATTCGACGAGCTTGGCCTTCGGCTCAACGCTTGCAGCGGCGAACTGGCCGCGGAGCGCCTTTGCCGTGTTCTTCACCTTGGAAGAGCCGGCGCCGAGCTGGACGGCCGTGTAGCCGTTCTTGTCCTGCGTACGCTGGGCAACGACCTGGACGTTGTCCAGTCGCAATACTGTTACAGGGATGTGCTCACCTGCGTCATTATAGACGCGAGTCATCCCTACTTTCTGTGCAATCACACCTGAACGCATGGTTCAATCCTCTTAGAAGTCCTGGCGGGATCGTGACGTCCCGTCATGCCTCTTGGTTTAAGGATTCCACTCGAGCCTTGCGGCCGTCGGGTTTCCCGTTTTTAGAAGACGTCGGCTTAATGCCACGTACCTTCCTTGTTATTTCGGCTTGCGCCGGACTTAGAGCTTGATCTCTACGTCTACACCGGCCGCGAGGTCGAGCTTCATGAGAGCATCAACGGTCTGCGGCGTCGGATCTACGATGTCGAGCAGGCGCTTGTGCGTGCGCATCTCGAACTGTTCACGGCTCTTCTTGTCCACGTGGGGCGAACGGTTGACAGTGAACTTTTCAATACGGGTCGGGAGCGGAACGGGGCCGCGGACGCTTGCGCCGGTGCGCTTTGCCGTCGACACGATTTCACGCGTGGAGGCATCAAGGATCCGGTGGTCAAACGCCTTGAGGCGGATGCGGATGTTCTGGCCGTTCATACGACTTTTCCTTAGTTCGTTACTCGCGCGATTCTCTTGGGAAATGCGCGTTTTTGATTCTGGCGGTTCCCATAACGGAACGCACGCGAAAATACAATTGCCGAAAGGCCAGTCCGCTAAATTTTCAAAGACCGGAGGGGCAGGATGACATCCTGCCCTTCCTATTTCAGCGGCCTGAAGCCTTAAGTCTTACTCGACGATCGAGGCAACGATGCCGGCGCCGACGGTACGGCCGCCTTCGCGGATTGCGAAGCGCAGCTTTTCTTCCATCGCGATCGGAACGATCAGCTCGACTTCAACCGTGACGTTGTCGCCCGGCATGACCATTTCCGTGCCTTCCGGCAGCGAAACGATACCGGTCACGTCCGTCGTGCGGAAGTAGAACTGCGGACGGTAGTTCGTGAAGAACGGCGTATGACGGCCGCCTTCTTCCTTCGTCAGGATGTAGGCTTCTGCCATGAACTTCTTGTGCGGCTTGACCGAACCCGGCTTGCACAGGATCTGGCCACGCTCGACGCCGTCACGCGTGACGCCGCGCAGAAGCGCGCCGATGTTGTCGCCGGCCTGGCCCTGGTCGAGCAGCTTGCGGAACATTTCAACGCCCGTGCAGGTCGTCTTCGTCGTCGGGCGGATGCCGACGATTTCGATTTCTTCACCGACCTTGACGATACCGCGCTCGACGCGACCCGTCACAACCGTACCACGGCCCGAGATCGAGAACACGTCTTCGATCGGCATCAGGAACGGCTGGTCGATCGGACGCTCCGGCGTCGGGATATAGGCGTCGACCTGAGCCATCAGCTCGCGGATCGCGTCTTCACCGATCTTCTTGTCCGAATCTTCGAGAGCGGCCAGAGCCGAACCCTTGACGATCGGAATGTCGTCGCCCGGGAAGTCGTAGGACGACAGAAGTTCGCGAACTTCCAGTTCGACGAGCTCGAGAAGCTCGGCGTCGTCGACCTGGTCGACCTTGTTCAGGAACACCACGATCGCGGGAACGCCGACCTGGCGGGCGAGCAGGATGTGCTCGCGGGTCTGCGGCATCGGGCCGTCAGCGGCAGAGCAGACCAGGATCGCGCCGTCCATCTGGGCAGCACCGGTGATCATGTTCTTGACGTAGTCGGCGTGGCCGGGGCAGTCGACGTGCGCGTAGTGACGGTTCGGCGTCTCGTACTCGACGTGCGCCGTCGAGATGGTGATGCCACGGGCCTTTTCTTCCGGGGCAGCGTCGATCTGGTCATACGCCTTGAACTCGCCGAAATACTTCGTGATCGCTGCCGTCAGCGACGTCTTGCCATGGTCAACGTGGCCGATCGTGCCGATGTTTACGTGAGGCTTGTTGCGCTCAAACTTACCTTTTGCCATTTCCGGCTCTCCGTTCCTGATCCCGTAAGGGGAAATTCATACAAATTGCTTTTGGGGGCGTACCCCGGTCACTTCTGACCGGAGTACTTTGCCTGGATTTCCTGCGCGACGTTCGACGGAACCGGCGCATAGTGGTCGAAGACCATCGAGTACTGGGCGCGACCCTGCGACATCGAGCGCAGGTTGTCCACGTACTTGAACATGTTCGCCAGCGGCACGTTGGCGGAGATCACGACGGCGACGCCGCGCGATTCCTGGCCCTGGATCTGGCCACGGCGGGAGTTCAGGTCACCGATGACGTCGCCGACATAGTCTTCCGGCGTCACGACTTCGACCTTCATCATCGGCTCCAGCAGCTGGGCGCCGGCTTCACGCGAGGCTTCACGGAAGCAGGCACGCGATGCGATTTCGAAGGCGAGGACCGAGGAGTCGACGTCGTGGAAGGCGCCGTCGATGAGCGTCGCCTTGACGCCGAGCATCGGGAAGCCTGCGAGCGGACCCGAGGACAGAACGCTTTCGATACCCTTCTGAACGCCCGGGATGTATTCCTTCGGAACAGCACCGCCGACGATCTTGGATTCGAAGAGGAAATCTTCGCCATCCGGGTTCGGTTCGAACACGAGCTTCACGCGGGCGAACTGACCGGTACCACCGGTCTGCTTCTTGTGCGTGTAGTCCTTTTCGGTCTTGCGCGTGATCGTCTCACGGTAAGCAACCTGCGGCGCGCCGACATTGGCTTCGACCTTGAACTCGCGACGCATGCGGTCGACGATGATGTCGAGGTGAAGTTCGCCCATGCCTGCGATGATCGTCTGGCCGGACTCTTCGTCGGTCTTGACGCGGAAGGACGGGTCTTCGGCAGCCAGACGGTTGAGCGCGAGGCCCATCTTTTCCTGGTCGTTCTTGGTCTTCGGCTCGATCGCGATCTGGATGACCGGCTCGGGGAATTCCATGCGCTCCAGGATAACCGGCTTCAGCGGATCGCAGAGCGTATCGCCCGTCGTCGTATCCTTGAGGCCAGCGAGAGCAACGATGTCGCCGGCAAAGGCTTCTTCGATGTCTTCACGCGAGTTGGAGTGCATCTGCAGCATACGGCCGACGCGCTCGCGCTTTTCCTTGACCGTGTTCATGACCGACGTGCCCTTTTCGAGCTTGCCGGAATAGATGCGGGCGAAGGTGAGCGAACCGACGAAGGGGTCGTTCATGATCTTGAACGCGAGCATGGAAAGCGGCTCGGCGTCATCGGCATGACGCTCGATTTCGGCTTCCGTCTTGACGTCGATGCCCTTGATCGCCGGGATGTCTGCCGGGGACGGCAGGTAGTCGACGACGGCGTCGAGCAGCGGCTGAACGCCCTTGTTCTTGAACGCCGTACCGCAGAACATCGGGTGGAACTTCACGTCGATGGTGCCGCGGCGAACGAGCGCACGGATCTGATCGTTGTCCGGGTAGTTGCCTTCGAGATAGGCTTCCATCGCGGCTTCGTCGATCTCGACGACGGTCTCGATGAGCTTCTCGCGGTATTCCTCGGCCTTGGCCTTCATGTCTTCCGGGATCTCGACGACGTCCCACTGGGCGCCGAGCGATTCGTCGCGCCAGACGAGAGCGTTCATCTCGACGAGGTCGATGACGCCCTTGAAGTCGCTTTCAGCTCCGATCGGCAGCTGCATGACGACTGCGGTCGCACCGAGACGCGACTTGATCATGGACACCGAGCGGTAGAAGTCCGCGCCGGTCTTGTCCATCTTGTTGCAGAAGATCATGCGCGGAACGTTGTACTTCTCAGCCTGACGCCAGACGGTTTCCGTCTGCGGCTCTACGCCGGCGTTGGCATCGAGAAGGGCGATCGCACCGTCGAGTACGCGCAGCGAACGCTCGACTTCGATGGTGAAGTCGACGTGGCCGGGGGTGTCGATGATGTTGAAGCGGCGGGTCTTGCCGTCACGGCCCTTCCAGAAGGTCGTGGTGGCAGCCGACGTGATCGTGATGCCGCGTTCCTGTTCCTGCTCCATCCAGTCCATCGTGGCGGCGCCGTCATGGACTTCGCCGATCTTGTGGGACTTGCCGGTGTAGTAGAGGATGCGTTCGGTCGTCGTCGTCTTGCCGGCGTCGATATGCGCCATGATACCGAAATTACGGTAGTCTTCGATTTTGTATTCGCGAGCCATTTCGGACTCCTTTCGAGACGTTAGTTTCGGTTACCAGCGGTAGTGCGAGAATGCACGGTTGGCGTCAGCCATCTTGTGCGTGTCTTCGCGCTTCTTCACTGCACTGCCGCGATTGTTCGCTGCGTCCATGAGTTCGCCGGAAAGGCGCTCGACCATGGTCGTTTCGTTACGCTTGCGGGCAGCTGCGATCAGCCAACGGATTGCGAGAGCCTGACGGCGCTCCGGGCGAACGTCGACCGGAACCTGGTAGGTCGCACCACCGACGCGACGCGAACGCACTTCGACGTGCGGAGCGACGTTGTCGAGAGCCGAATGGAAAACACCGAGCGGATCGGCCTTTGCCTTGCCCTGAACGACATCGAAGGCGCCGTAAACGATCGTTTCGGCGACGGACTTCTTGCCGTCCAGCATGATGGCGTTCATGAACTTGGTGACAACGAGGTCGCCGAACTTCGGGTCCGGGTTGATCTCGCGCTTTTCTGCTCTATGGCGACGGGACATACTTTTTGTCTCTCAATCTTGAATGATCTGGCCAGCGAAATGGCGCTGGTTACTGTATTACTTCGGACGCTTCGCGCCGTACTTGGAACGACGCTGCTTGCGGTTCTTGACGCCCTGGGTGTCGAGAACGCCGCGGATGATGTGGTAACGCACGCCCGGCAAGTCCTTCACGCGGCCGCCACGGATCATGACGACAGAGTGTTCCTGCAGGTTGTGACCTTCGCCCGGGATGTAACCGATGACTTCGAAGCCATTGGTCAGGCGGATCTTGGCGACCTTACGCAGAGCCGAGTTCGGCTTCTTCGGGGTCGTCGTGTAGACGCGGGTGCAAACGCCGCGCTTCTGGGGGTTTTCCTGCAGGGCAGGAACCTTGTTGCGCTTAACCGACGCCTGGCGCGGCTTGCGGATCAACTGGTTTACGGTAGGCATAGACCCATCCCTTATCGTGTCTCATTACCCTTGCGGGCGATAGGTGGCCACACGCGTGTTCATGCGCAATAAAAGGCCGATCCGCCTGAGCGGATGACCTTTGATAGGCAGAGGACGCGATACAACCGCGTCATGCGTGCAGCATTCATGTTCTCAACGTGCGTCGAGCCCTGTTTGAGGCGAACTTCAGAACGAGTCATTCCGAACCAGCCAGCCTCACATAGGCTCTGATGGCGTGCGGTCTACTGACTTAAGGGCAAAAGGTCAAGGGGCGAGGCGAAAGAATCCCGGTGCGGAATGGCTGGCCTGCCTGAAAAGCGGGGCTTTCGGCGGCCTCCCCTGCCCCTTTCGGGATGCATCCGGGCTCACCAGCCATCGCTGGAGAACATTAAGGAAGCGTAAAGATGGAATCAACCCTGAGAGTCGGTGCGTGAGCGGGTACATCCAACAGAATCGGGAATCACCTTTTGCTGCACCCGCCCATTTTGCATTTGGGCCTTGCCGCCCTACCCTTTATAGAACCGGCATCACAGACCCGAAAGGAGCCCGCCATGGCGGCCAATGCCGATAACGACAACAACACGCTCGACGATCCGATGGTCTTCATCATCATCGGCAAGGCCTATGAGCGCGAGGGCGACGAGGGCATCGACATCCATGTCATGCTGCGTGCGCCAGACGACGACACCGCCGTGCGCGAGGCGCTGAACGCGCTTTCCGAAGAGGGTTTCCTCGAAGCCGACCTCGACCAGATCGGTACGCTGACCGGCGTGCCGGAGGACGAGCCGCATGCCTCCGCCTACAAGGGTGCCCTGGAGGGCGAGGTGGCGATCATCCGGTTCGCCTGATGACCGCCCTCTCCGTTACTTGATTTCGCCGCTCGGCAGAGGCGTATCATCCGTCTCTGCCGGCAGCACCGGATAGACCACGTCGGGCATCCGGCCTTCCAGTGTGCCGAGGAAGGCGACAATCCGGTCCACGTCGGTATCCGCAAGATCCTCGCCGAGCTGCGAGGTGCCCATGATCGCAACCGCCTGCTTCAGGTTCCACACCTTGCCCGAATGGAAGTACGGCGCCGTCAGCGTGACGTTGCGCAGCGGCGCAGCGCGGAAGACGTAGGAATCGTCCGCCGTCGCCGTCACGGCAAAGCGGCCCTTGTCGTTCTCCGGCAGAACCTCGGCCCCCGGCTTCTCGATAAGGCCGAACGGATAGTAGCCGTTGCCGCCAAGATTGACGCCGCTGTGGCACGAAGCGCAGCCCTTGTCGATGAAGAGCGCCAGCCCCGCCTGCTCTTCCGCCGTCAGCGCCCCCTCGTCGCCGTTGAGATAGGCGTCGAAGGGCGCCGGCGTGATCAGGGTCGCCTCGAAGGCCTCGATCGCCTTCGCCATGTTGTCGAACGTCACCGGATCAGCCTCGTCTGGAAATGCCGCCGTGAACCATTCGACATAGTTCGGCATCGATTTCAGCGTCGCGACGACCTGGTTCGGCGTGTTCGCCATTTCGACGCCCGCCTGGATCGGCCCCTTGGCCTGCGCCTTGAGGTCTTCCGCGCGACCATCCCAGAACTGCGCATCGTTGAAGACGGCATTCAGGGCCGTCGGCGAGTTGCGCGGCCCCTTTTGCCAACCATGGCCGATCGAGGTTTCAAGATTGTCATCGCCCCCGGTCGCCAGATTGTGACAAGAATTGCAGGAGAAGACGCCCGAGGCCGACAGGCGCGGATCGAAGAACAGCGCCTTGCCGAGATCAATCTTCTCCGGCGTGATGGGGTTGTCGCTGACCGCAGGATAGGTGGACGGCAAGGGCTTGAAGATATCGAGCGCCGTCGCGCGCAGATCGGCAGGAACGGGATCGGCGGCTAGAGCCGCAGTCGCAAGGAGCGATAGGGCGACCGTCGCCAGCAGAATTTTCATGGCTACCTCCATTCGTTGGGACACGAATGGACTTTAGAACCGCTCCAATCTGGCCAGTTGCGCCAGATCAAGCCGCCCCGCCCTGTCCTTGCGCATAAACAAAAAGCCGCCCGAAATAATCCGGGCGGCTTTTTCATTCGTCAAAATGTAGGCGATTACTCGGCCGCCGCATTCTCGCCGCCGGCGAGGTCCGCCAGCATCGGGGTTGCAACGCCGGCGCCGGTCGACTTGCGGCGCTCGTCGAGGATCATCTCGTCGCGGGCCGTCGCGATGCGGCGGATCTGGGTCATGGTGCCGCCCGTGCCGGCCGGGATGAGGCGGCCGACGATGACGTTTTCCTTGAGACCCTGCAGGCCGTCAGTCTTGCCGGCGATCGCAGCCTCCGTGAGAACCTTGGTGGTCTCCTGGAAGGACGCGGCCGAGATGAACGACGGGGTCTGCAGCGATGCCTTGGTGATGCCGAGGAGGACCGGATCGCCGTATGCCGGCTTCTTGCCTTCCTCGATCAGGCTGTCGTTGACGTCTTCCAGCTCGATACGGTCGACATTGTCGCCGACGATGTAGGTCGAGTCGCCGGCATCCGTGATCTCGACCTTCTGCAGCATCTGGCGAACGATCACCTCGATGTGCTTGTCGTTGATCACAACGCCCTGCAGTCGGTAGACTTCCTGGATTTCGTTCACGAGGTAGGAAGCGAGTGCTTCCACGCCCTTGATCGCCAGGATGTCGTGCGGCGCCGGGTTGCCGTCGAGGATGTAGTCACCCTTTTCGATGTAGTCGCCGTCCTGAAGGTGGAAGGGCTTGCCCTTCGGGATCAGGTACTCGACCGGCTCGACACCGTCTTCCGCCGGCTCGATCATCACGCGACGCTTGTTCTTGTAGTCGCGGCCAAAGCGAACCGTGCCATCGATCTCTGCGATGACGGCGTGGTCCTTCGGACGGCGGGCTTCGAACAGTTCGGCAACGCGCGGCAGACCACCGGTGATGTCCTTGGTCTTGGCGCTTTCCAGCGGCGAGCGGGCAAGAACGTCACCCTGGGAGACCTTCTGACCGGGTTCGACCGAGAGGATCGCGTCGACCGAGAGCATGAAGCGAGCTTCACCACCGCGGGACAGCTTGGCGACAGCACCGTTCTTGTCCTTGATGACGATGGCCGGCTTCAGATCCGTACCGCGCGGCGTCGAACGCCAGTCGATGACCGAACGCTTGGTGATGCCGGTGGATTCGTCGGTCGTTTCCAGAACCGAGATACCGTCGACCACGTCTTCGAAGTGAACCGTACCTTCCACTTCCGTCATCATCGGACGGGTGTAGGGGTCCCACTCGGCGAGACGCTGGCCGCGCTTCACCTTGTCGCCATCATCGACGAAGATCTTCGAACCGTAGGCGACGCGCTGCGAGGACCGTTCCACGCCGCGCTCGTCGAGAATGGTGACCGCCATGTTGCGGCCCATCGCGACGAGGTTACCGTCGGAGTTGCGCAGCATGTTGCGGTTCTTCATCTGCACCGTGCCTTCATACGATGCTTCCAGGAACGACTGGTCGACCACGGTCGCCGTGCCGCCAAGGTGGAAGGTACGCATGGTGAGCTGGGTGCCCGGCTCGCCGATCGACTGTGCCGCGATGACGCCCACGGCTTCGCCCATGTTGACGGGCGTGCCGCGTGCAAGGTCGCGACCGTAGCAGACGCCGCAGACCCCGGTCTGGATTTCGCAGGTCAGTGCCGAGCGGATGCGGATCGACTGGATACCGGCCTTCTCGATCTCGACGACGTCGGGCTCGAGGATCATCTTGCCGGCATCGACAATGCGCGCGCCGGTGACCGGATGGTCGATATCGTCGAGCGCGGTACGGCCGAGCACGCGGGTGCCGATCGACGCCACGACCTGACCGGCATCGACGATGGCGGTCATGGTGAGGCCGGTTTCGGTGCCGCAATCGACATGCGTGACGATGCAGTCCTGCGCGACGTCGACGAGACGACGGGTCAGGTAACCGGAGTTCGCGGTCTTCAGTGCGGTGTCTGCCAGACCCTTGCGGGCGCCGTGCGTCGAGTTGAAGTACTCGTTCACGGTCAGGCCTTCCTTGAAGTTCGAGATGATCGGCGTTTCGATGATCTCGCCCGACGGCTTGGCCATGAGGCCGCGCATGCCGCCCAGCTGGCGCATCTGGTTCGGAGAACCACGGGCGCCCGAGTGGGACATCATGTAGATCGCGTTCATCGGCTTCTGGCGACCGGTTTCCGGGTCGAACTCGACGGCCTTGATTCGGGCCATCATGTCCTCGGCAACCTTTTCGGTGGCCTTGCCCCAGGCATCGACGACCTTGTTGTACTTTTCGCCCTGGGTGATCAGGCCGTCATTGTACTGCTGCTCGTATTCCTTGACGAGGTTTTCGGTATCACCGACGATCTTCGCCTTGGTTTCCGGAATGATCATGTCGTCCTTGCCGAACGAAATGCCGGCGCGGCAGGCATGGGCAAAGCCGAGCTGCATGATGCGGTCGCAGAAGATGACCGTGTCCTTCTGACCGCAGTGACGGTAGACCGTGTCGATCATCTTGGAGATGTTCTTCTTGGTCATTTCCTGGTTGCAGGTCTCGAACGGCACGTTGACGTTCTTCGGAAGAAGTTCGCCGATGATCATGCGGCCGGGCGTCGTCTCATAGATCTTCGAGACCAGCTTGCCGTCGGCATCCATGGTCTTGAAGCGGCCACGGATCTTGGCGTGCAGGGTGACGACCTTGTTCTCGAGCGCATGGTGCAGTTCGCCCATGTCGGAGAAGGCCATGCCTTCGCCCGGCTCGTTCTGGTTCATGATCGCCAGATAGTAGAGGCCGAGAACCATGTCCTGCGACGGAACGATGATCGGTGCGCCGTTCGCCGGATGCAGGATGTTGTTCGTCGACATCATCAGCACGCGTGCTTCCAGCTGGGCTTCCAGCGAAAGCGGAACGTGAACGGCCATCTGGTCGCCGTCGAAGTCGGCGTTGAAGGCCGTGCAGACGAGCGGGTGCAGCTGGATGGCCTTGCCTTCGACCAGGATCGGTTCGAAGGCCTGGATGCCCAGGCGGTGCAGCGTCGGTGCGCGGTTCAGGAGAACCGGATGTTCGCGGATGACCTCGTCGAGGATATCCCAGACCTCGGGCTTTTCCTTTTCAACCAGCTTCTTGGCCTGCTTGACGGTCGAGGAGAAACCCTTGGCGTCGAGGCGGGCGTAGATAAACGGCTTGAACAGTTCGAGCGCCATCTTCTTCGGCAGGCCGCACTGGTGCAGCTTGAGTTCCGGGCCCGTCACGATGACCGAACGGCCGGAATAGTCGACGCGCTTGCCGAGCAGGTTCTGGCGGAAGCGGCCCTGCTTGCCCTTGAGCATGTCGGACAGCGACTTCAGCGGACGCTTGTTGGCGCCGGTGATGACGCGGCCGCGGCGGCCGTTGTCGAACAGGGCGTCAACCGATTCCTGAAGCATGCGCTTCTCGTTACGGATGATGATGCCCGGTGCACGCAGCTCGATGAGGCGCTTCAGACGGTTGTTGCGGTTGATGACGCGGCGGTAGAGATCGTTGAGGTCCGACGTCGCGAAACGACCGCCGTCCAGCGGGACGAGCGGGCGCAGGTCCGGCGGGATCACCGGAACGACCTTCATGATCATCCATTCCGGGCGGTTGCCGGATTCCATGAAGTTCTCGACGATCTTCAGGCGCTTCATCAGCTTCTTCTGCTTCAGGTCCGACGTGGTGTCGGCCAGATCCTGACGCAGATCGCCGGCGATCTTTTCGAGGTTCATCGAGGCGAGCATCTCGTAGATGGCCTCGGCGCCGATCATCGCCGTGAACTGGTCTTCACCATATTCATCGACGGCGATCATGTATTCTTCTTCGGAAAGAAGCTGGTTTTCCTTGAGCGCGGTGAGGCCCGGCTCCGTCACGATGTAGTTCTCGAAATAGAGAACGCGCTCGACATCCTTCAGCGTCATGTCGAGGAGCGTCGCGATGCGCGACGGCAGCGACTTCAGGAACCAGATGTGGGCAACGGGCGCAGCGAGCTCAATATGGCCCATGCGCTCGCGGCGAACGCGCGACAGCGTGACTTCGACGCCGCACTTTTCGCAGATGATGCCCTTGTACTTCATGCGCTTGTACTTGCCGCACAGGCACTCGTAATCCTTGATCGGCCCGAAGATGCGCGCGCAGAAGAGACCGTCGCGTTCCGGCTTGAACGTGCGGTAGTTGATGGTTTCCGGCTTCTTGATCTCGCCGTACGACCACGACAGGATCTTTTCCGGCGACGCGATCGAGATACGGATGGAGTCGAACGTCTGCGCAGGCACCTGCGGGTTGAAAAGGTTCATGACCTCTTGGTTCATGCCTATCTCCTTCGTGGGCCAGTGGCCCTCTGCTTAGCAGTCAAATGCGGCGATACCCGGGTGCCGCACGACTGCCTGAAACGGATGAGCCGCCCCTCGCCTTCCGGCGGGAGCGGGAGCGGTGCGCGCCTTTCCGGCGCGCACCTTGTCAGGCTTATTCCGCCGCGTCGGGAAGCTGGCCAGCTTCCGCGTTCGGATCGACCTTGGAGTTCTCGAGTTCGACCGACAGGCCGAGCGAGCGCATTTCCTTGACGAGAACGTTGAAGCTCTCCGGGATGCCCGCCTCGAACGTGTCGTCGCCACGCACGATCGCCTCGTACACCTTGGTGCGGCCTGCCACGTCGTCCGACTTCACGGTCAGCATTTCCTGCAGCGTGTAGGCGGCGCCGTAGGCTTCGAGCGCCCAGACTTCCATTTCCCCGAAGCGCTGGCCGCCGAACTGCGCCTTGCCGCCCAGCGGCTGCTGGGTAACGAGCGAGTACGGACCGATCGAGCGCGCGTGGATCTTGTCGTCGACAAGGTGGTTCAGCTTGATCATGTACATGTAGCCGACCGTGACCTTGCGGTCGAAAGCCTCACCCGTACGGCCGTCGTAGAGAACCGACTGGCCCGAGGAATTGAGGCCTGCGCGTTCCAGCATGCTGGCAACGTCGGGCTCATGCGCACCGTCGAAGACCGGCGTTGCGATCGAGACGCCCTTGCGGGACTGCTCGGCCAGCTTGACCAGGGCTTCGTCGTTGAAGTGCGCGACTTCATCCTTGGCTTCGCTCTCATAGACTTCCGTCAGCTCGCGCTTCAGGTCGGAGATGTCCATGGTCTTGCGGTACTCGTCGAGCAGGTCGCCGATCTTCTTGCCCATGCCGGCGCAAGCCCAAGCAAGGTGGGTTTCGAGGATCTGGCCGACGTTCATGCGCGAGGGCACGCCCAGCGGGTTCAAGCAGATGTCGACATGCGTACCGTCTTCCAGGAACGGCATGTCCTCGATCGGCAGGATGCGCGAGACGACACCCTTGTTGCCGTGACGGCCGGCCATCTTGTCGCCCGGCTGGATCTTGCGCTTCACAGCGACGAAGACCTTGACCATCTTCATGACGCCCGGGGGCATTTCGTCGCCGCGCTGGACCTTTTCGACCTTGTCCATGAAGCGCTGTTCAAGGCGCGACTTGGATTCGTCGTACTGGCCACGGAGCGCTTCGATCTCGCCCTGGACCTTCTCGTCCTCGACGGCGAACATCCACCACTGCGAGCGGGGATATTCGGAGACGACGGCGTTCGACAGCTCGGTGCCCTTCTTGAAGGACTTCGGGCCGGCAACGGCGACGTGGCCGCGCAGCATGTCGACCAGACGGCCGTAGACGTTGCGGTCGAGGATCGCCTGCTCGTCGTCACGGTCCTTGGCGAGACGCTCGATCTCTTCGCGCTCGATCGCCATCGCACGTTCGTCCTTCTCCACGCCATGGCGGTTGAAGACGCGAACTTCGACGACCGTACCGAAGGTGCCGGGCGGCATGCGCATGGAGGTGTCGCGAACGTCGGAGGCCTTTTCACCGAAGATGGCGCGCAGGAGCTTTTCTTCCGGCGTCATCGGGCTTTCGCCCTTCGGGGTGATCTTGCCGACCAGGATGTCGCCCGGCTGAACCTCAGCACCGATATAGACGATACCGGCTTCGTCGAGGTTCTTCAGCGCTTCTTCCGAAACGTTCGGAATGTCGCGCGTGATTTCTTCCGGGCCGAGCTTCGTGTCGCGAGCCATGACTTCGAATTCCTCGATATGAATCGAGGTGAACACATCTTCAGAGACGATGCGTTCGGACATCAGGATCGAGTCTTCGTAGTTGTAGCCGTTCCACGGCATGAACGCGACGAGCGCGTTGCGGCCGAGCGCGAGGTCGCCGAGGTCGGTCGACGGACCGTCCGCGATGATGTCGCCCTTGTTCAGAACGTCGCCGACGGTGACCAGCGGGCGCTGGTTGACGCAGGTGTTCTGGTTGGAACGCTGGAACTTCTGCAGCCGGTAGATATCGACGCCCGACTTCGACGGATCGAGGTCTTCGGTGGCGCGGATAACGATACGGGTCGCGTCGACCTGGTCGACGACGCCGCCGCGGCGGGCCGCGATGGCAGCGCCCGAGTCACGGGCGACGACCGGCTCCATGCCGGTGCCGACGAACGGGGCTTCGGCACGCAGAAGCGGCACGGCCTGACGCTGCATGTTCGAACCCATGAGCGCGCGGTTCGCGTCGTCGTTCTCGAGGAACGGAATGAGCGCGGCCGCGACCGAAACGAGCTGCTTCGGCGAAACGTCCATCAGGTTGATCTGGTCGCGCGGGGCGAGCATGACTTCGCCGGCGTGGCGGCAGACGACGAACTCTTCAGCAAACGAGTTGTCGGCTTCGAGCACCGAGTTGGCCTGGGCAACGTGGTACTTCGCCTCTTCCATGGCGGAAAGGTAGACCACGTCGCTCGTGACCTTGCCGTCGACGATCTTGCGGTACGGGCTCTCGATGAAGCCGTACTTGTTGACGCGGGCGAAGGTGGCGAGCGAGTTGATCAGACCGATGTTCGGTCCCTCAGGCGTCTCGATCGGGCAGATACGGCCGTAGTGCGTCGGGTGAACGTCGCGGACTTCGAAGCCGGCGCGCTCGCGGGTCAGACCACCCGGGCCGAGAGCCGAAAGGCGGCGCTTGTGGGTGATTTCCGACAGCGGGTTCACCTGGTCCATGAACTGCGAGAGCTGCGAGGAACCGAAGAATTCACGAACCGCGGCAGCCGCCGGCTTCGCGTTGATCAGGTCCTGCGGCATGACCGTGTCGATCTCGATCGAGGACATGCGTTCCTTGATCGCGCGCTCCATGCGCAAGAGGCCGAGGCGGTACTGGTTTTCCATCAGCTCGCCGACCGAACGCACACGACGGTTGCCGAGGTTGTCGATGTCGTCGATCTCGCCCTTGCCGTCGCGCAGTTCGACCAGCATCTTCACGACGGCAAGGATATCGTCCTTGCGCAGCGTGCGCACCGTGTCGGCGACGTCGAGATCGAGGCGCATGTTCATCTTCACGCGGCCGACGGCGGAGAGGTCGTAACGCTCCGCATCGAAGAACAGCGTGTTGAACATGGCTTCGGCCGAATCCATGGTCGGCGGCTCGCCCGGACGCATGACGCGGTAGATGTCGAACAGCGCGTCCTGGCGGTTCTCGTTCTTGTCTGCGGCAAGCGTCGAGCGGATGTAGGCACCGACATTGATGTGGTCGATGTCGAGGACCGGGATCTCGTCGAAGCCGGCTGCCAGGATGATCGGCAGGGTCTTCTCGTCGATTTCGTCGCCGGCTTCGAGATAGATCTCACCCGTCGAATAGTTGACGACGTCTTCGGCGAGGTAGTTGCCGTAGAGCTCATCGTCGGTCGCCTTGAGGGCCTTCAGGCCCTTTTCGGACAGCTGCTTGAGGAGGCGCGGCGTCAGCTTCTTGCCGATCTCCACCACGACCTCGCCGGTGTCGGCGTCCACCATGTCCGAGACGGCCTTCTGGCCTTTCAGCGCGTCCGGATTGAAGGGTACGCGCCAGCCTTCGCCGTCGCGCTGGTAGAGCGACTTCGTGTAGAAGGTCGACAGGATCTCTTCGCCGTCCATGCCGAGCGCCATGAGGAGCGAGGTGACGGGGATCTTGCGGCGGCGGTCGATACGCGCATGCACGATATCCTTGGCGTCGAACTCGATGTCGAGCCAGGAACCGCGATAAGGAATGACGCGTGCTGCGAAGAGCAGCTTGCCCGACGAGTGGCTCTTGCCCTTGTCGTGGTCGAAGAACACGCCCGGCGAACGGTGCATCTGGGAGACGATGACGCGCTCGGTGCCGTTGACGATGAACGTGCCGTTGTCGGTCATGAGCGGCATGTCGCCCATGTAGACGTTCTGTTCCTTGATGTCCTTGATGGACTTCGCGCCCGTATCCTCGTCGATATCGAACACGATGAGGCGCAGCGTCACCTTGAGGGGCGCTGCATAGGTCAGGTCACGCTGGCGGCATTCCTCGACGTCGAACTTCGGCTGTTCGAATTCGTAGGAAACGAATTCCAGCATGGAAGCGCCGGAGAAGTCGGTGATCGGGAAGACCGACTTGAAAACGGTCTGAAGGCCCTCATCCGGGCGACCGCCGGCGGGCTCTTCAACCATCAGAAATTGGTCGTAGGATGCCTTCTGAACCTCGATGAGGTTCGGCATGACTGCGACTTCGGGGATTTTTCCAAAAAACTTGCGTACGCGCCTACGACCGTTAAACGAAAGGGTCTGAGCCATCGTCGCTCCTTCAAATTTGCATCCGGGCCTGCAACGGACGGGGTTCGCTGGCCAGTCGATCCCGTCGACCAATGGGTTGGTTCAATCTCGTCTCACTGCCGGTTGACGGGCCGGATTGCCAGTCGCTCGGTGGAAGACCATCCTCTTGAAGAACCCATTACCCAAAAGCCGGTTTTCGCGGCTTTTGGGTAATCAGTTCAGGGGAATCATCAATGGGAGAGGGTCGAAACCCTCTCCCATCGCATTCCGGTATTACTTGACGTCGACCTTGGCGCCGGCTTCCTCAAGCTTCTTCTTGAGGTCGGCAGCTTCGCCCTTGGAGACGGCTTCCTTGACCGGCTTCGGAGCGCCTTCGACGAGGTCCTTGGCTTCCTTGAGGCCCAGGCCGGTGATGGCGCGGACTTCCTTGATGACGTTGATCTTGTTGGCGCCAGCGTCAACCAGGATAACGTCGAATTCGGTCTTTTCTTCTTCGACCGGGCCAGCAGCAGCAGCGCCGCCAGCAGCAGCAACTGCTACGGGAGCAGCAGCCGAAACGCCCCACTTCTCTTCGAGCAGCTTGGAAAGCTCAGCAGCTTCCAGAACGGTCAGAGCAGAGAGGTCTTCAACGATCTTTGCGAGATCAGCCATTGTGATAGTTCCTTATATTCGGTTCGAACTGGTATTGTTTGATTACAGCGAAAAACCGCCTCAAGCGGCTTCGTCCTTCTTGGCGTAGGCTGCGAACACGCGGGCAAGCTGGCTTGCCGGTGCTGCAACGACCGTAGCGACGCGCGTGGCCGGGGCTGCAATGAGGCCCAGCAGCTTTGCACGAAGCTCGTCGAGCGAAGGCAGGGTCGCAAGCGACTTGACTGCTTCAGCGTCGAGCGTGGTCGCACCCATGGCGCCACCGAGAACAACGAGCTTGTCGTTGGTCTTGGCGAAATCCATGGCTACCTTGGGAGCAATCATCGGATCATTTGCATAAGCAATGAGCGTCTGACCCTGGAAGAGATCAGACATCCCTTCCGACTCCGTACCCTGAAGGGCAATTTTGGCCAGGCGGTTCTTCGCGACCTTGACGGTGCCACCGGCCGCACGCATCTTCGTACGAAGATCGTTCATCTGTGCGACGGTGATGCCGGCGTAGCGGGCCACGACAACCGAACCGGAAGCCTTGAAGACTTCGTTCAGCTCCGTGACGAATTCGCGTTTTTCCGCTCTTTCCACTGTGCCTATCTCCAGTTGACAGGACCGTGACTTCTCACGGGACCTGCCGGGTTTACCTTTGCCGCCAGGGATCCGCTTCAAAAGGGATCCCGAGCGACGCTCGAGGATCCTGTCCCCCCGCGCTCGACCGGATGGCCGCGACACAAGGTAAGGTAGGTTCGAACCGAATTTCGGCGTCATCCGACGCGGAAGAAATCCAGGTCTCACCCCGTCTCATGCAGGCTAAAGTGATTAAGGGATAACCACCTGCAATCTCGGACAGGAGTTCCGGGTTACCCCGGAAATCCCCGGCCAGACAAGGCCGGGAATTCTGTTGCGGTTCGGCCGGAGCCGAGCCGTGAATTAAACGCCTAGATCAGGCAACCGTCGACGGGTCGATCTTGACGCCCGGGCCCATCGTCGAAGAGATGGCGACGCGCTTGACGTAGTTGCCCTTGGCGCCCGTCGGCTTGGCCTTGATGACCGCGTCGGCGAAAGCCTTGATGTTTTCTTCAAGAGCCTTGGCGTCGAAGGAGGCCTTGCCGATACCGGCATGGATGATACCAGCCTTCTCGACGCGGAACTCGACTGCACCGCCCTTGGATGCCTTGACGGCGCCTGCAACGTCCATGGTGACGGTGCCGACCTTCGGGTTCGGCATCATGCCGCGCGGGCCGAGAACCTTACCGAGGCGGCCGACGAGCGGCATCATGTCCGGGGTCGCGATGCAGCGATCGAATTCGATCTTGCCGCCCTGAACGATTTCGACGAGGTCTTCGGCGCCGACGATGTCTGCACCGGCAGCCTTGGCTTCGTCAGCCTTGGCGCCACGTGCGAAGACGGCGACGCGAACGTCACGGCCCGTGCCGTTCGGCAGGTTGACCACGCCGCGGACCATCTGGTCTGCGTGACGCGGGTCGACGCCGAGGTTCATGGCGACTTCGATGGTTTCGTCGAACTTGGCGACGGCACGCTCCTTGACGAGAGCGATGGCGTCGGAGAGGGCGACGAGCTTGGTCGGGTCGATGCCTTCACGGATCTTCTGGAGACGCTTTGCAATCTTGGCCATGGTCTTAACCTACCACTTCCAGGCCCATGGCGCGGGCAGAACCCTCGACCATTGCCATCGCGCCTTCGATATCGGCGGCGTTGAGATCCTTCATCTTGGCTTCGGCGATCGACTTGATCTGAGCCTTGGTGAGCTTGCCGACCGTCGCGCCCTTGCCCGGGGTCTTCGAGCCCGAGGTGATCTTGGCTTCCTTCTTGAGGAAGTAGGTCACCGGCGGCTGCTTCATCACGAACGTGAAGGACTTGTCCTGGTAATAGGTGATGACGACCGGGATCGGCATACCCTTTTCCATTTCCTGCGTCGCTGCGTTGAACGACTTGCAGAATTCCATGATGTTAATGCCACGCTGACCAAGCGCCGGGCCGATCGGCGGGGACGGGTTTGCCGATCCTGCCTTGACCTGAAGCTTGAGCTGGCCTGCAACTTTCTTAGCCATTTTCTCTGCCTTTCAGAATGCGGCCGGTTGCCCGGCCCGTGATGCCAATCGCAAGATCGGCGGCTGCGGTTGCGTGGTGCGGTCCGGGCGCCCGGCTAAAGGCCACCTTCCCTTCCACGCGGTTGGCGGAAACTTCCGCCACCAATCCTCGTGAGAGGATTGGATTTCAAACGGGCGGCGCCCGGAAGCGCCCGCCAAAATCAGATTTTCTCGACCTGGGCGTATTCCAGCTCGACCGGGGTGGCGCGGCCGAAGATCGACACTTCCACCTTGAGGCGCGACCGCTCCTCGTCGACATCCTGCACGGTGCCGTTGAACGAGGCGAACGGGCCGTCGGAAACGCGGACCTGCTCGCCGATCTCGAACGAGACAGAAGGCTTGGGACGATCCACACCGTCCTGGACCTGCGACAGGATGCGCTCGGCCTCACTGTCCGGGATCGGAACCGGCTTGTTGTCGGAACCGAGGAAACCCGTGACCTTCGGCGTATTCTTGATGAGGTGATACGCTTCGTCCGTCAGGTTCGCCCGCACCAGTACATAGCCAGGGAAGAACTTGCGTTCGGCATCGACCTTGCGGCCGCGGCGCACCTCAACGACCTTTTCGGTCGGAACGAGAATCTTTTCGAACAGATGATCAAGGCCCTTCTGACGCGCCTTGTTCTCGATGTCCTCAGCGACCTTCTTCTCGAAATTCGAATAGGCGTGGACGATGTACCAACGGGAAGCCATGTTCATCTCCAACCAATCAGGCGCTGGCGCTGAGGACGAGGCCAATCAGCCAGCCCATCAGCTGGTCCGCAGCGAAGAAGAACACTGCAGCCAGGAAGACCATGACAAAAACCATGACGGTCGAGATCATCGTCTCGCGCCGCGAGGGCCAAGTCACTTTCGCCGTCTCGGAGCGTACCTGCTGCAGAAACGCAATCGGATTCGTTTTCGATGCCATTGAATGTCCACGCCATTACGGCACGTAAAGCTGAACTATCAGCCCCACGCACCGCGTGTCTGTTTTGCCCTACATAAAGCCCGATTCTCTTTTTAACAAGAGGCAACCGGACTTTTAACGAATTATGACGGAAAACACCGTCACGCCATCCGTCCCCGTCGCTGCAAGTCGTCCGCGCTGTCCGGCGAGAATGGCAGGGGCAGAGGGGCTCGAACCCCCGACCTGCGGTTTTGGAGACCGCCGCTCTACCAACTGAGCTATACCCCTATACGCCTGCCGCATCCGAAGCGAACCGCCCGTTACCGGCAAGGCATGGCGTCTTTACGGCGCGGGGGCCGACTTGGCAAGCCCGAAAAATGCATTTTTTACAACAAATCAGTGCTTATCCCGGTGAGAGGAGTACAGGCCCCTCATCCGGCCTGCCGGCCACCTTCTCCCCGCAAACGGGGCGAAGGACACAGGTCGCGCCGGCTTCCCCAACCAGGGAGCGTTCGCGGGCCACGTCCCCTCTCCCCGCCTGCGGGGAGAGGGTTAGGGTGAGGGGCAAATCCGCCCACTCATACGACACAAACAAAAAGCCCCGCGGTTTCCCGCGGGGCTCTCATCAGGTCTCAGACCCGAAGCTTACTCGACGATCGAGGCAACGATGCCGGCGCCGACGGTACGGCCGCCTTCGCGGATTGCGAAGCGCAGCTTTTCTTCCATCGCGATCGGAACGATCAGCTCGACTTCAACCGTGACGTTGTCGCCCGGCATGACCATTTCCGTGCCTTCCGGCAGCGAAACGATACCGGTCACGTCCGTCGTGCGGAAGTAGAACTGCGGACGGTAGTTCGTGAAGAACGGCGTATGACGGCCGCCTTCTTCCTTCGTCAGGATGTAGGCTTCTGCCATGAACTTCTTGTGCGGCTTGACCGAACCCGGCTTGCACAGGATCTGGCCACGCTCGACGCCGTCACGCGTGACGCCGCGCAGAAGCGCGCCGATGTTGTCGCCGGCCTGGCCCTGGTCGAGCAGCTTGCGGAACATTTCAACGCCCGTGCAGGTCGTCTTCGTCGTCGGGCGGATGCCGACGATTTCGATTTCTTCACCGACCTTGACGATACCGCGCTCGACGCGACCCGTCACAACCGTACCACGGCCCGAGATCGAGAACACGTCTTCGATCGGCATCAGGAACGGCTGGTCGATCGGACGCTCCGGCGTCGGGATATAGGCGTCGACCTGAGCCATCAGCTCGCGGATCGCGTCTTCACCGATCTTCTTGTCCGAATCTTCGAGAGCGGCCAGAGCCGAACCCTTGACGATCGGAATGTCGTCGCCCGGGAAGTCGTAGGACGACAGAAGTTCGCGAACTTCCAGTTCGACGAGCTCGAGAAGCTCGGCGTCGTCGACCTGGTCGACCTTGTTCAGGAACACCACGATCGCGGGAACGCCGACCTGGCGGGCGAGCAGGATGTGCTCGCGGGTCTGCGGCATCGGGCCGTCAGCGGCGGAGCAGACCAGGATCGCGCCGTCCATCTGGGCAGCACCGGTGATCATGTTCTTGACGTAGTCGGCGTGGCCGGGGCAGTCGACGTGCGCGTAGTGACGGTTCGGCGTCTCATACTCGACGTGCGCCGTCGAGATGGTGATGCCACGGGCCTTTTCTTCCGGTGCGGCGTCGATCTGGTCATACGCCTTGAACTCGCCGAAATACTTCGTGATCGCTGCCGTCAGCGACGTCTTGCCATGGTCAACGTGGCCGATCGTGCCGATGTTTACGTGAGGCTTGTTGCGCTCAAACTTACCTTTTGCCATGTTTTTATTCCTACTGAACGAAAGTTGGGCTAACCGGCCCGTCCGGTTTGGCAGGCGTTTAAGGCTTTCGCAACGAATGCGCAAGCGCTAAATGCACGGGAAAATCCGCCGGAAACGGGCTGGGGGAAGCCGGATAGCCCTTAGATCATGACGCGGAATCGCTTTTTCAAGGCAGGGCCTTAGGGGAGCTGCATGCGTTGACCACTCGAAGGGAAGCACGTTCGCTTCGCTCCCGCATTGCTCCTCAGCCCCAACCTGGGCGATGCCTTGCCTCTTACAGCGGGATTTCACCCAAACAATCCCGTTTCCCAAGCATCTCCGCGCCGCTCCTACGCCGAACGGATGCCGCCGCCACTCCCTTTGCTTGACTGCGTTCCCCCAGGACGCGTGCTCTAGATTCAGCGGCTCATTCTCAACCACCGGGAGGAGACGATGGCGATGATGTGGAGCGAGGCCATGGACCTTGCCTGGGCGAAGGGCAGGAATATTCAAGGCACGGACCGTGCGGACAAGCTGAACGGCGGCGACAATGACGACATTATCCGCGCCCTTGGCGGTGACGACGTCGTGAAAGGCCGAAAAGGAAACGACAGTATCGATGGCGGCAGCGGCGCGGATACCTTGCGTGGGGAGGCCGGCAACGACAGCATCAAGGGCGGCAAGGGCGAAGACAAGATCAAGGGCGACGCCGGAAACGACAAACTGGCCGGCGGTGCAGACGCGGACAAGGTCGAGGGCGGCGCAGGCAACGACACCGTCTCCGGCGACGCCGGGGACGACAAGCTCTTCGGCGACAGAGGAGCGGATACATTGTCGGGTGGAAGCGGAAAGGACGCCCTCAGAGGCGGCCAGGGCGACGATGCCCTTGCCGGTGGTACGGGTATCGACACCTTCGTGTTCGGCAAGGCGGAGGGCGACGACACGATCCGCGACTTCAAGGATGGGACCGACCTCATCGATCTGCGCGGGCAAACCTTCACCGCCACCGAAGACAAGAGCGGCTTCGCTGTGCTGAACCTTTCCGGCGGCGGCACTATCACGCTCCGCGGCACCGACATGACCGACGTGAGCGCCGACTGGTTTCTCTAGAAGCAGGGCACCTGAGAAAAAAGAAAAGCCACGACTTTAATTTGGAGGATCTCCGTGCGAATCCGCGTGTGTTCCACCTTGAAACGAGCATCCTCCCCGCCTCTCTGCCTCATCGCGCTTCTGCTTGTCGGGATAGCACCGATGCCGGCTTCCACGCAGGATTTCGATGCAAGCGGTCCAAGCGGTCCACGGACGGGTCACGACGATGACCAGCAGGAAATCGACCGGTTGCGCGCCATCATTCGCGAGCTCGAGACCGAAATTTCGAACCTGCGCGACGCGGCAGCGCAAGAGGGGGCAGCGGCCGGCAAAACCGATCTCATCGGCATGTGGCTGGGCAACGTCGCCTGCGGGCGGCGGCAGTTCACAATCACCTTCTCCGTCGACGAACAGTTCGGCCGGGTCGGCAAGGGGAAATGGGCCTATAGCGGTGCAGCGAGAGGAACCGACGAGGCTCAGATCAGCCCGATGGCGGCGGAGGATACTCCAAACACCTATGCCATCGTTACCGCGCGACCGGATACCTACGACTACGTGGTCAAAATCGACGGCAATACGATCACCGGGAAAGCCAACCGGCAGAACTGCCAGATCTATCTGGAACGCGGCTAGAGCGAATCGGCCTTGTCGGCCAACCAAAAGAGATGGCCTGCGCAAACCCGTAAAGTAATGGATTTTTTGGAGCGGGTAGCGGGAATCGAACCCGCGTATTCAGCTTGGAAGGCTGCTGCTCTACCATTGAGCTATACCCGCGGGGTCTTGATCCGTGCAACGGAATGGTGGAGGGAGTTGGATTTGAACCAACGTAGGCTGAGCCAACGGATTTACAGTCCGTCCCCTTTAACCACTCGGGCATCCCTCCATATTCCGTCGGGATCAAGCGACCAGTGTCGACCGGCGGGCAGTGCCTTGTGGGCGGCGCCTTCGATCTGGCGGCGTATATGACGGGCACAAATCGTCCTGTCAACACGAGGCCACGGAAAAAATTGCGAAAAACGTCATCGTCCCCAATCGGCGGTCGGCCGGCACGGTTCGCAAGCCGCCGGCACTCCGCCGGAAGCGGAGCATCCCGCCCATCGGCCGATGTTTTTCTGTTTTTCGCCCGTCCCTTGTGCAAAACCGCTGCACACTTCGCTGCGACTTGGTCTATAAGGCCGCATGAGCAAAGACGATACCGGCGGCAAATCCGCAAAAGACACCCACTATGCCAAATTGCGCCGGGCGCATCGCGACCAGCGGCGCGAGCGCGGCGAGATTCCGACACCCCGGGACGACCGTCGTCGCAAACCGGCGGAGGGCTGGAAGGCCCCGACGGCTTCACCCGACCAGGTCTACCTCTACGGCCTGCACACGGTGCGCGCCGCGCTGGACAATCCGGAACGGAAGATCATCAAGCTTTCGGTGAGCCAGAACGCCGCCCAGCGGCTGGAGCTGCCCGATATCTCCACCCTGCCCTATCCGGTCGAAACCGTGCTGCCGTCCGACCTCGACAAGGTGCTCGGCCCCGATGCGATCCATCAGGGCGTCATGCTGGAGACGCGCCCCCTGCCCGTCCGGCGGCTGGAAGCGCTGAAGGACAGTCCGCTGCTGCTAGTGCTCGACCAGGTGACGGACCCGCACAATGTCGGCGCCATCATGCGGTCGGCCGTCGCCTTCAATGCCGGCGCAGTGATCACGACGCAGCGCCACTCACCGACCGAATCGGGCGTGCTCGCCAAGACGGCCTCGGGCGCGCTGGAACTCATTCCCTATATCCAGATCACCAACCTCGCCGACGCGCTGGACGAGCTGCACAAGCTCGGTTTCCTGACGATCGGCCTCGATTCGGAAGGCCCGGAACCGCTGGAGGGCACGCTTTCGGGCGATCGCATCGCCCTCGTCATGGGCGCGGAGGGCAAGGGCCTGCGGCAGAAGACGCGCGCCACCTGCAAGGCGCTCGCCCGGCTCGATATGCCCGGCGCGATCAAGTCGCTCAACGTCTCGAACGCCGCGGCGATCGCGCTTTACGCCACGCAGCGGCACCTTCTGGGCTGAACCGGCCGCTGACAAACGAAAAGGCCCACCGGCTTTCACCGGCGGGCCTTTTGCGTTTCGGAGGGCAGCGCCTAGCTGGCAAGCTTCAGCACGCCGCGACCGTTGATGGTGCGCTCGGCTTCGGAAATCGCCTCGATCTTCGAATCGGGGCTGAGGTTCAGGCCTTCGGCACGCACCACCTCGACATCCGTGATGCCGAAGAAGCCGAGCACGACCTTCAGGTAGCTTTCCTGGTGGTCCATGGCGGCGGCCGGACCGGCGGAGTAGTGGCCGCCGCGGGTGGAGACGATGATGACCTTCTTGCCCTTGGCGAGGCCTTCCGGCCCCTCGGCCGTGTAGCGGAAGGTCTTACCGGCGACGGCAACGCGGTCGATCCAGGCCTTCAGCTGGCTGGGCAGGGAGAAGTTGTACATGGGCACGCCGAGAATGACCGTGTCGGCCGCGAGGAACTCGTCGAGCACGATCTTGCTTTCGGCAACGTCGGCGGCGATCTGTGCGTCGAGCTCTTCCGGCTTGGCATTGGCGGCCATCAGATGCGCACCGGACAGGTGCGGCAGCGGATTGGCGACGAGATCGCGGTAGGTGATGGTGGCGGCAGGCTGTTCGGCCTTGATCTGGGCGGCAACGGCGGCCGTCAGGCGGCGGGAGACGGAATGATCGCCGAGAATGCCGGAATCGATATGGAGGATATTCATGGATCAGCACCTTGGTTGCGGTTTGGGTGCGATACATATGTTCCGAAAACAATCACGCGATTAGACAGCAAAAATCCAATTGACTGTTTCACTGAGGAAACAATAATTCGCAAAACCGCCCGGAGACGCCCATGCAGGACCTGAACGATCTCGCGCTCTACGCCGCCGTGGTGCGCCACAAGGGCTTTACCGCCGCGGCAAACGCCCTGTCCGTACCCAAGTCCAAGATCAGCAAGCGCATCGCGGCGCTGGAGGAACAGCTCGGCGTGCGCCTCATCGAGCGCTCCACCCGCAAGCTCGCCATCACCGATATCGGCCAGTCCTTCTATGAGCGCTGCGAGGCCGTGCTCTCCGGCGTGGAGGCGGCCGAGGCCGTGATCGCAGTCGCCAAGGCGGAACCGGCGGGCACCGTGCGCCTGTCGATGCCGCCGGGTTTTGCCCCCATGGTGGCCGACGTGCTGCCGGGTTTCATGAAGCGCTATCCCGGCGTCCGCCTCTCCATCCTCACCACCGGCCGCGCGGTCGATCTCATCGAGGAGCGCATCGATATCGCCCTGCGCGTGCGCGACGGCTACGACACGGACCAGTCGCTGATCGTGCGCCGCTTTGCCGGCACGCGGCGCTATCTTGCTGCAAGCCCGCGCTTTCTGGAGCAGCACGGCCCGGTCGATCTCGAGACGATCGGCCGCGTACCCACGCTCTCCATGCAGGAAAACAGCCCGCGGGCGATCTGGACACTCTTTCACGAGAACGGCGAGGTACACGACGTCTCCCATTCCCCCGTGCTGCTCTGCTCGGATTTCAGCGTGCTGGAGCGGGCGACGATCGAAGGCATCGGCCTTGCCCTCTTGCCCGACATGATCGTCGAACGCGGCTTCCGCAGCGGCTTCCTGACACCGGTCCTGCCGGAATGGACCAGCGCGGAATCGACCGTGCACGCCGTTTTCACCTCGCGCCACGGCATGCTGCCGGCCGTGCGCGCCCTCATCGATCACCTCGCCGAAAACCTGCCCCGCTCGATGGTGCGCTGCCAGGAAATCATCCCCAGAACCGCCCTCGACAGCAACTGGTCGATCTGAAGCCGCCTTTTCCCTTTACAGCGGCGGAGAATATGCTAACTCCCTCGCTGAGTGCCCTTATAGCTCAGTTGGTAGAGCACCTGATTTGTAATCAGGGGGTCCCGGGTTCGAGTCCTGGTGGGGGCACCATTTTTCCAAAAGCGCAGACATGGCGAAAGAATAGCGTTTTCTTGCGCTAACCGGACCGGTTGGTTGCTCGTCGTTCAACGCAGCCCTCAAATTCTCCGCGCCCTTTTGCGACTTTCCGCATGTCGTTCTCGCAGCCTGCCCTCCGCTTTTGTGATTCCAGCGGCGCACGCCTCGCTCCGCCACCTTCCACATTGCCGTCCAGCATGGACTGGCCTATAGGCGATTGATCGACGGGCGCCTCGGGGGCCCGCATTCCCGTTTTGCGGCGGCGGCCGGCATCGGCTGCCCTGCGAGACCGATGGTGGAGGAACGAAGGTGGTGGAAGACAAGGGACCGATTTCGAAGGTGGTGGTCGAAAAGCGGATCGACGGGAAGTACTTCTACGCCCTCACCTTTCGCGGCGTCACCTATCCGGTGAAGGGGCCGTTCGGCAATCCGATGGAAGCGGCGGCCAACGGGCAGGCCGTGCTGAAAAAGCTGGAAGAGCGGGCGGGAGCGGCGAAGGCCTGAGCGCTTCCGCCCTCACGACGTTCTGTCATATTTTTCAGATGCGCGTGCCGTAAAGGCATGCGACAAAGACCGGCCCTGTGTGCAGCACACAGCAGGGCTTGCTTCGAGGATGCGGATCGGTGGCATGGCGCGTAATTTCAATTCCCTCTCCTTCGTCGCCTCGCAGGCAGCCGAAGCGCAGGACGCGCGCAACGAACTGATTTCGATCTACGGCAATGCCGATCCGGAAGAGGCCGACGTCATCGTCGCGCTCGGCGGTGACGGTTTCATGCTGCAGACGCTGCACACCACGATGAATTCGGGCAAGCGCGTCTACGGCATGAACCGCGGCTCCATCGGCTTCCTGATGAACCGCTACGATCCGGCGGACCTGCCCGATCGTGTCGAGGGCGCGGTAGAGAACGCTTTCCGGCCGCTGGAAATGGTCACCAGCGACGCGAGCGGCCAGGAGCGCCGGGCGCTTGCCATCAACGAGGTCTATCTCTTTCGCCAATCCTACCAGGCGGCGAAGCTGAGGGTCAGCATCGACGGGCGCGTGCGGCTGGAGGAACTGATTTGCGACGGGCTCCTGCTTGCCACGCCTGCCGGCTCGACGGCCTACAACCTCTCCGCCCATGGGCCGATCCTGCCGCTGGAGGCACCGCTGCTGGCGCTGACACCGGTCAGCGCCTTCCGGCCACGGCGCTGGCGCGGTGCGCTACTGCCGAACAAGGTGAAAGTGGAGATCGAGGTCCTGGAAGCGGAGAAGCGTCCGGTCAACGCGGTCGCCGACAATACCGAGGTCAAATCCGTCACGTCGGTGCGCATCGCCGAATCGGTCGGGCTTTCGGCCCGCATCCTCTCCGATCCCGATCATTCCTGGTCCGACCGGATTCTTGCCGAACAGTTCGACTACTGACAAGGTTCACCAGACCAGGGACAGGAGTTTCGCCATGACGCGGCACGCACTTGCCACCGCCCTCGCCTTGCTTCTCCTCGCCGGATCCCCTGCCCTTGCCCAGGAACCACCGGTGGCGGAAACCATCACCTTTGTCGTCAGCACCGGTTTCTGGGAAGAGCAGGCGGAGGATGGCGCGGAGGATGCGGCCGCGGCAAAGCCTGAGACGGCCGAAGCGAAGGCGCCTGCCGCCCTGCGCCGCGGCTATTACAAGCTGATCGCAGTGCGCCAGCCGGATGGCACGGCACAGGTCCATCTCCAGCAGATCGAGGCGACCGCCAACGGCCCGAAGATCGCCTCCTCCACCGTGCTGGAGGAGTTCTCGGCGATGAAACCCTATGTGACCGACATCCGGCCGGAAAACTCGTCGGGCATCACCACGCAGCCGGGGCTGTTCGCAACCGTCTATCTGAAGACCGATCCGAAGGCGGCGGAACCCGAGAGCTGGACGGTCCTGATCGACGATCTCGGCGAGATCAAGATCGAGCGTGCGACCAATTGAGAACGGGTGCCCTGTCCCCTCTCCTCGACATCCTCGAGCTTGCGCCGAGTGCGACGAGGAGAGGTTGTGGGTAGATGAACGAAAAACGGGCGCCGCGGCGCCCGTTTCCATTTCGTCTTTGAATGAGAATTAGTTCAAGTCATCCACCACCGAATCGGCGCCACCGTTCACGCGGTGGGCGAGTGCGGCTTCCATGAATTCGTTGAGCTCGCCGTCGAGCACGTCCGAGGGAGCGGTGCTTTCAACGCCGGTGCGCAGGTCCTTGACCAGCTGGTAAGGCTGGAGGACGTAGGAGCGGATCTGATGGCCCCAGCCGATATCCGACTTGGATGCGGCTTCGGCGTTGGCTGCTTCCTCACGCTTCTTCAGCTCCGCCTCGTAGAGACGGGCGCGCAGCATGTCCCATGCCTTGGCACGGTTCTTGTGCTGCGAGCGTTCCTGCTGGCAGGCAACCACGATGCCGGTCGGGATGTGCGTGATGCGCACCGCCGAATCCGTCGTGTTAACGTGCTGGCCGCCAGCGCCCGACGAGCGGTAGGTATCGATGCGGCAATCACTCTCGTTGATGTCGATGGTGATCGAATCGTCGATCACCGGATAGACCCAGATGGACGAGAACGAGGTGTGGCGGCGCGCGTTGCTGTCATAGGGCGAGATACGGACCAGGCGGTGCACGCCCGATTCGGTCTTCAGCCAGCCATAGGCATTGTGGCCCTTGACGAGCATCGTCGCGGACTTGATGCCCGCTTCTTCGCCGTCATGGACTTCCAGGAGTTCCACCTTGTAGCCCGAGCGCTCGGCCCAGCGGGTGTACATGCGCAGAAGCATGTTGGCCCAGTCCTGGCTTTCCGTACCGCCGGCGCCGGAGTGTACTTCGAGATAGGTATCGTTGCCGTCGGCTTCGCCTGACAGCATCGCCTCGACCTGCTTGCGCGTGGCCTCGGTGCGGACAGCCTTCAGGGCGTCCTCAGCTTCCTTGACGATCGCAGCATCGCCCTCTTCCTCACCAAGCTCGATGAGTTCGATATTGTCCTTGAGCTGCTGCTCGATGGCCTTGACGCCATTGATACCCTCGTCCAGCTGCTGGCGCTCGCGCATCAGCTTCTGGGCTTCCTGGGCATCGTTCCAGAGGTTCGGGTCCTCTGCCTTGTTGTTCAACCAGTCCAGTCGTCTTACCGCCTGATCCCAGTCAAAGATGCCTCCTCAGCAGGCTTATGGCCTGCTTGATTTCGTCGACGACGTTCTCGATTTCCGCGCGCATAACCGCCTTCTTCTTCAATGCTATTTCGGTGGCCGTGAAATAGAGAGGGCGGGCGCGGATGTAAAGCCCCGCGCCCGCCCTCGCTCGCTCTCATCCCGTGATCAGAACAGGCCGCCGCTGCCGCCCGTCACCGCCTGATTGGCCTGCGGCGAACTTTTGAGGATTTCCTCGGGGCTGGCAAATTCCTCGCCGCCGATGACCGAGAAGACATCTGCAGGGCCGGTGCCGGGCTTGAAGGCTTCCATAATGGTGTCGGGCTCGCCCTCGGAGGCCTGCATGCCTGTCTTGCGGTTGACGGCGATGAACTGCATGCCCTCCGGCACGATGAACTTGGTCGGGCGCGTACCTTCGAGCGCCGCCTGCATGAATTCGTTGAAGATCGGCGCAGAAAGCGAGCCACCGGTCGCACCGCGGCCAAGCGGGGCCGGGTTGTCGAAGCCGATATAGAGGCCGGCGACGAGATCCGGCGTGTAGCCGACGAACCAGGCGTCCTTCTCGTCGTTGGTCGTGCCGGTCTTGCCGGCGGTCGGGCGGTCAAGCTTGATCTTGCCGGCCGCGGTGCCGCGCGTCACGACGCCTTCCATCATCGAGGTGATCTGGTAGGCCGTCATCGGATCCAGCACCTGCTCGCGGTTGTCGACGAGAACAGGCTCCTCCTGGTTTTCCCAGTCGGTCGCATTGCAGTTCTCGCAGGTACGCTCCTCGTGGCGGAAGATCGTCTTGCCGTAACGGTCCTGAATGCGGTCGATCAGCGACGGCTTGATCTGCTTGCCGCCGTTGGCAAGCACCGAATAGGCCGAGACCATGCGCAGCACGGTCGTCTCGCCCGAGCCGAGCGACATGGAGAGCACCGGATACATCTTGTCGTAGATGCCGAAGCGCTCGGCATATTCGGCGACGAGGTTCATGCCCATGTCGTTGGCAAGGCGCACGGTCATCAGGTTGCGCGAGCGCTCGATGCCGAGGCGCAGCGTCGACGGGCCGGCCGCTCCGCCACCGTAGTTCTGCGGACGCCAGACCTGGCCACCGGCAACGATCTCGATCGGCGCGTCCATGATGACGGAGGCCGGCGTATAGCCGTTGTCGAGCGCGGCGGCGTAGACGAAGGGCTTGAAGGACGAGCCCGGCTGGCGCATGGCCTGCGAGGCGCGGTTGAATTCCGACTGGCCGTAGGAGAAGCCGCCGACCATGGCGAGCACGCGCCCGGTATGCGGGTCCATGGCGACGAGGCCGCCCTGCACCTTCGGCGGCTGGCGAAGACGGTAGGTGCCGCCCTCAAGCGGTTCGACATAGACGACATCGCCGACGGTGAAGACACCGGCCGGCGACTTTGCCGTCTTACGGTCGCCCTTGGCCGAACGATAGGCCCAGGTCATGGCCTTCGCCTCGATACGGCCGGTCACGCGCTCCTCGACGACCTTGCCGGAGGCCTCCTTGCTCGGCTGCAGGCCGATATCGGCGCCGCCGTCATCGACGGCGAGCACGACGGCGAGCTTCCATTCCGGCACGTCCGAGAGCGCTTCGACCTTGGCCAGCTCCACGCCCCAGTCGCCGCCGATCTCGATGGTCTTGATGGGCCCGTGGAACCCTCGACGCTCGTCATAGCTCAGCAGGCCCTTCTGCAAGGACTTGCGGGCGGCGACCTGGATGCGCGGATCGAGCGAGGTGCGCACGGAAAGGCCGCCTTCGTAAAGCGCATTGTCGCCGTAACGTTCGATGATCTGCCGGCGAACCTCTTCGGAGAAGAATTCCGAGGCAAAGAGATAGGAGCCGCGATGGCGCGGCGTCACGCCGAGCGGCTGGGCCTTTGCCTCTGCGCCGTCGCTCTGGGTGACGTAGCCGTTCTCGACCATGCGGTCGATGACCCAGTTGCGGCGCTCGATGGCGGCCTCGGCACGGCGGAAGGGATGGTAGTTCGACGGTCCCTTCGGCAGGGCGGCGAGATAGGCGGTCTCGGCAATCGTCAGCTCGGTGACGGATTTGTCGAAATAGGTCAGCGCCGCACCGGCGATGCCGTAGGAATTCAGGCCGAAGAAGATTTCGTTGAGGTACAGTTCGAGAATGCGGTCCTTGGAATAGGCCTGCTCGATGCGGAAGGAGAGGATCGCTTCCTTGACCTTGCGGTCGATGGTCTGGTCCGAGGAGAGCAGGAAGTTCTTCGCCACCTGCTGGGTGATGGTCGACGCGCCGACCGGGCGGCGGCCGGAGCCCATGTTCTGGACGTTGACCACGATGGCGCGGAAAAGGCCGGTCACGTCGACACCGGGATGCTGGTAGAAGTTCTTGTCTTCGGCCGAAAGGAACGCGGCCTTCACGCGGTCGGGAATCGCCTGGATCGGCAGGTAGAGGCGGCGCTCGCGGGCATATTCGGCCATCAGCGCGCCGTTGCCGGCATGCACGCGCGTCGTCACCGGCGGCGCATAGCTGTTCAAGACCTCATAATCGGGAAGATCCTTGGTGACACTTCCGAGATAGAGCGCAACCGCGCCCGCCACGCCGAGGAAAAAGACGGCGCCAATCCCGAAGAAATATCCAATCAGTCTGATCATGAGCCAGTTACCGATGCCTTATGCTTGTCATGTCATCAGGCAGACCTGCTGCCCGGCCTTGCACGCCCCGGCTCATCCGGCCGCTGCGCTCTCCCGTCGAGGACGAGTCATCCATTTTCTCGATCCCGTCTAGCGAGCGGAATGTGAGGAAAATAGGGCTTACAGCATGCATCCCGGCTTCGCCACCGCACAATGGCGACTGCTGTCACTTTTCCGGCACAGGCGAGCCTAGCACGTTCCGCGTCCGCGCGCCGAGAAACCTCAGCCGCCGTTGGCGACGACCGTCGAGCGATACTGCTCCACCGCCTTGGCGACGAGGCCCGCGACCTTCTTCTGCCATGCGGGATCGACCAGCAGCTTCTCGTCGTCCTTGTTCGACATGAAGCCGAGTTCGAGCAGGATCGAGGGCACGTCCGGCGCGGTCAGCACGCGGAAGCCGGCATGGCGGTGCGGATTGTTGATCAGCAGCACCTGATCCTTGAAATTGCTGACGATGCTCTGGGCGAGATTGATCGAGAAGGCCTGCGTCTCGCGGCGCGTCAGGTCCAAAAGGATATCGGCAACTTCCGCCGGCTCGTCGACGAAGGAGATGCCGGCGATCTGGTCGGACAGGTTTTCACGCTCGGCAAGGCTCGCGGCCAGACTGTCGGAGGCCTTGTCGGAGATGGTGTAGACCGTCGCGCCGCGAATATCCTTCTGCTTCAGCGTGTCGGCATGGATCGAGATCAGCAGGTTCGCTCCCTCGTTGCGGGCAAGCTGCACGCGCTGCGACAGGGAGAGGAACTCGTCCTTGTCGCGCGTCAGGATGGCGCGCGTGCCGGGCAGCGCGTTCAGCGCCTCGGTCAACTGGCGGGCGAAGGCGAGCGTGACGTGCTTTTCCTCGGTCTTGGTGACGCCGCCGCGTGCGCCGTTGTCGATGCCGCCATGCCCGGCATCGACCGCGATGACAAAGGGGCCGTCCGCCCGGCTGCCGGGCAGCATGACGGGCGTCTGCTCGGCGCTGGCCGGAGCGGCAGCTTCCTGCCAGCTCTGCTTTTCCATGAGCGCCTGGAAGGCCTGGTCGGTGACGATCGCCGTGTCGATGACCAGCCGGTAGCTCGCCGCCCCCTGCTCTTCCTGCACCTCGGCCAGCACGACGCCGACGGGACGCGATGCCGTCAGGACGATGCGCGAACGGCCGGCGGCCATCGTGCCGTAGCGGATGTCGGAAAAGATGCCGCGCGCTTCCAGCTCCTCCGCCTTGAGGCCGAAAGCGGTCTCCGGCAGGTCGATCAGCACGCGATAGGGATTGGCGACGTAATGGACCTTGAAATCCGGCTTGCGGTCGAAATCGATGATGAGACGGGTGCGCGCGTCGTCACCGGCGATCCGCGCGGAAAAGGCGAGCAGCGGTGCAGCCGTGGCGGAAACGGCAAGGGCGGGCGTGACGAGCGACAGGCTGAGCACGGCGACGATCGCACCGGCGGCAACGCGGAAAAAGGTTTCGGTCAGAAGGCGTAGCATCACCACTGGCAGTCCGTTCAAACGCGTGGAAACCGCGCGATGCGGCACAGGACGAGGTCCATAGATGCCCCCATATGGTTAACCAAAGCTTGCCAAGGGGCGTTGCCGCAGCACTTGCGCAGCCATAGGGGCAAATCGATCAAGATTATGACGCTTTTGGCTTTTCCCTTGCCATTGTGACATATCCGCCATAAAAGCAAAATCAGGGAAAAAGAATAGACGGGATAGAATCGCTTAGAGCAGGCAGCCACTCCTTCGGGGCTTGGCGCCGAACCGGGCCTTCATCCGCCGTCGCACCGCTTTTTCCCGGCCGATAAGATCGCGTAAACCGGCGGTGGCCGGAACAGTCAAGGTGGATTTCCACCAAACGCCCTTACCCAAGGGCAATTTCATCGGACCGCTCAGGTCTATGGCACAGGCATTCTCGTTGGACGTTGATGTTGTCACAGCGGATACTACCAGAGGGTAACAGGCACCGGGGCGCTCGCGCACCGGCCATCCTCCGTCCGCTAACCCCGCACCGGGGCCCGACGAGAACTTACATATCCGGCGCATCCCCCTCCTCCCCCGGCACCTCCCTAGATGGGAACGGTTCGCCGCCAGGATCGCGGCTGCGCCGAGGAGCTCAATCTACATGGCAGAGAAAATGCTTATCGATGCGTCTCACTCTGAAGAGACGCGCGTCGTTGTCGTGCGCGGAAACCGCATAGAAGAATTCGACTTCGAATCCGAACACAAGAAACAGATCCGCGGCAATATCTACCTTGCCAAGGTCACACGCGTCGAACCGTCGCTCCAGGCGGCCTTCGTCGATTACGGCGGCAACCGCCACGGCTTCCTGGCCTTCGCCGAAATCCACCCGGATTACTACCAGATCCCGCTTGCCGACCGACAGGCCCTGCTGAGGGCCGAGGCCGAGGAGCACCGCCGCGACGACGACATCGAGCATGTCGAGACCGCGGGCGATCGCTCCGAAGACGCGGCAACGCCGGAAACAGCCGCCGTTGAAGAAGAAGTGCAGGCCGTTGCGCCCGTCGAGGCAGAAACCGCCGAGACTGTTGTCGAGGCCGAAGTCGTCGAAGCCGCGGCCGCCCTTGCGGAAGAGGCACCGGCCGAAAAGCCGAAGAAGCCGCGCCGCCCGCGCAAGCCCAAGGCGAAAGCCGAGGATGCACCGGCCGCCGAAGAGGCCGCCGCCCCCGCCGAGAGCAGCGACGACGAGACCCCCGGCGGCGCGATGGCCATGGCCGTCGACACCGACGAGGTTTCCGAGCCCGCCGAACGCTCGCGCGGCCGCCGTCGCCGCGATGACGATGATGACGAGGACGATCATCACGGCGAGGAAAAGGAAGTCATCGAATCCGTCGGCGCCGAAGACGCGATGGAAGAGGTTCCGGATCGCGTCGTGCGCAAGCCGCGCAAGCAGTACCGCATCCAGGAAGTCATCAAGCGCCGCCAGATCCTGCTCGTGCAGGTTGCCAAGGAAGAGCGCGGCAACAAGGGCGCGGCGCTGACCACCTACCTGTCGCTCGCCGGCCGCTACTCCGTGCTGATGCCGAACACGGCGCGCGGCGGCGGCATTTCGCGCAAGATCACCAACCTGCAGGACCGCAAGCGCCTGAAGGAAATCGCCCGCGACCTCGAGGTTCCGCAGGGCATGGGCGTCATTCTGCGCACCGCCGGCGCAAACCGCACCCGCGTCGAGGTCAAGCGCGACTTCGAATACCTGATGCGCCTGTGGGAGAACGTCCGCACGCTGACGCTCGCCTCCACCGCGCCCTGCCTCGTCTATGAGGAAGGCTCGCTGATCAAGCGCTCGATCCGCGACCTCTACAACAAGGACATCAGCGAGATCATCGTCGCCGGCGAGGAAGGCTACCGTGAAGCCAAGGGCTTCATGAAGATGCTGATGCCGAGCCATGCCAAGGTCGTGCAGCCCTATCGCGACGTGCATCCGATCTTCTCGCGCTCGGGCATCGAAGCCCAGCTCGACCGCATGCTGCAGCCGCAGGTGACGCTGAAGTCCGGCGGCTACATCATCATCAACCAGACCGAGGCGCTCGTCTCGATCGACGTCAACTCCGGCCGCTCGACGCGCGAACACTCGATCGAGGAGACCGCGCTCCAGACGAACCTGGAAGCCGCCGAGGAAGTGGCGCGCCAGCTTCGCCTGCGCGACCTTGCCGGCCTCGTCGTCATCGACTTCATCGACATGGAGGAGAAGCGCAACAACCGGTCGGTCGAAAAGCGCCTCAAGGACCACCTCAAGAACGACCGCGCGCGCATCCAGGTCGGCCGCATCTCGCATTTCGGCCTTTTGGAAATGTCGCGCCAACGCATCCGCGCTTCGGTTCTCGAATCGACCATGCAGACCTGCCCGCATTGCAACGGCACGGGCCATATCCGCTCGCAGTCGTCGGTGGCGCTGCACGTCCTGCGCGGCATCGAGGAATACCTGCTCAAGAACACGACGCACAACATCGTTGTCCGCACGACGCCCGATATCGCGCTCTATCTGCTCAACCACAAGCGCGGCACGATCATCGATTATGAGACCCGCTTCGGCGTCCAGATCATCATCGAGGCGGATGCCCATGTCGGCGCGCAGCATTTTGCGATCGACCGCGGCGAGCCCGTCGAGAACCCGGTCAAGATCGAGCAGATACTGCATTTCGAACCCGAACCGGAAGATGACGACATCGTAGTCGAAGACGAGATCGACGAAGACGAGGAAGAAGCGCGCCCGGCCGCGGCCGCGCAGGCTTCGTCCTCGTCGGCGACATCCGATGAGAACGGCCGCAACAAGCGCAAGCGCCGCCGCCGTCGTCGTGGCCGCCGCGAAAACGGTGACGGCACGGACACCGCATCCTTCGGTGGCGAACAGGCCGGTGATGACGACGCGCTCGATGACGACGAGGCCGATGGCGACGAGGGTGCGGAAGACACCCCCCAGGCGCAGGCTGACGACACGTCCGATCGCCGCAAGCGCCGCCGCCGCGGCAAGCGCGGCGGCCGCCGCAACCGTCCCGAGGACGGCTCGCTCGAGGCTGGCGCCGAAGGCTCCGAGGACGGCGATAGCGATGCGGACGACGCCGAAGAGGCCGTCGCCGTCGAGGTAGAGGTCGCCGAAGTGATCGTCGCGGCCGAGGAAGCGCCGGTCGAAGTGGTGGCTGAAGAGCCGGCGGCCAAGCCGAAGCGCGCTCGCCGCAGCCGTGCCAAGGCCGTAGAAGAGGTCGCCACCGATGAAGCTGCCCGCAGCGAGATCGAGGCCCAGCCGGCTTCTGCCGCCGAAGAGGCAACCCCGGTCGAGCCGGAAGTCGAAGCAGCCTCTGCCGCTCTCGACGAACCGGCCAAGCCCGGGCGCGCCAACCGCGACATCTCCAAGATTGCCTCCGAGCCGGTGGTGAAGTCTTCGACGACGAAAGAAGCAGCGCCGGACGACGAACCGGAAAAGCCCAAGAAGGGCGGCTGGTGGCAGCGCCGCGGCTTCTTCTAAGAAGCCGCTAATATCCAGGAATTGAGAAAGGCCCGGCATTGTCCGGGCCTTTTTCGTGCGCGGGTTTCGGGTGGCTCCCGTCGCTCCCTTCTGCGACATCCGGGCCGCAGGAAACCAGCAAGGGAGAAATTCATGCCCCGTCTCGACAACAAGATCGCCATCGTCACCGGCGCCAGCTCCGGCATCGGCCGCGCCGCCGCGCTTCTCTTCGCCCGCCAGGGCGCACGGCTCGTGCTCTCCGCCCGCAGGCGCGAGCAGCTCGAAGAGCTTGCCGACGAGATCCGTGGAACAGGCGGCGTCGCCGTCGCGGTGCCAGGCGACGTCAGCGAGGAGGCCCACCACCAGGCGCTGGTCGAGGCGGCGCGGGCCGAATTCGGCGGCCTCGACATCGCCTTCAACAATGCCGGAACGACAGGTCCGGTCGGCCCCCTCACCGCCCTTTCCCTGGCCGAATGGCAGGACGTCGTCGCCATCAACCTGACCAGCGGCTTTCTCGCGGCCAAACACCAGCTGCCGGCCATGGAAGCACGCGGCGGCGGCAGCCTCGTCTTCACCTCGACCTTCGTCGGCTACACGGCCGGCTTTCCGGGGCTCGCAGCCTATGCCGCCTCGAAATCCGGCCTCGTCGGCCTCGTGCAGGTGCTCGCCTCGGAATACGGGCCGAAAGGTATTCGCGTGAACGCGCTACTGCCGGGCGCGACGGACACGCCGATGGGGCGGGCGGTGGCAAACACGCCGGAGGCGCGCGACTTCATCGCCGGCCTCAATGCCTTCAAGCGCATCGCCGCGCCGGAGGAGATTGCCGAGGCCGCACTCTTCCTGTGCTCGGATGCCGCAAGTTTCACGACCGGGACGGCGATGCTCGTCGACGGCGGCGTGTCGATCAACCGGGTCTGATGTTCACAAGGCGATTCACGGGCTTGCGGGATTGAATCCGGTTCTCGCCACAAGCGCCTGAAACGGTACCGCTTTCCCCGTTTCAGGCGAGCCAGCGCGCGAGGCGGTCGACCGCCTCGCTCATCTCCTCGTAGGCGCCCGCATAGGAGAAGCGCATCGTATGGTGTCCGTCCTGCGGATCGAAGTCGGCACCCGGCGTCGCCGCGACGTCGGTTTCCGTGAGCATGCGGCGAGCGAAGGCCATGCTGTCATTGGTGAATCGGCTGACATCGACATAGGCGTAGAAGGCGCCGTCCATCGGCGAGGCGATGGCAAAGCCAAGTTCCGGCAGCCGCTTCACCAGGAGGTCGCGATTCGCTTTGTAGGCGTCGCGATAGACATTGAGTTCCGCCTCCGCCCCGAGCGCAGCTTCCGCCGCGATCTGCGAAAGCTCCGGCGCGGAAATGTAGAGGCTCTGGGCGATGCGCTCGACGGGGCGCACCAGCGTCTCCGGCAGTACCATCCAGCCGATGCGCCAGCCGGTCATGCAATAGTATTTCGAGAAGGAGTTGATGATCACCGCGTCATCGCCGAACTCCAGCGCCGTCGCCTCTTCGCCGACGAAGGTGAGGCCGTGGTAGATCTCGTCGGAGATGAAGGCGATGCCGTTGTCCCGGCAATAGGCGGAGAGCGCCGCGAGATTGGCGCGACCGGTCACGGTGCCCGTCGGATTGGCCGGGCTGGCGAGCAGCACACCGTCGATGCGGCCATGGGCAGCGGCGGCGGCCTCCAGCGCTGCCGGGGTCAGCGTGAAGCCGTTTTCCGCATTCACCTCGATTTCCACCGTCTCGATGCCGAGCGCCGCAAGGATATTGCGGTAGGCCGGATAGCCGGGACGCGCGATAGCAACGCGGTCGCCGACATCGAACAGCGCGAGAAAAGCGAGGTTGAAGCCGGCCGAAGAGCCTGTCGTGATGGCGATCCGGCCCGGATCGACGGAGACGCCGTGATGGCGCTTGTAGAAATCGGATATGGCGCGGCGCAGCGAAAGGAGGCCGAGCGCATCCGTATAGCCGATGCGGCCGATCTCGAGCGCCCGGCGGGCGGCGTCTCGCGCCGCTTGCGGTGCGGGATGCACGGGCTGGCCGACGGCCATGGAAATCACCGGCCGGCCGGCCGCACGACGCTTCGTCGCCTCGGCCAGCACATCCATGGCGTGAAAGGGTTCGACGGCGCCGCGGCGGGAGAGTTTCATGGGACTGCCTTCCGGTTCTTCGGGTCGCGTCTTCCTGCCGCAAGATGCCCGTCTTCACAATCCCGCGAGGGCCGAAAATCCGCCGCTTTTACCCTATCGTTTGCGCCTGCCCGACCATAAGGTCGTTGAAAGCGCCACGACCCGCATTGACGTTGAGGGGCCGCCAATGGCACTTCTCCGGCGCATCACGACGAGGACAGCAAAGACATGACATTCAAGACGAAGCTCGCGGCCACGGTAGCACTTGCCCTTTCGGTCGCAGCCCCCCTGCCCGCCCTTGCCCTCGATGATGCGCAGAAGAAGGAAATCGGCGAATTCATCAAGGAATACCTCGTCGAGAACCCGGAAATCCTTATCGAGGTGCAGGAGGCCCTGCAGAAGAAGCAGGAAGAGCAGCAGCAGGCGAAAGCCCAGTCCGCCATCACCGACAACGAAAAGGCGATCTTCTCCTCGCCCTACGACATCGCACTCGGCAATCCGAAGGGCGACGTCACGATCGTCGAATTCTTCGACTACAACTGTGGCTACTGCAAGCGCGCGCTCTCCGACATGGATGCGCTGCTGAAGGAAGACAAGAACATCCGCTTCGTTTTGAAGGAACTGCCGATCCTCGGCCCCGATTCGCTCGCCGCCCACAAGGTGAGCGCAGCCGTGCGGGATCTCGCCCCTGAAAAATACGGCGAGTTCCACCGCGCGCTGCTCGGCAACGAGGGCCGCGCGACGGAAGAAAGCGCGATCGCCCTTGCCGCGACGATGGGCCTTGCCGAGGCTGACCTCCGCAAGACGATGGCCGACAAGCCGCATGACGAGGCGGTGCGCGAAGCCTATTCGCTGGCCAACGAGCTCGGCATCACCGGCACGCCGTCCTACGTGCTCGGCCAGGAGATGATCTTCGGCGCGGTGGGCGCGGACGACCTTCGCGAAAAGATCGCCAATGTCAGGGCGTGCGGCAAGGCGACCTGCTAAAACCGCCATCTTCCTGCCACGCTGGCCGTGTTCAGCCGTTGCTGCTTGTGGACATCGCCCCATTCGACCGGCAAAGCCCCTGCCCTTGGGGCTTTCCCTGTGGAAACCGCCGGTCTATAGGTAATTGTCTTTCCAGCATGCGGAATTGTGAATGGCTTCCACCCTTTTCGTGCTCAACGGTCCCAACCTGAACGCCCTCGGCAAACGTGAACCCGGCATCTATGGCGGGCACACGCTTGCGGATATCGAGGCGCTCTGCAAGGCGGAGGGTGAGAAGCTGGGCTTTGCGGTCGATTTCCGCCAGTCCAACCATGAAGGCGATCTGGTCGACTGGATCCACGAGGGCGGCGATGCCGCCGCCGGCATCGCCATCAATGCCGGTGCCTATACCCACACCTCGATCGCCCTGCACGACGCCATTCGCGCCATCAAGGTGCCGGTGGTCGAACTGCACCTTTCCAATGTGCATGCCCGCGAAGAATTCCGCCATACGTCGATGATCGCGCCCGCCGTCAAGGGCGTCATCTGCGGTTTCGGCGCGCACAGCTACATCCTCGCGCTTCACGCGCTTTCGTCCATCACGAAATAAGAAAAACAAGAGGCTCATTTCCATGGCTGACAAGAAACACGGCATCGATCAGACGCTCATCCGCGATCTCGCCAACATCCTCAACGAGACGGACCTCACCGAGATCGAAGTGGAGCAGGACGACCTGCGCATCCGCGTCTCGCGCGCCGGCACGCCGCAATATGTCCAGGCACCGATCGCTGCACCGGCTGCCGCCTATACCGCACCGGCCGTCGCAGCCACGGCTGGCGCAGCCCCCGTTGCCGACGCCCGTAACAACAAGAACGCCGTCACGGCGCCGATGGTCGGTACGGCCTATCTGTCGCCTGCTCCGGGCGCGCGTGCCTTTATCGAGGTCGGCGCCACGGTCAAGGAAGGCCAGACCATCCTCATCATCGAAGCCATGAAGACGATGAACCAGATCCCGGCGCCGCGCTCCGGCAAGGTCACCGAAATCCTCGTCTCGGATGCAAGCCCGGTCGAATACGGCGAACCGCTTGTCATCATCGAATAAGGCGGCCCCCATGATCTCCAAAGTCCTCATTGCCAACCGCGGCGAAATCGCCCTTCGCGTCCTTCGGGCGTGCAAGGAGCTCGGCATCGCCACGGTCGCCGTGCATTCGACGGCGGATGCCGATGCCATGCATGTGCGCCTCGCCGACGAGAGCGTGTGCATCGGCCCGCCCCCGTCGCGCGAGAGCTATCTGAACATCCACCAGATCGTCGCCGCCTGCGAGATCACCGGCGCCGACGCCGTGCATCCCGGCTACGGCTTCCTGTCTGAAAACGCCAAGTTCGCGGAAATCCTCGACGCGCACGGCATCACCTTCATCGGCCCAACGGCGGAGCACATCCGCATCATGGGCGACAAGATCACCGCCAAGCAGACGGCGCAGGAACTCGGCATCCCCGTCGTTCCTGGCTCCGACGGTGAGGTGAAGCCGGAAAACGCGCTCGAAGTCGCCCGCCAGATCGGCTTTCCCGTGCTCATCAAGGCGACCGCCGGTGGCGGTGGCCGCGGCATGAAGGTGGCCAAGACCGAGGCCGATCTTGACGAAGCCGTCTCGACGGCCCGTTCCGAGGCGCTCGCCGCCTTCGGTAACGACGCCGTCTACATGGAAAAATACCTCGGCAAGCCGCGCCATATCGAAATCCAGGTCGTCGGCGACGGCATGGGCAATGCCGTGCATCTCGGCGAGCGCGACTGCTCGTTGCAGCGTCGCCACCAGAAGGTCTGGGAAGAGGCCAACTCTCCGGCCCTCAACGTCGAGCAGCGCATGAAGATCGGCCAGGTCTGCGCCGACGCCATGAAGAAGCTGAAATACCGCGGCGCCGGCACGGTCGAGTTCCTCTACGAGAACGGCGAGTTCTATTTCATCGAGATGAACACCCGCCTTCAGGTGGAGCACCCGATCACCGAAGCGATCACCGGCATCGACCTCGTGCACGAGCAGATCCGCGTCGCCTCCGGCGCCGGCCTTTCGGTGAGCCAGGAAGACATCGTTTTCTCCGGCCATGCCATCGAGTGCCGCATCAATGCGGAGGATCCGCGCACCTTCGTTCCCTCGCCGGGTACGATCACGCATTTCCACGCGCCTGGCGGCCTTGGCGTGCGCGTCGATTCGGGCGCCTATCAGGGCTACCGCATCCCGCCCTACTACGACAGCCTGATTGGCAAGCTCATCGTGCACGGCCGCACTCGCGTCGAATGCATGATGCGCCTGCGGCGCGTTCTGGACGAGTTCGTCATCGACGGCATCAAGACGACGCTGCCGCTCTTCCAGGACCTGATCGCCAATCAGGACATCGCCAACGGCGATTACGACATCCACTGGCTGGAGAATTATCTGGCCGGCAAAACCGACGCCTGAGGGGCGTCGGTCATGGCAGGGCGACGCAGCCGGCACCCGGAAATCACCCCGGACCTGCTTCTGCGCGCCTATTCCATCGGGCTTTTCCCGATGGCTGATTCGGCCGACGACCCGGAACTCTTCTGGGTCGAGCCGGACATTCGGGGCGTCATCCCGTTCGATACGTTCCACGTCTCGCGCAGCCTCGCCAAGACGATCCGCAAAAAGCCCTTCGACATCCGTTTCGACACCGCCTTCGACGCGGTGCTGGCCGCCTGCGCCGAGGCCGCGCCCGATCGGCCCTCCACCTGGATCAACACGAAGATCAAGTCGCTCTACGGCACGCTACACCGCATGGGCCATGCCCATTCCGTGGAAGCATGGGAGAGGGGAAAACTCGTCGGCGGCCTCTACGGCGTCTCGCTCGGCGCGGCCTTCTTCGGCGAGAGCATGTTTTCGCGGCGCACGGACGCCTCGAAGATCTGCCTGGTGCATCTGGTGGAGCGGTTGAAGAAAAACGGTTTCCGCCTGCTCGACACGCAGTTCACCACCGAGCACCTGAAGACATTCGGCGCAATCGATGTGCCGAAGATCGAATACGAGGACATGCTGGCCAACGCGCTGGCTTCGCCGCATTTGCCGTTTTGACGGAGAAGATGTGGCGCGGGGCTTTGCCCGGGGATCCACAAGGGCAGGCAAAACGTCCCTGGAGAGCGATTTACTGGGTCTTCGCCTTCGCGTCTTCCGGCGGCGGCACGTCAGACTTCGCCTTGCACTCGGTCAGCCACACGTCGTAGACGGCGTGTTCGACGGCGTTGAGACCGGGGCTGTCGGCAAACATCCAGCCGGTGAAGATGCGACGGATCTTGCGGTCGAGAGTGATCTCGTCGACCTCGACGAAGGACGTCACCTTCTGTGCCTCGGTGTCGTCGCGGCTGTAGCAGACCTTCGGTGTCACCTGGAGCGCGCCGAACTGCACGGTCTCGCCGATATAGACGTCGAAATTGGTGATGCGGCCAGTGATCTTGTCGATGCCGGAGAAGACGGCGACCGGGTTCTCGACGCGGGCGGCTTCCGCAGCCACAGGCAACAGCGCCGCGCCTGCGGCGGCCACGACAAGCGCGGCGACAAGAAGCCGCCGTCCGGCGTTTGCCGAGAAAAACCCTGATGTCATGAATGCCGTCTCCTGCGAACCGCTCCGGCGTTCGCCGGTCGCTTGGAGCTAGCGGCGAAATGTGGCCAAATCGGTATCAGTTGCCCGGCGTCCAGGCGTCGTAGTCGCCCGTCACGCGCGGACGTTCGCCGGCGGCGGCAAGCGAGCCCGGCGGACGATAGGCCTGGGCGGTGCCGGTCGGGTTCTGGCGGTGCGGCTTTTCCCAGTCGCGGGCCTGATACTTTTCATCGGCCGGGGAAACATCGGTGCGATGGTGCATCCAGCCGTGCCAGCCCGGCGGGATGGCGGAGGCTTCGGCATAACCGTTGTAGATCACCCAGCGGCGCGTGCGCCCTTCGGAATCCTTCGCGCCGCCCTGGTAGTAGACATTGCCGAGTTCGTCCTGGCCGACCCGGGTGCCGAAGCGCCAGGTGTGAAAACGGGTGCCGATCGTCTGACCGTTCCACCAGGTAAAAATCTGCTTGAGAAGGTTCATGGGCTGGCGTCCTTGGCAGGGCCGTGCCGGAAGCGCGGCCCGAGACTGTTGGGCCGCCCGCAGAAAGCGGGCGATCTTTCTTCCGCTTATGGCGCGGCAGCGCTGGAATGTCCAGCGATTCCCGCCCCTTCGCCCACGGCTTTTCGCCGCGGATCAGCCGCCGAGCGGCTTCTCATAGACATCCAGCGGCACACCGGAGATGTTGTCGGCGGTGTGCTGCGCCTCGCCGACCTTGGCAAAGCCGTGCGCGTAGTAGAAGGCGACCGCCGCATCGTTGCGCGGGTCGACCTCCAGCAGCATCGTCGTGGCATCCGGGAAGCAGGTTTCGAGTTCCGCGAACATGTCGCGGCCGATGCCCTGGCGCTGATAGCGCGGCAGCACGTAGAGCTGGTGCAGGAACGCTACCTTCGGCCGATCCTTCGCCATGGCGACATAGCCCATGCCGGCAAGCTCCTTGCCGTTGTCGGCGACGACGAACTCGCTGTCCTTGCGCTCCAGCCGGGCCTTCAGCGCCGGCACGGAATGCCAGCGCGCGGTAATCTCGCGCACCTTGTCCGCGCCGTAGAGCGCGTCATAGGTGGCGTGCCACGTCTCGGCCAGAAGCGCGCTGACCTTCGCCAGGTCGCGTTCGGAGGCCGTGCGGACGAAGAACATGGGAAATTCCTTTGTTTTGAAGCAGTTCCAGACGGAAAACCGCTTCACACTTTTCCTGGAATTGCTTCCTAGTCCTCAATGCCCAGCTTGGCCTTGACGAGGGCCTGCACGGCCTGCGGGTTGGCCTTGCCGCCCGTCGCCTTCATCACCTGGCCGACGAACCAGCCGGCAAGCGTCGGCTTGGCGAGAACCTTGGCGACCTGATCGGGATTGGCGGCGATGATTTCATCGACGGCCTTCTCGATGGCGCCGGTGTCCGTTACCTGCTTCATGCCGCGGGATTCGACGATATCGGCCGGGTTGCCGCCTTCGGTCCAGACGATTTCAAAGAGGTCCTTGGCGATCTTGCCGGAGATGGTGCCGTCCTTGATGAGATCGATGATGCCGCCGAGCTGGGCGGGCGAAACCGGAGTCTCTTCAATGGCTTTGCCGTCCTTGTTCAAGGCACCGAGCAAGTCGTTGATGACCCAGTTGGCGGCCGTCTTGCCGTCGCGGCCGGCAGCCACGGCCTCGTAATAGTCGGCGATCGCCTTCTCCGAGACGAGCACCGAGGCGTCGTAGACCGAAAGGCCGAGATCCTTGACGAAGCGGATCTTCTTGTCGTCGGGCAGTTCCGGCAGGTCGGCGAGCAGCTTGCCGACGAATTCGTTGTCGAACTCCAGCGGCAGCAGGTCCGGATCGGGGAAGTAGCGGTAGTCGTGCGCGTCTTCCTTCGAGCGCATGGAGCGCGTCTCGCCCTTGCCCGGATCGAAGAGGCGGGTTTCCTGGTCGATCGAACCGCCATCCTCCAGAATGCCGATCTGGCGGCGGGCTTCGTATTCGATCGCCTGGCCGATGAAGCGGATGGAGTTGACGTTCTTGATCTCGCAGCGCGTGCCGAAACCTTCGCCCGGGCGGCGCACGGAGACGTTGACGTCGGCGCGCATGGAGCCCTCGTCCATGTTGCCGTCGCAGGTGCCGAGATAGCGCACGATGGAGCGCAGCTTCGTCATATAGGCCTTGGCCTCATCAGACGAGCGCATGTCCGGCTTGGAGACGATCTCCATCAGCGCGACGCCCGAACGGTTGAGGTCGACATAGGACATGGTCGGATGCTGGTCGTGCATCGACTTGCCGGCGTCCTGCTCCAGGTGCAGGCGCTCGATGCCGATCTCGATGTCTTCAAAATTGCCCTGGCGGTCGGGGCCGAGCGAGATGACGATCTTGCCCTCGCCGACGATCGGGTCCTTGAACTGCGAGATCTGGTAGCCCTGCGGCAGGTCCGGATAGAAGTAGTTCTTGCGGTCGAAGATCGAGCGGTGGTTGATCTGCGCCTTGAGGCCGAGGCCGGTGCGCACGGCCTGCCGGACGCATTCCTCGTTGATCACAGGCAGCATGCCGGGCATGGCCGCATCGACGAGCGAGACGTTGGCATTCGGCGCCTTGCCGAATTCGGTGGAGGCGCCGGAGAACAGTTTCGAATTCGAAAGGACCTGCGCGTGCACCTCCATGCCGATGATGACTTCCCAATCGCCGGTGGCGCCGGGGATGAAGCGTTTCGGATCGGGGGTACGGACGTCGACGAGGGTCATTTTCGGCTCTTGCTGTGGTGTCTTCGGTGCTGTCTCGGTAGAACATATGGGCAGGCGGTGCAAGGTTTTCAGCGCATGAGGCCGACCCTCGTTAGCCAAGCCGCAAGGATGATCGACTAAACTGATGCCATGGGTACGACGACAACACTTCTTATCATCTTCCTTCTCCTCAACGTCGTGACGTTCTGCCTCTACTGGCGGGACAAGGAAGCCGCGCGTGACGGCCATTGGCGCGTTTCCGAAGCGCGGCTGCTTCAGTTCGCGCTCTTCGGCGGCAGCCTCGGCGCCGTCGCCGCGCAACGGCTGCTGCGGCACAAGACGCGCAAGGAGCCCTTTCGCACGCAGCTGATGGCGATCCTGATTCTGCACGCGGCGCTCGTGCCGGCGACGCTGATTTTCGGCCCTGCCCTCGTCCGTACACTGCGCGCCGGCTGACACCTGCATCGCCGGCATGTTGACAGACAGCAAGATTTGTAACTATTATTGTTACATGAAAAGAAACAGCCGTCTTTCCGCCGTGCTCCACGCACTCATGCACATGGCCGAACGCGAGGCGCCGATGACCTCGGACGACCTTGCACTCTGCCTCGACACCAATGCCGTCGTCGTCCGGCGCACCATGGCAGGCCTTCGCGACGCCGGCATCGTGCAATCCGGCCGCGGCCATGGCGGCGGCTGGCAATTTGCCCGGCCGCTTGCGGACATCTCGCTGCTCGACATCTACAACGCGCTCGGCGAGCCGATCGTCTTCCAGATCGGCCCGGCGACGGAAATGCCGGGCTGCGTGATCGAGCAATCCGTCAACCGGGTGATCGGCGACGCGCTCAAGGACGCCGAGGCGATCCTGATGGCGCGCTTCGCCGGCACGACGCTTGCCGACCTCGCCGCCGATTACCGGGTGGCGGCGAAACGCCGTCGGACCGATACCGGCTAAACGGGAACGCCTTCCCGATACTCCGCATCGAACGACCGATACCCATCGGGCGAACGATGCCGCGCGCTCCACAGAAAGGATGAACCATGACCGAAGATGCCATCATCATCGGCGGGGGCTTTGCCGGCCTTTCCGCCGCCCTGCAGCTTGCCCGCGCCCGGCGCCGCATCACCATTCTCGACACCGGCGAGCCGCGCAACCGCTTCGCCGCCCATTCGCACGGCTTCCTTGCCCAGGACGGCCGGCCGGGCCGCGACATCCTTGCCGATGCCCGCCGACAGCTGGCCGCCTACGCGACGGTCACCTTCCGTGACGTGCCGGCCGAACGGCTGGACGGGGAGAAGGACGCCTTCTCCATCGTCACCGGCGACGGCGGGCGGATTGCGGCGCGCCGCGTGCTGCTTGCCACCGGCTTCGAGGACCAGTTGCTCGATATCCCGGGCCTTGCCGAGCGCTGGGGCAAGACGGTGCTGCATTGCCCCTATTGCCATGGCTACGAGGTGGGCGGTGGACCGGTTGGCGTACTGGCGCGCACGGCCGAGGCGGCGCGCTTTGCGGCGGTGGTTGCCGACTGGGGCAATGTCACGCTCTTTACCAACATGGCGCCGGAGCCGGACGACGCGGCCCTTGCCGTGCTCGCCGAGCGCAATGTGAAGCTCCGGCCGGGCCGCGTCACCGCCATCGCCGACGGGCCGGATGGCCTCTTGTCCGTCGAGACCGGTCCGGGCATCCCGACCCTCGTGAAGGCGCTCTTCGTGATGCCGGAGGCGCGGGTGCGCAGCACCATCCCGGCCGGGCGCGGCTTGACGCTGAAGGAAACGCCGATCGGCAGCATCCTCCACACAGACGACACGGGCCAGACGTCCCTGCCCGGCCTCTATGCAGCCGGCGACATCGCGCTCGGGGCGGCCAATATCTCGCTCGCCTCCGCCAACGGCGTAAAGACCGCCGTCTTCCTGCACCATTCCCTGATCTGGCCGATGCATTGACCTTTGCGGATGCCCCGGCTATTCCGGGGCATCCGCAAATGGAGTTTTGATGTCTAACTCGTCTGAGACCTGCTGAAGACCCTGCCCGCGACAGCTTGCGCGCAGGGTCTGGAAAAACGATGAGCCCTGCCACCTCGTAGGTGGCGGAACGTTTTTTCGCGTTCATTCGAACGCCGGACGGATTCTCAAGACAATGGACATTTCGCGCGCCGAACAGCGCATTCTCCATCTGCTCGCCCAGGGCGGCAGGATCGACATCGAAAAAGACGACAACCGGAAGATCATGACGGTCGCCTGCATCACGCGGGACGGCTGGCGAGCGAGCGGCCTCGACATCGACCTCTTCCGGAAACTGAAACGCCGGCGGTGCATCGCCTCCTCCGGCGGCAGGCCCTACCGCATCACGCACCGCGGCCTGGAGCTGGTGCGGGCCCAGCTGGACAACCAGTGAACCCGCGGGAGGCGCGGCGAAAGCCCGCCTCCCCTCAGAACCCGCCCGGCCCGTAGCCGGGCGGCTCGTCCGCAACGAGCTGCCGGCGCAGGCCGACCGACTCGACATCGCGGTCGAGGCGTTCGGAATAGTCGATAGACAGCCAGTTCACGCTATAGCCGTGCTTCTGGAAGAAGCCGACGGCGGCCGTGTTGCGGGCATGTGTCTGCAACCGCGCCGCCTCGAAACCCGCTGCGACGATCTCCGCCTCCATGGCGGCGAGCAAGGCGGAGCCGAGCCCCTTCTTCTGCTGTGGCGGGTCGATCCAGAGGTCGCTGATCTCGTCGTCCAGCGCCTCGCGCGCCGCCCATCCGGCCGTCCGGCCCTCGGTTTCAGCGACGCTCACCCGCAACCAGTGGCGGGCAAGGAACTGCTGGAAGGCGTTGCGGGCATAGTCGCGCCGCACCTGCAGGTCGGCGACGCCGACGACGGCCTGTTCCCAGGCCCGAACGCCGATGTCGACGAGAGCGGGAACATCGTCCTCACGGGCATTGCGAACGGCGATCATGCGGGCGGCCCTTTCCGACACCATGAAAGCATTGCCGGAAAGGCTTGGCGAGGGAGGCGAAGGACTATCCACGGAGATGATGGAGAGAGGGAAGCGAATACCCGCCGAAACGGAACCGCCCGGCCTTCCGGCCGGGCGATCCCCTACTTGTCGCGAAGCTGGACGAGGTCGTTCATCAGGCCCGCCGTTCCGTTGTGGATCGTCAGGCGCTCGACCTTGCCGGCGATGGCCTCCAGCGCTTCCAGCTCCTTCAGCCGCAGCATGACCGGGTTCTCCGCCATCACCTTCGCCGTGTTGAGGAGCGAACGGGTGGCGTTCGTCTCCTCGCGGCGGCGAATGACATTGGCCTCGGCCTGCTTTTCAGCGGCGACAACCTGGTTGAGGATGTCGCGCATCTCGCCCGGCAGGATCACGTCCTTGAGCTCGATGGCCGAGACCTCGACCCCGATCGCCGCCATGTCGGTGCGAACCTTCTCGGCCGCTTCCGCATGGACCGTCACCTTGCGTTCGAGGATCTGGTCGAGCGTCAGCGTGCCGAGCGTCTGGCGGAAGGCGAACTGCAGCGCCCGGTAGAGGGCATCCGCAAAATCCTTGACCTCCGAGACGGCCTTCAGCGGTTCGACGACGCGGTATTCGGCAGCGATGTTCACCCGGATCGTGACCTTGTCGCGGGTGAGCAGCTCCTGACCGGTGACGTCGAGCGACTGGCGCTTGAGATCGACCACGCGCACCTGGATCGTCCGGCCGACGTTCCAGAAGGCGTGGACGCCCGGCTCCAGCATGCGCTGATGCGTCCCGTCGATGACAAGCAGGCCGACCTGCCCGTCATTGACCAGGAAGGCCGTGACGAGTTCCAGGCGACGCGCCCGCGTCAACCGGCGCATCAGCTCAGGATCGACATCGAGCCCGCCGGCCAGGTCGACACGCGTCTCCGTCCACGGACCTGCCGCGTTCCAGACCACAAGCTTCTGGTTCGGTGCAAGAACGGCGTGAAGCTCACCGTCACGTTCGACGACAGCCACCTCGCGGGCATTCGTACGAAAGACCGTCAGCTCGCGCTGCGCGACCGCCGGGAGCCCATCGAACAACGGCTTCTCGTAGGCCGAGACGAAGGTCGGCCGGTTCACGTCGTGACGTTCCAGCTCCAGCATGCCACGGCGGTTCGGCAGGCTGTGTTCACCGGCGCCGAATATGCCGAGGACTTCTCCCCTGTAGAGGGCGAGCACCCGTTCGTTTGCCTTCACGAGGACGCGTGTGCGCCCCAGGATCGTATCGAGAAATATCGTCATCGTTCTGCTCCTTCGGTCATACGCTACGTCATGAACCGATCGTCCTTTCGTCGTTGGTTTCTGTTGGCATCGGCGGCGGGATGGTGCGGACCACAAACACGGTTCCGTTTCCCTTGCCAGTTCCCGGTGAGCCCCTTTTCGCCCGGGGAACCTGCGGGCGGGGTATGTTTTAACAGGCATGATCCGGGAACCGGCTGACGGCCATCGGCGGCGGGTTTTCGGGAGAGGGCCGCGCGGCCTTCAAGCGGGCAAGGATGCCGCGGCATCCTTGCCGGCCGGAAGGCGGCTTGACCGTCACCGCGAACCGGACCGCGAATGTCCGGCGTCGGGTTTACCACAAACGCGCCTTTCGGCCCACTTGCGGTCTACCGTCCGCAGTCCGGTCCCCGGACCGGAGGTAAGACAGCTTGGAAGGCTGTCGCTGATTTTGAGTCAGCGCTTTGGAGAAGGATTCGAACCTTCCACAGTCAGAGTAACAATCTGATGCTCTACCACTGAGCTATCCAATGGAGCAGACAACGGGAATCGAACCCGCGACCTCCGGAGGAACATCCGGTGCTCTACCGCTGAGCTAGGTCCGCAATACCAGTCTTCTCGGTGCGGCATCCGTACACGGCGACGGCAGGGCCGCCTCGCGCGGGAGGAGCGGAAAACTCCATCCGTTGACATCCGCACCGGCTGAACGACCGGGACGGCGCGTTTATTCTCGACTTCGGAAGGGATCAAGCAAAAAAGACGCGGACACGCCTGTCGTAACGGCAGATGTTGCCGTTACGACACGATCTGGCGATTGAAACCGTACGCCCGCAGTGCAGGCAGAAGGGGCTGAAGGCCCCTTACCACCACCTGGCCGGCGTGAAGCGGCCGGCGGCCTTTTCGATGACATGCGCCGTCTTGAAGAGGACATCCTCCTCGAAGGGCTTGCCAATGAGCTGGAGGCTGAGGGGCAGGCCCTTGTGGTCGAGACCGGCGGGCACGGAAAGGCCCGGCAGGCCGGCCATGTTCACCGTGACGGTAAAAATGTCCTGCAGGTACATCTTGACCGGGTCGGATGCGAGATCCTCGTCGGCGATGCCAAAGGCGGAGGACGGCGTCGCCGGGGTCAGGATCGCGTCAACACCGGCGTTGAAGGCGAGCTCAAAGTCGCGCTTGATCAGCGTGCGAACCTTCTGCGCCTGGAGGTAGTAGGCGTCGTAGTACCCGGCCGACAGCACGTAGGTGCCGATCATGATGCGGCGCTTGACCTCCTGGCCGAAACCGGCAGCGCGCGTCTTCTCGTACATGTCGACGATGTCCTTGCCGTCGACGCGCAGGCCGTAGCGCACACCGTCGTAGCGGGCGAGGTTCGACGAGGCTTCGGCGGGCGCGACGATGTAATAGGCCGGCAGCGCGTACTTGGTGTGCGGCAGGGAAATGTCGACGATCTCGGCACCGGCCTCCTTCAGCCAGGCGATGCCCTGCTGCCAGAGCGCCTCGATCTCCTCCGGCATGCCCTCGACACGGTATTCGCGCGGGATGCCGATACGCATGCCCTTCAGCGACTGGCCGAGCGCGGCTTCGTAGTCCGGCACCGGCAGATCGACGGAGGTGGTATCCTTGGCGTCGACGCTTGCCATGGACTTCAAGAGGATCGCCGCATCGCGCACGTCGCGGGTGATCGGGCCGGCCTGGTCGAGCGAGGAGGCGAAGGCGACGATGCCCCAGCGCGAGCAGCGGCCATAGGTCGGCTTGATGCCGACGGTGCCGGTGAAGGCGGCGGGCTGACGGATCGAGCCGCCGGTGTCCGTCGCCGTCGCACCGGCGCACAGGAACGCGGCGACGGCCGCGGCCGAACCACCGGACGAACCGCCCGGGACGAGATCGGCGTTGGATCCGTTCGCGCGCCACGGGTTCTTGACCACGCCGTAATAGGAACTCTCGTTGGAGGAGCCCATCGCGAACTCGTCCATGTTCAGCTTGCCGAGCATGACGGCGCCATCGGCCCACAGGTTCCCGGTGACCGTCGATTCGTATTCCGGCCTGAAGCCGTCGAGGATGTGGCTGCAGGCCTGGGTATGCACGCCCTCGGTCGCAAACAGGTCCTTGATGCCGAGCGGGATGCCCTCAAGCGCACCTGCCTTGCCGGCGGCGATGCGGCCATCGGAGGCCTTCGCCATATCGCGCGCCTTTTCCGGCGTCACGGCGACATAGGCGTTGATGACAGGGTTCGCCGCCTCGATCGCGCCGAGATAGGCGTCCGTCAGCTCGACGGCGGTGATCTCCTTGGCGCCGAGCTTTTCGCGGGCTTCGGCAATGGTCAGGCGGGTCAGATCGGTCATGGGTGCGGTCACTTCGGGTCAGGCAGCACGAAGCTGCTTTTGATAGAATATGGAATAGGGTGAATCCGGATAGTCGAGCACGGGGCCGCAGCGGGTGAACCCGGCCTTCTCGTAGATCGCCCAGGCAGCCGGGTGCTGGTCGCCTGTTTCGAGCACGAGCGTTTCCAGCTTCTCCCGTTCGGCGGCAGCCTGGATCTCGCCAAGGATGCGCCGGCCGATGCCCTGCCCCTGCCAGTCCGGCCGGGTGAACATGCGCTTCACCTCGCCCACCGCCGCGGAATGGCGCTTCAGCGCACCGCAGCCGACGACGGTTCCCTCGTCACGGGCGATCCAGACCGTCACGGCCGGCTCGGCCATCTGCTCGACGGTCAGGTGGTAGCAGGCCTCCGGCGGCGAGAGCGCGAGCAGCACGATGTTCAGTTCGGCGACCAGCGCGCGAACCTCATCGCTAAGCGGGCTCTCGATGGCGAGGGTGACGGCCAAGGATTACTCCACCACCTTCGGAACCTGGAAGAAATTACGGTCGGTGGCCGGCGCATTGGCAACGATGGCATCCGCCTTGTTGCCGTCATTGACGACATCCTCGCGCTTCTTCATCTCCATCGGCGTGACGGAGGTCATCGGCTCGACGCCGTCGACATTGACTTCGGACAATTGCTCGACAAAGCCGAGGATGCCGTTCAGCTCGCCGGTCATGCGGTTTGCCTCTTCCTCGCTGACGGCGATGCGGGCAAGACGCGCGACGCGCTTCACGGTGGCTAGATCTACGGACATGGGTGGTCTCCGCTCAGAAATTTCTACCCGCTATACTGACCAAGCCCAAGGGGCGCAACGGGGGAATGGTCCCTTCCACGCCCCCTCGCCCGTTTTCCGGCCGCTCAGCGCGAGACGACACCGCCGGCGCCCGGCACCTCGATCTTGGCCGAAGCACCGTCCATCGCCTGCACGAAAAGATCGGCCGTCGGCGCGATGATGCCGAAGGAACCGTAGTGGCAGGGGATGACCGTATCGAAATTGAAGAAGCGCTGGCAGGCGAGCGCAGCGACGGCGCCGCCCATGGTGAAGCGGTCGCCGATCGGCACAAGGCCGATTTCCGGCTGGTGCAACTCGTGGATCAGCGCCATGTCGGAGAAGATGTCGGTATCGCCCATGTGATAGAGCGCCGGCTCGTCTTCGAAATGCAGCACAAGGCCATTGGCGTTGCCGAGCGAATGGGAGACACCGTCCTCGGTGATCTGCGCGGAGGAATGCAGCGCATTGACAAAGGTGGTGGAGAAACCGTCGAAATGCACGGTGCCGCCGGTGTTGCCCATATCGACCTTCTCCACGCCCTTGGCGCCGAGCCAGGCGGCAAGGTCCGCGTTGGCGAGCACGGTCGCGCCGGTCTCCTTCGCGATCTGGATCGTATCGCCGACATGGTCGCCGTGGCCGTGGGTCAGCAGGATATGGGTGAGGCCCGCCACCGCGTCCTTGCGGGTGGCCTCGTCGAACGCGGGATTGCCGGTGAAGAACGGGTCGATCAGGATTCTGGCTTTCGCCGTTTCGATCCGGAAGGCGGAGTGGCCGAGCCAGGTGATTTTCATGCTTGTTCTCCCGTTGGGGTCCTTGGCGCAATATAGAACCGGCGAAGGCCGTTTCCATCCATCGCCGGATCGTTATAAGCGTGGCTTTCGAGATGGAGCAACATGCAAGGAGCCGTCATGAGCGACGACGACTATATCTATGACGAAGCAACCGGCGAATGGCGGCCGGCATCGGAAATCGCCGCGGAAAAGGCCGCCCAGAGCCAGGTGCGGGACGCCAGCGGCACCGTGCTTGCGGATGGCGATTCGGTCGTGCTCATCAAGGACCTGAAGGTGAAGGGTGCCGGCCAGACCCTGAAGCAGGGTACGGTAATCCGGTCCATCCGCCTCACCGACAATCCGGACGAGATCGACTGCCGGCACGAGACGATCAAGGGTCTGGTCCTGCGCACGGAATTCGTGCGCAAGCGCTGAGAGGTTACCCCATGGCAACGCTGACACTGGAAGACCTGGCCGAAACCCTCGCCCCCGGCCAGCCGATCGCCGGCCTCGACCTCGGCACCAAGACCATCGGACTTTCGGTGTCCGATCTCGGCCGTCGGCTGGCGACGCCGCGGCCGGTGCTGAAGCGTGTGAAGTTCACCCAGGATGCCGAGCTGCTGCTCGCCTTCGCGGCGAAGGAGAAGGTCGTCGCCTTCGTCATCGGCCTGCCCATGAACATGGACGGCAGTGCCGGGCCGCGCGTCCAGGCGACGCGCGCCTTCGTGCGCTCCATGGCCGACAAGACGGACATCCCCTTCGTCTTCTGGGACGAACGGCTATCGACGGTGGCGGCGGAGCGCACGCTGATCGAGATGGACGTGTCGCGCAAGAAGCGCGCCGAACGCATCGATTCGGCGGCCGCCTCCTTCATTCTTCAGGGGGCGCTCGACAGGCTTTCGTCCCTGGCAAGGGCGGCGGACGCCGACTGACGGCGCGCCTGCCACCAGGCAAAAATCCTCTTGCGGCGCCGGAAGGCGATGAGGCCCAGCACCAGGAAGCTGTCCACGACGATGGCGCGCAGCACCAGTGGCGGCAGGTCTTCCGGCGGAATGCCGAGGATATGGCCGTAGATCTGGAACACCAGGTCATGCGCATCGCGCGTCAGCATGAAGATGCCGAAGCTCATGTCGTAGTAGGAAAGCCCGTACCAGCTGCCGAGCAGCGCGATCGGGCCGGCCCAGAGGATCAGGAACCACTTCATGCCACCCTCCTCTTCGGCGCGAAAAGATCGCCGGTTGCAAAGACGATCTCGCTGACCGCCACGCCCGTGGCGATGACGAGGAGCGGGACGACGATATCCACCGCCGCAAAACAAAACAGGGTCGTCATGACCGAAATCCGGGCCGTTCTGGCCATAGGCTGCACTCGCTCGCATGGTTAACACCAGGTAAACGGAACCTTCGCCCGTTAACCCTGTGCGCGCAACGTAAACCCTCCATTAAGGTTAATTTCCACACGGGCCGCACGGCAGCGCAGGCTTGCAAGCCTGCGCAAGGCGTGGAATGAGCAGCCACCATTCCTCGCCCGCCTGGTTCCCATGCTCGCCATCTTCGAAAGCATTCTCCCCGTCTTCCTGCTCGTTGTGCTCGGGGTTTTCCTCAAGCGTTGGCGGCTGATCGACCGCGACATGTGGAACGGGCTCGAGCAGCTCGGCTTCTTCGTGCTGTTTCCCTGCCTGCTCTTCACGACGCTCGCCAAGGCGGAATTCTCGGGCATCGCCGCCGGCAGCGTGGCGCTCGGCTCCATCGGCTCGGTGACGCTCATCGCAGCGATTCTGGCGCTCTCCTGGCCGCTTTTTCGCGCCGCGCAGGTTTCAGGCGCGTCGTTTACTTCGGTTTTCCAGACCTCGACACGCTGGAACGCCTTCATCGCACTCGCCATCGGTGAAAAACTTTACGGCCCGGGCAGCCTTGCCCTCGTCGCCCTCGTGGCGACGCTGATCATCATTCCCCTGAATTTCTACAATATCGCCGTTCTCGTCTGGTTCGGCGGCGGCACGCGCAGCCTGAAGACCTTCGCCCAGAAAATCGTCACCAACCCGATGATCATCGGCTCGGTGCTCGGTGTCGCCGTCAACCTTCTGGAAATCCCGATCTACGCGCCGCTGATGCAGGCGACGGAACTCGTCGCGGACACCTCGCTCAGCCTTGGCCTCATCATGGTCGGCGCCGGGCTGAAGCTGGCCGATGCGCTGAAGCCCCGGCCGCTGGCGCTGCTGCCGGTCGCCCTGAAGCTCCTGTTCATGCCGCTGGTCATGACGGCGGCGGCCTATGCGCTCGGCATGCGCGGCGAGCCGCTCCTGACGATCGCCATGGGGGCGAGCGTGCCGACAGCGATGAACGGTTACGTGCTGGCCAAGCAGATGGGCGGCGACGCGCCGCTCTATGCCGCCGTCGCCACGCTGCAGACGATCGCCTCGTTCTTCACGATCCCGGTCGTATTGGCGGCAACCGCCTATCTTGCCGGCGGATAGAGCAGGTCGACGATGTAGGCCGAATCGAAGCGCGAATCGAGCATGCCGTAGGTCGAGCGCCAGCCCGAGGCGAGGCGCGTTTCGAGGAAGGCATCGGCGATGCGCCCGGCACCGGCGCGGTAGAGTTCGGCCGCGGCAGCGGCGAGCGCCAGCTGCTCCACGAGCATGCGGGCCGCTCCCTCGTCGCGCTCGCATAGCGAGAGCGCCGCACGCAGCACGTCGACCGTCTTCTTGCCAGCCGGACCGAGATCGCGGGCAAGCCCGGCAAACAGCATCTCGAACAGGTCCCTGCCCCGGCTGGTGACGCGCATCAGATCGAGCGCCATGACGTTGCCCGAGCCTTCCCAGATCGCATTGACGGGCGCCTCGCGATAATGCCGCGCGATCGGCCGCTCCTCGACATAGCCGCTGCCGCCGATGCACTCCATCGCCTCGTAGATCAGGGCGGGCGCGATCTTGCAGCACCAGTATTTCGTCACGGGCGTCATGATACGGGCGTAGGCAGCGTCCTCGGCGCTGTCGCGCGCCTTGTCGAAGGCCTCCGCCAGGCGCAGGGAGAGCGCGGTCGCGCCCGCAACGTCGAGCGCCATGTCGGCGAGCACGCGCGTCATGATCGGCTGGGCGACCAGCGGCTTGCCGAAGACGCTGCGGCCGCGCGTATGGTGCACCGCTTCGGCGAGCGAGGCGCGCATGATGCCGGACGAGGCCAGCGCACAGTCAAGCCGCGTCAGGGTCACCATGTCGAGGATGGTGCGGATGCCGGCATCGGGCGTGCCAAGCAGGAAGCCGAACGTTTCGGAGAACTCGACCTCCGAGGAGGCGTTGGAGCGGTTGCCGATCTTGTCCTTCAGGCGCTGGAAGCGCAGGCCGTTGCTGGAGCCGTCCTCCAGCAGGCGCGGCACGAGGAAACAGCCGACGCCCTCGCGGGTCTGGGCGAGCATGACGAACCCGTCGCTCATTGGTGCCGACATGAACCATTTGTGGCCGGAGAGCCGGTAGATGCCCTCGCCGACACGCTCGGCGGTGGAGGTGTTGGCGCGCACATCCGTGCCGCCCTGCTTTTCCGTCATGCCCATGCCGATGGTGACGGCACTCTTCTGCATGGCGGGCTTGTTCGTGCTGTCATATTTGCGCGACAGGATCTTCCGGCCCCATTCGCGCTGCACCTGCGGCGAGACGGACAGGGCCGCGACCGAGGCGCTCGTCATGGTCAGCGGGCAGAGATGGCCACATTCGAGCTGAGCGGTCAGGTAGAAGCGCACGGCACGCGCCTTGTGCGCCCTGCCCTTCTCCTCCGGCACATTCTCCCAGAGCGAGGAATGCAGGCCGCTCGCCATGGAGCGGCGCATCAACGCGTGCCAAGCGGGATGATAATCGACGACGTCGAGGCGCTCGCCACGCGGGCCGTGGGTGCGCAGCTGCGGCACGCCCTCGTTCGCCATGCGGGCGAGCTCCTGCGCTTCCGGCGAGGTCACGTAGCGGCCGATCGCGTCGAACTCGTCGCGCAGCCCCTTGGGCATGGCGTCGGTTGCATCGACCAGCAGCGGGTCGGAGCGATAGGCATTGATGCCCGACCAGAGCGGCGGCTGGTTGAGATCGGCGAGTTTCTGTTCGGTCGTCTTGTCGCGAGTCATGAGCGGGTTCTAGCCCAAGTCGCGGCGGGGCGAAACGGGGCCGTGCGGTTGCCGGCGCGCTCGGCTTCACAAAAGCGTGGGAATGCGCGGCCTTGCCGCCGCTTCGCCTTGCCGCGGGGGAACCGACACTCTATAGACCCCGCGTATCCACGACAGTTGAGGCGGAGTTTCATGGACTTCTTTCCGCATCGCCACCTTCTCGGCATCAAGGGTTTGACCGAGCAGGAGATCACACACCTGCTCGACCGCGCCGACGAGGCGGTGAAAATCTCCCGGCAAAGGGAGAAGAAAACGTCGACCCTCCGGGGCCTGACACAGATCAACCTGTTCTTCGAAGCCTCCACCCGCACGCAATCCTCCTTCGAGCTTGCCGGCAAACGCCTTGGCGCCGACGTGATGAACATGTCAGTCGGCAATTCCTCGGTGAAGAAGGGCGAAACGCTGATCGACACGGCGATGACGCTGAACGCCATGCACCCGGACGTGCTGGTCGTGCGCCATTCCTCCGCCGGCGCCGCCGCGCTTCTCGCACAAAAAGTCTCCTGTTCGGTGGTCAATGCCGGCGACGGTCAGCACGAGCATCCGACGCAGGCCCTGCTCGACGCGCTGACCATCCGCCGCGCCAAGGGCAAGCTCTCGCGCATCATCGTCGCCATCTGCGGAGACGTACTGCATTCGCGCGTCGCCCGCTCGAACATCCTGCTGCTCAACGCCATGGGTGCCCGCGTGCGCGTCGTGGCGCCCGCAACGCTGCTGCCGTCGGGCATCGCCGACATGGGCGCTGAGGTCTACCATTCGATGGCCGAAGGCCTGAAGGATGCCGATGTCGTGATGATGCTGCGCCTGCAGCGCGAACGCATGTCCGGCGCCTTCGTGCCGTCGGTGCGCGAATATTTCCACTATTACGGGCTCGATGCAGAAAAGCTGAAGGCAGCGAAGGAGGATGCGCTCGTCATGCATCCCGGACCGATGAACCGCGGCGTGGAGATCGCCTCCGAGATCGCCGACGGGCCGCAGAGCGTCATCGAGCAGCAGGTCGAGATGGGCGTTGCCGTCCGCATGGCCGTGATGGAAACGCTTCTTGTTTCGCAGAACCAGGGTGTTCGCGCATGACCCGCACCACCGTCCTGAAGAACCTCCGCATCCTCGACCCCTCCCGCAACCTCGATGAAATGGGCTCCATCGTCATCGAGAACGGCAAGATCGCCGCCATCGGCAGCGGCGCGCAGAACCAGGGCGCGCCCGAGGGCGCCGAAATCGTCGATGGCCGCGGCCTCATCGCCGCTCCCGGCCTTGTCGATGCCCGCGTCTTCGTCGGTGAGCCCGGCGCCGAGCACCGCGAGACGATCGAATCGGCCTCGCGCGCCGCGGCGGCCGGTGGCGTCACCACCTTCATCACCATGCCGGACACCGATCCCGTCATCGACGACATCGCGCTTGTCGAATTCGTGCTGAAGAACGCCCGCGACAAGGCGATCGTCAATATCCATCCGGCCGCAGCCCTCACCAAGGGCCTTGCAGGCGAAGAGATGACCGAGTTCGGCCTCCTGAAGGATGCCGGCGCCGTCGCCTTCACCAATGGCCGCAACCCGCTGCACAATGCGCAGGTGCTGCGCCGGGCGATGACCTATGCCCGCGAATTCGGCAGCGTCATCGCGCTCGAAACCCGCGACAAACATCTCGGTGCCGGCGGCGTGATGAACGAGGGGCTGCTCGCCAGCTGGCTCGGCCTTTCCGGTAGCCCGCGCGAGGCCGAACTGATCCCGCTCGAACGGGACCTGCGCATCGCCGGCCTGACGCGTGGCAAGTACCATGCCGCACAGATCTCCGTGCCGGAATCGGCCGAGGCCGTGAAGACCGCCAGGGAACGCGGTGCAAACGTCACCTGTGGCGCCTCGATCAACCACCTGACGCTGAACGAGAACGACATCGGCGAATACCGCACCTTCTTCAAGCTCTCCCCGCCGCTGCGCGGGGAGGACGACCGCAAGGCCATGGTCGATGCGCTCGCCCGCGGCGAGATCGACATCATCGTCTCCTCGCACGATCCGCAGGACGTCGACACCAAGCGCCTGCCCTTCGCGGATGCCGCCGACGGCGCGATCGGCCTCGAGACCATGCTGGCGGCAGCGCTCCGGTTGCACCACAGCGGCGAGGTTCCGCTGATGCGGCTCCTCGATGCGCTCTCGACGCGCCCGGCGCAGATCTTCGGCCTCGACGCCGGCACGCTTGCGCCCGGTGCACGCGCCGACATCGTGCTGATCGACCCCGACGAGCCGTGGCTTGCCACCAAGGACCGCTTCGTCTCGCGCTCGAAGAATACGCCCTTCGAAGATGCCCGCTTTACGGGACGCGCGATTAGCACCTATGTTGCCGGAAAACGGGTCTATTCGCTGGACTGAAAGGGACGTCGGTCCAGCGAGCCCATGGGTGGACGCTCAGGCCAAGCCAGAGGATCCACCACCATGGATGCAGAATAACGGAACGGGGGAACTGACGTGTCCGACATCTTCACCTGGCAGCTCGGCGCCTTGCCGACGCTCGCCGCCCTCGCCTTCGGCTACCTTCTCGGTTCCATTCCCTTCGGCCTGATCCTCACCCGCATGGCCGGTCTCGGCGACGTGCGCCAGATCGGCTCCGGCAATATCGGCGCGACGAACGTCCTGCGCACAGGCAACAAGAAGCTTGCCGCGGCCACCCTGCTGCTCGATGCCCTCAAAGGCACCGCTGCCACCGCCATCGCGTCGCGCTGGGGGCTCGATGCCGGCCTTGCGGCAGGCTTTGCCGCCTTTCTCGGCCATCTCTTTCCCGTCTGGCTCGGCTTCAAGGGCGGCAAGGGGGTCGCGACCTATGTCGGGCTGCTGCTCGGCCTCGTGCCCGTCATGCTCGCGGTCTTTGCCGTCGTCTGGATCGGCCTTGCCTATCTGACGCGCTATTCGTCACTCTCGGCCCTGGTTGCAACTGCCGTATCTCCGGTTGTATTGTGGTTCCTCGGTCACGAGAAGGTGGCGGTCCTCTTCCTGCTGCTGACGCTCATCACCTGGTGGAAACACAGTGCCAACATCAGTCGTCTCCTGAACGGCACGGAAAGCAAAATCGGCAGCAAGGGATAGCGATGGACGACCACAGCGCAACGACACGAGGAATTGCGCTGACGGAACGACAGAGGATCGCCTGGCTGCGCCTCATCCGCAGCGACAATGTCGGGCCGGTCACCTTTCGCGAGCTCATCAATCACTTCGGCAGCGCGGAAACGGCGCTGGAGATGGTGCCGGAACTCTCGCGCCGTGGCGGCGCTTCGCGCGCCATCCGCGTCGCCAGCCAGGCGGAGGCCGAGCGCGAACTCGCCATTGCCGACCGGCACGGCGCCGCCTTTGTCGGCATCGGCGAACCCGACTATCCCTTTCTCCTGCGCCAGATCGACGGCGCGCCGCCGCTGCTCGCCGTCAAGGGCAACCGGGCTGTCGCGGCGGCACCGGCCGTCGGCATCGTCGGCGCGCGGAACGCGTCTCTCTCGGGTACCAAGTTCGCCGGCCTGCTGGCACGCGAGATCGGGAGGGCGGGTTACACGATCGTTTCGGGCCTTGCCCGCGGCATCGATACGGCCGCCCATCGCGCCAGCCTCGACACCGGCACCGTCGCGGCCATGGCAGGCGGTCTCGACAAGCCCTATCCGCCGGAAAATATCGGCCTTCTTGCCGAACTCACCGAGGGGCACGGCCTTGCCATCAGCGAAATGCCCTTCGGCTGGGAGCCGCGGGCGCGGGATTTTCCGCGCCGCAACCGGCTGATCGCCGGCATGTCACTCGGCTTGGTGGTGGTGGAGGCGGCAGTGCGCTCCGGCTCGCTGATCACCGCGCGCAACGCGGCGGATTTCGGCCGGCTGGTCTTCGCCGTGCCGGGCTCCCCGCTCGATCCGCGCTGCGAGGGCACGAACGGCCTCCTGAAGGATGGGGCGACGATCACCACGACGCCGGAGGATGTGCTGGAAAGCCTGCGCCCGCTGTCCGAGCCCGACCTTTTCACTCCCCGCCCCGGCGCCGGCGAACCCGCAGAGGACACGCTGCCCGCGCTGCGTCTACCGCCGGGCGACGGCGAGCGGGAACGCATCATCGATGCATTGAGCCAGATACCGGCCGAAATCGACGAGCTCATCCGCCATACCGGCATCACCGCGGCAACCGTCTATCTCGTTCTTCTAGAGCTTGATCTTGCCGGCCGGCTTCAACGACATGCCGATGGCCGGGTCTCGATGACCCCGGACTGAAAGTGGCCGCAGACCGGCCAGAATGTCCCCCGCTTCCACATAGGCCATCTCGATCAGATAGCCCAGCATGTCCGCCCCCTCGGTGTTCACGACCGTGCGCAGCTCGCCCAGCATCTGCCGGGTGTAGGCAAGGTTCTCCTCTGCGGTATGGGGCGGGAGGGCGGACTTGGCTGGATTCGGGTTCATAGCGCTTCCGTTGCATCTACATTTCGGAATCACCGTCAGGTTGCAATTCCTAGACCTAGGAAAAGATACAACGATTATTCATAATTGCAATCTCTGATTAATCTCGCAATAGTTGTATCGCGTTGCATCCCACTAATTTCACCCCTACCTCTTGACCGGAACGCTTTGTCTGTTCATGTCGAGACACGACTTTTCGGCGCAAGGCGCCCGTTTCGCCGCGCGTCCAAGGGTGCGGCGCCCGTACTCAGAGAAAAATGACGATGAATGTTGTAGTTGTGGAATCGCCTGCCAAGGCCAAGACGATCAACAAGTATCTCGGCCCCGGCTACACGGTGCTCGCCTCCTTTGGCCACGTGCGCGATCTGCCCGCCAAGGACGGCTCCGTGCGCCCGGACGAGGACTTCGAGATGTCCTGGGAAGTGGACAGCGCCTCGGCCAAGCGTATGAAGGACATTGCAGACGCGGTGAAATCCTCCGACGGCCTCATTCTCGCGACCGACCCGGATCGCGAAGGCGAAGCCATCTCCTGGCACGTACTCGACGTCCTGAAGAAGAAGCGTGTCATCGGCGACAAACCGGTCAAGCGCGTCGTCTTCAACGCCATCACCAAATCGGCCGTGCTCGATGCCATGCGCAACCCGCGCGACATCGACATCGCGCTGGTCGATGCCTATCTCGCCCGCCGTGCCCTCGATTATCTCGTCGGCTTCAACCTCTCGCCGGTTCTCTGGCGCAAGCTGCCGGGCGCCCGCTCGGCCGGCCGCGTCCAGTCGGTGGCGCTGCGCCTCGTCTGCGACCGGGAATCCGAAATCGAGCGTTTCGTCTCGGAGGAATACTGGAACCTCTCCGCCCTCCTGAAGACGCCGCGCGGCGACGAGTTCGAGGCGCGCCTCGTTTCGGCCGAAGGAAAGCGTCTCCAGCCAAAGGCGATCGGCAACGGCGAGGAGGCGAACCGCCTCAAGGCGCTGCTCGACGGTGCGGCCTACCGCGTCGAAAGCGTCGAGGCCAAGCCCACCAAGCGCAATCCCTCGCCGCCCTTCACCACCTCCACCCTGCAGCAGGCCGCCTCCTCCAAGCTCGGCTTCTCCGCCTCCCGCACCATGCAGGTGGCGCAGAAGCTCTATGAGGGCATCGACATCGGCGGCGAGACGGTCGGTCTCATCACCTATATGCGTACCGACGGCGTGCAGATGGCGCCGGAGGCGATCGACGCCGCCCGCAAGGCCGTTGGCGAGCAGTTCGGCGCACGCTATGTGCCGGAAAAGGCCCGCATCTACTCCACCAAGGCGAAGAACGCCCAGGAGGCCCACGAGGCGATCCGCCCGACCTCCTTCGACCGCACGCCCGACCAGGTGAAGCGCTATCTCGATCCGGACCAGCTGAAACTCTACGATCTCGTCTGGAAGCGCGGCATCGCCAGCCAGATGGCCTCGGCCGAGATCGAGCGCACGACGGTCGAGATCGAGGCGGACAATGGCGGGCGCAAGGCAGGCCTGCGCGCCACCGGCTCGGTCATCCGCTTCGACGGCTTCATCGCCGCCTATACCGACCAGAAGGAAGATGGCGAACAGTCGGACGACGGTGACGACGACGGCCGCCTGCCGGAGATCAACGCCAACGAGACGGTCGCCAAGCAGAAGGTGAATGCCAGCCAGCACTTCACCGAGCCGCCGCCGCGCTACTCGGAAGCCTCGCTCATCAAGAAGATGGAAGAGCTCGGCATCGGTCGTCCGTCGACCTATGCCGCAACGCTTGCGACGCTGCGCGACCGCGAATACATCATCATCGACAAGCGCAAGCTGATCCCGGAGGCCAAGGGCCGCCTCGTCACGGCCTTCCTCGAGAGCTTCTTCACCCGCTATGTCGAATACGACTTCACCGCCGGCCTTGAAGAAAAGCTCGACAAGATCTCGGCCGGCGAACTCGACTGGAAGCAGGTTCTCCGCGATTTCTGGAAGGACTTCTTCGCGCAGATCGAGGACACGAAGGAACTGCGCGTCACCAACGTGCTCGATGCCCTCAACGAGGAGCTCGCCCCGCTCGTCTTCCCCAAGCGCGAGGACGGCAGCGATCCGCGGATCTGCCAGGTCTGTGGCACTGGCAAGCTCTCGCTGAAGCTCGGCAAGTTCGGCGCCTTCGTCGGCTGCTCGAACTATCCGGAATGCAACTTCACCCGTCAGCTTTCCGCCGACAACGGTTCGGATGCGGAGGCCGCCGCCTCCAACGAGCCGCAGAGCCTCGGCAAGGATCCGCATACGGGCGAAGAGATCACGCTGCGTAACGGCCGCTTCGGGCCGTATGTGCAGCGCGGTGACGGCAAGGAAGCCAAGCGTGCCAGCCTGCCCAAGGGCTGGACGCCGGCGAGCATCGATCACGAGAAGGCGCTCGCCCTGCTTTCGCTGCCGCGCGATATCGGCCAGCATCCGGAAACCGGCAAGATGATTTCCGCCGGCATCGGTCGCTACGGCCCGTTCCTGCTGCATGACGGCGGCTATGCGAACCTTGAAAGTGTCGAGGACGTGTTCTCGATCGGCCTCAACCGCGCTGTTTCTGTCATTGCCGACAAGCAGTCGAAGGGCCCCGGTGGCCGCTCGCGCGGCACGCCTGCGGCCCTGAAGACGCTCGGCGACCATCCGGACGGCGGCCCCATCACGGTGCGGGACGGCAAGTACGGCCCCTACGTGAACTGGGGCAAGGTCAACGCCACACTGCCCAAGGGCAAGGCCGCCGACAGCGTGACGCTGGAAGAGGCCCTCGTATTGATCGCCGACAAGGCCGGCAAGACGCCCGCCAAGGGCAAGGCCAAGGCGACGAAGACCACCAAGGCGGCGAAGTCGGACGATGCCAAGGCCGCAAAGCCGAAGGCAGCGCCCAAGGCCAAGACCGCAACCAAGGCAAAGAAGGCCTGACGGCATGACGAGAGAACCACGCGGCCGGGCAGGACGATCCATGCGGCCGGGCCGCGCGGGCCATGACCTGCCGCCGGCAGACGATACCCCGATCATCCATGGTGCCATCCCGCCGCGCGACGTGCTGCTGCGCTTCATCGCCGACCACCCGGAACAGGCCTCGAAGCGCGAGATCGCCAAGGCCTTCGGCCTGAAGGGCGAGGCGCGCGTCGAGCTGAAGGCGCTGCTGAAATCCTTCGAGGAAGACGGGTTTCTAGAAAAGCGCCGCAAGTCGCTGGTGCGACCCGGCGCACTTCCTCCGGTCACCGTGCTCGACATCACCACGCGGGACGTCGACGGCGAACTGATCGGCCGCCCGGCGGAATGGCTCGACGATGCCGGCGTCGCGCCCGCCGTCCTGATCCGTCAGTCGGGCGGTGCGCGCAAGGACAAGGCGCCCGTTGCCGGGCTCGGCGACCGGGTGCTGGCCAAGATCTTCCCGGCGAAGGAGCGCGGCGGCCCGGCCTATACGGCGCGCATCATCAAGGTGCTCGACAAGAAGAAGAATTCCGGCATGGGCGTGTTCCGCTCCATGGCAGGCGGCGGCGGACGCATCATGCCGATCGACCGGCGCGGCGAGGAGATGGAGGTCGACGCGGACTTCACGGCAGGCGCCAAGGACGGCGACCTCGTCGAGATCGACGTCGTGCGCATGGGCCGCTACGGCCTGCCACGCGCGCAGATCAAGGGCGTGGTCGGCTCCGTCGCCTCGGAAAAGGCGATCTCCATGATCGCCATCCATGCGCATGGCATTCCCTACATCTTCCCCGATGCCGTCATCCGCGAGGCGGAGGCCGCCGGCCCCGCCACCATGGCGCACCGCGAGGACTGGCGCAGCCTGCCGCTCATCACCATCGACCCGGCCGACGCCAAGGACCATGACGACGCTGTCTTCGCAGAGCCCGACCCGTCGCCCGACAATCCCGGCGGCGTGATCGTCACCGTCGCTATCGCCGATGTGAGCTACTATGTGCGGCCGAAATCGGCGCTCGACCGCGAGGCGCTGAAACGCGGTAACTCGGTCTATTTCCCGGACCGCGTCGTGCCCATGCTGCCGGAGCGCATCTCCAACGACCTCTGCTCGCTGAAGGAAGGCGTCGACCGCCCGGCGCTCGCCGTGCGCATGGTCTTCTCGCATGAGGGCCGCAAGGCGGGCCACACCTTCCACCGCATCATGATGAAGAGCGCGGCAAAGCTCTCCTACCAGCAGGCGCAGGCCGCCATCGACGGCGCACCCGACGACAAGACCGGCCCGATCCTCGAGACGATCCTGAAGCCGCTCTGGGAAGCCTACCGCATCATGACGGTCGGCCGGAACCGCCGCCAGCCGCTCGAACTCGACATGCCCGAACGCAAGATCCTCCTGAAGGAGGACGGCACGGTCGACCGCGTCGTCGTGCCGCCGCGGCTCGATGCCCACAAGCTCATCGAGGAGATGATGATCCAGGCCAACGTCGCGGCCGCAGAGACGCTGGAAAAGAAGAAGCAGGTCCTGATCTACCGCGTGCACGACGCGCCTTCGCTCGCCAAGCAGGAGGTGCTGCGCGAGTTCCTGCAGACGCTCGACATATCCCTGGTGAAGGGCGGCAACATGCGCTCCAACCATTTCAACGGCATCCTGGCGAAGGCCAAGGACAAGCCGTTCGAGCAGATGGTGAGCGAGATGGTGCTGCGCTCGCAGAGCCAGGCGATCTACAGCCCCGAAAACATCGGCCACTTCGGCCTCAACCTGATGAAATATGCCCATTTCACCTCACCGATCCGCCGCTATGCGGACCTCATCGTGCACCGGGCGCTGGTGGGCTCGCTCGGCCTTGGCGAGGGCGGCATCACGCCGGACGAGGAAGCGGTGCTCGACGACATCGCGGCCGAGATCTCGACCTTCGAGCGGCGCGCCATGGCGGCCGAGCGCGACACGGTCGACCGGTTGATCGCCCATCACCTGGCCGGGCGCATCGGCGAGGAGTTCGACGGGCGTGTTTCGGGCGTCACCAAGGCGGGACTTTTTGTCACCCTGCCGGCATATGGTGCCGATGGTTTCGTGCCTATATCTATGCTCGGACGCGACTACTTCATCTACGACGAGGCGCATCAGGCCCTGTCCGGCGAAAAAACCGCGCTCGGCTATCGACTCGGCGACGAGGTGCGCGTCAAACTCGCGGAAGCGGTGCCGCTTGCCGGTTCGCTCCGGTTCGACATGATCAGCGAGGGACGCAAGATGCCGACGGCGGTGCGCTCCTTCCACAAGTCGGGCCGGCGCAAGGGGAGCGCGCCGCGGCACCAGCCGGGTACGCGCCCGCCCCGCGGCAGACGCTGAGCGGTATCGCGCCGCCCCCGGCGCGAAGAGAAATGGCCGGCGCGAAGTGCCGGCGGGAAGGACAGGACATGCAGGCGAACGAAACCAGCGGCAACACGCAGCATTTCGGCGACAGCCCGGCCGCCCGGCCGGTGGAGCGCCCGCTCGGCCGTGCCATCAAGCGCGGCATGCTGAACCGCTGCCCCGCCTGCGGTTCAGGCCGCCTGTTCAAGTCCTTCGTCAAGCCCGTGGAAAACTGTGCCGCCTGCGGCGAGGACTACACGCACCAGCGTGCCGACGACCTGCCGCCCTATCTCGTCATCACCATCGTCGGTCATATCGTGGTCGGCGGCTACATGGCGACGGACCTCGTCTGGCCGCTCACCACCTGGCAGCACCTCGCCATCTGGACCCCGATCACGCTCATCCTGTCGCTCCTTCTGCTGCAGCCCATCAAGGGCGGCGCCATCGGCCTGCAATGGGCGCTGAAGATGCACGGCTTCGGCGACAAGCCGGAAGAGAGGGAAGTGGACACGGCGTCCGCCTACGGCGACCGGACGGCATGACACCCGTCCGACCCGTCGATGCAGCCTCGATCCTGCTTCTCGACCGGTCGGGCGAGCGCATGCGGGTGCTCGTCGGCCGGCGCAGCAGCAAGCATGTCTTCATGCCGGATGTCTATGTCTTTCCCGGTGGCCGGCGCGATGCGACGGACCGCCTCGTTCCCGTCTCCCATCCATTGAACCCGCTGGCCTGCGAACGGCTGGCGCTGCGCAGCGGCACCCGATGCTCCGATTCGCGCCTGCGAGCGCTGGGCGTTGCCGCGTTGCGGGAACTCTACGAAGAGGCCGGTATTTCCGTCGGCACGTCGATCGAGGCTGCCTCACAAAACGCCCTGCCCTTCCGCCCCGACCTTTCCAACCTGCGTTTCCTTGCCCGCGCCATCACGCCGGCCGGCATGGTCCGGCGGTTCGATACGCGCTTCTTCGCGCTCTTTACCGACGAGGCGGGCATCGACCCCGCCGGCGCAACGGCGAGCCATGAGCTGGAAGACCTGCGCTGGGTGAATATTTTTGACCGCGGCGGCATCGAGATGCCCGACATAACCGTATTGATCCTTGAAGAGCTTCAAAAAAGCCTTCAGGAAGACAAGTCTCTGCCCTTCGGAAGAACCGTGCCTCTGTATCACACCCAGCGCGGGCGCTTCCTTCGGGACCTTCTTTGAGGATCGATCGCATATGACGCAGCCGCAATCCGGCACCTCGGGCCCGGTGGAGAGCATCCACTGGCGGTCTCTCTTTGCAGCCGTCGCCGCCATTTCCGCCGTCGGCATCGCCATCGGCCTCGGTCTTCCGCTGCTCTCCATCATCATGGAGAAGCGCGGCATTTCCTCCACCATGATCGGCATCAACTCTGCCATGGCCGGCGTCGCCGCCATGGCTGCCGCCCCCTTCACCACGCGCCTTGCGCATGCCTGGGGCACCTCGACGATCATGATCGCCGCCATCATTCTGGCGGCGATCAGCGGCCTCGGCTTCTACTACATCCAGAATTTCTGGCTGTGGTTCCCGCTTCGCCTGGTCTTCCACGGCGCGATCACCACGCTCTTCATCCTCTCCGAATTCTGGATCAACGCCGCGGCCCCGCCCCGCCGGCGCGGTCTCGTGCTGGGCATCTATGCCACGGTGCTGTCGCTCGGCTTCGCCGCCGGTCCCCTGCTCTTCTCGCTTCTGGGCAGCGACGGCGTGCTGCCCTTTGCGGTGGGTGCCGCCATCATCCTTCTGGCTGCCGTTCCCATTTTCATCGCCCGCGGCGAAAGCCCTGATATCGACGAGAAGCCCGAGCTGCATTTCATGCGCTACATCCTTCTCGTACCGACGGCGACAGCGGCGGTCTTCATCTTCGGCGCGGTGGAGGTCGGCGGCCTTTCGCTCTTCCCCATCTACGCGACGCGGGCCGGCTTCAGCGAGCCGCAGGCCGCCCTGCTGCTGACCGTGATGGGTATCGGCAACATGGCGTTCCAGATCCCGCTCGGCATGCTTTCCGACCGCATGAAGGACCGCAGGCGCCTCCTGACGATCATGGCGGTCATCGGCCTCGTCGGCGCGCTCTGCCTGCCCCTCATCTCGCACAGCTGGGTGCTGATGGCGACCGTGCTGTTCCTGTGGGGCGGCTGCGTCGCCGGCCTCTACACGGTCGGCCTCAGCCACCTCGGCTCGCGCCTCGTCGGCGCGGACCTCGCGGCGGCCAATGCCGCCTTCATCTTCTGTTATGCCGTCGGCACCGTCGTCGGTCCGCAGGCCATCGGCGCGGCGATGGATGTTTCCGGCAATGACGGTTTTGCCTGGGCGATCGTCGGCTTCTTCGGGTTTTACCTCGTACTTTCTCTCGCCCGGATGGTTTTCCGGCCGAAACGGGGTTGACTTTTCGGGCGCGATTTGTAGTTTCCGCCCAGATTTAAGCCGTAGAGCAGACTGGCTGTCCGCGGCTTCGTTTTTGATAAAGGCAGGACGACCATGGCCAAGGCTACCACCATCAAGATCAAGCTGCTGTCGACGGCCGACACCGGTTTCTTCTACGTGACCACGAAGAACAGCCGTACGATGACGGACAAGATGACCAAGACGAAGTACGACCCGGTCGTCAAGAAGCACGTCGAATTCAAGGAAACCAAGATCAAGTAATCTTGGGAGCCGCTTCGGTTCGCAAAGGCGCTGGACGGAAACGTCCGGCGCCTTTTCTTTTTGCCGGCAGCCTTCGTGTCGCTTGCCCCGAATCAAAAACGCCGCTCCCCTGAGGGAGCGGCGTTGAATGGGGGTCGGCCAGACACGACGACGGCACGAGGATTCCGTATTTGTCGTAGCTGACCGACCGACCCCACGACCCAGGAGATGCGGCGGACCTAGCATCATGGGGTAACCGGTTGTGCGGCCTCGTTTGCCGCGCATGAGTTGAGCATCGCGCGAAAAAGAAAAAAAATCAACGAATTCTTAACGCTCCCCCGCCGGCGCCTTGTCTCATAGTTAACCGCGCCGAGGAGACGTGTGCCATTGAGCAGCGGTTCCGTCATGGATCGCAACAATGGTTGGCAACGCCAATTTCAACCATTGCGAGAGAAATATGCAACCATGGCAAAATACCCGGTTGACGTACGGGAAGGCGGTACACGACACAACCCATTGATAGGCTTCACCAAAGTCGAATAGTACGACTTATAGCCAATTTTCACCACGTGACCGGATTCCAAGGGCGACACGGTTCACGTACGGTCAGCAACCGGCACGAACCGTGCAACCTGCGGATTTCCAAGTCAAATGCCCGAAATATGAATTCGCCTGTGGACAACCTCGCGGCGAATCGGCCGCCTCACGCAGCGGCAGCCACGACCCGGTTTCGGCCGGAGCGCTTCGCCTCATAAAGCGCGGTATCGGCGCGCTTCAACAGGGCTTCCGGACTGTCTCCGGCCGACAGCGCACTGGCAAGGCCGAGCGAAGCGGTGATGGACAGGAAGACGTCCGTGCCGGGCACGCGGAACGGTTCCCGTTCGACGATCGTGCGGAGGCGCTCCGCGACACCTGCCGCCATGTCGGCAGAGGTATCCGGCATCACCAGAACGAACTCCTCCCCGCCGTAACGGCAGGCAAGGTCGGCGCCGCGCACGGCCGAGCGCACGCGGCTGGCGAATTCGCGCAGCACCGCATCGCCGGCATCGTGGCCATAGGTGTCGTTGACCAGCTTGAAGCGGTCGATATCCGTGATGCAGACCGACAGAGGCCGGCCCCGCGCCGTCGCACGGTCGATCAGCAGCTTCATGTGGCTGTCGAGATAACGACGGTTGTGCAGACCCGTCAGGCCGTCCGTGACGGCCAATTCGATCGTCTGGCGCACGCTGGCGCGCAGGCGGTCGTTGCAGCGCTTGCGGCGGATCTGGGTGAGGCTGCGGGCGATCAGCTCGTTCGGGTCGATCGGCCGCATCAGATAGTCCGTGACGCCGAGATCGAGTGCGCGCACCACCATGTCGTCGTCACCCTGCTCCGCGATCAGCAGGATCGGCAGAAAGCGGGTGCGTTCCAGCGAGCGGAGCTGCGAGCACAGGCGCAGCGGATCGTAGTCCTCGAAATTGGCGTTGACGATCACCAGCTCGAAATTGCTTTCGGCCGCCTGGAAGAGTGCAGCCTGCGGATCGGACATCGAGGTGACCTCGGCGATCGGCTTCAGCGCGCGGGTGATGCGCTCCTGGGAGCTGGCGCGGCCATCGACGAGGAGGATATCGCCCGGCTCGTCGCCGAGATTGCTGTCCAGCCCCTCCTCCAGGGAAATGGCGCGGGCGGTGGCCGCGCGCATGCGCAGCTCGTCCGTCAACGTCTTCAGCCGCACGAGGCTCTTCACCCGTGACATGAGTTGCAGGTCGTTGACCGGCTTGGTGAGAAAATCGTCGGCGCCGGCCTTGAGGCCGCGCACGCGGTCGGAGGGCTGGTCGAGCGCCGTCACCATGACAACAGGGATATGGGCCGTGCGCGGATTGGCCTTCAACCGTTCGCAGACCTCGAAACCATCGATGCCGGGCATCATGATGTCGAGCAGGATGAGATCCACCTGCGTGCGTTCGCACATGGCAAGCGCATCATAGCCATTCTCGGCCGTCAGCACGTCGAAATACTCCGCGAGCAGCCGCGCCTCGAGCAGCTTTACGTTTGCCGGAATGTCGTCGACGACGAGAATGCGCGCTGTCATGGCCCTGACCTCCGACTCATGCGTCGCCGAGATAGGTTTTGATGGTTTCGATGAACTTCGGAACGGAGATCGGCTTGGAGACATAGGCCTCGCAGCCGCCCTGGCGGATCCGCTCCTCGTCGCCCTTCATCGCGAAGGCCGTGACGGCAATCACCGGGATGACATGCAACTCGTCGTCTTCCTTCAGCCACTTGGTGACTTCGAGGCCGGAGACCTCGGGAAGCTGGATATCCATCAGGATCAGGTCCGGGCGGTGTTTGCGGGCAAGATCAAGGGCTTCCATACCATTCCGGGTCTGGATGGTCGTATAGCCGGACGCCTCGATGAGATCCCGGAAGAGCTTCATGTTGAGCTCGTTGTCCTCGACAATCATCACCTGCTTGGGCATCGTGCGTCCCTGTTCCTCTCGCCGGCCTTGCAACCTTCCGGTGGATCGATAAGTTGCGGCAAAGCCGAAATCACCCAGCTTGTCCGCATCGACGTTAGCGCGACTTGGTTGATTAAAAGGTAAATTTCCCGAGGAAAAACGATGAAAAGCCAAAAAGATACACCCGCGGTTGCCGATGCCGAGGCAACCGCCGTCGCCATCCTCGGCTGGCTGGCCGGAGAACCCGAACTGCTCTCGCGTTTCCTCTCGCTCACCGGCGTCTCACCTTCGGATGTGCGCAATGCCATCGACGATCCCGGCTTTCTCGCCGGCCTCGTCGCTTTCCTGATGGAGTACGAACCGACGCTCCTTTCTTTCAGCACCGCGACAGGTGTCACGCCGGAGGCGGTGGTGCACGCCCACGCCGTCCTCAGCGGGCCGCACGGCAGCGACGATTTCTGAGCGGGCGATAAGCGGGGATCTCCACGCGCTTGCCTGTGCGTCGTCATGCCTTCACCTCCCGCAGCGCTTGAGACTCGTGAATTTAAGCGGTAATGTCGCGATGTTCAATATTTGTTCCGCATGATGAGCACAGCCGAATCGCGTTTTCCGGGCTTCTGCCGCGACTGCCTTGCCGGGCAGCCTGTGAACCTGCGCCGTTGTCGCGCGTGCGGCAGCCCCCGCCTCGTCTATCATGCCGAACTCTATGGTCTGACGCTCGCCCATATCGACTGCGACGCCTTTTATGCGGCGATCGAGAAGCGCGACAATCCGGACCTTGCGGACAAGCCGGTCATTATCGGCGGTGGCAAACGCGGCGTCGTCTCCACCGCCTGCTATGTCGCACGGATCCACGGCGTGCGTTCGGCCATGCCGATGTTCAAGGCGCTGGAGGCCTGTCCCAACGCCATCGTCATCAGTCCGAACATGGAGAAATACGTCGCCGTCGGCCGGCAGGTGCGCGCGATGATGCAGGACCTGACGCCGCTCGTTCAGCCGCTTTCCATCGACGAGGCCTTTCTGGAGCTCAAGGGCACCGAACGCCTGCACCACGATCCACCTGCCCGTGTGCTCGCCCGATTTGCCCAACGCGTCGAAAACGAAGTCGGCATCACCATCTCGATCGGCCTTTCCTACTGCAAGTTCCTCGCCAAGGTGGCTTCGGACCTCAACAAGCCGCGTGGTTTTTCCGTCATCGGCGAAGCCGAGGCGCTCGACTTCCTGCGCGAGAAGCCGGTGCGCCTCATCTGGGGCGTCGGCAAGGCCTTTGCCGAGACGCTGGAGCGCGACGGCATCCGCACTGTCGGCCAGCTGCAGACCATGCAGGAAACCGACCTGATGCGCCGCTACGGCGTCATGGGCAAACGGCTCTTCAACCTCTCCCGCGGGCAGGACGACCGGGAGGTGCATGCGAACGATCCGGCCAAGAGCGTATCGGCCGAAACCACCTTCTTCGACGACATTTCAAGCTATGACGAGCTGGTGGCGCACCTGCGCCGTCTCAGCGAGAAGGTCGCCACGCGCCTGCGTAAGTCGGGCATCGCCGGCCACACCGTCGTCCTGAAGCTGAAGACGGCCGATTTCAAAGGCCGCACGCGCAACCGCAAGCTGGAAGACCCCACCATGCTCGCCGACCGCATCTTTCGCACCGGTATCGAGCTTCTGCGCAAGGAGGTGGACGGCACGAAGTACCGGTTGATCGGCATCGGCGTCAGCGATCTTGCCGATCCCGGCCGCGCCGACCCGCCCGATCTCGTCGATCCCGCCGCCAGCCGCCGCGCCGCCGCCGAGGCCGCGATGAACACCCTGCGCGACAAGTTCGGCAAGGCGAGCGTGGAGACCGGCTACACGTTCGGCAAGAACGGCCCCAGCCGGTTTCACGAAAAATTGACATTCAAGACCGCCGGAAAAATCGACGGACCCACCGAATAAATCCCGGCAAGCCAGCGTTCTTGACTGCATCGGGATGGCACAGATCGGGGGATCGTCTGCGTGCATCAAGCCTTCCTTAAATCGGATGCACTACGCTTCCTGCCGGTTTGTATTGCGTACGGATGGGTCACATGAAGTTTCGCCTCGTTACCGGCATGAGCATAGTGGGCCTGATGCTGAGCTGCGCCACCGCGCTCGGCGGCACGCTCGAAGGTCCGCTCCAGATCATGGTGTCGAAGGACCTGCAGGAGTTGAAGGTCTATGACGGCGGCGTGGTGGTCGCCACATCGCGCGTTTCCACCGGCAAGGCGGGACATTCCACGCCGACCGGCATCTTCTCGATCCTCGAAAAGAAGCGCACACATTTCTCGAACCTCTATGACAGCGCGCCGATGCCTTTCATGCAGCGGCTGACCTGGTCGGGCATCGCGTTGCACGCCTCCAACAGCGTGCCCTCCTACCCCGCCTCGCACGGCTGCGTGCGCCTGCCGAACGATTTTGCGAAACTGCTGTTCAGCACGACGCGCCGCGGCGGTCATGTCCTCGTCACCGACCGCGAGATCACGCCGCAGCGCATCGTGCATGCCGCGCTGTTCAAGCCTGTCGTCGTCGTTCCGGATACGCCGCTGCTCTCCGAGGCCGGCCTTCGCCCCGCGCTCATCGAAGCCGGCGAGAAGAGCGTCGAGGTGGCGATGACCGATCCGAAGCCGGAGGTCATCACGCCCATCGTACAGAGAACAGAGCAGGACCCGATCCGCATCCTGATCACCCGCCGCGGCGAGCGCGAGATGCTGATGGATCTGCAGACGCTGCTGACGACGCTCGGCTATGACGCCGGCGTGCCGGATGGCCTGCACGGCAAGCAGACCGTTACCGCCATCCGCGCCTTCCAGCTCGCGGAAGGGCTGAAGGAAGACGGCATGATCTCTCCGGAGTTTGTCGCCGCCGTCTACGCCAAGGCCGGCAAGGGGGCGCCGCCGAATGGGCAGATCCTCGTCCGGCAGAAATTCAAGCCTGTCCTCGAAATGCCGATCACCATCCGCAACCCCGAAATCGCCCTTGGCACGCATTTCCTGCTGGCCCGCGAGGTCGATGCCGACAAGGGCAAGGCGGAATGGTACGGCGTCAGCATGGACAACCAGCTTTCGCAGGCGACGATGAAGCGCCTCGGCATCACCACCGAAGCCGATGCCGCTGCCCCCGAGGTGCTGGCAAAAACCCTCGACCGGCTCGATATTCCGGAGGACATGCGCCTGCGCATTTCCGGCCTGATGGGCGAAGGCGCCTCCCTCTCCATCTCCGACACCGGGCTCGGCCCGGAAACCGGCGACGGCACGGACTTCATCACCGTGACGCGCAAGGTGCAGAAAGCCGATGCAGGAGCGGTACAGAGCGGCAAGACATCGAAGAAAATGAAGAAGGCATCGATCACCGTCGTGAACTGACAGGCAGCTGTGGCCTGCCTTGCAGCAGGCCATCGATACCGCCTGCCGGCGAACGTCTCGACGCGGGCGCCGTCCATGACATGACGCCCCTCGCTGCCTCTTCTCTTCAAAGGTGTCTGAATGACCTTCGGAAAACGCGTGACGCCACCCCAGCCGGCCCTTGTCGTCCCGATCCCTCATGCGCTTGCCAAGGATAGTCCCGGCAACGCGTCCGAGCTCGTTGCGACCGTCGTCGATTTCGTCAACCACCTCTTTTCGGCAGGCCTTTACCGTGCCGACGAGGTGCCGCATCGGCTGATCCAGCTCTACCACGCCGATTTCTACATCGCGCAGGTGCTGAACGGCGGACACAGCCAGTTCGTTCACAATTGCGGGACACGAAGGCAGGCCATTCTTGCCAATGCCATGGCAGGGCTGTCCGCCATGGGCGCGCCCGACCATGCCGCACTGCTGGGTGAGCTCGGCCTCTGGATTGCCGCCAACCCAGACCAGGCGGATGCACAGACCGGCTTTTCCGGCGGCCGGGACGGCGCGCTCGATGCGCTGGACAAGCGTTTCGAGGAGGCAGAACGCCTCAGGCCGGCCACGGACCAGGCGGCTGCCTGGATCAAGGCATGGCCCGACGTCCGCTTTCTCGATCCTGTCGGTTTCGAGGCGGCCTGGGCACAAGGTGCCCTTTCCAATCCCAGGCGTGCGCTCCGGCTGTCGAAAGCCCGCATCGAAGCCTTCCGGCAATCTCTTTCCGACCCTCTGCTCCTCGCTTTGGGGCTCGCGGCCGATGCGGCGGACGAGACCCTGATTGATCCGGGAACCACAGAGGTGATCGACATCGGCGGCCGCCGCGAAGAGGTCCGGCTCGTCCAGACGAGCTTCGGACTGCGTGGCGCAGCCTGCGCCGGCGGCGGTGTCCGCCTCTACGCCTTGCAGCTCGGCGGACGGGACGTGACATGGACGGCCGTCTCCCTGATCGGCATCGCGGAGCGGACGGACGTCGACACCATCACGGCCTTCGTCAGACACGAACCTGTCGCCGCAGCGGCCGACCTCCTGCTCCGCCGCGCCCGGCCCGCCGCAACCCATTGCGCGATCCAGCCCGCTGCGATGGCCGACGGCATTCCCCACCCGATTTTCCGGATCTCGATTGCCGACGACATGCTGATGCTGACAAAGGCAGGCTCGGGCTACGTCCTGGCGGGGCGGGCGCCGGGCGACACCCATGGCCCCGTCTCCTTCGCGCAAATCGCAGCGCACGAACGGGAAATCGACGGCCACGCAGGCTGAAAGGCCCCTCTTCACCGCTGCCGTCTTGAGACATGCCAGGCGACGAACATCACCGGCAGAATATCCCACGCCGCCGCCTAAGCGCTGCGTGCTGCGATTTCCTCCAGGGAAACGGTGCCGCGGGCCTCGGTGACCGCGCCATCGGCGATCCAGATGGCCTTGCCGAAACAGGCGACCCTGCCCTCATGAACGACCGCCCCGTCCCCATCATTGCAGGCAAGAATGGGGCGCCGCGTGTGCCTGCTGTAACGAAGGAGCGCGGGGAGATAGGCCGCGTCGTCATCGAGATGCGGGAAAAATTCCAACGGCATCAGATCGAGGGCTTCGCCCTCCACATCCTCCGGCCGTTCTCCAAGGAAGAGCGCGTCGGTCGCGATCGTCGGCGCCATGAGAATGGCGCCCGCGCTGACCCCGATCAGGACACCGCCGCCTCGTGCCCAGTCCCGCAGGGGCGCGAGCAGCGCACTGCGCTTCAGCCGCATCAGAAAATCGCCGGTATGCCCGCCGGAAAGGTGAATGGCATCGCAGGCGAAGAGCCGGGCGACGTCCATGGCATCCCGGGTGAGGTCCAGGTCGTGATAGAGGCAGAGATCAAGGCCGAGCCGCGCGTAATAGGCCCTGCCCGCCTGAAAAAACGTACGCTCCGGATCCGGGCCCGACGCAACGTAACCGATCCGGGCATCGCCGCGCCGCTCACGAAGGACGCCCAGGAGACAGGCATCGATCTCCGCGCCCTCGCCCGCGGTCTGATCGCTGTAGAGGACGAGGTTGACCAAGACACTCCGTCTCCCGTGCCTCAGACCAGTTCCACGTCCAGCACGCCCGGCGTGGAGCGCATGGCGGCGGCGATTTCCGAGGAAATGCGGAAGCGTTCGTTGAGCTCCACCTCGATTTCCCGCTGGCCGTTGTCCTTGATCACGATGAAGGAGACGAGACCGTCGCCCTTCGTGTTGAGATGGGCGGCGATGGAGCGAAGCGGGCCGCTGTCGCGCACGTAGACACGCAGCGCCTTCTGCGTCTGCAGCGATTCTTCCTCCAGCGACCGCAGCGTCTGGATGCGCAGGCCGATGCCTTCCGGCCGCTCTTCCGCCTGCACGGTCAGGACCAGCGACTTGCCGGGCTCCAGCAAGTCGCGGTACTGGTTCAGCATTTCAGAGAACAGCACTGCCTCGAACTGGCCGGACGAATCGGAAAAGGCGACGATGCCCATCTTGTTGCCGGTGCGCGTCTTGCGCTCCTGCTTGGAGGTCACCGTGCCGGCGAGGCGACCGGCGGTCGCGCCGCGCTTCACCGCCGCGGCGAAGTCACCGAAGGTCTGCACGCGCATCTTGGAGAGGATCGGCGCATAGGTGTCGAGCGGGTGGGCTGACAGGTAGAAGCCGAGCACCTGGAATTCGCGGTGCAGTTTTTCCGAGGCGAGCCAGGGCGTGTAGGACGGAAGCGTGATGACCTCCGGCCCCGTCGCCGCGCCCATGCCGAAGATATCGCCCTGCCCGCTCGTCTTGTTCTCCTGCGCGCGCTGGGCGGCGCCGAGAAGCCTGTCGAGGCCGGCGATCATCGCCGCGCGATCATGGCCGAAACAATCGAAGGCGCCGGCGACGATCAGGCTTTCGAAGACCCGGCGGTTGACGAACTTGGGGTCGATGCGCACGCAAAAATCTTCCAGACTCTTGAACGGCGCCGTACCGCGCACATCGACGATATGCTGCACCGCGGCCCCGCCGACGCCCTTGATGGCGGCAAGCGCATAGTAGATGCGGTTTTCCCCGGTCTCGAAATGAGGGAACGAGGTCTGCACCGAGGGCGGGATGACCTCGATACCGAGCCGGCCGGCATCCTGCCGGAAATCGTTCAGCTTGTCCGTGTTGGACATATCGTAGGTCATCGACGCGGCGAGGAACTCGACCGGGTAATGCGCCTTGAGATAGGCCGTCTGGTAGGAGACGATGGCATAGGCGGCGGCGTGCGACTTGTTGAAGCCATAGTTCGCGAACTTGGCGAGCAGGTCGAAGATGAGATCCGACTGCGGCTTCGATACGCCGTTCTTGACGGCGCCATCGACGAAGCGGGCGCGCTGCTTGTCCATTTCCTCCTTGATCTTCTTGCCCATGGCGCGGCGCAGTAGATCGGCTTCGCCGAGCGAATAGCCAGACAGGACCTGGGCGATCTGCATCACCTGTTCCTGGTAGACGATAACGCCCTGCGTCTCCTTGAGGAGATGGTCGATCATCGGGTGGATCGATTCGATCTCCTCCTCGCCGTGCTTGCGGGCGTTGTAGACCGGGATGTTCTCCATCGGGCCCGGGCGATAAAGCGCCACCAGCGCGATGATGTCTTCGATGCAGTCGGGCCGCATGCCGATCAGCGCCTTGCGCATGCCCGCGCTTTCCACCTGGAACACGCCGACCGTCTCACCGCGCGACAGCATCTCGTAGGTCAGCTGGTCGTCGAGCGGCAGGCTTTCGAGCTTCACCTCGATTGCGCGCTTGCGGATGAAATCGACCGCCGTCTTCAGCACCGTCAGCGTCTTCAGGCCGAGGAAGTCGAACTTGACGAGGCCGGCCTGCTCGACCCATTTCATGTTGAACTGGGTGACCGGCATGTCGGAGCGCGGATCGCGGTACATCGGCACGAGCTGCGAGAGCGGACGGTCGCCGATCACGATACCGGCGGCGTGCGTCGACGCGTGGCGGTAGAGGCCCTCGATCTTCTGGGCAATGTCGAGCAGGCGCGCGACGACCGGTTCCTTCTCCGCCTCTTCCTGCAGTTTCGGCTCCTCCTCGATCGCCTTGTAGAGCGGCGTCGGGTTGGCCGGATTGTTCGGCACGAGCTTGCAGATCTTGTCGACCTGGCCATAGGGCATTTCGAGCACGCGGCCGACGTCGCGCAGCGCCGCGCGCGCCTGCAGCGACCCGAAGGTGATGATCTGCGCCACCTGCTCGCGGCCGTATTTCTGCTGCACGTAGCGGATCACCTCTTCGCGGCGGTCCTGGCAGAAGTCGATGTCGAAGTCCGGCATCGAGACGCGTTCCGGATTGAGGAAGCGTTCGAAGAGCAGCGAGAAGCGCAGCGGATCGACGTCGGTGATCGTCAACGCATAGGCGACGAGCGAGCCCGCGCCCGATCCACGCCCCGGGCCGACGGGGATGTTGTGCTGCTTGGCCCATTTGATGAAGTCTGCAACGATCAGGAAGTAACCGGGGAACTTCATGCGCTCGATGACGCTGAGCTCGAAGTCCAGCCGCTCGCGATAGTCCTGTTCCGTATAGCCCGGTGTCAGGCCGAGCAGTTCCATGCGGCTTTCCAGCCCCTCCACGGACTGGCGCCGCAGTTCCGCGGACTCCGCGCGCTCCGCCTCCTCCGGATCGTCCGTCGCACCGGTGAAACGCGGTAGGATCGGCCCGCGTGTCTGCAGCACGAAGGAGCAGCGCCGGGCGATCTCGATCGTGTTCTCCAGCGCCTCCGGCAGGTCGGCGAAGAGCTTCGCCATGTCCTTGCGGCTCTTGAGATAGTGGTCCGGTGACAGGCGGAAACGGTTGTCGTCCGACACCATCGCATTGTGCGCCACCGCCATCAGGGCGTCATGCGCATCGTAATCGTCGGGGGCCGGGAAGAACGGCTCGTTGGTCGCGACCAGCGGCACGTCCTCCGCATAGGCGAGCTCGACCATGCGCCGTTCATGCTGCTTGTCAAAGCGGCCGTGCCGCTGCAATTCGATATAAAGCCGGTCGCCGAACACGCGCTTCAGCGCGTGAAGCCGCGCCCGTGCGACGGCCGGCTGGCCGGCGAGGAAGGCCATGTCGACGGGGCCGCCGAGCGCGCCGGAAAGCGCGATCAGTCCTTCCGCTCCCTCTTCCTGCAGCCAGCTATAGGCAATGCGGATCGCCTGGCTGCCTTCGCCGCCGAGATAGGCACGGCTGACAAGCGCGACGAGCCGCGCGTAGCCCGCATCCGTCGCCGCGAGAAGGACGATCGAAGGCAGCTTTGCAAGCTGGGCCTGCCCGCCGCGCCGCTCGCCTTCCCCCTCGTCTTCCATGTCGATGGACAGCTGGCAGCCGATCAACGGCTGGATGCCGTCGCCGACTGCCTTCTGCGAGAATTCGAGCGCCGCGAACAGGTTGTTCGTGTCGGTGATCGCGATCGCCGGCTGCTGGTCGGACGTCGCCTTGCCGATGATCTTCTTGATCGGCAAGGCGCCCTCGAGCAGCGAGAAGGCCGAATGGACGCGCAGATGCACGAATTCCGGCGTCTCTCCGATTGTCACGCCATCCGTCTTCTGCGCCGCGTCCGCCATGCCATCATCCTTCCGATCAGGAAGGGAAGCTTAAGCGGATTCGCACCCCTCCCGTCCAGACCGTTCTTGGCGTTGCACCCGCTTTCCACGCATGCAACACCGAACGGACGGCGACATACAGTCAGATGCCGAAGAGGATGACGGAGAAGCTGGCGACGAACATGGCCATGGAGGTGAATGCTGCAAGATCACGAAGAAAATCGGTCATTGTGGCTCCCTTTCCTTTTATGTTTTTACTTTGTTCTATTGTTGTTCTCATGTCAACCCTTATCCACAGGCCCTCTGGACCGGCATTGCGCGGCACAATAAGGTCGCGTCGATCACATGGAGGAAATGAGATGAAGTCGTTGAGTGCCGCCCTTCTGCTGTCGCTTGCCCTGCCCCTTGCGGCCGAGGCCGCGGACTTTCCGGCCGAGCGCGTCGCAGCCATGGCGAGCGGCGACTGGAACAAGGACGGCGTGGCCGATCTCGTCCTCGTCGCAACGCCGGGCGACAACAGCGGCGAGGACAACGGGCTTTACGTCTATATCGCCAAGCCGGAGGAGAACCGCCTGACGCTCGCCCTCACGCTGCCCAACACCATCTGGGGAAACCTCGCCATGTATGGGCAGGAGCCGGAGCTCGCCGCGCTCGCCAACGGCTCGTTCACGCTGACGACGAAGAACGATTCGGTCGGCCGTGACCGCTGGCGGCAGTCACTGACCATCGCCTACCGCAATTTCGATTTCATCGTCGCGGGCTATACGTTCTCGTCCTACGACACGCTCAATCCGGACGCCGGCAGCGAATGCGATCTCAACGTTCTGACCGGCAAGGGCAAGGCCCGCGGCCAGCCGATTGCCGGCAGGGCGCAGTTCGTGCTGCTCAAGGATTGGCAGGACGATGTCGGCCGCTCGATCTGCGGCCTCGACAACTGACAGGAAAAACCGGGACCGGCCTCAGGCGAGTTCGCGCACGAGGCCGTCCTCGATCGTCACGCGGCGATCCATCAGGCCGGCAAGCTCGTGGTTGTGGGTCGCGATAAGCGCGGCAAGGCCGGACTGGCGGGCGAGCGCCTCCAGCGCCTCGAAGACATAACCCGCAGTCTCGGGGTCAAGATTGCCGGTCGGCTCGTCAGCCAGCAGAAGAAGCGGCGCATTGGCGACGGCGCGCGCGATGGCGACGCGCTGCTGCTCCCCACCGGAAAGTTCCGAGGGGCGATGGTCTGCGCGATGGCCGATGCGCATGTAGTCGAGCAGCTGGGCGGCGCGCTCGCGCGCCTCCGCCTTGGTGAGGCCGGAGATGAGCTGCGGCATCATGATGTTTTCCAGCGCACTGAATTCCGGCAGCAGGTGATGGAACTGGTAGACGAAGCCGATCTCGCTGCGACGGATTGCCGTGCGCTGGTCATCGGCGAGCGTCGCGCAGGAATGGCCGTTGACGAAGACCTCGCCGGCATCCGGCTTCTCGAGAAGGCCGGCGACATGCAGCAGGGTCGACTTGCCGGTGCCGGACGGGGCGACGAGCGCAACGGTCTCGCCGCTCTTCAGCGTGAAATCGGCTCCCTTCAAGATCGACAGCAGGGTCTCGCCCTGGCCGTAGTGCCGTTCGATGCCCTTCAGTTCCAGAGCGACGCGCGCATTCATGCGTTTATCCTATTCGTACCGCAGGGCCTGGACGGGATCGAGCTTGGAGGCACGCCAGGCAGGGAAGATCGTCGCGAGGAAGGAGAGCGCCAGCGCCATGACGATGACCGAGACCGTCTCGCCGGCATTCATGTCCGCCGGAAGCTGGCTGAGGAAATAGAGCTCCGGATTGAACAGCGTCGTGCCCGAAAGCCACGAGAAGAACTGCCGGATCGATTCGACATTGAGGCAGACGACAACCCCGAGCAGCACGCCCGCAAAAGTGCCGACCGTGCCGATCGCCGCGCCCGTCATGAAGAAGATGCGCATGATCGAGCCTGACGTCGCCCCCATGGTGCGCAGGATCGCGATGTCGCTGCCCTTGTCCTTCACCAGCATGATGAGGCCGGAGATGATGTTGAGCGCGGCCACGAGCACGATCAGCGTGAGGATCATGAACATGACGTTGCGCTCGACCTGCAGGGCCGAGAAGAAGGTGCGGTTGCGCTGGCGCCAGTCGGTGATGAAGATCTGGCGTTCGGCGGCGGCCTCGATCGGCTGGCGCAGGTCGTCGACATCGTCGGGGTTGGCGACGAACAGTTCGATCGACTGCACGATGCCTTCGGCATTGAAATAGAGCTGTGCTTCTTCGAGCGGCATATAGATGATCGACGCGTCGTATTCCGACATGCCGATCTCGAAGATGGCCGAGACGGTGTAGGTCTTCACGCGTGGATTGACGCCGAGCGGCGTGACGTCGCCCTCGGGTGCGACGAGCGTGATCTGGCCGCCGGCGCTGAGGCCGAGCTGTTCGGCCATACGCGAGCCGATCGCGACGCCGCTGCCGGCGGCAAAGCCCACGAGGTCGCCTTCCTTGATGTTGTCGGAGACGGCCTTCATCTTGGCAAGGTCGTCGGCGCGCACGCCGCGCACCAGCGCGCCGGTCCCCGCGCCCGCAGTGCCGGAGGCCAGCGTCTGGCCCTCGACGAGCGGGATCGCCATGGTGATGCCCGGGACAGCGGAAAGCCGCTCGGCGAGAGCGGCATAATTGTTCAGCGGCGTATCGATCGGCTGGACGATCATGTGGCCGTTGATGCCGAGGATGCGCGAGATCAGCTCGGTGCGGAACCCGTTCATGACGGCCATGACGATGATGAGCGTTGCGACGCCCAGCATGATGCCGATGAAGGAGAACCCGGCAATCACCGAGATGAAGGCTTCCTTGCGCCGGGAGCGCAGGTAGCGCCAGGCGACCATCCGCTCGAAGGCGGAGAACGGGCGGCTCTTGTTGAAGGCCTGCGCCCCGGTTGCAGATGCACCGCTCGCTGCGTCAGCCATGATTCCTCCCGTTGCCGCCTGCGCCTGCGGGCATCAGTTGCCGGATGTCAGGCGGTTGATCGCCGCCTCGATGGTCAGCGTCTCGCGCTCGCCGGTCTTGCGGTCCTTGATCTCGACCTCACCGTTCGCAATGCCCCGCGGACCTGCAATGACCTGCAACGGCGCGCCAATGAGGTCGGCGGTCGCGAACTTCGCGCCGGCACGTTCATCCTTGTCGTCGTAGAGCACATCGATGCCGGCGTTCAGCAGTGCGCCGTAGATCTGCTCGCAGGCCGCGTCGCAGGCGGCATCGCCCGACTTCATGTTGATGACGACGACTTCGAACGGCGCGACGGCCTTCGGCCAGATGATGCCGTTCTCGTCATGCGAGGCTTCAATGATGGCGGGCACGAGGCGCGTCGGGCCGATGCCGTAGGAGCCCATGTGCACGGTGTGTTCCTTGCCGTCAGGGCCCTGAACCTTGGCACCCATGGCTTCGGAATATTTCGTACCGAAATAGAAGATGTGGCCAACCTCGATGCCGCGGGCCGACAGGCGTTCGCCTTCCGGAATCGCCTCGAAGGCGGGCGCATCGTGCATCTCGGAAGTGGCCGCATAGCGCGAGGTCCACTTGTCGAAAATGCCCTTGAGGCCTGCGACGTCCTCAAAGTTGGTGTCTTCGCCGGGAACGTCGAAGTTCAGGAAGTCCTTGTGGCAGAAGACTTCGGATTCGCCGGTATCGGCGAGGATGATGAATTCGTGGCTGAGGTCGCCGCCGATCGGGCCGGTATCGGCGCGCATCGGGATGGCGCGCAGGCCCATGCGCGAGAAGGTGCGCAGATAGGCCGCGAACATGCGGTTATAGGCGTGCACGGCGCCCTCGCGGTTGAGATCGAAGGAATAGGCGTCCTTCATCAGGAACTCGCGCGAGCGCATGGTGCCGAAGCGCGGACGGATCTCGTCGCGGAACTTCAGCTGGATATGATAGAGGTTGAGCGGCAGGTCCTTGTAGGACTTCACAAACGAACGGAAGACGTCCGTGATCATTTCCTCGTTGGTCGGGCCGTAGAGCATCGGGCGCTCCTGGCGATCCTTGATGCGCAGCATCTCCTTGCCGTAGGCGTCGTAGCGGCCGCTTTCCTGCCAGAGCTCGGCGGACTGCAGCGTCGGCATCAGCAGCTCGACGCCGCCGGAACGGTTCTGTTCCTCACGGATGATGGCGTTCACCTTGTCGAGGACGCGCTTGCCCAGCGGCAGCCAGGTATAGATACCCTGGGACTGTTGCTTGACCATGCCCGCACGCAGCATGAGCCGGTGGGAGACGATCTCGGCCTCCTTGGGGTTTTCCTTGAGGATGGGCAGGAAGAAGCGGGAAAGGCGCATATCGGGTTCCGGAGTGACTGATCCGCCCTATTTCGGGAATCGGGCAAAATGACGTTGATTTTGATGCGTTCATAAACGCTTCGCCACAGGAAGGAAACCCGGCAGCCCGAGGCGGAACACCGACTCACGCGAGCCGTCCACCGCCCGAGCGATCCAAAGAAATGTGGCAGAAAAATGGGGCCGCCAATAACAGAAATTGCGCGCGCCTTGTCAATGGAAAAATTTTATTCCACTGTAGCAAAAATGCAAAAAAAGCGGATGACAACGCCTAACGTTTGGGCTAGTTTCAGGCCACAAAACAGGCAAGAAGTGCAAATTCTTGCCATTTTCGCGGTCAAGTCTTGGGAGGATCAGATCTTTGGCGCGCGCAGACGCTGCCACCGCACAACGGATAAAGATCACGCGATACCTGTAAAACAAGGCTTTCAGCCTTGTTTTTTTTTGCCTTTTACCGACGATGCCTCCGCCTCTAGCAAATTCGCCGGGAAGCTCCATGCGTCAAAGACGCACACCGCGCGCTCCGCGACACTCCGCCTCACCCAAAGTGATGCAAATCCCTCGGCATGCACATGACTCGGCGTCAGAGGTCCGCTCCGCCGGCATTTTCCTGAAAAATGGGAGAGACGCCCAGCGGAAGACTTTTCCCGAACAGCCCGGGACACCTGGAATGGCTTGCCCCTGGCCCCGACGGGCGCGTTAACCTTTGTGGCAGCCGCCTATCTGAAACTCGGCATGAACTGCGGAATGGAATCGATGCCGTAGCCGAGGCGCACCGACAGGACGTACCAGGTGCCGTAAATGATGGCGGAAACGATCGTCGTCGTCAGAACGATGCGGCCACCGCGGAACCGTGCCGGCGCGCTTTCCACCGTACCGGGCACCACCTCCTCCGCCTCCGCCTGCGTCCTCAGCCCGAAGGGCAGCACGGCAAAGAGCGTCATCCACCAGACGATGAAATAGACGGCGAAGTAGGAAAAGATCTGCATGGGCGGCCTCTCGTGCGACAGCGGTCTTTTACGCTTGTCGCGGGCGAAGTTCAAACGGCGCAAGGGCGGCGTGCTGTCACACCCGTTTCGGCGGTGCCGCGCGTCCCCGCCGCGCCTGTGGCGACGGGGATGAATGCGCCTGTACCTGTCTCGTCAGACCTTTGTCAGGAAGACGGTGACGACGGGCTTCTTGCCCCAGATCTCGTTCGCCGTGGAGCGCACCGCGCGGCGCACGGCCTCGCGCACCATCTCAAGGTCCTTGCGGCGCGCGCGCGGGATGCTTTCGACGGCGCCGAGCACGGCGTCATAGAGCGTATCGCCCATGTCCTCGCCCTCGTCGTCGAACTGCGGCAGGCCGAAGGGCTCCACCTCGGGATCGCCCTGGAAGTCATAGCGACTGTCGAGCAGGATGCTGACGGCGACATGGCCAACGAAGGCGAGCTTGCGGCGGTCGCCGATGCCCATCTCGTCATAGTCGCCGATGAGATTGCCATCCTTGAAGATACGGCCGAAGGGCGCGTGATCGACGACCTCGGGCTCACCCGGCGCCAGCCTCAGGATATCGCCGTTGCGCACGCGCGGCACGTCGGCGATGCCCGACTGTTCGGCAAGCTCGGCATGGGCGGTGAGATGTGCAGCCTCGCCGTGCACGGGCACGACCATCTTCGGCCGCGTCCAGCCGTACATCTGCTGCAGTTCGTGGCGGCGCGGGTGGCCGGAAACGTGTACCAGCGCCTCGCTGTCGGTGATGACGTTGATGCCCTGCTCCACCAGCCCGTTCTTGATGTCGTTGATCGCCTTCTCGTTGCCCGGAATGGCGCGCGAGGAGAAGATGATCGTGTCGCCATCGGTAAAGGCGACGTTGCGCATCTCGTCGCGGGCGATCTTGGCGAGAGCCGCGCGCGGCTCGCCCTGGCTACCGGTCAAGATGACGACGACCTTGTCGCGCGGGATATAGCCGAATTCGTCTTCCGCGATGAAGGGCTTCAGGCCTTCCATGAGGCCGATGTCGCGGGCGACTTCCGTCACGCGCTTCATGGAACTGCCGAGCAGAAGCACCTCGCGGCCGGCAGCTTCGGCAGCCTGGGCGATGGAGCGGATGCGGCCGACATTCGATGAGAAGGTGGTGATGCCCACCCTGCCCTCGGCTGCCTCGATGATCTTGGTGAGGCTTTCCGACACTTCACGCTCGGAGGGCGAAACGCCATCGCGCAGCGCATTGGTGCTGTCGCAGATCAACGCCAGCACGCCCTCGTCGCCGAGTTTGCGGAAACGCGCCTCGTCCGTCAGGGGGCCAAGCGAGGGATCGAGGTCGATCTTCCAGTCGCCGGTGTGGATGACGGTGCCGAGCGGCGTCTTGATCGCCAGCGACATCGGCTCGGGAATGGAGTGGTTGACGCCGATCGCCTCGATCTCGAACGGGCCGACATTGATACGGTCGCCCTGCTTGAAGATCGTCACCGGGATTTCGGTGCGGCTCCTCTCGTAGTCGCGCTTGGCCTCCAGCATACCTGCGGTGAAGGGCGAGGCATAGACCGGCACGTTGAGACCCGGCCACAGCTCGTTCAGCGCGCCGTAATGGTCCTCGTGCGCATGGGTGATGATGATGCCCTTGAGATTCTTGCGCTCCTCGGCGAGGAAACGGATATCGGGCAGCACGAGATCGACCCCCGGCAGGTCCGGCCCCGGAAAGGTGACGCCGCAATCGACCATGATCCACTGGCGGTTCTTCTTCGGGCCGTAGCCGTAGAGCGCCAGGTTCATGCCGATTTCGCCGACGCCGCCAAGCGGCAGGAATACCAGTTCGTCTTCTTTTGCCATCGGCTTCTAAAATTCCTATCCAAAAAACACGTCGCCGGCCGCGATCAATCGCGTGCCGCCGTCATCCGTCTCCAGTTTCAGGAGACCTGTATCATCAATTCCGGAAAAGCGCCCGGAAATAGAACGGTCGGGCAGATTGACCGTGATGTTTTCCCCGATGCCGCCCGCCACCCGTTTCCAGCGCTCCATGATGGCGACAATGCCCTGTCCGCCGTCCCACAGCGACAGGGTCGTCGCCATCGACTGGAAGAGATGGGCGAACAGCTCCTCCGGCGAAGCAGTGGCGCCGAACTCGCGCAGCGTCGCCACGGGGTAGAGCCCTGCATCCGGCGCGACGGCGACATTGATCCCGATGCCGATGACCAGCCCGTGGCGCCCGTCGGGGAGCGTCTCCCCCTCGATCAGAATGCCGCAGACCTTGCGGCGATCGACGAGGATGTCGTTCGGCCACTTGATCAGCACATCGGGCGCGTCGAGCGGCATGATGCGGCTCACCCCGTCCTGCACGGCGACGGCGACGGCGAGCGGCAGGGAGCCGAGCCGGTCCATCGGCGCAGGATCGATCAGGAGCAGCGAAGCGTAGAGATTGCCGGGCTCGGAAAACCAGGCGCGTCCGCGCCGGCCGCGACCGCCCGTCTGCCGCTCCGCCGTGATCCAGAGACCGGAAAGCGCGCCCTTTCGGGCGCGCTCCAGGCATTCCGTATTGGTCGAGCCCACTTGCGCGAGCGCCTCATGCCGGAAGTCGTCCAGCGACATCCGGCGGTGCGTGCCGAACCCGCTCAAAAGAACGTCCGGGCCGCAGCTTCGGCGGCAGCGCCGATCGGCCCGCCGATCAGCACGTAGCCGACGACGAACAGGCCGGAAAGGCCGAAGACCAGCTTCAGTTCGCCGGCCGTGCGGGCGAACTCACCAGTCGGCTCGTCGAACCACATCACCTTGATGATGCGCAGGTAGTAGTAGGCGCCGACGACCGAGGCGAGCACGCCGATGATGGCGAGCGCATAGAGATGCGCCTCGATGGCCGCCATGAAGACGAAGTACTTGGCGAAGAAGCCTGCCATCGGCGGGATGCCGGCGAGCGAGAACATCAGGATCGTCAGAACGGTCGCCATGAACGGGTTGGTCGAGGCAAGGCCCGCCAGGTCGTTGATGTCCTCGACATTGCCGCCTTCCTTGCGGCGCATGGCGAGGATGATCGCGAAGGTGCCGAGCGTCATGACCATGTAGATCAGCATATAGAGCGCAACGCCGCGCACGCCCGCCATGGAGCCGGCGGCAAGGCCAACCAGCGCATAGCCCATGTGGCCGATCGAGGAATAGGCCATCAGGCGCTTGATGTTGCGCTGGCCGATGGCCGCGAAGGCACCGAGCAGCATGGAGGCGATCGAAATGAAGACGATGACCTGCTGCCAGTCGGCAACGACGGGCTCGAAGGCTTCGATGACGATGCGCACGAGCATGGCCATAGCGGCGACTTTCGGCGCAGCGGCGAAGAAGGCCGTGACTGGGGTCGGCGCACCTTCATAGACGTCCGGCGTCCACATATGGAACGGCACGGCCGAAATCTTGAATGCGAGGCCGGCAAGGATGAACACCAGGCCGAAGACGAGGCCCAGCGAGCGGCCCTCGGCGGTCAGCGCGGCGGCGATCTCCTGGAAGCCGATATGGCCGGTGAAGCCGTAGACCAGCGACATGCCGTAGAGCAGCATGCCGGAGGAGAGAGCGCCGAGCACGAAGTACTTCAGGCCCGCTTCCGTCGAACGCAGGCTGTCACGGTTGATCGCGGCGACGACGTAGAGCGCCAGCGACTGGAGCTCCAGCGCGAGATAGAGCGACAGAAGGCTGTTGGCCGAGATCATCAGCAGCATGCCGAGCGTCGACAGCACGATGAGCACCGGGAACTCGAAACGGTCGAGCTGCTCCGAGCGGGCGTGGCCGACCGTCATCACCATGGCGGTGATCGAGCCGATCAGCGCCAGCACCTTCATGAACTTGGCGAAGGGATCGGAGACGAAGGCGCCGCCATAGGCCTGGCCCTCGCCCGTGGCGAGCCCCAGCCAGAGGCCGGAGATGATGAGCAGCGCGACGGCAAGCCCCGTGACGGTCGTGCCCGAGCGTTCGCCCGAGAACACGCCGATCATCAGAAGGGCCAGAGCGCCGACGGCAAGAATGATCTCGGGGGTCGAGAGTTGAAGGCTGGCAAGGATCGTATCAGCGGTCATGTCTTCGAGTCCCGTCGTCAGTTCGCCGAAAGCGCAACGGATTGCGCCGCCTGCAGAGCCGCGGAGTAGTTATTGAGCAGCGCGTCGACCGAAGCCGCCGTCGCATCGAATACCGGCGCCGGATAGACACCGTAGAAGATCGTCAGGATCAGGAGCGGATAGAGCAGCAGCTTCTCGCGCAGATCAAGATCGAGCAGCGACTTCAGGCTTTCCTTCTCGAGCGCACCGAAGATCACCCGGCGATAGAGCCAGAGGGCGTAGGAGGCCGAGAGGATGACGCCGGTCGTTGCGAAGAGCGCGACCCAGGTGTTGGCGCGGAAGATGCCGATCAGGGTCATGAACTCGCCGACGAAACCCGAGGTGCCCGGAAGGCCCACATTCGCCATGGTGAAGATCATGAAGGCGACCGCGTATTTCGGCATGTTGTTGACGAGGCCGCCATAGGCCGCGATCTCGCGGGTGTGCAGCCGGTCATAGACCACGCCGACGCAGAGGAAGAGCGCGCCGGAGACGATGCCGTGCGACAGCATCTGGAAGATAGCGCCCTGAAGGCCCTGCGCATTAGCCGCGAAGATGCCCATCGTGACGTAACCCATATGGGCGACCGACGAATAGGCGATCAGCTTCTTGATGTCGTCCTGCATCATCGCGACCAGCGAGGTGTAGATGATGGCAATGACCGACAGCGCGAAGACGAACGGAGCAAAATAGTCCGAGGCCAGCGGGAACATGGCGAGCGAGAAACGGATGAAACCGTAGCCGCCAAGCTTCAGGAGAACGCCGGCCAGGATGACCGAGCCTGCCGTCGGCGCCTGAACGTGTGCGTCGGGAAGCCAGGTGTGGACCGGCCACATCGGCATCTTCACCGCGAAGGAGGCGAAGAAGGCGAGCCACAGCCAGGTCTGCATATGGGCCGGGAAGTTGTAGGCGAGCAGTTCCGTGATGTCCGTCGTGCCGGCCTGCCAGTACATCGCCATGATGGCGAGCAGCATCAGCACCGAGCCGAGCAGCGTGTAGAGGAAGAACTTGTAGGACGCGTAGACGCGATCCTTGCCGCCCCACACGCCGATGATGATGAACATCGGAATGAGGCCCGCTTCGAAGAACACGTAGAACAGCACGATGTCCAGCGAGACGAAGACGCCGACCATGAACACTTCCAGAAGCAGGAAGGCGATCATGTATTCGCGCAGGCGCTTCTCGATCGAATGCCAGCTCGCGAGCACGCAGAACGGCATCAGGAACGTCGACAGGATGACGAACAGCATGGAGATGCCGTCGACGCCGAGATGATAGGAGATGCCGGTGCCGAGCCATTCGGTCTTCTCGACCATCTGGAAACCGGGGTTCGAATTGTCGAAGCCGATCCAGATGAAGAGCGAGAGCACGAAGGTGAAGACCGTCGTCAGCAGCGAGACGTTCAGGATATTGCGGCGGCCATACGGGCTGTCCTCACGGGTCAGCAGCAGAAGCGCCACGCCGACGAGCGGGAGGAAGGTGACCGCTGAAAGAATGGGCCAATCGGTCATCAGAGGGAGCTCCCGAGCATCATCCAGGTAACGAGTGCTGCAATACCCAGCAGCATCGAGAATGCGTAGTGATAGAGGTAACCGGTCTGGAGGCGAACGACGCGTTCGGTGACATCGGCCACGCGGGCGGCGATACCGTTCGGGCCGAGGCCGTCGATGACGGCGCCATCACCCTTCTTCCAGAGGAACTTGCCGACCCACATGGCAGGACGGACGAAGATGAAGTCGTACAGTTCGTCGAAGTACCACTTGTTGAGCAGGAACTGGTAGAGACCGCGGTGCTGCTCGGCGAGGTACTTCGGCGTTTCCGGCGAGCGGATGTACATGTACCAGGCGGTGACGAAACCGAGGGCCATGGCCGCGAACGGGCTCCACTTCACCCATTTCGGAACGTGATGGTACTCGTTGACGAGGTCGTTGCCAGGCAGCGTGAACAGGGCACCCTGCCAGAATTCGGCATAGTGGTGGCCGAAGAAATACTCGACGAAGATCACGCCCGCGACGACCGCACCGGTGGCCAGCAAATAGAGCGGGATCAGCATCACGGCCGGCGACTCGTGCACATGGTGCATGACGTCGGCAGAGGCGCGCGGCTTGCCGAAGAAGGTCATGAAGGCCAGGCGCCAGGAGTAGAAGCTCGTGAAGAGCGCGGCGATGACCAGGAGCACGAAGGCGAAACCGGCGACCGGGCTGTGCGAGGCGAAGGTCGATTCGATGATCGCGTCCTTCGAGAAGAAGCCGGCAAAACCGATGACCGTACCGGGAATGCCGACGCCGGTCAGCGCCAGGGTGCCGATCGTCATCATCCAGAACGTGATCGGGATGTGCTTGCGAAGACCGCCCATGTAACGCATGTCCTGCTCGCCGTCGACGGCGTGGATCACCGAGCCGGCGCCAAGGAACAGAAGCGCCTTGAAGAAGGCGTGCGTGAAGAGGTGGAAGACCGCCGCACCATAGGCGCCGATGCCGAGCGCGACGAACATGTAGCCGAGCTGCGAGCAGGTCGAATAGGCGATGACGCGCTTGATGTCGTTCTGCACGAGGCCGACCGTCGCCGCGAAGAAGGCGGTGATGGCACCGACCAGCGTCACGACCATCAGGGCGGTGTGCGACAGTTCGAAGATCGGCGACATGCGGGCGACGAGGAAGACGCCGGCGGTGACCATGGTCGCGGCATGGATGAGCGCCGAAACGGGCGTCGGGCCTTCCATGGCGTCCGGCAGCCAGGTGTGCAGCAGGAACTGCGCCGACTTGCCCATCGCGCCCATGAAGAGCAGGAGGCAGGTTGCGGTCAGCGCATCCGCCTTGTCGAGGCTCATGCCGAACAGCGTGATGACGGGGGCTGCGGCATCCGCGGCGCCTTCGGCCGGCAGATAGGTCGCGGCCGTCGCGAAGATCGTCTCGAAGTTGATCGAACCGAAGAGCACGAAGACGCTGGAAATGCCGAGGATGAAGCCGAAGTCACCGACGCGGTTGACGATGAAGGCCTTCATGGCCGCAGCGCAGGCCGACGGCTTCTTGTACCAGAAACCGATCAAGAGATAGGACGCAAGGCCCACGCCTTCCCAGCCGAAGAACATCTGCAGCAGATTGTCCGACGTCACCAGCATGAGCATGGCGAAGGTGAAGAGCGAGAGATACGCGAAGAAGCGCGGCCGATGCGGGTCGTGGTGCATGTAGCCGATGGAATAGACATGCACGAGCGTCGAGACGGAGTTCACGACGACGAGCATGACGGCCGTCAGCGTATCGACGCGGAACGCCCACTCGACGTCGAAGCCGCCCGACTGGATCCAGCGCAGCACGCTGACCTTGACCATCTCCGTCTCGCCCATGGCGACGTCGAAGAAGACGATCCACGACAGGACTGCCGCCAGGATCATGAAGCCGGACGTGACATATTCGGACGCCTTGGCGCCGATGGCATTGCCACCGATGCCGGCGATCAGGAAGCCGATCAGCGGAAGGAAGACGATTGCCTTGATGATGGTATCCATGACCCGATCAGCCCTTCATCATATTGACGTCTTCGACGGCGATCGAACCGCGGTTGCGGTAGAAGACGACGAGAATTGCAAGACCGATGGCCGCTTCCGCAGCCGCGACGGTCAGAATGAACAGCGCGAAGACCTGGCCGACGATGTCGTTCAGGAAGTGCGAGAATGCGACCATGTTGATGTTGACCGACAAGAGGATGAGTTCGATCGACATCAGGATGACGATGACGTTCTTCCGGTTCAGGAAGATACCGAAGACGCCGAGGGTGAAGAGGATGGCGCTGACGGTGAGATAGTGGGAAATACCGATTTCCATGATGCTTTTCCTTGGTCTCGCGCTGCCTCAGATGCCCTGACCGGGCTTCACCTTGACGATCTCGACGGCGGTCTCCGGCGTACGGGCGACCTGGGTCGGGATGTCCTGGCGCTTGATATGCGGCTTGTGGCGCAGCGTCAGCACGATCGCGCCGATCATGGCGACGAGCAGCACGAGGCCGGCGATCTGGAAGTAGTAGACGTAGTGGGTATAGAGCACGTCGCCGAGGGCGGCCGTGTTCTGGCGCTCGGCGACCGGCGGGATCGGCATCGAGGCGTTGCTGGCGATTTCCGGCGAGAGCGTGGAGCCCCCGACGACGACCACGAGCTCGATCGCAAGGATCAGGCCGATCAGCGCACCGACCGGCGCGTATTCCAGGGCACCTGCCCTCAATTCGGCGAAATCGATGTCGAGCATCATGACGACGAAGAGGAAGAGGACCGCGACCGCGCCGACATAGACGACCAGCAGGATCATCGCCAGGAACTCGGCGCCCGTCAGAAGGAACAGGCCCGCCGAGTTGAAGAAGGTGAGGATCAGGAACAGCACGGAATAGACCGGGTTCCTGGACGCGATCACCATGAAGGCGGACGCCACCGCCACGAAGGCGAACAGATAGAAGAATAGAGCCTGCAGACCCATTTTGGTGCCTTTTCGTCTTCCCCGGAGAAGGTTCCCCCTCCCCCGTCGAAGCCTGACGACCGCTCGTCAGGCACTTTACATTCGTTATGCCTTCCGCCTGAAATCAGCGGTAAGGCGAATCCATAGCAATGTTGCGGGCGATTTCCCGCTCCCAGCGATCGCCGTTCTCGAGCAGCTTCTGCTTGTCGTAGTAGAGCTCTTCGCGCGTTTCCGTCGAGAACTCGAAGTTCGGGCCCTCGACGATGGCGTCGACCGGGCAGGCTTCCTGGCAGAAGCCGCAATAGATGCACTTCACCATGTCGATATCGTAACGCACCGTGCGGCGCGTGCCGTCGTTGCGGCGGGGGCCCGCCTCGATGGTGATGGCCTGAGCCGGACAGATGGCTTCGCACAGCTTGCAGGCAATGCAGCGCTCTTCACCGTTCGGATAACGGCGCAGCGCGTGCTCGCCGCGGAAGCGCGGAGAGACCGGGCCCTTTTCGAAGGGATAGTTCACCGTCGCCTTGGGGCGGAAGAAATAGCGCATCGACAGGAAGAACGCGCCGACGAATTCCTTGAGGAACAGCGAATTTACGGCTTGCGAAAGACTAGCCATGCTTAAGCTCCAATGCTGCTGAGGTCGCGGGCGGTCATGCGGACCAGCCCGTAAGCTTCAGCACGAATGCAACGATGACGACCATGGCGAGCGAGATCGGAAGGAAGACCTTCCAGCCGAGACGCATGAGCTGGTCGTAGCGGTAGCGCGGCACGAAGGCCTTCACCATCGCGAACATGAAGAAGACGAAGCACGCCTTCAGGACGAACCACACGATGCCCGGGACCCAGTTGAGGAACCAGACGTCGACCGGAGGCAGCCAGCCGCCGAGGAAGAGGATCGTGGTCAGCGCGCACATCAGGCAGATGGCGGCGTATTCACCGAGCATGAACATCATGTACGGGGTGGAGCCGTACTCCACCATGAAGCCGGCGACGAGTTCGGATTCGGCTTCCGGCAGGTCGAAGGGCGGGCGGTTCGTTTCGGCGAGCGCCGAGATGAAGAACACCACGAACATCGGGAACAGCGCCAGCCAGTGCCAATCCAGGAAAGAACCGGGCAGGCCGATCATCGTGCCGACGCCGTCACGCTGCGAATTGACGATATCGGTCAGATTCAGCGAGCCGACGCAGAGCAGAACGGTGACGATGACGAAACCGATCGACACTTCGTAGGAGACCATCTGCGCGGCGGAGCGCAGCGCGCCGAGGAACGGATACTTCGAGTTCGAAGCCCAGCCGCCCATGATGATGCCGTACACTTCGAGCGAAGAGATCGCGAAGATGTAGAGGATGCCGACATTGATGTTGGCGATCACCCAGCCTTCGTTCAGCGGAACGACCGCCCAGGTGGCAAGCGCCAGCGTCACGGAGACGAGCGGCGCGAGAAGGAAGATCACCTTGTTGGCCGTCGCCGGGATCACCGGCTCCTTGAAGACGAACTTCAAGAGGTCGGCGAAGGACTGGAAGAGACCCCAGGGGCCGACGACGTTCGGGCCGCGGCGCAGCTGCACGGCCGCCCAGATCTTGCGGTCGGCCAGAAGCACGTAGGCGATGAAGACCAGGAGCGCGACGAGCAGCAGCAGCGACTGCGCCACCATGATCACGCCGGGCCAGACATAGGTCGAAATGAAAGCGTCCATTACCGTCTATTCCTTCGCGCTCATTCCGCCGCGGCTTTGAAATTGTTGCGGGCAAGCGCCGAGCATTCGGCCATGACCGCGGAGGCGCGCGCTATCGGGTTCGTCAAATAGAAGTCTTTGATCGGAGACGCAAACCCGGAATTCGCCATCGTCCCGCCTTTTTTCGCAAGTGCGGAAAGATCAGCGGTTTCACCCGCCGCAATCTCGTCGATCGCAGCGAAATGCGGGTAGGCCTCGTAGAGCTTCGCCCGGAGCTGGACGAGCGAATCGAAAGGCAGTTTCTTGCCGAGCACGTCGGAAAGCGCGCGCAGGATCGCCCAGTCCTCGCGGGCGTCGCCCGGCGCAAAACCAGCGCGGTTGCCCATCTGGACACGGCCTTCGGTGTTGACCCACGTACCGGATTTTTCGGTGTAGGTCGCGCCCGGCAGGATGACGTCGGCGACATGCGCCGCATTGTCGCCGTGCGAGCCGATATAGACGGTGAAGGCGGTCTTGCCGGCAAAGTTCATTTCGTCCGCGCCGAGCAGGAACACGACGTCCGTGCCGGTGAGCATGTCGGCCGCCGTCTTGCCCCCCTCGCCCGGCACGAAGCCGAGGTCGAGGCCGCCGACGCGCGCGGCTGCGGTGTGGAGAACGGCAAGACCGTTCCAGTCCGCCTTCACCGCACCGACCTTCTCCGCCAGCGCGGAGACGGCCGAGAGGACGGCGAGGCCGTCGGGACGCGACAGCGCGCCCTGGCCGACGATGATCATCGGGCGCTCGGCCTTCTTCAGCTTGGCGGCAAACTTGACGGAGCCGTCGAGGAGGCCGGAGAGCGTGTCCGTGCCGGCACCGAGATAGTCGTAGCCGTAGCGCAGTTCGCCCTGCTCGCCGATCACGCCGATCGGGAAATTGTCCATGCGCCAGCGCTTGCGGATGCGGGCGTTGAGCACGGCGGCCTCGAGGCGCGGATTGGCGCCGACAATGAGCAGCGCATCGGCCTGCTCGATGCCTTCGATGGTCGGGTTGAACAGGTAGCTGGCGCGACCGAGCGACGGGTCGAGCACCGAGCCGTCCTGGCGGCAGTCGGTGTTGGTCGAGCCGAGCGCGGTCATCAGTTCACGCAGCGCGTAGATTTCTTCGACCGACGCAAGGTCACCGGCGATCGCGCCGATGCGGTCACCGGAGGTCGCGGAAACGGCGGCCTTGATGGCGCCGAAAGCGTCGGCCCAGGTGGCAGGCTGCAGGCGGCCGTCCTTGCGGACGTACGGGCGGTCGAGACGCTGGGTCTTCAGGCCATCCCAGATGAAGCGGGTCTTGTCGGAGATCCACTCTTCGTTGATCTCTTCATTGACGCGCGGCAGGATGCGCATGACTTCGCGGCCGCGCGTATCGACCCGGATCGCCGAGCCGACGGCGTCCATGACGTCGACCGATTCGGTCTTGTTCAGTTCCCACGGGCGAGCCGTGAAAGCGAAAGGCTTGGAGGTCAGCGCACCGACCGGGCAGAGGTCGACCACGTTGCCCTGAAGCTCCGAGGTCATCGCCTGCTCGAGATAGGTGGTGATCTCGGCGTCCTCGCCGCGGCCGATCAGGCCGAGTTCGGTGATGCCGGCAACCTCGGTCGTGAAGCGAACACAGCGCGTGCAGTGAATGCAGCGGTTCATGATCGTCTTGACGAGCGGGCCGATATATTTGTCCTCGACCGCGCGCTTGTTTTCCGCGTAGCGCGAACTGTCGATGCCGAAGGCCATCGCCTGGTCCTGCAGGTCGCATTCGCCACCCTGGTCGCAGATCGGGCAATCCAGCGGATGGTTGATGAGCAGGAACTCCATCACGCCTTCGCGCGCCTTCTTGACCATCGGCGTGGTCGTGAAGACTTCCGGCGCTTCGCCGTTCGGGCCGGGACGCAGGTCCCGCACGCTCATGGCGCAGGAAGCCGCCGGCTTCGGCGGGCCACCCTTCACCTCGACGAGGCACATGCGGCAGTTGCCGGCAACCGACAGCCGCTCGTGGAAACAGAAGCGCGGAACCTCGGCGCCGGCCTCCTCGCACGCCTGAAGCAGCGTGAAGTGATCCGGGACTTCGATTTCTTTTCCGTCGACTTTCAGCTTTGCCATATCTCAATCCCGCTTTTGACCCGGGAAAATCCCGCGTCGCGCCAGCGCCATTCTCTCCGGCGTCCGCTCGGGGCTTTCGCCCGTCCCGTACGCCCTTGTTCCATCTGCCGGGTCCGGCGGGGATTACCCCCTGCCCTTCGCCAGCGCCTTTGCCTGCTCCACCCAGCCGTCGCGGGCGATACGCCCCGCGAAACCGAGTTCGGCTTCGATCCTTGCGACATCGGTAGGCGCGAGGCCCGCGATGTCGGCATACCGCCGGAAGCCCATGCCGTTCAGCACCTGCTCCAGCTTCGGCCCAATCCCCGAAATCGCTTTCAGGTCGTCAGCCTTGGCGGCCTTTGCCGTCGGCGCCTTGCGCGCCGGCCGGACTTCCACCGTCTTCGGCGTCGCACTCTTCTCGCGCGCCACCTTCACCGTCTTCGCCACAGCGGGCTTTTCCGCCTTCGGCACCACGGTCAGCACCGGCTTCGCCTTGACCGGTTCGACCGGCTGGGGCTCCGCTTTCGCCTCCGCCAGCGCCGCGGCTTCGTCGAGCGCCACCTTCGCCCGCTCCGCTGCGCTCTGCATCACGCCGAGCATTGCGCCTGCCATCTGGCCTGCAATGCCGAAACCGATCGCGGTCGTCGCGGCGATTGCCGCCACCGGGTGGGCCATCAGCGGGTGCAGCGGCACATCCGGCATTTCCTTCAGCCACGGTGCGAGCCCGAAGGGGTCACCGCCGCCGGCTTCCGCCGGCTGAACTCTGGTTGCATTCGCATCCTGTCCTGCCGGCGTCTTCATCTTCTTACTCCGCCGCTTCCAGCACGGCGCCATGCGCCATGGCGTTGGCCGTGTACTGATCGATGCGCGCCTCGATTTCCGGACGGAAATTGCGGATGAGGCCCTGGATCGGCCAGGCCGCCGCATCGCCGAGGGCGCAGATCGTGTGGCCTTCGATCTGCTTCGTCACGTCGAACAGCATGTCGATTTCGCGCTTCTGCGCATTGCCCGTGACCATGCGCTGCATGACGCGCATCATCCAGCCGGTACCTTCGCGGCACGGTGTGCACTGGCCGCAGCTCTCGTGCTTGAAGAAGGCCGAGATGCGCCAGATCGCCTTGATGATGTCCGTCGAGCGGTCCATGACGATCATGCCGCCGGTGCCGAAGGAGGATTTCACCTCACGCAGGCCGTCGAAGTCGAGCGCCACGTTCATCATGTCCTCGGCCTTGACGACCGGGCAGGATGCGCCGCCGGGAATGACGGCAAGCAGGTTGTCCCAGCCGCCGCGAATACCGCCGCCGTGCTTTTCGACCATCTCCTTGAAGGAGATGCCCATGGCCTCCTCGACCGTGCAGGGACGGTTGACGTGGCCGGACATCATGAACAGCTTGGTGCCGACATTGTTCGGGCGGCCGAACGAGGAGAACCAGCTGGCGCCGCGGCGCAGGATGGTCGGCGTCACGGCGATGGATTCGACGTTGTTGACCGTCGTCGGGCAGCCATAGAGGCCCATATTCGCCGGGAACGGCGGCTTCAGGCGCGGCTGGCCCTTCTTGCCTTCGAGGCTTTCGAGCAGCGCGGTCTCTTCGCCGCAGATATAGGCGCCGGCGCCGTGGTGAACGTAGATGTCGATGTCGTAACCGAGCTTGTTGTTCTTGCCGAGAAGGCCGGCGTCATAGCACTCGTCAATTGCCGCCTGCAGCGCCTCGCGCTCGCGGATGAACTCGCCGCGCACATAGATATAGGCGGCGTTGGCGCCCATGGCGAAGGAGGCGATGACACAGCCTTCGATCAGCGTGTGCGGATCGTGGCGCAGGATGTCTCGGTCCTTGCAGGTGCCGGGCTCGGATTCGTCGGCGTTGACGACGAGGTAGTGCGGACGGCCGTCGGATTCCTTCGGCATGAAGGACCACTTGAGGCCCGTCGGGAAGCCGGCGCCGCCGCGGCCGCGCAGGCCCGAAGCCTTCACCTCGTTGATGATCCAGTCGCGGCCCTTTTCGAGCAGCTGCTTCGTGCCGTCCCAATGCCCCCGGGCCATGGCGCCTTTCAGCGACTTGTCCTTGGTGCCGTAGATATTGGTGAAGATACGATCCTGGTCCTTAAGCATGGTTCTTACCCGCCATTTTCCGTGGCATTGCCCGCGCCGAAGACGCGTCTGGCAATGAATTGAAACGCTACGCCGCCGGCAACCGCACTGCCCGCCGCCTTCAGCAGCAGCAGCGCGACGGCGCCCATGTCGGTGGTCTGCAGTCCGTCCTTGAACGCGGTCTGCTCACCGACTTCCACTCCCAGGACCTCGGAAGGCGCCAGGAATGTCGAATAGACAAAGTAGCCGAACCCGACAAGCGCACCTGCCAGATAGGCCGGCGACTTGAACGGATTGGTGCGGACGGCATGAAGGTCGTCCAGCGACTTGCGGAACTTGTTGGCCACCCAGTAGAAGAACAGGCCGGCCAGCAGCGATGTCAGAACGACGGAAAACGGATCCGTCCTGCCGCTCATCACCACGTTGAAATAGGCCGCAAACAGCGCCATGCCGACGCCCACGGCTTTTGGCCAGTGCTTCTCGACGAAGACGACCGTCGGGTTGGCCGCGCGCGGCTCGTGCGCACGCACCATCACACGGCTACGATCGCCCGACACCTGGTGCGGACTGGCGGCCTGCGGCAGACGCACGGACGCCGTCGGGGTTTTAGCCCCGACACCGGTCTCCATGCCCTTCTTGCCGAATGTCGCCATCGGTTCCCTGCCTTACCGCGGCTTCTTGCCGAAGACGCGGATGTATTCCGCTTCGCCGCCCTTGGCGAGCGCCTTGGCCTGCTTGACCCAGTCGTCGCGCTCGATGCGGCCCTTGAAATTGAGATAGGAATCGACCCACTCGCGCTCTGCCTTCTTCCAGGCCGCGACCTGCGCGAAGGTGAAGATGCCGAGCTCGTGGAGAATACCCTCGATCTTCGGGCCGACGCCCGAGATGAGCTTGAGGTCGTCAGGTGTTTCCGGGCGGGCAATGCCGGCCGGACGGTTCTTGTCTTCCAGCGATGGCTTGCCGACGGCGGCCGCGACCGGCTGCTTGGCGGCGGCATCGCCACCTTCGGCGCGCGTGTCGCCGGTCGCCTTGGTGTTGGCGGCGGCTTCCGCCTTGGCGTTTGCCGGCGTCTTCAGCTTGGGATCGGTCTCGACGGCATCCGTCTTCGGCTTTGCGGCATTCGACGGGGGAACGCTGACGCTTTCCTCCTCGGTCTTCTTGGCGCGGGCCGGGGCCTTCTTTGCGGCCGCTTCCGGTTCGTTGAGGCTGGTGAGGCCACCGACCGGGGCGGAGAAGATGCGATCGACCTGCGGGCCGGTCTCGACCGTCGAGCCCTTGCCGGCATCGAAACGGTCGATGATGTGCTCGAGCTGCGTCGCCGTCAGGTCTTCATAGCTGTCCTTGAAGATCATGATCATCGGCGCGTTGACGCAGGCGCCCTGACACTCGACCTCTTCCCAGGAAAGCGTGCCCGTCTCGTTGAGATGGAAGGGCTCGGGATGGATGCGTTTCTTGCAGACGTTGATGAGGTCTTCCGCGCCGCGCAGCATGCAGGGCGTCGTGCCGCAGACCTGGACATGGGCGCGCGTACCGACCGGCAGCAGCTGGAACTGGGTGTAGAAGGTCGCGACCTCGAGCACACGGATATAGGCCATGTCGAGCATGTCGGCGACGGATTCGATCGCCGCCTTGGTGACCCAGCCGTCCTGTTCCTGCGCCCGCATCAGGAGCGGAATGACCGCCGATTGCTGGCGGCCCTTCGGATACTTGTTGATCGTTGCCTTGGCCCAGGTCGCATTCTCCTTGGTAAAGGCGAAGCTGGCGGGCTGGACATTGTCATCGGCTAGTCGACGAACGGACATTCTGTAACGCCTTGTCTCAGTTAATCTGCCGGCACTGCGTTTGCGTCGTGTTGACGAATTCGCAGGCGTAGGCCGACGTGTCTTTCTGCATGAATACGACGTAGCGGCTGCCGTTCGGCGCCGCCGCCTTGATCTCGTAGCCCTGGCTTGCCAGTTGGCCCATGGAGGCGCTGGACGCACCGACCTGCACGTCCTCCTGCGCGCCGGCGACAGCGGCGCTTCCCAGGAAGATCAGCGTGGCAAGGGCTAGTTTCGGCATCAGCGATCGACCTCGCCGAACACGATGTCGAGGGAGCCGAGGATCGCCGAGACGTCGGCGAGCTGGTGGCCGCGACAGATGAAGTCCATCGCCTGAAGATGGGCGTAGCCCGGTGCGCGGATCTTGCAACGGTACGGCTTGTTGGTGCCGTCGGCGACGACGTAGACGCCGAATTCGCCCTTCGGCGCCTCGACGGCCGCATACACTTCGCCGGCAGGCACATGGTAGCCTTCCGTATAGAGCTTGAAGTGGTGGATAAGCGCTTCCATCGAGCGCTTCATCTGGCCGCGCTTCGGCGGCACCATTTTGCCGTCGATCGAGGAGACCGGGCCGACCTTGGCATCGCCCAGAAGGCGGTTGACGCACTGGCGCATGATCTTGGCCGCTTCGCGCATCTCGATCATGCGGATGACGTAACGGTCGTAGCAGTCGCCGTTCTTGCCGATCGGGATATCGAAATCGAGGTCGGAATAGCACTCATAGGGCTGCGAGCGGCGCAGGTCCCAGGCCGCGCCCGAGCCGCGTACCATGACGCCCGAAAAGCCCCAGGCCCAGCAGTCTTCCAGCTTCACAACGCCGATATCGACGTTGCGCTGCTTGAAGATGCGGTTGCCGGTCAGAAGCTCGTCGATGTCGTCGACGGTCTTCAGGAACGGGTCGATCCACTTGCCGATGTCTTCCACCAGCTCGTGCGGCAGGTCCTGGTGCACGCCGCCGGGACGAATATAGGCCGAGTGCATGCGCGCGCCGCAGGCCCGCTCATAGAACACCATCAGCTTCTCGCGCTCTTCGAAGCCCCAGAGCGGCGGCGTCAGCGCGCCGACATCCATGGCCTGCGTCGTGACGTTGAGGAGATGCGAGAGGATGCGGCCGATTTCGGAATAGAGCACGCGGATCAGCTGGCCGCGGATCGGAACCTCGGTGCCCGTCAGCTTTTCGACGGCGAGCGCGAAGGCATGCTCCTGGTTCATCGGCGCCACATAGTCGAGGCGGTCGAAATAGGGCACGGCCTGAAGATAGGTCTTCGTCTCGATCAGCTTCTCGGTGCCACGATGCAGCAGGCCGATATGCGGATCGACGCGCTCGACGATTTCGCCGTCGAGTTCGAGCACGAGGCGGAGAACCCCGTGCGCCGCGGGATGCTGGGGCCCGAAGTTGATGTTAAAGTTACGAACGTTGTGCTCGTTCATGCCGCTTGCTCCAGAAGCCGGCGCCCAATCGGGTCGCCTGACCCAAAATCAGTTCGTCTTCGCCTTCTCGTCACCCGGCAGCACGTAATCCGTGCCCTCCCAGGGAGAGAGGAAGTCGAAGTTGCGGAATTCCTGCTTCAGTTCGACAGGTTCGTACACGACGCGCTTGACCTCGTCGTCGTAACGCACTTCCACGAAGCCGGTCGTCGGGAAGTCCTTGCGCAGCGGGTGCCCCTCGAAGCCGTAGTCGGTGAGGATGCGGCGCAGGTCCGGATGGCCGGTGAAGAGAATGCCGTACATGTCGTAGGCTTCGCGCTCGAACCAGTCTGCCCCCGGATAGACCGGGAAAGCAGAGGGCACAGGCACGTCCTCGCCCGTTGCGACCTTGATGCGCACGCGAAGATTCTGGCGCGGCGACAGGAGGTGGTAGACCACGTCGAAACGCTCGGCGCGGGCCGGCCAGTCGACACCGCAGATATCGATAAGATTGACGAACCCGCACTGCACGTCGTCGCGCAGGAAAGTCAGAAGATCGAGGATGCGCGCACCGTCCGTCTTCAGGGTGAGTTCGCCAAAGGCGATGTCGGCGGAGGCGACGAGATTGCCTGCCGCTTCGCCGATATGGGAGGAAAGCTCCTGGAGGGCTTCGCTCATGTCTAAAGTCCCCTGCCCTTAACGCTCGATCGTACCGGTCCGGCGGATCTTCTTCTGCAGCAGGAGCACACCGTAAAGGAGCGCTTCCGCCGTGGGAGGACAGCCTGGTACATAGATGTCGACCGGCACCACGCGGTCACAGCCGCGCACCACCGAATAGGAATAGTGATAGTAGCCGCCGCCGTTGGCACAGGAGCCCATCGAGATGACGTAACGCGGCTCGGGCATCTGGTCGTAGACCTTGCGGAGCGCAGGCGCCATCTTGTTGGTCAGCGTACCGGCGACGATCATGACGTCGGACTGGCGCGGCGAGGCGCGCGGCGCAAAGCCGAAACGCTCGACGTCGTAGCGCGGCATCGACAACTGCATCATTTCAACGGCGCAGCATGCAAGGCCGAAGGTCATCCACATCAGCGAGCCGGTACGGGCCCAGGTGATGAGTTCGTCCGTCGAGGTGACGAGGAAGCCCTTGTCGGCGAGCTCGTTGTTGATCTCGCCGAAGAAGGCGTCGTTGCTGCCAATGGGCTTGCCGGTGTTGGGATCGATGATCCCCTTGGCCTGCGGCGCAACGAGCGTCGTGTTGGTGTGGGCTACTCCCATTCGAGCGCTCCCTTCTTCCATTCGTAGATAAAGCCGATGGTCAGCACACCGAGGAAGATCATCATCGACCAGAAGCCGAACCAGCCCATGTCGCCGAAGGAGACGGCCCAGGGAAAGAGGAAGGCCACTTCGAGGTCGAAGATGATGAAGAGGATCGACACCAGATAGAAGCGGATATCGAATTTCATGCGCGCATCGTCAAACGCGTTGAAGCCGCACTCGTAAGCGGAAAGCTTTTCCGAATCGGGGGCCTTGTATGCGACGGCAAACGGCGCGACCAGCAGTGCAATGCCGATCACGAGCGCGATACCGATGAAGATGGCGATCGGGATATAGGAACCGAGAAGTTCAGTCATTGGCGTCCATCCTGCCTGCTCGTGGCGCCGGAGAGACGCCTGTTGGTCCAAGACCTGCAAGCCGAGAAAGTATGTTGCAACGCCCCGTCGTTAGCGCAGTGAGCGCCCCCGCGCAAGGCTTTGTCCGGCTTTCGCCCCATTCATTGTGTTCTTTTCCGGGCGACCAGCAAATGCCTGCCGCAAAGCCATTTAAATCGTTACGATTTCACGACTGCCGCAATGCGGGACGTTTCGCCGCAGTTGCGAAGAAAAAAGTCTGACAAATCGCTCCTTCTACCGATTTACATTGAAATCGGGCAGCATGGACAGAGCCGCCGATCGGCCCTGCAAAGCGACAACCCCTCTCCCCCCTTTTGCCCGACCCTCTCTTTTCGGGGAGACAGGATTCGCCGTCAGGCACCAAGGCAAATCATGGCGACTCACAACGGCGGCTCGAAACGAGCGAATCCGACGCCCGAGAAAGGGCGCCGCACGAATCCCGGCTACCGCGAAAACGAAACAGATTTGAAAAGGAGGACACGGCGAAGCGACGTGAGAAAAACGCTGCAATGCCTTGGAGAGAAAGAAGAATGGCGCGAGTGACGGGGCTCGAACCCGCGACCTCCGGCGTGACAGGCCGGCACTCTAACCGACTGAGCTACACCCGCGCATCTTATGGCCTTGCGGCCCCGCATGTTTCGTCCGGCCTTTCGAGTGGCGCGAGTGACGGGGCTCGAACCCGCGACCTCCGGCGTGACAGGCCGGCACTCTAACCGACTGAGCTACACCCGCATCCTCGAAAGCGTCCGGAAGGCGAACCATCCGTCCCGAGCGGCCTGCGCCGTTCGATGAGCGGCTAACTAAGGGGTTCGCCTTTGGGTGTCAAGCAGGTTTCACGACAAAAGAATGACGTGTCCGAAAATGTTTCCACAGCCTTGGGCATCTTCATGGTCGCATTCAAAAAAATGCAAAAACTTTGCGATTGCCTCTTGCGGTTTGATCCGGTTCCGCATAGATCACGGCCACCAACGCGGCGGGCGATTAGCTCAGTTGGTAGAGCGCCTCGTTTACACCGAGGATGTCGGGAGTTCGAGTCTCTCATCGCCCACCATTTCCCCCCAGAATTCAAATTTCCCCGAGAATTCAACGCGCTCCGCGCGGGGAAACGGTATTTCAAAGCTCCGCCTGCCCCTACCCCGCCTTTCCAAGGCTGCGCGTTTCCCTGCGCAGATCGCGGAGAATTGTCCTGCGGTGCGGCAGATTCCGATTGCAATCGGAACCTGAGCGACTAGTTGACTCAGGAAAGAGCGGCTTCACACGGAAAGTTCCGTCGATAATGTCCAGGTATCGGCAATCGGCCACGAGATCGGGCAGGACGCCACGCCATCCCGCGGATGGATTTTGGATTTTTGGCAGATGAGGGATTTTGCTTGAGCGGCAAGGTGGCGCCGGGACAGCGTTTTGGCAGCGAAACCGACGAACGCCCGGCGGCCTCCCGGGCGTTTTTGCGCCGGTTGCGGCTGTGGACGGGCCTCACCCTTTTCCTCTACGCCACGATGCACCTTCTCAATCAGGCCTTCGGCATTCGTTCGCTCGAGGCGATGGATATGGCGAGCCGGGTGCTTTTCCATCCTTGGCAGAGCCCGCTGGGACGGGTGCTGCTTTACGGCGGGCTCCTCATCCATGCGTCGCTCGGGCTGCGTGCGCTCTACCGGCGGCGCCATCTGCGTCTGCCTGCAGTCGATGCGGTGCAGCTGGTCTTCGGGCTGGCGATTCCGGCCGTCCTCTTCGCCCATGCCGGCGCAATCGCCTATCTGAAGGGCGTCTACGGCGCGCGAATCGATTTCGACAAGACCGTCTACACGCTTTGGGTCGCCAGCCCCGATGCCGGCCTGCCCCGCCAGTTCCTGCTGATCCTCGTCGTGTGGATCCACGGATGCCTCGGTGTGCGCGCCTGGCTGCGCGGAAAACCCTGGTATCCGCGTTTCGTGCCGATCCTGATGTCGCTCGCCACCCTGCTGCCGGTGCTGGCGATCCTCGGCTTCATCAATGCCGGCCTCGATATGCGCGATCTCGCGGCCCAGGGCGCGGAGGCCCTGCGGCCCGGTCTTCTCGACCTGCCGGGTTCGCCAGCCGCGCTTGCGGCCGCCGAGGCCAATGCCGTCGCAAACCGCCTCACCATGGGCTATCTCGCGCTGCTCGCCGGCATCTTCATCCTGCGCATGGCGCGCGACTGGCATGCCACCCGGTTCGATTCGGTCCGGATCACCTATCCGGGCGGGCGCATCGTCTCCGTTCCGGTCGGCTTCAGCGTGCTCGAGGCGAGCCGCTGGTCCGGCGTTCCGCATGCGTCCATCTGCGGCGGCCGGGGCCGCTGCTCGACCTGTCGTGTCGAGATCACCGCAGGCGGCGAAACGCTGCCGGCCCCGGCGGGTGACGAGCAGCGCCTGCTGCGGCGCATCGGAGCGCCACCATCGGTGCGACTCGCCTGCCAGATCCGGCCGGAACAGGACCTCACGGTCGTGCCGCTCGTGCATTCCGCCACCGCGGCCCAGCTGCCGAAGGGCCAGCTCGGACCGGTGACGGCCGCCCGGCGGGAGGCGGAAGTGGCAGCGCTCTTCGTCGACCTGCGCCAGTCCACGCGCCTTGCCGACGACCGCCTGCCCTACGATACCTTCTTCATCGTCGAACGCTACATCAAGGCCGTGTCCTCGGCGGTGCGGGCGAGCGGCGGTCACGTCATCAACATCGCCGGCGACGGCGTCATGAGCGTTTTCGGCACCGACGGGCCGACGCATGATGCCGCCCGCGACGCCTTTCGCGCGGCGTTGCGGCTGTGGGAGGGGATCGACGCCCTTAACGAGGAGCTGCGGCAGGAACTGAGCGAGCCGCTGCGCATCGGCATCGGGCTGCATGTCGGGGTCGCGGTTGTCGGAACGGAATGGACGGGCGGCCTCGAAGGCACTCCCTTCCTCGGCGATACCGGCAATGTCGCCGCGCGCCTCGAGGCTCAGACCAAACAGCTCGGCGCCACCCTGATCGCCTCGAAGGAGGCGGTCCTGATGGCGGCGGGCGTACCGAACGACCTCACCTTCGCCCCCGTCATGCTGGCCGGAAAACAGGAGCCGATAGAGGTCCTTTGTTTTCGCGACAGCGAGGCGCTTCGCCAGCTCGTCGGCGCCGCCGCTTCCGGCTAACGCGCCGCGGCATTGCCACCACATCCTCTGCCACTGTCCTTTCGGCCGCGTTCCCATGCGTGCTGGACAACCGCTTGACAGCCGCCATCAAAAATAAGAACATAAAGAGAACAAATGGAGGTGCCGATGCAAAGCGATGCCGTTGAACGCGCCCTGGCCGAAGTTGCCGCCTGCCGGGCCCTGCGCGAAAAGCAGCAGGCTCACAGGGCGGAATTCCAGCGCAAGCTGGAGGCGGTCGCCAAGCCTCTCTATGTGCTGAAGTCCAAGGCGCAGCTGGAGCTGCGGCTGCAATGATGCATGTTATGAGACGACCGGGCGGCATCGTGCGCGAAGAGGCCGCCGAAATCCTCGCCCTTCACAACGGCAATGCGCTGGAGGCCCTGCGCACATTGATTGCCGAACGGGACGCCGTCGAGGAACGGCTTGCCGTCGCAACGCTTATCATGCGCCGGCAATGGGAGGCGGACGATCAGCGATGATGCCCGACAGATCGCTCAGGAAGGCGATCAGATCCGGCGCTTGCGCTGGACATTAGGAGGCAAGCAGACCCGGATGTTTGTCCGACAGGTGACGGTGGACGTTCCCCGTCACCAGGCGCCAGGACAAACAACCTAGCGCGTCGCAAGCAGCGCCACGTAAGCAATGACCGTCATCAGCAGCCCGCGGAAGGCGAAGCCGACAAAGCGGTACTTGTCGCGGGCGATGGAGGCCATCGCATCGGCATTCTGCATGTATTGTTCGAAGAGATAGCCGACATCACGGTCATGCGCCGCCTTGCGGAAACCCTCGCGGTGATGCGGCCAGGCCCCCCAGAACAGCGATGTCGCCTTGTCGGCCCGGCGTGGCAGCACGACGAGAATCGCCGAGACGATGGAGAAGATCAGCGCGAAGGCGAGCAGGCCGGAAAGGGCGATCGCCGTGAGGTTGCCTTCCGCATAACGCGACCAGGTGAAGACAGCGCGGCTTTCGGTGGAGGTAACCAGCAGCGCGAGCATGAAGGTGAAGATATAGGCAGCCTTCTGGTCGGAAATCTTCACCTGATCATAGAAGACGTCGTTGATGCGGCGGATATGGTCGAAATGCTCGAGCGCAATGCCCTGCGTGCCGTCAAGGGCCCGCTCGAGGATGGTCTGCCGCGTTTCCAAAGCCGTCATGTCGCGTCTGCCCCTGCTGCGCTTGTCCCGTGATAGCCGAGTGCCTTGAGAAAGCAACGGCCGCCCCTCCACACCGCTTGACTTTTTCAGGGCGATGTCGAGTTCTGGTTGCATGCTGAACCTCGCCCCGCCTCCCGGTCCGCCGACCCCAGCTGCCTTGCGGCACGCCAACCGGAGCCACGCATGAGCGCGGCGCTGCGCCTTCCTCACCGCTGGTCGCGCCGCACCCGGCGGCTTGCCGTTCTGGCCCTTGCGGTCATCACGCTCGTCTCTGCCCTGACACAGCTGCCGGCCTGGTCGCTCGCGGACCTGCGCGCCTTCGATTATCTCTCCACCGTCGACGATCCGCGCCCGCCGGCCGGCGGACCGGTGGTCGTCGCGATCGACGAGCCGTCGCTGGCGGAAATCAATGCGCAATGGCCCTGGCCGCGCGAACTGCACGGCCGGCTGGTCGAAAGCCTGCGCAAGGCCGGCGCCACGGCGATCGGCCTCGACATCATCTTCGCAGAGCCGTCCAACCCGGCCTCCGATGCCGCCTTTGCCGCAACGCTCGGCCCCGATGTCGTTCTGGCCGGCGACGAAAGCGTCATCGTCACGCCGCAGGCCGAGCAGCTTCTGCGCACGACGCCGCTGCCGGCATTCACCGAGGCCGGCGCGGTGACCGGTATCGCCGCGATCACGCTCGGCGGTGACGGCGTCTTCCGCGACCTGCCGCGCTACGAGGATGGCTTTGCGCTTGCGCTGGCCCGCATTGCGGGCACGCCGGCAGTCTCGCCAGAGGGCAAGCTCCTGCAATCCTACGGCCCCGCGCGCAGCTATCCGACGGTCTCCTACTATCAGGCGCTCGATCCGGACAACATGCTGCCGAAGGATACGTTCAGAGGCCGCGTGGTGGTGGTCGGCCTCAGCCTACAGAATGCGCCGGTCATCAATTCCGGCGGTGCGGACGCCTTCGCCACGCCCTATACCGTCCATACCGGCCGGCTGGTGGCGGGGGCCGAAATCCAGGCGACGATCCTCGACAATCTCACCGCCGGCGCGGCGATCACCCGCGCGGGCACGCCGCTCGCCATCACCGCCGTCGCGCTCGCCGCCCTGCTTTCGGCGGCGATCGTGCGGCGCGCGACAAGGTGGCAGACGGTCGTGCTCAGCGTCCTCGCAAGCGCCGGCCTCGCTCTCCTCAGCTTCGCGTTCATGCGCGAGGCCAACCTTTTCGTTTCACCCATCGGCCCGACCATTGCGCTTCTCCTGGTCGCAGCCGGCCAGACGGCGCTCGACTATGCCGAAGAGCGGCGCCAGCGCCGCGAGATCGTGCGCGCCTTCTCGCAATATCTCTCGCCCGCCCTCGTCGAGCGTCTCGCACGCGACCCCTCGCAGCTGAAGCTCGGCGGCGAGCGGCGCACGCTCTCCATCCTGTTTTGCGACGTGCGCGGCTTCACCACCATCGCCGAAACGATGAAGGACGATCCGGAGCAGCTGACGACGCTGATCAACCGGCTGCTGACCCCCCTCTCCGACATCGTGCTCAAGCACGGCGGAACGATCGACAAATATATCGGCGACTGTGTGATGGCCTTCTGGAACGCGCCGCTCGACGACGAAAACCATGCCCGGCATGCCGTGGCCGCCGCGCTCGACATGCTCGACGTGATGGCGACGCTGAATGCGAAACTCCAGGCAGAGGCGGCGGCGAGCGGAAGCACCCATCATGCGCTGCGCATCGGTATCGGCATCAACACCGGCGAATGCGTGGTCGGCAACATGGGCTCCTCGCAGCGATTCGACTATTCGGTGCTCGGCGATGCGGTAAACCTCGCCTCGCGTCTCGAAGGCGCCTCCAAGGCCTATGGCGTGCCGCTGCTTATCGGCGAAAGCACGGCCAGGCTGGCGTCGGCGGATTTCGCGGTGCTCGAACTCGACCGGATCACCGTCAAGGGCCGCAGTCTCGCCGCCCCCGTCTTCACCGCCATCCGCAGCCTGCCGGACGCGGCGAAGGCACTGCATGCCCGTTTTGTCGAAGAGAAATATGCCGGGCAACTCACCGCTGACGATGCGGCCTTCGATACGCTGATCGAAGCCGCCCCGACACTGGCACCGTACTATGCCACCGTGCGGGCCGAACACGCGGCCGGCGGAGCGTAGACCTCAAGCGCCCTGCTTGGGGTGCGAAGGGGCGAATTCGGCGACGAGCTCGTGTTTCTCGCCGGGATAGGTCAGCCGCACATGGGTGACATAAAGGCCGCCGCTCCAGGTGCGCCGCTCCACGACGAGGCAGGGCGTTCCGGGCGCGATCGCCAGAAGCTCGGCGGCGCGGGCATCGGCCCCGACCGCGCGGATACGGTGTTCGGCGGCGCTCCAGGGCACGCGGCTGATCAGCCAGGCGCCGGGCGCGATGCCGTCAAAGCTTTCCTCGGCCGCTTCCGGCACGGCTTCGAGATTGATCAGGCGGTCTTCCAGGCAGAAGGGCTGAGCGCCGGCGAAATGCAGGGCGGAAATGTCCGTCAGGCGGGCTGATTCGGAAAGCTCCATCAGCCGCCGGTCGACGGCCCTCGCCGCGCGGTTAATCCGTGTGCGCCGCTCGTAGCGATACGGCAGGCCGAGCGATTCGACCTCCAGGCGGATGTCGTGGATCTCGAGCACCGCGGATTGGGCATGCGGGTGGGTGACGTAGCTGCCGGATTTGCGCCGGCGCTCGATCAGGCCGCGCTTGACGAGTTCGGTGATCGCCTTGTTCACCGTCATGCGCGAGCACTGGTATTGCTCGGTCAATTCGTGCTCGAAGGGGATGCGGTGGCCCGGCGGCCATTCGCCCGAAAGGATCCTGCCCTCCACATCCTCCAGAATGCGGCGGTGCAGCGACGGCTCCTTGGCCTCGGGCTGCCTGTTGTCCTCGACGGTGGAAATGGTCGCCTCCGCGCTTGCCGGGCGCAGATTCGCCCGGTCGGGAAAAGTCATAAGAAAGGCGGGGGCGCCTTTCAATACGTCGTCAGGCCTCGGCCAGCGCCCGCATGGTGGCGGTGAAGCGCCGCCCGACCGCCTCGCGCGCCACATGGCGGCCGCCCTCGACCCGCCGGCAGCCGTTCACCCAGACGCAATCGACCGTCGCACCATTGGCAAAGATCCAGCCGTCGAGCAGCGCATCGCCCGCAAGATCGAGACCATGCCGTGCCTTGAGGCTGACGAAGTCGGCGGCGCGCCCGGCCGAAAGGCCCGATTCGGCACCGAGCGCCGCCGCGCCGCCAAGCAGCGCGCCGTCGAAGAGCGCCCGGCCCGTCGAACCGCCGGGGGCGGCCAGCACGTTGCGGGCGCGGTGGGCGAGACGCTGCGAGTATTCGAGCTGGCGCAATTCGTCCGGCAGGCCGATCAGCACGTTGGAATCCGAGCCGACGCCGAAGCGGCCGCCATGAGCCATAAAAACCGGTGCCGGGAAGGTGCCGTCGCCGAGATTGGCCTCCGTCACCGGGCAGAGGCCGGCGATCGCCCCGGTCTTCGCCATGCCGCGCGTTTCAGCCTCCGTCATGTGCGTCGCGTGGATGAAGCACCAGCGGCCGTCGACCGCCTGGTTGTCGAGCAACCACTCCACCGGACGGCGGCCGGACCAGGCAATACTGTCCTCGACTTCCTTGACCTGCTCGGAAATATGGATGTGGACCGGCGCATCGCCGGCCATGGCCACGACGTCGGCAAGCTCGTCCGGCGTGACGGCGCGCAGGCTGTGCGGGGCGACGCCGGTGATGCCGGCGGGCAGCGTATCGGTCAGCGCGCGGCAGCGCTCCAGCACTGCGCCATAGGACCGCCGGTCGTTGATGAAGCGGCGCTGGCCCTCGCCCGGCGCGGTGCCGCCGAAGCCGGCATGGGCGTAGAAGACGGGCAGCAGCGTCAGTGCGATGCCGGTCTCGGACGCCGCCGCGGCGATGCGCGCGGCCATTTCGGCGATATCGGCATAATGCCCGCCATCCTTGTCATGGTGCAGGTAATGGAACTCGCCGACGCGCGTATAACCAGCCTCCAGCATCTCGATATAGAGCTGGCCGGCGACCGCTTCCACATCGTCGGGCGTCATGGCGAGCGCGAAGCGATACATGACGTTGCGCCAGCTCCAGAACGAATCGCTGCCGGGCCCACGGGTTTCCGCCAGTCCTGCCATACCGCGCTGGAAGGCGTGGCTGTGCAGGTTCGGCATGCCGGCGACGATGGTGTCGTGGCGCTCGTCGCCCGGCGCCGGCGCGGCACCGGTTTCGAGCGTCGCGATGCGGCCGTCCACGATGCCCATACGAACATCCCTCGCCCAGCCGCCCGTAAGCAGCGCCTGCCTTGCATGAATGACGGCCATGGCCCGTTCCTTCTCCCGATGGTGCATCCTGGCGCCGCGCCGGCAAATTGGCTCTTGCGCCTCTCATAATTATGTATATACATTATATTCATCACAGGGAAGAGGCAATCACGATGACGACACCGGAAAAGGACAGTCCCCGAGTCTGGCGCAATGCCCGGCTCGCGACGCTCAAGGAGAGCCTGCCGGACCTTGGTATCGTCGAAAACGGCGCGATCGCCGTCCGCGACGGCCGCATCGCCTTTGCCGGCCCCGAGGCCGAGCTTCCCGCAGAATTCTCCGCCGCGGAGGCCATCGACTGCGAGGGCCGCTGGATCACGCCGGGCCTCATCGACTGCCATACCCATCTCGTGCATGCCGGCGACCGCGCCCATGAATTCGAGCTGCGCCTTGCCGGCGCCTCCTATGAGGAGATCGCCCGGGCCGGCGGCGGCATCGTCTCCTCCGTCAAGGCGCTGCGCGCGGCGAGCGAGGACGAGCTGGTACGTCAGACTCTGCCCCGCCTCGACGCCCTGATCGCCGAGGGCGTGACGACGGTCGAACTGAAATCCGGTTACGGCCTCGATACCGAGAACGAAGTGAAATCCCTACGTGCTGCACGGCGCATCGCGGAGATGCGCGACGTCACCGTGCGCACCACCTTTCTCGGCGCCCACGCGCTGCCGCCGGAAATGAACGGCGACAAGACGGCCTATATCGACAAGGTCGTCGGCGAGATGCTGCCGGCCATCGCGGCCGAAGGGCTTGCCGACGCCGTTGACGGCTTCTGCGAGGGCATCGCCTTCTCGCCGGAGGAAATGGCAAAGGTCTTCGACGCTGCCAAAGCACATGGCCTGCCCGTAAAGCTGCACGCCGACCAGCTTTCCAACCTCCACGGCGCGGAAATGGCCGCCCGCTACGGCGCGCTGTCGGCCGACCACCTCGAATACACCGACGATGCTGGCGCGGCTGCCATGGCCAAAGCCGGCACCGTCGCCGTCATCCTGCCGGGCGCCTTCTACTTCATCCGCGAGACGAAGAAGCCGCCGGTCGATCTCTTCCGCAAGCATGGTGTCCGGATGGCTGTTGCGACCGATGCCAATCCCGGCACCTCGCCGCTGACCTCGCTGCTTCTTACCATGAACATGGCCGCGACCCTCTTCGGCATGACCGTCACGGAATGCATTGCCGGCACGACGCGCGAGGCCGCCCGCGCCCTCGGCCTCGTCGACGAGGTGGGAACGCTCGAGGCCGGGAAATGGGCCGATTTCGTCCTCTGGGACATCGGCCGGCCGGCGGAACTGGTCTACCGCATGGGGTTCAATCCCCTGCATGCCCGTATCCGCAGCGGACACTGATCCATTCAACAGGCAGCACAAGGCTGCATCGGGAACTGCACCATGACGATCACGCTCCATCCGGGCTCCGTGCCCCTCAAGACCCTTGAAACCCTCTACTGGACCGGCGAAGCCACCCGGCTCGACGCGTCCTTCGACGCGGGCATCGAGAAGGCCGCCGCGCGCATCGCGGAAATCGCCGGTGGCGACGAACCGGTCTACGGCATCAATACCGGCTTCGGCAAACTCGCCTCCATCAAGATCGCGCCGGCCGATGTCGCGACCCTCCAGCGCAACCTGATCCTGTCGCATTGCTGCGGCGTCGGCAAACCGCTCGCCGAAAACATCGTGCGCCTCATCATGGCACTGAAGCTGATCTCGCTCGGCCGCGGCGCGTCGGGCGTGCGCATCGAGGTCGTGCGCCTCATCGAGGCGATGCAGGCCAGGGGCGTCATCCCGGTCATCCCGGAACAGGGTTCCGTTGGCGCCTCCGGCGACCTCGCCCCCCTCGCCCACATGACGGCGGTGATGATCGGCGAAGGCGAGGCCTTTTATGCCGGCGAACGCCTTTCCGGCGGCAAGGCGCTGGAAAAGGCCGGCCTGAAGCCCGTCGTGCTCGCCGCCAAGGAGGGCCTCGCCCTCATCAACGGCACCCAGGTCTCGACCGCCCTGGCGCTGACCGGCCTCTTCCGCGCTCATCGTGCCGCCCAGGCCGCCCTCGTCACCGGGGCGCTTTCCACCGACGCCGCCATGGGTTCCTCCGCGCCGTTCCATCCGGATATCCACACGCTGCGCGGCCACAAGGGCCAGATCGACGCCGCCTCCGCGCTGCGCGCGCTGCTTGCCGGCTCCGTCATCCGCGAAAGCCACATCACCGGTGACGAACGCGTGCAGGATCCCTATTGCATCCGTTGCCAGCCGCAGGTCGACGGCGCCTGCCTCGATCTCCTGCGCTCGGCCGCCCGCACGCTCGAAATCGAAGCCAACGCCGTCACCGACAACCCGCTGGTCCTCTCCGACAACAGCGTCGTTTCGGGCGGCAACTTCCATGCCGAACCGGTCGCCTTTGCCGCCGACCAGATCGCCATCGCGACCTGCGAGATCGGTGCCATCGCCCAGCGCCGCATCGCGCTGCTGGTCGATCCCGCCCTCTCCTTCGGCCTGCCGGCCTTCCTCGCCAAGAAGCCGGGCCTCAATTCCGGCCTGATGATCGCAGAGGTCACCTCGGCCGCGCTGATGAGCGAAAACAAGCAGATGGCGCATCCGGCCTCGGTCGATTCGACGCCGACCTCCGCCAACCAGGAAGACCACGTCTCCATGGCCTGCCACGGCGCCCGCCGCCTGCTGCGCATGACGGAAAACCTCTCCGCCATCGTCGGTATCGAGGCGCTGACGGCCGCGCAGGGCATTGAGTTCCGCGCCCCGCTCGTCACCAGCCCGGAGCTGAAGAAGGTCGTCGCCGCGCTTCGCACCGTCGTCGCCACGCTGGAAGAGGACCGCTACATGGCGCCCGACCTTGCCGCCGCCAGCAGCTTCGTCTCCTCCGGCGCGCTCGCCGCCTCCGTCACCAAGGGCATCCTGCCGGTTCTGGAGGCCTGAGGTGGCACTGGTCGAAACCCGGCAGGGCACATCGCCCGTGATTCTCGCCTTCCCGCATACCGGCACGGATGTCCCGGCCGATATCTGGGAACGCCTGAACGACAACGGCCGTATCCTCGCGGATACGGACTGGCACATCGAGCGTCTCTATGCCGGCCTCCTGCCGGAGGTGACGACGGTGCGCGCAACCTTCCACCGCTATGTCATCGACGCCAACCGGGATCCCGATGGTGTCAGCCTCTATCCCGGCCAGAACACGACAGGCCTCGTTCCGGAAACGGATTTCGACGGCAAGCCGATCTGGAAGGACGGCGAGGCGCCGACCGAGGCGGACATTGCCTATCGGCTCGCCCATTTCCACGCGCCCTACCACGCGGCCCTTGCCGCCGAGATCGAGCGCGTCAAGGCGGTCCACGGCGTGGCAATCCTCTATGATTGCCATTCTATCCGCTCGCTGATCCCCTTCCTGTTCGAAGACCGGCTGCCGGATTTCAATGTCGGCACCGACATGGGCCGCACCTGCGCCAGGGAGATCGAAACGGCGACGTTCGAAATCTGCGCCAAGGCCGAAGGCTATACCAGCATCCTCAACGGCCGCTTCAAGGGCGGCTGGACGACGCGCCACTACGGCAGGCCGCAGACCGGCGTGCACGCCATCCAGATGGAGCTTGCGCAGGTCAGCCACCTTGCCACGGAAGCCCTGCCCTTTGCCCTCGACGAGACGAAGGCCGCAAGACTGCGCATTCCCCTTCAAGACATCCTGAACCGTCTCGAGGCGCTTGCCTCCACCCTCACACGCTGATCCGGGAGAACCAGCCATGACCGACAATCCCCGCCACAACATCCGCGACGTCCGCGCCGCCACCGGCACCGAACGCACCGCCAAGAGCTGGCTGACCGAAGCGCCGCTGCGCATGCTGATGAACAACCTCGACCCCAACGTTGCGGAAAACCCGCACGAACTCGTCGTCTATGGCGGCATCGGCCGCGCCGCCCGCACCTGGGCCGATTTCGACAAGATCGTCGCGTCGCTGCGCGATCTGGAAGACAACGAGACGCTGGTCGTGCAGTCCGGCAAGCCGGTCGGCATCTTCCGCACGCACAAGGATGCCCCGCGCGTCCTTATTGCCAATTCCAACCTCGTGCCGCATTGGGCCACCTGGGACCATTTCAACGAGCTGGATAAGAAGGGCCTTGCCATGTACGGCCAGATGACGGCCGGCTCGTGGATCTATATCGGCAGCCAGGGCATCGTTCAGGGCACCTACGAAACCTTCGTGGAAGCCGGCCGCCAGGACTACAATGGCGACCTCAAGGGCAAGTGGGTGCTGACCGGCGGTCTCGGCGGCATGGGCGGCGCCCAGCCGCTCGCTGCCGTCATGGCCGGCGCCTCGTGCCTTGCCGTCGAGTGCAACCCGGACTCGATCGATTTCCGCCTGCGCACCCGCTACATCGACGAAAAGGCCGACACGCTCGACGAGGCGCTTGCGATGATCGACCGCTGGACGAAGGCCGGCGAAGCCAAGTCCGTGGGGCTTCTCGGCAACGCCGCCGAAATCCTGCCGGAAATGGTCCGCCGCGGCATCCGCCCGGACATGGTCACCGATCAGACCTCCGCCCACGACCCGATCAACGGCTACCTGCCGAAGGGCTGGACGATGGCCGAATGGAAGGCCAAGCGCGAAAGCGATCCGAAGGCTGTCGAAAAGGCCGCCCGCGCCTCGATGCGCGAGCATGTCGAGGCGATGATCGCCTTCCAGGACATGGGCATCCCGACCTTCGACTACGGCAACAACATCCGCCAGGTCGCCAAGGAAGAAGGCCTCGAAAACGCCTTCGCTTTCCCCGGCTTCGTTCCGGCCTATATCCGCCCGCTGTTCTGCCGCGGCATCGGCCCTTTCCGCTGGGCCGCCCTTTCGGGCGACCCGGAGGACATCCGCAAGACCGACGCCAAGGTCAAGGAACTGCTGCCCGACAACAAGCACCTGCACAACTGGCTCGACATGGCCGCCGAGCGCATCGCCTTCCAGGGTCTGCCGGCGCGCATCTGCTGGGTCGGCCTCGGTGACCGCCACCGCCTCGGCCTCGCTTTCAACGAGATGGTCAAGAACGGCGAACTCAGCGCACCCATCGTCATCGGCCGCGACCACCTCGATTCGGGCTCCGTCGCCTCGCCGAACCGCGAGACGGAAGCGATGAAGGACGGTTCGGACGCCGTGTCCGACTGGCCGCTGCTCAATGCCCTGCTCAACACCGCCTCGGGCGCGACCTGGGTGTCGCTCCACCACGGCGGCGGCGTCGGCATGGGCTTCTCGCAGCACTCGGGCGTCGTCATCTGCTGCGACGGCACGGATGAGGCGGCCGAGCGCATCGGCCGCGTTCTCTGGAACGACCCGGCGACCGGCGTCATGCGTCACGCCGATGCCGGCTACGACATCGCGCTCGACTGCGCCCGCGAAAAGGGCCTGCGCCTGCCGGGCATTCTCGGCAACTGATGCTTGTCGCCGGAAGCTGTGCAGCGGTTCTGGGAGAACGACATGCATAACGGAGCCCGCCTCCTGCGCAACAGCGACCATCGCCGCATGCCGTGGAAGAACGGCGGCGGCGAGACGGTCGAGGTGATCGTCCATCCGGAAGGCGCCAGCCTTTCGGATTTCGGCTGGCGCGTCAGCATGGCGACGGTGGCGAGCGACGGGCCGTTTTCGGTCTTCCCCGGCATCGATCGCACGCTGGCCGTCCTTTCCGGTGACGGAATGGCGCTTTCCATCGAGGGGCTCGGCGACAAGCTGCTGACGCCGGTCTGCGCGCCCCTCGCCTTTCCCGCCGATGCACTGACGACCGCCCGGCTGACGGGCGGCCCCATCACCGACCTCAACGTGATGACACGGCGGGGCGCCTTCCGGCATTCGCTGACGCACCAGGTTGCGGAAGGGGCCAGAGCGCTTCGCGAGACCACGGGGAAACGCCTGCTGCTGGCGCTTTCGCCGCTCGGTGTTTCCACCACCGAGGGCCTGATCGGCCTTCACCCGCTCGACGCCCTCGTGTTCGATGGCGCGCAGAAGGCGGAGGTGATCCCGACGGGTGAGAAGGCGGCTTTCTATCTGGTAGAAATCACGCCCGTCTGAGCCATCGGCGCAAGCGATTTCCTTGTTCGCCTCCCTGCGGAGTGCTACCTCCCGGCACAACGATTTTTGCCGGGAGACATTTTCATGAGACATCGCAAATTCGGCCGCACGGGTTTCACCACCACGGATATCGGCTTCGGCGCCTGGCAGATCGGCGGCGCCTGGGGTGATGTCAGCGAGGCGGACGGCCGCGCCGCCCTCAACGCCGCGCTCGATGCCGGCATGTCCTTCATCGACACCGCCGACGTCTATGGCGACGGCCGCTCGGAAAAGATCATCGCCGACGTGCTGAAGGACCGCGGCGGCCAGCGCCCGATGGTGGCCACCAAGGCCGGTCGCCGGCTTTCCCCGCATGTCGCCGATGGCTATACCAAGGAAAACCTCGAAGGCTTCATCGATCGCAGCCTGAAGAACCTCGGCGTCGAACGCCTCGATCTCGTGCAGCTGCATTGCCCGCCGACGGAGGTCTACTACCGGCCCGGGGTCTTCCATGCGCTGGAAGAGATCAAGACCGCCGGCAAGATCGCCAACTACGGCGTCAGCGTCGAGAAAGTCGAGGAAGCGCTGAAGGCGATCGAATATCCCGGCGTCGTCAGCGTGCAGATCATCTACAACATGTTCCGTCAGCGCCCGGTGCAGCTCTTCTTCCGGGAAGCCGCCCGCCGTCAGGTCGCCGTCATCGCCCGCGTGCCGCTGGCAAGCGGTCTGCTCTCCGGCAAGATCACGCGCGACACCGCCTTTGCCGCCGACGATCATCGCAACTTCAACCGCCAGGGCGATGCCTTCGACGTGGGCGAGACCTTTGCCGGCGTGCCCTTCGAGACCGGCCTGCAAGCTGTCGAGGAAATCCGCGCCCTGGTGCCCGCCGGCACCGCGATGGCCGCCTTCGCGCTGCGCTGGATCCTGATGGCCGACGCGGTCAGCGTCGTCATTCCCGGTGCGCGCAATGCCGCGCAGGCAGAGGCCAATGCCCGGGCTGCAGGCCTTCCGGCAATTTCGGAAGACGTGATGGAAGCAACGCGCGAGGTCTATTACCGGCTCATCGCGCCCCATGTGCACGATCGCTGGTAAGGAAAATCCGGAGAGTCTCGCGCATCAACTGAAATGATAGCCGACATCATGGCTATCTATTTCGTTTATGCGCGAGGCCGCGCTACCGTTCCCTATCGGTCACAATCACAACAGGGGAACGACCATGAAGAAAATGCTGCTCGCGCTGGCTCTCGCAGGCTCCACGCTGCTTTCCGCCCCGGCTTTTGCCGAGACGCTGAAGATCGGCACGGAAGGCGCCTACCCGCCCTTCAACTTCCAGGATTCCGCCGGCAAGCTTGGCGGCTTCGACGTGGAAATCGGTCTTGCGCTCTGCGAGAAGATGAAGGTCGAATGCGAGGTGGTGGCACAGGACTGGGACGGTATCATTCCCGGCCTCGTCGCCAAGAAGTACGACATGATCATCGCCTCGATGTTCATCACCGAAGAGCGCAAGAAGCAGGTCAACTTCACCGACCCCTACTATCTTGCCGCCATGACCCATGCGGCGCCGAAGAATTCCGGCATCACCGATTTCACCAATGAAGGCATGAAGGGCAAGACGATTGGCGCCCAGTCCGGCACCACGCAGGCCGATTTTGCCGCCGCCGTCTATCCGGATGCGGACATCAAGCTCTATCCGACGCAGGACGAGGTCAATCTCGACATGGCGAACGGCCGCCTCGACGTGCAGGTCGGCGACATGATCCCGCTGCTCGACTGGGTCACCAAGAACGACGACGGCAAGGCCTGCTGCGAGCTGATCGGCGAGCCGATCACCGACAAGAAGTTCGTCGGCGAAGGCGTCGGCATTGCCGTGCGCCAGGAAGACAACGACCTGCGCGAAAAGCTGAACGCCGCGTTGAAGGCCATCCGCGAGGACGGCACCTACAAGAAGATCAACGACAAGTATTTCTCCATCGACATCTATACGATGAAGTAAGCCAACCTCTTCCGCGTTGTGGTCAGGCTCGACTGGACCATGACGCGGCAGCGGATGGGACGATGTGGACATCAGACTGAGGCGGCTTCGGCCGCCTCTTTCGTTTTCGGGATCAAGGTAAGAAACGGAAGGGGCTCCCGCCCCGAGCGCCATTTATGGGCCGCGTAAAAAAGGCTTCGCCTTCTCCCTCGTCCGCCGGCCTCACCAGAAACGGATAGGGATCCAGCGCCCGCCGCGGGCGAAACTCCATCCGCGCCGCCACCCCGTCCGCCAGGAGGCCATCGAGATACGCCCCCGCGAGGCCGCTGGTGCTAAACCGTTCCCACATCACGTTTTTCCCCTTTATTCGCGATGGGCAATGCGCCAGCCTGCTTTTTGGTTCCGCGAAAAACCGGGCGCGCCGATCACATTTCGACGGTTCCAAGACCCGCCTCCCCTTGCCTTTGTCGACGCCGTGGCCGTAGCTACACGCATGCCGATCAACCGCCTTGAACGCTTCGCCCACAATCTTGACTGGAACCTCCTGCGCACCTTCGTGGTCGTGGTCGAGGAGGGCTCGATCACGCGGGCGGCGAACCGTCTGCTGCTGCAGCAGCCGGCTGTCAGCATGGCGCTGAAGCGACTGGAGCAATCGGTCGGCCACCGGCTGATCGACCGAAGCCCCGGCCGTTTCGAGCTGACCGAGGCCGGCGAGCGGCTGCATGCGCTCTGCCACGATATCTTTTCCGCCATCGTGCGCCTGCCGGAGGCCATGCAGCCCTCCGGCGAGGACATTTCCGGCCACATCACCATCCATGCGGTCAGCCATGCGATGAACCCGGCCTGGGACAGGGCGATCGCCGATTTCTTCCGGCTGCACCCGCGCGTCACCGTGGGTGTGACGGTGGAAACGACGACCGACGTCATCCGCTCGGTGGAGCGCGGCGTCGCGACGCTCGGGCTCTCGGACGGCATCATACCGGAGGGCCTCGACAAGGCCCCCTTCTGCTACGAGCGCTACGCGCTCTATTGTGGCCGCGGGCACCGGCTGTTCGGCATGCTGGATGCCCGGCTGGAGGACCTGCGCGGTGAACCCTATGTCAGCTTCCTTGCCGACGTTTTGGGCGGGCCGCATATGGGGCCGGTGACGGCGGTGCGGGCCATCGGCTCCTTCGGCCAGCAGGTGCGGGCGCTCGCCTTCAATGTCGAGGAGGTGCTTCGGCTCGTCGTCGCCAATGCCGGCATCGGCATGCTGCCGGTGCATCTCACCGGTGCCGCGCTGACGGCCGGCGAACTCTGGCAGCTACCGCCCTATGACGACCTGCCGGTGGCCGAGACCTTTCGTATCACCAATCCCGGTTCCGCGCTCAACCCCGCCGAGCGGGCCTTCCTCGCCCATATGACGGATGTGCCGCCCTGGCGCTGGGGCGAGCCACATCAATACGGATGATAGCTACCTTCATCGCTATAAATTTGAAGAATGCCGACGGCTTGCTTAGGCAGGAGGAAAGGGTTCACAGCGGAGGCAGGCCATGCGGACATTCGACATCGCGATCATCGGCGGCGGCATTGCCGGCCTTTCGCTCGCCTATTTCCTGAGCCCGTTCCGCTCCGTCGTCGTTCTGGAGCAGGAAGGCGCGCTCGGCTATCACAGCACCGGCCGCTCGGCGGCGGAGTTCACCCTGCGGGACAATGCACCGCTGGTGAATGCGCTCGCCCGCGCCAGCCATGATTTCCTGATGCAGCCGCCCGAGGGGTTTGCCGACGTACCGCTGCTCATAGAGCGGGGCAGCATCATCCTTGGCACGGCTGAGAAGACGGCACTGGTGCGCGCACGCTTCGAGGCCGCCAAAGCGCTCGGCGTGGCGGTGGAGTGGCTGGACGAAGCCGCAATGCTCGCCCGTGCGCCAATGCTCGACCCGGCCTATGCAGCGGCCGCCTATTTCGACCCCGACTACTGGGATATCGAGGTGGACGCCCTGCTGCAGGCCTATGCCCGCCACGCCCGGCGCAACGGCGCACAGATCCTCGAAGGGCAGACGTTCTCCGGCGCCCGGCGGGTCGCGGGCGCATGGCGGATCGAAACCGGTGGAGACACCATATCGGCCGGCACGCTGGTGAACGCGGCCGGCGGTTGGGCCGATGCGGTGGCCGCGCTTTCGGGCGTCGCCCCCGCCGGCATCGTGCCGCACCGCCGCACGGCCATCACCGTCGACCTGCCCGGGGGCATCGACGCGAGCCGCCTGCCTGAAATCAACGAGATCGAGGAACTGTTCTATTTCAAGCCGGAGGGGGGCCGCCTGCTCGCCTCGCCGGCCGACGCCACGCCCTGCGAGCCGGCGGACGTGCAGCCGGAAGAGCTCGATATCGCCTATGCCGCCCACTATGTCGAGGAAGTGACGACGCTCAGCGTGCGCCGCGTCTTCAAGAGTTGGGCCGGCATGCGCAGCTTCTCCGCCGACCGCCTGCCCGTCATCGGTCCGGCGAAAGACGAGCCGTCCTTCTTCTGGCTCGCCGGACAGGGCGGCTACGGCATCCTGACCTCGCCCGCCCTCGGCAGCCTTTCCGCCGCCCTCCTCACCGGAAGCTCCATGCCCGAACCCCTCGCGCGCGAAGGGATAACGGCGGAGACGTTCAGCCCCTCCCGCTTCTCCTGAAACGAAACGGGCGCCCCAGGGGCGCCCGCTTTGGTCTTAGGCTTCGGTTGCCGGCGTCGTTGCCGAACCGGGCGCCCGCGCGGTATCGCGATCCTTCCACCAGCGGCTGAGGAAGAGCAGGATCGGGCCGCCGATATAGATCGACGAGGTCGTTGCGACGATCACGCCGAACAGCATCGGCCAGGCGAAGGGCTTGACCGTGTCGCCGCCCCAGATCGCCATCGGCAGCAGCGAGGCCGCGACGGCAACCGAGGTGAAGATGCATCGCATGATCACCTGGTTGATCGAGAGATCGATAAGGTCCGAGAAGGGCATCGACTTGTACTTGCGCAGGTTTTCTCTCATGCGGTCGTAGACGACGACCTTGTCGTTGACCGAGTAGCCGATCAGCGTCAGCACGGCGGCGATGGCCGTCAGGTTGAAGTCGATCTGCATCAGCGAGAAGAAGCCGATCATCTTGGTGATGTCCAAGAGCAGCGTCGCGATGGCGCCCACGGCGAAGTGCCACTCGAAGCGCCACCAGATGTAGATCAGGATCGCCAGCATACCGAGGCCGACGGCGAGGAAGCCGGAGCGGGCAAGTTCGGTGCTGACCGTCGGGCCGACCACTTCCGTACGCTCGAAGCTGGCGTCCGGGATCACTTCGGCGACGCCGTCGCGGATCATCTGGAGCGCTGCGGTCTGCACCTCTTCGCCGCCCGGCTGGCGCTGGACGCGCACGAGGACGGACGTGCCCTGGCCGAATTCCTGCAGGGCCACTTCACCGAGATTGAGGCCCTCCATCTTCTCGCGCAGCGGGGCAAGGTTGATCGGCGTCTTCGACGTCGCCTCGACCTGGATGCCGCCGACGAAGTCGATGCCGTAGTTGAGGCCCGGCGTGAAGAACAGGATGACCGAGCTGATCGAGATGAAGGCCGACATGCCGATCGCGATATAGCGGCCACGCATGAAGGAGAAGCTCGGGATCGCCCAGACCTTGCCGAAGATCGAATGGATGTCGATCTTCTTCATCTTGCGGCGGATGACCACCTCGCGCATCAGGAGGCGCACGAAGGTGATCGACGTGAACATCGAGATCGCAAGACCGATGATCATGGTGATGGCGAAGCCACGCACCGGACCGGAACCGAACATGAAGAGCAGGATCATGCCGACCATGGTCGTCATGTTGCCATCGACGATGGTGGCATAGGCCTTGTTGAAGCCCACATCGAGCGCCTTCATGGCCCCCGCCCCGGCCGCCGTTTCCTCTCGGATACGGGCGTTGATCAGGATGTTGGCGTCAACGGCCATGCCGATGCCGAGGATGATGCCGGCGATGCCGGGCAAGGTGAGCGTCGAGCCGAGAAGACCGAGAAGACCGATCGTCAGGACGGTATGCAGCACGAGGCCGAGGTTGGCGATGAGACCCCACGAGCCGTAGAGCACCTGCATCAGCACCACGACGGCGGCAAGGCCGGCGAGACCCGTGTAGAGACCCATGCGGATCGAGTCCGAACCGAGGTTCGGCCCGACGGTGCGCTCCTCGATGATGGTGAGCGGAGCCGGCAGCGCGCCGGAGCGCAGCAGTGCCGAAAGGACGGTCGCTTCCTGCGGGTTGAAATTGCCGGAGATCTGGCCCTGGCCGCCGATGATCGGCTCGCGGATGACCGGCGCCGTCAGCACCTTGCCGTCGAGAACGATGGCGAAAGGCTTGCCGACATTGGCCTGGGTGATTTCCGCGAACTGGCGCGCGCCCGTCGAATCGAAGCTGAACGAGACGATCGGCTCGTTGGTACGCTGGTCGAAGCCGGCCTTGGCATCCGCAAGGCGATCGCCCGAAATGGCGACGCGCTCTTCCACGGCATACTTGCCGGGATCGTTGGCGCCGGGCAGGATCATCACGCCGCGCGGGGCGACGCTGTTCGGATCCACCGTCTGGTCGACCATGTGGAAGCTCATCTGCGCGGTCGAGCCGAGCAGCTGGCGCAGGCGCGTCGGATCCTGCAGGCCAGGCAGCTGGACGAGGATGCGGTCGCCGCCGACGCGCTGGATCAGCGGTTCGGCAACGCCGACCTGGTCGACGCGTCGACGGATGATTTCAAGGCTCTGCTCGACGGCGGCCGACATGCGCTCGTTGATGCCGGCTTCCGTCAGCGTGACGTTGATCAGGTTGCCGCTGGTGGCGACATCGATATCGGCGCTGCCGGCGGTGAAGCCGAGCGTCGTCGTCGGCGTCGCGAGCTTGCGCACCTCCGGCAGAATCTTGTCGAGCGTCGCCTGGTCGGGCAGCGTGATCGTCAGCGTGGTACCGCTGAGGCGGGCGGCCGAGGCGCGCTCGCCGGCAGTGCGCAGAATGGCGCGCGTATCGTTCAGCAGCACGTCCATGCGCGCTTTGCGCAGCGCCGCGGCATCGACCTCCAGCACGAGATGCGAGCCGCCCTTCAGGTCGAGACCGAGCGTGACGGGATTGGCGGGCAGGTAGCTCCCGAACTTGGCTTGCTGTTCGGACGTCAGCACGTTGGGCACGGCCGCGAGCACCCCGAAGAGGATGATCGCGATATAGACCAACAATGCCCATTTGGAGGTTTTCATGGGTTTGTTCCATCTAGACTGCCGGACGGGCGCGACAGGAAGTCGGCGCCGTCCGCGGGAATCGGAATTTCGAACGAATGGCGCGGCGTGCAGAGACGCCACAGGGCCTCAGGCGGCAAGGACCGGAGGCGCACGGCTGCGGAAGGATGCCGGGCCCAGGCGGAGGGGCACCGCATCGTCGACAGCGACAAAGACCACCGAAACAGAGGTCTCGAAGGGGTAGAGCACGACACCGGCGCCCGGGACGAGTGCCTTGCCGGCAGCATCGCCTTCCGGCAGGCCGCTCTTGGCCTTGGCGACCCGCCGTTCGGCATGGCCGCTTGCCGGGAACCACAGTTCATCGCCGGTCGCCGAGAGCGGCGATGGCGCGACGCCGCCTTCGGCGGCTGCCCGCGGCGGGTGGCCAGCATCATTTGCGCTGCCAGGAAGGGAGAATTGCGAGAGGAACAGGGTGACGAGCAGCACGAGGAAGCCGACGGGCGCAAAACCCCGCTCCCAGATCGTCGCTTCTCTGCCGGTCCTCAACGTCATACCCGTCCGTTTCTTCAGGGCGGAGCGCCGCGCGAAGCAGGCTTCGCAGCAATGCCGATGGTGCGCCAAGAACCACTTACCATCGGCCAAGTCAAGTTTTGACCGTAACGCTTCCTTTACACTTCGACGTTTCAGGCCTCACAATTCATGGATCGTGACGTCAGGGCAGGCCTTTTTCGCGAGGTCGCAGAGATGCTCGTGATGGGTCAGGTAGATCACCTGCCCGCCCGTCGCCATCGCGCCCATCACCGTCAGGGCATTGAGCGCACGCCGGTCGTCGAAGGTTTCCATGATGTCGTCGGCGATGAAGGGCACGATCTCGCGACTGGCGGCGATCTCGTGATAGCCCGCAACGCGCAGCGCCAGATAGAGCTGGAAGCGCGTGCCCTTGGAGAGGTCCTTCGCAAGCTTCGAGCCGCCTGGGGCGGCGTTGACGACGAGGAATTCGCTGTCCTTTTCGAGGATCGTCGACAGGCCGGTATATTCGCCCGCCGTGATGTCGCGGAACGTCCGCGAGGCGCGTTCCATCATCGCGCTGCGGTGACGCTCGCGGTAGAGTCGCAGAGCCTGTTCCGCCGCCAGAATGCCGGCGCGCGTCGCCAGATAGCGGCGCGACTTCTCCGCAAGCTCGATCAGCACCGTGCGCCGCCGTTCCTCCAGCACCGCCGCCGCATCGCTGCCGGCGACCTTAGCCAGCGCTTCCTCCGCTCGGGCGCGCAGAAGGTGCTGCTCCTGCACCGCGCGGTCGAGCTCCTCGAGCCGTGCGGAAAGGTCTCCCCTTTCCGCGGAAAGCTGGTCGTCATCGACCGCCGAGAGCAGCGCCTCGGCTTCATCGACCGTTTCCGTGTGCAGCTGCTGGGCGAGATCACGCCCGACATCCTGGACGCGCGCCAGAATGTCGTCGCGCTTGCGATAGGCTTCGATGAGAAGATCCGCCTCCGCAAGCGTGTCGCAGCCAAGGACGGAATAGACCTCCGCGAGCCGCGCGGTAAGCACCGCACGACGCTCGTCCAGTGCACCCTCCTCCTCGGCAAGGCGCAGCCCCGCCTTGTCGATCGCCTCGCGCCGCTGGCGCACCGCTGTCGCCGCGGCAAGCCGCCGGCCGAAGGCCGCGACGGTGGAAAGCGGGTCCTCATTGTCGAACGGCTCGGACAGACGCTCGGCAAGGCGACGGGCGTGGCCGGCATAATCCTGCTGGTCCCGGCGCATGCCGGCGATGCGGTGATCGAACTCCCCGCGCCGCTCGACATTCTGGGCGAGCGTCTGCAGCGCCGGAAGGAGGGCGCCGACGCGCTCCAGGGCGACGGGCGCGTCCGGCCCGGCGAGCCAGGTGCCGGCGATGTCCCGCTCCCAGGCCTCCTGCCATGCGCCAAGTGCCGCCGTGGCGTCTTCCGCGGCCTTGCCGCGCATATCCATATCGGCCTTCAGACGGGCAAACTGCACGGCCGCAGAATTCCGCCGGGCCTCGGCGGCCTTCAGCGCCTCCAGCCGGTCCTCGGCAAGGAACAACGCTTCATCGAAGGGGCTGTCCTCGGCCAGCACTTCACCCAGCAGGGCGGCCAACCGCGCCAGTACGTCGTGCCTCTCCCTTTCCACGAGATCGGCTTCCACGGTGCGCTGAGCAAGCCCGCCGATGGCATCAAGCGCTGCCGCCCGCCGCTCCAGCCAACCGGCCATGTCCGCCAAAGTCGTCCCCTCAGGCAAGCCGAGGCGTGCGGCAAGCGACGACACCTCACCTTCGACTTCCGCCCGCACCTCGGACAGACGGGTCCCTTCACCGGCAAGGGTCTCCAGCCGCGCCGTGCCTTCCGCGATCGTCCGTTCGAGAAGGCGCAGCTCCGAAAGGCGGTCGGCATTGCGCAGGCGCGCATCCGAAGCCTTGTCATCCGCGCGCATCGCCTGCTCGAAGGCATCGGCAGAGCCGCTGTCGAGCGTGCCGGCATGCCTCTGCCAGGCCGCATCCCGCAGGGCTCGCAGATGGCCGGCATGTTCTTCGCCCGCCGCACCGGTCGCCTTTTGAAGCGCCCCGAGCGTTGCGCGGGCAGAGGCGACCTCCAGCTCCAGCGCGGCAACCTGCTCGCGTTGACGGTGCAAGGCCTCATCGGCCGAATCATGTCGTTTGCGCAAACCCTCTATATCGCCGGGCGATGGCGCAGCCACGGCCTCCAGGCTCGCCGCGGTGCCGGACCAGGGAGCAAGACGCGCCATCGCTCCATCGGCATCCTGCCGGGCCAGCGCGACGAGGCGACGGGCCTCGCGCAAGCGCGCCGAAAGGTCGCCGGACCGCGCAGCGCGCAGGGCTGCGGCGAGCGAGGACTGACGCGCCGCGTCCGCCTGCACGTCCTCGTCCGAAATGGCGCCCGCCTCGTCTCCCATGGCGGCAAGCGCCCGCTCGGCCTCGGCACGCTCGCGAAGCGCCGTCGCGGCGCGTTCGGCAAGCGCCGACCGTCGGGACAGGAGGGCGGCAAGCTTTTCGCCAAGGCCCGGAGGCAGCAGAATGCCCGCCGGGTCGGCATCCGCAGCGAGCCCGAACGCGGCGAGGCTTGTCCCGATGGAAACGGCAACCCGGTCCCGTTCCGCCTCGCGGACAGCAAGATCCATCGCCGCGGTGCGGAAGCGGGCCTCGAGCGCGGAACCGGAAAGCGCCGTGATATCACCTGCGGCCGCCAGAACGGCCTCGTCCTCAGGCAGCTCCGCCAGCTCCTCGGAAAAATGCAGGCGCTCCCCCTCCATGCGCGCCGCGCGGGCAGCGATTTCCGCCTCCTCGCGCGCCAGTTCGCCGGAGAGCGAACGCCAGCTGATCGGCGGAGAATCGCCCAGATCGAAGGCGCCGAGCTCGGTACGCAAAGCCCGCAGGCGCCGAAGGTAAGGCAATGCGGAAAGGCAGCGCTCCACCTGCGCCAGCGCGGCGCGCACCTCGGTCCGGGCGGCCGTCATCTCGCCGTGCCGCTCGACAGCGGCGTCGCGGTCGCGCACCAGCAGGCCGTAATCGCGGGCGGCGACATCGAGCGCCTTGCGCTCGGCCGCCAGCGTCTCGATATCCGCCTTGAGCCCGGAGAGCCCGTGCTTGCGGCCGGAGGGACGATAGAACTCGTCGGCCTCCGCCTTCAGCGCCGCAAGACCCGTGGCCATGTCGGAAAGACCGGAGCTGGCGGAAAAGAGCATCGACCCCAGCTCGCCCTCGCTCTTCAGGATGTCCTCGCCGCCCCTCTCGATGCTCTCGTCGTCGAGCGAGAACATGGTGCGATAGGCGTTGCGATCCATGCCGCCGAGCACGGCGGCAAAGAGCGTCTCCGGCAAGGGCCGGTCATCGGCGGTGACGAGCGAGGCCTGGTTGCGCTTCAGGCGGTAGGCCTCGTGGCGCTCGGCACCGACGGAGAACTGCCCGCCGACGCGCATCAGGGCATAGGGATGCAGGAAGCCGTAGGCGCTGGATTTCTCGATGCCGAAAAGCAGATCGAGATAGGCCGAAAAAAGCGTCGACTTGCCCGCCTCGTTCGGGCCGTAGACAAGATGGAAATCCGGCTTGCCCGGCGTGGCCGTACCGAAATCGAGGCTGCGGTCGGTAAATTTTCCGTAGCGGACGAGGTCCAGGCGATCGAGACGCATCGGCTAGCCCCCCGCCCCTTCGCCGCCAAGGCGGGCGAGAACGGCATCGGCCCCTCGCAGGGCGAGGTCGTGCAATAGGGCCTCCTCCGCCGCTTCGTCCACGGCCAGCAGGCCGCGCGCCTCCTTCGGCAACTGGCGCAGGAGATCGCCCAGCGTCTCGCGCAACTCTTCGCGATAGGCATGGCTTTCGATGACATCCTCGCGCATCAGACGGGACATCTCCGTGAGCGGACCGGCATCGGCACCCGCCGCGGCAAGCGGCACGGAAACGGAAAGTTCCACCGCCTCGATCCAGCATTCGCCGAGCGAGGCGGCAACGTTCTGCAGCTCGGCGGTGAGCAGATCCTCGTCGCGGCGCAGGCGCCAGGAAAGCGGTGTGGCGCCGTCAAGCGCAAGGCGTGCGACGAGATGGGCGCCGCGTGCTTGCGCCCTCGCCTCGGCCAGCACGGCTTCGACGCGGTCAAGCATGCCGTGCCAGTCTTCGATACCAGAGAGATCGACGGAAAGCCGCTCGAACACCGCGACCGCGACCGGATGCATCTCGCAGGTGATCGTGCCGTCGTCCTCGATGGTGGCGAGCGTGATGCCTTTGGGGCCACCTTCGTTGATGTCGCGGCCCTGCGGATTGCCGGGCATGACGATCCACGGTTTTTCGAGATGCACCCGCCGCTGGTGGATGTGTCCAAGCGCCCAGTAGTCGAAGCCGTGCGCGGCAAGATCGGCTGTGCCGACAGGTGCATAGGGATCGTGGCGGCTCGCACCGGCCAAGCTGGTGTGCATGAGGCCGATGTTCACCGCATCCGGCACGGGTGCACGAAAACTCGGCAGCAGCGATGCCGGGGCATGGGGGTTGGCAAAGCTGATGCCGTGGACGTGGATCTCGCGGCCACTCGCCAGCACGCCGGCCTTCACCGGCTTTCCGCGGCCATCGAAGACGTGCACGTTCGGCGGAAAGGTAAGTTCGCGGGTGATCTGCGACTGGGCGTCGTGATTGCCGCGGATGAGGAAGACGCGGATGCCGGCCGCATCCAGCCGGCGCATCTGGCCCATCAGGAAGAGCGCCGTCGCCATGGAGGTCTGCGAACCGTCGTAGAGGTCGCCGGCGATGATGAGGGCATCGACCGCCTCGGTGATCGCAAGATCGACGATACGCTCCAGCGCCTTGCGTGTCGCTCCGCGCACCAGCTCGCCAAGCTCGGCATTGCGCAGAGCGAGCGATGTCAGGGGCGAATCGAGATGGAGATCGGCGGTGTGAATGAAGCGGAACGGCATGGCCGGACAATCGCTTTCCCCCTCCTCCGGGTCAATGCTTGGCGCCCCGCAGCCAAGGTTATGCAGGAGAGAAATCGTCTCACCCCGAAAATTCCGGGAAAGGGCAGGAATAACGCCCGCGACCTGACCGTTCGCATTTACAGAGATCGTTCAATATCTATGATCAAATTATCCGAAAACCTTCGTGATCATTTGACATGGTCCCTCATAATACCTATATTTCCCCTCATGAGTAGCACGATAGAAATTTCCCAGGGCATGTTCAAACTCTACCATCAGGTGAGCCGCCTGGTGAACGAGTGCATGATGGATGAAGGCGTGTCGCTTGCCCGTAGCAAGTTCCTGCTTCTTCTGGAATGTCAGGGCCCGCAGCGTTCGACGGACATCGCCTGCGCGCTCGGTTTCGCGCCCCGCACGGTAACGGAAGCGATCGACGGCCTCGAGCGGGACAAGCTGGTCAAGCGCGAGCCGGACCCGAAGGATCGGCGTGCCAAGATCGTCTCGATCACGGATATGGGCCGCACGGTGATCTCCGCCGCACAGCAGCCGCAGCACAAGATGATCGAGGCGATCTTCGCGGTGCTGACCGAAGACCAGAAGCAGCACCTCAAGGACATCATCGGCTGCCTCAGCGAGAAGACCGAGGAATTGCAGCGCGAACGGGACAAGGTCGAAGGCGACACCGCCGCAGCGCCCATGCGCCCCTTGCGGGCCGTCGGCTAAGCCGGACGGCAACGGAAAACGGAAGAAGGCCGGGATTTCACGACCCTGGCCTTCTTTGTCTGAAGCGTTCAGCGTCCTCCCCTGCCCGCTGCCTCCCCCCCCCCAATAAGCGGGGAGAAGTGTAAGCAAGAATGGACGGCCCGCGGAGCTTACATGGCGTTCATCGGGCCGATGCCGAAAAACAGCGTCTCACCCGAGGAACCATCCACGCCGTCATTGTCGGTCATGACGAAGCCATTGCCGGCGGCGTCGATGGCAAAGCCTTCGACCTTGTCGACGACGAAGCCGTTGGTGGCGCCCTTCAGGTCCGGGATGAGGTCACGGACCTCTTCCTTCTTGACGACAGGCAGTTCACCGCCGAGTGCGGCCGGCTTCAGATCGGCAAGCGCCACGCGGTACAGCTTCTTCAGCTTGGCCGCCTGGCCGATCAGGTTGTCGCGCTCGATGATATAGGCATGGTCGCCGCTGACGGTGATTTCGGAAAGGCCGACCCAGCCGCTTTCGGTTTTTTCGAGCGGATAGCGCACGGCGCCCCATTCCTCGGAGGACGGCTTGTAGGAGACGAGCTTCACGAAACCCTTCTCGTCGTCGCCCCATTCACGCTGCATGGCCATCCACAGCACCTTGTCATCGCCTTCGCCGACGCTGGTGATGCCTTCGAAGCCGAAGCGCTTCTCGCCGGCGCGCAGCGCGGCGGGAATGGCGATTTCCTTCTGGATCTCGCCCTTTTCGTTCACATGGATGATGGCATGGCCGACCAGCTTGTCGGCATCGCCCTCGTTGGCAAGCCAGAAACCGCCCTCGCCATCCGGCGTCAGGCCCTCGCTGTCGAGCTTCTGGGCGGCGGCACCGTTGCGGGTAATGCGCAGCGCATCGACGATCTTCGCCGGCTTCGCGGTGGCGTCGATCGTGAAGATCGTCGGCTGCGAGGCGTAGAAGGAATCGTTGACGGCGTAGAGCATACCCGGCTTGTCCTTGACCGGTGCGAGGCCCGAGAGGGCGCCGAAGCCGATCAGTTCGCCATCCTTTTCCGTGGAGACGATCTGCGGATAGGCAGCTTCGCCTTCGGCACGCTCATAGATCATGACATGCGAACGGGCGCCGCCGTCCTCCACGAGATCGGTCTCGTTGGCGGTCACGAAGAGATTGCGGTTCGGGATGGCGACGGCTCCTTCCGGGCCAACGCCCGAGGGCAGCAGCTGGAGAAGCGCGGGCTCGGCGCCGGTATCCTTGTAGACACCGACGATCGAGGCGCGCTCGGCGAGCACGAAGAACAGGTTGTCATCGCCGAACTTGGCGGCTTCCATGCCTTCCGGCTCGACGCCCTTCTTGTTGCGCTTGTCCGGATAGTGGCCGATCTTGGCAATCTCGCGCTCGAAGGCCGCGCCGTTCTCGTAGAGGACCTTGCCCTGCTTGTCGAAGATGGTGAAGCCGCGGGCGCCACCCTTCCAGTCGCCCTCATTGGCGACGACCAGGCGGTTGTCGTCCAGCCACTTCACGGCATCGGGCTCGCGCGCCACGTCCTTCATCTCGCCGGTGAATTTCAGCGCACCGTCCTTCTTGGTGTCGACGCCTTCAAGGCTGACCGTACCGGCGGAGAAGTGGCTCTTTACCGTGCCGGCCTTGCCGTCGACGATGACGATATGGTTGTTTTCCTGGAGGGTAACGGCAACTTCGTCGAGGCCGTTGAAGGAGACGAATTCGGGTTCGGGATCCTCGCCGGCGACATCGGCAAGGCCGGTCAGCGCCACATGCTTGATCGAACCGCAATCGACGACACCGTCCTTGAGGGAGAGCAGCACGAGATCGCCGGCCGGCATCTGCGGGATGGCGCCGTCATTGACCTCTTCGTCGCGCTCGTTCTCGATGGCGATGGCGGCGATCGTCCTGTCCTTGTTGAGGGCGATCGAATCCGGCTGACCGCCGAGATCGCAGGTCGCCTCGACGGCCCTGGAGGCCACATCGACCTGGGCGAGCACACCCGACGGCTTCACGAAGCTTTCGCGCGTGTTGATCGCGACGAGCGCCTTGCCGGCGGCAATGGTGACCGAGGTCGGCTCGCCGTCGAAGGCGACGGTGCCGCCGGCCTTCGGAGCCTTGGCGTCGGTGATGTCGATGAAGCCGATGGCCTTGTTCGGGCTGTCGGAATAGACGAGCGTGTTGCCGTCTTCCGAGGCGCTGATGATCTCGGACGAGGTCGGCGTCGCCTTGTCGACACCCTCGGGCAGGTTGTCGGCAACGGCGAAGGACGCAATGCGATTGAAGACGGGCTCGGCGCTGGCGGCGGAGGCCACCGATGCGGCGAGAACCGCAGCGAGCGCGGCGGTGATCGAACGGTTTTTCATGAAATCCTCCGGGATCCGGTCAAAAGGAACCCGGCGGTTCTGAGGCTTTCGTGTTACAGGCCGATGACATTTCGGCGACGGTCCGTTGCCTTCCCGTCAAATAAAAGGGGGCCCGGAAGAACCGGACCCCGACCCTGAATTTCAGGTTTGGCGGCGGAGTGGATAACCGCTCTGCCCGAACCAAGGATCAGCCGTTGACGGCGTCCTTCAGGCCCTTGCCGGCCGAGAACTTCGGCACGTTGCGTGCCGGAATCTCGATCTCGGCGCCGGTCGAGAGGTTGCGGCCCTTCGAGGCTTCACGGCGCGATACGGAGAAATTGCCGAAACCGACGAGACGAACGTCGCCGCCGTTCTTGAGCTCACCCTGGATCGTCTCGAAAACGGCGTCGACAGCCGATGCTGCGTCCGTTTTGGAGAGGCCAGACTTCTCAGCCACTGCGGATACGAGTTCATTCTTGTTCATGTTTCCACCCCTTTCATACGGTTTGAAACGACTCATACAAGTCGGGGGCAGAATACGCATCGCCCCTCGCCCCGCAAGAAAATTTCGTCGCAAAACCCTGAGAATCCGGGCTTTACACACGTTTTTCAACGAAAAAGACCGGCCGAAAGGCCGGTCTTTTCTCGTTTCGCTCCAAAATGCCGGATGCATTACCCGGCATCAAGGCTCAATGCGCGATCGCGCCGGTGCTCTCATCGGTCGATTCGACCGCCGGAACCTTGGCGTCTTCGACCGTCGCATCCCATTCGATCGGCTCCGGCCGGCGAACGAGCGCATGCTTGATCACCTCACCCATGCGCGAGACCGGAACGATCTCCATGTTGTTCTTCACGTTATCCGGAATCTCCGCCAGGTCCTTGGCGTTCTCTTCCGGGATCAGCACCTTCTTGATGCCGCCGCGAAGCGCCGCGAGCAGCTTTTCCTTGAGACCGCCGATCGGCAGGACCCGGCCGCGCAGCGTCACTTCGCCCGTCATCGCGATGTCCTTCGAGACCGGGATTCCGGTCATGATGGAAACGATGGCGGTCGCCATGGCGATACCGGCCGACGGACCGTCCTTCGGCGTCGCGCCTTCCGGCACGTGCACGTGGATATCGGTCTTGTCGAAGCGCGGCGGCTCGATGCCGAAATCGACGGCGCGCGAGCGGACATAGGACGCCGCTGCCGAGATCGATTCCTTCATCACATCCTTCAGGTTGCCCGTAACCGTCATGCGGCCCTTGCCACCCGGCAGGCTGACGCCTTCGATGGTGAGCAGCTCGCCGCCGACTTCCGTCCAGGCAAGACCCGTAACAACGCCAACCTGATCCTCGCGCTCGGCCTCGCCGTGGCGGAAGCGCGGAACGCCGAGGAAGTCGTGGATGTTGTCTGCCGTGACCTCGACCGTCTTCGACTTGCCCTTGATGATCTCGGTGACCGCCTTGCGGGCGAGCTTCATCAATTCACGCTCGAAGTTACGCACACCGGCTTCGCGGGTGTACTGCTGGATGACCGCCATCAGCGCGCCGTCCGTCACCGAAAACTCCTTCGGCTGAAGGGCGTGATCGCGGATCGCCTTCGGCAGCAGGTGCCGCTTGGCAATTTCCAGTTTCTCTTCTTCCGTATAGCCGGCAATGCGGATCACTTCCATGCGGTCCATGAGGGGCGCCGGAATGTTCAGCGTGTTCGCCGTCGTCACGAACATGACGTTGGACAGGTCGTATTCGACTTCCAGGTAGTGGTCCATGAAGGTCGAGTTCTGTTCCGGATCGAGCACCTCCAGGAGAGCCGAGGACGGATCGCCGCGGAAATCCATGCCCATCTTGTCGATCTCGTCGAGCAGGAAGAGCGGGTTGGACTTCTTCGCCTTCTTCATCGACTGGATGACCTTGCCGGGCATCGAGCCGATATAGGTGCGGCGGTGACCGCGGATTTCGGCCTCGTCACGCACGCCGCCGAGCGCCATGCGGATGTATTCGCGGCCGGTCGCCTTGGCGATCGATTTCGCGAGCGAGGTCTTGCCGACGCCCGGAGGGCCGACAAGGCACAGGATCGGGCCCTTGATCTTGGCCGAGCGAGCCTGCACGGCGAGATATTCGACGATGCGCTCCTTGACCTTGTCGAGGCCGAAATGATCCTCGTCGAGAATCTTTTCCGCAGCGTTGAGGTCGGTCTTGATCTTCGACTTCTTGCCCCACGGAATGCCCGTCAGCCAGTCGAGATAGTTGCGCACGACGGTGGCTTCCGCCGACATCGGGCTCATCTGGCGCAGCTTCTTCAGCTCGGCATCCGCCTTTTCGCGGGCCTCCTTGGAGAGCTTCGCCTTGGCGATCTTTTCTTCCAGTTCGGCCATCTCGTCACGGCCGTCCTCGCCGTCGCCGAGCTCCTTCTGGATCGCCTTCATCTGTTCGTTGAGGTAGTACTCGCGCTGCGTCTTCTCCATCTGGCGCTTGACGCGCGAGCGGATGCGCTTTTCGACCTGCAGGACCGAGATCTCACCTTCCATGAAGCCGAGCGCCTTTTCAAGGCGCAGCTTGACGCTCGTCGTCTCCAGCATCTCCTGCTTTTCGACGATCTTGATGGAGAGGTGCGAGGCGACGGTGTCGGCGAGCTTCGAATAGTCCTCGATCTGGCTCGCGGCACCGACGACTTCGGGCGAAATCTTCTTGTTGAGCTTTACATAGTTCTCGAACTCGGAGACGACCGAGCGCGATAGCGCCTCGACCTCCACCGGGTCTTCTTCCGGCTCGGCCAGGACATGGGCCATCGCCTCGTAGAATTCCTCGCGGTCCGTATAGCCGTCGATCTCGGCGCGCGCGCGGCCTTCGACCAGCACCTTGACGGTACCATCGGGGAGCTTGAGGAGCTGGAGCACGTTGGCGACGGTGCCGATGCGATAGATGGCATCGGTTTCCGGGTCGTCGTCGGAGGCATTGATCTGGGTGGCAAGCATGATCTGCTTGTCGGTACCCATGACCTCCTCGAGTGCGCGGATCGACTTCTCGCGGCCGACGAACAGCGGGACGATCATGTGCGGGAACACCACGATGTCGCGCAGGGGCAGGACCGGGAAGGCCGTGGAGTCGTGCGACGCAGACGTCTTTTTCGTCATGTCATTTCCTTTCAAACGTCCCGTTTCCGGGAACCGGTCCATTCGGCGCTCAGAGTGCCGGGCCGGCGATCTTTTCCATCCACAAGTGGCGTGCAGCCAACACATTTTCAAGCCCGGTTGCGGAGTGCCCCACCCCGTGACAGACAAGCGAACCAACACCGGAAGTGTAGTCTTCCGCGCTGTCGCGGAACTTGCGGCCTTCCCCCCGGCAGCACCGCCGGAGCATACGCAGAACAGAATCGAAGTCTTCCATTCTGGCTTGGCGCGCACCGTTTCGCAACGGCTCCCGAAGCAGCGGAAGGTTGCACATCATGCCCCTTCCCGCTGCAGGCGACCAGTCACGAAATGTCACTAGCCGCCTCAAACGAAAAGACCCGCCGGCGGCGGGTCCTTCCTGAACGGGTTTGGCGCGATCAGGCCGAAACGTTGGCCTTCTCGTCGGTGCGCTCCGAGTAGATGTAGAGCGGACGGGCCGACCCCTTGACCACCTCGTCGGAGATGACGACCTCGCGCACGCCTTCCAGCGTCGGAAGTTCGAACATCGTGTCGAGCAGGATCTTCTCCATGATCGAGCGCAGGCCGCGCGCACCGGTCTTGCGGACGATCGCCTTGCGGGCGATCTCGCGCAGCGCGTCCTCGTGGAAGGTCAATTCGACGTCTTCCATCTCGAACAGGCGCTGGTACTGCTTGACCAGAGCGTTCTTCGGCTCCGACAGGATCTGGATCAGCGCGTCCTCGTCGAGGTCTTCGAGCGTCGCCAGGACCGGCAGACGGCCGATGAATTCCGGGATGAGTCCGAATTTCACCAGGTCTTCCGGCTCCAGTTCGCGCAACACTTCACCGACGCGGCGGTCTTCCGGCGAGCGGACCTGTGCCCCGAAGCCGATCGACGTCTTTTCGCCACGGGCGGAGATGATCTTGTCGAGACCGGCGAAGGCACCGCCGCAGATGAACAGGATGTTCGTCGTGTCGACCTGCAGGAATTCCTGCTGCGGATGCTTGCGACCACCCTGCGGCGGTACGGATGCAACCGTGCCTTCCATGATCTTCAGAAGCGCCTGCTGCACGCCCTCGCCCGACACGTCGCGGGTGATCGACGGGTTGTCGGACTTGCGCGAGATCTTGTCGACTTCATCGATATAGACGATGCCGCGCTGCGCGCGCTCGACGTTGTAATCGGCGGCCTGAAGCAGCTTCAGGATGATGTTCTCCACGTCCTCGCCGACGTAACCGGCTTCGGTCAGCGTCGTGGCGTCGGCCATGGTGAAGGGTACATCGATGATGCGGGCGAGCGTCTGGGCGAGATAGGTCTTGCCGCAGCCCGTGGGGCCGACCAGCATGATGTTCGACTTCGCCAGTTCCACGTCCGAGCCCTTGGCGGCATGCGCCAGTCGCTTGTAGTGGTTGTGCACCGCGACCGACAGGATGCGCTTTGCCTGCTGCTGGCCGATGACATATTCGTCGAGAACCTTGATGATATCCTGGGGCGTGGGAACGCCGTCACGGGATTTCACCATGGAGGTCTTGTTCTCCTCGCGGATGATGTCCATGCACAATTCGACGCATTCATCGCAGATGAACACCGTCGGTCCGGCAATCAGCTTGCGGACCTCGTGCTGGCTCTTGCCGCAGAAGGAGCAGTAGAGGGTATTCTTGGAGTCGCCGCCGTTGCTGCCGCTGACCTTGCTCATATCACTTTCCTTCCAGCACGCCGTTCATCTCCCGGAAGATGGCCGGACCACTCAAACCGCCTTTGCCGGATACGCCTACGCGCCCTTTCAAAGGCTCCAGGGGTACTGACCGGCCAGGGCCCCGCCCTTGAACCGGTTGCAACGCATTCCCCGTTTAAACACCGAATGCTAAGCCGTCACAAATCAACATAGCATTAACGGCCAATATTACCGGCTTTGTGGCGAGGATAAAGCCCCGCGATCATTACAAATCGCGTGATTGCCTTCATCCGCGCATTAGGCCAAGATCGGAACGAGCCTTGCGCGTCAGTTTCGCCGCCACCAGACCGTGACTTTCCCTTAGATAGTCACACAACGCCGCATCATCAACTGATTCGCCCGTTTGCCGCTGGATCCACTTCATTCCGCGCGAGGCGAGATAGGGTGCTGGACGGCACCCCGGCTGCTCGCTCAGAATGTCGAAGGCGATGTCGGACACCTTGAACGTGACCGCAAGCCCCGCCGTGTCGCTCCATCCGGCAATGGCGAAAACCTTCTCGCCGACCTTCCAGACATGCGCCCCGCCCCATTGCACCACGTGGTTCGTGGCGGGGAGCGAAGCGCAGAAGGCGTTGTAGTCGTCGAGCGTCATGAGATCCTGCGGCGTCGAACGAGGTGTTACGTGGCGTCCGCGCCCTCGATCGCCTCGCGGCTGGTGATGACGCGATCGACCAGACCCCAGTCCTTCGCCTCGTCGGCGCTCATGAAATGGTCGCGATCAAGCGTCTGCTCGACTTCCTCATAGGTGCGGCCGCAATGTTTGACATAGACCTCGTTCAGCTTGCGCTTCATCTTGAGGATGTCCTTGGCGTGGCGCTCGATGTCCGATGCCTGGCCCTGGAAGCCGCCCGAGGGCTGGTGCACCATGATGCGGGCGTTCGGCGTGGCAAAGCGCATGTCCTTGTGGCCGGCGGCCAGCAGCAGCGAGCCCATCGAGGCGGCTTGGCCGATGCACAGCGTCGAGACAGCCGGCTTGATGAACTGCATCGTGTCGTAGATCGCCATGCCGGACGTGACGACGCCGCCCGGCGAATTGATGTAGAGCGCGATTTCCTTCTTCGGGTTTTCGGCCTCAAGGAAGAGAAGCTGCGCGCAGACGAGCGTGGCGATATGATCCTCGACCGGACCCGTCAGGAAGATGATGCGCTCCTTCAGGAGGCGTGAATAGATGTCGTAGGAACGCTCGCCGCGGTTGGTCTGCTCGACGACCATCGGCACCAGAGCCATGGCGGTATCTACGGGATTTCTCATGTCAATCCTTCATCGGTGTGGCCCTGAAACCCTTCGCAAACGTTGGGAATCAGCAAGTTTCGTCTTCCCTACATAGAGTGTGAGGGTGGCGGACTTCAAGACAGGTGCGTGTTTTGCGGCGCTCTATGCGAGAATGCAGTTAACTGACGCAACGGGCGGCAGCGATTTCCACAACCGAACCGCCGGCAAGGTGAAGGAAGGGTAAATCGCTCCCAGGCCTTGCCTCCTCCCGGTGATCGTCTGCACTATATCTCCCTCCAGTGGAGGTAGCCATGATGAAACGATCTCTCGTCGCCCTCGGGCTTCTTTTCCTGACATCGGTCGGGGTATCCGCCCAGCAGGCGTCCGACAGCGTCGCGCCGGAGCGCGCAACCGGCCTTGCGGCGGCGAAGGTCGTCACCGCGAAGGCCCATATGGTGGCGGCCGCCCACCCGCTCGCGGCCGAGGCCGGCGAAAAGGTTCTTGCGGACGGCGGCAGCGCAATCGACGCCATGATCGCCGTCCAGACCGTGCTCGGCCTTGTCGAGCCGCAATCCTCAGGCCTCGGCGGCGGCGCCTTTCTCGTCTACTACGATGCCGGGACCGGCCGGCTCACCACGCTCGACGGCCGCGAGACCGCGCCGATGGAGGCAACACCCAGGCTCTTCCTCGACGAAAAGGGCGAGCCGCTGAAATTCTTCGACGCCGTCGTCGGCGGGCGCTCCGTCGGCACACCCGGCACCGTCATGCTGATGCAGGAGGCGCACAACCGCTGGGGCCGCAAGCCCTGGAAGGACCTCTTCGTCCCCGCCGAAACGCTGGCCCGCGACGGTTTTTCCGTCTCGCCGCGTCTTGCCGGCCTGATCGCCACCGAGGGGGACCGGTTGAAGACCTTCGAGACGACAGCCGCCTATTTCTTCGGCGCGGATGGCGCGCCGCTGAAGGCCGGCAGAATCCTCAAGAATCCGGCCTATGCCGAGACGCTTTCGGCCATCGCCGGTGGCGGTGCGCCGGCCTTCTACACCGGCACTATCGCCCAGGGCATCGTCGATACGGTGCGCAGTTCCGGCAAGAATGCCGGCGTGCTCTCGCTCGCCGACCTTCAGAACTACCAGGTGAAGGAGCGCCGGCCGGTCTGCACCTCCTACCGCGCGCTTGACGTCTGCGGCATGGGACCGCCCTCCTCCGGCGCAGTCGCCATCGGCCAGATGCTCGGCATGCTGGAAAATTTCGACCTCAAGGCACTCGGCAAGGACAATGCCGAAAGCTGGCGGCTGATCGGCGACGCACAGCGCCTCGCCTTCGCCGATCGCGAACGCTACCTTGCGGACACGGATTTCGTGCCCGCCCCGATCAAGGGGCTTCTCGACAAAACCTATCTCGGCGAGCGGGCCAGGCTGCTAGACGGCGACAAGGCACTTGCCGAAGATGCCGTGACGGCGGGCAAGCCCGAATGGGACCACGCCTTCGACTTCGGCCGCGACGCCGCACTCGAACTGCCCTCCACCAGCCATTTCGTCATCGTCGATGCGGCAGGCAATGTGGTCTCCATGACGACCACGATCGAGAACGGCTTCGGCTCGCGGCTGATGACCGGCGGTTTCCTGCTCAACAACGAACTCACCGACTTCTCCTTCAAGACCCATGACGAGGGCATGCCGGTTGCCAACCGCGTGGAGCCCGGAAAACGCCCCCGCTCCTCCATGTCCCCCACCATCGTGCTGAAGGATGGCAAGCCCGTGCTGGCCATCGGCTCTCCCGGCGGCAGCCAGATCATCGGCTACGTCGCCGAGGCGCTGATCGCCCATATCGACTGGGGCATGGATGTCGGCCAGATCGTCGCCATGCCGCATCTCATCAATCGATTCGGCCCCTACGACCTCGAAGCCGGCACCGCAGCGGAAAAACTCGCCGCGCCTCTGAAGGCGCTCGGCTACGAGGTGAAGGTGGGCGAAATGAACTCCGGTCTGCACGCCATCGCCATCTCAGCCGGCGGCCTCGCCGGCGCTGCCGATCCGCGGCGTGAAGGTGTTGCCGTCGGGAAATGATCAGACGAGCCGCACCGGCCCGTCGTAGTCGGCGACGCGCGCGTCCGCCGTCAGCAACAGCAGGCCCTCATATCTCGCCTGTGCGATAAGAATGCGGTCGAAAGGATCACGATGCAGGGATGGCAGGTTCGCCACGGCGATGGCATGGCCTGCAGCGATCGGCAGTTCGATGTAACCGTTGTCGACCAGGCCCCGCCGCAGGCGTCCGGCATCCGCTTGAAAATCCGGGCGGCCGAGGCTCGATTTGATGACCACCTCCCACAGGCTCGCCACGCTGAAGTGGAGGGCGTTGTCCGGATCCGCCATCAGCGCCATCGCGGTGCCGCTCAGCCGCTCCGGGCTTGCCGCCGCCCAGAGCAGCAGGTGTGTGTCGAGGAGCAGCTTCATTCGTCACCGGAAAACTGGCGGGTGATTTCATCCTCGCCCATCCGGTCGAAATCGTCAGGAACCGTCAACTGCCCGCGCAGAAAACCGAAACGGCTCACCCTCCCCTCATCCGGCGCATCGAGCGGCACGACCTTGACCATCGGCTTGCCCGCCTTGGCAATAACGAAGCTTTCCCCTTTCGCCGCCTGCTCGACAAGGCGCGAAAGATTGGTCTTCGCATCGTGAATGTTGACCGTCCGCATCGCCATCTCCATGGACTTAGTTTATCAAACTTAGTTCACAGTCATGAACAAATCAAATTCCGGTTTCACCCGGTGCCGGAATACGCTACCGGTCTTTGATGACCACGACACATATCCCCTTCCTGTCCATCGACCCCGCCAGCCGCCGCGTTTCGCTCGACGGCCGTAATCCCGATTTCTACCGCGATCCGAACCCTGTCTACGCGGCGCTGCATGCGCACTGTCCCACCTTCTGGTGGGAAGAGCAGAAGATGTGGTATTTCACCGGCTACGACCATGTGAACGGCCTCCTGCGCGACCGTCGCTTCGGCCGGCAGATTTTGCATGTGGCGACGCGCGAGGAGCTGGGCCTGCCGGAGCCGCAGGCGCATCTCGCCCATTTCGACGCTGCCGAGGCCTGGTCTCTGCTCGAACTGGAACCGCCGGAGCACACACGGCTGCGCACCCTCGTCAACCGCGCCTTCGTCTCGCGCATGATCGAGAAGCTGACGCCGGAGATTTCCGCGCTCTGCCACGAAGCGATCGACCGGTTCGAGAAGGACGGGAAGGTCGAACTGCTCGCCGCCTTCGCCGATATCCTGCCGGTGACGATGATCGCCCGCATGATCGGCATTCCCGACGAGATGGGGCCGCAGCTCCTGAAATGGTCGCATGCCTATGTGCGCATGTACATGTTCGGCCGCACGCCGGAAGACGAGATTATCGCCGACAAGGCGGCCGAGGAATTTTCCGACTATGTGCGCAGCGTCATCGCCGAGCGCCGGGCGGAGCCGCGCGACGACCTGCTTTCGCATATGGTGCACACCGAGCACCGCGGCCAGCTTCTCACCGAAGACGAGCTGATCTCGACGACCATCGTCCTGCTCAATGCCGGCCACGAGGCGACGGTGCACCAGATCGGCAATGCCGTACGCAGCATTCTGGAGAACGGCGCCGATCCCAAAGTGATTTTCGCGGATGAGAAGGCGACGGAACGCACGGTCGAGGAATGCCTGCGCATTTCCGCCCCGGTGCACATCTTCGACCGTTTCGCGCTTGAAGATGTCGAACTCGACGGCATCCATTTCCGCCGGGGCGACAAGGTGGCCATGATTCTCGCCGCCGCCAATCTCGACCCGAAGAAATTCACCGATCCCCTCGCCTTCAAGCCGGATCGCAACGAAGGCGCCAACCTCTCCTTCGGCGCCGGCATCCACTTCTGCATCGGCGCGCCGCTCGCAAGGCTGGAACTCAACATCGCCCTGCCGATCCTCTTCCAGCGCCTGCCGGGGCTGAGGATCGCGAAAGAGCCCGTGGTGAAGGACGTCTATCACTTCCACGGGCTGGAGGCGCTGGAACTGGCGTGGTGAGGTCCGGAAACCCTAGACGCGGATGACGTAGTCCTTGCGAGTCGTTTCAACGACTTCCCAGGTTCCCCTGAAGCCGGGTCTCAGGATCAGGCGGTCGCCGGCCTTCAGGTGCGTGGCCTCGCCATCTTCCGATACCAAGATCGAATATCCCTCGAGGATGTGGAAATACTCCCACTCGTCGTACTGGACGCGCCATTTTCCCGGCGTCGATTGCCAGATGCCGGCATAGATGCCGCCGTCGGCTTCCTCGATGTTCCAGGTGGTGAAGACCGGGTCGCCGGAGATCAGCCGGTCGGCGGCCGGGCGGCCCTCTTCGGGTGTGATGCCGGAGACATCGAAGGATTGCGTGCTGCTCATGGATCTGTCCGCCTGCTGAAATGGGCCGCCTGCTGAAATGGCGCGGGCGGCCCGCTAAGATTCACGCCTTGGCCAACGACTGCTCGATGTCCGCGATGATGTCCGCGACATCCTCGATGCCGATCGACAGGCGCACGACATCGGGACCGGCGCCGGCAGCCACCTGCTGCTCCTCGGTGAGCTGGCGATGGGTAGTCGAGGCCGGGTGGATGACGAGGGAGCGCGTGTCGCCGATATTGGCGAGGTGCGAAAGCATTTCCAGACCCTCGACAAAGCGCTTGCCCGCTTCGTAGCCGCCCTTGAGGCCGAAGGTGAAGACGGCGCCGGCGCCCTTGGGCGAGTAGCGCTGCTGGGTGTCATGATTGGGATCGTCCTCAAGGCCCGCATAGGTGACCCAGGAGATTTTTTCATGGCCCTTCAGCCACTTGGCGACGGTGAGCGCATTGTCGCAATGGCGCTGCATCCTGAGCGGCAGGGTTTCGATGCCAGTCAGGATCTGGAAGGCGTTGAAGGGCGAGATGGCAGGGCCGAAATCGCGCAGGCCCAGAACCCGGCAGGCGATGGCGAAGGCGAAATTGCCGAATGTGGCGTGCAGCACCATGCCGGCATATTCCGGACGCGGCTCGGAGAGCGCAGGGTACTTGCCGGAGGCAGTCCAGTCGAAGGTGCCGCCATCGACGATGACACCACCCATGGAATTACCGTGGCCGCCCATGAACTTGGTCAGCGAATGCACGACGATGTCGGCACCGTGCTCCAGCGGGCGCACGAGATAGGGTGTCGCCATGGTGTTGTCGACGATGAGCGGCAGGCCGTGGCGGTGCGCCACTTCGGCAATGCCGGCGATATCCACGAAGGTGCCGCCCGGATTCGCCAGGCTCTCGATGAAGATCGCCTTGGTCTTGTCGTCGATCTGGCTTTCGAAGGAGGAAAGATCGGCCGTATCGGCCCAGCGCACATGCCAGTCGAAACTCTTGAAAGCATGGCCGAACTGGTTGACCGAGCCGCCATAGAGCCGGCGTGCGGCGATGAAATTGTCGCCCGGGCGCATGATCGTGTGGAAGACGAGAAGCTGGGCGGCATGGCCCGAGGCGACGGCAAGCGCCGCCGTGCCGCCTTCGAGCGCCGCGACGCGCTCCTCGAGCACGGCCTGGGTCGGGTTCATGATGCGGGTATAAATATTGCCGAAGGCCTGGAGGCCGAAAAGCGAGGCAGCGTGGTCCGTGTCGTTGAACACGAAGCTCGTGGTCTGGTAGATCGGCGTGGCGCGCGCGCCCGTCGTCGGGTCCGGCTGGGCGCCGGCGTGGATGGCGAGCGTTGCAAATCCGGGCTTGTTCTTCGTCATGAAATGGCCTCCCTGGCTGAAGTCGGGCGCACTATTTCAGAGAGCTAAGAGCCGGTCAAAGAAAGATTTTCCGGAAAAGCACGGGTGCGGCGATACGCGTTGCGCCGATGGCGAATTACGCGACGAGACGGGGATACTCGATCGCCGGGCAACGATCCATGACCACCTTCACGCCCGCGGCCTCCGCTGCCGCCGCCGCCGCGTCATGGCGCACCGAGAGCTGCCCCCAGATGACCTTGGGTAGCGGATTCAGCGCCAGCACCTCCTCCACGACCGACGGCAACGCATCCGCTGCGCGGAAAACGTCGACCATGTCGATCGGCTCGACGATATCGGCAAGACGGCCGACGACGGGCTGGCCGAGGATTTCCTTGCCGGCCTGGCCGGGATTGACCGGGATGACGCGATAGCCCTTGCGCAGCAGGAAGGCCATGACCCGGTGGCTGGGGCGCTCCGGATTGGGTGAGGCGCCGACGAGCGCAATCAGCCTGGTCGAGCGCAGGATGTCGGCGATGTAATAGTCCGGATAGGAATCATGGTTCATGCGGCTACCCCGTTTTGCTGCCGGAGAATTGGGGTAACGTTGCGTGAAGTCAATATGCGCGGCGCTCAGGAGGCCTTGAGCATCAGCACCGGATATTCCGTCACGGGGCAGCGATCCATGACCACCCGGATGCCAGCAGCTTCCGCCCGCGCGGCGGCGGCATCGTCGCGCACCGTGAACTGGCCCCAGAGCACGGAGGGACGCGGGGCGAGCGCCAGCACCTCGTCGACGACGGCAGGGAACTGGCTTGCCGCGCGAAAGACATCGACCATGTCAATCGGCTCCGCAATATCGGCGAGATGCGCATAGACCCGCTGGCCGAGAATGGTCTTGCCGGCATGGCCGGGATTGACGGGGATGACGTGATAGCCCTTGCCGAGCAGGAAGCCCATCACGCCGTGGCTCGGCCGACCATCGTTCGGCGAAGCGCCGAGCACCGCGATCGTGTGCACGGATCCGAGAATGTGGCGGATGTAGCTGTCGGGATAGTGATCGTGGTTCATCGCTGCCTCCTCCGGCGTTCGCGACCGTCTCTCACATGTCTTCCTGCCCGTCAGACTAGCGCAGAACCTTAAAGAACACGACCACGCCGGAGCAGCCGTTCAGCCACCGCTTGTGCCATTGTGGGTCAGCTTCGGCCGGTTTGCCGCTAAACCCGCGAGAATCCCGATTGCAAATCGGTGAAATTGCGCAGATGAAGAACCGAGCCCCTCCCCCCAATGGCCTGCCCTTCGAGGTCCCAGATTGCCGTTAGACGTTCTTTTTCTCGTGCTGTTCGGCGCGGCACTTCATGCCGTCTGGAATGCCCTCGTCAAATCCGGCACGGACAAATCGCTCGACGCGGCCATGGTCTCGCTCGGCGGCGGCATGGTCGGCCTTGCCTTCCTGCCCTTCGTGCCCATGCCCAACCCGGCGGCCTGGCCCTTCGTGCTCACCTCGGCCGCCTTGCAGTTCGCCTATTTCCAGCTCGTGGCCGCAGCCTACCGGGCCGGCGACATCGGCCTCGTCTATCCGCTGATGCGCGGCGCCGCGCCTCTCCTAGTCGCAATGACAAGCGGCATCGTCCTCGGCGAGCATCTGACACCGGGGGCGATGGCCGGCGTTCTCGTCATTTCCGTCGGCGTGCTGACGCTCGCCTTCGAATCGCGCCACGGCAGCCGGCGGGCCATCGTCTATGCACTGGCGAATGCCGCCGTCATCGCCACCTATACCTTCGTCGACGCTGCCGGGGCGCGGGCTTCCGGCAACGCCGTGTCCTATACGCTGTGGATGTCGCTGCTGCCGCCGGTGCTGCTCTTCGGCTGGGCCGTCGCGCGGCGGGGCAGCCGACCGGTCTGGACGCATGTGCGGCGCAACTGGGCGCGCGGCCTCTTCGGCGGCGCCGGCTCCATCGCCTCCTACGGCCTTGCCCTCTGGGCGATGACCAAGGCGCCGGTGGCCACCGTCGCGGCGCTGCGCGAAACCGCCATCCTCTTCGCCCTCCTCATCTCGGTCTTCATTCTCAAGGAAAAGGCCAGCATCTGGCGCTACATCGCCGGCGCGGTGATCGCGGCGGGCGTGCTGGTGCTGAAGCTGGCTTAGCAGCTACTCAAAGCCAAATTCAGCCTTCATAATCCCAAACAATTGGCGGGCCGCTTCCTCGTCCAATTGAAACGTTTGGCTCATCTTGCCAACACCCTGCCGGCTGGAACGCCCATAAGTTGATATTTAAACAAGCTTTCGACCATCGTAGTTTTGAACAAACAGCTTTGCATCAACTTCATCGTGAAGCTGAAGGCGGTCCATTTGGTCGCGCTGAAAATGTGTAATCCGGGCCACTACTTCTGCCTCCACTCCGGCATGCGCTTGCCGAGAAAGGCGCCGATCCCCTCTTTCGCATCGTCGACGAGCATGTTGTCGACCATTGCCGCGACGGCGACGTCGTAGGCTTCGGCGAGCGGCAAGCCGGCCTGGGCGCGGAAGGCGGCCTTGCCGATGCGCAGGGCCTGCGGCGACTTCGAGGCGATGACGGCGGCGTATTTGTCGACGACCTGGCGCAGGTATTGCTGCGGCACGATGCGGTTGACGAGGCCGAAATCCTTGGCCGTCGAGGCGTCGATCGTCTCGCCGGTCAAAAGCATTTCCATCGCCTGCTTGGGGTGCGCGGCGCGGGTGACGGCGACCATCGGCGTCGAGCAGAACAGCCCGATATTGACGCCGGGCGTGCAGAAGGTCGAGGTGTCCGTGCAGATGGCGAGATCGCAGCTTGCCACGAGCTGGCAGCCGGCGGCCGTGGCGAGGCCGTCAATCTCGGCAACGACGGGCTGCGGCAGCGCGGCGATCTTCAGCATGATATCGGCCGCCATGCGCATGGTCTTTTCGAAGAAGGCGCGGCCGCCGTCTTCATCCGTACGGCGGGCGGTCATTTCCTTGAGGTCATGGCCGGCGGAAAAGACTTTTCCGGTCGAGGCGAGCACGACGACGCGGGTGGCCTCGTCACCGGCCACGACATCCAGCGCGTCGCCAAGCGCCTCCATGACGGCAATCGAGAGGGCGTTGGCGGGCGGATTGTTGAGCGTGATACGGACGACCGGTCCCTGGCGCTCGATGCGCACCAGCCCGGCTGGTTCCTCTTTCCTGAACGACACCACATCCGCCATGATCGCCTCCATTCTGTTTCATCTGCGGTCCTACGCCTCGCGAGAGACGGTTTCAAGCGCGGCGACATAGACTTTGAGAGGGCTTGCTCCCCGGCACAAACCGGTCTGTAAACGCAGGGCAGACGAAGGAGAACGCCGTGAACCTGACGCCCATCATGGACCGGGACGCCCTGAACCGGTTCCTCGAAACCGATTTTCCGCAGATCCACACGGACGGAAAGGTTTTCGACGTGACCGAGGTCAGGTCCGGTACGGTCGTCATGCGACTAGATCCGAACGAGCGGCACCTGCGCCCCGGCGGCACGGTCTCCGGCCCCACCCTGTTCGCGCTGGCGGACGTTGCGGCCTATTGCGTCGTGCTGGCGCATATCGGCCCCGTGGCACTCGCCGTCACGACCAGTCTCAACATCAATTTCCTGCGCAAGCCCGAACCCGGCCCCCTCTCCTGCACCTGCCGGCTTCTCAAGCTCGGCAAGCGGCTGGCAGTGATCGAGGCGTCGATTTTCGGCGCGGATGGCGAAGATCTGGTTGCCCACGCCACCGCGACCTATTCGATTCCACCGTGATAATTTGCGGTATCAAAATACCTCAAATACAAGCCATTGTTTTCATTAAGATATCTTTGATGGCGCCCGGATCACATCCCTTGACGCCCCATCGGCTCTCGCTTATAAGCCGCACCAGATCGCGGTCCCCTCGGGCCGCGTTCGATTTTTGGCATCCACAGGGTGCCAAACCAAGCAACAAGAAACGCCCGTCGCCCAAAAAGCCTCGGGATCGCAAAAGAAAGACATCTCCCATGGCAACCTTCGTACAGAAGCCCGCCGAGGTAGAAAAGAAGTGGATCCTCATCGACGCCGAAGGCCTCGTTGTCGGTCGCCTCGCTACCCTCATCGCCAATCGCCTGCGCGGCAAGCACAAGGCAACCTTCACGCCCCACGTTGACGACGGCGACAACGTCATCGTCATCAACGCCGACAAGGTCGTCTTCACCGGCAAGAAGTACTCCGACAAGAAGTACTACTGGCACACCGGTTACCCGGGCGGCATCAAGGAGCGTACGGCTCGCCAGATCATCGAAGGCCGCTTCCCGGAGCGCGTTCTCGAAAAGGCTGTCGAACGCATGGTTCCGCGCGGCCCGCTCGGCCGTCGCCAGATGAAGAACCTGCGCGTCTACGCCGGCTCCAACCACCCGCATGAAGCCCAGCAGCCCGTCGCCCTCGACGTCGCCAAGCTGAACAGCAAGAACACAAGGAGCGCCTGATAATGGCCGACCTCTCCTCGCTCAAGGACCTCGGCGTCGCCGCTGCAGCTCCGGCCGCTTCCGCCCCGGTTCACGTCAAGAAGGTTGACGCCCAGGGCCGTTCCTACGCCACCGGCAAGCGCAAGGACGCCGTCGCCCGCGTGTGGGTCAAGCCGGGCTCCGGCAAGATCACCGTCAACGGCAAGTCGTTCGAAGCCTATTTCGCACGCCCGGTTCTGCAGATGATCCTGCAGCAGCCGATCGTCGCAGCTGCCCGTGACGGCCAGTTCGACATCGACGCCACCGTCGCCGGCGGCGGCCTCTCCGGCCAGGCCGGTGCCGTTCGTCACGGCATCTCCAAGGCACTGACCTACTTCGAGCCGGGCCTGCGCTCGGTCCTCAAGAAGGGCGGCTTCCTGACCCGCGACTCGCGCGTCGTCGAACGCAAGAAGTACGGCAAGGCCAAGGCCCGTCGTTCGTTCCAGTTCTCCAAGCGTTAATCGCTCGGAAGACTTGTTCTTCAGGAAAGGCCGGGGTTCGCCCCGGCCTTTTCGTTTTTCAGCGCGAAACCCCTTGCCTTCAAGATCGCGATTGGCGAACGTCCCGCCAGAATTCGGAGGGACATACATGGCCAACAAGACGATCGACCACGCCATCACCGCCAAGACGCTGAAAAGCGCCGCCTCGGACCCGACCCATGCGGGCATCCTCTCCTTCATGCGCCGGCGCTACACGAAAGTGCTTAAGGACGTCGACGCGGTGGTCTGGGGCATCCCCTTCGATGCCGCAACTTCCAACCGGCCGGGCACGCGCTTCGGGCCGCAGGCGATCCGCCGCGCCTCTGCCATCATGGACAACGACCCGCAATATCCCTTCGAGCGCGACCTCTTCGAGGACATGGCCGTCATCGACTACGGCGACTGCCTGCTCGACTACGGCAACCACCACAAGACGCCCGGCACCATCGAGCGCGAAGCCAAAAAAATTCTCAAATCCGGCGCCTATATGCTGACGCTCGGCGGCGATCATTTCATCACGCTACCGCTGCTGCGCGCCCATGCGGAAAAATACGGCCCGCTCTCCCTCGTCCAGTTCGACGCGCATCAGGATACCTGGGCGGACGAGAAAGGCCGCATCGACCACGGCTCCTTCGTCGGGACGGCCGTGCGCGAGGGGCTGATCGACCCCGAAACCTCGATCCAGATCGGCATCCGCACCCATGCGCCCGAAGATTGCGGCATCCGCATCCTCTATGGCTACGACGTCGAGGAGATGAGCGCCGGTGCGATCGCCGATGCGATCGTGCATCACGTCGGCGATCGTGCGACCTACCTGACCTTCGATATCGACTGCCTCGATCCCGCCTTCGCCCCCGGCACCGGTACGCCCGTTTCGGGTGGCCCGTCGAGCGCGAAAATCCTGTCGGTCCTGCGCAAGCTCGGCGCGCTCAACATCGTCGGGTCCGATGTGGTCGAGGTCGCGCCGGCCTATGACCATGCGGACATCACGGCCATCGCCGCTTCCAACATCGCCATGTACATGCTGGGGCTGCACGCCGAAGCGCTCGCCGAACGACGCTGAAAACAGCACATTGAATGCGACGGACCAAGGGGCTATATCGGCCGGAAACCGCTTTCCGCAGGCGGCGACGCAAAACCGTCGCACGGTTCTGCTGGAATGCTTTCAGGCTTCTTGAAGGATTGGATTGCAGATGAAACCGAAGATCTTCATCGATGGCGAACACGGCACAACGGGCCTGCAGATCCGCACGCGCATGGCCGGCCGCGACGATGTCGAGCTGCTCTCCATCCCCGAAGCCGAGCGCCGCAATGCCAAGCTGCGCGAAGACCTCCTGAACAGTGCCGACGTTGCCATCCTCTGCCTGCCGGACGATGCGGCGAAGGAAGCCGTCGCCATGGTTGCCGGCAACAATTCCGTCCGCATCATCGACACCTCGACGGCGCACCGCATCCACCCCGACTGGGCCTATGGCTTTGCCGAGATGGACCGCGAGCAGCCGAAAAAGATCGCCGGCGCCCGCCATGTCGCCAATCCCGGCTGCTATCCGACGGGCGCGATCGGTCTCCTGCGTCCGCTGCGCCTCGCCGGCCTGCTGCCCGAGGACTATCCGGTCACGGTCAACGCCGTCTCCGGTTACACGGGCGGCGGCAAGCAGATGATCGCGCAGATGGAAGAGGCAGGCCACCCTGATCCCATCGACGCGCCGCACTTCCTTTATGGTCTGCCACTGAAGCACAAGCATGTGCCGGAAATGCAGGTGCACGGCCTTCTTGCCCGCGCCCCCCTCTTCTCGCCGTCGGTCGGAAAATTCCCGCAGGGCATGATCGTGCAGGTGCCGCTCTATCTCGCCGACCTCAACGACCACGCCTCGCTCGGCTCGATCCACGAGGCGCTGGTGGAGCATTATGCCGGCCAGGATATCGTCGAGGTCGTCGACCTCAAGGAAAGCGCCAACCTCGCCCGCGTCAACGCCGTGGAACTCGCCGATACGGACCGCATGAAGCTCTACGTCTTCGGCACCGCAGGTGCGCCGCACGTCAACCTCGTCGCCCTGCTCGACAATCTCGGCAAGGGCGCTTCGGGCGCGGCCGTGCAGAACATGGACCTGATGCTGAGGGGATGAGCAGCAGCCTGCCGCCCTTCCCCGCCGAATGGCGGATCGAAAATGCCGAGCCGATCGCCGATACCGTTGCCGGCAGCGTCTATGACGTGACGCTCGCCGGGGGTGTCTCAGCTATCGTCAAGCACCTGAAGCCGAAGGTTCTGGAAGACAGCCAGCGCGGCGCGGATTTTTTGGCCTGGCGCGACGGCGTCGGCTGCGTGAGGCTTCTTGCCCGCACCGGCACGATGCTGCTGATGGAACATGCCGGCAGGACGACCTTGCGGGACCATCTTGAAGCCCAAGGCGATGCGGACGCGACCCGCATCGCCGCGGAGGTGCTTCTCGCGTATCACCGCCCCTCCGAGACGCCACCACCGACGAGCCTGCAACCGCTGCCGCGCTATTTCGCAAGCCTCTTCGACAAGGCCGAACGGGACCGCCGGGAGGGCCTCGCAGGCCCGTTCGCCGAAGCGGCGGACATGGCCGAGGCGCTGATTGCCGACCAGCGGGACATCAAGCCCCTGCACGGCGACCTGCATCACGAGAACATCGTCTACGGCCCGCGCGGCTGGCTCATCATCGATCCGGCCGGGCTGATCGGCGATGCGGCGCTCGATGTCGCCAACATGTTCTCCAACCCGCTCGACCGTTTCGACCTCAACCGCAGCGAGGAACGCATCGCCGCGATGGCCGGTGTCTTCGCCGAAACGCTCCAGCGCGATGTCCGCACCATCCTGCGCTACGCCTTCGCCTATGGCTGTCTGTCGGCGGCCTGGCATGACGAGGGCGGCGACACGGAAGAGTGCGACAACGAGCTTGCCGTTGCCACCGCCATCCGCACTGTCCTCGGACAGGCCTGATCAGTCGTCCGCGATCTCCCGCGGATATTCACCGTAGAACCCGCGCCAATGGGCAATGGCGAAGCCGAGAACGACCAGCGCTCCGCCCTGGTGCGCCAGCGCCCAGCCGAGCGGCACCTGCCAGATCAAAGTCAGGATGCCGATCGTCGCCTGGAGACAGACGAGGCCGAACAGCACCAGCGCGCGGCGGGCATGCGTCGTTTCCGGCGCGGCGCGCAGCGAGGCGATCATGTGCATGACGACGAGGGCAAAAAGCACGTAGGCGCCGATGCGATGGACGAACTGTACCGTCTTGGGGTTCTCGAAGAGATTGATCCACCAGGGCTGCTGCACGAAGAGGCCGCCGGGCACGAGGGCGCCGTCCATCAGCGGCCAGGTGTTGTAGGTGAGGCCCGCGTCGAGGCCGGCGACGAGCGCACCAAGATAAATCTGGAAGATCGCCATGCAGGCGATGATGCCGGCCATGCGGCGAGAACGGTCCGTCGGCGCGGCATCGTCGCTGTGCGGCGAGAGCGCGCGCATCAACCATGCCGTCCAGGCGAAGATCAGACAGGCGATGGTGAGGTGCGTGGCGAGCCGGTACTGGCTGACCGAGACACGTTCGGCAAGGCCCGACGAGACCATCCACCAGCCGATGAAGCCCTGAAAACCGCCGAGCGCCAGGAGACCGACCAGCGGCCAGCGCAGCTTCCTCTCGATCCGGCCGGTCAGCCAGAAGAAGGCGAGCGGCACGGCGAAGACGAAGCCGATGGAACGGGCGATCAGCCGGTGGGCCCATTCCCACCAGAAGATCGTCTTGAACTCCTCGACGGTCATGTCCTTGTTGACCTGCTGGTACTGCGGAATGCGCTTGTAGAGGTCGAACTCCTCCTGCCACTCCACGTCGGTGAGCGGCGGCACGACACCGTGGATCGGCTTCCACTCGGTGATGGAGAGGCCCGATTCGGTGAGCCGCGTCGCGCCGCCGACAAGCACCAGCACGAACAGCGTGAACAGCACGAAACCGAGCCAGCGGCGTACCTGGCGGCGGTCGCGGTCAATCCTGTCCGTGTCACTGGGGCTGCGGTATGCGGTCGCGGTCGTGGCGCTCATCGTCTCGGCTCCTTTTCCGGAATGGCGGGCCGGCCGCCGTTCCGGTTCCTTTCTCGCGTCCTTCCGGGTGCAAAACCGCGCGCGCGGCTTCAGCGGGAAGGACTGTGGCGTTGATTTGCCTGACCGGCCCGTGCAAAACAAGGCCCGAACCTTTGCGGCATGCCGTCGCGCCATTTTGCCGCTACCCAATCGAAAGACTGCCTATGCCCCCTCGCCTCCGAAAACTGATCGGCACGATCCTGATCATCATCCTCGTGCTCGTCTATGCGCTGGTCGCGACCACCATTGCCGCCGCAACGCTTGGAGAAGCGCCCTGGTATATCCACCTTCTCTACTTCACCGTGACCGGCCTTTTGTGGATCCTGCCGGCCATGCTGATCATCAAGTGGATGGAAAAGCCCGGCAAGCCGCGCGACGAATAGGTCATTTTTCAAGATGGGCGGCAAGGCCGGTGGGGTACAGCTCCACGCCGGCCGGCAGCGCTAGCGGATAGAACCAGCGTGCTGTCCAGATGGAGCGGTCATGCTCGACGAGCGTGATCTCGGGCCGCCGATAGAGGCTTTCGTCGAGCAGGTAGATGTTCACGGCGAAAACGAATTCGTGGCCCTGCGCGCCTTCATGCCAGAAGATGTTCTCGAAGGTCGTCCATGGCCCATCTATGGCGATCTCGCAACCGAGCTCTTCGCGGAACTCACGGGCAAGCGCCTGCTCCCGTGTCTCGCCGAATTCGATGGAGCCGCCGGGCGGGCGCACACCCTTGACCGTGCAGTCGTCGCGCGTCACTTCCGCCGCCAGCAGCCGGCCGGCGTGCCAGGCAAGGCCCAGCACCTTCACGTGGATTTTCTGCGGCGGCCGCCAGGTCTGCATGGGCTCCTCCTGCCGGTGGGCGCTCCGCCCACTGTTCCCGTTATCGACTTGCTAACCGCTCCGGCCGATTTCACGGGGCATACCGGGCAGGGTCAGCGGATGTAAACCAATTGCGCAAGCCTAGCGCCTATGGTGTCGCTGCGGCAACCGAATGCACGAAAGCCAGGTATGGGAGCGATGCAACTCCATTTCCAGATCATGCCGTCCGAGCACGACCTTGCACACGGCAATCTGGCGCCGAGCGAGAGCGGCGGCCAAGCACGTTCACCGATGCCGCTGTCGATACGCCTGCACGAACAGATGGAACCGGTGGAGGCCGGCTGGCGGGCACTCGAAACGGAAAACGCGCTTTCGCTCCACCAGAGCTACGACTGGTGCCGTTCCTGGGTGGAAAGCCATGCCTGCAGGCTTCTGATTGTCGAGGGCTTTTGCGCCGGGTGCACGCATCTCCTGCTGCCCTTCGAAATCGTGCGCCGCGGGCCGATCCGCATCGCCCGCTTTCTCGCCGCCCCGTTCAGCAACATCAATACGGGCCTCTACTCGCAGGATTTCCGTACCCTTGCCGCCCCGCCCCGGCTTCGGCAGGCGCTTGAGACGGCGCGCAGCCAGCTTGCCCGGCACTGCGACATCCTCCTTCTGGAAAACATGCCGCTCGACTGGCGCGGCGAAGCCAGCCCCTTTTCCGATCTGCCCGCGGTGCTGAACCAGAACGCCGCCTTCCAGATCGAGCTCTTCGCCGATTTCGAACGCACGCTGGCGCAGGTCAATGCCCGTCGCCGCCGCAAGAAGTTCCGCGCCTCCGAACGCCGCCTGATGGCGCTTGGCGGCTACGAACACGTCATCGCCGAGGCCGGCGCGGAAAGCCGGGCATTGCTCGAAACCTTCTTCCAGCAGAAGGCCGCCCGTTTCGACGCCATGGGCCTGCCGGACGTCTTTCGCGACGAGAGCACACGGAATTTCTTCCGGCGACTGGTATCCGTACCCGAAGCGGACGGCAGCTACCCGCTGCAGCTCCACGCCGTGCGCCTCAGGGGCGAGAATGACGGCCGTATTGCTGCGATTGCCGGCCTGTCGCGCAAGGGCGACCATGTGATCTGCCAGTTCGGCTCGATCGACGACACGATCGCCGCGGATGCCAGCCCCGGCGAGTTCCTGTTCTACCTTGCGATCGGCAAACTGTGCGGTGAAGGCGTGCGCCTGTTCGACTTCGGCATCGGCGACCAGCCCTACAAGCGCTCCTGGTGCACGATCGAGACGCGGCAGCACGACCTGCTCTGGCCGACGACGCTGGCCGGCGCGACGGTCGCCGCGCTGCACCGGGCCAAGGCCGGCGCGAAACGACGCATAAAACAGAGCCCGCAGGTCTATGCCTTCCTGCAACGCCTGCGCTCCGGCAAGACGGCGCGTCCGCACGAGGACAGTGTGGACTGACCGCCTTTACGCCGCCCGGCGGCCCGGATAGCGCGGCGGCTCGGCTCCCTCTCCCGTCATCAGCATGACCTCGCTGTAGCCAGCCTCGCCGAAGGCATCGATCAGTTCGACGATCTCGTCCTCCTCGGCCCCCGGAAGCGAGAGGAGAACATCCGTCTCCTGGTCGCGCGTCAGGCGCCGCACGCCCTCCACGTCGGCCGGGCCGCATTCGACGATCACCGTGTCATAGGCGTCGGCGAACGAGGAAATGACCATCGCCAGCCGGTCGATGCCGCGCATGGCGCGCTTGATATTGGCATTGCCGCGCGGAATGATGTGCGCTCCGGACAACCGGTCGCCATGGATGATGTCACCGAAGACGGCATCGCCGACGAGGAGATCGGTGATCCCCGGCATGTGGGCGGATTCGGCCATCAGACGCGTCGGGCAGGCAGAACCGGTCAGGTCGATGACCAGCGTCTTGCGGTGCTCCTCAGCAATACGGCGCGCCAACATGACGGTGGCGGTCGAACCACGGTCGCCGGAGGGCGAGACGGAGATCGCGACGGAAATGTTGTTCTCGATCATATAGCGGGCGACGGCGGCAATCGAGAACTCGACTTCCTCTTCCTCTTCCTCAGGCTCCGGCTCGTCGAGCAGCAGATCGTCTTCGCTCTCATCGGCCAGCATCTCCTCCTCGTCCGGCTCGATATCGGCCAGCAGCGATTTCGTGGGGGTCTCGGCATCACGGACCGGAACATGGTCGAAGCGGGCAACCGGATCGCGGCGCACGACGGGCGTCTTCTGGATCACGGGCTCTTCCGCTGCAGCCTCCGGCTCGAGCGCATCCTCGACAACCTCTTCCTCGCGCCGCAGCGGCATCGCCGCGGCAGCACCGACCGGCTTCAGCGCGCGGCCGCTGAAAAGTTCGGCGAGGAGAATGGCGATCGCGCTCAGCATGAAGCCCGCAACGCCGCCGACGACGGTGATCGGCACGATCTTCGGGAAGGCCACCTCCGTCGGCTCGACAGCGGCCGAGATGATGCGGGCATCGGCCGGCGTGGAACCGCTGTCGGTGCGCGAGGTCGCCTCGCGGTAGCGGGCGAGATAGGTTTCGAGCAGCTGGCGCTGGGCGGTCGCCTCGCGCTCCAGCGCCTTGAGGCCGACTTCGTCCTCGCCGGCGCGCGCGCTGTTCGCCTTCACCGTGTTGAGCTGCTGCAGGAGCTGGGTTTCACGCAGCTGGGCGGTCTTGGCCTCGTTTTCGAGGCTCGACAGGATCTTCTGCGTTTCCGACTTGATCTGTCCGCGGATGCCGACGAGCTGCGAGCGCAGCCCCTTCAGACGCGGATGGCCTTCGAGCAGCGAGGTGGAAAGGTCGGAGATCTGCCCCTGGATCTGCGCTTCGCTTTCCTTCAGGCGCTGGATCATCTGCGAGCCGACGACATCGCTCAGCGTGTCGGGTGCGCCGCCGGTCTTGAGCACGGCGCGCACGCTTTCGGCCCGTGCCTCCGCATTGGCGCGCTCGCCGCGCACGCGGGCAAGTTCCGTCGAGATGTCGGTGAGCTGGCGCGCGGCGAAGTTGGAGTTCTCGCCGGTCGGCAGGAGATCGGACTGCGAGCGATACTCGGCAACCTTCTGCTCGGCCTCGCGCACCTTCTCGCGCAGGTTGGCGATTTCCGGCTCCAGCCAGCGCGTCGCCTCGGAATTGGTGTCGAGTTTCGCCCCGCTCTGCAGCGAGAGGTAAACCTTTGCCATCTCGTTGGGGATTTCAGCGGCCAGGCGCGGGTCTTTCGAGGAGAACTCGATGCCGATGACGCGCGAGCGCTCCACCTGATAGACGGCGAGCTTGTCGGTGAATTCCTTCAACACGCGCTCTTCCGGTTCGATGTCGAGCGGGCTTTTCTTCAAGCCCGAAAGAACGAGCAGGTCGGAAATGGCAGAGGGTTTTGCCGCCGGGTCGAACTCTTCCAGTTCATAGAGCTTCATGTTGCGCGCGACCTGCTTGATGAGGTCGGCGGATCTGAGGAGCTGGACCTGGCTGGCGATGCCGAGTTCGTCGAGCGCCGGCTGCGGATCGCGGCCCTGCGTGCGGTCGGAGCCGGTCGTGAAGGCCGGTTCGCGCGTTTCGATGAGAAGGCGTGCCTCGCTCTTGTAGCGAGGCGTGACCAGGCTGGCGCCGGCAAAGGCAATGCCGGCGCAGGCGACCGTGGCCAGCAGCACGCGCATGCGGTTGCGCCAGATCGCGCCGAAAAGGCCGCCAAGATCGATATCGACATCCTGCTGGCTGTTTGCGCCCGACATATCCCAACTCCAAACACCACGATTTCCGCGCAAGGTAAACAAACATGGTAACGCAAGGGTTAATTATCGGCGGTTGTCTTGCCCTTCCCTCTCACCACCCTTGCGAAAAAAATCCGCGTCCTCCTGCCCATCCTTGCTGCGCCTTTACCAGCCATTAACCCTAACGGATCGATAACGGGCTCCAGACTTCTGATTCCGGGATTGGGTAAAGCGAATGACATTCGCAACGATCAATAAGGGCATGCTGCTTGCGCTGGCGCTCATCGTGCCGGCCGTCGCCGGCTGCAGCGGCTACCGCCCCGCCCCAAAGGCATTCCACGAGGCAACCATTCAGCCCTACCGCCTCGACAGCGGCGACAGGCTGCGCATCACCGTCTTCGAGCAGGCGGGCCTCAGCAACACCTATTCGATCGATCAGGCCGGTTATGTCGCCTTCCCGCTCATCGGCGCAGTGCCGGCACGCGGCCAGACGATCCAGGAACTGGAGCGCGTCATCGCGACGAAGCTCAAGCAGGGATATCTGCGCGACCCGGACGTCTCCATCGAGGTCGACCGCTACCGCTCGATCTATGTCATGGGTGAAGTCGGCCAGGCCGGGCAGTACAGCTATGTCGCCGGCATGACGATCCAGAACGCCATTGCCGTGGCCGGCGGCTTCTCTCCGCGCGCCAACCAGGGCGATGTCGACGTTACCCGCAAGATCAACGGCAAGATTCTCACAGGCCGTGTGTCCATCTCCGATCCGGTGCTGGCCGGCGACACGATCTATGTCCGCGAACGGCTGTTCTAAGCACAATGGCGGACGATGGGCCCCTGCGCATCATTCACTGCTTTCGCTCCCCTATCGGCGGGATCTTTCGCCATGTGCGCGATCTCGCCGAGTTCCACGCGAAGGCAGGCCATGACGTCGGAATCGTCTGCGACAGTCTCACCGGCAGCTCCTACGAGGACGGCCTCTTCGATGAAATCCGCCCCTATCTCTCGCTCGGCCTCACGCGCCTGCCGATCAGCCGGTCGATCAGCCCGCGCGACATCGGCGCGTTCTGGAGCAGCTATCACGAAATAAAAAGTTTGCAGCCGGATGTCCTGCACGGGCACGGCGCCAAGGGTGGCGCCATTGCCCGGCTCATCGGCTCAGCCCTGCGGGTCAACAGGTATCGCGTAGCCCGCCTCTATTCGCCGCATGGCGGCAGTCTGCACTACAATCGCCGCACGGCTACCGGCATGGCGATTCTCACCGCCGAGCGCCTCCTGGAAAGGCTCGGCGATGCGCTCGTCTTTGTCTGCGACTACGAGCGGGAGGCCTATGCCGCCCGTGTCGGCCGACCGCACGTCAGGGCGGAGCGCATCTACAACGGCATCCACGACCGCGACTTCGAGCCCGTCTATTCCCGTGAGGACGCCGTCGACTTCCTCTATATTGGCATGCTGCGCGACCTGAAGGGCCCCGATGTCTTCGTCGAGGCCTTCGCCCGCACGGAGCGCCGGATCGGCCGTCCGCTTTCCGCCCTGATGATCGGCGACGGACCGGACAAGGCGAAATACGAGGACATGATGCTGCGCATGGGCCTCGGCCGGCGCATCGGCATGCTGCCGGCCATGAAGGCGCATGACGCCTTCGCGCTCACGCGCAACGTCATCGTGCCTTCACGCGCCGAGGCCATGCCCTATATCGTGCTGGAAGCGCTCGCCGCACGAAAGCCGGTCATCGCCACCCGCGTTGGCGGTATTCCTGAAGTGCTCGGTCGCGACAGCATTGCCCTCACGGAACCGGGCGATCCAGACGGCCTCGCCGCCCTGATGGCCCGGGCCATCACCGATGCGGACTGGCCGCGCAGAGTGATGCCCGAACCGACGGGGTTCAAAGCGTCCTTCTCCGCCTCCACCATGTCCGGCGCCCTGCTCGACCTCTATCGTGACATCCTCACCCGGCAGACCGGCGGAAATCGGCACAGCACCTGACGCTGCGGCAACCGCAACGTAAACGTTTCTTAGGGGCTTCGTGCTATTTCCGGGACAGAGCTCCCTGCAGGTGCGTGCCATGAACCATGTCGACAAACCCGTCTCCTTCGATCCGGAAGCGCTGAGGCGCAAGGTATCCGAAATATCGGTCGCCGCACCCGGCGAGAACCAGGATGCCAACAGCCCTGTCGAGCTCAACCCGCTCGCCCGGAAGATCGCCGCACAGTTCCGCGTCGACACCTATTCGCCGAGCATGATCACCGGCCTCCTGCGCCTTTTCGAATTCGGTGCGCTGCTGGCGCTCGGCTATGGCATTCATGTGCTTTATGTCAGCGGGATGAGCCTGTCCGTCTTCTACCTTTTCGTTCTCGGCGGCGGCGCGGCGATCGGCGTCCTGATGCTCCAGCTGGCCGATGCCTATCAGGTTCCGGCACTGCGCTCGCCCTGGCGCATGACGCCGCGCATCCTCGCCGCCTGGGCGCTCGCCTTCGGCGCGATGGCGCTCATCGTCTTCTTCTTCAAGTCGGGTGAGGAATATTCCCGCGTCTGGTTCGCCTCCTGGTTCGTGGCAGGTGCCGTCTACCTCGTCATCGAGCGGCAGATGATCGCCTATTCGATCCGCCGCTGGGCACGCAACGGCACGATGGAGCGCCGCGCCGTCATCGTCGGCGGCGGCGAACCGGCCAAGGAGCTCATCCGTACGCTCGAACACCAGCCGGAGAACGACATCCGCATCTGCGGCATCTTCGACGACCGCGACGAGCGCCGCTCGCCGGCGATCATCGCCGGCTATCCGAAACTCGGCAATGTCGCCGAACTCGTCGAATTCGCCCGGCTTGCACGGATCGACATGCTGATCATCTCGCTGCCGCTTTCGGCCGAGGCGCGCATCCTCTCGCTTCTCAAGAAACTCTGGGTTCTGCCGGTCGACATTCGCCTTGCCGCCCATTCCAAGGGCCTGCGCTTCCGCCCGCGCAGCTACTCCCAGATCGGCAGCCTGCCGATGCTCGACATCTTCGACAAGCCGATCGCCGACTGGGACAATGTCGCCAAGCGAATCTTCGACGTCTTCTTCAGCGTGGTCGCACTGCTTCTGCTTTGGCCGGTGATGCTCGGCGCAGCCATCGCCGTCAAGCTGTCCTCGCCCGGCCCGATCATCTTCAAGCAGAAGCGGCACGGCTTCAACAACGAGGTCATCGAGGTCTACAAGTTCCGCTCGATGTACACGCACCTTGCCGACCCGACGGCAAAGGCCGCCGTGACGAAGGGCGACCCGCGCGTCACCCGCGTCGGACGGTTCCTGCGCAAATCCTCGATCGACGAGCTGCCGCAGTTCTTCAACGTCCTCAAGGGCGACCTGTCGCTGGTCGGCCCGCGGCCGCATGCCATCCAGGCGCAGTCGAACGACCGCAAATATGTCGATGTTGTCGAAAGCTATTTCGCCCGTCACCGCGTCAAGCCCGGCGTCACCGGCTGGGCGCAGATCAACGGCTGGCGCGGCGAGATCGACCATGACGACAAGATCCGCTTCCGCACCGAATTCGACCTCTATTACATCGAGAACTGGTCGCTCTGGCTGGACCTGAAGATCCTGTTCATGACCCCCTTCCGTCTGCTCAACACGGAAAACGCCTATTGAGCGACGCGGTCCTCCCCTACGCTCCACCGTTCCAGCCGCAGCGTGCAGCCCTTGGCATCATCGGCTCGCTGCTGGTGGTGTTCGGGGTGTTCCTCTCCGGCTTCGTCATCAGCGAGCCGGCCCCCTATGAGCTCTTCATGGCCGGGCTGATCACCCTCTGGGCGATCGTCGGGCTGCGCATCTCACGGGCCATCACGCCGCTGCTCGTGCTGCTCGTCCTGTTCAACATCGGCGGCATGCTATCGCTGACGATGGTCGACGACCTCTCGGTCGGTCCGCTCTACATCGCCGTCTCGCTGTTCCTGGCGCTCTCCAGCGTATTCTTCGCCGCCATCATCGAGGCGAAGCCGGCGCGGCTTGAGCTGATCTTCCGCGCCTGGGTGGCCAGCGCGCTCATCACCGCCTCGCTCGGCATTCTCGGCTACTTCCACGCCTTTCCCGGCTCCGAGGCCTTCACGCTCTACGACCGCGCCAAGGGCGCCTTCCAGGATCCGAACGTCTTCGGCCCGTTCCTTGTCGGTCCCTCGCTCTACCTGCTCTACGGCCTGCTTTCCGGGCGCATCCTCGGCGCGCCGCTGAAGGTTGTCGGCGTGCTGATCCTGGCGCTCGGCATCTTCCTCTCTTTCTCGCGTGCGGCCTGGGGGCTCTATCTCCTTTGCGTCGGGGCACTCGTCTTCGTCATGCTGCTGAAGGAGCGCACCGGCGCCTTCCGGCTGAAGATCCTGATCCTCAGCCTTTCGGCAGCCGGCCTGATGGTCATGGCGCTCGTCGTCGCGCTGCAATTCGACAAGGTCGCGAACCTCTTTTCCAGCCGCACCCAGCTCGTGCAGGAATATGACGGCGGCCATCTCGGGCGTTTCGAGCGCCACCGCATCGGCTTCCTCATGGCGATGGAAAAACCGCTCGGCATCGGCCCGATGGAATTCAGCAAGATGTTTCCCGAGGACGAGCACAATATCTGGCTGAAATCGCTGACCACCTACGGCTGGCTCGGCTTCGTCTCCTACCTCACCCTGATCGTCTGGACGCTCGCCGCCGGCTTCAAGGCGCTCCTGCGCGACCGGCCCTGGCAACCCTTCCTGATGATCTCCTACATCACCATCGTCGGCCACACCGCGATCGGCTTCGTCATCGACACGGATCACTGGCGGCATTTCTATCTGCTGCTCGGGGTCGTCTGGGGATGCCTTGCCCTCGAGAAGCGCCACAACAGGCAGATCGCCCCGGACTGACCGCACCATGAGCAGAAAACAGGACAGGGTTCCACGGCAGATGCGCCTCCTGCAGGTGCTGGAGACCGGCGGCGGCGGATCCGGCCGGCATTTCATCGACCTGTGCCGCGGCCTGACGGCCCATGGACATGCCGTGCATGCCATCTATTCGCCATTGCGGGCGGAAACGCGTTTCGTCGAGGAACTGCAGGCGCTGGGCCTTGCCGGGCTGCACACCGTCGCCATGACGCGCGCCCCCGGTCCATCGGACCTCCGTGCCTGGCGGGCAATCCGCGCCGTCATGCGCAGCGCCGGCCCCTTCGACGTCATCCATGCCCACAGCTCGAAGGCGGGTGCGCTGGCGCGCCTGCGCCTGCCCGGCCGTCATGTCCCGCGGGTCTATACGCCGCACGCCTTCTACACGATGGATCCCGGCCTCGGCGCGCTCGGCCGCAAGGTCTACGGCTCGATCGAGAAGCTGCTCGCCCGCACCCTCACCGACCGGGTCATCTGCGTTTCCGCAGATGAATATGCCCATGCCCGCGCACTCGGCATGCCGCGCAAAAAGCTGTCGATCGTCGTCAACGGCGTCGAAACGCCGCCCGCCGATTCCCGCGCCACCGTCCGGCAGGCCCTCGGCATCCCCATGGATGCGCTGCTCTTCGGCTTCGTCGGCCGCCTCTGCCACCAGAAGGCGCCCGAGCGGCTGGTGGCGGCCTTCGTGCGCGTTGCCGAACGCGTGCCGCACGCCCATCTCCTGATGATCGGCACAGGCGATATGGAGGCGGAGGTGCGCCGGCAGGTCGCGGCAAGCGGCCAGGGCACACGCATCCACCTCACCACGGGCTTTACCGGCGTCGAGGCGATGGCGGCCATCGACGTGCTGACCATGCCGAGCCGCTACGAGGCCATGTCCTATGTGATGCTGGAGGGCGCGGCTGCCGGCAAGCCGTTGATTCTCACCGATGTCGGCGGCGTCTCCACGGTGCTGAAGGACGGCGAGAACGGTATTCTCCTGAAGAACGCCGATGATCCAGAGGCCCTCGCCGATGCCATGTTGCGCCTCAGCGAGCCCGGCCACCTCGCCCGCCACACCGCCGCCGCCCTCACCCGCGCCCACAGCCCTGAATACCGCCTCGACCGCATGGTGGGTGAAACGGAAGCCATCTATCGCAGCCTGATCACATGAAACGAAAAACCGCCGTCCCTTCGGAGCGGCGGTTCCTGACGATCGAACACGTCTTCCTGGCGCGGCATCTTACCGCCTGATCGCCCGTGCCAGCGCAATGAGAATGCAGGCGCCGATGAAGCCCGCGATCAGATAGCCGATCCAGCCACCGAGCGAGACGCCGATCAGGCCGAGCAAAAGGTTCGCAACCATCGCGCCGACGATGCCGAGCACGATGTTCATCAGCACGCCCATATTGCTTTTCATGAACATTTCGGCGAGCCATCCCGCAATACCGCCGATGATGATAGCCGCAATCCAGCCGACACCTGCATCTTCCATTTCCGTCTCCTCACGCTGCCGATATCACCGGCAAACGAGGCCGGCCGTCGAGAACGCAAGTGAACGCGCAAGGTTCCGTACGGAACCGCGTAAAGTGTAGAGGAGGAAGGAAAAATGGTCGGAATGGCGGGATTCGAACCCACGACCCCTTGACCCCCAGTCAAGTGCGCTACCGGGCTGCGCTACATTCCGGACCGCGGAAACCCCTATAGTCTCGGGCACTTGGATGCAAGCCAAAAAATAGGTGGCAGGGACGAAAGTGGACAAATGTCTCGCAGCAGGAACCACACGGTCAGAAAACTCCGCGGAAAATTCCATGCATTCCCGGACCATGCCGGGACGGCGGCCCGCGAAGACGATCAGCCGCGCCCTTCCCACTGTTGGCTTGTCGCCGACCTAAACACCGAAAAGTGCAATTTTTTTCACAACCGTACCGGAAACGCCGAATCAGACCTTCCCCGACATTAGACGAAAGTCTTATGGTGCCCTTGCTCGCTTGTCATTTGCGAGCACTCCCCCGCGTCACTGAGAGCCAAGCGTGACGCTTGTTTGCCCCGCCACTGTGCGGGGCCTTTTCCTTTTGCGGCCTCTCTTGTTTGTGCGCTTGACTCTGCGGCGCATGAGAACATAATAGGAACGAACGGAAGAACCTTCACCCGACCCCAAAAGTCCCCGACTTGCTGTGTCACCACAGGAGAATACCGACGTGCGACCGCTTCCCGAGTACGAAGCACCAATGGAACCGCCGGAAAGCGGGGATGACGCCGTATGCGCCGCCCTCGCCTGGCATGATGGCGATGCACATGCGACGATCGCGACGCTGCTTGCCGACTGCGCGCATCTCCGGCGCCAGCTCGCACTGACCCGTTCGGCGATGGGCCGCGGCTTCGTGCGCGGCTGGGAGCCCGTGCAGCAGCGGGATTGATGCGGCCTCTCGTCGATCAGTGACTGGTGCTGAGGCGTGTGAGCAGCGCGGTTCGTGCCCGTAGCCAATGACAAGCCGATGCATACCCGCGCGCCACGCCTCTTTCGATACGGCCATGGGCGCCGCTACAAACCCGACGTGAAAGGAGCGGATTCCAAGGACGACAATTCGCCTGCGTGCATGCCTCGGTGCACACAGGCCTGCTGTCAGCAGCAGGACGCGGAACGCCCCACCTTGCAACGGCCCGCGGTAGAGAAACGGCGCTCAGCGCACCTGATCGAGCAGGCGCTTGCACTCCAGAAGATCGTAGAGCGCTTCCTGCAGGAGCGCGCGGTCTTCCTTGCCGACGCTGGTCTTGCCGATCGAGATTTCCGGCGTATCGTCCCCGCCGCCGACGAAGGAGAAGAAGCGGCGGCTGGCCGGTGCCTTGGCGCGGCCGACGATTTGGTCCTCGTCATTGCCCGCCTTGGGCGGGGTGGGCTCTTCGTGGCTGGCCGCGGCGAGCGCCTCGACGGTCGCGAGGTCCCCGCTGGCAATGGCGGCGACGAAGCGGTTGCCATTGACCTTCAGGAGCTTCTGGACGCCCTTGATCGTGTAGCCGTGGTCGTAGAGGAGATGGCGGATGCCCTTGAGAAGATCGACGTCCTCGGGGCGATAGTAGCGCCGCCCGCCGCCGCGCTTCATCGGCTTGATCTGCGTGAACCGAGTCTCCCAGAAGCGCAACACATGCTGCGGCAGGTCGAGATCGTCGGCGACCTCGCTGATGGTGCGGAACGCGTCCGGACTCTTGTCCATTCTACCCTCGATGAAAGCGCGTGGCACGGCAAACGAAAGCGTTGCCGAATCGTATGCATTTCAGCGGGTTGCCGGACGATATTCAAGTTTCAAATTGCCGAACCGCCGGCAATCGGCAGAAAATCGCTCAGGAAGCGGGCGAAGCCGGCTTCTGTTTCGCCTTGCGCGAGAGATGGGACTTCAGCACCCGCTGCTTGAGCACGTTGGATGCCTTGAAGGTCATCACCCGGCGCGGCGAGATCGGCACTTCCTCGCCGGTCTTCGGGTTACGGCCTATGCGCTCGTTCTTGTCGCGCACCTGGAAGGTCGCGAAGGAGGAGAGTTTCACGCTCTCGCCCCGCACGATGGCATTGCAGATCTCGTCGATCACGGTTTCGACGAGCTCTGCGGATTCGGTCCTGGAAAGGCCGACCTTCCGGAAAACCGATTCGGCCAAATCTGCGCGTGTCACCGTCTTGCCGCTCATCGTTCCTCACCGATTTCCCATTGAAAGCCTATGGTTACGTGGCGGAAGAGTATTGTCCTTGCCCCCGCGGGTCAAGCGGCCCTGCGCCCTGATGCGGGAGAGGCTGTTTCCCCGGTCACCAACCGGCGCTTCGGCACGACAAAGGGAGGCCGAAGCCCGCAGATTGCCCCTGTCCGTTTGCCGGGAAGCCGCCCTTCCATGGGAAAGGCGGCTGGAAACAGCTACCAGCGCAGCAGCACTGCACCCCAGGTAAAGCCGCCGCCCATGGCTTCCAGCAGCACGAGGTCGCCGTCCTTGATTCGTCCGTCGCTCGCCGCTGCAGCCAGTGCCAGCGGGATCGAGGCGGCAGAGGTGTTGCCGTGCAGGTCGACGGTGACGACGACCTTTTCGAGGGGAATGCCGAGTTTCTTGGCCGAACCGTCGATGATGCGCTTGTTTGCCTGATGCGGCACCAGCCAGTCGATATCCTCGGCGGTGAAGCCCGTCGCGTCGAAGGACGAGATGACCACGTCGGTGATCATGCCGACCGCATGCTTGAAGACCTCGCGGCCCTCCATGCGCAGATGCCCGACCGTACCCGTGGTGGACGGGCCGCCATCGACATAAAGCTTCTCACGGTGCGCGCCGTCGGAGCGCAGCTGCGTCGTCAGGACGCCGCGGTCCTGGTTGGTGCCCGCCCCTTCCGCAGCCTCCAGCACGATGGCGCCGGCGCCGTCGCCGAAGAGCACGCAGGTCGTGCGGTCCGTCCAGTCGAGGATGCGCGAGAAGGTCTCCGCACCGATGACAAGCACGCGTTTTGCAAGGCCGCCGCGGATATAGGCATCGGCGGTCGTCACCGCATAGACGAAACCGGAACAGACGGCCTGCACGTCGAAGGCAAAGCCATGGTGCATGCCGAGGCGGTTCTGGATGTTGACGGCGGTGGCGGGAAACGTGTTGTCCGGCGTCGAGGTGGCGACGATGATGAGGTCGATGTCGGCTGCCGTCAGGCCTGCCTTGTCGAGAGCGGCACGTGCGGCACCTTCGCCGAGCGACGCCGTCGTCTCGCCCTCGCCGGCGATGTAGCGCTGGCGAATGCCGGTGCGCTGCACAATCCAGTCATCGGACGTGTCGACCATGCTTTCCAGCTCGGCATTGGTAAGTACCCGCTTCGGAAGCGCCGTTCCGAAACCGCGGACCACTGAACGAATCATTCTATACCTCGTCGCTCATGCTCTGGGCGGCCCCTTCGACGGGGCGGCCGGCATGATACTTCTGCAAATCTTTTTCGATCTTGTCCTTCAGGCCGTTGCGGGCCATGTCGTAGCCGACATCGACAGCCGCGGCAAAGCCCTCGGCGTCCGTGCCCCCATGGCTCTTGATGACGATGCCGTTGAGACCGAGGAACACGCCGCCATTCACCTTGCGCGGGTCCATCTTCTCGCGCACCCGGTCGAAGGCGCTCTTGGCGAGGATATAACCGAGTTTGGCCATCCAGGTGCGCGACATGGCCGCGCGCAGATACTCGGCGATCTGCCGCGCCGTGCCCTCGGCCGCCTTCAGCGCAATGTTGCCGGCAAAACCTTCCGTGACCACCACGTCCACCGTGCCGCGACCGATATCGTCGCCTTCCACGAAGCCGTAATAGTCAATCGTGTCGAAATTGGCTTCGCGGATGAGTTGGCCGGCAGCCTTCACCTCTTCCTGTCCCTTGATCTCCTCGACGCCGACATTGAGCAGGCCCAGCGTCGGCTTGTCGATCCCGAACAGCGCGCGCGCCATGGCGCCGCCCATCAGCGCGAAATCGAAAAGCTGGTTCGCATCGGCGCCGATCGTCGCGCCGATGTCGAGAACGATGCTCTCGCCCTTCAGGGTCGGCCAGATGCCGGCGATCGCCGGGCGCTCGATATTGGCCATCATGCGCAGGCAGAACTTCGACATGGCCATCAGCGCGCCGGTATTGCCGGCGGAGACCGCAACATCGGCCTCGTTCTTGGCAACGGCATCGATCGCCTGCCACATGGAGGACTTTCCGCGGCCACGGCGCAGCGCCTGGCTCGGCTTCTCGTCCATGGCAACGGCAACGTCGCAATGGTGGAAGGTACTGGCGGCCTTCAGCTTGGGATGCTGCGCCAGAAGGGGCTCACATTCGGCGGCATTGCCGAAAAGCACGAAACGGATCTCGGGATGGCGCTCGAGAGCCTTGGCTGCGCCCGGGATAGCGACCTTGGGGCCGAAATCGCCACCCATGACGTCGACGGAAATTCTGACCACGCGTGTCTTGCCTTAATTCTTGTTTTCCAGGGACAGAGGGCTGCCGCGGCGGAATTCGGTCAAAATACCGCTTTTCGCCGGGGGCACAACTGAATTATCAGGCGCCTCAGGAGCCGTTCAGTCTTTTTTCCAGTCCTTCAGAACGGCAAAAGGCGACGGTTTTTTGTCATCCTTGTCCGTGCTCTCGATATGGCCGGAAAAGTCCACGTCGGACTTGCGCGGATAAGGATCGATGGCAAGCGCGGCATGTTCGGCAGCGACCACGCCGGCATCGATCGTATCGCCCGTGAAGATTTCCGGAGCATCCGGCCCATCGGGATCAAGCAGCATTTCGCCGGTCTCGCTTGCAACCGGAAGCCGCGCCAGCTTCGAGCCCTCGGGCACGAAGACCACCTCGACCGGCTCGTCGATATGCGCCTCGACGGGGTCGAGCGTGACGACGCAGGCCTGCACGACATCCGCCACGACGCGGCCCTTGAGGCGCACGCCGTCGCGCTTCCAGCGCTGCAGCTGGAAGGTGGCGGAAAGCGCCTTCACCTCCAGCACGGACCAGAGCTCGGCAAGGCCGGCGCACTCCTCGGCATTGGCGCTGATCGTCACCTCGACCGGGTTGGCGGAAATGTGCCCCACCTTGACCAGGTAGGAGAACGGCGTGTCGTCGTCTGTCTTCATTCTATTCCCTTTGGGCCGCCTTCAGGCGGCATGTCCTTGCGGGCCCGGCTCCACAACGCCGAGCGCTCCGACCCTGATATCGTCCTCGCTGACGGCCATCATCGCCCTTTCAGCCGCAAAGAGATAGAGGGCGAGCCCCGCCATCGACGGCGCGCCCTCGCCCGCCTCCGGATGGATGTTGCGCCGTAGCGCAGCAGCAAGACCGTCATGATCGTCGGAATCGAGCGCGCCGGCGTAGGACTCCAGCCGACCGTAGAACATGCCGGCGAACTTCTTCATGCGCTTGGGCACGCCGACATCGCCGACTCCGAGCTCGCGAATCGAATGATCGACATCCTCGAAGAAGGCATCGACGATCTCCTGGGCGATCTCCTGGCCGGACGTGCCGCTTGCACGGGTGCGCCGGAAGTAAAGGATCAGCATGGCCGAGAGCATCTCGAAACGGCCCATAACCGTGTCGGGAACATCAAGCACTTCATAGAGATAGGGATGGCGCGCCGCCTTTGTCAGCGTTGCGTACTGCTTTTCAACGATACGCCGGTTGCCGTTTTTTTTGCCGAACAGGCCGAAAATCATCATAAAGCCTAGTTTTGCCCGATTCAAACCATGGAGCCGTCGCAAGTCATGTTGCATGACGGTCGAAGCTGGTTTACCGAAGCAGGCATGAATTGCAATGGCTGCGCGGCCATCACAGTCCCGGGGATGTTGTTGAAGAGAGATGCTCTGAACATGAAGCTGTTGCGTAACGCCGCCATTGCCATCGCGCTTTCCTCGTCCGTTCTCGCAGGCTGCCAGGGTCCCGGCGAAGTGCTGCATCAGGGCTACGTCGTCGACCAGGAGACGCTGGCGCTGGCCCCGGTCGGCTCCTCGCGCGAACAGGTCATGCTCTCGCTCGGCTCGCCGTCCGCGACAGCGACCTTCGACAACGAGGTCTTCTACTACGTTTCGCAGAAGCGCAGCCGGCCCGTCGCCTTCATGAAACCGAAGGTCGTCGAGCAGAGCGTGCTCGCCATCTATTTCGACAAGGAGGGCGTGGTCGAGCGCCTCGCCCACTATACGCTGAAGGACGGTCGCGTCTTCGACATGATCTCGCGCGTCACACCGACCGGCGGCGTCGAGCTCACCTTCCTCGGCCAGCTGCTGCGCGGCACCGGCGGTGCACCGGGCGCGGCGATCCAGAACATCTTTGGCGGCGGCGGCCCGAAGTAAGACGCTTCGGCCCTTCCGGGAATCAAGAAACCGCGGGGATCGCTCCCCGCGGTTTCTTTTTTGCAGCATGAACGGCGATGCCGGTCAGGCGAGAACGGCCAGCAGCAGGAGCGCCACGATGTTGGTGATCTTGATCGCCGGATTGACCGCCGGGCCTGCCGTATCCTTGTAGGGGTCGCCGACCGTGTCGCCGGTGACGGAGGCCTTGTGCGCTTCCGATCCCTTCAGGTGGCGCGTGCCGTCCTTGTCGACGAAGCCATCTTCAAAGCTCTTCTTGGCATTGTCCCATGCGCCGCCACCCGACGTCATGGAGATCGCCACGAAGAGGCCGTTGACGATGACGCCGAGCAGCGAGGCGCCGAGCGCCGCAAAGGCCGAGGCCTTGGAGCCGGAGAGGAGCAGCACGCCGAAATAGACGACGAGCGGCGCCAGCACCGGCAACAGCGAGGGCACGACCATTTCGCGGATTGCCGCCTTGGTAAGAATGTCCACCGCGCGCCCGTAGTCCGGTCGCTCGGTGCCCGCCATGATGCCCGGCTTGTCGCGGAACTGCTTGCGCACTTCCTCGACGATGGAGCCCGCTGCACGGCCGACGGCCGTCATGGCGATGCCGCCGAAGAGATAGGGGATGAGGCCGCCGAAGATGAGGCCGGCCACGACGTAGGGGTTTGAGAGGTCGAAGGAGATCGTGCCGATGCCGGCGAAATAGGGATACTTGTCCCCGTTCGCCGCGAAATAGGCAAGGTCGTTCGAGTAAGCGGCGAAGAGCACCAGCGCGCCGAGGCCCGCCGAACCGATCGCATACCCCTTGGTGACGGCCTTGGTCGTGTTGCCGACCGCGTCGAGCGCGTCCGTCGACTTGCGCACTTCCGGCGGCAGGTGCGACATCTCGGCGATGCCGCCGGCATTGTCGGTGACCGGGCCGAACGCGTCGAGCGCCACGATCATGCCGGCAATGCCGAGCATGGCGGTGACCGCGATACCGGTGCCGAACAGGCCGGCAAGCTGGTAGGTCGCGATGATGCCGCCGACGATGACGATGGCCGGCAGCGCAGTCGATTCCAGCGAGACCGCAAGGCCCTGGATGACGTTGGTGCCGTGACCGGTGACGGATGCCTGGGCGATGGAGTTCACCGGGCGCTTGTTGGTGCCGGTGTAATACTCGGTGATCACCACGATGAGCGCTGTCACCACAAGCCCCAGCAGTCCGCAGATGAACAGGTTCGTCCCGGTGATCTCCCTGCCCGCGACGGTGCCGACAACGCCCCAGCCGATGGTGAGCGACGTGGCGACAGCGAGGCCGACGATCGACAGCAGGCCCGTGACGATAAGGCCCTTGTAGAGGGCGCCCATGATGGAGCCGTTCGTGCCGAGCTTGACGAAGAACGCGCCGACGATCGAAGTGATGATGCAGGCGCCGCAGATCGCGAGCGGATAGATCATCACGCTGGAGAGAACCGGCGTGCCGGCAAAGAAGATCGCCGCGAGCACCATGGTGGCGACGACGGTCACCGCATAGGTCTCGAAGAGATCGGCGGCCATGCCGGCGCAGTCGCCGACATTGTCGCCGACATTGTCGGCGATGGTGGCCGGATTGCGCGGATCGTCTTCAGGAATGCCGGCTTCCACCTTGCCGACAAGATCGCCGCCGACATCCGCACCCTTGGTGAAGATGCCGCCGCCGAGGCGGGCAAAGATGGAAATCAGCGAGGCACCGAAACCGAGCGCGACGAGCGCGTCGATGACCTCACGCGAGGCCGGCTCCTGACCGAGCAGGCCGGTGAGAATCCAGTAGTAGATCGAGACGCCGAGCAATGCGAGGCCGGCGACAAGCATGCCGGTGATCGCACCCGACTTGAAAGCGATGTCGAGGCCGGAGGACAGGCTGACGGATGCGGCCTGTGCCGTGCGCACATTGGCGCGGACGGACACATACATGCCGATAAAACCGGCAGCACCCGACAGGACGGCGCCGATCAGGAACCCGATGGCAGCCGTTGCGGAAAGCAGTAGCCAGGTGCCGACGAAGACGACGACCCCAACGATGGCAATGGTCTTGTACTGCCGGGTGAGATAGGCCTGCGCCCCTTCCCGGATATAACCTGCAATTTCCTGCATGCGGGCATTCCCCTGATCGGCGGCAAGCACCGACCGTGTCGCCCAGATGGCATAGACCACCGAAAGCAACCCGCATGCGATAACGCCCAACAATATGGTCATTTCGCTCTGTCCTCCTTGGAGGCCACAGGGTCCTCTCCCCGCAGCCGATACGCGCCCGCTCCCGTTTGCCTCCTCACAAGACAGGGGCCGGCGCGGGGTCAGAGTGCGTTTGCGAATCGGTTGCGTCAAGCCGCCGCACTGCGGCAAGCCGTGCGCTGCGCTGGATTTTTCGACGTCGGTCTGCGGGCGGGCTCAGGCAGCCGGTCGGCGGCCGCGCAAAAGCAGGAGAAGAACGAGAACGAGGCTCACCCCGGTGATCGGCCAGAACAAGAGGTTGATCGCCTGCCAGCCATAGGTGTTGAACACCTTGCCCGAGGAGAAGGAGGCAAGTGCCACCGTGCCGAACAGGATGATGTCGTGGAAGCCCTGCACCTTGTCCGCCTCATGCGGCTTGTAGCTGGAGGCGACGATGGCGGTTGCACCGATGAAGCCGAAATTCCAGCCGACGCCGAGCAGGATCAGCGCGCCCCAGAAATTCCACAGCGCGATGCCGGCATGGGCGACCGCGGCGCAGGCCATGAGGATGAGGAGACCGGCAGCGACGACCCTTTCCGTGCCGAAGCGCTGGATCAGCATGCCCGTGAAGAAGCTCGGCGCGAACATGGCGAGCACGTGCCACTGGATGCCGAGCGTCGCCATCTCCGGCGAGAAACCGCAGCCGATGACCATGGCCAGCGGCGCGCCGGTCATCATGAAGGTCATCAGGGCGTAGGAGGAGATGCCGCAGATCATGCCCGTCATGAACCGCTGGGTCAGCACGATCTCGCGGAGCGGCCGCGCCGCCTCCCCCGTCGCGACAGCCGCCGCCTTGTGGTCAGGTAGACGCAGGAAGAGGAAGAGCCCGATGGCGGCAAGGCAGAGCGGCGCGAGCGCCACGAAGGCACCGGCAAACAGCACCGGCTCGAACAGGTCCTTGGTGAGGATGACCACCTGGGGGCCGAGCACGGCGGAAATGACGCCGCCGGCAAGGATCCAGGAAATGGCGCGCGGCTTGTAGAAGGACGGCGAGGCATCGGCCGCGGCAAAGCGGATCTTCTGGGCAAAGCCGCTGGAAATGCCGACGAGCACGAAGCCGAGGGCAAAGAGCCAGAAATCGCCGCGGAACAGCGCAATGGCAGCCAGAAGGCCGCCCCCGGCGCCAATGAGCGCCCCGACGATAAAGCCGTAGGTGCGACCGAGCATGCGGGCCGCGATGGCGACGAGCACGGCGCCGAGCGCCACGCCGACATTGAAGCCGGTCAGCGGCGCGGTGGCGAGCGACTTGTCCGCGCCGAGCAGGTTGTAGCCGGCAAGGCCACCGACAGAGAAGACGATCGGCCCGGCCGAGGCGAGCAGGGCCTGTGCAATCGTCAGGAGGAAGACATTGCGGCGCGCGGCCGAAAGTTCCTGTTCAAGACCTTCGACCGTACCCGTGCTCATGTCGCCTACCGTTTACTTGCGTGTGTCCGGCCGAAGCTGCTTGGCGATGCGGTCAAGCACCGCATTCACCAGCTTCGGCTCCTCGTCCTCGAAGAACGCCTTGGCGATCTCGACATATTCCGTGACGATCACGGCGACCGGCACGTCCCTGCGCTCCTTCAGCTCGAAGGTGCCGGCACGCAGGATGGCACGCACGGTGGAGTCGACCCTGGACAAGGCCCAGTCGTCCTGCAGCGCCGCGCCGATCATCGGGTCGAGCAAGCGCTGGTCGCGCACGACACCCGAGACGATGGAACGGAACCAGGAGGCATCCGCCTTGAGATAGGTATCGCCGTCGACCTCCTGGCCGAGACGATGCGCTTCGTATTCGGCGACGACTTCGAGAACACCGCTGCCGCCGATATCCATCTGATAAAGCGCCTGAACGGCGGCAAGGCGCGCCGCGCCGCGCTGGTTGGCCGGTTTCACCGGCTGATGATCCCTGTCCGTCGTCACTGTTCGCCGCCCAGTTTCTTCTTCAGATCAATCATGGTGAGCGCCGCGCGCGCCGCAAAGCCGCCCTTGTCGCCTTCCGAACGGCGGGCGCGGGCCCAGCCCTGCGCATCGTTCTCGACGGTCAGGATGCCGTTGCCGATCGGCAGGCCTTCGCTGACCGAAAGGTCCATCAGCGCACGGCTCGATTCGTTGGCGACGATATCGAAATGGTAGGTCTCGCCGCGGATGACCATGCCGAGGGCGACGAAGCCGTCATACCAGGTGCCGGCATTTTCCATGCCGTCGAGGGCCATGGAGATGGCGGCAGGAATTTCGAGCGCGCCCATGACGGTCACGATGTCGTAGGTTGCGCCCGCGGCATCGAGCGCATGCTTGGCGCCGTCGAGCATCGCGTCGGCCATGTCGTCGTAGAAGCGCGCCTCGACGATGAGGAGATGGGGATTATCGGTGTTGGCCATAAATCACCTGAACATTGGAGGCAGGCCACGCATCAGCGGGCAGAGGCGGCGGTCAAACCACGACGGGCGAAGCTTGGCAAGCATTTTCCACCCCCCGCGTCGATTTCGGCGCCCCGGCGGGAGCCGCTTCGACCGAACGGGATTGACACAATGGAACAAAGTGCGAACAATATGTCAAGAGTCATAAAGGAGATGCGAATGGACGCCCAGAAACCGCCGATCGTCAATCTCGCGAGGCTGGCGCTGGAGCACTGGACGCAGGGAACGCTCTACGAATCCCGCGACACATCCTTCGGCGCCCGCCTCGGCCTGAAGGATCTCGGCATCGGCTATGGCGAGGTCCCGCCCGGCAAGTCCGGCTGTCCCTTCCACAGCCACCATGTCGAAGACGAGCTCTTCGTCATCCTAGAGGGCCACGGCACCTATCGCTACGGCAGCGAACGGCATCTCGTTGGTCCCGGCGACGTGCTGGGTGCGCCGGCCGGCGGACCGGAGACGGCGCACCAGATCCTCAACACCGGCACCGTGCCGCTGAAATACCTGTCCATTTCGTCCATGGCGGCGACCGAGATCTGCGAATATCCGGATTCCGGAAAATTCCTCGCCAAGACGCGCCTTGCCACGGGCGGGCGGACGGAATTCCGCACCATCGGCCGCGCGGGCGAGACCGTCGACTATTGGGAGGGCGAGCCCGGCGCCTGACATCCCCTCAGGCGGCGAGCGACACACGGTTGCGGCCGTTGCGCTTGGACATGTAGAGCGCCTCGTCGGCATTGCTGAGGAGGGAATCGAAACTCGTGCCGTTTTCTCCGGCAAGAGCGATTCCGGCACTGACGGTGCACGTGATGGACCGGCCCCCGATCGGGATGAGTTTGGCAGCGAAATCTTCGCGGACGCGTTCGGCGATGCGCTGCGCGCGTTCCGGCAAGGTGCGCTCCAGAACGACGACGAACTCTTCACCGCCAAGGCGGGCGAGGCAGGCCGCCACCCCGCAGGAATCGCGCAGGATATCGGCGAAGACCATGAGCACCGCGTCGCCCGCCGCATGACCGTGCCGGTCGTTGACCGCCTTGAAGTTGTCGAGGTCGAAGGCGATTGCCGCCTGGTGCTCACCGACGGGAAGCGCCCCGTAGCGATCGAAAAGGGCGCGACGGTTGAGGAGACCGGTCAGGGCATCGGTCATGGCGGCGTGGCGGTGGCTGCCGGCAACCCGCCACTGGTTGAGCGCGAGCGACATGGCCCCAATACCGGTGATGCCCATGATTGCCGCGACCAGATTGAGATTTTCCGCCCAGTTGTCCGGCGCGTGTCCCATCACCCAGCGGCCGTCGTGAATCAGCACGCCGGCGCAGAGCAGGAAGGAAACGGCGGTCAGGAGGTAGAGGGTGACGATGCCGGTCAGCGGCAGCGGCGCTTCCGCGCGGCCGCGCCAGTACTCCCGGGCCGTCGCGGCGAGGCAGGCCGTGATAAGCAGGTTGAGCGCAATGAAGGCGATGCCGTCATAGCCGGCGACCAGCGGCGGCAGAGCGATGGCGAGGCAGGCCGCAAAGACGATGGCGATGCGCCGGCGGGCGGAGGCGCCGGAGCGGAACCTGTAGGCTGCGCCATAGATGAAGGCGAAGCCGAGGAACTGCAGCGTGAAGGCGAGGCACCCGATCGCGACATTCGCCTGATCGATATAGAGGCTGTAGACCGCAACCGCGGGTACGATGCAGCCGATACCGATGGACCAGCTGAGAAGGAAGCGCTCGACGCGGGCGGACATCCACGAGGCGAACAGCGTGGCCGACAGGCAAAAACCCGCGAGCCCGATCGCCAGCAGAAGGGTTTGGTAATCAGGCGCCATGCGGCAACGGTCTCCAGCGGTCCGATGCGCGCACACTAGGGAGCAAGAAGTATCGATATCGTTACCTTGCAGGCCGGCCGTCACGCCGGTCTGTGCCGATCCGTGACGGCGCCCGCGAAAGTCACGCTGCCGTCACGCCTTGGGGGCGGGAAACTCGGCAAGCCGCGCCGCATACCGTGCCATGGTGTCGACCTCGAAGTTGACGAAGTCGCCCGCCTTGCGCTCGCCCCAGGTGGTGACATCGAGCGTGTGGCGGATGAGAAGCACGTCGAAGATAGCGCCATCGACGGCGTTGACGGTGAGCGATGTGCCGTCGAGCGCGACCGATCCTTTCGGCGCCACGAAGCGCTCCAGCCCCGCGGGCGCGCGGATGCGGAAACGCGTCGCGTCGCCCTCGGCCTCGACGGAGAGGATCTCGGCCTTGCCGTCGACATGGCCGGAAACGATGTGGCCGCCGAGCTCGTCGCCGATCTTCAGCGAGCGTTCGAGGTTGATGCGGGTGCCGGCCGTCCAGCCGGCGATGGTCGTCAGCCGCAGCGCCTCTTCCCAGGCCTCCACTTCGAACCAACGGGCGTTCGAGCCCTCTTCGGGCAGCGCCGTGACGGTGAGGCAGGTGCCGGAATGGGCGATGGAGGCCCCCATGTCGATGGTGGCCGGGTCGTAGGCCGTGCGCACGCGCAGGCGTACGCCCTCGTTCATGGGCTCGACCTTCTCGACCGTTCCGATGTCAGTGACAATGCCGGTAAACATCAATCGTCTCTTTCGTATTCGTGCAAACTGTCCGCGCCGAGGCGCGCCGTGTTCCGGAGCGAAAAGCCATCCGGCATGCGCCCGGACACACATGGGGATGCGACCCCGTCTTTGCCAATGGTACCGGTGCCCGCAAACAGCAGGATGCGATCGACGAGGCCGGCTTCGATGAAGGATTGCGCCGTGCGCGCGCCGCCTTCGACGAGCAGCGAGGAGACGCCGCGGGTGGCGAGCGCCATCAGGAGATCGTCGAGCCGGCGCGGGTCGCAGGTCAGGATTTCGACGCCCGCGGCTTCGAGGGCGCCGGCGCGCGCGTCGTCGGCCGGCAGGCCAGAGGGGGGTATCTCCGTCCCCTTGGTCGTCACAACGATAACAGGCACATCCTTCGCCGTCCGCGCCAGCTTCGAGGCCGGCGACAGTTCCAGCCGAGGATCGAGCACGATGCGCACGGGCGAGCGGGCTTCGAGCCCCGGAAGACGGCAGGTCAGCTCCGGATCATCGGCCAGCGCCGTGCCGATGCCAATGAGGATCGCATCTGTCTCGGCACGCAGACCATGCACCTGCCCGCGCGAAACCGGCCCCGTGATCGCCACCTGCCCCGCACCGAGGCGGCCAAGCATGCCATCGGCGGAAACGGCAAGCTTGAGAGTCACATAGGGGCGCTTCTTCGTCTGGCGTGTGAGATAGGCGGCGAGCGCCGCGCGGCCTTCCGCTTCCAGAACGCCCGTCTCGACCACGATGCCGGCATCGCGCAGCATCGAAAGCCCCCTGCCCGCCACGCGCTCGTCCGGATCCGTCACCGAGACCACGACGCGGGCGATGCCAGCGGCGATCAGCGCATCGGCGCAGGGCGGCGTCTTGCCGTGGTGCGAGCACGGTTCGAGCGTGACATAGGCCGTCGCGCCGCGCGCGGCTTCCCCCGCCTCGGCGAGCGCCTGCGTTTCGGCATGCGGCCGCCCGCCGCGCGCGGTCACGGCGGCGGCGAGGACCACACCGTGCTTGACGATCAGGCAGGCAACGGAGGGGTTTGTGGCAGTCAGGCCGAGATGACGGCGGCAGAGGCGGATGGCCGCTGCCATGAAGCGTGCGTCGTCTGTCGCCGCGCCGGACATCTAGCCGTCGGCGCCCGGATCCCGGGCGATCTTGGCGGCGACTTCGGAAAGGATCTTCTCGAAATCATCGACATGGGAGAAATCGCGGTAGACCGAGGCATATCGCACGAAGCCGACGTCATCGAGCGCCTTCAGCGCCTCCAGCACCTGGAGGCCGATTTCCTCGGAAGAGATTTCCGTCTCGCCGGAACTTTCAAGCCGGCGGACGATGCCCGAGACCGCGCGTTCGATGCGGTCCCGGTCGACGGGCCGCTTGCGAAGCGCGATCTCGAAGGAGCGAAGCAGCTTGTCGCGGTCGAAGGGGGCCTTGCGGCCCGTCTTCTTGGCGACCATCAGCTCACGCAGCTGCACCCGTTCGAAGGTCGTGAACCGGCCACCGCAATCCGGGCAGATGCGCCGGCGGCGAATGGCGGCCCCGTCCTCTGCAGGACGGGAATCCTTCACCTGCGAATCTTCCGAACCGCAATAGGGGCAGCGCATGAAGTCTCCTTGCTTTACGCGGTTCCGGACGGAAAACCGCGCGGCACTTTTCCTGGTACTGCTGTCTTACATATACGAGTACATCGGGAAGCGGTCCGTCAGCGCGACGACCTTCTCCCGAACGCCAGCTTCGACAGCCGCATTGCCCTCGTCGGAATTGGCGATCTTCAGGCCGTCGAGAACCTCGACGATCAGGTTGCCGATTTCCTTGAACTCGGCTTCCTTGAAGCCGCGGGTCGTGCCGGCCGGGGTACCGAGGCGGACGCCCGAGGTGACGAACGGCTTTTCGGGGTCGAACGGGATGCCGTTCTTGTTGCAGGTGACATAGGCGCGGCCGAGAGCGGCTTCCGCACGCTTGCCGGTGGCGTTCTTCTTGCGCAGGTCGACGAGCATCAGATGGTTGTCGGTGCCGCCCGAGACGATATCGAGACCACCGGCCTTCAGCGTCTCGGCAAGCGCCTTGGCATTCTTGACGATCTGCGCGGCATAGTCCTTGAACTCCGGCTGCAGCGCCTCGCCGAAGGCGACCGCCTTGGCGGCGATGATGTGCATCAGCGGACCGCCCTGCAGGCCCGGGAAGACCGCCGAGTTGACCTTCTTGGCAATCGTCTCGTCATTGGTAAGCACGATGCCGCCGCGCGGGCCGCGCAGCGACTTGTGCGTGGTGGTCGTGGCAACATGGCAATGCGGGAACGGCGACGGGTGCTGGCCGCCGGCAACGAGGCCGGCAATGTGCGCCATGTCGACCATGAGATAGGCGCCGACTTCATCGGCGATCTCGCGGAAGCGCTTCCAGTCCCAGATGCGGGAATAGGCGGTGCCGCCGGCAATGATCAGCTTCGGCTTGTTGGCGCGGGCCTTTTCGGCGACGTCGTCCATGTCGAGCAGGTGGTCTTCTTCACGCACGCCGTAGGAGACGACGTTGAACCACTTGCCGGACATGTTGACCGGCGAACCGTGCGTCAGGTGGCCGCCCGAGTTGAGGTCGAGCCCCATGAAGGTGTCGCCCGGCTGGAGCAGCGCGAGGAAGACGGCCTGGTTCATCTGCGAACCGGAATTCGGCTGCACGTTGGCGAAATCGACGCCGAACAGTTTCTTCGCGCGCTCGATGGCGAGTTCTTCGGCAATGTCGACGAACTGGCAGCCGCCGTAGTAGCGCTTGCCCGGATAGCCTTCGGCATACTTGTTCGTCATGATCGAGCCCTGGGCTTCGAGCACGGCGCGCGAAACGATGTTTTCCGAGGCGATCAGTTCGATCTCATGGCGCTGGCGACCGAGTTCCTTCTGGATCGAGCCGAAAATCTCCGGGTCGGTGTCGGCAAGGGAACGCGTGAAGAAAACGTCGGTAGCGGAAGAATTGCTCATCCTCGAGGCTCCTTAAGGGTGGGTGGCACGGTGTTTAACGTCCTCGCATGGCAAGGGCAATATCCGCTCCACGGTTTGCGCCATTTCCGCGCGTGTTCTGCGATAAAAACGACAGACGCAAAAAGCCGCAAAACAGAAAGGCCCCGCATTCCAAAGGGAAACGGGGCCTCGCAAAAGTCAGACAAATTGCCTTATTGCGGCAGAAGGTCGCTGTCGACGGCCTGGCCGCCTTCCTGGTTGTAGTTGGTCTGGAGGGCAAGCTCGGTAGCACCGTCCTTCTGGTAGATGTCGTCGCGGAACTGCACGACGCGGTCCTTGGCCGACCAGGCGGTGATGTAGGTGAAGAAGACAGGCACCTCTTCCGCCAGCTTGATCGGCGTGTTGACGCCGCTCTTGATCGTCGCCTCCATCTGCGAGCGCGACCAGCCGGCCGTATCCTTCAGCAGCCAGACCGAAAGGTCGCGCACGTTCTGCACGCGCACGCAGCCGGACGATTCGAAGCGCATCAGCTTGTTGAACAGGCCCTGCTGCGGCGTGTCGTGCATGTAGACCTGATGCTCGTTGTGGAAGTTGATCTTCGTCGAGGACATCGCGTTGATCTTGCCAGGGTCCTGACGGAACATCAGGTTCGGCGCCTTCTCGGCGTTCCAGTCAACCGTTTCCGGCGAGACTTCGCCGCCGTTGCCGTCGAAGAGGCGGATCGAGTTGCGCGAGAGGTACGTCGGATCCTTGCGCATCAGCGGCATGATATCCTTCTGGATGATCGAGCGCGGCGCGGTCCAGTAGGGATTGAGGATCACTTCATAGATCTTGGAGTTCAGCACCGGCGACTGGCGGTCGATCTTGCCGACGATGGCGGTGTGGCGCGAGGCGACGCGGCCGTTTTCGACAGCCTCGATATAGGCGGCCGGGATATTGACCATGACATAGCGGCGGCCGAGGTCGCCCGACATGGCCTGCAGGCGCACGAGGTTGGTCTGAAGCTGGCCGAGGCGCGTGACGGCCGGGACGTTCAGCGCCTTCAGCGTGTACTCGCCGACGGCACCGTCGGCCGGCAGGCCATGGCGCGCCTGGAAGCGCTTGACGGCGCCGTCCACATAGGAATCGAAGGCGCCGTTCGTGCCGGCGGAACGCGGCAGGTCGCCGGAGATGATCAGGCGCTGACGCAGCTGCTGCACGGCGGGATCGGCGACGCCCATCTCCATCTTCTGCTGCGTGTTGACCGTCGGCCAGCCGCCGTTCGAGACGATGTTCTGGTAATCGACGATCGCCTGCTGGAGATAGCCCGTGGTGCCGGAGCCGAAGATCGGATTGTTGGAGACGACGGCGGTCGCGGTGCGCGATGCCTCTGCGTCAAACTGGTCGTCCCAGTTGCCGCGGCGCGGAGCATTGAGGATGTCGTCGAGCGCTGTCTGGGCGAGCGCCTGACCGGCCACGGCGGCGGCGCCGAAGGTTGCGGCAGAGCGCAGGAATGCGCGGCGCGAGAACACATCAAATCCGGTTTTGCGAGACATTTATCCTACCATCTCCTGAGCGCCGCTGAAGGCGGCGAGGTGCACGCGGCACGGTGACCTCAAGGGTCCATACCCGATGCAGCTATCACGAACAGGGTTAACAAACGCAAACCGGCCCTGCCGCCCGCGCATACCTTAGCCCAGTTTCCGGGTGTCACAGCAATATGGCCAATTCGTGTCTCGGCAGGCACACGTCACCCTAACCCCCCGCACGAAAACGTGAAAAGCCGGACGCGCAGGGGACGCGGCCGGCTTTTATGGAGGAGGTCGAAAACGGCGCCCGGACTTACAGGCGATAGAGGATCGAGTCGTTCCAGAAGCGATCGAGGCGCTGGAGCAGCTTGTTCATCTGGTTGAACTCGCCTTCGCCGATACCGCCGACCTTCTGGATCGAACCGATATGGCGCTCATAGAGCTTTGCCACGGTCTCGGCGATTTCCTGGCCGCTTTCCGTCAGGCTGATACGGACGGAGCGACGATCGATGCGCGAACGCTGGTGATTGATGAAGCCGAGGTCGACCAGCTTCTTGACGTTGTAGGAAACGTTCGAGCCGAGATAATAGCCGCGGCTGCGCAGCTCGCCTGCCGTCAGTTCCGAATTGCCGATGTTGAAGAGGAGCAGCGCCTGGACGGCGTTGACATCCGAGCGGCCGGCGCGGTCGAACTCGTCCTTGATGACGTCGAGCAGACGACGGTGCAGACGCTCGACGAGGTGGAGGGATTCCAGGTAGAGATTGCGGATCGCGTCTTCCTGCGGGTCGACGACGGGGGCCTGCTGCGGCTTCATCTTGGTGTTCATGGTTTCTGCCTCACTGTTTTGTTTGGCGGTGTGGTTTGTTTTCCCGCCTTGAGTGAGAACCTAACGAATGCATCTAAAATTCTACTTAAACCGCAGCCTTAACAGCGCCTTACCGGAAGGCGACTCTGTCTCAGGGTGAATCAGTTCTTACCGTGCGGGCCTGCCGGCGGCGCTGGACGAAGAGCGCGACGCGGAAAAGAACGAAGACAAGCGCGATGGCACCGTGGGTCAGAACCAGCAGCCGGTTGACGCCGAAGGTCGAGGGATAGACCTCGTGCATGGCGATCTCGGTGGCGGCCGCGATGAGCCAGATCACCGGCCCCCAGGAGACGAGGAGCCAGAGGCCGACGGCCGCGACGGGAAACAGCACGGCGAGCGCCGTATAGGCCGCCTTCCAGGCCGGCGGCAGCAGGTCGAAACGCCCCTGCCCGCCGAAGGAGAAGCCCGTCAGCATCGCCCAGTACTGCAGCGCGAACCACAACGAGCCGACCGCCACCAGCCGCAGGAACAGCGCGAACAGCGTCTCGGTCAGGCTGGGCCTCGGGCCCTTTGCAGAATCAGCAACCATGGCGCGGACAGTAAGGGCAAGGCCGGCCGGCATAAAGCCCGTAACCGCGATCATGCACGGCCATATGCCGCACGTCCCCGTATCGCTGGCGATTTGATTGACGCATGCAGCATGATAAGGAGGCGAAAACGGGCCCACGCAAGGAAATGGCATCATGACCGGCAGCAGGAACATCGTCGACGAGATCACCGGCCACCGCCGCATGCGGCGCAACCGGAAGGCCGACTGGACGCGCCGGCTGGTCCAGGAAAACCGTCTGACGGTCGACGATCTCATCTGGCCGGTCTTCGTGGTGCCCGGCGAGAATGTCATCGACCCCGTCACCGCCATGCCCGGCGTCAACCGCATGAGCGTCGACAGGCTGGTGGAAGCGGCAAAGGAAGCCGCAGATCTCGGCATTCCCGCCATCGCCACCTTCCCGAACATCGAGATGCACCTGCGCGACGAGACCGGCTCGAACAGCCTTGCGGCCGACAACCTCATCAACGCCGCGACGCGCGCCATCAAGAAGGCCGTGCCCAATATCGGCGTCATCACCGACGTCGCGCTCGACCCCTTCACCAGCCACGGCCATGACGGCGTGCTGCGCGGCGACGTCATCGTCAACGACGAGACGGTCGAACTTGTGGCGCGCGCCGCGGTCATCCAGGCCGATGCGGGCTCCGACATCATCGCGCCGTCGGAAATGATGGACGGCCGCATCGGCGTCATCCGCCAGGCGCTCGACGCCGCCGGCCACCAGGATGTCGGCGTCATGTCCTATGCAACGAAGTTCGCTTCCGCCTTCTACGGCCCGTACCGCGACGCGATCGGCACCGGCGGCCTCCTGAAGGGCGACAAGAAGACCTACTACATCGACCCGGCCAACGGCACGGAGGCGATCCGCGATGCGGCGCTCGACGTGGAGGAAGGCGCCGACATGCTGATGGTCAAGCCCGGCCTTCCCTATCTCGATATCTGTTGGCGCATGAAGGAGGCCTTCGGTCTTCCGGTCTTCGCCTATCAGGTCTCGGGCGAGTACAGCCAGATCAAGGCCGCCGCGATGAACGGCTGGATCGACGGCGAACGCGTGATGCTGGAGACCCTCCTGGCATTCAAGCGCGCGGGGTGTGACGGCATCCTGACGTACTTTGCGATGGACGTGGCGCGGCATCTCGCCCGCAAGGGCTGAAATCCGATTTGCCCCTCCCCCTAGCTCCCTCCCCGCAAGCGGGGAGAGGGGCGTGCCCAACTCTACGGCAGAGAGTTCGGAAAACGGCGCGGCATACCCCCCTCGCCCCGCTTGCGGGGAGAAGGTGGCCGGCAGGCCGGATGAAGGGCATACGCCCCAACCCCAATCACCGTTGTTTTCCCCCAAGAGCCTCCCCATATAACAGGCATGTTCCATTCGGGAGACAATGAGATGAGCGCCGACTTCAACGAAACGCGGGTTCCCACGACGGACTGGCAGGCCTATCGCGGCGTGCTGTCGCGCCGGATTTTTGCGTTTCTGATCGACTATGCGATCGTCGCCCTGCTCTGGATCCCGGCCGCCGTGATCGTTTTCTTCCTCGGCATCCTGACACTCGGCTTGGGCTTCTTCCTCTATCCGGCGCTCTTCGCCATTGTCGCCATGCTCTATTTCGGCCTGACGATGGGCGGCCCGAGCCAGGCGAGCGCCGGCATGAACGTGATGGGCCTCGCACTTGCCCGTGTGGATGGGCGCCCGATCGACTTCCTGACGGCGATCGTGCATCTCGTGCTGTTCTGGATCGGCAACGCGCTTCTGACGCCGTTCATCGTGCTCGTCGGCCTCTTCACCGACCGTGGCCGCCTGTTGCACGACCTCCTGCTTGGCACCGTGGTGGTGCGCCGGGACCGTTACTGAGGATGGGGCGCCCTCACCGCGCGCGCGATCCGTTGTCCCAGTCGATTCCGGCCCGAAGGGTCGCGCGCCAGTTGACCTTTTTTTGAACTAGGCCATGGTATTGGCATAGAAGTGTCACACAGCGACGGAGTCGCCCCACGGCCGATGAATACGCAGGCAACACCCTCTCCGCAATTCTATCTCACCGCGCCGGCGGCCTGTCCCTATCTGCCGCAGGAGATGGAGAGGAAGGTGTTTACCCATCTGGTGGGCGAGCGTGCGCCGGAACTGAACGACCTCCTGACGCAGGGCGGGTTCCGCCGCTCGCAGAACATCGCCTATAGACCTGCCTGCGAGACCTGCCGCGCCTGTATTTCCGTGCGCATCCTCGTCAATGAGTTCGAACCGCGCCGCTCGATGCGCAAGGTGCTGGCCGCCAACGCCGATCTCATTTCGCACGAATATCCGGCCGAGCCCTCCAGCGAGCAATACTCCCTCTTCCGTCATTATCTCGATGCCCGCCACCAGAAGGGCGGCATGTCCGACATGTCGGTGCTCGATTATGCGATGATGGTGGAGGACACCCATGTGCACACCAAGATCATCGAATACCGCCTGCGCGAGGAAGGCTCGGGGCTGAAGGAACGGCCGCAGGGCGAATTGCTCGCCGTGGCGCTGACGGACCGCATGGGCGACGGCCTGTCCATGGTCTATTCCTTCTACAATCCCGAGGTGGCGGACCGCTCCCTCGGCACCTTCATGATTCTCGACCACATCCGCCGCGCCAGAATGCTCGGCCTGCCGCATGTCTATCTCGGCTACTGGGTCAAGGGATCGCGCAAGATGGACTACAAGACGAAGTTTCTGCCGCAGGAACACCTGATGCCACGCGGCTGGGAGCGCTATGACGGCGAGACCAACGATACCTGAAGCCATATCGGCGAAAGCCCGACCTGCTCCAGAAACATTGTATTCAACGCCTTTCCAGCTTCTAAAACCGGTCCCGCCGTGCCCTCGACAAGCGATCCCGCCCTTCACCGCAAGGGTCTTCTCATCACCGCCATCGGCGGCCTCGCCCTCTCCTTCGACATTCCGCTGATCCGCGCCGCCGGCGGCGACGTCTGGTCGATGGTCGCCGTGCGGAATATCTCGGTTTTTGTTGTGGCGATCGCGCTCTGGGCCGGTCTGAACTTCGTCGTGCGCCGCAGGACGGTGCTCGTTCCCGGGCGCATCGGCCTGCTGATCGGCCTGTGCTACGGCATCAACGGGCTGACCTTCATGCTGGCGGTGTTCAACACGACGACGGCCAATGTCGTCTTCATCCTCGCCTTCACGTCGATGTTCGCCGCCATCCTCTCCTGGATCTTCCTCGGCGAGCGCCCGAGCAACGCCACGCTGCTCACCATGGCCGCCATGGTCGCGGGCGTGCTTTTGATCGTGCATGACGGGCTTTCGAGCGGAAACCTCTTCGGCGACGCCATGGCCCTCTGCTCGGCGCTGGTGCTGGCGACCTCCTTGACACTCAGCCGCAGGAGCAAGGCCGACATGGGCTTCGTTCCGCTCGTTGCCGCCGTGCTATCGGGCGTCGTTGCGCTGTTCTTTCTGCCGCCCGGCGGCCTTTCGATCGCCGAGCCGGTCTATATCCTCCTCAACGGCCTCGTGCTCCTCCCCCTCGCCTTCTGGTGTCTTGCAACCGGCCCGCGCTACCTTTCCGCCCCGGAAGTCGGCATGTTCTATCTCGTCGAAACGGTGCTCGCCCCCATCTGGGTCTGGGTCGCCTTTGCCGAAACACCCACCACGCAAACCCTGATCGGCGGCTCGATCCTCATCCTCGCACTGCTCGCCCACTCGCTGTGGCAGCTGCGCTCCAGAGCCCGCGCTGCGGAGAGGGATGCCGCGGTTGAGCTTCCGTCTGCGGGGTAAATTGAAGTGAGGGGCGAGCCGTGTTATAACTCGGTTATAACAAGATGCACCATGAACATCACTATTCGCAAGATCGGCAATTCCGAGGGCATAATCATCCCGAAAGACGTCCTTGACCGTATGGGTGTCAAGGCTGGCGATGAACTGATCCTTTCTGAGGAGGACGGCAAGATCAAGCTGGTCCCGCAAAATACCGACCTTGCGGAACAGTTGAAGGCCGCTCGCCTCGGCATGGAGAAATATCGCGTCGCCCTGCGCGAACTCGCCAAATGAGGGACATCAAATGGCTTTCGCGCCAAACCGTCGAGGTCATGCGTGATGAGCAGCTTCGCGAGCATGGCGGGCTGGCTGGCCTCAAGGACGAGAACGCCCTCGAAGCCGCGTTAGCTCGCCCGATCAACAAGGCCATCTATAGTCAGCCCGATATTTTTGAACTCGCCGCGGCCTACCTGTACGGTATTGTACAAAACCGTCCATTTTCAGACGGGAACAAGCGAACCGGCTTCCTCGCCGCGTTCACATTTCTGATGCTGAACGGTTTCTTGATCGAAGCATCACAAGCCGATGTCATCGCGTTCGTCCTCGCCGTCGCAGCCGGCGAGATCGATGAGGAAGGCGCGACGCGCTTCCTGCGCGACGTCAGCCTTCCCTATTCCGTTTGATCAGCCGCTGAACTTTCCGCTGCGCGGGAAACCCTTGGGAACAGTGCGGCCGGCGCCGGCGCGGTCGGCGAGCCACTCGGCGAGTTCGTCCTTGCTGCGCACGAAGTTGCGGCCGGCGCTGTCGTCCCAGGTGAGGCCGTCGGCGATGGCGAAGCAACGCAGATCCGACACGCCGCCGTCCTTGTAGCGCTGCAGGCGGACGCCCTTGCCGCGCGACATCTCGGGAAGCTGCGCCAGCGGGAAGACCAGCATCTTGCGGTTCTCGCCGACGACGGCGACGTGATCGCCGCGCACCGGCACAACCAGCTTGGCCTCGTCGGGCATGCCCACATTCATCACCTGCTTGCCCTTGCGGGTGTTGGCGACCATCTCGGTTTCGGCGACGACAAAACCGTTGCCGGCCTGCGAGGCGACGATGACCTTGCGCGAGGCGTCATGCACGAAGGCGGTCAGCACGTCCTGGTCGTTCTCCATGTCGACCATGATGCGCAAGGGCTCGCCATGGCCGCGACCGCCGGGCAACTTGTCCGCGCCGAGCGTGAAGACCTTGCCGCCCGTCGTCATGATCAGCACCTTGTCGGTCGTCTGCGCCGGGAAAGCCACCTTCAGGGCGTCGCCCTCCTTGAACTGGAGGCCGGACGTATCGGCGATATGTCCCTTCAACGCGCGGATCCAGCCCTTTTCCGAGATGACGACCGTAACCGGCTCCTTCTCGATCATCGCCTGCTGGATGGCCTCGACATCGGCCTCCGGAGCGCTGGCAAACTGGGTGCGGCGGCGGCCGATCTCGGTGGCCTTGGCGAATTTCTTGCGGACCTCGCCGATTTCCCAGGCGACGGTCTGCCACTGCTTCTCGTCGGAGGCAAGCAGCGCCTCGATCTCCGCCTTCTCCTTCGACAGCGTGTCGAATTCGGTGCGGATCTCGAATTCTTCCAGCTTGCGCAGCGAGCGCAGGCGCATGTTGAGGATCGCCTCGGCCTGCACGTCGGTGAGCGAGAAGGTCTCCATCAGGGAGGTCTTCGGCTCGTCCTCCTCGCGGATGATGCGGATCACCTCGTCGAGGTTGAGATAGGCGACGAGATAACCGCCGAGGATTTCGAGGCGGCGGTCGATGGCGGCAAGGCGATGGCGCGAACGGCGCTGAAGCACCTCGCGCCGATGGGCGAGCCACTCGACGAGCACGTCCTTCAGGCCCATGACCTTCGGCACGCGCCCCATCGAGAGCACGTTCATGTTGAGCGGAATGCGGTTTTCCAGCTCCGACAGCTTGAAGAGCGATTCCATCAGGATCGTCGGATCGACGGTGCGGCTCTTCGGCACCAGCACGATGCGCACGTCTTCGGCCGATTCGTCCCTGATATCCTCGAGCAGCGGCAGCTTGCGGGCAATGAGCAGCTCGGCGATCTTCTCGATCAGCCGCGACTTCTGCACCTGGTAGGGAATTTCGGTGACGACGATCTGGTAGCCGCCGCGGCCGAGATCTTCCGTCTCCCACTTCGAACGCACACGAAAACCGCCGCGTCCCGTCTTGTAGGCCTCGATGATGCTTTCGCGGCTGTCGATGATGATGCCGCCGGTCGGGAGATCGGGGCCGAGCACGAACTCGGTGAGCTTTTCGACATCGGCATCCGGATGACGGATGAGATGCAGCGCCGCGTCGCACAGTTCATGCACGTTGTGCGAAGGGATCGACGTCGCCATGCCGACGGCGATGCCGGAGGAACCGTTTGCAAGCAGGTTCGGGAAGGCGCCCGGCAGGACGATCGGCTCCTCGTCCTCCTCGTTGTAGGTCTTGCGGAAGTCGACGGCGTCCTGGTCGATGCCTTCGAGCAGCAGCGTCGCGACCTCGGTCATGCGCGCTTCGGTGTATCGGTAGGCAGCGGCGTTGTCGCCGTCGATATTGCCGAAGTTGCCCTGGCCGTCGACGATCGGGTAGCGCTGCGAGAAGTCCTGGGCGAGGCGCACCAGCGCGTCATAGACCGACTGGTCGCCATGCGGGTGGAACTTACCGATGACGTCGCCGACGATACGCGCGCATTTCTTGAACGAGGAATTGGACCTGAGGCCCATTTCGCTCATCGCATGGATGATGCGGCGATGCACCGGCTTCAGGCCGTCGCGCACATCCGGCAGCGCGCGCTGCGTGATGGTCGACAACGCATAGGCAAGGTAGCGCTCTTCCAGCGCCGCCTTGAGGTCGACCGGCAGGATATTCTCGTCTCCGCCATCCGGCGGCAAAGTGTTCTGTCCCATGGGTCTTGACTAGCGTTCCTGCCGATTCGCGGCAAGGAAACCGGGCGAGCGGCCTGTGGATAGCGCTTTGTAAAGCCTAAGTCGGAAATCCGGCCGGCGGCTGAGATTTCCATGGAAAGTTCCAACGGCCCGAATATAGTCGCCGCGCCGCACGTATAGATGCGGTAACGGCAAGGCAGCCGTCCAAAAATCCAGAAAGAGAGCCTAACATGATGCGCACCTCCCATTTCCGCACCCTCCTCGCCGGCGCCGCGCTCGCCTCCCTGGCAAGCCCCGCCTTCGCGCTCGATGGCGCGGATCTGCTGGCCAAGCTGAATGCCACCTATGCCACGAGCGGCGTCACCATCAGCTCCTCGAACGTTGCCGTCGACGGCTCGACCGTGACGCTGGACAGCGCCGAACTGAAGGCCACCGGCTCGGAAGCCCCGGTCAAGCTCGGCACCATCACCATGGATGGCGTCGAGGAAGACGGCGAAGGCGGCTACACCGTCGAGACCGTTTCGTTCCAGGACATCAACGTCACCGAAGCGGATGCCACGGTTTCGGCCAAGGACATCGCCATCAACGGCGTCATCATACCCGGCACGGTCGTTCCCGGCACGCTGGAATCGCTGCTGATGTACGAATCGGCCACCGCCGGCCCGGTCTCCGTCACCTCCAAGGGCAAGGAAGTCTTCTCCATGTCCGGCATGGAGGCGAACATCAAGCGCATGGACGCCGATGCCGGCCTCGAATTCGACGCCACGCTGTCGGACCTGAAGGCCGACCTCACCTCGGTCGAAGACCCGAAGGCCAAGGACACCCTCGCCAAGCTGAACATGCAGACGCTGGAAGGCAAGGTCTCGATGTCGGGCAGCTGGGAACTTGCCAGCGGCAAGCTCGCCGTCGACGAATACGCCTTCGACTTCAAGGATGTCGGCCGTCTCAACCTGGCGCTGGAATTCTCCGGCTACACGCTCGACTTCCTGAAGAGCATGCAGGAGGCCATCAAGGCCGCCGAAGCCAATCCGAACAAGGAAGAGGCCAACGCCGCCATGGGCATGTCCATGATGGGCCTCGTGCAGCAGCTGACCTTCAACAGCGCCTCCATCTCCTTCGAAGACGCCTCGATCACCAAGAAGCTGCTTGACTATGCCGGCAGCGAACAGGGCGTTTCCGGCGACCAGATGGCCCAGTCGCTGAAGGGCCTCATCCCGATCATGCTCGCCCAGCTGAACATGCCGGATCTGCAGAACCAGATCGCGGAAGCCGCCAACGCCTATCTCGACGATCCCAAGAGCATCACGATCAGCGCCGAGCCGAAGGAGCCGGTACCGTTCCCGATGATCATGGGCGCCGCCATGGGTGCACCGCAGACCATCCCGCAGGTTCTCGGCGTCACGGTTACGGCCAACGACGAGATGTAAGACATTCGGTTGATCGACCGAAAAGGAAAGGCCCGGAGCTGACGCTCCGGGCCTTTTGCGTTGAGAGACTTGCCTCAGCGAGCCGGGGCCGCCTGCGGCACCGACCATTCGACGCGGCGCGTCGCGTACATCGTCGCTGCGATGGTGACGAAGGAGATCAGCGCGCCGGCGAGCAGCGCGTATTCGTCCTCGCGCAGCACCAGATACATGACGCCATAGGCCGAGAGCAGCACCGCGCCGAGCGACAGGCCGTTCCTGCGGCTGCCCGTCGCGCTGCCGAGATAGGCGGCGATCAACAGGGTCGTGGCGAGCGAGGCTGCGGCATAGGCGATGGTGAAACCGGTGTGTTCGGCAAGCGCCAGAAGCAGTACGTAGAACACGATGAGCGCAAGCCCCGTCAGCACATACTGGATCCAGTGCACCATGCGCCCGCCCTTCAGCTCCACGACGAAGACGGCGAGAAAGACGAGCGAAATGAAGCCGATCGAGTATTTCAGCGTCCGCGACACCACCTGATAGAACTGCACGGGCTCCACGAGGTTGATGCTCATCATGCTGCCCGACAACGGCAGGGTCGGGCCGGCAGCGACGCGGTCGATGCCGCGGGCGAGATAGGGGATCGTCCACTTGGCCGAAAAATCCGACGCGGTGACGGTCTTCTGCTCCGGCAGAAAGAGGCCTTCGAAACCGGGATGCGGCCAGTTCGCCTTGGCCGAAAAGGTCGTCGTCTGGCCGGCGGGCGCGACGGCGAAGCTGCGCGAACCGTTGAGCGACAGGGCGATCTCGAAGACGAAACCGTTTTCGATGAGCGAGCGTTCGATGAACCGGTGCACGCCTGCGCTCGTTTGTGGTGTGGCATAACCCTCCGCGCCCGTGCTCGCCATCGCGGAAATCTGCCGCATGCCGGGATCGAACGGACGCGCGACCCCGTTGTCGATCCTCACACCGGCATCGGAGCGGATGCCGGTGATGTCGTTGATGTTGAGCACCAGAAACGCCCGGTCGAGCTGCGGCGTGCCGTCGAATTGCGCAAGGTCCTGCAGGATGTTGCCGGCAAAGCGGCCCTTCAGTGTCAGCGCACCGTTATAGACCGGCAGCGTGTAGATGGAGAGCTTGCGCTCCTCCGCCTTCAGGTCGGCCGTCACGTCGAGTGTTTCCGGCATGACGAGCACCCATTCGGTCACCCGCTCGACGACCGTGCGCGCATCCATCGTGCGGCTGCGCTCGACCTCGAAGGGTACCGCAAGATAGGGGCCGTTGATCGCCTGGTCGCCGCCCCAGCCGTTGGCGATGCGCCGCGAGACATCGGCCGCGCGCTGTGCGCGCTCCTCCGTCAGGCCCCAGACCAGGAGCAGCGGCACCAGCAGCGCCACCGAAATGATGCCGATCATGATGAATTTGACGCCAGGCGATCGCAGGAACGTGGCAAGATTGCCGCGCGGCTCGATGGGCGGCATCTGCCTGTCCGATACGGGAATGGGATCGTCCGCTTCCGTCGATGTCATGAAAAGTCCCTCCAGTCGTGAATCGCCTCTTTCGGGCGCATCTTCACGCTAGGGGTGCATTTCGACTGATTGTGCGCGGAATTGGGATCGACTGGCGGCGAATTCACGGCATTGTGGCGTCCGCGCAAAAGGAAAGGGCCGGTGTTTCCACCGGCCCTTTCACAGGAGACAGCCGCGAAGGCTCAGTCCTTCTTCTGCGAGGGAACGACGCGCAGCGCCAGTTCCCGCAGCTGCGCCGGGGCGGCCGGCGACGGGGCGTTCATGAGGAGGTCCTGTGCCTGCTGGTTCATCGGGAACAGCGAGATCTCGCGCAGGTTCTTCGCGCCGACGAGCAGCATGACCACGCGGTCGATGCCGAAGGCGCAACCGCCATGCGGCGGAGCACCGTACTGGAAGGCGCGGTAGAGGCCGCCGAAGCGCTCTTCCACGTCGCCCTGCGAGAGGCCGACCTTCTCGAAGGCCTTGACCATCAGTTCCGGCGACTGGTTACGGATCGAGCCCGAGGCGATTTCGAAGCCGTTGCAGACCGCGTCATACTGGTAGGCCTTCAGCTCCAGCGGGTCCTTGCTGTCGAAGGCCTCGAGGCCACCCTGCGGCATGGAGAAGGGGTTGTGCGCGAAGTCGATCTTCTTTTCGTCTTCGTTGTATTCGTAGAACGGGAAGTCGACGATCCAGCACATTTCAAAGCGATCGCGGTCGACGAGGTTCAGCTCCTCGCCGGCGCGCGTGCGGGCTTCGCCGGCGAACTTGTAGAACTTCGCGGGATCGCCGGCGACGAAGAAGCAGGCATCGCCGTCATCGAGACCGAGCTGCATGCGGATGGCTTCCGTGCGCTCCTCGCCGATGTTTTTCGCCAGCGGGCCGGCGCCTTCGAGCTTCTCGCCCTCCTTGCGCCAGAAGATGTAGCCGAGGCCGGGCTGGCCCATCGACTGTGCCCAGGCGTTCATGCGATCGCAGAAGGCACGGGAACCGCCGGTCTTGGCCGGGATCGCCCAGACCTGGACCTTCGGGTTCGAGGCGATCATGTTCGCGAAGACCTTGAAACCGGAACCGGCGAAATGATCGGTGACGGCCTGCATGACGATCGGGTTGCGAAGGTCCGGCTTGTCGGAGCCATACTTGCGGATCGCCTCGTCATAGGGGATGCGCGGCCACTTCTTGGTGACGGGCTTGCCCTCGGCGAATTCTTCGAAGACGGCCGTCATCATCGGCTCCATCGTTTCCCAGACGTCTTCCTGGGTGACGAAGCTCATCTCGACGTCGAGCTGATAGAATTCGCCCGGCAGGCGGTCGGCACGCGGATCTTCGTCGCGGAAGCACGGCGCGATCTGGAAGTAGCGGTCGAAACCGGCAACCATCAGGAGCTGCTTGTACTGCTGCGGGGCCTGAGGCAGGGCGAAGAACTTGCCTTCGTGGATGCGCGAGGGCACGAGGAAGTCGCGCGCGCCCTCGGGCGAGGAGGCGGTCAGGATCGGCGTCGTATATTCGGCAAAACCCGCCTCACCCATGCCCTTGCGCATGGAGGAGATGATCTGCGTACGCTTGACGATGTTCTTGTGTAGCGTCTCGCGGCGCAGGTCGATGAAGCGGTACTTCAGGCGCACGTCTTCCGGATAGTCCGGCTCGCCGAAGACCGGCAGCGGCAATTCCTTGGCGGCCGAGAGGACTTCGATGTCCTGCGCGTAGAGCTCGATCTCGCCGGTCGGCATGCCCTTGTTGACGGTATCCTCGGTGCGCGCCTTGACGAGACCGTCGATGCGGATCACCCATTCGCCGCGCACGGTCTCGGCTTTCTTGAAGGCCGGCGAATCGGGATCGGCGACGACCTGGGTGATGCCGTAATGGTCGCGCAGGTCGATGAAGAGCACGCCGCCATGATCTCGAACGCGGTGAACCCAGCCGGAAAGACGGACGGTCTGGCCGACATCGGACTTGCGGAGGGCGGCGCAGGTGTGGCTGCGGTAACGGTGCATCGTGGTATCCTGAAATGCTGATAGGCCGCGCGGGAAGAACCCGGCGCGGCGACCAAGAAAAATCGCGCGGAAAAGCGCATGGCCGACGCTGTTTGTCAAGGCTTGCGGGTCTTTTGCCGGGAGGGTGCCGCGTGTCCCCGCCCCTCATCCGGCTGCCGCCACCTTCTCCCCGCAAGCGGGGCGAAGGGGATATGCCGCACCGTTTTCCTTCGTCATCACCGGTTCGTGGGGCACGTCCCCTCTCCCCGCTTGCGGGGAGAGGGTCAGGGTGAGGGGCTACGCCTTGCTTCCAGCCGCGCCCCGGAAACGTTCTGCATCCCGGCCGCGAACATGATCCCGGCGAAGAATCAGCCGAACTCCCCACGGTGCAGCATCAGCCATTGCAGCATGACGATGGTCTTCGCATCCTGGATGCCACCGGTGGCGATGAGGCCGTAGGCTTCGTCGATCGGCAGTTCGACGACCTCGATATCCTCGCCCTCCCCGTCGACGCCGCCGCCCTCGCCGTCACGCGCCGTCGCGTCGATACGGGCAACGAAGCAGCCGACGCGCTCCGTCAGCGTGCCGGGGCTGGAATAGATGTCGAAGAGATGGCGCACGTCGCGCACCGCATAGCCGGTCTCCTCCATCGCCTCGCGGGCGACGGCCGCCTCGGGCGCGTCGTCGTCGAGCAGGCCCGCCGGCACTTCCGCAAGGAAACCGTCCGGATGGCCGCCGAAGAAGGCGCCGGGGCGGAACTGCCGCACCAGGATGACCGACTGGCGGACCGGATCGACCAGCAGCACGCAGGCCGCCGGGCCATGGTCGTGCACCTCGCGATCCAGCTGCTCCACCCGGCCGTCCGCCCGCCTCTGCTCGACCACGACAGTGCGAAGATGGATGAAGCGCTTCCAGACCGTCTGCTGATCGACGATACGGACGGCGGAGGACATGTCGGACGTCATGAAAAATCCTTGCGTGACGTTCAGGCCTTGCGCAGCCAGACGCGGTTGTCGTGGAAGGCAGCGCCGCCATAGGGCGCGACCGGGTCGGCGCCGGTCAGGACATTGATGCCCTCCCCGTCGAGATGGGCGGAATTCGGCCAGATCCCTTCGGCGATCAGCACACCCGGCTTCACGCTGTCTGTCACCTTGGCGTGCAGGCGGATGTCGCCGCGGACGTTGCCGAGCTGTACGATATCGCCCTCGGCTACACCGCGCGCCGCCGCATCCTCGGGATGGATCATCACCTCCGGCCGGCCCTCGCGTTCGCGCGAGCCCTTCGTCTCCGTGAAGGTCGAGTTGAGGAAGGTTCGGGCGGGCGACGTGGCGAGACGGAAGGGGTGATCCGCATCCGGCGTCTCTATGATCGCTACATGATCCGGGAAGGTCGGCAGCGCCTCATGCGGACCGAAGGCGCCAAGCACCTTCGGCGGCCGGTTGGGCGCGGGCGTGTTCGTCCAGTTCGGCCGGAAGCGGAACTTGCCATCGGGAAAGCCGAAGCCCTTGGAAAAATGCGCGGTTTCGAAATCTGGCTGACAGTCGATCCACTTCTCCTCCTTCAGGCCGTCGAAATCCCGCTCGTAGTAGGGCAGCATGCGGGTGATGTGCTCCTGCTCGGAAAGCCCGAAGCCCGGTATGTCGCCGACGCCGAGACGCCTGGCGAGCTCTTCGATGACGAAAAGATTGGTGCGTACCGTTTCGGGCGGCTCGACGAGCTTCGGCCCGAGCAGGATGTGCTGGTGGCCACCGCCGCGATAGATGTCGTCATGCTCGACGAACATGGTGGCCGGCAGCACGATATCGGCAAGCTTCGCCGTATCGGTCATGAAATGCTCGTGCACCGCCACGAAAAGGTCGTCGCGCAGAAAGCCCTGCTTCACCAGGCGTTGCTCCGGCGCGACATTCGCCGGATTGGTGTTCTGGATCAGCATGGCGTTGACCGGGCCGCGCCCGCGCAACGCGACGGCATCGCCTGTCAGGATGCGGCCGATCTGCGACTGGTCGAGCATGCGGATATCGGGATCGACGAGCTTCGCGCCCGTCAACTCGCCCTTGCGCAGATGGAAGATCGCGGAATTGCTGTGGAACGCACCGCCGCCCTCATACTGCCAGGAACCGAGCACGGTGGCGATGGAGAGCGCCGCATGCATGGAGACGGCACCGTTGCGGCTGCGGGTAAAACCATAGCCGAGGCGGAAAAAACTCCGTTTTGTTTGCCCAACGAGAGCGGCGAAGGCCTCGATTTCGTCCACCGTCAGACCGGTGATTCCGGCCGCCCAGGCCGGATTACGGCTGGCAAGATGCGTTTCGAGACCGGCCGGGTCGTCGGCGAATGCCTCCATATAGGCACGGTCGGCATAACCGTCGCGGAAGGCGACATGCATGACGGCGCAGGCGAGCGCGGCATCGGTGCCGGGCCGAAGTTTTAATGCAAGGTCGGCCTGCTTCATCGTAGGGTTGTCGTAAATGTCGACAACGACGATCTTCGCCCCCCGCTCCTTGCGCGCCTTCACCGCATGGGTCATCACGTTGACCTGGGTGGAGACGGCGTTTGTGCCCCAGATCACCACGCAGTCCGATTTTGCCATCTCGCGCGGATCGGGTCCGCGCAGCGTTCCGGCGCCCATGGAAAAGCCGGTCCAGGCGGGATTGGTGCAAATCGAATCGAAGAAGCCGGAATAGCGTTTCGCATGACGCAGGCGCTCGATGGAATCGCGCTGCACCAGACCCATCGTTCCGGCATAATAATAGGGCCAGACCGCCTCGCTGCCATGGGCCTGCTCGGCCCTGACGAAGCTTTCCGCAATGGCGTCGAGCGCCGCCTCCCAGGAAATGTCGGCCCATTCGCCGCCGCCCTTCTCGCCCCTGCGCACCAGCGGCTTCATCAACCGGTCCGGATGGTAGAGGCGATCGGCATAGCGGGCGACCTTGGCGCAGATGACGCCGGCCGTGTAGCTGTTGTCGGCGCTGCCCTTGACGCGGCCGATGCGTCCGTCTGCGCCGATCTCGACATCGAGAGCGCAGGTGGAGGGACAGTCATGCGGACAGGCCGAGTGGCCGATACGCGGTTTTCCGAGATGGGGGGTCGCAACGTTCATGGCTTTTCTATATTGCAGAGCACGAAGTGCCAAAAGGCAAATCATTCTACCATTGCAACAATTCATCGTCGCATCAGCGCGGATGATCGTGGGCGTCGCACGGGGCCTCAAATGAACTACCGCCACATCTATCACGCCGGCAATTTCGCGGATGTGCTCAAACACGCCGTGCTCGCTCGCCTCGTCCTCTACATGCAGGGCAAGGACAAGGCGTTCCGCGTGCTCGACACCCATGCCGGCATCGGCCTCTACGATCTTTCGAGCGGGGAAGCGCAGAAGACAGGCGAATGGCGCGACGGCATCGGCCGGCTGCTCGACGGCGACCTGCCGGCGGCGGTTGCGGAAATTCTCGCGCCCTACCTGAAGGCTGTTCACGAGTTGAATCCGCAAGGCGGGCTAACCTATTATCCAGGCTCGCCAAAACTGGCGCGCCTGCTCTTCCGCCCGCAGGACCGGCTCTCCGCCATGGAACTGCATCCGGACGACTACGAGACGCTGCATCGCCTGTTCGACGGCGACTTCCAGAGCCGCGTCACCCGGCTCGACGGCTGGCTGTCGCTCGGCGCGCACCTGCCGCCGAAGGAAAAGCGCGGCATCGTGCTGGTCGATCCGCCCTTCGAGATCGAGGGCGAGTACGAGCGGCTGGTCGACGGGCTGCAAAAGGCCGTGCGCCGCTTTCCCGGCGGGGTCTATTGCCTGTGGTATCCTCTGAAAAAGAACGCTCCCATCGCCGCCTTCCACAAGGCGCTGAAGGAGACAGGCATCCCCAAGATGCTCTGCGCGGAGCTTTCGGTGAAGAGCGACCGCGAGACGACGGGACTGACGGGCTCCGGCCTCATCGTCGTCAATCCACCCTATACGCTGAAGCAGGAACTCGACGTTCTGCTGCCCTTCCTCAAGGAGCGGCTGGCGCAGGACCGCTTCGCCTCGGCCCGCGCCTTCTGGATCGCCGGGGAGACGAAGGCCTCTTGACCTTTGCCGTCCGGCGGCAACAATCGCGCGCCGAACCGGGAGACCTCAATGACGCCTTTGCCTGCCACCGCCGAACGATGAGCCGCCCGCCTTCCTTCCCCCTCGCCCGCCCCCTGTGTCTGCTCCTCGCCGGGCTGGCCGCGCTTGCCGGCTGCAGCGAGGACAAGCCGGCCGAAAAGCAGAAGACCGAGGCGAGCCGCAAAGCGCCGGAAACGCGCGCGGCCGTGCCGCTCGGCACGGGCTTCGATTTCTACGTGCTGTCGCTCTCCTGGTCACCGACCTGGTGCGCGGACAACGATGCAGGCGGCCGAACGCAACAGTGCCGGCGCGGCGAGAACAACGGCTTCATCGTGCACGGGCTCTGGCCGCAGAACGACCGCGGCTACCCGGAATTCTGCCCGACGCGCCAGCCGGACCGCGTGCCGGAGAAGCTCGGCCGCACCGTGCTCGACATCATTCCCTCCATGGGGCTGGTCGGCCACCAGTGGCGCAAGCACGGCTCCTGCTCTGGCCTCAGCCAGAAGGACTATTTTGCCGTGACCCGCGCGGCCTTCGAGCGCATCGACATTCCCGCCGACCTCGCGCCACAGCGCGGCGTTGCCCGGCTTTCCCCCGATGCGGCGGAGGCCGCCTTCATCGCGGCCAATCCCGGGCTCGATCGCAAGGGCATCGCCGTGACCTGCGAAGACGGGCGGCTGGAGGAGATCCGCATCTGCATGACGACGGACCTTTCCTTCCGCACCTGCCCTGCCGTCGACCGCGCGGGCTGCCGCGCCAAATCCATCGAACAACCGCCCATTCGCTAGAACAGGATGCCGCTGATGAAGATCTTCTATTCGAGTGCCTCGCCCTATTCCACCAAGGTGCGCATGGCCGCGCATTTCGCAGGCCTTGCCGCGCAGTCGGTCTCAGCCGACACCAATGCCGACCCGGCGGAGCTGCTGGCTGCCAATCCCCTCGGGAAGATCCCGACGCTCGTGACCGACGAGGGCCTTGCTGTCTATGACAGCCGTGCGATCATGAACTACATCGACCGCCAGACGAAGGGTACGCTCTACCCCCGCAATGCGGCAAAACGCACGGAAGTGGATATACTGGAGGCGACGGCCGACGGTATCTGCGACAGCCTGCTCGCCATCGTCTACGAGCGCCGCTCGCGACCGGAAGAGAAGGTCCACCAGCCCTGGATCGACCGGCAGTGGCAGAAGGTGGAGCGTGCGCTCGACCATCTCGAAGAAAACATGCCGCGCCTCGGCAAGAAGCCAAATGCCGGCCATTTCGCGCTCGCCGCCATGCTGCGCTACATCGAGCTGCGCTTTGCCGGCAAATGGCAGCGTGGCCGGCCGAAGCTGAAGCGCTTCCTCTCCCGCTTCGAGGCGGTTTTCCCTGACTATGCGCAGTTCAAAGACTGACGGCTCGATTGCAAAGCCCCTCATCCGGCCTGCCGGCCACCTTCTCCCCGTAAACGGGGCGAAGGGGATATGCCGCGACGATTTCCCCAGGCAACAACAATTTGCGGGGCACATCCCCTCTCCCCGCTTGCGGGGAGAGGGTTAGGGTGAGGGGCAATCCCATCCCTCCAAAACAGAAAAGGCCGGGCTTTCGCCCGGCCTTTCCGTCTTGCTGGAGCCGTGAGGCTTAGAACTTCACGCCGAGACCGACGCGAACGCTGTGGTCTTCGAAGCCCGACTTGACCTTGTCGCCGCCGAGGTTGAAGCTCTTCTTCTGGTAGTCGCTGTAGCGGTACTCGATACGCGCCGTGACGTTGTTGGTCACGAAGGCTTCGGCACCGGCACCGGCGGTCCAGCCGACCATGTTGCGGTCGTCCTTGCCGTTGGCGTTCTTCATCTCGACGTTGGTACCGGCGATACCGGCCGTGCCGTAGACGAGGACCGGGTTCAGGTCGATACCGACGCGGCCGCGGATCGAGCCGTTGACGCCCTGCTTGCCCTTGAGGCCGTTGCGCTCGGCATCGACGCCCGAGTAGTTCAGGTCGGTTTCACCGCCGTAGACGAGCTGGCCGCTCTGCATGTTGTAGCCGCCGTAGACGCCGCCGCCGAGGCCGTTCGCCTTGGCGTCACCCTGACGGTTGAAGTCACCGCGCTGCCAGCTTGCCGTACCACCGGCATAGGCGCCGGCCCAGTTGCCGCTGGCAACCGGCTCGGAATATTCGGCGGCCGGAGCCTGCGGAATTTCGTCGATGGCGTCAGCAGCGTGAGCAGCCTGGAAAGCGACCATGGAAACGGTCGAAGCGATGAGGGTGGCGATAAGTGTACGCATGATATTCTCCTTTACTAAACGACGCCCTCTCTGGGAGGCGATCGGGCATCGTCATTTCCAATTCAGTCCCGCCCGGTTGAGCGGAAATTGAATAAAGATTGAGGAATTGAAAGAGCCAAAATGTGAAATGATTGTGGCAACGGCGCGGCACAAATGGGATGTGACTTTTGCGCACCAGGGTATTTGTTAACCACGATTTCAGTAAGCGGAAAAATCAATAAAATATACTTCAAATTACTTTGAAGTCGCTTTTGCAGTTAATTTTTCTGCAACCAATTGTCAGGGGGAGTTTAAGCCTGCGCTGGGATGTCTATATCTTGGGCCGGTTAATCAAATGAATCGGCAGGATGGATTTTCGTGAACAAGCCCCTCAGGACAGCCCTCGTGACGGGCGGCGCGAAACGCATCGGCAAGGCCATCGTGGAAGACCTCATCGCGAACGGTTTCGCCGTCGCCATCCATGCCAACACATCTCTGGAAGACGCCGAGGCGATGGCCAGCGCCGTCAATGAGGCCGGCGGAAGGGCCGTCGCCGTGCAATGCGACCTCGCGGACGGGGCGGCGACCGGTCGACTGATCGGCACTGCGGCAGCGGCGCTCGGCCCCATCGACCTCCTTGTCAACAACGCCTCCCTCTTCAAGCCCGACACGGTCGAGGCGTTCGACGATCCCTTGTGGGACCGGCATTTCGCCGTGCATGTGAAGGCGCCGTCGATCCTTGCACGCGACTTCGCTTGCCAGCTTCCAGAGGGCACAGCGGGCTTGATCGTCAACATCATCGACCAGCGCGTCTGGAACCCGACGCCGCGCTACTATTCCTATACGCTTTCCAAATCGGCGCTGTGGATGGCGACCCGCACCATGGCGCAGAGTTTTGCGCCGCGCGTGCGCGTCAATGCCATCGGTCCCGGCCCGTCGCTGCCGAACGAGCGGCAGGACGATGCCGCCTTCCAGGCGCAGGTGGAGGGCCTGATCCTACGCCGGGGACCGGATCTTGGGGAATTTGGCCGCACAGTTCGCTTTTTGTTCGACACGCCATCCATTACCGGGCAAATGATAGCGCTCGACGGCGGACAGCATCTCGCCTGGGAAACACCCGATGTCGGGGGAATAACCGAATGAATGGCCGGAAGGTGGAGGATGGCGGCATCCTCTATGACGAGAACGAGACGGACGACGAGGACGAGCTGCAGGAATCCCCCGCGGCAACCGGCGCCGTCACGCCCGGCATCGCCACTCCCGGAATCGATTGGAACGAAGGCGGCGATACCCCCGAGGGCATCATCGGCGCCGAGCTGATCCAGCACTTCGTCAAGCGCCTGCCGAACAGCCCCGGCGTCTATCGCATGTTCAACACGGCCGGCGACGTGCTCTATGTCGGCAAGGCGCGCAGCCTGAAGAAGCGCGTGACGAACTATGCGCAGGGCCGCGGCCATTCCAACCGCATCACCCAGATGATCCGCCAGACGGCGAACATGGAGTTCGTCACCACGCGCACCGAAACCGAGGCGCTGCTGCTGGAAGCGAACCTCATCAAGCGCTTGCGCCCGCGCTTCAACGTGCTCCTGCGTGACGACAAGTCCTTCCCCTACATTCTCGTGACGGCCGATACGCGTGCGCCGGCAATCTTCAAACATCGCGGTGCGCGCAGCCGGAAGGGGGACTATTTCGGCCCCTTCGCTTCCGCCGGCGCGGTGGGGCGCACGATCAACTCGCTGCAACGCGCCTTCCTACTGCGCACCTGCACGGACAGTGTCTTCGAGACGCGCACACGGCCCTGCCTGCTCTACCAGATCAAGCGCTGTTCCGGCCCCTGTACCCATGAGATCCGCGATGCCGACTATGCGGAGCTGGTGCAGGAGGCGAAGGACTTTCTTTCCGGCAAGAGCCAGAAGGTGAAGGCGCACATGGCCGAGGCCATGAATGCCGCTGCCGAAGACCTCGATTTCGAGCGCGCCGCCGTCTATCGCGACAGGTTGGCGGCGCTGAGCCACGTCCAGAGCCACCAGGGCATCAACCCGGCCGGCGTCGAGGAAGCCGATATCTTCGCCATCCACCACGAGGGCGGCGTCTCCTGCATCCAGGTGTTCTTCTTCCGCACCGGGCAGAATTGGGGCAACCGCGCCTATTTCCCGAAGGCCGACCCGCAGCTTTCAGGCGCCGAAGTGCTGAACGCGTTTCTCGCCCAGTTCTACGACGACAAACCCTGTCCCCGGCAGATTCTTCTCTCCGAATCCGTCGAGGAAATGGACCTGCTCAGCCAGGCTCTTTCCGAACGCTCGAACTACAAGGTCGCCATCTCCGTGCCGCAGCGCGGCGAGAAGAAGGACCTCGTCGACCATGTCGTCGCCAATGCCCGCGAGGCCCATGGCCGCAAGCTGGCGGAGACGGCCTCGCAGTCCCGCCTGCTCGATGGCTTCGCCGCAACGTTCAAGCTTTCCTCCGTACCGCGCCGCATCGAGATCTACGACAACTCGCACATCATGGGCACCAATGCCGTCGGCGGCATGGTGGTGGCGGGGCCGGAAGGCTTCGTGAAGGGGCAGTACCGCAAGTTCAACATCAAATCGACCGACATCACGCCCGGCGACGATTTCGGCATGATGAAGGAAGTGATGACCCGGCGCTTCTCCCGCCTCATCAAGGAAGAAGGACTGCCGGACCGCACCGCCGACCAGAGTGCGGACGCGGCGGACCTGCCCTTCCCCGCCTGGCCCGACGTCATTCTCATCGACGGCGGCCAGGGCCAGATGACGGCGGTGCGCGCCATCCTCGAAGACCTTGGAATCACCGACCAGGTCGTCGCCATCGGCGTCGCCAAGGGCGCCGACCGCGAGGCCGGGCGCGAACGCTTCTTCATGAAGGGCCTTGCCGACTTCTCCCTGCCGCCGCGCGATCCCGTGCTCTATTTCGTGCAGCGCCTGCGCGATGAGGCGCACCGCTTCGCCATCGGCTCGCACCGGGCACGGCGCAAGAAGGAAATGGTGAAGAACCCGCTCGACGAGATCGGTGGCATCGGCCCGACGCGCAAGCGTGCCCTGCTCCAGCATTTCGGCACCGCCAAGGCCGTTTCCCGCGCGGCGATGGCCGACCTCATGGCGGTCGCCGGCATTTCCGAAAGCGTCGCCCGCATCGTCTACAACCATTTCCACGACGACGCCGCGGGATAGCTGGCCCGCCCTGCCGGTGGGTGCTAGGGTGCCTCCACGGCATTCCTTCACCCGGAGCGACATCATGACCGCCTTCCGCCGGATCACGCCCTTCGGCGTCTGTCTTCTCGCGACAGCCGCGCAGACGCAGGTCGGCGATGCGCAGATGCTGGGTGTCAGCGGAACCTGCAGTGAACTCATCGTCGGCGACCTGGAATTCAGCAAGGCCTGTTCGCAAAAGCTGCTCAACGTCACCTATCCGGACGGCCGCGTCGGTTTCTATTTCGTTCTCGACGACAGCCGCATCATTACCTTCACCGGCATGGACGGCGACAATCCGACACCGGAGACGGACGTGGTCAAGCTCGACAAGGTGATCGTCAGCCGCACGGACACGCCGGACCAGCCGGACGTCTTTCCGGCGACGGGCACCTGCGGTTTCGGCAACCCGATGAAAGGACCGGCGACAATTGCCTGCGAGGGCACGCTGCCGGATGGCAAGCGCTTTTCCGCCGCCTTCACGACGGACGGAAAACCTCCGACGTGAACCCGCCAGAACCGGAGAATCCGCAGCGTTTTGCGACAATGGCTGCGACATTCGTCCACGCTCCGTAAAATCGCCAAGAATTGCCGGAAACAAAGGTTGACGGCGATGTCACAAAGACCTCATCTAGCCGCAAACCTGTCGAGACTGAAGAATCCATGGCTTCCCGCGCATACAGCATACCGAACCTCCTCACCTACGCCCGCATCGTGGCCGTGCCCCTGATCGTTCTCTGCTTCTTCGTCGAAGGGCGGCTGGAATCGTCGGACTTTGCGCGCTGGGCGGCCTTCTGGCTGTTCGTCGTCGCCTCGATCACCGACTATCTTGACGGCTACCTCGCCCGCATCTGGAACCAGACGTCGAACATCGGCCGCATGCTGGACCCGATCGCAGACAAGCTGCTGGTCGCCTCGGTGCTGCTGCTGATGGCCGCCGACGGCACCATCGCCGGCTGGACGATCTGGGCCGCGATCATCATCCTATGCCGCGAGATCCTCGTCTCGGGCCTGCGCGAATATCTCGCCGACCTCAAGGTCAGCGTACCCGTCACGCGCATCGCCAAGTGGAAGACGGCGATCCAGATGTTCGCCATCGCCTTCCTTCTGGCAGGCCCCGCCGGCGACAAGATCCTGCCATACACGACGGAGATCGGCATCACCCTGCTCTGGGCCGCCGCCCTCATCACCATGTATACCGGCTACGACTATTTCCGCGTCGGCCTGAAGCACATCGTGGACGAGTGAGATGACGAAGCTCGTCTACTTCGCCTGGGTGCGCGAACGGATCGGCAAGGGTGAGGAAGAGATCGACCTGCCCGCCTCCGTCAGGACCGGCGGCGACCTGCTCGCCTATCTGAAGACGCTCGGCGAGGACTATGCCCACGCGCTGGAGCATGAGACGGTTATCCGAATCGCGATCAACCAGGAGCATGTCGAGCATGACGAGCCCATTCTCGGCGCCCGCGAGATCGCCCTCTTCCCGCCGATGACGGGAGGCTGAGCGGTGGCCGGCGTCCCGGTCACCGTGCGCGTCCAGCCGGCGGATTTCGACGCCGCCGCGGAAGCTGCGCGCATGACTGCCGGCCGGCGCGATACCGGTGCCATCGTCACCTTCACCGGCCTCTGTCGCGACGAGGGCGGCAGACTGTCCGCCCTTGAGCTCGAACATTATCCCGGCATGGCCGAAGCCGAAATCGGCCGCATCTGCCGCGAGGCCGTCGAGCGCTTCGCGCTTCTCGGCATCACCGCCATCCACCGCGTCGGCAAGATCGCACCGGGCGAGAACATCGTGCTCGTCATCGCGCTCGCCCCGCACCGGCATGCCGCCTTCGACGGCGCCTCCTTCGTCATGGACTATCTGAAGACCTCCGCCCCCTTCTGGAAGAAGGAGCACTTTGCCGACGGCCGCGAGGGCGGCTGGGTGGATGCCAAGGAAAGCGACGACCGGGCGCGGAACAAGTGGTCGTAACGTCCCTCACGGCGACGGCCGCTCGCGCCTGAAGATCACCAGCAGCAGCACCAGCGCGGAAAAGATCACCAGATCCCGCCACAGGAAATCGCCATAGGCGCTCCAGAGCGTTTCGGCGAGGCCCATGGCCGCACCGCCGAGGGCGGAGAGCAGCGGCGTGCCCGCCCCGCCGATGGCGGCGATGAACAGCACCTTCACCCCGAAGACGAGGCCGCCGCCGAAATCCATGTTGCCGTAATAGGAGACGGCAAGGATGCCGGTGAGGCTGGCGATCAGCGCCGCCAGCGCATAGGCCGAAAGGTAGACGCCCGCAGCATCGACGCCGCAGAGCTCCGCCGCCCGCCGATCCTGCGAAACCGCCCGCCAGCGCCGGCCCCAGGCGGACCGCGCGAGGAAGACGTGGCCGGCAAGAACGATAGCGGCCATGGCAAGGGGGTTGGCCATTTGCAGCACCGTCAGCGCGACGGGAAAGGCCGGATCACTCCACAGGACGACCGGCGTGTTGAGAAAGGGCGGCAGCCAGAGGCTGCGCGTGTCCGAGGCGAGCCGCGCCGTCTCCATCAGCACCAGAACGACGCCGAGCGCGGCGACCACCACCGTGTTGTCCGAGGAGAAGGCGAGCGGGCGCATGACATGGCGTCCGATGACGAGGCCTGCCCCGACGCCGTAAAGCAGCGCGACGACCGCACCGAAACCGAGCGCTGCCGGCAACATCAGCCAGAGCCGATCCCAGCCGTACCCGGAAAACAGGATGAACATCTGCGCGGCGAAGGCGAAGAGCGCGCCATAGCCGATATCCGCCCGGCGCGTTACGGCAAAGGCGATCGAATAGCCGAAGGCGAGCGCCGCATAGAGCGCGGCCACGGGCGCGGCATTGGCGATCTGCTGGAGGAAATAGGCCATGGCGGTTCCAGGTTTCCCGCATTGTCACGCACGCCGCCCGGAAGGGCGCTCCCCGTCCTCCTGGATCCATACGGAATTATAACTGGCAAAAATACTTTTACCAGTTAGAATATCGCATGACCTTTTCCTGGACCCCGCATCGTTTCTCCGGCGGCGCACTCGCCCTCGATGTCGCCAATTCGGTCGTGCTGCGCGGTGATCCCGAGCGGCGGATCGACCGTTTCGCCGATCCTGTCGTCATGGACGCCTTCCCCGCCGGAGCAGGCCGGCACGGGGCGGAGCGCGCACTTTTCGGCTCGCTCGAACCGGTGCGCGAGGATGCACGCGCGGGACTTTTCGCGCTGCGCGAGGCGATCGACCGGCATTTTCGTGCCGAAGTGCTGGGCCAGGGAACGCCGGCGCTGCTTGCCGGTCTCCTGGAGGCCATCGCCGCCACGCTGCGTCGCTCGGGTACAAGGCCGCAGGCGCTCGATACCGCGACGGCGCGCTCGGCCCTGCTCCTGCTCGCGCAGCCCGAGTCGGAGCGCCTGAAAATCTGCCCGAACTGCCATTGGCTTTTCCTCGATCGCAGCCGCAACCGTTCGCGCGCCTGGTGCGACATGGCGGTCTGCGGCAACCGGGCAAAGGCCAGCCGCCACTATCACCGCAACCGCGAGGAGAAAGGGCCATGAGAGCGTCCTGGCTGATCCTGCTGCCGCTCCTGCTTTCGCTTGCCGCCTGCCAGCGCGAGACGGGACCGGATCCGCTCAAGCTGACGGGCAAGATGTTCGTCTTCAACTACCGCCTCGCCTACGCCACCTACATGGTGACGCTCGACCGGACAGAACCGGTGCCGGAAGGCTCCGTGGTCCGGGCCGAGTTCGAAAACCCGGCGGGCGGCGCGCCGTTGACGCTGGAGCGCAAGCTGTTTGCCAACCTCACCCGCGTCGCGCTGGAGAGCCCGGACATCTCCTGCGTGAAGAAGGGCGTTCCCTACAAGGTGACCATCCGGGTCGTCGGGCCAGACGGCGCGGTGCTGCAAAGCCTGGAAACCCGGGTTACGTCCAATGTGGACCAGAGCATCCTGCCGGCAAAGGCGCTGGTCGTCGGCCCCGGCTACGACAAGAACCCGGAGGTGTTCAAGGACGGCAAGGCGCCGGCGCATTTCGAAATGGCGACCTGCCCCACCGACTGACGAATATTCGCCAGGGTTCGTGCGTTCCCTCCAAAGCTGCTTCCCGGAGGATCGGACCGATGCGATTCCTGCCTGCCCTGGTTCTCGGCCTGTCCGTTTTCTCTCCTGCGGCCTATGCCGAGGAAGCCGCGACCTGTCCAGCAAAGCCCGTCATCCTTGCATTTTCTGATACGGTGCTGGCCGACCGGGAAAAACTGCCGCGATTGAAAGCGCGCGGTTTCGGGGCGGAAGCCGCCTATCTGAAAATCCGCTACGGCCGCCTTTCCATGGACGAGGCGACCAAGCTCGCCCACGGACTGCGCGATGCCGGCGTGCGCGAAGCCATCGATCTTGCAGGCGCCATCGATGGAGCGCGAGACGGGTTCGACGCGCTGGGCAACGCCGATCCGGTTCAACTGAACGGGCTGATCTCCACCGTGCGGGCAATCCTGGTGCATGGCGATGGCGACAAATTGCTGGCCGCCATCGCCAGCCTGCCGCCGGAACGGCAGATCCCGATAAGCGGGCGGATCGTGCCCGCCATTGCAGACCGGCCCGACGAGGAGAAGGCCAGGCTCGCCGCATCGGCAGGCCGCCACAAGCTGTTCTTCCTTCAGGCGGGGCTCGTTGCGAGCCAGCGCGACCCGAATGCCTGGCCGGTCTTCGTTGCCAGCTTTCCCGAGGTAGCGATGCTCGCGGACCTGACGCGCATGTGGAGCTGGGCGCCGGCGCTGGTCGGCAACCCGGCCTTGCCGCGAATCCCGGTGCCTGATGCCGCAATGCAGGCGACGCAGAAAAGCCTGCATGCCATCTGGATTATGGCCGCGAAGGAGCCGGAGCGCGATTTCCTGATGACCTATCTGAACCAGACCGGCGATGTCGCCTCCGCGGAAAAGGCGGCGACGGTGGTTCTGGCCGAGATCTCGGCCGGGCGGATCAAGCCGGAAGGCCTTCTCGATCCTGCATGGCTGCTGGCCTATCGGACCCTTCGCGCTGCCGTGCCCGATCCTGCCGTGGTCGATACGACGCTCGAAAGCATGCCTATCAATACGCGCCGCGTCGTTCCCCCGACCAGCAATGTCTCGATACGGGACCTCATCGACCGGATCGTGGCGATCGGCGCGCTTGCTCCCTACCTCACCGGAAAGTCCGATGTCCTCCCGGAGGCGCCGACGGATATCAGCCTGAAATTCCAGGCGGAATGGCCATTGTGGGCGGAGCTTTCAAAATCCCTGACATCCGTACCGCTGACGCCGCTTGCAAAAGACCCGGTAAAGGCGCCGATCGTCGCAGAGCTGCTGTTTGCCGCCGGCGACCATGCTCGTCTTGCCGATTTCGTCCTTGCCGTCGAGCCAGCCGAAACGAAGCTTGCCATCGCCACCGATTTTGCAATGCGCCTCGATCGCGGCTGCCAGAGCTACATGCACCACCCGGCCGAAGCACTGCTCCTGGCCGGCCAGCCGCTCTTCAAGTTCGACCCGGCACAATAAAAACCGGGGCCTTTCGGCCCCGGTTTTCAAGTTCCGTCAAAGGTTTCCGGCCGGAGCCGGAGAAACCGATTCAGCCGACGATTTCGGTGTCGGAGAACCAGTACTTGATTTCCTGAGCAGCGGTCTCCGGAGCATCCGAACCGTGAACCGAGTTTTCGCCGATCGACAGGGCGTGCGTCTTGCGGATCGTGCCTTCGTCGGCATTGGCCGGGTTGGTGGCGCCCATGACTTCGCGGTTCTTCAGGATGGCGTTTTCGCCTTCCAGAACCTGGACGATCGTCGGGCCGGAGGTCATGCCTTCAACGAGCTCGCCGAAGAACGGACGCTCCTTGTGAACGGCGTAGAAGCCTTCGGCTTCGCGCTTGCTCATCCAGACGCGCTTGGAAGCAACGACGCGCAGGCCCGCGTCTTCGAGCATCTTGGTGATCGCGCCGGTCAGGTTGCGCTTCGTCGCGTCCGGCTTGATCATCGAAAAGGTGCGTTCAATCGCCATTTTCCCGTTTCCCTTGGTTTTCCGGTGAAAGTGGCCGGTTCCATAGCCGCCAACGACCGGCAAAACAAGAGGGGCGCCGCGATTGGCGCCGCCAGCGGCAAAGTTTCACGCCGCCGTCACACGGTGGCCGACGCCGCCATGCAGATCGAGGCAGCGGGCAAACCAGTCGGCAACGGGATCGCCCTCCTCCAGCACCTTCGTGCCCGCCGTCGTGCGCAGCCATTGCAGCGCGCCGAAGACGATATAATCAGGAAAGAGCGGGCCTTCGCCGCCGATGAAGGGCTGGATCTTTAGCATGTTGCGCAGCGGCTGCAGTTTTCGGGAAAAGCCCTCGACCTCCGCCTTGCCGGCCGCCGCGATCTCCTCGAGCGAGGCGCCGAGGCGTTCCTCGCGGCTGCGGCGGAAGTAGGTCTGGTCGGCAGGCTCCAGGAGATTGTGGATGTCAAGGATGGCGATGCGGGTGACGGCCATGTGCAGGATCGATTGCGACCAGCTCTCGATGAAGCGGGCCATCGCCTTTCCGCCCTCCCCGCTGAACAGCGACGGACGGTCGGGATAGGCTTCGTCGAGATAGAGCGCGATGTCGAAACTGTCGCGCACCAGCCGGTCACCGTCGCGCAGGAGCGGCACCGTCGCCGTGCTGCCGCCCTCGATAGCCGGGATCTCGGTAAAGCCGACCGGCACCGTCTCATAGGCAAGGCCCTTGTGGGCGAGCGACATCACCGTCTTCCAGACATGGGGCGAAAACTGGCGGGTCCGGTCGGCACCGGAAAGCGCATAGAGCAGTCGGGTCATCAAAGCCTCTTCGTTCGGTTTCCCGCCATAGGACCGCAGGATGACGCCTTACGCAAATCACATAATTTCATGGGTGGTATTCACGCGGCCCATCCGCGCTTCGGTTATAGTTCGGTCAGATCATGGAGACTGCAATGCTCGACCACTACCGCATGTTCGCCGCCTACAATGCCTGGGCCAACCGTACGCTCTACACCGAAGTCGGCAAGCTCGACGACGACGCGTTTCGCCGGGATACCGGCACTTTCTTCGGCTCGCTGCACCGCACGCTGAACCATTTGCTCACGGCCGACCGCATCTGGATGAAACGCTTCACCGGCATGGGCGATGCCCCGACGCGCCTCGATACGATCCTCCACGAGGATTTTTCCGGCCTCTGGGCGGCGCGACAGGCGGAGGACGCCCGGCTGGTCGCCTATGCCGATTCGCTTTCGGAAGAGACGATCGCCGCCGATTTCACCTATAGCCCGCTCACCAATCCGACGGTCATCACCCATCCGCTTGGCCCCGCCCTCACCCACATGTTCAACCACCAGACCCACCACCGTGGCCAGTGCCACGGCATGCTGACAGCGGTCGGCGGGCCGAGCATTACGCTCGATCTCATCTACTTCGCGCGCACCGAAGGAAAGGAATTCCTATAAATTTTAGGGCGAGTGACCCTTCCTGTTCCTGCAATAGTGGTGATACACTTGGGGTGTATGGGAGCGCTCGGCATCGATTAAGGGGGCTGCTTCGTCCTGTCACCTAAGTGACAGGCACGGGCGATCGGTAATGGGATAGTCGCTGCCATTGAGGCTGATGCGGGACGGCACAGGCCTCTCCTGAAAGAGGGAAGAAAAATGGCAAGAACGACCGAAGAGTGGGCAGCCCTGCTCGGCAGTACGCTTTGCAAGATGGCACGGGTTTACGGCACGGACGCCCCGAATGCCTATCTGCCGGAGGAGTGCTATCCGGTGATCGAGAAGACCCTTGACGTGGCGCTGCAGGAAGCGCGCGCGGAGGGATATGCGGCGGCGATGCGCGAACTCCAGCAAAATCGCGCGCCCCGCACCAAGGAACCGGCCCGCTCGACCGTGATCGGACAGGTGATGCGGGTGATCCCGCTTACCCGCCGAACGGCATGAGGTTCTGAACCATACCCTCGTGCGGCGGCGTCCACAGGATGCCGCCGCACACCGCCCCTTCCGTCTTGCGCATTATCAACTTTGGCCTGAATCTTTCTTCAGCACACGCAAAATTAACCGCGCAATCCGATAGTTACGCCGATCGATCCCTTCCCGCGCCGGCGCCCGCCCGCGCAGCACCCGACGGCGTTTCATGAGCAGCAAAGACAGCACCACCCCGAACACGCAGCCCGCCGTTCCGCCGATCACGGCGCGCATCGCACATGTGATGGCCAATCTCGGCATCGCCGGCCTGCCGCGGAACTATGAACTGCTGTTCGAGGCGCTGAACGGCAATGCGAGCGTGGCGCGCGAGATCGCGGCGCTCGGCAAGACACCGGAACAGGCGGCGCTCGATTCGATCGCGCTGCGCCACTCCCTACCCAGCCACAACGTGCTCGCCGCCGGCCAGGCGGCAGGCGAGGCCGTGCGGGTGCTCACCGAAATCTCGGCGGCGGCGGAAGCCAGCCGGCGCAACCGCGCGGTCGCCCTGCAGGAGCTGGAGGAAATCGCCGCCCGCATGCGCAAGGACCCGGTGCTCGGCATTTCCGATTTCTCCAGCGATACGGTCCGGCTCCTGTCGATCCTGCGCGACATCCTCGGCGCCGATCGCTCGGCTACCGCGCGCATAGAGGACCTGCAGGCCCATCTCGACGGACTGCGCTCGGGTCTTTCCGTCAGCCGCGAGGCGCTGACCCACGATCCCGTGACCGGCCTTGGCAATCATGCCGCCCTGCTCGGCCGGCTGAAGGCCTTCTACCAGACCGAGGCGGCGAGCGGGACCGCCGGCCTGCTGATGTTCCGCGTCGAGCAGCTCAAGGAATTTGCCGAGACCCATCCCGCGGGCGCTGCGGAAAAGACGCTGAAGCGGCTTGCCGCCATCTTCCGCCGCTCGGTCAAGAAGGGTGATTTCGTCGCGCGCACCGGGCCGGATGTCTTCTGCCTGCTGCTGCCGGATGTCAGCCGCGAGATCGCCGTGACGATCGCCCGGCGCATTGCCGTGCGCGTCGCGGAAAAGCCCTTCCCCTTCATGGACCGCGAACTGCCCGCCGGCTTCCTGACGCTGACGGCCGGCGTCTCGATGAGCGATGCGGCCGCGTCGCCAGCCGTGTTCTACGACCAGGCGGAGCAGGCACTCGCCTATGCGGGCGACGCCGGCATTGCGCTGAGAATCTACTCGGCGGAAGTCTCCGACCGGGCCGGCCGGGGCTATCGCGGCGGCGCGGCCGCCTGACACCGCCGGCACGCGAGCATCGTTCCCCAACAGACTGTCCCTTTTGGTGCAATTCCGGGCACAAAACCGCTTCGCACTTTTGCGGAAATTGCTCTATAGACCCGGCATGATCACGATTTCCGGCCTCACCGCCCGCGTTGCCGGGCGTCTCCTCATCGACAACGCCTCCCTTTCGCTGCCGAGCGGGGTGAAGGTGGGTCTTGTCGGCCGCAACGGCACCGGCAAGTCGACGCTGTTCCGCGTCATCACCGGCCAGCTCGCCTCCGAGGCCGGCAGCATTTCGCTGCCGAAGAACGCGCGCATCGGCCAGGTGGCCCAGGAGGCGCCGGGCACGGACGATTCGCTGATCGAGATCGTGCTCGCCGCCGACAAGGAGCGCGCAAGCCTCCTGAAGGAGGCGGAAACCGCGACCGACCCGCACCGCATCGCCGAAATCCAGACGCGCCTCGGCGATATCGGCGCCCATTCGGCGGAAGCGCGCGCAGCGAGCATCCTCGCAGGCCTCGGCTTCGACCATGAGGCGCAGCAGCGTCCGGCAAAGAGCTTTTCCGGCGGCTGGCGCATGCGCGTGGCGTTGGCGGCCGTGCTGTTCTCCGAGCCGGACCTCCTGCTGCTCGACGAACCGACCAACTATCTCGACCTCGAAGGCACGCTCTGGCTGGAGGACTATGTGCGGCGTTATCCGCACACGGTCATCATCATCAGCCACGACCGGGACCTGCTCAACACCGCCGTCAACGCCATCGTGCATCTCGACCAGCAGAAGCTCACCTTCTACCGCGGCTCCTACGACCAGTTCGAGCGCCAGAAGGCCGAGGCCGACGAACTGCAGATGAAGGCCAAGACCAAGAACGAGGCCGCGCGCAAACACCTGCAGAGCTTCATCGACCGCTTCAAGGCCAAGGCGACCAAGGCCAAGCAGGCGCAGAGCCGCGTCAAGGCGCTGGAGCGCATGGGCACGGTCGCCGCCGTCGTCGAGACGCATGTACAGCCGATCACCTTCCCCGAGCCGGAGAAACAGCCGGCCTCGCCGATCGTCGCGATCGAGGGCGGCACGGTCGGTTATGTGCCGGGCAAGCCGATCCTCAAGCAGATCAACCTTCGCATCGACAACGACGATCGCATCGCCCTGCTCGGCTCGAACGGCAACGGCAAGTCGACCTTCGCCAAGTTCATTTCCGGCCGGCTGGAGGCCGAATCGGGCGCGGTGAAGCGCGCGCCGGGCCTGAAGATCGGCTTCTTCGCGCAGCACCAGCTCGACGACCTCATTCCGGACCAGTCGCCGGTCGAACATGTGCGCCGGCTGATGCCGGAGGCACCGGAAGCGAAGGTGCGCGCCCGCGTTGCCCAGATGGGGCTTGCGACGGAAAAGATGTCGACCGCCGCCAAGGATCTCTCGGGCGGCGAGAAGGCGCGCCTTCTGATGGGGCTTGCGGCCTTCGACGCGCCGAACCTGCTCATCCTCGACGAGCCGACCAACCATCTCGACATCGACAGCCGTCGTGCGCTGATCGAGGCGCTGAACGACTATGAGGGCGCCGTCATCCTCATCTCGCATGACCGGCATCTCATCGAGGCGACCGTCGACCGGCTCTGGCTGGTCAACAACGGCACGGTAAAAACCTTCGACGGCGACATGGAGGAATATCGCAGCCTCATCGTCCAGTCCGGCAAGAGGGACGACAAGGACAAGTCCACCCCGAACGGCGGCGAGACCAGCAAGGCGGATCTGCGCAAGGCGAATGCGGACCGGCGCGCGCAGTTCGCCCCGCTGAAGAAAAAGATCAATGAAATCGAATCGCTGACGGCAAAGCTGCAGAAGCAGATTCAGCTTCTTGACGTGGAGCTTGCAGATCCCGCGCTCTACGAGAAGAGCCCGGCCAAGGCCGCGGAGAAGGCCAAGCTGCGCTCGATGGCAGCCGACAAGCTCAACGATGCCGAGGAACAGTGGCTGGAGCTTTCGGCGGAATATGAGGAGGCGATGGCCGGGTAACGCGCCTTCCTTCCGGCCGCGCAACGCTTCATTAACCATGATTTGACAAAAGTTCTCGCAAGATCATTGCCTTGCGAGTGCTCCCGATGCGTTGCCGCCTGCTTCTTGCCGCCCTGGCGGCCCTCTCCGTTCTTGCCGGCTGCAACACGACGAAGCCGCGCTCGTCCACCCAGACCGCCTTTGCCGAGGCCGAGACGACGAAGAAGCTCGACGCGGATGATCCCGTGCCGATGTCGCCGGCTCGCTGGGCCGGGCGAACAGGCCTTGCCGGGCGCACACTCGCTGTCGCCTCGCTCGGCGACCTGAAGCTGAAGCACAAGGAGGTTGTGCTGACCTTCGACGACGGCCCCGTGCCCGGCCGCACCGAAGCGATCCTCGACACGCTCGACAGCTATGGCGTGAAGGCGACCTTCCTGATGGTCGGCCAGATGGCCGACGCCTATCCGGCAATCGCCCGCAAGGTTGTGGCGCGCGGCCATACCGTCGGCAGCCACACCTATCGCCATGCCAATCTGCGCTATCTCGCCTTCGAGGCGGCCATGGCGGAAATCCGCAAGGGCGAGAAGGCCGTGGAACGCGCCACCGCGCGCCAGCCGGATTTCTTCCGCTTCCCCTATCTCGCGGATACGTCCGCGCTGCGCAGCGCCGTATCCCGTCGCGGCACCATCATCATGGACATGGATGTCGATTCGAAGGATTACTTCAAGGTGACGCCCGCCTCCGTCGCCAGCCGCACCATGCAGGGCCTGCGCAAGCGCGGCCGCGGCATCATCCTGATGCACGACATCCACAAGCGGACCGCTGCCGTGCTGCCCTCGCTGCTCGCGCAGCTAAAGGCGGAAGGCTATTCGGTGGTGACGCTGCGCCACAAGGGCGGCACGGAACCGCAACTGCTCGCCCTGGCAGACCGGTAAGGTCGCTCAGCCGAGCTCGAAGCTCGTGATCCCGTAGATGTGTCCGAGCGGCAGGTCCGGCGCCGCGCCCCGGTACATGCGCGCGGTCTCGAAGACCGGCGAAAGACCATGGCGCACGCAAAGCGCCTTCGCCTCGGCATTGGGCGCAGGGATGTCGAGAAAAATCTCCCCGCCACCGACGCTTGCGACCAGCGCCCGGAAGATCACCTCGGCGCCAACATCGGTGTCGGAGAACAGCGGGCCGATCTTGAAGCCCTCCCGGCTGGCGCGGATCGTGCCGTAGCCGGAAATGCCGGTGCCGTGCAGCAGCGCCACGCTCTGGCGCGTCTCCTGCTCCTTCAGCCATTCGCGCAGGAATGCCTCGCGGCGCGCCGGAGTAAAGCGCGCGTCGTAGTCGACGATCAGCGGCATGTGGACGGGCGAGACCGGCGTCAGCCGCGAATCCGTCGGCATGGCGCTCTCCACCCGGCCCCCGTGGCGGATATTGGCGTGGGCGTAGGCAAAGCCGGATCGGCGGTAATTCTCCTGCTGGGTGACGACCCCATCGAGGCCGACCAGGCGGCCGCCGGCCAGATCCATCGCCGCATTCCAGAGGCGCAGGCCGACGCCCTGCCCGCGCACCTGCGGATCCACGATGTAAAAGCCGAGAAAGGCATAGTCCGCACCGTAGCGCACGAGCGAGATCGTACCCACGACGCGCTTGTCCGCTTCGGCGACGAGATAGCCTTCGGGGTCCGCCGCCCAGAACGGCGCGGCATCGCCAAGGCCCGGGTTCCACCCTTCTGCGGCAGCCCGCTCCAGGATGTCGACCAGCTCGTCGCGATAGGCCCTGCGAATCTCGATATCCATGCCGTGCCTTCCATCCCATGCTCCGCGCTCAATCTTTCAACCGCGCGAGAGGCTGTCAACCTTGCGGAAAACCGCCGGAAAAGCTCAAAAAACAGGCAGATAGCGGAGAATCGCCGTCTAAGACGAAAGTTGTAGAAGAGGCTTTCACCTTCTTCCCCACCTCGGCTTGAAACCCCCTTGCCGACATGGTTAGGTTTCCGACGATGACAAAGGGCGGAAAAACCACCGCTCGCCATTGGGAGGAAAACTATGGATCGTCGTTCATTCATGAAGAAGGCCGGTGTTGCCGGCGTGGGCGGTGCGGCCGCCACCGTGCTTGCGGCCCCGGCCATCGCGCAGAGCAATCCCAAGATCAACTGGCGCCTCGCCTCCTCGTTCCCCAAATCGCTCGACACGATCTATGGCGGCGCCGAAGTGCTGTCGAAATACGTCTCCGAAGCGACGGACGGCAACTTCCAGATCCAGGTTTTCGCCGCCGGTGAAATCGTGCCCGGCCTGCAGGCCGCCGATGCTGCGTCCGCCGGCACCGTCGAGGCCGCACACACCGTTTCCTACTATTACTGGGGCAAGGACCCGGTCTGGGCGCTTGGCGCGGCCGTGCCCTTCGCGCTCAACGCCCGCGGCATGAACGCCTGGCAGTACCATGGCGGCGGTATCGACCTCTTCAACGAATTCCTCGCCACCCAGGGCCTCGTCGGCTTCCCCGGCGGCAATACTGGCGTGCAGATGGGCGGCTGGTTCCGCAAGGAAATCAAGACTGTCGCCGACATGCAGGGCCTGAAGATGCGCATCGGCGGTTTTGCCGGCAAGGTCGTCGAGAAGCTCGGCGTCGTGCCGCAGCAGATCGCTGGCGGCGACATCTATCCCTCGCTCGAAAAGGGCACGATCGACGCCGCAGAATGGGTCGGCCCCTATGACGACGAGAAGCTCGGCTTCTACAAGGTCGCGCCCTACTACTACTATCCCGGCTGGTGGGAAGGTGGCCCGACGGTGCATGCCATGTTCAACAAGGCGGCCTTCGACGGCCTGCCGAAGGCCTACCAGTCGCTGCTGCGCACGGCCTGCCAGGCGACTGACGCGAACATGCTGCAGAAATACGACTACCTGAACCCCTCGGCCATCAAGCGCCTCGTCGCCGCCGGCGCGAAGCTCAGCCCGTTCAGCCAGGAAATCCTCTCGGCCTGCTTCGACGCCGCCAACGAGGTCTATGCCGAGATGGAAGCCTCGAACCCGACCTTCAAGAAGATCTGGGAATCGATCAAGGCCTTCCGCGGCGAGTACTACCTCAACGCCCAGATCGCCGAATACAACTACGACACCTTCATGATGATCCAGCAGCGCAGCAACAAGCTGTAAGCCTGCCGGAATAGGGATGCAGAAACCCCGGAGCAGCGATGCTCCGGGGTTTTTCTTTGCCACAAGACCATGGCCATAACCTCACAGGGTCTGCGGCTCGCCGATCTCGACCGCATGCCTGTCGGGATCGTAGAAGCGGAATACACGCTGCCCCCAGGCCTGCCGCTCGACCGGATGGATCAGGTCCACATGCGGCGCGATGGCGTCGAATGCCGCATCGACATCCTCGTGTTCGAAGTAGAGCAGCAGGTTCCGCCGTCCGTAGGGCTCGTCTCCCGGGGAGGCCTCCTGCCAGATCGTCTCTTCCAATGCCGGCCCCTCATGGAGGGCAAACCCCGTCTCGAAGAGCACGAAGCTTCCGAAATCCTCCCGCACCACGAGCCCGAGCCTGTCCCGGTAGAACGCCTTCGAACGCACGATATCGCGGACGAAGGGGATGGGGTTCACAAAGCGCATCGACACTCCTCCCGTGGCATCCGCGGAAGCAGAATGCGGAAAAGAAAAACCGCCTGCAACCCGTTGGCTGCAGGCGGTTCCCATGTCCGTCTCCCGGTCGTTCCCGTCAGTTGAAGGACGGCGGGCTCGACAGGTCCGTGGCGGGCTTCTGCTCTCCGCCCTGCTCGGCCGGCTTCTGCTCGCCGCCTTCCAGCGGATTGCCGGCGGGAAGCTGCAGGCCGCCCGGCAGGCCGAGGCCGCCGCCATTGTCGGGCAGTGTCAGGCCGGGCAGGCCGCCGTCGCTGCCACCGAAGCCGGGCACCTCGATCTTGATGGTCGCCGGATCGACGCCGCTGCCCTCACCCTTGTAGTGCATGACCATGCCCGGGAAGAGGATGGTGAGCGCCACCATGAGGATCTGGATACCGACGAAGGGCACGGCGCCCCAGTAGATCTGCCCCGTCGTAACCGGCTGGGTCACCTTGCCGGTCACCTTGTCGAGATAGGGCACCTTGGCCGCGACCGAGCGCAGGTAGAACAGCGCAAAGCCGAAGGGCGGATGCATGAAGCTCGTCTGCATGTTGATGCCGAGCAGCACGCCGAACCAGATGAGGTCGATGCCGAGCTTGTCGGCGGCCGGCGCGAGCAGCGGCACGATGATGAAGGCGAGCTCGAAGAAATCGAGGAAGAACGCCAGGAAGAAGACCAGCACGTTCACCGCGATCAGGAAGCCCGTCTCGCCGCCCGGCATCGAGACCAGCAGGTGCTCGACCCACAGGTGCCCGTTCACGCCGTAGAAGGTGAGCGAGAAGACGCGCGCACCGATGAGGATGAACAAGACGAAGGCCGAAAGCCGGGTTGTGGCCGTCAGCGCCGAGCGGATGACCTCCAGGGAAAGCCGGCCCTTGGCCGCCGCCATGGCGAGGGCGCCGACAGCGCCCATGGCGCCGCCTTCCGTCGGCGTCGCAATGCCGAGGAAGATCGTGCCAAGCACGAGGAAGATCAGCGCCAGCGGCGGGATCAGCACGATGATGACCTGCTGGGCCAGCCGCGACATCATGTTGATGTTGAGCGTCTTGTCCGCCACCGCCACGATGTAGATGAAGATGACGCCGACGGTGCCGCCGAGAATGTCGGCGTTTTCGCCCTGCGTCGGATAGAGATAGATATGCGCCGCATAGGCAAAACCAGCCGCGACGGCGAGCGCGATGGCGAGCGACGTCACGCCCGAGCCGAGAGAACGCGCCTCCAGCGGCAGCGCCGGCATCGAGTCCCGCTTCAGGAAGGTCATCAGCAGGATGTAGCCCATATAGAGCCCGGTCAGCACCAGACCCGGAATGAGCGCACCGGCATACATGTCACCGACCGAGCGGCCGAGCTGGTCGGCGAGCACGATGAGGACGAGCGACGGCGGGATGATCTGCGCCAGCGTGCCGGAGGCCGCGATGACGCCCGAGGCGATGGACCGGTCATAGCCGTAGCGCAGCATGATCGGCAGCGAGATGAGGCCCATCGCGATGACCGAGGCGGCGACGACGCCGGTGGTGGCGGCAAGCAGCGCGCCCACGAAGATGACCGCATAGGCAAGACCGCCGCGGATCGGCCCGAAGAGCTGGCCGATCGTGTCGAGCAGGTCCTCGGCCATGCCGGATTTCTCCAGCACGATCCCCATGAAGGTGAAGAAGGGGATGGCGAGCAACGTGTCGTTCGACATCACCCCCCAGAGCCGCTCCGGCATCGCGTTGAGAAGCGGCCAGGAGAGGTTGATCGTGTCGGAAAACGGCGCGAGTTCCACGCCGATGACGAAGAAGAGCAGGCCGTTCGCCGCGAGCGCGAATGCCACCGGGTAGCCAAGCAGCAGGAACACGATCAGCGACATGAACATGATCGGCGCGAGATTTTCCGCAATGAACTCGATCATGCGCCCTTCTCCCCTGCGACGGACGTATCGAGCGGCGCGTGCGTCGGCACGTAGGGCGTCGGGTCCTCCATGTCGCCGCGCATGATGGCGATCTTCTTGATGATCTCGGAGACACCCTGGAAGGCCAGCAGCAGGAAGCCGCCGAGGAGAATCGCCTTCGCCGGCCAGACGATGAGGCCGCCGGCGCTGGAAGAGCCCTCGCCAGAGCGATAGGACATCAGCACATAGGGCACGAGGAAATAGACCATCAGCAGCACGAAGGGCATCAGGAAGAGGCAATGGCCGAGCAGGTCGATCCAGTGCTGCACCCGGCGCGAGAACTTGCCGTAAACCACGTCGATGCGGATGTGCTCGTTCTGGGACAGTGTGTAGGCGGCGGCGAGCATGAAGGCGCCGCCGAACAGATACCATTGCGCCTCGAGCCAGGCGTTGGACGATGTGTTGAAGACCTTTCGGACGATGGCATTTCCGGCACTGACGAGCACGGCGATCAGGATCAGCCAGCCAACGGCCTTCCCGATATTTTCCGTGATCACGTCGATGAGCCGGCTGAAGGCCAGCAGCGCTTTCATGAGAACTCCTCCCCGCTTGGTATGTTATTGCTTTGGTGCCAAGCACAGCCAGAGTGCCGATTTCAAGGCTCGTTTCAAGTCCGCGGCCCGGTTTTCCCGGCCTGAGGGCCTGCATTAGACGAAAGGCGAATACGGCTTCGGCCGCATTGCACAAACGATAGGCAGATATGGGCGCAACCGCGCCCTTGCCCCCTTCGGCGGTTCTGCTACAACAGCGCCAAATCATCATACAAATAAGGGCGGAGCCATGTCCCCGATCAATCTCGCAATCGTCGGCGTCGGCAAGATCGTGCGCGACCAGCATCTTCCGGCCGTCGCGAAGAATGCCGACTACAAGCTGATCGCGGCGGCGAGCCGCCACGGCACGGTCGATGGAATCGACAATTTCAAGTCGATCGACGGGATGCTGGCCAAAGTGCCCGCCATCGATGCCGTCTCGCTTTGCATGCCGCCGCAATATCGCTACGAGGCGGCGGAAAAGGCACTTTCGGCCGGAAAACACGTCTTCCTGGAAAAGCCGCCGGGCGCGACGCTCTCCGAAGTCGCCGACCTCGAGGCACTGGCGGCATCGAAGGGCCTGTCACTCTTTGCCAGCTGGCATTCGCGTTACGCACCGGCCGTCGAGGCGGCCAGGGCCTTCCTCGCCGGCACGACGATCCGTTCCATGCGGGTGATCTGGAAGGAGGACGTGCGCCACTGGCATCCGAACCAGGAATGGATCTGGCAGGCTGGCGGCCTCGGCGTCTTCGATCCGGGCATCAACGCGCTCTCCATCGTCACCCATATCCTGCCGCGCCCGGTCTTCATCACCGCGGCCACGCTGGAGTTCCCGGAGAATCGCGATGCGCCGATCGCCGCCGCGATGACCTTCACCGACGCCAGGGGTCTCGACCTCGCCGCCGAATTCGACTGGCGGCAGACCGGCAAGCAGAGCTGGGACATCATTGCGCAGACCGAGGCGGGCGAGATGGTCCTGTCGGAGGGCGGCGCAAAGCTCTCCGTCGACGGCAAGCTGGTGCATGACGAGCCGGAACAGGAATATCCGACGCTCTACAGGCGCTTCGCCGACCTGGTGAAGACCGGGCAATCGGACGTCGATCTCGCGCCGCTTCGCCACGTCGCCGACGCCTTCATGCTCGGGCGGCGCAAGTTCGTCGACATGTTCTACGATTAGCCTGCATGCAAAGGCCCGCCTCCCGGCGGGCCTTCCCCGTCAGGGCTTCGTCACCCCGCCTGCGTGGCGAGCGGGGCCGGATCGGGACGCTTGAGGAACAGGACAGAAAGCGCCGCAAGAAGGCACATCAGGCCGGCGATCTGCAGCGCAGGCATGTAGGTGTCGTAGTCGCTCTTAAGGTAGCCGGCACCGAAAGCCGCCGTTGCCGCACCGAGCTGGTGGCCGGCAAAGACCCAGCCGAAAACGAGGCCGGCCTTTTCGCGGCCGAAATTCTCCGCCGCAAGCTTGACGGTCGGCGGCACGGTGGCAACCCAGTCGAGGCCGTAGAAGACGGCGAAGACCGACAGCTCCACCACGCTGAAACCGGAAAAGGACAGGTAGAGCAGCGAGAGGCCGCGCAGCCCGTAGAACCAAAAGAGCAGGAGGCGGTTGTCGTAGCGGTCGGAGAGCCAGCCGGCAAAGACGGTGCCGAAGAAATCGAAGATGCCGATGACGGCAAGCGTGCCGGCCGCCGTGACCGCCGCCATGCCGAAATCACCGCAGATCGAAATCCAGTGCGTCTGGATGAGGCCATTGGTCGAGAGGCCGCAGACGAAAAACGTGCCGAACAGCACCCAGAACACCGCGTTGCCGGAAACGCTCTTCAGCGTGACGAGCGGCGCAAGCAGCGTGGCGCGAAGATTGTGATCCTGCTTCGGCGGACGGACGACCGCCGTCTCGCCATAGGCGGGCAGGCCGAGATCGGCGGGATGATCGCGCATCAGGAGAAGGACGAGCACCATGGCCGCGGCGATGACGGCGACGGCGAGCGTCAGGGCCGCGCGCCAGCCATAGGCGTCCGTAAGCGCCGCGAGCAGCGGCAGGAAAACGAGCTGTCCGGTGGCGCTGCTTGCCGTCATCAGGCCGACGACGAGGCCGCGGCGTTTCGCGAACCAGCGCGCGGCGACAGTCGCACCCAGCACCAGCGCCGTCATGCCGGTGCCGAACCCGACGACGACGCCCCAGAGCAGCAGGAGCTGCCAGACCTTCGTCATGAAGAAGGAGGCGACGATGCCGCCCATGATGAGGGCGAGCGCCGTCGACACCACCTGGCGGATGCCGAAATGGTTCATGAAGGCGGCGGCGAACGGGCCGAGCAGGCCGAAGAGCACCAGCCGCACGGCCATGGCCGAGGAGATGTCGGCAATGTCCCAGCCGAACTCCTCGTGCAGAGGCTGGATCATGACACCGGCCGAGCCCATCGCGCCGGCGGTGGCCAGCATGGTGAGGAAGGTGGTCGCGGCCACCATCCAGCCGTAGTGAAGATTGCGGCCGGCCATCCAGCGGGCGACGCCTGTCGAGAACATCCGTAAATCCCTTCCCACCTGCGCTATGCAGCGCGATTTTCGGGTATATGCCCTCATTAGCGGGCATATACCCCTTTCAAGCCAAAAACTCAGAGCGCCGCGAGCAGTTCCCGCAGCCGTTCCGTACCGTCGGGACCCAAGCGGGCTTCGATCGCGTCCTGCACGCCATCCCACAGCGGCGCACCTTCCCGCAGCACCGCGTGGCCGGGTTCTGCGATGGTCAGAACCGCCTCGCGCTGGTCCTTGCCGGGCTGGATCGCAATCAGCCCCATGCGCTCCAGCACCTTGGCGTTGCGGCCGACCGTCGACCGGTCGAGCTCGACGCGCGTACCGAGATCCGTCAGCGAGACGGGCGCCATGCGATGGATGTTTCGGAGCAGGCTGAACTGCGCGATGTTCACCCCCAGCGGCGCCAGCGCCTCGTCATAGTAGGACGAGACCCGTCGCGAGGCCTTGCGCAGCACGATGCAGTGACAGAGATCCCTGGACATTTTTTCGGGTATATACCCATAAACTCCCGGAAGCAAGGCCTGCCGCAACGCGGTCAGGCCTTCTTCATCCAGCGGCCGTCGCTGTTCTGCTGCCAGTAGGTGAGCTGGTGCCCCTCGCCTTTCAGGCGTTTCCAGTGTTCGCGCGCCGTTTCCACCTCGGCCTGGTCGTAGCCGTCGAACATGAAGATGACGCGTTCATAGGCATCGAGCGGCGGCGGCGCGGCACCGGCGACGAGGAAGCGCACCGTCGCGCCGTTCGCATTGTCGAATGCGGTGGTCAGCAGCACCGGCTGCTCGGCGGGAAAGGCCTGCTCGTCGGTGCCATGCGGCAGGAAACTGTCCTCGCGGAAGGTCCAAAGATGTGTGTCGAGCGCATCGCGGCGCTCCGCATCGCCGGTCTGCACGACGACGCGCCAGCCGCGCTCGAGGCTCTTGTCGACGAGCGGCGGCAGCGCATCCTCGAGCTTCGATTCGGTCAGGTGGTAGAAGAGGACTTCGCTCACCCTCTCCTCACCCTTCGTAGTTCGCGCGCACCAGCTCATCCAGCAGGCGCACGCCGAAGCCCGAACCCCAGGACTGGTTGATCTCGTCGGTCGGCGAGCCCATGGCGGTGCCGGCGATGTCGAGATGCGCCCAGGGCGTGTCCTTGACGAAGCGGTGCAGGAACTGCGCGGCGGTGATCGAGCCGGCATAGCGGCCGCCGGTGTTCTTCATGTCGGCGAACTTGCTGTCGATCATCTTGTCGTATTCGCGGCCGAGCGGCATGCGCCACAGGCGCTCATTCGTCGAAAGGCCGGCGGCGGTGAGGCGCGCGGAGAGCGTGTCGTCGTTGGAGAACAGCCCGGCATGGTGGCTGCCGAGCGCAACCATGACCGCGCCGGTCAGCGTTGCAAGGTTCACCATGAACTGCGGCTTGAAGGTCTCGTTGCAGTACCAGAGCGCATCGCACAGCACGAGGCGGCCTTCGGCATCGGTGTTGATGACCTCGATCGTCTGGCCGGACATCGACTTGACGATGTCGCCCGGGCGCTGGGCGTTGCCGTCGGGCATGTTTTCCACAAGGCCGAGAATGCCGACGACGTTCGCTTTCGCCTTGCGGGCGGCAAGCGTGTGCATCAGGCCGATGACGGCGGCAGCGCCGCCCATGTCGCCCTTCATGTCCTCCATGCCGGCGGCCGGCTTGATCGAGATGCCGCCCGTATCGAAGACGACGCCCTTGCCGATGAAGGCGATCGGCCGATCCTTGTCCTTGCCGCCCTTCCACTGCATGACGGCAAGGCGCGGCGGGCGCACGGAGCCCTGCGCGACGCCGAGCAGCGCCGCCATGCCGAGCTTCTTCATCTCGCGCTCGGTGAGAATATCCACCTCGACGCCGAGTTTTTCGAGCGCCTTGGCCTTGTCGGCGAACTCGACGGGGCCAAGCACGTTGGCCGGCTCGTTGACGAGGTTGCGGGCGAGAATCACGCCCTCGGCGACGGCATCGGACACCTCGTTCGCCTTCTTGGCGGCGCTCGCCACGGCGGTGACGACCGTCACCTTGACGGCCTTGCCGTTCTTCGCCTCATCGTCGTCGCTCTTCTTCGTCTTGTAGGTGTCGAAGCTGTAGGCGCCGAGCTGCATGCCGAGGGCGAAATCGGCGGCGTTCTTGGCCGTCACGGTGGCGCCAGGCGCATCGAGATAGATCGTCACCTTCTCGGCGCGGCCAATCCTGCCGGCAGCGGCGCCGCCGGCCTTCAGCCAATCATGAGCCACCAGCTTTTCCGCCTCGCCGAGGCCCAGCACGAGGATCCGGTCGACAGGGGCGCCGTGCGGCGCCAGAACGTCGAGCGTCTTCAGCGCCTTGCCCGAAAATTTCGCAACACCCGCCGCGCGGGTGACGACACCTTCCGGATCGACCTCGCCGAGACCGGCCGGGGTCTCGTTCGCAATCTGCAGGAGGATCGCAAGGCCGCCCGAAGCGCGTGCCGTCTTTGCGAAACCGATGTCGAATCTGGAAGCCATGACTTACTCCGAATGAATGCCGGCAGGCCTGTCATCCCGCCAGGGAGGCCGCCAATCTCATCAATTCCTTGTCGCTTTTGCGGCGCTTGGCAAGATGCGACACCTTGTTTACAGATGGTTAGGCATGCTTGTTCGCCATAAATTTTCCTTGGCCGGAGAGACTCCCGCCTATGGCATCAGCCTGAAGAAAGCTTATATGCCCATGGCTGTTCCGATGGGTGCCCCCGCACGAGGCCGGAGCCGCTTGTCGGAAACGCGGACGAAACGATGAAACTGATCGAGCGCTATATCCTGCGGCGGGCGTCGCTCATGTTCGTCGCCACGCTTGTGCCCCTGCTCGGCATCGTCTGGGTCACGCAGGCGCTCGGCAGCATCAATCTCGTCACCGACAGCGGCCAGTCGATCTTCGCCTTCCTGAAGCTGGCGTCGCTGGTCCTGCCTTCGGTCATCCCGATCATCCTGCCCTTCGCACTCGTTATCGGCGTGTCGCAGACGCTGACCGTGATGAACTCCGATTCGGAGCTGACCGTGCTGAATTCGGCCGGCGCCTCGCGCATGACGATCATCCGGCCCGTGATGATCCTCGCCGTGGCGATGAGTTTCGTCTCCTTCGCCGTCGACAACTTCGTCGAACCCTATTCGCGCACCGCCGTGCGCAAGATGATCGCCACGGCCCATGCCGACATGCTGTCCGCCGTCGTGCAGGAAAACACCTTCCGCAAGATCACCGACGGCCTCTATGTGCAGGTGGCGGAGCGGCGCAATGGCGGCGTGCTCTCCGGCCTCTTCGTCGCCGATACGCGCGACCCGCGCTTCGAGCTCGTCTACTATGCCCGCGAGGGCGCGGTGGACGAGAACAGCTCGGCGCTCGTCATGAAGGACGGCGAGGTGCACCGCAAGCTGCCGGACGGCAACGTCTCGATCATCAAGTTCGATTCCTATGCCTTCGACCTTGCCGACCTCACCCAGAGCGTCGGCAAATCCAACATCAGGGCCAAGGATCGCGATCTCATCTATCTCTTCGACCCGGATCCCAACGATCCGCAATACAAGAAGAACCCCGGCGCCTTCACCGCCGAGATCCACCGCCGCTTCACCGAATGGCTCTTCCCGGCGGTCTTCGGTCTCATCGCGCTCGTCGTCAGCGGCGATGCCCGCTCGCACCGCGAGGCGCGCGTCCATCCGATGATCACGGCGCTGCTGACCGCCCTCTTCGTGCGCTGGACGAGCTTCTACGCATCGAACAACGCGGACGATTCCGCCTTTTACATTCCCATCATGTATCTCATTCCGGCCATCACCGCGGCGCTGGCGATCCGCTATCTCGGGCGCAACAAGAGCCTCGACATTCCCGTGACGCTGGGCGAGCGGCTGACGGACCTGCGCGACCGGCTCATGACCCGCTTTTCGCGGGCAGGCTCCACCCCCGCCGGCGGGAGCGGCACGCCATGATCCCGACGCTCGGCTTCTATTTCTTCCGCCGCTACATCATCACCACCGTCTGGTTCCTGCTCGGCATCTTCTCGCTGATCTTCATCATCGATTTCAGCGAGATGTCGAACCGTGTCGGCGTGCTGCCGGGCTATACCATCACCAGCGGCCTCCTGGTGACGGCGCTGCGCATCCCGACCATCCTGATGCAGACCGTGCCCTTCGTCGCGCTCTTTGCCGGCATGGCAGCGCTAATCTCGCTCAACCGGCGCTACGAACTGGTCGTCACGCGCGCGGCGGGCATTTCGGTCTGGCAGTTCCTGCGCCCCTTCATCATCGGCGCCTTCCTGTTCGGCATCACCGCCGTACTGGCCATCAATCCGATCGCCGCCTGGGGCTCGAAGAAGGCCGCGGAACTGGAAGCGGGCTGGGGCGCCAGCAACGCCGCACGCACCGAGACCGCCGTACCGTGGCTGCGCCAGATCTACGGCAACGACCAGGCGATCATCGGCGCCAAGGCCGTTCTCGACGGCGGTACGCGCCTTGTGAACGTCACCGTTATCCACTTCGATCCCGACGGCCGCATCGTTCTGCGGCAGGACGCCGATTCGGCGACCTTGGAAGATGGTTACTGGTTGCTTAAGAACGTGCACGAGACGCGCAACGGCGAATTGCCGGTCCGTCTCGACGAGGTACAGCTTCGTACCAACCTGAAACGGGAATTCGTTCAGGAGAGCCTCGAAAAGCCTGAATCCATTCCGTTTTTGAGCCTTGGACGCAAGATCGAGGCGGCCAAGTCCTTCGGCTTCCCCACGGATGCAATGGAAACCCAGTTCCATTCCATGCTGTCCCTGCCGCTGCTTCTGGTTGCCATGACGCTGATCGCAGCCTGTGTATCATTGAAATTTAGCCGGTTTAATCAATCGCGTGCGGTGATTCTGGGTGGCATCCTGTCGGGCTTCATGCTTTATGTCGTCACCGTGCTTGTGAAAGCATTCGGAAGCAGCGGTGTTGTACCTCCGTTCGTTGCGGCCTGGCTCCCAGTGGTCGTCGCAATGTCCTTGGGCGCGACGATTCTTCTCCATCAGGAGGATGGCTAGTGGCGGCAGGCGACCGCAAAACGAATCGGTGGTTGAAAGCCGCCCTGCTTGCAGGTGCGGCCATGTGCGCCATCGTGTCCGCGCTCCCCGCCCGGGCGCAGGCACCCGACATCCAGTCGATGGAACCGAAGATTTCCGACGACGCCAAGCTGCTGCTGGCGGCCAACGAGCTCGTCTATAACAAGGATACGGAAAAGGTGATCGCCCGCGGCGCGGTGCAGATCAACTATGGCGGCTACAAGCTCGTCGCGCGCCAGGTCGAGTACAACCAGCAGACCGGCCGCCTGACGGCGCATGGCAATATCGAGCTCATCGAGCCGACCGGCAATCGCGTCTATGGCGACGAGATGGACCTGTCGGACGATTTCGCCAACGGTTTCGTCAATGCGCTGCGCATCGAGACCACGGACCTTACCAAGCTGGCGGCAACCAGCGGCGAGCGCGTCAACGGCGAGGAGATGATCCTCAACCACGCCGTCTACACCGCCTGCACGCCCTGTGCCACCAACCCCACGCACCGGTCGCTCTGGCAGGTCAAGGCCGAGCGCGTCGTGCAGAACGGCCGCACCAAGACCATCCGCATGGAGCGCGCGCGCTTCGAGATGTTCGGCAAGCCGATCGCCTATATTCCCGTGCTGGAAGTGCCGGACCATACGGTCAAGCGGAAGAGCGGTTTCCTCTTCCCGCAGTTCAGCTACGAACAGAAGCTCGGCCTCGGCATCACGACGCCCTATTATTTCGCCATCGCGCCGGACATGGACGCGACCCTCTCGCCGACCGTCCTGACCCGTCAGGGCTTCCTCGTCGAGGGTGAATTCCGCAAGCGCTTCCACAACGGCCAGATCACGCTGCGTGCTGCCGGCATCGACCAGTGGAACCCCGGTGTGTTCACCGCCGGCACGAGTGACCGGCGCGACGACTTCCGCGGCATGGTTGCCTCCGAAGGTCGCTTCAAGATCAATCCCCGCTGGTCCTTCGGCTGGGATGTCATGGCGCAGACCGACAACAACTTCTCGCGCACCTACGATCTCGATGGCCTGGAAGACCGTATCCACGTCAACCAGATCTACCTGACCGGCCTTGGCGACCGGAACGTCTTCGACCTGCGCTCGTTCTATTTCGACGTGCAGGACGCCGATCCGCAGGACCGTCTGGAGCGCAAGCAGGCGATCGCCCAGACGCTCGACCACGAATATATCGTGCCGCAGCCGGTGCTTGGCGGCGAGCTGTCGATCACCACGAACATCACCAATGTCGAACGCGACCTGCGCGACGCCTACAGCGTGCGCGGCAACGACCGCTTCCGCGGTCTTGCCGGCGGTACGACGCGGCTGACCAGCGAGGTCGAATGGCGGCGCCAGTTCGTCGTGCCGGGCGGCCTTGTTCTGACCCCCCTGCTCGCGGCGCGCGGCGATATCCACCGCCTCGACATGACCGACCCGGGCCTCGGCTATGCCGGCAACTATGTCGACGACAACAGCACGACCCGCACGATGCTGACCGCCGGCCTCGAAGCCCGTTATCCGATCCTGGCGACGACCGACTACAGCACGCATCTCTTCGAGCCGATCGCACAGATCTACCTGCGTCCGGACGAAGACCATGCCGGCGGCCTGCCGAACGAGGACGCCCAGAGCTTCGTCTTCGATGCCACCAACCTTTTCGAGCGCGACAAGTTTTCCGGCTTCGACCGGATCGAGGGCGGTTCGCGCGCCAATCTGGGCCTGCGTTATACCGGCACCTTCGACAACGGCCTTCGCCTGCGCTCGATCATCGGCCAGTCCTTCCATCTGGGCGGCGTGAACTCCTTCGCAACGCCCGATCTCGTCAATGTCGGTGCCAATTCGGGCCTGGAGACGGATTCGTCCGACTATGTCGGCATGGCCGGCATCGATCTGCCGAACGGCCTGTCGATTGCCCACAGCGCGCGCCTCGACAAGGATGACTTCTCGATGCGTCGTGCCGACACCTCGGTGCGCTTCGACGGTGCCCGCTTCGAGACGGAAATCACCTATACGCGCATCGCCGCGCAACCGGCCTATGGTCTGGCGGACGATTCCAGCGAAATCCAGAGCGCCGCGGCCTTCAAGTTCCAGGACTACTGGTCGGTGTTCGGGTCGCTGACCTACGACATCAAGCGCCAGAGCCTGTCGCGCAACGGCATCGGCTTCTCCTATGACGATCGCGACACCGTGTTCTCGATCGTCTACGAGCAGACGCGCGACAAATCCGGCACGACGGCGAACGACTGGTCGATCGGTGCGCGGCTGATGTTCCGCACGCTCGGCGACATCAATGTCGGCGACACGACGCTGACCGGCTTCGAGTAAGCGTCGCCGCGCTCTTGTCATCGTTTGGCCGCATGTATTATGCACATCCGGGAGAAACGCCCGCCGGTGAAGGCCTCCTGCGTGGACGGCATTCCCGCACGAACGACACCGGTGCGCGCGAAATGGGTTTGGGAAAGGGACTGGCATGACGGGCAGACACTCTCTGGTTCGCTCCATGATGATGGGCGTGGCACTTGCCGCTGCGGCGACGATCGCGGTTCCGGCCGGCACGGTCCAGGCCGCAAGCGGCATCGTGGCCGTCGTCAACAACACGCCGGTCACCTCGGGCGAGATCGAGCGCCGCGCCGCCTTCCTGCGCCTGCAGCGCGCCGACGGGAACCTGCGCGCCAAGGCTCGCGAGCAGATGATCGACGAAGTGCTCAAGCGCACGGAGATCCTGCGTCTCAAGATGTCCGTCAGCAGTTCCGAGGTGGAGGCCGCCTATGCGCGCTTTGCCGCCTCCAACAAGATGTCGACACAGCAGCTCGGCGAGATCCTGAACCGCGCCGGCGTCGGTTCGGATCACTTCAAGCAGTATATCGCCATCCAGATGAGCTGGCCGCGCGTCGTCAATGCCCGCTATGGCGCCGCCAAGGACAGCAAGACCCTGGTCCAGCGCATGCAGGAGAACGGCGGCAAGAAGCCGGTCACCACCGAATATTTCCTCAAGCAGGTCATCTTCGTCGTGCCGGAAAAGCGCCGCAACGCCATTCTCGGCAAGCGCAAGCAGGAAGCCGAAGCCTCGCGTTCGAAATTCCCCGGCTGCGAACAGGCCAAGGTCTTCGCCGCCACCATGCGTGACGTCTCGATCCGCGATCTCGGCCGTGTCCTGGCGCCGGAGATGCCGGAAGACTGGAAGCCGTTCATTGAGAAGGCGAACGGCATGACGACGGGCACGCGCGTCACCGAACGCGGCGTCGAATACCTCGCTATCTGCAAGAAGCGCGAGGTCAACGACGATGTGGCGGCCGAAATGGTCTTCCGCGCTGAGGACCTCAGCAAGGCCAAGAGCAACGAAGGCGACGAGAACAGCGAGAAGTACATCGCCGAACTGCGCAAGAAGGCGACGATCACCGAACGTTGATACCCGGAGCTCCGCCCGGCGCTTCCCATGAAGCGCTGCTGCAGAGGCGTTCCCCTTTCAACCCGCTGACCGGCAGGGTCCCCATGACGACGACAAGTTTTCCTCCGCTGGCGCTCACCATGGGCGATCCGGCGGGGATCGGGCCGGATATCACGCTCGCCTTGTGGTCGGCTCGCAGGGCGCTCTCCCTGCCGCCCTTCCTTTTCATCGGCGATGCCGCCGTGTTGCGCACACGCGCCGCAGCTCTCGGGATTGATGTCACCGTCGCGCTGGCGGAGCCGGAAGCGGCAACCGCCCTCTTCCCGGACGCCCTGCCGGTGCTTGCCTGCGACTGCACCGTGCCGGCTGTCGCCGGCTCGCCCGATTCCCGCAACGCCGCCGCCATCACCGGCGCGATCGAGACCGCGGTCACGCTGACATTCGCCGGCCGCACCGCCGCCGTGGTGACGAACCCGATCGCCAAGGCCGTGCTCTACGATGCCGGCTTCGGCTTTCCCGGCCATACGGAATTCCTCGCGGACCTCGCTGCACGGAAAACGGGACGACAGGCCCTGCCCGTCATGCTGCTGGCCGGGCCGAAGCTGCGCAGCGTGCCCGTCACCATCCACATTCCCCTGAAGGATGTGCCGGACATGCTGACGGAAGAGTTGATCGTGGAGACGGCGACCATCACCGAGCGCGACCTGCGTCAGCGCTTCGGCATTGCTCGTCCGCGCCTAGCGCTTGCCGGGCTCAACCCGCATGCCGGCGAAGGCGGTGCGCTGGGCCTTGAGGACGATGCCATCGTGCGCCCGGCCGTGGAGCGGCTGCAGGCAGCCGGCATCGACGCGGTCGGCCCGCTGCCGGCCGACACGATGTTCCACGATGCCGCCCGTGCCACCTATGACGTCGCGCTCTGCATGTATCACGACCAGGCGCTGATCCCTGCCAAGGCGCTCGGCTTCGACGATTCCGTCAATGCCACGCTTGGCCTGCCCTTCATCCGCACCTCGCCGGATCATGGAACGGCCTTTTCGCTGGCCGGCAAGGGCATCGCCAAGCCCGACAGCCTGCTCGCCGCCCTTCGCCTCGCCCACGACCTCGCCCTACATGAACGGGCCGCAAAGGAGACCGCCTGATGGCTGCACTCGACGGGCTGCCGCCGCTTCGCGATGTCATCCAGCGCCACGGGCTGGATGCGAAGAAGGCGCTTGGCCAGAACTTCCTGCTCGACCTCAACCTCACCCAGAAAATCGCCCGCACCGCCGGCCCGATCGAAAACCATACGGTGATCGAGGTCGGTCCCGGCCCGGGCGGCCTGACGCGCGCCATCCTGGCGCTCGGCGCAAAGCGCGTGATCGCCATCGAGCGCGACGCGCGCTGCCTGCCCGCGCTCGCCGAAATCTCGGAGCACTATCCGGGCCGTCTGACGGTCATCGAAGGGGACGCGCTGAAGACGGATTTCGAGGCGCTGGCGCCGGGCGAACCGGTGCGCATCATCGCGAACCTGCCCTACAATGTCGGCACGCAGCTCCTCGTCAACTGGCTGCTGCCGAAAGCCTGGCCGCCCTTCTGGGAATCGCTGACACTGATGTTCCAGCGTGAGGTGGGCCTGCGCATCGTGGCGGAAGAGAACGACGACCACTACGGTCGGCTCGGCGTGCTCTCAGGCTGGCGCACCCATGCCCACATGGCCTTCGACGTTCCGCCCCAGGCTTTTACCCCGCCACCGAAGGTCACCTCGTCGGTCGTGCATCTGGAACCGGTACCCAACCCCTTGCCCTGCGATGTGGCCGCGCTGGAGCGCACCACCCATGCCGCCTTCGGCCAGCGCCGCAAGATGCTGCGCCAGAGCGTCAAGTCGCTCGGCGGCGAAGCCCTCTTGGCGCGCGCGGAGATCGACCCGCAGCGACGGGCCGAGACGCTGAGCGTGGAAGAGTTCGTACGGCTGGCGAACGCGTTGTAGGCTTTAAACAGCCCCTCATCCGGCCTGCCGGCCACCTTCTCCCCGCAAGCGGGGCGAAGGGATAGGCCGATCCGTTTTTCCTCAACCAATACCCGTTTACAGGGCAAGTCCTCTCCCCGCTTGCGGGGAGAGGGTTAGGCTGAGGGGCAATCCCACGGAAAGAGGATGCGAACGAACGCCTACAAAGCCGGCTTTTCCGTCACCAGCTTCGTCACGAACTCGAACAGGCCATGCCGCCGGTCGCGGCGCAGGCGTTCGGCCTTGACGATGCTCTGCACGGCGTCGAAGGCGACGGAGAGGTCATCGTTGAGGATGACGTAGTCGTATTCCCGCCAGTGCTCGATCTCGGCACGGGAATTGGCGAGACGGGTCTGGATGACCTCTTCCGTATCCTCGGCTCTCCGGTGCAGGCGCGATTGCAGCTCCGTCATCGAGGGCGGCAGGATGAAGATCGAGACCACATCGGCCGGCATCTTCTCCTGCAGCTGCTGGGCGCCCTGCCAGTCGATGTCGAACAGCATGTCGCGGCCGGCGGACATCGCCTCCTCCACCGGCTCGCGCGGCGTGCCGTAGAAGTTGCCGTGCACCTCGGCCCATTCGAGCAGCGCATCGCTGTCGCGCAGCCGCTCGAACTCCTTGTGGTTGATGAAATGGTAGTGGCGCCCGGCGATCTCGCTGGCCCGGCGCTGGCGGGTCGTGACGCTGACCGACAGGCTGAGTCCGGGATCGGCCTCCAGGAGGTTGCGGGCGATGGTCGACTTGCCGGCGCCCGACGGCGAGGAGATGACGAGCATGAGCCCGCGGCGTTCGATTTGGATATGCTTCGACGGCTCGGCCATGGCCTACTCCAGATTCTGGACCTGTTCCCTGAACTGATCGATGACGACCTTCAGTTCGATACCCGCAGCCGTTACAGCAGCGGCGTTCGACTTGGAACAGATCGTATTCGATTCCCGGTTAAATTCCTGTGCGAGAAAATCGAGCTTGCGGCCGATCGGCCCGCCTTCGGCGATCAGCTCCCGCGCCGCGGCGACGTGTCCCTTCAGCCGGTCGATCTCCTCGCGCAGGTCCGCCTTGGTGGCAAGCAGCGCCGCCTCCTGGTGCAAGCGGTCGCGGTCGAGCGCCGTCGTTCCCTGCAGGAGCACGGCGACCTGGGCCGAAAGCCGCTCGGCAATGGCCGAAACGCTGCGTGAGGGATCGGCCTCGACGGTCGCCGTCAACGTCTCGACGCGGGCGACCTGGCCGAGCAACACCCCGGCAAGCGCCACGCCCTCCTTGCAGCGCATCTCGGCAAGACAGCGGATCGCCTCCAGGAGCCCCGTGCGGATATCGGCATCGCGCGCCACGCGCTCGGCCTCGCTCTCGTCAGCCTCGCGGAAATCGACGACGCCGCGCATGGCGAGCAGCGTGTCGAGCTTGAGCGGCGCCGGATCGATCTTGCCGGCCAGCTGCTCGCGCAGCGCCAGCACGGCCGCAAGCGCACCCTGGTTCACCACCGCCTCGACCTGGGCTTCGCTGACGCTGACGGAGAGGCCGATCTGGAGATTGCCGCGCGCGAGGGTCTCACCTGCAAGGCGCCGCACATCGCTCTCCAGCGCCTCGAAGCCGGGTGGCAGGCGCAGCCTGATGTCGAGACCCTTGCCGTTGACCGAGCGAAGCTCCCAGACCCAGCGCGTGCGCCCGCTGGTTCCCTCGACCCGCGCAAAGCCGGTCATCGATTGCAATGTCATGTCGTCCTCCTGTGGCGCCCGGCGACGGCAGGTCAAGCCGGAAGGCGGGGCAGCCGAAACGCGCGGCAGGCGCGAAAACCATCCCCCAAAGTGGAGCAGTTTCACGGGGTTGGAAACGGGGGAGCGCCGGGAACGATACGCGATCCACATCAAAGGTGGGGATGAACCGGAAAGCATGCCCCGGAATACGAAAAGGCCCCGGATTTGCCGGGGCCTTCAGCATGAAAAAAGGCGTTCTTACTGCGAGCCTGCCGCTTCCGCCTCTTTGGCGGCCTCGGCCGCCTTTTCCGCTTCCAGCTTGCGCCAGCGGCGGACATTCTGGTTGTGCTCGTCCAGCGTCTCGGCGAAGACGTGACCGCCCGTGCCGTCGGCGACGAAATAGAGATCCGGCGTGCGCGACGGATTGGCGACCGCCTCGAGGGCGGCACGGCCCGGATTGGCGATCGGCGTCGGCGGCAGGCCCTTGATGATGTAGGTGTTGAACGGCGTCTGCTTCTCAAGATCCGACTGGTAGATCGGGCGGTCAGCCGGCTTACCGTCGCCGCCGAAGATGCCGTAGATGATCGTCGGATCGGACTGCAGACGCATGCCCTTGTCCAGGCGGTTGAGGAAGACCGAGGCGACGCGCGGCCGCTCGTCGGCCCGGCCCGTCTCCTTCTCGACGATCGAGGCGAGCGTCACGAACTCCTCGCGCGTGGCGATCGGCAGGTTGTCGTCGCGGCGCTCCCAGATCTGGTCGATCAGCGCCTTCTGCGCATCCTGCATCTGGTGCAGGATGTCGCCACGCTTCGTACCGCGGGAGAACTTGTAGGTATCGGGCATCAGCGAGCCTTCGGCCGGCAGGTCGGCCGGCAGATCGCCTTCGAGTACCGGATCGTCGGACAGGCGCTTGAAGATCTGCTTGACCGTCAGCCCCTCCGGCACGGAAACGCTGTAGAGGATCGACTTGCCCGACTTCAGGAGTTCGACGATCTCGCGCATCGTCGCACCGGACTTGATCTCGTATTCGCCGGCCTTCAGCGTCTCGCCGTCGAGATAGATGCGCGAAAGCACACGGAAGACGCGGCTGTCGGTGATGATGTTGTTGCGCTCGAGATTGGCCGCGATCTCGTTCGTGCCGGCGCCGCCACGCACGATGAAGTTCGTGTTGGCCGTCAGCGGGCCCTGTTCCTCGTAGCTCTTCACGCCATAATAGAAGATGCCGATGCCGATGATCGTGGCGAAGACGACCACGGTCATGACGAAATTCAGGAAGATGACGATCTGGCTGCGCGCCTTGCGCGAGCGGCGCTTGCTCGGCGGCTGCGGCACCTGTTCCGGCCGGAGGGCCTCATTGGCGGACTTGGGAATGATGCGCGACTGGCCGGAGGCCTCGCCGCGGCCAAACTGCGTCTCGCCGGGTTCGTTCGTGTCGCTCACGGACTGTCCTCATGTTCGGGCATTGCTCGACTGTCTTCCAGCAGAGCAATACGGCAAAAGCAGGATGGGCCTGCCCTGCGCATTCGGGTGTGTAGCGTGCCGGGGCAGAAGCCCCGGTTCAGGCGTAGCGCTTGAGAACCAGCGACGCATTCGTTCCGCCGAAGCCGAACGAATTGGACAGCGCCACGTTGATCTCGCGCTTGCGCGCCTTGTGCGGCACCAGGTCGATCGCCGTCTCGACGTCGGGATTGTCGAGGTTCAGCGTCGGCGGAGCGATATTGTCACGGATCGCCAGCGCCGTGAAGATCGCCTCGACGGCGCCGGCGGCGCCGAGCAGATGGCCGATCGCCGACTTGGTGGACGACATGGAGACGCGCGATGCGGTATCGCCGACCAGACGCTCCACCGCACCAAGCTCGATCGTGTCGGCCATGGTGGAGGTGCCGTGTGCGTTGATATAGTCGAGCTCGCTTGCCGGAATGCCAGCGCGCTTCAGCGCCATCTGCATGCAGCGATAGGCGCCATCGCCGTCTTCCGACGGCGCGGTGATGTGGTAGGCATCGCCCGAAAGACCGTAGCCGACGACTTCGGCGTAGATCTTTGCGCCGCGCGCCTTCGCGTGCTCCAGCTCTTCCAAGATGACGACGCCGGCGCCCTCGCCCATGACGAAGCCGTCGCGGTCGCGGTCATAGGGGCGCGAGGCAGCGGTCGGGTCGTCATTGCGGTCGGTGGAGAGCGCCTTGCAGGCGGCAAAGCCGGCGAGCGCGATGCGGCAGATCGGCGATTCGGCACCGCCCGCCACCATGACGTCAGCATCGCCCAGCGCGATCAGGCGGCTGGCATCGCCAATGGCGTGCGCGCCGGTCGAGCAGGCGGTGACGACGGAATGGTTCGGGCCGCGCAGCTTGTGCTTGATGGAGACCTGGCCGGAGGCGAGGTTGATCAGGCGGCCGGGAATGAAGAAGGGCGAGACGCGGCGCGGACCCTTGTCGCGCAGCGTGTAGCCGGCCTCGACGATGCCATCGAGGCCGCCGATACCCGAGCCGATGAGCACGCCGGTCGCGATCTGGTCCTCGTCGGTCTTCGGATGCCAGCCGGCGTCTGCCAGCGCCATGTCGGCGGCAGCGACGGCGTAGACGATGAAAGGATCGACCTTGCGCTGCTCCTTCGGTTCCATCCACTGGTCGGCATTGTAGGTACCGCCGGTACCGTCGCCGAGGGGAATGGAGCAGGCTATCTTTGCAGGGAGGTCATCGACCTCGAAGGTGGTTACCCTGGCAGCGCCGCTGCGGCCTTCAAGAAGCCGGCTCCAGGTAACTTCGGTGCCACAGCCAAGCGGGGATACCATGCCGGTACCCGTGATAACGACACGCCTCATCGTCCGTGATCCACCCTTATGTATTCTATGTCTATTGCCCCAAGAGGAGGTGCGGCCCGGGAAGGCCGGGACGGGCCACCCGAAGGAGGCCCGCCGGAATGTTCGATCAGGCCTGGGCCTTCTCGATGAACTTGACGGCGTCGCCGACCGTCAGGATCGAGTCAGCCGCATCGTCCGGGATCTCGACGCCGAATTCTTCTTCGAACGCCATGACCAGTTCGACGGTGTCGAGCGAGTCCGCGCCAAGATCATCGATGAAGCTTGCGCCTTCGCTGACCTTTTCGGCGTCAACACCCAGATGATCAATGACAATTTTCTTTACGCGTTCTGCTACGTCGCTCATGTCGGATTCCTCGACCTTTGTTTTTGATCGGCGCCTGTCACGGCACCGGACACTCAACACGCCCGATGTGCCTCAAGAACACATCCGGCAATCCCTTCAACTGGCAATGCGGCATTGACGATACTGTTGCGTACCGCCTGAACGCGCGAGGCATTTGCCGATCGACTGCTGACAGTCATGGCCCGATTAACACGGTTTAAGTCTGCCGCAAAGTCCGAAAATGCCCGGTGCGCCAGCGGTCAACATGCTATTCGTGCTGCAACGCCGGGCACTTGGCCCTGTATCAGATCATCGCCATGCCGCCGTTCACATGCAGCGTCTGGCCTGTCATGTAGGACGCTTCCGAGGAGGCGAGATAGGCGACGGCGGATGCAACTTCCGCGCCGGTGCCCATGCGCTTCATCGGAATGGCGCCCATGATGGCTTCCTTCTGCTTGTCGTTCAGCTTGCCGGTCATCGCGCTTTCGATGAAGCCGGGCGCGACGCAGTTGACCGTGACGTTGCGGGTGGCGATCTCCTGCGCGAGCGACTTGGTGAAGCCGATCATGCCGGCCTTGGAGGCGCAATAGTTCGCCTGGCCCGGATTGCCGGTGACGCCGACGACGGAGGTGATGTTGATGATGCGGCCGTAGCGGCGGCGCATCATCGGATGGGTGAGCTCGCGCGTCAGGCGGAACACGGCCGTGAGGTTGACTTCCAGAACCGCATCCCAGTCGTCGTCGCTCATGCGCACGAAGAGACCGTCCTTGGTGATGCCGGCATTGTTGACGAGGATGTCGACGCCGCCGAGATCGGCTTCCGCCTTCTCGCCCAGCGCCTTGACTTCGGCGCGGTCGGAGAGGTTTGCCGGGAAGATGTGGACGCGCTCGCCAAGCTCATTGGCAAGCGTTTCGAGCTTTTCGACGCGCGTGCCATGCAGGCCGACGATGGCGCCCTGGGCATGGAGGATGCGGGCGATCTCTTCGCCGATGCCACCGGAAGCGCCGGTAACGAGAGCCTTGCGGCCGGAAAGATCAAACATGGTTCCGTTCCTTTAAGATTAGATCAACCGATGAGGGCTGCGAGCGCGCTGTCGATATCGGCGGGCGTGTTGATGGCGATGCCGGTGACGGACTTGTCGATGCGGCGGGCAAGGCCCGTCAGCACCTTGCCGGAACCGACCTCATAAAGCGTGGTGACATTGTTTGCCGCGAACCATTCGACCGTCTCGCGCCAGCGCACCTGGCCGGTGACCTGCTCGACGAGCAGGCGGGCGATCTCCTGCGGCTCACTGACCGGAGCCGCGCGTACATTGGCAATGACGGGCACGACCGGCGCCTTGACCGAAACGCCTGCCAGCGCCTCGCGCATGGCGTCGGCGGCCGGGCCCATCAGGGCGGAATGGAAAGGGGCGGAGACGGACAGCATCAGCGCACGCTTGGCACCCTTTTCCGTCGCAAGCCGGGCTGCGACCTCGACGGCCGGCTTGGAGCCGGAAATGACGAGCTGGCCACCGCCGTTGTCGTTGGCGATCTGGCAGCTGCCGCCGGTGGAGGCTTCCTTGCAGATGGCTTCGACATCCGCCTGTTCCAGGCCGATGATGGCAGCCATCGCACCTTCGCCGACCGGGACCGCGGACTGCATGGCATTGCCGCGGATGCGCAGAAGGCGTGCCGTATCGGCCAGCGTGAAGGTTCCGGCGGCACAGAGCGCCGAATATTCGCCGAGCGAGTGTCCGGCGACATAGGAGACCTGATCCTTCAGCGACAGGCCGCGCGCCTCGAGCACGCGCATGACGGCGATCGACACGGCCATCAGCGCCGGCTGGGCGTTGGCCGTCAGCGTCAGCGTTTCTTCCGGTCCTTCGAACATGATGGCGGAAAGCTTCTGGCCGAGCGCCTCGTCGACTTCCGCGAAAACGGCGCGCGCCTCCGGGAAGGCTTCCGCGAGATCCTTGCCCATGCCGACGGCCTGGCTGCCCTGGCCGGGGAAGGTGAATGCTACGCTCATAGGGGTCTCTCCCGTCTCATGTTTTCTTTTCCATTCACATTCCGACCCGGCGAGTCAAGGCGTGCGGCAGGCTTCCGGCACCTCAAAGCCGGCATTTCCAAGGCCTTCACACAGGGAAAAGGCGCTTTCCGTCTTGCGATTCACGAGGAGCCGCCTACAGTCGCGCCGTTTCCACAACAGGATTTCTCCTCCCATGAAGTATAATCCGCTTGGCCGGACCGGCATCAGCGTGTCGGAAATCTGCCTTGGCACGATGACCTGGGGCTCGCAGAACAGCGAGAAGGACGCGCACGACCAGCTCGACTATGCGTTCGCCCACGGTGTGAACTTTATCGATACTGCCGAACTCTATCCGACGACACCGCTTTCCGCAGAAACCTACGGCGACACCGAACGGTTCATCGGCACCTGGATGCAGGCGCGCGGCAACCGCGAGAAGGTCATCCTCGCCACCAAGGTCGCCGGCCCCGGCCGCCCCTATATCCGCAGCGGCGCACCGATAAACCGTGCCGGCATCCTTGAAGCCATCGACGGCAGTCTCCAGCGGCTGAAGACCGACTATGTCGACCTCTACCAGCTGCACTGGCCGAACCGCGGGCACTATCACTTCCGCAACGCCTGGAGCTACGACCCGTCGAAGCAGGATCGCGAGGTGGTTGCCGCCGAGCTGGCGGAAGCCCTCGAAACCGTCGGGGAACTCGTCAAGGCCGGCAAGGTGCGGGCCCTCGGCCTTTCCAACGAGACGGCCTGGGGCACGATGCAGTTCCTGCGCCACGCCGAGACCAGGGGCCTGCCGCGCGTCGCCTCGATCCAGAACGAATACAATCTGCTCTACCGGGCCTATGACCTCGACCTTGCCGAAGTCTCGCACCACGAGGATATCGGCCTGCTCGCCTATTCGCCGCTCGCTGCCGGGCTTCTGACGGGCAAGTATCTCGACGGCGCCCGCCCCGAGGGGTCGCGCCTGACGAAGAACGGCGACCTCGGCGGCCGCTACCAGCCGCTTCAGGAGCCGGCCGTGCGCGCCTATGTGGACCTTGCCAAGGAGCACGGGCTGGACGCCGGCCAGATGGCCCTCGCCTTCTGCCTGGCGCGGCCCTTCATGGCCTCCGTCATCATCGGCGCGACGTCGATGGAGCAGCTGAAGACGGATATCGGCGCCGTCGACGTAACTCTCTCGGCCGACGTGACGAATGGCATCCGCCGCATCCACCGGCTCTATCCCGCGCCGATCTGACAAGAAGCGGGCGGCCATTGGCCGCCCGTCTCTTATCTTCCGAAAAGGTTCGCGACTCAGCCGCGCCGGGCCGCCTCGATGGCGGCGACGTCGATCTTCTTCATCGTCATCATCACGTTGAAGGCGCGTTTCGCCTCGTCGCCACCGGCGGCAAGCGCATCCATGAGGACGCGCGGCGTGATCTGCCAAGAGATACCCCATTTGTCCTTGCACCAGCCGCACTCGCTTTCCTGCCCGCCATTGCCGACGATCGCATTCCAGTAACGGTCGGTGTCTTCCTGATCCTCCGTGGATATCTGGAAGGAGAAGGCTTCGTTGTGCTTGAAGGTCGGCCCGCCGTTCAGGCCGATGCACGGAATGCCGGCGACCGTGAAGCCGACGACCAGCACTTCTCCCTGCTTGCCATCGGGGTAATCGCCCGGCGCGCGGGTGACATCGCCCACGGCGCTGTCGGGAAACGTCGCGGCATAAAAGCGGGCGGCCGCTTCGGCATCCTTGTCAAACCACAGGCAGATCGTGTTCTTCGGCATTGGTGCATCCTCCATCCGGTTACGAGGCCATCGATCGCGGCCCATGCAGTGTAGACGTTCGGCGCGGCCGCGACCCGACACCGGGCTTCAAAAAAACCGAGACGACGAAAGAAACCCGCCGTTGCCGACGGGTTTCCTTTCGCCCTGCTCTTTGCGGGGTGACGTTACGGCGTGGTCGTGGTCGCGCCACCACCTTCGGCGGGCTGCTGGCCGCCGCTCGGCTGGCCTTCCAGCGGCTGCGTGCCGGTAGCACCGCCCGTCTGGCCATCCGTTGCCGTGCCGCCGGCCGGCGCCGTGTCCGTCGTGCCGATGGCCGAGGTGTTGGCGTTCGGGTCGACGCCGTCACCCGGCGTTCCGCTGCCGACGAAATAGAAGATGCCCACGGCAACGAGCACTGCGAGAATCACGGCCACTGCCCAGCCGCCCGTGCCACTCCCGCTGCTCTGGTTCACGACGGTCGGTCCGCGGTCATCCACCGGACGCGTCGTGCGATCTTCCGGGGGACGATTGACAAGGTTCGGGTCTTGCATGTCTGTCACTCCATCTGGTTGGATCGGAATGAACAACGCGGCGTCTTCCTTTTGGTTCCCGCCCTGTTGCAAAACGGGTCAGCACGCTTCTGGAGTGCTAGACTTGCTTTCCGCCGGAAAATCCGTATAAGGCGCGCTGTTCAACACACCCGGTCAATCGGCTGGTGGCTGAACGGAGGGCCGGCGACCCCAAAAGACCGCCGTTGGAGCCAAGGGCTCCGGCCTCCCGTGTCTCCGCTCTCGACCGTCTGGATTAACGCTTTTCTTGCTTCGGGCGCCCCGCCCTTGAGAACTGTCGTTGAGGCTTGGCGCCGGTTTCGGGTGTAAACGCAAGAAAGGCAAAGCCACATGGCTCTTTACGAACATGTATTCCTGGCCCGCCAGGACGTGTCCGCCCAGCAGGTCGACGCTCTCGTCGAACAGTACAAGGGTGTGATCGAATCGCTCGGCGGCAAGGTCGGCCGGGTTGAGAACTGGGGCCTCAAGTCCCTCACCTACCGCATCAAGAAGAACCGCAAGGCGCATTACGCGCTGATGGACATCGACGCTCCGGCCGCCGCCATCCACGAGATGGAACGCCAGATGCGCATCAACGAAGACGTTCTTCGTTACATGACCATCGCCGTGGAAGCCCACGAAGAAGGCCCGTCGGCCATGATGCAGAAGCGCGACCGCGACGACCGTCCGCGCCGTGATGGCGACGACCGTGGCCCGCGTCGCGATTTCGGTGACCGTCCGCGCCGCGACTTCGGCGACCGCCCGCCGCGTGGCGACCGTCCGGCCCGCGAAGACCGCGCGTAATCGAAGCAGAAGGAGATTTTGACTATGGCTGATGTTTCTTCCGCTCCGGCACGCCGTCCGTTCCACCGCCGCCGCAAGACCTGCCCCTTCTCGGGCGCAAACGCACCGAAGATCGACTACAAGGACGTCCGTCTCCTGTCGCGCTACATTTCCGAGCGTGGCAAGATCGTTCCGTCCCGCATCACGGCCGTTTCCCAGAAGAAGCAGCGCGAACTCGCCAAGGCGATCAAGCGCGCCCGCTTCCTCGGCCTGCTGCCCTACGTCGTAGCGTAAGCATACTGACTCTGCGGCCTGACTCGACGTCGGGCCGCAAAGCATGACTCCGGAGAAGACGGCCCTGCCGCCTTCCCCTTTCCCTTCCGCGTTGGGCGCGGATCGGAGCCGCCGACCTTGAAAGAGGTCAAATCCCATGTTGGGGAGACGGTCCTGAATCAATCTGTCAGGAAACTCCTCTAACTGTCTGACCGGACAGGACAGCGAAACCGTGAAGACCCTGACGCCAACCTCGATTGCGACCGGCCTGATTGCCGGTGTGACCGCCGCTCTGCTGTCGCTGAGCGCGAACGCGCAGTCGACTCTCGCGATCGTGCTTTACGCCGCGTCCGCCCTTCCCATCCTCATCGCCGGCCTCGGCTGGGGCAATGCCAGCGCGCTGATCGCCGTCGTCGCCGGCGGGGCGACCGCCTCCATGCTGGTCTCCTCGCATTTCGCGCTGCTGATCGTCATCATCACGCTGATCCCGGCCGGCTGGCTCTCCAATCTCGCGAATCTAGCCCGCCCCGCCTCCGAACTCGGCGGCCCGGACAATGCACTCGCCTGGTATCCGCTGTCCAACATCCTCGCACATCTCGCCGTCATGGTGACGCTCGGCATGGTCGCCGTCGGCGCGATCGTCGGCTACGACAGCGCCATGGCGAGCCAGCTCGTCGATATCGTCATCGCGACGCTGAAAGCGCAGGAACCGCTCTACAATCCCGATGCGACCGCCGTCGCGCAGCTCAAGGCCGTTTTCGCGCTGGCGCTGCCGCTGGTGCAGGGCGCTCTCTGGGTGTTCCTGCTGTTCGCCGCATACTACGTTGCGACCTTCATCGTGCGCCTGTCCGGCCGCGGCCTTCGCCCGCGCGAGGATATGCCCTCGACGCTGCGCATGCACCGCAACGCGATCTTCTTCTTCCTCGCCGGTCTCGTTCTCGCCTTCATGGGCGGCGTGCCGGCGATCATCGGCGCGCTCGTCTGCGGCACCTTCGGGGCCGGTTTCGTGCTTGCCGGCTTTGCGAGCCTGCATTTCAGGACGCGCGGCAAGCCGTGGCGGCTGTTCGCCCTGTGGTTCGCCTATATCTCGGTACTGCTCTTCACCATACCGATCTTCGCCATCCTCATTCTGGGCCTGATGGACACGCGGCGCACCATCGCGCTGACGCCAGCCGGCCCGGCAGAGAAGAAAAACCAGAACACCTGACATTCAGAAAGGAACTCTAAAATGGACGTCATTCTCCTCGAACGCATCGCCAAGCTCGGCCAGATGGGCGAAACCGTAAAGGTTCGCGACGGCTTTGCCCGTAACTACCTGCTGCCGCTCGGCAAGGCGCTGCGCGCCAACGAAGCCAACAAGAAGCGCTTCGAATCCGAGCGTGCGACGCTCGAAGCCCGCAACCTCGAGCGCAAGTCGGAAGCCCAGGCCGTCGCCGAGAAGCTCGACGGCAAGTCCTTCATCATCGTCCGCTCCGCCGGCGAAACCGGCCAGCTCTACGGCTCGGTCGCTGCCCGCGACGTCATCGAGGCGCTGGCTGCCGAAGGCTTCAACATCGGCCGCAACCAGGTCGAGCTCAACACCCCGATCAAGGCGATCGGCCTGCACAAGGTCGTCCTGCACCTGCACGCCGAAGTCGAGATCTCGGTCGAAGTCAACGTTGCCCGCTCCGTCGAAGAAGCCGAACGTCAGTCGAAGGGCGAAAGCCTGACCTCTGCCGACGCCATCTACGGCGTTGACGAAGACGCCCTGACGGCAGCCGACTTCTTCGATCCGGAAGCCGACGGCGTAGACGAAGACGAAGCCTGAGAACAACAGTGAGCCGGCTTTGCCGGCTCATCTGCTTTTTGGGGCCGGCTTTGCCGGCCCTTTGCTTTTGCGGCAGCCGAAAGGCACGGCTTGAAATCCGGATTTTCGCATCAATATTTATATGTCGTTAGACTGGATTGGCGGTCGGGCCGCTTTTTTTAGGCCGGTTTGCGACCAGACCCGTTCCGCCAGATTTTTTAAGCGCGACGGAGTTTAGCGAATGAAATTCATTGTACAGGCTCTCGTTTCCCGCCTCGTCGAGACCGGAAATCTGACGATCACCTACCCGGACGGCACCCGCCAGAGCTTCGGCGACGGCACCGGAAATCCCGTCCACATGCGTCTCAACACGAAGAAGGCGGTCTGGGGCCTCGCCCTCGACCCTGCCTACTATCTCGGGCATCACTATGGCACGGGGGATATCGAGATCGTGGAGGGCGATATCTACGACCTCCTGACGACCATCTTTACCGGCAATCCCGATTTCAAATATTACGACAGTCGCTGGAACCACCTGCTCGAACGGGCGCGCTACCTCTTCCGCTGGATACGGGAGAAGAACAGCATCGTACGCTCGCGCAAGAACGTGCAGCACCACTATGACCTGACGGGTGCGCTCTACGATCTCTTCCTCGACCAGGACCGGCAATATTCCTGCGCCTATTTCGAACGGCCGGACCAGACGCTCGACGACGCGCAGCTTGCCAAGAAGCGCCACATCGCGGCGAAACTCAACATCATCCGGCCGGGGCAGAGCGTGCTCGACATCGGCAGCGGCTGGGGCGGCATGGCGCTCTACCTTGCCCGGCAGCTCGGCGCCAAGGTCACGGGCGTGACGCTCTCCGACGAGCAGCACGCCCTTTCCATGACGCGGGCGAGCGAAGCCGGACTCTCGGAAGAGGTCAAGTTCCTGCTGCAGGACTATCGCAACACGGACGGCCCGTTCGACCGCATCGTCTCGGTCGGCATGTTCGAACATGTCGGCCGCCCGAACTACCTGACCTTCTTCCGCAAGAGCGCGTCGCTCCTGAAGCAGGACGGGGTGATGCTGCTGCACACGATCGGCCGTACGGACCGTCCCTCCGCCAACAACCCGTTCATCGAGAAGTACATCTTCCCGGGCGGCTATATCCCTGCCCTTTCGGAGGTCATGCAGGCGGTGGAGAAGAGCGGGCTTGCCGTGACGGATGTGGAAATCCTGCGCCTGCACTATGCCGAAACGTTGCGCCACTGGCGGGAACGCTTCATGGCCCGGCGCGACGAGGCCAAGGCGCTCTACGACGAGAAATTCTGCCGGATCTGGGAGTTCTACCTCGCGGCTTCCGAGAGTGCCTTCCGCTGGCAGAACCTCGTCGTCTTCCAGCTTCAGCTGGCGCATGACCAGAAGGCCGCGCCGCTGACGCGCGAATATATCGGCCGCGGCGAGGATTGTCTCAAGGCGCACGAGGGCAATCCCAAGGGCGAACGCCGCGGTGCGCGGCAGTTTCCGCAGGAAGCCTCGCTCTGAGATTCGAAAGCGGTGTCAACCGAAAGCCAGCAGGCCCGGCGCAATCCGGGCTTGCTGTGTCCCGCACGCCTGTGGAAAAGTCTAACAACGGGCTTAATGGTCGGGCCGAGTCGGAAGCGCTTGACCCCCGGCGGCAAAGAAACCAAACCAGCGGCCTTCGCAAACAGGGATGGGGAGATTCGGGACGATGAACGACGCCGTGCGCAAACTCAGCCAGGCGGGCCGCGACAATGCGGAGCTGCATCATCGCGAGGCACCGAACAACGTCGAGGCCGAACAGGCGCTGCTCGGCGCGATCCTGGTCAACAACGATGCCTATTACCGCGTCTCGGATTTCCTGAAGCCCATGCACTTCAACGAGCCGCTGCACCGCAAGATCTACGAGCTTGCCGGCGACACGATCCGCATGGGCAAAATCGCGACGACGATCACGCTGAAGACCCACCTGCCGGCCGACGGCAAGGTCGGCGACCTGACGATCCCGCAGTACCTCGCGCGTCTTGCCGCCGAAGCCGTGACGATCATCAACGCGGAAGATTACGGCCGCGCCATCTATGACCTTGCGCTGCGCCGCTCGCTGATCACCATCGGCGAGGACATGGTCAACATCGCCTATGACGCTCCGCTCGACATGCCGCCGCAGAACCAGATCGAGGATGCCGAACGGCGCCTGTTCGAACTGGCCGAAACCGGCCGCTACGATGGCGGCTTCCAGTCGTTCAACGATGCCGTTGCGCTGGCGATCGACATGGCCGGCGCCGCCTTCGAGCGCGACGGCTCGCTATCGGGCATTTCCACCGGCATCCACTCGCTCGATGGCCGCATGGGCGGCCTGCAGCGCTCGGACTTGATCGTGCTCGCCGGACGCCCCGGCATGGGCAAGACCTCGCTTGCCACCAACATCGCCTACAACATCGCCGCCTCCTACGAGCCGGAAGTGCAGGCGGACGGTTCCTTCAAGGCGAAAAATGGCGGCGTCGTCGGCTTCTATTCGCTCGAAATGTCGTCCGAACAGCTCGCAACGCGTATCATTTCCGAGCAGACGGAAGTTTCCTCGTCAAAAATCCGTCGCGGTGACATTTCCGAGGCCGATTTCGAAAAGCTGGTCGCCTGCAGCCAGATGATGCAGAAGGTGCCGCTCTATATCGACCAGACCGGTGGTATCTCGATCGCCCAGCTTTCCGCCCGCGCCCGCCGCCTCAAGCGCCAGCGCGGCCTCGATTGCCTCGTGGTGGACTATATCCAGCTGATGACCGGCTCGGGAAAATCCAGCGACAACCGCGTGCAGGAAATCACCCAGATCACCACCGGCCTCAAGGCGCTCGGCAAGGAGCTGAACGTGCCGATCATCGCGCTCTCCCAGCTCTCCCGTCAGGTGGAAAGCCGCGAGGACAAGCGCCCGCAGCTTTCCGACCTTCGCGAATCGGGCTCGATCGAACAGGACGCCGACGTGGTGCTCTTCGTGTTCCGCGAGGAATACTACGTGAAGAACCTCGAGCCGCGCGACGAGTTCGACCCGAAATACGAAGAGTGGAAGATGAAGTTCGAGGCCGTGAAGGGCACCGCCGACGTCATCATCGCCAAGCAGCGCCACGGACCGACCGGCACGGTGAAACTGGCCTTCCAGTCGGAATACACCCGCTTCACCGACCTCGCCGATCCGTCGTTCACCCAGTACGAGCATTGACGGGAGCCGGGGTTCGCCCCTCACCCTAGACCTCTCCCCGCAAGCGAGGAGAGGGAACTTGCCTCACGAACCATCATTGGTTGGGGAAACCGGTGCCGCACATCCCCTTCGCCCCGCTTGCGGGGAGAAGGGGGCCGCCAGGCCAGATGAGGGGCAATCCTCCTCTTGCCCGCTCACCGCTTGCCGAAAGCCGGGGCCTTGCAGAAATCGCCCACGATGGCGAGCGCCCGCCGGCCGCGCGCCTTTTGCTCCTCGTCCATCATCGACAGGTCCAGCCTGTCCGAGCAGGTGCCGTCAGAGGCCCCACTCTCCCCTGAAAGCGCCATGCGGCTCGAACAATAGAGCCCCTCGCCCGTCAGAACGATCTGCTCCACGTCGGGAGAGGCGAGCGGAATGGGTTTTGCCTCCGCGATCATGTCATCGGCAGAGGCATAGGCCGTGACCGCCGTCACGCGGCTGAGATCGACCAGGCCGAGCGTCAGCGTCGCCCACTTTTCCGGGAACTGCAGGGCTGCGGTCGTGCGGGCACGACAGGGCGCTCCGGAGACTTCCAGCCGGGTCACCAGCCGGGGCGCCTCGGGATTGTCGACGATGGAATAGTAGATGTCCGCGCCCGCCTCGCGCACCGGCACCGCACCGTCCTGGGCAAGGCCGAGCAGCACCGCATGCGCCTCGCGCATCGCGGCATCCGTCGGCACGCTCTCCGCAACCGCCGCCTCGCCCGAAAGAGCGAGGGCCATCGCCCCAACGGCCGTTCTCATTCCTGCCCGCATCGTCTCTCCCTTTCGGCGCGGCACCATAGAGGCCGCGTTTCGTACCGGCAATGCAGCCGGCGGCCGTATTGCCGCCATGGTCCACAGGCTGTATCTCACTGAAATGAGCACGCACCACACGCCCACCCGCTCCACCCTGCCCGTCGCCGGCGAGGACCATGCTCGCCTGACGATCGATCTTTCTGCGCTTGCCGACAACTGGCGCGCCATGGCGCGGCGCTCCGGCGCAGCGCGTACCGCCGCGGTGCTGAAGGCCGACGCCTACGGCATCGGCCTCGAACCGGCGGCAAGGACCTTTCACCTGGCAGGTGCGCGCGATTTCTTCGTCGCCACCCCGGCGGAAGGCGCTGCGTTGCGCGCGACGCTGCCGGATGCCCGCATCTACGTTCTGTCCGGCATGTGGGCCGGCTCCGAGCGGCTGTTCTTCGAGTTCGACCTTGTGCCGGTCATTGCCTCGGAGGAACAGCTCGCCGTCTTCATGGCCGCGGTCTCCGACGGAAGCGACCACCCCTGCGTGCTGCATGTCGACACGGGTATGAGCCGGCTCGGCCTGCGCGTCGAAGATGCCCTGGCGCTTGCCGGCGACGTGGCGCGGCCGGCGAGCTTCTCGCCGATCATGCTGCTCAGCCATCTCGCCTGCGCGGATGATCCGAACCACCCGCTCAACCGCCAGCAGCTCCAGCGGTTCCGCACCGCCGTCGATGCCTTCGACGGCATCGATGCGACGCTGGCCAATTCGGCCGGCATCTTCCTCGGCGAAGAATATCACTTCACCCTCACCCGCCCGGGCATCTCGCTCTATGGCGGCGCGGCCGTCAACGACGCGCCGAACCCGATGAAGCCCGTCGTCACCGCCGAAGCCCGCATCCTCCAGGTGCGCGAGGCGAAAACCGGCGAAAGCGTCAGCTACGGCGCCACCACCGTCTTCACCCGCGACACGCGCATCGCCGTCGCCGCGGTCGGCTATGCGGATGGCTACATGCGCGCCCTTTCCGGCTCAGGCGTGCCGCTGCGCAAGACGAACGTCCCGGGTGCCGGCGGCGTGCTGCACGGCCGCGCGGTACCGCTGATCGGCCGCGTCACCATGGATCTCACCCATTTCGACGTGACGGACCTGCCGGAGGGAAGCGTCCGGCCCGGCGACTTCATCGAGCTCTTCGGCCGCAATATGCCCATCGAGGATGTGGCCCGCGCCGGCGGCACGATCGACTACGAGCTCCTGACCAGCCTCGGAAGGCGTTACGAACGACGCTACGAAGCGGCGAAAAAATAGGACACGTTCCCCTTTTGTGCTAGGGACTTCCGGAACGATTCCGGAAAGCGAGATTTTATGGCGAAAGCCCGCACCCAATTCGTCTGCCAGAACTGCGGCACCGCCCATTCCCGCTGGGTCGGGAAATGCGAGGGCTGCGGCGAGTGGAACACCGTCGTCGAGGAAGATCCGATGGGCGGCATCGGCTCCGGCCCCGGCAAGGTACCGAAGAAGGGCCGCCCCGTCGCGCTGACCGCTCTCTCCGGCGAGATCGAGGAAGCCCCGCGCATCCACACCGGCATCGGCGAGCTCGACCGTGCCACAGGTGGCGGCTTCGTGCGGGGCTCGGCCGTGCTGATCGGCGGCGATCCCGGCATCGGCAAATCCACCCTTCTTATGCAGGCCGCCGCCGCCCTCTCCCGCCGCGGCCACCGCATCATCTATGTCTCGGGCGAAGAGGCCGTGGCGCAGGTGCGCCTGCGCGCCCAGCGCCTGCAGGCCGCCGAGACCGACGTGCTGCTCGCCGCCGAGACCAATGTCGAGGACATCCTCGCCACCGTCGGTGAAGGCAAGCGGCCCGATCTCGTGATCATCGATTCGATCCAGACCCTGTGGAGCGACACCGCCGAGGCCGCGCCCGGGACGGTGACGCAGGTGCGCACCGGCGTGCAGGCGATGATCCGCTTCGCCAAGCAGACAGGCGCCGCCATGGTACTCGTCGGCCATGTCACCAAGGAAGGCCAGATCGCCGGCCCGCGTGTCGTCGAGCACATGGTCGACGCCGTGCTCTATTTCGAAGGCGACCGCGGCCACCACTACCGCATCCTGCGCACCGTCAAGAACCGTTTCGGCCCGACTGACGAGATCGGTGTCTTCGAGATGTCCGACAAGGGCCTTCGCGAAGTCTCAAACCCGTCCGAACTCTTCCTCGGCGAGCGCAATGCGAAATCGCCGGGCGCGGCGGTCTTTGCCGGCATGGAGGGCACGCGGCCGGTGCTGGTCGAGGTGCAGGCCCTCGTCGCCCCCACCTCGCTCGGCACGCCGCGCCGTGCGGTCGTCGGCTGGGATTCGGCGCGGCTTTCGATGATCCTCGCCGTGCTGGAGGCCCATTGCGGCGTGCGCCTCGGTCAACACGACGTCTACCTCAATGTGGCGGGCGGCTACCGTATATCGGAACCGGCTGCAGACCTTGCGGTCGCCTCGGCGCTCGTTTCGTCGCTTGCCGGTCTTGCCCTTCCTGCCGATTGCGTCTATTTCGGCGAAGTCAGCCTGTCGGGCGCAATCCGCCCGGTGGCGCACACCGCCCAGCGCCTCAAGGAGGCGGAAAAGCTGGGTTTTTCGCAGGCCGTCCTGCCCGCCGGTTCCGCCGATCTGCCCAAGGGCAATGGCGGCCGCTGGAGCGAGATCGACAGCCTGCCGGATTTGGTGGCGCGCATTGCCGGTTCGAAGAGCGCCCTGAAGCGGGAAGACGAGGACGTTTGACGCCCTCCGGCAGACGGCAATGGCCTGTGGGAAACATCGGTCGCCGGCGTGCCGAACTGAGACGGCGAAGACGCCTTCCGCTAAGGTGCCCCCGCTTGAACGAGGCGGGGCCCGGCGACATTTCGGGTTTGGAGTAGGACGAACATGCCCATCACAATTCTCGACGGTATCGTCATCGGCGTCGCGCTGTTTTCCGCCGTACTGGCGATGGTGCGCGGTTTTTCGCGTGAGGTGCTCTCCGTCGCCAGCTGGGTGGGTGCCGCGGCAGCCGCCTACTTCCTCTATCCGGTCCTCGTGCCCTATGCGAAGGACTACACGACGAGCGATACGGTCGCCATGGTCGGCTCGGCCGCCGCCGTCTTCCTCGTCGCGCTCATCGTGATCTCCTTCATCACCATGCGCATGGCCGATTTCATCATCGACAGCCGCATCGGCGCGCTGGACCGTACGCTTGGCTTCCTGTTCGGTGCAGCGCGCGGCATCCTGCTCGTCGTCGTCGCCATGCTGTTCTTCAACTGGCTGGTCGCGCCGCAGCAGCAGCCGTCCTGGGTCACCACGGCAAAGTCCAAGCCGCTGCTCGACAATCTCGGCTCGCGCCTCGTGGCGCTCCTGCCGGAAGATGCCGACGCGACGATCCTCGACCGCCTGCGCGGCAAATCCGCCGAAGGCGCGCCCACCGAAGGCGGCACGGAGGATCCGGATGGCGCCTCCGGCGGCACGAACCAGGCGCCCGCCGAAGAGACGCCCGCCACAAACGGATAAATCGATCAGGGGAGCTGATACTCGCGAGAAATGGCGAAGGCAGGCTCCCCGATTTTTTGGTAGAATAGACCATCAGCCACTGACGCTTCCGGGCCTCGGTGGCAAATGCTTTCGGCAATACCCATATGGGCCTTGCCGAATGACCCAGAACCCCGTGCAACCTCTTACGGTCCCGAGCAAAGGCTTGCAGCAATGAGCGACTTCCAGTTCCCCGGCCGCCACGACGACGATCTCGATGGCGACACGCTTCACGAAGAGTGCGGCGTCTTCGGCATTCTCGGTCATCCGGAAGCCGCAACGCTGACGGCGCTCGGCCTGCACGCGCTCCAGCACCGCGGCCAGGAAGCCGCCGGTATCGTCTCCTTCGACGGCAAGCAGTTCCATACGGAAAAGCATATGGGCCTCGTCGGTGACCACTATACGAACCCGGTAACGCTCGCCAAGCTGCCCGGCAACATGGCGATCGGCCACACGCGCTACTCCACGACGGGAGAAGTGGCGCTGCGCAATGTGCAGCCGCTCTTTGCGGAACTGGAAGTCGGCGGCATCGCCGTCGCCCATAACGGCAACTTCACCAACGGCCTGACGCTGCGCCGGCAGATCATCGCGGGCGGCGCCATCTGTCAGTCGACATCGGACACGGAAGTGGTGCTCCACCTCATCGCCCGCTCGCGCTACACCTCCACGACCGACCGCTTCATCGATGCGATCCGCCAGATGGAAGGCGGCTACTCGATGCTCGGCATCACCCGCACCAAGCTGATCGCCGCGCGCGACCCCACGGGCATCCGTCCGCTCGTCATGGGCGAGCTCGACGGCAAGCCGATCTTCTGCTCGGAAACCTGCGCGCTCGACATCATCGGCGCGAAGTACATCCGCGACGTCGAGAACGGCGAGATCATCGTCTGCGAAATCCAGCCGGACGGCTCGATCACCATCGAGGCGAAGAAATCGGGCAATCCGCAGCCGGAACGCCTCTGCCTCTTCGAATACGTCTATTTCGCCCGCCCCGATTCCGTCGTCGGTGGCCGTTCGGTCTATGTCGCACGCAAGAACATGGGCATGAACCTTGCCAAGGAACACCCGGTCGAGGGCGACGTCGTCGTTCCCGTCCCGGATGGCGGCACGCCCGCGGCACTCGGCTACGCGCAGGAAAGCGGCATCCCGTTCGAATACGGCATCATCCGCAACCACTATGTCGGCCGCACCTTCATCGAGCCGACACAGCAGATCCGTGCCTTCGGCGTGAAGCTGAAGCATTCCGCCAACCGCGCGATGATCGCCGGCAAGCGCGTTATCCTCGTCGACGATTCGATCGTGCGCGGCACGACGTCGCTGAAGATCGTGCAGATGATCCGCGATGCAGGCGCCAAGGAAGTGCATATCCGCGTCGCCAGCCCGATGATCTTCTACCCCGACTTCTACGGCATCGACACGCCCGACCGGGACAAGCTGCTCGCCAACCAGTACAACGACGTCAAGGCGATGGCGAAGTATATCGGGGCGGATTCGCTGGAGTTCCTCTCCATCGACGGGCTCTACCGCGCCGTCGGCGGCGAGGACCGCAACCCGGCCCGCCCGCAGTTCACCGACCATTACTTCACCGGCGACTATCCGACGCGCCTCCTTGACAAGGAAGGCGAGACGATGGGACGGAAGGTCTCGGTAATGGCAAGCAACGGATAATCGAAGATAGTATGAGCATCGACCTGAAAGGCCGCCTCGCGCTGGTCACCGGCGCGTCGCGCGGTATCGGCTATTTCACCGCCCTCGAACTCGCAAAGGCCGGCGCGCATGTCATCGCCTGCGCCCGAACGATCGGTGGCCTCGAAGAACTGGACGATGCCATCAAGGCCGCCGGCGGCGCGGCAACGCTGGTGCCCTTCGACCTCGCCGACATGCCGGCGATCGACAAGCTCGGCGGCTCGATCTTCGAGCGCTGGGGCAAGCTGGACATTCTCGTCGCGAACGCCGGCGTGCTCGGCACGATCTCGCCGATCGGCCATATCGAAGCGAAGGTGTTCGACAAGGTGATGGCGATCAACGTCACCGCCACCTGGCGGCTGATCCGCTCGCTTGAGCCGCTGCTCCTGAAATCGGATGCCGGCCGCGCCGTCATCCTCTCGTCCAGCGCCGCACACAAATGCAAGCCCTTCTGGGGCCCCTACTCGGCCTCCAAGGCCGCTGTGGAGGCGCTGGCGCGCACCTGGGCCGGCGAGACGCAGCGCACCGCCCTGCGCATCACCTCGCTCGACCCCGGCGCCACCCGCACCGCCATGCGCGCACAGGCCATCCCCGGCGAGGACCCTTCGACCCTGCAGCATCCCTCGGAGGTCGCCAAGGTCATCCTGTCGCTGGTGGCGCCGGATTTTGCGGAGACGGGCAAGCTCTTCGACATGCGCCAGGGGCGGCTGCTGGATTATCGCCTGCCGGAGTGATCCCAGGAAGTTGCCCCTCATCCGGCCTGTCGGCCACCTTCTCCCCGCAAGCGGGGAGAAGGGATATGCCGCACCGTTTCCTCAGACAATGCCCCTTTGCGGGGCAAGTCCCCTCTCCCCGTTTACGGGGAGAGGGTTAGGGTGAGGGGCAGTCACAGCAGAACCCGGCAGTACGCGCCGAAGTTTCCTACTCCCCCACCACCGTCTTCACCACCACCGAAAGCCCCGGTGCGAGTCGCTTCGCCATGTCCTGCCCCTGGTCGATGCTGATGCGCACGGGCACGCGTTGGGCGATCTTTGTAAAATTGCCGGTGGCGTTGTCGGGCTTGATCACGCTGAACTCCGAGCCGGCGGCAGGCGAGAAGCGCTCGACATGGCCGGTCAGCGTCGCGTGCTTCAGCGCATCGACGCTGACCTCGACCTTCTGGCCGGGCTGGATATAGGCGAGCTGGGTTTCCTTGAAGTTGGCGATGACCCAGGTGTCATGCGGCACGACGGCCATCAGCTGTGTGCCGGCGGCGACATACTGGCCGAGCTTGACGCCCACCTCGCCCACGGCACCGTCACGCGGGGCGGTGATGACCGTGTTGGAAAGATCGATCCTGGCGAGCTCCACCGAGGCCTCCGCACCCGCCACCGCGGCGCGCAAGGAATCACGGCCGACGATGATCGTCTGCAGGTCCTGCCGGGAGACTTCAAGATTCGCCTGCGCCTGCGCAATGGAGGCTTCCGCCTGGTCGAGCGTGGTGCGGCTCTGCTCGCGATCGCTCTGGGTGGCGATGCCCTTGTTCGACAGCTCCTCGATGCGGTTCCAGTTCTCCTCCGCCCGGCGCTTGGCGTAGGTCGCGCTGTCGAGCGCCGCCTCGCTGGCGCCGATGCGCGCCTTGGCGGCGTTCTCCTGCTGCTCGGAATTGGCGAGCGCCGCCTTCTGGCTGGCGAGCGTGGCATTGGCCTGCTCGACCTTCTGGCGGAAGATACGGTCGTCGAGCCGGGCGAGCACCGCGCCGGCCTTGACCGTCTCGTAGTCCTTCACGGACACCTCGGTGACGTAGCCGGCGAGCTGCGGGCTGATCAGCGTCACGTAGCCGCGCACATAGGCATTGTCCGTCGTCTGGACGTCGCTGGCAAAGGGCGGCAGCTGCCAGGCGTAGAGCACTGCGCCGATGCCGGTCACGCCGAGGACGAGGGCGAGCGCCGTGGCGGTATTGCGGATGTAAGTCTTCATTTCGGTCAACCTTCAACGGCCGCCGGCTCGCCATTGCGAGCGCTGGCCTCTCTGATACGGATGTAGAGCATGTGGATGGCGAGCGCCGCGGCGGCGCCGACGGCAAGCAGCGCGATGACGAGGAAGGCATCGTTGTGGGCGAGCACATTGGCCTCCCGCGTCACCTGCTGGCCGAGCAGCGCGACGCCCTCTGCCTTCAGCACGGCCGGATCGATGATCGTGCGGCCATAGGCGGCGGAAAGCTGCGCCACGCGGCCGGCAACGAGCGGATCGGCAAGCGTCATCGCCTCGGCGAGGATGTTCGAGTGGAACTTCTCGCGCAGCGTGATGAAGGAGCCGAACAGCGCCGAGCCGGCAAGGCCGCCGAGGCTCTGCGTGACCAGGAAGACGACGATGAAGCTGAGGATGTATTGCGGCCCCTTGCGCAGCGCCAGCGTGAAACCGGAAGCAATGGCCGGCGGCAGGAACAGGCTGCCGCCGGCGGCGATCATCGCCTGGCTGACATACATCTGCTCCGGCCGCGTCAGGTTCGTCGCCCGGCTGTCGAGAAAGGCGCCGACGCCGATCAAAAGCAGCGCCACCATGTGGATACCCGGCTCCCGGCCGGGCTTCAGGATGGCCGCACAGAGAAGGCCGCCCGCGGCGGTGGCGAGCGCCACCATGCCGTAGAGCCCGGCCAGCTGATCGTTCTGCAGACCGGTGATCTGGAAGAAATTGCCGGCGACGGCGGTCTGTTCGGCCAGCATCAGCCGGAACAGCACCAGCACGGCGGCAAAGTGCAGCATCTCGCGACTGAACAGCCAGCGCAGGTCGATCAACGGCCTTTCACGGTTAAGCTCGATGACGGCGGCGATGGTGAGCGCGCCGACCATGACAACGAGCAGCGTGCCGATCCAAGGGGCCTCCAGCCACCAATATTGCCGGCCGAGCACCAGCACGACGGCACCCGAGCCGAAACCGACGGCGATGAACAGGTAGCTGACGATATCGAGCTTCTCGATGACCTTTGCCCGCGGTGGCGGCGCCAGCGGCAGGAGATAGATCGCTGCAAAGGAGAGCATGGCAAGCGCCAGCTCGAAATGCAGCAGCGCCCGCACACCGCCGAGATCGATGAGCGCCGGCGAGATGAACCGGGTGAGCGGGGCGGCAAGACCGATATTGGTCAGCGCGAGCGAGATGCCGATCGTCAGCTTGCGCGCCGGGCTGAAGGCCTCCAGCATGTAGAGGAAGCCGAGCGAGGAAAGCGGTGCCGCCGCGATGCCGGCGAAGAAGCGCAGCACGAGGGCGGACTGCAGGTCCGTGATGAAGATATGCGCCACTGATACAAGGAGAAAGGCGGCGATGCCGAGTTCGGCGAAGGGGCGCAGGCCAAACTGGTTGCGGATCTTGATGAGCGCCAGCGAGAGCGAGGCGTTCGGCGCCATGTAGGCGGCCATCAGCCAGGTCGCCTCGGCAGCGGTGGCGCCGAATGGGCCCTGGAGCTGCGGGATGTTGGCGGCGACGAGGTTCAGGCCGAAGCCCTGCGTCATGGCGAGCAGGGTGGAGGCGATCATGTAGGCGGCAGCCCTTGGCGGCGCCATGGGCGGCGGCGGTGGCGGGGCGGCGGGTTTTTCCTCGGCCGGCTCCTGCGCCCCGGATCGCGGCGGCTCGCCCTCCCCTCCGCGCCCGTCGGCAGCGGGAACGGCGCTCATGCCTCGACGCACTCCCGACAGCTCTGCGCGATATTGTCGGACATGGCGGCGAACACCTTGACGGTGGTCGACATGTCCTGCGCCGAAATACTCTTCAGCACGTCGGCGCGCAGCGAGCGGGCGAGCTCCAGCACCTCTCCGGCGACCTTGGCGCCGCGCGGCGTCATGGCGATCTGCTTGGCGCGGCGGTCGCCCTCCACCGACTGGCGCTGGATGAAACCCTGCTTCTCCATGCCGTCGAGCAGGCGCACGAGCGTCGGCGTCTCGATGTCGAGTTCGTCGGCGAGCTCACGCTGGTTGAGATTAACGCCACGGCCGAGGATCAGAAGTGCGCGGGCGCGGGGCAGCGTCAGCCCCCGCTCCTTCACACGGGCGTCGAACAAGGCGCGCATCTTGCGCTGCACGCGGGAAAGGTCGTCTAGGATACGCTCGCGCGGATCGGGTGTGTTCATCTCAGTAGTCCAAATACAATTAGCTTACTATCTATTTGATTGCTAGTTAATCGACCTGCAATAAAAAATCAAGCCCTGCCCACAGCATGTGGACAGGGCTTTCTGAAAATTCACATGGATGTGATGGGCGTTGCTACTGCCCGTCGGGATCCTCGGGGAACTCGCTGGCCCCCGGTGTCACTGGCGCCGTCCAGCCGCCATATTTACGCTGCCAGGAGCGGGCGCCGAACGGCAGGGTCGCCAGATAGGCGACGACCGTCACCACCATGGTTTCCCAGGTGAAGCTCATCAGCGTTGCGACATAGAGCACGACGAGCAGAATGCCCGGCAGCACGAGGTCACGACGGATGCGGCTGCCTTCCGACTTGCCGGACCAGACCGGCAGGCGGCTGACCAGCAGGAAGCCGATCAGCACGGTGTAGCCGGACGCGAGATAGGCAAAGAGCGGGCTCGGCGCGAGACCAAGGAAACCGAGATAGACCGGCAACAGCACCAGCATGGCGCCGGCCGGTGCCGGCACCCCGACAAAATATTCCGATTGCCACTTCGCCTTGGTCTCACGCTCGGCCATGACGTTGAAACGCGCCAGCCTGAGGCCGGCGGCGATAGCATAGATCAGCGCCGCGATCCAACCGAAGGAGCGCGCCTGGTCGAGGATGAAGACGTAGAGCACGAGTGCCGGCGCCACGCCGAAATTGACGATGTCGGCGAGCGAATCCATCTGGCCGCCGAACTTCGAGGTGGCCTTCAGGAGGCGCGCGATACGCCCATCGATGCCATCGAGGAAGGCGGCGAGCAGCACCATGCCGACGGCGAGCTCGTACCGGTTTTCGAAGGCGAGCCTGATACCGGTGAGACCCGCACAGATGGCAAGCACCGTGATGAGGTTCGGGATGATGATGCGCAGCGGGATTTCCCGCAGGCGCGGACCGCGCGCTTCGTCGTTCGGTCCATTCGGCTCATAGGGCGGAAAGGGTGTGTCCATCGCTTTTCGCTTTGCTGTTTTCGGGCGGCAGGCAGAAAGGGTCGATGTTGCGAAACCCTGTTGGCGACTGCCTGTTGCCTCTCTTCTCGTTTCCTCAGCCGCGACGGCTGATGACCGGCCCCTTGGCCGAGCCGAATTCTGCCAGCACCGTCTCACCGGCGATCGCCGTCTGACCAACGCTGACGCGCGGCTGCACGCCTGCCGGAAGGAAGACGTCGAGGCGCGAGCCGAAGCGGATGAGGCCGAAGCGTTCGCCGGCCTCCAGGCTGTCGTTCATGTTGGTCCAGCACAGGATGCGGCGGGCGACGAGGCCGGCGATCTGCACGACGCCGATCGGCCCGTGCGCGCTCTCGATGACGAGGCCGTTGCGCTCGTTCTCCTGGCTCGCCTTGTCGAGATCGGCATTGAGGAATTTTCCCGCACGATAGGCGACGCGCGTGACGCGGCCACGCATCGGCGCGCGGTTCACATGGCAATTGAAGACGTTCATGAAGACCGAGATGCGCATCATCGGCTGGTCACCGAGTTCCAGTTCGGCCGGCGGCGTCACCATGGCGACGGCCGAGACGCGGCCATCGGCCGGGCTGATCACAAGGTCGTCATCCTGCGGCGTCAGGCGCTCGGGATCGCGGAAGAAGTAGGCGCACCAGGCCGTGAGCACGAAACCGATCCACATCAGCGGTTCCCAGGCTGCGCCGAGGAGCAGCGAGGCGACGAAGAAGCCGGCCACGAACTTCCAGCCCTCCCGATGAATCGGCACCAGGGTGCTGCGTATCGTATCGACCAAACTCATCTTCCGACATCTCCTGATGATTTCACGCCATCGACCTAGCGTGAAATGGCGGTGGGGGCAATGCGGCGTGGCGATTAGCCCCCAGGCGCACGGCCCTCTCCGGCGCCCGCCCCACCAGGTGCAAGTGCGGTTCTCAGCCGTCCGATACCGTGCTTTCCCGCCCTGCGGTTGACAAACGCCGGGCGGTGCGGGCACACTTTCCGTGTTGCTGTAGGGCGCATCGGCGGGAGCCGAAGGGGCAATGCCCACCTACGACCGAAACCGTAGCAGCGCCCATGCCGAACATCGAAAACCTCCGCAAGCAGGCCAAGCAGTTCCTGCGCTGGCATCGTGAACGACACCATCCGGTGGCGGCGATCATCCGTGCCGGTCTGCCCGCTTTCCGGGATCTGACCGATCGGGAGGTGCTCGACGCCGCATTCTCGCTTGCCGATGCGCAGGCGCTCGTCGCCCGTCAGAACGGGTTTGCGGACTGGCAGGCGCTCAGAACAGGAGCCCCCATCATGAACAGCACGACCGAAAGCATGCAGCAAGGCCCGATCCTCAGCGGAGCGGAGCCGATCCTCTACGTCGCCGATTTCGTCGCCTCCCTCGCCTTCTTCACGGAAAAACTCGGCTTTGCCGTCGATTTCGCCTATGGCGACCCGCCATTCTACGGGGTCGTTGTGCGTGACCGGGCACGGCTCTGCCTGCGACTGGTGCACGAGCCCGTCTTCGTCGGAGACATCCGCCAACGGGAAGAACTGCTTTCGGCCTCGATCACGCTCGACAGCGCGGCGGAGATCAAGGCGCTTTTCCTCGGCTATCAGGCGGCCGGCGTCGCGTTCCACAAAACGCTCCGGACGGAGCCTTGGGGGGCGCGGACCTTCATCCTCCTCGATCCGGACGGCAACCTGATCCTCTTCGCCGCGCCGGGAGCGTGATCACTCCGCGGCGGGCGCACCGCGCACGATAATACCAAGTTCGTCGCTTTCGCGCACCTGCTTTAGGCGCTCCTCGGCCTGCACGGCCTCGCGCTGGCGGTTCCACATGGAGGCGTAGAGGCCGTCGTCGCGCTGCATCAATTCGCCATGCGTGCCGCGCTCGGCAATGCCGCCGTCCTTCAGCACGATGATTTCGTCCGCCGCGATGACGGTGGAGAGGCGGTGTGCGATGACGAGCGTGGTACGGTTCTTCGAGACGACGTCGAGTGCCGCCTGGATTTCCTGCTCCGTGCGGGTGTCGAGCGCCGAGGTCGCCTCGTCGAGAATGAGGATCGGCGGGCTCTTCAGGATGGTGCGGGCGATGGCGACGCGCTGCTTCTCGCCACCGGAGAGTTTCAGGCCACGCTCACCGACCATCGCCTTGAAGCCTTCCGGCAAGTGGCGGATGAAGGGGCCGATCTGCGCCGCCTCAGCGGCGGCGGTGACCTCCTCGTCGCTGGCGCCAGGTCGGCCGTAGCGGATGTTGTAAGCGATCGTGTCATTAAAGAGCACGGTATCCTGCGGCACCATGCCGATCACCGAGCGCAGGCTCTTCTGCGTGACATCGCGCACATCCTGCCCGTCGATGGTGATCGCGCCCTCCTGCACGTCGTAGAAACGATAGAGCAGCCGCGAGAGCGTCGACTTCCCTGCTCCGGACGGGCCGACGACGGCGACGGTCTTGCCGGCGGGAACATCGAAGGAGACGCCCTTGAGGATCGGCCGCGCCGGATCATAGGAAAAATGCACGTCCCTGAAGGAGATCGCGCCATCGGCGATGATGAGGTCCTTGGCACCGGGCTTGTCCTGTACCTCTTCCTCCACTTCGAGCAGATCGAACATCTGTTCGATATCCGTCAGGCCCTGGCGGATTTCGCGGTAGACGAAGCCGATGAAGTTGAGCGGGATGGCGAGCTGGATCAGCATGGCGTTGATGAAGACGAAATCGCCGACCGTCTGCTCGCCGCGCTGCACGGCAAGCGCCGACATCGCCATCATGACCGCCATGCCGACACCGAAGATCAGCGCCTGGCCGAAATTGAGCCAGCCGAGCGAGGTCCAGACCTGGGTCGCCGCCTTCTCGTAGCGCGCCATGGACTGGTCGAAGCGGCGCGCCTCCATCTCCTCGTTGCCGAAATACTTGACCGTCTCGAAGTTGAGCAGCGAGTCGATCGCCTTGGTGTTGGCTTCGGTGTCGCTGTCGTTCATCGAGCGGCGGATCGAGATGCGCCAGTCGCTCGCACGCACCGTGAACCAGATGTAGAGACAGACAGTGACGGCCGTGACGAGAAGATACTGCAGCCCGTAACCCCACCAGAAGATGGCGGCGGTGAGCAGGAACTCGATGAAGGTCGGCACGCTGTTGAGGATCGTGAAGCGCACGATCGTCTCGATGCCCTTGGTGCCGCGCTCGATGACACGCGACAGGCCGCCGGTGCGCCGCTCCAGATGGAAGCGCAGCGACAGGCGGTGCAGGTGCACGAAGGTGCGGTAGGCGAGCTGGCGCACGGCATATTGCCCGACGCTGGCAAACAGCGCGTCGCGCAGCTGGTTGAGGCCGGCCTGCAGGATGCGCGCACCGTTGTAGGCAAGCACCAGCATGACGGCGCCAAGCAGGAAGGTCGGCAGAAGCGAGACGGCATCCGCCTTGCCGTTCAGCGCATCCGTTGCCCACTTGAAGAAATAGGGCACCAGCAGCAGCACGATTTTCGAGGCGAGCAGGAAGACCGACGCCCAGACGACGCGCATCTTCAGGTCGGGCCGGTCGGAAGGCCACATATAGGGCCAGAGGTTCACCAGCGTGTGGAGGGGATTGCTGCTGTCGGCCGAAACCGTCTTTTTCGTCGTTCTCGCCACGCTGGCCTCCGCCGGGTCGCCGTCACGCCCCGGTCTTCGTTTCTTGCCGGACTTGCCGAATGAAAATGCGGCGCCCGGTAGGGGCGCCGCATCGGGGAGATAGGTCCTTGCCGGCCGCTTCGCAACGGCCGGCGGGAAATTGTCCTTGTGCAAGTCAGGCAAACTCCGCCTTGCCGGACCTGCGAGGGATCAATTGCCGCGAACGCGCTTGCGGTGCAGCTCTTCCGCCTCCGCATCGCTTTCCACCGTCTTGTCCGGCACGCCGAAGACCTGGCCGGGGATGATGCGGTCCGGATCGGTGATCTGGTCCTCGTTGGCGAGGTAGATCGTCGTGTAGCGCACGCCCTTGCCGTAGATGCGGCGGGAGATCTGCCAGAGCGTGTCGCCGCGGCGGATGATGACCGAGGTCTTGCTCTGCTGCAGCGGCGCCTGCTCGACCGTTTCCGGCTCCTCGGCAACCGCCTGTCCGCCGCCCGTTGCGGCGGCTTCGCCCGAGGTGGCGGTGCCGCTCTCGCTGCCGGTCGCAGCCGCGGTACCGCCGGCCGTCGTGGTTTCCTCCGCCGGGCTCGCAGCGTCGGCAACCGGCGCACCGCCCACCGCTTCGCTGCCCGACGCAACGGCGTTGGCGGCGGCCGTCAGCGAGGGCATGCCTTCCAGCGCCACAAGCGCCTGCTGATAGGCCTCCTTGCCGGCGCCGGCCGGAACCGCGGCGAAGCGGTCGAGCGCGGTCGAGGCCCAGCCCTTCAGCTTTTCGATGGCCGCCGTCACATCCGCGGCCGTGCCCGCCGGGGGCGTGAAGCCGGTGATGCCCTTGAGGGCGGCTTCAAGCGCGGTGCGGGCGGTCTGGATTTCCGCCGACGTCGCATTTCGGCCGTCGGAGAACAGCGCAACGAACTGCTGCTGGAGCGCCGTCGCCTGGCCGGCCAGCGCTTCGATGGAGCTGTCCGCCGCGGCCGACGCCGCGCCGACCACGGCCTCCGCCTTCTCGATGGCCGGAGCCAGCGCATCGGCAACGGCCGTCTCGATCGAGCCGAGAGCACCGCCGACAGCGGCAGCGTCCTTCGGCAGGGCCTGGAGGCGGGCGAGCGCCGTGGCCGCAGCGGCCGAGGCCTTGGCGGCCATGTCGCGGGCCGCATCGCCCTCTTCCGGGCCGGGCTTGAACTCCGATAGCGACTTCAGCGCGATCTCCGTCGCGGACCGGGCAGCCGCCAGCTCCTCGACGGTCGGCAGGCGGCCATCGGCATAGAGGCCCTTGAGCAGCGCCAGCGCCTTGTCGGCCTCGGTGCGCAGCTTGTCGAACGTGCCGCCGCCGATGAGGCCGAGCGCCGGGGCGGTATCGCCGGTGGCATTCTCCTGCGCGACAACGGCGACCTGTTCGCCTTCCGGCCGATCGAACGGAACGGAAGCGCGGAATTCGACCTTGCTGCCATCCGGGCTCATCACGTCGGCGCGGACGGTGTGGCGGCCGACCGACAGGTCGATCTTGCCATCGGCCACGTAGCGGCCCTGATCATCCGCCTTCGCCTCGCCGACGAGCGTGTCGTCGGCATAGATACGCACAAGCGCGCCCGGCTTGGCCGTGCCGGCAATGAACATGCGCTCGCCTTCCAGCTCGACGGCCGAAACACGGGCCTGGGGCTTGGCTGCCGTTTCCGTCGCCGCGCTGCCGGCTGCACCCGCCGTCTCCGTCGCAGCGGCCGTGGCGGTTTCGCCCGTGGCTGCCGCATTGCCGCCGCTCGTCCCGGCCGTTTCCGTCCCGGCAGGCTGTTCGCCCGCGGTGCCGGCTGCGCCCGCATCGGTGGCAGCGGCGGTTTCGCCGGCTGGCTGGTCGATGGTCTTTTCCGCGGTAGCGGCAGCCTTGTCCGCGGTGTCCGGCACCGTGATCAGGCGGCTCGCCTCGCCGGGCTTGGAGACCATGGCTAGGAGCTCGCCGCCGGCATCCTTCGGCACGGAGACGGTCGCCACCTCGTCCGAGGTCTTCGAGACGCCCTTGTCGTCCTTGGTGTTCAGGGTGAGCTGATAGTCGCCGGCCGAGAGCGGCTGATCGAAGACGGCCGCGAAATCGCCGGACGGGCCGATATCGGCCGTCGCGACGACGGTCTCGCCATTCTTGATCTCCAGCTTGGTGTTCGGCTGGCCGCGGCCGGCGATCACCGTCGAACCATCGGGCTCGACGCGCAGGAGATCGAAGGCAGGCGTGACCCAGCCGGCGGCCGGATCGGCCGGCGTCGTTTCCGCCTTGGCGACCTCCTGGGTCGCGGTCGCAGCCTCGCCTGTCGTCGCATCGGCCGGCTTCTCGCTTCCGGCAGCAGAGCCCGTGCCGGTCGCTTCTCCACCCGTCGCTGCCTCGCCGGTTCCCGTCGTCGGACGGGCCTGCTTGCCCTCGGCCGTCGTGGTCTCGCCGCCGCCTTGCGTCGTCGTATTGGTAAGGCTCGCGACCGGGGTTTCAGCCGGCTTGTCCTTGTTCATGTTGGGCAGCACGAAGAAAACCATGAGCAGCGTTGCCGCCGCCAGCACGATCAAGGCCACCAGACCGGTCTTGTTCTTCATCATCAACTCTCTCTCTGTCCCGGTTTCCCGGGGGTCCCCTCCTGAAATTGCTATCGATTCCCAATGTTTTGCACAAGGTTCCCGGGACGTTCCGGAGCCGCCGCCCCGCGCTTTTTCGTCATTATCCTTGACGGGCTGCCAGCCGGGTGGCTGAATCCCGTCATGAGCGAACAAACCCTGCCGATTCGATCCGTCTGCGTTTACTGCGGCTCCCAGCCGGGCCGCGAAACCACCTATGTCTCCGCCGGGCGACGCCTCGGCAAGGCGATGGCCGAAAACCATCTCCGCCTCGTCTATGGCGGCGGCACGAAAGGCATCATGGGGGCGGTGGCCAGCGGCGTGCTCTCGCATGGCGGCCGCGTCACCGGCATCATACCGCAGTTTCTCATGGATATGGAGGCCACCCGCCATTCGCTCGGCCAGCTCTCCGAGCTGATCATCACGCCCGACATGCACGAGCGCAAACACAAGATGTTCGAGCGCGCCGACGCTTTCGTGGCGCTGCCGGGCGGCATCGGCACGCTGGAGGAGATCGTCGAGGTGATGACCTGGGCACAACTCGGCCGCCACCGCAAGCCGATGGTCTTCGCCAATATCGGCGGCTTCTGGGACCCGATGCTCAAGCTCATCCGCCACATGGCGGACGAAGGCTTCATCCACACGGCCCATCTCGTGCAGCCGATGGTGATCGACGAACCGGAAGAGATCGTCGCGGCGCTCGTCGACCATTGGGCCGGCCAGGTCGACCGCGAAGGCGAAGCCGACATCATCGCCCGGCTCTGATCTTCTCAAGAGAAACGGAAGCCCGCCTTAAGGGCGGTCGAGTTCGTACCACACTTCGCCGTGCTCGCTGCCCGCGACCGGATCGGGAAAATCGCCAGAAACCGTCCGCGCATGCCTCATGCCGATCTTTTCCATGACGCGGCGCGAAGCCTGGTTCACGGTCATCGTCGTCGCCACGATCTTTTCGTATCCGGCGGTTTCAAAACCCCAGTCGACGAGAGCTGCCGCCCCCTCTGCGGCCAGCCCCTGGCCCCAGTTCACGCGATGCAGGCGATAGCCGAGTTCAGCCAGCGTCTCGCTTTCCGGCCAGAGGCAGAACCAGCCGACAAAGACACCATCGGCCGTCCGACGGGCTGTCCAGACATAGGGCTCCGTGCCGGTCGGCATCAGAAAGGTCGCGTTCGGCGCGACCGTCTCCCGATCGACGGCATATCCCCCGTTCAGAAAGCGCATCACCTCCGGATCACGCTCCAGATCGATGAAGTCCGCGCGGTCGCCTGGCCGGCAAGGGCTGAGCGTCAGACGCGCCGTCTGCAAAACGGCCATCGTCTATTCCGCCGGTTTGAGCTCCATGGCCGCAAGACGCTTTGCCCGCGCCGTCCGTAGCATGGAGCTGGAATAGAGGAGAAGCGCGGCCCAGATGAAGGCGAAGGCGATGAGCTTCGTCGTGCCGAAAGGTTCGTTGAAGGCGAAGACGGCGATGAAGAAGATCATCGTCGGCGCGATGTACTGCATGATACCGATGGTGGACAGACGCAGCAGCTTGGCGCCATTGGCATAGATCATCAGCGGGATGGCAGTGACGACGCCGCAGGCGAGCAGCCAGAGAACATCGGCGGCACCGGTATCACCGAAATGGCCCTGCCCCGAGGATTCGAGCCAGAAAATATAGCCGAGCGCCGGCACGCTCAACAGCAGAACCTCCAGGAAGAAACCCTGATTCGGACCGATCGGCAGCGTCTTGCGGAAGAAGGCATAGAAGCCCCAGGAGATGCAGAGGCTGATGGACACCCACGGCAGCCCGCCGGCGTCGAAGGCAAGGATCCCCACCGCCAAGGCCGCAAGCCCGATCGCCAGAATCTGCGTCCGGTCGAGTTTTTCCTTCAGGAGGACGGCGCCGAGGAAGATCGAGAAAAGTGGGTTGATGTAATAACCGAGGGCCGTCTCGATGGCCCGGCCGGCGCCGATGGCCCAGACGTAGATGCCCCAGTTGATGGTGATCAGCACCGCCGTCAGCGTCGCCATGGCGAGCATGCGCGGCGAGCGCAACGCCACCTTGATATCGGCGGTGCGGCCGAGCCAGATCAGCACCAGCCCGGCGAGCGGCACCGACCAAACGATGCGGTGCGCCACCACCTCGGCAGCGGGAATGTGGGCGACGGCCTTCATGAAGAAGGGCAGGAACCCCCAGAACACGTAGGCCGTCAAGGCGAAGGCGAAACCGCGCGGCGAATCGCCGGTTTCGGGGCCGCTGGTGGATTTAGCGTCGGCCATGGCGTGGTATCCCGTCATTTCATGGATTTTTCGACGGGATACTCCAAAGGAAGGTTATGCACCAATTCATTCCGGTGAAGGGACGATGAGCGGCGCTGAACCTCGCCCCGCTACTCCGCGGCCACCCGCCCCGCCTCCCCGCGGTTCTTCAGGAGCTTGTAGATGATGGAATCCATCAAGGCCTGGAAGGACGCGTCGATGATGTTGTCGGAAACCCCGACCGTCCACCAGCGCGCGCCGCTGGCATCGGTGGATTCGATCAGGACGCGGGTGATGGCCTCGGTGCCGCCGTTGAGGATACGCACCTTGTAATCCGCCAGCTCCAGGTCGGCGATCTCGGCCTGATACTTGCCAAGGTCCTTGCGCAGCGCGAGATCGAGCGCGTTGACCGGGCCGTGACCTTCGGCAACGGACATCATCGTCTCGCCATCAACGACGACGCGCACCACGGCCTCCGAGACGGTCTTGAGCTGGCCGTTGGCGTCGTAGCGGCGCTCCACCATCACGCGGAAGCTTTCGACGTGGAAAAACTCCGGCACCGTGCCGAGCGTGCGGTAGGCCAGCAGCGCGAAGCTCGCATCCGCGCCCTCATAGGCATACCCGGTCGCCTCGCGTTCCTTGACGATCTGGATGAGACGATCGAGCTTCGGGTCATCCTTGCCCACGGTGATGCCGCGCAGCTTGAGCGCATTGATGAAGTTCGCCTTGCCGCCCTGGTCGGACACCATGACCTTGCGCAGGTTGCCGACGCTTTCCGGCGTCACATGTTCGTAGGTGCGCGGGTCTTTCAGGAGCGCCGAGGCATGGATGCCGGCCTTGGTGGCGAAGGCGGAAGCCCCGACATAGGGCGCCTGATGGTCCGGCGAACGGTTCAGCAATTCGTCGAAGGTATGGGCAAGCTTGGTGAGGCCCGTCAGGTCCTCCGTGTCGATGCCGATCGAAAAGCGCGTCGCATAGGTCTCCTTCAGCGCCAGCGTCGGGATGAGCGTCACCAGATTGGCATTGCCGCAGCGCTCGCCGATGCCGTTCAGCGTACCCTGGATCTGGCGCACGCCGGCTTCGACGGCGGCAAGCGAATTGGCAACGGCCTGCCCCGTGTCGTTGTGGGCGTGGATGCCGAGATTGTCGCCGGGCACACCGGCGGCGATCACCGCCCGGACGATCGCCTGCACCTCCGACGGCTGCGTGCCGCCATTGGTGTCGCACAGCACCACCCAGCGGGCGCCGGAGGCATAGGCCGTGGCGGCACAGGCCAGCGCATAGGCCGGATTGGCCTTGTAGCCGTCGAAGAAATGCTCGCAGTCGACCATGGCTTCGCGACCGGAGGCGGCGACGGCCTTGACCGATTCGGCAATGCTCTCGAGGTTCTCCTCGTTGGAACAGCCGAGCGCCACGCGCACATGATAGTCCCAGCTCTTGGCGACAAGACAGATCGCGTCGCTCTTCGAGTCGAGAAGCGCGGCAAGGCCAGGATCGTTGGAGGCGGAAATGCCGGCGCGTTTCGTCATGCCGAAGGCGACGAATTTCGCGCGGCCGGTGCGCTTCTTCGAGAAGAAAGCCGTATCCGTCGGGTTGGCCCCGGGATAGCCGCCCTCGACATAGTCCAGGCCGAACGCGTCCAGCATGCCGGCAATGGCGATCTTGTCCTCGACGGAAAAGTCGATGCCGGGCGTCTGCTGGCCATCACGCAGCGTGGTGTCGAAAAGGTAGATACGGTCTTTTTTCATCTGTTCCCTCCCTGGGAACTCATTGAACACTTCAATCCGCCCCTCATCCGGCTGCCGCCACCCTCTCCCCGCAGGCGAGGAGAAGGAATATGCCGCGCCGAAAATCTCGAACCCGAACCCTGCATTCGACAGGCCCCCTCTCCCCGCATGCGGGCAGAGGGTTGGGGTGAGGGGCAGTCTCTCAAACTTTCCCCGCGAACTTGTCCGTTGCGTAGATCAGCCGGTCGAGAATGCCCGGCTCGGAATAGGCGTGCCCCGCCCCCTCGACGAGGTAGAATTCCGCCTCAGGCCACGCCTTGTGCAGGGCCCAGGCCTGTTTTGCCGGGCACGGCATGTCGTAGCGCCCGTGCACGATGAGGCCGGGAATGCCCTGCAGCTTGTGCGCATCGCGCAGGAGCTGCCCCTCGTCCAGCCAGCCGGCATTGACGAAGAAGTGGTTCTCGATGCGGGCAAAGGCGTGGGCGAACTCGTCCTCGCCGAACTTGTCGCTCGTCGAGGGCTCCGGCAGCAACGTGATCGTCTCGCCTTCCCACAGGCTCCAGGCAAGCGCCGCGGCGATACGGGTCGCCTTGTCATCGCTCGTCAGGCGGCGGTGATAGGCATGCATCATCTCGTGCCGCTCTTCCGGGGGGATGGGCGCGATGAAACGCTCCCACTTGTCGGGGAACATTTCCGAGACGCCGAACTGGTAGTACCAGTCGAGCTCGCCCTTGGTGAGCATGTAGATGCCGCGCACCACGAGCTCGGAGACGCGCTCGGGATATTTTTCCGCATAGGCAAGCGCCAGCGTCGAGCCCCAGGAGCCACCGAAGACCAGCCATTTTTCGGCGCCGGCCATTTCACGCAGGCGTTCGATGTCGGCAACGAGATGCCAGGTCGTGTTGGCCTCCAGCTCCGCATGCGGCGTGGACTTGCCGCAACCGCGCTGGTCGAACAGCGTCACGTCGTAGAGGGCGGGATCGAACAGGCGGCGGTGGGCGGGCGAGAACCCGCCGCCGGGGCCGCCATGCAGGAACACCGCCGGCTTCGCACCGGGCGTTCCGGCGCGCTCCCAGTAGATGACATGCCCATCGCCGACGTCGAGATGGCCGGAAGCATAGGGTTCGATTTCGGGATAGAGGGTACGCAGGGTCTCGCTCATAATTTCATTCCGTGGGCAGGCCAGTTTTCGGTTTCGTGGTCGGGGTGCTGGAAGGAGATGATCTTCTCCTGCTGGCTATAATAATCGGGGTCCTTGTGGGCGGGCGCCGAAAAGATCGCCTCGACCCAGGGAAGCCGTGCGTCGAAATTGACCTGGATCTGCGGCGCGAGGTCATCGCGCCTGTCGAAGGCGCCGATGGCGATCTCCAGCCCGCCGGGATGCTTGTAGGCCAGCGGCGTGCCGCATTGCTGGCAGAAGCCGCGGGCGATGTTGATCGAGGACTGGAAATAGGCCGGCTCGCCGCGCGGCCACTCCACCTCGCCCTCGACCGTGACGAGCGGGCCGAAAAAACCGCCGAACTGCTTCTGGCACATGCGGCAATGGCAGATCGACGGGCGGCCGAGCCCGCCCTTGATACGGAAACGCACGGCGCCGCACTGGCAGCCCCCGGTTCTTGTCTCGTCCTGTTCGACGCTCATGGCAGCTCCTTCAACGATAGGCGGAATAGACGACGACGGCGACCACCACGGCAGTGATCAGGATCAGCTTGCCGGCGATGAGATAGAGCCACTTGCGCGGAAAACCGAGCTCCGGCCGGGTCTCGATCATGGAATGTCCTCCGGCGGCCAATGGTCCGTGTCATAGTCCGGGTGCTGACGGTTGGAGGCGCGGACCACGATGTGACGCGCCGCGCCGAACTCGCCGTCCTCGCTCTCGCTTTCCGGCAGTTTCGCCAGCTGCGCGAACCAGACGAGCCGCGATTCGACGCCCGCCTGAGCGACCGGGCGGACATCGTCGGGATCGTCGAGCGAGCCGAGCGTCACATTGATATGGTCGGCGGCGAGCGCGTCGTAGAACAGCGGCGTGCCGCAATCGCGGCAGAAACCGCGGCGCACGATCTCCGAGGACTGGAACCAGCCGGCCTCGCCGCGGGTCATGGTGAAACGGTCGCGTGGCGCATTGGCAAGCGGCAGGAAATAGTTGCCGGCCGCCTTCTGGCACATGCGGCAATGACACAGATGCGGATCGCCGAGTGTGCCTTCCACCCGATAGCGCACCGCGCCGCACTGGCACCCGCCGGTATAGATGCGGGAAATGCTCATGGCTTGCGCTCCGGCGGCCATGCGTCCGTGTCGTGGTCCGGATGCTGGTAGGAGACAAGGTCGGCGAGGAAGGACGCCGCCTCCTGGTCCGCCATTGTCTCTTCCCCCGGCAGGTCGCAAATCGCGTCCACATAGGGCAGCTTCGCCTCGACGCCCCACTGGATGCGCGGGGCGATCTCCGCCGGGTCGTCAAAAGCGGCGATGGTCAGCGCCACGCCGTCCGGCGCTTCATAGGTCAGCGGCGTGCCGCAATCGGCACAGAAGCCGCGATAGCCATGGTTCGACGACTGGAAGCGCTTCGGCTCTCTCCGCGTCCAGGTCAGCTTGGCCTGCCGCACGGAGACCAGCGGCAGATAGAAATTGCCGCTCGCCTTCTGGCACATGCGGCAATGACAGACCGACGCATCGCCGAGCGCCCCTTCGACATGAAAGCGCACGGCACCGCACTGGCACCCGCCGGTGTAGAAGGGGGTGGTCACCTTTTCACCTCCCATGTCGTCACGCGCTCGCCCGTCTGGGCGTCCTTGCCGTCCTTCAGCTGGACTCCCCTGGCGGCGAGGTCGTCGCGAATCTTGTCGGCTTCGGCGAAGTTCTTCGCCTTGAGCATTTCCAGGCGAAGTTGGATCAGCGTTTCGATGCTATCCTCGAGCGCCTTGGAGATCTCGGCCTTCTTCGGCAGGACGCCAAGAAGTTCGGCGCTGGCGGCGAAGACCGGCAGCATCAGCGGATCGGCATTGGCGCACTGGGCGAGCGCATGCAGCGCCTGCACGGCCGCGACGGTGTTGAGATCGTCGAAAAGCGGCGCACGCACGCTTTCATCCACCCGGCCCTCGGCCGGATTGCCACCGGCGGGCCATTTGGCAAGCAGGCGCTCCGCCTCTTCCAGCCGCTTGACGGAGAAGTCGATCGGTTCGCGGTAATGCGTCATCAGCATGGCGAGGCGCAGCACCTCGCCCGGCCACTTGCGGCCGCCGAACTTTTCCTCGTGCAAGAGTTCCGCGATCGTGAAGAAATTGCCCTCGGACTTCGACATCTTGCGGCCTTCGACCTGCAGGAAGCCGTTATGCATCCAGACATTCGACATGACTGGCGTGCCATGCGCGCAGCGCGACTGGGCGATCTCGTTCTCGTGGTGCGGGAAGATGAGATCGAGGCCGCCGCCATGGATGTCGAAGGTCTCGCCGAGATAGGCGGCAGACATGGCGGAGCACTCGATGTGCCAGCCCGGACGACCGCGGCCCCAGGGGCTTTCCCAGCCGGGCTCTTCCGGCGAGGAGAGTTTCCAGAGCACGAAATCGCCGGGATTCTTCTTGTGCACGTCGACGGCGACGCGGGCGCCGGCCTGCTGTTCGTCGAGGTTGCGCTTGGACAGCTGGCCGTAGTCGGCCATGGACTGCGTGTCGAACAGCACCTCGCCGCCCGCCTGATAGGCATGGCCGCGCTCGATGAGGCGTTCGATCAGCGTGATCATGTCGACCTTGCCGTCGCCGCGCGGCTGGACGAACTCCGTGGCGCGGGGCTCGTGCGTCGGCTCCATGGTGCCGAGCGCGGCGATATCCGCGTGGAACTGGTTCGCCGTCTTCTCCGTCACCCGGCGGATCGCCTCGTTGAGCGAAAGCGTGCCGTCCCCGATCTCCTTTCCGAAATCGCGCAGTGCCCGGGCGTTGATCTTGTCATCGACGTCGGTGATATTGCGGGCATAGGTGACGTGGTCTTCGCCGTAGACATGGCGCAGCAGGCGGTACAGCACATCAAAGACGATGACCGGCCGCGCATTGCCGATATGGGCGAAGTCGTAGACCGTCGGGCCGCAGACATACATGCGCACATTGTCGGGATCGATGGGAGCGAAGGGCTCCTTCGAGCGCGTGAGCGTGTTGTACAGCGTCAGGACCGGCTTTTCGGCCATAGAAATCTCCCCAAAAGGCGTAAACCCGGCTGGCCGGGTCGTTGTCATCCGGGGATTTTGAGGGACGAAAACGGCCGGGCCAGCGCGTGCGCTAGCGAATAATGCTCCGGCGAATGCAGAGTACCGTTTTCATGGCCTGCTTTATCGCGCCGTGCGGGCGTCCGGTCAAGCGGGCGCGGCCCGTTCCCGGACGAAATTCTCGCCAGGCCTCCTGTTCCCGCGGTGACACGGCCGCCCCTGCCCGCATGGGAAAAAGAAGGGGTGAGACCGGCAGTGCCCGCCGGCAAACCGAAGGGACAGCATCATGACGACCCGGAAGACAGAGACACGCCCCGAGACCGATCTTGCCAGCCGCTACAATCCGATCGGCATCCGCGCCGTCATCGCGGCCTTTCTGATGATCAAGGTGCGGCAGGTTCCGAGGAAATGAATGTTTGCGGCCGTCACAATAGTTGATCTCGAAAACCTGTGTTTTCAGTCGCTTGCCGCAGATCGATCAAAATTTGAGCAGAATTTGGCCGAATGGGTCGCGTAAATGCATAACGCATCGGGGGTAGCAACCGGGGGATCGAAACGGGGCTGCCTGACAATTCAGGAGAAAGACAATGTCAACCGCACGAAAACAGCCGCCGCAGAACCATGCGGCAAACGAAAACCTCCAGGCGCGCTACAAGCCGCTCGGCCTGCCCGCCGTCGTGGCCGCCACGCGCTGCAAGCCCGAGGCGAAGACAGAGGACAAGCGCTCCAAGCGCGATATTCCGGCCGTGCTCCAGCCGCTCTACGATTGAGCCGCTCCAAGGCGGCCTCGCCGGCGCGATTTCAGAACAGCGACAGCTGGTCGGACGATGATGGGGGCGCTTCCGCGCCCTTTTTCTTTTCCGCCGGCGCTTCGTCGGCCCGCTCTTCCACCGGCTCCAGGATGTCCGGCCCCATATTGGCGACCTTGCCCACCTTGTCGGAGACCGGGATCGCCTCGAAGAAACCGTCGTCGATCGGCTTCATCAGGTCAGCCACCTCACGCGGCTCCTGCGTCTTGCAGTCGAGCCAGCGCGAAAAGTCCTGCCTGCGGATGACGACGGGCATGCGGTCGTGGATGCGGGCAATGTCGTTGTTGGCCGCGGTCGTCAGGATCGCGCCGGTGTCGACCTCCGAACCGTCGGCGGAAGACCACGTCTCCACCAGTCCGGCAAAGGCGAGAATCTCGCCCTTCTTCGGGCGGATCCAGTAGGCCTGCGCCTTGGCGCCCTTCCCTTCCGGCCGGCGCCATTCGAAAAAACCGGAGGCCGGCACGAGGACGCGGCGATGGCGCATGGCGGCGCGGAACGAGGCCTTGCCGATCGCCGTCTCGGCGCGCGCATTGATGAGCAGCGGAAAGTCGCGCGGGTCCTTCACCCAGCCGGGCATGAAACCCCAGCGCACCAGCATGGCCTTACGCTCCGGCAGGTTGCTGCCGGGCTCCTGCCTTTCCCCCGCGACGACGACCAGGATCGGCTGCGTCGGGGCGATGTTGTAGCGCTCGGTCAGGTCGTCCAGCTCGGCGAGATCGAGATAGTCGCGCGCAAGATCCCGCTTGGCCAGCAATGCAAATCGTCCACACATGGCATCGTCATCGCACTTTGCCTATAAGGGGTCAATCGAGCGCAACCGAACCGGACCGCGATGAAGAAATCCAAGACGCCCCAGCCCGCCTCCTCCGCCATCATCGAACGCGACGGGCGCTATCTCCTGGTCCTGCGCAGCAACCCGCCCTCGGCGGACATGTATGCCTTTCCCGGCGGGCGCGGCGAGCCGGGCGAGACGCCGGCCGAGACGGCGCTGCGCGAACTCTTCGAGGAAACCGGCATCAGCGCCGAAAAACCGCTGCTTTTCGCGACCTACGACCTGCCCGGCCGGGAAGACGGCCCCGGCAGCCCGTCGTTCCGCCTCTCCGTCTTCAAGGTGAAGGCGGATGCCACGGCCATCGCCGTCGCCTCGGACGATGCGGCGGCCGTCGGTTGGTATACGGCCGGGGAGATCGAAAAGCTGCCGGCGCCGGACAGCGTGCGCGAATGCATCCGGCGCCTCGAGGCGGAACGCACGGGGCAGACCGCATGACGGTGATTCGGCTCGCCCTCCTTCTCACCCTGACGCTTTCCGCGCCCGCCTTCGCCCAGAAGGCAAAGGGTGACGCGAAGGAAACACCGCCCGCGGCGGCCATCGAGGAAAAGCCCGCACCCTATGATGAACGGCTGGAACGGCTCTCGGAAATCCTCGGCGCCGTGCACTACCTGCGCAATCTCTGCATGGACAAGCCGGAGGACGGCTGGCGGGCCTCGATGCAGCGCCTCATCGAGCTGGAAGCCGCTAACGAGCCGAAAAGACAGGAGAAACTGACCGCGGCATTCAACCGTGGATATCGTTCCTTTGCGGCCATCTATACCGCTTGCACCGACTCGGCTGTTGTCGCAGAAGAGAGATACCGTAACGAAGGCGCAACACTTGCCACAGAAATTACCGCACGCTTCGGAAATTAGCGGTTAATTAACCTCTTTTTACAGGACCCAGTGCCGTTTTGGGAAAAGGCTGCTAAGGTCGTTAACAGTCAAGTAAGAACTGAATGCCCCGCATGGACCGATCAATGGAACCTACTCTCAACGATATCGACGAGATGATCGTGCACGAGAAGATGCAGGCCGCTCTGGAATACCAGAACGAGGCCTGGGCCGACGGCATGGCTGATGGCATCGAACCGGAAATCATCGCCGATGCCGCCATCGCGCTCGCCATGCGCGAGACGATTCGCATTCACGGCGAACGTGGCGCGGAGGCGATGCTCGAATCGCTGCGCGAGCGCATGCTGGCTGGAGAATTCTCCCCCGAGCGCATCCTGCAATAGGCTGGAAAGACAAGTCATGCAGACGTCGCCTGACGGCAAAACGCTGTTTCGCAGCAGCCTCATCGTCTTGTCCGTGCTTTTCACGACGACGGCACTGGTGGCACCCGTGCGCCCCGCCTTTGCGCTCAGCGAGTTGAAGAACGAACAGGGTCAGGTGCCGCAGAAGCCGGCCGAGGACGGCCAGACGCCGCCCGTCGAGGAGGAGCAGGAAGAAACCGGCCCTCTCGAACTGCCGCTGCCCGATCCGCTGATTCGCCGTAACCAGGCGGTGACAGAACCCTCCGACGACACGCCCGCCACCGACGACAAGGCTGACGACGAACCGGAGGTTCCGGTCGAATTCTTCTCCGACATCGCCAAGGCGCCGGAACCCGTGCGCCGCATGCGCGAACTCATCGTCGAGGCTGCCGCCTCCGGCGATATCGAGCGCCTGCGCCCCCTGCTCGGCAAGGGCATGACGGAAACGCAGGTCTCCATCGTCGAGACCGACGAAGGGCCAGTCGAAACCCTCAAGGGCCAGTCGGGCGACGAGGAAGGCATCGAGGTTCTGGCGATCCTGCTCGACGTGCTGGCGACCGGCTTCGTGCATGTCGGCAAGGGCACCGCGGACGAAATGTATGTCTGGCCCTATTTCGCCGAAAAGTCGCTCGCCACGCTGACACCGCCGGAAAAGGTGGAACTGCTGCGCATCGTCACCGCCGGCGACTTCGCCGACATGAAGGAATTCGGCAGCTACAATTTCTATCGCGTCGGCATCACGCCGGACGGCCAGTGGAAATTCTTCGTCACCGGCGACTGAGCCTTACAAGACCACGCTCCAGGCATGATCCGGATGGGCCTGCACGAGGCAGGCCTGCAACCAGCACCTTTGCTTTGCGTCGAGCCGCGGCAACGCCTTGGCGAAATCCGCCTCGTCCTTGTCGCGCCGGTGTTTTGCCTTGAATAGCAGGACGATCTCCGGCGCGAGATAGGCGATGCCACCGCCCGTCCTGCGCACGGCATCGGCTCGCGGCATCGGCGCGCGGCAGGCGGATCGACGGATCGCGCTTGTAGACCCAGGTCTCGGGCGTGCCGTCCTCCAGCATCATGTCGACACGCCAGCAGCCCGCCGCTACATCCTCGCACCAGACCTGCGCGATGCCTGAAGGCAGCACGTCCTCCGCGCCGAGCGGCTCGACATGGCCGTCGCCGACCGCATGGAGACGCAGGCCCGGCAAGGCTGCGCGGAAATCCGCAAAATCGGTGCGCAGAATGGTGAATTCGAGGTCGTCGTGCGGCCGCATCTGCTCCCCGTGCCAGAGATCGAGCGCCCAGCCGCCGACGATGCACCAGGGCCGTGTGACGCCGGCTAGCCGGTGGGCGAGCTCCTGCGGGTGCCAGGCGGCCCATGCATCGTGGGGAAGTGTCGGCGTTGCCGTCATCATGGATCACCTTTCTTCGCGCGGCGTCCTTCTCCGCCATCCGGACGTACAGCGCAAGGCGGCACGACCTTGCGAAAGGCGCCCGGCCGTTCTACCTCTGTTTCAACGGGTGCGATCATGCACCGCCCGCTGCCGCATGGTGCCGGCGGGCGCACAATCTGGATCGAATCATGCCTTCCGTCACACTTTCCGACCGCGCCTTCCTCCGCATTTCCGGTGCCGATGCCGAGACCTTCCTGCAATCGCTCATCACCACCAACCTGCCCGACCTTGCGACCGGCGAGATTCGTCCCGGCGCCCTGCTGACGCCGCAGGGCAAGATCCTGTTCGACTTTCTAATATGCCGCGACGGCGACGGCGCCTTCCTGATCGAGACGACGGACGCGCAGCGCGATGCACTCCTGAAGCGCCTGACCATGTACAAGCTGCGCGCCGCGGTCGACCTTGCAACCGTCGAGGGCGACACGGTGGCGATCGCCTGGGACGCGCCCGAGGCCGGCGCGCCGCAGGACGGTCGCTTCGCCAAGGCCGGCCTTCTCCTTTCCCGCCGCCCGGGCACCGGCGGCGAGGACGACCCGGCGCTCTATGACGCTCTGCGCATCGGCACCGGCCTTGTCGAAGCCGGCCAGGACTATGTGCTCGGCGATGCCTTTCCGCACGATGTGCTGCTCGACCTCACCGGCGGCCTTTCCTTCCGCCAGGGCTGCTATGTCGGGCAGGAAGTCGTCTCCCGCATGCAGCACCGCGGCACCGCGCGCCGCCGTCCCGTCATCGTCACCGGCGAGGCCGACCTTCCCGCGACCGGCACCGAGCTTCTGGCCGGCGGCAAGCCGATCGGCACGCTCGGCAGCGTGTCCGGCACGCGCGGCCTTGCCATCGTGCGCATAGACCGCGCGGCCGACGCCATGCATGGCGGCACGCCGATCACCGCCGACGGCATGCCTGTCACCGTCGCCCTGCCGCAATGGACGCGCCTTGCCTTCCCGCAGGAAACCGCCGAGGTGCCGGCGCAATGAGCGGAGCCGCCCGCGCCAAGACGGAACCCCGCGCCTGGCAGCGCATGCTGTCGGGCCGCCGCCTCGACCTGCTCAATCCGTCGCCGCTCGACATCGAGCTGTCCGACATCGCACACGGGCTTGCCCGCGTCGCGCGCTGGAACGGCCAGACCAACGGCGACCACGCCTTTTCGGTGGCGCAACATTCGCTTGTCGTCGAGGCGATCTTCCGCCAGCAGAACCGTTGCAATGCCGACGAGTGCCTGATGGCATTGCTGCACGATGCACCGGAATATGTGATCGGCGACATGATCTCGCCCTTCAAGGCGGTGGTCGGCGGCGGCTACAAGACGGTGGAGAAGCGGCTGGAGGCGGCCGTGCATCTGCGCTTCGGCCTGCCGTCCGCCACGCCCGCGAGCCTGAAGGCGAAGATCAAGAAGGCCGACCAGGTCGCCGCCTTCTTCGAAGCGACGGAGCTTGCCGGCTTCTCCCATGCCGAGGCGGTCAAGTTCTTCGGCGCGCCGCGCGGCATCACACTCGACATGATCGAGATCGCCCCGCTCACCGCGCCCCTTGCGCAGCAGCGCTTTGCGGATCGCTTCGAAGCGCTGGAACGGGAGCGCGGCCCGCTCGCCGCGGCGGTTTGACGATGGGCACGATCGTCGTCGCGCCCATCGGCAAGATCGCGGAGCTCGCCGTGCGGCACCGTTGCCGCGACATGCTGAGCCTCGTCGCACCGAAGCAGAGTTTCCACCGCCCGGCCGTCATCGCCGCCGATCGCCACCTGATCCTCGGTGTCAACGACATCGCCTTTGCCGGCACCGGCAACCTTGTCGCGCCCGGCGAAGAGCATGTGGCTGCGATCATCGGGTTCGCCCGCGGCTGGGACCGGCAGGCGCCGCTGCTTGTCCATTGCATGATGGGCGTTTCCCGCTCACCCGCCGCCGCGCTGATCGCCGCACTCGCCGTGGAACCGGACCAGGACGAACACGAGCTTGCCACCCGCCTTCGCCACGCCTCCGTGCAGGCGACGCCGAACGCCCGGCTGGTCGAAATCGGCGATCATGTGCTGTCGCGCGGCGGGCGGCTCGTCGCCGCCGTCAAGGCCATCGGCCGCGGGGCGGACTATGTCGGCGACAGCCCCTTCGCCTTTTCCGCAGCGCCGGAGACGGCGCAGCCATGACGGAGAGCCGCGTCCGTCCGCCCGTCGAGATCGGCCTCAACGCGGCGGTCGTCGCGATTTCCGGCCGCACCCCCTGCATCCTCGCCATCGGCGGCGGCGCGGGCGGCCGGGATGCCCTGCCCTTCGGCCCCTTCGATCCCCACCAGCACCGCACCTTCGAGACGAGCCTGCGCGCCAGCGTCGAGGCGCAGACGGCACTGAAGCTCGGCTATATCGAACAGCTCTACACCTTCGGCGACCGCGGCCGCCAGAAGCTGCCGGACGAGGCCGGCACGCACATGGTCTCCGTCGGCTATATCGCGCTCACCCGTACAGATGCGGAGGCGAACGAGCGGCTGGCGGAAGCCGGCGCCGCCTGGCGCGACTGGTACACCTACCTTCCCTGGGAGGATTGGCGGCAGGGCCGGCCGGCCCTCATCGACCAGATCATTCTCCCCGCCCTGAAGGCCTTCGCCGCCGATACCACGCGCGAGGAGCGGGTGAGCGCCCTGCCTTCGATGCGCACGCGCCTGCGCCTCGCCTTCGGCCTCGACGATTTTCCCTGGGACGAGGAGCGCGTGCTGGAACGCTACGAGCTGCTCTATGAAGCGGGCCTTGCCGAGGAGGCGGTGACGGACGGGCGCACCGGATCGTGCCATCCCGTGCCCGGCATCGCCATGCGCCACGACCACCGCCGGATTCTTGCGACCGCGATGGCGCGGCTGCGCGGCAAGATAAAATACCGTCCGGTGATCTTCGAGCTGATGGCGCCGGAATTCACGCTCACCGAATTGCAGGCGACGGTGGAGGCGATCTCCGGACGACACCTGCACAAGCAGAACTTCCGCCGCCTGGTCGAGGGTGCCGAGCTGGTCGAGGCGACCGGCGGCTCCACCGCCGCCACCGGCGGGCGCCCCGCCGCCCTCTTCCGCTTCCGCCGCCGCATTCTCGAGGAGCGTCCGGCCCCGGGGCTCAAGGTGGGCATGCGCTAAAGCATTTTGTTTCTTCCGCATTGCCCGACGCCGAAGCGGCCCCGCTTCGGCTGGAAATGCTCTCGCCGGAACTTATCCTGCATCCTGCCATTCCCCCTTTGATATCAATGGGGAAAGCTTTCATGGAACAACAGGCAACCGACATCATCGTCGCAACACGGGCGGCGCTGGCTCAGGCGAGCGCGCTTGCCGTGCAATATTCCTTCTCGATCCTCGGCGCGCTCGTGCTGCTCGTGCTCGGCTGGTTTCTCTCACGGCTGCTGCACCGCTGGGCGCTGACGGGGCTTTCGCGTGTGCGCGGCATTGATGCGACGCTCGCGCATTTCTTCGCGAACATCCTGCGCTATGCGGTCCTCGTGCTGGTCTTCGTCACGGTGCTCGGCCAGTTCGGCGTGCAGACCGCCTCGATCATCGCCGCCCTCGGTGCCGCAGGCCTTGCCATCGGCCTCGCCCTGCAGGGCACGTTGCAGAACATCGCGGCCGGCATCATGCTTCTGGTGCTGCGGCCCTTCCGGGTCGGCGAGTACATCGAGACGAAGGACGTTTCCGGCGAGATCACCGAGGTCGGGCTGTTTGCCACCGAACTCAAGACCAGCGACGGCCTCTATCGCCTGGCGCCGAACGCGACGCTGTGGAACACGCCCGTCACCAACTACAGTCGCGAGCGCACCCGCAAGCACGATCTCCAGGTGAAGGTGCCCGACGATCGCGATATCGACGGCGAGATCGACCGGCTTTTGTCGATCGCACAGAACGATCCCGCGATCGAATCCGCGCCGCCGCCGCAGGTCTTCGTCGACAGCCTGGAGGAAAGCGCCGCCACCCTGACGCTGCGCTACTGGGTGGCGACGCCGCAATGGTTCAGAACGACGCGGGAGATGAACCGCCGCGTGCGAATCGCCTTCGGGCAGAAGCGCACGGGGCCAGCGCGGGATGCAGCCCCGGCCGAATAGGCCTATTCAATCACGGCGCAGGCGAGCCGGTCGCCCGCGCCGCCCGTCGGATCGGTGCGGTAGTCGTCCGAACCGGCATGCACGATGAGCGCACGGCCGCGGATACCGCGTTCCGCATCGTCGAGACGGACCAGCGTCGAATAGACCTGCGCCCGCAGCACGCCGTCCTCGGCGATATACTGGTTCGGCAGGTCGCCGGCATGGGGACCGTCCGCCGAGATGAAGCCGTGGCTCTTTTCATCCGGGTTGAAATGCCCGCCCGCCGATGCGTGGCCGCCAGCCGGATCGCAGCTCCCGCTCTCGTGGATGTGCAGCGCCACCCATTTTCGCGGCTCGAGGCCGGAGATCTCCACTTCGAACAGCACGCCGTCGCGCCCTGCGGTCACCTGTGCACGGCCGGTTTCCTTGCCTGCGCGATCGACGAAATCCGCCCGGGCCGTATCCGCCGCCTGCTGGGCGGCGGCGGGCAGGCTGATGAGCGGGGCGGCCAGCACGGCGTGTGCAACGATCTTCCACATGGATGCGTCCTTCCGATTGCCATTGTCCATGGAACCGGAACGCATCGTCCGCCGGGGTGTTCCGGCCCGATCAGCTCACAACCACGTCGAGGCCGATGTCGAGCGTCGGCGCAGCCATGGTGATCTTGGAGGTCGAAATATAGTCGACACCGGTTTCGGCAATGGCGCGGATCGTCTTCAGATTCACGTTGCCGGAGGCTTCCAGCTTCACGCGGCGCGGGTCGGCGGCGTAGGTCGCCTCGGTCAACCCCGCACAGTCGCGGTTGATCTCGACGGCGCGGCGCAGGAGCTCCAGCCCCATATTGTCGAGCAGGATGACGTCGGGCTGCGCCTCCAGCGCCTCCTCCAGCTCCTCCAGCGTCGTCACCTCGACCTCCACCTTGACGAGATGTCCGGCAAAGGCGCGGGCGGCCGCAATGGCGCCCGCAACACCGCGGGACACGGCGATATGGTTGTCCTTGATGAGGATCGCATCATCGAGGCCGTAGCGGTGCGACGAGCCGCCGCCCATGCGCACGGCATATTTTTCCAGCGCCCGCAGGCCCGGGATGGTTTTCCGCGTGCAGCAGACCCTCGCCTGCGTGTGGGCGATCTCGGCGGCGAACCGCGCCGTGTAGCTCGCCACGCCGCAAAGGTGCATGAGAAAATTCAGTGCCACGCGTTCGGCCGACAGCACGGCGCGGGCGGGGCCGGAAACCTGCGCGATCACCATACCCGGCGAAAGCCGGTCGCCATCCTTCACGAAGGCCTCGAAGCGGATCGCAGGATCCATCAGCCGGAAGGCCGCGCGGGCGAGATCGAGGCCGGCGACAACCCCCTCCTCCCGCGCATTCAGCTCCGCCCGCGCCAGACTGCCCGGTGCGATCGTCGCCTGACTGGTGATGTCGCCGGCGCGCCCGAGATCTTCCGACAGCGCGGCGCGCACCTGATCCTCGACCATCAGCGGGGAGAGGACGGGGAGATGGGGGGTGGTCATGGCGGAGAATCCTTCTCTGGACTGTTGGCATCGACGAGCCGCTTCAACGGCTCCATGCGTTCATGCAGAACGCGGAGAATGACGATTTCCTGTGCCTCGTCCGCGCCTGCTACGAGGTGATAGTAAAGAACGTGCGCAGCAGCATGGCGCCGGGCTGCCGCACGGGAAAAATGCATGGAGCGCACGCCGGGGCGGAGCTCGTCGCGTGCCCGCGACGCCGGTCGGAGCGGGTTTTCGGCGAGAAGGCTCATGGCATGCCCGATCAACGCGGCATAGTGCATGGCCTGGACAACGCCGAAGGCCGTCGCCGTGTAGCGCGCGATCTCGGTAAGATCCCGTTCGGCCTCAACCGTCAGCCGAACGATCATTTTTCGCCGATTGAAGCCGTAAAAATGTCCGTGACGGAGCGCCGGGAAAACTCGCCCCGCTCCGACTGCGCCAGCCCGGCATCGACCGCCTTGCGCAGGAGCGCGAGTTTGGCCGCCTCGCTTTCCTGTTCCTGACGCATCAAACGCAACGCATCACGAACGACCTCGCTTGCAGAGACGTAGGAGCCGCTTGCGACGGCGTCCTCGATAAAGTCGGTGAACTCCGGGGTGAGACTGACATTCAGCGTCGGCATGGCGCGATCCTTTCGCCCGATTCTAGTGCGCAAAGAGCGATTGTCAATTTTTGCCAAACTTCACGCCGCCGCCGTTTCCGCAAGGTCCGCAACCACCTTCTCGGCATCGGCAAGGGTGAGGAAGGTGCGGTGCTTCCAGCCGGCCTTCTGCTCGGAGAAATCGGAGCGGAAGTGGCCGCCGCGGCTTTCCTCGCGCAGATACGCACCCGTCGCGATGAGCTTTGCCGTGGTGACGATGTTGTGGAAGCGCATGCGGCTGTTTTCGCGCTCCAGCGCAGCGATCTCGCGGATTGCCGTCTTCAGGCCGTCGCGGCTGCGGATGACGCCGACATGGTCGCTCATGATGCGGCGCAGGCGCTTCAGCGCCGGGCTGTCCTCGATGGTGACGAGGTCGTCGCTCTCGCCGGCATTCTTGCCCCAGTCGTTGATCTTCGGCTCCGGCAGCATGCCCTTGATGTTTTCCGCGATGCGGGCGGCGAAGACCACCGCTTCAAGCAGCGAATTCGAGGCAAGGCGGTTTGCACCGTGCACGCCGGTGGAGGTGACTTCGCCGGCGGCCCACAGGCCGTCGATCGAGGTGCGGCCTTCCGCATCCGTCAAGACGCCGCCCATGTGGTAGTGCACGGCGGGCACGACGGGGATCGGCTGGGTGACGGGGTCGATGCCGGCGGCGATGCAGGAGGCATAGACCGTCGGGAACATTTCCGGGAAATGCGCACCGACCGCCTTGGTGCAATCGAGGAAGGCGCCGCGGCCGGCCTGCACCTCCGCAAAGACGCCGCGCGAAACGATATCACGCGGGGCGAGTTCGCCGTCCGCGTGGATATCGAGCATGAAGCGGTGGCCGGCGGAATTAATGAGGTGCGCACCGTCGCCGCGCAGCGCCTCGGTGGCGAGCGGTGCAGGATCGCGGCCGATATTGATGGCGGTCGGGTGGAACTGCACGAATTCCGGATCGGCGATGATCGCCCCGGCGCGCGCGGCCATGCCGACCCCCTGACCGCAGGCCTCCCACGGATTGGTGGTGACGGCATAGAGATGGCCGACGCCACCCGAGCAGAGCACGACGGCGCGGGCCGGGAAATGAACGCGGTTCTTCGACTGGCCGGCATCGGGGCGGGCGACGACGCCCGAGATGAAGCGGCCCTCGCGCACCAGCTCCTCGACGACATAGCCTTCGAGCACCCGGATCGACGGCGTCTTGCGAACCGCAGCGATCAGCGCCTCCATGATGGCCTTGCCGGCCATGTCGCCCTTGACGCGCACGATGCGGCGTTCCGAATGGGCAGCCTCCCGGGAGAGCAGCAGCTTGCCCTCGAGATCGCGATCGAAGGGCACGCCGTATTCGAGCAGGTCGTGGATGCGCGCCGGGCCTTCGGAAACCATGAAGCGCGCCATCTTCTCATCGACGATGCCGGCACCGGCTTCGAGCGTGTCGGCGACGTGCTTTTCGAACGTATCGCCGGGGCTCATCGCCGCCGCGATGCCGCCCTGCGCCCAGGCGGAGGACGCGCCCTGGCCGATCGGCGCAGCCGCGAGAATGGTGACGGGACGCGGCGCGAGTTTCAGCGCGCAGAACAGGCCGGCAAGCCCGCCGCCGACGATGACGATATCGTCGATGCCGTTCCAGGATTGCGGACGAAAACTATCAATGGGCATGTCTTACTCCTCCGACGCGCCGCCGAACTGCGCCCCTCACCTGCCTGCCGGCATCCTCTCCCCGCAAGCAGGGCGAGGAGCGCTGGGCTCGCCGTTTTCCCCTTCTCCCCGTTTACGAGGAGAAGGTCCCGGCAGGGGGATGAGGGGCCGCAGGGCCTCCTGCGCCTCTACTGCTTCAGGTTCACCATCCGCTCGACGGCAAGGCGGGCGCGATCGGCGATCGCCGGATCGACCACGACCTCTTCCGTCATGTTGACCAGGCTGTCGAGGATCTTCGGCAGCGTGATACGCTTCATGTGCGGACAGAGATTGCACGGCTTGACGAAATCGACGCCCGGCAGCTCGGCCTGGATGTTGGAGGCCATGGAGCATTCGGTGACGAGCAGCACGCGCGAGGGACGATTGTCCTTCACGTAGTTGATCATGCCGGAGGTGGAGCCGGCGAAATCGCAGACGGCGATGACGTCGGGATGGCACTCCGGATGGCCGATGATCTCGATACCGGGATGGGCCTCCTTGTAGGAAAGCAGCTCAGCCGCCGTGAAGCGCTCGTGCACCTCGCAGTGCCCTTTCCAGGTCAGGATCTTCTTGTTCGTCTGCTTGGCGACGTTCATCGCCAGGTACTCATCCGGGATGCAGAGCACGGTGTCGCTCTCCAGGCTCTCGATCACGGCAAGCACGTTGGAAGAGGTGCAGCAGATGTCCGTCTCCGCCTTCACATCGGCCGAGGTGTTGACATAGGTGACGACCGGCACGCCGGGATAACGCTGCTTGAGCAGGCGTACATCTTCCCCGGTGATCGAATCCGACAGCGAGCAGCCGGCCCGGGCATCGGGGATGAGCACCGTCTTTTCCGGGTTCAGCAGCTTCGAGGTCTCGGCCATGAAATGCACGCCGCACTGGATGATGATCTCGGCATCCACCTTCGTGGCGTCACGGGCGAGCTGCAGCGAATCGCCGACGATATCGGCGACGCAGTGGAAGATTTCCGGCGTCTGGTAATTGTGCGCGAGGATGACCGCGCCGCGCTCCTTCTTCAACCGGTTGATGGCGGCGACATAGGGCGCGTAGACCGGCCATTCGAAGGCGGGAATGAACTGTTTCACCTTCTCGTAGAGGTGTTCCGTCTCGCGGGCGATCTCGGGCGTGAAGGTCAGATCCGGTTTCTCGACGACGCCGAAGCGCTCCGCGGCAGTCAGCGGACGAGCGGCTTCGGCCATCCCCGCATGCTGGGCCAGAACGGTCATGGAACCCTCCCTTTCTCCCGCCATCCTCCGGCGGAAAGGCTATTTTGCTCAGTTTGAGCATAATAGCTCCAAAACAAAACCGGCATTGCCGGTGGTTCAGATTTAGAAACTTTTGTGACGGTTTGCAAGAACCGCCGCCCGAATTCCTTCGGGCGGCGGTACCGTTTTAGGTCAGGCGACGGCCGGGCGTACGACGCCCCTTTCCTCGATCGGCCAGTGCACGATCGCCGCGAAGACACCGAGCGCCGCGCCGAGCCACCAGACCGGATCATAGGTGCCGAAATGATCGTAGAGATAGCCGCCCATCCACACGCCGAGGAACGAGCCGACCTGGTGCGAGAGAAAGACGATGCCGCCGAGCAGGCCGAGATGTTTCGTGCCGAACATGATGGCGACGAGACCGTTGGTCGGCGGCACGGTGGAGAGCCAGAGCAGGCCCATGACGATGGCGAAGACGATGACCGAGGCCGGCGACTTCGGCAGAAGGATGAAGGCCGCCACCGCGACCGAGCGCGCGAGATAGATATAGGCGAGGAAATAGGGCTTCGAGTAGCGCTGGCCGATGAAGCCGGCGGCGAGCGAACCGATGATGTTGAAGAAGCCGATCAGCGCCAGTGCGATGACCGCATAACGCGCATCGATGCCGATATCGCCGAGATAGGCCGGGAAATGCGCGGTGATGAAGGCGACCTGGTAACCGCAGACGAAGAAGCCGGCGACCAGCAGCAGGTAGCTGCGATGGCCGAGCGCCTCGCGCAGCGCCTCGCCGATGGTCTGCTTGTATTCGTTTGCCGACGTGATGCCGGAGGAGGAATTGCCGCGCAGCGGAATACCGAGCAACGGCACGATGAGCATCAGCATGCCGAGATAGACGAGACTGTCCGACCAGCCATAGGCGCTGATGAGGCCCTGCGACAGCGGCGCGAAAAGGAACATGCCGGCAGAGCCTGCGGCCGTGCAGATGCCGAAGGCCATGGAGCGCTGGTCCGGCGTCACATTGCGCGCGAAGGCCGACAGCAGGATGCCGAAGGAGCCGGCCCCGACACCAAGCCCGACCAGCACGCCGCCGCCGACATGCAGCCAGAGCGGCGACGTGCCGAACGACATGAGGACCAGGCCAAGCGCATAGACGAGACCCGAGACAAGCAAGACCCGCCAGGTGCCGAACTTGTCGGCAATCGCGCCGAAGAACGGCTGGCTGACGCCCCAGGCAAGGTTTTGCAGCGCCATGGCGAGGCCGAACGTGGTGCGGTCCCAGCCGGTATCCTGCAGCATGGGCAGCTGGAAAAAGCCCATCGCCGAGCGTGGGCCGAAGGTGAGCACGGCGATCAGCGAGCCGGCAAGAATGATGAGCCACGGCATGGGCCGGCTCGCGGCAGGCGCCGCAACGACGGATGGGGTGGACATGGTGGGTCTCCGGGAGTGTGTGGCCGGACACTACGCGGCGCCATGCATTAACAAAAGCGAATTTAATTGACCGGACGATCAGCCGGATTGATGAAATCCCGGCACCGGGCATGGCGCCGGATGTGCTTGACGCCACGGTATTTTGAGCGCATGTCCCCTCCAGGCGTCACACGGCGCCAACCGAACCCGGATAAGATCATGGACCCCGACAGTCGACTATCGAGAGCAATCGAGCGACCGATCCGGTAAGAGCCCCGAAAAGGCTTTGCTCCGGACGGCGAGAATGCCTCCAAGGAGTAAAGCATGCTGCAAATCTATGCCCGCAGGGCAGACCGCTTCTGCCTGCGCGAAATTTCCAACCCGGCCATCGAGCAGGCAATCGCCCCTGCCCTCTGGTACGATCTCCTGAGCCCGACACCCGAAGAGGTGGCGGACGTGGAGGCGGCGCTCCGCATTTCGATCCCGACGCGGGAGGAAATGGAGGATATCGAGCTGTCGGCCCGCCTCTACCAGGAAGACGGCGCGGAATTCATGACGATGACGGCGCTCACCAATCTCGACGGCGACGAACCGATGAAGATGCCGGTAACCTTCATCCTCACCGGCCCGACGCTGGTGACGGTGCGCCATGCGGATGCAAAGCCCTTCGTGACCTTCTGCAATCGGGCGCTGCGCGGCAACGGCCACAGCTACGAGACCGGCGAGGACGTGATGCTCGGCGTCATCGAGGCGGTCATCGACCGCATGGCGGACGTGCTGGAGCGGCTCGGCAACGAGATCGACGGCATCTCCCGCGAGGTCTTCCGCAGCAAGAAGGGCTCGTCCACCAAGAAGACGCGCGACCTCGAGGCACTGATCGAGCAGCTCGGCCGCAAGGGCGATTTCCTCTCCGGCGTGCGCGAAAGCCTCGTCAGCATCTCGCGTCTCGTCGCCTATCACGCGGCGGTGGAGAGCCCAGCCCGACGGCCGTCGAAGGACATCCGCCAGCTCGTCAAGCTCGTGCAGCGCGATGCCGCATCGCTCGGCGACCATGCGGCGTTCCTCTCGGGCAAGATCAATTTCCTGCTCGACGCGACGCTCGGCCTGATCAATCTAGAGCAGAACCAGATCATCAAGATCTTCACCGTCGCCTCGGTCGTCTTCCTGCCCCCGACGCTGGTCGCCTCGGCATACGGCATGAACTTCGAGCTGATGCCGGAGCTCCAATGGCGCTTCGGCTATCCCTATGCGGTCGGCCTGATGATCATCTCGGCTTTGATGCCGTTCCTCTATTTCAAGCGACGCGGCTGGGTTTGAAAGGCAACATGAGCACGCCGGCCCGACATCAGGCTGTCACACGCCGACGATAGTCGGGCCGACATGGCACGATACAACTCGTATATCATCTGCACCTCTCCGCGCAGCGGAAGCACCCTGCTGTGCAAACTCCTGGCGGCGACTGGCATCGCCGGAAACCCGGCCTCACTCTTCTACCGTCCGAACTTGCCCGACTGGCTGACGAGGCTCGGTCTCATACTGGTGGAAACAGTGGCGGAGCGCGAATTGCTCGAAACGATCTTCGAGGCTGCGAACCGCAAGGGACGCGGGGATACAGCAATTTTCGGACTTCGCCAGCAGAGGCACGGCTTCGATTTCCTCTGCGAGAAGCTCGCGATCCTCCACCCCGGCAATCTCAGCGATTGCGAACGCATCCAACGGATCTTCGGCACGACGCTCTTCATTCACCTGACGCGCACCGACAAGCTCGCGCAGGCGGTTTCCTACCTTAAAGCAGAACAGACCGGATTGTGGCATCTCGCCCCGGACGGCACGGAACTGGAGCGGACCGCGCCGAATCGCGCGCCCGTCTACGACCGAGACGCCATCCGAGCCCACGTCGAGACGATGACGGCCTATGACCGCGCGTGGGAGACGTGGTTCGAACGCGAGGCGATAGCACCGCTTCGCCTTTCTTATGACGATCTATCCGACGATCCGCGCGCCACCTTACGGACCATCCTCCTCCACCTGGGGCTGGATCCGGCAGCCGCCGATCGCGTTGCGCCCGGCGTGAGGAAGTTGGCCGACGAAACCAGCCGGGAATGGGGGGCGCGGTTTCGCGCGGAAAACACGTTAGCCTGACTTCAAGCCCGCACCTTCATCGGCCAGCGCTCGGTGCGCGTCTTCGTCACGCGCACCGTATCGCCGAGGCGGATCTCGCCCTCGCCGCGGGGCACGGCGTTCCAGCCGAAGAGCACGCCGGGCACGCGGCGGTCGGCGGACATGCGCTTTTCGGCAAGGCCCTGGATCGGGTTGCCGCCGATGCGCTCGCCGGTCTTCTGGTCCTGCGTGGTCATGATGCAGCGGGCGCAGGGTTTGACGAAATCGAAAGTGATGCCGTTGATCTCGATCGCTTCCCACAGGTCCTCCACCCAGGGATCGTCACAGGAGACGAGGATGTTGGTGCGGAAGCGCTCCATGCCGACAGGCTCCTGGCCCTTGGCGACGAGGGTACGGTTGAGGTCGGAAAGCGAGCCGGTGGTCGTCACGAGAACGGGGAAGCCGTCGGCAAAACCGACAGGCGCCGGGCTGCCGGCCCACTCCTCACCCTCCAGTCGCTCGGCCCGCGCGTCCATGTGCACGAGCCTGACCGGACGGGCGAGCCAGTCCGACAGGACCTCGTTGACGGCCTCGTCAGCGACGGCAGCGTTGACCGGGCTGTCCCAGACGGTCACGTCGAGGCGGTCCTCCGGATCGAAGCTCGCAAAAAGCTGGCGGCCTTCCATTTCGAGATGCAGGCTGTCGCCGACGGCCGTCGCCTCGATGCGGGCCAGCGCCTGCAGCTCGCGCTGGGTGATGAAGCGGCCGTCCGGCTCGACGACCATGAAACGCCGGTCGCCGGCAAGGCCGTCGAGACGCACGGCAGCGCTTTCGACGGGAATGGCCCGGCCGCTCTTCAGCGGGTGGATGTTGAGACCTTCGACCTTCATGCGGGCGACCTTTCCTAAAACTTTGATTCAACGGCCTGCCGATCGGATTCAATGCGGCGGCACAAAAGCATGTTTTTCTTCAGATTTCATCCAACAGCATGGCGCGGATCGCCCGCAGGCGCTCCGTCCGCTCGCCGGCCATGCGCGCACCCGCCGCCGTCTGGAACCCGTCAGCCAGTTTGAAGAGCTTGACCTCGAAATGGTCGATGGCGAAGGCCTTGTCGTCGAGCGGGCGGTTTTCGCCGAGCGGGTCCAGCGGATCGTAGAGGCCGCTGCCCATGCGGCCGGCAATGTAGAAGCAGCGCGCAGCACCGATCATACCGATCGCGTCGAGCCGGTCGGCGTCCTGCAGGATCTTCGCCTCCAGTGTCTTGGGAGCGAGATTGGCGGAGAAACTGTGCGTCAGGATGGCATGGGCGACGGAGGCCACGTCCGCTTCGCTCCAGCCTTCGGCGGCAAGCAGACCGGCCGCCTTTTCGGCTGCAAGGCGTGACGCTTCGGCGCGCAGCGGCGAGTTCTTTTCCACCGCCACGCAATCATGCAGCAGCACGGCGGCGGCCAGCAACCGTATGTCACCGCCCTCTTCCGCCTGGATGCGGCGCGCGCTCTTCCACACACGGATGAGATGCGCGGCATCGTGCGAGCCGTCATCGGCAGAGAAGGCCTGCGGCAGCAGGCGTTCGGCAAGGGTCCCGAGGGGCGAGAAGGCGGCGGCGAGACAGGCGAAGGTCATGGGCAATCCATCATTGGTTGCCCTGACTATCCTGTCACGCCTCGGCGTTCAATTCCGCCTTTTCGCCGGTCCCGGACTTTCCCGACAGGATCTTCTGGTAGAACAGCCCGATACCGATCAGCACCGCGCCGAGCCCGATGAAGGAGAGCGCCCTGAGGATGCCTTCGAGATTGGCCATGTCGATCAGGAAGACCTTGACCACCGCGATCAGCACGAGACCGGCGGAGGCAAGGCGGATGCTCTTGGAATCGAACTTCGAGCCGACCACCAGCAGCAGAACGCCGAGCAGCAGCCAGACGACCGAATAGGTGTAGGTCTCCGGCTGGAGGAACCCCTTCCAGTCGGCAATGCCCTCGCCATGCCAGTAGCGGCGCACGCTGAGCGTGACCCAGGAGAAGGCGAGCGCCACGCCGGTCAGCGCCAGCATGATCACATAGGGCATCGGCCGCCGGCCGCGCGCATAGAGGGCAAGCCCGCCATAGGCGATGCCAGGCAGGAGATAGCCGACGAAAAGCAGATCCAGGAACGGCCATTTACCGAGCAGTTCGCCGGTGAAATAGGGGTTGAGGCCAACGAAATGGGCGCTGAGGATGGACAGGACCGAGAGCCCGCCGACCACCATGGAACCGTAGCGGAAGACCGGGCTCGGCGATTTCAGGTCGAGCGACATCAGGATACCCGCGGCGCCGATGACCAGCAGCGTGTAGATCGACTGCTCGCCGAGCGTCGGCACGGAGCTGTCCAGCACCCCGCCATTCATGCCGTGGCGCACGAGGATCGCCGCCGTCAGCAGCACGAACAGGCTGGCCAGCGCCTGCAGCAGGTTGCGGATTTTCTCGCCCGGCCAGCGGCGCAGTTCGAAGGCCGAGAGCGCGAGGAGAGCAGCCGGAATGCCGTAGCCGGCAAGCAGCTGGTTGAAGACCGGCGTCTTCGAAAGGTTGGCCGCGCCGACGATGGTCGGCTCCCAGCCGATGCGGCCGGCAACCACGGCCGCCGCCCCGGCCATCAGCCAGGGCAGGACCGGCCAGCGGCGAAGGCGCGTCGCGAAGACGGCGGCAGCGCCGAGGATCGCGATGCCGAGCGTGGTGGCAAGGCCGTCCGTCATGGCGTGCAGCGCCAGCACGAGGAAAGCAAAGCCGCCGGCAACGAGCGTCCATTGTGGAATGAACAGGCCCTCCTCCGCCCGTCCGCGCGAAAAGACCTCTGCCGCAGCGAAGAAGGCGAGACCGAGCGCCACGGCGAGAAGACCGTGCTTGAGGTCAAAGGAGAGGTTGCCGAAATGGAGGAAGCTCAGGGCGACAACAACGAAGGGCACGGCCGGAGCGATGAGGCTCCAGAGCGCGGAAAAGGCGGAGGACCCCGTCATGCGCAGGCGCACCGCCGCAAGACCGACCGCCGCATAGGCCACGGCAAGGAGCAGCAGCAGATTGACCGGCACGACGGCGATCATCGGTACCGGCAACGATGCTGGCGGCGGCAGCACCGAGGCGTTGTCCAGTATCGGCGGGGCCAGCGAGGAGAAATCGTCGAACAGCAGGCCGCCGGGCCGGATCACCATCGCCCCGGCGCCGACCACGGCCGTGATGGCGGAAAAGAGCGCGGGATAGATCGCCCAGCCGCGCAGCGCGCCGAGCAGGGCAAGCGCCATCACGATCGCCGCAAAGCCATAGTCCGCCCGGGCGAGCGCCGGGACGGCATTGGCGAGGATCAGCGCCGGGAAGGTCAAGGCCAGCGCGCCGGTCAGCGATACGGCGACCGCGGGCGGGGCAAGCAGGCGGTCCAGCGGATCGGCGGCGGCGGCGCCCGTTGCGGGCGGCAGGTCGTCCGCCGTAATGTTGCCCGGCCAGATCAGCCCCAGGCCAAGCGCCATCACGAGCAGGGCGAGAAGCATCGGCACGACCTCGACCGTACTCGCCTCCGAAAGATAGAGCACCGCCCAAAGCGCCATGCCGGCACTGGCCAACGCCGGCACGACCAGCCAGCGACGGATGCGCGCGGCGGCGAAGGTGGCAAGCCAGGCGACGGAGAGGAAGCCGAAAAGGCCCCAGGCACTCGGCTCCTCGGTCGCGATCAGCGCAGGCGTCACGAGAGAGGCCAGCAGGCCGAGGCCGGCCAGCGCCTGCCCGTGCAGGAGCGACAGGCCGATCGTCGCGAAGGCCACGGCGGCGAGCAGCACGAAGGCCGTCAGCGGGCCGAAATAGCCGTAGAACTCGTAGGAAACATAGGTGACGGCAAACAGTGTTATGGCGCCGGCAGCGGTCAGCACGCCGGGGATCATCGCGTTCTGGAAGGCATTCGCGATGACCGGCAGCGTGCGGCGGCGCACGAACTCGCCGACGGCCATGAGCACGAGGCCGAAGACGGCGGCCAGCGACAGCCGCACCGCCGGGCTGAGCAGCCCTGCCTCGATGGAATACTTGACCATGAAGATGCCGCCGAGCGCGAGCGCGATGCCGCCCACCCAGACGGCCCAGCGCGCGCCGATGCGGCTTTCGAAGCTTTCCTTCGGCTTTGCCGCGGCCGCGGGAGTGGCAGAGGCCGCCGCAACGGCTTCGTCCAGCCCCTCGCTCGCAGCAACCGTTTCGGCGGGACCGGCGGGCGTGCCGCCAAAGATCGCCCGGCCCTTCTCGGCCTCGTCCATCCCCGCCGCCTGCGACGCAGCCCAGGGGCTTGCGAAATCGGCCGGCACCGGCTCCTCGGCCGCCTCTTCGGAGATGGCCTCGGTCGCTTCCACAGCCACCGTCTCCACTGGCGCCGTCAAATCTCCGGCCTTCAGCGCCTCGACTTCGCGCTTCAGCCGCATCACCTCCTCGCCGAGTTTCTGCGCGCTGTTTCGCGATGCATTGAGGGTATAGAGCGCCAGGCCGATCGCGACCAGGGAGAGGATTTCGAGCATTGCGACTCCAAGGCGGGCATTGTCCGGGCGCGGAGACTACCCGGTTTTTTCCAAAGACTAAACGGGGTTACGTTTGAAGCCGGTATTCTCTTCGGGTTGTCGCATGGTTTTCATGCAAGGCGGGCACAATGACCTATTTCCAGGAGCAACCGGAGCCCGCCATGACCCAGACCCTTCGCAATGCCACCGCCACGCAGGCGGGCCGGCAGCCCCGGGACGGCTATGCGCATGCCATCGTTCGCAGCCTCGGCAATCTTCTCGGTCGATGCACCGCCGCCCGCACGGACGGGCAGCCTATAACGCCAGCCGCCGGCGAGGCCCCGGCAAAACGCCTGGCCCCCGCCGCGCTCCGCTTGGCTTCAAGCCAGCGCATCGCCACCGCCGGCTGCCTTACCCCCTGGGGCACGCGGCTGATGGCAGAGGCGGATTTTCATGGCGACGCCCGTTGCTTCGATGAGGGATCCGGCGCCCCTGCGGGCTGGGTCGTCGAGGTCGATCCGCGGAATCCGGACGCCGCCCCGAAAAAACGGCCCGCCCTCGGCCGCTTGCGGCATGGCGCCCTCGCCTGCCTCGTCAACCGGGATGGCCGCGTGGTCGTCTATTGCGGCGATGTCGGCGAATCCGGGCATCTCTACAAGTTCGTCACAAACCGCACCTGGCAGTCCGGTAGCCGCGCCGACGGCCCGGACCTCCTCGACGACGGCACGCTCCATGTCGCGCATTTTTCCGCCGACGCGGAAGAGGACTGGATGCCGGTCACCTTCGACGCGGCGCCGCTGGTGATGGAAAACGGCACGCTGACATGGATGCCGGTCGCTGCCGGAAAGAGCCCGCTGACCACCGCTTATGGCTATGCCACACCGATCAACGTGCAGAGCGAAACACGCCGCGCCGCCGCCCTCCTGCGCGCCACCCGCCTCGACGGAATTGCGGATGTGACCGGGGATCCTGCGGCCGGCACGGCCCGCCTCCAGCTGGCCGGCGAAAAAACGGGCGCCCGCGACCGGTTCAGCCATATCGTCGAGATCATCGAAGCCGGCGGCGATTTCGCAGCGCTGCACGCGCACTGGGAAGTGCTTTCGACCTGTAACGGCCATTGAGCCATCGGCAGCAGGACCGATGCCTGCGGCCTGTCTGGAGCAACTTCGCAGCCCCCGGTTCAGTGGAATTGCCCCATATGCCTTCTGGCCGCCGCATCCGGCGCCGCTTCAGCTGGAGACACTAACGCATCAGGTTTTCGATCGGGAAGATGGCGCAGGTTTCAGTGCCATGGGCGAGCAGCTTGCCGTTTCCGTCGCGCAGCCAGGCTTCGGATGTCGCAATGGTACGGCCGCGATGCACGATCCTGCCTTCGCAGAACACCTCACCCATGCCGGGCAGGACGGGGCGCACGAGATTCAGCTTGAACTCGATCGTCGTATAGGCTTCGCCCGGCTTGATGACGGAGAAAACGGCGCAGCCGAGCGCCGAATCCATCACCGTTGCCGTCCAGCCGCCGTGCACCGTGCCGAGCGGATTGAGATGGTCGACAGACGGCAGGCCGGCAAAGACGACGCGGCCGTCCTCCACCTCCGTCATGCTGAAGGCGAGCGTCTTCGCCATCGGCGGGGCCGGCAGGTCGCCGGCCAGCATCGCCTGCAGTACCTTCAGCCCGCCGTCGCGCTTCACCACGTCGAGCGGCAGCGTACCGACGCCAGAAACCGTCAGCCCGGGGTAGATTTCGACCGTCATGCATGCGCCTCTCGGGGTTGATCGTGCCTCGGCGTGCCGAGCGCCTTCAGGGCCGCCTGGATGAAGCCGTCGCGGGCGCTGGCGAGTTCCAGCCCGCGCGGTTCGCAGACATGCCGGTTGAGGAAGAAGGCGGTCAGCCGGAAGCCGTCCGCGAGGGCGGCGGCATCGGCGGCGTGCCGGCGCTCGTCGCCAAGAAAGGCCGGCAGTGCCAGCATCTTGTCCGCCCAGGGTGCGCCGGCTTCGCGCGAAACGGCACGGCCGGATTTCGGCGACACGTAACAGAGGTTTTCGCGGCTGCCCGTTGCGACACATTCGAAAAGATCGAGGCCGAAGCCGAGATCGTTGAGCACGGCGAGTTCGAAACGCACGAAGAGTTCGCCGGCATCGGCCGGCTCGTGCAGGTGATCGAGGATGACGGAAAGCGCCTCGTAGAGATGGGGATGCGGGTCGCGCTCCGGCAGGAAGCGCAGCAGCGCCGCCATGGCCTGCACGCCGTAGACAGCGGTCGCCGTCTCCATCAGCCGCCCGGCGCGCAGTTCCAGCGGCTCGATGCGGAACTCGCCGAGATGCTCGTCGAGCCGCGCCCGCCAGGTGACATCGACGGAATTGCCGGGCTGGAGCACCGGCTGCATGGTCCGCGAGCGCCCGCCGCGCACCATGCCGAGGTGCCTGCCACGGCTGCGCGTCATCACCTCGACGATGACAGAGCTTTCGCCGTGGCGCCGCACGCCGAGAACGATGGCTTCCTCACTCCATTGCATGGCAAAAGCCTTACGCCCTCGCCCGCGCGGGAGCAAGCGGCATGGCATGTGCGACGGAACGACGCGTGGCCGCAAGGACACACCCAAGCCCTTGCCACAGTTTCGCTTTTTTCTCGCCGCGCCGATGCCCGCTTTGCCGACAAAGAACCCGCGCAAGGCTTTCAAGCCAGATTTCGGAATTGAAAAACGACAGGTGCCCCCCTCATGTGTGTGTCCCGTGCCCGCGCTTTCGCGGCTCTCCGCCCCTTCGCCCTCCTCGCCCTTGCGGCAACGCTCGCAAGCTGCGCCACCACCGCAAAGCCGGTGAAGAAGGGACCGGACCCGATACATGTCGCCATGTACGGACCGCATCCGGAAGAGCGTTTTCCCCTGCCGGCGATGGACATCAGCAAGGTGAACCCGAAATATTTCCGCCAGCTGGTCGCCTACCAGACGGCCGAGCCGGCCGGCACCATCGTCATCGACACGCAGAACCGCTTCCTCTACCTCGTGCAGGGCGAAGGCATGGCGATGCGCTACGGCATTGGCGTCGGCAAGGCGGGACTGGAATTCGAGGGCGGCGCACGCATCGGCCGAAAGGCGGAATGGCCGCGCTGGACTCCCACCCAGAACATGATCGAGCGCGAGCCGGAGCGGAACCTGAAATGGGCCGGCGGCATGGAGCCGGGCCTTACCAACCCGCTGGGGCCGCGCGCGCTCTATCTGCACAAGGACGGCAAGGACACGCTCTTCCGCATCCACGGCACGTCCGAGCCCTGGTCGATCGGCAAGGCGGTGTCGAGCGGCTGCATCCGCCTCTTCAACCAGGACATCATCGACCTCTACGGCCGCGTGCCGACCGGCAGCCGCGTCGTCGTGCTGCAGCACCAGGCACCGGTCGACCAGCCGGTGCCGATGGCGGCTGCCGACGGCCTGACACCGCCCGCCGCCATCTGAGGCCTCGTTCGGGGACGGCCTTGCGCCCGTCCCCGAACCGTTTTCATCACCAGGCGTCGGGCTCGCGCACCATGTGCACGATATTGGCCGGGTTCATCACCCAGCCGCCGCGAAAGCCTGCGCCCAGATCCTCGATCGGATCGCAGCGCACGACGCCGTTCTGCTCGAGATGGCCGAGAGCGACCGTGTGGTCGGGCGTGAAAAGTTCGAGCCAGACCTCCGCCTGGCTGTAGCCCGGCGCCTCGTCGATCCACAACCGGTTCGGGCCGAGCAGGAACCCCCTTGCCGGGGCTTTGTCGTCGAAGGGCTCGAGCCCGACGACGTCGCGGTAGAAGGCGAGTGTCGCCTCATACTGGTGCGAGGGAACCTTCATGGCGATGTTGATGCCGCCCTTGATGTCAGCTGTCATTGCAAACCTCCCGTTTCAAGTGAAATCCTGCTGCTCGGAGGCGACGACGCCCTTGAGCTCGCTCGGGTAATAGCCCTCGCGCAGGTTGATGCCGTATTCGACATAGGCCTTCATGCAGGCCAGCATCTGCGACCAGCCCTCGCAGTTCATGTAGGATGCTTTCTGGCCGCGGGCGTTGTCGCGCCAGCCGGTCTCGGCGATGGTCACCATCGTGCCGCCGTCCTCCAGCGGCTTGAAGCGCATCTCGACGCGCGTCCTGTAGGGCGCCTCCCCCTCGTCCACCATGGCATCCCAGCGGAAGACGATCAGGGCGTTCTCCTCCACCTCGTCGACGACGACCGGGGCCATGCCCCACCAGGTGACCGTCGTGCCCTCGACCAGCGGGGCGCTCGCCCCGCCGATGGTGGTGAAGTAGCCGCTGAGCTTCTTCGGATTGACCACCGCATCGAACACCTCGGCAACCGGCTTGCCGATGCGCCCGTTCACACGAAATTCCAGCGTCATGCCGTCCTCCTTCCGGGGCAGAAGCGCCCCTTTCGATCTTGTCTGCCGTCAAAATATGTTATAAAAATATAACATGTCAAGCGAATCGAAACAGGACGCCGTTTTCAAGGCGCTGGCCAATGGCAAACGGCGGCAGATGCTGGACGCAATCAAGGATGCGCCGCTGACGACGGGCGCACTGTGCGAGCGTTTCGGGGAAATGGACCGCTGCACGGTCATGCAGCACCTCAAGGTGCTTGAAGAGGCGGAGCTGATCGTCGCCCGCCGTGAGGGCCGCGAACGCTGGAACCACCTCAATGCCCTGCCGATCCAGGCAATCCATGACCGCTGGATCAGCCAGTATGCCGGCCATGCGATGAACGTTCTTTCAGCGCTCAAGGGCGACCTGGAGGACTGAGGCACCGTCGCAAGGGCGGCGCCTCGGCTTGAACCGTAACGTCTCAGACCTCGGCCGCGATGCGCCCGATCTCGGCAATGACGGCATTGCGCTCGTCGCCGGAAATGCCGGGGATTTCGCAGAAGGCTGCAACGATGATGGCGCCGCGGTCCGGCGACCAGGCGATGGCGACGTCGTTGGCATTGCCGGCCTTGTCACCGTTGGTGCCGGTCTTGTCGCCGGCCATCCAGTCCGCCGGAAAACCCGCGCGCAGCCGCGCGTCGCCCGTCTTGTTCATCACCAGCCAGGCGGCAAGCTGCGCCTTCGAACGCGCCGACAGCACGTCGGCAAAAACCAGCCTGCGCAGCGTCTCCACCATGGCGGTCGGCGTCGTCGTGTCGCGCACGTCGTCCGGCGTCTCATGGTAGTTGAGCGTCGGCTCCGTGCGGTCGAGCCGCGTTACCGCATCGCCAAGGCCGCGCAGGAACGCCGTGACGGCCTCCGGCCCGCCCGATGCGGCAAGCAGCAGGTTGGCGGCGGCATTGTCGCTGAACGTGATGGTCGCCTCGCAGAGTTCGGCGATCGAGATGCCCTTCCCGCCGACACGCGTTTCCACCACCGGCGACCAGTCCACGAGGTCCGCCTTCTTCACGACGATGCGCCGGTCCAGCGTCTCCTCTCCCCGATCCACCCGGGCGAGGATATGGCCCGCCAGCAGCGCCTTGAAGGTGCTGCACATCAGGAAGCGTTCATCCGTGTTGTGGCCGAGCCGCGCGCCCGTCGAAAGATTATGTATGGCAACGCCGATGCGCCCGCCGTGACGCGCCTCCAGCGCGGCAAGCCGTTGCGCGAGATCCTCGCCGGCGGCGCGGCTGGTGCCGGCCGTCAGCGCGGAAACCGCGGGAATAGCAAGGAGAGCGCCGGCCATGGCCTGGCGGCGTGAAATCGTCATCGTCATGTCTTGTTTCCTGTTTGCCGGACACCGGGCGCGCTTTGCAACACCCGGCCCGCTTGAGCCCGCCCACACCGCGACTATGGGCGGTGAGGCGATTCAAGACAAACGACGATTTCTGCCGACAGCCATTAGGAAAACTAGGGCTTTGCCTTATTTTCGCTTCATCGCCTCGGCGAGCGCTGCACCGAAAGCGCCTTGCGAGGGCGCCTGCTGCTTGGGGGCCGCCTGGCTGAACTTCGGCTGCATCTGGGCATTCTTGTCGCCCCGCGGAGCATTGTCGCGGGCGGCTGGCGCGCCGCCGTCCTTGCGCATGGTGAGGCCGATGCGCTTGCGCGGCACATCCACCTCGGTGACGCGCACCTTCACCACGTCGCCGGCCTTGACCACCTCGTGCGGGTCCTTGACGAAGCGGTCGGCGAGCTGGGACACGTGCACGAGGCCGTCCTGATGCACGCCGATATCGACGAAGGCGCCGAAGGCGGCCACGTTCGTCACCGTGCCCTCCAGGAGCATGCCGACCTTGAGGTCCTTGATGTCGTCGATGCCGTCGGCAAAGGTCGCGGTCCGGAATTCCGGACGCGGGTCGCGGCCGGGTTTTTCCAGTTCAGCAAGGATGTCCTTGACCGTCGGCAGGCCAAAGCGCTCGTCGACGAACACCTTCGGGTCAAGTTGCTTCAGCGCCGCACTGTCGCCCATCAGCGCGCGCACGTCCCGCCCGCAGGCCGCGACGATCTTCTTGGCGACGCCATAGGCTTCGGGATGCACCGAGGACGCGTCAAGCGGCTCCTTGCCGTTCGGAATGCGCAGGAACCCGGCGCATTGCTCGAAGGTGCGCGCACCAAGGCGCGAGACCTTCATCAGCTCCTTGCGGCTTTCGAACGGGCCATTGGCATCACGATGCGCGACGATCGCTTCGGCCGAGGATTTGCCGAGGCCGGAGACGCGCGCGAGAAGCGGCGCGGAGGCGGTGTTGAGATCGACGCCGACGGCGTTCACCGCGTCTTCCACAACCGCATCCAGCGAGCGGGAGAGCTTTCCCTGGTCGACATCGTGCTGGTACTGGCCGACGCCGATCGACTTCGGCTCGATCTTCACCAGTTCGGCAAGCGGATCCTGCAGACGGCGGGCGATGGAAACGGCACCGCGCAGCGAGACGTCGAGGTTCGGAAATTCGGCGGCCGCCGTTTCCGAGGCGGAATAGACGGAGGCACCGGCTTCCGAGACGATGACCTTGGTGGGCTTGGGTGCCGGCAGCTGGTCGAGCAGATCGGCGACGAGCTTTTCCGTCTCGCGGCTGCCGGTGCCATTGCCGATGGCGATCAGCTCGATCTTGTGCTTGCGGATGAGCGACGCTAGCTCAGCCTGTGTGCCGCGCACATCGTTCCTCGGCGGGAACGGGTAGACGGTCGTCGTCTCGAGCACCTTGCCGGTGTTGTCGATGATGGCGACCTTGACGCCGGTGCGGATGCCCGGGTCGAGGCCCATCGTGGCGCGCGTGCCGGCAGGAGCGGCGAGCAACAGGTCCTTGAGATTGCGGGCAAAGACGCGGATCGCTTCCTCCTCGGAGCGTTCGCGCATCTCGCGCATCAGGTCGAGCGACAGCGACATGGAGAGTTTCACCCGCCAGGTCCAGCCGATCACCTCGGCCAGCCACTTGTCGCCCGGCTTCGTGCCGATGGCATAGAAGGAAGCGATGATGCGTTCCACCGGCTTGACGGCCTCGGTGCTGTCCTGGTCGACGACGATGTCGACCGACAGGAACTCCTCGTTCCAGCCGCGCAGCATGGCGAGCGCCCGGTGCCCCGGCACCGCCGCCCAGCGTTCGGTATGGTCGAAGTAGTCGGAGAACTTCGCCCCGGCCTCCTTTTTCCCCTCAACGACCCGCGAGCGCAGGAAGGCGTTGTCCTTCATGTATTCGCGCAGGCGCTTCAGGAGATCGGCATTTTCCGTGAACTGCTCGGCGACGATGTCACGCGCGCCTTCCAGCGCCGTCTTGACGTCGGGCACCTCGGCCGACAGGAATTTTTCGGCAAGCTCCGCCGGCACCAGTGCACGGTCCGTGAGGATCTGTTCGGCAAGCGGCCCGAGGCCGCGCTCGCGGGCGATCTCCGCCTTGGTGCGGCGCTTGGGCTTGTAGGGCAGATAGATGTCCTCGAGCTCCGCCTTGGTCGCGACCGTGGCGATCTTCGCCGCAAGCTCGTCCGTCAGCTTGCCCTGCCCCGCAATCGATTCGAGGATCGAGGCACGGCGCGCCTCCAGCTCGCGCAGATAGGTCAACCGTTCGGACAGCGTGCGCAGCTGCGTATCGTCGAGACCGCCGGTCACTTCCTTGCGGTAGCGCGCGATGAAGGGCACCGTTGCCCCCTCGTCGATGAGCGCCACGGCGGCGGAAACCTGCGCGGAGGTCGCCTTGATCTCGGCGGCGATCAGGTTCGCGATCTTGAGCGGTGTCGTGGCCATGTCGAATTCCTCTGGGTTGGCGCGGTCGGCGACCATAGTGTGCGGCCGGCTATAGGCCAACCACAGGCCCGGCAGCCCGCGGCCACGTCCACAATATATATCACGACCGGCAAAAGCGGCAGGACTGTGCCACGGTTGAACACCAGCGAATACAGGCTTAGAGGTTGTAACGCTTCATAAAGTCTTGCCGACTATCCTCACCGCACGTAACGGCAACGGGGCCTTCGGCATGCGCGGCGCTTTTCTTGCAGCAGTCTCACTGGCGGCCTTCGGCACCACGTGCCCGGCGCATGCGACCACGCTTAACCTGTTGATCTGGGAAGCCTATATCGACGAGCAGATCCTTGCCGACTGGACTGCCGAAACCGGCATCGAGGTGCGCCAGACCTTCTATGACAGCGGCGACGTGCGGGACAAGATCCTTGCCGATCCGAACGCCAATGTCGACGTCGTCGTGACCAATGAGAACGGCGCACGGCTCTACGGCAAACGCGGCGTCATCGCCACGCTGAGTGCCGACAACGTCCCATCGCTGAAGGACTATGCGGAAAGCTGGTCGGGCCGCTGCGGCGGCTACGGCGTGCCCTATCTGTGGGGCACGATGGGCATCCTCTATCGCTCCGACAAGATCACGACGCCGCCGACCTCCTGGGCGGACATGATGAAGCCGGCCGAAAGCCTACGCGGCCATATCGCCATGTACGGCGACCACGCCGAAGCCTTCGTCGCGCCGCTCGCCCTGCTCGGCAAGTCGGTCAACGCCAATGACAACGAGACGCTGAAGGCGGCCTACGAGCTGATGAAGGCGCAGGCGCCCTATGTGCTCACCTACGACTATGTCGTCACCTCGGTGCAGAGCCCGGACAAGGGGCCGAACATCTACATGGCGCTCGGTTACAGCGGCGACCAGTACACGCTGAACGACAAGGTCTCCTCACCGGGCCTCTGGCGCTACGTCGTGCCGAAGGAAGGCACGCTTTCCTGGCTCGACTGCGTCTCCGTCAGCGAACGCTCGAACAACAAGGCCCTGGCGCTGAAGCTGATCGACTATATCAGCAACGCCAGGAACGGCGCCCGCAACGCCGTCAAGCTCAACATGCCCACCGCAAGCACCGCCGCACTGGCGCTGCTTCCGGAGGACATACGCTCCAATCCCGAAATCTATGCAGCACCGGAAATCCTGGCCAAAAGCCAGTTTCAGGAGGAACTGACCGTGCAATCGGTCCAGGCCCGCCGCCGCATCATCAGCAGTCTGGCCCAGATCAGTGACGCTCGGTAAACGCGCCCTTTCCCTCATCTTCCCGGTCGTGCTCGCAGGCTATGTACTTGCCGCCTCGCTGATCTACTACGTGCAGAGCTCGTCCATCCTCGCGCTGGAACGCGCCCGCCTGTGGCAGCAGATGGGCCTGCTCACCGCCGTCTTCCAGAACGAGGTGACGCAGAACCGCAGCTTCATCTACTCGCTCGTCGAGGGCGGCGCGGTTCGCCTCTTCGTCAACGAGCCCGATGCCGCCTACCGCAACACCGCGCTCGGCGTGCGCCTGCAGCAGAGCATCACCTCGCTCTCCGACGACCGCAAGCGCTTCATCTCCGTGGCGATCATCCGCCCGCCGCTGACCGTCGATTATTACTTCGAGGACAGCGACGATCCGTTCGCGGAGATCACGCCGCAGCAGATCCAGCATGCAAGGCAGGTGATCGAGAGCCCGCGGCTCTCCTCCTGGAGCTATCTCAACACGGCCGGCATCGAGCCGCTGATCGTGCATTCGGAGTTCATCGATCCCTTGACCTTCAACCGACCGGTCGCCAGCGCCAAGAACGGCGCGATCCTGGTGCAGACCGCGGTTCGGCCCAAACTCTTCCTCGACATGAAGCGGGCGCTGGAAAAGGAATATGGCACGACGATCGAGATCGGCCAGCACCAGCTTCTGGCGCAGGGCGGGCTTTCCGCGACCGCGACGCTCAGCCCCTCGCTCTTTGCGCGGCTGACGCCGGAACCCACCTTCCTCGACAACCGGCTTTCGACGCTGAAATCGCTGCTCGCGCTCGGCGCCATTGCGCTCAGCCTGTGCACGATCGTCCTCGTGCTCGGCCTGGTGCGCCGCTACATCACCAACCCGATCGCCAAGCTCGACCGCCAGCTCACCGACGTGATGACCGGCAACCGCAGTGCCCTGCCCGAAATGAACGAGATCGGCGAGATCGGCCGCCTGTCGGCCAACGTCAAGCGGCTGCACGACCACTCCATGCAGTCCTTCGACCTCGTTCAGAACGCCTCGTGGACGGACACGCTGACGGGCATTTCGAACCGCGAATATTTCAATATCCGCTCCACGCAGATCCTGCAGGAGGCGGAGGCCGAGGATATCGGCTGCACGCTGCTCTTCATCGACGTCGACAACTTCAAGTTCGTCAACGACAAGCACGGCCACAAGATCGGCGACGAGTTGCTGAAGACGCTGGCCGACCGCATCTCGACCATCGTCGCCTGCGTCGTTTCCGAGCGCGGCCTGCCGGACGGCCTGTTCGCCCGCCTTTCCGGTGACGAATTCGCCATCATGCTGCGCTGCCAGCCGGGCAGCGGCACGATCACGGAGATCTCCGAAAAGATCCTCGCCCTCTTTGCCGAGGGGTTCGAGGTGCTCGACAAGGCCTATCCGGTCACCGCCAGCATCGGCATCGCCGTCTATCCGGAGGATGCCCGCACGCTGCCCGAACTCGTCGCCAATGCCGATGCCGCCATGTACCAGGCGAAATCCCAGGGCAAGAACGGCTCGGCCCGCTATTCCCGCTCGCTGCACGAAAAACGCAACCGCCAGCGCCGCATCGAAGAGGAGTTGCGCGTCCTCGACCCGGACCGCGAATTCCACCTCGTCTACATGCCGATCGTCGATGGCCACGGCAAGGTGACGGGTTGCGAGGCGCTGTTGCGCTGGACCTCGCCGGTGCTTGGCCGCGTGACGCCCGACGAATTCATCCCGATCGCCGAGACGACCGGCCTCTTCAGCAAGATCGACTGGTGGGTGATCGACCGGGCGATGGCCGAATACGGCCAGATCCGCAAGCTGTTCGGCACCGAGACGATCCTGTGCATCAACATCTCGTCCGCCGAGCTCTACACGAAGTCGATCAGCGACCATTTCTGCGACAGCGCCGACCGGCACGGCATCGATGCCCGCCTGATCGAGATCGAGCTGACCGAGACCTTCGCCGTCAAGCTCGGCGAGCAGTCCCGCCGCAACATCGAGATCCTGCGCGCCCGCGGCTTCCGCATTTCCATCGACGATTTCGGCGCAGGCTACACGTCCGTGCAGCAGATCATCGAGTACCCGGCCGAGACCATCAAGCTCGACCGCGAGCTGGTCGAGAGCCTCACCCGTTCGGCGGCGCTGCCGACGCTGCGGGCTCTCGTCGCGCTTTGCCATGCACAGGACATGTCGGTGATCGCGGAAGGCGTCGACACGACCGAGAAGATGGCGCTGCTCGCCGCGGCCGGCTGCGACCTCTATCAGGGTTATCTGATCAGCCGCCCCCTCACCCTCGAGGAGATCGGCATCTGGGCGATGCAGCGGCTTGTCGAAAAGGCCCGCGAGGCCGCCCAGAGCCCCGACCGCCGCGCCCGCGCCTGATACTTTCCACGACTTGCCGTCTCTCCGGCGAGCCCCTATCCCTATGCCCGGGGCCGCAGGAGGACTTTTATGCGAAACGCGCCGATCTTCACGCTGGGCCTCGCCCTGCTCATCTGGTCGTTCAACAGCTCGCTGATCGCGAGCACGCCGGATGGCGCGACGAAGCTGATGGCCCATCGCGGCGCCCACCAGACCTTCAGCCATGAGGCGGTCGACGACGACACCTGCACGGCAAGCCTCATCGACCCGCCCAAACACGATTTCCTGGAAAACACGGTCGCCGGTATGCAGGCAGCCTTTGCGGCGGGCGCCGAGGTCGTCGAGATCGACGTGCACCTGACGCCCGACAAGAAGTTCGCCGTCTTCCACGACTGGACGCTCGACTGCCGGACGGACGGCAAGGGCGTGACCGAGGAGACGGACAGCGCCACGCTGAAGACGCTCGACATCGGCTACGGCTATACGCCCGATGGCGGCAAGACCTATCCGTTCCGCGGCAAGGGTGTCGGGCAGATGCCGATGCTGGAAGAGATCTTCGCCGCCAACCCGGCGGGCAAGCTGCTGATCAACTTCAAAAGCCGGCGGGCGGAGGAAGGCGCGGCGTTTGCCACGCTGCTGGCGGCAAATCCAGCCTGGAAGGACAAGATCTTCGGTATCTACGGCGGCGCGGAGCCGACGGATGCGGCGCTTGCCGCCATACCCGGCCTCAAGGGTTACACAAAGACCTCGGTGAAGAGCTGCCTGCTGCGTTATCTCGGCACAGGCTGGATCGGCTATGTGCCGGAGGCCTGCCGAAACACGCTGGTGCCGGTACCGAGCAACTATGCGTTCCTGCTCTGGGGCTGGCCGAACCGCTTCCTGACGCGCATGGAGGATGCCGGCAGCGATGTGGTCCTCATCGGCCCCTATTCCGGCGGCGGTACGGTCGGCATCGATACGGCCGAACAGGTGGACGACCTGCCGGAGCCCTTCCCCGGCTATGTCTGGACCAACCGCATCCTGGAGGTCGGCCCCGCCATCAAGGCGCGGCCGTAGGCCCTTACGAGGTCGGGAAGTCGAGGCCCATTTCGCGGAAGCGGGCCGGGTCGTCGCCCCAGTTCTCGCGCACCTTCACGAAGAGGAAGAGGTGCACGGGCTGTTCGAGGATTTCCGACAGCTCCTTGCGCGAGGCCATGGAGATCGCCTTGATGGCGTCGCCGTTCTTGCCGAGCGCGATCTTCTTCTGGCTGTCGCGCTCGACATAGATGACCTGCTCGATGCGCACCGAGCCGTCCTTGCGCTCCTCCCACTTCTCCGTCTCGACATGCGAGGAATAGGGAAGCTCCTGGTGCAGGCGCAGGAAGAGTTTTTCGCGGGTGATCTCGGCGGCGAGCTGGCGCATCGGCAGGTCGGAAATCTGGTCCTCCGGATAGTACCAGGGGCCTTCCGGCAGAGCGCCCGCCAGATAGTTCATCACGTCGTCGCAGCCCGAACCGTTCAGCGCCGAGATCATGAAGGTGCGTTCGAACGGAACCACGGCGTTCACCGCTGCCGTCAGCTTCAGAAGGTCCTCCGGATTGACCCGGTCGACCTTGTTGAGGACAAGGATCTTCGGCTGATGAACCTCTTTCAGGCCCTCCAGGATCGTCTCGGCATCGCCCTTGAGGCCCCGCTCGCTGTCGATCAGGAACATGATGAAATCGGCATCCTTCGCCCCACCCCAGGCGGTCGTCACCATGGCGCGGTCGAGCCGGCGGCGCGGCTTGAAGATGCCGGGCGTGTCCATGAAGACGATCTGGGCGTTGTTGTGGATGGCGATGCCGCGCACGATGGCACGCGTCGTCTGGACCTTGTGGCTGACGATCGACACCTTGGCACCGACGAGGCGGTTGACCAGCGTCGACTTGCCGGCATTGGTCGCGCCGATGAGCGCGACGAAGCCCGAATGGGTCGGGCCCTCGCCGTTCGTGCTGCCTTCGGCGGGGTTTGTGTTTTCTTCGTTCATGATATCCGTCAATCCGCGGTTTGCCCCTTGGGCCAGACGCCTTCGCGTTCCAAAATCTTCGTCGCGGCCACCTGTTCGGCGGCCCGTTTCGAGCGGTCGATGCCGGTTTCCGGTGCGACGCCCCTGATCTCCACCGTCACGGTGAAGCGGGGGTCGTGGTCCGGTCCCGAGCGCTCGTCCACCCTATAGTTCGGCGTCAGGCCGAACCTGGCATGCGCCCATTCCTGCAGTTCGGTCTTGGCGTCGCGCCGCGCGCCTTCCGCACGCGCCGCCCTGCCCTGCCAGTTGGCGAGGATGAAGCCGCGCGCCGCTTCCAGCCCGCCATCGAGATAGATCGCGGCGATCAGCGACTCTACCACATCGGCCCGCACATTCAGCATGGCTTTTCCGGTGAGTTTCTTGACGTCCGCGCCGGTGCGGATGAAGCGGTGCAGGCCAAGATCATCGGAGACCGCCGCACAGCTTTCCGCGCTGACAAGCTGGTTCAGGCGAACCGAAAGCTCGCCCTCCTTCGCCTCGCGGAAGGTGCGGAACAGCATCTCGGCGACGCACAGGCCAAGCACGCGGTCGCCCAGAAATTCCAGCCGCTCGTAATTGCTGCCCTTGCCGGGCCGGGCGCTGGCATGGGTGATCGCCCGGTCGAGACGGTCCTTGTCGGTGAAGGCGTAGCCGATCAGGTCCTCGAGGGCCTTGCGGTTGACGTCGTTCAGCGGAATGGCGCCCTTCATTCAACAACCTTGAACAGGCGGTCCCAGCGAAGGTTCGTCGGCCACTTCCAGATCTCGGAGAAGGACGTGTCGTTGCCGAGCGAGAAGAAGATGAGGGTTGCGCGGCCGATCAGGTTTTCCGCAGGTACGAAACCGACATCGAAGCGGCTGTCGGCCGAGTTGTCGCGGTTGTCGCCCATCATGAAATAGTGGCCTTCCGGCACGATGAACTCGCGCGTGTTGTCGCCGACGGTGCCCGGACGGGTGTCCAGCGTGTCGTAGGCGACGCCATTGTCCATGGTTTCGCGGAAGACCGGAACATCCTCGCCGGTGTCGTACTGGTCGTCGGCACGGAAGAAACCGTTGTGTTCGCGCTTCACGGCAACTCCGTTCACGAACAGCTCGCTGTCACGCACCTGGATGCGGTCACCCGGCAGGCCGACGAGACGCTTGATATAGTCGATGTCAGGGTTCGGCGGGAAGCGGAAGACGACGATGTCGCCGCGCTCGGGTTCACTTGCAAAAATACGGCCGGAGAACAGGTTCGGCGAGAACGGCAGCGAATATTTCGAATAGCCGTAGGAGAACTTGTTGACGAAGAGATAATCGCCGACGAGCAGCGTCGGCATCATCGACCCGGAGGGAATGGTGAAGGGCTGGAAAAGCACGGTGCGGATCACGACGGCGAGCAGCAGCGCCTGGATGATCACCTTGACGTTTTCCCACAGGCCGCCTTCGGCCTTTTCAGTCTTCTCTGCCACGCCGGATCTGTCCTTATCTGCAAACATGGGGCCCTCTATAGAGGAAAGGTTGCCTGTTGGAAATCGTGTCGGTCAAAAAGACGCTGGGCGCCTGTTATCCGGGCGTTCCGGCCGGCAGCGCCTCGATGATCACGAAAGCTTGAGCCAGCGGAAAATCGTCCGTGATGGTGATGTGGATGCGCGCTTCGTGGCCCGCGGGAAGCATCTGCGTCAACCGCTCCAGCGCGCCGCCCGTCAGCTTCATGGTGGGCTTTCCGCCCGGCAGGTTGACGACGCCCATGTCCCTCCAGAACACACCCTGTGCGAGGCCTGTACCGAGCGCCTTGGAACAGGCCTCCTTGGCAGCGAAACGCTTGGCATAGGAGGCCGCGCGGTTCTTGCGCCCGTCGGACTTCGCCTGCTCGATCTCGGTGAAGCAGCGCCGGGTAAAGCGCTCGCCGAAGCGTTCCAGCGACTTCTCCACCCGGCGGATGTCGATGAGGTCGCTGCCGATGCCGATAATCATAGGGATTTGTCTCCGCGGGAAAGGGCAGGATGAGCCGCGGCAAGGCCGGCGCGCTCGAGAAGACGGGCATGGCGGCGGGCCTTGAAGGAGCGCACGGCGAAACGCGTGACGCCATAGGCAAACACGGCGGCCACGATGCCGAGAACGCCGGCGCCGGCAAGCATGGGCTTCAGCACGGGCTGCCAGAGCTCGGACAGTTGCAGATGCTCCAGCCGGTGAAACAGCTCGGCCGCCGTCACCGCCTCGGCGGATTTGATGCCGAGCAGCGCCTCGCCGACGCGAAAGGTCGCAAGCGCGATGAGCGGAATGGTCAGCGGATTGGCGATGGTGGTGGCAAGCGCGGCGGCCAGCAGATTGCCGGCCATCAGATAGGCGAGCGCAAGCGCCAGGATGACGTGAAAACCGATGAGCGGCGTGAAAGCCGAAAAGGCACCGGCTGCAACGCCCGCGGCCACCGCATGCGGCGAGGCGGACAGGCGCAGGATTCGCTTGGCGAGGTAGCGCGCCGGACGCGTGAAGCCTTTGCGCGGCCAGAAGAATTCGCGCAATCGGCCAGGCCAGCTTGTCTTCTTTCGGCGTCGGAACAACATGGCTCAGACATAGCCGATCCGTTGGTGGCATTTCAATGGCGCCCTCATGACGCCAGACAAGACGGTCGCCGTGGCGCCGGAGGGGCGCCACACGGATCCGCGGAGCTTAGTAGGACTTGCGGAAGAGGCCGCGGTCGATCTGACGCTGGCGGTATTCCAGGTCGATCCGGTCGATGGCGCCGTTGAGATAGGCCATTTCGCGGTCTTCAGGAGTCGGGATGCGCAGGGCGCGGGTGAAATTCTTGATCTGCTTCAACATTGGTAAACCTCTTTCGGTTGACCTCCCGATGCAGAAGATAGGGATTTCACCCCAAAGACACCAGCGACACTATGCCAATACAGCCATGCAACAGGCGCATAATGACTGGTCAAATCTTGGGCAAACCTGCCTTATTCAAGGCAGGATGCCACATTTTTGCATAGAAACTGTCATGTAAAGACGCGATGGATCGTCGAGACGGACTGAAGTTCCTTCAACTGGCTCATCAGCTGGTTGAGCTGGCGCAGGTCCCAGACCTCCAGATCGATATGCACCTCGGTGAAGTCGGCCGCCACGCGCGTCATCGACATCGAGCGGATGTTGACGTCGCTGGTGGCAATCGTCTGGGTGACTTCGGCGAGCGTGCCCGGCTCGTTCAGCGCATTGATCATGATGCGCGCCATGAAGCGGGTGTTGTTCGCCTCATCGAGGTCCCAGCGCACGTCGATCCAGCGTTCCGGCTCGTCGTCGAACTTCTGCAGTGCCGGCGACTGGATCGGGTAGATGGTGATTCCCTTGTCCTTCTCCATGATGCCGACGATGCGATCGCCCGGCACGGCACCGCCGACGGAGAAATGCACCTCGGCATTGCCGGAGAGGCCGCGGATCGGCAGGGCTTCAGGGCCGGTTTCGCTCGCCCCCTCCTCCAGCGCCGTCTTCGCCTTGCCCGGCAGCTTGAACACCATGCCTGCCGCGCTGCGCATGTTGAACCAGCCGTCGTCCGAGCTCGGCTTCACCGTGACACGCTCGTCCTGGTAGTCCGGGAAGACGGCGCGCAGCACGTCGAGCGAGGAAAGCTCACCGCGACCGACGGCGGCGATGGCGTCCTCCACTTCCTTCTGGCCCAGCCGGTGCAGGACAGGCTTCAGGCCGTCGCGCGAGAAGGACTTGCCGGCGCGATCGAAGGTGCGCTCCAGAATGCGGTAGCCGAGGCCGGAATATTGTTTGCGCACGGCGGCGCGGGTGGCGCGGCGGATCGCGGCGCGCGCCTTGCCGGTGACGACGATCTCTTCCCAGGCCGGCGGCGGCACCTGGATGCCCGAGCGGATGATCTCCACCTCGTCGCCGTTGCTGAGGCGGGTGACGAGCGGCATGATGCGCCCGTTGATCTTCGCGCCGACGCAGGTATCACCGATATTGGTGTGCACCGCATAGGCGAAATCGATCGGCGTCGCGCCGCGCGGCAGGGTGATGAGCTGGCCCTTCGGGGTGAAGGTGAAGACCTGATCCTGGAAGAGCTCGAGCTTGGTGTGCTCGAGGAACTCTTCCGGATTGTCGCCTTCCGCCAGCGATTCGATCGTGCGGCGCAACCTGGCATAAGCGTTGGAGCCCGGCGAGCGGGCAACCTCGCCGTTCGCCACTTCCTTGTCCTTGTAGAGCGAATGGGCGGCGATACCGTATTCGGCGATCTCGTGCATGCGCTTGGTGCGGATCTGCAGTTCGATGCGCTGGCGCGACGGGCCGACGATCGTCGTGTGGATCGACTGGTAGTCGTTCTGCTTGGGCGTCGAGATGTAGTCCTTGAACCGGCCCGGCACGACACGCCAGCGGGTGTGCACGATACCGAGCGCCGCGTAGCAGGCGGGAATGTCGTCGACGAGGATGCGGAAGGCGTAGACGTCGGAAAGCTGCTCGAAGGAGAGCGACTTCGACTGCATCTTCCGGAAGACCGAATAGGGCGTCTTCTGCCGGCCCTTGACGAGCGCGTCCGGCAGGCCGTTGACAACAAGCAACTCGCGCAGTTCGTCCTCGATCTTGCGGATCAGGCCCTCGTTGCGCTGGGACAGGTCTTCCAGCTTGCGCGTGACGGTGTCGAAGGCTTCCGGGTTGATATGGCGGAAGGAGAGGTTTTCCAGCTCTTCACGCATGTCCTGCATGCCCATGCGGCCGGCGAGCGGCGCATAGATGTCCATCGTCTCCTCGGAGATGCGGGCGCGCTTTTCCGGTGTCATGTGGTCCAGCGTGCGCATGTTGTGCAGCCGGTCGGCGAGCTTGACGAGGAGCACGCGCACGTCGTCGGAAATGGCGAGCAGCAGCTTTCGCAGGTTTTCCGCCTGCTTGGCTTTCTTCGAGACGAGATCGAGCTTCTTGATCTTGGTCAGGCCCTCGACCAGAGCGCCGATATCCTCGCCGAACAGTTCGTCGATTTCCGCGCGCGTCGCGCTGGTGTCCTCGATCGTGTCATGCAGCAGGGCGACGGCGATGGTCGATTCGTCGAGCCGCATCTCGGTGAGAATGGCGGCCACTTCGAGGGGATGCGAAATATAGGGATCGCCGCTCGCCCGCTTCTGCTGGCCATGTTTCTGCATGGCATAGACATAGGCCTTGTTCAGCAAGGCCTCGTTGACGTCGGGCTTGTACTTCTGAACCCGTTCGACGAGTTCATATTGACGCATCATTCTCGATCGGCTCCCTCCCCGGCACGGCGGGGCAAAAAAAAGTGCGCCCCGACCTTAAGAGGGGCGCACCGACATTCGCAATATCAAAGGCTTCGGTAAAGTAACCGAAATCAGTAATCGTCGCTCTTTTCCGGCGGCACGAGGCCTTCGATGCCGGCCAGCAGCTCTTCTTCCGACATGCGGTCGAAGGCGATGGTTTCCGGCTGGTCCTCGTCCTCTTCGATCGCAACCGTACCGGTGGCGGCATCGACGACCATGCTGGCCGGATCGGGCTCGGGCTCGTCCACTTCAACATGCTTCTGCAGCGAATGGATCAGGTCTTCCTTGAGGTCATCAGGCGAAAGGGTTTCGTCGGCGATCTCGCGCAGCGCGACGACGGGGTTCTTGTCGTTGTCGCGGTCGATGGTGATGGCGGCGCCCTGCGAGATGAGGCGGGCACGATGGCTTGCAAGAAGAACCAGCTCGAAGCGGTTGTCTACCTTGTCAATGCAATCTTCAACGGTGACACGGGCCATTGCCTGTCCTTTGTGATCGAGAATTTCATGAGTTTGCATGCCCGATACAGGCAATGGACGGCAAATTCAAGTTTTTCCTTCCCCAAGGCGCTGTGGCGCGTGTCGTAAGGCTGCCCATGTAACTTCTGATTTAGCCCTCACGTTACGGAAAGTAAAAAGCCAAAAGATCGGACAAATAGGGTAAAGCGCGGGAACTATTCCCCAATTCCGACGCCCTTGATTTTTCTGAAACGATGCCGGGGGGAAAAATGGCCTTCGCAACCTAGGTTTGCTTGGAAAGCCGGGCCCTCTGCCCTAAATGAAGATTATATGAAAAAGAGTTAATTCAACCGGATAGTGCATCCGGCCACCTCGGCACTCGGCCAAAACTCAACCGTTTGTATCCACTTCTATTTAAAAGGATTGCACAGTATGTTCGACCCCCGCGAGAAAATCGCCCTCTTCATCGACGGTGCAAATCTCTATGCGGCTTCCAGGACACTCGGGTTCGACATCGACTACAGAAAGCTCCTGAAGGCCTTCCAGAAGCGTGGTTATCTGCTGCGCGCCTATTACTACACGGCTCTGATCGAAGACCAGGAATACTCTTCGATCCGCCCGCTGATCGACTGGCTCGACTACAACGGCTACAAGGTCGTCACGAAGCCTGCCAAGGAATTCACCGACTCGCTCGGCCGCCGCAAGATCAAGGGCAACATGGACATCGAACTCGCCATCGACGCGATGGAGCAGTCCGAGACCGTGGACCACCTTGTCATCTTCTCCGGCGACGGCGATTTCACCACGCTCGTCGAGGCGCTGCAGCGCCGCGGCCGCAAGGTTTCCGTCGTCTCGACCATGCAGACACAACCCCCGATGATTGCCGACGACCTGCGCCGCCAGGCCGATTACTTCATCGACCTCGGCTCGCTGAAGGCCGAAATCGGCCGCGATCCTTCGGAACGCCCGCAGCGCGTCGTCGAGCCAGTGGAAACCGTTGGCGAATAAGGCAGCCCTCCGCCGATGTTCCAGGTGCAAATGTCGATCCTCGGCACAGGGCCGAGGGTGGCGGCAATGAGCGGGGCGACGCTCCCCTGACAAGGATTTCGTGTGTGGCCGCACGCGAGAGAAGTGCCGAAATCCGGCCTTTTCAAGCTTTCCTTAAACATTGAATCAAATACCCTTGCCGGGTCTTAAGGTTCTTCAAGACTCCCCTGCTATTCCCGATATCGGACAGTCATTTCGCATTGGGACATCGGGACGATGGTGGACGCAGTATCGCTTTCGGCAAACAGCTACCGGGGAGCATCGAGCACGCTGGACGTGCGCGCACCGGCCATGGCGGCGGAAACCCGCCCGGCGGTCTCGGCCCTTGCCGCGCTTGCAGCGCCGCAGCCGGTCACCCAGGTATCGACCCCGTCCGACATCGCCGAGGAGATTGGCGATCTCAGCTTCCTCTATACGTCGAACGGGCTACCGGGCATCTCCGCCCTGCCCTCCTACGCCGTCCCACCGTCGCAGGCGGCGGCGGATGAGCGTGTTGCCAACGGCCGCAACCCGACCGCACGCCTTGCCATCGAGAGCAACGATCTCAACAGCTTGATGGCAAGCTTCCTGACCGCCCGCACGCCGAGCGCCAACCCGGCCGCGTCGCCGGAAGTGCCTGCGGATACCGGCAACCAGCAGGCCGCCCGCAGCGCGCACCAGTCGGTCATCGCACAGCTCTACAGCCAGTTCTAAGGAAAAGACGTCGAAGAAGAAGGGTCGCCTCAGCCGCGTTCGCGCAGCAGGCGGCCCTTCTGGCGATTCCAGTCGCGTTCCTTCTCGGTCTCGCGCTTGTCGTGCAGCTTCTTGCCCTTGGCAAGCGCGAGTTCGAGCTTGGCCCGGCCGACATCGTTGAAGTAGACCTTCAAAGGCACCAGCGTCATGCCCTCTCGGTTGATCGCGATGCGCAGGCGATGGATCTCACGCTTCGAAAGCAGGAGCTTGCGCCGCCGGCGGGTCTCGTGGTTGAAGCGATTGGCCTGCAGATATTCCGGCAGATAGGAATTGATCAGCCAGATCTCGCCGCCCTCGTCCGAGGCATAGGATTCCGCGATGTTCGCCTTGCCTTCGCGCAGCGACTTGACCTCCGTGCCGGTCAGGACAAGACCGGCCTCGTAGGTGTCGATGATCTCGTAGTTGAAGCGGGCCTTTCGGTTCTCCGCTACAATCTTCTTGACCGTCGTCGGGCGGGCTTTCGTCGCCATGTCAGTTCAAGAGGCCGGCGTGGCGAAGCGCCGCGTCGATGGCCGCCTCCGTCGCCGGCTCCAGCGAGGACAGCAGCGGCGAACGGACGAACCGGTTCATGCCGCGCGTGCGGTTCAGCGCATATTTCGCACCGCAAAGGCCGGGCTCGAGGAAGATCGCCTTGTGCAGCGGCATCAGCTTGTCCTGGTATTCCAGCGCCGCTGCATAGTCGCCGGCAAGCGTCGCCTGCTGGAACTCCGCGCACAGGCGCGGGGCGACATTGGCCGTCACCGAGATGCATCCCGTCCCGCCATGGGCGTTGAAGCCGAGCGCGGTCGCGTCCTCACCGGAGAACTGGATGAAATCCTTGCCGCAGGTGATGCGCTGTTCGGACACACGCTCGATCTTGCCGGTTGCGTCCTTGACGCCGACGATCGAGGGATAGGCCTTGTGCAGCGCGCCCATCGTCTCCGGCGACATGTCGACCACCGAGCGACCGGGAATGTTGTAGATGACGATCGGCAGCTTCACGCTTTCGGCAATCGCCGCGAAATGCGCGAAGAGCCCCTTCTGCGTCGGCTTGTTGTAATAGGGCGTGACGACGAGAATCGCGTTCGCGCCCGCCTTTTCGGCGTGCTGGGCGAGGTCGACCGCTTCCTTCGTGTTGTTCGAGCCTGCGCCGGCGATCACGGGCACGCGGCCGGCCGAGACCTTGATGCAGAGTTCCACCACCCGTTTGTGCTCGTCATGCGACAGCGTCGGCGATTCGCCGGTCGTGCCGACCGGGACGAGGCCATGGCTGCCTTCGCCGATCTGCCATTCGACATGCGCGGCAAAGGCGTCTTCATCGACGGCGCCGGCATCGGTGAACGGGGTGACGAGAGCGGGAAAGGATCCCTTGAGCATCGAGAACTCCTGAGGCCAGAGCCGCCCGTGGGCTTACATGCTTTGGCCGTATTCCGTGGTTAAAAACGCCCGCACAATAATCATGTGACAGTCATGCGGCAAGCGGCGCGAGGGGCGTTTTTCATGCATGATCAAGGCGGAAGGGCGGCGGATGCGCGAATATTCGCGTCCCCTGATCCGTCGCCTGGAAAGCGGACGCCTTCACGGCTTAGTGAGCGCGGCGCTTAAGGTTTCGTTAAGGCAACAAAGGGTTAACTGATTGTCAAGGATCTGGCGGAAAATGACGGTCGAAATGCACCGCCGGTCAGGCACCCGGGATGTGACATGATCTCGCGAAACAGTTTTGCCCTTTGCGCCTTGCTCCTAGCCGGTGTGGCCGGCTTTGCGCTGCGCTCTTCGCCTGTCGAGGCCGACAACGCCGGCGTGCCGGCGGTGAAGCCGCTCGGCTTTGCTGCGGATATGCCCTCGAAGGACATCATCACCAATGCCATTCCGCGCACCGACAGCGTGCAGCCGGCAAGCGTGGAACTGCGCGAAGGGCTCGATGCGCTCTCCAACCGTGACGCGGCCACCGCCATTGCGGCCCGCAACCGCCTGCCGAAGGACAATCTCGACCGGCATATCCTGACCTGGGCGATCGCCGTTTCCGGCCAACGCGGCGTCCCCTCCTGGGAAATCGCCGCGGCCCAGAACGAACTGAAAGGCTGGCCGGGCCTGAAGGCGCTGCGCGCCAACTCCGAGCGGGCGCTTTCCCGTGAGAACCCACCGACCGCTGACGTCATCGCCGCCTTCGGCACGACACGCCCGGAAACGGTGGACGGCGCCATCGTGCTCAGCCGCGCGCTCGTCGCGAGCGGCAATGCCGCGCGCGCCGGCGAGGTGCTGCGTTCCTTCTGGCAGAAGGAAACACTTTCCAAGGATGTCGAGACGAAGATCCTCGACGAGTTCGGCACGCTCCTGACGGCGGGCGATCACAAGATGCGCATGGAGATGCTGCTCTATCGCGACCGCGCCGACCAGGCGCAGCGTTTCGGCGATCTCGGCAAGGCGCAGTCGCTCTACCGCGCCTGGGCGGCGGTCATCCGCAAGAACAAGACGGCGGGCACGCTGATCAAGGCCGTCGATGCGAGCTGGCAGAAGGACCCGGCCTACACGTTCCTGCGCATCCGCCACCTGCGCAACAACGAAGAATACCGCGCGGCCGGCAAGCTCTTTTCCGCCATGCCGGAGGATCCGGCACGACTGGTCAATCCTGGCGCCTGGTGGAACGAGCAGCGCATCGTCAGCCGCGGCCTCGCCGATCTCGGCGACGCCCGCGATGCCTATCGCGTGGCGGCACGACACGGTGCGGACGATCCGGCCGATATCGTCGAGGCGGAATTCCATGCCGGCTGGTATGCGCTGCGCGACCTCGACGATCCCAAGACCGCGGCCGGCCATTTCCAGCGCATCCTGCAGGTCTCCGACCGGCCGCTCTCCGTCTCCCGCGCCTGGTACTGGCTGGGGCGGACGGCGGAGAAGGGCGATGCGAAGGCGGCGAAGGACTATTTCGCCAAGGCGGCAAATTTCCCCGGCACCTTCTATGGCCAGCTTGCCGCCGCACGGCTCGGCCGCACGGCACTGAACGTCGCCTATCCGAAGCCGAGCGCCGAGGAGCGCACCCGCTTCAACCAGCGAGAGGCGGTGCAGGCGATCGCCCGCCTGCAGGCCGCCGGCCACGGTTGGCGCGGCGACAGCCTCTATCGGGCGCTCGCCGGCGAGCTGATGAGCCCGGGCGAACTCGCCCTGCTTGCGGCGCAGGCGGAGAAGGGCAGCAATCATCAGCTTTCCCTGCAGATCGGCAAGATTGCCTTCGGGCGCGGCATCGATGTGGCCGCGCTCGCCTTCCCGATCGGCGTCATCCCCGACAGCGCCAACATTGCCGGTTCCGGCAAGGCGCTGGCCTATGCCATCGCCCGCCAGGAGAGCGCCTTCAACCCGGCGGCCGTTTCTCCCGCCAATGCCCAGGGCCTGCTGCAGCTGATGCCCGGCACGGCGCAGGGCGTGGCGAAACGCTATGGCCTTGCCTATTCCAAGGAGCGGCTGACGACGGATGCCGCCTACAACGCCACGCTCGGCGCTCACTATCTCGGTGAGCAGATCAGCGATTTCGGCGGCTCCTACGTGCTGACCTTCATCGCGTACAATGCCGGTCCCCGCCGCGTGCCGCAGTGGATCGCCCGCTACGGCGACCCGCGCGGCAAGCCGATCGACGAGGTCGTCGACTGGATCGAGCGCATCCCCTTCTCCGAAACCCGCGGCTATGTGCAGCGCGTGATGGAAAACTACCAGGTCTACAAGACCCGGCTCGGCCAAAAGGCCGATATCGTCCACGATCTCAGTGTCGGTCGCTGAGGCGGCCGGCCGATCGCGCACCTGCCTTTGTCGGTCCGCTCCGGCATGCGTGCGCTGCCGCTCGGATCGTTAAAACGTCTTGCCTGTTTGCGTATGGCTCAGACGCGGTTCATGCTCCCGCATCGGCCAGAGCTGCCGCCGCAACGCATCTTTTCCAAAGTTATCCAAAGCCACGGCGATACCGTTTCGCCTGGAACTAGGGTCTGTCAGCTTCATACTCAATCTGGCAGACTCTAGGGTTCTTTGTTTTCGTTTGTTTTTCAGGAGAACCGGGTTTCACTTTTCCTTGACAAACTCTAGGCTTCCCTTCCCTCACCCGTTCGACGCGCACCACGCTCGAACGCCCCTCCCTGACCGCAAGGCGAGTGCATAGCGATGGATGGATTTGAGAGCCGCTTCTTTTCAGCTGAAGACGGACTGCGGCTGCATGCGCGCGACTATGCACCGGTAGAGGCGGGCGACCGGCTGCCGCTCGTCTGCCTGCCCGGCCTCAGCCGCAACGGGCGCGACTTCCATCCGCTCGCCCTGCGCCTTGCGCGGGATGCCGAGCGGTGCCGCCGGGTCATCACCCTCGACTATCGCGGGCGTGGCCAGTCCGGCCGTGACAGCGATCCTGCCAACTACAACGTGGTGATGGAGTGCCGGGACGTCCTGATGGTCCTCTCCGCTCTCGATCTCCCCCGCGCACTCTTTGCCGGGACCTCGCGCGGCGGCCTCATCCTGCATGTCATGGCGGCCGCGCAGCCCGATCGCATTGCGGGTGCTGTTCTCAACGATATCGGGCCGGAAATCGAGGCCGATGGACTAAGGGACATTCGCGACTATCTCGTGCGCGCGACGGCTCCCGCCAGCTTCGACGCGGCGGCCATGGACCTGAAGGCGATTCACGGCTCCACTTTCCCCGCCCTGTCCGATGGCGACTGGCGCGACATGGCCGACGCGATCTATGCCGAGCGCGAGGGGCGGGTCGTTGCAGACTTCGACCCCAGGCTGACCGAACAGTTGCAGGCGATCGACTTTTCCAAGCCGCTGCCGACGCTCTGGCCGCAATTCGAGCTTCTGGCGAAGACACCGCTGCTCGTGGTGCGCGGCGAGCATTCCCGCCTGTTCTCCCGCGAGACGCTTGCCCGCATGGCTGCCCAGGCGACGACCGTGCAGACGATCACCGCGCCCGGTCAGGGCCATGCTCCGCTGCTGCATCACGCCGATGTCTTCCCATCGGTCAGGGCATTCCTCGCCGGCCTCGGCTGACCCCTTCCCGATTTCCCGGATCCATCCACCTTACGCAAGGCGCAGAAGAGCTGTGCACATTTTTCAATCACGTATTCCAAAACGAAAAAGACCCGGCTCGAAAGCCGGGTCTCCCATCACTGACAGAGGTCAGATCAGATTAGAACGAACGCTGCAGACGGACGAAGCCGCCCCAGTTGTCGTCGCCAGCGCCCTTGTTGCCAGCGCCGTTGTCGATGTCCGTGTACTGCAGGCTGACCTTGGTGGTCAGGTCCGTAACGATCGTGTAGTCGAGCGTCAGGCCAGCGCGCCATGCATCGCGGCTGCCGCGGTAGTCGCCAGCTGCGTCATAGTCGATCGTGCCCCAGTACTGGAAGCCGGGGGTGATTGCCAGCTTGTCGGTCAGGTTAGCCTTGTACGAGGCAGCAACCGACCACTCGGAAGCGTCCCAGTAACGGCTTGCGCCCGACGACCAAACAACTGCGCCCTGCAGGGTGCCCGGACCGACGTCAGCGGAAACGAGACCGCGGATCGCGCCGTTTTCGTTGTCGAAGTCGTAGGAGCCGAGCAGGTCAACGCTGACAGCGCCGAACGAGCCGGTGACAACACCCGAGATGCCGAGGCCGTCTTCGAAGCGAACGAAGCCAGCGTTGGCGTTGGTGAAGGACTCGAGAGCGACCGTAGCGGAGAAGGCGCCGCCTTCATACTTGTACGATACAGCGTTCAGGAGGCTTTCGCCGCCGATGACATTCAGGAAACCGCTGTCGAGAGCGTCGGTTTCGCCGTTGATGCCCTTATCCCACTCGGTGTAGAAGTAACCAGCCTTGAAGCCGCCGAGCTGGATCCATGCGCCGTCGAGGAAGACGTCCTGGTGGGAGTCAGCCTGGAGGTCGATGTGACCGGTCAGCGTGCCGAGCTCGGTGTCGCTCTTGGCGTCAAGCGAGAGGTAACCACGGGTACGAGCGCGGTAGCCCCAGTCGTCGCCACGCGTGCCGGCCGAGTCTTCTTCGAAGTTAACCTGGAAACGGACGTAGCCGCTGATCTGCAGGCAGGTTTCGGTGCCCGGAATGTAGAAGTAACCCGTGCCGAATGCGTCGCAAACGCGAACGTATTCCATCGGCTCCGGCTCGGCGGCAACGATAGCGTCGGCGGCCTGAGCGCCGGAGACTGCTGCGAGAGCAGCAGCGGAGCCGATGAGAAGGCTCTTGATGTTCATTTTCTGACCTCCAGTCAAAAAGTTTCAAACGGGTCTGGGTTTTTTGCTGAAGGACAGCGTTCCCTGCCCCATCCCCAAGTTCAGGAAGCGGACGATCAACCGCCCCTGCTTCCGAAAGTGAAAATACAAGACGCGCTTCCGTAAGCAATCTCCAAACTGAAAGGAGGCAGGGTTTGTGTCAGCCTTCGCCCAGCGCTGTTGCGGAAAGGACACAAAATGGCGGGGCAGATCGCTAAAAGTTTATGGATCATTAACAAAAGGCCTTATGAAGCGGGCACTTAGCAAAGAGACACCCTGCAATTGCCCTGCCACAGACCGGGCAAAACAGGGGCAAGGACCGCTCTTTCACATGGCATTGGGGCGATTTCCGCCCCGTCCCTTCCCTGCCGGGGACGCGGCGGCAGCCCGAACCGGAGGGCGAGGCGCTCGCTTTTCCCACGTCGATTCGGGGAATCACGCGACGGGTTTTCCGGCCACGGCCGCGAGCCCAAAACAAGTCCTCCTCTGCAAGGCCCTATTTATAGAGTACGCCAGCCACGTCCCCACCGAGTTGGAAAACGCAATCTGCCGGCCTTGCTCTCATCGGGAATCACGCGCTCGCGACCGCCACCATCGATCCGCCTTGCACCGTTTTTACAAACGGCATCACGAGGAGAAGCTCGAATTCGGCTGCAGCATCACACGGCTTTCAAGCCGAAGGCCCGGTCCTGTCATCAAAATGTGGGCGAAAAACAAAAAGCCCTTGCAATCGCAAGCTCTGCCGCATAGTGAAACCGCGAGCGGAGAGGTGGCCGAGTGGTCGAAGGCGCTCCCCTGCTAAGGGAGTATACCGGAAACGGTATCGAGGGTTCGAATCCCTTCTTCTCCGCCAGTTTCCCCCACAGGAATAAGACCTTGCGGCACGAGACGTACCAGACGGTGTGCCCGCGCCTCTTCCCGGAAGCCGCGCCACACCAGCGGCCTCCGAAAAAGCGAAATTCCCTGAATATGCCGGCTGCCCCGATTCCCCGGGAATTTGCCGATTCGCACACCGTTTGATGGGCCTTTGCCGGCTTGCGCCCTCAATTTTTTTTCGGCCGGCCTCGAAAATGCCTTCTGCCTCCCCATTTTGTTCAACGGCGGTTCAGCTTGCCGGCGCTAAAAGTCGGACAACAGCACGTGGTACAGAAAGGAACGAGGACATGGCCTATGTATACAAGGGCACGAATGGAGATGATTACGTCGTCCAGAACTCCCGCACCGAGGTGGAAATCTACACCTATGGCGGCGATGACGAAATCGTTCTGAACCGTACCGACAGCCGGGGCGGCCTCAACTATGTGGAAGCCGGCAGCGGCAACGATCTCGTGCGCAACAGCTTCGAAGGCGGCAACGATATCTTCCTCGGCTCGGGCGACGACGTCTACAAGCACAGCGGCGCGGCCAAGGCCAGCGGTGAGTATGACAAGGTCAGCGGCGGCGACGGCAACGATCGATTCGAAGTGAAGACCCTGTCCAGCGACTACTGGGGCGATAGCGGCAACGACACCTTCTACTCGGTCGGCTATCGCAACGCGTTCAACGGCGGTTCCGGCACCGACACGGTCAACTATTCGCTGCAGGATTCCTCCAGCGAGAAGGGTCGTGGCATCTATGTCGATCTCGACAAGGGCTTCGCGAAGGCCGTCGACGGACGCAACGAGGAACTGACGAGCATCGAAAACGCCACAGGCACCCGCTCCAATGACACGCTGATCGGCACCGGCGGCAACAACACGCTGCGCGGCGGCAACGGCAACGACCAGCTGGAAGGCCTCGGCGGCAACGACCGGCTCTATGGCGGCTCCGGCAAGGACATCCTCTACGGCGACAGCGGCAATGATGACCTTTACGGCGACAGCGGCAATGACCGGCTCTACGGCGGTTCGGGCAATGACGACCTTCTGGGCGGTTCGGGCAATGACCTGCTCGTCGGCGACAGCGGCAACGACTTCCTCGTCGGCGGCACCGGCGCCGATACGTTCCGCTTCATCAAGACATCCGACAGCAAGGTCGGCTCGCAGCGCGACGTGATCGACGACTTCAAGCCGGAGAGCGAAGACGACGTCATCGACCTCAAGAGCATCGACGCCGACACCGGCCGAAGCGGCAACAACGCCTTCCACTTCATCGGAAAGAGTGCGTTTTCCGGTGAAGCGGGCGAGCTGCGTTATTCGGGCACGATCATCTCCGGTGACGTCAATGGCGACGGGCGGGCTGATTTCGAGATTGACGCCGGCCTCACACGCTACTATTCGAGCGACTTCCTGCTCTAAGCTCCGCCCCTGGCACAGGGGGCGCTCCCGAGCTTGTCATGCCGCACGCGCCAGCAACGCGTGCGGCATTTCTGTTTCAGGGCCGCGCGGACGGCAGCGCATGCAGCGCCGCGTTCAACCAGCTCCATGCCCTGTCCGATGCAGCCGTATCGACGTCCCCGCGCAGGACGGCGAGCAGCTGCCGGTAGCGGCCCATGCGGCCAGACTGGTTGTCATACTGGGCAAAGTGCCAGTCGAGAAACGCCCCGTCGGGTACGCGGCCCATTGCCTGCGCCGATTCGATGAGCCAGGCGGACGCGATCGCCTGCCCTTCCCTGCCGGTTGGCGACTGATTCGCGGCGATCGCCGCCTGGACGGCCTCATAGGCGCGCAGCGAAGCCTCCCGGTATGCATCCGAATCAAGGGCGCCGTTCCAGAACGCAGCCATCTGCGCCTGCAACTGGTGACCGAAATCCTCGTCTTCGAGCATGCCCGCAAGATCCGTCCAGGCCACGACCTGCTCCGGCGTCGGATCGTCGGGCAGTTCCGGAACGCTCGTTTCGATCATGCGCTGGCGCCATTGCGCATCCATCTTCGCGCCGTCGGCGATTCGATCGACGAATCGCTCGAGAAGGGCCTGCATCTGTCTGTTGCTCACATTCGCCATGGTCCAAAGCCTCCTCAGGTCATCATCGGCGGGATTGGGCAGACGAAGTGTTGCACGAAGCACGGCGGCCATGCGCCGTTTGGCTGATATCTCCGCCTCGAGAACATCGAGCCGGGCGCTCAGCACATCCGACAACGTCAGCCGGCGGGCAAGCAACCGCGCAATGGCGGCGAGGCCGACGCCCGCTTCGCGCAGGGCGCGAATGAGGTCGAGCCGGGCGACATCCGCCTCGCTGTAGATCCGGTAATTGCCAGCCGAGCGATCGCTTGGCGGCAGGAGACCCTTGTCGGAATAGTAGCGGATGCGGCGGACGGATTGCCCCGAAAGCCGCGCCAGTTCACCGATCGTGTAAAACTTCGTTCCCATGGCAGTCCTATTGCGGCCTCCACCCGGTGGAGGGTCAACGGCGTTTCCTTAAATGATTTTTCCCGCCAAACGAAAACCGCCAGCGCCCTTTCGGGCACTGGCGGTTTTCTTTCCGGATGCTGGGCCGGCGCTGTGTTTACGTGCGGGCGGCCAGGCGGTCGATCGCGTTCTGCGTCGAGGTGCCGAAGTCGCCGTCGATCGGGCCGCTATAGTAGCCGCGATCCCTGAGGATCTGCTGGAACTCCTTGCGGAACTGCGGCGTGAAGTTCGCCGGCGAGCCCTTGAGTTCCTGCAGCTTGCCCTGGTCGCCGCCCTCGACGCTGGCGGCGGCCCAGCGGGCGGCCTCCTTGGCGTTGGCGCGGGTGCCGAGGCCCTGGTCGTAGAGGCGGGAGAGATTGCCCATGGCATAGGTGTTGCCGCCATTGGCCGCCTTCTCGTACCAGTCGCGTGCCTGGGCGTAGTCCTGCTTCACGCCGTTGCCGACGTCGTAGAGCCAGCCGATCGAGGCCATCGAATAGTAGTCGTTGAAGGCCGCGGCCTTCTCGTACCACTTGCGCGCCTCGGCATAGTCGACCGCGACGCCGAGGCCGGACTGATAGGCATAACCGACGGAAGACATCGCGTTGACGTCACCGCCCTCGGCACCCTTCACGTACCAGTCGAGCGAGGCGTTGTAGTCGCGCGCCGTACCGAGGCCTTCGCGGTAGAACCAGCCCATGGTGGCCTGTGCATTGGCATAACCCTGTTCGGCCGCCTTGCGATACCACTTGATGGCCTCTTCATAGTCCTTGCGCGTGCCGTTGTAGCCTTCGCGGTAGAGCCAGCCGAGCGAGGCCTGGGCATAGGGGTTGCCGGCATTCGAGGCCTGCTCGAACATGCGCGTGCCCTTGGCCATGTCGACCGGGCCGTCCGTGCCGTAGATCGAATACCAGGCAAGGTTGGTCAGCGCATAGAGGTTCCCCTCGTCGGCAGCCTTCTGGTAGTGCTCGCGCGCCTTCGGGAAGTTCTTTGCCGCGTCGTGGGCACGACCCAGCATGTTACGGATCGAGTTGTCCGACGGGGAGGCATTGAGCGCCGCCTCGCAGACCGGAATCGCACGGCCGTAGTCGATCTGCGCGAAGAGCTTTCCGAGGAAGCCCGGGCGCAGGTTCGGTTCGCCGGCAAGTTCGTAGCACTGGTCGGCGTCCGAACCGCTGAGGGTCACCGTCGACTGGCTGTTGTCGGTGGTGGTCGTGTTGGTGTTCGTCAGCGAGCTGCTGTCGTTGCGGCCGGTGGCCAGCTTGTCGATGGCAGCGAGCGTCGCGGCGCCGAACTCACCATCGGAGGAACCGCTGTAGTAGCCGCGCTCCTTCAGGAGGTTCTGCATTTCCTTGCGGAAGGCGACCGTGAAGTTGCCCGGGTTGTCCTTCAGCTCCTTCAGCTTGTTGGCGTCGCCGCTTTCGACCGAGGCAGCGGCCCAGCGGACGGCCTCCTTGGCATCGGCCGGTGTGCCGAGGCCCTGGTCGTAGAGGCGAGACAGGTTGCCCATGGCATAGGCGCTGCCGGCATTGGCGGCCTTTTCATACCAGTAGCGGGCTTCGACATAGTCCTGCTTCACGCCGTTGCCGACGTCATAGAGCCAGGCGAGCGAGGCCATCGAGTAGGAATCGCCGATATTGGCGGCCTTCTCGTACCAGACCTTGGCTTCGGCATAGTTCTGCGACGTGCCGAGGCCGTTCTGGTAGGCCCAGCCGAGCGAGGACATGGCGTTGGCGTCGCCGGCGTCCGCCGCCTTGCGATACCAGTTGAGCGACTGGACGTAATCCTGCGAGACGCCGAGGCCCTCGCGGTAGAACCAGCCCATGGTGGCCATGGCGTTGGCATAGCCCTGGTTGGCCGACTGCTGGTACCACTTCACCGCCTCGTTATAGTCCTGGCGGGTGCCGCCATAACCTTCGCGGTAGAGCCAGCCGAGCGAGGCCTGGGCATAGGAATTGCCGGCCGTCGAAGCCTTTTCGAACATCGACAGGCCCTTGGCGACATCGACCGGGCCATCCGTGCCGTAGACCGAGAACCAGGCGAGGTTCGTCAGGGCATACATGTTGCCGAGCTCGATCGCCTTCTCGTAGTTGCGGCGGGCTTCGACATAGTTGCGGTCGGCGTCATGCGCGCGGCCGAGCAGGTTGACGAGCATGCCGTCGGACGGATTCTCGTTGACGGCCTGCGCGCAGGCGGCGAGTGCCCGCTTGGCATCGATCTTGAGGAAGTTGACACCCATGAAGCCGGGCAGCGACTGCGGCTCGCCGGCAAGAAGGAAACAGTCGCGCGAGGCGGGTGTTTCCTTGCCGGCCACGTTGACGCTCAGGCCTTTTTTGGGCTCCAGCGCGGCAATCAGCGTTTCGGCGTCGCTGCGATGGCGGCTATCGGGATAACGCTCGATGAAGCGCTGCAGGGCGGCCGCGTCCGTTGATTCCTTCAGGGCCTCCCATGCGATGCCGGCCGCATCCTGCCCATCGTTCTGGGTGGCCTCCTTGAGGCTGGCGAGCTTCTTTTCCGCCAGCATCTTGTAGACCGGATCCTTGCCGTGCTTTTCGATAAAGGCGTTGATCAGGTCTTCGTCGGCGAGGTCGCGGATGTTCTGCCAGTCGGCAGCCGCTTCGGACTGGCCGTTGGGCGAGATCTCCTGCGTGTTGCCGCTGTTGGTGACGTTGATGTTCACTTCCTTGATGTTCAGGAAGATCTGCGCGCCGCCGAGCGAACCATAGACGAAGGGTTCCTGCTCGCGGTTGGTGGCTTCCACCACCTCGTCGCGCACCTTGCCGAGCGCGATGCGCACGTCGAGGCCCGGTTCCGTCAGGTATTTCGAAAGGGCGGTGGCAAACGGGCTGTTCTTGCCCTCGCCGTCCAGCGCCACCGTGCCGGCCTTGGAGGCGAAGGCGATCAGCGTGTCGGCCGATTCGGGCTCGACCCGGGCAAGGCCGCGCGTGACGGCGCGGGTGCCGATCGAGCGCGTCATCGAGGCGGAGAACGGATTGTTGCGGCAAGCATCGAGGATGAAGAGCTTGAGCTTCTTGGCGCCCTCCAGCGAGCGCTGCACGCGGTCGATGGCGACGCTCTCGTCCTCGACGTCGCGGTCGCTCTTCAGCGCTGCATCGACGGGGATCAGGTAGTTGATCCCGTTCATCTCCATGGCGTGGCCGGAGTAGTAGACCACGGCCATGTCCGCATCGACGGACTCGTCCTCGAACTCGCGCAGCGCCTTCACCATGGCGGAGCGGTCGAGATCCAGAACGGTCTTGACGGAATCGAAGCCTGCGCTCTCGAACGAGGCGCGCATCAGCTCCACATCGTTCGCAGGATTGTTGAGCTGGGCGGTCTCTTCGTATTTCTGATTGCCTATCAGCAGTGCAACGCGCTTCGCCTCTGCGGCGTTCGCGTTGAACACGACGACAGCAATCGAGACGAAGAGGACCGGCGCCCAGCGTCTCTGTATCTGCTTTCTCATGCCCTTCCCTCCGGCATTATTGCCGAGAGTATTACGTATGGCCCCCACCGTTTCAATGTGCGGGCGGCCGGATTTTTTTGGTCCGGCCGCCGAAAGGTCACGCTGCGGCGATCTCGACCCAGCGGCTTTCGCGGAAAGATTGCGCCATGGCATGCACCGACTTCTCGATGCGCAGGCCGTGGTTGAAGTCGATGGAATGCGAGGCCATGCCCGCGATGGCGGCAATCAGCTCGCGGCACTCGATGATCTTGAGATCGTTGAAGCCTAGGCCATGGCCGGGGGCCGGAATGAACCGGTCATAGGGCTTGTGGTGCGGGGCCGTCAGGATTGTGGAAAAGCCCTGCTCGGTCGCGCGACCGTCCACCGTATAGAGCTGGAACTCGTTCATGCGCTCCTGGTCGAAAAGGATCGACCCCTTCGAACCGTAGATCTGCAGCGCGATGCGGCCCTTGCGTCCCCAGGCCGAGCGGTTGGCCATCAGCACGCCGGAAATGCCGCCGGGAAGGCGCATCAGCACGCTGGCGATATCGTGGTTCTCCACGGCGCGGCGGCCGCCCTCCTTGAGCGGACGGTCGGCATAGGGCTTTGCCAGCGAGGCGATCACCGCCTCGACATGGCCGAACAGGCTCCAGAGCAGCGAAAGCGGGTGCACGGAAAAATCGTCGAGCGCGCCATACCCGGACGAAGCCTCGCTTTTCCAGTAGAACGGCGCCTCGGGATCCGCCATGAAATCCTCGTCCATCTCGACGCGGACATGGTTCACCGTGCCGATCACACCTTCGTCGATGAGCGAGCGGATGTGCCGCAGGACCGGGTTCTGGATATAGTTGTAGCCCATGACCGCGACCTTGCCGGAAGAACGCTGGGCGGCAAGCATGCGCTCGGCATCGGCCAGCGCCGGCGCCATCGGCTTTTCGCACCAGACGTGTTTTCCCGCTTCCAGCGCGGCGATCGCCATCTCTGCGTGGAACTGGTTCGGCGTCGTCACCGAGATCACGTCGACTTCGGGATCGGCAAGCAGCGCGCGCCAGTCGGCAGTGGATTTCGCAAAGCCGAATTCGCGGGCGCGGCTGGTGGCAAGCTCCGCATTGGCTTCCGCCAGATGCACGAGACGCGGGCGCTCAACATCGCCGAAGACCGCGCTGACATTGTTCCAGGCGAGCGCATGGCACTTGCCCATGTAGCCGGTACCGATCAGTCCTATTCCCAAGGCCTTCATGCCGTCTCCTCCACCTGCCAGGGTTGCCTTTCCACGCGAATGCGGCCGCAAAACCGTTACGCATTCGCGCCGGATTTGCTCTATATCTCGCCGCATGGCGTCGTCGGCTCCATGCATAGCGGGAAAGATTTGGAACGAAAACTATCTTTTCTGAAAATATGGAATATTTATTTCGTTTGTCGCAGAATGGCCGCACGAGGGAGGATAGAACCATGAACAGCACCGAAGCGGCCCTTGCGCGTGTACCGCGCGATTTCGACAGCCTGCGTAGCGTCATCATCGAGCGCAAGGTGAGCATGCCCAAGCGCCTGGCGCAGGTGGCGGCCTATGCGCTTTCCAACCCGGACGAGATGGCCTTCGGCACTGCGGCGAGCATCGCGACGGCGGCCGACGTGCAACCTTCCACGCTGGTACGTCTCGCCCACCATCTCGGCTATGAAGGCTTTTCCGACCTGCAGAACGTCTTTCGCGCCCGGCTGCGAGACCGTACGCTCTCCTACGAAGAGCGCCTGCTCTCTCTCGAGGCGGGGCCGGCATCCAACAGCGACACGGAGCTGCTTTCCGGCTTCCTGACCGCCGCCAGCCAGTCCGTCGCGCGGCTTGCCAGCACCATCGACGGCGAAACCTTTTCGAGATCGGTCGATCTCCTGGCGCGGGCCGAGACGATCTATCTCGTTGCCAAGCGCCGCTCCTATCCGCTGACGGCGCATATCGCCTATGCTCTCGGCAAGCTCGGCATCCGCCATCAGATCATCGCCTCGCCGAACGGCATCGATGCCGAGATGGCGCAGTTCGCTACCGGCAAGGATGCGGTGATCGCCGCGAGCTTCGCCCCCTATGCCGCCGAAAGCCTGACGCAGGCACAGGAGCTGGCCGCCCGTGGCGTGCCGATCGTCGCCATCACCGACTCGGTCTTCTCCCCCCTCGCCGCGTCGGCCACCCACTGGTTCGAGGTTTCCGAGGCGGATTATGCCGGCTTCCGTTCGCTCTCGGCCTCCATGGCGCTTGCCATGGCGCTGCCGGTCGCCATTGCCGAGAAGCGGCGCAGCCTCATGCGATCCTCGAAGTGAAATGCTGCAGAATGGAAACGGAATGAATATTCCGAATTGACATAATAATGGAATTCATGTTTCATTTTCTTCACGGACCGCCGCACTCCGAATGACGGCGCCGCGAGACCGGGAGGAAGACATGCCGCACACTGACCGCGACCAGGGCCAGGACAAGACGCTCGACGTCATCACGATCGGCCGCTCGTCCGTCGATCTCTACGGCCAGCAGCTCGGCACGCGCCTGGAGGATACCGCCTCCTTCGCCAAATCCGTCGGCGGCTGCCCGGCCAACATCGCCATCGGCACTGCCCGCCTCGGCCTAAAGTCTGCACTCATCACCCGCGTCGGCGACGAGCAGATGGGCCGCTTCATCCGCGAACAGTCCGCCCGCGAAGGCGTCGATGTCGATGGCATCAAGACCGACAAGGCGCGGCTGACGGCGCTCGTGCTGCTCGCCATCGAGGCCGAAGGCGTCTCGCCGATGATCTTCGTGCGCACCGACTGTGCCGACATGGCCCTCGACGAGGGCGACGTCGACGAAGCCTTCGTACGCTCCTCCCGCGCGGTTCTCGTTTCCGGCACGCATTTTTCCCGCCCCAACACCGAGGCTGCCCAGCGCAAGGCGATCCGCATTGCCAAGGCGAGTGGCGGCAAGGTCATCTTCGACATCGACTACCGCCCGAACCTCTGGGGCCTTGCCGGCCATGCAGAAGGCTTCGAGCGCTATGTGAAGTCCGATCGTGTCTCCGCCATCCTGAAATCCGTGCTGCCGGATTGCGACCTCATCGTCGGCACCGAGGAAGAGATCATGATCGCGTCGGGCGCCGACGACGTGCTTTCGTCACTGAAAGCCATCCGTGCCGTCTCGGCCGCGACGATCGTGCTGAAGCGCGGCGCCATGGGCTGCATCGTCTATGACGGCCCGATCTCCGACGATCTGGAGGACGGCGTCGTCGGCCAGGGTTTTCCCATCGAGGTCTACAACGTGCTCGGCGCGGGCGATGCCTTCATGTCGGGCTTCCTGCGCGGCTGGCTGAAGGGCGAGGATCACAAGACCTCCGCCACCTGGGCCAATGCCTGCGGTGCCTTTGCCGTCTCGCGCCTGCTCTGCTCGCCGGAATATCCAAGCTGGGATGAGCTGACCTACTTCCTGGAAAACGGCAGCAAACACCGGGCGCTGCGCAAGGACGAGGCGATCAACCACATCCACTGGGCGACCAACCGCAAGCAGGACGACATACCGCTGCTGATGGCGCTTGCCTGCGACCATCGCATGCAGCTCGTCGACGTCGCCGACGAACTCGGCGTGCCGCACGAGAAGATTTCCGAATTCAAGCGCCTGACCGTCCAGGCCGCCGCGCGGGTCGCCGACGGCCGCCCCGGCTACGGCATGCTGATCGACGAGCGCTTCGGCCGCGACGCCTTCTTCGACGCGGCGACCCAGAACTTCTCCTGGCTCGGCCGGCCGGTGGAACTGCCGGGCTCCAAGCCGCTGCGCTTCGAGTTCAGCCAGGATATCGGCTCGCAGCTCGTCGAATGGCCGCTCGACCATTGCATCAAGTGCCTGTGCTTCTATCATCCCGACGATCCGGCCGCGCTCAAGACGGAACAGCAGGAGAAGCTGCGCACGCTTTTCGAAGCCGCGCGCCGCGTCGGGCGTGAACTGTTGATCGAGATCATCGCGGGCAAGAACGGGCCGCTCAAGGATGATACGGTGTCGAGGGCGATGCAGGAGCTTTACGATCTCGGCATCAAGCCGGACTGGTGGAAGCTGGAACCGCAGGCGTCCAGCCGCGCCTGGGAGAACATCGAGGCCGTCATCGCTGAAAACGACAGCTATTGCCGCGGCATCGTGCTGCTCGGTCTCGAGGCGCCGACGGAAGAGCTGGTGAAGGCCTTCGAGGCGACCAAGGTGGCACCGGCCGTCAAGGGTTTTGCCGTCGGCCGCACGATCTTCGTCGATGCCGCCCGCGCCTGGATGGCGGGAAAGATCGACGACGAGGCGGCGGTGTCGGATATGGCCGACCGCTTCCGCGCGCTGACCGACGCCTGGCTGCGGACCCGCAGCCGTTAAAGACAGGGCAATCCCGGAAGACCCGAGGCGGTTCGCCCGGTCAGGGATTGCGGCAAGCAAGAGAATTCGGGAGGAACACCATGGCAAAGACGATCCGGCTGACGATGGCGCAGGCCATCGCACATTTCCTGAAGGCGCAGATGACGGTCGTGGACGGCAAGACGGTACCGATCTTCGCCGGCGTCTGGGGCATTTTCGGCCACGGCAACGTCGCCGGCATGGGCGAGGCGCTGTACCAGGTGCGCGAAGACCTGCCGACGCTGCGCGCCCACAACGAACAGGGCATGGCGCATGCCGCGGTCGCCTTCGCCAAGGCGAGCTTCCGCCAGCGCTTCATGGCCTGCACGACCTCGATCGGTCCCGGCGCCCTGAACATGATCACCGCTGCCGGCGTCGCCCATGTCAACCGCCTGCCGGTTCTGTTCCTGCCCGGCGATGTCTTCGCCAACCGCATTCCCGATCCCGTCCTCCAGCAGATCGAGAACTTCGGCGACGGCACCGTCTCCGTCAACGACGCCTTCCGCTGCGTCTCGCGCTATTTCGACCGCATCACCCGGCCGGAGCAGATCATCTCCGCGCTGAAGCGCACCATGCAGGTCCTCACCGATCCGGTCGATTGCGGCCCGGTGACGCTTTCGCTCTGCCAGGACGTGCAGGCCGAAGCCTATGACTATCCGGCAAGCCTCTTTGCGCAGAAGGTCTGGACGCAGCGCCGGCCGCGACCGGACAGCGACGAGCTAGCCGCCGCCATCGCCACGCTGCGCAAGGCGGAAAAGCCGCTGATCATCGCCGGCGGCGGTGTGCTCTATTCGCAGGCGACCGCCGAGCTGAAGGCCTTTGCCGGCATGCACGGCATTCCGGTCGCCGTCACCCAAGCTGGCAAGTCGGCGCTGCCGGACGACCATCCGCTCTGCATGGGTTCGGTCGGCGTCACCGGCACCTCGGCCGCCAATGCCTTTGCCGAAGAGGCGGACGTCATCCTCGCCGTCGGCACCCGCATGCAGGACTTCACCACCGGCTCCTGGGCGCTGTTCAAGAACGATGCCGTGACGATGATCGGCCTCAACACCACCGCCTTCGACGCCGCCAAGCACAACAGCCAGCCGCTCGTCGCCGATGCGCGCGAGGGCCTGACGCTGCTCTCCGAGGCGCTCGGCGGCTGGAAGGCCCCGGCAGCGGTGGAGGCGGCCGCAAAATCCCGCAAGGCGGAATGGATGGCCGCCGCCAACCGGGCAACCGCCGCCACCAATGCGGCCCTGCCCTCCGATGCGCAGGTCATCGGCGCGGTGCAGCGGTCGATCGGCGGGGAGAATTCGGTTCTCGTCTGCGCGGCCGGCGGCCTGCCGGGCGAATTGCACAAGCTGTGGCAGGCCGTGAAACCGGGCGGCTACCACATGGAATACGGCTTCTCCTGCATGGGCTACGAGATTGCCGGCGGCCTCGGCGTCAAGCTGGCACGGCCGGAGGCCGATGTCGTCGTCATGGTCGGCGACGGCTCCTACATGATGATGAACTCCGAGCTGTCGACCTCCATCATGCTCGGCCAGAAACTGACGATCGTCGTACTCGACAACCGCGGCTATGGCTGCATCAACCGGCTGCAGATGGCGACCGGCGGCGCGAACTTCAACAACCTCCTGAAGGACTCGATGATCGAGATGATGCCGGATATCGACTTCCGGGCGCATGCCGAAAGCATGGGCGCGGTCGCCGTCAAGGTCTCCTCCATCGCCGATCTCGAGACGGCCATCCAGCAAAGCAAGGGCAACGACCGCACCTCCGTCATCGTCATCGACACCGACCCGCTGATCACCACAAAGGACGGCGGCCACTGGTGGGATGTCGCGGTTCCCGAAGTGAGCGCGCGCGACGAGGTCAACACTGCACGCGAGGCCTATGTGAAGGCGCTCGAAGCCCAGCGGATCGGCTAGGACAGACAACGCCCTCCCTCGCTTCGGTCATCCTCGGGTCAAATCCGGGGATGACCGAAGCGAGGGAGGGAGCAACAAGGACAAGGGAGGCCGTTGCCTCCCGCAAGGAGACGATAATGAAAGCCAAACTCGGCATGTCGCCCATCGCCTGGTGGAACGACGACCTTCCGGAGCTCAGCGACGACGTATCCCTGGAAGAATGCCTGCGGCAGTCGCGCAGCGCCGGCTTCACGGGCATGGAGAAGGGCCGCCGCTTTCCCGAGGACCCGGCCGTCATGCTGCCCATCCTGCGTGCGGCCGACGTGACGCTGTGCGGCGGCTGGTTCTCCGGCACGCTGGTCGACGAGGCGCTTTCGGCCAACAAGGATCGCATCCTGCCGATGATCGACCTGTTCAAGGCGGTCAATGCGCCCTGCATCGTCTATGGCGAAGTCGCCCGCTCCATCCAGGGCGACCGCTCCAAGCCGCTCGCCACCAAGCCAAAACTCTCCGACGACGAGATGAAGGCCTATGGCCGCCGCCTCACCGAATTCGGCGAATGGTGCGCTGACCAGGGCATGCCGCTGTCCTATCACCACCACATGGCCGCCGTCGTCGAGACCGAACCGGAACTCGACGCCTTCATGAAGAATTCGGGCGAAGGCATTCCGCTGCTGCTCGATGCCGGTCATCTTGCCTTTGCCGGCGGCGATGTGCTGCGCGCCATCGACAACCACCATGCCCGCATCAACCATGTGCATGTCAAGGACATCCGCCGTTCCGTCGTCGACGGGCTCGACCGCACGAAACAGTCCTTCCTTGATGCCGTGGCGCTGGGCGCCTTCACCGTTCCGGGCGACGGCTCGCTCGATTTCGGCGCCATCGTGCAGCGTTTCGCCGACTATGGCTATGAAGGCTGGTTCGTCGTCGAGGCCGAGCAGGACCCGCGCACGGCACCGCCGCAGAAGATGGCCGAGGTCGGGTATGCGGAATTGATGCGCGTCATGACGGCGGCGGGTTATACCGTGGAGACGGAAGGGTTTCCGAAAGGATAACCCTTCCCCCGATGCCGACTGAAAGGAAGAAGCCCATGTCGACCCTGCTCATCAAACCCGAAGGCTACCATGGCCGCGTCAGCCATGTGACACCCGAAAGCGCCGGCTGGACCTATGTCGGCTTCGACGTGCACCGCATGAAGCCGGGTGAAATCCTGGCCGCCGAGACGGGAAGCCGCGAGGTCTGCCTCGTGTGGATCTCCGGCAAGGGCAAGGCGACGGCGGCGGGCCAGGATTTCGGCATCCTCGGCGAGCGCATGAGCCCGTTCGAGGGCGCGCCGCATGCACTCTACATCCCGGCCAATTCCAACTGGTCGGTGACGGCGGAAACGGATCTCGAACTTGCCGTCTGCTCGGCCCCGGGCGGCGGCGACCACAAGGCCAAGGCCATTCCGCCGGGCACGCATCCAAAGGTCAGCCGCGGCAAGGGCTCGAATGTCAGGCATGTCCACAACATCATGCCGGAAGACGACAATTCGGCCCATTCGCTGCTCGTCGTGGAGGTGATCACGCCGAGCGGCAACACCTCGTCCTACCCTTCGCACAAGCACGACCAGGACAATCTTCCGCACGAAAGCTTCCTGGAGGAAACCTATTACCACCGCCTCAACCCGCCGCAGGGTTTCGCGTTCCAGCGCGTCTATACGGACGACCGTTCGCTCGACGTGGCGATGGCGGTGGAGGATGGCGACGTGACGCTGGTGCCGAAAGGCTACCATCCCTGCGCCACCATCCACGGCTATGACCTCTATTATCTCAACGTGATGGCCGGGCCGAAGCGCGTGTGGAAGTTCCACAACGCCAAGGAGCACGAGTGGCTGCTGGCGTAGGCGCCGCCTACCGCTTCCACTTGCGCGTCAGGCCCCAGGCTTTCGCAATCTCCAGCGTCGAGGAAAAGCCGGTTTCCAGCATGAAGGGTTCGATGGCAGCGGCGTAACCGCCGCCCTCGCCGCGCTCCACCGGCGTGCCGTGACCCATGCCGTCGATCTCGTGGAAGGTGACGAGCGGCTTGCCCTCCTTGTCGGGCCAGATGCGCGTGCGACGGCCCTTCATGCGCTTTTCCACGAAGGCCTCCTTCGGCAGGCGGTAGAGGTCGCGCCATTGCTCGACCAGCGCGAGGCCGTTCGACAGCGCGACGGTTTCGTCCGCCGTGCCGTGCCAGATCGAGATGGCCGGCTTGCGCGCCATGCGCGGGGAGACGGCACGCACCAGATCGCTCCATTCGCGCGGGCTCCTTTCCGGCGCCTCGCCCATGGCATCGAAGGCGCGGGTGGCGTCGCGCGCGGCACCGAAGGGCAGCCCGGCGATGATCGCACCGCCGGCAAAGAGCTCGGGATAATTGGCGAGCATCGCCGCCGTCATCGCGCCGCCGGCGGAAAGACCGGTGATGAAGATGCGCTCCGGATCGCTTGTCGCGCGTTCAGCCGTATGGGCCACCATCTGGCGGATCGACATTAGCTCGCCGCGGTCGCGCGTCACCTCGCTCGGCCGGAACCAGGTGAAACAGAGCCGCGGATTGTTCGCCTCGCGCTGCTGGGCATAGACGACCGAAAAGCCGCGCTCTTCGGCAAGCGACGCCCAGCCGGCTGCCCGATCATAACTTTCGGCATCCTGCCGGCAGCCGTGCAGCACCAGAACGAGCGGCCGGCCGGCCGGAAGCCCCTCCGGAATATGCTCGAACATCAGAAGGCAGCCCGGATTGCTGCCGAAGCCGGTGACTTCGACGAGCCCGGAGGAGCCGGCCGGACGGCGACGGGTGGCGGGCGCCTTGCGCTCCGGACTGCGCTGGAACGGCCAGAACAGGTCACCCAGCCGCGCTTCGGTCGGCAGCAGCCGTTCGACCGATCGCTTGAAGCGGTCCCGCATGCTTGGCCTCTCTTTCGTGGAATTGCTCATCGTCAGGTTACTTGCTCATCCGGCGCGGCAGGATCAAGGCAAAACGGGAAAAATGCGGGGGACGGCTCATTCTCCAGACTCATGAGGGCATTCATAAATAGCCAAAGCGTTTGCCGATCCGGTTCGTTCCCGGCCTTTCGGAGAGGGGCAAGCTGATGTAGCACTTCTGCAACGACAAAACCGCGACAGGAGGACATCCATGAGCGAGCATCACAGCGCCACCCCACAGCAGGCCCGCGCCAAGATGGCGCCCTTCGACTGGGCAGACCCCTTCCTCCTGGAGGACCAGCTCACCGACGAAGAGCGCATGATCCGCGACACGGCCCGCGCCTATTGCCAGGACAAGCTCGCTTCGCGCGTCACCGAAGCCAACCGCCACGAGATCTTCCACCGCGAGATCATGAGCGAGATGGGCGAACTCGGCCTGCTCGGCCCGACGGTTCCGGAAGAATATGGCGGCGTCGGCGCCAACTACGTCTCCTACGGCCTCGTCGCGCGCGAAGTCGAACGCGTCGATTCGGGCTACCGCTCGGCCATGTCCGTGCAGTCCTCGCTCGTCATGCATCCGATCTTCGCCTTTGGCACGGAAGAGACCCGCAAGAAGTACCTGCCGAAGCTCGCCTCCGGCGAATGGGTCGGCTGCTTCGGCCTCACCGAGCCCGACCACGGCTCGGACCCCTCCTCCATGATCACCCGCGCCAAGAAGGTCGACGGCGGTTACCTCATCTCGGGTGCCAAGAACTGGATCACCAATTCGCCGATCGCCGATGTCGCCGTCGTCTGGGCGAAGTCCGACGCGCATGACAACAAGATCAAGGGCTTCGTGCTGGAGCGCGGCATGAAGGGCTTCGAGACGCCGAAGATCGAGGGCAAGTTCTCGCTGCGCGCCTCGGCGACGGGCATGATCATGATGCAGGACGTCTTCGTGCCCGAGGAAAACCTGCTGCCCGAGGTCGCCGGCCTTGCCGGTCCCTTCGGTTGCCTCAACCGTGCCCGCTACGGTATCGCCTGGGGCGCCATGGGCGCCGCCGAATTCTGCTGGCATGCCGCGCGCCAGTACACGCTCGACCGCAAGCAGTTCGGCAAGCCGCTCGCCGCCACCCAGCTCATCCAGAAGAAGCTCGCCGACATGGAGACCGAGATCGCTCTCGGCCTGCAGGGCGCGCTTCGCCTCGGCCGCCTCTTCGACGAGCACCGCGCCCCGGCCGAACTCATCTCGCTGATGAAGCGCAACAATTGCGGCAAGGCGCTCGACATCGCCCGCGTCGCGCGCGACATGCACGGCGGCAACGGCGTTTCGGACGAATACGGCGTCATCCGCCACGTCATGAACCTCGAGGCGGTCAACACCTACGAGGGCACTCACGACATCCACGCCCTTATCCTCGGCCGTGCCCAGACGGGTCTCCAGGCCTTCCAGTAAGCCATTCCGGCTTTTCCGGCTCCGACGGCCGCTTGCTCGAATGCAAGCGGCCGTCTTCACGTTTTGTCCATCCCGTTTCGGTACACTCGGTCACGAGCCACAGGAGCGGGAGGGAGCCATGCCCCTCGAACACATCCACGACCAGCTTCGCCTGCGCCACCCCAAGCGCAGCTTCGTCCAGTATCGCATCGACAGGCCGGGCTTCGTCACGCCGATCGGCCATCACCTCAGCACGGCGATGCGCTACACCTGCCTCATCCGCAGCATTTCCAGCGCCGGCGCGGTGCTTTCGATCAACAAAGCGCTGACCCTGCCGGAGAACTTCTATCTGGAGATCCACGGCATCCGCGACGAGATCCCCTGCACGGAGTTCAAGCGCGACGGCGAGGAGCTGGTGGTGCGCTTCAACATGTTTCTCGATGCGGATTTTCTCGACCTCGTGCTCGGCCGGACGCCCCAGGACCACGACGCCTGAGCGGCGGCTGTGCCGAAAAGCGGAACACTTAAACTTTTAAGCATTTGTTTTAACGAAACAAAATAATCGCCTGCGACACTCTGCCCGTCTCTGTCGGACATGACGTCCTCTTTGGGAGAAAGCGGCAATGAGTGACGACGCAAAGCAGCGCATAGGCGCAGGCCTCTACGAACGGAAATGGGAACGGTTCGCGGTCAACCGGCAAGGCATGCTGATGACGGTCGGTTTCGACCTGATGGCGCCCAAGACACGCACATGCAAGCTGATCGACATATCGCTCGGCGGCGCGAGTTTTATCGTCAACACGACGATCGGTCTGCCGCTGCACTATTACCTTTCCATCGTCGGTGTCACCTCACGCATCGGCTGCGCGGAAGTCTACCGCAACGACAACCGCATCGGCGTGCAGTTCATCAAGGAGATCGACGAAGAACTCCTGCGCATGATCGTGCGGTCGGATTACTTCACCGGCGGCATTACCGGCCGCCTCAAGCAGCCGGAGCGGCGTTACATGACGGGCGTGGAGAAGAAGGCCGGCATCGGCTCGGCAGCCAACTGAGCGTTTCCCCGCCCCGCATTATTGGCTAGGCTGCCGCCGGGAAACCGATTCCGGCGGCGTGGTCTTGCGGCGCATCGGCAGCGGCCTCCCGCATCCGTGTCGATCGATCCCAGCAGGTCCCATGTCCGCATTCTCCCGCTTCACCGCCCTCGCCCAGTCCCTGCCCGCAACGGTGCCCTTCGTCGGGCCGGAAGCCATCGAGCGCAACCGCGGCCTGGCCGTGCGCGCCCGCATCGGCGCCAACGAGAGCGGCTTCGGCCCGGCACCGTCCGTGCTGGAGGCGATGAGCGCCGCCGCCGGCACCACCTGGATGTATGCCGACCCGGAGAATTTCGAGCTACGGGAGGCGCTTGCCCTGCATCACGGCATTTCGCGCGACAACATCGCCATCGGCGGCGGCATCGACGGGCTGCTCGGCGAGATCGCACGGCTGGTCATCGAGCCGGGCACGCCGGTCGTCACCTCGCTCGGCGGCTATCCCACCTTCAACTATCATGTGAACGGGTTCGGCGGACGGCTCGTCACCGTGCCCTATGTCAACGACCGGGAGGACCTCGACGGCCTGCTCGAAGCCGTGCGGCGGGAAAACGCGCCGCTGGTCTATTTCGCCAATCCGGACAATCCGATGGGAAGCTGGTGGGACGCCGACAGCGTCGTCTCCTTCGCGCGGGCGCTGCCGGAAACGACGCTGCTCATTCTCGACGAAGCCTATGGCGAGACGGCACCGATGGGCACCATTCCGGCGATCAGTGCACTGATCGGCCAGCCGAACATCTTGCGCATGCGCACGTTCTCGAAGGCCTACGGCCTTGCCGGCGCGCGGATCGGCTACGCGATCGGCACGCTCGGCAATGCGCAGGCCTTCGACAAGATCCGAAATCATTTCGGCATGGCCCGGATTTCGATCGAGGCGGCACTCGCCGCGCTGAAGGATCAGGCCTACCTTGCGGACGTCATCGCCCGTATCGCCGCGTCCCGCGAACGCATCTCGCAGATCGCGCGGTCCAGCGGCCTCGCTCCCCTCGCCTCCGCCACCAATTTCGTCACCATCGATTGCGGCCGGGACGGCACCCACGCCCGGGCCATTGTCGATGGTCTGATGGAACATGGCGTCTTCATCCGCATGCCGGGCGTCGCCCCCCTCAACCGATGCATCCGCATCAGCGTCGGGCCGGAAAACGATATGGCGTTGCTCGAGGAAGCGTTGCCGCAGGTTTTGAAGCAAATAGCGAACAGTGAATAGCAAATTGGGGCGTTGCCGTTTCCACGGTCTTCTTGACGCTTGCCTATTCGCTGCTCCCTGTTCGCCAGTCGCCTGTCAATGAACCGTCATCCACTCGCGGGCGGCGCGCAGCGCCAGGGCGAGGTCGGTCTTCGTCATCGTCGCGGCAAGGTCGGCGCGCAGCTCCGCGGCGCGTTCGCAACCCTTGATAGCGGCGATGTTGAGCCATTTGTGTGCCTGTACCACATCGACGGCGCAGCCGCGGCCGGTGGCATACATGAGGCCCATGTCGCAGAAGATTTCGGCGCGGTTCTCGCCGCCCGTCATGGCGGCCGTTTCGGTGTTCTGAAAGTCAAAGCGTGCCATTTCGATTGTCCCTGTCTACCTGGTTTTCTGCTCGTATTGTCCTGTTTTACCTGCCCTTTCGGGCCTCTTCCGGCGCCTGCCGTCTTGTGCGGCCTTGGTCTTCCGTCAGAGTTTTGCCGGCGGGTTTTCCCTGCTCGTCTTATGGCTCCACTATGCCGCGGGCCTTTCAAAATGCGCTTAAAATGCATGCTTAATTTGAGACAAACAAAGTCCAAACGCTTGGTAAAATTGGGTTTTCGTTAAACATCGAAAGCGCTGGAAACCGCGGCATTTGCTTCAAAATTTACCGATTGTTCAACCGCCGATTTCAACCTTTCGCTAACCACGCAAACCGGTCGGATTTTTCCAGGGCGCATTTTTCCACACCGCCAGCATCAAAGACCGCGCACGAATCCGCCTTTCCAGCATGTTTACTTTTACGTTCGCGTAAGACACTATTCCCACCGCATTCTGGAGGAGGAAGCACATGAACCTGAAGACATGGATCGCCGCGGCATTGCTCGCCGTTCCCGGCACGACCCTCGCCGCCGAGCCGATCGAGGGCAACTGGAAGACCGCCAGCGGCGAGACCGCGGCAATCGCCAGATGCGGCGGCAGTTTCTGCATCACATTGAAAACCGGGAAATTCGCCGGCAAGCGCATCGGCAAGCTGGACGGCGCCGGCGTGGACTATTCCGGTTCGATCACCGACCCGGCCGCGGACAAGACCTATAGCGGCTCCGGCGCGGTCAGCGGCAATTCGCTGAAGATGAAGGGCTGCGTCCTCAAGGTGCTCTGCAAGTCGCAGACCTGGTCGCGGCTTTGAACGGACAGGGGTGAAGAAACCGGCCGGCGCCCCGGCGCCGGTATACCCACCCGACTGCGGCTCTGTGCAGAGGCCCTCCGCCCTTGCTGCTGCCGATTTGCATTCCCAGATGAAAACAGCGGCCTTTCAGGCCGAACACGGGCTTCAGAACCGCTCGGTGTATGCCAATCGCCTCGCGTGATGGGCGACGGCATTCTGGACATGCGCCGCGCCTGCCGCCGCTCCGCGCGGCCTGCTCCCCCCCCTTTTGGCGCGATCACAGCTTTCCTGAACGGGAGATGAACCGACCTCTCAGGGAGCGTTCAGTCCCGCAATGCGACAAGGGCCACACTGAAACATTTCACTGAGGGACGACACCATGGACATCCTCGCACGCCGCCTGACGATCATCACCCTGCTGATGGCCATTTTTGCGATCATGCTCGCCGCCGCGGTCGAAACCGACTACCGCCGCAGCACGCACAACACCACGGGCAAGCTCGTCGCCTGCATGGCGCCGGACATGTGCCGCGCCTCGCTCTGATCCTTTCCCCAAGACGCCGGAACACGCCGTGATGACGACCGCCCTGACCCATACCTGCGCCACGGCCCTGCGCATTCTCGCCCTCTCGGCGATGCTGATCACCCCGGTCGGCGCGCTCGCCTGGAGCAATGCCGGCGGCCTCGGCATCGAAAAACAGGGCGCAGGCCTCGTGCTCTTCGTCACGCTCCAGCGCCAGTCGATGAGCTGAGAATACGCTTTCCCCTTCTGCCGTCCGTGCTAAACCGGTCAGGCCAGCGCATAGCCCTTCGGTAAAAATCCGGGAGCGGGCCGAGCGCAGATCGAACGCCTGCCCCTGGAGCCCGGATGAAATCCCTTCTCGTCTTTTCCCTTGCGGCCCTTGCCGAGATCGCCGGATGTTTCGCCTTCTGGGCGTGGTGGCGGCTCGACAAGTCCATTCTGTGGCTCGTGCCCGGTATGGTCTCGCTCGCGCTTTTCGGCTGGCTGCTGACGCAGGTCGACAGCGCCTTTGCCGGCCGCGCCTATGCGGCCTATGGCGGCGTCTATATCGCCGCCTCGCTCCTCTGGCTCTGGCTTGCCGAGGGGCTTCGCCCCGACCGCTTCGATGCGGCGGGCGCGGCGCTGGCGCTGGTCGGTGCCGGCATCATTCTGGCAGCCCCGCGCTAGGACCGATCGACATTCAGCCCGTACCGGCCTGCAAACGGCACGGGTTGAATGTCGATCGGTCCTGAGGCTTGCGGGCGCGCTGAAGTTGTCGTTTGCTTGTCAAACAACAACACTTATAGTGATTCATGAGCAAACGAATCTTCTCCCCCAGGCCCCTTTCCTTCGCAACGCCCGAGCCCTATGAGCCCCGTTCCTTCGAGGATCCGGTGGCCGCGGTCGACGCCCTTCAGGCCCTTTACGACCGCAACACGACCTTTCTGACGAATGCCTTCGTCTCGCTCGGCAAGAACGGTACGCCCGACAAGCGGTTCCGCGCCTGCTACCCGCAGGTCTCCATCGAGACGACCAGCTTCGGCCATGTCGATTCCCGGCTCTCATACGGCTATGTCGCCTCGCCCGGCGTCTACACGACCACCATCACCCGTCCGAAGCTCTTCCGGCACTATCTCAAGGAACAGCTCGGCCTCCTGATGCGCAACCACGGCGTTCGCGTCGTGGTATCGGAATCGACGACGCCGATCCCGCTGCATTTCGCCTTCGGCGAAGGTGCCTATGTCGAGGCGGAGATCGCCGAGGGCATCGAGCTGCCATTGCGTGATCTCTTCGACGCGCCGGACCTCACCACCACCGACGACGAAATCGCCAACGGCGCCTATGAGCCCGGTCCCGGCGAGCCCTCGCCGCTCGGGCCGTTCACCGCGCAGCGCATCGATTATTCGCTCGCCCGTCTCAGCCACTATACGGCGACGAGCGCCAACCATTTCCAGAACTTCGTGCTCTTCACGAACTACCAGTTCTATGTCGACGAGTTCTGCGCCTGGGCGCGCCTGCAGATGGCCGAAGGTGGCAACGGCTACACGACCTTCGTCGAGCCCGGCAACATCGTCACGCCCGCCGGCGCCGACAAGCCGGAGACCGATCTGACGCTCGCCCGCCTGCCGCAGATGCCGGCCTACCATATCAAGAAGAAGGGCCATGGCGGCATCACGCTCGTCAATATCGGCGTCGGCCCCTCCAATGCCAAGACGATCACCGACCACATCGCCGTGCTGCGTCCGCATGCCTGGCTGATGCTCGGCCATTGCGCAGGCCTCAGGAACAGCCAGACGCTCGGCGACTACGTGCTCGCCCATGCCTATGTGCGCGAGGACCACGTTCTCGACGACGACCTGCCGGTCTGGGTGCCGATTCCGGCGCTCGCCGAAGTGCAGGTGGCGTTGGAAAGCGCTGTGGAAGAGGTGACGGGCCTCGAAGGCTACGACCTGAAACGTATCATGCGCACCGGCACCGTCGCCACCATCGACAACCGCAACTGGGAACTGCGCGACCAGCGCGGCCCCGTCAAACGCCTCTCCCAGTCCCGCGCCATCGCGCTCGACATGGAATCCGCGACCATCGCCGCCAACGGCTTCCGCTTCCGCGTGCCCTACGGCACCCTGCTCTGCGTGTCCGACAAGCCGCTGCACGGCGAACTGAAGTTGCCGGGCATGGCGACGGCATTTTACCGGACGCAGGTGAACCAGCATCTGCGGATCGGCATCCGGGCGCTGGAGAAGCTCGCAGGCATGCCGACGGAGAAGCTGCATTCACGCAAGCTCAGGAGCTTCTTCGAGACGGCGTTTCAGTGATTTTATTGTAAGCGACCTCACCATGGTGTATGATTTTCGTGTTTCATACACATGCGAGGTTGCCATGCGCACGAACATCGATCTCGATGATGCCTTGATCGCTGAAGCGATGGAACTCAGCGGCTTGTCGACAAAGAAGGCAACCATCGAATTGGCACTTCGCGAGCTTGTCGAGGAAGGCCGTCGACGCAAGGCTCTGGAAGAGCTTTGGGGAATGGGCTGGGAAGGCGATCTCGATGCAATGCGCACAGATTGGGGACCGCCTGAAACGCTGCGGGATGACGCTGCCGAATGATCGTCGTCGATAGCTCGGTGTGGATTGCGGCATTCCGGGGGATCGTCACACCGCAATCCATGCGGCTCAAGACGATATCGCGAGCGAGGGACATCCTGCTCGGCGATATTGTCCTTCTGGAAATTCTGCAAGGCGCTCAGAGCGACGGGAATGCCGCCAACCTTCAAAAGCGGCTGGCCCCATTCCAGGTCGTTCCGATGCTGTCTCCCGACATTGCAATCAAAGCCGCCGCGAATTTCTGCCTTCTTCGCTCAAAAGGCATCACCATCCGCAAGACCGCCGATCTCATCATCGGCACCTATTGCATGGAGCATGGCCACAGCCTGCTCCATGCCGACAGGGATTTTAATCCGATGGCCGAGCATCTCGGCCTTCGGATCGCGTGATGAGGCCGATCAGGCCGTCATCACCTTCCAGGCGTGCTCCAGTCCCTTGCGGGTGATGTCGATCATCTGGTCGACTTCCGCATGGCTGATGACGAGCGGCGGGGAGAAGAGCATGCGGTCGCCGGTGGCGCGCAGCACCAGGCCGTTTTCCAGGCAATGGTTGCGCACGGTGACGCCGGCCTTTTCCTTGTCCTCGAAGCGCTTGCGGCTCGATTTATCCTCGGCAAGCTGGACGGCGGCCATCAGGCCAACCTGCTGGACCTGGCCGACAATCGGCAGGTCTTCGAGCGACTTGAGACCCGCAGCGAGATAGGGGCCGATGTCGTCGTGAACGCGCTCGACGAGCTTCTCATCCTCGATGATGCGCAGGTTTTCCAGCGCCGCGGCCGCACAGACAGGGTGGCCGGAATAGGTGAAGCCGTGGTTGAAATCGCCGACTTCTTCGACCAGCACGTTGCCGACGCGGTCGGACACCATGACGCCGCCGATCGGCAGGTAGCCGGAGGACAGGCCCTTGGCGATGGGCGCAAGGTCAGGCTCGACGCCGAAATGCTGGTGGCCGAACCAGTGGCCGGTACGACCGAAGCCGCAGATCACTTCGTCGGTCACGAGAAGGATATTGCGCGCCTTGCAGATGCGGGCGATTTCCGGCCAGTAGGTGGCCGGCGGCACGATGACGCCACCCGCGCCCTGGATCGGCTCGGCGATGAAGGCGGCAACGTTGTCCTCACCGAGCTCGTCGATCTTCTCTTCGAGCTGGCGGGCCATCTTCAGGCCGAACTCGTCCGAGGTGAGATCACCACCCTCGGCATACCAGAAAGGCTGGTCGATATGGTGGATGCCCTCGATCGGCAGGTCACCCTGCTCATGCATCCACTTCATGCCGCCGAGCGATGCGCCGGCAACCGTCGAGCCGTGATAGCCGTTCTTGCGGGCGATGATCGCCTTCTTGGTCGGCTTGCCCATGGCGCCCCAGTAGACGCGGGCCATGCGGAACCACGTATCGTTGGCCTCCGAACCGGAGCCGGTGAAGAAGACACGGTTGATGTTCGGGCCGGCATGCGACGTGATCTTCTGGGCGAGCAGCACGGCCGGCGGCGTCGTGGTGCCGAAGAAGGTGTTGTAATAGGGCAGCTCGTTCATCTGGCGCACGACGGCGTCCGCGATTTCCTTGCGGCCATAGCCGATGTTGACGCACCAGAGGCCGGCAAAGCCGTCGAGATAGCGCTTGCCATGGTTGTCGAAGATGTAGCAGCCCTCGCCTCGTTCGATGATGCGGGTGCCGGTCGCGTTCAGCTTCTTCATGTCCGAGAAGGGGTGAAGATGATGGGCGGCGTCGAGGGCTCCGAGGTTGGAAACGGCTGCTGCACTGCTGTTCGACATTTGACTACATCCTTGGGGGTAGATCCCGCCTTATTGAACGGCGGGACAGAATGGGTTACGAAAATGCCCATACAACAGGCATTTGGCAAGAGATCGAGCGAAAGCAAATTTTCTTGTCCATGCTTCCCGCCAAACCAAAAGCAGGCACCATGACAAACCACAAGACGGCAGCCGGTTCGCCGCCCGCCAATGCCCCGCCCCGTATCGAAATCCTCCTCGTCGGCATGAACGGGGACCTCCGCGGCAAGCAGGTTCCGCCCGAAGGCGAGAAGAAAATCTGGGATGGTTCGGTGCGCCTGCCCTCCTCCACCCAGTCGCTCGACATCTGGGGCGACGACAATGACGACATCACGGGCCTCTCGCTTTCCGTCGGCGATCCCGATGGCGTGTGCATTCCCGACCGCCGTTCGCTGACCGCCATGCCCTGGGCGCCCGAGGGATCGCGCCAGGTGCTCGCCACCATGCACGAATTCGACGGCACGCCCACCTTCATGGACCCGCGCGCCATTCTCGCCCGCATGCTGAAGCGGTTCGAAGACAGGGGGTTGACGCCCGTCGTCGCGACGGAACTGGAGTTCTACCTGGTCGAGGACGATTTTCGCGTGACCGGCAAGCCGCGTCCGCCGGCGGCGTTGATGTACCGCAACGAGCCGAACGGTTTCCAGCTCTACGACATGCGGGCGACGGACGTGCTCGACGACTATCTCCAGACCGTGCGGGCCTGGGCGAAGGAAATGGACCTGCCGGCGGATGCGACGACGGCGGAGTTCGGCCCCGGCCAGTTCGAGATCAATCTCCTGCACCGGCCGGACGCGCTCGCCGCCGCCGACGACTGCATCTACTTGAAGCGCATTGCCGAACAGGCTGCACGCCGCTTCGGCCTCAAGTCCACCTGCATGGCAAAACCCTATGCCGACCAGGCGGGCTCCGGCTTGCACGTCCATTGCAGCGTCATCGACAAGGACGGCAAGAACATTCTGGATGCCAAGGGCGGCGATCCGGTGAAGCTGAAATCGGTTTGCGCCGGCATGTTGCAGACGATGCGCGATGCGCAGCTCGTCTTCGCGCCCTTCGCCAATTCCTACCGCCGCTTCCAGCCGGGTTCGTTCGCACCGGTCGATCTGACCTGGGGTTTCGGCCACCGCGGCACCGCCATCCGCATTCCGGACAAGGATGGTCCGGCGGCGCGCGTCGAGCATCGCGTGGCGGGCGCGGATGTGAACCCCTACCTGCTGCTGACCGCGATCCTCGGCGGCATCCTGCTCGGGCTCGACGAGACGCTCGATCCGGGTCCGGTAACCGAGCCGGGCAAGGACGCGCCGGACGCCAAGCGCCTGACGCACGACTTCCTGACGGCTGTCGAGGAGTTTTCCGCTTCGCCCTTCATCAAGGATGCGTTCGGGGCGGAGTACCAGAAACTCTACGGCGACACGAAGCGCAAGGAGGCGATCGTCTACCTGCGCACGGTGTCGGATTTCGACTACCAGACCTATCTGCCGCGGATTTAACGGTCCACCCTCATCCGGCCTGCCGGCCACCTTCCCCCCGGCAAGCGGGGCAAGGGATAGGCCGATCCGTTTTCCTCAACCAACAGCCCGCCCGTGGGGCAGGTCCCCTCTCCCCGCTTGCGGGGAGAGGGTTAGGGTGAGGGGCAAACGCCACGCACCCCGCGCTCAGGCCGCCGCCGGTTCCGTCGTGGCCATGGCCTTCGCCTGGACTTTCGGCACCATCACCTTCAACTCGCCCGGATGCAGCCGGATCGAGACGTCGCGGTCCATCGGCAGCAGCTCGCCGTCGATGACGCAGTTGATCGCCCGGTCGACCTTCGGAAAATGCAGGTCGACGGCCGTGCCGGTCATTTCGGTAACGTCGGCATTTTCCCGCAGTTTTCCGCGCAGGATATCGAAGGCGAGCTTGGCCACGCCCGTCGGCTTCAGCGGCTTCGTCGTGTAGAAACCGAGATGGCCGCCGGTGAGGTCCTCGGCATAGAGCAGGCCGTTTTCGCCAAACCGGTTGTTCGAGACATTGATGGCGGAGACCATGCGATGCTCCTGGACGCCGTCGACATTGAACTCCACCTCGAATTCCGGCGGATCGAAGATGACGCCGACGGCCGCCCGGGTGTTGGCCGCGATCTTGCCCATGCGCGAGCGGTAGGTCATGGCATTGCGCAGGCGCACCATGCGGGCGTGCAGGCCGGCGGAAAACTGGTGCACGAAGGCCCGGTCGTCCGCCGTGCCGATGTCGGCCGCCGCGATGTCGCCGTCCGCCAGCGCATCGATCGCCTGCCAGATGTCGAGCGGAATGTTCAGCGAGCGGGCAAAGAGGTTCATGGTGCCGGCAGGGACGATGCCGAGCGGCATCCTGCTCTGCCAGGCAAGCCCGGCCGCGGCTGAGACCGTGCCATCGCCGCCGCCGGCCAGCATGGCGTCGAGATCCGTCCGGTCGGAACAACGCCGCAGCGCCATTTCGATATCGGCCCCTTCGACGATATCGCAGTCGAGGTGGTGCCCTGCCTCGTAGAAAACCCTCTCCGCGTGGCGGGCAAAGGCCTCCATGTCGGTGGTGCGGAACGTCCCCCCGTCCCTGTTGAATATCGCCTGTACTCTCATTCGCATACTCCGCGTCTAGGCCGAGAACGCCTGAAGGGTGATGATCGATCCATTAGATAAGAGAGAAAGCGGCGATTAACAGGCGCCCGTGAAATACGGCGCAAGAATTCGTGAGCGCCGGCCGCGCGGCCAAATGCGGGATGGGTGAAAAATCGCAGTAGGCAGAGCGCCCTTCTTTGATATATTGCCGCCCGGTCGCCTGCGTCGGGAGTACGCATGCCGGCCGCATTGTACCTTCCCCATCGTGGCCTTTCCGGCCGGACCATACCGCATCAGCAGCCAGGAGGAGTGGCCGCCCGTGCAGGGTCTGTCGCCGATTGTCCGCGTGTGGACCATTCCTGCGGAGCCATCCCGTGTCCGAACATGCCTTGCCCCATGCCGCCCTCTCCTCCGGGCAGCCGCCGCTTTCGGCGCTCACCGTCACCCTGATCATCCTGGCGCTCGCCGTTGGCAGTTTTGGCATCGGCACCGGCGAATTCGCCATCATGGGCCTCTTGCCGGACGTCGGCACCACTTTCGGCGTGACGACGGCCGAGGCCGGCTATGTCATCAGCGCCTATGCCCTCGGTGTGGTGGTCGGTGCCCCGATCATCGCGGTCGTCGGCGCCCGGTTCCGCCGGCGCGACCTGCTCCTCGTGCTGATGGGCCTCTTTGCCGCCGGCAATCTCGCCAGCGCGGTCGCGCCCACCTTCGAAAGCTTCATCCTCTTCCGGTTCCTCTCCGGCCTGCCGCACGGCGCTTACTTCGGTGTCGCCGCGCTCGTCGCCGCCTCCATGGTGCCGGTCAACAAGCGCACGCAGGCGGTCGGCAAGGTCATGCTGGGCCTCACCGTCGCCACGCTGATCGGCACGCCGCTCGCCGCCTTCTTCGGCCAGATGTTCGACTGGCAGTTCATGTTCGTCGCTGTCGGCATCACCGGCCTGCTGACGGTCGCACTCATCGCCGTCTTCCTGCCGCGCGACAGCGTGCCGAAGGGCATCAATGCCCTCACCGAACTCGGCGCGCTGAAACGCAAGCAGGTCTGGCTGACGCTCGGCATCGCCGCCAGCGGCTTCTGCGGCATGTTCGCCGTCTTCTCCTATATCTCGCCGATCGTTACCGAGGTCGCCGGGCTCCATGTCGGCATGGTACCGGTCATCATGGCGATCTTCGGCTGCGGCATGATCGTCGGCAACATCTTCGGCGCCAAGCTCGCCGACCTCTCGCTGATGCGCACCATCGGCTGGTCGCTGGTGCTCTATTTCTTCGTGCTGATCAGCCTGTCGCTGACGGCGGAAAACCCGATCCTGCTCGGTATCTGCTGTTTCCTCATCGGCTGCAGCTTCGTCGTCGGCCCGGCGCTCCAGACGCGCCTGATGGACGTGGCCGGCGATGCGCAGACGCTCGCCGCCGCCCTCAACCACTCGGCCTTCAACGTCGCCAACGCGCTCGGCGCACTCTTCGGCGGCATGGCGATCAGCGCCGGCTACGGCTACGGCTCGATGGGCTTTGTGGGGGCGGCAACCGCCGTCGTCGGCTTCGGTGTCTTCCTCGTCTCCCTGGCGCTCGAAAAGACCGAGCGTGCGGCAACGCCGGCCTGCCCGGCCGAGTAATCCGCCTAAGGCTCAACCAATCAGACGGCGTCCTCTTCCGGGGGCGCCGTTTTCGTTTCATGGGCCAGGCGGATGACCGTCTGCCCATCTTCGCGGGTGACGTTTTTCGAACCCCAGGCGGCGAGCGCGCTGATCACCGGCTCCAGGCTGCGGCCCGCGGCCGTCAGCTCATAATCGACACGGGGCGGCACGACGGGGAATACGGTGCGCGACAGGATGCCCGCATCCTCCAGTTCGCGCAGCTGTTTCGTCAGCATGCGCTGCGTGACGCTCGGCAATTTGCGGCGCAGTTCGTTGAAGCGTAGCTTTCCCTCCAGCAGATGAAACAGGATCACGCCCTTCCATTTGCCGTCGAGGAAACACAGCGTCGATTCCACCGGGCAGCCCGGGAAATCCTTCGTGAGCTTGGCGCGCGGGCGGGACATTCACGGTATCCTTTTCGACACTATGGGCATTAAATGTGCATTCTTGCGGATGGTGAGATTACTCTTCATCTAGGCTCCATTCAACGCGAAAGGAGACCCAGATGCGCGCCATCGCCTACCAGACCTCGCAGGAAATCACCTCCGAAACGGCCCTCGTCGATATCGAGCAACCCGTGCCCGAGCCGAAAGGCCGCGACCTCCTCGTCGAGATCAAGGCCGTCTCCGTCAACCCCGTCGACACCAAGCTTCGCCGCAACGCCGCGCCGGCCGGCGGCGAATGGCGCGTGCTCGGCTTCGATGCGGCCGGCATCGTGAAAGCCGTCGGGCCGGCGGTCACGCTGTTCAAGGCGGGCGACGCCGTGTTCTATGCCGGCGCCATCGACCGGCCCGGCACGAATTCCGAGTTTCACCTGGTGGACGAGCGCATCGTCGGCAGCAAGCCCGCCTCGCTCGATTTCGCCGCCGCTGCCGCGCTGCCGCTGACGGCGATCACCGCCTGGGAAATGCTGTTCGACCGGCTGAAGGTCCGCGATGCCGTGGCGGGTGCGGCAAACGCCATCCTCGTCATCGGCGGTGCCGGCGGCGTCGGCTCGATCGCCGTGCAGCTCGCCCGCAGCCTGACGGACCTTACCGTCATCGCAACGGCCTCACGGCCCGAAACGGCAGATTGGGCCAAGAGCCTCGGCGCACACCATGTCGTCGACCACAGCAAGCCACTTGCGGCCGAGGTCGCGGCGCTGGGCATCGGCGCCCCGGCCTTTATCTTCTCGACGACCAATTCGGTGGACCATCTGGCGGAGATCGCCGAGGCCATCGCGCCACAGGGCCGCTTCGGCCTCATCGACGATCCGAAGGCGCTGGATGTGCTGCCCCTCAAGCGCAAGTCCGTTTCGACGCATTGGGAGATGATGTTCACCCGCTCGCTCCTCCAGACGTCGGACATGATCGAACAGCACGAGCTGCTGAACGCGGTCGCCCGTCTTGTTGACGACGGAAAAATCCGCACGACGCTGGCCGAGGTCGTCGGTCCGATCAATGCCGAAAACCTCAGGAAGGCCCATGCGATGATCGAAAGCGGGCGCACGCGCGGCAAGCTGGTGCTCGACGGCTTTTGAGCCTGCGCGCGCCCTTCGTCGCCCCGGAAAATGGGCGGCGAAGGGTGTTACCGGGGTGACACGACCGCACCCGAACTCTGATAGACATAGGCCATCGCAGCACGCCGGACACGGACAGAACAACCGGCGGGCGGCAGGCGGGGACAGCCTGAAAGACGCCCCGCGGGTCCATGTCATCTATCGGAGACTATCCATGTCCGCCCTCGTCGAAAACATCACAGGCAGCCGCGTCTTCGGCTTCCTCGCCCGCACGATCCTCACCTCGATGTTCTGGCTCTCCGGCATCGCGAAACTGGCGGATTTCAACGCCGGCGTCGCCGAGATGGCGCATTTCGGCCTGGAGCCGGCGACGGGTTTCAACATCGCCGTCGCCATCACCCAGCTTGTCGGCTCGGCGCTGATCATCGCCAACCGCTGGACCTGGCTCGGCGCCGGCATGCTTACCGTCTTCACGGCGCTGACCATCCCGATCGCGCATAATTTCTGGACCATGCAGGAGCCGATCCGCACGATCGAATTCTACGTGGTGATGGAGCACATCACCGTCATCGGCGCGCTCATGGTCGTCGCCTGGAAATCCGCGAAAGCGCCTGTCGCCTCTGCGCATTGACGACAGGCCGGACGTCGTCCCTCTCTCCGGGGGTGGCGTCCCCGGACGGCCCCGCCTCTCCGGCCGTCCCAACCGCCCCGACGCCTCTCGTCGGGGCGGTTTTCCGCGTCAGAGCGACGGCAGCTTCAGGGGGCCGCCGGTCTTGATGCTGCGGATCGCGAAATTGGAGCGGATGTCGGTGACGCCGGGCATGGCGAGCAGTGTCTCGGTCAGGAGCCGCTCGTAGGCGGAAAGATCCTCCACCACCACCTCCGCCAGGAAATCGGCATTGCCGGAAATCAGGAAGCAGGACACCACTTCCGGAATGGCAAGCAGCGCCTCCTGCTGGGCCATGGCGTTTTCCTTGCTGTGCCGCCCCACCTTGATCTCGACGAAGACGGTGAGGCCGAGGCCGACCTCCTTGCGGTCGATATCGGCGCGGTAGCCGCGCAGCACGCCGGATTTTTCCAGGTTGCGGATGCGGCGCAGGCACGGCGACGGCGAGAGGTTCACCCGCTCGGCGATCTCGACATTCGTCGCGCGCGCATCCTCCTGAAGCACCTTCAGGATGGCGATATCGAATTTATCGAGATTTGGCATTTTCCAAAACTTTCCTCGCAGATTTTGGCATGATCATGCGCATTCTACATTCAAAGAGGCATAACTCGCAAGGACATGCCTCGGCCCCCGGCGCTAGAGTCTCACCATGAATTGCGCCAACGCCGGGAAGGAACGTCGCCATGGCCATGATCTCGCTTTCGTCCGAAGGGAAATCCAATCCGCAGGTCGCCGGTTATGCCGGCGCGGTCGTCACGGTGCTGATCTGGGCGACCTGGGTGCTGGCGACGCGCCACACCGCGGCAACGCCGCTCGGCACCATCGATATCGGCCTCATTCGCTACGGCGTGCCGGCCATCCTGCTGGCGCCGATCTGGCTGAAGACCGGGCTCTTGCCGAAGGGCGTGCCGCTGAAACTCGTCGTCGTCATGGTGGCGGGGGCCGGCGCGCTGTTCTTCCAGGTCACGGCCGCGGCCCTGCATGTGACGCCCGCCGCACCCGGCGGCATCCTGCTCGGCGGCTCCATGCCGCTGGCCACCGCTGTCATCGGCATCGCGCTCTTCGGCGAGCGGCCGGATCGCATGCGCCTTGCCGGCCTTGCCGCCATCGTCGCGGGCGTCGTCATCCTGCTCGCCGCCAGCCTGCAGAAGAGCGGCATGACGATGACCGGCTTCCTGCTCCTGCCGCTCGGCGCCGTGCTCTGGGCCGGCTTCACCCATGCCTTCCGCCGCTCGGGGCTAAGTGCGCTGGAAGGGGCTGCCCTCATCGCCGTCTGGTCGTTCCTGATCCATCTCGTGCTCGCCGCCATCTATGGCACGCATCTCGGCCAGGCCTCGCTGTCCGACCTCGCGCTCCAGGTCACCAGCCAGGGCATCCTCTCCGGCCTCATCGCCACCTTCGCCTATGGCACGGCCATCCGCGCGCTCGGCGGCAGCCAGGCCGCCGCCTTCACCGCCATCACGCCGGTGCTAGCAACGCTCGGCGGCGCGGTTTTTCTCGGTGAAAGCTTTGGTGCGGCGGAAATCACCGCGGCGCTGGTCGTCGGCGCGGGCGTGGTGCTTTCGACCGGATTGTTCTCGCGCAAGCACTAAGATCCAAACAAAAGGGGCGCCCGCGGCTTGTCGCCGGGGCGCCCTTTTTCACGTCCGCGCGAATCAACCGTGAATGATCTCGCGGTGTTTCTGCAGGCGCTTGCCGAAAGCCTGGCTGACGCGGTCGAAGATGATCGCGATGCCGACGATGGCGAGGCCGTTGAAGATGCCGAGTGTGAAATACTGGTTGGAGATGGCCTTCAGCACCGGCTGGCCGAGGCCTTGCACGCCGATCATCGAGGCGATCACGACCATGGCGAGCGCCATCATGATGGTCTGGTTGATGCCCGCCATGATGGTGGGCAGTGCCAGCGGCATCTGCACGTTCTTCAGCTTCTGCCAGCTCGAGGAGCCGAAGGCGTCCGCCGCTTCCAGCACATCCTTGTCGACGAGGCGGATACCGAGATTGGTGAGGCGGATCATCGGCGGGATGGCATAGATGACGACGGCGATGAGCCCCGGCACCTTGCCGATGCCGAGCAGCATGACGACGGGGATGAGGTAGACGAAGCTCGGCATGGTCTGCATGACGTCGAGAACCGGGTTGATGACGTTCTGCACCCGGTCCGAGCGCGACATGAGAATGCCGATCGGAATGCCGATGACGATGGAGAGGACGGTACAGACGAAGATCATCGAGACCGTCTTCATCGTGTCGTCCCACATGTCGAAATAGCCGATGAGAAGCAGCGTGCCGACGGCACCGGCGACGATCTTCCAGTTGCGGCTGGCGAACCAGGCGACGAGCGCGATCAACACAAGGATGATGGGCCAGGGCGTCTTCGTCATGAAGCGCTCGGACCAGATGAGAAAGTGCTGCAGCGGCTCGAAGATCGATTCGATGCCATCACCATAGGCGCGGGTGAAGGTGCGGAAGCCCTCATCGATCGTCTTCTTGAGATCGCGCAGGGTATCCGCGTCCATCGTCGGAAATTTCGTGAACCATTCCATATCGATCCCCTTCCGGCTCTGACCAATCTGCGCCGGTCTTCAAGCCAACCCTGATAGATGTTGCGCTGATATGCGCAGCGATTTGCGCCAGCGACATGCGATAAAACGAAGGCAGGACGGCGCGCCCGAAGACACGCCGCCCGTTTCGATCAGCCGCTCAGAGCGCAGCCTTGATCTTTTCGGCTGCTTCCGGCGAGACCCAGTCCTTCCAGAGGGCTTCGTTCTCCTCCAGGAAGTGCTTGGCGCCATCGTCGCCGCTCGCCTGGTTGTCGGTCATCCAGGCCATCAGCTTGTTGACCGTGTCGTTGCTCCACGAACGCTTGTTCAGGTAGCCCATGACATCGGCACCGGCGCGCTCGGAGAAGGTCTTGGTCACCAGCGTCTGGACCTTGTCCTTCGGCCAGTCGTTCTTCTTCGGATCCGGGCAGTCGGCAACCGTGTTGCAGCGCTTCCATTCGGCGGCGTCATAGGGAACGCCGTGCTCGAGCTTCACCATCTCGTACTTGCCGAGAAGGGCCGTCGGTGCCCAGTAGTAGCCGACCCAGCCTTCCTTGCGCTCGTAGGCCTTGGCGATCGAGCCGTCGAGGCCGGCGGCCGAGCCGGTGTCGACCAGCGTGAAGTTCGCCGCTTCGCCGCCATAGGCCTTGTAGAGCTGGCCGGTCACAACCGTGCCGCCCCAGCCCTGCGGGCCGTTGTGCACGGCGCCCTTCGACTTGTCTTCCGGATCCGGGAACAGTTCCGGATGCTTCAGCGCGTCGTCGATCGTCTTGATGTCCGGATTGGCGTCGGCGATGTATTTCGGGATCCACCAGCCCTGCACGGCGGCGTCGGAAAGGGCAACGGCAGCACCGATCAGCTTGCCTTCCTCGATGCCCCGGTTGACGACGTCCGGCAGCAGGTCGACCCAGCCTTCCGGCGCAAGATCCGGCTCACCCTTCTCGATCATCGAGGTGATGGTCGGAACCGTGTCACCGACGATGACTTCGGCATTGCAGCCGTAACCTTCGGTGAGGATGAACTTGTCGAGCGCAGCCAGAACCTCGGCGCTCTGCCAGTTCATGCTGGCAATGGTCACGTCGCCACATTCGGCGCGCGCCGCACCCGTCATGGCCAGAAGGCCGGCGACGAGGCAGGTGGAAGCAAGAAGATGTTTCATATCCGTTCCCTCATTTCGGCGGTGTCATTGTGCCGACAAGGGCCCGCTGCACCGCCGGCGCCGGGCCCGTGATCCCATGCGGATCCAATCTTGGACAGGGCCAGTCGAGGGCCTTCTCTTTCCACGATACCGCAGCCTCGACTTTTGCAGCTACGGAGTCGAATGCCGGTACGAATGCGTCTGCCATTGACCCCTATGCGTCATGGAACGGCCAAATCCGCAAGACGGCCCCGACTTTGTCCAAACTTGGGGTCGCGACGGCAATGTTATGATACAGTTCAGCTTTTTCAAAGAATGAAAACGCCGAAAGGGCCGGCGAAAGCCGACCCCTCTTCCCGCACCGGCCCGGCGCGATGTCGCATCCGCGCCGCCCGTCAGGCTTGACGGCGCCCCTGGATGACGTGGACGCGGCCGCCGGGCTGCACCCGAGCGTAAAGGTCGATCACGTCCTGGTTGAGCATGCGCACGCAGCCGCTCGACATGGCCTCGCCGATCGACCACGGCTGGTTGGTGCCGTGGATGCGGAACATGGTGTCGTTGCCGTTCTGGTAGAGATAGATGGCGCGGGCGCCGAGCGGGTTGTTGAGCCCGCCGGGCACGCCGCCGGCATATTTCAGGTTCTTCTTCGGGTCGCGGCGGATCATGTTCGGCGTCGGCGTCCATGTCGGCCACTCCGCCTTACGGCCGATGGTGGCGCTGCCGGCCAGCGAATAGCCCTGACGGCCGACACCGATGCCGTAGCGCATCGCCCGGCCGTTGCCGAGCACGTAGTAGAGCCTGCGGGCCGGCGTGTCGACGACGACGGTGCCGGCCGCATGGCCGGTGTCATAGGCGACTTCCTGGCGGCGCAGGTCGGGCTTGATCTTGTCGATCGGGATCGCCTTCAGCGGGAATTTCTCGTCCAGCCGGTCGCCGTAGTTGGCGCGGTCGCTGGTGCCGTTCGTCGCGCAGCCGGCGAGCAGTGCGGATGCGCCGAGCAAAAATCCGCGGCGGGAAATCGACATGGTTAAAGCCCCTTGAATTTTTCGTCCTCGGGGCGGGAAATTATGTGGTTATGGTTAATCGAGGGTTAAGCGGCGCGTCGGGGTTGCAGGCAAGGTTAAGGTGCGTGGCGAGAAAACGGCAATCGCTCTGTTGGCGCTTAAGCAGTCAATCCCCTACTCGCGCGAGATATTCATCGCGTGAAAAATCGGCAAAACCATCGGTGGGAAAGCGGTCTTCGCGAGGATGAGCCGTTGAGCGTATGCCGAAGAAGCCATCTGACAGAACATCACGGCTCCTGGTGAGGACGGCGTCAGACGTACCGGCTTCTACTTGCTTTTCAAATGCGTCCTCCCCTACCGTCGACATGCACCAAACAAGACGGACCTTCGTGGTGCAGATGTCGATAACAGGGTAGGAGCTAAAAGGCTCGCACACACCGATGGAGATATGTTCGCTCGATTGCCATATCGGTCTGCGCAGAAAATCGGACAAGCGCATTCCCTCGGCAAAACCATCCGCAGAAACGGCAATCTTTCCAGCACGAAAATATGAGGCGCCACTTGGTGGCAGTGCCGCCAGTTTTATCGATACAACTTCATATGGCTGCGCTGGATCGAAAAGCACTTCCAGATAACGGCCATATCCCCACAGGAGAGGAACGTGCGCATCATCGCTCCCTCCTTCCATCCACCAAGTGGGAGGTCCCAAGAGATTGGAGACCGCCAGCATGCTGAGGCCAAGCTTGAGAGGCCCCAACTCCCCGGTCCGGAGTAGACTAAGCAGGGAGGCCCGTTGGCTTTTGGCTCCCGTCCGCATCACATATTGGGATAGACGGGCCCTTCGCCGCCCTGCGGGGGCACCCAGTTGATGTTCTGGTTGGGGTCCTTGATGTCGCAGGTCTTGCAGTGCACGCAGTTTTGCGCGTTGATGACGAACACGTCCTTGCCGTCCTTCTCCACCCATTCGTAGACGCCGGCGGGACAGTAGCGGGTGGACGGGCCGGCATAGATGTCGAGCTCGGACGTCTTCTGCAGCTCCGGGTTCTTCACCTGCAGATGGATCGGCTGGTCCTCCTCGTGGTTGGTGTTCGACAGGAACACCGAGGAGAGACGGTCGAAGGTCAGGACGCCGTCCGGCTTCGGATAGTCGATGCGGCTGTGCTTTGCCGCCGGTTCGAGCGACTGCGCATCCGTCTTGCCATGCTTCAGCGTGCCGAAGAACGAGAAGCCGAACAGCGTGTTCGTCCACATGTCGAGCCCGCCAAGCGCCACGCCGATGGCCGTGCCGAACTTCGACCACAGCGGCTTGACGTTGCGCACCTTCCTGAGGTCCGAGCCGATCGCGCTGTCGCGCCAGCCCTGCTCGATCTCGATCGGCTCGTCATTGGCCCGGCCGGCGGCAATCGCATCCGCCAGCTTTTCCGCCGCGAGGATGCCCGAGAGCACCGCATTGTGGCTGCCCTTGATGCGGGGAACGTTGACGAAGCCGGCCGAGCAGCCGATCAGCGCGCCGCCCGGGAAGGACAGCTTCGGCACCGACTGGTAGCCGCCCTCGGTGATGGCGCGCGCGCCGTAGGAAAGCCGCTTGCCGCCCTCGAAAGTGCCGCGGATCGCCGGATGCGTCTTGAAGCGCTGGAACTCCTCGAAGGGGAAGAGATAGGGGTTCTTGTAGTTGAGATGCACCACGAAGCCGACGGCGACCATGCTGTCCTCCAGATGATAGAGGAACGAACCGCCGCCGGTCTTCATGCCGAGCGGCCAGCCGAAGGAGTGCTGCACGAGACCAGGCCTGTGGTTCTCCGGCCTGACCTGCCAGAGTTCCTTGAGGCCGATGCCGAACTTCTGGGGTTCACGATCCTTCTGGAGGTCAAACTTTGAAATCAGCTGCTTGGCGAGCGAGCCGCGCACGCCCTCGGAAATGAGCGTGTACTTGCCGAGAAGGGCCATGCCGCGGGTGTAGTTCGGGCCGGGCTCGCCGGTGCGCTCGATGCCCATGTCGCCGGTGGCGACGCCGATAACGGCGCCCTCGTCATTGTAGAGCACCTCTGTGGCAGCAAAGCCGGGATAGATCTCGACGCCGAGCTCTTCCGCCTTGGTCGCCAGCCAGCGACAGACATTGCCGAGCGAGACGATGTAGTTGCCGTGGTTGTTCATCAGGGGCGGCATGGCAAAGTTCGGCAGGCGCACCGAGCCGGCCGGGCCGAGCAGCAGGAAATGGTCGTCCGTCACCGCGGTCTTGAAGGGATGGTCGGCGTCCTCGCGCCAATCGGGCAGGAGGCGGTCGATGCCGATGGGATCGACGACGGCGCCGGAGAGGATATGCGCGCCGACTTCCGAGCCCTTTTCGAGCACGACGACGGTGAGATCCGGATTGACCTGCTTCAGCCGGATCGCCGCAGACAGACCCGCAGGACCAGCCCCCACGATCACAACGTCGAATTCCATGCTCTCGCGTTCGGGGAGTTCCATTTCTTCGCTCATTCGTCTCTCCACCCCGCAACCCCTCAAAAGCCGCGGCAATTCCCTCGGGTCGGCCTGTCATGACAAATGCCGAAAGCCTTGTCGAGCCGTTCTGCGACAGACTTTCCCTGCATTTGCGCATGACATCATGACAGGGTCGAAAGTTTATTGACTTTCACGTAAACGTCAATCGAATGCTGCCCGTATCATCCGTTGTCCGCTTGATTCCGCCTCTCCGCCGCACTACGCATTCCAGCCGGCCCATCGGCAGAGGAAACGGGAACATGTCCGAGATTATCCGATCGCTCGAACGCGACTTGAACGATTTCGGCGATGATCTCCACCTTGTCGGAAGCGACCGGCTGGCGAACCGGCACCCCGGTGAACATGCCGGCAATTTCGGCGCGGGCGCCATGGCCGAGCCGGCGACGCCCGAGGCCGCGGCCGCCGTGGTGCGCTGGTGCTCCGAAAACGACGTGCCCGTCGTGCCGCAGGGCGGACGCACCGGCCTTGTCGGCGGCGGCATCAGCCGGCCGGGCGAGCTCATCCTTTCCACCGCCCGTCTCAACCGGATCGAGGCGATCGATCCCCTCGCCCGCACCGTCACCGTCGGCGCCGGCGTCACGCTGCAGGCCCTGCAGGAGGCAACCGCCGAAGTCGGCCTCATTCCCGGCATCGACCTTGCCGCCCGCGGCAGCGCCACCATCGGCGGCATGATCGCCACCAATGCCGGCGGCATCCTCGCCTTCCGCAACGGCGTGATGCGCCACCAGGTACTCGGCATCGAGGCGGTGATGCCGGACGGCAGCCTCGTCAGCGACCTGACGCGTGTGCTGAAGGTCAGCGCCGGACCCGACGTCAAGCAGCTTCTCATCGGCTCGGAAGGCGCCTACGGTTTTGTCACACGCGCCGTGCTGAAGCTCGAAAGCTTCAATCCGATGCGCGCCACCGCGCTTGTCGGCGTGCCCGACGCGACGGCCGCCCTCTCGCTGATCGCCCATTTCCGCAGCCAGCCGGCCCTGCAGCTGGAAGGCGCGGAACTGATGTGGCAGCGTTATCTGCGCGACAGCGCTGCGGACAAGGGCTTCGATCTCGGCTGGCTGGAGACCGATACCCCCGCGATCCTCCTGATGGAAGTGTCCGCCGGCAGCGAGGCGGAGGCGCGCGAGGCGCTGGAAGAGGGTCTAGCCGCCCTCTGGGAGGAACACGGGCTGACTAGCGGCATCGTCGCCGCCTCGCTCGACCAGGCCCGCCGTTTCTGGGCACTGCGCGAGGACGGCGACTTCATGTACCGGCATTTCCCGGCCGCCCCCTCCTTCGACGTCTCCGTGCCGCCGGGCGCGCTCGACGGATATGTCGATGGCCTGCGGCAGCGGCTGAGGGCGATCGATCCGGGTTTCGACGCCTATGTCTACGGCCACATTGCGGACGGCAACCTGCATATCTCCGTCATCGGCAACGGCGTAGCGGCCCCGGGCGCGAAAGAGCCGATCGAGGATGCCGTCTATACCGGCGTCGCCGAACTCGGCGGCAGCTTTTCCGCCGAGCACGGGGTGGGAACGGAGAAGCGCCGCGCCTATCTCAGCTATGGCAATGCATCGCGCCGCGCTGTGGCGCAGGCGATCAAGGCCGCCCTCGACCCGAAAAACCTCTTCAATCCGGGCAAGGTGCCCTACCGCACCGACACGCCCCGCGCATAGGACACATCACGATGGATCTCGGAATTGCCGGCAAACGCGCCCTTGTCCTCGCCTCCTCCCGCGGCCTCGGCAAAGGCATTGCCGAAGCGCTCGCCCGCGAGGGCGCGCATGTCCTCCTGTGTGGGCGCAGCGCCGAGACACTGGCGGCCAATTGCGAGGCCATCAATGCGGAAGGCACCGGCCGGGCCGACTGGGTGCAGGCGGATCTCGGCGACGAGGACGTCGTCGAGACGCTTGTGAAGGCGACCCGGGAAAAGCTCGGCGGCGTGGATATTCTCGTCAACAATTCCGGCGGGCCGACGCCCGGCTCCACCGAGGACATGAGCGCGGAAAAGCTGGCGACCTACTTCCAGTCCATGGTGCTGCGGATCATCACCCTGACCAACCAGCTGCTGCCGGTCATGAAGGAGCAGCGCTGGGGCCGCATCCTGACGGTCGCATCCTCCGGCGTCATCGAGCCGATTCCCGGCCTGGCGCTGTCCAACACGCTGCGCCCGGCACTGGCCGGCTGGTCGAAGACGCTGGCAAGCGAGGTCGCCGAGTACGGCGTGACCAGCAACATGCTGCTGCCCGGCAGCATCATGACGGACCGGCTGAAGAGCCTCGACACCGCTGCCGCCGAGCGCAGCGGCAAGAGCGTCGCCGAGGTGCGCGCCGCCTCGGAACGGGCCATCCCGGCCCGGCGCTACGGCGCCGTGGAGGAGTTCGCTGCGACCGCCGCCTTCCTGTGCAGCGCGCCGGCAAGCTACGTTACCGGCAGCCTCATCCGCTGCGACGGCGGGGCGGCGCGGTCGGTCTGAGGCACAGGGGATAGCCCCTCATCCGCCTGCCGGCACCTTCTCCCCGTAAACGGGGAGAAGGAAATATGCCGCGCCAATTTCTCCAACCAACACCCGTTCGTGTGGCAAGTCCCCTCTCCCTGCCTGCGGGGAGAGGGTTAGGGTGAGGGGCAATCATACCTTCCCCCTTGCCTTCCCCGCCCGCCTGTGCGATCTGGCGCGCTCTCCAATTTCCGGGCGCGCCGATGCGCCTTTCGCGCGGGGCTTTCGCTCCGCTTCAACACATTTTTGACGATCGAAGGGGCACGGCGATGGCACGGGCACTCGGGCTTGATTTTGGCACGACGAACACGGTTCTGGCGCTTTCCGAAGACGCCGGGGCGACACAGTCCATGACCTTCACCAGCAGCGTCGGCGTCACCGACACGATGCGCACGGCGCTCTCCTTCATGAAGGATCCGGTCGTCGGCGCGCAGGCGCTGAAGGTGGAGGCCGGACAGGCGGCGATCCGCCAGTTCATCGACAATCCCGGCGACTGCCGTTTCCTGCAGTCGATCAAGACCTTTGCTGCGAGCGCCCTTTTCCAGGGTACTCTGGTCTTTGCCCGCCGCCATGCCTTCGACGACCTGATGGAGGTGTTCCTGCGCCGGCTGAAGGCCTATGCGGGTGATGGGTGGCCGACGGACGTCTCACGCATCATCACCGGCCGGCCGGTGCAGTTCGCCGGTGCAAGCCCCGACCCGGCGCTCGCCCTCGAACGCTACAACGCGGCGCTGACGCGGCTCGGTTTCCCGGAAATCCACTATGTCTACGAGCCGGTTGCGGCGGCCTACTACTTCGCCCAGACGCTGAAGAGCGACGCCACCGTGCTGGTCGCCGATTTCGGCGGCGGCACGACGGACTATTCGCTGATCCGCTTCGAACGGCAGGCCGGCCGGCTGACCGCAAAGCCGATCGGCCATTCGGGTGTCGGCATCGCGGGCGACCATTTCGATTCCCGCATGATCGAGCGCCTCGTCGCGCCGGAAATCGGCAAGGGCAGCTTCTTCAAGAGCTTCGACAAGGTCCTGGAGGTGCCATCGGGCTACTACGCTAACTTCGCCCGCTGGAACCAGCTGTCGATCTTCAAGACGACGCGCGAATTTTCCGACCTCAAGTCGCTGGTCCGTGCCTCGCTCGAGCCGGAAAAGCTCGAGCTCTTCATCGATCTCGTCGAGCACGACGAGGGTTACCCGCTCTACCAGGCGATCTCGGCCACCAAGATGGCGCTGTCGGCGGCAGACGAGGCGGAGTTCCATTTCGCCCCGCTGGGCGCGGCCGGCCGCAAGACGGTCAAGCGCAGTGATTTCGAGGACTGGATCGCGCCGGACCTCGCCCGCATCGAGGGCGCGCTGGACGAGGTGCTGGAGAAGACCGGCACCACGCCTTGCGCCATCGACAAGGTGTTCCTGACCGGCGGCACCTCCTTCGTGCCGGCCGTCCGGCGCATCTTCACCCGTCGCTTCGACGCCGACCGCATCGAGAGCGGCGGCGAATTGCTCTCGATCGCCCACGGCCTCGCGCTGATCGGCGAAAGCGACGACGTCGCGCAATGGGCGGCATGAAGATGGTGGCGGCGCTTTCCTCCGCGAAGCCGCTTCGCTAAGGTGCAGCCATGAACGCCGCGAACGACCTCGACCCCGCACAGCTTCGATCGCTTCTGCATTTCTATGCGGATGCCGGCGTCGAATGGCTGCTGGAGGAGGAGGCCGTCGACCGCATCGCCGAATTCGAGGCGATGCGCGCGGCGCGCGGCGTGCAGGCGCCGCGGGAGACTGCCCCCTCCCCGCAGCAGGCCGCCCGGCCGGCGCCAGCCCGGCAGGAGCCGTCGCGCGCCGCGACCCCTGCGCCCCAGCAGAACATCCTGCCCAATGTCGCGATACCGGACAGCCAGGCGGTTGCGGAAGCCGAGCTTGCGGCAAGCGGCGCCCGCACGCTGGACGAACTGCGCACGGCGATGGAGGCCTTCAACGGCTGCAACCTGAAGACCAGCGCCCGCTGCCTCGTCTTTGCCGAAGGCAATGCAAAGCCCGACGTCATGGTGATCGGCGCCATGCCGAATGCCGACGACGATCGGGACGGCCAGCCCTTTTCCGGCCGGCAGGGCGCGATGCTCGATCGCATGCTCGCCGGCATCGAGCTCGACCGGGCCGGTATCCTCTTGAGCAATGTCGTGCCCTGGCGTCCGCCGGGCAACCGCCCGCCCTCACAGCGCGAAGCCGATATCTGCCGACCCTTCATCGAGCGGCAGATCGCGCTTGCCGAGCCGGGCCACCTGCTGATTCTCGGCAATTTTGCCGCCCGATTCCTGCTGCGCTCCAACGACACGATCCACCAGTTGCGAGGAGAATGGCGGGATATTGCGATTTCCGGCCGCACCATCCCGACTTTTGCGACGCTTCATCCGCAGGATCTGGTAACGGCGCCGGTCAGCAAGCGTCTCGCCTGGCAGGATCTGCTTGCTTTTCGTGCAGGGCTCAAAGGCTGATCGGCAGGACCACTTTCATATTTTTCAATGACTTGCCGTTGGAGGCCTGTGGCTCGTCTGCAGAGGCTGCCGAAAATCTGCCGCAAGCATGAACAAAATGTTTCGCCAGTCATGCGATTTGCACATACCTGCCGGGCAGAATGTCGCATTGCAAAATCGATGCTGCGGCGCAATATATCACCATGGGAGGGACAGGATTTAAGGAATCGACCCATGACCGCCCGCTTTCGGCCCATCCATTCGAGCTTCGAGACGCTCCGCCATTCCGGTCTGCGCACCGGTCGCGGCTTCGGCGGCATCGCTGCCCCGGCCAACGAGCAGCTCACCGCCTCCGGCTTTGCCCGCATCAACCGCCCGGTCCAGCTCTTCGCCGAGTTCATCCAGCGCTAAGCCGATGCAAGGCGCCGACCGACGCCTTCCGATACAGACCCGACCCCAGGAGCACGCCATGGCCGCCCTTCGCAAGCTGATGTCCGATATCGCCGATATCCGCGCCGCCGTGAACGCTGCCCGGGAGTATTCCGTGCTGGCCTCTCTGCCGCGCGATGCCGCGCAGCGCCGCGACCCGCTCAAGGCCTTCCTGCCGAACTGAGCCCGGCCGCGGCTTTGAAGCCGGCCGGCGCTGTGCTATTGTCTTCATCGTGAGGAGGTGAGACGCCTTTTCCTCCGGTGGAGACCGGGCCGAAGCCCGATCCCCGTTTTCTTAGCTGATCGTCAGGGTGAACCGCCAAGTCCTGAACCTGATCGTCAGCGTAAGCCGGAATTTCAAACGTCTCACCTCCTTTCGTTTTGCCGGTCATTCGCCCGGCACGCAACCACAACACAACCTATCCGGGAATTCCTTCCGTTCACCGGGAGCGCTTCGGAAATCGGATTGCTTTACGCCAGCCACTGTCGCAGTGGACAGCGCGCGATCGTCGCAATAGAGCGACACTCCGAAACAGAACATGCCTTCTCCCGGAGCCCCCATGCTGGCGAGCCTCGTCTCCATTCTCAGCCTGATGCTGTCCACCCTCCTGATGATGGTGGCCTTCGGGCTGCAGAGTTATGTCGTGCCGGTGCGGGCGGTGGCAGAAGGCTGGTCGACGCAGACGATCTCGATGATCGCGACGGGCTATACGATCGGTTTCACGCTCTCCTGCATCGTCACGCCGAAATTCGTGCTGCTGGTCGGGCATGTGCGCGTTTTCGTGGCGCTGATCACGCTGCTCGCCATCGGCATCCTGCTCTGCGCGCTCGTCGTCGACTGGCGCGCCTGGATGCTGTTTCGCGCGATGTCCGGTTTTGCCATTTCCGGCAGCTACCTCATCATCGAAAGCTGGCTGAACGAGCGCGTGACCAACGAGAACCGCGGCTCGATCTTCTCCGTCTACCTGATCACCACCATGGTGGGCACGATCGGCGGGCAATATCTCGTACCGCTCGGCGACCCGTCCAATACATCGCTCTTCATTCTCTGCGGCATCATCTTCTCCGTCGCCCTCCTGCCGACGGCCCTCACCTCCTCGCCGCTGCCGGCTCCGCCGACGCAGGCGCGCTTCGATGTCGCCAAACTCTACCGCCGCTCGCCGGTCGCCGTCGTTGGCGCCTTCCTCGCCGGGGCGATGTCCGGCGCCTGGCTCAATCTCGGCGGCGTGTTCACGCAGCGCAGCGGGCTTTCCACGGCGGAAGGCGCGACGCTGCTGGCCTGCGTGCTCCTCGGCAGTGCGCTCTCGCAGATTCCAATCGGCCGCGCCTCCGACCGGATGGACCGCCGCCTCGTCATGGTGGCCTGCGGTATCGTCGGCACGATCTCCTGCCTTGCCATGGCGGCAGTCGCCGGCGGGCCGCCGGTGCTGCTCTATATCGCCGCCGCCTTCGTCGGCTCGGTCATCTTCCCGATCTATGCGCTGAACGTCGCCCATGCCAACGACCGGGCGCAGCCCGACGAATATGTCGAGGTCTCCTCCGGCATGATGATCGTCTACGGCGTCGGCACCATTTCCGGCCCCATCGTGGTCGGCCCCATCATGGACCGGTTCGGGCCGGGTTCGCTCTTCGTCGTGCTGGCCGCCTATTTCGTGCTCTACGGCGCCTATGCCGCCTGGCGCATCAGCCGGCGCGAGGAAAATGACGGCCTCGTGGTCAAGACCGACTATCAGGCAATGGCGGTGCAGCCGCTGGGCGCGGATGTTGCCGCGGCTGCGCTTCAACCGGACATGGCGACCGATGACCGCATCGAGGATACGACGACACCGGAATGGCGGTAGCGCCGGCCCTGCCCGTCCGCACTGCTTGCGGGCACAAAGTCGCTCCGCATGCCTGCTGGCGCCGGCCTACCCCTGAAGGGCCTGGTGGCGCAGGGCCGCCCGACGTTTCAATTCGAGCTGATGCTCGCGCAGGATGACGAAGATGCCCGCGGCGACGACAATGGCCGTTCCGACGAGCATGGTCTCCGTCGGCACCTCGCCGAACACGAAATAGCCGATGATGAGGCCGAGCACGATCGAGATATATTCGAACGGCGCGATGGTGGAGACGTCGGCATACCGATAGCTCGCCGTCAGCAGCAGCTGCGCGATGCCGCCGCAGAAGCCGGCAAGCGCCATCAGGCCGAGCGACGGCCAGCCAAGCTCGATCCAGCCGAAGGGCAGCGTGCCCAGCGAGAAGACCGAGGCGAACAGCGAGAAATAGAGCACGATGGTCGGCGTGCGCTCGGTCTGTACCAGCTTGCGCACCAGCACCATGGCAACGGAGCCGAGCACGGCAAAGGCCAGCATGGCAAGCGCCCCTTTTGCTTCCGACGAGCCGAAACCGCCTTCGCGGAACAGGGTCAGCCGCGGCCAGCTGATGATAGCGACACCGAGAAGCCCCACCAGCACCGCCGTCCAGCGATAGATGCCGACCTTCTCCTTTAGGAAGACCGCGGCGACGACCACGGTGACGAGCGGCAGCGCATAACCGAGCGCGATCGTTTCCGGCAATGGCAGGTGCACGAGGCCGTAGAAGCCGAAGCCCATCGACAGGATGCCGACGAAGCCGCGCTTGAAATGACCGAAGATGTCATTGGTGCGGAAGGCATCGCGCAGCTGGCCCTGCACGGCAAGGAAAACGATGATCGGCACCATCGCGAAAGCGGACCGCAGGAAGGTGATCTGCCCTGCCGGAATTTCTTTGCCCGCCGCCTTGATAAGAGCGGACATGCACAGGAAGATCACCACGGAAATGACCTTGAGCGAAATGCCCCGCATGGGGTTGGGGTACGTCATGTCCATGGAGAACTCTGCACGGCCGGCGGGCCATGGCATCAGGCGTTGAAGAGAGACCGGAGAACCGATTCAGGCTGGTGCCGAGTTTACCCGGATCGGTTGCCGGATGGGATCAATTCTGGTGATGCGTCACGGATAATTTTGATCGGATCCGCGATGGGATAGACTGTGCCGGGAAAGCACAAAATCGCAATTGGGGGTCCCGTGGAAATGAGATGTTAAGCCAATAAGCTTATCAATCCATGGAATTTGGGGGCAGACTGTCCGCGCTTCCCGTAGCGTTGTACGAAAACGATACGGCCCGGACGGCAACGAGCAGGACATATCCATGCGGACAGAGAACGGCCGGATCATTCATCTGGCAGATTATCGCCAGACCGACTTTGTTCTCGAGCGCGTCGATTTGACCTTCGAACTGGATCCGACGGAGACCAAGGTCGAGGCAAGGCTGATCTTCCATCGCCGCGAAGGCGCCGATCCCGCGGCACCACTGGTCCTTGACGGCGACGAGCTGGTGATGACCGGCCTGCTGTTCGACCAGATGGAGCTGGATGCCGCACGCTACGACGCCACGCCCGACAGCCTGACGATCCGCGACCTGCCGGCGACGGAACCCTTCGAAATCACCGTCACCACGATGATCAATCCGGAGGCCAACACCCAGCTGATGGGCCTCTACCGCACGAACGGCGTCTATTGCACCCAGTGCGAGGCCGAAGGCTTCCGCCGCATCACCTATTTCCCCGACCGGCCGGATGTGCTGGCCGTCTATACGGTCAACATCATCGCCGACAAGGCGAGCTGCCCGCTGCTCTTGTCCAACGGCAATTTCCTCGGCGGCGCCGGCTACGGCGAAGGCAAGCATTTCGCCGCCTGGTTCGACCCGCACCCCAAGCCCTCCTATCTCTTCGCGCTGGTCGCCGGCGATCTCGGCGTCATCGAGGACACGTTCACCACGCTGTCCGGCCGCGAGGTGACGCTGAAGATCTATGTCGAGCACGGCAAGGAGCCGCGTGCGGCCTATGCCATGGACGCGCTGAAGCGCTCGATGAAATGGGACGAAGAGGTGTTCGGCCGCGAATACGACCTCGACATCTTCATGATCGTCGCCGTCTCCGACTTCAACATGGGCGCCATGGAGAACAAGGGGCTCAACGTCTTCAACGACAAATACGTGCTCGCCGATCCCGAGATCGCCACCGACCAGGATTATGCGAATATCGAGGCGATCATCGCCCACGAATATTTCCACAACTGGACCGGCAACCGCGTCACCTGCCGCGACTGGTTCCAGCTCTGCCTCAAGGAAGGTCTGACGGTCTACCGCGACCACGAGTTCTCCGCCGACCAGCGCTCGCGCGCCGTCAAGCGAATCGCCGAGGTGCGGCACCTGAAGTCGGAACAGTTCCCGGAGGATGCCGGTCCCCTCGCCCATCCGGTGCGCCCGACGAAATACCGCGAGATCAACAACTTCTACACGACGACCGTCTACGAAAAGGGCTCCGAGGTGACGCGCATGATCGCGACCATCGTCGGGCGCGACGGCTTCAAGAAAGGCATGGATCTCTATTTCGAGCGTCATGACGGCGATGCCGCGACGATCGAGGACTTCGTCAAATGCTTCGAGGAGGCGAACGGCGTCGATCTCACGCAGTTCTCGCTCTGGTATCATCAGGCCGGCACCCCGCTCGTCAGCGTCTCGTCGAGCTACGACCAGGCGAAGGGCGAGTTCACGCTGTCACTGGAGCAGATGATCCCCCCGACGCCCGGCCAGGGCACCAAGGAGCCGATGCACATTCCGCTGCGCTTCGGCCTCCTCTCCGCCGATGGCTCAGAGGCGCTCCCCAGCGCCGTCAGCGGCGCCGAGGTGACCGGTGACGTACTGCACCTGAAGGAACGCCGCCAGACGGTGAGCTTCTCCGGCATCGCCTCACGCCCGGTCGTCTCGCTCAACCGCAGCTTCTCCGCACCGATCAACCTGCATTTCGAGCAGGCCCCCGCCGATCTCGCCCATATCGCACGCCACGACAGCGATCTCTTTGCCCGCTGGCAGGCGTTGAACGACCTTGCGCTGCCGAACCTCGTCGAGGCCGCCCGCAAGGCACGGGCCGGCGAAGCCATCGAAACGAACCCGGTCCTCACCGATACGCTGATCGCCATCGCAGGCGACGCGGCGCTGGAGCCGGCCTTCCGGGCGCAGGCGCTGGCGCTTCCCTCCGAATCCGACATTGCCCGCGAACTCGGCAGCAACAACGATCCGGACGCCATCCGCGCCGGCCGCGAGGCAGTGCTCGCCTTCGTGGCAAACCACGATCCCGCCGTCTTCACGACGCTCTTCGAAAGCCACCGCACCAGCGGCGCCTTCACGCCGGATGCGGCAAGCGCCGGCCAGCGGGCGCTGCGCAATGCCGCACTCGCTTATCTCGCCGTCTCCGACGGCACGCCGGCCCGTGCCGCGGAAGCCTTCGCCGCGGCCGACAACATGACCGACCTCAGCGCCGCGCTCACCGTGCTCGCCCACCGCTTCCCGGACGCGCCGGAGACGACGGCGGCACTCGAAACCTTCCGCGCCCGCTTTGCCGACAATGCCCTCGTCATCGACAAGTGGTTCTCCATCCAGTCCACCATCCCCGGCGACGGTGCACTCGAACGCGTCAAGGCGCTGATGGAAAGCCCGCACTTCAACAAGGCGAACCCGAACCGCGTGCGCGCGCTCGTCGGCACCTTCGCCTTCTCGAACCCGACCGGCTTTAACCGGGCGGACGGCTCGGGCTACCGCTTCCTCGCAGAGCAGATCCTCGAGATCGACCCGAAGAACCCGCAGCTCGCCGCCCGCATCCTTACCTCCATGCGCTCCTGGCGAGCGCTTGAGGACGGCCGCTCGGACCATGCGCGCAACGCGCTGCGTACGATTGCGGCGGGCGAAAAGCTCTCCTCCGACGTTTCGGACATCGTGGAGCGCATGCTGAAGGGTTGAGTAGATAGCGTTTCCTCTCCGGCCGGCGGGCCGGAGGGGACGCGCATCCCGCGAAGCGCCTCTCTGGCCACCGCAACCCCAATTTCCCAACCGTAATAATTGGTTAACAGTCCGTTACCTTTTCCTCTGGACAAGCCGAATCACAATTGATTCATTAGGGCAGATTCGGGCGAGCGGCGCGCCGAATCACGAGAGGGTACAAGGTTTAAGACTATGACGGACGCGCAACGAGGACGCGCAGCCGGCGGGTGGACTCACCTCAAATTTCCGGGAATGGCGGCCTGGGAAGATGAGTTGACGGGACAGGCGAAGATTTTCGCCGGGCCTGCCGCACGGCATTTGACACGGGCCGAGCCCGTGCTGAAGCGGTCGATACCGATCCTGATTATCGCCTTCCTGTTCGTGGTGGCCATCTCGCGTATGGCCGGCATCCTGGTCGAGCACGACCGGATGGAAACCAGCGTCAAGGACACGACCTCGCTGACGGCGATGGCCGTCGAGGCGGCGTTTTCCGGTCCGATGGCGGAAAGCCTTGCAAAGTCCGACCGCATGGCGGTCGAGGCGGCACTGTCCCTGCATCTGCCGCAGGACCGCATGCAGGCGGGCGGCCTTGTCCTCTTCGTCGCGGAAAAGGGCCAGGTCTTCGGCGCCTCGCTGGGCGCGGCCCGCTATGTCGGCCTGTCGCTGGCGCGCTTTGCGCCGGAGCTCGCGGCAACCCAGTATTTCGGCGATCCGGCCGGCGTCTTCCGCGCCCGCATCGGCGATGAGGACTATTACGCCTCGCTCGTGCAGATGCCCAAGAAGGGCGGCTTCATCATCGTCGCCAATCCGCTCGGGCAGCTCGCGACGTTCTGGCGCGACGAGGTGGCGTTGAACGTCACGCTCTTCGCCGGCATTTCGGCGATCCTGCTCGTCATCCTCTATGCCTACTACATCCAGGCAAAGCGCGCGCGCGATGCGGATGCGATCTTCGCGGAATCGAACCTGCGCGTCGAGACGGCGCTCGCCCGCGGTCGCTGCGGCCTCTGGGATTTCGACCTGTCGAGCCGGCGGCTGTTCTGGTCCCGCTCCATGTACGAAATGCTCGGCATGCCGGCGCGGGACAGCGTGCTGTCCTTCGGCGATGCGGCGCGCCTGATGCATCCCGACGACGACGGCATCTACCAGGTGGCGCGCGCTGTGGCGCGCGGCGAGGCCAAGCAGGTGGACCAGGTGTTCCGCATGCGCCACGCCGAAGGCCACTATGTGTGGCTGCGTGCCCGCGCCCAGCTCATCCGCATGGCCTCCGGCCGCATGCACATGATCGGCATCGCCATGGATGTCACCGAGCAGCACCGGCTTGCCCAGCGCTATCAGGAGGCCGACCAGCGGCTTGCCGACGCCATCGAATGCACGTCCGAAGCCTTCGTCCTCTGGGACAAGAGCGACCGGCTCGTCATGTGCAATGCGCACTACCAGCAGGCCTACGGCCTTCCGGACGACGTGCTCGTTCCCGGCACGGAGCGGGCGACGGTGCATGCCGCCGCGGCCCGCCCGGTCATCGAGCGGCGCATCGCTGATGCCGACGGCACGGGTGCCTCGCAGACCAGCGAAGTGCAGCTTGCCGACGAGCGCTGGCTGCAGATCAACGAGCGGCGCACCCGCGACGGCGGCCTCGTCTCGGTCGGCACCGACATCACCATGATGAAGCGCCACCAGGTGCGGCTGCGCGAATCCGAACGCCGCCTGATGGCGACCATCGGCGACCTCTCGGCCTCCCGCGCCAAGCTGGAGCGGCAGAAGGCCGAGCTTTCCGTCGCCAATGCCAATTACCAGGCGGAAAAGGACCGCGCGGAGGCGGCCAACCGGGCGAAGTCCGAATTCCTTGCCAACATGTCGCACGAGCTGCGCACGCCGCTCAACGCCATCCTCGGTTTCTCCGAGATCCTGCAGAACCAGATGTTCGGTCCGCTCGGCTCGGACAAGTACCGCGAGTATTCCCGCGACATCCACGAAAGCGGCAAGCACCTGCTCAACGTCATCAGCGACATTCTCGACATGTCGAAGATCGAGGCCGGCCATATGCGCATCAGCTGCGAGACGGTCGACCTGTCGCCGCTGATCGAGGAGACGCTGCGCCTCACCATGCTGCAGGCGGAGAAGAAGCATATCGAAGTCCAGCAAACCTGCCCCGGCCATCTCCTGACCGTCGCCGACCGCCGCGCGATGAAGCAGATCCTGCTGAACCTCCTGTCGAACGCCATGAAGTTCACCAATGCAGACGGTAAGGTGAAGGTGCGGGCGCGCCGGGTCGACGGGGCCGTCACGCTGACGATCGCCGATACCGGCATCGGCATCCCGAAATCCGCGCTGCAGAAGATCGGCCAGCCTTTCGAGCAGGTGCAGAGCCAGTATGCCAAGAGCAAGGGCGGATCGGGCCTTGGCCTTGCCATCTCCCGCTCGCTCGCCCACCTGCATGGCGGCGCCATGCGCATCTATTCCGTCGAGGGCAAGGGCACGATCATCTCCGTGCGCATCCCCGACCGGGAACGGCTGGCGGCACTGCATCTCGCAGCGGCCTGAGGGTAAGGTCAGGGAGTGGCTACCCCTTGACCGTCGCCTGAAAGATCTTTCGCACCGCCTTGGAGACCCGGCGGATATCCGCCTCCAGCGTGCGCATATCGGGGCAGTCGCCGGCGCGGCAAACGAGGTCGACGAGGCCGGCGGGCGCCTCCTTCGGGTCGAAGCCGCCATCGACGCAGAGACGCACGATCTGGGAGATCTCGGTATAGAGGGTGAGCGCCCGCTGCACCGTGTCGAGGTCGTTGGGGTCCATCATGCTCTGTCCGAGCAGAGCCAGCGCATCGCCGGTCGGCAGCGCCCCTTCCGGCGATGCCGCGCCCCGCACTGGCGCCACGAGCGCGAGGAACTGCGCGATGAACTCGATATCGATCAGCCCCCCGGCGATGAGCTTCAGGTCCCAGATGTCCTTCGGCGGCTTCTCCTGATCGATCAGCGTTCGCATCTCGGCCACATCCTTGGCGACCTTGCCGGTATCGCGCTTGCGGCCGAGCACGGTGCGGAAGATCTCTTCCGCCTGCCGCATCAGGCTCTCGTCGCCGCACAGCACGCGGGCACGGGTCAAAGCCATGTGCTCCCAGGTCCAGGCCTCCTCCGCCTGATACTTTGCGAAGGAGGTGATACGGGTGGCGACCGGCCCCTTGTTGCCGGAAGGGCGCAGCCGCATGTCGACCTCGTAGAGCACGCCTTCGGCGGTCGGCGCGGAGAGGGCCGCGATCAACCGCTGCGTGATGCGGGTGAAATACTTCATGTTGTCGAGCGGCTTGGCACCGTCCGATTCGAAGGCGTCGCTGTCATGGTCGTAAAGCAGGATCAGGTCGATATCCGAGCCTGCCGTCAGCTCGAAACTGCCGAGCTTGCCCATGCCGACCAGCGCGACGCGCCCGCCCGGGAACTTGCCGTGCGCCGTCTCCACTTCCTCCAGCACCGCCTTGAAGGCCGCCTGGACGATGAGATCGGCGACATGGGTGAAGGCGCGGGCGGCCTGCTTTCCCGTGATCGCGCCGGTTAGAAGGCGGATGCCGATAAGGAAGCGCTGCTCGGCGGCGATGATGCGCAGGCGGTCGAGGATTTCCTCGTAGTGCCGTGCGCCGGAGACGAAGCCGTCGATGCGCTCGGAAAGATAGGTGCGGGTCGGCAGTTCGGCGAGAAGCCCCGGATCGAGCATGCCGTCGAAGACATGGGGCTTTGCCGCAATCACCTCGGCAAGCCGCGGCGCCGACGACATGATGTTGACGATGAGGGAGAGCAGTGCCGGGTTGTTGCCGAGCAGCGAGAAGAGCTGGATACCCGCAGGCAGGCCGGAAATGAAATTGTCGAAGCGCAGCAGCGCCTCGTCCGCCCGTTTGCTCTCGCCGAAGACGCGCAGCAGCTCCGGCGTCAGTTCCGTCAGCCGCTCGCGCGCCTCGACGGACTGCGTGGCGCGGTAGCGACCATAGTGCCACGTGCGGATGGTGCGGGAAATATCGGCAGGGCGCTCGAAGCCGAGGCGCTTCAGCGTCTCCAGCGTGTCCGGATCGTCCTTCTGGCCGGTGAAGACGAGGTTGCCGGTCTCCGAGGAGAGTTTTGCCTCCTGCTCGAAGAGCGCCGCATACCGCCGTTCCACGGTCTTCAGCACCTCGACCAGCCGCGCGGAAAACGCCGCCGTATCCGCAAAGCCCAGCATATAGGCGATGCGCTTCAGTTCGGCCTCGGTTTCCGGCAGCACATGGGTCTGCTCGTCACGCACCATCTGGATGCGGTGCTCGACATCGCGAAGGAACCAGTAGGCCTCCGTCAGCTCCGCCGCCGTCGCGTCGTCGATCCAGCTCGCCCTCGCAAGTTCCGCCAGCATCGGTTCGGTGGCGCGCAGGCGCAGCGCCGGAACGCGCCCCCCGGCGATCAACTGCTGGGTCTGCACGAAGAATTCGATCTCGCGAATGCCGCCGCGACCGAGCTTGACGTTGTGGCCCTTCACCGCGATCTCGCCATGCCCCTTGTGTACGTGGATCTGCCGCTTGATCGAATGGATGTCGGCGATCGCCGCATAGTCGAGATACTTGCGGAAGACGAAGGGGGTGAGCTCCTTGAGGAAGGCCTCGCCTGCCTTGAGGTCGCCGGCAATCGGCTTTGCCTTGATGAAGGCGGCGCGCTCCCAGTTCTGCCCCCTGCCTTCGTAGTAGAGCATCGCCGAATCGACAGAAATGGCGAGCGGCGTCGCGCCCGGATCCGGCCGCAGGCGCAGATCCGTGCGGAAGACATAACCGTCCGCCGTGCGCTCCTGCATGATGCGGATCAGGCGGCGAACGAGGCGGGAAAAAGTCTCGACAGCCTCGCTCGGATCGACCGCGATCCCGGCCATCGGATCGAAGAAGACGACGAGGTCGATGTCGGAGGAATAGTTGAGCTCCGCTGCACCCAGCTTGCCCATGCCAAGCACGATGAGGCCCGATCCTTCGCTCGGTCGGGCGGGATCGGGCAGCTTCAGCTTGCCGCTCTCATGCGCCGAGAGCAGAAGGTAGTCGATGGCGGCTGACGTCGTCGCCTCGGCAAGCTCCGTCAGCAGCGCCGTGGTGCGCCGCGCGTCGAAAATGCGGGCAAGATCGGCAAGGGCGGTGAAGAAGGCGACCTCGCGCTTGGCGCGGCGCAGCCGCGTCATCAGCACCGCCTCCGTCACCTCGCCGCCCTCGGCCTGCCAGGCACTGCGGGCGCGGTCGATGGCAGTGCTCACGGCAGGCAGGATCGGCTCTTCGAGCGCGCGGGCGAGCAGGCCGGGATCGATGCGGGCCGTGTCGCGCAGATAGGGCGACAGTGACAGGGTCGCAACGATGAAGTCCTTGAGCGGCCCCTCTTCGCCGAGAAGCCGTGCGATGGCTGCGTGCTCCTTGCCCCAGTCCTTGAGATCGGACAGGACCGACTTGACCTCCGTCTGGCTGAGAGCCCGCACGGGGCTGGCCGAAAGATCGGAAAACCGCGTCGTTTCCGCTGCGCTCATGATGCCTCCTCACCGCATCCGACCGGAAAGGCCGGCGCGAAGAGGTGTATCAGTCCGCAACGACGGGGAAAACCATCCTGACCGTCAGCCCCCGATTGTTTTCCCGTTCCGGATGGGTCGCGTCGAGTTCAAGGCGGCCATGGTGCATTTCCATGACCGCGCCGGCCAGCGAAAGGCCAAGGCCCGTGCCGGGCTTGGAGCGGCTGGCATCGAGCCGCACGAAACGCTTCACGACATCCTCGCGCTTGTCGTCGGGCACGCCCGGGCCGCTGTCGGCGACCGAGAGCACGACATCACCCTGCCGCCGCTCGAGGAAAATGCGGATCTCGGGCTCGCCGCCGCTGCCCTCGGCATATTTGATCGCATTGTCGATGAGATTGCCGAGCGCCTGGCCGACGAGCTCCCGATTGCCCTTGACCTCGATACCGTCGGCAATGTCCGTCACCAGCTTCAGGCCGCTGTCCTCGGCCACCGGCTCGTAGAGTTCCGCGCTGTCCTGGGCGATGCCGCTGATGTCGATCGCGCTCATCTCCGCCGGCGCCTGGCCCGCCTCGACGCGGGAAATCATCAAGAGCGCGTTGAAGGTGCGGATGAGCTGATCGGATTCCCCGATCATTTCCTCCAGCGCCGCGCGGTAGTCGGCCCGCTCGCCGCCGGCAAGCGCCGCCTCCGCCTTGTTGCGCAGCCGGGTCAGCGGCGTCTTCAGGTCGTGCGCGATGTTGTCGGAGACCTGCTTGAGGCCTTCGCCGAGTTTCTCGATACGGCCGAGCATGGTGTTGAGCGATTCCGACAGGCGGTCGAACTCGTCGCCCGAGCCGCTGGTCGGCAGCCGCTGAGAGAGGTCGCCCGCCATGATGCGCTGGCTCGCGCCGGACATGCGGTCCATGCGTTTCAGCGCATTGCGCCCGATCAGGTACCAGATGGCGAGCGCCCCGAAGCCCATGACGCCGAGCGCCACCATCAGCGCCTGGCGCACGAGATAGCGGAAATTCTCCGGCTCGCCGAGGTCGCGGCCGACGAGCACACGCAGGCCGTTGGAGAGCACGATGACCTGCGCATAGGCCATCGGCCGGTTGCTGCCGCGCGCCTCTTCCTGGTAACGCTGGTAGCGGAAGGGCGTCTCCGTCCAGCCCTCCGTGTCGAGCACGCCGGGCTGGAGCGAGGCGACGTTGCCAGCCAGAACCTCGCCCGTCGGGCTCGCTATGATATAGAGGTTGGCGCCCGGCTGGCGGGCCCGCCGCTCGAGCGTGCGCAACAGGCCGTTCATGCCGTTGCTGTCGAAGATACGCTCGATTTGCTCGACCTCCTGTGCCACCGCCTCGCGCATCTGCTGGCGCAGCAGCCGTTCCGACATGGAGGAGACGTAGAAGACGAGAAAGGCCGCACAGATGGCGAACAGCAGCAGATAGACCGCGGAAAGCCGGACCGCGGTCGTGCGATAAAGGGCGGTCAGCCTGCCGAGCAGTCGATGCATGGGGTCAGCCCGCCGCCTCGTCCTTCATCATGTATCCCGCGCCGCGCACGGTGCGCAGCAGCGGCTGGTCGAAGTCCTTCTCGATCTTCGAGCGCAACCGCGAGACATGGACGTCGATGACGTTGGTCTGCGGGTCGAAATGGTAGTCCCAGACATTTTCCAGCAGCATGGTGCGCGTTACGACCTGACCGGCATTCTTCATCAAATACTCGAGCAGGCGGAACTCGCGTGGCTGGAGCAGGATCTCCTTGCCGCCACGCTTGACCGTGTGGGACAGCCGGTCGAGTTCCAGATCGCCGACGCGGTAGACCATGTCCTGCTCCGGCGTACCCTTGCGGCGCCCAAGCACTTCCACACGGGCCAGGAGCTCGCTGAAGGCATAGGGTTTCGGCAGATAGTCGTCGCCGCCGGCACGCAGCCCCGTCACACGGTCGTCGACCTGGCCGAGTGCGGAGAGGATGAGCACGGGCGTATGGATGTTGCGGCGGCGCAGCTCCGAGATCAGCGACAGGCCGTCGCGGCGCGGCAGCATGCGGTCGATGACAAGGACGTCATAGCTGTTCTCGGTGGCGAGGAAGAGACCGCTTTCACCGTCGCTCGCGTGGTCGAGCACGATGCCCGCCTCGCGAAAGGCCTTCGAGAGATAGGCGGCCGCCTCCAGATCGTCTTCCACAATCAATATCTTCATCGTCAGGACCTTACAGCATGTTCGGCAGGACTTGGCCAGAGCGCCATCGTCCGGATACGGCAGCGCCGCGAAACCTTGCGATTTCGCGGCGCCGTCAAGCGGGATTGCGGAACCGCTCAGCCCTGGTCGATCGGCAGGGCCAGGAAGCGGCTGCCGTCATTGGTCTCGATCTGGAACAGCGCCTTGGAGCGGCCGTCCTTGCGGGCGCCATCGAGAACCTTCACCACGTCGTCGGCCGATTTTACCGGCTGGTTGTTGACCGAGGTGATGCGGTCGCCCTGCTTCAGGCCGCGGTCGCTGGCGTCGGAGTCCGGATCGACGGAGGAAACCGTCAGGCCCTTGTCGTCAGGGGTGACCGAAATGCCGAGATCGGCAAGCGCCTGCTCGGCAGCCGGGGCTTCCGGTTCGGCTTCCTCGGCGCCCGTCGCTGCCTGGATCTGTTCGCCGGCCAACGTTCCGATCTCGACCGGGATCGTCTCGGACTTGCCGTCACGCCAGACCGAAAGGTCGACCTTCTTGCCGGGCGCGATGTCGGCGACGCGGCGGGCAAGGTCACGCGGATCCTTGATCGGCTCGCCATCGAGCGCCGTGATCACGTCGCCCTTCTTGATACCGGCCTTGGCGCCGGGCGAATCGGCCTGCGGCTCCACGACCAGCGCACCGGCGGCGTCCGCAAGGCCGAGCGAGTCGGCAATGTCGCGGCTCACCGCCTGGATCTGCACGCCGAGCCAGCCGCGGTCGACCTTGCCGTCCTTCATCAGGTCGGCGACGACGCCCTTGGCGACGGATGCCGGAATGGCGAAGGCGATGCCGACATTGCCGCCCGACGGCGAGAAGATCGCGGTGTTGATGCCGACGACCTGGCCGTTGAGGTTGAAGGTCGGGCCACCTGAATTGCCGCGGTTCACGGCAGCATCCACCTGAAGGTAGTCGTCATAGGGGCCGGAGCCGATGTCGCGGCCGCGGGCCGAGATGATGCCGGCCGTCACCGTGCCGCCGAGGCCGAACGGATTGCCGACGGCAACGACCCAGTCGCCGACGCGGATCTGGCTGTCATCGGCGAAGCTCACATAGGTGAACTTGCGCTTGTCCTTCTCCTCGACCTTCAGCACGGCAAGGTCCGTACGGCTGTCCTTGCCGACGAGCTTGGCATTGAGCTCCGTGCCGTCGTTCATCACGACGGTGAAAGCGCTGCCGTCATTGACGACATGGTTGTTGGTGACGATGTAGCCGTCTTCGGAGATGAAGAAGCCGGAACCCTGCGAGGTCGGGCGCAGGTGTGGCTTGCGGTCACGGCCGCGACGGTCGCCGCGTTCTCCGAAGCGACGATCCGGCCCACGGTCGCCCTGGAACTGGTCGGGGCCGCCGAATTCACGGAAGAAACGCTTCAGCGGGTGATCGTCGGGAAGCTCGTCGAGGCCCCGGCCACCGAAGTTGAAGCTGAAATTGCTCTCGTCATTGGCCGGCTTGATGTCGGACTGGACGCGAACGGAAACGACGGCCGGCGAGACGGCCTCCACGACATCGGCGAAGCTCGCAACCTGCGGACCCTGCACCGACACGGCTTGTGCAAAACTCTCGGTGACGCGCGCGGGAATGCCGGTGGCAAGCATGACGGCCGCAAGCCCGGCGACGGTGGTCGTCCTCAGGACGGTCTTGAGACCCGGACGGAATGCGGAAATCTTGGACATTCTTTGCACCTTTTCTCTCACTTCATGGCTGCGTTTGGCAGCGGATGATCAAGAGATAGGCGCCTGCACATTACAGCACACTATCCGCCGCATGAATTTTTGGTAATGTTGGACAATTCCGGGCGCGGACGCCTATTCCCCCTTGAGGGCGCGTTCCAGTTCTGCTTTTTCCGCCTCGGAAAGCGGCGTCCCCGTCGGCTTTCCGCCGCGCTTGCGCACGAAGAGCACCATCGCTGCCGCGCCCGCGAGGAAGAGCACGATCGGCGCGCCCCACAGGAGCAGCGTCTCGCCGCGCAGCCGCGGGTTCAGCAGCACGAACTCGCCATAACGCGAGACGACATATTCGATCACCGCCTCGTCGCTGTCGCCGTTCTTCAGCCGCTCGCGTACGAGAAGCCTTAGGTCGCGGGCAAGCTCCGCATTGGAATCGTCGATCGACTGGTTCTGGCAGACCATGCAGCGCAGTTCGGCCGAAAGCGCCCGCGCGCGCGCCTCCAGCGCCGGATCGGCCAGCACCTCGTCCGGATTGACCGCAAAGGCGGGAGCCGCGGCAAGCAGGAAGGCCGAGGCGAGGAGCAGGCGGCGCATCATTCCGCCGCCTCCAGCACAGGCTTGACCTTGCGCACCTTCTGCGGCGCGCCGACGCGCAGTCGCCGGTCGCACAGGGAGACAATGCCACCCGCCATCATGATCAGCGTGCCGATCCAGATGCAGAGGATCATCGGCTTCCACCAGACGCGCACGACGATGCCGCCGTCGGCCATCGCATCGCCGAGCGAAACATAGAGCTGGCTGAGCCCGAAGGTGCGGATGCCCGCTTCCGTCGTCGGCATGCGGCGAGCGGTATAGAGCCGCTTGGACGACCAGACGTCGGTAACGACGACACCGCCGCGCGCCACCGTGAAATGGCCCGATTCCTCGGAATAGTTCGGCCCCTGCCCGCGGCGCATGCCGTCGAAGGTCAGCGTATAACCGCCAGCCTCGATCTGCATGCCGGGTTTCATCTCGACGACATGCTCCGTCTCGAAGGCCGTCACCGCGATGACGCCGACGACCGTCACGCCGACACCGATATGCGCGAGCGCCGTGCCGAAGGCCGAGCCCGGCAGGCCGATGAAGCGGCGGAAGGCGACATTGCGCGCCACCTTGCCGACGCCGGCGCGCAGCCACAGGTCGGTAATCGCACCGGCGATCATGTAAAAACCGATGGCAAGGCCGAAATAGGCAAGCACCGGCCCGCCGTTCTGGATGTAGAGGACCACCGCCGCGAGGACAAGGCCGATTCCCGCCGCCGCAAAGAGGCGCTGGCCGGCGGCGAACACGTCGCCCCGCTTCCAGGCAAGCAGCGGACCGAACGGCACCGCCAGCAACAGCGGCAGCATCAGGAGGCCGAAGGTGAGGTTGAAGAAGGGCGGGCCGACGGAGATTTTTTCGCCCGTCAGCGCCTCAAGCACCAGCGGATAGAGCGTGCCGGTCAGCACCGTCGCCGCCGCGGTCGTCAGGATCAGGTTGTTGAGAACGAGCGCGCCTTCGCGCGAGATCGGCGCGAAAAGTCCGCCGGCCTTCAGCGTCGCCGCCCGGAAGGCGAAGAGCGACAGCGCGCCCCCGATGAAGAAGACGAGGATGGCGAGGATGAAGACGCCGCGCGTCGGATCGGTCGCGAAGGCATGCACCGAGGTGAGCACACCGGATCGCACCAGGAAGGTGCCGAGCAGCGACATGGAGAAGGTGAGGATCGCCAGCAGCACCGTCCAGATCTTCAGCGCCTCGCGCTTTTCCATGACGAGCGCCGAATGCAGCAGCGCCGTGCCGGCGAGCCAGGGAATGAAGGAGGCGTTCTCCACCGGGTCCCAGAACCACCAGCCGCCCCAGCCGAGTTCGTAATAGGCCCAGTAGGAGCCCATCGCGATGCCGGCGGTGAGGAAGCTCCAGGCCGCCAGCGTCCACGGCCGCACCCAGCGCGCCCAGGCCGCGTCGATCCGCCCGTCGATCAACGCTGCGATGGCGAAGGAGAAGCTGACGGAGAAGCCGACGTAACCGAGATAGAGCAGCGGCGGGTGGATGGCGAGGCCGATATCCTGCAGCACCGGATTGAGGTCCTGCCCCTCGGCGGGCGCCGGCTGGAGCCGCAGGAACGGGTTGGAGGTAAGCAGGATGAACAGCGCGAAGGCGGTCGAGATGAGGCCCTGCACGGCCAGCACATTGGCGCGCAGTCGCTCCGGCAGATTGGCGCCGAAGGTGGCGACGAGCGCGCTGAAGAAGACCAGGATGAGGAGCCAGAGCAGCATCGAGCCCTCATGGTTCCCCCAGACCCCGGTGATCTTGTAGATCATCGGCTTCAGCGAGTGCGAATTCTCCCAGACATTGCCGACCGAGAAATCCGAGACGACATAGGCGAAGGTCAGCACCGAGAAGGAGAAGAGCACGAGGAGGAAGCCCGCCAGCGCCGCGGCGGGCGCCACGGCCATCAGCGCGCGGTCGTTGCGGATCGTGCCGACCAGCGGCAGGATCGACTGGACGATGACGGTCGCCAGCGCGAGGATCAGGGCATAGTGTCCAAGCTCGATGATCATTTGATCGTTTCCTTGCCGGAAAGTTCGACGCCCTGCGCCTTCAGGCGGTCCGCGACGTCCTTGGGCATGTAGGTCTCGTCATGCTTGGCGAGCACCGTGTCGGCGAGAAAGAGCCCGTCCGTACCGAAGGCGCCTTCCGCCACCACGCCCTGCCCCTCCCGGAAGAGGTCCGGCAGGATACCCGTATAGGTCACCGGCACCGTCGAGAGCGTATCCGTCACCGTAAAGGTGATGGTGGAGCCCTCGCCGCGCTTGACCGTGCCGGCCTCCACGAGCCCGCCAAGGCGGATGCGCGTTCCCGGCGGGACATTGGCCTTGGCGAGATCGCCGGGCACATAGAAGTAGGCGATGGACTGGCTGAAGGCGAACATGACGAGCAGCACCGCCGCCACCAGGAAGGCGATACCGCCGCTTATCACTGCCAGACGTTTCTGCTTGCGAGTCATGGTCCGCTGCCCTCAGCCGAAATCGATAGGTCCCGGGCAAGCGCCAGAAGCTCTTTGCCGTTGTCGCTGTCGGCCGGGAAGGTCTTCAGCGCCGTCTGTAACGCGGCTTCGGCCTTCGGCCTTTGATCCAGCACAACATAGGAACGGATGATGCGCGTCCATCCTTCGATATTATCAGGGTTCTCCTGAAGTTTCGCCGCAAGGCTCTCCACCATGCCGGCGATCATCTGCTGGCGGTCGCCCGCCGACAGATCCTGCGCCGCCGCCACGTCGTCGGCGGTCGGATTGCCGAGGGTGCCGGCAACCACCCCGCCCTCTCCCCCGGCAAGCCCGGCTATATGCCGGTTGACGAGCGGCAGCCAGGGCGCATCGGCCGGCGCTTCCTTCACCATTGCCTCGAAGGCGGCGCGCGCCTCGGCGCGCTTGCCCTCCTGCTCCAGCGCCAGCGCCAGATAATATTCGGCACGCGGATTGTCCGCCTTCAGCGCCAGCGACTGCTCCAGCCGGGCACGCGCCTCGGCGGTCACGATGCCGTTCGACTGGGCGATCAGCGTTTCCGCATAGCCGTCCAGCCGTTCCGGCGTCGGCCCGAGCAGGCGGATCGCCTGGGAGAAGGCATTTGCCGCATCCTCCACCCGGCCGCTGCGATAGTAGATCGGCGCCAGAAGATCCCAGCCCGCGCCGTCGTCCGGATTGCGCGCCAGGTGGTTCTCCGCCTTGGCGATCAGGACGGAAATGTCGTTGCCGGGATTGGCAAGGCGCTCTGCGAGCGGCTGGGCCGGAAGATCCGGCCGGCCGGTCGCGATGTAAAGACAGAGCCCGATGGCGGGCAGAAGGAGGATCACGAAAGCCTGCGCCAGCCGGTTTCTGCGCTCGGCGGGGCTTGCCCTGCCCTTCGCCTCGGCCTTGCTGGCGGCGATCAGCCGGCGCGCGACCTCCGCGCGGGCAAGCTCGGCCTCGGTCGCGCCGATAAGCCCGGTCGCCTCGTCGCGCCTCAGTTCTTCAAGCTGGTCGCGATAGACCTCGACGTCATGGCCGGCATCGTCCGCGGCCACCACGGGGCGGCGCAGCAAGGGGAGAAGGAGGACGGCGGCCACGGCGGCCGTCATGATGGCGACGAGAATCCAGAAAAACATGACCGTTCAAATACTGGAACGCGCGAACGTTTCCAATTCCCCAGGGAACGATGACGTGAATTTGAGGCGTTTCGCCGCAACCGTCGAACGATCAGGCTTGCGTTTACGCATTTCCAGCCGAAGCGGCGCCGATCAGGGCGAAAGGCCTCGCATCCTTCCGGCAACGGGAGGCCGCCGGAAACAGGAGGCTATGACAGCGGCGCCCAGGCCCCGTCCGCATTGCGGCAGGCCGCGCCGCGTGTCGCGGTGTCCCGGCCCTCTACGGTCACCGTATGGCTGTACTGCCGGCAGTTCTGCGAGCCGACCTGATAGGGCGCAGCCGCGACCACCGATCCGCCGACGCCCTTGCCCTGCCAGACGACGGGCTGGCCGCCGGGCGCCGCTTCCAGCGCGCGGTATTCGGCTTCCAGCGCCCGCTGCATATCCGCCTTGGAGAGCTGGGCGCCACCGGCATTGCGGCTGACGAGCCCACCCTGCAGCGCCGTGATGTAAACACCCGCACCGGCTGCAACAGGCTTACCACCGGTGCCGGCCGCGCCGCCCGATGTGGTCGTGCATCCCGAAACCGTCGCTGTTGCCAGAAGGAAGGGGAAAAAGGCGCCGCGCAAACCCGTCTTCATCCGCTGGGACCGTCTCTCTTCATGAGAGAGCGCCTTCACCCGCCGGCGAAAACGCTCTAGCTTTCCGTTTCCACGCAAATGCGGTTGCAAAACCGCCGCGCGCTCCTGTTGGCCTGGTCCCGGAAGCGACACGCCCTCCCGGCACTTCGTCCACGTCGCGATCCTCATATTCGCGAGCCCCTCCCTTGTTGCATTGTCCGCCGCCTCAGGCAACATCCTTTGTGACGGCCGGCAGCACGAGCCGCGCCAGCAACCCGCCGCGCGGTCCGCGCGAAAGCCCGAAGGTTCCCTGGTACTCCGAGGCGATCTCGCTGACGATGGAGAGGCCGAGCCCGGTGCCCGGCTTGCTCTCGTCGAGCCGCTTGCCGCGTTTCATCGCCTCGCGAATCTCGTCCGGCTCCAGCCCCGGCCCGTCGTCCTCCACCTCGATGACGATCCAGTTCTTGCGCGCATCGTCGTTGCCGCGCACCTCGGCAGGCGCCATGGAGGCGCGCACGGCCACCGTCGTGCGGGCGTACCGCGCGGCATTCTCCAGGAGGTTGCCGACGGTTTCCTCGACATCCTGCTGTTCCATCGCCAGAACCAGCCCGGGCGGGTCGACGGTCAGCGGAAACTGCCGCTCGGCATTGAGCCGCCGCATCACGCGCACCAGCCGCTCCAGAACGGCCTGCGTCTCGGTGCGTGCCAGCACGGATTCGCGCTGGGCGGCGATGCGGGCGCGGTTGAGATAGGATTGCACCTGGCTCTGCATGGCTTCGGCCTGCGTGCGGACGAGATCGCCCTGCGGGGCGGCGAGCAGCCGCGCTTCATTGAGGAGAACCGCAATCGGCGTCTTCAGGGAGTGCGCAAGGTTGCCGACCTGCATGCGCGCCCGCTCGACGATGCGCCGGTTGCTGTCGATCAGCGCATTCACCTCGCTCGCGAGCGGCAGGATCTCCCGCGGGAAATCGCCGTCGAGCTGCTCGCTCTCCCCCGCGCGGATCTTCTCCAGCGCCTTGCGCGCCCGGTCGAGCGGCTTCAGGCCGATAAGGATCGCCGCCGCGTTGAGAAGCAGGCTGCCCACGCCGAAGCCGGCCAGCGCCAGATAGAGGCTCCCGGAGAAGTCATCGATATCGCCCTCCAGCACATCGCGGTTGCCGATGACGCGGAAGCGCGCCGTGCGCCCCTCATCGTCGAGCACCACTTCCGTCTCGCCCACCTCCACCTCGTTACCGAAGGAGTCGATGGTCGTGTAGAAGCGCTCGTAGCGCGTATCGAAGGGGATGCTGTCGGTATCGGGAATGGGGATGCTCCCCGTTCCGAGCGAGGAAGAGGTCAGCGTCTCGCTCGCCAATGCCCCGCCGATCGGCTCGACCACCCAGTACCAGCCCGATTGCGGCTGGAAGAAGCGCAGGTCCCCGAGCTGCGGCGTGCCGGTCAGCCGCGTCTCCTCGTCCGCCGAAACGGAATTGATGACGTTGTAGAGCTGCGCGCGCAAAAGATCACGAAAACTCTTCTCCGCGCTCTGGCGGTAGAGCGTCGAGATGACGACGGCGATGACGATGAGCGCGACCGCTGCCCAGAGCGAGGCGAGAAGAAGAACGCGGAAAGTGAGCGAGCGGGAGCGCCTGGCCTTATTTGCCATTGGCGGGGGCTTGCATCCGGTAGCCGAGGCCGCGCACAGTCTCGATCAGGTCGACGCCGATCTTCTTGCGCAGGCGCCCGACGAAAACCTCGATCGTATTGGAATCACGGTCGAAATCCTGATCGTACATGTGCTCGACCAGTTCCGTGCGCGATACCACCTCGCCCATATGGTGCATGAGGTAGGAAAGCAGCCGGTATTCATGCGAGGTCAGCTTCAGCGTCTCGCCATTGACGGTTGCCTTGGAGCCCTTCGTGTCGAGCCGCACCGGCCCGCAGACGATGTCAGGGCTCGCATGGCCCGCCGCACGGCGGATCAGCGCGCGGATGCGGGCCAGCACCTCCTCGACATGGAAGGGCTTGGCGACATAGTCGTCCGCACCGGCATCGATGCCGGCCACCTTGTCGCTCCAGCGGTCGCGGGCGGTGAGGATAAGGACAGGCATCGTCTTGCCGTCGGCACGCCACTTTTCAAGAACGGTGATCCCGTCCATTTCCGGCAGGCCGATATCGAGGATGATGGCATCATAGGGTTCAGTATCGCCGAGATAGTGGCCTTCCTCGCCATCGAAGGCCTGGTCCACCACATAGCCTGATTCCTTCAAGGCCTCGCTGAGCTGCCGGCTCAGGTTGACATCGTCCTCGACCACCAGGATGCGCATTCGCCCTCTTTCCTATCTCACTCATTCCATCACGAAGGCCGAAGGCCTTACATCGGCACGCGCACGGTCACCTTGCGCGGCCGGGCATTGCCCTTGCCGGGCACGAGCACCGTCACCACGCAGGTATCGCCCTTCGGCTGCGCCGAGAGCAGTTCGCCCCCCGTCTGGGAAACCACCTGCGCAGCCGCGTCGCTGCAATCGCCGGCGACCTCGACGACGCCCCGTGCAGTGCCCGTCTCGACGGGACCCGGGAGGATCATGCTGGCCGCAAGGGCGGTTATGAGAAGTGGCGAGGCCATGAATGTACTTTCGGGTGTGGATCAGTGTGATGCAAGCAATAAACGATCCACGCTGAATGGCAAATGAATGCCTTGTGGATCGTCAAGCCGCCTCACCGCACGCGCCGGCGCGCCAAAATCCGCCCGTAGAGCGCCACAAGCCCGCCCAGCGTGCCCACCGCCGCCACGAGGAGATCGGCCAGTTCCCCCTCGTCCCCGGCCGTCACCTCGACACCCGCCGCATTGGCAAGCGAAGCGAGGATCGCGACCAGCGCCCCCCAGACGGTGCGCGACTGATACCAGGCTTTCGCGTCGTCATTCATCGGAGTTCCTTTCCGTCAAAGGGTGATCGTCGCGCGTGCCGGCAGGCCGAGCGGGATGGCCCGGCCGAGCTGGCGCACGCGGATGGAGAGCGCCGCCTGCGGCGCCCCGAAATCGGCAAGCTCCTGGACAACGGGATAGGTGAAGACCGGCGCGGGGGTCTCGACGCTGCGCACCGCTGTCTCGCCCGAGAGGATATCGAGACGGTAGGCCTCCACCGGCTCGTCGAGCGGGATCTCGGCAGCCAGCCAGCTGTCCGAATCGATCCGCCCGCGCCGGATCCACGAGAGGCGCACGGCACCGTCGAGGTTCCGCTGGCCGCGCAGATGCACCGGCGCCAGGGGCGTCAGCGCCCGCTCCCCGCCGGCAAAGACGAACGGTCCCGCCTGCCCCGGCGTCATGCCGACAGGCTCGACCAGCCAGTTCGATGGCCGCCCCACCTCCTCCACGTCGAGGCCGAGCGGCACGACGGCATCGTCCAGCACCACCGCCCGCGCGCCCGCTGCATGGCCGGACGCCATGGCGTCCTCCGTGCCATTGAGGGCACGCAGCAGCCCGGTGAGCCGCCACCGCCCCGGCGCGATCTCGCTCGCCCCGGCAAAGCCGATGATTTCCCAGGCCCCGTTGCCGGCCCTGATCGCAAGCCGGTTGGCACCGTTCAGCATGGCAAGCGTCTCGACCGCGGAAAGCCCGCCGGAGGGCAGGTCGAGCACGACCGCCCGCCCCGGATCGAACCGCCCGACGACGCCCGCCGCCAGCGGTGCGACCAACGTGCCGATCCGCGCCGGCCGGTCCAGCCGCACGCGGCTGCGGTAGCCCTCGCTGCCTCCGGAACTCGACACGATCATCGATCGCCACGGCTGCGCATAGGCTGCGACACGCGCAAAGTCCTGCGCCCCGCCCGACCCGAGGACCGGCAGATCGAGAAAAACGACGTCCGGCGCGAAGCCATCGCTCGGCCCCGGTCCCGCGCCGCCGACCGCCCGCCCGCGGCCGTCCAGCAGCAATGGCGCCGGGCTTTCCCCGGCCGCGATCGCCCGCGCCTCCACCTCACGCACCAGCCCGTCGGTGATGCCGGTGACGAGGAAGCGCCCTTCCGGCCCGTCGGCCAGCCGCACGATGTCGCCCGGCGTCACGCCCATCGCCGTCGGCGGCAGGCGGAAGGTGAGCCGCCGCTGCCCGGCCCGCTGGTCGCGGAGCGCCGCCTCGACGCTTGCCGCGGCCGCCCCCGCATGCAGCACCGCCGGCAGCGCCAGCCGCAACACGCGATCGTTCTCCCCCGCCATGCGGCGCGAGCGCGCCGTCACACGCGCATAGGTGCCCGAATCGTCGAAATGATCGAGGATCGCCTCGCCCGCAAAATCGCTGAGATGCCCGCGGCTCTCCTCGAACAGCGCCTCCTCCGGCCGTTCGGCAAGCACGCTGATCTGCGCCGGTGGCAATGCAGATTTCAGCCGCGAGCGGAAGACAAGCCTGCCGTTCGCCTCCAGCGCATCGATCTGGAACGCCTCCATCAGCGGCTCGATCAGGGCGCGCGCCGAGGTCTGGTCGGCCTGTACGAAACCGGAAAGATCCCCCGCGACGCCCGAGACGTCGAAATCGTGAAAACCGTGATCCTTCAGGATGGCCGCGATCACATCCGCCACCGTCCCGGCCCCGAGCCGCGCGTTCAGCCAGTGCCCGCGCTGCCAGTTGAGCCCGTCCGACCAGAGCGCCGTGTCCTCGGGAAAGGCCGGATAGGGCCGCGCATCCCAGGTCCAGACGAAGACATGGCCCGGATCGACCATGCCCGCCTCCGGCCCGCCGCCCTGCCACCAGCCGTGATGCACATCGAGAAAGCGCCGCTGAATGCTGTCATTGCGCGCGCCACCGGAATGATAGGGCAGCGCGTTTTCCGAACTCTTCGGATCGACGAAAACGTTCGGCTGGTTCGGCCCCTTGTCGACCGCCGGGCAGCCGAGTTCGGTGAACCAGATCGGCTTGGAACGCGGCACCCAGGCCGTGTGGCCAGAGAGTTCCGCTCCGCCCGGTCCCCGCTCGTAGTGGCGGTTGCCCCACCAGCTCTCGAGGTCCTTGTAGCGGAACACCCAGGGCTTTCCCGCCATGCCGTCGGTGATAAGCACACGCTCGCGCGCCACCCGCGCCGCCGCGTCGGGGTAATACCAGTCGAAACCTTCCCCGCCCGCGATCATGGCGCGCATGGCTGCCATGTCCTCGCAGTGGCGGAACCCGTCCGGATTGCCGGCCAGCGTGTCGGCATTCTGCCAGTCGGACAGCGGCATGTAGTTGTCGATGCCGACGGCATCGATCGCCGGGGACGCCCAGAGCGGGTCGAGATGGTAGCGCACCTCGCCGCTGCCGTCCGGCGGCTGGTAGCCGAAATATTCGCTCCAGTCCGCGCCGTAGGTGATCTTCGTACCCGGCCGGAGGATCGCCCGCACGTCGCCCGCAAGTGTGCCAAGCGCGTCGACGAAGGGAAAGGCCCCGCTCCCGTCGCGCAGCCATGTCAGCCCGCGCATTTCCGAGCCGATCAGGAACCCGTCCACCCCGCCGGCGGCCTCCGCCAGCAGCGCATAGTGCAGGATCAGCCGCCGGAACCCCTCGTCGCCGGTCGGCCCGGTGATCGTCTCGCCGGAAACGGCAAAACTCCCCGCCCCGGCCGCGCCGACGAATGCGTTCACCTGGTCGCGCGCCAAAACTGTCCCGTCGGCCGATGGCGGATGGCAGGTGACGCGCCCGCGCCAGGGATAGGGCGCCTGCCGCGCGCCGCCATAGGGATCCGGCAGCGTGTTGTCGATCGGCACGTCCATCATCAGGAACGGGTAGAGATAGACCTCGATCCCCCGCGCCTTCAGGTCGCGGATGGCCGCAATCACGCTCGCATCCGAGGGCGTGCCGCCATAGGCCGGCCGACCCTCGACCCGGCTCACCACATAGGCGTCTTCGCGTGCGATGCCGGAAACCGTCCATGGCTTGCTCTCCTCCTGCCGGGCGGATACCTCCACCCCCGGCAGGATGCGGCACTGGCCGGCCCGAAGGTCCGTGCCGAACCAGGCAACCACCAGACCGACCCGTTCGAGGCCGGGGCACAGCGCCTGCAACTCGTCGATCGAGGCCACCCAGTCCGTCGCCGCCACCAGCGTGTTGCGGTTCATGTTGCGCGCCTTGCCGGCCGCGATCTTCTCCGTCACCAGTTGCGGGTCGTAGCCGTGTTCGCTCGAACCCGGAATGAGCGTCACCGCCCGCACCTTGCCCTCCAGCGAGCCGACCGGCCTCAGTACCTCGAACTGCAGGATGGGGATACGGTTGCCGAACGTGTCGAGCGGCAGCCGCTCGAAGACGACATAGGCAAGTCCGCGATAGGCCGGCGCATTGCCCGTTCCCTGCTTGGCGAGAATCAGCGGATCGGGCGCCTGGTCGGCGGTGCCGCGATGGACGCGCATCTCGATGCCTGTCAGGTCGATCTCCCGCCCATCCGCGAAGACGCGCCTTATGCCGGCGATCGGCCCCTCGCACACGCCGACGGCGAAATTGGCGAAGTAGCTGAAGGTCTCGACCCGCGGCCCGCTCGCCTTGCCGCCCGCGCGCTCGACGGAGACGTCCTCCTCGAAGCGCGTCGCCCAGATCAGCGTGCCGCCGACACGCGCCGTGCCGTAGACGCGGCTCATCGCCGTGCCTTCCTCGGCCCCCGGAACGCGCCCGTCGTTCAGCCGCGCGCCCGGGATCTTCGTCATGCCGCCCAACAGCGAGCGGTCGACCGCCGAGCCCGCCAGTGCCCCGACAGCCCGGCCCAGCATGGCGCCGAACGGCCCGAAGAGGCCGCCGAGCGTCGCGCCCGCGGCCTGGAAGAGAAGTGTCGCCATGGATCAGGAAATCTCCGGAAAACGGAAGACGCCGGCGATCCGCCGCCGCCATGCGGGCACGAGCGGCGATTCGATCACCGCCGCCTGCTCATAGGCATGGATGAAATGCGCGTCGGGCGCCGCGATGCCGGCATGTTTGGCCGCCACCCCCGCCCGCCAGCGAAAGATCAGGATATCGCCCGGCCGCAGCGCCGCCGCAGGCAGCGCCGCCCCGCAGTGCCGTGCCGCCGCTTCCAGCAACCGCTCCACGCCCGCCCGCTCCGCCCAGTCCGCGGCATAGGCGCCTGGCATTTCCGGCTCCGCCCCGTAAAGCTCCCGCCAGACCCCGCGTACCAGCCCGAGGCAATCGCAACCGACCCCCTTCAGCGCGCCCTGATGCCGGTAGGGCGTGCCGATGAAGCTGCGGGCGATGGTGACGACGCGCGCGCCGGTATCCTGCCCCTGCCCCTCATCCGGCCTGCCGGCCACCTTCTCCCCGTTCAAGGGGAGAAGGGATTTGCCGCCACGGTTTCCCGCATGACATTGCCGCGGTGGAAGGAGGCGGTTCGGCATGTCCCCTTCTCCCCGTTCACGGGGAGAAGGATGAGGGGCACCCCGCAGCATCTCACGCATAGAGCGGCCTTCCGTCATGCACCGTCTCGCCATCGGCATAGCCATAGGTGAAATCACTACCCGGCATGTGCGGAAAACCGCGAAAATTCAGCACGTTGGAGAATTTCGCCTTGCAGGTGGCAAAGCGCTTGTCGCATCCCGCCGTCACCTGCATCGCGTCGCCCGCGACCACCCCGGCCGGCACCGGCAACCAGAAGGTCAGTTCGTCACCGCCCGAAACCTTGCGCTGGTCCTCGATATCCGCCGTCAGCCCCGCCGCAGCGCCGCTCGTGAAGGTGAGCACGCCGTAGCGGAAGAACCGCTCGGCAAAGCCGGACAGCCCGCTCACCCGCAGCCGCATGTCGTCGAGCACCGCGCCCACTGTCGCCGTCGCCCGGAAGGCCGGCGCCGCCACGTTCACACCGCACCGGCCGTCACCCAGCACCGCGTCGCAGCGATGCCCGTAGATGCGCCCGCGCACCTGGTCCAGCCGGTGCGTCAGCCGCCGCAGCTCCGCACGAAAAAGCCCGCCCTCGCGCCGCACCTCGCCGAGTTCGGCGGTACGCAACAGCAGCCTTTGGGCCGGGTCCTGCCAGTTGACCATATAGACCTCGACCTTCGCCCCGTCATAACGTCCCGCCGAAAGGTCCTCGGCGCGGATCGCCTCCGCCGAAAAGCCGCCCGAGAGATCGCCGCCCTCGGCCGAAAGCCCGTTGCCGTCCTCCGCCTCGCTCGCCTCGAAGCCGCTTGCAGCGAGATAGGAAAGCCCGCCGAAGGAGAGGTCGCGGTCATGATCGGTAAAGCCCATCACCACGCCGTCGCGCCGCGTCACCCGCCAGGCATGACAAAGCGTCGTCGCCTCACCGTCGAGATGCGCCTGCAACCCGTCCGGGATCGTCCTCATGGCCTTATCTCCACCAGCGGAATCGACGGGATGCGCCCCGCGTCGAACTGCGCGAGGTCGATATCGATGCGGTCCGTGTCGAAACGCACCGGCACGTCGAACGCGTAGCCGGCCCGGATGGCGCCCGAGGCCGGAATCTTGCCCGGCTTGAAGGTGACGACACCCGTCGCGTGGTTCACCGTATAGTCCGCCGCCGGCCGCAGGCTGCCCGCCACGGAGACGACCACCGTGCCCATGACCGGCTTGTCGATGGTCCGCACCGTCTCCCCGCCGGCATCCGCATAGCGCTTGACGAGCTGGAAGGCCGCCGTCGTGCCGTCCCCCGTGCCGATCTGCTGGTCCATGGCGCTCACCGTCCCGCCCGGCGCACAGGATTTGTGGTCCACCGGGTCATGGAAGCGGAAACCGTTGAACTGTCCCGCCCGTGCCTCGAAGAAGGCGAGCACCGCATAGAGATCCGCGACCGAGCGCACGCCCGAACCCGCATCATAACGCCGCCGCGCGTCGTGCCAGCGGCGGTTGCGGTTCTCCCGCCCGTTGGAAAGGCTGACGATATCCGTCCGCCGCACCGGCCCGCCGCTGGTGCCGAGCGCGACACGCAGCGGAAACCGCACCTCATGAAACCCCGCCATGCCTTCTCTCCGTAAATTCCCTAGCCCCTCGCCCTCACAAACTGCGCTGCCCGCGCCCCACGGCGCGTGTCAGCATGGCCGAGATCTGCCCCTCGGATTTGCGGAAACTCGCCGCATCCTGCGCCGTCACGTTGAAGACGATGCGCGCCCCGCCGCCATCGCTGGCGACGCCCAGCGCCCCGTCCGGCCCGCGCTTCAAGGGCAGGATCGCCTCCGCCCCCGCCTCGCCCATCAGTCCGAGCCCGCCGCCCGTTCCGAAATAGGTCGGCGAGGCGACGACCCCACCCTTGGCGAAGGGCGTGGCGCCGCCGAGCAGCCCGGAAAGACCCGACGACAAAAACCCTTCCAGCGGCTTCAGCCCCACCGAAAGCGCAATGTCGCTCATGCGCAGCGCCAACCCGCGCAGCACGCCCTCCAGCCCCTTGCCGTCGACGACCGCACCCTTCAGCGCATTGGTCAGCGCCGAGCCGAAGGAGCGTGAACGCGCCTCCAGATCGTCGAAGACCGCCGAAAGCTGTCCGGCATCGTCCAGCGTGCCGGAAAGAGGTCTGTCATCCGCATCCGCCATGGTTCACTCCTTGTGGTCGGGAAAGGCGCGCATCAGCGCGGCAAGCGCATTGCGTCCGGGCGCCGACGGCACAGGCCGCAGCACACCGAGCGCGAAGGCCAGCTCGCGCGGCGTCATCGCCCAGAAATCCTTTGCAGAAAGCCGCATCCGGCAGAGCCCAGCATGGAGCACCGCCTCCCAGGGAAAGGCCGCCCTCTCGCCGTTCAGCCCGGATGCGGCCCCGGAGGGTTTTCCGGCCGCGCCTCCACGCCCGGCCCGAATGTCGCCTGCAGCAGTTCCGCCGCGATGCGCGCAAAACCGGAGAGCCCGTCCGCCACCGCCATCGCGGAAACCTCCTCGTCAGAATAGAGATTGCCCCCACCCCGCAGCCCCGCGCCAAGAATGCGGATGAGATCGTCGGCCTTCAGCCGCCCGGAGGAGAAGCGTTCCGCCAGCCCCGTCAGGCTGTCGGCCGCGAAGGCCGTCTCCAGCTCCGCCAGCGCGCCGAGCGTCAGGCACAGCACGCGCCGCTCGCCGTCGAAGGCAGCCTCGATCTCGCCGCGGTGCCGGTTCGCCCGCGCGCCCATCAGAGCGCCCCGAAGGTGAGGAGCCCGGCCGATTCCAGCGCGATCTCGAAGACCACCTCGCCGTCATGCGCGCCGGAATAGTCCAGCGCGGCGATCTGGAACGGCCCCGCGACCGTGCCGAAATCCGGGATCACGATCTGCCAGGCGACGATCGTGCCGGCAAAGAACAGCGCGCGCACCAGAGCGTCCGAAGCCTGGTCCTTGAAGATACCGGCTCCGGACAGGGCCGCGCGCTGCACGCCCGCCCCACCCAGCAGTTCGCGCCAGCGCCCCGCCGATTCCGCATCCGTCACATCGACAAGCTGCGCATTGAACGACAGCCGCTTCGAGCGCAGCCCCGCAACGGTGACGAAACCCGCCCCGTTGTCGATCTTGATGAGGAGCTCGCGCCCCTTCTGTGCCACCATGGTAAGGTCCTTTCCGAAAATGAGGTGTCAGGCATGCGGCTCCGTCACCGCCCGGAAGCGCATTTCCGCGCGGTGGAAGCGGGACTTGCCGTCACGGCGCAGCCGCGTATCGCGGTGGAAGAGCAGGACGAGATGGTGCCCGGCGATGACCAGCGCCGCGTCGTCGAGCGCCGCGCGCACCGCCGCGGCAATCGCCTGCGCCTGCCGGTGCCCCGCCGCCTCGGACCAGGCCTCCAGCGTCACGATATGTTCCTCGCCCGCCTCGCTCGCCGTCGAATGGTCGGTGCTGTCGATGCCCGCGATGACAAGGAGCGGCGTCGCCGGCCCGTCGGGCCTGCGGTCGGTGATGCCGTTCGCCCCGACCAGCGCCGTCAGCGCCGCATCGCCGGAGAGCCTGGCGAAGATCGCCCTCTGCAGGGCCGATGCCGCGCTCATGGCCGGATCTCCTCGCAGTCGCAGAGCATGTAACGCCCCGTCTCGTCCGGATCGCGGAACGCATGGATGGCGAAGATCCGCGCCCCCTTCCGCAGCCGCATGCCGCCGGCAAGGTCGCCCCGGTGCCGCAGCCAGATGCGGTGCGTCACCGTCACCGGCAGCGTGCCCGCCGCCTCGTCCGCCCGTGCCGCCACCGGCTCGATCGCCGCCCAGAGCGTCGCCAGCGCCGCAAAGCCGCGTTCGGCGCCGCCCTGCCCGTCCGGCGTCTCGACCGGCCCCTCCAGCGTCAGCCGCGCCGAGAGCGCGCCGGGATCGATGATCCTTACCTTCGCCATCACAGCCTCCGCAGCCGGTAGGGCGCCACCAGCCGGTCGTAACCCGCCGGCACCGTGCCCGGCTGGTCCACCGGCGAAAGCACGCCGCGCAGCTCGAACATCGCCGCCACATGCATGAGCAGCGCCCGCTTCAGCCCGTCCGGTACGTTCGCGCCGCTTTCGCCAAAGCCGGCGGTGAAATCGATCTCGATGCCGTTGAGCGCGCGGTCCGTATCCGGGCGCGCCGGCAGTAGCAGCCGCGCCGGGCGCGCCGCGCCGTCGAGCCGGTAGCCGGTCACATCGGCAGCGACCGGCAGCCCGGTCGCATCATAAACCGTCACCATCTCAATGGTTTGCACCGGCCCTCTGGCAATCTGAATCACCCGCGTCTCGGGCCAGTCGTCGAGATAGAGCCGCAAGGGTCGCGCAATCAGGCAAAGCCCCGTCGTGGCCTCCAGATATTCGCGTGCCGCGCGGATCAGCGTGGATACGAGCGCATCCTCGTCGGCCGCGTCGAGGCGCAGATGCGCCTTCGCCTCGGCCAGCGTCACCGGCTCCACGGCCGGCGGCAGCAGTTCGGCAATGGTCATGATCGTCCTTCGCGATGGAGAAAGGGATGCGGGCGCGGCCGGGAGGAAACCGCGCCCGCCGGCACCGGCAGCAGGAAACGCCCGCCGGTGCGAGAAAGAGGAAAACAGTGCGGCACCGCCCTTCGCCCCGCCTGCGGGGAGAAGGTGCCGGCAGGCGGATAAGGGGCGGCCGCACCGCGGCATCGGTTCGTGCGATCGCCCCTCACCCCGACCCTCTCCCGCAAGCGAGGAGAGAGGAGAACGTCAGCTCGCCGCGAACTTCACCAGCTTGATCGCCTCGAAATTCTGCACCCCGCCGCCGACGCGCTTGGTCGTGTAGAACAGCACATAGGGCTTGGCCAAGTAGGGATCGCGCAGCACGCGCACACCGGTGCGGTCGACGACGAGGTAACCGGCGCGGAAGTCGCCGAAGGCGATGGAGAGGCTGTCGGCCGCGATGTCAGGCATATCCTCGGCCTCGGCGATAGCAAAGCCGAGCAGCGAGGCCGCCTGCCCCGCCGAAGCCGGCGGACGCCAGAGATAGTTGCCGTCCGCATCCTTGAACTTGCGGATCTGGCCCTGCGTCTTGCGGTTCATTACGAAGGTGCCGTTCTGCCGGTGCCCCGCCTTCAGCGAATAGACCGTGTCGAACAGCGTGTCGGAGGGATTCGAGGCCTTGAAGGCCCCGGCCGCGCCCGTCGCGATATAGCCGATATTGCCCCAGCTCCAGCCCGCGTCGGCGACAGCCGTGTAGCCGAGGAACCCCTTCGGCTTGTTGGTGCCGTCGCCGGAAACGAAGGCGGTGCCCTCCTGCTCGGCGAAGACCATGTCGATCTCCGAGGCGATCCACCCCTCGACGTCCACCGCCGCATCGTCGAGCAGCCCGGCGGTCGCCGCCGGCATGGCGTAGAGCTCCATGGTCGGGAAGGAGAGTTCGGCAAGCTGCGCATTGCCCGTCTGCGGCCGCGCGGCGGTTTCCGCCACCCAGCCCGCCGCCATGCCGCCCGTCGCGAACGGCTTCTTCAGTACCGTGCCGGAGACCTGGCGCACGGTCGCGAGCGACCGGACCGGCGAGACGGCGGAAAGCCGGCGGCCGATCTCCGTGTCGGTCTCCGGTGGCACGAGATACCCGCCGTCCGCCGCCGAGCCGACCGACATGGCCTTGCCCTCCAGCGCCCTGAGCGCGCTCTCGTCGCCGCGCCGCATATAGGCGGAAAAGGCCGCCTTGTGCTCGCTCACCTCCAGGCTGCCCTCGCCGCCGAGCGCCGGGCGCGCCTTCTTCAGCGCCAGCTGGTCGATGACACGCTTGTGCTCGTCCATCGCGCGGTTGATGCGATCCACCTTGTCGCGCGTCACCACGTCGGCGGTCAGTTTCTGCTCGATCTCGCCGAGCCGGCGGTCGTTCGTCGCCTTGAAGGCCTCGAACGCCTCCATGAAGTCGTCGAAGGCGGCGGTCATCGTATCCGGCACGGCCTTGATTTCCGGCGCGGTCTTCTGGGTCTCCATGCTGTCTTCCTTTCGGGTTGGAATTTCCAGCCGACGCGAAACCGCTTCGGCGTCGGACACTGCGGTAAAACAAACGCCTAGCGTTTCATCATCCGGGCCGCCCGGCGCATGATGCGCACCAGCTCGGTCTCCCGGTCGCGGAACCACCGCGCATTCTTCACGTTCGACACCCGCGCCGAGGGCAGCATGGGAAAGGTGACGATCGAGATCTCCCAGAGGTCAGCCTCCAGGATGCGGCGCACCCCGCTCGCCCGGTCGGTCTTCGAGCGCACGGTCTGGAAACCGATGGAAAGCCCGTCGAGCGCGCCCGACTTCATGAGGTTCAGCACCTCGCGGGCCCGCGCCACGCCGGGCGAAAGCACGCCCTCGACATAGAGCCCGCGGCCGTCCTCGCGGATCGTCCGCCAGCGCCCGAGCGGTTCGGCCGGGTCGTGCTGGAACAGCATGCGCACGCCCGATGGTCCGCGCTTTTCCAGCGAACGGGCAAAGGCACCCGGCGCGATCGCATCCTTGCTCAGGTCCACCTCGCCGAAGAGGCTCGCATAGCCGGAAAACACCCCGTCGCCGGAAACGCCGGCAAGCGTCAGATCGGCATATTTCTTCGTCCGCCAGACCGGCAGGTCGTCGGTGATCATGGTCGTCTCCGATGATGTGAAGGGGGGCGAATGGCGAATTGGGAACAGCGCGCGGGAAAATGAATTCCCGGCCCACACCGACCTCCATTCGCTATTCCAAATTCCCTACTCGCTGTTCGCGGCTCGCTAACGCCGGATCCGCTCCGCCAGCCGCGCCAGCACGCCCAGCCCCCACCAGGCCGAAAGGCTGGCCGCCGCCGAGCCGGTCAGCAGCACCTCCACCGGCCCGAGATAGCCGGCAATGCCGAGCCGCACAGCGATCCACAGCCCGGTGGGCCCGCCGAAGACGAGGCCGCAGGCAAGCCCGGTGAAGAACCGGCACGCCGCCTCACGGCGGCTCTTGGGCAGGAGATAGATGAGCGAAACGGCCGCGCCCGCGGACGCGCCGATCAGCCGGGCCGTCCAAAGCCCGCCGTCGTTTCCGAAGTCAGCCATTGTTAAGCCTTTCAGATTATTATCGAAATCCGAGCCATCAGACCGCGAGCGGCAAAAACCGTCGGCTTTCCGCAAAGGAAGGCCGGGCCGATCGGCGAGTCTTTTGAATCCCTTGCCGCGCTTTGCTGGAAAACCGATTCAAGGTTTTCACAAGGCGGGTGCGGCACTCCGCAAAGTGATTCACATGCGCAGTGCAACCAATTAATTTTCCTGGAGAAAGCAGCAATCCCGGCCCCTCACCAACCCTCTCCCCGCAAGCGGGGAGAGGGGACTTGCCTCAAGAACGGTCATTGACCGGGGAAGCCGGCGCGGCATATCCTCTTCGCCCCGCTTGCGGGGAGAAGGTGGCCGGCAGGCCGGATGAGGGGCAGGCATCCCCGCCCCCCTCAATACCCCACCGCCCGCCGCTTCTCCTCGTCCGTCAAAAACCCCGCCGCGCCCACCCTGGCCCAGAGTTCCGAGCGCTCGTCCGCCAGCCCGCTCACCTGATCGAGATCCGGCACCAGCCGCAACGCGTCGCGCTCGGCAAACCACCCCGCAAAAGCTGCCGCCGTGCGCTGCACCAGCGGCAGCACGGTGAGCCGCCAGAAGGCGCGGTTGGCCTCCTGGTAATTGGCATAGGTCGCATCGCCGGGAACACCGATCAGCATGGGCGGCACGCCGAAGGCGAGCGCGATGTCGCGCGCCGCGCCGTTCTTCGCCGCGACGAAATCCATCTCGCGCGGGGAAAGCCCCATCGCCTTCCAGTCGAGCCCGCCTTCCAGCAACATCGGCCGTCCGGCCCGCGCCGGCCCGGAATACCCCTCCTCGAGCTCCGATTTCAGCCGGCCGTACTGGTCGGGCGTCAGGTTGCCGCCCTCCTTCGGCTGATAGACCAGCGCGCCGGAAGGCCGCGCCGAATTGTCGAGCAGCGCCTTGTTCCAGATGGCCGCGGCATTGGAGAGGTCGAGCGCCATGGACGCCGCCTCGAGCGGCGCAAAGCCGAGCTGGTCGTCGAGCGGATGGAACAGGCGGAGATGCAGGATCGCCTGCCCCTCGCCCGCAGGGTGCCGACGCACATGCCCGCCTGCGCGGTATTCATAGGCCTCCGCCCAGCCGTCCCGCCCCTCGACGATGCGCACTCTGTCGGGCCTCAGCAGATGAAGTTCGCGCAGGCCCTCGCCCACCCGCACGCCCTCCACGAAGGCATTGCCGGACAGCAGAAGGTGGCCGTAGAGCGTCTCGAAGAAATCCGCGCCCGCCTGGCGCCCGTTCGGCCGCGACAACAGCAAGAGCAAGGGCTCGTCCGGCCGCTCCGCCTCGCCCTGAGCAAGCCAGGGCACCGAGGCCGCCGCCTCCGCGATCATGCGCACGGCACGGTGCGCCACCGGGTTCTTCATGAACCCCTCGCGCGACAGCGAGGCATAGGAGCGGGACGACCAGTGCGCCCGGCCTTCGGCCGTCAGCGCGAAAAAGCCCGACGCCTTGGTCTCGGCCGCCCGGCGCTGCCGGGAGAAAAAGGATGGTAGCTTCATGATGTCCTCGACTTCACGAGATGAGGGTGGCGCCGCTCGAACGCCGGTTGTGGTTTTTTGCGCGCGGCGGTAGAGTATGACCGGAGCATTTCCGGTATCGACATGGGCAAGAGCAGCCGTGACAAGTGAAACGCTGAGCCTTGAATATCTGGCAAGACAGGCCAAATCGAACATGGATGAGATGCGTCTCATCCGTAAGGATCTGACCGAGATGATGCGGCTGCTCACCGCCAACTACGATCTCACGCGCCGCAACGAACGACGCCAGGTCGAGTTGCGCGACGACCTCGAACTGATGATCAAGATGGAACTGGGCGGTTCGCTGGCCAATATCCAGACCTCGATCGAAAACTCCCTCGGCCGCGTGGAGACTGCTATCGGCGATGTTGTTCAACGGGTCGATCATCTCGAAGGCAAATCCTGAAACCTACCCGCCAAGCGCCGCGAAGAACGCCCGCCCGTAGCCCGCCACCTTCTCCGCCCGGTCGCGCCCGTTGACGATCCGCCGCGCGCCGACCCAGTCCGCCCGCGCATCGGAGAAATGATCCTCGAGCCGCTGCCCGGTAAAAGCCCCGCGCAGCATGCCGGTGAACAGGATCTCGACCGCCGCCGCCATCTCCATCGCCCGTTCCGGCCGCGCAAGAAGGTCGATGCCGGTCAGCGCCGCCAGCCGCGCATAGTTGCGCCGGTGGGTGATCTGCACGAGCCCGCGCCCGAGCCAGCTCCTCCCCAAAGCATCGCGCCGCCAGTAGGGCGCGGAAACCTGCGGCAGCCGCCCGGCGGCAAAGGCCCGGTCCAGCCGGTCGATCGCCTCCCCGTCCGTCGCCGCGAAGGTCTCGCGCACCGGCTGCAGGCGCCCGCCCGTCTCGTGATGGGCCGTCGCCAGCATATAGGCGAGGAAGCGCAGGTCCTCCGTCTCGCCGCCCTGCTCGAACCGGTCGAGCAGCGCCGTCAGCCCCGCCACCTGCGTCCTTGCCAGCCGGCCGCCGTACAGCGTCCCGCGCACCGCATCGAAAAAGGCTTTGCGATCGATCGCCATCTCAAATCCCCCGCACCCGCGGCTCGCCTGCCCGCTCCAGCACCAGCGCCGTCAGCGCCCAGACCAGCGCGTCGAGCCGGTCCGGCGAGCGCCCGGAGGACAGCCCGTCCGGCCCGAAATCGCACATCTGGTCCTCCAGCTCGGCAAAGGTGGCCGCATGGACCACCCGCCCCTGCTCGTAGAGCGCCGCCACCGGCTCGGCGCGCAGGAATTTTCCGCGCGTCGCCCGCACGCTCGTCACCGGCAGGTTGACATCGATGCTTCTCAGCATCGCGCTCACCATGTCGCCGCCCTGGTTCACCTCGGCGACCACCCGGTCCGCGTCGAAGCGGCGGAAGGCACGCACCACGGCGCCCGCCCAGCCGGCCGGGCTCGCGCCCGTCACCGAGCAGTCGGCGAGCACCACGGCCCGTCCTGCCTCGTCCAGCCCCGCAACGACGATGCCGCAGACGGAGGCCGCCGAGGCCGTCGCCGGCGGGTCGACCGCCACGACGATGCGCGACAGTGGCCCGGGATTGCGCTGGCGGAGTGCCTCCAGCCGCGCCCGGTTCCACAGCGCGTCCTCGCGGTCGGCAATCAGCTCGCCGTCCAGCTCCTGCCGCCCCAGCCGCGTGCCGCCATAGCGCTCGGCCATTGCAACAAGAAAGCCTGGCGAGAGATTGCCGGCATTGTCGTCGGTGCGGATGCGCCGCACCGCGGTCTTCGGATCGCCCGCCAGCGCCCGCAGCAGCGGCACCGGTCGCGGTGTCGTCGTCACCAGCACGCGCGGATCGTCCCCGAGGCGCAGGCCGAATTGCAGCATGTCCCAGGTCTCCTGCGCATGTTTCCATTTGCCGAGCTCGTCGCACCAGGCGAAGTGGAACTGTGGCCCGCGCAGGCTCTCCGGATCCTCGGAGGAGAAGATCTGCGCGATCGAGCCGTTCGGCCAGACGAGCCGCCGCCGCGAGGCCTCGAATTCCGGCCGTGCCCGCCCGGCGATCCGGCAGATGCCCGATACGCCGTCGATCATCACCTCGCGCGCGTCGCCCAGCGTCTCGGCCACCAGCGCAATGCGCAGGTCCGCCGTCCCGCTGGCGATCGCCTGCACCCATTCGGCGCCCGCCCGCGTCTTGCCCGAGCCGCGCCCGCCCATCAGCAGCCACACCCGCCAGTCGCCGTCCGGCGGCATCTGGGCGAGGCGGTAGCGAAGGTGCCAGGCCTGCAACTGGTGCAGGCTCGTCGGCACGATCGGTGCCCCGCGGACAGGCTCCATTCCTTTGGCCGCGCCCCTCATCCCCCTGCCGGGACCTTCTCCCCGCAGGCGGGGAGAAGGGGGAACAGGCGCTCGATTGTTCCATTCCTCTTGCTCCTGATGGGTAGGAAACCCTGGCCCCATCCCCTTCTCCCCGCCTGCGGGGAGAAGGTCCCGGCAGGGGGATGAGGGGCAGGCCTCAGATGGGGGGCAAGCCTCGCCGCCCGTCCGCCCCAAAATCCCCGCCTCCAGCGCATCGGCCTCGATCGAAAACGCCGTCCGCCCGCGCTTGTCCTCGATCATCCTCAAACCCGCCGCCGCCGTCCGCATATCCGCGTCGAATTTTTTCCCGATACTCCGGCAGGCGCGCCGTGCCCTACGGTTCGCTTTCCGCACGCGCGGCAGCATCGCCGCCAATCCCGGGCTTTGGCCCGAGCCCACGCATCCAGTCTTCCTTCGCCGCATTCAACCGTTCCTTCACGCGGTCCTCGACAAGCCGGTCGAACTCCGCCGCCAGCGCCGCCGCGTCCTCGTCGCCGTCGGCGGCAGCGTCCGCCTCCGCCCGCGCCGTGAGCAGCGTGCGCTGCAGGCTGTCGATCTTCTCCAGCGTGCGCACGATCAGCGAGACCGCCTCGATCGCGGCCTTGGCGTCCGCCTGCGCCTGCTTGCGGAACGCCTCGTCCTGCGGCGCATCCGCATCCGCGTCGGCCAACACCTTCTGGCTCTGGAAGCGCTGGAAACGCTCGCGCAGCTCCTTGGTCATCTCGAAGAGCATGGCCTGCATGTCGAGAAACGGATCGAGCGGCGCCTCGGCCTTGATGTCGAGCATCAGTGCCGCCCCGCCCTCGAGGCCGGCCCGTTGCTCCACCAGCCCGTCATAGACCGCCGGCACCGGAGAGACGCCGAAGAGATCGAGATCGATCGCCAGATCCGTTTCCATGCCCATCCCCCAAATGAAAAGGCGCCCGGTCCGAAGGGAACGAGCGCCTGTCAATAAATTCCTGTGTCCGGATGCAGCAAGCCGGCCGCGGGCGAAGATCGCCGCTCCCCCAGCCTCCGGGAAAACCGGGGCGGATCTCTCCGCCCGCACCTTTCCGACTATACCACAACCCTACCAGACGACCGTGACGCCGTCAAGGACTATTTTCCTAATTATATACTTGACGTACCACGCGGCTCTTTGGTACAAGTATCCAAGGAGATAGCCCATGTTCGACATCACAAACGAAATCTACACCGATGCCGAAAAGGCCCGCGAACACCTTGAAGCTATCCACTGGCCGAATGGCCCGATCTGCCCCCATTGCGGCAATTGCGATACCACGACGATCACCAAGCTTGCCGGTAAGTCCACGCGCCCCGGTGTCTACAAGTGCAACGCTTGTCGCGACCCCTTCACCGTTACCGTTGGCACGGTCTTCGAGCGTTCCAAGATTGCCCTGAACAAGTGGGTTCTGGCTGCTCACCTCATGGCCTCCTCTAAGAAGGGCATGAGCGCTCACCAGCTTCACCGTATGCTTGGGGTCACCTACAAAACCGCTTGGTTCATGGCTCACCGCATCCGCGAGGCCATGAAGGAGGACGTTAAGTCCTCTGGTCCGCTTGGTGGTGGCGGCAAAACCGTCGAAGCCGATGAAACCTATATCGGCAAGCGCGAGACGCCCCGCAAACTCGCTCGTGGCCGCATCGCAAAGCCCACGAAAGGCGGCAAGTCTGGCGGCGCTGACAAGCGCATCGTTGTTGGCCTCGTTGAGCGCGGTGGGAAGTCCCGCATGTTCCACCTGAACGAAGCCACCCGCGATACCGTCCGCGAGGTTCTGGTCCGCAACGTCTCCCGCGATAGCAACCTCTACACCGATGAAAGCCGTCTCTATACGGTCGTCGGCAAGGAGTTCGAAACGCACAAGACGACGAAGCATTCCGCCAAGGAATATGCCCGTCGTGAAGGCGACGTTGTTGTTCACTCCAATACGATTGAAGGCGTCTTCTCTGTCTTCAAGCGCGGCATGGTAGGCGTCTACCAGCATTGCGGCGAAGCCCATCTTCACCGCTACCTCGCCGAATTCGATTTCAGGTATAACCGCCGCACCGCTCTGAAAGTATCGGATGCGGAGCGCGCCGAAGACCTGCTTCGTATGGCCCGCGACAAGCGCCTCACCTATCGGCGGTTTGACGAAAGCGCTCACGCCTAAGCAAAAAGCGCGCCGCCTTCTTCGAAAACGAAAGAAAACAACCTGCGATTCCCGTGGATCGCGGGGCAATGCCACTTGCAATATTGGGAACATGTCGAGAACATAATTGATGGCGGCGCTGATTCTCTCCCCAGAGGGGCGCCGCCATCAACGTGACCAGCCAAAGGACGGCTAGGCATGAAGACATTCCAGACTTTGAATCCTCCTTGGAGAGTCGTCAAGCCGTCCCTTGGTATCCATACAAGGAAACTAAAGAATGGCAGGAACCTACCAAGTCAATTGCCACAAGCCTGACAACTCCGACCCCGACAGGCGCATCCAAGGCCTAGGCGGGAAAGGGTCAACTCAGTGGTATAGAACTATCGACCAGTTGATCGGCCTGATTGAGGGCGGAGACAAGTTCTGGACGGTCGATCAGAAAGGCAATTCCGTTTGGATCATCGTGGCCGCAAGAAACGGTCGTAAATACCTAAAGACCGAGTCAGATGGCATCGAGCCTAACAATCTCTTGGCACTCCCGGTGTGTCCATAGATCCATCCGGCGCGCATTGCTTCCTCCCAGGCTTCGGCTTGGGAGGGACTTTCGGTTCCGGCGGAGTTCTTAGCATCCGCTTTAGAACGTCGTCACCCTTCTTTTCATCTGGCTTTTGATTGGTGTTAGCCATGCCAAATCCTATCGAAACTGATTTCAAGCTAGCCCTCGCCCTTGGTCGCCTTGCAGGCCGATGGGGGCAGGCAGAAATAGGTGTCGAGATGATCTATACGACCCTATCTGAAATGCCCTATCGCAAAGCGATCATTTCATTCTCTTTCCACAAAAGCGTGGCAACACAAAGAGATATAATTAGCCACTTAGCGGATGAGACTACTTGGATAGCTGAGGAGCTACGGGCAGAAATCAAATCGTCCCTGAAAGAATTCGTTGACAAGTCCGCTAAACGAAATGGGTGGATACATTTCCCCTTTGGGGTGTCCACCGCAGACGGGACAGACGAGATTTATAAAATGACGCGCGCAAGGAAAGGTGACGTTCTTTATTCGAAAACCCCGGCAAGCCATAAACTGATTACCGAATTCGCGGACGAGGTGTCTGAACTCACGTCTCGGCTTTATCGGGCGCACGGCCTTCTAACGCTCTCATACGAGAATAAACTAGCAGCACAGCGTCATGATCATAGTCCACAAGGGTTGTCCTCGCGTCTTCATGATATCCAAGCACTTCTCGCAGTGCCTGCACCCCGTTTTCAATCATCAAAGGACTGATCTCAAAGCCCTCATTTTTTTCCGGCCTGTCACGCTCGGGGATCATGACATTCCCAATCTTGGTACGTCAAGTATATAATTAGGACTATTTTCCTATTTCCGGCAAAATCTTTTCGGCCGGCCGAAAGGGTGGTACCCTTCCACCATGATATCCGACGATCTCGTGGTCATGGCCCTCGGCATGCCGGGGGCGCGGGAAAGTGCTCATTTCGGCAAGCGCGACTTCCGGGTGGGCGAGAAGGTGTTCATGACCCTGCCGGAGGCTGGCCGGGCGGTTCTGAAGTTCACGCCGGACCAGCAGGCGCTGGTCATGGAGACGGATCCCGGCCTCTGCGCGCCGGTGCCGGGCGGCTGGGGCCTCAAGGGCTGGACCTCGCTCTATTTCGACGGCGCGGACGGCGCGCGGGTGCGTGAACTGATCGACACCGCCTGGCGCAACGTGGCGCCGAAGAAGCTCGTGGCGGCCCGGCTGCACTGAACCGTCGTTACTTCCCCTCGCCCACTTCCAGCGGCCAGGTCACGAGATAGTCCTCGTAGTCGTCGACATCGATGCCCTCCTCGCTCACCGTGCGCCCGCGGGCGGAAATGCCGGCCTGGTGCACGGTGTCGGGATCGCCGGAAACCAGCGGGTGCCACCAGTAGAGGTCCTCGCCGTCGCGGATGAGCCGATAGCCGCAGGTCGGCGGCAGCCAGGAGATCTTCGCCACGCTCTCCACCGTCAGCCGGATGCAGTCGGGCACGGTCGCCTGCCGGTTCTCGTAGTCCGAGCATCGACAGCTTTCCCCGTCGAGCAGCACGCAGCGGATCGAGGTCCAGGCGATCTCGCCCGTATCCCAGTCCTCCAGCTTGTTGAGGCAACAGAGCCCGCAGCCGTCGCACAGGCTTTCCCATTCCGGATCGGTCATCTCGGCAAGGGTCTTTGTCTTCCAGAACGGCTGACCGTCCGGCTTTTCGGCACTGGTGATCGTCATGCCCGACCCCTGAACCCCTTGGCGGCAAAGGTCAAGGGCCCCGCCGCCAGGACCAATCGACATTCAGTTCAGGCCGCGCCGAAAATGGTGCTTTTCCAAGACCCGGAGCGCAGCGTACTTTCGGTAGGTGAGCACCGGAAGCTGGAAAAGCGCCATTTGCAGGTCGGCATGGGCTGAAGAGCGATTGGTCCTAACCGTTCCGCGCGAAATCCGTTCTGTTGCCTTCAAAAGACTGATATCCTCACCGAATAAACCCGTGGTGAGAGGACGTTAACCCAACGCAGGCAGGCTGCGACCCGCCCCCGCCAAAGGTATGCGAACCGTGGAAGACGACAGCCAGACGCCAAAAAGACCCCGCCGCCGCAAGCGGCATATCTTCCTGCGCATCGATTCCTGGATCGATTCCACGGTCTGGAATGCCGGCTTTCGCTTGGGCGAGATCTGGGAGGAGATCACCATCTTCTCCCGCCGCTTCCACGTCAAAGGCTGGAAGAAGGCCGTCTTCGAGGTCGCCGGCGAAGGGATGAATCTCGGCACGGCCGGCTTCATCCTGCTGCTCGCGCTCGCCCTTCCCGCCTTCGAGGAGACCAAGGGCAACTGGCGCGCCCAGAGCGACTTCGCCGTCACCTTCCTCGATCGCTACGGCAACGAGATCGGCCACCGCGGCATCATCCATGAAGATTCCGTGCCGATCGACGAACTGCCCGACCACCTGATCAAGGCGGTGCTGGCAACGGAGGACCGCCGCTTCTTCAGCCATTTCGGCATCGACTTCCTCGGCCTTGCCCGCGCCATGAACGAGAATGCGCGCGCCGGCGGCGTCGTGCAGGGCGGCTCGACGCTCACCCAGCAGCTGGCGAAAAACCTGTTCCTTTCCAACGAGCGCACCATCGAACGCAAGATCAAGGAGGCCTTCCTCGCCCTTTGGCTGGAGGCCAACCTTTCCAAGAAGGAGATCCTGCGCCTCTATCTCGACCGCGCCTATATGGGCGGCGGCACCTTTGGCGCGGCCGCGGCGGCACAATTCTACTTCGGCAAGAACGTCACCGACGTGAACCTTGCCGAATCCGCCATGCTCGCCGGCCTGTTCAAGGCCCCCGCCCGCTACGCCCCGCATGTCAACCTGCCCGCCGCCCGCGCCCGCGCCAACGAGGTTTTGACCAATCTCGTGCAGGGCGGCCTGATGACCGAGGGCCAGGTGATCGCCGCGCGGCGCAACCCGGCCACCGTCATCGACCGCAACGAGAAGACGGCGCCGGACTTCTTCCTCGACTGGGCCTTCGACGAGGTGCAGCGCATCGCCAAGCCCTTCGCCCAGCATTCCCTTGTCGTGCGCACGACCATCGACATGGGCCTGCAGGCCGCCGCCGATGAGGCGGTGGAAAGCGGCCTTCGCCAGTATGGCGAGAGCTACCGCGTCAAACAGGGTGCGCTGGTCATGGTGGAAAACGGCGGCGCGGTGCGCGCCATGGTCGGCGGGCGCGATTACGGCGAAAGCCAGTTCAACCGCGCCACACGGGCGCTGCGCCAGCCGGGCTCGTCCTTCAAGGCCTATACCTACGCTGCCGCCATGGAATCGGGCATGACGCCGGAGACGACCATCGTCGATGCGCCGATCAGCTGGGGCGGCTGGTCGCCGCAGAACTACGGCCGCAGCTATGCCGGCCGCATGACGCTGATGACGGCGCTCGCCAAATCCATCAACACCGTGCCCGTGCGCCTTGCCAAGGACAAGCTCGGCACCAAGCGTATCGCCGAAATGGCAAAAGCCATGGGCGTCGAGACGCCGATCCGCACCGACAAGACCATGCCGCTCGGCACCTCCGAGGTCACCGTGCTCGACCAGGCGACCGGCTATGCGGTCTTCCCCGCCGGCGGTTTCCAGTCGCGCCGCCACGGCATCAGCCAGATCCTCAACTACGACGGCGACATCCTCTACGATTTCGGCCGCGACGAGCCAGCGGCAAAGGAAGTCTTGTCCGAACAGGCGGTGTCCTCGATGAACCGCATCCTCGTCACCATCCCGGTGAGCGGCACGGCACGGCGCGGCGCGCTCGACCGCGGCATCGTCTCGGGCGGCAAGACGGGCACCACCCAAGCCTATCGCGACGCCTGGTATGTCGGCTTCACCGGCAACTACACGACCGCCGTCTGGTTCGGCAACGACGACTATACCTCGACGAACAACATGACCGGCGGCTCGCTGCCCGCCATGACCTTCAAGCGCCTGATGGATTATGCCCACCAGGGCATCGAGCTGCGTCCCATTCCGGGCATCGAGAACCCCCTGCCGGACGGCAAGGCGGCAAGCGAGGTGGCGGCGACATCGAGCGACGAGAACGCGCTGCCCGCGCTCGTGCGCCCGCGTTCGCTCTCCACCGACGTGACGAAGCTGCTGAAAGACGTCGCCCGCGAACTCGGCGCGGCGAAGGCGCTGAAGGCCGATGGCCGGGTCGCCGCGCTCGACGGAGCGCTTGACCTTGCTCCGGCGAACCGCACAGAGTGACGGCAACCTGATTCCAACGGTCGATCGCCTTGTTTCGCACGCCCCTCGTCATCGCCACAGCGCTCGCCGTCGCCTTCGGCCTCGGCATATTGAGCTCGATCTACGCGCTGCGCGCCACGGTCGGCTTCGGTGCCATCGCGCTCGGGCCCTGGACCGCCTTCCCTGCCGCCCAGACGGTCGATGCCGACCCCTATGCAAAAGCCCACCGGGCGCGCGACGGCAAGCTGCTGCTCGGCGGCGCCGAAGGCCTGACCTTCACCGCCGCCACCGACAGCGAGAGCCGCACGCTGGTGGAAAACTGCCGTTACGAGATCCGCGGCATCACCCCGCCGGCGCGCCTCTGGACGCTGCATGCGGCGGACCGCAACGGCAACCCGCTTGAGGACGCCCGGCCCGGCCTGCCAACCGGCCTCAACGCCTGGTCGGTGCTGCGCGCCGCCGACAGCAATTTCTCCATCCGCATCGCCTCCTCGGCAACGCCGGGCAACTGGCTGGCCGTGCCGCAGGGCAAGGCGCCGTTCCTGCTGGTCATGACGCTGCTCGACACGCCGACCGCCGGCAGTTCCGGGGTCATCGACCTTGCCATGCCCGGCATAACACGGCTGGATTGTGCCGATGCGTAGCTTCCTCTATGCCATCGCCGTCGGCCTCGTCGGCGCGGCGCTGCTGCACATCGTCATTATCCTCTCGCTGCCGAGCTTCACCGGCCGCGACGCCTATACCCGCGTGCAGGCCTTCGGCGAGGCGAACCGCTTTTTCCCGCTGGCGGGAAGCAGCGATTCCCTCGCCCCGATCAACGACGACCCGGCGATGAAGACGGCGGTCTGCGCCTTTTCCGTGGAGACCGGGCCGATCCGGCTGTTTGCCGAGGGCGATGTGCCCTTCTGGTCGCTTGCCGTCTATGACAGCGCCTCCAACGAGGTGTTCAGCATGAACGACCGCACCTCGGTCAGCGGCGCACTCGATACGCTGATCGCAACGCCCATCCAGCTCATCGGCATCCGCAAGGCCGTGCCGGCCGAGCTGGAGCAGTCTATCCTCGTCGAGATGCGCGGTGAGGAAGGCTATGCCGTGCTGCGCACCTTCATGCCGACACAAAGCCGCGAGGAAGCGGCGACCGCCTTCCTGGCGGATGCCAGCTGCGAGCCGTTTGCGGCGGAACAATAGGAAGGATCGCTCCGAAAGGAGCCGTGTGAAGCGGGACTATCCCCGCTAGGGCCATCTAGGCCCGTTCAGGCCATGCGCGGCGGCCGCACGCGCATGCTCCAGCGCTGCACCGGGCAGCAACCGGAAGAGGATCAGGGCCGGCGGGCGGTGTCCTGAACACCCTGCTTTGCCGCCTTGCCGCGGGCCGCCAGCATGGCGGGCGTCAGGCGTTCGTATCTTACGCCGGTGAAGAGAAGAACCTGGGCCGGAGCCGCACGGCGAATGGTGTCGCGACGCGGCGTTCGCGCGAGCCATTCCTTCAATCGTACCACGTCTGCCATTCTCGCCTCCAAAAGAAGAATCGAGACGGATGAAGCACTCCTACAAATCTCACCCTGCCCGTTTCAACGGGCCGGTGCATCCGGTTCCGTCACCCCCGGACGCGACATGAGATCGATGTCTCCCCAGTCGCATACGGGTGGAAAACGGCGATACGGGACCAGAAGTTTCCCATTCACGGGAATGTGTCTGGCGACCGTCCGGTATCCGGAACATCGCACCTTTCCCTCGCGGAACGGCGGGCGCCTGCCGGCGGATCCACCGTTCACATGATCGAATCATAACACGTCCATCGCAATAGACGAGCCGATCCATGTCCCTAAAACTAGCGACTATCGGGTTAACATGCTGTTAACACTAGCGTGAAGCGGGCGTGTTCGCTGTTCCCTGCGGCACAGGGCAGGCCTGCGGGCGAGGAAAGCGGGGCTGTCCCGATGCGGCACGCGGCCGGTCTGCAACCCCGGCGGCACTACCTTGTAAACATTGCGGTTTCCGCGCGAGCAAGGTTAACGCCTTGCTAACGCTTTTCCTCTACTTTTCATGAACGATTGAGAAGCGGCAAGGGGCTGCCGTTCCGGGGAATAACGGGTGTTTCGTGGCGGACAGGTTTCGCGAACTGGAGAGACCGCAGGCGGGGCGGCCGAAGGACATCGTGCTGATGGCCACGGTCTCCAGCTTCGAGAGCCTGCGTTTTCCATCCCGCTCGGACCTGCGCCAGTTCGGTGAACTCTTCGAACCGCTCTACAGCGCCTCCAGCGAGGAAGCCCGCCGGCAATCCGTCGCCGCGCTCTCCCGCTGCCCGCAGGTGCCGGACGAAACCGCCCTCTTCATCGCCACGCAGCCGATCGGCGTCGCCGCCATTTTCCTCATGGGCTCAAAGGCCATCGCCGATCGCACGCTGATGCATGTGCTGCGCGCCGCCAGCCCCGAACATGCCCGCGCCATCGGCCGGCGGGACGACCTTTCCCCCGCCATGGTCGAGGCGCTGGTCGCAAGCCACCAGGATCATGCCAGCCGCAGGGCCGGCGAGGATCGCGAGGAGTCGCTGAAGGAAGCGGCAAGGCTGGAGCGGGAAGAACAGATCCGCGAGGAGTTGCGGGCCCTGGTGCGCGCCGCGAAGCCAGCGGTCGAAGCACCGCCGACGCTAGAGCCGGCAACGGAGGTCCATCACGCGCTGTTCGTGCGGTTTGCCCGCGCGGGCGAGGCCGGCATGCTGGCCGTCACGCTCGCCGACGCGCTCGGCGCCAGCCAGTGGCTGTCCGAGCGTATCCTTCTCGATGTGTCCGGAAGGCAGCTCGCCGAGACGCTGCTGGCGCTCGACGTGCCGGAGGAAGACAGCCTGTACGTGCTGGCGAAAATCTACCCGCACCTCGCCGAAGGCGGTGCGGCGGCCCTGCTTTCGGCGCTAGACCCGGCCGAGGCGATCGACCGTGTCGAAAGCTGGCAGCGGGCGGACAGCTACACGAATGGCAATGGCCTGCCGAAGGCGGCCAACGGCGGCGACGCGAAGTCGAATGGGCAGGATAACCACGACAGGTCCTCCGAAGCCGCACGGCACCGCGCCGCCGGCTGATTTCTTCTATTAGAAAATCCGGCGCCGCGCCGGTACGCGAATCGTCGCGCCTTCGTTGCGCTCGGCCGAGAGCGCGGCCAGCATGGTGATGACGAACATTCCCGAAATCAGCAGTGCAAGAGCGGGCAGCACGATAAACATGGCGTTTCTCCGAGGGTTCGACACAGGCCATCGCCTGTGTGGCTCCCTTTTCCCACGCGCCGCGCCGCTGCGATGTTCCCGCGGGAACAGGCCCTCAGAACAGGAAGTCGCCCTTGTCGAGCGCGCGCAGCGCAACGTGCTCCAGAGTCAGCATGTCGTTGCCGGCACGGATCACCACGTCGTCGCCGCGCTGAACGGCATGGTTCGTCATCAGGTCGTCAAAGCCGGTGATTTCGGCATGGCCGGAAAAATCCACCCGGTCCGTGCCCGGCGTGAAATCCGCCACCCTGTCGCGCCCGGTCCCCTCGGCGAACAGGAAGACATCCTTCCCGCTGCCGCCGATGAGCGTGTCGTTGCCCTTGCCGCCGTCGAGAATGTCGTTTCCGCCGCCACCCGAGAGCGTGTTTGCGCCGCTGTTGCCGATGAGCACATTGGCAAGCCCGTTGCCCGTACCGCTCATGCCGGCCTTGCCGAGCAGGATGAGCTTTTCGAGATTGGCGCCGAGCGTGTAGCTGACGGTGGACTGCACCGTATCGGTGCCACCGCCCGCCTTCTCGACGAGCTTCAGCCGGGCATCCCCGACGATATAGGTGTCGTTCCCCTTGCCGCCCGCCACCGTGCCGGTCACCTTGCCGCCGCGCGTGTCGAACGTGTCGTTGCCCGCGCCGAGATCCACCGAACCGCGGATCGTACCGTTATTGGTGACGATCTCGCTGCCGCTGCCGCCCTTCAGCGCCAGGCCCTCCGCCTTCAGCGACCCATTGTTGGCGAAGGTGTTGAGCCCCTTGCCGAGGAGGGCGACCGCAATGCCCTTCGTCGCCGTGATCGCGCCGTTGTTCGTCACCGTCGCGCTGGCCCCGTCGCTGAAGATGCCGGCTGCGCCCTTCAGCGTGCCGTTGTTCATCACCTGCGCGTGCGCGCCGCCGATATCGACAGCCTCGCCGGCCGTTGTCGTTATCGCCTTGTGATTGGCGAAATTGACGTTTGCCCCGTCGAGCCGGATGCCGCCCTTCGCCGCGGAAATCGTACCGTTGTTCGCCACCACCGCATTGGCGCCGCTGATGACCACGCCCTCGTCGGCACGCGAAAGGACCTTGCCGTTGTTGGTGACGACGGCGCCCGCGCCCGACACCGTCAGCCCGTCGCGGTGGGCGTCCAGCGTGCCGCTGTTGGTCACGATCGCCGCAAGGCCGGCGCTGCGAATGCCGTCATCGGCCGTCGACTGGATGAACCCGTAATTGGTGATGATCGCCTTGGCGCCCGAGACCGTGACGGCATCGCCTGCGCTTTTCACGGTGCCGTGGTTGGTGACCAGCGCCTCGCCGCCCGCCACCTTCAGCCCGGTCCCACCGGAGGACAGCACGGAGCCCCGATTGGTGATGCTGGCGCCCGCTCCGCTGAAATGGCCGGCCGCCGCATCGCCTGAAAGCGTGCCCTGGTTGGAAAAGACAAGCCCGCCGCCGCTCGCGGAAAGGCCGGTCAGCGCCGCGGAAACCACCCCGTTCGCCTTGATCGCGACGGTCCCGGCGTCGCTCCCCAGCGTGCCTGCCCCGAGCACGACGGCATGTCCCGCCGTGGAGCGGACCGTTCCGTCGACGACGAGCATGCGCCCGGCGAAAGCCCCGCCCGCATCGACGGCAAGGCCGGCCGTGGTTATGGAAATGCCGGGCGCGACGATCCACTGGCTGCCCGCCTCGCGTGCGACGAGGGTCGATGTCCGATCCTCGATAATGTCGTATTTGCTCATGTCTTTCCGGCGCCCGTCATCGGCATGGCCACGTCCTGCGGCAGCCCCGCCGCCTATCGAACGGCGGGATGCGTCTCGTTTTCGGGAGGGTTCCAGCGCGTGTGAGGGGCCTGCCCGCCGGAACCGCCATACCGCACTTCCTGCAAAAAATCCGTTTCACCCGGATCGGCACGGCCGGTTTCCGCCCGCAGGCTTAACGTCGGAAGAACCCGTCGTCCTTCGGCTCGGCTCCTGCGAATTCGATGAGGTCATCGAGCGCGTCCGCCTCGATCGACACGACCCAGAGATCGCCGTCAAAGCGCCGCTCCCGCGCCAGTGCATCGGCAACGGCCGCCGCCTCGACACGCTCCAGCCGCGCCTCGAAGCGCCGGAGCCCGCTCTCCTCGGCCTCGAAGACACTCTGCGGCGCCGGCCCATACAGGCTCTCCGTCCCGTCGCGGAACACCTGCCGCACGAACACCGCCCCCGCCTCCTCCGCGCCCTTCACCTCGACAGCCGCAAAATCGCCGCGGGCGAAGACGCGGCGCATCAGGGCGGACACGAAGATATCGGAGCGAAGGCGCATGGCCGCGGCATACACGGCACGGCGCGGCGGGGCAATGGCGAAGGCTGGCGAGCCCCGCATCAGGGCCGCCGGGAAAAGCCCCGCCTCACACGCGGATTGCCAGCCGCAGCCCGCCCCAGTGGCGGCCGTTGACGGTTATGGGGGCGGAGATGTCCTTCATCAGCACGAACTGGCCGCCACCCATGTCGCGGCGATAGGTCTGCACGAGGAAGGGTTCGGTGCTGCGCCCGGCGGCGAGCCCCACCCGGTCGTTGAAGATCCGGCGATTGCGGCAGTTGGCGGTGTTCCAGGCCGGATCGCCCGGCCGTTGCGCTTCGGAGAATTTTCGGTTGTGCGTCGGCAGGTATCCCTGGTCGTCGATCGCCGCGCAGAAGGCGATGCGGCCGTCCGCGGCCACCGCCGGCTCCTGGATATCGGGCAGAACGCGGTCGGTGAAATCGGTGAAGCGCGTCGTCATCTGCACCGGGTCGGTGCCAGGGATCGGCCGGTACTGCCGGTCGAACAGGGCCTCCATGCCCATCTCGCCGCTGCGGATGGCGGCCGAAAAGCGCGCCGAGACCTTGTCGGCCAGTTGCTGCACGAGGCGGATGTAGGGGCTGTCCGGCGTCTCGATCCCCGCGCTCGCCGTCGCCTGGATGATGCGCTCGGAAATCGCCACCACCTCGCCGACCTTGCCGGACGCGCCCTGCAGCGTCCCGTTGGAGCGGATGATCTCGGCCGAGGCCGCACCGATCGAGCGGGCGAAATCGCTGCATTCCCGGTCAACCGCACCCGTCGTCGCGGCAAGCGCCGAGGCGCTGTCGAGGATCTTCGACATGACCTGTTCGACGCCGGCAAAGGAACCCTGGACCTCGGACGCCGTCACCTTGACGCCCTCGGCGGAAACACGCGCGCCCTCGCCCGCTACCTCCAGCCGGTCGATGCGGGCGCGCAGTTCCTGCAGCGTCTTCTGGATGGAGGCGGTCGTGCTGGAGGTCTCGAGCGACAGCGCCCGCACCTCCGCCGCCACGACCGCAAAACCCTTGCCCGCCTCACCCGCACGCGCCGCCTCGATGGCCGCGTTCAGCGCCAGGAGGTTCGTCTGCCGGGCGATGGTGCCGATGGCGTCGGCCAGCCGGCCGACATCGGCAAGCGCGCCGGAAAAGGCCGAGATTTCCGTGCCGATCTCGTTGGAGGCCGTCACCATGTGGTCGATGGCGGCGATCGAGCCGTCGAGCTGCACCGCCTGCTCGCCCAGCACACGGCGGGCGCTCGCGGCCAGCTGGTCCGTCTCGCCGAGCGAGCGGGCAATGTCGCCATTGGCGCTGGCGATCGCCGTCGCCGACTGGGTCAGCCGGGTGAAGAGTGCCGCGTGCTCGCGCGACTGGGCGGCGGTGTCCTGGATGGAGCCGGCAATATCGACGAGATGCAGGCCGAGGTCCGAGGCTTCGGCGGCCAGCGACCCGACGACCCGCCGCAGCGCAGCCCCATCGGCTGGCGCCGGCTTCTCGTCCTCTTCCCAGATATGCGCAGTCTCACGCAAGGCAGCGTTGGACATGGTTCGACAATCCTCCCGGTGATCGAGGGATCATCGGGCAGACATGGTTAACGCATCCTTTAAAAACAACCGGTAGATGTATCAGTCAAGGCGTACGACTTTGGTCGCATGCACGACGCGGCTCAGAGCGCACCGATGTCCTTCAGCTTGGCCAGAACCTGCTCGTTCGGTTCGCCGGTGACCGGCAGGCGGTAGTGCTTTTCGAAGTGGCGGATCGCGGTGCGGGTCTTCTCGCCGATCAGCCCGTCCACGGCGATATCCGTATAGGCGATGTTGCTGAGGCCCTTCTGGATCTTCATCACCAGATCGCTCGGCACAGGCCGTGCGACGGCGGAGGTCACGGCTGGATCGGCTTCTGCCTCGGCCCGCATGATGGCCGCCGCGACCGGGTCCTCCTCGACTTCCGCCTGCGTCTGCGTCCTGGCGGGTTTGCTCTCTATGACCTTGGCCACCTCGTCGAAGGGCCGCTCGGCCGGCGTCACGTCGGTGACCTCGGGCAAGGGTTCGCCCTCCTCAGCGCGCTCGATGACGAAGGTCGTCACGTCGTGCGGTTCGGGCTGGGTGGCCGTGAAACCGAGGGAATTGTCGGCAGAGCGCATCTTCAGGAACGGCGCCGGATGCCCGCCCGGCTGGTACCACAGCGCATTGGCGGCGACGAAGGAGAAAACAACGAGGAAGGCGCAGGTTCCGCCCACCACGGTCGGATGGCGCGCGGCAAGGCCGCCGAGCGCCACGAGCCCGGTGATGACGATATTCGGCCGGCGCGGCTCCACGCGTGTGCCGGACCGGCCCTTGCGGGCCTGGCCCTGGGGCCGCCGCTCAGGCTGTCTTCTGACGTGCGCGTTCATCGTTCGTGTCCTTGCCATCTCGCGACGGCTCGTAAACCGTCTCGATTACAGCCGCAAGGCGCGGCGGAAATTCGACGGTGGATGCAGTTCCGGTGCGCGGCTCGCCATCCGGCGCGACGCCCGAGCCGTCCGCCGGCACGCGTACGGTGATGACCGTGCCCTCGCCCGGCCGGCTCTGGATGACGAAGCTGCCGCCATGCAGCGCCACGAGACCCTTGACCAGCGACAGGCCGAGGCCGGTGCCTTCGTATTTGCGGGTATATTCGTTCTGCACCTGCATGAAGGGCTGGCCGATCAGCGCCAGCTTGTCGGCGGGGATGCCAATGCCGGTATCGCTGACGGTCAGGACGAGGTCCCTGCCCTCGCGTGCTGCATCGATGGTGACGATGCCGCCGCGGTCGGTGAACTTGATCGCATTGCCGACGAGGTTGATGAGCACCTGCTGGATCGCCCGCTGGTCGGCGATGGCCTCGCCGATGGCGCGCGGCACCCGGCTCGTCAGCTTGATGCCCTTCTCGCGCGCCTGGAGGCCGAGCATCTGCTCGCAGGCCCGGACGCTGTCGGCGACGAGGAAGGGCTCGGTCAGGAGCTCGTAGCGGCCCGCCTCGATCTTCGAGACGTCGAGCATCGTGTTGACGACCGACAGGAGATGCGAGCCCGACTGATGGATCAGCGTGACGTATTCGCGCTGCCGGTCGTTCTGCAGCTTGCCGAAATATTCGCCGGCGAGGATGTCGGAAAAGCCGAGGATGGCGTTCAGCGGCGTACGCAGCTCGTGGCTGACGGCCGCAAGGAACCGCGTCTTGGCATCGTTGGCCGATTCGGCCTCGGCGGCCTTGCGGGCGCTCTCGCCGCGCAGCTTCGCCTCGTCGGAAATGTCGCGCGACTGGGCGACGACGGCAGCAAGCGCGCCGTCCGCGCCGGCAAGCGCCGTCATTTCCACACGCATATGGGTGAACTGCTCGGCATCGGCCTCGATGCGCGCGCGGTCGATGCGTACGTCCACCGTTTCGCGCGTGCCGCCCTGGCGCAGGCGGTCGATCGCCGCGAGGAAGCCGATCCGGTCGGAGACATGGATCTGGTCGAGATAGCCGCGGCCGGCAGGGTCGCGCATCCAGGCGAGCATGTCGGCGCGGTCGCGGCCGTGCACCGCCGTGACGAAGCCACGCGCATCGTGCAGCGTCACGAGGCCGGCGAAGAGATCATAAGGAGAGGCGGCCGGCGGCGCGGCGGCGGCCAGCTCCTCGGCGAAGGTTTTCTGCAGTGCCGGCTTTTCCTTGAAGGTCGAGGCGGCCGCGGCCGCCAGCAGCGCACCGGCACCGGCCAGCGCCACACCGGCGGGCAGCGCGGCGGAGGCGGGCATGACGGCGGAGAGGACAAGCGGCAGGCCGGGAACGGCCGCCAGCAGTGCCAGCGTGGTGGCGCGCAGCGACGCGGACGGACGCTGACCGGCAGCAGGTGCGCCAGCAACGCCAGCAACGGCGCCCAGGCGGGCTGCCATTCTGTCAGCGATGGTGGTCAATTGGCGCAACGCAAAACCCTGCCGTTTATGTTCTTTTGGTGAGCCCAAAATCGCATCGGCGACTTAAGGAAAGAATAAACGACGGGGCCGGAAAGCAGGGCAAAAAGGCCCAAAAGTCCCATTTCGGGGCAATCCAACGGCCATTCGTCCGGCGTGGTTAACGGGGCGTAAGCGCCTCATTTTGCGGCATTTTTCTGTTCATATTAACTTCTGGGGCAAAGGGCGGGAAAGGCCCCTCCCGGCATTCCGGCGCCTTGCTGCCGCGCTGCCCGCCACGATCCTTAACGGCGATCGCTAAAATCTGCCTCAAATGCGTTTAAAGTGCCGGGAAAGGCGAGATAGATCGCATTTTAATCAAAACTGGGCAAAACCCGAATGATTCTTTCAAAGGGGAATTTCCTTCCCGCCCCTATTCTCGCATCAACGGTTCGCCAAGGACCAAACAAGCCGAAGGCCGCAAAGAGCCGAGGCGATAACGAGGATGGCAAGCGATGTGGTTTCTGATCAAGGGAACGTTCTGGTTCTCAATGGTTCTCGTCCTGCTCCCCTTCCTGGACGCGGAATCCTCCGCCAAGCTGGAAAAGGGCCCGACGGTCGAGATCGGCGACACGTTCACCGCCGCCAGCGAAGCGCTGCATTATGTAACGGCGATGTGCCTCGAAAAGCCGGACGTCTGCGAAAAGGGCGCCGAGACCTTCGTCGCCCTCGGCCACCGGGCCCGTGAAGGCGCCCGCATCGCCTATCAGTTCCTCGACACCCAGTTCGCCGAAGAAGGCACCGCCGTCGCCAAGGCCGATCCGGCCGCCGAAGAAGCGCTCGACCAGCCGCTTCCGGCCGTTGCCACGATCGATGCCGACGACGAGGTCATCACCGGCACCGTTGCCATCCCGACCCGCCGCCCCGACCACAAGGGCTGATACCGCCACCCATTTCCCGCATGTCCGGAACAGGCCGCCTTTTCCCGCCCGGACCTCGCGTGACCGTTTTTCTGCCTGCCTCACTCGTTGCCCTGCAACCGCCGTATGGACCCGTTCCCTACGGCGTTTCTTTTTGTCCGCACGCTTTCCGGTTCAAATTCCGGGCCGGCTCGCCTATATGAAGGCAGTCCCCGCATACGGAAGAACCATGGCCACGCTGCAAGAGATCATCGACGACTTCGCCTTCCTCGAGGAGTGGGAGGACCGCTACCGCTATGTGATCGAGCTGGGCAAGGCGCTGCCGGACCTGCCGGAGGAACAGCGCACCGCCGCCAACAAGGTGCAGGGCTGCGCCAGCCAGGTCTGGCTCGTCAGCAAGGCAGATGCGGGCGCCGATCCTATGATGACCTTCGAAGGCGATTCGGACGCCCACATCGTGCGCGGCCTCGTCGCCATCGTGCTCGCCATCTATTCCGGCAAGCGCGCCTCCGAGATCGCCGCGCTCGATGCGATCGACACCTTCAACGCCATCGGCCTCGTCGAGCACCTCTCCTCCCAGCGCGCCAACGGCCTGCGCTCGATGGTGCGGCGCATACGGGAAGAAGCCGCCGTACGGGTGGCGGCCTAGAGCATTTCCGGCTCACCGGAAATGCTCTGGATTCTTGTTTTTACCGCATTATCCGACGCCGAAGCGATTTCGCTTCGGCTGGAAATGCTCTAGGCACCGCGCGGCCCGCCAACACGCCGCGGCGGGCGGCCCCTCATCCCGGCAGTTCCGGCCGATAGCCTTGCGCACCCCAGGCATGCGACCGCCGCCCGGCCGGGACCGGCGGGGCATAGTGGCGGGCGAGCGCCATCAGGGCGGCGCGCAGCATGAGTTTGGCGGAGCGGGCGGGCCATTGCCGCTCGCGCTCCACGGTCTCCAGTCCCTTCATGAAGCAACAGACATCGAGCGCGACGCCGGACAGCTCCGGGCCGATCGCCGCAATGGCGCGCGCGACCCGCAGGCGCGCGGCAAGCGCGGTATCGGTGAGCTCGCGCGCCGTGCCCGCCTCGCCTTTCTGGCGGCCCGCGATGCGCGGCTCCCACGCCATGGTCAACCGCGGCTGCAGGCCGCCGCGGGTGAAATCCGCATGCAGCCTTTCCCCGGCGGCAAAGGCCGTCTCCGGCAGGAAGGCCTCGCCCGTCTTCTCCTTCAGCCGTGTCAGGCTCGCAAGCGGCGATTCCAGCTGGTTGGCGCGCGCCCGCTCCCGCATCCCGTCACGCAGCACCGTCACCTCGGTCATGTCGCGGTGCTGTTCGGCAAAGGGTGTTCCGGCCGTGCAGAGCCGGCGCCTGAGATAGGCGCGCGCCTCCCCCGCCGCAAAGGCACGGTCGCCCTCACGCCGCACCAGCCCGCGGCGCACCGCCTCGGCCAGAAGCGCCGGCGCAAGCGGCTGCCGGCGCCCGTCGGCGGCAAGCGCTTCGTCCTCTGTCACCTTTGCCCCACCGGCCACCAGCAGAAAGCGCAGGAGCCTTGCAAGCGCGGCATCGTCCACCACCGCCCCCTCACCCATGGCTGCCGATCCCCGCCGGGCCGAAGACCGACTGCACGACGCGCTCGACCGCCGAGACGAAGGCATCGAAGGCGGCATTGTCGCGGCGGTCTTCCACCACATTGCAGGCATGGCCGACCGTCGTCCGGTCGCGCCCGAAGGCGGCGCCGATATCGGCCTGGGGCAGCCGCAGCACGACGTGGCAGACATACATGGCGATCTGGCGCACATGGCAGGCGGAGCGCCGGCTGTCCCGCCGCCAGAGCGCCCGGTCGCCCGCCATGGCCATCATTTCCAGGACGAGCTGGCGCACGATGCGGCAGGCAATGCCGGCCGGCACGACCGGTGCTGGCGCGTCGGGCACGACGCATTTGATCTCCGGCGCAGGACCGGATGCGGTCTTGAGGGATGCCCGCCGGTGGGGAACGATGAACTGGTGCATGACTGGCCACTCCGTTTATAGGAATTTATTCATACACCCTAGAGGATGACCGAGGACGAATGAAGCATAATCGCCCAACCATCCATTGAATTTCTTTAATAACCTGTGCCTCATATCCCCATATAGGCATTTTTTCCTTTTCATTCGATCCGATGCGCGCCCAGACGGGCCATAAACGCAGAAAGCCGGCCCCTTTCGGGACCGGCTTTCGATTCGCATAGATAGATGCGAGACTTACTTGCCCTTGCGGCGCTGGCCGAGGCCCATTTCCTTGGCGAGGCGCGAACGGGCCTCGGCATAGGCGGGCGCGACCATCGGGTAATCTGCCGGCAGGTCCCACTTCTCGCGGTACTCTTCCGGGGTCATGCCGTAATGGGTCATCAGGTGGCGCTTCAGCGACTTGAACTTCTGGCCGTCCTCCAGGCAGATGATGTAATCGTTCTGCACGGACTTCTTCACCGGAACCGGCGGCTTCGGCTTTTCGGCGACGACGGGCACTTCCACGGCGGCAGCGGGCTGCGTCGTGTTGTTGAGTGCGGCATGCACGTCGGCGATCAGACCCGGCAGTTCTGCAACCGGAACGACATGGTTGCCGACATAGGCAGCGACGATATCGGCAGTCAGTTCCACAAGCAGATTGGAGCCGGCGCCAAGGGTTGTTTCGGTCATTTCTTTCTCCTGTCGGACAACACGAAGGTCGATGGCCCTATCCACCGGCCTGAACAATGAATTCGGCGTAAAGCGTCTTTGTCGGGCGATCCTGTGGCAGAATAATGCTCGCCGGCGGAAATGCAGACATTTCTGTCGATATAACTTCCACTACAGCGGTCGCCGCGTCACATGCCGGCTCTTTCCGAGACATATACCCCGCGGGCATAAATACGGTCCGAACTCAACTTAAACAGGAAAACCGCACGCAAGCTAAATCAACCCGAATGCTTTACTTCACTTGGAATATCATTCCGCAATTCGTTGTCCAGTATTATTTTAGAGAAATAACATTGGAATCTTTGAGGTGAAATAGAAACCACTAAAAATTGGTGGATAGTACAATTTCTCGGGGTTTGCTTCTCAACCCTTTATCAACGCTTCTTGTTGCCGCGTTCGCGCGCGTCGCGCATCTCGTCGAGCACCGCATGGCGCGAGAAGCGATATCCCGCCTCGTGCGCCGCCCTGGCGATGAGGTGGGCGGCGATCGGCGCGGTCAGCACGAAGAAGATGAAGCCGGCGAGCGCGCGCGTGAAGATCGCCGCGTCGAGGGAATGGATGCCGGCGGCAAAGAGCATCAGGCCGGAGCCGACCGTTCCCGCCTTCGAGGCGGCGTGCATGCGGGTATAGACATCCGGCAGGCGCACGATGCCGAGGGCCGCCAGGAAGGTGAAGATGCCGCCGGCGACCAGCATGACGGCGACGACGATGGAAAGAACGAGATCCAGCATCAGCGCCGCCTCCTTGCCCTGGTTGCCTTGCCCTGCCGCACGCCCTTGCGGGCGGGGCTCTCGCCGCCCGCCGCCGGTTCGTCCGCCTCCATGCCCTGGCGCAGCACGAAGCGCGCGAAGGCCACGGTGGCGAGGAACCCGACGAGGCCAAGCGCGATGGCGATGTCGATATAGAGGTTGAAGCCGGTCTTGATGGCGAGGACGGCGATGAAGCCGATGGCGATGGCCACCAGCATGTCGAGCGCGACGATGCGGTCCGGCAATGTCGGTCCCTTGACGACCCGGTAGGCCGTCAGGAAGAAGGCCGCGCACATCAGGAAGAGCGCGATGGTCGCAGCGGCGGAGATGACGGTTTCGGCGCCCATCAGCGGAAGGCCTCCAGGATCTTCTTCTCAAAACCATCGGCGATGTCCCGCCGGGTGCCGACGGGATCGGAGCAGTCGAGCGCGTGCACATAGAGCACCTTGCGGTCGGCGGAAACATCGACGGAAAGCGTGCCCGGCGTCAGCGTGATGAGGTTGGCAAGCAGCGTGATCTCGAAATCCCGGTCGACTGTCAGCGGAAAGGCGAAGATGCCAGGTTTCAACGCCATTTTCGGGCTCGCCACCAGCACCGCCACCTTCCAGGCGGAGAGCGCCAGCTCCTTGATGAACAGGAGGACGAGCGACAGCAGCTTGAGCGGCCGGATGCGCCGTCCGTCCGGCTGGATGTGGTCGCGGATCAGCGCAAGCGACAGCGCACCGGCGACAAGGCCGAGCAGGAGATTGGGAAAGGTGAAGCTGCCGGAGACGGCGAGCCATAACAGTGCCAGGAGGGCGATGGTGAAGGCGGGCCGCATGTCAGTTCCCCCCCGGAAAGACCGAGCCGATATAGGCCCGCGGATCGGCCAGCCCCTGCGCGGCCAGCTGGATGGTGGAGAGCAGCGCCTCGGGAAAGAGGCCGAAGACCACCGTCAGCGCGGTGAGCGCGGCAAGCGGCAGCAGCGCGCTTGCCGGAATGGCCTCATCCGCCAGCGCGCCGCCCGCCGGCCGCCAGTAGGCCAGAAGGAAGACGCGGCCGACTGCGATGGTCGTCAGGAAACCGGTGAGGAAGACCACCGCCGCCAGCCACCAGGCACCGATATCCATCGCCGCCTTCGCCACCATGACCTTCGGCCAGAAGCCGGAGAACGGCGGCAGGCCGGACACCGCGAAGAACAGCACCAGCGACAGGGCGGCAAACAGCGCCGAGCGCGTGTAGAGCCCGCCGAGACGGGCGAGATCGAACGAGCCGGCAAGCCGCCCGGCAAGGCCCGCAGCCATGTAGAGCGCCGTCATCACGACCATGGAGTGCAGCGCATAGAAGATCGCCCCACCCGTGCCGCCGGGGCTGCCGAGCGACAGACCGGCCAGCATGACGCCGATGCCCGAGATGACGAGATAGCCAAGCAGCCGGCGGATGTCGCTCTGCCCGAGCGCGCCGAGCGCCCCGAGGATCATGGTGGCGGCGCCCGCCAGCGCGATGACGAAGCTCAGTTCCTCCCGCTCGACGGGAAAGAGCATGATCAGCGTGCGCAGCAGCGCATAGATGCCGACCTTGGTGAGCAGGCCGGCGAACAGCGCCGACACCACGACGCGCGGCGTGTGGTAGGAGGCCGGCAGCCAGAAATTCACCGGAAAGGCCGCGGCCTTCATGCCGAAGGCCGTGAGATAGAGCATGGCGAGCGTCATCAGCGGCAGCTCGGCGCGGCCCGCCGCCGCCTTCGTGGCAATGTCGGCCATGTTGAGCGTGCCGAAGATACCATAGAGATAGCCCGTGGTGACGAGGAACAGCGTCGTCGCGATGAGGTTCAGGAAGGCGTATTTGATCGCGCCGTCGATCTGCCGTGGCTCCGAGCCGAGCGTGAGGAGACCGAAGGACGAGATCAGCAGCACCTCGAACCAGACATAGAGGTTGAAGATGTCGCCGGTCAGAAACGCGCCGGAAACGCCGGCCATCAGCAGGAGCAGGAAGGGATAGAAGCCGTAGCGCAGGCCGCTGCCGTCGATATCGCCGAGTGCGTGCACGGCGCCCGCAAGCGCCACGACGGCGCCCACGAGGGCAAAGAGCACGCCTGTCAGGTCCGCCGTGAACGCGATGCCGAACGGCGGCAGCCAGCGGCCCATCACCATCGTCACGGGGCCGTTCGCCAGGACATGGCCGAGCAGCAGCGCATCGAGCAGCACCAGCACGGCCAGTGCGGGAACGGCAAGGAAGCCCTGCAGGTGTAGCGACTTGCGGGCCATCAGCAGCACCGCGCCGGCCAGAATGCACCAGACGGGCGGCAGGACGACCAGCCAGTCGAGGGTTGCGACCGGGGTCATGACGAGGGCTGCGGAGAGATCGGTAGGCGTAGCGGCCATTGGCGGGGCGGTTCCTGTCAGTAGCCGGTCGGCGGGAGGGGATCGTTCTCCGGCTCCGCCAGGCGCATCTCGTTACCGTTGTCGGTACCGAGGTCCTGGTAGGCGCGGTAGACGAGCACCAGCAGGAAGGCGAAGAAGGAAAAGGAAATGACGATCGCCGTCAGGATGAGGGCCTGCGGCAGCGGATTGGCGGTGAGCGTCTGCGGCACGTCGTGGCCGGCGGGGATAATCGGCGGCACCTCGCGCAGAATGCGGCCATTGGTGAAGAGCAGCAGGTTCACCGCATTGCCGAGCAACACGACGCCGAGCAGCACGCGCACCAGGAACTTCGACAGCATCAGATAGACGGCGGCGGCGAAGAACAGGCCGATGAGGAGGACGAAGGGCACTTCCATCACACGTCCTCCGTCTCGAGCGCCAGCGCGATGGAGGTGATTGCCCCCACCACCACGAGATAGACGCCGGTATCGAACAGCATAACGCTGGAGAGCGGGATCTCGACGCCGAGGATGACGGGATAGACCCAGAGCCCGGTCATGAAGGGGACGGCAAAGAAGATCGACATAAGGCCGGCGACCGCCGCGATGAAGAGGCCGAAGGCCGAGATCGCCATCGGGTGGAACCACAGGGCCTTGCGCACGGCGGCAATGCCGTTGGCGATGCCGAAGATCGCAAGCGCGGAGACCGCGATCAGCCCGCCCGTGAAGCCGCCGCCGGGTTCGTTGTGGCCGCGCAGCAAGACGAAGATCGAGAACAGCACCATCAGCGCGGTGAGGAACGGCGCGACGGTGCGGAAGATGAGCGTGTTCATGCCTTGCCTCCCGCCTTGCCACCCTTGCGGATGCGGATGATCGACAGGATCGCCAGGCCCGTCACCATAACGACGGCGATCTCGCCCAGCGTGTCCGTGCCGCGGAAATCGACGATGATGACATTCACCACATTGGCACCGTGGGCGATCGTCTTGGAATAGAGGTTGAAGAAATCGGTGAGCGCCGTGTCGAAGCGGCCCTGCGTGACCTTCAGGAGATAGAGCGAGAAGCCGAGCCCGCAGGCGATGGCGATCACGGCATCCGGGATCTTCTCCCTCAGCGGCCGGTGGTCACGCGGTGTCAGCTTCAATCGTGTCATGACAAGGGCGAGAATGACGACCGACAGCGTCTCGATCATGAACTGCACGAAGGCGAGATCCGGCGCGCCGAAGAGCAGGAAGAGCATGGCGACGCAAAAGCCCTGGATGCCGAGCGCGACGATGGCCGTCAGGCGATTGCTCGCCGTCAAGACGGCGCAGAGGCCGACGACGGCGAGCACCATGACCGCCAGCTCGTGGAACGGCATGTCGGCCGGCCAGACCGGCAGGCGCGGCCATTCGCCATAGACCGCCGGCGGCACGAGCAGCGCGAGCGCAATCACGGCGAAGGTCGCCGTCATGTAGATTTCCATGCGGCCGGGCTGGACGAGCCGGGTGACCGTCGTGGCGGCGCGCACGAGGCCGGTCATCGCCTGGTCGAAGCCGCGGTCCGGTCCCCAGCCGATGTCCTCGACCAGCCGGTTCGCCATCGCGCGCGCCTTGTCGAGGAAGAGGAAGACGGCAATGCCGAAGGCAACGGTGACGGCGGACAGCGCCAGTGCGAGGCTGAGATGCGGCACGGCCGAGATGGTGACCGTCTCCTGCTTTCCGGCAATGGCGGAGGCAAGCGGCGAGGTCAGCACGGCATGGGTGATCGCGGAGAAGACGCCGACGACCAGCCCCATGACGGCGAGCAGCATGGGACCGATCCAAAGGAGGGCCGGTCCTTCATGCGCATGTTTCGGCGTCTCGACCGGCGCGCCGAGGAACGGCTTCAGCGCCACGGCGAAGGCGACGGCGAACATCAGGCCGTTGCCGATGATGGCCGCGGCGGTGAAGGCGATCTGGCGCAGGTTGCCGCCGGCGAGCGCCACATAGATCTCTTCCTTGGCAAGGAAGCCGAAAAAGGGCGGCAGGCCGGCCATGGAGAGCGCGGCAAGCAGCGCGGCGAGGAAGGTGACGGGCATCGCCCGCTTGAGCCCGCCCAGTTTCGTGATGTCGCGCGTGCCCGTCTCGTGGTCGATGAGCCCGGCGACCATGAAGAGCGCGCCCTTGAAGAGCGAATGGGCGACGAGATAAAGCGCAGCGGCGGCCACCGCATGGTCCGAGCCGAAGCCGGTCAGCATCACGAGAAGGCCAAGCGAGGCGACCGTCGTATAGGCCAGCATCAGCTTGAGATCCGTCTGGCGGATGGCGAGCACCGCGCCGACGAGCAGCGTCAGCCCGCCGAAGGCCGGCAGGATCGTCTCCCAGGCGACCGTGTCGCCCATCACGGGATTGAGCCGCATCAGGAGATAGACGCCGGCCTTCACCATGGTCGCGGAATGCAGATAGGCCGAGACGGGCGTCGGCGCTTCCATGGCGTTCGGCAGCCAGAAATGGAACGGGAACTGCGCCGACTTGGTGAAGGCGCCGCCGAGAATGAGGAAAAGCAGCGGCAGGTAGAACGGGCTCGTCCGCACCTCCGCGCCAAAGGACATCAGCAGCGACAGCTGCGTGACGTCCGTGACGTTCCACAGGAGCAGCAGTCCCGCCAGAAGGAAAAGCCCGCCCCCGCCGGTGACGACCAGCGCCTGCAGCGCGGCGCGGCGCGAGGCTTCCCGCGCATGGTCGAAGCCGATCAGGAGGAAGGAGGTGATCGAGGTCAGCTCCCAGAAGACGAAGAGCATCAGGAAACTGTCGGAGGCGACGAGGCCGAGCATCGCACCCATGAACATCAGGATGAAGGAGAAGAATCGCCCCTGATGCGGATGTCCCTTCAGGTAACCGCCCGCATAGAGCACGATCAGCGTGCCGATGCCGGAAATCAGCAGCAGGAAGGCGAGCGACAGGCCGTCGATCAGCCAGGAGAAGCTGACATTGTAGGACGGCACCCAGGCATAGCCGCCCGTGACGATCTCGCCGCGCGACACTTCCGCGTTGAAGCCGAGAAAATGGAGGAAGACGGCGGCCGGCACCAGCGCCAGGGGCCAGGCGGCATGGTGTCCGAGAAGCCGCGTGAGCGCCGGCGCGATGAGCGCGCCGAGAAACGGCAGACAGAAGGCGAGGAAGGTCAAGCCCATCGTGTCTGGAATCATTCCGTCTCCCTCATCCGCGGGCTCCACCCGTCTTGCCGTGTTTTTTCAGATCGCCGGTTCTACGTCGGTATGACGAAAATCACCACCCTTGAACGGCAAACCTGCGACGTTTTACCCACCTTCAGGCGGATCAGGCGTATGCAAGGCAAGGCTCGGGAAGTAAGTCCGGTATCGCCCGGCGTCCCGTGTGATCAAGGTCAGGCCGGCAACCGCGGCATGGGCGCCGATGAAGAAATCCGGCAGCACGCTCACGCGGTTGCCGCCGGTCCGGCGATAGGCCTGGAAGGCCTTTCCCGCAAGGAAAAGGGCCTGCCGCGGCATGGGCAAGGGCTCCAGCTCCGCCAGCGCGACCATCGCATCGAGATCGGCAATATCCCGGTAGCGCACGGAAAGCTCGGCATAGACGACATCGTTGATCGCGAGGGGACCAAGCAATGCGGCGGCCTCAAGCTCGGCCTGCGACCACGCAGCCCAGACCGGATCTTCCGTCACGAGGTCGAGCAGGACATTCGTGTCGACCAGGAACATGCTCAATCGTCGCCGCGCGTCAGTGCCATGATCTCGTCCGTCGTCATTCCCTGACCGGCCTGGCCGCGCAAGTGCGCAAATCGGCTTTTCGGCCGGGCATCGTCCAGGGGCACGACGACGATGCTGCCATCCCCGACCCGGCGGAACTCGACCCGGCTACCGGGGCCGATGCCAAGGAAGTCCCGCACGGCCTTCGGGATCGTCACCTGCCCCTTGCTCGTCACCGTCGTGCTCATGAACCCTCGGTAATACCGTCGTGAAAGTGCGTATTACTTTACGCCGCAAACGATGTGTTTGCCAGCTCTCCATCAGGATACCGCCAAAGATTGTCTTGCCGCCCCCGGCACCCTATCTATGGTTCCGACAGGAGGACGCGATGAGCGACACGAAGACACTGAAGGTCAACAAGACGAAGGACGAGTGGCGGGAGATCCTCACACCGGAACAGTTCCGCATCACGCGCGAACACGGCACGGAGCGTGCCTTTTCCAGCCCCGACTTCGACCTTTCCAAGAAAGGCACCTATCACTGCATCTGCTGCGACAGGCCACTCTACCGCTCGGAGGCGAAGTTCAATTCCGGCACCGGCTGGCCGAGCTTCTACCAGCCGATCGAGCCCGGCGCCGTGGCGGACCATTCCGACTATTCCTACGGCATGACGCGCACGGAAATCCGGTGTTCGGACTGCGACGCGCATCTCGGCCACGTCTTCCCGGACGGTCCGCCGCCGACGGGCCTGCGCTTCTGCATGAACGGCGTGGCCCTCAGCTTCGATCCGGACTGAGGCGTATGGAAAGGCGGCCGCGGGCCGGGCCTACCGCTTGGGAACCTTGAGTTCCATGCAGGTCAGGTCCAGCCAGCGGCCGAACTTGATGCCGACCTCGCTGAACCGGCCGACCACGCGGAAGCCGAGCTTTTCGTGCAGCTTGATCGAGGCGGCATTCTCCGCCTCGATGCCGGCGATCATCACATGGATGCCGTTGAAACTCGCCCGGTCGATCAGCGCCTTGAGCAGGCGCTTGCCCGTGCCGGTGCCGCGGGAATCGCCGCGCACATAGACGGAATGCTCGACCGTGTGGCGATAACCGTCGAAGGCCCGCCAGTCGCCATAGGAGGCGTAACCGATCACCTGCTTGCCCCGCATGGCGACGAGCACCGGGAACCCGCGCTCGCGGCGGGCGGAGAACCAGGCCTTGCGGTTTTCGAGGTCAACGGTGGCCTCGTTCCAGATCGCCGTCGTGTTGGCGACGGCATCGTTGTAGATGTCCATGATGCCGGGAAGATCCGCCTCCACGGCGTCGCGTATCGTGATGTCCATGGTTCCCCCCGGTTTTGCCTCCTGCCATACAGGAGGAGCGGGAAAGCTGTCCAGCCTGCTTTGTGGCGCGGCGCCGCAAACTTGACGCGCGAAGGATGCTGTAACAGTTTAAAAGCGCTGCACAATTCCTTGAAACGGAATCGCTTCGCGGATTTCAGCAGCGCTTGAAGGGTGAAGAAACGCCCGCCTTTGTCCGTTCCCCAGGGGACGCCATCAACGAGTAGCCCATCGTGCAACGTTTTCTCTTCCTTCTTTTCTTCACCCTCCCCGCCGCCGCCTTCGCCCAGGGCTGGGAGCCCTATGCCAACGCCCGCTTCGGTTTTGCGGTGGACGTCCCGCCCGGCTTCACGCTCGTGCAGGAGGCCGACAATGGCGACGGGCGGACCTATGCCAATGGCGAGGCCAAGCTCTCCGTCTGGGCGAACCATCTGGTGATCGGGTCGTTCGCGGACGAGGTCGCCAGCCGGCGCATGGCCTATCTGCGGGAGGGCTTGGATCTCAGCTACGAACGGCAGGCGGCCGGCTGGGCAAGCCTTTCCGGCACGCTTGTCGATTCCATCCTCTATCACCGCATCATCGCACTTTGCGACGAGGTGGCCGCCTCCTTCGTGCTGGAATATCCGCAATCGATGAAGGCGGAGATGTCGCCCCTCATCGGCAAGCTGGTGAAATCGCTGCGGCCGGCCGAGGGCTGCACGAGCGCACAGGGCACCGCCCCGCCGGCGCAATAGCGGCGAAACACGCCGTCAGACACCCGAAACGACGCTGGTCAGCACTGCCGAATAATGCACGGCGGCCGCGGCGACGACGAAGCCGTGCCAGATGGCGTTCTGGAAGCGCAGCTTCTCCCAGACATGGAAGATGACACCCACCGAATAGAGCACGCCGCCGGCAACGATGAGCGTCAGCGTGGCGGTGGAGAGGTGTGTCGTCAGCGGCCCGGCGGCAAGCACACCGCTCCAGCCCATGGCGAGATAGATGAGGATCGCCAGCCGGTCGTAGCGGCCGGGCAGGAGGAATTTCAGCGCCACGCCCGCCGCCGCCATCAGCCAGATGCCGACGAGCATGCCGGCGAGCAGCGGCTCGTCGATGCCGCGCTGCAGGAAGGGCGTATAGGTGGCGGCGATCAGCACGAAGATCGCGGCATGGTCGAAGCGGCGCAGGTGCCATTTGACCGTCGAGACCGGCCAGAGATTGTAGGCGAAGGAGGTGGCGAGCGCAGCGACGAGCCCGACGCCGTAAACCCAGGCGGCCGCCAGTTGCCCGCTCGTCGCCCAGACGGTGGCATAGAAGATCAGCGCCGTCACGCCGATCAGCGCGAGCACGACGCCGACACCATGCACGATGCCGTCGGCGATCACCTCGCCCCGATCATAGTTCCATTTGACGCCCTTGATCTCCATCACGGCCGATCCTGCCTTGTCTGTGAAGACATAGGTGGCGCGTTTGGAAGCCAGGGGCAAGAGTGTGGCCGGATCACAAAAGTTTGCCGCGTGAGACGAATGCTCGACCCAAACCCGAGACCCCTCCCGCGGCAAGCGCTATTGCTGCGCGATGCACTCCTCGCAGAGCGCGGCATGGGGCACGGCGGCGAGGCGGGCCGCGGAGATCGGCGCGCCGCACTTGGCACACCGTCCGAAGGTGCCGGCGGCGATGCGGTCGAGCGCGGCGTCGATGGCGCCCAGTTCCTTGAGACCGGTCGTGCCGAATTCCTCCAGCACCTCGTCGTTCTCCCGCTCGATGGCGCGGTCGGCGCTGTCGCCGCTCTTCAGCGTGTCGAGATCCTTCTCGATCCTGTTCAGGCGGCTGTAGAGCTCGCGCTTGCGGGCCTCCAGAATGTCCTTGTACTGCGCCAGGTCCGTCACGGTACCGATCTCCTTTCATCTGCGATCATGCACTGAAAATGGCATCGCGCCTGAGAAACGACATTGATCGGAATCAAGTTCCCGAACCGGCACCGTCAACGCTGCATTGACAGTAAATCGCCGAAACACCACCTTTCGTGAACGCCGCCGCTCCGCCATATTCCCCCACGACAGAACGGTTTCCAAGGGAAACCGAAACAGGGATAAAACCATGACGGACCTCGACAGACGGACATTCCTCGGCGCCGCCGCCGCGGGCATCGCCGCCACCAGGGCCGGCCCCAGTCGCGCGGAGACCGCCCCGATGAACGATATGAACAGCCACGCCATCGACATGCCTGCCTTCGTCGATCATTCGCACCTGACGGTGATCGACCTGCCGATGCTCTCGGCCTTCTACCAGAAGGTGATGGGGCTTTCGGTGCTGGACACATCGGCTTCTGGCGAAACGCTCGGCGTTGCGGGCCGGCCGCTCCTGACGCTGACGACGGGCAGCAATGCCGCGCGCGCGCCGCGCAATGCGCCGGGCCTCTTCCACACCGCCTTCCTCGTGCCCAACCGCCGGGAACTCGGCCGCTGGCTCGCCCATGCCGCGCATAACAACGTGCCGCTCACCGGCGCTTCCGACCACCTCGTCAGCGAGGCGATCTATCTCGACGATCCGGAAGGCAACGGCATCGAGATCTATCGCGACCGCGACCGCGCCGAATGGACCTATGTGCCCGACGGCAAGGTCAAGATGGCGACGAACCGGCTCGACCTGCAGGCTCTTTATGACGAAGCGCCGAAGGACGGCTGGACGGGCCAGGAAAACGGCACGGCGATCGGCCACATCCATCTCCAGGTCTCCGACATCCCGGAGGCGGATGCCTTCTTCCGCGATGTGCTCGGCCTCGACATCATGGCGAGCTATCCCGGCGCCAGCTTCTTCGCGACAGGCAAGTACCACCACCATGTCGCCGCCAATGTGTGGAACTCCCGTGGCCAGCCGAAGCGCCAGACGGGCATGACGGGCCTTTCCGACTACACGATCCGCTTCAACGATCCGGCGAAGCTGGAAACGGCACTGAAAAAGCTGGATGAATTGTCGATCGCGACGACGCGCGAGGGCGACACAGTCTCGCTCGTCGATCCCTGGGGCATTGGCCTCAAGCTCTCGGCCTGAGCCGACGCGCGCCAAGGTGGAGGGTTGGAGCATCCACCCTCTGCCCTGCTGGGCAGAGGGTGGTATCGGGCGTCGCTATAAGACGCCCCACGGCCTCAATCGTAGAGATAATGCGCGGCCCAGTCCTCGTGCGGCACCACGTCGCCGATGTGGTACTTGAAGGCATTGACCTCCAGCCGGTCGGCGCTCGCCTCGCATTTGTAGGACAGGCGATACCATTCGCCACCGCTGCGGAAGACGGCGCCCTTCGTCTTGATCGTGGTACCGTCGAGCTTGGGATCGCCGAAGGCATAGGCGATCACCTTGTCCGGGCGAAAGCCGCCCTTGTCGCCGCTGATCTTGTCCATCGCCTCGATGTCGCAGCGCTGCTCCAGCCGCTCTTCCGGCGTCAGCTTCTGAAGCTGGCTGCGCACGCGGGCATCGATCGCCAGCGCGGGGGATGAACAGAGCGGCGCGAGCGCCAGAGTGCAAAGGGCGATAAAAAGCCCGCCTGCCTGCCGTTTCAACTGTCGGCCTCCTCTTCGTGGCGTCATTACCGACACCTTAATTCGGGGTTAACGGGCAATATGTCGATTTCGCGGCGCTGGCAACCCACCGCAGGTTTCAGGCCACAAGCGGCGGAACTTCCGCACGCTTCGCGCGTTTTTGGCGCCAAAGAAGGGCTATGCCATGCACGACATTTCGGGAAAACCGGCGGAACGGCGGCTCTTGCGGGGCAGCCTCGACATGGAAAAGGACCTTTCGCAGGACGCGCCACGCCGCTACGGGCTGGACATCGCCGCGGCCTGGGCCGCCATCGGCATCTTCGTCATCATGGCCATGGCCGTCGTCTATCTCATGGCGCCGATCCTCATTCCGCTGTCGCTGGCGGTCGTCACCGGCCTGATCTTCGGCGTGGCCGCGGAAAAGCTGACCGATCTCGGCATTCCGCCGCTCCCGACCGCGCTGCTGCTGGCCGGCGCCTTCGGAGTGGGCGTCTTCTTCATCGCCGGCATGCTTGCCGATCCGATCACGCAGCTTGCCGCAAACGCCCCCGATCTGGTGCGCGGGGCCTATGACCGCATCACACCGCTGTTCTCCCGCCTCGGCTGGCTGAACATCAGCCCGCAGACCTTCGAGAGCGGCCAGATGTCGATGGAAAAGGTGCTGGAAAACACCGGCAGCATCCTCGGCATCCTCTCGGCCAGCCTCACCCCCGCCCTCCTGCAGGGCATGATCTTCTTCGCCGCGCTGGTGCTCTTCCTCTCGGCCCGGCTGAAACTGCGCCAGATGCTGATCATGGCCTTCCCGCGCCGCGGCCAGCGGCTTGCCGCCATCCGCGTAATGAACGCCATCGACAGCGCGCTCGGCTATTATTTCGCCACCGCCGCGCTGGTCTACGGCGCGCTCGGCGTCGTCACCGCGCTCATCACCTGGGGCGGCGGGCTCGCCATGCCCGTGCTCTGGGGGCTCTTCGCCTTCCTCTCCTCCTTCGTGCCCTTCCTCGGCGTGACGCTGATGACCATCGCGCTCGCCACCGCCGGCCTGCTCACCCACGAGACGCTGATGATGGGCCTCCTGCCGGCCCTCGCCTTCTTCGTCGTGCACCTTGCCATGGAAAACCTCATCATGCCGGCCGTGATGGGCAAGCGGCTGGAGGTCAACGCTTTCATCATCTTCACCGCCATCATCTTCTGGACCTGGATGTGGGGCGCGGCCGGCGCCATGCTGGCGCTGCCTCTGTCCATCATCGGCATGACCATCGCCGACGAGCTGCGCCCCGCCAAGCGCAAGGCCCGGCGCAGCCTGCCCGGCTGACAAACCGTCGCACCGTCACAGTCCCGCTTGCCAATAAACATTATACATTATATGAAAGTGTATAATGTTGAAAGCAACGGCTGGAAGGACGTGCCCCTTGAGCGTGACGACACCGCCCGGCGGCAAGGCGACAATGCCGCCGCAGGCCATGGAGGCGCGGGCGGCCGAGGTCGCCGGCCTCCTGAAGACGCTCGCCCATCCGGCCCGGCTGATGCTGGTCTGCACCCTCGTCGAGGGCGAATTCTCCGTCGGCGACCTCGAACGCCGGCTCGGCATCCACCAGCCGACGCTCTCCCAACAGCTCAACGTCCTGCGTGAGGCCGGCATCGTCGAGACCCGCCGGGAAGGCAAGCAGATCTTCTACCGCCTCACCGCCGAAAAGGCCGCAAGGCTCGTCGGCGCGCTCTACACGATCTTCTGTACGGACGAGGACAATCCATGACCGACTACCTCCCCTCCCTTCTCGGCGGCATGATGATCGGCCTTGCCGCCGCGCTGCTGCTCGCCCTCAACGGCCGGGTCGCCGGCATCAGCGGCATCCTCGGCCGGCTCACCCAGGGGAGCAACGTCGCGGTCAACGCCGCCTTCGTCGCCGGCCTCCTCCTCGGCCCCATCCTCTATCGCGGCTTTGCCGGCGGCTGGCCGGCCGTCACCATCGCAATGCCGTTGCCGCTCATCGCCGCCGCGGGCCTCCTTGTCGGCTTCGGCACGCGCATGGGCTCCGGCTGCACCAGCGGTCATGGCGTCGTCGGCCTTGCCCGGCTTTCGCCACGCTCCTTCGCCGCCGTCGCCAGCTTCCTCGTTGCCGGTGTTTTCGCCGTCGCGCTCCTGCGGAGTTTCGGCCTGTGACCCGCCCCGTCCCGCAAATCCTGTCGGCGCTCGCCTGCGGCGCGCTCTTCGGCCTCGGCCTTGCCCTGTCCGGCATGCTGGACCCGGCGCGCGTGCAAGGCTTCCTCGACCTTGCTGGCGACTGGGATCCGAGCCTTGCCTTCGTGCTCGGCGGCGCCGTCGCCGTCATGGCGCTCGGCCTCGCCCTCATCCGCCGCCTGCCGCGCCCGGCCTTCTCGGACGGCTTCCACCTGCCCGATACCCACCCCGTCGACCGGAGGCTTATCCTCGGCTCGGCGCTGTTCGGCCTCGGCTGGGGGCTCGGCGGCTTCTGCCCCGGCCCGGCGCTGGCCGCCCTTTCGCTCGGCCGGCCGGAACCTCTCCTCTTCGTTGCCTGCATGGTGGCCGGCATGGTGTTGCACGACCGGCTTTTCGCCCGTCGGGTAGGCTGAACGCTTGATGCAGGCCGCAGGGCTCTCTATCTCTCTGATCCCGCCTACCGATTTGCCGGAGTGAAATCTTGCCCGTCTTCAAAAATCTGCCCGCCGCCCCCGTCGCCGCCAAGAAGCCGGTCGCCGATACCCGCCACGGCATCACCCGCACCGACGACTACGCCTGGTTCCGCGACGAGAACTGGCAGGCGATGTTCAAGGATCCCTCGATTCTCCAGCCGGAGATCCGCACGCATCTGGAGGCGGAGAACGCCTATATGACGGCTGCGATGGCCGACACCGAGGCGCTGCAGAAGACCCTGTTTGCCGAGATGCGCGGCCGTATCAAGGAGGACGACAGCTCGGTGCCCGTCAAGGACGGTCCCTTCGCCTATGGCACGGCCTATGTCACCGGCGGCGAGCAGCCGCGTTACTTCCGCGAACCGCGCGACGGCGGCGAACGCACCATCCTGCTCGACGGTGACAAGGAGGCGGCAGGCAAGCAGTACTTCCGCCTTGCCGGCATCGGCCATTCCACCGACCACTCGCTCGGCATCTGGGGCTATGACGACAAGGGCTCGGAATACTTCACGCTGAAGGTGCGCGACCTTGCGACCGGCGAGGACCGCGGCGACGACCTCGTCAATACCGGCGGCGACGGCGTCTGGGCGCCGGATGCGAAGAGCTTCTTCTACACCGCGCTCGACGAGAACCACCGTCCGTCGAAAATCTTCCACCACATCCTCGGGGAGCGGCAGGAAAACGACCGCCTCGTCTATGAGGAGAAGGATGCCGGCTTCTTCATGTCGGTCGGCGGCTCGCTGATCGACGACTTCATCTATATCGACATCCACGACCACGAGACGAGCGAATACCGCCTGCTCTCCACCAAGGACCTACTTGCGACCCCGGTCCTCGTCGCTCCGCGCCAAGTGGGCCTTGAATATTCGATGACGGAAGGCGGCGACGTCTTCTACATCCTTACCAATGCCGACGGCGCCAAGGACTTCAAGATCTGCCAAACGCCGGTGACGGCGCCGGGCCGCGAGAACTGGACGGAGGTCGTGCCGCATCGCCCGGGCACGCTGATCCTCAACCACATGGCCTTTGCCCGCCACCTCGTCTGGCTGGAGCGCCATGAAGGCCTGCCGCGCATCATCGTGCGCGACCGGGAAAGCGGCGAGGAACACGCCATCGCCTTCGCGGAAGAAGCCTATTCGCTCGGCCTTTCGGGCGCGGCGGAATACGACACTGACGTCATCCGCTTCTCCTATTCCTCGATGACGACGCCCTCGCAGCTCTTCGACTACAACATGGCGACGCGCGAGCGCACGCTTCTGAAGACGCAGGAAGTGCCCTCCGGCCACACGATCGACGACTATGTCACCCGCCGCGTCTTCGCCCCCGCCTGGGATGGCGAGACGGTGCCGGTCACCCTGCTCTACCGCAAGGACACGCCCCTCGACGGTTCTGCGCCCTGCCTGCTCTACGGCTACGGCGCCTACGGCATCACCATCCCGGCGTCCTTCAACACCAATTGCCTGTCGCTGGTCGATCGTGGCTTCGTCTACGCCATCGCCCATATCCGCGGCGGCAAGGACAAGGGTTTCGCTTGGTACGAAAACGGCAAGATGGACAAGAAGACCAACACCTTCAAGGACTTCGTCGCCGCAGCCGACTATCTGAATCAGGAGAAGTTCACGTCCTACGCGAACATCGTCGCCGAGGGCGGCTCGGCCGGCGGCATGCTGATGGGCGCGATCGCCAACATGGCGCCGGAAAAGTTCGGCGGCATCATCGCCGCCGTGCCCTTCGTCGATGTGCTCAACACCATGCTGGACGACACCTTGCCGCTCACCCCGCCGGAATGGCCCGAATGGGGCAACCCGATCGAGAGCAAGGACTTCTACCAGTTGATGGCCAGCTACTCGCCCTACGACAACGTCGAGGCCAAGGCCTACCCCGCCATCCTCGCGCTCTCCGGCCTCACCGACCCGCGCGTCACCTATTGGGAGCCGACCAAATGGGTCGCCCGGCTGCGCGAAAGGACCACCGGCGACGAACCGATCCTCCTCAAGACCAATATGGGCGCCGGCCACGGCGGCGCCTCGGGCCGCTTCCAGCGCCTGGAGGAAATCGCCTTCGAATATGCCTTCGCGATCAAGGTGGCGGGGAAGATGTGACGGCGACCCGCAGGCGGAGGTTTAGCCCCTCATCCCGCTGCCGCGACCTTCTCCCCGCAGGCGGGGAGAAGGAAGCAAGCCGTGAGGCTTTCCTGCATTCGACCATCTCCTCCTGGTGGGAAACCAGTGCAGCAAATCCCTTCTCCCCGCTTGCGGGGAGAAGGTGCCGGCAGGCGGATGAGGGGCGGTTGCAGCTTCGCCCCTACCGGAACGCCGCCACGCAGGCCTGCAAATCGCTCAGCATGGCGCTCGATCCCTTCAGGCTCGTGCGCACGTCGCCGATGCGGATGTGGTTGCCGCGCTTCAGCGCGTCGATCACCCCGCCGTCGCGACCGAGGTCGTAGGCGATCTCCTGGCCGCCATAGGCCTTGCCCTTGACGTCGTAGCCTGCACCGTCGTCGATCCAGTATGTCGCATCGTTCGTGTAGTCGTCGCGGTAGTCGTAGGCCGTGTCCTGGAAGCCGAAGGTGACATGGCCGTCGTCGTACCAGCGGAAGGCGGCGTGGCGGCCGCCCTCGCCGCTGCGGGTGGCGCGGCAGTTCAGGAAGCGGCGGTCGCCGGAGAAATCCGCGGCGATCTCCCAACCGCCGACCGTGCGCGCGGCGCGGTAGGGATCGGCGTCCTTGCCGTAGCCGTCGTCGTGGCCGGCGGCAGCGGTTTCGCCATAGGCATCCGTCTTCGTCTCTTGGCTGGCCTCCGCGGCATAGCCGTCCGTCTTCGTGTCGTGGCCGGCCGTGTCGCTTGACGCGTGCTGCTCGTCCGGGAAATCGCGCAGCGCGGCGCGGTACTTGTCGTAGAGCCCGAGGCGGCGCACGTCGACGAAGTCGAACTCGTAGTCCTCCAGCGCGCGCACGCTATTGTCGCGGAAACGCACGAGGCCGCGCACGCGCAGGCACCCGTCGCCGCATTCCACCTCGTCGACATACTCGCGGGCATTGTCATCAGGCGTCTTGAGGGCGACGCCGAGGCTGTGGCGGCGCTCCTCGTTGATCGCGCGGAACATCAGGGACTGCGCGTAACCACGGCGGTCCTCGTCGAAATAGTCATAGATCGCGCGCTCCTCGCTGGGGCTGAGATCGTCCCGGCTCGCGACATAGATGCGCCGCTCGGGAATGCTGGCCGCGGTGATGACGTTGCGCAGCCGCTCATGCGAATAGACCGTGGTGAAGTAGGAGAGATAACCGCAGCCTTCCGGCGGATACCAGAAGCGGACGTCGATCAGCACCAGCTGGCCGTCCTTGTAGACATCGGAAAGACGACGATCCTGCGCATAGTCGCCGAAGGTGATGCGCCCGCAGGGATCGCTCCGGTCGTTGGATACCGTGAGATAGGGCATCTCGTCGCTCACCTCGCGGTCGCCGGAAAAACGCCGGGCGAGAAGGTCGATCTTGCGCTTGGCCACAGAAGCGAAGATGCCCTCGGGATAGCGGCCGAGATAGCGGTCATAGGCCTCGCGGTTGTCGGCGAGCGAGGCGAATTCGTAGAAGGCGATCTCGGCCTCGTCGACCTTGTCGTCCTTCGGGCTCAGGGCGAACTTTCCGTAGTCGGCATCGCTCTGCCAGGTCTCCTGCTTGCCCTTGCTGCGCTCCTTGACGATCTCGCCGGTCTTGCGGAAGGCATCCTCCAGCACGATGCCGGGAATGCTGATCGCATCGACGAAGGCCGAAGCGAAGGCGCTGATCGGCGTTCCCTCGTAGTCATAGGCGGTGCCGGGCGCGGCGGCATAGGCATAGTGCACGCCCGCGGCGTCCTTCGGCTCAGCGAGCCCTTCCGGGATGTCGCGCAGCGTCAGGAACGGGTTTTCGTGTGCGGCGTCGAACAGCACGACCTTCAGGCCCTTGCCGAGCCCGCGCAGCGTCTTCGTGATTTCCGAGACGGGCAGCGAACGGTTGCGCAGGCCCGTGACGGTGCGGCCGGAGGCATCGACCGGCAGCAGGAAATTGTCGCCGTCGATCTGCACCGCATAGCCGGAGAAATAGACGAAGAGCACCGGATCCTCAGCCTTCTCCGCCAGCCGCGTGAAGTTGTTGAGCGCCGAAAGCATGCCGAGATGGTCGGCATCGGTGACACGCGTCACGTCGAACTCCACCCGCTCCAGCGCCTCGCCAACGAGGTCGATGTCGTTCAGCGGATTTTCCAGCGGCTCGGCATCCTCGTATTCGGCATTGCCGATGAGGAGCGCGTAGCGTTCGGCGGCAAAGGCCGCAGGCGCGACGAGAAGAACAAGACAGGCGGCAAGCGCCGCGACCCACCGATGGACATTCCGCTGCACGATACCCTCCCCGAGGCATGATCGCGGTCCGCCGGCACGCCGGCAACCGGACATTCGCTCACCCAATGCATGCTTGAAAAGGGGACGGACGGCGCCGCCCGCTTATTCAGAAGGTCATGAAATTCCACACGGCGGCACGGCGCGGCGTCAGGAGCCGGTGCAGGCGGCCACCAGCTTGTCGATCGCCGCCTTCGAGCCCGTCAGCGGAAGGGCGAGCGGCTTGAATGCCGTTTCGGGATAGGCGACGGTGAGCGCCTTGCCCGCCTTCAGCCGATCGACCAGCGGGCCCGCGAGCGGGACCTCGCTGACCATCGCGCCGTCCATCGCCTCGTAATGCGCCGGCCGGTCGAATGCTTCGCCGTCGACGGAAAGACGCAGCGGGCTGGAAAAGTCCCCGCCGTCGCCCGGCGGAAAATCCAGCGCCGCAGCGGGAAGGAACCGCAGGTTCAACTGACCTTCCGGGCCGCATTTCAGGAAGAGGTTGCTTTCCGTCGTCCCGGCGCCGACACAGACTGCGGCCAGCATGACAGGCCCTTCCTCCTCCTCGGAGACGGCGGCGCTCCAGGCGCCGCAGGTTTGCGCGCAGGCGATGGACGGGAACAGCAAAAAGACCGCGAGCGCACGCATCTGGCAGGACCCCGACATGTTGAACCGGCATGGCTTGTCACCGAACGCTAGCACCGCGCCTGAGGGACGGCAAGCGAGCCTCCTTGCTCCGGCCCTTTCATTCCGGCCGCGCATCGCTACCTATAGGCAAACGAGACGAGAACGCCCAAGAGGACGCCATGAGCAACGCCACCAACCCGCAGCGCAGCGACGACGGCCGCCCCGTCGCCTTCGACAACAGCTATGCGCGCCTGCCGGACCTCTTCTTCGCGCCGGTCGATCCGAGCCCGGTGGAAGCGCCGCGGCTGATCGCGTTCAACCGCACGCTTGCCGGGGAAATCGGCCTTGATGCGGATGCGCTGGAGCGGCACGGCGCGGGCTATTTTTCCGGCAACGTGCCGCTGCCCGGCTCGCTGCCGCTTGCCATGGCCTATGCCGGCCACCAGTTCGGCCAGTTCGTGCCGCAGCTCGGCGACGGACGGGCGATCCTCCTCGGCGAGGTGATCGACCGCGACGGCCGTCGGCGCGACATCCAGTTGAAGGGCGCCGGCCAGACGCCCTATTCGCGCCGCGGCGACGGGCGGGCGGCGCTCGGACCGGTGCTGCGCGAATATATCGTCAGCGAGGCCATGCATGCGCTCGGCATACCGACGACGCGGGCGCTGGCGGCGGTCGCCACCGGCCAGCCGGTCTATCGCGACCGGGTGCTGCCCGGCGCGGTCTTCACCCGCGTCGCCGCAAGCCATATCCGCGTCGGCACCTTCCAGTTCTTCGCCGCCCGCGGCGACACGGAGAATGTGCGCGTGCTCGCCGACCACGTCATCGACAGGCACTATCCGGCGCTGAAGGGCGCGCAAAACCCCTATCTCGCGCTGCTCGACGCCGTCGCCGACCGGCAAGCGTCGCTGATCGCGAAATGGCTCGGCGTCGGCTTCATCCACGGCGTGATGAACACCGACAACATGACGGTATCGGGCGAGACGATCGATTTCGGTCCCTGCGCCTTCATGGATCACTACGATCCGCGCACCGTCTATTCCTCCATCGACCGCAACGGGCGCTATGCCTTCGGCAACCAGCCCGCCATCGGCCAGTGGAACATCGCCCGGCTTGCCGAGGCGCTGCTTGCCCTTCTCGACGACGACCAGGACAAGGCGGTGGCGATGGCGAACGCAGCCGTCGCCCGCTTCATGGATCGCTTCCAGGATCACTGGAAGGTGGTGATCCGGGCGAAGATCGGCCTTGGCGCCGAGGAAGACGACGACGACCAGGGCCTGATCCGCGACCTCATGGTCACGCTCTACGAGCAGAAGGCGGATTATACGCTCGCCTTCCGGCGCCTTGCCGACGCGGCCGAAAGCGAGGCAGCGGACGCAGCCCTGGAAGACCTTCTCGAAACGCCCGGCACGCTTGCGCCCTGGCTTGCCCTCTGGCGCGCGCGGCTGGCGCGGGAGGCCGGGACCCCGCAGGCGCGCGCTGCGGCGATGCGCAACGCCAACCCCGCCTTCATCCCGCGCAACCACAAGGTCGAGGAGGCGCTGGCGGCGGCGGTCGACCACGGCGACTTCTCGCTGTTTTCGGCGCTGAACGACGTGCTGGCGCGGCCCTACGAGGACCAGCCCGCCTTCGCCGCCTACGCCCTGCCGCCCAAGCCCGGCGAGGAGATCACCGCAACCTTCTGCGGGACGTGACCGAAATGGGGTTGAAGGCCGCCCTTCCTTGTAGGCGCCCATCACCCGGGGCGCTTGCCCCTCATCCGGCCTGCCGGCCACCTTCTCCCCGCAAGCGGGGCGAAGGGATATGCCGCGCCGTTTTCCCCAAGCAACACCCGTTCGTGGGGCACGTCCCCTCTCCCCGCTTGCAGGGAGAGGGTTAGGGTGAAGGGCAAGTTCCCCGTGTGATGGTTTCGCCCTAAAAACATGAGTCTAAAAGTATAATTTTCTCTTCTCCCCTTCTCCGGGATTGAAGCGCCACGATTCCGCCCTAATTTCTCCCGTGTCCCTCCTTGAGCCGGACGTCTTGTCGGCCTCCTCCCCGGTCGGCAGCACCAACGGAGATCCCCATGTTGCTCACACTGACCGCCGCCCTCTTCGCCATCATCGGATTGGTGCTGACGGGCGGAGGCGGGTGGCTGCTGTCGCTCGGCGGCAGCCCCTATTATCTCGTCACCGGCCTTGCCTTCCTCGTCACCGCCGTGCTTCTGCTGCGCCGCTCCGGCGCGGCGCTCTGGCTTTACGCCCTCGTCATCCTCGGTTCGCTCGGCTGGGCGATCTGGGAAGTCGGTTTCGACTGGTGGCAGCTCGGCCCGCGCGGCGGCGTCATCGTGCTGCTCGGCCTGTGGCTGATGCTGCCGGCCATCCGCCGCCCGCTCGGTTTTGCCAGCCCCACCGGCACGCCCTACCCGGCCTCGGCCCTGCCGCTCGCCGTTGCCGTCCTCGTCTCCATCGGCGTTGCCGGCTTTGCGATGACGCAGGACCCGCACGACGTGGCCGGCAGCCTGCCGACCGACGTCGTCAACGCCACGCCCGCCCTCGGCGGCAATGTGCCATCAGGCGAATGGCACCAATACGGCCGCACGCAATACGGCCAGCGCTATTCGCCGCTCGACCAGATCAACACGGAGAATGTCGGCACGCTGAAAGTCGCCTGGCAGTACCAGACCGGCGACGTGAAGCTGCCCGACGATGTCGGCGAGACCACCTATCAGGTGACACCGCTGAAGATCGGCGACACGCTCTACATGTGCACGCCGCACAACTGGGCAATCGCGCTCGATGCGGCCTCGGGCAAGGAGAAATGGAAATACGATTCCAACTCCGGCATGAACCCGGACCGCCAGCACCAGACCTGCCGCGGCGTGACGTATTATGCCGATCCGGCCGTGGCCGCCGGCACGACCTGCGCCACGCGCGTCTACCTGCCGACCTCGGACGCCCGGCTGATCGCGCTCGACGCGGCGACGGGCGACGTCTGCACGAGCTTCGCCGAAAACGGCGTGCTGCAGCTCGAACAGGGCATGCCCTACAATCCGGCCGGCTACTACTATTCCACCTCGCCTCCCGTCATCACCGACGGCAAGATCATCATCGGCGGCGCGGTGAACGACAACTACTCCACCCAGTCGCAGTCGGGCGTCATCCGCGCCTTCGACGTCAACACCGGCGCGCTCGTCTGGAACTGGGATTCCGGCAATCCGGACGTCACGACGCCGCTGCCCGAGGGCCAGGTCTATACAGTCAATTCGCCGAATTCCTGGTCGGTCTTCAGCTATGACGACGCCCTCGGCCTCGTCTATATCCCGCTCGGCAACCGCGTGCCCGACCAGCTCGGCATGGGCCGCAGCGAGCATGTCGAGAAATACGCCTCCTCCATCGTCGCGCTCGACATCAAGACGGGCGCGGTGCGCTGGGTGCGCCAGACGGTTCACCACGACCTCTGGGACATGGACGTGCCGGCCCAGCCGGCGCTGATCGACATCACCAGGGACGGCGCCACCATCCCCGCCCTCGTGGGCCCCACCAAGCAGGGCGACATCTACGTGCTCGACCGGCGCACCGGCGAGCCGATCATCGAGGTCAAGGAAGTGCCGGCACCGACCGGCGCCATCCCCGAGGACTTCACCGCGCCGACCCAGCCGGTCTCCGGCCTCACCTTCATGCCGCCGCCGCTCAGGGAAAGGGACATGTGGGGCATCAGCATGTTCGACCAGCTCGCCTGCCGCATCGACTTTCTGTCGATGAAGTACGAAGGCCGCTACACACCGCCCTCGCTGGAAGGCACGATCGTCTATCCCGGCAATTTCGGCACGTTCAACTGGGGCTCCGTGGCGGTCGATCCGGAGCGGCAGGTGATGTTCGGCATGCCGACCTACCTCGCCTTCACCTCCCGCCTCGTGCCGCGTGACCAGATCCCGCCGAAGGGCCAGGACGAGAAGGGCTCAGAACAGGGCCTCAACCGCAACGAGGGCGCGCCCTACGGCGTCTTCATGGGCCCGTTCCTCGGCCCGCTCGGCATTCCCTGCCAGGCGCCGCCATGGGGCTATGTCGCCGGAGCGAACCTTGCCACCGGCGAGATCGCCTGGAAGCACAAGAACGGCACGGTCATGGACATGACGCCGCTGCCGCTGCCCTTCAAGGTCGGCGTGCCCGGCATCGGCGGCCCGATGATCACCAAGGGCGGCGTTGCCTTCCTCGGAGCCGCAGTGGACGACTACCTGCGCGCCTACGACCTGACGAGCGGCCGCCAGCTCTGGGAGGCCCGGCTCCCCGCGGGCGGACAGGCCACGCCGATGACCTACACGGCCGGCGACAGGCAATATGTGCTGATCGTCGCCGGCGGACACGGCTCCGTCGGCACCAAGCCCGGCGACTACGTCATCGCCTATACGCTGCCGTAACGAAGACGTGATCCGCCATCCGGCCGGCGCGCGATTGCCACCGCGCGCCGGCCTTTTCACTATGCCGCCTCCTCCTCTCCTCCCGGAGATTCGCCATGCAAGACGACTGGCGGCTCATTGCCGCGCCGGTGAAGATCATCCTTGCCAACTACTGGCGCTCCTCGCGTGGCCTGCTGGCGCTCGTCGCGATCATCGTCTTCCTTTCGGCGATCGCCTCCATCGCCGCGCCCTACCTCTTCTCGCGCCTCATCGACGCCATGGCCGCCGACCGGATGGCGGAGATGCTGGCGGCCGGCCTTGTCGTCTATGCGCTGCTCATCGGCATCGCCGCAGCCCTCCAGCACATGGTGCAGTATCTCTCCTACATGAGCGCGGAGAACCTCAGCTTCATCGCCAGCACCAGCCTGTTCGAGCGTCTGCTGAAGAAACAGGCCGCCTTCTTCACCGAGCACAACCCGGCCGAGATCGAAAGCGCCGGCCAGCGCGGCCAGGGCGCGATGATGACGCTGGTGCAGCTCGCGCTCATCGTCTTCATTCCCGGCATCACCCAGATCACGCTGGCGCTCGTCATGCTCGGGGCGACGATCAATCTCGAGGTCGTCTTGATCGTCGTCGCCTATGGCGGCGTCTTCATCACGCTGACGGCCATCGCCAACCATCGCACACGGCAATATCTCGACGCGGCGATCGAAGCCGGGCAGGAGAACGCCAAGTTCATCGGCAATGCCATGACGGCCATGGAGACGCTGCGCCATTTCGGCAGCCATGGCTGGATGCAGGCGCGTTTTGCCGGAAAGGCCGGCGAGGAGCGCGACAACTGGGCGGTCTTCTGCCGCCGGCGCATCGGCTATTCATCGCTGATGGGCGCCGGGCTCGCTTTGCAGTTCGTCATCACCTTCCTGCTCCTCCTGCCGCGCTACCGGGCGGGCGATCTCAGCGTCGGCGACATCGTGCTGTTCAACACGCTGCTGCTGCAGCTCAACCAGCCCTTCGAGATGATCGGCCACGCGCTCGACGACGTGGTGCGCGCCCGCGCCTCGCTGCTGCCGCTCGCCCGCATCTGGGCCGCGCCCGAGGAGCCGGATACGGGCACGTCGGGCGGTTTTTCGCCCGACGACGGGCGCCTCGCCTTCGAAGATGTCTCCTATGCCCACGAGAACGGCCGCGGCGTCGAGAGGATCGGCTTTGCCGCGACGCGCGGGCGCATCACCTATCTCGTCGGCGAAACCGGCTCCGGCAAGTCGACGCTGCTGCGCCTCGCGCTGAAATCCATCCGCCCGCAGGCGGGCCGCATCACCGTCGACGGCATCGACCTCGACGGCGTCTCCCAGCGCGACTGGTATGCCGCCGTCGGCATCGTGCCGCAGGAGGCGGTGCTGCTCAACGACACGCTCGCCGTCAACATCGTGCTCGGCCGCGTCCTCGACCCGCAGCGGCTGCGGCGTGCGGCGGAAAAGGCGGCGATCCTGGCCTTCATCGAAGGCCTGCCGGAGAAATTCGAGACCATGGTCGGCGAGCGGGGCATGAAGCTTTCCGGCGGCGAGCGGCAGCGCATCGCCATCGCCCGCGCGCTCTATGCCGACCCGCAGTTCCTCTTCCTCGACGAGGCGAGCTCGGCACTGGACGAGGCAACGGAAGCGGGCATCATGCAGCATATCCGCGGGCTTGCGGGCGACGTGACCATCCTTGCCGTCACCCATCGCAAGAGCGTCATCGCCCCGCAGGACCATGTCGTGCGGCTCGGTTCGGGCCGCATCGAGAGCGACGTGTAAAGGGTGGCAAGGCTCGCAAAAGCTGCAACCTGTAATGGTTCCCGCAACCAAGGTTCCGGGAGCCCTTCCATGAAGATCGACGGCAGCATGCTTTCCGCCTACACCTACGGCAAGCCGCGCGCGACGAGCGGGGAAAGCCTTTACGACGGCACGGGCGGCGGCGGCTCGGGGCGCAACGTCCCGACCGTCAGCCCCACGGCCCCGATCCCCTCCGGTCTTGCCAACGCGCTGTGGCTGACCCAGGCCAAGCTCGACAAGGCCGAGGACGAGAGCGCCAGCCTGATGTCCGAGTTCCTGGAGCTTTCCAAGATGACGCCGGCCGAGCGGCTGCGCAAGGAAATGCTGGAAGCCCTCGGCCTGACCGAGGAGAGCCTGGCGCAGCTTCCCGAGGAAGAGCGATCGGCGATCGAGGAAGACATCCGCCGCGCCATCAAGCAGCAGCTCGGCATCGACGACACCCAGCAGGCAGGCACGGCGGAAGGGCAATCCGTCGCCGGCACGGAGGAAGCGGGGGGCTGACCGCCTCCGCTTTCATCCCGCTTTCTGCAGGCGGCGACGAAAGCCGATTGACAAACGGCGCGATTTCGAGAATATCGCGTCCATGATCAAGAGCACGCACATCGCCGCGACGTATTTTTGGCTGTTCCGATAAGGAGCGGCTGTTCGATCATGTCAACAAGCCGCCATCAGGCGGCTTTGTTGTTTCTGGGCACCTGATGGCACAAAACCCTAGGAGCCCGAAATGCAGAATACCGTCATCAAACTCGACCCCGCCGCCCTCGATCGCCCGCCGATGCTGACCATCCGCGCCGCGCGCCCGGGCGACCTGCAGCAGATTCTCGACATGATCGCCCTGCATGCCGAATGCCACGGCGACACGGCGAAGGTCTCGGCCGTCGATCTCGACCGCGATCTCTTCGGCGCCCATCCCTGGATCACCGCGCTCGTCGCCGAAGCCGGCGGCCGCCTGATCGGGTACGCCCTGCTCGTGCCGATGTACCGCGCGCTCGAAGGCCAGCGCGGCATGGAGCTGCACCAGATCTTCGTGCGCAAGGACCATCGCGGCCACGGCATCGGCCGCCACCTCGTCTCGCGCGCCCGCGAACACGCCCGCATCGCCGGCTGCGGCTACCTTTCGGTGAGCGCGGCGACCGGCAATTTCGGTGCGCACCGCTTCTACGAGCAGATGAATTTCCGCGCCGGCCCGGTGACCGGTATGCGTTACGTTCAGTCCCTGGGCTGATCGATTCGAAGAGGAGGACACCGACATGGCGAAGAGACTGGCGATCGTGCTGACCGAGGGATATGCCGACTGGGAATGCGGGCTGCTGATGGCGACGGCGCGCGGCGACTGCGGCGCCGAGACCGTCATCCTGACGCCCGGCGGCGCGGACGTGACCTCCCTCGGCGGCGTCTCCATAAAATCCGCCGGCAGGGCGGAGGATGCCCTGCCCGCCGATTTCGACGTGCTCGTGCTGTGCGGCGGCACGATCTGGCAATCCGGCGAGGCGCCCGACCTTTCGGCTCCGGTCGCGCGCTTCGTTTCGGCCGGAAAACCGGTCGCCGGCATCTGCGATGCGACCCTGGCGCTTGGCCGCCTCGGCCTGCTCGACGACCGGGCGCACACCGGCAACTATCGCGGCCAGCTGCCGGACGTCGTGCCGGCCTATCGCGGCACGGCGCTCTACCGCGACCAGCCGCAGGCCGTCCGCGACCGCGCCGTCATCACCGCCTCGGGCGCGGCCCCGGTCTCCTTCGCGCGCGAAATTCTCGACGCCATCGGCCTCGGCTCCACCGAGCTTTTCGACTATCTGGCAATGTATGGTGACGAGCATCGCAAGGCGCCGGCGTGATGGCATGATCGCCCTCCTTTGCCGTGCCGGTTGCCCTCCACTTTGGGCGCGGAGGCGTCACTGCCCCGCCCCTCGGTCATGCTCGGCCGTCAGCCAAGCATCCACGCGCCGGGCGAGCCCTGAATCCTCGGCTCAAGGCCGAGGATGACCACAATGAAATGGGGTGGAGTGAGATGGGCTGACGCTGCCGAGCCGGAGACCGCCCCGCCTCAATGCGCCGGAATCGCCTTCAGATAGGCCGCGATCGCCTCGCGGTCTTCCTTGGGCAGCAGCGCCATGTTCTTCTGCACCGACACCATGGCGCCGCCGACGCTGTCGAATTCCGGGGTGAATCCCGTTTCGAGATAGCTGACGATGTCGCCCGCGCTCCAGCTGCCGAAGCCGCCCTCGGCCGGCGTGATGTTGGGCACCCGCCCCTCGCCTTCCGGGTTCGGCCCGCCGGCCAGCCACAGGCCCGTCTCAAGCCCGCCGATGACATCGCGCGGCGTATGGCATTCGCCGCAATGGCCCGGCCCTTCCACGAGGTACTGGCCGCGCCTGACGGTCTCGTCGGCATTCGCCAGCGCCACCCGCGGCGCCTCGTTGAGATAGAGGAATTTCCAGCCGCCGAGCGCAAGGCGTATGTTGAAGGGGAACGGCAGGTCGTGGCCGGGCGCGACATTGCCGCTCTTCGGCAGGGTCTTCAGGTAGCCGTAGAGATCGGCGATGTCCTTGACGGTCATGCGCGCATAGGAGGCATAGGGGAAGGACGGGTAGAGATGCTCGCCGTCGCGGCCGGTGCCGCGCTTCATGGCGTCGCCGAACTCCGCCAGCGTCCAGGCACCGATGCCGGCCGTCTCGTCGGGTGAAATGTTCGGCGCGTGGAAGGTGCCGAACGGGCTCTTCAGCGCAAGACCGCCCGCCAGGACCAGCTTCTGGTCATCCGCCGCGCCCGGCGCGGCGTGACAGCTCGCACAGCCGCCCGCATGGAAGATGCGCTCGCCATTCGCAAGATCCGGCGTGCCCGCCGCGGCCCAGGCCTCCGCCGGCAGCCGCTCCGGCGCGGTGAGAAACAGGAAGGCGCCGGCGCCGATCGCACCGAGCACGACGATCCCGCCGAGAAGTTTCTTGAGTGCCATGAAAATCCCCTATCGTCCCCCGTCACCGCAGCATCCGGAACGCCCGTTTTCACACAACCCGGTGCCGATTGGATCTCGCCGCGGGGAATGTTCAGCAACGCCCGCCCCGGCACTCTGCCGGGGTGGTCGCTGTTCGCTTCAGGTGGAATGGTCTACCGCAATCACTTCTTGATGCGGTAGACCTCATGACAGCCCGCACAGTTGGGGCCGATCGTGCCGAGCGCGGCACCGACGGCCGCCTGGTCCGCCGGTATGCCGGCAGCAAGGATCGCATCGGCATCGGCGGCAAGCTTGGCGGACTTCGCCTTGAAGTCGTCCATCGCTTCGAAGATCTTGGGGCTCGCTTCGGTTTCGTTGCCCGCCTCGGAACCGGCCGGGAACTGGTCCGGGAAGGCCTTGGCCACTTCGCTCATGGTGGTCAGCGATGCCTTGACGACCTCCGCATCGTAGGGCTTCTCGCCCTTGCCGATGCCGGCAAGCGCGCCCATGGCCCCGCCGACCTTCTTCATCATCTCCTGACGGACGACCTGCGGCTCATCCGCCGCCACGACGGCCCCCGCGCCGATGACCGCAATCGCGGCCGCGGCTGCCAAAGTCCTGAACTTCATCGGGTTCTCCCGGTTGCTGGCGGGCGGTTTCCTCCGCGCCGCCGGTTTACGATGCGTGGGCATCTTTGCATTTTAGGAAGTCGAGGAAAGTAAAATATTTTTGAAAACCAAAATGATGGGTGTTCACACACTCACACCGTCCCCCAGCCCCGCCACACCGTAGCCACCGCGATCGCCACGAGCAGCACGCCCGCGGCGCGGCCGACGAGGCGGGTGGCGGCAGGATTGCCGGTCAGGGCATCGCGGCTGCGGGCGGCGGCGAGCGCGAGGCCGCCGTAGACGGCAAGCTGCGTGGCCCAGATCATCAGCAGCATGACCAGCGCCTGACGCCACAGCGGGCCGAACTCCGGGCGCAGGAACTGCGGGAAGACCGCGAGCATGAAGAGATAGGCCTTCGGGTTCATCAGGCTCGTCAGCGCGCCCTGGCGAAAGCGGGTCGCAAGGCCGCGCCGGTCGAGACTGCCGACAGCGTCCACCACGATCGAGGAGCGGAAGAGCTGCCAGCCGATGAAGGCGACATAGGCGGCGCCGAGAAGCAGCAGGCCGTTGAACAGGCCCGGCGCGAAATGCAGGAGCATGCCGACGCCGAGCGCCGCATAGAGCGTATGCACGAGGCCGCCCGCCATGATGCCGAAGGTCGCCGAGAGCCCCGCCTTGCGCCCGCCGGAAAGGGAGCTCGCCAGCACGAAGACCATGTCCATGCCGGGCACGATGATGATGCCGGAGACGAGCAGGAAGAAGAGCCAGAGGTTTTCGCTGTAGGTCATGTCAGTTGTCCATTGCCGGTGCACGCCCGGAAGCCCATTGCTCCCTTGTGTTTCAAGCGCTTGAAGCGTGCTATAGCGAAGGCCAACTGACAGGGATGTGTCAGTTGTGAAGGGAACAACCATGCGCAAGGCCTCCCGGCTCTTCGAGATCATCCAGATCCTGCGCCTTGCCCGCCATCCGGTGACGGCGGCCGAGATCGCCGCGCGGCTGGAGGTGACGGTGCGCTCGATCTACCGCGACATCGCCGCCCTGCAGGCGATGCGCGTGCCGGTGGAAGGCGAGCGGGGCATCGGCTATATCCTGCGCCCCGGCTTCGACCTGCCGCCGCTGATGTTCTCCATCGAGGAGACCGAGGCCGTGGTGCTGGCGCTGGCGCTTCTGGAGCGCACCGGCGATGCGGAGCTGCAGGCGGCCGCCCGGCGGGTGGGCGACAAGATCGCCGGCGCGGTGCCGCCGCCGCTGCGCCAGACGCTCTCGGCCCGCGCCCTGCATGCCTGGGGCACCGCGCCGCGCCAGCCCGAGGGCATCGACCTTGCCGCGGTGCGCCGGGCGATCCGCGACGAGGAGACGCTGCGCATCGACTACCGCGACGAATATGGCCGCGCCAGCGAACGCACCGTCCGCCCCATCGCCCTCATCTACTATTCCGAGACCGCCAACATCGTCGCCTGGTGCGAGCTGCGCGAAGCCATCCGCAACTTCCGCGCCGACCGGGTGGAGGCCTGTGAAGCGACTGGCCTGCATTTTCGCGGCGAGGGCGACAGGCTGCGGCAGCTATGGATTTCCGGCTGGGCGGAGAGCCGGCGGCAGGAGGCGGGGTGAATAAAAAACCCCGGCCGTTTCCAGCCGGGGTTTCCTGATTTCGAAAGCGAAGAACGCCTTACTTCGTAGCGGCTTCGTAGCGCTCCAGGACGTAGTCCCAGTTGATCAGGCTGTCGACGAAGGCCTCGAGGTACTTCGGGCGGGCGTTGCGGTAGTCGATGTAATAGGAATGCTCCCAGACGTCGACGCCGAGGATCGGGTTGGCGCCGTGCACGAGCGGGTTTTCGCCGTTCGGGGTCTTGGAGATGGCGAGCTTGCCGTCCTTGACGGAGAGCCAGGCCCAGCCGGAGCCGAACTGCGTGGTGCCGGCGGCGACGAAATCGGCCTTGAACTTGTCATAGCCGCCGAGGTCGCTGTCGATCGCCTTCTGCAGGGCGCCCGGCAGGCTCTTGCCGCCGCCGCCCTTCTTCATCCACTTCCAGAAATGGACGTGGTTGTAGTGCTGGCCGGCATTGTTGAAGAGGCCCTGGTTGGTGCCGTAGGACTTCTTGACGATCTCTTCCAGCGAGAGGTCCTGAAGGCCCGCTTCCTCGGCCAGCTTGTTGCCGTTGTCGACATAGGCCTTGTGGTGCTTGTCATGGTGATATTCGAGCGTTTCGCGCGACATGAAGGGCGCGAGCGCGTCGTAATCGTAGGGAAGCGGCGGAAGTTCGAAAGCCATCGTGGTGTCTCCTCTTGGCGACGGAATTTTTTCAATGAAATCCGTGAGCGGAACATAGGAGCGGCGACCGGAAGTGGCAACCGCCCGGGTTCCAATTTTTCCTGACATGCGACAAAATCCTTCCCGTTTCCCGTGTCAGATCAATGACGAATGGAACCGGAAGCGATTCCGGACATTTTGTCCGACACCCCTGACACGGAGCCTGCCCATGCATCTTCGCCTGCTTTCCGCCCTTCCGCTTCTCCTCGTCGCCCCGCTCGCCCATGCCTCCTCGCCCGATGCCTGGGAGGAATTCCGCGCCGACGTGGAGAAGAGCTGCCTGGCGAGCCTGCCGGAAGCGCTCGGCACGCCGAACGTCTTCGTCGAGCCGACAGGCACGCAATCCTTCGGACTTGCGGCAATCGAGGGGCTTTCGCCGGAATCGAAGAGCCAGATCACCTATCTATGCATCTACGACAAGGAAAAGAAGACGGTGGAGGTCTCCCCGCCCATCGCGGCCGAGTTTCTGCATGTGGTGCGCGAAAGCGAGCGCGAGGCGGCAGCGGCAGAAAAGGCCAAGACGGGCGACAACAAGACGGTGGACGAGGCCGGCCAGGAATAGCGCCGCGCGACCGCCGCCCCGCCGCGGCAGCAGTGTTTCTATCCGCACCTCCCGCCGGAAGCGCCGTCGTGCAAGACTTGGCCACTGATTCCCCATCCGCCGGGAGGCGCTGTTGGACGATCTCAACGCCCTGCTTTCTTCCGGCGGCTCGACGGCGCTGCTCGCCATCAGGGGCCGCGAGGTGGTTTTTGCCCGCGGCTTCCATGCCCATCGCTCAAGCGTCGCCTCGGTGCGCAAGTCCCTGATCGGTATCCTCTACGGCATCGCCGTTGCGGCCGGTGAAATCGACATCCACGCCACGCTCGACGCGCTCGGCATCGACGATCTCTCGCCGCTGACGGCGCAGGAGAAGCAGGCGACCGTCGCCGACCTCATGAAATCGCGCTCCGGCGTCTACCATCCCTGTGTCTACGGCATGGAGCCGGGCCGCCCGGTGCGCGGCAGCCACGCGCCGGGGACCTTCTGGTACTACAACAACTGGGATTTCAACGCCCTCGGCACGATCTACCGGCAGGAGACCGGACGCACGCTCGCAGCCGCCTTCCGGAAGCAGGTCGCCGAACCGCTTCAGATGCAGGATTTTGCGGCCGAGGATGTTTCCGATGTCTTCGGCCCGCAATCGCGTCACCCCGTCTACAAGATGCGTCTTTCCTGCCGGGATCTGGCGCGCATCGGTAGGCTGGTCCTCGAAGGCGGCCGCTGGGAAGGCCGGCAGGTTGTGCCGGAGGCGTGGGTGGCGGAGAGCACGCGGCCGCTGACCGATCTCGGCGGCGGGCGCGGCTATGGCTATCTCTGGTGGTCGGCGGAAGCGAACGCGCCGGGCGACGACCTCGCGACGGACTGGCCCATCGTCTATGCCAGTGGCGCCGGCGGGCAATATATCATCGTTATTGCGGCGCTCGACCTCGTCGTGGTGCACCGGGCGGCGGATGTCGACAACGGCATCAGCCATGCACGGATGGGACAGATCCTCCGCGCCCTGCTGCGCACCATCGTCTGACCCGCCCCTTCCCAAACAGGGGCCCGATCCGGTATGGAGAAGCGCGCGCCGGTGCGGCGCCGGGAGCCCTTCATGCAGTCCTCGTCGTCAACCGTCTTCTCGCCGGACTGGCCGGCCATTGCCGCCGTCATTCTCGGCGTCACCGCCTTTTCCGTGGCGCAGGGGCTCACCTATCCGCTGATCTCGCTGACGCTGGAGGCGCGCGGTTTCTCGCCGGCGCTGATCGGCGTCAACGCGCTCGCCTTCGCCACCGGCCTTGCCGCCTCGACGCTGCTCCTCGGCAGCCTGACGGCGCGCTGGCGGGCCGACCGGCTGATCATCGCCAGCCTCGTCGGCTGCTCGCTCTGCCTTGCCACCTTCGCGGCCTCCTCCTCGTTTGTGGTCTGGTTCGTCGCCCGTTTCCTGCTCGGCTTCTTCGCCAGCCTCATCTTCATGCTCGGCGAAGCCTGGCTCAGCGCCGCCTGCCCGGACCGGCTGCGCGGCCGGGTCTCCGGCATCTACGGCGCCGGCATGTGCGCCGGTTTTGCCGCCGGCCCGCTCGCCATTCCGCTGCTCGGCAGCGAGGGCGGGCTCGGCTTCGCGTTGACCGCCGTCTATCTCGCCATCGTCGCGTTTGCGACCGCCATGCTGATGTTCTCGACCAGGACCGTGCCGGAGCCTTCCTCGACGGGCGACGTCTTCCGCTTCTTCAGGGCGGCACCGCTGCTCGTCGGCATGGTCTTCGTCTTCGGCTTCGCCGATATCGCCGCCATCTCGGCCATGCCGGTCTATTTCGTGAAGATGGGGCATACGGAGGCCTTTGCGGCGATCAGCGTGACGGTGCTGGCGCTGCCGACGGCGATCGCCCAGCCCTTCATCGGCCTGCTGCTCGACAAGCTGCCGCGCGAACGCGTCGCCATGGCCGCCGTCAGCACCGCGGCGGCGAGCTATCTCATCCTGCCGTCGATGCAGTCGGAAATCGCCATCCTCTCGGTCTTCGCGCTGATGGGCACGGCCACCTTCTCGCTCTACACCTGCGCGCTCACCATGCTGGGCGAACGCTACAGCAGCGCCATGCTGGTGGCCGGCGCCGCCGCCTTCGCCCTCGCCTATGCGGCGGGCAGCGGGGCAGGCTCGGCACTGACCGGCGCAATCATGGAGGCCGGCGGGCCGAAGGCCGGGCCGCTCTCCGTCGGTATCGGGCTGACGCTCTTCACCGCCGCCCTGATGCTGGCACGCCGGCGCTGAGCCCCTCCCGATCCGGCCGCCGCGATTTGACGCATGTCGCCGGCGAAAAACCGCTGTAGGCTCCTGAACGACAGGTTTCAGGGGTATCATGGCCGTTCCGCAGGACAGGGCCGCGCTGATCGCGGCCATCGACACCGAATTCGGCAAGCTTCTGAAGACGCTGGCGGAGGTTCCGGAGACGCGTGTGCACGAGCGCACGATGGAGGGCCATGCCAAGGGCACGCAGATGAGCCCCTTCGACCTCGTCGCCTATCTGACGGGCTGGAACGAGCTGGTGCTAAAATGGCTGGCGCGGGACGACGCCGGTGCGCCCATCGACTTTCCGGAAACCGGCTTCAAATGGAACGAGCTTGGCAGGCTCGCCGGAAAATTCTACCGCGACTACGAGGGCCTGCCCTATCCGCACCTGCTGGACCGGCTGCAAACCGCCAAGCAGGCAATTCTCGCCGCGGTGGAGCGGAAGAACGACGCGGCGCTCTACGGACGCTCCTGGTACGAAAAATGGCCTATGGGCAGGATGATCCAGCTCAACACCGCATCCCCCTATGCCAATGCGCGCGGCCGTCTGCGCAACTGGCTGAAATCCCCGCCACCCGGCTGAGGCGGGAGGCCATCCCGCCGGTGCGGGATGGCGAAGGCCGGATCAGACGAACTGGCTGAGGCCCGGTACGGAGGCGACGACCTCGTCGACAACGTCGGCGCCGGCATGCTCGCGGGCGACCGCCATGGTTTCCTTGGCAAGGCCGGTGATCTCGCCCATGCCGAGGCCTTCGCTCATGAGCTGCTGACCGAGCCCCATGACGCCGCCGCCGCCGATGGCGCTCATCAGGCCGCCAAGCAGACCGCCGCCGCCCGTGCCTTCGCCGTTATACTGGGCGACCAGCTCGGAGGCGCCCGGAATGGCCTCGATCATGCGGGCGACCGGGCCGTCGGCGGCCTCGCGCTGCAGGAAGCCGAGCATCATGCCGATGGCCTTTTCCGCCAGGGCGGCATCGATACCGACGGCATCGGCAACGCGGGTGACGAGTTCGTTCATGGAAAATCCTCCGAAAGGGAATTGACGTTGACGTCAAGGTAAATGAATTCCCCGGCAAACTCAAGCCGGCTGCACGGGGCGTCCACGACCGGGCGGGCGCCCTTTGAAAGCGTGTTGTTCCCGTGCGGGACTATCCTTATAACCTGCCTGAGACGATTCAATGAAAACCTGCCCGGCGCGGCGATCCGCCCGTGGGCAGCGATCGGATCAGAACGGCTTTCGAAGGAGTTTCAACGTGACGGAATCCATTCTTCAGGACGGAAAACTCTATATCGGCACCAGCCGCAAGCCTGACGATACGAACAACAAGCCGGAGTATCTGGAGCTGAAGTTCGGCAACCGCCACGGCCTCGTGACGGGCGCGACGGGCACCGGCAAGACGGTGACGCTGCAGATCCTCGCCGAAGGCTTTTCCAATGCCGGCGTGCCGGTGTTCTGCGCCGACGTGAAGGGCGACCTCTCGGGCATCGGCGCCATCGGCGAGGCCAAGGACTTTTTGCAGAAGCGCGCCGACCAGATCGGCCTTTCGCCTTACGAATTCCAGCAGTTCCCGGTGATCTTCTGGGACCTCTACGGTGAGAAGGGCCACCGCGTCCGCACCACCATTTCCGAGATGGGCCCGCTGCTGCTCTCGCGCCTGATGAACGCGACGGACGCGCAGGAAGGCGTCATCAACATCGCTTTCAAGATCGCAGACCAGGGCGGCCTGCCGCTGCTCGACCTGAAGGATTTCCAGGCGCTGCTCAACTATATGGGCGAGAACGCCTCGACGCTCTCCAGCCAGTTCGGTTTCATCTCCAAGGCCTCCGTCGGCTCGATCCAGCGCGAATTGCTGATCCTCGAACAGCAGGGCGCCGAGCAGTTCTTCGGCGAGCCAGCGCTGAAGATCTCCGACATCATGCGCACCACCAATGACGGACGCGGCGCGATCTCGGTCCTGGCGGCCGACAAGCTGATGATGAACCCGCGCCTCTACGGCACGTTCCTGCTCTGGATGCTCTCGGAACTGTTCGAGGTGCTGCCGGAAGTGGGCGATCCCGACAAGCCGAAGCTCGTCTTCTTCTTCGACGAGGCGCATCTTCTGTTCAACGACGCGCCGAAGGTGCTCACCGAGCGCGTCGAACAGGTCGTGCGCCTCATCCGCTCCAAGGGCGTCGGCGTCTACTTCGTCACGCAGAACCCGCTCGACGTGCCGGAAACCGTGCTCGCCCAGCTCGGCAACCGCGTGCAGCATGCGCTGCGCGCCTATACGCCGCGCGAGCAGAAGGCGGTGAAGACCGCGGCCGACACCTTCCGCCCCAACCCGGATTTCAATTGCGCCGAGGTCATCACCAATCTCGGCACCGGCGAGGCGCTCGTCTCGACGCTCGAAGGCAAGGGTGCGCCTTCCATGGTGGAGCGCACGCTGATCCGCCCGCCGGCCTCGCGCCTCGGCCCGGTCACCGAGGCCGAGCGCAAGGAGATCATGGGCGTCAGCCCCGTCGCGGGCCTCTATGACGAGGATTTCGACCGCGAATCCGCCTACGAGATCCTCACCGCCCGCGCCAAGAAGGCCGCCGAAGCCGCCGCCGCGCAGGAGCAGGCGGAAGAGCAGCAGGCAGACACCCCGTCCTCCGGCGGCAGCCGCTGGACCCTGCCCGGTTTCGGCGACGACGAGCCCGCCGCCCAGCCCGCCCCCAAGCAGCCGAAGGCCCGCTCCGGCTACCAGCGCGAGACGGTGGCGGAAGCGGCGATGAAGTCCGTGGCGCGCACCGTCGCCTCCTCGCTCGGCCGGGCGCTGGTGCGCGGCATCCTCGGCAGCCTGCGGCGGTAGGCGCTGCGGGCGCGGCGCGGCCCCTCATCCGGCTGCCGCCACCTTCTCCCCGCAGGCGGGGAGAAGGAGATGCCGATCCGGTTTCCCGCAAGAGGGGCCGGCGGAAATAGGACGGGACCTTGCCACAAATCCCTTCGCCCCGCTTGCGGGGAGAAGGTGGCGGCAGCCGGACGAGGCGCCTTTGCCCCGCTTGCCAAACCCCGCAAGCCGATGCTATCCCTCCCCCGTTCGCAACACGTAAGAGAGGGCTGCGCGTGAAATACGAATTTCTGCCACACCGTACGCACGGCCCTGATCTTGCCCTGCAGATGCGTTTGCAGGGCTGATCGGAACGAACACACTCTTCTTCTGGTCCGCCTTACCCGGCGGATGCGCTCACTCCGCATCCGTGTCCCCTGAGCCTTTTCGCGTGATCGACGGCCGATGCCGCGCCGCGGGGCTCCGAAGACCAGAGATCGTTCCATGTCGCTCATCAATATCCGCGCCCTCGGCGTCACCGTCTCCACCCCGCTTTTCGCCAATCTCAACCTCGCCGTCGCCGCCGGCGACCGGATCGGCCTCGTGGCGGCCAACGGGCGGGGAAAATCCACCCTGCTCAAATGCATCACCGGCGCATTCGAGCCGACGACAGGCGAGATCACCCGCGCGCGCGGCCTCACCGTCGGGCATATGGAGCAGAACCTTCCGACCGGCCTCGACGCGCTGACCTTCCGCGAGGCCGTGCTCGGCGCGCTTTCTACCGAACAGCAGGAGAGCGAAAGCTGGCGGGCCGATGTCACGCTGGAGGAGCTGGAAGTCCCCGAGACGCTGCGCGAGCGGCCGCTCCGCCAGCTCAGCGGCGGCTGGCAGCGCATCGCGCTGATCGCCCGCGTGCGCGTCGGCGAGCCGGACGTGCTGCTCCTCGACGAGCCGACCAACCATCTCGACCTCTCGAAGATCGCCCGGCTGGAGGGGTGGCTCGCCAGCCTGCCGCGCGACATGCCGGTCGTCATCTCCAGCCACGACCGCGCCTTCCTCGACGCCGTGACCAACCGCACGCTGTTCCTGAGGCCCGAGCGCTCGCAACTCTTCACGTTGCCCTATTCGCGCGCCCGGGCGGCGCTCGACGAGGCGGACGCGGCCGAGGAGCGGCGCTTCGAGAAGGACATGAAGGTTGCCCAGCAGCTGCGCCAGCAGGCCGCCAAGCTCAACAATATCGGCATCAACTCCGGCAGTGACCTCCTGGTGGTCAAGACCAAGCAGCTGAAGGAACGGGCCGAGCGGATCGAGGACGCCGCGCGCCCCGCCCACCAGGAGCGCTCGGCCGGCGCCATCCGCCTCGCCAACCGTGGCACCCATGCCAAGGTGCTGGTGACGTTGGAGGACGCCGCCGTGGAGACGCCGGATGGCACCCTCCTCTTCCGCACGGACCAGAAGTTCATCTGCCAGGGCGACCGCATCGTGCTGCTCGGCCTCAACGGAGCCGGCAAGACGCGGCTCGTCCAGCGGCTGCGCGCGGCGATCGCGGCAGCGGGCGCCGGTCAGGAGGGCATCAAGGCGACGCCCTCGCTGGTGCTCGGTTATGGCGACCAGGCGCTTTCGGACCTTTCGGACGCCGCGACGCCGCACGGCACGATCATCCATCGCTTCGACATCGGCGACCAGCGGGCGCGCAGCCTTCTGGCCGGCGCCGGGCTCTCCATCGAACAGCAGGGGCGGCCGGTCGGCCAGCTCTCCGGCGGGCAGAAGGCGCGGCTCGGCATGCTGGTGCTGCGGCTGACCAACCCGAACTTCTATCTGCTCGACGAGCCGACCAACCATCTCGACATCGAGGGCCAGGAGGCGCTGGAGCGGGAGCTGACGGCAAACGAGGCGAGCTGCCTCATCGTCTCGCACGACCGCGCCTTCGTGCGGTCGGTGGCCAACCGCTTCTGGGTGATCGAGAAGCGGCGGCTCATCGAGGTGGACGGACCCGAGGACTTCTTCGCCGAGGCGGCCCTATCCGCCTGAAACGATGCGCGGGTCGCCACGAAAATCCTCGCGGGAGAAGCCGATGCGACGCGGCGGGTGGTCGCACAGCGCCTGCACGCCAAGCCGCGAAAGCCGGATGCGCCAGGTCTGGCGCTCCACCGGCTTTGGCGCAGCGAAGACAGAGGCGGTGAGAAGTGCCATGTTGGTGCCGCCGGCCGGATCGCGCACCGAGCGATAGAGGATGGCGGCAAGGCCGGCCGCCCGCGCACCGTCGGCCAGCGACTGGCAGGCGGCGTAGTCGGTCGGGTGCGTCCACACGGCCGCATCGCGGTCGAGCGGTGGGGCGGTAAGGTCGAGCGCCCCGCCGGTCTCGACCAGGGCGGAAAACGCGGTGTAGTCGGCTGCGTTGGCCGGCAGCGGCGTTGCGGGCGATTCGGCGAAGAACAGCAGCCGGTAGAAGGCCATTTCGGAAAGCGCCGTCTCGACGGAAAGCCCGGCATAGTAGACGCCGAGCGTGCGCCCGGCGCGGCGGAAACGCGAGCCGTGCGGATAGACGGCACCGTAGCGGAACGGGGTCGCGAGCAGATAGTCGAGACCGGCGCATTCCGGCGGCAGCACCGGCTTGCTCTCCTCCAGGAGGTCCTCCAGCAGCGCCTGCTCGTCCAGCGTATCGACGAGTTTCAGCGTCGAGACGCGGTGCTGCGCCTCGACGAAACGCCAGACGGGCCCCGCAAAGGGCCGCGCCTCAGACGAGAGCGCGGCGGGCGTCCAGATAGGCGAGGACATCGACGAGGCCGGAAATGGAAACGATGCGGTCGACAGGGCGTTCGCCGAGCACGGTGTTGTCCGCCGTCATCCAGGCGCGGGCGACAGCCTCGTCGCCACCGGTGACGGCATCGAGCGAGCGGAAGAGGCGCACGAGCAGCACCGCCAGCTCGAACGGCTTGGTGCCACGCTCCAGAAGCACGTCCTGCCGCTTCAGCCGGGAGACCGTCGCCTCCGAGACGCCGATGACCGCCGAGAGGATGCGCGCCGTCAACCCCAGCCGCTCCGCCGCATTGACGGCCGCCTTGGTGAGCACGGCGCCTTCGGCATTGGCCTTTGCGATGGGCTTGCGTTGCATGGCGCGATTTCCTTTCATGAGAAACAATATAGCAATTATTTTTCTCATGACAAGCTGATCGAGCGCCCTCCCCGCACGACAAAAGGCCCGGAGGCTGGGGCTCCGGGCCTTTCGCTCAAAGGTCTGTGCCGGGGACGCTTACTTGCAGACCTTGATCTTCTTGATGATGACGTTGCCGTAGTAGTCGTAGGACTTTACCTTCTTGATGAAGCAATGCGGCTTGTAGCCATAGCTGTAATATCCGGCCTGCGAGGGGGCCGCGAAGGAGACGGCGGCAACGAGGGCAACGGTGGCGGAAACGATGATCTTGCGCATGGGGTCTCTCCTGATCTCTCTTGGATGAGCCTCTCTCATCCGGTGACCAGAAGGTCGCACATCGCCGCGCCCGCCGCTGTTTCGCATGGAACAGAGCCCGCGGGCCGGCCACGCCACAGCGACTGAGCGATTACCGAAAGGTAAATACAACCATAATTAGATATTTCTAAATTTAATATATGCTAAATAAAATTTCTCTACCGTTTACCATCTCCACGGTTCAGAACGGTAAGGCCTTCCCATGCAGATCTCCACGAAACTCAGTGCGGTGACGCTCGTCCTGACGCTGCTGCTCGCCGGCGCCACGCTTTCCACCTATCTCGTTCTCAATGCCATGTCGGCCTCGATGAGCACCATCGTCGTCGACCGGCTGCAGCCCGCTGCAAGCCTGAAGAAGGTCGGCGACCTCTATGCCGTCAACATCGTCGACACCGCCCACAAGGTGCGCAGCGGCGCGCTCGGCTGGGAGGAAGGACAGCGGCTGAACACGGAGGCGCTGGCGACCATCCAGACGATCTGGGACAGCTATGCCGCCTCCTACCTCACCAATGAGGAGCGCGGCCTCGTCGGCCAGATGAGCGCCGAAATGCAGAAGCAGGCCGGCAGCATCCAGGACCTCATCGCCATCCTGAAGGCCAGGGACAAGGCGGCGCTCGATGCCTATGTGGAAACGCGGCTCTACCCGACGATCGACCCGATCGGCACCTATGTCGCGGCCCTGGTCGACCTGCAGATCCGCGTCGGCGAGGAGGAATTCGCCAAGGCCAGCGCCACCAAGACCTTCAACCTCGTCCTGCTGTCGATCTTCGGCGCGGTGGCGCTCGCCGTCTCCGCCCTCGCCTTCTGGATCATCATCGCCGGCGTCTCGCGCCCGCTGAAGACGATCACCGCGATCATGCAGACGCTCGCCCGCGACGTCACCGATTTCGAGGTGCCGTTCCGCGGCCGCAAGGACGAGATCGGCAGCATTGCCGGCGCGGTCGAGATCTTTCGCCAGTCGGCGATCGACAAGCACCGGCTGGAGCGCGCGGCCGAGGCAAACCGCCTGCAGGCGGAGGCCGACCGGGTGCGCCTGCAGGACGAGGCGGAGGCGGCCGCGCAGAAACGCCTGCAGGAGGCGACCGCCGGTCTTGCCGCCGGCCTGCGCCGCCTTGCCGCCGGCGACCTCTCCTTCCGGCTGAACGATGCCTTCGCGCCGGATTTCGAGCAGCTGCGCAGCGACCTCAATGCCGCCGTGGGCCAGCTCGGCGAAGCGCTCGGCGCCGTCGCGCAGTCGGTCGAGGAGATGGATACGGGCACCCGCGAGATCAGCCACGGTGCCGACGCGCTCTCCCGGCGCACCGAGCAGCAGGCCGCCTCGCTCGAGGAAACCGCCGCCGCGCTCGACGAGATCACCGCCAATGTCGGCAATTCGACGCGGCGGGCGGAAGAGGCCCGCACGGTGGCGGTGGAAGCCAACGGCTCGGCCAGCCATTCCGGCGAGATCGTCGCGAGGGCCGTCAACGCCATGCAGCGCATCGAGCAGTCTTCGGGCCAGATCTCCAGCATCATCGGCGTGATCGACGAAATCGCCTTCCAGACCAACCTTCTGGCGCTGAATGCCGGCGTCGAGGCCGCGCGCGCCGGGGAAGCCGGCAAGGGCTTTGCCGTCGTCGCCCAGGAGGTGCGCGAGCTTGCCCAGCGCTCCGCCCAGGCGGCAAGGGAGATCAAGGAGCTCATCCGCAACTCCGAAACCGAGGTGCGCAACGGCGTGAAGCTGGTCAGCGACACCGGCGAGGCCCTGCAGGCGATCGGCGGCCATGTCGCGACGATCAACCAGCACATGGAGGCGATCGCCGTCTCCGCCCGCGAACAGTCCGTCGGGCTCTCGGAGATCAACACGGCCGTCAACCAGATGGACCAGACGACGCAGCAGAATGCCGCCATGGTGGAGGAAACCAACGCCGCCTCCGCAACGCTGGTGGCGCAGGCCGAAAAGCTGCGGCAGCTGATCGGCCGCTTCACGCTCGCGCAGCCGGCCCGCGTGGCGCAGGCCGTACCGCAGCGCATCGCGCAGGCCCGGCCCCGCCTTGCCGGCAACACGGCCCTGAAGGCGGAGAGCTGGGAAGAGTTCTGATCTGCCCCAAGGACACAAAAAGGCCGCCCGGGACATGTTCCGGGCGGCCTTTTTCGTTTGGCTCACAAGCCGATCAGACGACGGTGGTCTTGACGTCCAGATTGCCGCGGGTGGCGTGGCTGTAGGGGCACACGACATGGGCCTTCTTGGCGAGGTCCTCGACCACGGCCTTGTCGACGCCGGGCACGGAGACTTCGAGCGCAGCTTCAAGGCCGAAACCGCCGCCATCTTCGCGCGGGCCGATGCCGACAGTCGCCGTGACCTTGGCGTCATCGGGGATCTTTACCTTTTCCTTGCCGGCGACGAACTTCAGCGCGCCGAGGAAGCAGGCGGAATAACCGACAGCGAAGAGCTTTTCCGGGTTGGCGCCGGCCGCGCCGTCACCACCGAGTTCCTTCGGCAGGGTGAGCGTGACATCGACGGTGCCGTCTTCGGTTGCGCCATGGCCGGCGCGGCCGCCGGTTGCAGAAGCCTTGGTTCTGTAGAGAATGGGCATGGGATGTCTCCTTCCGGGTTTCGTTGCTGATGGAATCTAGATAGCGCAAAATTAGATTGCGCGCAATATGATTTTGCAAATTGCAATTTTTTACCGTTTGTGCGACAATGGCACCATGACCGACAAACGTGACGAAGCTGAGACGGACGATATCCCCGCGGGCATGCTGGCCCTCGACCAGCAGCTCTGTTTCGCCGTCTATTCGGCCGCCCATGCGCTGAACCGCACCTATAAGCCGCTGCTCGATCCCTATGGCCTCACCTATCCGCAATATATCGTGCTGATGACGCTGTGGGAGGAGGACGGGCGCACGGTGAAGGCGCTGGGCACGACACTCGGCCTTGATTCCGGCACGCTCTCCCCTCTCCTCAAGCGGCTGGAGGCAGCCGGCTACATCCACCGTGCCCGCGACCGGAGCGACGAGCGTCAGGTCCTCATCACCCTCACCGACAAGGGCCATGCGATGAAGCGCGAGGCCGTGGCGATCCGCATGCAGATCGGCAAGGCGACGGGCTGTTCGGTCGAGGCCCTGCAGGCCCTGACCGCGGATCTGCAAACCCTCACCGGGCAGCTCGACACCGGCACGACGCGGGACGATGCCGCCTGACCGGCGGAGATTTTACCGTATCCTTCCCCTACGGCACCTGTTCGCGATGCAACCTTCACGCTAGAGTGCGCGCGGCGGTCGAACCGCGATGGGGGCACTCTTGAATTCTGCATGGTCCTGGCAAAGGGCGAACGTCGCGGCGGGCCTTTGGTGCATCGTCGTGGGCACCGTCATGGTGGCGATCTGGCTTGCGGAGCCCGTCGACCTGGCGAAGCGCCATCCCTACCTGTTCGGCATGAAGTTCAATGCGGCCCTCGCCTTCGCCATCGTCGGGCTCGCGCTCCTTCTTTCCACACGCGGCCTCGTGCGCCTGCCGGCACTGATGATGCTGCCGGTCTTCCTCTACGGCGCACTGGCCCTCTCCCAGCATGTCTTCGGCATCGATGCGGGCATCGACACGCTGCTGCACACGCCCTTCGTCGATATCGGCACCAGCCTGCCGGGGCGGATCGCCCCCAACACGGCGCTCTGCCTGATGCTGGTCAGCCTGGCTCTGGCGCTGCGGGCCCTGTCCGGCCGCAACAGCATGATGCAGATAGCGCTCGGCTTCGTCACCTTCATCATCGCGGCGGCCGCCCTGATCGGCTACGCGATCTCGCTGGACTTCGCCCATGACTGGGTGCGCTTCACGCGCATGTCCTTCCAGAGCGGGAGCTGCTTCGTCGCCGTCAGCGTCGCGCTCATCTTCGTGGGCACGGAAGAGACCGGCCAGGACCGGTTGACGCTTGCCGGCGTGCTCGGCCTTGCCACCTACCTTCTCCTGCTCGGCATGGCCTATTACGAGCTGGAGCGCTACGAGGCCTCGTTCGGCATCACCTTCTCGGGCGACGGCACGAATGCCCGCGCGACGCTCTCCTCGCTGGTGCTGATCTCCGGCCTTCTCTACGGCGCCCTCGTCGCGCACCTCTATTTCTCGTCCCGCCGTGCGCGGCGCATGGCAGCGGATCTCGCAGAAAGCCGCGCCCGGCTCACGGCCATCATCGACAACGCGGTGGACGGCATCATCACCATCGACGACCGCGGCCTCATCCTCTCGGCCAACCCGGCCTGCACGCGCATCTTCGGCTTTTCGCCGGAGGAGATGATGGGGCGCAACGTCAAGATGCTGATGCCCGAGCCCTATCACGGCGAGCACGACCGCTACATTTCCAACTACAACCACAGCGGCGAGGCGAAGATCATTGGCATCGGCCGCGAGGTGGAGGGCCGGCGCAAGGACGGCAGCATTTTCCCGCTCGACCTTGCCGTCGCCAAGCTGGAGCTCGACGGCGCGGTCATCTACAGCGGCATCGTGCGCGACATTTCCGAGCGCAAGGCGAGCGAGCAGGCGCTGATCGAGGCCAATGCCGAACTGGAGGAGTTCGCCTACCGTACCTCGCACGACCTGCGCTCGCCGATCGCCTCCTCGCTCGGCCTGCTCACCATTTCCAGGGACATGCTGGCAGAAGGCGAGATCACGGCGCTCGGCCAGACGTTGCAGCGCATGGAGAAGAATTTCCGCCGGCTCGACCACCTGATCCAGAACATCATCACCATCACCCGCAACCGGCTGATGGAGGAGGAAGAGCGGCCCATCGCGCTGCGGGCGCTCGTGTCCGAGGCGATCGACGCGCTGTCGCATCTTGAGGATTCCAAGCGGATCCACATCGAAAATCATGTGCCGGCGGAATTGACAATCCTAAGCAAGCCGTCGAAATTCCAGGTCATCGTCGGCAACATGCTCTCCAACGCGGTCAAGTATCACGACCCGAAGGAAGCCGAGCCGGCGATCGACATCCGCGCCTTCCGCTATGCCGGCAAGCTGCGGCTGTCGGTGGAAGACAACGGCCTGGGCGTTCCGCCCGCAAGCCGCCATTTGTTGTTCAAGATGTTCAAACGGCTACACCCGAACCGATCCTTCGGCAGCGGGCTCGGCCTCTACATATTGAGAAAGAGCACGGAAGCCCTCGGCGGCACGGCGCTCTATGAAGCTAGAGATAAGGGCAGCCGGTTCATCATAGAACTGCCCGACGGGGACTGAGCATGAATATCCAATCGATCCTGATCGTCGATGACGATGAGAACGACCAGTTCATCTGTGAATACACCATCCGCAAATACGATCCGTCGATCCGCATCCTGAAGGCGTTCGACGGTGCGGAGGCGCTCGACATCCTGCACCGCGAAACGCCCAACGCCATCATCCTCGACATCAACATGCCCGTCATGAACGGCTTCGAATTCCTCGACCGCTATGCCGAGGAATTCGAGGTGCACGCCCCCGTCGTCGCCATGCTGACGAGCTCCCATCTCGGCAAGGACCGCGAACGGGCGATGCAATACAGCTTCGTGAAAAGCTATTTCGAAAAACCCCTGCAGGCCGATCACCTGCGCATCATGGCGGAACTGCTCGACGAATAGCGCCGGCGGGAGGGGCGCCGGTCCGGATTGCATACAATTTCCGCGCCCGCCCCGCTTTCCCTCTCCCATTCAGGAAATCCTTCGCCATAGTGGCCGCATGTCCACGATTCGCCCCCTGATTCCCCTTCTCGTCACCGCAGGCATCCTGATCGGAGGGAACGGGCTGCAGGGTACGTTCATCGCGCTGCGCGCCTCGCAGGAAGGCTTTTCCACCTCGGTCATCGGCTTCGTCGGCGCGGGCTATTCCATCGGGTTTGCCATCGGCTGCATCTATGTGACGCGCGTCCTGCGCGCCATCGGCCATATCCGCACCTTCTCCGCCATGGCGGCCATCGCCTCGGCCTCGGCGATCGCCATGCTCCTGGTCGTCGACCCGATCTTCTGGTTCGCCATGCGGCTCGTCGCCGGCATCTGTTTCGCCAGCCTCTTCGCCACCGTCGAGAGCTGGCTGAACGCCGCCGTCACCAATGCCAACCGGGCACGCACCCTCTCGATCTACCGCCTCGTCGACCTCGGCTCCGTGACGGCGGCACAGTATCTCATCCCGGGCATCGGCATCGGCGGCTTCGAGCTCTTCGCCATCGTCGCCATGTCGCTGTCGCTGTCGCTGGTGCCGATCTCGCTTGCCGACCGCTCCAGCCCGACGGTGCCCGAGGCGATCCGCTTCGACGTCAAGAAGCTCTGGAACATCTCGCCGCTGGCGACCGTCGGCTGCATCGTCGTCGGCCTCACCAATGCGGCCTTCCGCAATCTCGGGCCGATCTACGCCCACGACATCGGCCTGACGGTGACGGCGATCGCCAGCTTCATGAGCGCCGGCATCGTCGGCGGCGTGGTGCTGCAATATCCCCTCGGCCTCTATTCCGACCGGCTCGACCGGCGTCTGATCATCCTCATCGCCACCTTCGGCTCGGCGCTTGCCGCGCTCTACCTCGCCATCTTCGCCGGCGGCGACGAACTGAAGAACCTTGTCGGCATCTTCGTCTTCGGCGCCTTCGCCATGCCGCTCTATTCGCTCTGCTCCGCCCATGCCAACGATCATGCGGGCGAAGGCGAACATGCGCTGGTTTCCGCCGGCATGCTGTTCTTCTGGTCCTGCGGGGCGATCATCGGCCCGCTCTTCGCCTCGGTTCTGCTGCAGTTCTTCGGCCCGCAGGCGCTGTTCCTCTACACCGCCGTCGTCCTCGTCGCCTTCATGGCCTATACGGCGCTGCGCATGAGCGCCCGCCCGGCCGTGCCCGCCGGCGCGCGGCGCAGCCGCTTCCGCAACCTCCTGCGCACCTCCTTCTTCTTCAACAAGCTCGCCGACAAGGACCGCAACGGCGAGCCGTGAGCCTGCGGCAATGTGGTCGAGCGGCGCTTATTGCTGAGCCATGCCCTCAGGTTTAGAAGCAAGGGACGCACCGGAGGGACTGCCATGCTGACACGCCGCACGCTGATGAAGGGCGCACTCGTCGCCGGGGCCTATGCCGGCGGCGTCGGGCTGGCAGGCCGCTATGGTGGGCTGGCGAAGGCGGCGGCGGCGACAACGCTCGTCGCCCGTCCCGGCGAGGCGATGCTCACCGGCAAGGGCCCGACCAGGGGCGTCATGACCTATGGCGATGCCGAGATTCCGCCGGTGCTGCGCATGCGGCGCGGCGAAGCCTTTGCCCTGCGCCTCGACAACAGGCTCGACGAGCCGACGACAATCCACTGGCACGGGCTTCGCATCGACAACAAGATGGACGGCGTGCCCTTCCTGACCCAGCCCTATGTCTATGGCGGCGACGGGTTCGACTATGCCTTCACCCCGCCCGATGCCGGCACCTTCTGGTACCATCCCCACTGCAACACGCTGGAACAGATGGGCCGCGGCCTTGCCGGGCTCATCGTGGTGGAGGACCCGGCAGATCCGGTCTTCGACGCCGAGATCGTGCTCAACCTGCGCGACTGGCGGCTCGGCGGCGACGGCCAGTTCATCGCCCAGTTCAAGCCGCGCGATGCCGCCCGGGCCGGCACCTTCGGCACGGTGCGCACCGCCAACTGGCGGCAGTCGCCGCAATATGACGCGCCGGCCGGCGGCCTCGTGCGCCTGCGCCTTGCCGCGACCGACGTCACCCGCATCCTTGCGCTCCAGGTGGAAGGCGCGGAGGCCACGGTCATCGCCCTCGACGGCAATCCGGCGGCGACGCGCTTTGCGCTCGACCATCTGCTGATCGGCCCCGGCCAGCGGCTCGATCTCGCGCTGCGCATGCCCGACATGGAAGGCGCCGTCGCGGCGCTGAAGGACCTGCGCGGCACGAAGCCGGCAACGCTCGCCACCTTCCGCGCCACCGGCGCCTCGCTGAAGCGCGACGCGCGCGACCTGCCGTTGCTTTCGCAAAATCCGCTGCCCGAGCCGGACCTTTCCGCCGCCACCGAAATCCCCTTCATCCTCAGCGCCTCGGCGGAGGAGCGGCCGAAGGACGGCATCTGCGGCTCGCTCGGCTACAATTTCTGGGCCATCAACAAGGTGCCGTGGGCGGACGACACGGGCGACCCGACCGCCCCGCTCGCCGAGATGAAGGCGGGCCGGACCTATATCTTCAATGTCGAGAACCCGACGCCGCAGGTCCACCCCCTCCACCTGCACGGCCTCGTCTTCCGGCCGATGAATTCCAACAAGCAGGCGATCCGCCCGCATTTTTCCGACACCTACCTTATCCTGCCGGACGAGAAGGTGCAGCTCGCCCTCGTCGCCGACAATCCGGGCGACTGGGTGTTTCATTGCCACATCATCGAGCACCAGAAGACCGGCATGACGAGCTATGTGCGGGTGACCTGACATCCGGAGGGCCAAGTTTTCGATTGTGGCAAAACCGTGGAACGTCTAAAGCTGCCCGATCCAAGAACGAGAAAGTCCGCCCGAGCCGCTATGCAGATCATCGAGACCACCGCAGCCCTTGCCGAAGCCTGTGAGACACTCGCCCGGTCCGAGTATCTGACCATCGACACGGAGTTCCTGCGGGAAACCACCTTCTGGCCGGAACTCTGCCTGATCCAGCTGGCGGGACCCGAGATCGAGGTGATCGTCGATCCGCTGGCCAAGGGTCTCGACCTCGCCCCCTTCTTCGCCCTGATGGCGAACCCGGCGGTGCTGAAGGTGTTCCATGCCGCCCGGCAGGACATCGAGATCATCGTCAACCGCGGCGACCTCATTCCGCATCCGATCTTCGACACGCAGGTTGCCGCCATGGTCTGCGGCTTCGGCGACAGCGTGTCCTACGACCAGCTCGTCCAGAAGATCAAGAGCGTGCATATCGACAAGTCCTCGCGCTTCACCGACTGGAGCCGCCGGCCGCTCACCGAAAAGCAGCTCGAATATGCGCTGGCCGACGTGACGCACCTGCGCGACGTCTATCTCGCGCTCAAGGAGAAGCTGGAGGCCGCCGGCCGCTCGCTGTGGCTGACCGAGGAAATGGCGGTCCTGGAATCGCGCGAGACCTACGACCTGCATCCGGACGACGCCTGGAAGCGGCTGAAGATGCGCGTCAAGAAGCCGATCGAGCTGGCCGTGCTGCAGAAGGTCGCCGCCTGGCGCGAGCGCGAGGCGCGCGGCCGCAACGTGCCGCGGTCGCGCATCCTGAAGGACGACACGATCTACGAGATCGCCCAGCAGCAGCCGGCCGATGCCGAGGCGCTGGCGCGCCTGCGTACCATTCCCAAGGGCTGGGAGCGCTCGCAATCGGGTGCCGCCCTGCTGGAGGCCATCAACGAGGCGCTCGCCATTCCGAAGACCGACCTGCCGCGCCTGCCCCGACAGGCCCACGTGCCGGAGGGGGCTGCCGCGGCCAGCGAAATGCTGAAGGTGCTCCTGAAGATCGTCTCGGAGAAGGAAGGCGTCGCCGCCAAGATCATCGCCAACAGCGACGATCTGGAAAAGATCGCCGTCGACGGCGAGAAGGCCGAGGTCGCCGCCCTCTCCGGCTGGCGCCGCGAGCTCTTCGGGGAAACAGCCCTCAACCTCATCACCGGCAAGGTGGCACTGCGCTTCGTCGACAAGAAGATCGAGGCGGTCGCACTTTAGCGCATTTCCAGCCGAAGCGAGATCGCTTCGGCGTCGGACAATGCGGTAAAAACAAGAATCCAGGGCATTTCCGGTAAACCGGAGTTCGCTGGAAATGCCCCAGTCAGGCGTGCAGCTTCGCTCCCTTGGTGATTCGGTCGACCGTCTTCTTGTCGGCGTGCACCGCGATGCCGACGACCTTGGCGTCAGCGGGCCCGAATTCTGAAAAGACGGCGCGGTTGGCGGCGTCGTGGCCGGTCGCAAACATTTCCTCGATATAGACGGAGGCCGGGACGTCGCGTTCCAGCGCCCGGGCATGGATCTTCGACAGCGTCGTTCCGTCCCCCGACAGCACGATGACCGGCTGCACGCTCAGCGCATTGTAGACATTGCCGGCCGCATCGCGATAAGCTTCGCCGATCAGCTCCGGTTTCCGGCCGATGACGCCGCCGGACAGGAAGGCGGTCACGTTCAGCTTCTGCCAGACCTCCAGGTCCTCGCGCAGGACGATGGCGAACTTGGTATCGAACATGCAGGTATACTCCCGGGAAGAGGCTGCGGACCATTCCGCGGCCAATGCGATAGCAGGCGCGGTCGAAGGCCCGCTTGAACGTTCGTGCACGGAAAGGGACCGCATCCTCGTGGCGCCGGAACTCGCCGGCATCGAACGCATCGAGGCGCGCTTCCACGGCAAGGGCTTCGAGCCGCACCGGCACGACACTTATGCGCTCGGCGTCACAATGGCCGGCATCCAGACCTTCTCCTACCGCGGCGAGGCCCGCTTCAGCCCGCCCGGCAACGTGATCGTGCTGCATCCCGACGAGATGCATGACGGGGGCGCGGCCACCGAGGACGGCCTCACCTACCGCATGATCTACATCCCGCCGGAGCGCTTCCTGCCTGCGACCGCCGCGCGCGGGCGTACGCTGCCCTTCGTCGCCGCGCCCGTCATTGACGATCCGAAGCTGGCGGGCCTGCTGCTGGACGCCATCGGCAGCATGGATGCGGCAATCGAACCGCTGAAGCTCGACGAGCTGCTGGGAGAAATCGCCGGCCTTCTGCTCGACCATGCCGGCGCGCCGCAGGCGAAGATGGGCCGGCTCGCCCATCCGGAGGTGCGTCGGGCCTGCGATTTCCTCAGGGAAAACCTTTCCCGGCAGGTGAACTCCGCGGAGCTCGAACAGGTGACCGGACTGGACCGCTTCGCGCTGTCCCGGCAGTTCCGCCAGCTGCTCGGCACCAGCCCGCACCGTTATCTCGTCATGCGCCGGCTGGAGCGGGCAAAAACCCTGATCGCTGCGGGGGAAAGCATCGCCGAAGCCGCCTTTGCCAGCGGCTTTGCCGACCAGGCGCATCTCAACCGCCACTTCAAGAAGGCGCTCGGCATGACGCCCGGCCGCTTTGCGGCGCTCGCCATCTGATCCCAGAAATCCCCCGGACCGTCACGAAAGCGACAAGCAACTGTCAAGCAGCAGTCATGTGCGCCCCCTATCAACGGCCTCGTTTTGCCAACCCGATGGGGATATTCATGACCAGACATCTTTTTTCGACCGCCGCGCTCGCACTCCTGATGGCAACCGCCGCCGGGGCCAGCGACAAGGAATTTCCGGCCACGCTGAAGGCCCATGCGATCCTGCCGGCCAACACGATCATCGCCGCCCCGGCCGATGCCGCCACCTATCTGAAGACCTCGGGCAAGTTCACCACCGCCGACCGCAAGCGCACCGAGGCGCTCGGCACCGTCATGGGCAAGGACGGCGTGCGCGAGACCGGCCTGTCGCTGCCCTTCGACGGCCAGCCGATGCAGGGTTTCTCCGGCATCAAGGCCATGGAGGACGGCTCGTTCTGGACGCTTTCCGACAACGGTTTCGGCAACAAGCTGAACTCCACCGACGCCATGCTGATGCTGCACAATGTGCGCTTCGACTGGGACAAGGGCACGATGGAGCCGGTCAAGACCGTCTTCCTCTCGGACCCGGATAAAAAAGCACCGTTCCCGATCGTCATGGAAGGCGCTGAAAAGCGCTATCTGACGGGCGGCGACTTCGACGTCGAATCCATCCAGCCGGTTGCCGACGGCTTCTGGGTCGGCGAGGAATTCGGCCCCTACATCCTGAAATTCGACCTCGACGGCAAGCTCACCGACGTGATCGCCACCGAGGTGGACGGCGAGCCGGTCACCTCGCCGGACAATGCAACGCTCGCCGTGCAGGCCGATCCCACCAAGAAGATGCCGGCCTTCAACCTGAAGCGTTCCGGCGGCTATGAGGGCCTGGCGCTCTCCAAGGACGGCACGAAGCTCTACGGCCTCCTGGAAGGCCCGATCTGGGTGGACAGCGAGAGCGTCGAGCAGGCAGACGGACGGCCTGCGCTGCGCATCATCGAGCTCGACGTCGCCTCCCGGGCGTGGACGGGCCGCAGCTGGCTCTATCCGCTCGCCGAGGGCGGCGAGGCGATCGGCGACTTCAACATGCTGGACGAAACGACCGCGCTGGTGATCGAACGCGACAACGGCGTCGGCACTGCGGACAAGGCCTGCGCCGACGCCAAGGACCCCAAGCCCGGCTGCTTTGCCACCGCCTCGAAGGTCAAGCGCATCTACAAGATCGCCATGACCGACGAGAATGCCGGCAAGGCCGTGCGCAAGATCGGCTATATCGACCTCCTGAAGATCGCCGACCCCGACAACAGGAAGCGCCAGGGCGGCGGCGAAGGCTTCTACGACATGCCGTTCCTGACGATCGAGAATGTCGACCGCATCGACGAGACCCACATCATCGTCGGCAACGACAACAACCTGCCCTTCTCCGCCGGCCGCGCCCTCGACAAGGCCGACGACAACGAGTTCGTGCTCATCGAAGCGGGCGACCTGCTGAAGGCCGAGTGAACATCTGCGGCGGCGCCTCCGGGCGCCGCTGCTCCCCTTGATGTCTAGCGCGGATCGACCAGTTGCAGGATGAGCTGGTGGACGTTGCCACCGTCGTTGAGTTCGACCTGGTCGAAGTCGCGGCTGCGGGTGCGCTGGGCCTGGGAGAGTTCGCCGAGCTTTGCCTGAAGCTGCGGGCGGATCTTCTGGCAATTGGGATCGTTTTCGACCGTCATGCCGACACTCGCCGCCTCGATCTCCTTCACCATGTCCCTGATGAAATCCCCATGCACCTTCTCATGGGCGGTCACGCCGGCAATGAAAGTATCCCAGCGGCTCTTCAGCGGCTCGGAGAGCTTCGTCTTCAGCTTGGGCAGCGTATAGGTGATGATCAGCTTCGGCCTGTTGACCGTGATGGTGCAGGCATTGCCCTGGCGCTCGTACTTGCGCGTCCAGGTAAGCTTGAAGCCGGTATGGGCGATGACGCGGCCAACGCCGAGCTTCGGACCGCGCGCGCCGATCGACTGGTAGATCTCGAGCCCCGTCGAACCCGCGACGCTGTAGGGCTCGACGCGCTCGACCGCCTGCCATTCCTGCGCAGCCGCGCTTGCGGCAAAGAACAGGGCTGAAAGAAGGGTCAGGGCTCTCATCGCAGGCCTCACAGGAACCGGAAGGCGAGCTTCCTGCCCGTCAGCTTGGCAAGCTGCTGGAGGCGGCCGTCGAGCCGTTCGCCGGCAAGCTCGGAAAAATCGGCGGGCACGACGAATTCGAGGTCGGTATCCGGCGCGCTCGACTTGCGGATGGAAAGGTGCGGCACGACGCCGGGCATGGAGGCAGAGAACGGGTAGACGATCCGCAGCAGGGCGCCGACGAGTTTCGCCAGCTCACGCAGCCGGGGCGTGGCGATTGCGGCCAGCGAACTGCTGACGGCATCGTCGTTCAGGCCTTCGAAGCGGTAGTAATTGGTGAGTGCGATGAAGGCGCGGCCCGGATGGGTGATGCCGATGAAGGTGCCGTGTGCGATGAGGTTCAGCGCCTGCAGGCCGCGATAATCGGGATGGGCGCGCCAGCTGATATCGGCAAGCAGGCAGGCAGCCTCGCGGTAGCGGCGCTCCTCCTCCGTTTCGGTGATACCGAAGAACGGCATCATGCGGCCGGTCCATTCGGCAAGCTCGCGGGCATGTTCCGGCGAGCGGGCGCGCAGGATGGCAAGCTCGCCGGCGGCGGCAAGCAGTGGATCGCGCCCCTTTTCCCGGTCGGGCAAGAGCGAATAGAGAAAACCTTCGCGCACGCCCTGCGCGGAGAAGAAGACCCGGGAGGGCTTCATCAGCGCGATCGTCTCCTGCAGGGCGACGGCGCCGAAGGGAAGCAGGTTGCGGCGGCCCTTGGAGATCGCCGCATAGGCGGCGTCCTTCTGGTCCTTGGCCGTCACGATGTCCGTCAGGAAATCCATGGCATCGGCAAAGCCGAGCTCATAGCCCTGGATCATGTGCAGCGGATAGTTCTGCACCTCCATGTGCAGGGCGCCGATGGCGCGCCAGGTGCCACCGACGGCATAGAAGGCGCGGCCGGTGCCGTTCTTCAGGAGGTTGGCGGTGCGCAGGTACTTGCGCGCGACGATACGGGCCTGGGCGGTCGAGCCGCCGGAGGCTTCCGAGAGGCGGATGCCGCCAAGCGGCAGCGTGATGCCGCGGCCGATCATGGCGCCCGCCACGTCGACCAGCTCCAGCGAGCCGCCGCCAAGGTCGCCGACGATGCCGTCGGGATCGTGAAAACCGCTGACGATGCCGAGCGCGGAGAAATAGGCCTCTTCCTCGCCGGTGAGGACGCGGATCTTCTGGCCGAGGATGAGCTGCGCCTGGTGGATGAAATCCGGACCGTTTTCCGCCTCGCGCGCCGCGGCGGTCGCCAGCGCGAACATGGTGGAGGCGCGCGCCTGCCAGGAGAGCGCCTTGAAGCGATGAAGGGCGGCAAGCGCCCGCTCGACGCTGGCGGGATCCATGCGACCGGTCTTGGCAAGACCCTTGCCGAGGCCGCACATGACCTTCTCGTTGAACAGGATGGCCGGCGAACGGCTCATGCCCTCGTAGATCACGAGGCGAATCGAGTTCGAACCGATATCCACGACTGACACCGGGGCAATTCCAGGCAAACGCCCCTGGGCTTCAGACTCAACCATGCATATCCAGTTTACTTCTTACGGCGGCCTTTCCAGCCCGCGATCGCCTTCGGTGCCGAGGACTTCAGAGCTTCACCCCGGCCGGACAGGCTGGGGTTGGTCATGAAGTAGTGCTGAGCGTTGAACGGCTCGGCACCGGGCTGCACTTCCATGCGCCGGGACGTTCCGTCCGCAAGAATCTCGTAGCTCTGCTGGTTATCGATGAGATTGCCCAACATGATCTGCGAGAGAACCTGCTCATGCACCGTCCGGTTGATCAAAGGCACGAGTGTCTCGACTCGCCGGTCCAGGTTTCGCGGCATCATGTCCGCGGAGCTTATATAGACCAGCGCCTTGTCCGAGGGAAGCCCGTGGCCGTTGCCGAAGCAGAAGATGCGGGAATGTTCGAGGAAGCGGCCGACGATGGATTTGACATGGATGTTGTCGGAAAGGCCGGGAACCTGCGGGCGCAGGCAGCAGATGCCACGCACGACGAGATCCACCTCCACGCCCGCCTGGCTCGCGCGATAGAGCGCGTCGATGATGTCGGGGTCGACCAGTGAATTCATCTTCATCCAGATGGCCGCCGGAGCGCCGTTCCTGGCATGCGCAATCTCCTCCTCGATATGGCGGAGAATGCGCGGGCGCAGCGTATAGGGCGAGAAAGCGAGCTTCATGCCGGCTTCGGGCTCGCCGTAGCCGGTGATGAAGTTGAAGATGTTCGCCATGTCGTTGGCGATCGTCGGGTTACAGGTGAAGAAGGAAAGATCCGTATAGATCTTCGCGGTGATCGGATGGTAGTTGCCGGTGCCGAGGTGGCAATAGGTACGAAGCTTGCCCTCCTCGCGGCGCACGACCATCGACATCTTGGAATGGGTCTTCAGTTCGATGAAACCGAAGACGACCTGCACGCCGGCGCGTTCGAGGTCGCGCGCCCAGCGGATGTTGGCTTCCTCGTCGAAGCGGGCCTTCAGTTCCACCAGCGCCGTCACCGACTTGCCGGCCTCGGCGGCATCGATCAGCGCGCGCACGATCGGGCTGTCGTTGGAGGTGCGGTAGAGCGTCTGCTTTATCGCCAGAACGTCAGGATCGCGCGCAGCCTGGAGAAGGAACTGGACCACCACGTCGAAGCTTTCGTAGGGGTGGTGGACGACCATGTCCTTTTCGCGGATGGCGGCGAAGCAGTCTCCGGCATGCTCTCGGACGCGTTCGGGAAATCGGGCATTGTAGGGCTCGAACCGAAGGTCGTTGCGCGGCGCCTTGGCGATTTCCGACAGCGTGTTGAGGGCGAGAAGGCCGGGCAGAACGGCGACACGGTTGTCCGGCACGTTGAGTTCGCCGACGACGAAGCGGCGCAGCGATTCGGGCATTTCCGAATCGGTCTCGATGCGGATCACCGAGCCGCGACGGCGGCGCTTCAGCGCCGTCTCGAAGAAGCGCACGAGATCTTCGGCCTCTTCCTCCACTTCGATATCGCTGTCCCGGATGATGCGGAAGGTGCCCGAGCCGCGCACGATGTAGCCGGGGAAGAGCCTTCCGATAAAGAGGCCGACCGCGTCCTCCAGCGTGATGTAGCGGATCGCGCCCTTGGCGTCGGGCAGGCGGATGAAGCGGTCGAGCGCGACCGGCAGGCGCAGGAGCGCCGTCATCGGCTCCTTGCCCGTCGTGCTTTCCAGCTGCAGGCCGATCGAGAAGCCCAGATTGGGGATGAAGGGGAACGGATGGGCCGGGTCGATCGACAGCGGCGTCAGAACCGGGAAGATCGACTGGGTGAATTCCTGCTGCAGCCAGACCTTGTCGTCGCTCGACAGCCCGGTCGGACGCACGATCAGGATGTCTTCCTTGGCGAGATACTGCTGGAGCACAGCAAGCGAGGCCTGCTGCTCCATCTGGAGATTGTCGATCTCCTTGAGGATGTCGTCGAGCTGTTCGGCCGAAGTCTTGCCGTCGGGGCTGCGGATGCCGACGCCCTGGCGCACCTGGCCCTCGAGGCCGGCGACACGCACCATGAAGAATTCGTCGAGGTTGCCCGCCGAGATCGACAGGAAACGCACGCGCTCCAGCAGCGGATGGGCGGTGTTCAGCGTTTCCTCTAGGACGCGGCGATTGAACTGCAGCCAGGAGAATTCACGGTTGATGAAGCGTTCGGGGCTTGCCATCAAGGCTTCGACATCGACGGTCGCGCCTTCCGGCGGCGGCACCTGCTCGACGGGCTTTTCCTGCGCATGTTCCGAAGTCGCTGTATCCATTGGAGAGTCCGCCCCACTTTGCCGCCGGATCGGCCGCATGCTTGCCACGCGGGTTCGGACGGAAACCGATTTCCACTTTTCCCCGAACCGCTTAGCGTAGTTTGACGACGGAACTGTGACAGTCAATCCGGCAGGCCGGTTTAGCCGGCGAAATCCTCGCCCCCGGTCATGTCGCCGAGCACCTCCTGCGCCAGCGCGCGGGTGATCCGGCTGCCGCGGGCAAGCGCCAGCCGGTCGAGGCGCTCGACGAGCGTCTGGGCGGCCTCCAGCGAGCGTTCCATGCGGGCGACGATATAGGCCACAAGCCTTTCATCGACGAAGAGCTGACGGTCGGCGAAGAGCTTTATGATGACCTGCGAGAGCAGTTCGTCGTCCGGCTCGCCGATCTCGACTACCGTGGCAGCCTTCAGGCGCGAGCGCAGGTCCGCCAGCTCGACCGGCCAGGACATCGGCCAGAGCCGGCTGGTGATCATCAGCGTATGGCCGTTCTGGCGCACATTGTTGATGATGTGGAAGAGCGTGCGGTCGTCGAAACCGATCCGGTCGGCGTCCTCGATCAGCACCGGCCCGCGCTCGGCCGCCGCCTCGGCGCCCCTGCCCGCCTTCGCCTCGATGATCTCGGCCCCCGCCTTCTCGCGCCAGATGGCCGCGAGATGCGATTTTCCCGAGCCGACGGGACCGGCGATGACGACGACCGGCGACGGCCAGTGCGGCCAGGCGTCGATCATCGCCACGGCGGCGTTGACCGGCTCGGCGAGCAAAAGGTCGTCGCGCCCCGTCGCGGGGTCGTGCCCGAAGGCCAGCGGCAATTGTTCGGCGGTCTTGCGCGATGTCATGGTGCTACTCGGTACTAACTCTTCGTTCTGGCGCAAGCCCGGGCAAGACTGCTCCCCTTGGGGCAGCCGCGCCATCGGTCAACCCTCGGGCGTGCTCTCTTCGAGCAGGACGGGTTTGCTCGCGCCGTAATAAAGGTCGCTGTCAAGGTAACGCTGCAGGCCGAAGCGGACAAGCACGCCGACGGCCGCAGCTGCCGGCACCGCGATCATCAGTCCGACGAAACCGAAGAGCGCGCCGAAGGCGACCAGCGCGAACATCAGCCAGACCGGATGCAGACCGACGCGTGAACCGACGAGCTTGGGCTGCAGGATGTTGCCCTCGATGAACTGGCCGGCGAAGAAGATGACGGCGATGAGCACCACCATCCAGTAGTCCGGCCAGAACTGCACGACGGCGACCCCCACCGCCAGCACCAGGCCGACCAGCGAGCCGACATAGGGAATGAAGCTGATGAGGCCGGCGAAGAGGCCGATCAGCAGGCCGAAATTGAGGCCGGCAAAGGACAGGCCGATGCCGTAGAACAGGCCAAGGATGATGCAGATAGAACCCTGCCCGCGCACGAAGCCGGCAATCGCCGCGTCCATTTCGGTCGCGATCTGACGCACGTTGGCGACGTGGTCGCGCGGTACCCAGCTGTCCACCTTGGCGATCATGCGGTCCCAGTCGAGCAGGAGATAGAAGGCAACGACGGGCGTGATGACCAGAAGCGAGACGATGTTGACCAGCGCCATGCCGGAGTTCCAGACCTGCTTGAACACCGTGCCGAGGAAACCCGCGCCTTCGGCGAGGATGGAGGAAAAGCTCTGCTTGATCGTGCCCATCTGGCTGCTGATCCAGGTGGGCAGCAGGTCGGGATTGAAGCTCGCCACCAGCTCCTGCAACTGCGTGACGTAGCCCGGCAGCTTCTCCAGGAAATCCGCCGCCTGCGTGGCCAGCAGCGGGATGACGATCATCAGCGACAGCGCGAAGAGGATGACGAAGGCGACGAGGATGACCACCGTCGCCATCAGCCGGCTGAGGCCCCAGCGCTCCAGCCGGTCGGCGACCGGATCGAGGAAATAGGCGAGCGCCATGCCGGCGATGAAGGGCAGCAGGATATCGCTGAACACGAGGAGGAAGAGGAGGAAGAAGGCGAGCGCGATGAGCCAGAAGACCACCTGCCGCTTCAGTCCCGCACCGCTGATATGGGCTGCCATCGCGTTTCTTCCTCGTGTTTTGCCGCAATGCATGAGGAGATAGGATGCGGGCATGAGAAAGGTCAAGGCTCGGTGGGGTGATGGGGGAATGGCGTTTGTCCTCAATTTTCCCCTCATCCGGCCTGCCGGCCACCTTCTCCCCGCAAGCGGGGCGAAGGAAATGCGCCGCGCCGTTTTCCCCTATTTCCACATCATGCGGGGCAGGTCCCCTCTCCCCGCCTGCGGGGAGAGGGCTAGGGTGAGGGGCAAGTAGCGCCGCCATCCCTGCAAACCGGTGAAAAAATCCCTGCATTCCCGGCATTCTGCTTGCACTTCATCCCCCGTCATGCCAATCGGGCGCGACAAGCCTCAAGCGGGCCTCAAGCCGGAGACGTGAGCATGAGCCAGTCGGAAAAGAACGGTCTGACCTATAGCGACGCGGGCGTCGACATCGACGCGGGCAACCTGATGGTCGAGAAGATCAAGCCGGCCGTGCGCTCGACGCGCCGCCCGGGCGCGGATGGCGAGATCGGCGGCTTCGGCGGCCTGTTCGACCTCAAGGCCGCCGGGTTCAAGGATCCGGTCCTCGTTGCCGCCAATGACGGCGTCGGCACCAAGCTGAAGATCGCCATCGACGCCGACAGGCACGACACGGTCGGCATCGACCTCGTCGCCATGTGCGTCAACGATCTTGTCGTCCAGGGCGCCGAACCCCTCTTCTTCCTCGACTATTTCGCCACCGGCAAGCTCGACCCCGACCAGGGCGCCGCAATCGTCGAAGGCATCGCCGAAGGCTGCCGGCAGGCCGGCTGCGCGCTCATCGGCGGCGAGACGGCGGAAATGCCGGGCATGTATTCGCATGGCGACTATGACCTCGCGGGCTTTGCCGTCGGCGCGGCCGAGCGTGGCGAGCTGCTGCCCTCGGGCGACATCGCCGAAGGCGACGTCATCCTCGGCCTCGCCTCCTCGGGCGTGCATTCCAACGGCTATTCGCTGGTGCGCAAGATCGTGACGCTCTCGGGCCTCGCCTGGGATGCGCCCGCCCCGTTCGACACCGCAAAGAGCCTCGGCGAGGCGCTGCTGACACCGACGAAGATCTATGTGAAGCCGCTCCTGAAAGCGATCCGCGAGACCGGATCCATCAAGGCGCTGGCGCATATCACCGGCGGCGGTTTTCCGGAGAACATTCCGCGCGTGCTGCCGAAGCACCTTGCCGCCGAGATCGACCTTGCCGCCGTCAAGGCGCCGGCCGTGTTCTCGTGGCTGGCGAAAACGGGCGGCGTGGCGGCCACGGAAATGCTGCGCACCTTCAACTGCGGCGTCGGCATGATCGCTGTCGTTCCGGCCGACAAGGCCGACGCGGTTATCGCTGTCCTCGCCCGCGAGGGTGAAACCGCCTTCCGTCTCGGCCGCATGGTCGCGCGCGACGAGGGCGCCGCCGGCACGATCTACAAGGGCACGCTCGCCCTATGAGCGGATCCCGCAAGCGCGTCGTCGCCTTCATTTCGGGCGGCGGCTCCAACATGCTGGCTCTGGCGAAGGCCGCGGAGGCCCCGGATTTCCCGGCCGAGATCGTCGCCGTCTTCTCCGACAAGGCGGAGGCCGGCGGCCTGGCCAAGGCCGAGGCGCTGGGCATCGCGACCCGCACCTTCCTGCGCAAGGACTATGCCAGCAAGGACGCGCACGAGGCTGCCATTCTGGAAGCGCTCGAGACGCTCTCGCCCGATCTCATCTGCCTTGCCGGCTACATGCGCCTCATCTCCGGCGCCTTCGTCAACCGGTATGAAGGCCGCATCCTCAACATCCACCCGTCGCTGCTGCCGCTCTTCCCCGGCCTCCACACGCACCAGCGTGCCATCGACGCCGGCATGCGCGTCGCCGGCTGCACAGTGCATTTCGTGACCGAAGGCATGGATGAAGGCCCGGTCGTCGTGCAGGCCGCCGTGCCGGTTCTGCCGGGCGACACGTCCGACACGCTCGCCGCACGGGTGCTGACGGTGGAGCACCGCAGCTATCCGCTCGCGCTGCGGCTCGTTGCCGAGGGCAAGGTACGCATGGAGGGCGGCAAGGCCGTTTCCACCGGTGACCTGCCGCAGATCGACGGCGCGCACCTGATCTCGCCGGCGGCGGTTTAACGCCGTCCTGCGGTTGCTTTCTCCTGCCCGCTCATTCGGGCGGGCTTGCCCTACCCACCAGCGTCATCCTCGGGCTCGCCCCGTAGATCCATCACCGCACCGGAGTGTGGATGGTCGGGTCAGGCCCGACCATGACGAAGGAGGTTGGCGGGGAACGGTTTGCGCTCAGATCACCAGGATCGGCGCCTTGCCCTTCACGCGATCGTAGAGATCCATCACATCCTGGTTGAGCATGCGTACGCAGCCGGAGGACACGGCCTTGCCGATGGATTTCCATTCCGGCGAACCGTGCAGGCGATAGAGCGTGTCCTCGCCGTTCTGGAAGATGTAGAGGGCGCGCGCGCCGAGCGGGTTGTTGAGGCCACCGGGCATACCGCCATTGGCGGCGGAGTATTTGACGAGTTCCGGCTGGCGCGCGACCATCTCGTCCGGCGGCGTCCATTTCGGCCAGGCCTGCTTCCACTGGATAACGCCGCGGCCCGACCAGGAAAAACCCTGCCGGCCGATGCCCACGCCGTAGCGCATGGCGCGGCCGTTCGGCTGGATGAGGTAGAGGAAGCGGTTTCCCGTATCGACGATGATCGTGCCCGGCCGCTCGCCGAACGGGCTCTCGACCTCCTGGCGGTAATAACGCGCGTCGATCTGCTGGTAGGGCACCGCCGGCACCTGATAACCCCCGTCGGAGACCGGGGCGTAGATCGCGGCGTACCGGGAGGATTCGGGCAACAGGCCCGATGGCGGCGTCTGGCCGTAGATGCTGGTCGGCTGCCTGCCGTCGATATATTCCGGCCGGCCTTCGAGCGCGGGATTGCGGAAATAGGGCCGTGTCTCCTCGCGGAACCGGTCGGTGTTCATCGAGGATGTGCAGCCCGCAAGCCCCGTCGTCATAGCAAGGCCGGAGAACTGCAGAAAACGGCGGCGGGAGAGCGCGGTGTCGGTCATGGAGATCGTCAAATCCGTTGTGCGGAAACGTAGAATGGGGCGAGAGGCTGAATCACTAACTAACAAGCGGCAAATTAGGTCCATAACCCTGCCGCAATTGTGGCAATTGCGGCTGACCTCAGGCTTGCGCGCCCGCTTTTCGCCGCGCTGTCGCCGCCCGGCCACGACGGGCCCGGTTTGTGAACGCTGTGTCAATCACCGGACGAATTGCCGTTTTCGCGCGCGCGGACTATCCCGGATGGCAACTTCAACCGAAACGAGGGTGGCACGATGCTTGTCAACGGCAAATGGACGGAAGACTGGCAACCCGTCCAGGAAAAGGACGCCAAGGGCGGCTTCGTGCGGCAGGTTTCAAGCTTCCGCAACTGGGTGACGCCCGACGGCAGCGCCGGCCCGACGGGCGACGGCGGCTTTGCGGCCGAGGCCGGGCGCTACCAGCTCTATGTCGCGCTGATCTGCCCGTGGGCCTCGCGCACGCTGATCACCCGCACGCTGAAGAGGCTCGACGACGTGATTTCCGTCTCGGTCGTCGAGCCAGCGCTGTCCGCCCAGGGCTGGCGCTTCGGCGACTATCCCGGCGCGAACCGCGACGACCTCAACGGCGCGACCTACATGCACGAGCTCTACACCCGCGCCGCGCCGACCTTTACCGGCCGCGCCACCGTGCCGGTGCTCTGGGACAAGGCATCGAAAACGATCGTCAACAACGAATCCGCCGACATCATACGCATGCTGAACAGCGGTTTCGGCGCGCTGGCGGACGAAAGCGTCGACCTTTATCCCGAAACCCTGCGCGGCGAGATCGACACGCTCAACGAACGCATCTATCCCGCGCTCAACAACGGCGTCTACCGCGCCGGCTTCGCCACCACGCAGGCCGCCTACGAGGAGGCCTTCGACGGCGTCTTTTCGATGCTGGACGAATTGGAGGCACGCCTTGCCGCCGGCGGGCCGTTCCTCACCGGCACGATCTTCACCGAGGCCGACACCCGCCTCTTCGTCACCCTCATCCGCTTCGACGCCGCCTATTTCGGCCTCTTCAAGTGCAACCGCCGGCAGCTTGCCGACTATCCGGCGCTCTCGGCCTATACGAAGCGCTTGCTCGACCTCCCCGGCGTGCGCGAGACGGTCAGCATCGACCACATCAAGCACGGCTATTATTCGATCAAGACGCTGAACCCGAGCGGCATCGTGCCGCTCGGACCGGATCTTTCGGCACTGGGGCTTTAAGCCTCCTTCGCCTCCACCATCGCCATCAGCGTCTCCAGCCGGTCGGCGTCGGCGGGCAGCTTGTCCTGTCGCAGGCGGGCGATGCGGGGGAAGCGCATGGCGACGCCGGATTTGTGGCGGGTGGAACGGTTGATGCCTTCGAAGGCGACCTCCAGCACGAAGCCGTAGCCGGGCTCGGCCCGGACGGCGCGCACGGGGCCGAAGCGGTCTGTCGTGTTGTTGCGCACATAACGGTCGAGCACGTCGAGCTCGGCATCGGTGAAGCCGAAATAGGCCTTGCCGACGGGAACCAGCATGGGGCCTTCCGGACCATCGGTCCAGACGCCGAAGGTGAAATCGGAATAGTAGCTCGACCGTTTGCCGTGGCCGCGCTGGGCATACATCATGACGGCGTCGATGTTGAAGGGATCGCGCTTCCACTTGAACCACGGACCCTTCATGCGGCCGGCCTGATAGGCGCTGTCGAGCCGCTTGAGCATCACCCCTTCGATGACCGGATCGGGCGGATCGCGGCGGATTTTCTCCAGTTCCTCCCAGGAGGTGAACGGGACCAGCGGCGAGAGGTCGAAGCGGTCGTGCGGCGCCCTTTCGATGATCGCGCCGAGGCGGGCGCGGCGAGCGGAAAAGCCTTCGGGACGCACATCCCCGTCGCCGTCGAAGAGCACGTCATAGGCCCGCACGAAGGCGGGATAGTCCTCCAGCATGCGCGCGGTGACGGTTTTCCGGTTGAGGCGCTGCTGGAGGTCGGAAAAGGTGCGCGTCGGGCTGTTCGTGCGCGCCGTGCCGCCGACCAGCAGCTCGCCATCCACCACGCCCTCGAAGTTGATCGCGTCGAGCACATCGGGAAAGGCGGCGGAGATATCGTCGCCGGAGCGGGAATAGAGGCGGCGCGTGCTGCCGGCCGCGGAGAGTTGCACGCGAATGCCGTCCCATTTCCACTCGGCGGCAAAATCCGCGGGATCGAGCGTGTCGAGGTCCCCCTCGCCCACGGGATTGGCGAGCATGACGGAATGGAAGATGGCGGGCGTTGCGAGCACCGGGCGCTCCGCCCTTCCCTCCAGCCAGGCGAAGAGCGGCTCATAGGGCGGCGCAAGCCCGTGCCACAGCGTCTCGATCTCGGCGACATCCTTGCCCGAGAAATCGGCGAGCGCCTGCTTGGCGAGGCGGGCGGAGACGCCGATGCGCAGGCCGCCGGTCGCCAGCTTCAGGAAGGCGAAGCGGGCGGAGGGATCGAGCCGGTCGAGAAGATCGCGCACGGCGCCGCGTACCTCCGTGCGGCCGAGCCCGTTCATGCGCGCGACGACCGTACCGAGCCGGGGCTGTGTTTCGTCCGGCACCCGCTCCTTGCGCTCCTGGTCCCAGACGAGCGCGATGGTTTCTGCGAGGTCGCCGACATAGTCGTAGGAATAGCGGAAGAGCACCTCGTCCATCCGCTCCAGCACGAGTTCGCGCAGGAGCGCCGGCTTGACGCTTTTCAGGTCCAGCGTGCCGGCAAGGGCGGCAAGGCCGTAGCCGCGATCGGGATCGGGCGTATCGCGGAAGTAGTCGGCAAGCAGCGTGAGCTTGCCGCCCCGCGACGGGGTGAGCACGAGGCGGTCGAGGAGTGTGGCGAAGGCTCTCATGGATGACCTTTCGCGCGATGGCAGCGGGTGCGTTTCAGCCTCAATCCCCCTCATCCTCATAGCCGACGAGATGCAGCGGCTGGGCCGGGACGCCAGCGAGTTCGCACCAGCGCACCAGTGCCTCCTCACGGCCATGTGTCACCCAGACCTCGCGCGGCGCAAGCTCGCGGATCGTCTCGGTCAATTCAGGCCAGTCGCAATGGTCTGAGATGACGAGCGGCAGCTCGACGCCGCCCTGTTTTGCCCGCTGGCGCACCATCATCCAGCCGGAGGCGAAGGCGACGAGCGGCTCGTTGAAGCGCCGCGCCCAGCGGTCGGCGAAGGCGGAAGGCGGGCCGACGACGACGGCGCCGCGGAAATCGGCGGGGCTGCTGCCCTCCGTCGTGGCGGGACGCAGATCGCCGAGCGCGATGCCGCAGCTGACATAATAGTCGCAAAGGCGGGCGAGCGAACCGTGGATGTAGATCGGTGCGTCATAGCCACAATCACGCAGCAGGCGAATGACGCGCTGCGCCTTGCCCAGCGAATAAGCGCCGAGGAGATGGCTGCGCTCGGGGAACTGCCGCAGCGAGGACAGCAGCTTGCCCATCTCGCCCTTCGGCTCGGGATGGTGGAAGACCGGCAGGCCGAAGGTCGCCTCGGTGATGAAGACATCGCAAGGCACCGGCTCGTAAGGGGTCGAGGTCGGGTCGGCGCCGCGTTTGTAATCGCCCGACGCGACGATGCGCAGCCCGTTCCGTTCGACGGCAATCTGCGCCGAGCCGAGCACATGGCCGGCAGGATGGAAGGAGACGGTGACGCCGGAAAGGTCGATGCGCTCGCCGAAGGCCGCCGCCTGCCTCGTGCCGCAGAAATCCGCGCCGTAACGGATTTCCATGATGTCGAGCGTCTCGCGCGTCGCCAGCACCGCGCCATGGCCGGCGCGGGCATGGTCGGAATGGCCGTGCGTGATCAGCGCCCTCGCCACGGGGCGGACGGGATCGATGTAGAAATCGCCGGCAGGGCAATAGAGGCCGGCGGGCGCCGGATGGAGGAGCTGGTCGGGCTTCATCTGGGAGAAGATAGTGGGTTTCGCGCGCGCCGCCAGTGGCAGGCGCGCGCGGCGGGCCGCAAACCGAGGCTCTCGCCCTGTGCGTCCGCTCAGGCGATCGCCAGCATGCCGGCGCGCAGCACCGCCATGTCGACGTCCGAAAGCTGGCGGTCGATCTTCTCGTGCGTTTCCTTCCAGACCGGGAAGGCCTTCGTCAGCAGCCGGCGCCCCTCGCCCGTCAGGCGCAGCAGCCGACCGCGCCGGTCGCGCGGATCGGCCTCGATGACGACGAGGCCGCGACGCTCGAGCGGCTTCAGCGCGGCCGTCAGCGTCGTGCGGTCCATGGCCAGCACGGCGGCGACCGGGCCCATCGGCGGCGGTTCCGGCCGGTTCAGCGCCATCAGCAGCGAGAACTGGCCGTTGGTAAGACCATAGGGGCGCAGGGCGTCGTCGAACCGCCGGGCCAGCGCCCGCGCCGCGCGCTGGGCATGCAGGCACAGGCAATTGTCGCGCACGAAAAGGGTCGTCTCATAGGGAATCAGGGCATCGTCGGACATACCTCTTACTGTTGATATCAACATAACAATGTCAAGGCCCATTCGGCCCACAAAGAAATCCCGCCTGCGAAAGCCTGACAATCGTCATTTTTAGACTTTGTTTAACAAGAAAATTCATACTTCGTGCACCAGTCGCCGGCAGCGAGGATTCCGCCCCCATGATGACAGACAAGACGCTTCTCGAGCAGATGCGCATCAACGAGATCGAAATCTTTCATCGCATGCAGCTGCTCGACCTCAGCCAGGACGAGCTGGACCTCATCGCCAGCCTGAAGAAACTGATCGAAAGCGAGATCGAGGACATCGTCGAGGCCTTCTACCGGCACCAGACGGAATTTGACGAGATCTCCATCGTCATCGGCGATTCCGAGACGATGCGCCGGCTGCGCGCGGCCCAGCGCAAATACATCATCGAGATGTTCTCCGGTTACTACGACGGCGAATATGTCAACAGCCGCCTGCGCATCGGCCTGGTGCACAAGCGCATCGGCGTCGAGCCGAAACTCTTCCTGTCCGGCGTGCGCACGCTCAAGCACATCCTGTTCTCCACCCTCGAACGGCATTTCGCCGATCCGGCGATCCTGCGCCCGATCATGGTCGCGATCGACAAGTTGTTCTTCTTCGACATCACGCTCGTCTTCGACACCTATATCGACACGCTAGTGAGCGAGGTCGAAAGCGCCAAGAAGCGCACCGAGGCCTATGCCTATGCGCTGGAAGAAAAGGCCAAGACGCTCGGCAACCACGCCGAACGGGACTCGCTGACCGGCCTCTACAACAAGCGCGGCATGATGAAGATCATGAAGAGCGAGCTGCGCATGGCCCAGCGCCGCCACACGCTGCTCAGCCTCATCTATATCGACGTCAACAAGTTCAAGCACATCAACGACACCTACGGCCATGCCAAGGGCGACGAGATCCTCATCTCGCTCGGCCACTGCATGAGCAACCAGGTGCGCTCGGCGGATTTCGCCTGCCGGGTCGGCGGCGACGAATTCTGCGTGATCCTGCCCGATTGCGACCATGCCGGCGCTCAGCAGATCGCCCAGCGCATCGCCAGCGAGTTCTCGCTGGAAAACCCGGATTTCTCGATCAGCATCGGCGTGTCGGAAACCGGCACGCAGGAATATATGAGCGAGGACGCGCTCATCAAGGACGCCGACCAGCGCATGTACCTGCACAAGACCGGTGCGAACCTGCGCGCGGGCGCAGCGCCGGAGCGGACCGCGCAGGAGCGCTACAAGGCCGCCGGCTGAAGGCGAGAGCATTTCCGCCTTTCCTTGAATCGCGAAGGTGCTCCAGCTCCTTGTTTTAACGCAATTCCGGACGCAAAACCGCTGTGCACTTTTGCTGGAGTTGCCCTAGAGACTGGGAATACAGAGGATCGCCTGAAGAGCGCGGGCGTCGATGGGGCGGGAAAGGTAATAGCCCTGGATCTCGTCGCAGCCGGCGTCGCGCAGGAAGTCCACCTGTTCGCGCGTCTCGACGCCTTCGGCGATCACCCGCAGCTGCAGCGTATGGGCGAGCGAGATGACGGCGCGGGCGATGGCGGCATCGTCACCGTCGTCGGGCAGGTCCTGCACGAAGGAGCGGTCGATCTTCAGGCGGCCGACGGGAAAGCGCTTCAGCGAGGAAAGGCTGGAATAGCCGGTGCCGAAATCGTCGATGGCCAGGTGCACGCCGAGCTTTTCGAGACGGTGCATGGTCTCCACCGCCTGCTGGACATCCTGCATGATCAGGCTTTCGGTGAGCTCCAGCTCCAGATAGCGCGCCTCCAGCCCGCTTTCGGCGAGGGCTGCGGCGACGCGCTCAACCCAGTCCTTCTCCTGGAACTGGCGGGCCGAGACGTTGACGCTGACGACGATGGGCGGCAGGCCGCTTTCCTGCCACGCCTTGTTCTGCCGGCAGGCGGCGCGCAGGGTCCAGTCGCCGATCGGGCCGATCAGCCCGGTCTCCTCGGCCAGCGGAATGAAATCACCTGGGCCGATCAGCCCGCGCTCGGGATGGCGCCAGCGGATCAGCGCCTCGACGGCGAAGATGCGCCCGGTCGCAAGATCCATCTGCGGCTGGTATTGCAGGAAGAGCTCGCCCTGGGCGAGTGCGTGGCGCAGTTCCTCCTGGCGCTCCAGCTTCTCGTGCGCCCGGTTGGCAAGCTCGGCGGTGAAGACCTGCATGGCATCGCGGCCGATCTCCTTGGCGCGGTACATGGCGGCATCCGCGCGGGCCATCAGCTCGGTCGCGTTGCGTCCGTGCTCCGGATAGGCGGCAACGCCCATGCTGCAGGTGATCTGGAAGGAACGGCCCTCGATGAGAACGGGCTCGGCGACCGCCTCGCGCACGGCGCGCAGCCGGTCCTCCACGCTCTCGCCCTTGCGCATCGCACCGTTGATCAGCACGACGAACTCGTCGCCGCCGAGACGCACGATGCTGTCGCTCGCCCGCACGCACTGCTGCATGCGCGCGGCGACGATCTTCAGCAGCGCGTCGCCGGCATGGTGGCCGAGGCTGTCATTGACCAGCTTGAAATTGTCGAGATCGAGGAAGGCGAGCGTCATCGAACCGCCGCGCTCGTCCGCCGCCTCGATGGCCGAGGCGACGCGCTCGTCGAGCATGCTGCGGTTCGGCAGGCCCGTCAGCGTGTCGTGATGAGCCATGAACTGGATGCTGTCTTCCGCTTCCTTGCGCTCGATGGCGATGCCGGCAATGTGCGTCGCCATGCCGACGAGCTTCATGCATTCGGCAGTGGGCTCGCCGCTGCTGCGCGAATAGAGCGCGAAGGAGCCGAGCACCTTGCCCTGGTAGGAGCGGATCGGCGAGGACCAGCAGGCGCGGAAGCCATAGGGCGCAACGAGCGCCTTGAAATCCTCCCAGAGCGGGTCGGTCTGGATGTCGGAGACGATGACGGGTTCGCCCCGCCACATGGCCGTGCCGCAGGAGCCGACCTTCGGGCCGATCTCCAGGCCGTCGATCAGCTTGCAATAACCGGGATCGAGATTGGGCGCGGCGCCGCTCAGCATGCGCTTGCCGTCGTGCGCTAGCATCAGGATGGAGCCGAGGACATCGGGCACATGCGCCTCGATGAGGAGGATGAGCGAAGAGAAGACCTCGGTCAGCGGCGCGCCGAGCGCGATCATCTTCAGAAGATGCGCCTGGCCGACATGCAGGCTCTCGGAGCGCTTGCGCTCGGTGATGTCCCGCGCGACGCCGACAAGGCCGATCACCTCGCCCTCGCCGTTGCGCACGGGCAGTTTCGAGGTGAGCAGCCATTTGAGCCGGCCCGTGGAATCGCGGATCAGCTCCTCCATGTCGAGCATCGGGCGGCCGGAACGGATGATCTCCTGTTCGGTCTCGAAGAAGCCGCGCGCGACATGTTCCGGATGGATATCGAAGTCGGAGAGGCCTTCGAGGCTCTCCAGCCCCTCGCGCCGGTTGTCGATGACGATCGCGCGGTTGGCGACGACGAAGCGGCTGTTCCTGTCCTTGAAGTAGAGGTAGTCGGGCACCTCGTCGATCATGGCCTCGAGCCACATCGTGCGCTCGCTCTGCGCGGAGGCGAGCGGGAAGAGCCGGGCCGCCTCGCTGATGAGACGCTGGCTGGCGGACATCAACCGCACCGTCGGGTCGGCCTCGTCGTTGCCAAGGTGAGACAGTTTTGTCGACATGAATCCCTGCAAGTCCCAAACGCGAGGAAAGACATTGCCGGCCGCCTCTCCTTTCGGAATGCCCGACGGTACACCTAGAGTCGTTATCCAACCCTAAAGGAAACCGGCGAAATGCTGCCAATCCGGGGCCTTCCGCCCCATTTCGGCAACCCTGGCGCGCAGCATCCTTACCGTGCCGTTTCGGCACAACACCACCTGGCACGGTTCCTGCTCCTTTGCCGGCAAGGAGCTTTCATGGTTAGCAGACGGTTATTCCTCTCGGGTCTCGGTCTCGGCGCGGCAGGCATCGCCGCCCCGGTACACGCCCGCACACAGCTGCCGGTCGTCGACGTCGACCTCAGGGGCAGCATCGATGCGTCGGCGCACGGCATCCGTCCCGGGGCGGACGACCGCAAGAGCAAGGCCTTCGCGAGGCTGCTGAAGGACGCGGCGGCGAAGAACACGCCGGTCTTCCTGCCGCCGGGCGACTATGTCGTCTCCAACATCACGCTGCCCGACAACACCCGCCTCACCGGCGTACCGGGCGCCACCCGCATCGTCTATGGCGGCGACGGCCACCTCTTCGCGGCCGATGGCGCGGGTCGGATCGAGCTTGCCAATCTCGTTATCGACGGGGCGAACCGCTGGCTCGGCGACACGGTGGACGGTCTCGTGCATTTCAGCAACGTCGCCAATGTGATCATCGAGAACTGCGAGATCCAGGGCTCCTCCAAGACCGCCGTCAGCCTGCAGCGCTGCGGCGGGCGCGTCGAGCGCAGCCGGCTTTCGGGCGCGGCCGAATACGCGCTCTATGCCGTCGAGAGCCGCGACCTCTCGGTCACCGGCAACCACGTCTTCGACTGCGGCAACGGCGGCATCCTCATCCACCGCTGGGAGAAGGGCCGCGACGGCACGATCGTCTCGGGCAATCGCATCGCCCGGATTTCCGCCACCCATAGCGGCACCGGCCAATATGGCAACGGCATCAACATCTTCCGCGCCGACGCGGTGATGATCAGCAACAACCACATTTCCGGCTGCGCCTTTTCCGCCATCCGCGCCAATGCCGGCTCCAACGTGCAGATAGCGGGCAACACCTGCCTCGACAGCGGCGAGACGGCGATCTACTCCGAATTCGGCTTCGAGGGCGCACTGGTCAACAGCAACCTCGTCGACGGCGCCGCCAACGGCATCCTTATCGTCAATTTCGACGAGGGCGGGCGGCTGGCCACCGTCAGCGGCAACGTGGTGCGCAACCTGAAGCTCGAAGGCCCCTATGTCCACGACGGCGCCGGCTTCGGCTTCGGCATTGCCGTGGAGGCCGATACGGTCGTCTCCGGCAACACGGTGGAGAATGCCCCCAAATGGGGGCTGATGCTCGGCTGGGGGCCCTATATGCGCGGCCTCGTCGTCAGCGGCAATCTGGTGCGCCAGAGCCCGGTCGGCTGCGCGGTGACGGTCGTGGAGGAAGCGGGCTCGGCCCTCATCTCCGGCAACATCTTCGAGGATACCCCGAACGGCGCCATTGCCGGCTACCGCTGGAACGAGCGCACCACCGGAGACCTTGCAAGCGAGGGCTCGACCTTCGCGCATCTGACGATCGAACGGAACCGGACGGGCTGACTCCGTCCCGCGACGCGTCTCTCTTTCCTGCCCGAACGGAGAGGCGCCATGGTGGATGAGGGGGCAGCCGCATCGCCCCCTCATCCGCTCTCATCCCCTGGTGGCCACCATCACCCCTTGGTGATCAGGATCAGCACCGTGAAGATTATCGGCACTATGGCGAGCGCCGGCAGGATGATCGCGGGGTAGCCGAAGATCGCGATCGCGAGGATCCAGATCAGCAGGCAATTGACGACGAACAGCGTCTTGGCGACCGCCGGGCCCTCGGCGGCTTCCCGCAGCATCCACCCGAAAACGGGGAAGGCATAGGCAAGCCGCAGGACGAGCGGCCGCCCGCTCGCTCGCGTCTCTTCACCCGCAGCCACTATTGGTGGCCTTCATGGCTGGCGGCGGCGCCGTCAGCCGGCTTGGCACCCGGCTTGGCGGCCTCGATCTTGAAATCCACGTCGATCTTGCCGGCCTTCTCGAAATTCAGCGTCGCCTTGAATGTCTCGCCTTCCTTGAAGGGATGCTTGATACGCATGAACATGACGTGCAGGCCGCCGGACTTCAGCTCGACCTTGGCGCCGGCCGGGATCTCGATGCCGTCGGGCAGCTGGCGCATCTTCATCACGTCGTTCTCCACGGCCATTTCGTGGATCTGCACGTCGTCGGAGACGTCAGGCGCGGTGACGGAGACGAGGCGGTCGGCCTCGGTGCCCTTGTTGGTGATGGTCATGAAACCGCCGCCGACGGGCTGGCCCGGCAGCGTCGCCTTGGAGGCGGGATGGCCGATCTCGAGGCTGCCGAGGGTGAACTCGTGGGCGAAGACGGCCGAGGCGGAGAGCGCCAGGGCGACGACGGAGGCAAAAATACGTTTCATGGAAAAAATCCTTTCTGGCTTTCGGTTCAGGAAAAGAAGCGCCGCAGCGGCGGCGCGAAGCGGATGACAACCTGGTCGAGGAGGATCATGGCGAGGATGGTGAGGCCGGTCAGCGGGAAGAGCACGCCGAAGATGGCGGCGATGGCCCACAGGCCGGCATAGATGCGCCCCTCGCGCGGGCCAGGCGGCACGCCGATGCGGCCCTTCGGCCGGCGCTTCCACCACATGACGACACCCGACAGGCTCATCGCAATGACGACGAGGCAGGTGGAGAGCATGAGAAGCTGGTTGAACAGCCCCCACTCCTGCCCCTTGTGCACGTTGATGCCCCATTCGATCAGCTTGCCGGTCGCCGGATAGTCGGCATAGGCGGTATCGACGAGGCGTTCGCCAGTATACTGGTCGATGTGCAGCGTACGCTCGTATTGCAGGTCGGCCGGATAGATCGCCGCAGTGTAGACACCGGTCTCGCCCGAGGGCGGCGAGAGGTCGTAGCCGGGCAGCATGCCGGCAGCATTGGCGATCGATACGGCATTGTCGAGGCCGATGGCGGGCAGTGCCACCTGCCCCTCGCCCGGCGGCGTGGAAGTCGGCACCGGCGCGTTTTCGAGGAGCCAGGCGGTCTTCGGCAGCACATCCGTGGTGACCAGCATGGAATGCGGCACCCGGTCCCACAGCTCGACCGGATAGCCCATGCCGTTCGCCGTGAGATAACCGTTGACCTTGCTGCCCCAGAAACCGGTCCACAGCAGGCCGCTGAAGGCCAGGAACAGGATGAGCACGGCGGCGAAGATGCCGGTGACGGCATGCAGGTCGCGCCAGAAGACGCGCCGGGCCGGCGTGCCGCGCACGCTGAGCACGCCGCCCGTCTGGTTGCGCGGCCACCAGAGATAGACCCCGGTCAGGACGAGCACCACGGCAAACCCGGCGACGACCTCGATGATGCGCTCCCAGGAGGTGCCGAAGTAATCGAGGCTGTGCAGGTCCTCGACGACCTGGTTGAATTCCTCCTTGGCGCCGACCGTATCCAGAACGGCACCGTCATAGGGATTGACGAAGACCAGCACCTTGCCGGCCTCGGTGGAGACGGTCACGCGGGCCGAGCGGTCCGCGCCGGCCGGCGTGCGGTAGGAGGAGAGCGCCGCGCCGGGCACGGCGGCGACGGCCTTTTCCACGATGGCCGAGGGCGGCAGCGCCGCGCCGCCGACCGCGACATAGTTGCGGTAGCGGAACAGGCTGGCGTCGATCTCGTCGTTGAAGAGGTAGAGCCCGCCGGTGATGGCAAGGCTGATCATGAAGGGCACGGCGAGAAGGCCGGCGAAGAAGTGCCATCGCCAGATGGCGCGGTAGAGGCGCTGCGCGAGCGCGGAGGGTTCAGCGGCGGCAACGGCCGGCGCATCGGAAATCACGGACATGCAAGGGTCCTGTCAGGCTGGAGTTTCGGCACACGGCGGTAAACCGGCGTGCGGGCGCAACGATCAGGCGGACAGGAAGGGAGGCGCGCGGGGCGGCGCGCCGGGACGCTCGCGCCGCGGGCGCAACGCCTCCTCGATGAGGGGGAGCGCCGCGACACGGCGGAAGACAAACACGGCGCCGTCAAGATCGGCCGGCGCCGGTATCAGCATGGCACTGCCGATGCGGCAGGCCTCGCACTTCACCGGCGTCACATGCTTGACCTTGCCGTCGACCATGTCGTTGAGGCAGATGTCCGGCAGGGTGCCGTCGGGAAGAACGTACTGGGTGAGCTCCAGCGCACTTGGCGCGGTGGCCGAGGCCGGCTGATGGGCGAAACCGACGAACAGCAGGGCGACCGCGCAGAGAATGCGCAGGCAAGCGGCCCAGCGTGTCATGCATCGTGTCATCGGTCGTCCCCATCCGCGATCCGCACGGACCCTTCGCCCTTAGCCCCAGGCCGGCGGAAGGTCAATGCGACAAAGCAGGCCCGGCACCATCACGACAATTCATGGATCGATCAGGCCGGCGCTCTACCGCTTCCCCGAACCGCCGCCTATGGTGCGGCACGGCCCGGGCCGTTTCGTCTTTCATCTAGCGCGAGAGATCGTCCGGGTTCTTTGTTCTGACGCAAGCCCGCACCAAGCCGGGCATCCCAGGGAGGATCCATGCTCACCATCTACGGCGTCTACCGCTCGCGCGCCTCGCGCAACTACTGGCTTGCCGGCGAACTCGGCCTTCCCTTCGAAAGCGTGCCGGTCATCCAGGCCTACCGGCTCGACGACCCGCAGGCGGCCGACGCCCCGCTCAACACCCAGTCGCCGGCGTTTCTCGCCGTCAATCAGACCGGCCTCATTCCCTGCATCGACGACGATGGCTTCGTCATGATGGAATCACTGGCGATCAACCTCTACCTCGCCCGCAAGCATGGCGGCCCGCTCTCCGGCCAGACGATCACCGAAGAGGCGGACATGCTGCAATGGACGATGTGGGCGGCAACCGAGGTCGAGCCGCATGCCGTGAAGATCATCATGCTGAACAACAGCAAGTCCGCCGAGAGCGAGGAAGGCCGTCTTGCCATCCGCGGCGCCGCGCGGGCGCTGAGAACCTGTTTCAGGCGGCTGGATGCCCATCTTGCCGCCACCGGCCATGTCGTCGGCGACCGCTTCACCGTCGCCGACCTCAACCTTGCGGAGGTCTTCCGCTATGCGATGAGCCAGGAGCAGCTCTTCGACGCGGCACCGAACGTCAAGGCCTGGCTTGCGGCCTGCCAGGCGCGCCCGGCCTTCAAGGCGATGATAGCGACGCGGCTCGCCGAGCCGGAATGACCGCGCCGGCAAAGCCGTCCTCGTCCTCGGCGAGTGCCGCGCGCAGCCAGCGCTTGAACAGCGAGACCTTGCGCGGCTCCGGCACGCCCGGCGCCGTCACGAAATAATAGCCCATGCCGGTTTCCACCCGGATGGGGAACGGTGCGACGAGCCGCCCCTCCTTCAGTGCCCAGGAGGCCAGCACCGGATAGGCCAGCAGCACGCCCTGCCCTGCCAGCGCCGCATCGAGGCAGAGCGAGGCATCGGAAAAGACATGCCGCGCCTTGGGCGGCGGCACGGCGAACCCGGCAAGCGCCAGCCAGCGCTCCCAGGTGAAGGCGTCGTTGCCGTCGACCACGGCCGGTTGCTCCGACAGGTCCTGTGGCGTCCGGATCCCCTCCGCCAGCGCCGGCGCGCAGACCGGGAAGACGACCTGCGGCACCAGGAATTCCGCCGCCACATCCGGCCAGGTGCCCGGGCCGACACGGATGCAGAGGTCGACATCGGAGCGCGCCAGATCGACCAGCGTCGTCGAGGCCTCGATGCGCAGGCTGATATCGGGATGGGCGGCGGCGAAACGGTCGATGCGGTGGATGAGCCAGCGCGAGGCGAAGATCGGCGCGACCGAAATCGTCAGGATCGCATCGTCGCGGCGCTGGGTGGTGGCGACCGCCTCGGAAAGCTGGCCGAAACCTGCCGTAAGCCGCGCGAGGAACGGCGTGCCGAAGGCGGTCTGCTGCAGGCCGCGCGCGGTGCGGTCGAAGATCGCCCGGCCAAGCTGGTCCTCCGCCTTGATGATCTGCTGGCTCACCGCGCCCACCGTTACGCCGAGCTCTTCCGCCGCCGCCTGCAGCGAGCCGAGCCGACCCACCGCTTCCAGCGCCCGCAGGCCGTTGAGATGCACGCGATTGAGGTTTCTCATATAGCTTTTCTATATCCTCATCCTGAACTACTCGATTGCGGGAACGGCCTTTCAGCGAGATTATCAGCCATCATCCATGGTAACGAACCACAAGGAGAAGGCAATGTTCAAGATTTTCTCCAGAGCCGCAGAAGCACTGCGTGCCGAGGCCGATGCTGCGGAGGCGCCCGTCTGGCTGCGCGACCCGCTGTCCCATCCCGAGATCGAGGCGATGGATTCGCGCGCGCTCGGCGACCTGCCCTTCGGGCTCTTCCGTACCCCGGCCCTGCGGGCCGAGGCCTGCCCCCGGCCACTCTGATCCTCCCCTCGCCGTTCCCCCCGGTCCGGTCTATCCTGGCCGGGGAGGATGGCACATGCCTGAAGACACGACCGAAGCGCTCCTGGCGCGGCTCCAGCGCCTCGCAACAGGCCTGCCGGGCGTCGAGACGGGCACATCCTACGGCACGCCCGCACTCAAGGTGGCGGGAAAACTCTTCCTGCGCATCAAGGATGCCGAGACCTTGGTCTTGATGGCGCCGATGGACGAGAAGGAGCGCCTGATCGAGATGGCGCCCGAAATCTACTATGAGACGGACCACTACAATGGTTGGCCGGCCCTCCTCCTGCGCGCCGCCGCGATCGGCGATACGGAACTGCGGCAGCGGATGACCGAGGCCTGGCGCCTCAAGGCGCCTGCGCGGCTGCGCAAGCTGTTGGCGTAGGATCTTACGGAGCAATCGCCGGGGTGCGCGGTCTCATCGAATGAAAAAGGCCCCTCATCCCGCTGCCGCGACCTTCTCCCCGCAGGCGGGGAGAAGGAGTTGCCGCACCGCTTTCCCGAAACGGCGCCAATTTCCCAGACATTTCCGCCCGTTCCTTCTCCCCGCTTGTGGGGACAAAATGCCGGCAGGCGGGCGGATGAGGGGCGGGACGCCAGTCTCCGCGCAGTCCCTCGCCCGCCCTCAGCCGACCGACTGGTCCATGTGCATGAACTCCCAGACATTGCCGTTCGGATCCTGGAAGGAGCAGCCGTACATCGGGCCGAACTCGATGTTCGGCTTCCATTCGCGCCCGCCAGCGGCGAGCGCTTTCGCCTTGATGTCGTCGACCTCCTGACGGCTCGCGGCGGAAAGGCAGGTCAGCACCTGCGTCGCCTCCTCGGGATCGCCGACCTTGCCCGTGACGAACTGGGCGAACTTCGGCTCCGTCAGGTGCATGACAAAGATGTTGTCGTCCACCACCATGCAGGCGGCGGTTTCGTCGCTGTAGGCCTCATTGAAGGAAAAGCCGAGGGCGCCGAAGAAACGGCGGGTCGCGGGCAGGTCCTTGACGAGCAGGTTGACGAAGATCATGCGCATGAACGTTCTCCTTGGTTTGCCATGTCGCGGGCGCCGCCGGCGGCGGATCGCCCGTTATGCCACAAGGACGGATCACCGCGCCCCTTCCCGACACGGACCTGCAAAAATTATGCAGCCGCCGCGCAGCCCGGCACGTCCTCCAGCCGGTGCCAGACCGGAATGCCGCGCTCGCGGGCGATGCGCACGTCGTTGTCCGCCCCCTTGGAGTCCCCCGGAAGGCGCAGCACGCCCTCGCAGAGTTCGAGCAGGCGGTGCGCCGTCGGGTAGAAAATCTCCTCGTGCAGTGCGTCGCCCACCGTCTTGCCCCCGGCCGCATGCCAGACGGGCTGCGCCACCCATTCGCCGATCATCGGCACATGGCCCGCCTTGAACAGCGCATAGGACGGCGCCTCCAGCCGCTTCAGGTTCTCCGTCATCTTCACGGGATCGTCTCCGGTGCCCGAACGATAGGGGCCGGCAATCAGGATCAGCATGTCTTACTCCTTACCATTGATGCATGAAATATCCGGAATTTTCTGGATATCTCATGATTATTCGTGTAATTTCGTGCAGAGTCAAGATGGAGCACAGATATGCTGACCAGCCAGAGAAAGACGCTGATCGCCCAGCGTCTCGACCGCGACGGCGAGATCGTCGCAAAGACGCTCGCCGCGGAACTCGACCTGTCGGAGGACACGATCCGGCGGGATCTTCGGGAAATGGCGGCGGACGGCCTGCTCAAGCGCGTGCATGGCGGCGCGCTGCCGCTCGCTCCACCGCTGCCGGATTTTTCGGCACGACAGGCGATGGCGACGGACGAGAAGACCGCGCTCGGCGCGCGCGCGGCGGCGATGATCGAGCCCGGCCAGGTGATCTTCCTCGATGGCGGCACGACGACGGCGGCGCTTGCCCGCCTGCTGCCGCGCAATTTCGCCTTCACGGTGGTGACGCACAGCCCGACGATCGCCTGCGAGCTCGAGCGCCACCCGACCGCCGAGATCGTGCTGATCGGCGGCAGGCTCTACAAACATTCGATGGTGTCAACCGGCGCCATGGCGCTGGAGGCGATACGCGGCCTGAAGGCGGATCTCTACTTCATGGGCGTGACGGCCGCGCATCCGACGCACGGCTTCACCACCGGCGACATGGAGGAAGCCGCCACCAAACGCACCATCGCCGAGAACGCCGCAGCGACCTGGGTCCTGCTGACGCGGGAAAAACTCGGCTGCGCCTCGCCCTGGAAGATCCTGCCGCTCGCAGCCGCCACCGGTCTCCTCCTCCCGCCCGGCCTACCGCCGGAGACGATTGCCCCCTACCGGGAAGCGGGGATGGAGATCATCGAGGCCTGATCAGGCCGCGAAAGCGTCCGTGACGCGGACGTCGCCGACATGAACGCCGTTCCAGTTCGACATGGAGCGGTTGGCTTCGGCCATCAGAGCGGCGTGGAGGGCGGGCTCGTCGGCGAAGAAGCGGGCGAGCGTGGCGGCGACCATGCTTTCGGCGGCGCGGGTCGTGCCGTCCTCACATTTGAGGGCGATGGCGATGCCCTTTTCCGGGATGGCCGCGCAGAAGACGCCCTCGGCGCCGGTCTTGGCGAAGATGCGGCCGGGAGCCGTCTTCATCAGCCGCGTGCAGGCCCGCTTGGTGCCGGCGACGTAGAAGGGCTCGGCCATGCACGCCTCCATCAGCCGGCGCGCGGCCTTCGCGCGCTCAGGGGCAAGGCCGGTGCCGGTCGCCATCTTGGCAAAACCGTGCGCGAGGCTCTTCAGCGGCATGGCATAGGTGGGGATGGAGCAGCCGTCGACGCCGCAATTGTCGGTCGCGAGCGCAGCGCCCGTCAGGCTTTCCATGACGCCGCGGATCTCCGCCTGGACCGGGTGCTCGTAGCGCACATAGCCCTTGAGGTCCTTGCCGGTGTGGCAGGCGGCGCAGACGAAGCCGGCATGTTTGCCCGAGCAGTTGTTGTGGAGCGCACTCGGCCGCTCGAGGCCGCGCGCCTGACCGATCAGCACCGGCTGCTCGAAGGACCAGTGGGCGCCGCATTCCAGGACGCTCTCGTCGACGCCGGCGGCGGCCAGCATGGCACCGGCAAGGCTTGCATGTTCCGGCTCGCCGCTGTGCGAGGAACAGGCGAGCGCCAGTTCCCTGTTGCCGAAGCCGTAGGCGTCCGCCGCGCCGCTTTCGACGAGCGGCAGGCCCTGCATGGCCTTGCAGGCCGAACGCGGGAAGACGCCGGCCTCGATATCGCCCTGCGAAAACACCACCTTGCCATCGCCGTCGACCGCGACGACCATGCCGCGATGGCGGCTTTCGACGAGATTGCCGCGGGTGACTTCGACAAGGACGGGGTTTGCCATGTTCATGCCCTCAAATTTCCGGTTTCCGGTGCGGTATTATCCGAAAACCTGGGCCCGCACACGCGATTTCGGAGGTGCCGCGCATGAAACTGTTGAGGAATGTCCTTGTCCTCTTCCTCGTGATCTACCTCATGCCGGCGCTCGCCTCGGCGGGCTACTGGTACATCAAGGACCGGCCGCAGAACTGGCGGGAGGCGAACTGGAAATCCGCCGGCATCCTGCCCGGGGCCGAAGACACGCCACAGGCGACGATCCACATCTTTTCCGCCGCGACGGGCGGCCTCAAGGGCGCGGTGGCGAGCCACGCCTGGATCGTCACCAAGGAGGCGAACGCCGGAAGCTACAACCGCTACGACAAGGTCGGCTGGGGCACGCCGGTGCGCAAGAACGGCTATGCGCCGGACGCCTTCTGGTACTCCAACACGCCCCGCGTGGTGGTCAGCGTCAGCGGCGAGGAGGCGGCGCGGCTGATCCCGAAGATCGAGAAGGCCATCGTGGCCTACCCCTACTCCAAACCCGGTGGCTATCGCATCTGGCCGGGGCCGAACTCCAACACCTTCGTCGCGCATGTGCTGCGCTCGGTGCCGGAACTCGGCGTGGTGCTGCCACCGGACGCGGTCGGGCGCGACTACCTGCCGGAGGGCAGGATCTTCGCGATCGATCCCGACGGCAAGGACGTGCATGCGACGCTCTACGGCCTCGTCGGCATCTCCGCCGGCCTGCGCTCCGGGCTGGAGCTGCACATCATGGGCCTCGTCGCCGGCGTGGATTTCTACCGCCCGGCGATCAAGATCCCGGCGATCGGACGCATCGGCGTGTAGCGCCGTCCGCCCGGATCCCCCCTTTACAGATACGCCACCTCGCAAGCCGCAACACGCGCGGGATCGGCAATGGAATCGATTGCGATGATGTGATCGCCCTCCACCTCCATGAGCACGACGAGCTTGAGCGCGCCGCCGAGAATGACGGCGAGGCCGAGCTGGCCGTCGATGAGCGCGAGCCTTGCCGCCTTCGCCTTGCCCTTGAAGTTGGTCGCCACGGCCTGGGCGCCGTGCATTTCCGCAAGCGAGCCGAGCCGGACGGCATCGGCGTCCGCATGGAAGACGACGTCGGGATCGAGCACGGCGAGCAGGCCGGAAAAATCGCCGTCACGCGAGGCGGCGAGGAAGGCCGCGACGACGTTTTTACGACGGTCGTAATCGGCGGACGGGGTTTCCGGCATGCCCTGCACGCGGCGGCGGGCGCGGCTGGCGAGCTGGCGGGCGGCGACGGGCGAACGGTCGACGATGCGGCCGATCTCCTCGAAGGGCACGTCGAACATGTCGTGCAGCACGAAGGCGAGGCGTTCGGCGGGCGCAAGGCGCTCCAGCACGACGAGAAGCGCAAGGCCGACCGAATCGGCAAGCGCCGCCTGCTCGTCCGCCGCCGCGCCGGGATCTGCGTGCTGGACCGCGCCGTCCTCGCCGTCGATCGGCTCCTCGCGCCGCCGGGCGCGGGCGCGCAGCATGTCGAGACAGATGCGGCCGACGACGGTGGTCAGCCAGCCGCCGAGATTGTCGATCTCGCCGCCACCCGCCCGCTCCAGCCGCAGCCAGGCCTCCTGCACCGCATCCTCGGCCTCGCCCTGCGAGCCCAGCATGCGCAGCGCAACGGCGCGCAGGCGCCCGCGCTCGGCCTCGAAACGGTCGGTCCAGAAACTTTTTTCGCGCATCGGTCACACTCCTTCGTCCAGCGGCGTCATGGCCATGACGAACGAAGCCGCACCGGTGTGACAGGGCTCGCTGCCGTCGATGCTGAAAACAAATCAAGGAGTGATGAAATGCAATCCCGTATGACCAATATCGTTACCGTGCTGCCCGACGTCATGAAGGCCATGCAGGCGCTGCAGGGCGCTGCCCAGAAGACGGAACTGCCGGAAAAGACCGCCCATCTCGTGCATCTGCGCGCCAGCCAGATCAACGGCTGCGGCTTCTGCGTCGATCTGCACCCGCGCATCATGAAGAAGGCCGGCGAGAGCGACCGGCGCATCCTCTCCGTCGCCGCCTGGCGCGAGGCGCCGTTCTACACGGACGCGGAACGGGCCGCTCTGGCGCTGACCGAGGCGCTGACGCGCATCGCCGACCGCGAGGAGCCGGTGCCGGATACGATCTGGAACGAGGCTGCCCGGCACTATGACGAAAAGACGCTCGCCGCGCTGGTCGTCGAGATCGCGGCGATCAACATGTGGAACCGCTTCAATGTCGCGACGCGGCAGGTGGCGGGGGAATGGAACCCGTAAGCCCCGGCGAAGCCTGCCTCACCTGCGCGACGGCCCTTCCCCGACCCGGGAAGGGCCGACGAAGGCCACCGCCGCGATTGCCGTTTCTGCAAGGCCATGCTTTCATACCCGCCAATCTTTCAGGGGCGAGCGACGCATGGCCGAGCAAGGTTCCCAATCCAGAGCAGCGATCGCTCTTGCGGTTGTTGCCGGCTTCCTGATCCTGCGCTGCCTGTGGAGAGTGTTCATCCCGGGCACCGAATTTGCCCTGCCACCATGGCCCCTCGTCTCGGTCATCTTCGACATTCTCGTGATGATCGCGCTTTTCATCCTGAAGCCCATGGTGCCGGCCGCCACGGCGGGGTCTCCGGCCTACGTCCGGCACGCGACTGCGCTGTTCATCGGCGGCATCATCGCGACCGTGATCATGGTGCTGATCAGGGTGTCCAGCGATCGCGGCTGGTGGACCGGGCATCTGATGTAGGTCTGCCTCCGCGTCTACCGAGCAGCTTTTCATCGGCATCGGCCACGCCCCGCGCCTGACGGCTCCTCTTTCACCCAAAAGTCACGGCTTGAACTGCCGTGTGCCCCATGCGAGGTCTTCGGCCTCGAATTCGCAAGGCCTATCCATGTCCGACAGTGTCACGATCCCGAAGGATGCCGCACCGCGGCTTTCCAGCCTGTTCTCCCGCGCCTATCTGTTCAGCACGCTGATGCTCGGCGGCGGCATCATGCTGCATGCGGTGGAGACCTATATCACCGCCACGCTGATGCCCTCGATCGTGCGCGATATCGGCGGCCTTTCGCTCTTCGCCTGGGCGACGACGATCTATGTGGCGGCTTCCGTGCTCGGCTCCACCTTCGTCGCCGTGCGGCCGGAAAGGGTGACGCTCAACCATTGCTACAGGGCCGGCGCGCTGCTCTTCGGCATCGGCAGCCTCGTCTGCGCCGTCGCGCCGACCATGGAGACAGTGCTTGCCGGCCGGGCGGTCCAGGGGCTCGGCGCGGGCTTCCTCGTGGCGCTCGGCTATGCCTTCATCCGCCATGTCTATCCCGAACCGCTGTGGAGTACCGCTTCGACGCTCTATGCCGCGGCCTGGGGCATCGCCACCTTCCTCGGCCCGACGATCGGCGGCATCTTTGCCGCCGGCAGCGCCTGGCGCGAGGCCTTCGCGCTGCTCGTGCCGCTCTCGGTGCTGATGACCGTCGCCGCGCCGCGCCTGCTGCCGTCGGGCGAAGGCGAGCGCGTGACGACGAAGACGCCGTTCCTGCAGATCGCACTGCTCGTTGCCGCCGTGGTGGTGCTGTCCTTCGCCAGTTCCGTGGCGGCGCCGGTGCTGCGCGGCGCCTTTGCGGCGGCCGCCGTGCTTGCGGTGCTGGCGACGGTCGCGATCGAGCGCCGGGCCGAGGGGCGGCTGCTGCCGGCGGGCACGATCAGCCTCGGCTCGCCGCTCGCCCGCGTCTACCTCATCATGCTCCTACTGCTGGTGACGATCTGCTCGGATATCTACATTCCCTACTTCCTGCAGGTACTGCATGGCGTGAGCCCGCTCGTCTCCGGCTATCTCGTGGCGCTGCTGGCGCTCGGCTGGACCATCGCAGCCTTCGCGACCGCCGGCCTCAAGGGGCGCCGCGCCAACCGGGTGATCGTCGCGGGCGCGCTGATCGAGACGCTGGCGACCGTCCTCCTCGTCGTCGCGCTCGCCCGGCACAATCCGGCAAGCGGTCTCGTGCTGCTCACGATCGCCACCGTCTTCATCTTCCTCATGGGGTTCGGCATCGGCATGGGCTGGGCGCATCTCGTCACCCTCGTTCTGCATCTTGCGCCGCCCGGCGAGACGGACAAGGCCTCGGCGGCGATCACCACCATGCAGGCGCTGGGGGCCGCCTTCGGCGCGGCGCTTGCCGGCGTCATCGTCAATTCCACGGGCCTCGTGCACCCCGGCGGCGTGGACGGGGCGCTGACGGCGGCGCGCTGGCTCTATGCGCTGCTCGCCCTGCCGGCTGCCGTGGGCATCCTCCTTGCCCTCCGCCTTCCCGCCGCAAGGGGCACGGCGGCGGATTGAGGATTTGTTAACGGAAACCGAGGGTCTTCGTTGCGACCCCGCCACCTTCTGCCACAAACAATGGCGATCGTCCGGTGTGACACCCGACGATTCGGTCACGAGAAGGAAACGGCGGGTGAAACGCAACGACGGGCACAGGTGGCCGGGCGGGAGCGGCATGACGCATGTCGATGCGATCCTGCCGCTCGCCCTCATCCGGGACCGGGCCACAACGGATCTCATACTGTCCGGGCTCGACGCGTCCGGCGTCGCCTTCGCGCTGTTTTCACCGGAGGACGAGCTTTCCTATGCCTCGATGGTCTTTCGCGCGCTTTTCGACGTACAGCCGGGCGCCCGCACCTTTGCCGACATCATGCGCCACTGCCATGCCAACGGTGTCGGCCCGCGGATGAGCGGACCGATCGATGCCTTCCTGGACATGGCCCATGCCAAGCGACGCAGCCGCCCGCAGCGCGTCTTCGAGATCGACATCGGCGACGACCGCTGGTTCCTGGTGAACGAGACGCTTTTGGGCGACGGCTGGCTGTGGAGCGTCTTTACCGACATCACCATGCTCAAATCCAACGAGCGCATGCTGCAGATCGCCCGCGACGCGGCGCAGCTTGCCGCCGACACGGACCCGCTGACGGGCCTCCTCAACCGCCGCGCGGCGATGGCTAGGCTGGACGCGGAAATGCGGATCGCCTTTCGCGACGGTGCGCGGCTCTCGCTCGCGCTTATCGACCTCGATCATTTCAAGGCGATCAACGACCGCTATGGCCATGCCCGGGGTGACGAGGTGCTCCGGCATTTTGCCGCGGCGGGACGGCAGCAATCGCGCGCCGGCGATCTCTTCGCCCGGATCGGCGGGGAGGAATTCCTCATGCTGATGCCGGGCGCCGGTCTTGGCGAGGCGATGCACGCCATGGAGCGCCTTCGCTGCCATGTGGCGCGGGCAGAAGACCGTGCCGGCCCCGGCTGCGCCTACACCATGTCGGCGGGCGTCGCGGAATTCTGCGGCAATGCGGTGGAGGACCTGTTCGAGCGGGCCGACCGCGCACTCTACAGCGCCAAGCGCCTCGGCCGCGACCGCATCGAGCAGGCGCCTTGAGCCGCCCCGCGCCAAGGCGGCGCCGCTTCGACCGGAAACGCGCTACTCGAAGGTCAGCATGATCTTTCCGATATGATCGCCATGCTCCATCATGCGGTGGCCGGCGGCCGCCTCGCTGAACGGCATGACGGCGTGGATGACGGGGGCGATGCGCCCCCCCTCCAAGAGCGGCCAGGCCTTCTCCAGGAGCGCGTCGCGGATCTCCTGCTTTTCCGCCGCTGTGCGCGGGCGCATGGCCGAGCCCATCAGGTGCAGGCGCTTCTGCAGGATGGGCGCAAGGCTCACCTTCTCCGCGAAGGTGCCGCCGAGGAAGGCGATGATCGAAAGGCGCCCGTCGCGGGCGAGCGACTTCAGGTTCCGCTCGAAATAGGCCGCGCCGATCATGTCGAGAATGACGTCGACGCCGGTCCGGCCGGTCTCCTCGGCAATGACGGCGCAGAAATCCTCGCTGCGGTAGTTGATCGCCCGGCTGGCGCCGAGATCGACGCAGGCGGCACACTTCTCCGCCGTGCCGGCCGTCGTGAAGACGCGTGAACCGAGCGCGCTGGCGAGCTGGATCGCCGTCGTGCCGATGCCGCTCGAACCGCCGTGGATCAGCACGCTCTCGCCGGGCTTCAGGCCCGCCATCATGAAGAGATTGGCCCAGACGGTGAAGAAGGTTTCCGGCAGGGCCGCGGCCTGCACCGCGTCAAAACCTTTCGGGAACGGCAGCGCCTGGCCGGCCGGCACCGCGCAATATTGCGCATAACCGCCGCCATTGGCCAGCGCGCAGACCCTGTCGCCGAGCGCGTAGCCGGTGACGTCCTCGCCGAGCGCCACCACCTCGCCGGCGATTTCGAGGCCGAGAATGGGGCTGGCATCGGGCGGTGGCGGATAATCGCCCTTGCGCTGAAGCACGTCCGGCCGGTTGATGCCGGCGGCCGCGACGCGCACGAGGATCTCGCCGCGCTTCGGCTGTGGCGTGCGGCCCTCCATCACTACGAGATTGTCGGGGCCGCCATGTTCGCTGAGCCCGACATGGGTCATGGATGAGGGAAGTGACATGGGCTTATCTCCCGGCAGGCATGAGGTGGCGCTCTCTTGCGGCGATTCTAGCCGAAAGCACGAATCTTTTGAATCGCTTGCGAGGGATTGTGCGACAGAAACGTTAGCGGCGGATATGCCAAGTTTCGGCCGCAAAGCCCTGAAATTCCGGCCGTTTCGCGACAGTCAGAATTAAATCTTGTTAATTTGAAAACGGATTTTTCCGGGCCTACCGTCCATCTCGAAGCCGGGGAGCGCCGGCGGCTCCACCCCCAGGGGGCCGCGACACGACGCTTCCGGACGGTTTCACAGCGCCCCGCCCGGGGCCAATTCAGGACGACACAGATGCGTGTTCTTCTTTCCAATCTCGCCATCGTCACGGTTCTCGCCACCCCGGCGCTTGCCCTCGCCGCCCAGACGGCGACCGGCACGGTCAAGGACTACAACAAGGCGTCGATGTCTCTGACGCTTTCCGATGGCACCGTCTACCAGCTTCCCAAAGGGTTCCACGATCCCGGGCTGAAGGCTGGCGAGAAGGTGTCCGTCTCCTTCGACATGTCCGGCAAGAACCACGAGGCGAAGACGGTGAAGATCCTTCGCTAACGTGGCAGGGGCAGGCTCGAAAGGGCCTGCCCTCCTGTATCAACGGAGGGCGGCCCCCTGCCCTGCGTTCGCGGATGCCGAGGACAGCACGAGCCCCCCGTCGCTGCCCTTGGCATCCGCCTTCAGGCCGGCGATGCGGCTGCTGATCAGCCCCGCCTCGCCGATCACCTCCCCCTCCGGCAACACGAGAACGACGGCCGAGCAGCGCATCAGCGGAAAGGTCGTCTCCTGGCCGGCGCGGTCGCGGCCGCGGATTTCTCCGGCCAGCCGATCCTCCGGCGAATAGAGCGAGCGCACCTCGCGGGTGAAATCGGCCAGCAGCCGCTCCAATACCTCCCGCACCGCCTCGACGGAACGTCCGGAAACGCCCGCGAAGAAATCGTCCCCCCCGACATGGCCGATGAAGACGTCCTCGCCGACGAAATCGCGGCGCATCAGCGAGGCGAAGAGCGAGAGCGCAAGGTCCCCCTTGTGGAAGCCGTAGTGATCGTTGAACGGCTTGAAATTGTCGAAATCGAAATAACACAGGCATCGGGTCTGATCGCCGTCGAGCGCCTTGTCCTGCAGGTAGTCGCGGATCGAGCGGTTGCCGGGAAGGCCGGTCAGCGGGTTCTGGTCCTCCGCCGTCTTCAGGCGCTTCTCGTTGATGATCTTCAGGAGCGAGGAGGCCGAGAGGATGCCGGCATACCGCAGGTTCTCCGTCAGGATCACGCATTCGTTGCCGCCCATGCCGGTGAAGACGTCGAGCAGCTGTTCGGCGGGCGTGTCGAGATCGGCGATCGGCGCCATGGTGACGAAATGCGACAGGCTCTTCTGGTAGAGCTTGTTCTTCAGGAGATCGCGGCCGAAGGGGTGATAGGAGAGCTCCTTGACGTGGTATTCGTGCAGGATGCCGCGCGGCTCGTCATTGGCGTTGAGCACCGGGAAGAAGGTGCGTTTCGGATCGCGCCGGAAGAATTCGAAGACCGATTCCAGGCTCTCGTTCTCGCGCAGCACCGCGACCTGCTCGATCTCGCGGCGAATGAGGATGCTGTCGAGCGTGCGGGAGGAGCGGCGCCGCCCGCCGGCCCGCGCGACCTGCGCATAGACCGGGCTCAGCGCCGAAAAATCCGTGACCGGACGCGACACGAACCAGCCCTGCACGAGATCGCAGCCGGCATCGCGGCAGGCGATGAACTCCGCCTCGCTCTCCACCCCCTCGGCGATGACGCGGATGCCGAGCACGTGGGCGGCATTGACGGTGTTGCGCACGAGATGGCGCCGGCGCGCGTCGCTCTCCATGCCGGAGATGAAATGACGGTCGATCTTCAGGTAGTCGACCGGGTGGTCGCAGAGCAGCTTCAGGCCGTTGTGGCCGACGCCGAAATCGTCGATGGCAAGCTTGAAACCGGCAAGGCGCAGCTTGCGGACGAGCACAGCGAATTCCGGCAGCGTGTCGTTGTCGAAGCGCTCGGAGATCTCGAAGCAGATCGAGGAAGCCGGAATGCCGGCGCGAGCAAGATGCCCGGAGAGCCGGTCGACGAGATCGGCGCCGTCAGGCACCAGACGGGAATCGAGATTGACGAAGAGTGTACGCGAGCGGAAGTCCGGCAGCGCGGCGAAGGCAGCGATGGCGCGGCTGTTGACCATGTGTTCCAGCGCCAGGAGCTGTCCCGCCTCGTGCGCCCGGTCGATCAGGTCGAGCGGCGAGCGGAAGCCGAGGCGATCGAAGCCGCGCATCAGCGATTCGTAGCCGAAGACCGCCCCTGTCGCAGCCTCGACGATCGGCTGGAAGGCCGTTTCGATGACCAGCTTGGCGAGCGTGACGATCTCGCCATCCCCGAAGCGGCGAAGGGCAAGCAGTTCGGCGGCGGACATGCGCGGCTCCGAGACGTGAACGTTGCCGCGAAGTTTCTCCGCTGAGACCTGAAAAAATCGTTTCCGTACTGTGACAGTTCGGTGAAATCTCAATAACTACAAGGAGTTGAAAAAGAACTCCCTCATATAGGCAGAGCCAGCAGCAAGGCGCCGCCGCCGATCATCAGAACGGCGATCCAATGGGCCGTGGAAAGCTGTTCGCCGAGGAACAGAACAGCGAAGATGGCGACCAGAACGACGGAAAGCTTGTCGACCGGCGCGACCTGGGCGGCCTTGCCGATCTGCAGCGCGCGGAAGTAACAAAGCCAGGAGGCTCCGGTCGCAAGGCCCGAGAGAATGAGGAAAATCCAGCTCCTTGCCGGCACCGAGCCCGGCGCCTGCCAGTTCCCGGCCAGCGTCAGCATGAGGGCGAGCGCCAGGAGGATGACGACGGTGCGCACGAAGGTCGCGAAGTCGGAATTGACCTCGGAGATGCCGATCTTGGCGAAGACCGCCGTCAGCGCGGCAAAGACCGCCGAGCCGAGCGCCCAGACCTGCCAGGACGTCAGGAACGCCTTCACATTGCACCTCCTGCGAGCATAAGACGTGAAACTGCAAGTCCCGCCGCCACGGCGAGCAGCGAAAAAATTACCGATGCGCCGACATAAAGCACCGCCAACCCCGCTTCGCCGCGCTCCCAGAGCAGCGCCGCATCGAGCGAGAAGGCGGAAAAGGTGGTGAAGCCGCCGAGGATACCCGTCGTCAGGAACAGCCGCATCTCCTGCGGCAGGTGACCGCGGAAGGCGAAGATACCGGCGATCAGCCCCATCAGAAGGCAGCCGAGCACGTTGATCACGAGTGTTCCGGCGGGAAAGGCCGTGCCGAACAGCCGGGCGGCCAGCACATTCACCCCATGGCGCCCGGCCCCGCCGATGCCCGCGCCGAGAAAGACGATCAGATAGCTCATGTGCGTTGCCCTCACAGTCCGTTGATGCGACATCCGGACAACAAAAAACCGCCCTCGGGCGGTCGCAGAACATGCTCCCGCCGCCGACGGCCATCGCTGGCCGGTCTTGGCAGGAGCTATCAGCCGGTCAAACGGCGGTTGTCGGGGAGCTCCATCCCCATCCCACGCGATTTTTCTAGGCCTTGCCGTACCGCCTGTCAAACGCCACCCCACCGGCACCCGGCGGGGCGGCTGAACGGGTGGCTACTTCCGCAGCGCCAGGCCGAAGGCGATCAGCGCCCAGCCCTGCATGGCAAGGTCGAAAGCGAGGAACAGGCCGAGCAGCCAGAGGCTGTTGACCGGCCAGCCGATGAGAAAGACGAGGCCTGCGAGCGCCGTGACGATGCCGCCGGCAAGCAGCCAGCCCCAGCCCTTTTCCGGCCGGACCCGCAGGGCCGCGAAGATGCGGAACAGCCCCGCGACGAGGAGCGCGGCCGCCATCAGCAGGGTCAGCACGGCCGAGGTCAGTACCGGATTGACGAAGGCGAGCACGCCGGCGGCAAGATAGAGCAGTGCACTCAGCGCCCAGGCGATCGTCTCCCGCCAGGCCTTGACCTGGAAGGCATGGGCGAGATGCACCGCGCCGCCGACGATCATCAGCATGCCGACATAATAGACCGAGGCGACCGTCGCCCAGAAGAGATTGGCCGCGGCGATGCCGCCGAAGACGAGCAGGACGACGCCGAGCGCGACGAACCAGCCCCATTTTGCGCGCACGTCCGAGAGGGGGTTCATTCCGGGAGAGAGGACCATGTTGCACCTCGAAAGAAGAATGAAAACAAAGGCAGGCTAACACGGAACGCTCCCTCTTCGCGACAGCGAATTGACGCAGCGTGAAGCGCAAAGATTTTTATTGATTGATCGATCAATTAAAAATACCCTTGCAGAAAATCAGGAAAACGCCATGCCGAAAGTTGGAATGGAGCCGGTGCGCCGCAAGGCGCTGGTGGACGCGACGCTGAGGGCGGTCGGCGATCATGGCTCGCTGGCTGTCACCATGTCGGAAATCGCCCGCCATGCCGGCGTGTCCCCCGCCCTTGCCCATCACTATTTCGGCTCCAAGGAACAGCTCGTCATCGAGACGATCCGCAGCCTGCTGCGCCAGCTGCGCACCGATGCGGTGGCGGCGCTCGGGGCGGCGGAAACGCCACGGGAACGGCTCTCGGCGATCATCCGCGTGAACTTCCAGGCGCACCAGTTTGCGCCGGAAACGGTCGCCGCCTGGCTTGCCTTCTATACCGAGGCCCAGCGTTCGGAAGCGGTGCGCCGTCTCCTCGTCGTCTATGCACGGCGGCTGAACTCCAATCTCCTGTCGAGCCTCAAGCAACTCTGCCCGGCCGGGACCGCGGGGGAGATCGCCGACGGGGCGGCAGCAATGATCGACGGGCTCTACCTGCGGCAGGGCCTGAGATCCGCGCCGGTCAGCATCGAATCCTCGATCGCGCTGACGGAGAGTTATGTGCAGGCGCAGCTGGCGGCATCAGATGCGGCCGGGGTTGTCGCAGGATCGCCCCCGCCCGCCGCAGGGCGGCGGCCTTCCGTCGCCGCGCAGCGATAGAACTGTCAAAACCTCGCTTCCCCTTCAAGGATCCGCCCGTGACCGCCAGCAAGCCGAACATCCTGATCATCATGGTCGATCAGCTCAACGGAAAGTTCTTCCCGGACGGGCCGGCGGATTTCCTGCATGCGCCGCACATGAAGGCGCTCGCGGCGCGCTCGGCGCGCTTCCGCAACAACTACACCTCTTCCCCGCTCTGCGCGCCGGCCCGCGCCTCCTTCATGGCCGGCCAGCTTCCGAGCCGCACGCAGGTCTATGACAACGCCGCCGAATACATCTCCTCGATCCCGACCTTCGCCCATCACCTGCGCCGCGCCGGCTACTACACGGCGCTGTCGGGCAAAATGCACTTCGTCGGGCCGGACCAGCTCCACGGCTTCGAGGAACGGTTGACGACGGACATCTATCCCGCCGATTTCGGCTGGACGCCGGATTACCGCAAGCCCGGCGAACGCATCGACTGGTGGTATCACAATATGGGGTCGGTGACGGGCGCCGGTGTTGCCGAGATCACCAACCAGATGGAGTATGACGACGAGGTCGCCTTCCTCGCCAACCAGAAGCTCTATCATCTCTCCCGCGAAAACGACGACGACGCGCGCCGCCCCTGGTGCCTCACCGTCTCCTTCACCCATCCGCACGACCCTTACGTGGCGCGGAGAAAATTCTGGGATCTCTACGAGGACTGCGCGCACCTTCTGCCCGAGGTCGGCATGCTCGAGAGCCAGGACCCGCATTCCGCCCGCATCCTGCATTCCTGCGACTATGCCAAATTCGCCATCAGCGGCGAGGACGTGCGCCGCTCGCGCCAGGCCTATTTCGCCAACATCTCCTATCTCGACGAAAAGGTCGGCGAACTCGTCGATACGCTGACGCGCACGCGCATGCTGGAAAAAACGCTGATCCTCTTCTGCTCGGATCACGGCGACATGCTCGGCGAGCGCGGCCTGTGGTTCAAGATGAATTTTTTCGAGGGTTCGGCCCGCGTGCCGCTGATGATTGCAGGCCCGGGCGTCACCTCCGGCCTGCATCTCGCGCCGACGTCGAACCTCGATGTCACGCCGACGCTCTGCGACCTCGCCGGCATTTCCATGGAAGAGGTGATGCCGTGGACGGACGGCGAGAGCCTCTTGCCGGTCATCAACGGCGCCGAGCGGACGTCTCCGGTGCTGATGGAATATGCTGCGGAAGCCTCCTATGCGCCCATCGTCGGCATCCGCGAGGGCAAGTGGAAATACATCCACTGCGAACTCGACCCGGAACAGCTTTACGACCTCGACGCCGACCCGCTGGAGCTGACGAACCTTGCGGCCTCCGACGATCCCGTCATCAGGGCGACGCTCGCCGCCTTTAGGCAGATGCGCGAAGCGCGCTGGGACATGGAGGCCTTCGACGCGAGCGTGCGCGAAAGCCAGGCGCGGCGCTGGGTGGTCTACGAAGCGCTGAGGAACGGGGCCTATTATCCCTGGGATCACCAGCCGCTGCAGAAGGCATCCGAACGTTACATGCGCAACCACATGAACCTCGACAATCTCGAGGAATCCAAACGCTACCCGCGGGGAGAATGAGATGAAAGCCCAACCGAAAGCCTCGCACTTCATCGACGGCGACTATGTGGAAGACACCGCCGGCACGCCCTTCGACAGCATCTACCCCGCCACCGGCGAGGTGATCGCCCGCCTCCACGCCGCAACGCCGGCCATCGTCGAAAAGGCGATCGCGTCCGCCAAGCGCGCGCAGAAGGAATGGGCTGCGATGAGCCCGACCGCGCGCGGCCGCATCCTGAAGCGCGCCGCCGAGATCATGCGCGAACGCAACCGCGCGCTTTCCGAACTCGAAACGCTCGACACGGGCAAGCCGATCCAGGAGACGATCATCGCCGATCCGACTTCGGGCGCCGACGCCTTCGAATTCTTCGGCGGCATCGCGGCCGCCGGCCTCAACGGCGACTATATCCCGCTCGGCCAGGATTTCGCCTTCACCAAGCGCGTGCCGCTCGGCGTGTGCGTCGGCATCGGCGCCTGGAACTATCCGCAGCAGATCGCCTGCTGGAAGGGCGCGCCGGCGCTCGTCTGCGGCAATGCCATGGTCTTCAAGCCTTCGGAAAACACACCGCTCGGCGCTCTGAAGATCGCAGAAATCCTCATCGAGGCCGGCCTGCCGAAGGGTCTCTACAACGTCATCCAGGGCGACCGATCCACCGGCCCGCTGCTCGTCAACCATCCTGACGTCGCCAAGGTCTCGCTGACCGGCTCCGTGCCGACGGGCAAGAAGGTGGCGGGGGCAGCCGCCTCCGACCTCAAGCACGTCACGATGGAACTCGGCGGCAAGTCGCCGCTCATCGTCTTCGACGATGCCGATCTCGAAAGCGCCATCGGCGGCGCGATGCTCGGCAATTTCTATTCGACCGGGCAGGTCTGCTCGAACGGCACCCGCGTCTTCGTGCAGAAGGGCATCAAGGACAGGTTCCTGTCCCGCTTGAAAGAGCGCACGGAAAAGATCGTTATCGGCGACCCCATGGACGAGGCGACGCAGCTCGGCCCGATGGTCTCGAAAGCCCAGCGCGACAAGGTTCTGGACTATATCGAAAAAGGCAAGGCCGAAGGCGCGACGCTGCTGACCGGCGGCGGCATTCCGAACGACGTGCCGGGCGAAGGCACCTATATCCAGCCGACCGTTTTCGCCGACGTCACCGACGAGATGACCATCGCCCGCGAGGAAATCTTCGGCCCCGTCATGTGCGTGCTCGATTTCGACAGCGAGGACGAGGTGATCGCGCGCGGCAACGCCACGGAATTCGGTCTCTCCGGCGGCGTCTTCACGACGGATATCACCCGCGCCCACCGCGTCGTCGACCAGCTCGAAGCCGGCACGCTCTGGATCAACACCTACAACCTCGCCCCCGTGGAAATCCCCTTCGGCGGCTCCAAACAATCCGGCTTCGGCCGCGAGAACTCGCTTGCCGCGCTGGAGCACTATTCCGAGCTGAAGACGGTGTACGTGTCGATGGGCAAGGTCGAGGCGCCGTATTGAGGGGTTGCCCCTCACCCTAGCCCTCTCCCCGCAAGCGGGGAGAGGGAACGTGCCTTACGCACGTCCAGAGAACGGAAAACGGCGCGGCACATCCCTTCTCCCCGCCTGCGGGGAGAAGGTGGCGGCAGCCGGATGAGGGGCATTTTAGGGGAAAGCGAAGTTCACCATGCAGAACGCAGACTACATCATCATCGGCTCCGGCTCCGCCGGCTCGGCGATCGCCTACCGGCTCTCGGAGGACGGCAAGCATACGGTCATGGTGCTGGAATATGGCGGCTCGGATATCGGGCCGTTCATCCAGATGCCGGCAGCGCTTGCCTGGCCGATGAGCATGAAGCGTTATAACTGGGGCTACCTTTCCGAGCCAGAGCCGCACCTCAACAACCGCAGGATCACCGCGCCGCGCGGAAAGGTGATCGGCGGCTCGTCATCGATCAACGGCCTTGTCTATGTGCGCGGCCATGCGGAGGACTTCAACCGCTGGGAGGCGCTCGGCGCGCAGGGCTGGGCCTATGCGGATGTGCTGCCCTATTACAAGCGCATGGAGACCTCCAGCGGTGGCGAGGCCGGCTGGCGCGGCACCGACGGGCCGCTGCATGTGCGGCGCGGGCCGGTGACGAACCCGCTCTTCCACGCCTTCATCCAGGCCGGCAGCCAGGCGGGCTTCGAGCTGACGGAGGACTATAACGGCTCCAAGCAGGAAGGTTTCGGCCTGATGGAGCAGACGATCCACGACGGCCGTCGCTGGTCGGCGGCGAATGCGTATCTGCGCCCCGCCATGAAGCGGCCGAACGTCTCGCTGGTTCGCTGCTTTGCCCGAAAGATCGTCATCGAGAATGGCAGGGCCGTCGGCGTCGAGATCGAGCGGAACGGCAAGATCGAGGTGGTGAAGGCGAACCGCGAGGTGATCGTTTCCGCCTCCTCGTTCAATTCGCCGAAACTGCTGATGCTGTCGGGCATCGGCCCCGGCCAGCACCTCAAGGACATGGGGATCGACGTAAAGGTCGACCGGCCGGGCGTCGGCGCCAACCTGCAGGACCATATGGAATTCTACTTCCAGCAGGTCTCGACCAAGCCGGTCTCGCTCTATTCCTGGCTGCCCTGGTTCTGGCAGGGCGTGGCGGGGGCGCAGTGGCTTCTCTCCAAAGGGGGCCTTGGCGCGTCCAACCAGTTCGAGGCCTGCGCCTTCCTGCGCTCCGCGCCGGGCCTGAAGCAGCCGGATATCCAGTACCATTTCCTGCCCGTCGCGATTTCCTACGACGGCAAGGCGGCGGCCAAGAGCCACGGCTTCCAGGCCCATGTCGGCTACAACCTGTCGAAGTCGCGGGGCAGCGTGACGCTGCGCTCGTCAGATCCGATGGCCGATCCGGTCATCCGCTTCAACTACATGAGCCACGAGGAAGACTGGATCAAGTTCCGCCACTGCGTGCGCCTCACCCGCGAAATTTTCGGCCAGCAGGCGTTCGACGAGTTCCGCGGGCCGGAAATCCAGCCGGGCGCGAAGGTCGAGACGGACGCGGAGATCGACGCCTTCCTGCGCGAGCATCTGGAGAGCGCCTATCACCCCTGCGGCACCTGCCGCATGGGCGCGGCGAGCGACCCGATGGCGGTGGTCGATCCGGAAACCCGCGTCATCGGCGTCGAGGGTCTTCGCGTCGCGGACAGTTCGATCTTCCCGCATGTCACCTACGGCAACCTCAACGCGCCGTCGATCATGACCGGCGAGAAGGCGGCCGACCACATCCTTGGCAGGCAGCCGCTCGCCCGCTCCAACCAGGAGCCTTGGAAGAACCCGCGCGCGGCGGTGAGCGACCGGTAAAAAGTTCGGAACCTTAATGGTTGCAAGGGGTTGAGGCGGGCAATCGCCTCAAAGGGGGACCCTGTGGCAATCTACAAAAAGGTTTCGCATCGTCATATCCGCAAGGAGACCGACCTCGTCGTCACGCTGATCGAGGGCCTTGGCGGTCCCTGCGCTTTCCTCACCGACCCGGCGCAGGGCCGCGATACGATCCCCATTCCCGTCGAGGAAGCGCTCGCCGGCGCAGAGCAGGTGATTGCCGGCGCGCCGACACCCCGCGAGCTGGTAGTCGTCGACGAGGAGGATCTCTGGGACGAGCGCTGGGGCACCCTGACGCCTGACCCCGAGCGCACAATCAGATGAAGGCGATCCAGCGCCCTGCCAACACCGCACCGATCCAGACGGCCAGCGACAACAGCGCCTGCGCGCGCACGAGAGGCGGCACGCTGTCCGTCGCGATCACCCCGCGCCACCCGCCGCGGGCGTGCAGAACAACCGCATTAAGGACGCCGAGGGCGATGAGCGCGACCTTGGCGAGGAAGGCGGGGTTTTCGGCGTATTCCTGCGGGCGTACGGAGAAGAGACAGAGGCCGGTCGCAACCGCCGCGGCAACGCCGATCCCTGCTGTGCGTGACAACAGCGGTCCGATGGTCGCGACCGGCGGTGCCTTGAGGGCACCGATAAGGCGCAGATCGAGCGGCAGGATGGCGCCGACGATGAGGCCGATCGCCAGGATATGGGCGGCGTTGACGAGGAGATAGAGCGTGCCGGACGCCTTCAGCGCGGCGGCGACCGGCGTCGTCGAGAGCCAGGCAAGCGCCTCCATGCCCGCCTCGTCAGTTCGTTTGAATGCGCTCGGGATAGATGTCGAAGACTTTTCCGGCAACGGTGATGCGCACGGCCTTCATCCGCTTTTCCGTCTGGTCGAGCGAACGGTTGCCCAGGATGACGATCGTGTCGCCGGGCTTTGCCGAGTCTTGGGCAAAGCCGGACCGCTGCGTCTGGCGTGGATTGCCGAGTTCGATCTTCCACACCCCGTCCGAGGCCGTTTCGACGTCCAGCGAGGGGTGCGGCGGTGCGATCGACACGGTGCGGATCGTGCCGGTGAGGTCGCTCTGCGCCTCTTCGGCCCAACCCCAGCCGTGATGGGCGAAGGCGGCGAAAGTGGTCATCGACGCGGCAGCGGCAAGGACGACCATTCTGGTTGTTGCAGCTTGCATGGCATTTTCCTCTGTCGGTTCTGCCCCGACAGACAGGATACACGCCTCACCGGGTAAGGCTGTTCAAGGATAGTTGAACGGCCTTACCCAAATGAAAAGGCCGGGCAATCGCCCGGCCCTTCCTGTCCGCTTCCGACCGGAGGCTCAGAAGAAGAAGAAATCGTTGGCGTGAAGGTCTGCCTTGTCGATGCCTTCGAGCTTGATGCTGTTCTTGCCGTATTCGATGACGAGATCGCCTGACTTTTCGGTGGCGTGCGAAAGCACGTCGTTGAAGTTCGACAGGACCGACTTGTCGAGGCGGATCACGTCACCCTTGGCGCTGCCGCCCTGGAAGTCGGTGATCGTGTCGTTGCCCTGGCCCTTCTTGAAGATGAAGACATCGTTGCCGGAGCCGCCGGTCAACCTGTCATTGCCCGTACCGCCGTCGAGCGTGTCGTTGCCGGTCCCGCCCGAAAGCTTGTCGTTGCCGGAATCGCCATAGAGCTTGTCATTGCCCGAGCCGCCGGAAATCGTGTCGTTGCCGCCGCCGCCTTTCAGCGTGTCGTTGCCGTTGTTGCCGGAGATCTTGTCGGCCTTGCCGAAACCGGTGAAGGTATCGCTGCCGGTGCTGCCGGAGAACTCGATGGCATTTGCCTTGAGGATCTTTTCGAGGCTGGTCGTCGCGCCGCCATCGGTGTTCTTGCCGCCCATGATGTCGCTCAGGATCTTGCCGCTGAGGGTCTTGTCCGTCACGTTGAGGCCGGTGATCTCGATATCGGAGACCGACTTGAAGCGGGAACCGACGAGCTCGACCTTATTGCCGAAGGTGATTGCGTTCAGCGAGCCGGAGATCTTGTGGGTCGCCAGATCGTAGTCCCACTTCGCCTTGCCGGAGGTGAGCACGACGCCATAGTCCTTGGCATTGGTGCTGGCGTATTGCGTGCCGCTCATGGCCATCGGGTCCGTGCTGTTGAAGGAGCCGTAGCCATCGCGGAGGTAGGTCTTGTCGAAGTTGGTGAGGTAAGAGCCGAAGTTGATGCCCTTGCCATCCTTGTTCGCATCCTTGACCGAAATCTTGATCGCCATTTGCTCGTTCCTTCCTGTCGGGCGCACGCGCGCATAATACCTGAATTTGATACTCAGCTATTAAATCTGATTTTTTATGTCAAGTTTTTTAAAGCCCCTCTCGGCGTCGATCCAAGGCGGCAGGATTTCTGCCCGTGGCGCGAGATGGAGAGATATTTGCTCCCGCGCCGGTGTTTCAGAAATCCGTTTTGCTGTCTCGCCGGGGACAAGGCTGCGATAATCCGGCAACTTCTCATAAAGGCACCGAACGAATGACTGCTCTTACCGGAAACGGGACCGCGCAGGCCCTGAATGACAAACTCGCCGAACTCGACCTTGCCGGCCGTCTTGCGCTGGTGGCCGGGCTGGGCGGGCGCGCCGTGTTCACCACCAGCCTCGGCATCGAGGACCAGGTGATCACCGCCGCCATCGGCAGCGAACGGCTGCCGATCGACGTCTCGACGCTGGAGACCGGCCGGCTCTTCAAGGAGACCGTCGATCTCATTGCCGAGACCGAGGACCAGTACGGCATCACCATCACGCGCTATCATCCGCGTCAGGAGGATATCGACGCCTATGCCGCGCAATACGGCCTCAACGGCTTCTACGAGAGCGTCGAAGCCCGCCACGCCTGTTGTGGCGTGCGCAAGCTGAAGCCGCTTGCGCGCGCACTCGAAGGGGCATCCTTCTGGATCACCGGCCTTCGCCGCGGCCAGTCCGGCAACCGTGCCGACACGCCGTTCGCGGAGTTCGACGCGGAACGGGGCCTGATCAAGATCAACCCGCTGGCGGATTGGGATATCGAGCGCATCAACGCCTATGTGGCCGACAATGCCGTTCCGGTGAACCCGATGCACAAGCGCGGTTATCCCTCGATCGGCTGCGAGCCCTGTACGCGCGCCATCAAGCCGGGCGAACCCGAACGGGCCGGCCGCTGGTGGTGGGAAAACGACGAAAAGCGCGAATGCGGCCTGCACGTTCCCGAATCGGCACTCCCCTCCCTCGAATCGAGCGCCCTTTAAAAAACCATTCGCCTCGACAGGCACAGTTATCCGGAGTTACCCCTTTCATGTCCGATACCCGTCACGAAGCGGAAGCGAAGCACAACGCAACGCCCAAGCCCCCGCTCGATCCGCATCTGAAGGCGCTGGAAAACGAAGCGATCCACATCTTCCGCGAAGTCGCCGCCGAGTTCGAACGGCCGGTGATGCTCTACTCGATCGGCAAGGATTCCTCGGTTCTCCTGCATCTGGCGCGCAAGGCCTTCTATCCCGGCCGCGTGCCCTTCCCGCTGCTGCACGTCAACACGGGCTGGAAATTCGCCGAGATGATCACCTTCCGCGACAAGATCGTGAAGGACTACGACCTCGACCTGATCGAGCATGTCAATCCGCGCGGCGCGGCTGAGAACGTCACGCCCTTCACCCATGGTTCCGCGCTCTACACGGACATCATGAAGACCGAGGCGCTGCGCCATGCGCTCGACGCCGGCAAGTTCGACGCGGCCTTCGGCGGCGCGCGGCGCGACGAGGAAGCCTCGCGCGCCAAGGAGCGCATCTACTCCTTCCGCACGCCGGATCACCGCTGGGATCCGCGCAACCAGCGCCCGGAACTGTGGAACGTCTACAACGGCATGATCCGCCAGGGCGAAAGCGTGCGCGCCTTCCCGCTGTCCAACTGGACCGAGGTCGACATCTGGCGCTACATCCAGGCCGAGGACATCCCGATCGTACCGCTCTATTTCGCGGAAAAGCGCCCTTACGTGGAGCGCGACGGCATGATGATCCTCGCCGAGGACCCGCGCCTCGAACTCTTGCCCGGCGAAGTCAAGCAGGAAGGCGTCATCCGCTTCCGCACGCTCGGCTGCTTCCCGCTGACCGGGGCGATCCGCTCGCAAGCCACGACGCTCGACGACATCATCGCCGAGTTGGAGACCGCCACCGTCTCCGAACGCCAGGGCCGCGCGATCGACCGCGACCAGTCCGGCTCCATGGAAAAGAAGAAACGCGAAGGGTATTTCTGAGATGACCGTTTCCGCCACTGCAACCGCCGAAGTGCTTCTCCCCGTAGAAGAGCCGGCCATTGATCAGGTTCGGGCGATCCGCGATTCCCGCCCGCTTCGCCTCATCACCTGCGGCTCGGTCGACGACGGCAAGTCGACGCTGATCGGCCGCCTGCTCTGGGACACCAAGGCCGTCAAGGAAGACCAGGCCGCAACGCTGGAGCGTGATAGTTCCGGCAAGCAGAACGACCTCGGCCTGCCCGATTTCGCCCTGCTGCTCGACGGCCTCCAGGCCGAGCGCGAACAGGGCATCACCATCGACGTCGCCTATCGCTACTTCTCGACGGACCGCCGCTCGTTCATCGTCGCCGACACGCCCGGCCACGAGCAGTACACCCGCAACATGGCGACCGGCGCTTCGACGGCCGACCTTGCCGTTCTGCTGGTCGATGCCCGTGCCGGCATCCTCGAACAGACGCGCCGCCACGCGACCATCGCCTCGCTGATGGGCATCCGGCAGTTCGTGCTCGCCGTCAACAAGATCGACCTGACCAACTACGAGCGCGCCCGTTTCGAGCAGATCACGCACGATTTCAAGGAATTCGCGCTGACGCTCGGTGTCAAGCAGATCACCGCCATTCCGATGTCGGCGCTGAAGGGCGAGAACGTCGTCTATGACGGCAGCGCCGCCATGCCCTGGTATGACGGCCCGACGCTGGTCGAGACGCTGGAGAAGGCCACCACCCGCTCGAACCAGACGGTCGGCTTCCGCCTGCCGGTGCAGCGCGTCTCCCGCCCCGGCGAAAGCTTTCGTGGCTATCAGGGCACGGTTGCCGGCGGCTCGGTGAAGCCGGGCGACAGCGTGGTCATCCTGCCCTCCGGCATGGTGGCGAACGTCACCAAGATCGTCACCTTCGACCTCGTGCGCAACGCCGCCGTCGCGGGCGATGCCATCACGCTGGTGCTCGACCGCCAGGTGGACGTTTCGCGCGGCGACATGATCGTCGCCATCGACAGCCAGCCGATGACCGGCCGCGGTTTTGACGCGCAGCTCGTCGCGCTCCAGCCCGAGGGCATCGAACCCGGCAAGCGTTACTGGCTGAAGAGCGGCTCGCGCCGCCAGCGCGTCAGCGTCGATCCGATAAGCCAGCTCGACCTCAAAACCTCGAAGTGGAGTTCGGCCGAAAAGCTTGGCATGAACGCCATCGGCAAGGTGCATCTCACCTTCGACGAACAGGCGATCTTCGACACCTACGAGCAGAACCGCACGACCGGCGCCTTCATCCTGATCGACCCCGACACCAACAACACGGTGGCCGGCGGCATGATCACCGGACGCCGCTCGGAACTCGGCGGCATCCACAAGGACGACCAGCGCGTGCTGCTCTCCCTGCCGGCCGACCTGGCCGAAAAGATCATGGCGACAGAACTCTTCGCGGGCCGCCGTCAGGACGTGGACGTGCGCCACACCAGTGTCGGCCGGGCGGCGGAAATCCTGGCGGATCTGGACGAATAGGGTTTAGCGCAAGGCCCCTCATCCCGCTGCCGCGACCTTCTCCCCGCAAGCGGGGAGAAGGAAAGGGAGGCAAGGGTTTCCCGGACATCCATGGCGGCGCGGCATATCCCTTCTTCCCGCTTGCGGGGAGAAGGTGCCGGCAGGCGGATGAGGGACTGCGTCAGCTTCGAGAACAAAAAAGGGGCCGCTACGGCCCCTTTTTCCTGTGTCGTGCGCTCAGAAGAAGAAGTACCAGAGCAGGAGCACGACGAAGAGCGGAACGCCCATCAACCAGAGGATCAAAGCCCGAGCCATCGAAGTTTCCTTTCCCAAACCGTTGTGTTGACCGGGAAATGGCCGAGGCTGCGAATTGTTCCATCAGCGGTTGGTCAGGGACGCCCTCTCTCCTTCGGCGATCAGCGCGTCTGCGTCTCGAGCCGGCCGGCATCCTCATCGTTCGGTACCTGCGAAAAGTAGTTCGCGATCAGCGCGCCGGAAATATTGTGCCAGACGCTGAAGATGGCGCTCGGAACGGCGGCGACCGGTGAAAAATGCGCGTTGGCAAGCGCTGCGCCAAGGCCGCTGTTCTGCATGCCGACCTCGATGGCGATCGCCTTGCGCTTGGCGACCGAAAGCCCGGACGCGCGCGCGGCGAGGTAGCCGAGCAGATAGCCGATCCCGTTGTGCAGCACGACGACGGCGAAGATCATCAGGCCCGACGAGGCGATTGCCGCCTTGCTGGCGCCGACGACGGCAGCGACGATGAGCACGATGCCGACGACGCTGACGAGCGGCAGGGCCGGAACCGCCGCCTTTACCATGCCGGGCAGCAGCTTCTGCAGCAGGAAGCCGAGCGCGAGCGGCAGGAGAATGACCTTCACGATGCTGATGAACATGGCCATGGCATCGACCGGCAGGAACTGGCTGGCGAAGAGCCAGACGAGGAAAGGCGTGATGATCGGCGCCGCCAGCGTCGTCACGCTGGTGCAGGCGACGCTGAGCGCGACATCGCCCTTCGACAGATAGGTCATGACATTGCTGGACGTGCCGCCCGGGCAGCAGCCGACGAGGATGACGCCCGCGGCGACTTCCGGCGACATGGGGATGATCATCGTCAGGATCACGGCGACGATCGGCATGATAAGGAACTGCGCGGCCACGCCGATGCCGACATCCACCGGGCGCCTGGCGACTTCCTTGAAGTCATCCAGCGACAGCGTCAGGCCCATGCCGAACATGATGATTCCAAGCAGGGTGACGATATAGGGCGTCAGTTGCTTGAACGTATCGGGAAGGGCGAAGCCGAGCACGGCGAAAAGAATGACCCAGAGGGCAAAGGTCTTTCCGACAAATGCGGAAAGAGAGGCGATGGCTTTCACGGTTTTACTCCACGAATTGTTCTTCCGCCCGCCCTACGCCTCGGGGACGAATGTTTCAACCCGCTAAATTTACCGAAAATTACGCCTTCTCTCCACTTCCCGAGCGATTCATCTTTCCCGGAATGCCTTGGCGAAATAATCGGCGAGCGGCTTTACCAGATATTCCAGCGGCGAGCGCTCGGAGGTCTGGATGAAGGTTTCCACCGGCATGCCCGGCATGACGTGCTTGTCGCCGAGCTTGGCCATCTCGCCGCTGTCCGGCTTGATCTCCGCCTTGTAGTAGGTGGCGCCGGTGCGCTGGTCGGCGAGCACGTCGGCGGCGACCTTCGTCACATGGCCGAAGATTTCCGGCGTCGAGCGGTGATCGAAGGCGGCGAAGCGGATATGCGCCTTCTGGCCGATATGGACCTGATCGATCTGCGTCGGCGAGATCTGCGTGGTGATGATGAGGTCCTGCTCCTGCGGGATGATGTAGAGCAGCGGATCGGCCGGGCGGATGACCGAGCGCAGCGCGTGGACCTGCATGCCGAGCACGACGCCGGCCATCGGCGCGGTGATGTCCATGCGGCTCAGCGTCTCCAGCTTGGCGTTGCGGTTTTCCTTGAGCTCGGCGACCTTCGCCTCGATCTCGCGCAGCGCCGTCGTCGCTTCCTCGCGCACCGTCGAATGGATGTTGAGGATGGCGATCTCGATCTCGGCAACGCGGCCAGCATTTTCCGCGATATTGGCGCGGGCCTGGCTGATCGTGCCGAGGATCTCCGCCTCTTCCCGCTGCAGCGCCAGCACGCGGCTGGCATTGGTCAGCGACTGGGCGAGCAGCTTGTTCTGGGCCTCCAGCTCCTTGCCGATCAGGCCGAGCTGGGTTTCCAGCGCCTTGATGCGGCTTTCCAGGCCCTCGTTCTGCTTGGCGATCTGCGCCTTCTTCTCCTGAAGCTGGCCGGCCTGCTTGCCGCGCGTTTCGGCGCGGGCAGCCATCAGCCGCTTCTGGCCGGCGACGATTTCAGCCGCCTCCGGATCGGTGGCAACGGCCTTGAGCAGTTCGGGATCGAAGCTGATCTCGGTCTTCTCGTCCTGCTCCGCCTGCAGGCGCGCCGCCGTGCCGAGCAGGCTGAAGAGCTGGCCTTCGATGACGGCAAGCTCGGAGCGGTCGAAGGTGTCGTCGAGGCGCATCAGCACGTCGCCCGCCTTCACGGCATCGCCTTCCTTGACGCGGATATCGCCGACCACACCGCCCGTCAGGTGCTGCACGATCTGGCGGTTGCTGGCGACCTCGATGATGCCGCCGGCGACGACCGCGCCGTTGATGCGCGTCAGCGCGGCCCAGGCGCCCATGCCGCCGAGCAGCACGAAGACCGTCGCATAGCCGGCGATCGCGTAACCGCGGCTGGTCCACTTCTTGTCCTTGGCGCCCGTTTCCCGAACCATGGCTTCAAAACCCTTACTTGTTGCTGCCGCCGGTGCCGGCGACGACCTGCGTGTGGTTGCGCAGATGCGCCCGCAACACGTCGTCGCGCGGGCCGAAAGCCAGGCGCTGGCCGTTTTCCATGATGAGGATGAGCTCGCACTCCTCGATCGCCGCCGGGCGATGCGCCATGATGACGACGGACTTGCCCTCCGCCTTCATGTTGCGGATGGCAAGGTTGAGCGCCATCGAGCCCTCGGCATCGAGATTGGAATTCGGCTCGTCGAGCACGACCAGCACCGGATCGCCATAGAGCGCGCGGGCGAGGCCGACGCGCTGCTTCTGGCCACCGGAAAGACGTCCGCCCATAGCCGGCAGCTTGGTATCGTAGCCGTCGGGCAGGCGCAGGATCATGTCGTGCGCACCGGCCTTCCTGGCCGCCTCCACCACCTTGACCGGATCGGGATCGAGCGCCATGCGGGCGATGTTTTCCGCCACCGTCCCTTCGAACAGCACGACATCCTGCGGCAGGTAGCCGACATGGTCGGCAAGGCCATCCGTGCCGTACTGTTCCAGCGAGGCGCCGTCGAGGCGCACCTTGCCGGCGGCCGGCGGCCAGATGCCGGTCAGCACGCGGGCGAGCGTCGACTTGCCGGAGGCGCTCTGGCCGATGACGCCGAGCGCCTGGCCCGGATGCAGCTCCAGGTTCAGCATGCGGAGCGTTGCGACCTGCTCGCCGGGCGGCACGACCGTGACCTGCTCGACCTCGAGGACGGCGCGCGGCTTCGGCAGCGCGGTGCGCGCGTCTTCCTCCGGCACGCGCGCGAGCAGCTGGGAAAGGTTGCGCCAGCCCTGCATGGCACGCTGGATGAGCGACCACTGGCCAATCGCACCCTCGATGGGTGCCAGTGCCCGCCCGATGATGATGGAACTTGCGATCATCGCGCCGGCAGTGATCTCGTTCTGCAGCACCAGATAGGCGCCGAGCGCGAGGATCGCCGACTGCAGGAAGACGCGGAAGGTCTTCGAGCTGATGGAATAGAAGCCGTTGCTGTCCGAATAGCGGATGTTGGCCTCGAGCGCCTTGTCGCGCAGGAGCTGCCAGCGGCCGGCCACCGCGCGGCGCATGCCGAGGGCGCGCACCGTGTCGCTCTCCTTCTGCAGCGTCTGGGTCATCTCGTCGCTGAGCCGGCCGGCGATCATCGCCCGCTCCTGGTCTTCCTTCGTGCCGTTCTGGTTGAGCCAGGTGAGCCCGACGAGAATGAGGCCGCCGACGACGCCGAGCATGCCCATCCAGGGATGGAAGGTGAAGATGACGAAGAGGAAGAAAGGCGTCCACGGAATGTCGAAGACCGTAAAGAGCGCGGGCGAGGAGAGCACCTTCTGGATCGAATCGAGATCGCGCATGCCGGTGACGGTGGAAATGCCCTGGGCGTGCAGGTTCGTGCGGTCGAGCACGGCGTTGAAGACGCGCTTGTCGAAGCGGGCCTGGAAGCGGGCGCCGATGCGCGCGGCGACGCGGCTGCGGATATGGTCGAGCACGCCCATGACGAGATAGAGGCCGATGATCAGCCCCGTCAGCGCCACCAGCGTCGCTTCCGAGCGGGAGGAGAGCACCCGGTCGTAGATCTGCAGCATGAAGAGCGGCCCGGTCAGCACGAGCAGGTTCACGAAGAAGCTGAAGAGCCCTATGGCAAGGAAGCCCGCAGCGCTCGACTTCAGCGCGGCTCTGAGTTCCTCTACACCGGCCTTGCCCGATGGACGCATGACAATGTCTCTTTAAAGATCGACGCCGGAGGCTGGCCGATGGGACGACCATCATCCGGGCGGCGAAGGGCCACTCGACCGCTCCGCCGCGACAGGCCGGATGCGGGGGCCGCCCGCATCCTTGCGCGCGTCCTCGTTTGAAGACGGTATAGGGCCCGATTTATTCGCAAATCAACAGAATTCCGATGAAATGATCAAAACATAACCTGAACGGTCACGTTTCCTTGTTCCGTGTCGGCTCGTCCTGCGCATCGCTGCCAATCTCGATCTTGGCGAGAATGAAGAGAACGACGAAACACGCAACGGTCGCAACGACCGCCACGAACCAGTAGCCGAGGCCAACCGAAAGCCCGACGGCACCGGCAAGCCACATGCCCGCCCCCGTCGTCAGCCCCCTCACCTCGCCCCGCGAAAACACGATCATGCCCGCGGCCAGGAAGGCGACGCCCGAGGTGACGGCCTCGATGACGCGCAGCGGATCGATGCGCACCTGATCATCGGAAAAACCCGCCATGTGCACGCTTTCGATGGAGAGGATGGCGAAGACGCACGCGGCCAGCGCCACGAGGATATGGGTGCGCAGCCCCGCGGCGTGGGCGCGGTATTCCCGCTCCGCCCCGATCACCGCACCGAGCAGGATCGCCCCCGTCAGGCGGGCGAGGAGCACGGGATAGGGCACCGCTGTGCGCGGAAAGAGGTCGGCGATGATCTGTTCCATGGCGCGCAAACGCAAAAACCGAGCGCCGGTTCCCACCATCCACATGCCCGGAACAAAATTCCCCGGCCTTCCGGCACTTTCCCCAACAGTGCGAATTTTTTTGATATTTTGCGCTTGTCGAAACGAAAAGCCTGTTCTATAGAGGCGCCGCTGGTCACGGAGTGTAGCGCAGTCTGGTAGCGCACCACGTTCGGGACGTGGGGGTCGAGTGTTCGAATCACTCCACTCCGACCAGCTCGAACCCCTGAAATTCAGGCGGCTTTGACATTCTCCCGAATCCCAAAAAAAATCCTTCCTAAGCCCAGCAGACCGCTCGCAGCATCCCGCGCGGCTTTGCGATCTTCATCAAGATAGGATAACGGTCCGGCTTCGCGAACATTGCCCGGATTCACCTTCGAGGAAGACCATGGCCAAGAAACCCAAGCTCGAGCATTCCGAACTGTCCGGCGAATATACCGAGGACGGCGTCACGGTCCTCGTCGACATCTTCCGCCCGGCCGGAACGCAAGAGGACTGGAAGCTGGAGGTCGTCACGGAGAAGGAAGATCTCTTCGAATGGGACGAGCCCTTTGCCACGGACCGGGAAGCCTTCGACGAATTTCTCGCGACCGTCGCCCGCGACGGCATCCAGTCGTTCCTCGAAGACGACGACGTGCCGACGACGCATTGACGGCGACCGGCCAACCGCACCCTCCCCAGCGCCGAAAACACCCACCGCGATTGCGGGCGGGGCTTTTCCGGCGACGGGCAGGCAAGGCGGGCACGAAAAGCGCACATACGACCAAATTTGTTCTTCCGCTCGTGAATAAGGCTTCTTGCATGAACGTCTTGCCGCCATAAGATGCCATGGACTCACGGCGGGGGCCGATCCGAAGCTGCAACGATGCACGCCGGCGGTGACGATACGCGCCCGAAAACGACAACACACGAACTCTGCTTGAAGGGGTACAGCAATGACGGGAACGGGCAAACTCACCAAGACAGTCACCGCGACGGGATCACAGTTCGTCGATTCCGTTCTCAGCGGCTTCGCCTGGGGCGGCACCGGCGTCACCTATGCCTTCCCCACATCGACGAGCAGCTACTCCTACAGCGGCGAGCCCGACAACAATTTCGGGGCCGTCTCGGCCATGCAGAAGAACGCCGCACTCTTCATCATGGAGAAGAGCTTCGGCGGCGGTGCGAATGACGGTTTCTCCGTCGAAGGGTTCACCAACCTGAATTTTTCTGCCGGCACGACCAGCACCGCGATCTTGCGCTTCGCCCAGTCGGACGATGCCAAACCGACCGCCCACGCCTATTACCCGGACACCGGCGCCACCGGCGGCGACATCTGGTTCAGCACGGAATATGCCGGCACCATCAACGATTACCGCACGCCGAAGGCCGGCAACTACGCCTGGCACACGCTCGTCCACGAACTCGGCCATGCGCTCGGCCTGAAGCATGCCCATGAAACCGATACGTTCGGTGCGATCCAGAGCGAATGGAACAGTCCCGAATACTCGGTGATGACCTACAACTCCTTCGTCGGCGACAATGCCAGCGGCTATCAGTACGAAGAGTTCGGCGGTCCGCAGACCTTCATGATGGCCGATATCTACGCGCTGCAGCACATGTATGGCGCGGACTATACGACGAACAAGGGCGCAACCGTCTACAAGTGGAAGCCGGGCAGCGGCGATACCTTCGTCAACGGCAAGGTCGCCATCGATGCCGGCGGCGACCGCATCTTCGCCACGGTCTGGGATGGCGGCGGCACCGACACCTACGACCTCAGCGCCTACAAGACGGGCGTCGAGATCGATCTGCGTCCTGGCGCCTATTCCATGTTCAGCAAGACCCAGCTCGGCTATCTCGGCGGCGGGCCGAACGACGGCTATGCCCGCGGCAACATCTTCAACGCGCTGCTCTTCAACGGCGACCTGCGTTCGCTCATCGAGAACGCCAAGGGCGGCTCGGGCAACGACACGATCCTCGGCAACCAGGGCAAGAACTACCTGATCGGCAATGGCGGCAGCGACACGCTCAAGGGCGCGGCCGGCAATGACAAGCTTGCCGGCGGCACGGGCAACGACACGCTGACCGGCGGCAAGGGCTCGGACATCTTCATCTTCAAGAAGGGTTACGGCCGCGACACGATCACCGACTTCAAGAACAATGTCGACGATATCGACCTGCGCTCCTACAATTTCTCCAGCGTCAACAAGGTGCTGGCCAAGGCCGATCAGGTCGGCAGCGACGTGCATATCGAGCTCGGCGGCAACGACGTCCTGATCCTCAAGAAGTTCAGCCTCAGCAATCTCGACAAGGGCGACTTCCTTCTGTGACACCCGCTGCGCGGGGGCCCGGTGCGAAACCGCCGGGTCCTCTTCGCAGGCGGTTGCCGCCGCACCGCAAACTGTTGCAAATCCGCACGTTTGAGACGTCTTCGCTGGGGACGACGGCAAAGTTGGCGCGGCGGCGATTCCCCTTTTCGGCGCGCTGCGCTATGGCGGTGCCAGGCTCACATTCGCGGCCGCACCAAAGCCCCAAGGAAATGGCACCCATGAACTCCCGCATTGCAATTCTGGCAGGCGTCACGCTTGCCCTCGCCGGATGCACCACCGTCTCCGTCGCGTCCAACCCGTTGCAGGCCCGCTGGAACGGCAAGACCGCCGGCAGCTTCTTCGCGGCCTATGGCCCGCCGATCTCCGACACGGCGGGCGCGGGCGGCACGACGCTCTACAAGTGGCGCGGCGGCTTCGTGAAGGGCAAGTCCTGCACCGTGGAGCTGGCGGTGAGCGAGGCCTACCGGATCAACACCATCCGCGCCGTCGGCGACCGCGTCGATCCGAAGGGCGGCCCGACCCATTGCGAGAAGGTTCTCGACGCGGCGTCGTAAGCGGCAGCCCGACCAACCCTCTCCAAGGCCGCGCGAAAACGCGGCCTTTTTCTTGGAGCACACCATGGACGAAGACCGCCTCTACCACGACCCGGAGCTTGCCGATTTCTACGACCTGGAAAACGGCTGGGAGCGTTCGCCGGATTTCGCCTGTTGCAAAGCACTGGCCGAAGGGGCGGAGAGCGTGCTGGATCTTGGCTGCGGCACGGGCGCGCTTGCCGTTGCACTCGCCGGCGGCCGCACGGTGGTCGGTGTCGATCCGGCCCCGGCCATGCTCGCCATCGCCCGCGGAAAGCCTGGTGCCGAAGGCGTCGACTTCGTCGAGGGCGACGCACGTACGCTGCGGCTCGGCCGCCGCTTCGTGCTGGTCGTGCTGACCGGCCATGCCTTCCAGGTCTTCCTGACGCGGGAAGATCGCGCCGCGGTCCTCGCGACCATCGCCGCGCATCTAGCGCCCGACGGCCGCTTCGTCTTCGACAGCCGCAATCCCGCCTGCCGGGAATGGGAGGAATGGGGGCCGGAGGCGTCGATGCGCCTCGTCGATCATCCCCGCTTCGGCCCCGTCGCCGCCTGGAACGACGTCGCCCACGATGCCGCGACGGGCATCGTCACCTACGGCACCCACTACGAGATCCGCGCCACCGGAAAACGCCTCTCCGCCGCCTCCCGCATCGCCTTTCCCGAAAAGGCGGAGCTGGAGACGCTCATCGCCGGGGCAGGCCTTCGCGTGGACCGCTGGCTCGGGGACTGGGAAGGAAACGACTGGCAGCCGGGCGCACCGGAACTGATCCCGCTGGGCGGGCTTGCCTAGGCATCTTCGGTAAACATGGGTTCACCGGCAACGCTCTAGCCACCGTTCAGGGCGGGATGACGGGCTGTGGGCGTTCGGAAGGCCGACGCGCGTGCCTGACAACGACGGCGCCCTGCGTGGGACATGCGATGCAGGCGGCCTGTTCCAGACGCCCGCCGGGCTTTGCCGGCGGGTGTCTGCTTTCGATCAGTCCAACAGATCGGCAGGCACCTTGCCGCCGTTTTCGGCGAGGGCCTTCAGCAAGGCCTTGTGCAGCCAGATGTTCATGCTGGCGGAATCGTTCTTGTCGCCGGTATAGCCGAGCTCGTCGGCCAGCTCCTTGCGCTCCTTGAGGCTGGCATCCATGCCGAGGGCCTTCATCATGTCAACGATGGAGCGGCGCCAGTCGAGCTTCTGGCCATTCTTGGCAACGGCCGCGTCGAGGACCGCGGCGACGTCCACCGGCTGGCTCGGCGTGGCGACGGCGGGCTGGCTTCCGGTCGTTTTCGCCACCGTTTCGCTGCCGGCCGCCGGCGTGGCGGAAACATCCGCGGTTGCCGGCTTCACGGCTTCGGCCGTGATGGTTTCCGCCGGCTTTTCCTCTGCCTTGCCGAAAAGCTTTTCCTTGATGGAACTGAAGATACCCATGTCTTGCTCCCTGTTGATCTCTACCGGCTCTGACTCGGCAAGACCAACATAGAGGCGCCGCTCTTCATTTCAATGAAAGCTGCGCATGGAGAGGGAGAAACGATGCGGGTCGCCGGCCTGGCTATCACCAGTCCTGCAGCGCAGATGAATCCATGGGGAAAGCCGTGGCTGGGGCGCCAGGATTCGAACCTGGGAATGCCGGTACCAAAAACCGGTGCCTTACCGCTTGGCGACGCCCCAACACGGCGCAAGCCTGATAGCAAAGGCGGGCGGCATGGACAATGCTTAACTTCCGGTTCGGGGTGATTATTCTCCGGGCGGTACGTGCGAATGGCGACGAACTGCCGCTTGGTGCTTGGCAGGGGCGCGAGGCGGCGATAGGGTCCGGTCGAACGATCGCCTTTCGGCGGGCGTCCGGCACCGGCCGGGCTCTCCCCGCCCTGCCCTTTCCCGTGAGGAGCCCGCCATGCCCCAGTTCCGCGCCCGCCCGCCGGCCGTACCCACCGTTCTCCTCGACGATGCCGTCGTGCGTGTCACGCGCTGGGATTTCGAACCGGGCGCCGATACCGGCCATCATGTGCACGGGCTCGGTTATGTCGTCGTGCCGATGACCGATTGCGACTTCCTGATCGAGGAGGAGACCGGCGACCGGCGGGTGCACACCAAGACGGGCGCCGTCTACCGGCGCGAGGCGGGCGTGGCACACAATGTCGTCAATGGCGGCGACGCGCCGATGAGCTTCATCGAGATCGAATACAAGTGACGACGGCAAGCGACACTGGCCGGGAAGCGCCGCGGTTCGACCTCGAATTCAAGCCCGCCCATGGCGAGGCCGTGCCCGTGGCGACGCGCGTGCAGCGCATCACCGTCAACAATCCGGGCCCCTTCACCTTCCACGGCACCAACAGCTACATCGTCGGCGACCGCTCGGTGGCGGTGATCGACCCCGGCCCCGAGGACGAAGCGCATTTTGCGGCGCTGATGCGGGCACTCGCCGGGCGCGACGTGACCCACATCGCCGTCAGCCATACGCACCGCGACCACTCGCCGCTCGCCCGCCGGCTGAAGGCGGAGACGGGCGCGATCATCGTCGCGGAAGGGCCGCACCGCGCCGCACGGCCGCTGCATGCCGGCGAGAGCAATCCTTTTGCGGAAAGCGCGGACGTGGACTTCGTGCCCGATATCGCGCTTGGCCATGGCGAGAGCGTGGCGGGCGACGGCTGGGCGCTGACGGCACTGCTCACCCCCGGCCATACCGCCAACCATGCCGCCTTCGCGCTCGACGGGCCCGATGGCATCGTCTTTTCCGCCGACCATGTCATGGCCTGGGCGACCACCATCGTGGCGCCGCCGGATGGCGCCATGGCGGACTACATGGCCTCGCTCGAACGGCTTCTGGAGCGCGACGACCGGCTCTACCTGCCCGGCCATGGCGGCCCCGTCACCGAGCCGGCGGCCTTTCTGCGTGGGCTGAGGACCCACCGGCGCATGCGCGAGCGGGCCGTGCGCGAGCGTGTGCGCGCCGGAGACCGGCTGATTGCGGACATGGTGAAGGTGATCTACCGCGAAACGGATCCGCGCCTGCATGGCGCGGCGGCGCTTTCCGTGCTGGCGCATCTGGAGGACCTCGTCGCGCGCGGCGAGGTGGTCACGGAAGGCCCGCCCGCGCTGAAGGGGCTCTATTTCCCCGCCCCCGGCCTCTGAGGTTTTCGACACAGCGGCGGATCGAAGGGCCTCAGTCGCCGGCAATGCCCAGGAGTTCGGCGTCGAGCGCCTTCAGGTAGCCTTCGACCAGTTCCGCGCCAATGCCGAGATCGTGCGGGCCGTAACGCGAGGCGGCGCGCATGTCGACGAGCGTCGTCTCCGCCTCCTCGCGCAGGCGGATGACAAGATCGAAGCGGAAGCCGAAGACCGGCGAGCGCCACTCCCCCTGCAGGAGAACGTCGCCGGGGCCGCCGATGCGGGGAAGAAGCGGCGTATCCAGCGGGCGCGCCTCGGGGATCGGCACGTCACCCAGCGCTTCCTGGCTCTTGGCCACCTTGGCCGGATCGACGACGAGGTCTTCGAGGTCGGCGAGGATATTGTCGAGCCCGTCCTCGGCGGTGATGGTAATGCCATAGGCGGCGGCGACCTTGCGCACCCCCTGGTAGACACGGTCGAGCGCGCCGTCGTAACGGCGGCCCGAAAGGCCGGGATAGGCCTCGAGCTGCACCGCGCGGTCGCGCGGGCCGACCGGGCCGATGCGCGGCAGCCAGTCCTGCTCGGCGGCGGGCTCGGCAAGCCAGGGCGGGGCGGTGGCCGTATCCGTCGTCACGTCGTAGAGCGCCGGCTTGTAAAAATAGGCATAGGCGGCAGCACCGGTGAAACCGAGCGGCAGCAGGCAGAGCAGCAGCGCCATCAGCGCCGCCTTGCCGCCGCGCGCGCCGACATGCCAGAGCTGCGCGAGACCGATCGCCGCCAGCAGCATGGCAAGGACGGCCATGGCGGCGGAAAAGCCGGCCAGCGCCAGGAAGTGCGGCGTGGTGAGCGGGCCGAAACGATGCGACAGCACGACGGCGACGAACAGCAGACAGGAAAACAGCGCCATGCGCCGCGCCCAGTGCGCCGCATGCGAAACGGGCCGTTCGTACTGGATCGTGATTGCCATGGCCTCACCGGATGCGCGCGCGGCGCTCGCTGCCGCGTCCTTTTCCTACTGCAAATTTGCCGAAACCGGAATCGATTTAAGACATTGCGGCGTACCGTTCAGGTTCTACGGAAACCTGAAGCGCCGCCCACAGCGCCATGCGACCTCCTGGCCGGGGACAACATGCGGCAGAGCGGCAAAAATCCTTGCGTGCCGCAAATTCGCCACGCTCGTTAACGACGGTTTACGAACGGGGGTAGACCAAGGAGCAAGATGATGTTGCCGACGCAGACGGCCGCCGACACCGCTATCACCGCGCCCACGGGCGAACCCGCCCTCCCCCTGGAGCTTCTGGAGCTCGAACTCTCGCTCGACGGCTTTTCCGGCGACGAGGCTGGCTTTGCCGAGGCCGTGCGCACCGCCGCCGGCCAACTGGGCGGTGACTTCCTTTTCGACCTGCCCGCCTCCGGCCTTGCCGAGGATTGCCGGCGCATCGCCGCGCTGCGCGTGCCGCAGGGCGAGGGTGGCGCGCTCGCCGTGGTCTTCGCGCTGCTCGATGCGGAGGGGACCGCCATTCGCGTGGAGGCGCCCGACGAGACGACGAAGGACCTCAAGCGATTCGCCGATGCCTTCGTGGATGTGCTGCAACGCATCTAGGTACAAGGCCGCGACCGGGTCGCCACTGCGCTTCGGGATCCTGATTGCACGACTGCCATTGCCGCAAGGCGGCTGCACCCTCGTGCACGGCCGGCTTTGGGACGGCCCCGGCGCCCTCCGCCCGGGTGGAGATTGCCGGAAGCCCTTGCCGCGGCGCGCCGACGGGCCTATCCATGGCGCGCAACAGTTCGCCGGAGCCCGCATGCCCAAGATGCTTCTTCGTTTCGCCGCCCTCGCCGCCACCGCCCTTTTCCTCGCCGGCTGCCAGACGGCTGCCGAAGTGCGCGCCAATGACGAGGCCAAGTGCCGGTCCTACGGTTTTCGCCCGGGCACGGACGCCTTTGCCGAATGCCTGCAGCGTATCGAACTCGACCGTCGCGCGGACTTCCGCGCGGCGCGCCTGCAATCGCCGATGTGGGACCGGCCGACCTATATCTATGTGCCCGTTCGGCGGCGCTAGAGCCTTTCCAGCCGAAGCGAGACACAGCACAGCGGTCGTCAGGCCTTGCCGTTGAACGCCGCCTGCGCTGCGGCAAGCCGGGCGATCGGCACGCGGAAGGGCGAACAGGAGACATAGTCGAGCCCGGCCTCCTCGCAGAAATGGATCGAGGCCGGGTCGCCGCCATGCTCACCGCAGATGCCGAGCTTCAGGTCGTTGCGCGTGCTCCGGCCGCGCTCGGCGGCGATGCGGATGAGCTCGCCCACCCCGTCGAAGTCAAGCTGCACGAACGGGTCCTGCTCGACGATGCCCTTCTGGATATAGGTCGACAGGAACGCCGAGGCGTCGTCGCGTGAAATGCCGAAGGTCGTCTGCGTCAGGTCGTTGGTGCCGAAGGAGAAGAACTCGGCCGATTCGGCGATGACATGGGCGCGAAGGGCGGCGCGCGGCAGCTCGATCATCGTCCCGACGAGATAGTCGATGGCGACGCCGGTTTCCGCGATCACCGCCTTGGCGACCGCCTCGATGCGGGCCTTGACGTAATCCAGCTCCGCCTTGAGGCCGACGAGCGGCACCATGATCTCCGGCTCGACGGCCGCACCGGTCGTCTTGGCCGCCTCCGCGGCGGCCTCGAAGATGGCGCGCGCCTGCATCTCGGCGATTTCCGGATAGGAGATGGCGAGGCGGCAGCCGCGGTGGCCAAGCATGGGATTGAACTCGTGCAGCGTATCGACACGCCGGCGCAGCGCCGCCTCCTCGATGGCAAGGGCGGTCGCCACTTCGGCGATCTCCTCGTCGCTCTTCGGCAGGAACTCGTGCAGCGGCGGATCGAGCAGGCGGATCGTCACCGGCAGACCGTGCATGATCTCGAACAGTTCGGCGAAATCGGAGCGCTGCATGGGCAGGAGTTTCGCCAGCGAGGCGCGGCGACCGGCTTCATCCTCGGCGAGAATCATCTCGCGCATCACATTGATGCGGCTGCCTTCGAAGAACATGTGTTCGGTGCGGCAGAGGCCGATGCCCTCCGCGCCGAAGGAGCGCGCCGCGCGGGCATCCGCCGGCGTCTCGGCATTGGTGCGCACCTTCATGCGGCGCGTGCGGTCGGCCCACTCCATGATGCGGCCGAAATCGCCCGACAGTTCCGGCTGGAGCATGGGGATCTCGCCCTTCAGCACCTGGCCGGAGGAGCCATCGATGGTGATGACGTCGCCCTTCTTCAGCGTCACGCCATGGGCGACGAGAAGCTCGTTGCGCAGATCGACGCGCAGCGTGCCCGCGCCGGACACGCACGGCGTGCCCATGCCGCGGGCGACGACGGCCGCATGGCTGGTCATGCCGCCGCGGGTGGTCAGGATGCCTTCGGCGGCATGCATGCCGTGAATGTCTTCCGGGCTCGTCTCGATGCGCACGAGAATGACCCTGCGCCCCTCCTCCTGCGCCGCGACGGCGTCTTCCGAGGTGAAGACGATCGCGCCGGTCGCCGCGCCCGGCGAAGCCGGCAGGCCGGAGCCGATGACGTCGCGCCGTGCGCGCGGATCGATGGTCGGGTGCAGAAGCTGGTCGAGCGAGGCGGGATCGATGCGCGCGACGGCTTCGCCCTCGCTGATCAGGCCTTCCGTCGCCATGTCGACGGCGATCTTCAGCGCGGCCTTGGCCGTGCGCTTGCCCGAGCGGGTCTGCAGCATCCAGAGCTTGCCGCGCTCGATGGTGAATTCGAGGTCCTGCATGTCGCGGTAATGCCGCTCCAGCCGGTCGCAGATGCCGCGGAACTCGGCAAAGGCCTCCGGCATCAGCTTTTCAAGCGACGGACGGTCGGAGCCGGAGGCGATGCGCGCCTCCTCGGTGATGTTCTGCGGCGTGCGGATGCCGGCGACGACATCCTCGCCCTGTGCATTGACGAGGAATTCGCCGTAGAGCTTGTTCTCGCCCGTCGAGGGGTTGCGCGTGAAAGCGACGCCCGTGGCGGAGGAATTGCCGAGATTGCCGAAGACCATGGCCTGAACATTCACGGCCGTGCCCCAGACGGCGGGAATGTTGTGCAGCGTGCGATAGGTCACCGCGCGCGCGTTCATCCAGCTCGCGAAGACGGCGCCGATCGCGCCCCAAAGCTGGACTTCAGGATCCTGCGGGAACGCTTCGCCCAGCTCCTCCTCGATCGTCTCCTTGTAGCGGGCGATAACGTGCTGCCATTCGACGGCCGAGAGCTCGGTATCCTGCTCGTGCCCGAGCCGGCCCTTCTCGTCCTCCAGGATCTCCTCGAAGACCTCGTGGTCGAGCCCCATGACGACGTCGCCATACATCTGGATGAAGCGGCGGTAACTGTCCCAGGCAAAACGCGCATCGCCGGCATCATGGCCAAGCGCCTCCACCGTGCGGTCGTTGAGACCGAGGTTAAGGACCGTGTCCATCATGCCCGGCATGGAGGCGCGCGCACCGGAGCGCACGGAAAGCAGCAACGGCTTCGTCATGTCGCCGAAGAGGCGGCCGGTGATGCCCTCCATCTGGCGAAGCGCAGTGCGGACCTGGTCCTTCAGATCGTCCGGCAGCCGGCGGCCGTTGTCGTAATAGTGGTTGCAGGCGGAGGTGACGATGGTGAGCCCGGGCGGCACCGGCAGGCCGAGATTGCACATTTCGGCGAGGTTCGCGCCCTTGCCGCCGAGCGTGTTGCGATCGCCCGCGCTGCCTTCGGCGCGGCCTCCCCCAAAGGTATAGACCCACTTGTTCATGCACGCCTCCCCATATGCGTCCTGACAATCTACATGAACTGCATCTTGTTGAAAACGCGGCATGACGCGTTTTTTGTTGCAACGCATCAAATTTGCGACGGCAATGCAACATTACGAGAGCCAAATAAAAGCCGTGCCCCAGCGGGAACACGGCCTTGAGCAATTCCAACAAAGAACCGGGGCGCCTTTGCCGGAACTGCGGCGAAAGAACTGCGGGAGTGTTTTCGCATCTCGAAGACGGCGGACAAGCCCCGGTGAAAAAACGGCTTCAATTCCCCTCGATGGAAAGCCCCTGCTGGTCCAGACGGATCTCGACGCCGTCAGGCTTCTTCTCCTGCTGCCAGGCATAATAGGAAAACCCGGCCACCACGACGACGAGGGCGCCGATGATCATGTAAAGTGCGTCTCTGCTCACGTTTGATCCCCAATTGCACAAGATCCTGCGGGAACGGCAGGCGCTGTTCAATGCATGAGAGGGGTGTTTGTTCCGCTGCGTCACCGTCCAAAAAGAGGAACGGCTACGACGCCTCGCGCAGCTGCTCGGCCGTCTGCAGGTCGACGGAGACGAGCTGGGAGACGCCCTGTTCGGCCATGGTGACGCCGAAGAGACGGTTCATGCGGGCCATGGTGATGGGATTGTGCGTGATGATGACGAAACGGGTCTCGGTGGAGGCCGCCATCTCGTCCATGAGGTTGCAGTAGCGCTCGACATTGTGGTCGTCGAGCGGGGCGTCCACCTCGTCGAGCACGCAGATCGGCGCCGGATTGGTGAGGAAGACGGCGAAGATCAGGGCCATCGCCGTCAGCGCCTGCTCACCGCCGGAGAGCAGCGTCATGGTCTGCGGCTTCTTGCCCGGCGGGCGGGCGAGGATTTCGAGGCCGGCATCGAGCGGATCGTCGCTCTCGATGAGCTGAAGCTCGGCCGTGCCGCCGCCGAAGAGATGAGTGAAGAGGCGCTGGAACTGCACGTTGACCACGTCGAAGGCGGCCAAAAGCCGCTCGCGGCCTTCGCGGTTGAGGCTCTGGATCGCCGAGCGCAGCTTGCGGATCGCCTCGATGATGTCCTCGCGTTCGGCGACGAGCGCCTCGAGCTTTTCAGTCAGCTCCCGCTGCTCCTCCTCGGCACGCAGGTTCACCGCGCCGAGCCGTTCGCGCTCCATCTTCAGGCGATCGAGATCCCGTTCGCGCTCGCGCGGATCGGGCAGCGGGCTGCCGGCGGGATGGCCGGTCAGCCGCAGGGCTTCGTGCGGGGCGCAGTTCAGCGCCTCGCGGATGCGCGCCTCGCCCTCGACGCGGCGCTCGCGGGCGGAGACGAGGCGTTCTTCCGCACGGCCCCGGGTCTCGCGGGATTCGGCAAGCTGCGAGAGCGCGGTGGCGGCCGTGCGGTCGGCCTCGCGCTGGCGGTTCTCCGCCTCCTGCAGGGCATCGGCGGCCTCGCGGCGGGCAGCCTCGGCATTGCTGAGGCCGGTCAGGAGTTCGCGGCGCTTGTCCTCGATCTCGTCGGGCGCCTCGGCCAGCTCCTCCATCTCCTCATGCGCCTCGGCTTCGCGCTCGCGCAGGGTGGCGATATGGTTCTCGGCATTGGCGGCGCGGCTCCGCCATGTCTCGCGCTCGGCAGAGATCGACATCAGGCGCCGGCGGCGATCGGCCATTTCGCGGGCAAGCCCGTCATGGCCGGCGCGCGCTTCGGCCAGCGTCGCCCGGTCGGTCGCGACATCCATCGTGTGGGCGCGAAGGCGCAGGTCGAGATCGGCAAGATCGGGCGCCTCCTCCAGCGCCGCACGGGCATCCTCCAGCGAGACGGCGGCCTCTTCCACCTGTGCCTCGATCTGCGCGCCGGTTTCGAAGAGCACCGCCCTGCGGCGGATGAGATCACCGGAGGCCCGTTCAGCCGCCTCCAGCCCCTCGCGCGCCTCGGCAAGGGCGCGGGTGGCGGTGCGCTGGGCCTCGCGCGCCTGCTGCTGGCGCTGCGTTTCGGCACGGATGGTTTCGCCGGCACGCGAAAGGTCGGCTTCCGCATCGCCGAGCGCGGCGCGCGCGTCTTCCATCTCGGCTTCGAGCTCGGCAAGGCGATTCTTCTGTTCGAGGCGGAGCGCGGCGGCGCTCGGCGCATCGGCACCGGTGACATGGCCGTCCCAGCGGAAGACCGCGCCCTCGCGGGTGACGAGCCGCTGGCCGGCCTTGAGCTGCGGCAACAGGGACAACCCCTCCTCCGCGCTGCCGGCAATACCGATCTGGGAAAGGCGGCGGCCCAGCACGTCGGGCGCACGGACATGATCGATCAGCGCCGGCACGCCCTTCGGCAGGGGCGCGTCGCCGGATGCGTCGCCGGACAGGCGCCAATGAACGGGGGCCGAGTTGTCAGCGGGCGAATCGAGGTCGTCGCCAAGCGCCGCGCCGAGCGCCGTCTCATAGCCGCGGTCGACGTCGACCGCCTCGACGACCGGCGGGAAGGAGCCTCCGGTGCTGCCGGCCTCCAGCATGCGCCGGATCGTGCGGGCTTCCGTCTCGATGCCGGCAAGCCGGGCGCGGGCGGTATCGACCGGACCGCGCAGGGCGGATTCGGCAAAACGCGCCTCCTCCAGTGCCTCTTCGACGGCGACGAGCATTTCGCCGGCCGCCTCGAGCACCTCCTCGGCGGACTGCACGGCCGCGCGGCGTTCTTCCGGGTCGGGCAGCGCGGCGATGCGGGCGTCCATCTCCTCGAGTTCACGCGCCTGGGCGGCGTGCTGCTGGCCGAGGCGCAGATGACGTTCGGCAAGGTCGCGAATCGCCTTTTCAAGCTGGTTGCGCGAGGCCTGCGCTTCGGCGCGCTCGGCGGTGACAGAGGCAAGCGCGGCCTCGCTGCCGGAAAGTTTCGCGGCCGCAGCGTCCATCGTCTCGCGGGCGCCGACGGTGCGCTCGTCGGCCTCGGCGAGGATCTCGGCGATCTCGTCTTCCTCGGCGGTCAGGCGTTCCAGCACGGCGGCATTGTCGGCCACCATGCGTTCCTCGCGGATGATGTCCTCGGCAAGCTGGGCAAGCCGGCGTGTCAGCTCGTCACGCCGGCGCAACAGCCGGGCGGAATCCTCTTCTAGCTGCGCGCGGGCGATCTGCAGGCGCTGCAACGCGGCGGCGAGTTTTGCCTCGTTCTCGCGCAGCTCCGGCAATTTGAGGCTGGCGACAGCCTGCTCCTTGGCCGCCTGCATCTGGGCATTGGCGCGCTCGGCAACGAGCGAGGTTGCCTGGTTGAGCTGGCTGTCGGCCTCGGCCTCGGCTTCTTTCGCCTGCGCCCAGCGGATGTGCAGCAACATCGCCTCATGGCGGCGGATATCGGCGGAAAGCGCCTTGAAGCGGTTCGCCTGGCGCGACTGGCGCTTCAGGCTCTCGATCTGGCTTTCGAGCTGCGAGGTGACGTCGTCGAGCCGTTCGAGGTTGGTTTCGGCGGCGCGCAGGCGCAGCTCCGCTTCGTGGCGGCGCGAATGCAGGCCCGAAATGCCGGCCGCCTCTTCGAGCAGCTGGCGGCGCGCCTGGGGCTTGGCCTGTATGAGTTCGCCGATGCGGCCCTGCCCGACCATGGAGGGCGAGCGGGCACCGGTGGAGGCGTCGGCAAAGAGCAGCTGCACATCCTTGGCGCGCGCTTCCTTGCCGTTGATGCGGTAGATCGAGCCGTTCTCGCGCTCGATGCGGCGGGACACCTGGATCTCGTCCTCGCCGTTGAAGGCGGCGGGGGCCGTGCGGTCGGAATTGTCGAGATAGAGGCCGACTTCGGCGGTGTTGCGCGCCGGGCGGTTGCCGGAGCCGGAGAAGATGACGTCGTCCATGCCGGACGCGCGCATGTTCTTGTAGGAATTCTCCCCCATCACCCAGCGCAGCGCCTCGACGAGGTTCGACTTGCCGCAGCCGTTCGGCCCGACGACGCCGGTCAGGCCCCGCTCGATGATGAATTCGGTGGGTTCTACGAAGGATTTGAAGCCGAGCAGGCGGAGTTTGGTGAATTTCATGCGGCGCACCTGCGCGGGATGCCCCTCACCTGCCTGCCAGCATCCTCTCCCCGCAAGCGGGGCGAGGAACGATGGGCTCGCCGTATCCCTCCTTCTCCCCGCCTGCGGGGAGAAGGTCCCGACATGGGGATGAGGGGCAACGCAGTGTGATCAATCACAATGCAAAAAGCGGGCGCACGGCTTCCGCCGTCGCCCGCCAGAAATTCGGTCGAAGGGTCAGAGCATGCTGTCGATGAGGGCCGACATGGTGTCAACCGACATGTCCCCCGAATAGCGCTTGCCGTTGATCAGGAAGGTCGGCGTCGCCGCGATGCCGAATTCCTTGGCGCCGCGTTCGCGCACCGCATTTACATCATCCAGAAGCTTCTGGTTCGTCAAGCAGGCCTGGAAGCTCTCCTGTGTAAAACCGGCAAGTTTCGACATCTGCAGCAGCGCCTCGCGGCCATCCTGCGCTGCGGCCCAGGTTTCCTGCTGCTTCATCAGCATGGAGATCATCGGGAAGTACTGCGAGGCGTCCGAAAGCTCGGCCGGGTTCTGCGGCTTGCAGCGCGCCAGCATGAAGGCGGCGGCCGCGCGCGGGTCGAACGGGAACTCGCGCATGACGAAGCGGACCTTGCCGCTGTCGACATACTTCGTCTTGATCGCCTCGAACGTGTTGTTGTGGAAGGCAGCGCAATGCGGGCAGGTCGTCGACATGTATTCGACGATGGTGACCGGGGCATTGGCTTCGCCGAGCGCCATTTCCGGCAGCGCGCCGGGCTTCATCACTTCCGCCATGTCCACGTCGCCGTCGGCGGTGGGCACCTCGACGGACTTCGCCTCGGCGGCCGGCGCCTGGGCGGTCTCGGTCGTCGTGGTCGTCGTCGTTCCGGAGGAGGTGGCCGGCGTCGAGCTTGCGCTTTCGCCCGTCGTCGTCTGGCTGGTTTCAGGAGCCTTGGCGGTCTCCTCCTTCTTCTCGTCGGAGCAGGCAGCCAGCGTCACGGCGAGCGCCGCAACGGCAACGCCGGTCGCGAGGCGCTTCATCAGGCTCATTTCGGAAAGGGACATGGTCTCTCCTGTCGGGGATGGGAATTCTCGGATCCATTGACGCAAGTCCCAAGGAGGCTGCTTCGCGCATTCCCCGGAATTGCTATGGGCACTCCCGTTATACCTGCTTTGGGGCGGGAACAAGCGGAGTTAAGGCAAGTAACTTCAAAGAATTGTGACCGTTCGATGGTCGAAAGCGAGGCTTTCGGCCGCACTAGCGGCGCCGGCCGAGCACAGCCGTGCCGAGCCGTTTCAGCGCCGCCTTCAGGGCATCGCCCTCGATGCCGTCGACGAGGTCATCGAGATGGCGGGCGGCCGCGCCGGTCAAAGGGCGCGGCTTCGGCCGGCGGTTGGCATGGGGGCTGACCGGCTTCTGCACGATCTTCATCTGGTTCACGGCCGGAAAACCGAAGAAGCCGTTGATGCGCTGGATGATTTCGCCCTGCTGGTGGCTGAGGAAGAGGGCGCGGGCGCCCTCGCAGGCGATCGTCAGCACGCCCGGCTGGTGGCCGCCGCCCTCGCCCGCCATTTCGGAGGCGCGGCGCGGCCAGGTGATACGCTCCGGTCGCGTGCATTCGGCAAATTCCGCGCCCGCGATCTCGTCCCACGAGCCGAGCAGCATGGTGTTGATGCCGGCGCGTTTTGCCAGCACCGGGTCGATGAGGCCGTTGGCCACTTCACTGATCTGGACGACGCCTCGCCGATAGCCGCGCCGGGGCGCCTTGCTGGTGTTCACTTGCCTGCTCCCGATCGGGAAAATATTCCTGTTACGGCGAAAAATCGACTTGAAGATCGCCGCCTGCTTCGCCAGTTATAGAGCAATTCCAGCAAAAGTGTGCGAGCGTTTTGCGTCCGGAGCTGTGTTCGCATCATGGGTCGCTTCGACCCCGTTCAGGCCAATCATGACCCAAGCTCCCCGCATCACGGCGCCTGCCGATCTCGTTCTTGCCTGGTATGACAGGCATCACCGCGATTTGCCCTGGCGGGTGAGCCCGCCGATGGCGGCGCGCGGCGAACGTCCCGACCCCTACCGCATCTGGCTTTCCGAGGTGATGCTGCAGCAGACGACGGTGCAAGCGGTCAAGGCGTATTTCGCGCTCTTCACCACCCGCTGGCCGACGGTCACGGACCTCGCCGAGGCCGAGACGGAGGACGTGATGAAATCCTGGGCGGGCCTCGGCTACTATGCCCGCGCCCGCAATCTCAAGAAATGCGCCGAAGCCGTGGCCTTTCAGCATGGCGGGATCTTCCCCGACAGCGAGGACGGGCTGAAGGCGCTGCCCGGCATCGGCGACTATACGGCCGCAGCGATCGCCGCCATCGCCTTCAACCGGAAGAGCGCGGTGCTGGACGGCAATGTCGAGCGCGTCATCTCCCGCCTCCACGCCATCGAAACGCCCCTGCCCGCGGCAAAACCCGAGATGCGGGCGCTGGTCGCCGCCATGACGCCGGCGGACCGGCCGGGCGACTTCGCACAGGCGATGATGGACCTCGGCGCGACGATCTGCACCCCGCGCCGGCCGGCCTGCGCGCTCTGTCCCCTGAATGCCCGCTGTCGCGTGCTCGGGCACGCCGACCCGGAGCTCTATCCGCGCAAGGCGGCGAAGAAGGCAAAGCCCGTGCGGCTCGGTGCGGCCTTCGTCGCCGAGGACGAGACAGGCGCGGTCTTCCTGCGCAAGCGCGGGGAAACCGGCCTTCTCGGCGGCATGACGGAGGTGCCGGGCAGCGGCTGGACGGCACGGATCGACGGCGAGACCGGCCTTGCCGCCGCACCCTTTGCGGCCGACTGGCAGGCCTGCGGCACCGTCACCCATGTCTTTACGCATTTCGAGTTGCGCCTCTCCATCTACCGCTCCAGGCTGCCGCGCCAGACGCAGAGCGGCGACGGATGGTGGCAGGCCAGGGAAACGCTTGACGGCGAGGCGTTGCCGACCGTCATGAAGAAGGCAATAAAACAGGCCATACCCGACGCGTTTGGACGAACAGCGAGGAAAGCATGAGCAGCATCGAGATCCGACACATCGTCTTCGACATCGGCCGGGTGCTGATCCACTACGACCCGCACATTCCCTATGCCCGCCTCATTCCCGACGATGCCGAACGCAACTGGTTCTTCAGCAATGTCTGCACCCATGACTGGAACCTCGAACAGGACCGCGGCCGCGCCTGGGGCGATGCCGAGGCCCTGCTGATCGACGCGCATCCCGACCGGGCAGAGCATATCCGGGCGTTCCGCAAGCACTGGCATGAGATGGTCTCGCATGCCTATGTCGAGAGCGTCGCGATCATGGAGACGCTGATTGCCGAAGGCCGTGACGTGACCATGCTCACCAATTTCGCCGCCGATACGTTCAAGGAGGCGCGCAAGCTCTTCCCCTTCCTCGACATGCCGCGCGGCGTGACCGTTTCCGGCGAAATCGGCCTCATCAAGCCCGACCTTGCGATCTACGAGAAACACAGGCGCGATTTCGGTCTTTCGCCGGGCCACACGCTCTTCATCGACGACGCCGCGGTCAATGTCGAGGGCGCGCGCCTTGCCGGATGGAACGCGGTGCAGTTCACCGACCCCGAAAAACTGAAGGCAGACCTTGCCGCGCATGGCATCGCGCTCTGAGCAGCAGAGGGTAGAAACCGAAACGCCCGGAGCCAGAGGGCTCCGGGCGTTTTCGCATTTCCGGGACTGAAGGTACGAAAACCGGAAAAGCGATATCCGGCCTGCCCGGCCGGTTGATCGGCCCTGGCTTTCCGCAACGATTTCCGTTGCTTGGCCTGATGTGCTTTCGAAATCACACTAAGCCATTGATGGTTAACATCCGCTGAATCGCGCCAGTGGAAAATCGGGAGGCGCGACCCGAACGGCCCTCCCCCAAAAAAGCCACAGCCCCCGGTGCAGGGAACACCGGAGGCCGCAGCTGGAGAAACGGTAGTTCGGTGCCGGCCTATTCCAGGCCGGCCATGCCGGAGCGCACGACGGCACGCAGCGCATCGATCGGCTTCAGCTCGGCGCCATCGGCATAGTGCCAGAACGTCCAGCCGTTGCAGGCATCGAGCCCCTGCACCCTGGCGCCGACGCGGTGAATGGAGCCGGCGTCGTTGCCCGAGGCGAGCGTACCATCGGCGCGCACGATGGCGCTGTGGCGGCGACGGGCATCGGTGAGCACCGTGCCGGGTGCGATCAGCCCGCTTTCGATCAGCGTGTTGAAGGCAACGCGCGGTTCGGCCTTCTTGCCGCTCATCACCGACAGGGTTCCGCTGCCGAGCGGCTCGACTGCCTCGATGCGCTCGCGGGCCGCGTCGATATAGGCCTGCTCGCGCTCGATGCCGACGAAGTGGCGGCCGAGGCGCTTGGCGACGGCGCCGGTCGTACCGGAGCCGAAGAACGGGTCGAGCACCACGTCGCCGGGCTTGGAGGAAGCCATCAGGATGCGGGCGAGCAATGCTTCCGGCTTCTGCGTCGGATGCACCTTCTTGCCGTCCTCACCCTTCAGGCGCTCACCGCCGCTGCAGATCGGGAACAGCCAGTCCGAGCGCATCTGCACGTCGTCGTTGGCGGCCTTCATGGCGTCGTAGTTGAAGGTGTAGCCCTTGGCCTTCGGATCGCGCGTGGCCCAGATCATCGTCTCGTGCGCGTTCTGGAAGCGGCGGCCCTTGAAGTTGGGCATCGGGTTGGTCTTGCGCCAGACGATGTCGTTGAGGATCCAGAAGTTGAGATCCTGCAAGGTCGCGCCGACGCGGAAGATGTTGTGGTAGGAGCCGATGACCCAGATCGTGCCGGCGGGCTTCAGCACGCGCCGGCAGGCGAGCAGCCAGGCGCGGGTGAAGGCGTCATAGGCCTCGAAGGACGCGAACTGGTCCCACTCGTCGTCGCAGGCGTCGACCAGGCTCTGGTCGGGACGGTGCAGCGCACCGCCAAGCTGCAGGTTGTACGGCGGATCGGCAAAGATGACGTCGACGGACTGGTCCGGAAGCGCCTCGAGCGCGGCGACGCAGTCCCCCTTGATGATCGTGTCGAGCCAGCCGCTCTTGCGGGGCGAACGGGAGACGTCTGCAAGCGAAAGGACAGATGGCATTGAATACTCGCTGATACGCTGACTCGGAACTGAACTGGGGCTTATGGTTACCGAAGATGGTTACCAAAGGCTGAAGGGCCTGGAGAAAAAGCCAAATACGTTTCGCAACGGGATTTGCGCGCTTCATTCAAGGAACCGCGAATAGACGCCCCGCCTCGCCCGTCATGAAACAGCATCGCTGAGCCTTGCCGGCGTGGACGGCTGGCGTTTCCAGGGAAAACGGGGAGGAAAGACGTGCGTTTGAAAGCCGCCTTCATGCTTCTGGCGGGGCTTCTTGCCGCCACAGAGACGATTGCCGCCGACAAGACGATGATCGTGCTCGACGCGTCCGGCTCCATGTGGGGCCAGATCGGCGGACGCAGCAAGATCGAGATCGCCCGCGAGACGCTGGGCACGGTGCTGAAATCGGTACCCGCGGGCACCGAACTCGGCCTGATGGTCTATGGCCACCGCGAAAAGGGCTCGTGCAGCGACATCGAGCTGGCCGTGCCGCCGGGCGCGGGCACCGGGGAGGCGATCACATCCTTCGTCTCGGGCCTCAACCCCAAGGGCAAGACGCCGCTGACGCAATCCGTCGAGCAGGCCGCCGACATTCTCAAATACACCGAGGACAAGGCGACCGTGGTGCTGGTGACGGACGGGCTGGAGACCTGTGAGGCGGACCCCTGTGCCCTCGCCTCCGCGCTCGAAAGCAAGGGCGTCGACTTTACCACCCATGTCGTCGGCTTCGGCCTGACGGAAGAGGAAGGCAAGCAGGTCGCCTGCCTTGCCGAAAACACCGGCGGCAAATACTTCCAGGCATCCGACGCTTCCCAGCTCGTTGCCGCGCTGACGGCGACGGTGGCGGAAGCGCCGATGTCGAAGCCGGCCGAGGAAGTGGTGGAAGCCGAACCCGAGCCGGAGCCCGCCGTCGCGTTCAACACGGAGTTCGACAGTGTCCTTTCCGAGGGCGGCCCCTCGCTCGGCGACAACGACAATGTGTTCTGGGAAATCTACAAGGCGGATGCGGACGGCAAGCCGGCGGGCGACTACCTGGAGAGCCAGTACAAGGGCAAGTTTTCCGGCAACTATCCGCCGGGCAAGTATATCGCCGTGGCAACGCTGCAAAGCGCGGTCAAGCGCGAGGTGCCGTTCGAGGTGAAGGACGGCGCGGTCGCCAAGCCCTTCATCAACTTCGACGCCGGCCACGTGACGATCCACCCGAAGCGGACACCCGAGGCTGCCGAGGACGATGCGGACGCGGCCGTGGAGATTGCCTTCGGCGGCTACTCCACCACCTATTACGGCACGGCCAAGTTCTATGCCTCGGCCGGAGACGTGAAGCTGATCGGCAAGATCGGCCCGTCCATCGTCGAGGAGACGGTTTCCGTCAAGGCGGGCGAGACCATCGAGCGCGACCTCGTCATCGGTTCGGGCGTCGTGCTCAACAAGGCGATCTATGCGGAAGGCGGGACGGCGGTGGATTCCGGCAACGTCTTCTTCGAGGTGGTGGCGGCCAACAAGAACATCGACGGCACCCGCAAGAGCATCGCCTACAATTACGGCACCGGCACGAAGCTGGACGTCCCGCCGGGCGAGCACGTTCTGACCGCAAAGCTCGGCTCGGCGACGGGCGAGATCCCCTTCACGATCAAGGCAGGGGAGATGAAGGAGGTCACCGTCAACATCAATGCCGGCGTGCTGGCGATCACCGCGCCCGGGGCGAGCTTCATCGAGATCCTCAGCGCCGCGAAGGACATCCAGGGCAACCAGAAATCCATGTCCTACAACTACGGCGCCGAATGGCAGGACACGCTGCCGCCGGGGGACTACATCGTGGCCGTAAAATACGAAGGCGACGTCGCGCCGAAGCAGGCCAAGGCGACCGTCAAGGCCGGCGAGCGCTCGGAAGTGGCGGTACAGTAGGCGGAAAGCAACCTGCCGGGAAAACAGCGGCGCCCGCCTCCCCTTTTCGGGCGAGACGGGCGCCGCATCCGTGATCGTACCAGCCGCGCTACGCCGCGTGAAAGGCCCGGCTGTCGTCCGGGGCCTCGTTGCGGTCGTTGAGGCCGTAGTCCCTGACGACGCTGGCGATGCGCAGCCGATAGTTGTCGAAGGCGCCGTTGCGGCCGAGGGATTGGGCGGCACGGTGCTGCTCGCTGTTGCGCCAGGCCTTCACCGCCGCCTCGTCGCGCCAGAAGGAGAGCGACAGGAGACGCGTCGGGTCGGTGAGGCTGCGGAAGCGCTCGATCGAGATGAAACCTTCGCTGCTTTCCAGCAACGGGCGGAGGTCCCGCGCGGTGTCGAGATAGAGGTCGATGCGGCCGGGCGCCGGCACTACCTCGAAGATGACGGCGATCATGGCGTCACCCGCGGTGCATGCGGCAGCGAGACGTTCTTCAGGAAGATCCGGTCCTCCTTCAGGATGAAACGCTCGCTGCGGGCGAAATCGTAGTTCTCGCGGCCGAGCGGGTCGGCGGCAAGCCGGGCGCGATAGGCCTCGTAGGCGGCTAGGCTTTCAATGTTGTAGACACCGTAGGCGGTGGTGGCGGAGCCCTCGTGCGGGGCGAAATAGCCGATGAGATCGGCGCCGCACCGCGGGATCGCCTCGCCCCAGTTGCGGGCATAGGCGGCGAAGGCGTCCTTGCGGAACGGATCGATCTGGTAGCGGATGAAACAGGTGATCATGGTCGTCTCCTCGTTCTGGCCTCGTCCCGGATGCAAGAGCGCTCATGCGCCTGCTGGAATTGCCTGTGTTTACGCTGCCCTTTTCCCACATTGCCGAACGCGAATGCTTCGTCTATCGTCGAAGTATGAAAGAAGGCCCCGACATTTCCCAGATCGGCGCGCTGATCGGCGATCCCGCGCGCGCCAACATGCTGACCGCGCTGATGGGCGGGCAGGCGCTGACGGCGACCGAGCTTGCAGGCGCGGCCGGCGTCACGCTGCAGACCGCCAGCGCCCATCTTTCGAAGCTGGAGGGCGGCGGGCTGGTCGCCCAGCGCAAGCAGGGCCGGCACCGCTATTTCGCGCTCGGCGACGACGAGGTGGGGCTGCTGCTCGAAAACATCATGGGTTTTGCGGCGAACCGCGGGCTGATGCGCACCCGGCCCGGCCCGAAGGACCCGGCACTGCGCAAGGCGCGCGTCTGCTACAACCACCTTGCCGGCGATTTCGGCGTGCGCATGCTCGACCGGCTCGTGGCCGACGGGGATGTGGCGCTTGACGGCGAGGACGCGGCGCTGACGCCCACCGGCGAGGCACGCATCACCGCCATGGGCATCGACGTCGCCGCGCTGAGGACCCAGCGCCGCCCCGTCTGCCGCACCTGCCTCGACTGGAGCGAGCGGCGCTCGCACCTTGCCGGCTCGCTCGGCGAGGCGCTGCTCGCCCGCTTCATCGCCGACGGCTGGGCGAAGCGCGAAAAGGACAGCCGCGCCATCCGTTTCACGCCGGACGGCGAGCGACGCTTCCTGGCACTGTTCCCGGACTAGCCGCCGCATAGCTCGTCTCCGGAATCGGCAATTGTCGCCGCGCGCCCTTTCGTGTAGGGAGACCGCGGCTTCACGGGCGATCCCGCCCCTTCGTTCTACCGCAATTCCCGACGCCCATCCGCGTCCCGCCCCTTGCGGGCAATTGCGCCATTGAAAGACGGTTTGTCATGGACGGTTTCGACCTCATCATCTTCGACTGCGACGGCGTTCTGGTCGATTCGGAAATTATCGCCGCCGAGGTTGAATCGGCGCTTCTGACCGATGCGGGCTATCCGATCAGCGTCGAGGAGATGGGCGAGCGCTTTGCCGGCATGACCTGGCAGAACATCCTGCTTGCCGTCGAACGCGAGGCCGACATCCCGCTCTCCGCCTCGCTGCTCGACAAGTCGGAAAAGCTGCTCGATGCGCGCCTCGCCCAGGAGGTGAAGGTCATCGACGGCGTCAAGCTGATGCTCTCCCGCATCCGCAAGCCCTATTGCATCTGCTCGAACTCCTCTGCACCCCGCCTCGACATGATGCTCTCGAAGGTCGGTCTGCGGGAGGTCTTCGGCCCCTATGTCTATTCGGCCAAGGACCTCGGCGCGGACCGCGTCAAGCCGAAGCCGGACATTTTCCTGCACGGCGCCAAGCAGTTCGGCGCGAACCCGGCCAACACGCTGGTCATCGAGGATTCCGTGCATGGCATCGCCGGTGCGCGCGCCGCCGGCATGCGCGTCGTCGGCTTCACCGGCGCCTCGCACACCTACCCCTCGCACGCCGATCGCCTCACCGAAGCCGGCGCCGAGACCGTGATCTCGCGCATGAGCGAACTGCCGGACGTCATCGCGGCGCTTGCCGAATGGCAGGAAGCGATCTGAGCCGATTGCATCCAGGAACAAAAAGGCCGCGGAAGCATGCTCCCGCGGCCTTTTTCATTCCCTCCGGCCGGAGCCGTCATTTCGTGTTGTACGGGCCTTCGTCGAAGCCGACATAGACCTTGGTGAAGCCGCCGGAACCACCGGGCAGCGCCACGTCACCCTTGGTGAAGATGAACTGGCCGGCGTCCGTGTTCACGGCATACTGGACGAGTTCGGAATAGAGCGTCGTCTTGCCGTCCGTGGCGGCGACGCGGATCGGCACATTGACCGTTCCCCCACTGCCGGCAGGGCCGGACACGACGCGCCCCTGCACCATCACGGTCATGACGAGCTGGTTCTGGTTCAGCACGCACTGGCGGGTCGAGTCGGCGAGCGTCACCTGGTAGAGCAGCTTCTGCGGATCGTCCTTGGCGCCCTTGGCGTAGCGGCGCATCACAGCCGTGCCGTCGCGCAGATAGACCTGCGGGCACGAGCCCTGCACGACGGCGGTGCCCGTCTGCTGCTGGGTGGCCGTTTGTACGCCAGACGGATCGCTCGTCACGCCGAGATCGGCGGGCTTGTCGGTCTGATTGCAACCGGCGACGACGGCGAGAAGAGATATGCCGAGAAAGCGGCGGATATTCATTCCAAACACGATACTGTAACCCCTGCGATCAGGCCCCGCCCCCGGCGTGCAAGCCTTTCGGAACTCTTTTACGGGCCTTTTCACGACCCTAGGCGATGGTCTATAGCAGCGACGTGGCGAAAAATCGATTGTCGATTGAAACCGCCCGCAGAATTTCGACACGGCCCGTTTCACGCCGGAGCGGGCAGAATGCAACGGCATTGCCACGATCTGCCGCAAAGTGACCCGCGGCCTTGCGTGGCCTTTCGCTAGACTGGGCGACAGAGCATTGGTACGAAGCGACAGTCGGTTCCTGCGATTTTCGTCGCTCGAAATCATCAACCTTCCCAAGGACGTATGAACGTGGACTATGTTTCGACGCGGGGCGAGGCCCCTTCCCTCGGCTTCTCCGATGCGCTTCTGGCGGGTCTAGCCCGCGACGGTGGCCTCTATGTGCCGCGTGAATGGCCGAGCTTCTCCAAGAAGGAGATCCGCGCGCTGCGCGGCAAGTCCTACCAGGAGATCGCCTTCACGGTGCTCTCGCCCTTCGTCAAGGGCGACATCCCCGCAGACACGTTCCGCACGATGATCGACGAGGCCTATGCGACCTTCCGCCATCCGGCGATCGCGCCGCTGGTGCAGACGGGGCCGAACTCCTTCGTCATGGAGCTCTTCCACGGCACGACGCTCGCCTTCAAGGACGTGGCGATGCAGCTGCTCGCCCGGCTGATGGACCACGCACTGGCGGCCCGCGGCGCGCGCGCCACCATCGTCGGCGCCACCTCGGGCGATACCGGCGGGGCGGCGATCGACGCCTTTGCCGGCCGCGAGCGTACCGACATCTTCATCCTCTTCCCCGAGGGCAAGGTCTCGCCGGTGCAGCAGCGCCAGATGACGACCTCCAAGGAAAAGAACGTCCACGCGCTTGCCATCAAGGGCAATTTCGACGACTGCCAGAACCTCGTCAAGGCGATGTTCAACGACGTGAAATTCCGCGACCGGGTACAGCTCTCGGGTGTCAACTCGATCAACTGGGCGCGCATCATGGCCCAGATCGTCTACTACTTCACCAGCGCCGTGGCGCTGGGCGGCCCGGACCGGAAGATCTCCTACACCGTACCGACAGGCAATTTCGGCGACATCTTTGCCGGCTATGCCGCCAAGCGCATGGGCCTGCCGATCGACAAGCTGATCATCGCCACCAACGAGAACGACATCCTCGCGCGCACGCTGAAGACCGGGCGCTACGAGATGAAGGAGGTGAAGGCCACCACCTCGCCATCGATGGACATCCAGATCTCGTCCAACTTCGAGCGCCTCTTGTTCGAGACCCATGGCCGGGATGCCGGCGCGGTGCGCCGCGCCATGGAAAGCCTCAAGCAATCCAGCGCCTTCGACATCGGAGAAAAGGCGCTGAAGGCGATCCGCAAGGATTTCCGCGCCGGCCGCGCGTCCGAAAAGCAGGTGGCTGCGACGATCAAGGATACGCTTGCCGAGACCGGCTATCTGCTCGATCCGCATTCGGCGATCGGCGTCTTCGTCGCCGCCAAGCACGAGAAGCCCGGCGCGCCCATGGTGACGCTCGCCACCGCCCATCCCGCGAAATTCCCCGCCGCAGTAAAATCGGCCAGCGGTATTGACCCGGCGCTTCCGACGTGGCTTGCTGACCTCATGCAAAGGGAGGAGCGGTTCGACGTCCTCGATGCGGAGCTCGATGCGGTGGAAGACTTCATCGGGAAACACACGCGGGTTCGAGGCTAGAAACGCAGAAAGTGCGCAGGATGAAAGTTGAGTGCACCCGGCTTCAATCCGGGTTGACCGTGGTGACCGAAAACATGCCGCATCTCGAGAGTGTCGCTCTCGGCGTGTGGATCAAGTCGGGGTCACGCAACGAAACCACGGACGAGCACGGCATCGCCCATCTTCTGGAACACATGGCCTTCAAGGGGACGGAGCGTCGCTCCGCCCGCCAGATCGCCGAGGAAATCGAGAATGTCGGCGGCGAGGTCAACGCCGCCACCTCGACGGAGACCACCTCCTACTACGCCCGCGTGCTGAAGGACCACGTCCCGCTCGCGGTCGACATCCTTGCCGACATCCTGACGGAATCCGTCTTCGACGAGGAAGAGCTCCGCCGCGAGAAACACGTCATCCTGCAGGAAATCGGCGCGGCGAACGACACGCCCGACGACGTGGTCTTCGACAAGTTCTCCGAGGTCGCCTATCGCGACCAGATCATCGGCCGCGCCATTCTCGGCACGCCGGACTCGGTGCTGTCCTTCTCGCCCGGCGAGATCCGCTCCTATCTCGACCGCAACTATACGACGGACCGCATGTTCGTCGTGGCGGCCGGTGCCGTTAACCACGAAGACTTCGTGCGCCAGGTCGAGGACCGCTTTTCCTCACTTCCGACCGCACCGAAAATCTCGCCTGTCTTCGAACCGGCCCGCTATACCGGCGGCGACATCCGCGAGACGCGCGACCTGATGGATGCGCAGGTGCTGCTCGGCTTCGAGGGCAAGGCCTACCATGCCCGCGACTTCTACTGTTCGCAGATCCTCGCCAACATCCTCGGCGGGGGCATGTCCTCGCGCCTCTTCCAGGAGGTGCGTGAGCACCGGGGCCTGTGTTACTCGATCTACGCCTTCCACTGGGGCTTTTCGGACACCGGCATCTTCGGCATCCATGCCGCGACCGGCGGCGAGAACCTGCCGGAACTGATGCCCGTCATCTTTGACGAGCTGAAGAAGTCCTCCGAGACGATCCACCAGCAGGAAATCGAGCGCGCCCGCGCGCAGATCCGCGCCCAGCTTCTGATGGGTCAGGAAAGCCCTGCAGCCCGCGCCGGCCAGATCGCCCGCCAGATGATGCTCTACGGCCGCCCGATCCCCAACGAGGAGCTGATGGAGCGCCTTGCCGGCATCACCATCGAGCGCCTGACGGACCTTGCCGGCCGCCTGTTCTTCGATACCGTGCCGACCATCTCGGCCATCGGCCCGCTGGAGCATCTCGTCTCGACCGGCGACATCACGCGTTCGCTGTCGCGCCAGGCCCTTCCCGACCGCGCGGCGAGCTGAGGAGACCATCTCCCACAACTGCCGGGAAAACTTCCGGCAGCGGTGTCGGAACGGAGATGGCGTGTCCGTCCTTGTCCTGAAACGGAAAGGAGATGGACCATGGCCGACCTCGTTCTCACGACCTTCGACTGGATGCCCGAAATGCCGCGCGGCTTCGTGCGCGACCTGCGCGTGCGCTGGGCACTGGAGGAGGCCGGATTGCCCTACCGTGTCGAGAGCGTGCCCTTTGGCGACCGCAAGGCCAGGCACCTCGCGCACCAGCCCTTCGGCCAGGTGCCCTGGCTCGTGGATGGCGACATCTCGATCTTCGAGACCGGTGCGATCCTGCTCCATCTCGGCGAACGCAGCGCGGCCCTGATGCCCACCGATCCGCGCGGCCGGAGCGACGCCATCAAGTGGCTTTTCGCGGCACTCAATTCCGTCGAGATGGCGAGCCTGCCCTGGGCCCTGCTGATGTTCGCGAACGTTCCCACAGGTTCACCCTCGCGCAAGCCGCTCGACAGCTTTCTCACGCTGCGGCTGCAGCGCATGGAAGCGGTCCTTTCGGAACGTGAGTGGCTGGCCGGCCGCTTCTCCATCGCCGACATCGTGATGGCGGACGTGCTTCGCCTCGTCGAACGCTTCGGCGGGCTGGTGGATTATCCGGCCTGCCATACCTACATGACCCGCGCCACCGCCCGTCCTGCCTTTGCCAAGGCCCATGCCGACCAGATGGCGCATTTCGCGGCGGCGGACTGAGTGGCGAGGCACGTCAGGATACAGGGATCAGCATGCTCAAGGTCATCGCACAGGATTTCATTCGCCCCGAGGCGGTCGATATCGTCCGGCCGCTCTACCGGGAGCTCATCGAGCTCACCCGCCGGGAGCCGCTGTGCATCAGCTACGATCTCTTCACGGACCAGAAGAATCCCGGCCACTTCGTCTTCATCGAAACCTGGCCGGACCGTGCGGCGCTGGATGTGCACTGCGCCACCGAACACTTCCGCCGCCTCGTCCCGCAGATCGACGCCCATCAGCGGGAAAAGGGTACCTATATCTTGATGGACGGCTTCGATCCGGCCGGCTGAAATCGGAAAGACGGGAAAATCATGCAGAAAATCGCCGCGATGCTCGAACGCGCCCAATGGGCGGAAAAGCCCGACGTCTGGCAGGGCGAGTTCGAAGGCCAGGCCTTCGGCACCGACGTCTCCGTCGTGTTCTACACCACGGACGAGATCGGGCGCGGCCCGCCGCTCCACCGGCATCCCTATGACGAGATCTTCATCGTGCGTCAGGGCCGTGCGCTCTTCACGGTGGGCGACCGGCAGCTTGAGGCAAGCGCCGGGCAGATCGTCTTCGGGCCGGCCAATGTGCCGCACAAGTTCGTCAATCTCGGCCCCGGCCGGCTGGAGACGACGGACCTGCATGTGACAGCGGTGTTCGCCCAGGAGGATCTCGAGTAGCAGGCATTCACGGTGCCATGCAAAAAACGCATGCCTACGCTGCAAGCATATGCATTTTTTCCGGGCACGCGATTGTTTATATCATTGGCAACACAAAGGAGTTGACCAATGAACATCTTCGCAAAGCTCAAGAAGAACGCCGCCGACCGCCGTGCCGTCCGTGAACTCAACGCCCTCGACGACCGCGCCCTCCAGGACCTCGGCATCTCGCGCTCGAACATCCAGTCCGCCGTCAAGGGCCTCGTTGTTTTCGGCTGAGCCATCCGGCAGGAAAGCCGGGCGCCAGGCCTGATGACGGGGCGCGCTTGATGAAGCGCTCGAACCGGTCGTCCCGCCCTCACCGGAAGGTGGAGCGCCGATGGCTTTGAAGACGCAACCCGCCGCAAGGCGGGTTTTGTTTTTTCGGGACTTTTCCCGCCACGCCGAGGCCCCAGTCCCCCCGGACCATTTGACGCCGGTGAGCCTCTCGGCATAATCTTGTCCGACAAGGCACGCCACGCATCGGCGCGCGCGGAGGGCGAATGGCACGGTCGGTTTTTCGGTTTCTGTCCCGGCAGTCCGACACCGTGGAACTTGCCGACGATCGGCACCTCCTGCGCCTGCCCCGCTTCCAGGACTACCGGCAATGGTATCAGCTGCGCTCGGAAAGCCGCCGCTTCCTTGAGCCGTGGGAGCCGACCTGGCGCAACGACGAGTTGACGGAGAGCGCGTTTCGCGCCCGTGTTCTCAGAAATGAACAGGAATTTTCCTCCGGCCAGGCCGTGCCGCTCTTCGTGTTCGCGCGCGAGGAAAAGGCGCTGCTCGGCGGGCTGACCATCGGCTATATCAGGCGCGGCGCTGCGCAATGCTGCATGATCGGCTACTGGATGGGCGAGCGGCATGCCGGCCAGGGCCATATGCATGGTGCCCTGAAACTGGTCATACCGTATATCTTTTCGAGCCTTCAGTTGCACCGTATCGAGGCAGCCTGTATTCCAGACAATCAGAGAAGCATCCGTCTCCTTGAAAAGGCCGGCTTTCGGCAGGAAGGCTACCTTCGGGAGTATCTGAAGATAAACGGGGAGTGGCGCGACCACGTGATGTTTTCGCTTCTGGCGGCCGACAGGCGGCCGTAGGCGGCACCCGGGGCGCGACAGGACTGGGCAGACCTAAGGACCATGCAGTTTCAATGAAGCCTCTATCCGTGCCGCAAACGCTGCATGCCAGCCGGTTGCTCGCTCTCATCCTTCTGGCCACGATGCTCCTTTCCGGCATGATGACGGGACGCGCCTTTGCCGTCGAACCCGTCAAGATCTCCCGTGACGACACCGCGCTCGACCTCACCGCCACCACGGAAATCTATACCGGCCGGGGCGAGGCCTTCCAGGTCTCCACGGCACCCGGAACGGACGGCATCGTGCGCCGCATCGAGGTGCGCGCCACCTCGCAGGACCATCAGGGCGACTGGGCCGTCTTCGCGCTCGCCAACGTCTCTGAAGAGCAGATCGACCGCCTGATCGTCGCCCCGCATTTCCGCCTCGTGCAGTCGAAACTCTTCTGGCCGGACCTTGGGGCAAAGCGCATCATCTCGATCACCCCGAGCGAAGGCTTCGCGCTCGACCGCCAGCCGAGCGACGAGGCGGACGTCTTCCGCATCACGCTCAACCCCGGCACGGTCGTCACCTTCGTCGCGGAGCTGGCGACGCCCGATCTGCCGCAGATCTATCTCTGGGCGCCAGATTCCTACAAGGACACGGTCAACGCCTTCACGCTCTATCGCGGCATCGTGCTCGGCATTGCGGGCCTGCTCGCCGTCTTCCTCACCATCCTCTTCGTGGTGAAGGGCACCTCCATGCTGCCGGCGACGGCCGCGCTCGCCTGGGCCGTGCTCGGCTATATCTGCGTCGACTTCGGCTTTCTGTCCAAGCTCATCAGCATCACCGCGGGGGACGAGCGCATCTGGCGCGCCGGCACGGAGGTGTTCCTCGCCGCAGGCCTCGTCGTCTTCCTCTTCACATACCTGAACCTCAACCGCTGGCACGCGCATCTTTCCTATGCGACGCTCGCCTGGATTCTTGGCCTCGGCCTGCTCTTCGGCGTCGCGATCTACGATCCGCCGATCGCTTCCGGCATCGCCCGTCTCTCCTTCGCCCTGACCGGCACGGTCGGCATCGTGCTGATCGCCTATCTCGGCTTCAACCGCTACGACCGCGCCATCCTGCTCGTGCCCGCCTGGGCCCTCATCCTCGTCTGGCTGTTCGGCGCCTGGCTGACGGTGACGGGACAGCTCAACAACGACATCATCCAGCCGGCGCTCGGCGGCGGCCTCGTGCTGATCGTGCTGCTCATCGGCTTCACGGTGATGCAGCACGCCTTTGCCGGCGGCGCCTACAGCCAAGGGCTGTTCTCCGATCTCGAGCGCCAGTCGCTGGCGCTGACGGGCTCCGGCGACACGGTCTGGGACTGGGACGTGGCACGCGACCGCGTCGTCACCATCCCCGACATCTCCATCCAGCTCGGCCTTGCCCCTGGCGTCATGCACGGCCCGGCGCGCAACTGGCTGCCGCGTCTGCATCCGGACGACCGCGACCGTTTTCGCGCGACGCTGGACGTGCTCCTGGAGCACCGCAAGGGCCGGCTCAACCATCAGTTCCGCGTGCGCGCCGAGGACGGCCACTATCACTGGCTCGCCATCCGCGCCCGGCCGGTGCTCGGCGCGAACGGCGAGATCATCCGCTGCGTCGGCACGATCATCGACATCACCGAACAGAAGAACTCCGTCGACCGCCTGCTGCAGGACGCCCTGCACGACAACCTGACGGGCCTGCCGAACCGCCAGGTCTTCCTCGACCGGCTGCAATCGATCCTGTCGCTCACCGCAAGCTCGGACACTGTGCGCCCGACAGTGCTGACCATCGACATCGACCGCTACAAGCAGGTCAACGATGCGCTCGGCATCGCCGCCGGCGACAACATCCTCATCGCCCTCACCCGGCGTCTGCGCCGCCTCCTGAAGCCGCAGGACACGCTGGCACGGCTTGCCGGCGACCAGTTCGGCCTTATCCTGATGTCGGAGCGCGACCCCGCCAAGGTCGCGGATTTCGCCGATGCGGTCAGCAAGGCGATCATGGTGCCGATCAATTTCGGCGGCCGCGAGATCATCCTGACCGCCTCGATCGGCCTCGTCTCCTGGGTCGACCAGCAGGAAGACGCGCCGGGCCTGCTCAACGATGCGGAACTGGCCATGTACCGGGCCAAGAAGGGCGGCGGCAACCGCGTCGAACCCTTCCGTCCCGCCTTCCGCACCTTCGGCGCGGATCGCCTGCAGATCGAGACGGACCTGCGCCGCGCCATCGAGCGCAAGGAACTCTCGCTCGTCTATCAGCCGATCGTCCGCCTTTCCGATGCCGAGATCGCCGGCTTCGAGGCGCTGATGCGCTGGGACCACCCCAAACGCGGCAACATCTCGCCGACGGAATTCATCCCGATCGCGGAAAGCTCCGACCTTATCAACCAGCTCGGCCTCTTCGCCTTCGACAAGGCGGCGAGCGACCTGATGGACTGGCAGCTCCAGACCGGCGACCTGCCCGTCTTCGTCTCGGTCAACCTCTCCAGCGCCCAGCTCCTCAACAACGAGCTCTACAACGACGTGCGTGCCGCGCTCGCCAAGACGCGCTGCGCGCCGGAAAAGCTCAAGCTGGAACTCACCGAATCCGTGGTGATGGAGAACCCCGAGCAGGCCCGCCTGATCCTCACCAAGTTGAAGGATGTCGGCCTCGGCCTCGCGCTCGACGATTTCGGCACGGGCCATTCCTCGCTCTCCTATCTCACCCGCTTCCCCTTCGACACGATCAAGATCGACAAGGCGCTGGTGCGCGACGGTTCCGACAAGCGCACCGTGCTGCTCCGCTCCGTCATCTCCATGGCGCGGGAACTGGAAATGCAGGTCGTCGCCGAAGGCATCGAGTCCGAAGAGGACGCGATCGAGCTCGGCAACATGGGCTGCGAATTCGGCCAGAGCTATCTCTTCGGCCCGCCGATCGGCTACGATTCCGTGCTGCGGCTGCTGAAGGAGCGCTTTCCGCTGATGAAGCGGGCATAGACGCCCGCTACGAACGCCTCACCAGCCTGTTGATGAAATCCAGCTTCTGCACGACCGGTGGCGGCAGGACGAAGGGGTAGCTGTCGGGCTGGCCCATCGAACGCTGGATGGCGTTCATGGCGACGCTGAGCGGGATCCAGGCTTCGACGAGGCGACCGGCATCCGGGGCACGGTAGGGATCGAAGGTGACCTCGGCCTCCAGCTCCTCGTGGCCCTTCGGATCGGTGTTGAGGCCGAAGGCGCGGGCGGTTTCCAGCGTATCGACGATGTGGAAGAAATGTGCCCAGCACTCGGCGAAATCTTCCGCCGGGTGGCAGCTGGCATAGGCGCTGATGAAATGTTGCGGCCAGTCGGCGGGCGGCCCCTGTTCGTAGTTGCGCCGGAGGGCGGCGGCGTAGTCCGCGCGCTCGTCGCCGAAGAGGCGGCGAGCCTCTTCCAGCGTCGCCTCCTCGCGGATGAGCCGGGTCCAGTAGAAGTGGCCGATCTCATGGCGGAAATGGCCAAGCAGCGTGCGGTAAGGTTCGTCCATTGACACGCGCACGCCCTCGCGCACCTCATCGTCGGCCTCGGCCGCGCGTAGACTGACGAGGCCGTCCTCGTGACCGGTCATGGCGGCCTGGACGACATTGCCGCCGGCATCCAGCTCGTCGGCCAGAAAATCGAAGACGAGGCCGCCGGCAGGGTCGTCCTCGCGCGTCGGGTGCGGCAGCTTCCAGCGCAGGATGGAATAGAAGAGATGGCGCTGGGCTGCGCCGATACGCCGCCAGCGCTCCAGCCCCTTCGGGTCCGTGGTGGGCACGATGCGGTTGTGGCGGCAGGCCTCGCAGAAGGCGTGCGCGCTGTCAGCCAGCAGCAGCCAGTTGCAGACATCCTGCGCGGCGTTGTCGCAGAAGCGGTAGACGCCCTCGCCCGGCGCGATCTTCCAGAGCCCCTCGCCCTCCGGCACCAGGGCATGCAATGTCATGTCCTCGGCAAGAAACCCGAGCGTGGAGCCGCAACGCACGCAGACGCGGTTGTCGAAGTAGGTGGTCTGGCCGCATGTCGCACAGGTGAAAAGTTTCATGATGCCTCGATACGGCGATGGCCCTTCGACAAAATACCCGCATCGGCCGTTGGCGATACGGGTATTTAGGCTTTGCGCTGGCGGGATGACGCGGCGCGCCGTCCCGCAAGTCGTTGGTCAGAGGCGATCGACGGCGCCCTTGACGACATCCTTGGCCTTGCCGACCGCTTTCTGGGTCTTGCCCTTGGCCTCCTGGACGGCGCCTTCGACGCGCAGTTTCGGGCTGCCGGCGGCCTTGCCTGCGGCCTGCTTTGCCTTGCCGGCCAACTCGTTGGCCGTGCCCTTGATCTTGTCGCTCGTGCTACCCACCATCGTACTCCTTGTTAGAGGCGCAATTGTTGACGCGCTCCATAAACGGCAGGCGTTGCGACAGGTTCCGGCAGCATTGGAGAAAATTTGCCGCGCCGCTCAGGCGTGGCCGGCCTCGGCGGAGAGCATGGCGGGCGAGATGCCCATCAGGGCGAGCGCACGCTCGTATTTGCTGTCAAGATTGGTGTCGAAGATCAGCTCCTCCTGGGCCGGGCAGGACAGCCAGCCATTGGCGCCGATCTCGTTTTCGATCTGGCCTGCGCCCCAGCCGGCATAGCCGAGCATCATCAGGCCCTTCTCCGGCCCGCGGCCGCGGGAAATGGCACGCACGATATCCAGCGTCGCCGTGAGGCAGATGTCGTCGCTGACGGGAATGGAGGATTCGGACATGTAGTCGTCCGAATGCAGCACGAAACCGCGCCCGCTCTCCACCGGCCCACCGCAGCGGATGGGAAAATCCAGCGTCGCGCCGGGCAGGCGGATCACCTCGTCCTCGCCGAGCAGGTCGAGATGCAGCAGCACATCGGAGAAGTTCAGCTGCTGCGGGCGGTTGATGACGAAGCCCATGGCGCCATCGTCCGAATGGGCGCAGATATAGACGACGGTGCGGGTAAAATTGGCGTCGGCCATGCCCGGCATGGCGATCAGGAACTGACCGTCAAGAAAGCCGCGTTCTCGCCTGTTTTTCAGAACCGACATAGCCATAATGGATGTAGCCTACCAATTCGCCATCAAATGAAAAGCGTTCTTTTCGCCGGCGCAGAACGCCAGCCCTGCAAGAAAGGTATGGTGTCCCGGCGGGCGATCAAGCTTTTATGATCGGTCCGTGCATTTTTGTTGCTGGAAAGCATTCCGCCGCAGCGCTAGATGTTGACCCATGAAACGCCTGCAAACTGCTGCAATCGCGCTGCTTTTCCTGTCCTCCGCCGCCTCGGCGGCAACCTCGCCCTGGGTGGAGACGCCGGGCGGCGACGTGCGCCTCGTGGTGCTTCCGGCGGAAACCGACGGTTCGGCGCGCGCCATGCTGGACATCCGCCTGCATGACGGCTGGAAGACCTACTGGCGTGACCCCGGCGGCAGCGGCATTCCGCCGTCCATCACCGTCTCCGGCGCAACGCTGACCTCGATCGGCTTTCCTGCGCCGCGCCGGCTCGGCGACGAGGCGAACCACTATATCGGCTATGACGCGCCGGTGCGCCTGCCGATGAAACTCGCCACGGCGGCGCGCGGCACTGTCACCGCCACGGTTTTCCTCGGCGTGTGCAAGGATATCTGTATCCCCGTGCAGGCCGAGCTGACGGTCGAGCCGGGCGGCGACGGCTTCACCAACCCGCTGGAGGAGACGGCGATCGCCGCCGCCGAGGCGACCCTTCCCGGGATGGCGGGCGACGGCTTCCGGCCACTCGACGGCCATTGGTCGGCGGACGGCAAGACGATTTCCGTGCGTTTCGAGGCACCGGCGGACGCGGCACCCACGGATGTCTTCCTCTCGGGCGCCCCGTTCGAATTCGGCGCGGCCGGCCCCGTGCGGCGGGACGGCAATGCCTTCGTCGCCGACATTCCGGTGCTGCACCGGCCGAAGGTGTTCGACCTTGCGAAGAACCCGATCCAGCTGACGCTCCGCTCCGGCGAGAAGACGATGGAAGCCCCGCTCGCCGTCGAGTGAACCCGCGGCGTTTCGGGCGGAAAACCGCTTCGCACTTTTGCCGGCGCTGCTTATAGTGCCGCCGGCAGGCCCCTTCCGGCCTTCGCCATTCCCTATCAGACAGGAGAGACTCCGTGACCATTTCCGTTGGAGACAAGCTGCCCGAGCTCAAGATCAAGGAGCGCACGCCGGACGGTCCCGCCGACATCTCGACCGCAGACCTTTTCGCGGGCAAGCGCGTCGTGCTCTTTGCCGTGCCGGGTGCCTTCACGCCGACCTGCTCGCTGAACCATCTTCCGGGCTATCTCGAAAACCGCGACGCGATCCTCGCCAAGGGCGTGGACGACATCGCCGTCGTCGCAGTCAACGACCACCATGTGATGGGCGCCTGGGCGACCTCCACGGGCGGCGCCGGCAAGCTGCGCTTCCTCGCCGACTGGGATGCCGGCTTCACCAAGGCGCTCGGCATGGACATCGATCTCTCCGCCGGCACGCTCGGCGTGCGCTCCAAGCGCTATTCCATGCTCGTCGAGGACGGCGTGGTGAAGGCGCTGAACATCGAGGAAAGCCCCGGCCAGGCGACCGTTTCCGGCGCGGCGGCGATGATCGAGCAGCTTTGAGATCAAAGGGGGGCTAGGCCCCTCATCCGGCTACCGCCCCTTCTCCCCGCTCGCGGGGAGAAGGTCCCGGCAGGGGAACGAGCGGCAATCAGCCGGAGCGCCCTACCCCTTCTTGAACGGCGCCATGCCCTTGCGGGCGAGCTCGTCGGCGCGTTCGTTTTCCGGGTGGCCGGCATGGCCCTTGACCCAGTGCCATTCCACCTTGTGGCGCAGGCGTTCGGCATCCAGCGCCTGCCAGAGGTCGCCGTTCTTCACGGGCTTCTTGTCGGCGGTCTTCCAGCCGTTCTTCTTCCAACCGAAGATCCATTTCGAAATGCCGTCCATGACGTATTTCGAATCCGTGTAGAGATCGACCTCGCAGGGCGTCTTGAGCGCGGCAAGCGCACTCATCGCCGCCGTCAGCTCCATGCGGTTGTTGGTGGTCTCGGCCTCGCCGCCGCACAGGTCCTTCTCGACCGTACCGTAACGCAGCACTGCGCCCCAGCCGCCGGGGCCGGGATTGCCCGAGCAGGCGCCATCCGTGAAAATATCGACATGCTTCATCGCGACAGACCGTATTCCGCAGGGTTTTGGATCTGACGGTGGAAGCGCAGCTTGCGCAGATATTCCAGCGGATCCTTCTTGACGACAAGCGCGCCGGGCGGCGTCATCAGCCAGTCGTAGAGCCGCGTCAGGAAGAAGCGCAGCGCCGAGCCGCGCGCCAGCAGCGGCAGGGCCGCGGCCTCCTCCTGCGAAAGCGGGCGCACGCTTTCGTAGCCTTCAAGCAGCGCCATGCCCTTGGTCAGGTTGAACGCACCGTCCTTCTCGAAGCACCACGCGTTGAGGCAGATGGAGACGTCGTAGGCGAGCAGGTCGTTGCAGGCGAAATAGAAATCGATGAGACCCGACAGGGCGTCGCCGATGAAGAACACATTGTCCTGGAAGAGATCGGCATGGATGACGCCCGACGGCAGGCCCTTCGGCCAGTTCGTCTCCAGGAAGGCGAGTTCGCCGGCGATCTCATCCTGCAGGCCGGTCTCCACCTCGTCGGCGCGGTCCGCCGACTTTTCCCACAGTGGCCGCCAGCCACCGACGGAGAGCGCGTTGGCGCGGGTGATGTCGAACCCTTCGCCGGCCAGATGCATTTCGGCCAGCGCGCGGCCGACCTCGCGGCAATGTTTCGCCGCAGGCTTGCGCAGCCACATGCCCTCGAGGAAGGAGATCATCGCGGCAGGGCGGCCCGAAAGCTCGCCAAGCAGCGCGCCGTCGTTGCGCGGCAGTGGCAGCGGGCAGGAAAGACCCCGCTCGGCCAGGTGATGCATCAGACCGAGGAAGAACGGCAGGTCGTTTCGGTCGACGCGCTTCTCGTAGAGCGTCAGGATGAAGGCGCCTGCCGTCGTGTGCAGCAGGAAATTGGAATTCTCCACGCCCTCGGCAATGCCCTTGTAGGACAGCAGCGTGCCCGCGTCATAGGCAGTGAGGAAGCGGGCGAGATCGTCTTCGGTGATATCGGTATAAACGGCCACGGTGGGTCTCAGGCTTGCGGGGTGGTAGGATCGACGGGACGGGATGGCATGGACGGCCGCCCCTCACCTGCCTGCCGGCATCCTCTCCCCGCAAGCGGGGCGAGGAGCGATGGGCGCACCGCTCTGCTCCTTCGCCCCGCTTGCGGGGAGAAGGTCCCGGCAGGGGGATGAGGGGCAATAGACGGCAGGGCCTGCAGGATTTTATTCCCCATTGACGAAGGCCATGTCGGCGGAGGTGAGTTCGATGGTGCGAAGCTCACGGTTGACGAGGAAGTGCTCGTTTTCCTCGACCGTGTCGGCAAGCTCCACGACGGCGTTGTAGCGCGCGCGGAAAGCCTCGATGATCTCGTTGACGATGACCTCGGGCGCCGATGCGCCGGCCGAGAGACCGACGGTCCTGATATCGCCGATGGTTTCCCAGTCGATCTCGGCGGCGCGCTGCACGAGCACGGATTTCGTCGCCCCGGCCCGCAGCGCCACTTCGACGAGGCGCTTGGAATTGGAGGAGTTCGGCGCGCCGACGACGAGGAAGAGATCGCAGCCCGGCGCGGCCTGCTTGACCGCTTCCTGCCGGTTGGTGGTGGCGTAGCAGATGGAATCGGCGGCCGGAGCCGTCAGATTCGGGAAGCGCTCGTGCAGGCGCTTGATGACGCCGGCCGTGTCGTCCACCGAGAGCGTCGTCTGGGTGACGAAGCCGAGATTGTTTTCGTCCGGCGGAACGTATCTGTCCGCGTCCTCGACGGTCTCGACCAGCGAGACGGAGCCTTCCGGCAACTGGCCCATGGTGCCGATCACCTCGGGATGCCCGGCATGGCCGATCAAAACGACGTGACGGCCAAGGCGCTGGTGGCGCATCGCCTGCTTGTGGACCTTGGAGACGAGCGGGCAGGTCGCATCGAGATAGAAGAGATTGCGCGCCTCGGCATCGGCGGGCACGGATTTCGGCACGCCATGGGCGGAGAAGACGACAGGCTGCTGGCGGTGCTCTTCCGGGATCTCGTCGAGCTCTTCGACGAAGATCGCGCCCTTGGCCTCCAGCCCCTCGACGACATAGCGGTTGTGCACGATCTCGTGGCGCACATAGACCGGCGCACCATAGGCCTTCAGCGCCAGCACGACGATCTGGATGGCGCGATCGACGCCGGCGCAGAAGCCGCGCGGGCCACACAGCCTGATGGTCAAGTCCGGTCGGGTATCAATCATGCTTCACTGTATCCGGCAATGGTCGGGGCCTTGCGCCCCATATAGGCCGGCAAGCGCCGCCGCGCCAAGAAAAAACAACTTGATCGCCCGCTTTCAGGCCCCTGGACGAGCGGTCTTCCGCCGCAGCACGGCAAAGAGGCCGACGCCGACCAGTGCGGCCGCCAGGCCATACCAGGTGACGGCATATTGCAGATGGTTGTTGGGCAGGTCGAACTGGGTAACGGCGCCGATCGGCAGCCCCTTGGGGTTCGGCGCATCCCCGGCATCGACGAAGAAAGGCACGAGCCTGTCTGCGGGAATACCGGTCGTCGCCGCCATCGCGTCGAGGTCCTTCCAGTAGAAGATGTTCTTCGACAGGTCGTTGTCTGGCACGATGGAGGACGGTTTTTCGGCAAGGCGGGCACGGGCAAGACCCGTCACGCTCTGCAGGCCAGTGAGCTGGCCCTGCTTGCGCATTTCCGGCTCCTTCGCCTCGAAGGGTGTAAAGCCCCGGTTGACGAAGAGGAAGCGCCCGTCGGCCAGCTGGAGCGGCGTATAGACGTGATAGCCGGTCTGGCCGCGCCAGGTGGCAAAGAAGTGCCGCTCCTTGTTGTTGGCGAAAACGCCCGAGACAGTCACGGGGCTGTATTCGATATCCTCGCCCCGCGCCGCCATCGCCTCGATATCGGCCAGCGACACCGGCGCGGCGATGCGGCGCGCCGCCATGTCGGAAAGAAGCTGCTCCTTCCAGTAGAGGCGCTGCAGCTGCCAGGTGCCGAGCGACAGGAGGATGGCGAGAGCGACGACGAAGGCAGTTCCCATGAGGATCGCCACGCCCCTGCTCTTTCGCGGCATCGCGCCGGCCGGGACCTCAGCCACGGTCGATCTCGCCCGGCCGGGCGTTGTTGCGGTATTGCAGCGTGATCAGCAGGCCCTTGAGCACGCGCGTCAGCCCGAGGCCGAGAATGATGACGAGCGGGATCCACAGAAGGAAATGCACCCAGAGCGGCGGGTTGACGTTGACCTCCATCCACAGCGCTGCACCGACGACGATGAAGCCGACGATGAGCAGTACGAAGACGACCGGGCCATCGCCCGAATCGGCGAAGGAATAGTCGAGCCCGCAGCTTGTGCAGGACGGCTTCACCTTGAGCAGGCCGTCGAACAGCTTGCCCTGGCCACAGCGTGGGCAACAGCCACGCAGCCCGGTGCTGAAAGGGTCGACGGGGGGATAAAGTGCCTTGTCCTCGTCCATGCTCGTATCCGTATGTTCACGCCCGGGTGGGCTGCCGCGGGCTCTTGCTTCAGGCGGCAAGGCCCCTCACCTGCCTGCCGGCATCCTCTCCCCGCAAGGGGATGAGGGGCCAAAGCGGCGCATATGTTCCTATACCGTCCTGCCCGCCGCCCGTCCAACCGAAAGGCCGCGACAAAGGGGCCCGAAACGGGAAACGGCCGCATCGCTGCGGCCGTTTCGACAAATCGAGCAAGGCTCGCTTACATGTGCGCGATCGGCGCGCCCCAGCCACCCCAGATGTAGATGGAGAAGAACAGGAAGAGCCAGACGACGTCGACGAAGTGCCAGTACCAGGCGGCCGCCTCGAAGCCGAAATGCTGCTTCGGAGTGAAGTCGCCGCGCATGGCGCGGATGAGGCAGACGATCAGGAAGATCGTGCCGACCAGAACGTGGAAGCCGTGGAAACCGGTCGCCATGAAGAAGGTCGCGCCGTAGATGGATTCCTTGAAGGCGAACGGTGCGTGGGCATATTCATAGCCCTGGACGAAGGAGAACAGCACGCCGAGGACGACCGTCAGGGCGAGGCCGTTGACGAGGCCCTTGCGGTCGTTGTGCAGCAGCGCATGGTGCGCCCAGGTCACGCAGGTGCCCGAAAGCAGCAGGATGACGGTGTTGTAGAGCGGCAGGTGCCAGGGGTCGAGAACCTCGATGCCCTTCGGCGGCCAGACGCCACCGGTGTGCTCGACGCGCGCGGCCTGGATGGCTTCGGCCGGGAAGAGGCTGGCATCGAAGAAGGCCCAGAACCAGGCGACGAAGAACATCACCTCGGAGGCGATGAACATGATCATGCCGTAGCGCAGGTGCAGCGAGACGACGCGGGTATGGTGGCCCTCATGCGCTTCCTTCACCGTGTCCGCCCACCAGGCGTACATGGTGTAGAGCGTGATCAGCAGGCCGATGTAGAAGATCCACGGATTGGCCAGGTTCAGGCCGAACAGGTGGAAGGTACCGCCCGACAGGTAGCGCATGTAGCCGATGCCGCCGAGCGCCAGGACGAAGGCGCCGATGGAGGCAAGCAGCGGCCACGGGCTGGGGTCGATGATGTGGTAGTCGTGTTTCTTCTGATGCGCATCGGCCATCTGACTTATCCCCAATGTATCGCGTTCCGTTCCCGGCATAGCCGGAAACGCTTGGTATTCAAAGCTTGTTCGCGTCGTCCGCCTTCACCTCCGCAGCCGAAGCCACCGGCTTCGACGCCTCATGCGGATAGAAGGTATAGGACAGCGTGAGCGTGTGGATGCCCTTCGTCTCGACCGGCTCGACGATCGCGGGATCGACGAAGAAGACGACGGGCATGATCAGTTCCTCGCCGGGCTTCAGCGTCGTTTCGGTGAAGCAGAAGCACTGGACCTTGTTGAAATAGGCGCCGGCCGCCTGCGGCGTGACGTTGAACGTCGCCTGGCCTGTCGTCGGCGTGGAGGCGAGATTGCGCGCCTTGTACATGATCTGCACGGTCTCGCCGATCTTCAGCTCGACCTCGCGCTGCACCGGCTCGAAGCTCCAGGCAAGGCCCGGGCCGACATTGGCGTCGAAGCGCACCTTGATCGTCTTGTCGAGGATGACGTCGGAGGCCTGCTCGACACGCTGCGTCGTGCCGCCGTACCCCGTCACCTTGCAGAACATCTCGTAGAGCGGCACGGCCGCATAGGCCATGCCGACCATACCGATGACGAAGGAGCAGCAGATGGCGACGATCGTGCCATTTCCCATCCTGCTCTTTTCGGTCTTTTGCATCTCGCTCATCGTCAGCCCGCCATTCCGCCGGAGAACTTCACGAGCGTGACGATGTAGAACAGCACGACGAGGCCCAGAAGCACCGCGCCGAGCGCGATGTTGCGGCCGCGGCGTGCCTTCTTCTGATTTTCCGTGAGATTTACGGTTTCCATTACAGCCCCCATCCGAATGACGCGATCATGTGATCGACCATCAGGCCGGAGAAGACCGCGAACAGATAGACGATGGAGAAGGCGAAGAGCTTCTTGGCCGGCACCATCGCGACGTCGCCCTCCGGCATGCGCAACACGCCGACAGAGTACCACACGAAGCCGAGGCCGAGGGCTGCGGCAAAGAGACCGTAGCCGAGGCTGGCGAAGCCGAGAAGGGTCGGCACGACGGCGATCACGGCGGTCAGCACCGCATAGATGAGGATCTGCACCTTGGTGGTCCGCTCACCGGCGACATTCGGCAGCATCGGCACGCCGACGGCGCCGTAGTCGCGCATCTTGAACAGCGCGAGCGCCCAGAAATGCGCCGGGGTCCACAGGAAGGTGATGAGGAAGAGCACGACGCTCTCGATGGAAACGCCGCCGGTGACGCAGGCCCAGCCGATCATCGGCGGAAAGGCGCCGGCCGCGCCACCGATGACGATGTTCTGCGGCGTCGAGCGCTTGAGCCACATCGTGTAGATGACGGCGTAGAAGAAGATGGTGAAGGCAAGCAGACCGGCCGAAAGCCAGTTGACCGCAAGGCCGAGGATCGCGACCGAGAAGGCGGAGAGCGTCAGGCCGAAGGCGAGCGCTTCTTCCGGGCGGATGCGGCCGGAGGGAATGGGACGCTTGGCGGTGCGGGTCATGACCGCATCGATGTCGGCGTCGTACCACATGTTGAGGGCGCCGGATGCTCCCGCGCCCACGGCGATACAGAGGATCGCGATGGCGGCGATGAACGGGTTGATCTCGCCCGGTGCAAGAATGAGGCCGGCGAAGGCCGTGAAGACGACGAGCGACATGACCCGCGGCTTCAGGAGCTCGAAGAAATCACGCGGCGACGCTTCGGAGAGGTAGACCTCGCCGCCGCCCGGAACCGTTTCGTGATGCTCGATGACCGCCATGTTCTTTCCGTCGCGTTCGGCCGATTCATTCGGCCTTTTCTACTGGCGGAGCCGCCGTTTCCGGCGGCTCCGATCTCAAGGGTCTTACTTGACCTTCGGGAGCTGTTCCCACTGGTGGAACGGCGGCGGCGAAGAGAGCTGCCATTCCAGCGTGTTCGCACCTTCACCCCACGGGTTGTCGCCGGCGACGCGCTTCTTGGCGAAGGCTTCAAAGACGCCGAAGAGGAAGATCAGGACGGCGAAGGCCGAGATGTACGAACCGTAGGACGACACCGCGTTCCAGCCGGCAAAGGCGTCCGGGTAGTCGATGTAACGGCGCGGCATGCCGGCAAGGCCGAGGAAGTGCTGCGGGAAGAAGATCAGGTTCACGCCGACGAACATGACCCAGAAGTGCAGCTTGCCGAGGAATTCCGAGTACATGTAGCCGGTCATCTTCGGGAACCAGTAGTACCAGGCCGCGAAGATCGCGAAGACGGCGCCGAGCGACAGAACGTAGTGGAAGTGGGCGACCACGTAGTAGGTGTCGTGCATGGCGCGGTCGAGGCCGGCATTGGCGAGCTGAACGCCCGTAACGCCGCCGACGGTGAACAGGAAGATGAAGCCGATCGCCCAGATCATCGGCGTCGTGAAGCGGATCGAACCACCCCACATCGTCGCGATCCACGAGAAGATCTTCACGCCCGTCGGAACCGCGATGACCATCGTGGCGAAGACGAAGTAGCGCTGGGTCTGAAGCGACATGCCGACCGTGTACATGTGGTGCGCCCACACGATGAAGCCGACGGCGCCGATCGCGACCATGGCGTAGGCCATGCCGAGGTAACCGAAGATCGGCTTGCGCGAGAAGGTCGAGACGATGTGGCTGACGATGCCGAAACCGGGCAGGATCAGGATGTACACTTCCGGGTGACCGAAGAACCAGAACAGGTGCTGGAAGAGGATCGGGTCACCGCCGTTTTCCGGCGCGAAGAAGGCCGTGCCGAAGTTGCGGTCGGTCAGCAGCATGGTGATGCCGCCTGCCAGAACCGGCAGCGAGAGCAGAAGCAGGAAGGCGGTGATCAGCACCGACCAGGCGAAGAGCGGCATCTTGTGCAGCGTCATGCCCGGAGCGCGCATGTTGAGGATCGTCGTGATGAAGTTGATCGCGCCGAGGATCGAGGAGGCGCCGGCGATGTGCAGGCCGAGGATCACGAAGTCCATGGCAGGACCCGGCTGACCCGACGTCGAGAACGGCGGATAGATCGTCCAGCCGCCGCCCGCGCCGTAGCCGCCCGCCGGGCCTTCGACGAACATCGAGAGCAGGACGAGCAGGAAGGCCGGGATAATCAGCCAGAACGAGATGTTGTTCATGCGCGGGAAGGCCATATCCGGCGCGCCGATCATGATCGGCACCATCCAGTTGGCAAAACCGCCGATGAGCGCGGGCATGACCATGAAAAAGATCATGATGAGCGCATGCGCCGTCGTGAAGACGTTGAACATGTGCTTGCCGCCGTCGATGGCAGCATCACCCTCGAAACCGTAGACCATCGAGGCAAGACCGTGGAAGATCTGGATGCCCGGCTCCTGCAGCTCCATGCGCATCACCACCGACAGCGTGCCGCCGATGATGCCCGCACAGATCGCGAAGATCAGGTAGAGGGTGCCGATGTCCTTGTGGTTGGTCGACAGGAACCAACGCTGGAAGAATGTGAGCGGCTTGTGTTCGTGGTGATCGTGGTGATCGCCGTGGGCAGCGGATGTTCCGGCCATGGTCTCTCTCCCTTGGAATTACTGCGCGGCGTTTGCGGCGACGTTGACGGACTTTGCCGCACCGTCGACCGACGCCATCAGGGCTTTGTTTGCATCGCCGAGGTTCGTCGCGGCGGCTGCGAGCCACGTATCGTACTTCTCCTGCGAGACGACGCGGATGGCGATCGGCATGAACGCGTGGTCCTTGCCGCACAGCTCGGAACACTGGCCGTAGAACAGGCCTTCACGGTCAGCCTTGAACCAGGTTTCGTTGAGGCGGCCCGGGACGGCATCGATCTTCACGCCGAAGGAGGGCATCGCGAAGGCGTGGATCACGTCGGCAGCGGTGACGAGGAGACGGACATGCTTGCCGACGGGGACGACGACTTCGTTGTCGACAGCCAGAAGGCGCGGATAGACGCCCCTGTCTTCCTTGCCGGCAGCAGCGCGATCGCCGTCCTGCAGCAGGATGCTGTCGAAGGAGAGCGGGCTCTCGCCGACCTGATACTCATAACCCCAGTACCACTGGTAACCGGTGGCCTTGATCGTCAGCTCCGGCTCTTCCGTCGGGGCGAGCTGCCTGGTCAGAAGCTGGAAGGAGGGAACGGCGAGGAACAGGAGAACGATGACCGGGCCGAGCGTCCAGACGACTTCGATCGCCGTGTTGTGGCTGGTCTTGGACGGAACCGGGTTCTTGCTCTCGCGGAACTTCACGACGACGACGATGAGCAGGACGAGAACGAACAGGGTGATCGGGACGATGAACCACAGAGTGTACTGCTCGAACCAGCGGATCTCTTCCATGATCGAGGTCGCGGCGGGCTGAAGGCCCTTCTGCCAGTCGAACGGCTGATCAGCGAAGGCGGTCGAAGCAAAGAGCAGACAGCCGATCGCGGCCAGAACTGCAAAAGCTTTGTTTTTCACAACGTATCTCCCCAAGGCGTTTGATCGGGATCAAACAGACGCGCAGAATCCCTGCTATACTGAGTGCTTAAAACCACAGTTTCATGCTCGCCGCAACAGCCATGGGGGACACCCCGTGCGGCATTTTTGCGCAAAAGCAAAAGCATGGGCCCGCTCCCCACAGTTTCTTCATAATTCCCTATAGCATGAAAGGTTTGGCCGCGGCGATCCTGCGTAAAGCCCCCTTGCTTCCCCTCATCCACCGTCTGCACCGGCGATCCGGCCCCGGGCAAGGCCCCTATTATAATGAGTAAAGAACCGGTCCAATTTCCGCCTTCAATCAATTGGAAATGAGCGCCCGGGGCTTTTCATTTCACCCCTGCCCCTTCAAAGATAGCCCGACTGATTCGAGATTCCGAGGTTTTCATGGGTTTTGCTCCCCTTTCCCGGCTGTCCCGCACGGCACTTGGCCTTGCCGCGCTCGGGTTCGGCGCTCTCGCGCTCCCTTCCCTTTCGGCAGCCCAGCAGCCCGGCACGGTGAAGTCGAACCACGGCGCCTGGTCGATCGTCTGCGACCAGCCGGCCGGCGCCTCCGGCGAACAGTGCGCGCTGATGCAGAACGTGCTCGCCGAGGACCGGCCCGAGCTCGGCCTGTCCGTCGTCGTGCTGAAGACCGCCGACCGCAAGGCGAAGATCCTTCGCGTGCTCGCGCCGCTCGGCGTGCTCCTGCCGAACGGGCTCGGCCTCAATGTCGACGGCAAGGATATCGGCCGCGCCTATTTCGTGCGTTGCTTCTCGGACGGCTGCTATGCCGAGGTCGTGCTCGAGGACGAACTCCTGAAGACCTTCCGCTCCGGCGCGACGGCAACCTTCATCGTCTTCCAGTCGCCCGAGGAAGGCATCGGCATTCCCGTCGATCTCAAGGGTTTCGGCGAAGGCTACGACGCACTGCCGTAAGCCCGCACCGGGCGGGCTTGCCGCCCGCCTTCCGGGGACTTACATGAGGCCCCAAGTCCAATGCTTGCGGAGCCTCCCATGAACACCGACCTTCTCTCCCTCTTCGATGTCGACGAGGCGTCCGTACAGGCGGTGCTCAAGGAGACGTTGAAGAACGCCGACGACGGCGAGCTCTTCCTCGAACACGCCCAGGCCGAATCCCTTTCCTTCGACAATGGCCGCCTCAAGGGCGGCAGCTTCAACACCGACCAGGGTTTCGGCCTCCGCGCCGTTGCCGGCGAAGCCGTCGGCTATGCGCATTCCGGCGAGATGACCCAGTCGGCGCTGAAGCGCGCGGCCGACGCTGCAGGCGCCGTCACGCGCGGCTTTTCCGGCGACTACGCCGCCGCCCCGCAGGGCACCAACCGGCAGCTCTATACGCCGGACAACCCGATCGGCACACCAAGCTTCGAGCAGAAGGTCGCCCTTCTCACCGAGATCGACGCGTATCTCCGCGCCAAGGATCCCAAGGTGCGGCAGGTAACCGCCTCGATCGCCGCAAGCTGGCAGGTCGTCAACATCCTGCGCGCCGACGGGCACCGCGTTACCGACATCCGCCCGATGACGCGCGTCAACATCTCCGTCGTCGCCGGTGAAGGCGACCGGCAGGAGACCGGCAGCTACGGCGTCGGCGGTCGCACCACCTTCGACGCATTCCTCACCGAGGAAAGCTGGCGTTTCGGCGCCGACGAGGCGCTGCGGCAGGCGCTGGTCAATCTCGAGGCCGTCGAGGCACCGGCCGGGACGATGGACATCGTGCTCTCCTCCGGCTGGCCGGGCGTCATGCTGCATGAAGCGGTCGGCCACGGGCTGGAAGGCGACTTCAACCGCAAGAAGACGTCGGCCTTCGCCGGTCTGCTCGGCGAGCAGGTCGCGGCCAAGGGCGTCACCGTCGTCGACGACGGCACGATCGACAACCGCCGCGGCTCGATCACGGTCGACGACGAGGGCACGCCGTCCGCCTACAATGTGTTGATCGAGGACGGCAAGCTGGTCGGCTACATGCAGGACCGGCAGAACGCGCGCCTGATGGGCATGAAGGCGACCGGCAACGGCCGCCGGCAGGGTTATGCCTATCGCCCCATGCCGCGGATGACCAACACCTACATGCTCTCCGGCGACAGGACGCCGGACGAAATCATCGCCTCGGTGAAGAACGGCCTCTACGCCGTCTCCTTCGGCGGCGGACAGGTGGACATCACCTCGGGCAAGTTCGTCTTCGGCTGCACCGAAGCCTATCTCATCGAGAACGGCAAGGTGACGGCCCCCGTCAAGGGCGCCATGCTGATCGGCAACGGGCCGGACGCCATGCGCCGCGTCTCGATGGTCGGCAACGACACGAAGCTCGACACCGGTATCGGCAATTGCGGCAAGGCCGGCCAATGGGTCCCGGTCGGCGTCGGCCAGCCGCATCTGCGCATGGACCAGGTGACGGTCGGCGGCACCAAGGCCTGATCCCGAAATCGCTCTACCGAGCCTCGACTTCAAGAACCAGAGACCGCAAAGCGCAGCAACAGCCATTCCCGGAAGGCGCGCGCTTCCGGGGAGAGGCGCTTGAAGTCACGGGCGACGAGCCAGTAGGCGCCATAGTGAATGGATATGTCGAAGAGCTGCACAAGGCGCCCTTCGGCGATGTCCTCGGCCGCGAAGGCGCGGTCGACCAGCGCGACGCCGTGGCCGCGCAGCGCTGCCTGCAAGACGAGATTGCCTTCGGTGAAGATCTGCGCGCGCCCGGGCGGCACATCCGCCAGGCCGGCGGCGGCAAACCAGCGCTGCCAGGCGCTGCGGTTCTCCTCGTGCAGCAGCGTGTAGGCGAGGATGTCGGCCGGCGTGCGCAGCGGCGCCCCCTCCTCCATCAGGCAGGGCATGACGACGGGCACCAGCTCCACATCCGCCAGGTGCTCGGCTGCAACGCGCGGCCAGGCTCTGGCGTCCATACCATGCCGGATGGCGACTTCCGGCTCGTGCGTGCGAAACTCGATGAGCCGCATGTCGGATTCGACCACGACGTCGATCTCGGGATGGTCGGCGTGGAAATCGTCGAGATGCGGCACGAGCCAGCTCGCCGCGAAGGAGGGTTCGGAGCTGATCTCCAGCAGCCCGCCGCCACGCCGGCCGCGAATCTCCGACAGGCTTGCATCCATCGCATCGAAGGCGCGCGACAGGACGTCGAGCAGCGCTTCGCCGGCGGAGGTGAGGCGGACGCTGCGGTGACGGCGCTCGAAGAGCGGTTTGCCAAGCTCGGCCTCCAGCTCCTTGACCTGCCGGCTGACGGCGGCCTGCGAGACGAGCAGCTCCTCGGCCGCCAGCGTGAAGCTGCCAAGCCGGCCCGCCGCCTCGAAACTCCTGAGCGCCGTGAGCGGCAACCGTCCGCGTTTCATCGCATAACCTCAAGTCATCCGAAATCGACGATAAACTCGTTTGAGCAAAAAGGGCAAGCAGGCGGACAATCCGTGCAGACAGAAAACACGGAGAACCACGATGTTCGACCCCATCACGCGCATCTTCATGGATGTGATCCGCATCCTCACCTTCCAGGCCGGGCGGCCGGCGCCGCCGCGCCACAGGAAAGCCGTTGTTAACCACTCGGATACCGACCGGGTGCGATAACGGCCGCGAGAGACGAAAAGGGACGACGAAGACGACATGCCGATTCGCAGCGTCATGCGACAGGGGCTGAGGCGCGCCATGATCACCGGCGGGCTGGAGTTCGCGCATCTGGCCGAGCGCGTCGGGCTGATGGCGTCCGCGCGCGGCATGGGTGCGATCTTCACGCTGCATCATGTGCGGCCGAAGACGCCGCAGACCTTCGATCCGAATGCGCATCTGGAGATCACGCCGGACTTTCTCGACGCGGCGATCGAACACCTGACGGAAGAAGGCTACCAGTTCGTGGCGCTGGCCGACATGCCGGCACGACTGGCTATCGCACGCGGTGGCGAGCGTTTCGCAGCCTTCACGCTGGACGACGGCTATCGCAACAATGCGGTTCATGCCCAGCCGGTCTTCACACGGCACAAGGTGCCCTTCACCGTCTTCGTCTCGCCGGGCTTTGCCTGCAAGACGCACGGCATCTGGTGGGAGACGCTGACGGAGCTTTTGCGCGTCGCGCCGCATCTGGAGTTCGATTTCGGCTCCGGCGCGATCGCCCTTCCGCTCGCAACCCTCTTCCAGAAGCAGACCGCCTATGTCCGGCTCGCCCATTTCATCCAGGCGGAGATGGATGAGGCTATGGCGATCGAGCGGCTCGATGCCGCCGCAAGGGCCCATGGCATCGACCCTCTGATGATCACCGAACGGCTCGTCATGCGCGAGCCGGAGCTGAAAAGCCTCGTCGTCAACCCCCTCGCCTCGATCGGCGCGCATACCGTGAGCCACCGGGCCCTCGCCCGCCTTGGCGACGCGGAAGCATGCCAGGAGATGGAGCAGTCGGCCGAGCGCATCGCCGCCATCATCGGCCACCGGCCGGACACGCTCGCCTATCCCTATGGCGGCCGCGCCTCCGTCTCGCCCCGCGAGCATCGACTTGCCAGGGACCTCGGCTTCCGCGTCGCCGTCACGACGGATCCGGGCACGATCTCGGCCCGCTCCTTCGACGCGCCGACGACGCTCCCGCGCATCTCGCTGAACGGGCACTACCAGAAAGCCAAATATGTCGGGGCACTGGCTTCAGGCATTCCCTTCCGGCTGATGCGGCGCTGAGCTTGGGCATGCGCCTTCCCCGTGATATGCTGGCGCACACTCGGAGACCGTTCCATGCTAGCCCTGCGCCTGCCTGCCGATATCGAAAAGCGCCTTGAAGAGCTTGCCCGGAAAACCGGGCGCAGCACGAGCGAACACGCACTCGAGGCCATCGTCGAGCATCTGGACGACCTAGAAGATCTCCACCTTGCCGAGCAGCGGCTTGCCGAACTGAAAAAGGGGCAGGCAGGCACCATCTCTCTTGCCGAGATGATGAAGGCCCATGGCGTGGAAAATTGAGTTTCACCCCGGCGCGGACAAGGAGCTCGAAAAACTCGGCACCGCGGCCGCCCGGCGTATCCTCCGCTTCCTCAGTGATCGCATCGCCCCGCTCGAGGATCCTCGTGCGATCGGGCAGGCGCTGAAAGGATCCGAACTCGGCGCCTTCTGGAAGTACCGCGTCGGCGACTATCGCATCATTGCGCGGATCGAGGATTCGGTCGTCACGATCTTCATCATTCGCATCGGCGACCGGAAATCCGTCTACCGCTGACCATTCACGGATACATCCTGACCTTCGTCCAGCCGGCACCGTCCGCCGTGCGGCGGAATTCCATGCGGTCGTGCAGGCGGAAGGGGCGATCGTGCCAGAACTCGATCGAGACGGGCTTGATGCGGAAGCCGGACCAGTGCGGCGGGCGGGGAATCTCGCCGATGGCGTAGCGGGCCGTGTATTCGGCAACCGCCCTTTCCAGCGCGAAACGGCCTTCCAGCGGGCGCGACTGCTTCGATGCCCAGGCGCCGATGCGGCTGCCGCGTGGGCGCGAGGCGTAGTATTCGTCCGCCTCGGCATCGGTGACGATCTCCACCTCGCCGCGGATGCGCACCTGGCGGCGCAGCGACTTCCAGTGGAAGCACATGGCGGCCTTCAGTGCGCCAAGGATTTCCACACCCTTCTGGCTCTCGAAATTCGTATAGAAGACGAAGCCGCGTGCATCGAACCCCTTGAGCAGGACCATGCGCACATTCGGCAGGCCCGCCTCGTCGACGGTGGCGAGCGCCACCGCGTTCGGGTCGTTCGGCTCGGTCTTCGCCGCCTCCTCCAGCCATGTGCCGAAGAGGGCGTAGGGTTCGTTTTCCTCGGTGAAGTCACCGCTTGTTAACGCATTTTCGCTCATATTCGATTCAATGCCGATCTATTAACTGCATGAGGCAGGTTGGAGTGGACGTCATAGCAAAGTCGCGCGCGCAGACAAAGCCATACAGGGCACATTGCCTTGCGGTTGTTGTCGTGACCCTGTGCGGCGCCTCTCTCTCCGGCTGCATGGGCGGTCTCGACATCTTCGACGGCAGCAAGGTCGATACCCTGCGCACCAGTTCCGTGCCCTCGGGCACCGAACGCCTGACCGACGAGATCACCGTGCGCAACGCCGTCTCCTCTGCCGATCTTGCCCGCACCGGCGGCAGCGCCATTCCGTGGGCGAACTCCGCCTCGGGCAGCGCCGGCGTCATCAGCAGCATTGCGGAAAATCGCGACACGACCGGGCGGCCGTGCCGCGACTTCGTGACGACACGCCATTCCTACCAGGGCATCGCCAACTATTCCGGCCGCACCTGCCTTGGCAATTCCGGCGAATGGCTGCTGCTCGCCTTTGATCTGCAAGGTTGAGGACACGCGATCTTTGCACTTTTTCAACTCTGGCCCGTAACCAGTGATTAGGACGTTCATCGCTATCATGGCCGGCAAAACGGCAACGGGTGGAAGTTATGCGTGACCCCTATTCGGTGCTCGGCGTGAAGCGAAACGCCGGGCAGGAGGAAATCAAGGCGGCCTGGCGCTCGCTGGCGAAGGCCGTGCATCCCGACCAGAACCATGACGACCCCAATGCCACCGTGCGCTTCACGGAGGCCGGCCGCGCCTACGACATCCTGCGCGACCCCGACAAACGCAGCCGCTACGACCGCCAGCAGCGCGAGGCCGAACTGCGCCGCATGGAGCAGATGCGCCGCCAGCAGGCCGAGCGCAAGGCAAGGAGCGAAGCCCCGCCGCGCGTGTCGAACGAGGATGCCGAGGACATGATCGCCCGCATCTTCGGCGTCGATTCGCGCGGACAGCCGGCAGAAGCAAAAGTCCAGGGGCAAGCGCAGTCCCAGCCGCGCCCCCAGCAGCAGGCACAGGCCGCCGGCGCCGCCGCGCAGGACGCCCGCAAGGCGGCCGACGAGCCTGAGATCGAAGAGGCGCCGCAGGGCCGCGGCGTCGCCCCGGCAAGCAGCCTCATCTCCGCCATCATCCGCCGCATCCGCGGAAGCCGCGTCAAGGTGGAGACGGCACCGGACTTCGTTGCCGACGTCACCGTCAGCGTCGAGGACATCCTCAACAAGGTGCGCCCGACAATCGAGACCCCGGACGGGCAGACGCTGCGCGTGCCTGTCGGCGCCGGCTCGACGGATGGCCAGGTGATCCGCCTCAAGGAGGCCGGTTACCGCATCGAGAACCTGAAGCGCGGCGATGCCGTCATCACCTTGCGCGTTGCCCCCGGTCGCTTCCGGGTCGATGGTTTCGACCTGAAGGTCGATCTGCCGGTGACGATCGAGAATGCCGTGCTCGGCTGCGAGACGACCATCGACGGCCCGCTCGGACCGCTGCCGGTAACGGTTCCGGCCTGGTCGGGCTCCGACCACCAGATCCGTATTCCCGGTGAAGGTCTGCTCATGGAAAACGGCGAACGGGGCGATCTCGTCGCCGAAATCCGCCTTCTCCTGTGGGAAAAACCGGATGACAAGATGATCGACCTGATGCGCAGCCTGCGCGAAGGGCTTTATCTTTGAGCCCTTTGTGACGCTTTCATAAAACATGCACCCATTGTTACGAGTGCTAACAGTTCCTGAACCCTCCCGCGCTTGAACCCCAATGCCGCCTATGCCATAGGCAAATCTGACTTAAGTATCAGGGGGCAAACCATGGTTCAGGCATCTGGTCTGATGAAGGGCAAGCGCGGCGTCATCATGGGCGTCGCCAACAACCGTTCCATCGCCTGGGGCATCGCCAAGGCTATCCACGCACAGGGCGGCGAGATTGCCCTGACCTATCAGGGCGATGCGCTGAAGAAGCGTGTGGAGCCGCTGGCCGTCGAAATCGGCGCCGTGCTGGCCGGCGATTGCGACGTTTCCGACGAGGCATCGATCGACGCCGTCTTCGAGAATATCGAGAAGACCTGGGGCAAGATCGACTTCCTCGTGCATGCGATCGGCTTTTCCGACAAGGACGAGCTGACCGGCCGCTACGTGGACACCACACCGGCGAATTTCGCCAAGACCATGCAGATCTCGGTCTATTCCTTCACGTCGGTCGCCCGTCGCGCGGAAAAGCTGATGACCGACGGCGGCTCGATGCTGACGCTGACCTATTACGGCGCAGAGAAGGTCATGCCGAACTACAACGTCATGGGCGTCGCCAAGGCCGCGCTCGAGGCGAGCGTGAAGTATCTCGCCGTCGACCTCGGCCCGAAGAACATCCGCGTCAACGCGATTTCCGCCGGCCCGATCAAGACGCTCGCAGCCTCCGGCATCGGTGACTTCCGCTATATTCTCAAGTGGAACGAGTACAATGCGCCGCTGCGCCGGACCGTCACGATCGAGGAAGTCGGCGATGTCGGCCTCTACATGCTGTCCGATCTGTCGCGCTCGGTGACCGGCGAAACCCATCATGCGGACAGTGGCTACCACGTCGTCGGCATGAAGGCCGTCGACGCGCCCGACATCTCCGTCATCAAGGACTGATACGAACGTCCGCCCCGGGGTTTTCGCCTTGCTCATCTACATGATCCGTCACGGCCAGACCGCGTGGAATGCAGAGGGCAGGCTGCAGGGGCAGAAGGACATTCCGCTGAACGAGACCGGCCGCCGCCAGGCGGCCGGCAACGGCGCCGCCCTCAAAGGCATTCTCGGCGCCGCGGCCGCCGATTTCGATTTCGTCGCAAGCCCGCTGGGCCGCACGCGCGAGACGATGGAAATCCTGCGCCGCGCCATGGGGCTCGATCCCCTCGCCTACCGCACCGACGACCGTCTCGTCGAATTGTCCTTCGGCGACTGGGAAGGCCATACCCTGCCCGAGCTGATGGCCGAAGCGCCGGCACGGGTCGAAGAACGCAGCCACGCGAAATGGAACTTCATTCCGCCCGGCGATGCGGCGGAAAGCTACGAGATTCTCTCCTGGCGCATCGCGTCCTGGCTTGCCAATGTCCGTGGTCCGACCGTCTGCGTCAGCCATGGCGGTGTTTTCCGCGCGGCCTTCCGGCTGAACGGCATGGACGAGGAAGAAGCGGCCAACACGCCGATCCACCAGGATCGCCTGCTGCGCATCGATGCGACGGGCATGCACTGGCTCTGAGGGACAAGAGCCCGCCTGGAAAAGCCGGACGGCCGTGGCGGAATGAAAGGCAAAGCCTTACTGGATGATCTCGAGATCGTTGATGACGCGCTTGCCGTCGACTTCGGTGTAGAACACCAGCACCTTCACGCCCGGTTCCAGCCCTTCGAAATTGAACTCTTCCGGCGCCTGGTACTTCTTGCCGTCATCGAGCGAGAGGCTGAGGTTCGTCGTGTCGACATTCGTGATCACGGCCTCCACGTCGGCGCTTTCGGCAGAAGCTGCGAGCGGCGAAAGGAAAACGGCCGTGGCCATCAGCGCGGCGATCAGAAAGCGCATCTTGCGAACCCCTGGGAATGAATCAGTCTTTTTGCTGGCCATGTCAGATGCCCCCCAAATATGGCGAAATTCGCCCGCCCCCGCGTGCGCTGGTGAAATGGATGGCCGGAAAGATCATACGAAGCAAGGCAGGCTGCCCGCTCATCCCCGGAATTGTCGGACAAGGGCGGCGGAGGGCCCGGAAAGCGGCTTGGCAACACTCTCCCGTATCGGGACGGAAATGCAAGTATTTCAGCTGTTTATAAATGCAATCTTAAGGAAGCCTCCCTTACCGTTTTGCGACCACCGGGGATTCTCTTTTTGCGCGTTCCAGCCGCCTTTCGCCACGCTCTGGCGTCCATAGCAGAATGGGCGAAACCGTCGCTCATTCCGGCGGCGATCGCCGGTTGCGTCATCCTGACGGCGGGCATCGTCTACGAGCGGCAGAACGAGCATATCTACCGCAACGAGCTGCAGAACCATGTGGCGGGCGACCTCGCGCTGGTCGCAGCCCGGCTGCAGAGCCAGGTGAACGGCAATGTCGCGGCCCTGCGCAGCGTCGCCAACATGTTCGCGGTGGCGCCGGAGCAGGCGACGCTGCAGTTCAACGTCTTCGCCCGCAAGCTGATGCTGCAGAACACCCATTTCCGCCGGGTCGGCGTCGCGCCGGAGGGCACGGTCCGGCAGGCCTTCCCGCTCGACGGCAACCAGCATTACCTCGGTACCAATTTCAACCGCTTCCCCTCCTTCCGCCGGGCCGCCCAGATGGACCGTTCGCGCGGGCGCCCGCTGATGTTCGGGCCGGTGCAGTTCGCCAAGGGCGGCCGCGGCTTCAACCTCTTCATACCGGTCTTCACCAATGTGGAGGCGCGGCACTATTTCTGGGGCTACATCGACGGGCTGATCGACGAGCGCAAGCTCTTTACCGACGCCGGCCTGTTCGATGCCGACCAGCCCACGCGGCACAGCGCGCAACGGCACGAAACCGATATCCAGCTCGCCATCCGCGACGTCAGCGTGCCCGACAATATCGTCGATCCGTTCTTCGGCGATGCGGAGGTCTTCGAGAAGGAACCCGTCCTCCAGGCGCTGGATTTTCCCGGCGGGCGCTGGCAACTGGCGGCCATCCCCTCCAAAGGCTGGCAGCACCCGCCTGAAAACCTCACCCAGATCCGGCTGATCATCGCCGCTGCGGCACTCGTCATCATCGTGCCGATCTTTCTGACCGGCGGCCTCGTCAGCGAACGCCAGCGCAACATCGCCCGGCTGCGGGCGCGCGAGCGGCAGGTGCAGTCACTCTCCCAGCGCCTCGACATCGCGCTCGACGCCTCCAAGATCGGCATCTGGGAAGTCGAGCTGTCGACCGGCGCGCGCAACTGGGACGAACAGATGCACCGTCTGCACGGCTTCCCGGAAAACGAGACGCCGAACGACCACGAATGGCGTTCCGTTCTCCACCCCGACGACGTCGCCATCGCCAGGGGCGAGATGGACCGGATCCGCGCCGGCGGCAACGACTACAAGTCGCAGTACCGCATCCTCATGCCCGACGGCAACTGGCACCATATCCGCAATGTCGGTTCACGCCTCACCGGTCCCAACGGCGAGGACAAGCTGACCGGCATCAGCTGGGACGTGACCGAGGACGTGCTGCTGAACGAGGCGCTGAAGAGTGCCAAGGACCATGCCGAGGTGCAGAACGCCGAGCTCGCCAAGCTGACGCAGCGCCTCGACCTCGCGCTCGATTCCTACGAATGCGGCCTGTGGGAGGCCGATCTGGAGGATGGGCTGACGCTGTGGGACGACCGCATGCACCAGCTCTACGGGATCACCAACACCGGCAAGCGCATCACCCACGACATCTGGATCAACGCCATCCATCCCGACGACCGTGCCGAGGCGGAAGGCAAGGCCAGCCGGACCATCGACGAGAACGTGCCCTATTCGCGCACCTCGCGCGTCGTGCATCCGGACGGATCCATTCGCCATATCCAGTCGGTCGGCAAGCTGCATACCGGGCAGGACGGCCGCCGCAAGCTGGTCGGGCTCGCCTTCGACGTCACCGACGACATGCAGATGACCGCCCGCCTGCGCCAGGCCAAGGAACAGTCCGAACGGCAGAATACCGAACTGGAACAGACCAGCCGCCGCCTCGACCTCGCACTCGATTCCTACCAGTGCGGCCTCTGGGAAGCCGATCTCGACCTCCGCCGGACCTACTGGGACGAGCGCATGCACCAGCTTTACGGCCTGGTCTTCACCGACGGCACCGTGACGCACGAGGAATGGCTCGCCGCGATGCACCCGGACGACCGGGAAGAAACGGTCCAGACCGTCAATCACTGCGTCGAACACGATTTGCCCTATGTGCGCGAGGCCCGCATCCTGATGCCGGACGGCGAGATCCGCCATGTGCGCTCCGTCGGCAAGGTCCACCACGCTCAGGACGGCGGCCGCAAGCTGATCGGCCTTGCCTTCGACGTCACGGAAGACGTGATCCTGAAGGAAAACCTGAAGGCGGCCAAGGAACAGGCGGACGCCAAGAACATCGAGCTGGAACAGGCCAAGGTCCGCATCGAGCACAACGCGCTGCACGACCCGCTGACCGGGCTCGGCAACCGCCGCAAGCTCGACGACGAGCTGACGGACATCGCCACGCGCAGCGAGACGAAGGATGCGCGCGTCGGCATCCTGCATATCGACCTCGACCGCTTCAAGCAGATCAACGACACGCTCGGTCATGCCGCGGGCGATGCGCTTCTCGTGCATGCCTCGCAGGTGCTTCGCGCCTGCGTGCACACCGGCGACCTCGTGGCACGCATCGGCGGCGACGAATTCGTCGTGGTGGTGACCAACACGACCGATCAGGTCTATCTCAGCGCGCTGTCGCGGCGCATCATCAGCCTGATGCAGCAGCCCGTCGAATATGAGGGCCATCTCTGCCGCTTCGGCGTCAGCATCGGCATCGCCCTTGCCGAGGGCCGGTCGATCGACACGGCCAGGCTGCTCGTCAATGCCGATATCGCGCTCTACCGGGCCAAGGCGCTCGGGCGGAACCGGCATGAATTCTTCACCGAGGCGCTGCAGGCCGAGATCATCTCGAACAAGCGCATCGCCGACGATATCCTGGCCGGCATCGAGAACAACGAATTCGTGCCCTACTACCAGCCGCAGATCGACGCAGGCACATTGAAGCTCGCCGGCGCCGAAGCGCTGATCCGCTGGAACCATCCGCGCGAAGGCCTGCTGACGCCTGACCACTTCCTGAAGATCGCCGAAGACCTCAACGTCATGGCCACGCTCGACCGCATCGTCCTGGAAAAGGCGCTGCTCGACTGCGCCCGCTGGGCGGCGCAGGGCCTGATCATGCCGAAGATCTCGGTCAACGTGTCGGCCCGGCGCCTCCGGGACGAGAGCCTGATCGACAGCCTCACCGGCCTCTCCATCCAACCCGGCCAGATCGCCTTCGAACTGGTCGAATCGATCTTCCTCGACGAGAGCGACGACGTCGTTCTCACCAACCTGGAACGCATCAAGGCACTCGGCATCGACATCGAGATCGACGATTTCGGCACCGGCCACACCTCCATCGTCAGCCTCCTGAAGCTGAAGCCGAAGCGGCTGAAGATCGACCGCCAGCTTGTCGCCCCCATTCTCACCGCCCGCAACGAACAGGCGCTGGTGCGCTCGATCATCGAGATCGGCCGCTCGCTCGGCATCGAGATCGTCGCCGAAGGCGTGGAGACGATGGAGCATGCCGAGATGCTGGGCCTGCTCGGCTGCGATCTCCTGCAGGGCTACGCCTTCGCCAAGCCGCTCTCCCGCGACGCCTTCCTCGCCTTCGGCAGCGAGATGCGGTGGAAGCTGGCGTCGTAAGGGCCTGGATCGCCCCTCATCCGCCTGCCGGCACCTTCTCCCCGCAAGCGGGGCGAAGGGGGTGTCGCGCCCGTTTCCCCAGACAGCGGCATCGTTGTTGGGGAGAACATCGCCCCTTGCCCCTTCTCCCCGCCTGCGGGGAGAAGGTCGCGGCAGCGGGATGAGGGGCAATCACCGGGCATGCTGACGGTAAAAGCGCGAAACCCTTGTCCCTACCCCGCCTTTTCCACTAAGAGAGGTCGCACTTTCCTGTGGGGTCCGGTTCCGCTCATGTCGCACAATACCTTCGGTCATCTCTTCCGCGTCACCACCTGGGGCGAAAGCCACGGGCCGGCGCTTGGCTGCGTGGTGGATGGCTGCCCGCCCGGCATCCGCTTCACGCTGGCCGAACTGCAGGCCTGGCTCGACAAGCGAAAGCCGGGCCAGTCGCGCTTCGTGACGCAGCGCCGCGAGGACGACCTCGTCAAGGTGCTCTCCGGCGTGATGCTGGACGACGACGGCGAGACGATGATCACGACGGGCACGCCCGTCTCCATGCTGATCGAGAACACCGACCAGCGCTCCAAGGACTACGGCGAGATTGCGAAACGCTACCGCCCCGGCCATGCCGACTATACCTATGACGTCAAATACGGCATCCGCGACTATCGCGGCGGCGGGCGCTCCTCCGCCCGCGAGACCGCGGCACGCGTCGCCGCCGGCGGCCTTGCCCGCAAGGTCGTGCCGGGGCTCACCGTCCGCGCCGCGCTGGTGCAGATCGGCAAACACAAGATCGACCGCAGCAACTGGGACTGGAACGAGGTGAACAACAACCCGTTCTTCGCGCCCGACCCTGCCATCGTGCCCGTGTGGGAGGACTATCTCGACGGCATCCGCAAGGCGGGCTCCTCGATCGGCGCGGTCGTCGAAGTGATCGCCGAGGGCGTTCCCGCCGGCATCGGCGCACCGATCTACGGCAAGCTCGACCAGGACATCGCCTCCCTCCTCATGTCGATCAACGCCGTCAAGGGCGTCGAGATCGGCGAAGGATTTGCGTCTGCCGAACTCACCGGCGAGGACAATGCCGACGAGATGCGCATGGGCAATGACGGCAATCCGATCTTCCTGTCCAACCACGCCGGCGGTATTCTCGGCGGCATTTCCACCGGCCAGCCGGTCGTCGCCCGCTTCGCCATCAAGCCGACCTCCTCGATCCTCACCGAGCGCCGCTCGATCGATGCCGACGGCAACAATGTCGACGTGCGCACCAAGGGCCGGCACGATCCCTGTGTCGGCATCCGTGCCGTGCCGATCGGCGAGGCAATGGTCGCCTGCGCCGTTGCCGACCACTACCTGCGCGATCGCGGCCAGACCGGCCGCCTGAAATAATCGGCTGAATAGGAGCCTGCCATGAGCTACGATCAGAAGCGTGTCGTCGATGCCATCCGCGCCTTCGAGGCCGGCGAGATCGTCGTCGTCATGGATGACGACGGCCGCGAGAACGAGGGCGACCTCATCGTCGCCGCCGTGCACTGCACGCCCGAAAAGATGGCCTTCATCGTGCGCCACACCTCCGGCATCGTCTGCACCCCCATGCCGCGCGAGGAGGCCAAGCGCCTCAACCTCAACGCCATGGTGGCGGAAAACGATTCGGCGCACACCACCGCCTTCACCGTCTCGGTCGACTTCAAGCACGGCACGACGACGGGCATTTCGGCCGACGACCGCACGCTGACGGTGCGCAACCTCGCCAATCCCAATGTCGGCGCCGCCGACTTCGTGCGCCCCGGCCACATCTTCCCGCTCGTCGCCCGTGAAGGCGGTGTCCTCATGCGCTCCGGCCACACGGAAGCCGCGGTCGACCTCTGCAAGCTCGCAAGCCTGCCGCCGATCGGCGTGATCAGCGAGCTCGTCAACGACGACGGCACCGTCATGCGCGGGCCGCAGGTGGCAGGCTTTGCCGAGCAGCACGGCCTCAAGCAGGTCTCCGTCGCCGACCTCATCGCCTATCGCCAGCGCAAGGAAACACTGATCGAGCAGGTCGACGGTTTCGACATCGATACGCCCTACGGCAAGGCGAAGGCCCTGACCTACACCCTGCCCTGGGACCCGATGCAGCACCTTGCCGTCGTTTTCGGCGACATCAGGGACGGCGTCGACATTCCGGTGCGCCTGCATCTCGAAAATGTCGGCGGTGATGTCTTTGGTGCGAGCCGCCAGATCGACGCGATCATGAAGCGCATCGCCGAACAGGGCCGCGGCGTGATCGTCTATCTGCGCGAGGGTTCCGTCGGCGTCGGCCAGTCCTCCACCGCGCGCAAGGGCAAACACGACCGCGAGGGCCACGACGAGGCGCAGGCGCGCGAAAGCGAATGGCTGGAAATCGGCCTCGGCGCGCAGATCCTGAAGGATCTCGGCATCACGTCGATCCGCCTGATGGCCTCGCGCGAGCGCCACTATGTCGGCCTCGAAGGGTTTGGCATCCAGATCAGCGCCACCGACCTCTGCTGAAACCGAATATCCCGCCTCCCCGAAACGTCTGAGTTTCACGCGGCAATCGGGGATCGCGGGATTTTCTCGGGGGATGGCGGGGCATGTGGGATTTCAGCATCGGCAGGACCATCGGTATCCTCGCCAGAACCATGCCGTTCATCTTCCTGCGGATGGTGATCTACTTCGTCATCACGCTCGCCTTCATCCTCGCAACGGGTGCGGGAGCCGGTATCGGCTACGGCGTCGGCTCGCTCAGTGAAAGCCCGGAATCCTACGCCGCCTGGGGCGGCTTCATCGGCATGGGCTTCATTGCCGCCGCCGTCTACTGGGCGCGCGAATGGCTGCTCTACATGGTCAAGGCCGCCCATATCGCCGTCATCGTCAAACTGATCGACGGCGAGGCGCTGCCGGACGGCAAGGGCCAGGTTACCTATGGCCGCGAGGTCGTCACAGCCCGTTTCGGCGAGGCCAACGTGCTCTTTGCACTCGACCAGCTCGTCAAGGGCGTCATCGCCGCCATTACCGGGCTCATCGGCGGCGTCGCCGCCTTCCTGCCGATCCCCGGGCTCGACGCCATCGCCCGCTTCGCCAACACGGTCATCCGCCTGTCGCTGACCTATGTCGACGAGATCATCCTCGGCTACAACATCCGCACGAACAGCGACAATGCCTGGGACGGCGCCCGCCGCGGCCTCGTGCTCTACGCGCAGAACGGCCTGAAGATGGTAAAGAACGCCGTCTGGCTCGCCGTCTTCCTCTGGGTGCTGTCGATCGTCGTCTTCCTCCTCGCCCTCGCCCCCGCCGGTGCGATCCTCTACGCCTTTCCGGGCGAGATCGCGGGCTACAGCTTCGTCGTCGCCATCGTCTTCGCCTGGGCCTTCAAGGCCGCCGTGCTGGAGCCCTTCGCGATCGCCGCGCTGATGGCCGTGTATTTCGACACGATCCGCGGCCAGGTGCCCGACCCGGAATGGGACGCCAAGCTGACGGGCGCCTCCGAAAAATTCCGTGCGCTTACGGAAAAGGGCAAAGCCGCCTTCGGCGGGCGGCCGGTGACGGCCTAACCCGCGTCCCCGCGCCAGCCGTCCAGATACCGCACCGTCTCCACGCCCGCGAACTTCGCAATGCGGGCCAGCTCTGCCTCAAGCTTCTCCTGCCTGCCGGCAGAGGCGCGGACCTTCGGCTCCCACCACAGCCGCTTGACGTCGAGCGTACCGGCCTTGCGGTCGGCCTTCATGTCGATGCGGCCGACGAGGCGGTCGCCCTCGAGCAGCGGGAAGACGTAGTAGCCATATTGCCGCTTGGGCTCCGGCACGAAGATCTCGATGCGGTAGAAATAGCCGAACAGCCGTTCGGTGCGGTTTCGGTCGCGGATCAGCGGATCGAAGGGCGAGAGCACGCGCAGGCGGGCGGGCGGTTCGGGCACATTGCCAAGGCAGGCCGGGAAATCGGCAAAGGCGTGCGAGGCGCGCGGCTTGCCGCCGTCCGCCGGCTCGATCGAGACCGGGCGCAGCTCCTCGCGATGGTCCTCCACCCAGGCCTTCGCCTCCTCCGGCGAGATGAGGTCCCAGAAGGCGGCGATCTCGCCATGGGTGGCAAAACCCAACCGCTCCAGCGCGCTGCGGCAGGCCCAGTCGACAAAGGCATCGTGCTCGACGTCCGGCGCATGGTGATGGGCCGGCACCACGCGCTCGACGAGATCGTAGACCTTCTGGAAGTTCTCGCGCCGGGCGATCGCCAGCTTGCCCGTGTGCCAGAGATATTCCAGCGCCGTCTTGTTCGGATGCCAGTTCCACCAGCCGCCGGATTTGTGGTCGTCGGCCTTGAGGTCCCGCGAGAGGACCGCGCCGCCGGAGGCGATGCGCTCGTAGGTCTCGCCGAACGCCTTGTCGAAGCCCTCGCCCTGCCATCGGCGCCACCGCTCGGTCATCGAGGCCTCCTTGCGGCGGAACCGGTGTTTCCAGTAGCGGAAGAAGCTGCTCGGGATGACCGAGGCATCATGGGTCCAGTGTTCGAAGAGGTCGCCGTCCTTCTCCAGCAGCGCCGTCAGATGCTCGCGGCGATAGGTCTGGTTGCGCGAGAACAGGATCTGGTGATGCGCCCGCTCCACGGTGGCGATGCTGTCGACCTGCACGAAGCCGATGTCGTGGATGAGGTTCAGCAGGTCCGCCTTGCCGAGCAGGCGGCCGGGCGGAGCGCTCAGACCCTGGCGGGCGAGAAAGATGCGCCGGGCCTCGGCATTGGAGAGAAGAATCGTCATGGAGGATGATAGACACATATTCTTGGTTTGTTCTACACATTTTCGATGGCCAAGCGGGATCGGACCGCTGTGCCCGTCACACGAGTGTCGCTTATCGAACAGACCGGCGCGGAAAACCTCTTCGCACATGCAGTAGAATTGCCTATAGCTCCCCCACCATCCACGAAACGGGACCCCGCTTTTGGATATCGTCTTTTCCGCCGCAACGGTGACCTATGCCGGACGCACCGCGCTGCACCCGCTGACGCTTGCGCTGAGCGAGCCGCGCATCGGCGTCGTCGGGCTCAACGGTTCGGGCAAGACCACCATGGCGCGGCTGATCAACGGCCTCGTCAAGCCGACGGGCGGCACGGTGACGGTCGCCGGGCTGGACACGGTGGCCGACGAAGCGGCTGCGCGCGGGAAAACCGGGTTCATCTTCCAGAACCCGCAGCACCAGATGATCCTGCCGATCCTGGCCGAAGACATCGCCTTCGGCCTCAAGAACCGCGGCTTCGACAAGGCGGAGATCGCGGCGCGGACGGAGGCGGTGCTCGCGCGCTTCGGCATATCCCACCTCGCACGGCGGCGCGTGCACGAGCTTTCCGGCGGCGAGACGCAACTCGGCGCCATCGCCAGCGTGCTCGTCACCGGTCCGGACCTCCTGATCCTCGACGAGCCGACCAACCAGCTCGACCTGAAGAACCGCGCGCTCATCGAGCGCACCGTTGCGGGCCTGCCGGAACAGGTGCTCGTCATCACGCACGATCTCGCCCTGCTGGAGGGGTTCGACCGGGTACTGGTGTTCCACGAGGGCCGGCTTGCGGCCGACGACCGGCCGGCCGAGGCGATCCGCGCCTATCGGGGGATCGCGGCATGCTGAACGGGCTCGACATCGAGGGCGACTCGCTGCTGCACCGCATGCCGGTGCGCGGCAAGCTGCTCACGCTCTTTGCCGCCGCGATCGGGCTCTTTGTCGTTGCCGACCTGCGCATCCTCGTGCCGGCGCTCGGGCTTTCGGCCGCCCTCTGCCTTTCGACCGGCATTGGTCTTCGCGAGGCCTTCCGGCGCGTGCGCTTCGTGCTCTTCACGGTGCTCCTCGTCGCAATCGCGAACTACGCCTTCCATTCGCTGCACGAGGCGCTGGTTGTCTTCTCCCGGCTGAGCGCACTGGTTCTGCTGGCTGCCGCCGTTACCGCCACGACCTCGATTCCCGCCTTCATGGACGAGATCACCCGGCTCCTGACACCGCTCGAACGCTTCGGCTTCGTGCGCGCGGCCGATGTGAGCCTCGCGGTCGGCCTCGTCATCCGCTTCGTGCCGGAGATCTTCGCGCGCTACGGCGAGATCACCGACGCCCACCGGGCGCGCGGCCTGCCGGTCCGGCCCTTGACCACTCTCGTGCCGCTCATCATCCTGACGCTGAAGGACGCCGATACGATCGCCATGGCGATTGACGCGCGCGGCTTTCGGCGGCACTAAGCATTCGACCCAATTTTGTCCACCGGGGAACCTGACATGACCACCAGAGACATCGTCCTCGTCGCCCTCTTCGCCGCGATCATCGTGGTGCTGGGCCTGCTGCCGCCGATCACGCTCGGCTTCATTCCGGTGCCGATCACCGCGCAGACGCTCGGCGTCATGCTCGCCGGCTGCATTCTCGGCGCAAAGCGCGGCGCGGCCGCCGTGCTGCTCGTGCTGCTGCTCGTGGCCATCGGCCTGCCGGTCCTGTCGGGCGGGCGCGGCGGCCTAGCCGTCTTTGCCGGCCCGACCGCCGGCTATCTCGTCGGCTGGTTCTTCGGCGCCTATGTCTGCGGCCTCATCGCCGAGCGCTTCGTGAAGGAAGACCAGCCGGAGCTGACCCAGTTCGCCGCCTTCCTCGGCGCCTCGATCGTCGGCGGCATCGCGGTCGTCTACCTCTTCGGCATTCCGTGGCTGGCCTATATGAGCGGCAAGGCCTTCTTCGAGACGGCCCTCGCCTCGATGGTCTTCGTGCCCGGCGACATCATCAAGGCCGGCGTCGCCATGCTGGCCGGCCGCGCGGTGCTTGCCGGCTATCCGCTGCTGCCGCAGCGCGCCTGAGCCGATGCCGCTTTCCGGCGCCCTCGAACGGCACGCCGCCGAAAACCCCTCGAACCCGGCCTTCCACCTGGAGGACCGGGTTCTTTCCTATGGTGCACTGGCGGCAACGGCCCGGCAGTTCCTTGCGGCCTTCTGTGATCTCGCGCCCGAAGGCCGCAGCACCATCGGGCCGAAAACCCGGCTGGTCGCGATCATGACCGGCAACCACGCGCTCTTTCCCGCCGCGTTTGCGGCTGCAACGGCCGGCATCCATTGCGCCGCCCTGATCGACCCGCACCTGCCGGAAGCCCAGCGTACACGCCTGATCGGCAAGATCGACCCCGACCTCGTCGTCACCGCCCACGGCGCCGATCTTGCCATCGAGAGTCGGCGCGACGGTGCCCGGCGGGTCATCGCCGAAAGCGCCGCGCTGGACACGCCCGTGCTGCCGGAAGGGGCCGACGACGACCCGTTCCTCATCGTCTTCACCTCGGGCACGACGGCCGATCCGAAGCCGATCATCCGCGACCGGCGCTCTTGGCGCGTCAGCCTTGCCACGGGCGCGCCCTTCTTCGGCATCGACCGGGCGCTGGATACCTATGCCCCCGGCCCCCTCGCCCATGGCCTTGCGCTCTATGCGATGACCGAGACGCTGCTTGCCGGCGGCGCCTTTCATTCCGCCGCGCATTTCGATCCGGATGCGGCGCTGGCAACGATCCGGGCCAACGCCATCCGCCGCCTCGTCCTGGTGCCCACCATGCTGCGCCGGCTCGCCGCAGAGCCCCCGGCAACCGGCGTTGCCGCCATCACGATTGCCGGCGCGAAGCTGACGGCGACGGACCACGCCCTGTGCACGGCGCACTTTCCCGCCGCAGCGCTGCGCGAATATTACGGCGCCTCCGAACTCGGCTTCGTCACCGTCGCCGCACCGGGCGATGCCGTCTCCTCCACCGCGGTCGGCAAGGCCTTTCCGGGTGTGAACATTGCCGTGCTGGACGATGCCGGTAACCCGCTGCCGGCGGGCGAGACGGGCACGGTCTTCGTCGAAAGCCCGCTGGTCGCCACCGGCTATCTCGGACAGGGCGACGGGGCGGGACTTTCCCGCTTCGGCACATTGGCGACGGTTGGCGACCTCGGCTTCCTGGAGGCGGACGGCACGCTGCACCTCCTCGGCCGCTCCGGCGGCATGGTGCTGTCAGGCGGCAACAACATCTATCCTTCCGAAGTGGAGACGGCGCTGCGCGATACGGCCCTGGTGCGTGCCGCTCATGTCTTCGGCATCGAGCATGCCGATCTCGGCAGCGAGCTCGTTGCCGTGATCGAACCGGAACAGCCGGGCCTGACACCAAAGGCGCTGACGGCGGCGCTCTCGGCGCTTCTGCCGCGCTACAAGCAGCCGCGCCGCATCTGGCTGTGCCGTGCCATACCCATGACGCCCTCCGGCAAGGTGGCAGCAAAGACCGTCCGGCAATGGGTGGCGGAGGAGAGCGATGCACTCGACCGTTTCCTCTGACCGCATTCCCGTCGTCGCCGCGGCCTTCCGCACGCCGATCGGCCGCATCGGCGGTTGGCTTTCTGCCATCGAGCCGGCCAGCCTCGCCGCGCCGCTCATCCGAAAAATCCTCGAGGAGACGGGACTGCCGCCGGATGCCGTTGACGACGTCATCCTCGGCAATGCCGCCAACAGCGCCGGCAATCTCGCGCGCCTTGCCGCGCTGGAGGCGGGCCTTCCGGTTTGCGTGCCCGGCATGACGATCGACCGGCAATGCGGCTCCGGGCTGGAGGCGATTACGCTGGCAGCGCGACTGGTGCAGGCAGGCGCCGGGCGCGTCTATCTTGCCGGCGGCACCGAGAGCACCAGCCGCGCGCATCTGCGCTTCCGTCCACCCTCAACGCCGGGCGGCGCGCCCGAGCCTCTCCGCCGCGCCCGCATGGCGCCGGATACGGTGGGCGATCCGGACATGGGCATCGCCGCCGAAAACGTCGCCGCCCATGCCGGCATCAGCCGGGAGCGGCAGGATCGCTTCGCGCTCGAAAGCCACCGCCGCGCCGTGGCGGCGCGCAAGGCCGGGCGCTTTGCCGGCGAGATCGTACCGATCGTCACACCCACCGGCCCGGTCCCTGACGATGAGTGCCCGCGCGAAAATACCTCGCTGGAAAAACTCGCCGCCCTGAAACCCGTCTTCCGTCCCGACGGAACGGTGACGGCGGGCAATGCGTGCCCGGTCAATGACGGGGCCGCCGTCGTGCTCGTCACCTCGCGCGCCGAGGCGCTAAGGCTGGGCCTGACGGTGCTGCTGGAAATCGTCGACAGCGCAGTCGCCGGCGTCGATCCGAACCTGCTCGGCCTTGGCCCCGTGCCGGCGATGCAGAAGCTCGCCGCGCGCCATCCCGGCCTTGACGCAGCGCGGGGCCCCTTCATCGAATTCAACGAGGCCTTCGCCTCCCAGGTACTTGCCAGCCTCGATGCGCTGGGCATCGATCCTGCCGCCGTCAACCGTGAGGGCGGGGCGCTGGCGCTCGGCCACCCCTATGGAGCCTCCGGCGCCATCCTCGCCACGCGGCTGTTCGCGCAGATGCGGACGGCGGACGCGGGCACGGAGGGGCTTGCCATGATGGGCATTGGCGGCGGCATGGGAATCGTGACACTTTTCCGGAAATTGTGAGGGGGATTATGGGCGAGAAGATCTATTCCGGCGGCTGCCTGTGCGGCGCCATCCGTTTCGAGGCGACGGGCGTGGCGGAAAAGCCGCATACCTGCTCCTGCCGCTTCTGCCAGCAGCACACCGGGGCCCCGACCGCCGCCTGGGTGGAGTTTCCCGCCGGGCGCCTCGCTTGGACCGGCAGCGGCGGCAAGCCTGCCACCTGGCGCTCCTCCGACTATTCCAGCCGCGCCTTCTGCCCGGCCTGCGGCAGCTCCATCGGGGCGATCGACGACGAGCCTGTCGTGGCGCTGCTGATCGGCGGCTTCGACGATCCGGCCGATCCCGCGCTCATGCCGCAATACCATTCCTTCGAGGATTGCCGGCCCGGCTGGCTGCAGGTCGAAACCGCGTCAGGCGAGGAATGACTTCAGCCAGTCGCGCACCGGCTGCGGCACGTTGACGGGCTGGCGGCCTGCGGGATCGACGGCGACCCAGACGATCTCCAGGTCGGCGACCGGTGCGCCCTCCGCGGAGATCGCCACGGCAAAGCTCAGCGAGGTCGCGCCGATGCGCGTGACGGACACCTCGAAGCGGGCGCGGTCGTCAAGCCTCAGGCCGCGGTGGAAGGTGCAGCAGGACTTGCGCACGAAATAGACCGGATCACCGGCGCCTTCCGGCCGGTGCCGCCAGAGCCCGGCGACGGCCGCCTCGGCATGGGCATAGTAAGCGGCATTGTGCATGTGGCCGTGCATGTCTATATCGCGGAAGGGTATCCGGACTTCGCTGACCGTGATGTCTGCCGCGTGTTCCACGTCTTGTCCCGGGGTAAACCATGCTTCGTGCCGTTGTTAGAGCGTTCGGCGATCCCCGGCAAGTGATCCGCCTCGAGGAGGCCGAGCGCACGTCACCCGGTCCCGGCGACGTGGAGATCCGCATCCGCCGCGCGGCGATCAACCCGTCCGACCTCATTCCCGTCACCGGCGCCTATCGCAGCCGCACGACGCTGCCCTTCGTGCCCGGCTTCGAGGGCGTCGGGGAAGTCGCCGCCCTCGGCGCGGGCGTCACCGGGTTTTCCATCGGCCAGCGCGTGCAGCCGATCGGCGCGAGCGGGTTGTGGCAACCCTTTCTGCTGCGCCCGGCCGACTGGTGTTTTGCCGTGCCGGACGACCTTTCCGACGAGGCCGCCGCGATGGCCTATGTGAACCCGCTCACCGCCTTCCAGCTGGTCGAGGCCGCCAGGACGCATTTCGGCGCGGTGGAGGGCCAGCGCGTCGGCGTGACCGCCGCCGCCTCTGCCATCGGGCGCATGCTGCTGGTGCTGCTGGCCGAGGCCGGCTTCCGGCCTGTCGCCCTCGTGCGCAGCCCGGCGAGCGCGGCGCGGCTGGCGGAGACGTTTGCCGGCGAGATCGTCCCCCTTGCCGCCCCGCCGCTCGATGCGGTGCTCGACGCGGTCGGCGGAGAGCCCGGCAACGCGCTGTTCCGGCAGATCCGCGACGGCGGCGCCTTCATCCAGTATGGCGCGCTGAGCGGCGCACAGCTCGACCCGGCGCTGGTGGCGAACCGGCGCGAGGCGGTGGCCTTCTCCTTCCTCTGGCTGCGCGGCTGGGTGCATTCGGCGCCGCGCGCGGCGATCGAAGCAGCCTTCGAACGCAGCTTTGCTGGCATCCGCGCCGGCTTTCTCGGCTCGGCCGTCGACCGCGTCTTCGCGCTTTCCGACCTTTCCGCCGCACTCGCCCGGCAGGACGATCCCGCGCGCGCCGGAAAACTGCTTCTTGCGCCCTGACGGTTGAAAAGCCGTGGACACCGGCCCATTTCCCGTGGACCTCGCGAACCGCAATGGGTAGCTTCCGGCCATGACGACGTGTCTCTTCGAGAACCCGATCTTCCTCGAGCACCATACGCCGGAGGGCCACCCGGAGCGGTCGGACCGCATCCGGGCGATCAATCTTGCGCTGGAGCACGAGCGCTTTTCGCCGCTCCTGCGCGAGAAGGCGCCGCAGGCGAACGAGGATTTCGTCCTGCTCGCCCATCCCGAGCGGCACCTCACCGCCGTCATGTCCGCCATGCCCGAGGAGGACATCGCCCAGGTCGAGGCCGATACCTATGCGAGCCCCGCGACGCTGCAGGCGGCACTGACCGGCATCGGCGGCGCCATCGCGGCGGTCGACGCCGTCTTCACCGGCAAGGCCGACAACGCCTTCGTCGTCGCCCGCCCGCCCGGCCACCACGCCGAACGCGACAAGGCGATGGGCTTCTGTTTCTTCAACAACGCCGCCATCGCCGCCCGCCATGCCCAGAAGGCGCACGGCGCCGAGCGCGTCGCCATCGTCGACTGGGACGTGCATCACGGCAACGGCACGCAGGACATCTTCTTCAACGACCCGTCGGTACTGTTCTGCTCGACGCACCAGATGCCGCTCTATCCCGGCAGCGGCGCGAAGGACGAGACAGGCGCCGGCAACATCGTCAACGCGCCCCTTTCGATGAACGACGGCAGCGACCATTTCCGCGATGCCTTCAGGTCGCGCGTCCTGCCGCGCGTCGCCGATTTCCGGCCGGATGTCATCATCATCTCCGCCGGCTTCGACGCGCACCACCGTGACCCCCTGGCGCAGATCAACCTCGTTGCCGACGATTTCGACTGGGCGACCGCCAAGCTGATGGAACTTTCCGAAAAATCGGCGAACAACCGGGTGGTCAGCCTGCTGGAAGGCGGCTACGACCTCACGGGCCTCGCCGAATCCGCCGCCACCCATATCTACCGCCTGATGAGAGGCTGACCATGACCAACGCCACCACCCCCGACGTCTCCGCCCTCTCCTTCGAACAGGCCGTGGAGGAGCTGGAAAAGATCGTCGCCGCCCTCGAGCGCGGCGACGTGCCGCTCGACCGCTCCATCGAGAACTACGAACGCGGCGAGGCGCTGAAGAAGCATTGCGAGACGCTGCTCTCGGCCGCCGAGAACCGCATCGAAAAGATCCGCCTCGACCGCGCCGGCAAGCCGCAGGGCACCGAGCCGCTCGACGGGGCATGAGCCTCTAGTCCGGCGCCGTCCCTGCCTCTGGAAAAATCCCCGTGAGCAGGGAGGCGCATTGCGCCGCTCGCGAGGCGGGGCGGTGCTCCCCGACATCGGCAAGCAGCCGAACCCGGCGACACACCGTCAACGCCCGCCGCCCTATCCACGCCCCTCCCCGCCCGCTAGCATGTGGGTCACACGGCAACGACAGGAGGGCGCCATGAGTTTCTTTCCCGGAAAGGACCCGGAGGCCGGTGATGCGGCGGCGTGCGATGCGCTGGAGCATCTGATCATTCCGCGCACGAGCGATATCGGCGGGCTGGAAGTGCGGCGGGCGCTGCCGACGGCCAAGCGCCGGCTCGTCGGGCCGTTCATCTTCTTCGACCGCATGGGCCCGGCGCTGCTGCGCGCGGGTGAGGCCATCGACGTCAAGCCGCATCCGCATATCGGGCTGTCCACCGTCACCTATCTCTTCGACGGCGAGATCAAGCACCGCGACAGCCTCGGCACCGAAATGGTCATCGCGCCCGGCGACGTGAACCTGATGACGGCAGGGCGCGGCATCGTGCATTCGGAGCGCTCGCCGGAGAACCTGCGCGGCAAGCCGCAGTCGATCTCCGGCCTGCAGACCTGGCTCGCGCTGCCGGACAGCCACGAGGAGATCGCCCCCGTCTTCGCCCACACGACCAAGGCGGAGCTTCCTGCCTTTTCGGCGGACGGCATCACCGGACGCACCATCATCGGCTCCTACGAGGGCTATGCATCGCCGGTCGCCGTTCCGACGCAGACGCTCTACACCGACCTGACGCTGGCGCCCGGTGCCGCCGCACCGCTTGCGGCAGACTGGGAGGAGCGGGCGGTCTACGTACTGTCCGGCACGCTGGATGTCGCCGGCGACGTCTTTGCACCCGACCAACTGCTCGTCTTCCGTCCCGGCGATGCGATCACGCTGAAGGCCGGCCCGCAGGGCTGTCACATCATGCTCTTCGGCGGCGCGGCGCTCGGCTCGAAACGCTTTATCTGGTGGAACTTCGTCTCCTCCTCCAAGGAGCGAATCGAGCAGGCCAAGGAGGAATGGCGCGCCGGTCGCTTCGACATAGTACCCGGTGACGAGGAGGAGTTCACACCGCTGCCGGCCGGCTGACCTATAGATGAGCGGGCATATGTTCGAGTGAGCCGAGCCGATGGTTTTCGGCTCCTCGTGCCCATCTTGACTTATTCATAGCCATACGGCTATAGAAAATCCATAGCTATCGAGGTATGGATCAACGTGGCCGAAGCACACGACGCGCTCTTCCGCACGCTTGCGGATCCCACTCGCCGGGCGCTGTTCGAGCGGCTGTGCCGCGAGGGGGAGAAGACGGTGGGGGCGCTGACGGCGCAGGCCGGCGTTTCCCAGCCGGTCGTTTCCAAACATCTCGCTTTGCTCAAGCAGGCGGGCCTGGTGCGCGACCGGCACGAGGGCCGGCAGACGCATTACAGCGCACAGCTCGATGCGCTCGCCCCGCTCGTCGACTGGACGAGCCAGATGGCCGGCTTCTGGCAGAGCCGGTTCGATCGCCTGGAAGACCTCCTGAAGAGAATGGATCAATGACAGAAACGCTTTCCGTCGTCCTGGAACGGCAAATTCCCCATCCGCCGGAAAAGATCTGGCGCGCGCTGACCCAGCCCCATCTCATCGCCGAATGGCTGATGGAGACCGATTTTGCGGCCAGTGTCGGTCACCGCTTCGATTTCCAGGCGGAATGGGGCTCGGTGAACTGCGAGGTGCTGGAGGTCGAGCCGCACCGCAGCCTTTCCTACACCTGGGGCGATTCGCGCCTGAAGAGCGTCGTCACCTGGACGCTGACGCCGGTCGGCGCGGGCACGACCCTGCGCATGGAACAGACCGGCTTCAAACCGGACCAGCCACGTTACTTCCAGGGCGCGCAGGCCGGCTGGCCGCGGTTCCTCGACAATCTCGACCGTGTCCTGAGCGATCTGGACTGATCGGCGGGCACCCCCTTCACCGTTGCGAGGAGGCAACCATGAACTGGAACATACGGATCCGGCAGATACACCGCTGGCTCTCGATCGTCTTCACCGTCGCCGTGCTGATCAACATCGCGGCCATGACGCAGGAGAACCCGGCCCTCTGGATCGGCCTTCTCGCGCTCTTTCCGCTCATCCTGCTGCTCGCAAGCGGGCTCTATCTCTTCGCCCTGCCCTATCTGGCGCGGCGACGCAGCCCGGAGGGCCTGCGATGACCGGGGACCCCAAACTCCTTTCCGGTGGCAATCCGCAGATCGCCAAAGGTTATGGCGACGGCCCGATCCAGGCCTATATCGCGGCGATGCCGGGCTGGAAGAGCGATGTCGGCCGCAAGCTCGACGCGCTGATCGCGAAGGCAGTGCCCGACGTCCACAAGGCCGTGAAATGGAACTCGCCGTTCTATGGCATCGAGGGAGACGGCTGGTTTCTCAGCTACCATTGCTTTGCGAAATACATCAAGCTGACCTTCTTTCGCGGCACGTCACTCGATCCGGTGCCGCCGGTCGCCTCGAAAACCCCTGAAACGCGCTATTTCCATATCCAGGAGGGCGACGATCTCGACAAGACGCCGCTTGCCGACTGGATCGCGCAGGCGAGCCGGCTGCCGGGCGAGCGCCTGTGACGAAGGAGACGACGACCATGGACGAGACGAAAAGCGAGACGGCCACCCCTTCCGCGCAGATCGACGCGCGCATTGCCGAACTTGCCGACTGGCGGGGCGAAACGCTCGCCCGGCTGCGCGCGCTGGTCAAGGCGGCCGACCCCGATATCGTCGAGGAATGGAAATGGCGTGGCGTGCCGGTCTGGGAGCATGACGGCATCGTCTGCACCGGGGAGACCTACAAGGCCGTCGTGAAGATGACCTTTGCCAAAGGCGCCGCACTGGAGGACCCGGCAGGCCTCTTCAATTCCAGCCTGGAGGGCAATACCCGCCGCGCCATTGACTTCCGCGAGGGCGAGGCCATCCGCGAGGACGCCCTGAAGGCGCTCATACGCGCCGCGGTGGCGCTGAACCAGGCTTCCCGCGCCAAGCCGCGGGCGAAAAGGGCCTAGGGGAATCACGACAGCGTGACTGCGAGCACCTCGTGTCCGCAAAATGCCCCAATTGCCCGGGAGAACGCGGGAATGCGTCGGTTTGCGCGGTATCAATCCGGCGAAATACGCTCTAGACTTGCTGAAACGGTTGAAATCGCGCGCCGCATTCTGCATGTGACAGGTGAGCGCGGCATGAGACCGCATGTCCGGGCCGGGTTCCGCAACGGAGCCAGGGCACACGGGCGAGAACACGAGGCATGAGAGTGACCCAAGCACCCGCCACCCCCCTGCTCGACAAGGTTCGCATTCCCGCGGACCTGAAGGCCGTGGACGACCGTGACCTGCCGCAGCTTGCCAGCGAACTGCGCGCCGAAATGGTCGATGCCGTCTCGCGCACCGGTGGACATCTGGGTGCTGGCCTTGGCGTGGTGGAGCTGACCATCGCCATCCACAAGGTCTTCGACACGCCGAAGGACCGGCTGATCTTCGACGTCGGCCACCAGTGCTATCCGCACAAGATCCTTACCGGCCGGCGCGAGCGCATCCGCACGCTGCGCCAGGAGGACGGCCTGTCCGGCTTCACCCGACGCGCAGAGAGCGAATACGACCCCTTCGGCGCGGCGCATTCCTCGACGTCGATTTCCGCCGGCCTCGGCATGGCCGTCGCGGCCGACCTTTCCGGCGAGCACCGCAACGTCATCGCCGTCATCGGCGACGGCGCGATGTCCGCCGGCATGGCCTATGAAGCGCTGAACAATGCCGGTGCGCTCGATGCCCGCCTCATCGTCATCCTCAACGACAACGACATGTCGATCGCCCCGCCGACCGGCGCGATGAGCGCCTATCTCGCACGCCTCGCCTCCGGGCGCACCTATATGGGCTTCCGCGATCTCGGCAAGAAACTGACGGCCTATCTCGGCAAGAAGGTCGACCGGGCGATCACCCGCGCCGTGGAGCACGCGCGCGGTTATGTCACCGGCGGCACGCTGTTCGAGGAGATGGGTTTCTACCATATCGGCCCGATCGACGGCCATTCCTTCGAGCATCTCCTGCCCGTGCTGCGCAATGTGCGCGACAATTCCAAGGGTCCGGTGCTGATCCACGTCGTTACCCAGAAGGGCAAGGGCTATCCGCCGGCGGAAGCTGCCGCCGACAAGTATCACGGCGTCAACACCTTCGACGTCATCACCGGCACGCAGGCGAAGGCAAAGCCGAACGCCCCCGCCTATACCTCCGTCTTCGCCGAGGCGCTGGTGCAGGAGGCGGGCTTCGACGAGAAGATCCTCGCCATCACCGCCGCCATGCCGTCCGGCACCGGGCTCGACAAGTTCGCCAAGGCCTATCCGGCCCGCATCTTCGATGTCGGCATTGCCGAGCAGCATGCCGTGACCTTTGCGGCCGGCCTTGCCTCCGAAGGCTACAAGCCGTTCTGCGCGCTCTATTCCACCTTCCTGCAGCGCGGCTACGACCAGGTGGTGCATGACGTCGCCATCCAGGGCCTGCCCGTGCGCTTCCCGATCGACCGCGCCGGTTTCGTCGGCGCCGACGGGCCGACCCATGCCGGCTCGTTCGACACGACCTATCTCGCCACCCTGCCCGGCTTCGTGGTGATGGCAGCCGCCGACGAGGCGGAACTGAAGCATATGGTGCGCACCGCCGCCGCCTATGACGAGGGCCCGCTCTCCTTCCGCTATCCGCGCGGCGAGGGCGTCGGCGTCGACATGCCTGTTCGCGGCGAGATCCTTCAGATCGGCAAGGGCCGCGTCGTCAAGCAGGGCTCCAAGGTGGCTCTCCTCTCCTTCGGCACGCGACTGGCCGACTGTTTGCTCGCCGCCGAGGACCTCGATGCGGCCGGCCTGTCCACGACGGTCGCCGATGCGCGCTTCGCCAAGCCGCTCGACCACGACCTGATCCGCCAGCTTGCCCGCCACCACGAGGTGCTGATCACCATCGAGGAAGGCGCCATCGGCGGTTTCGGCAGCCATGTGTTGCAGTTCCTGGCGCTCGAAGGCCTGCTCGACCATGGCCTGAAGGTGCGCCCGATGGTGCTGCCGGATATCTGGATGGAACAGGCCAAGCCCGAGGCGATGTATGCCAAGGCGGGCCTCGACCGTGCCGGCATCGTCTCCACGGTCTTCCAGGCCCTCGGCCAGAAGGCTGTCGGCGTGGGCGTCGCCGGCTGATCTCCGCGGCTTTTCCGCTGTTTCCGGCAGCGCAAAACGCTCTCCCTCACTGTTTTAAAGAAAGTGCGGCGCAATCTGCGCCGCGCGTTTGCGGGGATTGCCCTATTGGCTGCCCAGGATGCGGTCCGCCGCAGCCTGAAGGGCCTTGGCGTCGATGTCCATCGCCCGCAAGGCACGGGCCGCAACGCCATGCGGCATGGCGGCAACGATCGCAACGACATGGGCGCCAAGCAGCGGGTTGTGGCTGCCCCGCCCTTCCGCCAGCGTCTGCATGACCGCCTTGCCGGAGGGCGCGGCGTCGAAGACGGCATGCTGCGCGGGTGCCGGCTCCGGTTCCGTCAGGCCCGCGGCAAGCCCGGCGGGAAGCCCCAGCATTTTCAGCGCATCCGCATATTGGCGCGCGATGGCGGGACGAAACGCATCGGGATCGGCGCCGATCGCCTCGAAGGCGCGGCGGGCGGAGCCATCCGGCAGATCGAGCGCCGCGAGCAGGAAATGCTCCGCGCCGGGCTCCTTCTGCTGGTCCTGCCTTGCATGCTGTTCCGCCTGTTCACAAAGGGCCTTGATCGTGCCCATGCTTTGAAAGCGTTCCTTGATCCGGTCGAACACAAAACCTCCTATGCGGGATCGTCGCCCGCGGCGATATCCGAAAGCCGCTTGTGGGCGGCCTGTTTGGTGACGCCGAGCGCCTGCGCGATCCGCGCCCACGACCAGCCCTGCTTCAAGGCCGATCGCACCGTCCGCCGCTCCAGCCCGTCCGCGAGGCGACGAAGCGCAATCACCGCCGCAAAGGCGTTTTCCGGATCTTCGGGATCGGGCAGCTTTTCGAGATCGACCATGCGTCAACATTAGTTGACGATTCGATTTCCGTCAACCAAGGTTGACGCAGAGGATGCCGACTATGTGCGGCTTGGCTTCAGGAGCAGGATACCGGCCCCCGCTTCCGGCATTGCCTCCACCATCTTTCAGACCCTCCGCCGGACGGCTGTCAGGGTGGGCGCCGCGAATAGTCGCATCTCCGCCCTCAGTCTCCCGCTGAAAACAAAACGCCCCGGCGGATGGGCCGGGGCGCTTTCCTGTCGTTCAGGCAGAGATCAGAATTCGGTCCATTCCTGCGCGAGGGCCGTGTTGCCGCGGGAGACCGCCACCGGCCGGTGACCTGGGCGCGCGGCCGTCTCCATCGTGCGGTGCACGGCCCGGAGTTCGCGCGCCGCGCCAGGCAGGACGAAGCGGGAAATCTGATCGCGCAGGCGCACCGCCTCGTTGGCAAGCGATGCGCTGGCAGCATTCGCCTCCTCGACCATGGCGGCGTTGCGCTGCGTGACCTGGTCCATCTGGTTGACGGCCGTGTTCACCTCGCTGAGGCCGACGGACTGCTCGCGGGCGGAAATCGCGATGGCATCCATGTGCTGGTTGATGGTGGCGACATGCATGCCGATCGCCTCCAGCGAAGCACCCGTATCCTGTACCAGCCGCACGCCGCCCTCCACTTCGGCGGCCGAATTGCGGATCAGCTCCTTGATCTCGCGTGCTGCCTGCGCCGAGCGCTGTGCAAGTTCCCGCACCTCCTGCGCCACGACGGCGAAACCCTTACCGGCCTCGCCCGCGCGCGCCGCCTCGACACCCGCATTGAGGGCGAGCAGGTTGGTCTGGAAGGCGATCTCGTCGATGACACCGAGAATGTTGGAAATCCTGCTGGACGACGTCTCGATGCGCTTCATCGCCTCGACCGCGCCGGCAACGATCTCGCCGGATTTCAGAGCGCTGCGGTTCGCCTCGCTGGCGACGCTGCGCGCCTCTTCCGCCCGCTTCGTCGAACTCGCGACATTGGCCGTGATCTCGTCGAGTGCTGCGGCCGTTTCCTCCAGCGAGGCGGCCTGTTGCTCCGTACGCTTGGAGAGATCGTCGGCGCTCTCGCTGATCTCGCGCGAACCGTCGTCGATGGAGGTGCTGGAGAGCGCGACGGAGCCGAGCGTTTCGCCAAGCTGCGCGACGGCCGAGTTCAGGTCATGGCGCAGCTGTTCGAAATCGGGCGCGAAGGGTTCGGTCAGCTGGAAGCTGAGATCGCCGGACGCAAGGCGGCGCAGGCCGCCGGCAAGCCCCGAGGTGGCCTGCTGCAGACGCGCCTGCGCCGAAGCTTCGGCCTCGTCCTGCAGGCGGACACGCTCGGCCTCGGCACGAGAACGGTTCTCCGCGGCTTCCGCTTCCAGACGGCGATTGGCGATGGCCGCCTGACGGAAAACCTCGACCGCGCTGGCCATCTGGCCGATTTCATCCCGGCGGCTGGCGAAAGGGATGGCCGAGGCGGTGTCACCGCCGGCAAGCTGCGTCATCGCCTTTGTAGTGGCGACGATCGGGCGGGAAATCGAACGGCCGATGAGAAGGACCGTGGCGGCGATCGCCGCGATGGCCGCAAGGATCGCGACGATCGCGATCCTGTGCGTCGTCTCCAGGGCGCTTGCGCTTTCCGACTCGGCCTTCGCCTTGTCCGAGGCGATGGCGGCCGATACCCGGTCGAAGAACGGCTCGATGGCGGCAAAGGCCCCGGAGACACCGGCGCTGGCTGCAGCCTCGGTCTCGGCAATCGCCGCATAGTCCTCGAAAGCCTTGCCGTAGGTGTCCAGCGCCTTGAGGATGGTCGCCTGGTTTGCGGCACCGCCGAACCTGTCCACCGGCGCGCTGGCAAAAGCCGCGCGCTCCTCGGCATGCCTGGCGACGTACTTCGCGTCGCGGCGCATGATGAAGTCCTTCTCGTGGCGGCGCATCATCAGCATGCTGACCTGGAGGCCCTTGTCGTCGACGGTCTTCAGCAGCTCCTCGATCGAATGCACGGCCGACCGCATGGCGCCTTCCCGCCCGGACGACGGATCAAGCCCGAGCGCAATGCTCGCATCGGCGAGCGTTGCGAAACTCTTGCGGTAGGCCGCATACCCTTCCGAGATCGCCTGGAGGTCCGCACGGGTCGCCGGCGCTTCGATGAGGCCGTCGAGCGTGGCAAGCGTCTTCTCCGCCCGCGCGGAAATCTCCTTGTGGGCGGCGGTGTATTTCTCGTCCCGTCGCAGCAGGAAGTCCTTCTCCGCCCGCCGGTTCTGCAGGAGCTCGGTCTCCAGCACCCGCAGCTGCGCGTCGGCGCTGCGATGGCGCTCGACGGTGACACGGTAGTCGTCGGAGATGCGCTTTTCGACTTCGAAAATGCCGACGATGAGAAGGATGCCCGCGACAGCAATCGGCGCCATCAGGCCGATGCGGTGTGACAGACGAAAGGTCATACATGCTCCTTGCGCCCGCACCGGGCGGGCCGCTCGTTCATGGGAATTTGTGGATGCCCCCTGCTCGGGGGTCATGGGACAAGGCGCCGTCGTCATGCCGGCTTATGCTTAACAAATGCTAATTGTCATAATTTAAGGAGCGATGAATATAGCTCAACAGTTTTAGGGTTTTCATCTGTTCCAGCGAGCCTTGCCGGGCGCAACACACCGTATGGGGCTTGCCACCCGGGGCGTGAGGCGTCATGAGAGGCGATGTCCCAAACTACAGAAACCATCCGCCTCGACCAGCTCCTGCTGAATGCCGGCCTTGTCGCCAGCCGCTCGCGGGCGCGCGACGCCATCACGCGCGGCACCGTGCGCGTCAACGGCCGCGTCGTCACCAAGCCGAGTTCGAGCTTTTCCCCCTCCGTCACCATCGAGATCGACGATCCCGCCCAGGCCTATGTCTCGCGCGCGGCGCTGAAACTGAAGGCCGCGCTGGAGACCTTCGGGTTCGATCCCGCGGGCCTTGACTGCCTCGACATCGGCGCCTCCACCGGCGGCTTCACCGAGATCCTGCTGGAGCGCGGCGCAAGCCACGTCGTCGCGGTCGACGTAGGCCACGACCAGCTTCACCCGCGGCTCATGGCGGATGCCCGCGTCACCAGCCACGAGGGCCTCAACGCCCGCGTGCTCGACGCGGACCATCTCGACGATCGTACCATCGGCGGCGTCGTCTCCGACGTTTCCTTCATCTCGCTGAAACTGGCGCTGCCGCCGGCCCTCTCGCTCGCCGAGCCCGGCGCCTTCTGCGTGCTGCTCGTCAAGCCGCAGTTCGAGGCCGGGCGCGAGGCGATCAGCAAGGCGGGCCTGCTGAAAGACCCGGACAGCGCGCCGGCTGTTGCGGCCGAACTGGAGCGCTGGCTCGTCGAGGACATGGGCTGGCAGAGCCTCGGCCTCATTCCCTCACCGATCGCCGGCGGCGACGGAAATGTGGAGTTTCTTCTGGGAGGCCGCAAGCCATGACGACGGAAACGCTCACCATCGCCCGGCTCGGCAGCGGCGGCGACGGTATTGCGGAGGCAGCCGGTGGCCCGGTCTACGTGCCCTTCACCCTGCCGGGCGAGACGGTCGCCGTCGCGCGCGTCAAGAACCACGGCACGGTCATGTCCATGTCGGTCGCCTCGCCCGAGCGGGTGGAACCGGCCTGCGCACATTTCGGCCCCGACGGCAAGAACGGCACCTGCGGCGGCTGCACGCTGCAACACGCCTCCGATGCGCTCTACCACGACTTCAAGCGCGACCTCGTCGTTCATGCTTTGAAGAGCAAGGGCCTGACGCCCGAGGTCGCCCCGCTCGTCATCGCCCGGCCGGGTGAACGCCGCCGCGTCGTCTTCACCGCACGCCGGACGGAAAAGGAGATGCTGCTCGGCTTCAACCAGGCCGGCAGCCACCACATCGTCTCCATCGACCACTGTCCGATTTCGAGCGACGGCATCATGTCCATGCTGGAGGCGGTCCGCCGGGTGGCCGCCGCCATTGCCACCTCGGCCGAGCCCTTCCGCGTAACCGTGCTCGAAACCCTTTCCGGCCTCGACCTTGCCTTCGAGGGCGTGAAGAAGGTGGGCGACAAGGAGCGGCGCGCCGTTACCCAATGCGTCCTGTCACTGCGCGGCATTGCCCGGGTTTCCAGCGACGGCGAAATCCTCATCGAGCCGCAGAAGCCGGTGATCGATTTCTCCGGCGTGCGCGTCTTCCCGCCCGCCGGCGGCTTCACCCAGGCGACGAAACCGGCCGAGGACGCCATGGCCGAGCTGGTGCTGGCCGCGCTCGGCAAGGCCAAGCGCGTCGCCGATCTCTTCGCCGGCTCCGGCACCTTCGCGCTGCGTATCGCCCGGCAGGCCAAGGTGCATGCGGTGGAAGGCGAGGAAAAGGCGCTGAAGGCGCTCGACCAGGCCGCACGCAACACGCAGGGCCTGAAGCCGGTGACGCTGGAGCGGCGCGATCTCTTCCGCCGCCCGCTGATGGCCTCCGAGCTGAAGGTGTTCGACGCCGTGGTCTTCGATCCGCCGCGCGCCGGGGCGGAGGACCAGTGCAAGGAGCTTGCCCGCTCCGGCGTCAAGACCATTGTCGCCGTCTCGTGCAATCCCGTGAGCCTTGCCCGCGACCTCGCGATCCTCACCGCCGCCGGCTACCGCATCCGCCTCGTGACACCGATCGACCAGTTCTTCTGGTCGGCCCATGTCGAGGCGGTGGCGGTGCTGGAGAAGTAGGCCTCGTTCAATCGACCTGCGTGGCGAACACCCCGCCATCGTCCGCGTCCAGCACGATGGAGAGGGAGACGTGGCGCGGGCGCGTGACGGCGAAGAGCACGGCTTCGACCACATCCCGCGTGGTGCCGCGCGCGCCCTTCGCCCGCTCGGCCACCGCAGCCCATTCCGGCGAACCCGGCTGAACGTCATCGAGATAGGGCGGGTGCACCACGATGGAGCGCAGGGGCGTTCCCGCCAGCATCTGCTGCAGCCCCTCCGCGATGGCAGCCTGGGCGCGCTTTGCGGCGTAGAAGGGCACGGACACATCCCGCATGAGCGCATTCGGCAAGCCACTGATCGAGCCGATCGTCACGATATCGGGATGGCTGGACTGCCGCAGCAGCGGCAAGAGGCCCTGCGTGAACAGAAACGTACCGGTAACGGCGGAATTGACGGTGCTCAGCACGTCTTCCGCCCTGTGCGGCTCGTCGCTCGCCCCCAGCCACATCGCGCCGTTGTTCACGAGGAGATCGACACCACGCTGCAACCGGTTGATCGCCTCGACGCCGCGCTGCACGCTTTCGCTGCTGGCAAGGTCGACCTCGATGCAGGTCGGACGGGCGCCCGTTGCCTGCCAGACGGTCTCCGCGACGCGCTCAACCGCCGCCAGGGTGCGACCGCACAGGATGAGCTCGCACCCCGCTTGCGCAAGGGACATTGCAAGCGCCGCTCCCAAGCCGCGGCCCGCGCCGGTGATGACGGCCGTACGTCCCTGTAATTCAACCATTTTCTGCCTCTGCTATCTGAACTGCGTTCGGGTCGCCTATAGATGGAGCGCCATCGGCCGCACGGCAAGAAGTGGCCAAAAAAGAGAAAGGCCCGGGATCGCTCCCGGGCCTTTCCATGGTTCCCTATGCCTCAAGCCGCGCGGCGTGCCGGCGTTGCGGCGTAGCCGGCACCGCCCGAGCCAAGCTTGAACTGGGCGAGCAGCGCGGAGAGTGCGGCTGCCTCGCCGGCAAGGCCGTGGCTGGCGGCGGTCTGCTCCTCCACCATGGCGGCATTCTGCTGCGTGCCCTGGTCCATCGTGTTGACCGCAGTGTTGATCTCCTGCAGGCCCGTCGACTGTTCGCGCGCGGCAAGCACGATGGCGTTCACATGGCCGTTGATCTCCTGCACCTCGCGCACGATGGCTTCCAGCGCGGCGCCCGTCTCGTCGACGAGGGAAACACCGGAGCGGACCTGCTCGCCGGAGGCGGTGATCAGCGCCTTGATCTCCTTGGCCGCGTTGGCCGAGCGCTGGGCGAGCTCGCGCACCTCCTGTGCGACGACGGCAAAGCCCTTGCCCGCCTCGCCTGCCCGGGCCGCTTCCACGCCGGCATTGAGCGCGAGAAGGTTGGTCTGGAAGGCGATGTCGTCGATGACGCCGATGATGTTGGAAATCTCGTGCGAGGACTTTTCGATGCCCTGCATGGCCGAGACGGCGCGGCGGACGACGTCGCCCGACTTTTCCGCGCCCTGACGGGTGCGCGAGACGAGCGAGCCGACTTCTTCCGCGCGGCGCGTGGAATCCTTCACCGTCGTGGTGATCTCTTCCAGTGCGGCGGCGGTTTCCTCCACGGAGGCGGCCTGCTGTTCGGTCCGCCGGGCGAGATCGTCGGCGGCCGAGCGGATTTCCGTGGCGCCGGCATCGATGGCGCGGGCGTTCTGGCCGACCGTCGTCATTGCCGTGTGGAGCTTGGTGAGCGAGTGGTTGAAGTCGGTGCGCAGGCGATCGAGATGGCCGACGAAGGGCTTTTCGATACGGTGGGCAAGATCGCCCTCGGCAAGACGGCCGAGGCCGTCCGCAAGCGCCTCGACGGCGTGCTGGATCTCGCCGGCTTCGCGCGCCTTGACGGCTTCGCGCTCGCGGCGCTCGCTTTCGGAGAGCACGCGGCCTTCTTCCGCAGCGTTTTCAAGACGGGTGCGCTCGATGGCATTGTCGCGGAAGACCGCGACGGCAGCAGCCATGCGGCCGATCTCGTCGGTGCGGTTCTCACCGGGAATATCCGTGCGGACGTCACCCGCGGCGAGCTTGTCCATGGCCGATGTCATATCCTTGACCGGGCGCACGACGAGGCGGGAGAGCACGGTGGCAAGGAAGCCCATCATGACGACGACGGCAAGGATCGTGGCGATCGTCGCGGCGATGCGGAACTGGTCGATCGCCGCATAGGCCATGCCGCTGTCAATGGTGAAACCGAGATACCATTCGACCGACGGCAGACCGGTGACCGGCACGAAGGAGACGAGCACCGGCTTGCCGGCATAGGTCGTGTGCGTGATGCCGCCGCCGATGGCCGGCGTTGTCTCGGGGAAAGCATCGGTGAGCGTCTTGGTGACGAGCGCCTTGTCCTGGTGCACGAGGATCTGGCCGTTCTTGCTGACGAGGAAGGCGAAGCCCGTGCCGCCGAGATCGACCGAATTGACCATGTCGACGAGGGACTTCAACGAGAAGTCGCTGCCGGCGACGCCCAGCAGCTTGCCGTCGTGCTTGACGGGTGTCGCGGCGCTGATGATCAGGTCGTTGGTGGAAGCGTCGATATAGGGCTCGGTCAGCACGCTGCCGTTTGCCTTGACGGCATCCTGATACCACGGGCGCTTGCGCGGATCGTACCCCTCGGGCATCTCCGATTTCGGCCACTGGGTGAAGAGGCCCGTCTCGTCGCCCACATAGGTGGTCATGAACTGGCTGACGAGAACGTCATTCTGCAACACGGCTTCGATGCCCGTCGCATCCACGGCCTTGCCGGCGGCATTGCCGGCCATCTCGGTCAGCGAGACGCGGGCATTCAGCCAGTTGGCGATGCTCTGGGCGGCCTGTTTGCCGGAACTGTCGATGCTTTCCTCGACGGAATTCGTCAGGACGCTGCGCTGCAGGCTGTCGATATAGAGGGAAAAGCCGGTGAAGGCGGCAACGACGACGAGGGACGCGACAACGAGAATGCGCGTCATCAGATTGGAGCGCTTGGCCATGGGCGATGTTCTCTGGGGCGCCGCGCCGGAAACGGCGGGGACGCGATGCTGAACGGCATGCCGGAAGGCGGAAAATCGGGCGCATCATGCGGCCGCCGGCTGGACGCCGGAGAATGCCGCACAATAGGAAAACGTGTTTAAGGCGCCGTTAAAATTGACAGACCACAAATGGGGTGCAACCGGTGCCTGCGGAACGGGGTGCGGAAAATCGCCCGGATCGGGAGGTGCCGAAAGGCGCTCCAACCCACCAATCTGCCGGTTTTCCAGGTGGAAGAGCGGTTCCCGCTTTCAGGACCGGTTCTAGCGACGGGCCATGAAGGCTTCGAAGGCGGCGCGGGCTTCCGGGCTCTTCAACTGCGCCGCGAAATGTTCGGCCTCCTCGTCGATCCGCCTTGCCACATCCGCGCCGTCGCCCCGGATAAGGGTGCGGGCGATGGCGAGCGCCTTCGGCGGCTTGGCGGCAAGGCGCACGGCGGCGGCGAGCGTGTCGCGCTCCACCGCGGCGGGCTCGACGACGGCATAGACGAGGCCCGCCTCCCGCGCTGCGGTGGCGGAGAAGCCCTCCCCCGCAGCCAGCAGCGCGAAGGCCCGCTGGTGGCCCATCAGGCGGGGGGCGAGAAGGCTGGACGCCGCCTCCGGCACCAGCGCCAGGTCGACGAAGGGCGTGCGGAACTCGGTGCGGATCGAGGCATAGGTGAGGTCGCAGTGCAGATGGATCGTCGTGCCGATGCCGATCGCCAGACCGTCGACGCCGGAGACCAGCGGCTTGCCGTGCGCAGCGAGCACATGGAGAAAATCGACCACCTCGCGCCCCATCGTGCCGCCCATTGCGAAGGCGAGGAAATCGTTGAGATCGTTGCCGGCGGAAAAGCAGCCTTCCGAGCCGAGGAAGACGGTGGCGCGCACGCTGTCATCCGCATTGCCGGCCTTCAGCGCGTCGGTCATCGCCTGGTACATGGCGCGGGTGATGGCGTTCTTCTTGTCGGGGCGGTTGAGGCGGATCACCTGGACGCCCGGCGCGTTTTCCGGGTGCTCGATCAGGATGTGGTCGGTCATGGGTATCGGTTTCCTTCGCCGGATGGCAATCGTACGGGGCCGCCCCCTCTGCCGTAGTCCTATCGGTTCGATCGCGGCATCCTATCCCAGCACCACACGTGCGGCTTCAAGGCTCCCGGCACCGGAGATCACCCGGTCGCGCAGCGCAGCCGTCTCGCCGATGATGTTTTCCGCGGCGAAGCGGCACAGGGCGGCCCGTTCGCCGTTGCGGCCGTCACCGCCATCGGCAAGCGCGCCCTTGACGAGATAGGCCCCCGTCAGCACCAGGCCGAAGAGGCGCTGGTAGGGCGTGGCACCGGCAAGCGCTTCGGCCTGCCTGCCCGCGGCGAGCGTGGCGAGCAACCATTCGGTGGCGGCTTCGAGATCAGCGATGGCAATATCGAGGCGCTCGCCGGTTTCGCCGAGATCCGGCGCATTTGCCGTGCCTGCCCGAAGACGGGCCTTTTCGGCAATCTCGCGCAGTTCGGCGACGAAACCCCGCACATGGCCGCCGTCCGACAGCGGCAGCTTGCGCGTGACGAGGTCGATGGCCTGAATGCCGTTGGTGCCCTCGTAGATCGGCGCGATGCGGGCGTCGCGATAGAGGCGGGCGGCGCCCGTCTCCTCGATGAAGCCCATGCCGCCATGCACCTGCACGCCGAGCGAGGCGACGTCGACGCCGGCATCGGTGGCGAAACTCTTGGCGATGGGGGTGAGCAGGCTGGCGCGCTCGGCCCAGTGCCGTGCCTCCGCGCCATGGCTCATGTCCACCGCGTGGGCGCAGGCATAGGTGATGGCGCGGGCGCCCTGGGTCAGCACCTTCATGGTCAGGAGCATGCGGGCGACATCGGGATGCTCGATGATCGGACTCATGCCCGAACCCTGGTCGCCACCCTGCCAGCCCGGCGCCTTGCCCTGCGTGCGCTCCTTCGCATAGGCGATCGCCTTCTGCGTCGCGGCCTCCGCGATCGCCACGCCCTGCATGCCGACGGCGAGGCGTGCGTTGTTCATCATGGTGAACATGCAGGCGAGGCCCCGGTTCTCCTCGCCAACCAGCCAGCCGATGGCGCCCGGCTCGTCACCGAAGCGGCCGTCGCCGTAGATCATCGTGCAGGTGGGCGACGCATGGATGCCGAGCTTGTGCTCGATGGAATGGCAATAGGCATCGTTGCGGGCGCCGAGCGATCCATCCACGCCGACCAGGAACTTCGGCACGAGGAAGAGCGAAATGCCGCGCGTGCCGGCCGGCGCATCCGGCAGACGGGCAAGCACCAGATGCACGATGTTGTCGGTGAAATCATGCTCGCCATAGGTGATGAAGATCTTCTGGCCGAAGAGGCGATAGGTGCCGTCGTCACGGCGTTCCGCGCGGGTCTTCATCACGCCGAGATCCGAGCCGGCATGGGGCTCGGTGAGGTTCATCGAGCCCATCCATTCGCCCGACACCATCTTCGGCAGATAGGTGGATTTCAGGTGGTCCGAGCCGTGCGCCGTCAGCGCCTCGATGGCGCCGATCGTCAGCGTCGGGCCGATCGCAAAGGCCATGGAGCCGCTGTTCCACATTTCGAGCGCGGCGACGTGCAGCATGTGCGGCAGGCCCTGCCCGCCGAAATCGGGCGAAGCCGTCAGCGAGTTCCAGCCGCCTTCCGCCCAGGCCTTGTAGAGCGCCGGCCAGCCGTCGGGCATCGTCACCGCGCCATCGGCGAGGCGGGCACCCTGTCTGTCGCCGATCTCGGCAAGCGGCGCCACGGCTTCCGTGGCGAACCGGCCGGCTTCTGAGAGGATGGCATCGACGAGGTCGTCCGAGAGATCGCCGAGATGGCCGCCTTCGAGCGCGGGCGCAAGGCCCGCCACATGCTTCAGCGTGAACGCAATCTCCTCGACCGGCGCCTTGTACATCTCTATCCTCCTCCGGCCGCCTGCCCGCTTCGGCGGGGCGATCCGCTGGCGCACAGATTATTGATTTTTACGTAAACGTCAACTTGCGATGAGGCCCCAGAAACGGAAACGGGCCGGCCGGCCTCAACGACCGGTCAGCCCGTTCCAGGAGCCGGGGGACCGCCGGCTCGGAGAGGATTGCCCTATCAGCTATAGGGCGAGATGCACTGGCGGCGCGGACCGTTGTAGGGCTGGAACGTGTTGTCGTAGGCCCTGTACGAACGATAGCGGTTTGCGCACCAGTTCACATGCGAGCCACCACCGCCGACATAGGTCCGGTCGTTGGCAATCGCGCCGCCGATGATGGTGCCGATGCCGAAGGCGGCAAGCGGGAACCAGTAACCGTCATAATAACGATAGCCCGGGCGCTGATAGCGGTAGCCGCGATGGCCGCGGTACCAGCCGTAGCGGTCGCCGCGGTCACGCCAGCCCACATCCCGGTCGCGATAACGGTAGTCGGGGCCACGGTAGCGGCGGATATCGCGCCAGCCCCGATCGTCGTTCCAGCTGCGCCCGCGGCGCCAGCCGTCGTCGCCCCGCCCGCGGTCAGCGCGCCAGCCACGATCGGAATTCCGGCGCACCCAGATACGGCGGTCATGGTCGCGAACGAGCTGCACATCGTTGCCGCCGGCCGCGGTCGTCTGCACCTTCGGAACCCCAAGCGGCATGGCGCTGGCCGGCACGACCGGGGTGGCGGCAAAGAGCGCCGACATGGCGACCGCCAGGCATTTGTTGAGAAATCTCATGACACTTCTCCCTGAGAGGGCCTTTCGACTGTTGCTCGAACGGCAATTTGAACGCGAAACGCACCAAAGTCCCTTTCGTTCCATATGCGATCTTCTCGCGCGCGATTCAATGTTCAACGCCGGGTTTTGTGCATGTTAGCCATCCGTTAACCATGTTTCGCGCACCATGCGCACTTGCGCCGGCGCGATATCGAACAGGAGCGTCCATGAACCCGAAGCATCTTTCCGGCCTGGCCGCCCTTCTCCTGCTGGCCGCCCTGCCCTTTTCAGCAAGCGCCGCGAACGTCGAACCGTGGAAGAAGCCGGAAAACGCCATCGTCATCGATGCCTATGAGCTGAACGAGATCGACTGGTCGGAAATGCTGTCCGACACGCGCATTGCCGGCTTCATCTCCAAGGCGTCCGACGGCCTGCCGGAAAGCTTCAGCTGCAAGGGCGAGCACAGCGGCGACACGGTGGCGCATTGCAAGACCATGTGGCGCAAATATGCGGTGAGCCGCGAACTCTACGAGACCCGCCGGCTGCTCGCCCGCTCGAAAGGGCTGCTCTGGGGCGCCTATCACCTCGCCCGGCCGGGCAATCCGGTCGATCAGGCCAACCATTTCCTCGACTATGCCAATCCCCAGGACGACGAGATGATGGTGCTCGATATCGAAGGCATCGATCCCGACAACTACATGTCGCTGGAGGATGCGCAGGTCTTTGCCGGACACATCAAGACGCGCACGGGCCGCTATCCCGTGCTCTACACCAACCATTCGACCGCCCGGTTCATCGCCCTCAACCGTGACAGGTACCGCATCCTCTCGCGCCTGCCGCTCTGGTATGCCCGCTACAAGCCGGGCATCGAGGACGCCTTCCCGATGGGCAACTGGGACAATTACGCGCTCTGGCAGTTCTCCGCCGGCGTCAACTGCTCGAAACGGCGCTGCCCCTACCGGGTGAAGGGCGCGCTGACCGATATCGACGTCAACGTCGCGCCGATGACCAAGGCGGCGCTCGGCAAGGCCTGGGCCTTCGGCGAACTCCTGCCGGAAAAGCCCTTCGAGCCCGTCGACACCATGCTCACCGCCTCCATCCCGTCGGGCGGCAGCTTCAAGGCAACGGTAAGGGCCGAGGCCGAAGCCGGCACCGGCGCACAGACGGCCGGCGCCGTCACGCTCGCCTCGGGCGCGACAGCATCCTTCCCCGTCGCCGTGACGGCCGAAGTCCGCGCCGGCATCATGGCCAAGGGCACCGCGACCACCACGGTCGGCCGCCGCCTGGTGGAGGTGACGCCGCTGAACTATCAGGATTTCTGAAACGCTTGCGGCGGGCGCAGGCCCGCCCCCTACGCCTCGATCTGCACGTCGCCGACCGGCCGCGAGCAGCAGGCAAGGATGTAGCCTTCCTCGATCTCATCGTCGAGGATGCCGCCGTTGTGGCGCATGTCCACCTCCCCAGAGAGCTTCATCACCCGGCAGGTGCCGCACAGGCCGCCTTCGCAGGCCGCGCCGATGCGCACGCCGGCCGCCCGGGCGGTCTGGAGGATCGTCTGGCCGGGCGGGCATTTCGCATCCTTGCCGGCCATGGTGAAGGTGACGGTCGCAACGGCATTGGCATCGACGTCGTGCTCACCGGCACCGGCGCGGATGGCGATCTCCTCCGGGGCGGGCGCTGCGGCCGGCTGGAAGCTCTCCTCGTGGTAGCGCTCCATGTTGAAGCCGCAAACCTTGAGAAGGTCTCTGACGCCGCGCATGAAAGGTTCCGGGCCGCAGCAGAAGACGGTGCGCTCGCGAAAATCCGGCGCGAGCAGCGAGAGACGGGCGGCATCGATGCGGCCGCGCAATCCGTGCCAGCCGTCGCGCGGATTGTGCCCCTCGACGACGAAGCCGAGCGTCAGGTTCGGCATCTGCGCGGCAAGACATTCAAGCTCCGCCTTGAACAGCAGATCCTCCGGCTTGCGCGCGCAGGTGACGAAGGCGACGTCGGACTGCGGCGCGCAATCCGACATCCAGCGCGTCATCGACATCATCGGCGTGACGCCGGAGCCGGCCGAGATGAAGAGATACTTTTCGGCGGGATAGCGCACGAGGGAGAAGTCGCCGAGCGGGCCGAAGGCCTTCAGCTTCATGCCGGGCTTCAGGTTGTCGAACATCCAGCGCGTCCCGATCGAGCTCTTCTGCGCCTTCACCGTCACGGAAACGGAGAAGGGCCGCGAGGGCGTCGAGGAGAGCGTATAGGTGCGCAGGACGGGATCGTCCTGCGCAACCGGAATTTCCAGCGTGACGAACTGGCCGGGCAGGTATCGGAACCAGTTGTCGCGGTCGGACCGGAAGGTGAAGGTCATCACGTCTGATGTCTCCACCGTTGCGGCAATGCATTCCAGCATGTGCTGGCGATCGTTCCACGGATGAAGCTCGTCGAAATGACGGAAATGGCTTGCGATCGTCATGTCATGCCACCCGCGAGAGCGGCTTCTTGGCGCCGTCGAGCCGGTCGACCATGAAGTTCACGTACCATTCGACGAACTGCATGACGCCCCCCTCGTCTTCCGGCGAATAGGGGCCGGGCTGGTAGGCCGGCGAGCGGATGCCGAAGGCGTTTTCCTCGACGATGCGGCGGTCCTGGTCGTTGGTCTCAGTCCAGACATGGGTGAGCTCGTCAAGGCGGTAGTCGACGCCCTCGACCGCGTCCTTGCTGACCAGCCATTTCGTCGTGACCTGCGTCAGCTCCGGCCCAAGCGGCAGAACGCGGAAGGTGATGGCATGGTCGGCGAGCACATGGTTCCAGGTCGTCGGATAGTGGAAGAGCAGCAGCGTGCCGATGTGGTTTTCCAGCACGTCGTTCGACAGCGGGCGGTTGACGGCGCGGGCGCCGGACATCGTGTAGCTCTCGGCATCCTGGATGAGCGGCATGCGGGCCGCGCGGAACTGGCCGGTCGGCGACATGCGGAATTCGCTCGGCAGGCCCGCCGCCTCGCATTTTTCCCAGTGCGCGGCGATGACGGGATCGTCCTTGGCGCCCTGCACGCCGGTGGCGCTCGGCGCCTCGGGATAGGTGCGGCAAAGCTCGGGATGGTTGGCGGCGCAGTGATAGCACTCGCGGTTGTTTTCCCAGACGAGCTTCCAGTTGCCCTTCTCGACGATCGTGCTTTCGAAGGCGACCTTGGTCTCGCCGAGGCGGTGACGGGCAAGATAGGGCTCGACCAGGCTGCGGAAGGCGGAAAAGTCCGGCGCCTCGTTTGCAAGGCAGATGAAGATGTATCCGCCGACGGTCTCGCAGTGCACGCGCTTCAAACCGTGCTGGCTCTTGTCGAAATCCTCGGCCATGTGGCGGGCGAAGAGCAGCGAGCCATCCAGTTCGTAGGTCCACTGGTGGTAGGGACAGACGAGCTTGGCCGAGGCCCCCTTGTGCTGGGTGCAGACGCGCGAGCCGCGGTGGCGGCAGGAATTGTGCAGGGCGCGCACGGTCCCCGTGCGGTCGCGGGTGATGACCACGGGATAGTCGCCGACCTGCACGGTAAAATAGTTGCCGGCCTTCGGGATCTCGCAGTCATGGCCGATGAACAGCCAGTCGCGATACCAGATCGTCTCGAGATCGAGCCTGTAGTGATCGGGGTCGATGTAGAAGGCCTGCTCGAGGCTGTGGCCCTCGCGCCGGTTCTTGAGCTTGCGGAGCACGTCGCTGCTGATGTCCATGCCGGATCCTCGATATCCTGTTGGGGATGAGGCGCACGGAAGGAGACGGCATCCGGGCGCGGGGGCGCCGGACTGCACGCTTCCCGGCCGCCCGCCGCAGCCAGTCACGATCATTCCCAAGGCTGGTTTCCGGGCTCAGGAGCGTCCGTCAGGACCGTCGCGGCGCCTTCCCGGACTTTCTGTCCAGTGGCGTCTCGCCGCGCGTTTCTCCTACACCGTTGCGGGGGCAGCGCCGGATTTCAACCGGCTTCCCAATTCTCCGCTCTTCGTCAGAACGGCACCTCGAGTGTCCTTATCTAAACGCAAGACCGGGCAAACGACATGTCAGTTAGCGACATGCCATTCCGATTTGGCGACAGAGATAAAATGGGCAGAGGCAAGCCAACCTCAGGCCTAATTGCATATATTTCAATCAATTATGCAAAGGAAACGAGCAACATGAATACCCTTTGGGCCACCTGGCCTGCCCGGTGACACAATTGTCATATTGCGACCCCTCCGGAACCTTTGGAAAAAGCGGGGGCGGATTGGCAAGGAATGCTTAACGCCGTTTCCATAAACTTCATCGCATCGGGGCGCGAGGATGGAGTGCCGACGCGTGCAGCAAACCAAGTTCCGTTACTACGACGCAGTCGCCTACAAGCGCGCGAACCAGCCGAAATCGGCCGCCCATACCGAGTTCCTGCGCACCGGCCGCATCGACCGGAATGTCAGCTGGAGCCCGAACGAGAAGCGCTACCTCAGCTACCAGGAAGTGGCCGAGCGTACCGGCCGCAAGCTGGAGAATGCCGGCAGCGTCACGCATGACCGCATCAACGGCTTCCACCAGTCGATCCGCTTTCCCAAGCTGATCTTCCACCGCACGCTCGCCCAGACACCGCATCTCGGCTATTGCCACATCACCGTCGCCAATTCCCGCTTCGCGGAATTCGAGAATGTGCAATGGGCCTTCTACATGGCCAATTTCTTCGCCGAGATCGGTGAGGAGGAGCAGTTCTTCGCCGACATCTCGAAGAAGGCCGGGCGGATGTATTTCGCCGTCGCCATCACGCCGGCAGAAGAGGAAGGCCGCCTGCAGATCGACCGCAAGGTGCGCGGCAACGGCGTGCTCTTCCGCACCGACGATCCGAAGCTTGCCATGAAGAACGTGCTGATGCTCGGCGCGCACAACGAGGCGCTGCGCAAGATCATCCGGGCGCTCTAACCCCTACCCTGCTGCGTCAGGCCACCCCGGACGGCCGGTAGATCAGCCACTCCTTGCCGGCCGGCACCTCGTCGCCGCGGCCATAGACGACGATCTGGTCGCCGCCCGCGCCCCGCGCCTCCGCCAATGCCCGCTCGCAGGCCGCCGAAAGGTCGAGCGCGCTGTCGGCGCGGTCCGTCATGCACACGCCGGCAGACAAGGTGAGGTGACCCAGATTGCGCCCGGTGCGCGGATCGCGCAGCGCCACCGTCTGGAAGGCGGCGCGCAGCAGGTCGATCAGCCGCGTCACCTCCCCTTCGTCCGCGGTGTGAAACAGGAAGCCGAAGCGCAGGCCGTCGAAACGCACGGCCAGCTCGCCGGCGGGAAAAGCCTGGCGGATAAGGCCGCCGTAGAAGGTGACGAGATGATCGGACAGGGCCTCGATCTGGCCGGCGGAGAACCGCCGCTCGGCATCCACCTCGGCGATCGCGACGCCGCAGAGCATCGGCAGGTCCGGATTGACATAGACCCGGGCGAGCGCCTTGTTGAAGGCACGGCGGTTGCCGAGCTTCGTCGGCGGATCGACGAACTTCATCGCCTCGAATTCCGCCATCTCCCTCTGGATGCCGTCCATGACGACCGATTGCGCGGCGACCTTCTCCGCCATCTCCGCCGTATGGGTGACGCGCAGTTCGGTCGCGCGCTGCAGCGCCTCGAGCGAGGAGCCGAGTGCGCCCTCTCCGAGGCTGCCGGCATCACGGATGACCTGCGAGGCCTCGCCGATCAGGCGGCCGTAATCCGACAGCGAGGTGCGTTCCTGGCTGAGCAGATCCATGAAATTTGCCATCTCGTTGCTGATGGCGCCGGCCGAGCGCTGCAGCACGCCCGCCTCATGCTGGTGCGGCAGATACTTGCGGCCGAGTTCGTCGAGCGCGCCCTGCGTCTTGTATTTGCCGAGCGCGATGAAATCGCGCACCAGATCGGGATTGCACCCCGCATAGGCCTCGTAGACCAGTTCATAATTGCGCGGCAGGCCGTCGATGCCCATCTGCTTCATCGCCGTTGCGACGCGCAGGGCGATATCGGTCGTCGAGGATTTCTTATGCGCCATCAATGCGGACCTGCTGCTTGATTTTTCAACCCTCCATAGCAGCCACCACTTTCGGCCGATCTAATCCGGTCGCTCGCATTTTAGGCAATGGGCAACCCTTGGCTTTTGCGGGAAAAGCCCTGTAAAGGAAGCCCGGACAAGGAAGGACGACATGGCTGATATCGTGGATACGCGGACGGATGCAGAGACGGCGCTGGCCCGGGCCTGCGAAGCGCTCGGCCGGGGCGTGCCGGTCGCCATTCCCACCGAGACGGTCTACGGCCTTGCCGCCGACGCCACCAACCCGCTGGCCATCACGCGCATCTACGAGATGAAGGGACGGCCACGCTTCAATCCGCTGATCTGCCACATGGCCGACCTCGCCATGGCAGAGGAGCATGCGGTCTTCGATCCGCTGTCGCGCGCGATCGCCGAGGCCTTCTGGCCGGGGCCGCTGACGCTCGTGTTGCCGATCCGCCCGGAAAGCGCCATCCATCCGCTCGCCCGCGCCGGGCTCGACACGATCGGCATCCGCGTGCCCAAGGGCTTTGCCAGCCGCCTGCTGTCGGCCTTCGGCCGACCTCTTGCAGCGCCGAGCGCCAACACGTCCGGCCGCATCAGCCCAACCACCGCCCGGCATGTCGCCGAGGATTTTGGCGCAAAGCTCGAGCTGGTTCTGGATGCCGGGCCGGCCGTCGTGGGGCTGGAATCCACCATCCTCAAGGTCGAGGGTGACACGATCCGGCTGTTGAGGCCGGGCGGGCTGGATGCCGCCGAGGTCGAGCGCGTCACCGGCCTGAAGGTGGTGCGCAACGAAAAGGCGGGGGCCGCGATCGAGGCGCCGGGCATGCTTGCCTCGCATTACGCGCCCGATGCACCGGTGCGGCTCAATGCACACAACGTGGCGCCCGGCGAGGTGCTGATCCGCTTCGGCGGCGCGGCATTGCCCGGCGAGGCCGATGCCGCACTGGTGCTGGACCTCAGCCCCAGCGGCGACCTTGCGGAGGCCGCCGCCAATCTCTTCGGCTACATGAAACGGGCGGATGCGGCCGGCGCGCGCGCGATCGCCTTCGCGCCGATCCCCTCCCGCGGCCTCGGCGAGGCGATCAACGACCGACTGCAACGCGCGGCTGCCCCGCGCGGCTGACCGCTGCGAACCGATCCAAGCGCACCAGCCCTGTGCGAGGCGGCGCCAACGAGGACAGAGCCATGACCCAGGCGACGCTTGCCCCAGATCTCATCGACCGCTTTGCCACCATCACCGGCCCGGCCCACGCCCTGACGGCGGAGCGCGACATCGCGCCCTATCTCGTCGAAAGCCGGGGGCTCTATCACGGCACCTCGCCGCTGGTGCTGCGGCCGGGCTCCGTCGAGGAGGTCTCGAAAATCCTCGCGCTCGCCACGGAAACGCGCACGGCCATCGTCCCGCAGGGCGGCAATACCGGCCATGTCGGGGGCGCGGCGCCGCGTGAAGGGGCGACGGATGTCGTGCTGTCGCTCTCCCGGCTCAACCGCATCCGCGATGTCGATCCGGTCGGCAATGTCGTCGTCGCCGACGGCGGCTGCGTCCTCGCGGAGATCCAGAAGGCGGCCGAGGCCGCGGACCGGTTGTTTCCGCTGTCGCTCGGCTCGGAAGGCTCCTGCCAGATCGGCGGCAACCTTTCCACCAATGCCGGCGGCACCGCGGTGCTCGCCTATGGCAACATGCGCCAGCTCTGCCTCGGCCTCGAAGTCGTTCTGCCGACCGGCGAGGTCTGGAACGGCCTGCGCCGGCTGAAGAAGGACAATACGGGCTACGACCTGCGCGACCTCTTCATCGGCGCGGAAGGCACGCTCGGCGTCATCACCGGCGCGGTGCTGAAACTCTTCCCGCGGCCGCTCGGCCACGAGGTGGCCTTTGCCGGGCTGAAATCCGTCGCGGATGCGCTCGCCCTCTTCGAACGCGCCTCCAGCCGCTGCGGCACCGCGCTGACCGGCTTCGAGCTGATGCCGCGTCTCGGCGTCGATTTCACCACGCGGCACATTCCGGGCGTGCGCGACCCGCTCGCCAGCCGGCATGACTGGTACGTGCTCGTCGATATCTCGACATCCGACGCGGCGGAGACCGCCGCGCGCATGATGGAGGCCCTGCTGGCCGAGGGCATCGAGACCGGGCTCGTCGAGGATGCGGTGATCGCCGCCAGCGAGGAGCAGCGCCGGGCGCTGTGGCACATGCGCGAAAGCATGTCGCCGGCGCAGAAGCCGGAGGGCGGCTCGATCAAGCACGACGTCTCCGTGCCGGTCTCGACCATCCCGGCCTTCATGGCGGAAGCGGATGCGGCGGTCATGAAAGCCATCGACGGGGCGCGCATCTGCTCCTTCGGCCATATGGGCGACGGCAACATCCACTATAACATCTCCCAGCCCGTCGGCGCCGACAGGGACGCCTTCCTCGGCCGCTGGCGCGAGATCAACGACCTCGTGCACGCCATCGTGCTGAGCTATGGCGGGTCGATTTCCGCCGAGCACGGCATCGGCCAGCTGAAGCGCGACGAGCTCGCGGCGGTGCGCGCGCCGATCGAGATGGACCTGATGGCAAGGATCAAGCACGCCTTCGACCCCGCCGGCATCATGAACCCCGGCAAGGTCGTCAGGGGCTAGCCTATTTCCGCTTTTCTTCGAACAGCAAAAACGCTCTCTCTATCTGTTTGATGCAGTTCCGGGCGTAAAACCGCGCCGCGCTTCTGCTGGAATTGCGCCAGGCGATCAGCCGCCGGTGCGCAGCTGCGCCAGCGACATCATGAGATCGGCACTGATGCCGGCCGAACCCGAACTGGTGAGCACGGAGAGCGCCGGATCCGTCGTGCTCTGGTTCTCGAGATCGTAGAGCACGGAGAACTTCACGATCATCTTGGAGACCTTTTCCGAATCCTGCAGGTCCTTCAGCTCGAGATAGCGCTCGACCATGTCGGCCTGGGCGTCGACATCCGCGCTCGCGATCTCGTCGGGCAGCTGGTAGAGCACCTTGAAGACTTCGAAGAGCGCGTCGTCGGCCAGCAGGTCGTAGGGGCTCGAAACCGTTTCCGCCTTGCGCTCGAAATAGAGCGCGAGGCGCACGCCGGCATTGTCGTTGCCCGCATCCGCCTCCAGCTTCTGGCGCACGTAGCCGTCGATCGTCTGGTAGATGCCGCGGCGCGACTGAATCTCGGCATCGTCCTGCCGCTCGACCTGGCCCTCGGCATTGAAGTTGAACGAGGCCACGATCTGGCGATAGGCGCGGTCGGGCTGCTGGTTGGCGAAACTGTCGGGGTCGTCGAGGTCGGAGGTGAAGATCTTCGCCATGAACTCGGCATCGACGCTCTTCGTATCGATGCCGTTGGCCGTCAGCACGAAGGCGACGAGGCGCGGATCGGACAGGAATTCCTTGACGCTGTCGATCTTCTGCATCTGAAGGGAGTAATATTTCGCCTCCTCCTCCGCCAGTTTCTTGTCATCTTCCGTTCCGAAACGGGATTTGGCCGTCACATAGGCGCGCGACATGACGAGGATCTCGGATTCGGACTGTGCCAGCTTCGGCGCCGTGATGTTGCCGTCCGACCCGAAATTGAACGCCTTGGCGAATTCGACGAAGCGCGGGTCGCCGAGCTGGTACACGTAGCTCTTCGGATCGTTGAGATCGCTCTTCAGCACGTTCTTGACCGTCAGGGCCGAGACCTTGGCCGGATCGAAACCGAAGGCCTTCAACGCGAAGTCGTAGAGGCTCGCCTCGCCGACGAACTCGTTGACGGTCTTCACCGCGCCGATCTGGCTCTTGAACCGCCGGATGGCCAGCTCGTCCGCCTCGTCGTCCTTGTCGTTGTAGCGGCTCATGTAGCCGGAGGCGACCGTTGCGGTCTGGGTCGCGGTCTGCGCCGCATCGCCGGCGGCCAGCGTGCCGTCCTCCTGGAAGTTGAAGGCGGCGCGCAGGGCGAAATAGGCTTCCTTGTCCGATCCGCCGAACTTGTTGATGTAGCTGTTGGCGTTGTTCGGGTCAGGATCGCTGGTCAGGATGTTGGCGATGGTCGAGCTGACGATCGACAGCTTGTCGAGGCCGAAGGCCACCTTGAGATAATTGACCATGCGCGGATTGCCGGCAACCTCGCTTGCCGTCGTGACGCTGCCGATCCGGCTTTCGAAATACTCCTTGTGGATCAGCGCGGCGGCCGATGTCGCGCGCGGATTGGAGAGTGTGTAGAGCTCGGTTGTGCTCGTCTTCTGGCTGGCGTTCTGCACCGTGCCGGCGACCGCCGTGCCATCGGCGGCAAAATTGAAGGCGCTGGCGAGCGTGCCGTATTTCTCGGCATTGGCGATGATGGCGCTCTGGCGAACGATCTCGGCCCTGAGCTGGGCGATGCGGGCCGCGTTGGCGTCGTTGGGTTCGAGTGTCGCCAGCTCGTCATTGGCTGCCTGCATGGCTGCCTGCGCGGCGGTCGCCTTGGCGCCGAACTCCGTGTTGAAATAGCTGGCGGGATCGTCAAGGTCGCTGGTCAGCACCCCGCGGATCGTCTGGCGCGACCAGGTCGACGGATCGATGCCGAAGGCCGTGAAGACGTAGCTGCGCAGCCGGTCGTTGTTGAGCAGCTGATCGACGCTGGTGACCGTGTCGATGACGGCATTGTAGTAGCGCGTCTCCTCCTTGATCGCCGCGCCGGCATTGGCCGCCGTCGCCGAATAGAGGCCGATGATCTCGTCGAGCTGCACCTCGGTCTGCGCCGAGGCGGTCGACGCCTCGAAGCTGAAGGCGGTGGCGAATTCCCGGTAGCGCGAATCCGTCAGGAGGTTGACGAAGCTGTTCGCATCCGACGTATCGCTTTCCAGCACCTTGCGCATGAAGGCGGTGGCATAGGTCATCTCCTCCAGGCCATAGGCTTTCATGGCATAGGAATAGAGCTGGTAGTCGTCGAGGAACGCGTCGACGCTGGTCACCTTTCCGATGTTTTCCTTGTAGTACTCGGCCTCGCGCGCGGTGACCGTCTCGCTCGCCGTGCGGTCCAGCGACACCAGCATGTCACGCGCGATGAGGTTGTAGCTCGTATAGGTGGACAGCATCGGAGGGGTCTCTTTCGACAATGCGGGCGGGCCGATCGGGGGCCACTCTCGCGCGCGAGGCTTGTCCCGACCTGTCGCACGCGTTCACCTCTCCTAAACCCTAGCCCGTGCGGTTTTGCTAACCATCAGGAACTGCAAAGTTTTCTTAACCGCGATTTTTAAGCGGCTCGGAAGGGGGTGCGCCTATTCTCGCCCTCAGAGGACGAAAAGTCCCGATGAGAAGACCGGACACCGGCTCTCAAGGAAAACAAGGGCGAAAGACATGCTGAATACCGTTTCCAAGCCGGCCTGGGCCGGCACCACGCTCCGGCTCGATCCCAAGCGCTTTCCGCAGCAGGTGACCTTCGAGCTGCGCGCCGAGGGAACCGACGCCACCATCACGCTCGACGAACGCGGCGCCGTGCTGCGCAAGGTTCTGCCGTCCAGCGGCCTGCCGCTCTCGATCGCCCTGCCGGCCCGCGCCTTCAAGGGCGTCGCCGCCCGCGCCATCGACCACGGCAACGGCGACGTGACCGTCACCCTCGAACTGCACCACGACGATCCGGACCTCTGCATCCCGCTCCTGGTGGCGCACGACCTGTGCGACATCGCCGCCGACTGGCGCAGCTGGGCCGAGGCCTACCGCATCCCCATGCTGATGGTCGAGGCCGACGGCATCGCCCGGCCGCTCGACGACAACCTGACGGTCGGCAGCCGCCCCGCCAAGCAGCGTCGCCGCCACTCCTACTTCGCCGACCGCCGCCCCCGCTTCCTGGTGCGCCGCACCACCGGCAAGCTCGGCGTGCAGATGAAGATCGACGGCCGGGAAATCATTGCCCGGCGTTGAGCCTGGGACAGCCGCATGACCTCCAGAAAAGCCGGCCGTTCCCTGCGGCCGGCTTTTTCGTGCGCCCTTGCCTGTTCCCTCCGGAACACTTTTCCCGTGCCCGGCGTGGGAAACAGCGTTCAACACACCGGGTTCGTACCGGGGAACGCGAAGCAAGGGACAGATCACGATGGCAAAGTTCTTCACCACCCTCCTCGGCCGCATCCGCACCGTCGACAGCGCGACCGTCGATCGCGTTCGCCCGCCACGCCGCGGTTTCGAGATCGCCCTTCATCCGACGACGCTGCGGCGCGGCGAAGACCGTCCGCAGACCGGCTCGCGCGGGCCGCGGCACCGCTGATCAGGCGAACGGGATGGCGACGGTGAGCGCAAGGAAGAGGCAGAGGCCGACGACGCCGTTGAACTTGAAGAGTGCGAGGCACTGTTCCGGGTCGTCGATGTCGAGCGTGGCGATCTGCCAGGCGAGCATGGCGGCAGCCACGCCGAGGCCGAGCCAGGCGACGATGCCGATGCCGGCAAGCCAGAAGGAAAGCGCGATCAGCACGACCGTCAGGCCGTAGAGGCCGATGAGCCATCCCGCGGTCTTCTCGCCGAAGAGGCGCGCGGTGGAACGCACGCCGATCAGTGCATCGTCCTCCTTGTCCTGGTGGGCGTAGATCGTGTCATAGCCGATGGTCCAGGCGATGGCGGCGACGTAGAGCGCCAGCGAGGCAGCCGACACTTCGGAAAATTCCGCCGCCCAGCCCATCAGCGCCCCCCAGGAGAAGGCCATGCCGAGGAAGAATTGCGGCCAGTCGGTGAAGCGCTTCGCGAAGGGATAGATGGCGACGATCGCCAGCGAGGCGATGCCGAGCACGATGGTGAAAAGATTGAACTGCAACAGCACGACGAGGCCGACAAGCGCCTGCAATGCCATGAAGATCTTCGCCTGCCGGCGCGTGACGCGGCCGGAGGGCAGCGGACGCGAGCGGGTGCGGGCCACCGCCTGGTCGATCTCGTGGTCGACGAGGTCGTTGTAGGTGCAGCCGGCGCCGCGCATCGCGACGGCCCCGACGAAGAAGAGGAAGAGCTGTGTGACGAAGCGCGCAAGATCGAAGGTGCCGATCGCCGCCGAGACATTGGCCGCCAGCGCCGCCGACCAGAGGCACGGCAGGAGGAGAAGCTGCCAGCCGATCGGCCGGTCCCAGCGGGCGAGCTGCGCATAAGGCCAGGCCGCGCGCGGCAGCACGCGGTAGACCCAGTTTCGGGACGGCGCATCGGCGACGCGGCCGGAATCGGAGGGAGAGCTGATCATTCCCCTAGATCGCAAGCCGCCCGGCGCCGGTCAAGCCGGCACCGCGCCGCAGGGTAGGTCGCGCGCGCCGAAAAGGTTACGGCAGCGTGAAATCGAACCGGTAGGTGGCGGAAAGGCCGATCAGCACCTGATCGCGGCTGCCGCGCTCCTTGACGAGGCTCGACTTGGCCGCGTCGCCAACGAGGCGCTTGTATTCGGCAAAGGCGCTCGTCTCGATCTTCTCGTTGACCTGCCAGGTGATCGCCGCGCCCGCGCCCACCGAGTGGATGCCGCCGTCGGGATCGTAGGCGGAAAGACCGGACTTGGCGACCTGGTTCGGCTTCACGCCATAATAGGTGTCCATATAATCGTTCGAGGCGAGCGTCACACGCGGGCCGGCCGAGATGCGCACATCAGGGCGCACGTCGACGAAGGCGTCGGCCGCGATATCGGCAACGATACCGTCATGGCTGCGGATGCCGTGGCGCACCTCGCCGCGCACGCGCAGCCAGTCCGTCGGATAGGCTTCGGCGAAGGCGCCGAGTTCGCCGCCGAACTTCACCGGGGTCAGGCCGCGCAGATCCTTCGAATCGTCGTCGTCACGCGGCATCACGAGTTTACCCGTCGCACCGGCACGAAAGCCGCCATTGTCGATCAGCGCGAAGGACGGGTTGTCATTGCGCGAGGAGAAGCGGACGGTGCTGCCCGCCTTGCCGAGCGAGATCATCGGCGTGACCTGGAACAGGTATTTTTTCGCCCCCTCGTAGCGCGGCGCGGCAAAGCCGGCGGCGCCGACCTTCAGATACCAGTCGCCGGACCAGAAATAGCCGCCTTCGCCGGCAAGGGCGGAAACGGGCACAAAAAGGAGAGCGGCCGCAGTCATTGCGGTCGAAACACGGATACTCAAGACACAATCCTCGCTTCACCGGCAGACCCGCCGCGGGCTGCCGAAACCTTTGATTGCGTGAACATTAGCTGCGTTTCATTACCGCTTTGCTAACCATCCGGCCCGGCGGCGCGCGGAACGATTCGGCCGCGCCGACGTTTTTACGGGGAACGAACAAGGAGTTTCCCGATGACCGTCAGCACGATGGAACTGAAGCTGCAGGCGATCCGCAACGACAGCGGCCTTTCCCGCAAGGAGAAGATCGCCAGGCTGGAAAAGCTGCGCACCGAAGCCCGCGCTCTCCAGCGCGCCGCCACCGAAAGCGCCATGGTGGAGGATGACGGCTGGTACGAGGACGTGCACCTGATCGACACGGAGCTGGAGGCGCTCGGCCGTACCGTGGAGGAAAAGGGCGCGGCGACCCTATAGGGGCGGTACCGTGCAGTCACGGCAGCGGGATGAGGGGCAAACCTGACATTCTCCTCCCCGCGCGCACTCCCGGTCCCGGCAGCCCTTGACCTTTCAGCCCCATCCCCTTAACCCGCCAGCAACGAAGGACGGATCGAGGATATGGGCATGAAGGTTCTGTTGATCGGATCGGGCGGGCGCGAACACGCCCTTGCCTGGAAGCTGGCGCAATCCCCCTTCCTCGAAACGCTCTACGCCGCCCCCGGCAATCCCGGCATCGCCGACTGCGCCACGCTCGTCGCGCTCGACATCGAGGATCATGCGGCCGTCGCGGCCTTCTGCAAGAAGAACGGTGTGACCTTCGTGGTGGTCGGACCGGAAGCCCCGCTGGTCGCGGGCATGGCCGACGAGCTGCGCACCGCCGGCATCGACGTCTTCGGCCCCTCGGCCGCCGCCGCGCAGCTCGAAGGATCCAAGGGCTTCACCAAGGATCTCTGCGCGAAATACGACATTCCCACCGGCGCCTACCAGCGCTTCACCGACGCCGCGGCCGCCAGGGCCTATGTGGAGCGCGAAGGCGCGCCGATCGTCATCAAGGCGGACGGACTTGCCGCCGGCAAGGGCGTGACGGTCGCCATGACGCTCGACGAAGCGCTGGCCGCCGTGGACGACTGCTTCGACGGCGCCTTCGGTGCGGCGGGCGCGGAAGTCGTGGTGGAGGCCTTCCTCGATGGCGAGGAGGCGAGCTTCTTCTGCCTGTGCGACGGCGTGAACGCCCTGCCGCTTGCTTCGGCGCAGGACCACAAGCGCGTCGGCGACGGCGACACCGGCCCCAACACCGGCGGCATGGGCGCCTACTCGCCCGCCCCCGTCATGACGCCCGACTTGGTCGCGCGCACCATGAAGGAGATCATCGAGCCGACGATCCGCGGCATGGCGGCAGACGGCCATCCCTTCCAGGGCGTGCTCTTCGCCGGGCTGATGATCACCGCCAAGGGCCCTGAGCTCATCGAGTACAATGTGCGGTTCGGCGACCCGGAATGCCAGGTGCTGATGATGCGGCTCGAAAGCGACCTGCTCCCGATCCTGCATGCGGCCGCGACCGGCCGGCTCGACACGGTTTCCGCCAGCTGGCGCGATGCCCCCGCGCTCACCGTCGTCATGGCCTCGAAGGGTTATCCCGGCGCCTACGAGAAGAACACGCCGATCCGCGCGCTGCCGACCGACGACGCAGCCAGCAAGGTGTTTCATGCCGGCACAGCCCTGAAGGACGGCCAGCTGGTGGCGACCGGCGGGCGCGTGCTCAACGTCACGGCCGTCGCCGCGACTGTCGCGGAGGCGCAAAAGGCCGCCTATCAGGCGCTCGACCGGGTGGAATGGGACAACGGCTTCTGCCGCCGCGACATCGGCTGGCGCGCCGTCGCGCGCGAAAAGGCGTGAGGTCCGGCACGAAAAACCCCGGATCGCTCAAATTTTACCATTTCCCCTGACGGGACCGTAACCGGCGGGCGCTATTCTCCCTACAACCATAAGGGAGAACCGTTGATGCGTACCCTGCTGCCGACCTTTGCTTTCATGCTTCTCGCCGCCCCCGCCCTTGCGGGTTCGATCGAGCCCGTTGCCGGCGCATCGTCCGAGGGTTCGAGCATTTCGGCGGTCCGCTGCGGCGACTGCCCGGCGCTGAAGCCGAAGCCCAAACACGCCACCTACCAGGTCGATGCCATCGACCCCGGCACGCAGAAGGTGGAGATCCGCGAGGAGAACGGCGAGCGCAAGATCTTCCGCACCGAAGCCTGGATGGGCGGCTCGCCCGTGCTCTTCGTCAGCAAGGCCCCGGCGGAAGTCCGGCAGGCGGCCGCTGTCGAAACGACGGTGGACGAGAAGGCCACGGCCGTGGAAACCGTCGATGCCGGCGCCCATACCAGCGCGCTCGACGAGACCGCCGCCCGCAAGACGGCGGCGGCCGGCATGGCAACTTCACAGGAGTTTGATCCGTCAGGGTTTGAACTTCGGGTCAACTGACCCCATAGTGGGCACGCCCTGCCTCTCAGTCCCTCCAGGCTGACAGGAATCCGCGGAAGCGGACGTTTTGCGCCCCTGACCTCAAGCGGGGGCGCAGGCGTATCAGCCCCTCTCTCCGAGATCGCCGACCAGCCGATCGACCTCCCGGTCGGAATAGACCGCGATGCCGCCGCGCCGCAGCAGCGCCGCCGTCACTCCCTGCCCCGCATGCCGGATACCTGAAAACGTGCCGTCATAGACGAAGCCGGACCCGCAGGACGGGCTGCCGTCGATGAGCAGCGCATGCCGGCAGCCATTCTCCCGCGCCACGTCGAGCGCAATGCGCGCGCCCGCGATGTAGGCGGCGGAAACATCCCCACCGGACACTTCCAATACCCGCGCCCGGCCGTCGAGCACATCCTCGCCGTCAAGCCCGTTCTCGATCTCCGCTGGCGGCCGCGGCACCTGGAAGCCGCCGGAAAGCTCCGGACAGAGCGTCACCAGCCGCCCCTCCACTCGCCAGCGCTCGACCGCGCCATGGACAAGCGGCTTGGCCGACCCGTTGTACCGCACCGGCAGACCGGCAAGACAGGCGCTGATGAGGATCTTCGCCGACATCAGCGCCCTTCCCTCATCCCGCGATCTTGGAGAAATCCGCGACCGTGCCGGTTGCGGCGCGGATGGCGGAGAGCAGGGCGAGGCGGTTGGCGCGGATGGCGGGGTCCTCGTCGTTGACGAGCACGTCGTTGAAGAACTGGTCGACCGGGGCACGCAGCGCCGAAAGGGCTTCCATGGCGGAACGGAAATCTTCCTTCGAAACGGCGGCAGCGGCGTCCTTCGTCGCGGTCTCGACGGCGGCGTGGAGGGCCTTTTCGGCATCGAGCAGGAGAAGGTCGGCCGAGACGGCGCCTTCGACGACGGTGCCTTTCTTCTCTTCGGCGGCGAGAAGCTGCGTGGCGCGTTTGGTGCCGGCGAGCAGGTTCTGCCCCTCTTCCGAGGTGATGAAGGCCGTCAGCGCCTCGACGCGGCGGGCGACCATCAAGAGATCATCGGCTTCGGGCGTCAGCACGGCATCGATGAGATCGTGGCGCGCGCCCATGTCGCGGAGATAGACCTTGAGGCGATCGTGGAAGAAGACAACGAGGTCCGGATCCTTCGCGACGGAGGCGAGCGGCAGGCGGATGTTCTTTTCGAGCAGCATGCGGATGACGCCGAGGGCGGCGCGGCGCAGCGCGTAGGGGTCCTTCGAGCCGGTCGGCTTCTCGTCGATCGCCCAGAAGCCGATCAGCGTGTCGAGCTTGTCGGCGAGTGCGACGGTAAGACCGACCTTGCCGGCCGGTACGCGGTCCGAGGGGCCCTGCGGCTTGTAGTGATCCTCGATCGCCTCGGCCACCGCGGCGTCCTCGCCCTGGAGCGCGGCGTATTTCCGGCCCATGATGCCCTGCAGCTCCGGAAACTCGCCGACGGCCTCGGTGCGCAGGTCCGCCTTGGCGAGCACCACGGCCCGGTCGACGAGCGCCGCATCGGCGCCGATGACGGGGGCAAGTTCGCCTGCAAGCGTGCGGATGCGCTCGACGCGGGCGCCCTGGGTGCCCAGCTTGGCATGGAAGGTGACGTTCAGCGCGTCGAGCTTGGCCATGCGCTGGTCGAGCGGCTTCTTCAGGTCGAGGCCGAACTTTTCGGCCGATGCCTTCAGCGTGTCGAGGTCCGGCAGGTCGCGCTGGTCGCGCAGCCAGAAGTGCTTTGCATCGGAAAGACGGGCCCGAACGACCTTGCCGTTGCCGTGCACGATCTCCTTACCGCCGTCCTTCGCCTCGATGTTCGAGATGAGGATGAAATGGTTGGAAAGTGTTTCGGCGCCCGGCTTGCGAGTGACGAAGCATTTCTGGTTCGTCTTGATGGTGAGGCGGATGATTTCCGAGGGGATCGCCAGGAACTCCTCCTCGAAGGTACCCATCAGCACCTGCGGCCATTCGACGAGGCCGGAGACCTCCTCCAGCAGGCCCTCGTCCTCGACCAGTTCGAGGCCGTTCGCAAAGGCGATGTTGCCCGCATCCGTCGCGATGATCTGCTTGCGGCGTTCGGCATCGAGCACGACCTTCGCCTTCTCCAGATTGGCGACATAATCCTCGAAGCGCCGCACGGTGATCGCGCCCGGCGCATGGAACCGGTGGCCATAGGTGACATTGCCGGCGACGAGCCCGTCGACCTCGAAGGGCACGATGCGGGTTTCCTCCGTCTCCGAGCCGAAGGTGCAGACGATCGACTGCAGCGGGCGCACCCAGCGCAGCGCACCGGGCTTGGCCGAGGCGGCGCCGGAGCGCATCGATTTCGGCCAAGGGAAGTTGCGGATGATGCCCGGCATCACCTCGGCGATGATCTCGTCGGCCGGGCGGCCCGGCTTGACGATGTGGGCGACGTAGAAATCGCCCTTCTTCGGGTCCGAATGGACATGGGCTTCGGAAACCGAGGCGAGGCCCGCCTTGCGCAGGAAGCCCTGGATCGCCTGTTCGGGGGCCGAGGTCGTCGGGCCCTTGATGTCCTCGCGCACGTCGCTCGAGCGGGCGTTGAGGCCGCGGATATCGAGCGTCAGGCGGCGCGGCGTCCAGTATTCGCGCGCACCCTCATAGGTCAGGCCCGCATCCACCAGCGCGTCCGTGACGAGCTTCTTCAGATCGCCCGCGGCCTTCCGCTGCATGCGGGCGGGGATTTCCTCGGAGCGGAGTTCAAGCAGAAGATCGGGCATGTCAGCTTTCCTCGCCCTCCCCTTCGCCGGAGAGGGCCGGCGCAGCGGCCGGAGTGGGGTCAAAATCGTGCGCCTCTGCTAGCAAAGTTCGGCGGTGCTGTTCAACGGCAAATGTGCGCCCCGCCGCCCAATCGCGCCGAATAGGCGGACCGGACGGCGTTCCCGCCGGCCCGCGCTTGCCGTTCAGGCGGCGACGCTGGCCGCCACTTCCCTCGCCAGCTGCTCGAGCAGCCCCCGCGTTCCCTCCTTGCGGCCTTCGATGTTGCCGTCGCGATAGGCGCCCTGCTCGGTGAGGAGAAGACGCGTTCCGCCACCCTCCGCCTGAAACTCGGCCGTCAGCAGCGAGGCGGAGAGTGGTGCCCCGTCCAGCGTCATCGCATAGGCGAGGATGACGCATTCCCCCTCGCGCACCTCCAGGAAAGTCGTCTCGTTGGTCAGCACGACATCCGCGCCGGGCGGGCTGAACTTGCTGAATTCCTGCGCGCCGGCAGCGACGCGCCCGGCGGGCCGATATTCGTGCACCGTCCAGCCGTCAGAGCTGATGAGCCAGCGGTAACGCGCCTCGGCTTCCACATAGGCGGCAAAGACCTTTGCCACGGGCGCATCGTAGAGACGGTCGAGCGTGAAGCTGCCGTGAATGATCTTCGGATCGGTCATGTTCATTCCTCTTCCTTGGTTTCTTTCAGATAGGCATCGAGATGGTCGAGCTTGCGCTCCCACGGCCGGCTTTGCGCGGCAGCCCAGCGTTCCAGATCCTTCAAGGCCCCCGGCTTCAACGACACGGTCCGCACGCGGCCGACCTTTTCCGACACGATCAGCTTCGCCTCTTCGAGCACGCCGAGATGCTGCATCACCGCGGGCAGCGAGATCGGCGCGACCTGCGTAAGGCCGCTGACGGAGCATGGCCCCTTGGCCAGCCGCTCGACGATACGTCGGCGCACGGGCTCGGAAAGGGCGTTGAGCAGGATGTCTATCGGGTCTGAATGGTTAGGCATGCACTTAAGTATTGGAAGACGACCTTCCCTGTCAACAAAAAAACTTCAGCCGCGACTTAAGTGTTTGAGAAACGAGCTCCTGCGGCATGTGCCGTCGACGGAGCAAGCCAGCTGCCAATGATTGTGCCTGAGCCGGCCGGCTACCAGCCGCCGCCTCCGCCGCCACCGCCGCCGCCCCCGGACGAGCCGCCACCGCCGCCCGAGGAGAAGCCGGAAGAGGAGCTTTTCGGCGGATCCGGCAGGGAGGAGGTCATGGTGCTCGCCATGGAGCCGGCAAAGCCGCCCATACGATCGGAAAACCGGCCGGAGGAAAAGCCGTCGCCGCGGTACCAGACGGGCTGGTAGGCGGCAGCGGCGGCACCGGCTGCCGCGGCGGCGACGAGCCAGCGGTCGAAGGTTTCAGACCAGGGTTTCTCGACGCCCAGCGCCACGGCATAGGGCAAGAGGGTTTCGTAGTGGCGCGGCGACATGTCCGGCACGCCGGCCATGTTCATGCGGTCCTTCTCGGCAAGCGTCAGATACTGGCGCAGGCCCTCGATGCCGTCCATCATCCTGCGGCCGAGCGGCGTCGGCGCGCCCATCAGGAAGAAGAAGACGAGATTGGTGACGACGATGCCGCCGACGGCGGCAAAGAGCGGCATCTGGCCGGCGGCGGCGCTGGTGACGAACAGCGCAAGGATGATGCTGCCGAAGACCGTGAGGAAGACGAAGCCGACGAAGGCGATCATAACGACGGCGAGGATGCGCGCGCCGAGCGACTTCGCCCGCCGAAAATTCTGCCCGAGCGCCAGCGCGAAGATGGAGATGAAGACCGAGGCGAAGACCGGCAGGATGACGAGCGCGATGCCCTCCTCCGGCAGCGAGCCGAAGATGAGGAGAGCCGCAAGGCAGACGAGCGACAGGAGAATGCCGCAGATCACCTGCGGCCAGTTGGCAAGGTAATACTTGTAGCGGTGCTCCTTCTCCATCGCCTCGCTGAAGTCCAGGCCGAGCGTCTGCACCCGCTTGCCGTTCGACTTGTCGATGATGAAGGTGCTTCCCGCCGAGCCGACGGTCTTCAGCAGGGTCGCCTCGCCGGTCGGCAGCGCGCCTTCGACCGGCTTTTCCGTCCGGGTGACGGTGATCGAGGTCTTCAGGTCCTTCAATTCGACGAGACCCTTGACCGCAAGGTTGAGGAAAGCGGCGGAAATCGCCGTCCAGCCCTGCCCGCCGAAGCCTTTCTCGTCGATATAGTTGACGAGCGCCGGCGACAGGCCCTCCGGCGCATCCCAGCGCGGCACGATGACGCCACGCGCCGGATCGCGGCCCACGGAAAGCCAGGCCCAAAGGTAATAGCCGACGACCAGCACGAGCCCGCCGAAGGCGAGGAAAAGGTTGCGGTTGTCCTTGAGGAACAGGGTCCGCTCTTCCGCCGCCGTCGGGCGGTCGATGCTGCCGGCCGGCATTTTCACGCCGATCGTCAGCCCCTCGTTCGGGCCGAGTTCGCGCGTGGTCTCGAACGTTGCCCGGTTGCCCTGGTTTTCGCCGCGCGCGTCCTTGCCCGTGGCACCGAGCGGTCCGGTGAAGACGGTCAGTTCCTCCGCCCGCACCCCCTCGGGCAAGGTCACCGTCGCCGTGGCCTTGTCTATCGGAAAGGCCCATTCGGTGCCGGTGACGTTCCAGAAGAGTTCGTCATGCGTGTCGAAGAAACGGATCTGCCGCGTCGTCTCGTAGGTCAGGCGATACTGGTGGAAGCCGGGATCGAGGAGCACGTCGGCCGAGCCGAAATAGATGCGGATGCCGCGGCGGATGGTTTCCGTGCGGTAGGGCTCCGGCCGGCCGTCCCGCTCGACGCTGAGGATCTTGAAGCCCACCTCCCGCTCCCGCCCGCCGGCGTCGACGAAGGTCAGCGGAAAATCGCGATAGATGCCGCGGCGGATCTGGTTGCCCTCGGCGTAGACGCGGATCGTTTCCGTCACGGTCAAGGTGCCGTTCTTCGCGACAGCGATGTCGGAATGATAGCGGTCGAAATACTCCTCCGCCCGCGCCGCGTTGCCAGCCAGAAGGCAGAGCCACAGCGTCAGGACAACGGCAATCCGCATCATGAAGGGCTCCGGTATTAGAACTTGACGGTCGGCACGGCCCGGTCGGCCGGGTTCTCGATCTCGAAATAGGGCGCCTTCAGGAATTTGAAGAGGCTGGCGACGAGATTCGAGGGGAAACTTTCGACCTTGACGTTGAGATCGCGGGCGGCGCCGTTGTAGTAGCGGCGGGACATCTGGATCTCGTTTTCCAGTGTCTCCAGCGTCTCCTGCAGCTCGGCGAAGTTCTGGTTGGCCTTGAGGTCCGGATAGGCTTCGGCCAGCGCGAAGATGCGACCCAGCGCCTGGCTGAGCAGGCCTTCCGCCTGCGCCCTGCCCGCGACGTCCCCGGCCGGCACGGCCTGCGCCCGGTTGCGCAGCTCCACCACCTTTTCCAGCGTGTCCTTCTCGTGCGCGGCGTAGCCTTTCACGGTTTCGATCAGGTTGGGGATGAGGTCGGCGCGGCGCTTCAGCTGCACGTCGATGCCGGACCAGGCCTCCTCCTTCACCTGACGGGCTTTGACGAGGCCGTTGTAGAGAATGATGGCGTAGAGGACGACCACCGCCGCGATTGCCAGACCGATCATGAAAGCCTCCGCTCGTTCTTTGTCCCGGGCACGACCTTAGCATCCGCATCGCCGCAGAAAAGCCCCCCAAGGGGCCTGGCGCCGTCTCCTCTTTCTCAAAGCAGGCGAGCGCCCGCAAACCCTGTCACCCCGGGAACCGCGCCACCGCGCGCTTTGGCCGATAGTCGCTTCACCACCACACGAACCCTGAAGCAACCGCCATGAAAGCCCTCGTCCTCACCATCAACGTTCTCGGTTTCACCGCCCTCTTCCTCGCCTACACGATGGGCGCTGCGGTCGACCGTCCGAAGGGTGTACGCCGGGCGCTCCAGACCTATGCGGGCCAGCTTCCCACCGGCGCAATGCCGACGCTGAAGCCCGTCTGGGAACTCGGCGTGAAGGTTTCGACCCTCGCCTGAAGAAAATGCCGGACCGGCCGGACCGGAGAGGCACAACGAGGCATCCTGCTTTCCGCCTCAGATCGCGCGCGTGATGCCGCCATCGACGCGGATGTTCTGGCCGGTGATGTAGGCGGCGCCATCGGAGGCGAGGAAGGCCACCGTCGCGGCGATCTCCTCGCTCGTGCCGTAACGCTTCATCGGCACACCGTCGCGCCGCTCTTCGGTCGCCGGCAGGCTGTCGATCCAGCCGGGCAGCACGTTGTTCATGCGGATGTTGTCAGCCGCATAGGTATCGGCGAAGATCTTGGTGAAGGAGGCAAGACCCGCGCGGGCGACGGCCGATGTCGGGAACATCGCGCTCGGCTCGAAGGCCCAGGCGGTGGAGATGTTGATGATCACGCCGGACTTCTGCTTCTGCATGACCGGAGTGACGAGGCGCGTCGGGCGCACGGCGTTGAGGAAATAGACGTCGATGCCAGCGTGCCAGTCCTCGTCCGTCAGATCAAGGATCGGCTTGCGCGGGCCGTGGCCGGCGCTGTTGACGAGGACGTCGATACGGCCCCAGCGTTCCAGCGCCCCATCGACGAGCCGCTTCAGGTCGTCAATCGACTGGTTCGAGCCGGTGACGCCGAAGCCACCGGTCTCGGCGGCCAGCGCCTCGCCCTTGCCGGAGGAGGAGAGGACGGCGATCTTGAAGCCATCCGCCGCCAGCCGCTTTGCCGCCGCCGCACCCATGCCGCTGCCGCCAGCCGTGATGATTGCCACTTTTTCTACTGCCATCGCTTGTCTCCCTCTTGAGAACCGGTTGCGGGAAAGCCGCCTTTCTTCATTTTCCGCCAAGTGATATCATTGCTCCAGCAGGAGTGCGAGCCAGTTCCACTCTCATCATCCAGTAGAAAATCTACTCCATGACAGACGCCATACGACGCCTCCCCCCACTCAACGGCCTGCGTGTTTTCGAGGTGGTGACACGGCATCTCAATTTCCGGCTGGCTGCCGAGGAGCTCGGCGTCACCCAGGGCGCGGTGGCCCAGCAGATCCGCGGGCTGGAGGCCGAACTGGGGCTAAAACTGTTCGACCGCCAGCCGCGCATGCTCGCGCTCACCGAGGCCGGGCGCAGCTATGTCGCCAACGTCCGCCGCGCCTTCGAGCTGATCGCCGAGGCGACGGAGGCCCTGCGACCGGAGCCGCAGCACCTGACGATCAGCGTGACGCCGACCTTCGCCTCGAAATGGCTGATCCCGCGCCTGCCCGAATTCACCGCAGCCCATCCGGACATCGACCTGCGCATCCTGGCGACGGACCGGATCTCCAATTTCCAGACGGATGCGGTGGATCTCGCCGTGCGTTACGGCCGCCCGCCCTTCGGCCCGGGGCTCGATGTGGACCTCCTGTTCGAGCAGGTGCTGGTAGCCGTCGCCAGCCCGCTCCTCATCGAGAAGCTGGGGAACCCGACACGCCCGGAGACCTTCGCCCGCTACGCGCTGCTGCACGATGCGCATGACTTCTGGCCGCAATATCTCGAAACGGTCTTTCCGGATGGCACCCCCGCGGCAGCGAAGAACATCCGCTTCAACCAGACAGCCCATGCCATCGAGGCCGCGATCGCCGGCCAAGGCATGGTACTGGCGAGCCGGTTCTTCGTCGAGGAGGATATCCGCACCGGGCGGCTGGTTCGCCTGTTTGCAGGCGACATGCGTGCGGGGGCGGACTTCTATGCCGTCTCGCCCCGCAAGCCGCGCCACGCCGCATCCGTCGCAGCGGTTCGCGCCTGGCTGGCCACCACCGGCGGCCAGGCCTTTCGGAGCCCGCGTTTCCGCTGAAAGACGGAAACGCGGAAAAACAGGCTCAGGCCGCGTCCTTCGTCCAGTTCACGCCGCCGGCATCCGTCAGCAGGAAGGCCTCGCCGCAGGCCTTTGCCAGCGTGCGCACGCGCAGGATATAGCTCTGGCGTTCGGTGACGGAGATCACGCCGCGCGCATCGAGCAGGTTGAAGACGTGGCTGGCCTTGATGCACTGGTCATAGGCCGGCAGCACGCATTTGTGCAGGCGCTGGTTTTCCGCATCGCCCGGTGCGCCGGCCGCGAGCAGCGCCTGGCATTCCTTCTCCGCATCGATGAAATGGCGGTGCAGCATGGCCGTGTCGGCGAACTCGAAATTGTGGCGGGAATATTCCTGCTCGGCCTGCAGGAAGACGTCGCCATAGGTGATCTTTTCAGCGCCCTCTCGGCCGTTGAAATTGAGGTCGTAGACATTGTCGACGCCCTGAACATACATGGCGAGGCGCTCGAGACCGTAGGTCAGTTCGCCCGCAACGGGGGAGCACTCGATCCCGCAGACCTGCTGGAAATAGGTGAACTGCGAGACTTCCATGCCGTCGCACCAGCATTCCCAGCCGAGGCCCCAGGCGCCGAGCGTCGGGCTTTCCCAGTCGTCCTCGACGAAGCGCACATCGTGCAGCAGCGGATCGAGGCCGATGGCGGCCAGCGAGCCGAGATAGAGCTCCTGCAGGTTCGACGGGTTCGGTTTCAGGATGACCTGGTACTGGTAATAGTGCTGCAGGCGGTTCGGATTCTCGCCGTAACGCCCGTCGGACGGGCGGCGCGAGGGCTGCACATAGGCGGCGCGCCACGGGCGCGGACCGAGCGCACGCAACGTCGTTGCCGGGTGGAACGTGCCGGCGCCCACTTCCATGTCATAGGGCTGAAGCACCGCGCAGCCCTTGTCCGCCCAGTAGTTGTGCAGCGTCAGGATCAGCCCCTGGAAGGAGCGCGTCGGGTTCATGTGGTCAGGCAGGGCGGCAGGGGTCATCGGTTTCGTCCGGGCATTCTGGAAAAAGGTGACGGACTGGTGCCACGATGCGCCTTGGGGGTCAAGGGTTTCGGCCCCCGGCCCCGCATGCGTCAATGCCGTTCGAGCGAACGGAAGAGCCCGGAGCCGGCCGCCTGGGTGACGGCCTGCACGCGCTGCGGGGCGAGATCCGGCACATGCCGCACCTGACGGCGCAGGCCGACCGGAATGCGTGCGCCATACCAGGCGGCAAGCATGGGTAACTCGCGGCGCAGTGTGCCCTTCGCCTGCCAGCCGAGCGCCTTCAGCGCCCGCGTGTCGAGCGGCGGACGGCTGACATTGTCCGGCCGGCCAGCCGTGAAGCTGACGCCGGAAACCGGGTCCTGCACGGCGTCGAGGACAAGGCGGGTGATTGCAAGAATGTCGAGAAAGTCGTCGCCGGCGACATTGTAGGTGGCGTTCTCCGCCCCGCGCGTCACCACTGCCCGCAGCGCCGAACAGAAATCCGCCATGGTGACGAAGCCGCGCGTCTGCAGGCCGTCGCCATGCACCGGAAGCGGGCGGCCGACGGCGGCAAGCTCGAGGAAGCGCGGCAGCAGTTTTTCCGTGTTCTGACGCGTGCCGACGATGTTGACGGGGCGCAGCACGCGGATATCGAGATCGAACGAGCGGCGCAGGCCGGCGATCAGCATTTCGGCGGCGGCCTTGGAGGCGCCGTGCGGGTTGTCCGGCAGGAGCGGCGCAAGCTCGCCCATCGGCTGGCCATTGCCGGCGCCGTAGACCTCGGCGGAGCTGACATGGATCATCAGCGGCACGCGGCGGCGCCCCATCGCCTCGACCAGCACCTGCGTGCCGAGCGCATTGGCCAGCGTGAACCGCTCCGGCACCGAGAAGGCGCGCTCGACATGGCTTTCGCCCGCCGCATGCACGACGAGGTCGGCATCCTTCAGCATTTCGGTGACGAGATCGAGATTGCCGACATCGCCATCCTGCAGCGTCACGCGGCCGGTGCGGAAGGCGGCATCGAGATGCGACATGTCGGCGGCATAGGTGAAGGCATCGAGCACGCGGATGCGCGCATTCGGGCAATGGGCGAGCAGATCATCAACGATGTGCGAGCCGACGAAGCCGGCACCGCCCGTTACAACGATGGTGCGAATCCAATCGAGGTCGAGCGAGGCCATGCGCATTCTCCGTTCACTGCCGGGCCTCCCTCATGGCGGCCCTGACCGCTAGATCGGCCTTCCTGCGCGCGGGGGCAACGCCGGCCGGCAGACGCAAAAGCATAAATCCCGCGTTAACCTTACGGAGCGTGGTTAATGTGCCGGGGCCGCACGGCAGGCCTTCTCCTCCAGTCCCGCGCTGGCACACAGTCGTATCGCGACGACCGGTTTTTTCAACGTGCCCGCGAACCGAAGGTGTAAAATGCTTGCAAGCCGGGCTGACACAGCCCTAGTCGTCGTCACGGCGCAGGCGGTATTCGCCGGTTTCCGGATCCTTGACGAGCGTGCCGTTGGCGCCGGTGCGGCGCTCCTCCTCGGAACGCTTGCGCGCCTTGCTGAGGCGCTCGGCATCGGCCACGAACTTGCGATAGCCGAACCAGGCAAGGCCGACGAGCAGCAGCAGAAAGATGATCTGGGCCATCGCCCCTCCCCTCGTTTTCCCGACGCCTTATCCGGAAAGGCCGAAGCGGCCCCACAGCGCCTTTTCTTCCGCGAGGCCCGCCACGGCGGCCACGCCCGCAGAGCCTATACGCTCCGCCACATCCGATGAAAGCCCCCCGATGCCCGGCGCCTTGCGACCAAACAGCCCCTTGGGCGCGGAGACCAGCTCCAGCCGCGTCTTGTCGCCATACCGCTTCTTCAATTCCGAACGCATGTCGGCAAGGCCGTCGACGAGGCCGAGCGTCACGCCGCGCCCGCCGGTCCAGAACAGGCCGGAGAAGAGATCGGGATCGTCGGCGAGTTTCGCACCGCGGCGCTCCTTCACCATGTCGATGAACACCTGATGGATCTCGAGCTGCAGGGATTTGAGATATTCGATCTCGTTTTCACGCTCGGGCTGGAACGGATCGAGGATCGCCTTGTTCGTGCCGGCCGTATAGACGCGGCGCTCGACGCCGATCTTCTTCAGCATTTCCGGAAAGCCGAAACCACCCGAGACGACGCCGATCGAACCAACGATGGAGGTCGGGTCGGCATAGATCTCGTCGCCAGCGAGCGCGATCATGTAGCCGCCGGAGGCCGCCACGTCCTCGACGAAGACGAGCACACGCTTGTTTTTCTCCGCCGCGAGCTCGCGGATGCGCTGGAAGATCAGTCGCGACTGCACGGGCGAACCGCCCGGCGAATTGATGGAGATCGCGACGGCGGGCGCGTCCTTGTAGGCGAAGGCCTTTTCGAGCGCCGGCGCGGCGGTGGCCAGATTGAGCGGCGGCCGGAACTGGCTGCCCGATGCCATGATCGCCCCGTGCAACCGGACGACCGGGATCGCGACACCCTCCTTGCGGAACCTCTTCGGCACCAGCGTCTTCAAAAATCCGGCCATCGCGCGATCCTGTCTCCTGTTCGTTTGCCCGGCTGATGTATGCACGACGAGCGAAAACGCAAGACAATCACGGAATATTCAGGGCTTCGACAGGCGTGGATAGCTTGTTCGACCGTTGTTGAGATCGTCGACGAAGGGGGTGAAGGCGTGCCGACCGGGCTCGTGCATGACGAACGGCATGCGCAGCGCCAGTCTGGCGCGCGAGCCCTTGATGGCGGTGACGAGGATGCGCAGGGCCGGCTCGCCGGAGCGGGGATGGAGCGCCGTGATCTCGATGCCGCCGAAGCGACGGCCACAGGCGGCGACGATATCGGCGATCGATTCCGGCCGGGCGATGAGGGAAAGCTGGCCGCCCGGCTTCAGGATCGCGCCCGCCGTCCGGATCCAGCGTTCGAAGAGGTTCTGCTCCATGGCATGGGCCTCGGCCTTCAGCGCATCCGGCGTGCGGCTGCCGATGCGGTCGTTGAAGGGCGGGTTCATGATGACCTGATCGAAGGCCTCGTCGGCAAGGCCCGCCGCGACACGCGCCGTGCCCGCGAGCCCGACATCGGCCTCCAGCACGCCGACACGGGCGGAAAACGCGGCGTTTGCCGCAAGCGCTATCGACTTGCGGGCAAAACCTGCCATCAGCGGCGAGCGCTCGACAAGCAGCACCTCCGCCTTTTCGTTGCAGGCGGCAACGGCAAGGCCGGCAGCCCCCGCCCCCGCACCGAGATCGGCGACACGCGTCGGCCCCTCGCCGTCCACCAGCGCGGCGAGCAGCATGGCATCCATGCCGGAGCGATGGCCGATACCCTTCGGCTGGACGACGTGGAAGCGGCCACGATGGAAGGCGTCGATGGTCTCGGTGACCGGTTTTTCCGGCGCCGGGTCGGCTTCGCTCACGCCCGCAGCTCCGCCACCAGACCCGCATCCGTCAGGATCTGCCGGGCCTCGTCCTCCCGGTCGCTTTCGACCAGGAAGCGGCGCGGCAACATCCCGAGCGAACCTTCTAGGATGCTCATCGCCTGATCGGCGATCAGGCAATGGATTCCGGCCTCCTTCATCAGGCTTTCCGCGAAGGAGAGCAGAACGGCGTCGTTGGTGCGGATCAATTCGATCATTCCGGTCGTTTTCCAGCCATAATTGGGGAGGCGGGACAATTCGCCTCTTGCCGCAGGAAGCCCCGCTTTCTATTGTCTTTCAACAAAAATGAACAGGAGTCCGGGCATTTGGGCGTCGTGATACCGCTTGAAGAAGGCAAAAACAAACAGGCATCGGTGAAGCCGCTCGTCGATCTGACAAAGGCCGACATGGAGCGGGTGAACCAGCTCATCCTGTCGAAAGCCGGCTCCGACGTCGCGATGATCCCGGAGGTCGCCAATCACCTGATTTCGTCCGGCGGCAAGCGTCTGCGCCCGATGCTGACCCTCGCCTCCGCCGCAATGTTCGGCTACGACGGCGACCAGCATATCAAGCTCGCGACCAGCGTCGAGTTCATGCACACGGCGACGCTGCTGCATGACGACGTGGTGGACGAGAGCGACATGCGCCGCGGCAAATCCACCGCCCGCATGATCTGGGGCAACCAGGCGAGCGTACTCGTCGGCGACTTCCTGCTCGGCCAGGCCTTCAAGATGATGGTGGAAGTGGGGTCGCTGGAGGCGCTCGATGTGCTCTCCACAGCCGCCACCGTGATTGCGGAAGGCGAGGTGCTGCAGCTCTCCGTCGCCAAGAACATGGAGACGACCGAGGACGACTACCTTCAGGTCATCCGCGCCAAGACGGCGGCGCTCTTCGCCGCGGCCGCGGAAGTGGGCCCCATCATCGCCAATACCAGCCGGGCCGAGCGCAATGCGCTGAAATCCTACGGCATGAATCTCGGCCTTGCCTTCCAGCTCGTCGACGATGCGCTCGACTACGGCGGCAAGGCGGCCGATCTTGGCAAGAACACCGGCGACGATTTCCGCGAGGGCAAGATCACCCTGCCGGTCATCCTCGCCTGGCGGCGTGGCACGGCGGAAGACCGCGCCTTCTGGCGCGAGGCCATCGAGGGCGGAAAGAGCGACGACGCGAACCTCGAGCGCGCCTTCGGCCTCATCACCCGTTATGGCGGGCTGACGGACACCATCGCCCGTGCGCAGCACTACGGCATGATCGCCCGCGATGCGCTGGCGCCTCTGCCGGCCTCGCCGTGGAAGAACGCCCTGCTCGAAGTCATCGACTTCTCCATCGCCCGCGTGAGCTGATCGGCGGCCACCCAGGCCTGTTGCCATCAGAGGCGGCCGTGGCGGAACGGCCGCCCTCTTGTGACGCTTTCATAGCGGCAACGTCGGTGCCCGAAGCGCGCCGTTCCATCTCGCGCAAGACGAAAACGATCCAGCAGGATTTTCTTGCCGCACCGCGCCAAAAAAGCCATTCTCTACCGTCATGAGTCCGTGACTGATTTGGGTGCCATCGTGGCTGAATTTGCCGCGGCAGGTCCTATATGAGGGTTGCGGCGTCCTTGCGAGGATGCCGTACGGGGCGGACTCCATAGATTCTGGCGAAAGGCATTTTGATGCGGCATTCCCTTTTCCTTCGGCTTTTCTCCGGCGTGGCGCTTGCGGCCAGCATAGCGTTCACCGGTCCTCTGGCGGCATACGCGGAGGAAAAGCCCGCAGCCGCGGCCGCAGAGGAAACGCCGTTCGACCCCTTGAGCGTCAATACGTTCTCCGGCGCCTTCCTTGCCGCCCGCACGGCCGACTATGACAAGGAATACGAAACCGCCGTCGCGCTCTACAAGATCGCCCTGCAGTTCGACCCCACCAACAAGGACGTCAAGCAGCGCCTGATGGTGACGCAGCTGATGAACGGCGAGTTCGAAGAGGGCGTCAAGCTGGCCGACGCGCTGCGCAACGACCCGGCCGTCGAGCGCATCACCGCCGTGGTGCGCGGCATGGAGGCGATCCGCAAGCGCGAATACAAGAGCGCCGAAAAAATCCTCGTCTACAAGGGACCGAACGACCTCGACCGCATGATGAACGACCTCCTGCTCGCCTGGGCCAAGTTCGGCGACGGCAAGTCGAAGGAAGCAATCAAGCTGATCGGCGGCATGGAGGGACCGGACTGGCTGGCCATCTTCAAGAACTACCATGCCGGGGCGCTGGCCGCCGCGGCCGGCGACAAGGCGACGGCGCGTGCGCGCCTCAACGACGCCATTCTCGACCGCAACGGCGCCAGCGCCGCGCCGGACACCTTCATCCGCGCCGTGATGGCGCTTGCCCGTCTCGAGGCTCATGAGGGCAACAAGCAGAAGGCGCTCGATGCCATCTCGGTCGGCGACAACTTCATCACCAGCTATGCGCCGCTGAAGGCGCTGCGCCAGAGCATCGAAGCCGGCGAAAAGCAGGAACAGCAGGTCCGCAACGCTGAACAGGGCGCTGCCGCCGTGCTCTTCTCCATCGGCGGCGCGCTCAACCGCGACGGCGCGGAAGACATCGTCTCGCTCTATCTCCAGGCCGCCCGCGCGCTCGACCCCGACAGCGACGACATGCTGGTGCTGCTCGGCGGGCTGGCCGAGAACCAGAAGAAGCCGGAGCGGGCGATCGAATATTACCGCGCCGTGCCGGAAAAATCGCCGATGCGGCGCATTTCCGAGCTGCAGCTCGGCCTCAACCTCGCCGATACCGGCAAGGTTCCCGAGGCGAAGAAGCACCTTCAGGCACTGATCGAGGCCGATCCGTCGGACCTTCGTTCCTACCTCGCGCTCGGCAGCGTGCTGTCGGATGCCAAGGACTACAAGGACATGGCCGCGCTTTACGATCGCGCTGTCGCCGCCATCGGCCCCGTTCCGACGCGCAACCACTGGAGCATCTTCTTCCAGCGCGGCATCGCCTATGAGCGCCTGAAGGAATGGGAGAAGGCCGAGCCGAGCTTCCGCAAGGCGCTGGAGCTGAACCCGGAGCAGCCGCAGGTGCTGAACTATCTCGGCTATTCCTGGGTCGACATGAACATGAACCTCGACGAAGGCCTGGACATGATCCGCCGGGCCGTCAGCATCAAGCCGGATGACGGCTATATCGTCGATTCGCTCGGCTGGGCCTACTACCGCCTCGACCGCTTCTCCGACGCCGTGGCGGAGCTGGAGCGGGCGGCGGAACTGAAGGCCGGCGACCCGACGATCAACGACCATCTGGGTGACGCCTACTGGCGCGTCGGCCGCAAGCTGGAAGCCACCTTCCAGTGGAACCGCGCACTCGGCCTGAAGCCGGAAGAGGCGGAAATCCCGAAGATCAAGCTGAAGATCGAGAACGGCCTGCCGGAGCTGAAGAAGACCGAGCCGGCCTCCGCCGAAGCCAAGGACGAAAAGCCGGTGCAGACCCCCTCGCCCGAGGGCACGGCGGCCGACCGCAAGTCCTGACGCCCTATGGCTGACGCCGACGCCTTGTCGGGGTTTGCGGTGGTCGAGCCGGCCCCGGCCAAGATCAACCTCGCGCTTGCCGTCACCGGCCGGCGCGAGGATGGCTACCACCTCCTCGACAGTCTCGTGACCTTCACCGCCTTCGGCGACCGCATCGGCCTTGCGCCTGCCGCCGAGGACCGCTTCACCCTGTCCGGCCGTTTTGGCGAAGCGCTTTCGGCCGACGCCGACAACCTCGTGACCCGTGCCCGCGACCGGCTGCGCGCGGCGCTCGCCCCGATGGGCCAGGCGACCCCGCCCGTGCACATTCATCTCGAGAAGAACCTGCCCATCGCGTCGGGCATCGGCGGCGGCTCGGCGGACGCGGCCGCGACGCTGCGCGGCCTCCTCTCGCTGTGGCGGGCGGTTCTGCCTGGCGACACGCTGGAGGCGCTTGCCCTCGGCCTTGGCGCCGACGTGCCGATGTGCCTTGCCAGCCGTCCGCTGCTCGCGCGCGGCATCGGCGAGGCAATCACCCCCGTCGCCCTGCCGGCCCTTCCCATGGTGCTGGCCAATCCGCTCGTCGGCGTTTCGACGCCTGCCGTCTTCAAGGCACTCGCCTCGCGGAACAACCCGCCGCTTGCCCTTGCGGGCGCCGCTGGCTGGGCGGAGGCGCTTGCGGGCCTGCGCAACGACCTGGAGCCCCCTGCCCGCACGCTCTGCCCGGAGATCGTCGCGCTCTCCGAAAGCCTTGCGACAACAGGTCCCGGCCTGGTGCGCATGTCCGGTTCCGGCGCGACCTGCTTTGCGCTATACGATACGGACACGGCCGCAAGAGGCGCGGCAGCGGCACTCGCGCGCCGGCATCCGCACTGGTTTTTCACCGCCACGCGCACGCTTGAAGCGAAAGGCAAAGGAGCCGACGATGGCGCATGTTGACGAGACGAGACCCTTCATTCCCGTCGGCATCGCCGTGCTCACCGTCTCCGACACGCGCACGCTCGACACGGACCGTTCCGGCGACACGCTGGTCGCACGCATCACCGAGGCCGGGCACCGCCTTGCCGACCGCGCCATCGTGACGGACGACGTGGCCGCGATCCGCGCCAAGGTGGAAGCCTGGACGCGCGACGACGCGGTGGACGTGGTCATCACCACGGGCGGCACGGGCTTTACCGGCCGCGACGTGACGCCGGAGGCACTGGAACCGTTGTTCGAAAAGCGCATGGACGGATTTTCCGAAGTCTTCCACCGTATCTCCTACGACAAGATCGGCACCTCGACGATCCAGTCGCGCGCGACCGGCGGCGTTCTCAACGCCACCTTCATCTTCGCGCTGCCGGGCTCGCCCGGCGCCTGCAAGGACGCCTGGGACGGCATCCTGAAGGCGCAGCTCGACTATCGCCACATGCCCTGCAACTTCGTGGAAATCATGCCGCGGCTCGACGAGCACCTGAAGCGCACGGCCGGCTGACCTGTTCCCCGGGGGACTGCGCGCCTCCCGCCGCACCCCTATGACTTTCCCGGCATCACGGAGCTGAGGAGAGACAAATGGCACGCACGATCACCGGAACCAACGGCGCAGACCGCATCGTCCAGGGCGGCAACATCAACAACACCGAACTGACGATCTTCGCCCGCGGCGGCGCGGACACCATCATCCTCAACCGCACCGACGATTTCGGCGGCCGCAACCAGGTCGATGCCGGCAAGGGCAACGACAGCGTCGTCAACATGAAGGAAGACGGCAACGTCATCCTGCTCGGCGCCGGCAACGACACCTATGTGGGCACCGGCTTCGGCTCCTTCGTCAACGAGCGTGCCGATATCGTCAAGGGCGGCTCCGGCAACGACAAGATCGTCGTCAGCACCTTCAAGAGCAGCTATTTCGGCGAGAGCGGCAAGGACAGTTTCTTCTCCGTCGGCCAGCAGAACACCTTCCACGGCGGCTCGGGCACCGATTCGATCAGCTACATCGCGCGCGACGACGACACCGTGCTCGGCGGTTCCGGCGTCGCCATCGATCTCGGCGCAGGCCTGGCGCAGACCGGCGCCAATCGCTTCGAACGCCTCATCAGCATCGAGAATGCCGCCGGCACGGGCGTCGCCGACGCCATCGCCGGCTCCAGCGTCGGAAACGTCCTGAGGGGGCTTGGTGGCGACGACGAGATTGCCGGGCGCGGCGGCAACGACGTGCTCGTCGGCGGCCGCGGCCGGGACCTGCTGCAAGGCGACAGCGGTGCCGACCGGTTCGACTTCAACGGCGTGCTCGATACGGCGTCCGGCGCGCGACGCGACGTCATCCTCGATTTCAACAGCGGCGAAGGCGACCGCATCGACCTGCGCGACATCGATGCCGATGCCGGCCGCGGCGGCAACCAGGCCTTCGATTTCATCGGGGGGAACAGCTTTTCCGGAACGGCCGGAGAGCTGCGCTTTTCCGGCGGGATCGTTGCCGGCGACACCAATGGCGACGGCGCGGCCGATTTCGAAATCGAGCTTTCCGGCGTCGGCAGCGTCTTCCGCAGTGATTTCCTGCTCTGAGAAAGGCACGGCACGGCCGCCGTCAGCCGGGGTTGCTCAACCGATCTCCGCCCGCATGGCCTTTGCGACCCAGGCCGGCACCAGTTCCACGGCGAGGCGGCGAACGCCGGCGCCCGTGGCGATGTCGGCGAGCGTCATGCCGGTGCGCACGGCGGCCGAGGCCTGGCGCTTGCTGACGAGATACCCCTGCTCCAACGGCGCGCGGCGGCGCGCAAGGCGCTGGAAGAACGGCCGGCGATGGCTGCGCGAGCCCAGGAACTGCGCCGGATTGCGGTTGACCGCCACATGGTCGACGACGGCGTCCACCCAGCCCGACATCGGCCGGGCACCCGGCTCCAGCAGCAGCAGCCAGTCGCCACGGGCCGAGCCCACCACGTCCTTCATGTCCCAGCTTGTCAGGAAGCGGCAACCCGCGGCGTCCGCCACCTCAGAGGAACCGTCGCGCGAGCCGTGATCGAGCACGATCACCTCGCGAACGACCCCCTCGACGGCGCCGGAAACCAGCGCCGACAGCGTCTGCGCAAGCTCGGCCTCATTGTCCCGGCATTCCATGATGATGGTCAGCATGTCCTCCCATACCGCATTGCAGCATCGATTTCCACCGCAGGCTTCCGTGATGTTTCCTGCATGGTTAGGCAGCATGGTTAGCGGCACCCTGAAATTTGTTCTTGCATTGTTCTCATTCGCGCGATAGGAATATAGTCATTGAATCGGGGCCTGTCCCCGGCGGAGACACCCATGAACGATCTGGCCAGCCTCAGGCAGGGCGCCCTTGCGCCCGGCCATGCGAAAGACGTTGCCGAAGCGCTGATGGCCGAGACGGGCATGCGCGTCGAGAGCGAGCGCCGGCGCGGCCGGGGTGCGGGTCTCAATTTCACCGGCCGCTTCGAGCCGATGACGCGGGAGACCTTCGACGACGGCTGGCAGACTCTGGAGGAGCTGCCGCCCTTCCGCACCGAGGTGCAGGTGGAGAAGCCACGCACCATCATCACACGCAACGAATCGCCCGACATCCCCTTCGACCGGTCGATCAACCCCTATCGCGGCTGCGAACACGGCTGCATCTACTGCTTCGCACGGCCGACCCATGCCTTCATGGGTCTGTCCGCCGGCCTCGATTTCGAGGCGCGGCTGTTTGCCAAGCCGGATGCGCCGAAGCTGCTGGAGCGGGAGCTTTCCAAGCCCGGCTATAAGCCGCGCGTCATCGCGATCGGTACCAACACCGATCCGTACCAGCCGATCGAAAAGGAATGGCGCATCATGCGGCAGATCCTCGAAGTGCTGGATGCCGCCAATCATCCGGTCTCGATCGTCACCAAGTCGGCGCTCGTGCTGCGCGACATCGACATCCTCTCGCGCATGGCGGCACGCGGCCTTGCCTGGGTCGGGCTATCCGTCACCACGCTCGACCGCAAGCTCGCCCGCACCATGGAGCCGCGCGCCGCAACGCCGCCGCGCCGGCTGGAGGCCATCCGTACGCTTTCGGAGGCCGGTATTCCCGTCGCCATCATGATGGCGCCGATCATTCCCGGCCTCAACGATCATGAGATCGAGCGCGTGCTCGATTCGGGCAAGGCCGCCGGGGCGCTGGAGGCGAGCTATGTGCTGCTCCGCCTGCCGCTGGAGGTGAGCCCCCTCTTCCGCGACTGGCTGCTGCGCCACTACCCGGACCGCTACCGCCATGTCATGTCGCTGGTGCGCTCCATGCGCGGCGGCAAGGACTACGACGCTGAGTTCGGCAAGCGCATGAAGGGCGCCGGTCCCTATGCCTGGCAGATCGCCCGCCGTTTCGAAATGGCGGCCAAGCGGCTGGAGTTGACCCGCACCCGCCGCAGCCTTGCCTGCGACCAGTTCGTGCCGCCCTCGGGCAGCGGCGTGCAGCTCTCGCTGCTGTGAGGCGGAAAGTTTTCCGCCCGCGTTCCCCAACGCGTTTGGCAGGGCAAATCAGGCCGCCCTCCCGAAGGGACTGACAGCGCGGGGAGATCCGGTTCGGCCCGAGCCGGACGGACTGCAAAACGAAATCCCGCCGGGCGTCCGCGCCCGGCCTCTTCTTCCGGTCTGCCTTTCCCCGGGGCACACCGGCGCTCCTCCGGCGTCCGCCTCCTGCCGGAGGACTTGCAGGGAATCGGATGGATGTGCGAGGTTCGCCGCATGTCCCGTACCGCATCCTCCGATTCCCGCCTTCTTTTCGACCTGCCCGAAGGGCCGGATTTCCAGATGGAAATCACCGCCCGCAAGCGCGGGATCTGGCCGGTGGCCGGCACGGACGAGGCCGGCCGCGGGCCTTTGGCAGGCCCCGTCGTCGCCGCTGCCGTGGTGCTCGACCCGGACAACATTCCCGCTGGGCTCAACGATTCCAAGCAGCTCAATGCCGCAAGGCGCGAGGCGCTCTTCACGCTGATCCTGCAGTCAGCCTTCGTCTCCGTCGCCTCCAGCTCATCGCGCCACATCGATACCAGCGACATCCGCAAGGCGAGCCTCGACGCCATGCGCCGCGCCGTGGCCGGCCTGGAGGTTGCGCCGAAACTCGTGCTTGCCGACGGCCGCGACGTGCCGCCGGGCCTTGCCTGCGAGGGTCGCGCCGTCGTCAAGGGCGATGCCCGCTCGCTCTCCATCGCCGCCGCCTCCATCATCGCCAAGGTGATGCGCGACCGCATGATGGCACGCGCCGAGGACACCTATCCCGGCTACGGCTTTGCCATCCATGCCGGCTATGCCACCGAGGTGCACCGCAAGGCCATCACCGCGATCGGCCCCTGCCGGCTGCACCGCATGAGCTTCCGCCCGCTCCGCCAGGACTGAACCCGGCGAAGACCGGCCGCTCCTGCCGGCATGAAGGGCCATTGCAAATCAGATAAGTCTATGCTTATCTCATTCTCATGATCGAGAACGAGATATTCAAGGCCCTTGCCGATCCCACGCGCCGCACGATCTTCGAGAAGCTGGCGGACGGCGCCATGAATGCCAGCGCCCTGCGCGAGGGCATGGAGATCAGCCAACCCGCCATGTCCCAGCATCTGGCGGCGCTGCGCAATGCAGGGCTGGTGCGCGAGGAGCGGCAGGGGCGTTTCATCAACTACGAGGTCGATCCGGACGGGCTTGCGCTCATCGCCGGATGGCTCGCGAGGTACCGGGCCTACTGGCCGGCACGGATCGACGCCCTCAAGGATTTGCTGAAGGACATGGACCAATGAGCGGCAGGCAGGCCGGGCAGGCAACGGATCTCGTGCTCGAATACGACCTCGACGCACCGACCGAAAAAGTGTGGCGGGCGATCAGCATTCCGGCCTTCCGGGAGCGGTGGCTGCCCGACGGCGCGCTTGCCGATGCCGAGCCGATCCTGGCGGCGCCCGGCGAGGAAATCCGCTTCAGGATGCGGGACCGGGAACCGCCCCATCTCGAAAGCGTCGTGGCGTTCCAGCTGCGCCCGAATGAACAGGGCGGCACCACGCTCCGGATCGTCCACGGCCTTGCGGACGCGCGCGCCGCGCCGCGCCCCCTCAACGACAATGGCAACGACAATGGGCGCACGCTGATGCGCGCCGCCTGACCTACCCCCCTCCCCGAAACAATCCGGAAGACAGGAGTTCGCCCATGCGCGAAACGATGCAACTCGTCCCTATGGTCGTCGAACAGTCCAGCCGGGGAGAACGCTCCTTCGACATCTATTCCCGCCTTCTGCGCGAGAGGATCATCTTCCTCAACGGCGAGGTGAACGACACCGTGTCCGCACTCGTCTGTGCCCAGCTGCTGTTCCTGGAGGCCGAGAACCCGCAGAAACCGATCCAGCTCTACATCAATTCGCCCGGCGGCATGGTGACCAGCGGCTTTGCGATGTACGACACCATGCGCTACATCCGCGCGCCCGTTCACACGCTCTGCATGGGCACGGCCCGCTCGATGGGCTCGTTCCTGCTGATGGCCGGCACCCCGGGCATGCGGGCCGCCCTGCCCAATGCCAGCATCCTCGTCCACCAGCCCTCCGGCGGCTTCCAGGGTCAGGCCTCCGACATGCTCATCCATGCCGAGGAGATCCTGAAGACCAAGCAGCGCATGACACGGCTTTATGCACGCCATTGCGGGCGCAGCTACGAGGAATTCGAACTGGCTATGGATCGCGACCGGTTCATGACGGCCGAGGAGGCGCTGGACTGGGGCCTGATCGATCGCATCCTCACCGAGCGTGACGTTCTCGAGATACAGCACGCCGGTCCGTGAGCGGCGCTTCGGCGATCGATAGGCGCCACCAGTCTCACGACGACATGGCCCGTTTTGCCATCCACTCCGCCATGATCTGACGGCTGTCCACGGCAAACGTCGCCTCGAGCACCGTGGACCTGACGATGCGTTCGGCCCGGAAATGCCGGAAGTCTCCGCGCAATTCGCACCAGGCCGCAATCAGCGTGACATCGACATAATAGACCGTGGCGATCGGCCAGATCGTCCGCTGCGTGCGGCGATCCTGTTCGTCGCGATAGGTGATGCGGATCTTCCGGCAGGCACGAATGGCGTTGCGCACGTCGAGCAGAGCGATGCCCTCGGGGCGCACGGTGTCGCCTTCGGAGACCAGAAAGCGCGGGGCCTGCAACTGCGCACAGAGTTCCGCCGGAATGGCGTGCTGGAGCTTGCTCAGCACGCTTTCCGCCGCATCCTGCAACTTGGGATCCCGAATGCGGTGGACGAGGTGCGCGCCGATGGAGATGGCCTCCACCTCCTCCATCGTGAACATCAGCGGTGGCAGGTCGAACCCCTTGCGCAGCACATAACCGAGCCCCGGCGCGCCCTCGATCGGCACGCGCCGGGCCTGAAGGGTGGCTATGTCGCGATAGATGGTGCGGGCCGTCACCTCCAGCCGCTCCGCCAGCGCCGCCGCCGTCATCGGCTTGGCGCGGCCGCGCAGCGTCTGGATGATGTCGAACAGGCGATCGGCGCGGCGCATGCGAAACTCCCGAACACCACTGACAAAACGCTGTCAGCAGCATGGGCCTATAGACATCCCGAGACAAGGGAGGGCGTTATGCGCGACGACCAAAACACCTGGCTGGGCACGGTCCTGATCGTCGGATCAGCGATGGCCTACAGCCTGTCGGGCTACTTTACCCGGCTGATCACATTCGACGTCTGGACGATCCTGTTCTGGCGTGGCCTTTTCGGTGGGCTCTTCATCGCCGCCTTCCTCGCCTGGCGCCATCGGCACGAGGGGTGGGCCGCCATCCGCGCCATGGGCCTGCCCGGCCTGTGGGTGACGATGCTCTCCACCCTTGCGACGATCTGCTTCATCAATGCCCTGCGCTTCGCGCCGGTCGCCGATGTCATGACGATCCATGCGGCGATCCCGTTCATGACCGCCATTCTCGCCCTGCTTGCCACCGGCGAGCGGGAGGACTGGACGACATGGGGCGCCAGCATCGTCGCGCTCATCGGCGTGGTCATCATCGTCGATCCGGGCGCCTCCGGCGGCCATCGCCTGGGTTATGTCTTCGCAACGGTGATGGCCCTCGCCTATGCGGCGATGATGGTGATCATCCGCCAGAACCGGCATGTCTCCATGCTGCCGGCCGCCGCGCTCTCGGCGTTTCTCTGCGCGGCCATCGCCCTACCCTTCTCCCGGCCGTTGCAGGTTCCCCTGGCGGACATGCCGGATCTCGTGCTCTTCGGCGCCGTACAGTTCGGCCTTGGCCTTTTGCTGATGACAATCGGAACGCGGTTGATCTCGGCCACCCGCTCGGCCCTCATCGGCAGCATGGAAAATCCGCTCGCCCCGCTCTGGGTGTGGCTTGCCTTCGGGGAACGCCCGCTGCCGGCGACCTTCATCGGCGGCGGGCTGGTCATGGGGGCGGTGGTGCTGGATGTGCTGGCGAAGTCGCGGCGCCAGAGACGCGCCGTCATAGCGGCGCAATGATATCCGCCGGGGTCTTCAGGCAAAGAAAAAGGCCGGATCGCTCCGGCCTTTTTTGAAATTGGTCGTCCGGCAACCTCAGTTGAGGCGGGTCTTGACTTCGCTGATGGCGTTGTCGAAGAGCGCCTTGCCGGTCGTGGCATCAGCCTTGGCAGCGATCACCTTTTCGGCGGCGGCGACGGCGAGGTCGACGGCGGCGGCGCGCACGGCATTGATCGCGTCGGCTTCGGCCTGGCGGATCTTCTGCTCGGACAGCGTCGTGCGACGGGCGACGTATTCCTCGGTCTTCTGCTTGGCGTCGGCCGTCAGGGCGCTTGCCTCGCGTTCAGCGGCGGCAACGATGCTTGCGGCTTCCGCCTCGGCATCCTTGCGCTTGCGCTGGTATTCGGCGAGCAGGTGCTGGGCCTCCTCGCGAAGACGCTTGGCTTCCGCCAGCTCGTTCTGGATCTTCTCGGCGCGGGCGTCGAGACCCTTTGCCATCATGCCGGGAACCTTGAGGTAGGCGATGAGGGCAAGGAACAGAAGGAGGCCGACAAAGGCATAAAATGTTGCGTCGAATGCCATGATGTCCTCCTTATTCGCCCGCTGACGTCTTCACGGCGGAAGCGATCTCGGCTTTGGTGGCCTTGGCACCGAGCACCTGCTCGACGAGGGCTGCCGTGGTGTCCTCGGCGATCGAGCCGACATCGGCGAGGGCCTTGGCCTTGATCTCGGCGATACGGGTCTCGGCACCGGCAATCTTTTCCTGCAGCGAGGCTTCGATCTTGGCGCGCTCGGCGTCGGCCTTGGCCTTGGCTTCTTCGCGGGCGGTCGAGGCGATCGCATTGCCCTTGGTGCGGGCGCTGGCAAGGTCCTGCTCGTAGGAAGCAATCGCGGCGTCGGCTTCCGCCTTCAGGCGCGAGGCCTCGTCTAGATCCTGCGCGATACGGTCATGACGCGTCTCGAGGATCGAGCCGATGCGCGGAATGACGACCTTCGACATGAGAAGGTAGAACAGACCAAAGGTAATCGCCAGCCACAGGAGCTGCGATGCGAACGTGGTCTGGTCGAAAGGCGGGAAAACGCCGGAACCGGCTTCTTCACCATGGGCAACACCCGTTTCGGTGTTGACTTCGCCTGCCGGCTGAGCCGCATGCGCATCCGCAGGGGTCTCATGCGACGTCGCAGGGGTTTCCACCTGGGCGATTTCGAAAGGGGCGGACTCGGCCGATGCCGGGGTCACGGACATGCTCACCTCCAGGGGGCACTCTCAGATCTTGTACGGAACGTACGATGGACCACGGCCCGAAGGCCATGGTCCAGTCCTCGGCCGATATCAGACGGCGAAGAGGAGGAGGAGAGCGATGAGCAGCGAGAAGATGCCCAGAGCTTCCGTAACGGCGAAGCCGAATACGAGACGGCCGAACTGGCTGTCAGCAGCAGACGGATTGCGAAGAGCGCCGGCCAGGTAGTTGCCGAAGATGTTGCCGAGGCCGAGAGCCGTGCCGGCGAGACCGAACGTGGCAAGACCTGCGCCGATGAACTTTGCTGCTTCCGCTTCCATGTTGAACTCCTTGAATGGGTTGTTGCGGCTTATGAGCGACGCCCGAAGGCGCCGACGACTGTTTCCTTAGTGACCACCCGGATGCACGGCATCGTTGAGGTACATGCATGTCAGAACTGCGAAGACGTAGGCCTGCAGGAACGACACGAGGAATTCGAGACCGGTCAGGGCGACGGTCATGAGAAGAGGCAGGATCGCACCGGCGACACCGACGGCGCCGAGCGCGCCGAGCGAGGTGACGAAGCCGGCGAAGACCTTCAGCGTGATGTGACCCGCCAGCATGTTGGCGAAGAGACGGATCGAGAGGCTGATCGGACGCGAGAGGAACGAGATGACCTCGATCGAGACGACCAGCGGCAGCAGCGCGCCGGGAACGCCCGACGGCACGAAGAGCTTCAGGAAGCCGAAGCCATGCTTGTAAAAGCCGTAAACCACCACGGTGCCGATGACCAGGATGGCAAGGGCGAAGGTGACGATGATCTGGCTGGTGACCGTGAAGAAGTAGGGAACCATGCCGAGCAGGTTCGCCGTCAGCACGAACATGAAAAGCGAGAAGACCAGCGGGAAGAACTTCATCCCGTGGCTGCCCGCCCCTTCGCGGAGCATCGAGGCGATGAACTCGTAGGACATTTCCGAGACGGACTGCATGCGGCTCGGAACGAGGCCGCGCTGACCGGTCGTGAAATAGAGGAAGCCCACAGCGGCCGCGACGGTAGCGACCATGAACAGCGAAGCGTTGGTGAACGAGAAATCGATACCGCCGATTTCGATCGGAACAATCTTGTTGACCAGGAACTGATGGGTCGGATCGTTTGCCACCGTGTATCTCTCTCGCTTGCCCGCCTTGCGGCGGAAGTCACCCGTGAATGGGACAACGCCGTCAGGCGCCGTCCTTCGTGTCTTTCTTGTCCCGTCCGCTGCCGGCCTTGCCGGGCTCTCGCCCCGCCAGCCTGTCGACCGGATGGGGCGCTGCCACCATGCCAGCCGCGCGCATGACGTTCAGAACGCCGGCACAGAAACCGAGGAGCAGGAGTACGATCATCCCCCACGGCCCTGTACCCGCAAAATGGTCCAAAAGATAGCCCAGAAGCGCCCCGACGATAACGGCAGCGACGAACTCGCTCGAGAGCTTCATGGCCACCGCATAGCCCTTGCGGCTCTCCGATGCCCGTGCCTCGGCGGCTGCTTCCGCCCCGTCATCCTTGCGCCGTTCCGCGAGTTCCGCGTCCAGGCGCTTCAGCCGGTCTTCCAGACTTGTCTTTTGATCGTCGGCCATGGCGCGTTCCTCATACCCTTCCGCGGGGCTTTCGCCCCATTGCGGACATATTGCAGGCTAGGATTCAAGCCATATCCGACCCCTTTCGAAGTCGGCCGCAACATAGTTTTAGGTGCCAGTATAGTCAAGGCATGGCGAAGCTTTGCGCAACAGCAAATATTTTGAGGAAAATCAATAGATTAGCCGGAATCGCACATCAGGTGTGACCGATCGCCCCGGGAATCGCGAAGGCTGTGGCACGGACTCACCACACGCCGCCCTCAGCTCCAGCCGCCGCCATAGGTGCGGTAGAAGATGTGCTTGCCGATCTTGGCCACCCGCTTCATCGTGCGGCCCCACGGCGGCTTCACATAGGTCGCGTGGTAGTGGGTGGAAGAGCCCACGTCATCAAACCAGATCTTTCCCGCGGTGACCGCCATGGCGATCTCCTTGGCGGTCTTCCAGTGCCAGGGCGAGAGGATCAGGTCGGGAATGCGGTCGCAGGCGAAGGAGAACTGGCAGCGGTTGCGCCAGTTTTCGTTCTGGTAGACGACGCCGCAGATCGTGTTCGGATAGGCAGGATTGCGCACGCGGTTGAGGATGACCTGCGCGACGGCGGCCTGGCCCTTCAGCTCCTCGCCGCGCGCCTCGAAATAGATGCCCTCGGCCAGGCATTTCTGCTCCTTGGCGGTGAAGACTTCCGCCGGCAGCGGGGTGGCGGCCCAGGCGTGGTCGTCCGGCGAGATATCGGGCACGAAGCGGCCAAGCTCCTTCTTCGGCTTGAGAATCGAATCGAAGGGCGATTCCCGGGCATAATCCGGCTCGACGCGGGCATAGGCAGTCGCGAGAACGTCGGCCTTGTCGTTGGTGACGAGGCTCGCGATCATCGGCGAGACACCGGGATCCTTGCGCACGGGCTCCTTTTTATAGAAGGCGGTGGCGATCTCGATTTCCTTGCCCTTGATCCTGGGCTTGTCGAACGCCATGCGCTGGCCGCTGTCAAAGGCCGGGGACAACAGGAAACTGGTGCGCTCGAGGATGGAGCCGGCGGCGAACCCCTTCGGCGGCAGGACAGGCAGGACGGCGATGATGCGGCCCTTCTTGTCGCGGCGGTTGACGCGATCCTCGTCGGGAATGCCGCCCGCACCCTTGTGCTCGCTGCGCAGCGCCGCCGTCACGCCGCCCGGAAGCTCGACGCCGGCACCGCTTTCGACACCGCCCGTCGTCATGGCGTCGGCAAAGTCGATCTCGATCTCATGGACGGAACCGGCGGGCGAACGGGTGAGCACCATGGTCTGGTTGCCGCCCTTGCGGTTGAGGCCGGCGAGATAGGTGGCAAGGTCCGTATGGGCGATGGGCGTCGGAAAGGTGGCGACGAGGCCGAGGCCGACGGCCAGGGGAATTTTCCATTCCCGCTTCAGATAGGCGAGGAAACGGCCTGCCCCTGCATGACGAATGCTACGCTTACGCAACTTTTTACTCCGCACGCATGCGCAGGCGCGCCGCCCCTGTCTGTGGCGTGTCTCCTGCCCGAAACTGACTGTATGGGAGCCCTGCCGCACCGAAGCACGGGCCCGAAGCGGCTCGTTGTCAGGGTAAAATGAAGCATTAACCTTGATGGTTGGTTAATGCTGATAAACGGCTTTCGGGGAGGCACCCGCCTCCCCTTCACGTTTTCGTCAGATCACCACATGCGAGCCGAGCTCGACCACGCGGTTGGTCGGCAGGCGGAAGTAGTCGGAAGGGTCGGTGGCGATGTTGGCGAGCGCGATGAAGAGCCTGTCTTGCCACATGGGCATGCCCGATTCGGCATCGGGCACCAGCTTGCGGCGGCCGAGATAGAACGAGGTCGACATGATGTCGAACTTGTGCCCTGCCTTGCGCATCAGGCCGAGGGCGTGGGAAACGTTCTGCGTTTCCATGAAGCCGAAATGCATCTCTATGCGCGAAAAGCGCTCGGAGACCTTCTCGACCGAGAATCGCTCTGCCGGAATGACGCGCGGCGTGTTGGCGGTCTTGATCGTCAGGATGAAGTTGCGCTCGTGCAGGACATGGTTGTGCTTGATGTTGTGCAGGAGCGCGGCAGGGGCGAAATCCGGATCGCTGGTGAGGAAGATCGCCGTGCCGGTGACCTGCACCGGGGCATGCGCGCTCTGCTTTTCCACCGACTTGACGAAGGCCGGCAGCGGCACCTCGATGCGCCGGGTCTTTTCGCGCAGGATCTTCGTGCCGCGTGTCCAGGTCCACATCAGGACGACGACGACGCCGGCGATCATGACCGGCACATAACCGCCGTCATGCACCTTGAGCAGGTTGGCGCCGAGGAAGGTGAGTTCGAGCAGGAAGAGCGGCAACAGCACGGTGGCGGTGGCCAGCAGCGACCAGCGCCAGCGCTTGCGCAGGAACTCGAAGGCGAGCACGGTCGTCACCACCATCGCGCCGGTGACGGAAATGCCATAGGCGGTCGCCAGCGCTTCGGAGGAGCCGAAGATGAAGACCAGCATCATGACGCCGAAGAGCAGCACCGTATTGACGCCCGGCAGGTAGATCTGGCCGGTCTGGGTTTCCGATGTGTGGAAGATCTCCATGCGCGGCAGGAAGCCGAGATGGATCGCCTGGCGCGTCAGCGAGAAGGCGCCCGTTATGACAGCCTGGCTGGCGATGATCGTCGCGAAGGTCGCAAGGACGACGACCGGCAGCAGCGCCCATTTCGGGAACATCAGGAAGAACGGATTGGCGATCGTCTCGGGATGGGCGAGCACCAGAGCGCCCTGGCCGAGATAATTCAGCGTCAGCGCGGGGAAGACCAGACAGAACCAGGCCCACTGGATCGGCCGGCGGCCGAAATGGCCGAGATCGGCATAAAGCGCTTCCGCGCCCGTCACCGTCAGGAAGACCGCGCCCAGAACGACGAGGCCGACATAGCCTTCGTTGTACATGAACAGCACGGCGTAATACGGGTTGAAGGCGGCAAGGATGCCGAGGTCGTCGCTGATATGGTTGATGCCGCCTACGCCCATGACGATGAACCAGAGGGCGGTGATGGGACCGAAGAACTTCGACACCGCCGCCGTGCCCCAGGACTGTACGGCAAAGAGCAGGACGAGGATGACGACGGAGATCGGAACCACATAGTCGCCGAGCGTCGGCGTCACCAGCTTCAGGCCCTCGACGGCCGACAGGACGGACAGCGCCGGCGTGATCATCGCATCGCCGATGAAGAGCGCAGCACCGGCAGCGCCCATGAAGAAGAGCACGGTGGCATGGCCACCCGCCGTCTTGGTGAGCAGCGCCAGCAGGGAGAGCGTGCCGCCCTCGCCATGGTTGTCGGCGCGCAGCAGGAAGAGCACGTATTTCAATGTGACGATGATCGTCAGCGTCCAGATCATCAGCGAGATGAGGCCGACGACCTCCTCGCGCACGAGACCGTCATCGGCGACCGGACGCAGCGCCTCGCGAAAGGCGTAGAGCGGGCTGGTGCCGATGTCGCCATAGACGACACCGACGGAACCAAGGGCGAGGAGAAACAGCGTGCGCGCCCTGCTGCGGGAATGCGGAGCGCTAGCGGCATGTGCTTGCATGGGACGATCAGGCCTAGAGCCAGCCTTTCCAGCGGAAGAAGAAGAAGGGAACGATTGCCGACAGGACCATGGCCGCCAGCGTCAGCGGATAGGCGGCAGCGATGCGCAGTTCCGGCATGAACTCGAAATTCATGCCGTAGATGGAAGCGATCAGCGTCGGCGGCAGCAGCACCACGGAAGCGATCGAGAAGATCTTGATGATGGCGTTCTGCTCGAGGCTGATGAGGCCGAGCGAAGCATCGAGCAGGAAGGTGATGTTGCCGGCGACGAAGTTGGCGTGCTCGGACAGCGACTGCACGTCCCGCGTCACGGTGCGGCAGAGTTCCAGGCTGTCGCGATCGGACTGCAGCCCCGGCAGGCCGTGCAGGAAGGTCAGGACGCGCGAGAGCGACATCAGGCTGTCGCGCGTCTTGGCGACGAGGCGATGGAGCGCGGAGACCTGCACGACACGGTCTTCCAGATAACGCGGCGGGCGGCGGCTGAGATGCCGCTTGTCGCCGAACACTTCGAGCGAGAGCTTGTCGGCACGCGCAACCGCGGTTTCCAGAATTTCGGCGGTGCGGTCAGCGACGGTCTCGAGCAGCCGCGTGATCATCACCGTCGGCGAGCTGCAGCCGCCCGGAATGCGGTGCATGGCGCTCTTGAACAGGGAGAACGAGCGCGGCTCGGCATAGCGCACCGTCAGCAGCCGGTCGGGCATGAGGATGAAGGCGACGTCGGTGAGGTGCGGCAGATTGCTTTCCGCCTTCACCATCAGCGAGGCGGTCATGTAGGCCGCGCTGCCGTCCGTGTAGAGACGGCTCGACGGCTCGATGTCCTTCAGCTCGTCGCGGGTCGGCACCTCGATCGACAGGATCCGCTCGATCAGCGCCTCCTCGTCGCGGCTGGGTTCGAGCAGGTCGACCCAGACGGCGCCGGCAAGCGCTTCGGCGACCTCAGAATCGGTTGCTACCGGCAGAGTGCGCGCCTCGCCGTTGGGACGGAAAACCGTGATCACCGGCGAGTGGCTCCGGGAAGGACCATCGCTCACACTCCTGATTGGACGCCACCTTTCAGCGGTCGGCCGCGCATATTGCGCGGCGCAACATAAAAAGCAAGGCCGTCCCCGGCAACCTCCCGGGACGCGAAAGGTTCGGTTATTCGAAGACGATGGACGGCGCGCCGCGGGCGCCCTTGCCTTCGATTGCCTGCAACTCCTGCCAGACCCGGGTGGCGATGGCGCGATAGGTCTTGGCGGCCGCGCCCTCCGGATTGGAGACGACGACGGGCGTTCCGGCATCCGACGTCTCGCGGATGTCCATGGTCAGCGGCACCTCGCCGAGGAAGGGCACGCCGATGCGCTCTGCCTCCTTGCGTGCACCGCCGTGGCCGAAGATGTCGTAGCGGTTGCCCGTATCCGGCGCGATGAAATAGCTCATGTTCTCGACGAGACCGAGCACCGGCACCTCGACCTTGTTGAACATGTTGAGGCCCTTGCGCGCATCGATGAGGGCGAGGTCCTGCGGCGTGGAGACGATGACGGCACCGGCAAGCGGCACCTGCTGGGCCATGGTGAGCTGCGCATCCCCCGTGCCCGGCGGCATGTCGACGACGAGCACGTCGAGATCGCCCCAGGCGACCTCGCGCAGCATCTGCATCAGCGCCGACTGGATCATCGGGCCGCGCCAGATCATCGCCACCTCCTCGTCGACGAGGAAGCCCATGGACATGACCTTGATGCCGTAATTCTCCATCGGCTTGATGGTGCGGCCTTCGAGCTGCTGCGGTCGGCCGGAGATCTTCAGGAGCCGCGGCATGGAGGGGCCGTAGATATCGGCATCGAGGATGCCGACGCGAAGGCCGTTCGCCTTCAGCGCCAAAGCGAGGTTGACGGAGGTGGTGGACTTGCCGACACCGCCCTTGCCCGAGGCGACCGCGATGATGGTGCCGACGCCGGGAATGCCCGATTTCGCGCGCTGCTGCGGCTGGCCGGATGCGGCATGGGCATGGCCGGCATGGCTGTGGGCATCGCCGCGGCCCGGCGGCGTGGGCGCGCGCGCGGCGGCGGGGCCGGAAGCGGCGCGCTTGTCCGCCGTCAGCGCCACCATGGCGGCCTTTATGCCGGGGATTTCTTTCACGACGCGCTCGGCGGCGGCACGCATCGGGTCGAGCTCGCGGGCGCGTTCGGCCGGCACGGTGATGGAGAAATAGGCCTTGCCATCGGAGATGAAAACATCGGAGACGAGGCCGAGGTCGACGATGTTGCCGTCCATGTCGGGGCCGCGCACCGTGCGCAGCCGTTCCAGCACCTGTTCCTTGCTTACGTCAGTCATGAAACCCTCGATCGACCCGTCGCGGCATCAGGCCGCGGCCCTCTTCCCCGTAGATAGTGCACGGGAAGGCGCGCGCCAAACGTTTTCGCCCGCGACCGAAAGCCTCGGCGCCCCTTCAGGCGATCAGCCCGCGGCGGATGGCCTTGACCACAGCCTGGGTGCGGTTGACCGCTTCCAGCTTGCGGGTGACCTGGTTGAGGTAATGGTTCACCGTGTGCTCGGAAAGGCCGAGGATTTCGGCAATCTCCAGGCTGGTCTTGCCCGCCGCCGTCCAGCTGAGGCACTGGATCTCGCGTTCGGTGAGGACGACCTGACCGGATTTCCAGGCTGCGCCGATCTCTGCCAGACGGTTGAAGAGGTGGATGGAGATCATCTGCAGCATCAGCCGCTCGTCGCGGCCGAGCGCCGGGTTCTCGCCGCCCCAGACGATGGCGCCGCGATTGCCGAGCGCATCGTGCACCGGGAAAAAATGGCCGACCAGCATGCCGTGGCCGGTCATGACGTCGAGCAGTTCGGTAAAGTCCAGCGACTCGGAGGCGTCGCCGATCCATTCCCGCATGTCATAGGAAAACGGCACCGTGGTGAGCCGCAGCTTGCGGATGCCGGCGCTGTGGCGAACCATGCGCAGGGCATCGTATTTCGCCAGGATTTCCTGCGGCCAGTTGCTGACGATGGAGTAAGCCGACAGCTTTTCCGCTTCGAAACCCGGCAGGTTGAAGACAATGAAAAATTTGAGCCCGTATTCTTCGCACTTGCGCCGCATATAGCGCACGATGTCGAACTGCGTTTCGAGAGCGGCGATCTCGCTGCCTTCGTCCCGTAGCTGGTTGTCGGTGCTGCTCGTTTCGTCAGCCGTCATGGTTCCCCGCATGTGTGGACGGCCCGTGGAATGCAAGACTTTTGTATCGATGGATCGGTCAGGTTCAGTCATGTGTCCGGCCTTCTATCGTGGCATTGTAGCCACTGGCCCTGATGAAGTCCGCGGATGGAGAGCCAATCAATTTGTCGAGCTCAAGGCTCTGGGGGAACCTAGGCTTTGCTCCATCCCCGGTCCAACCGGTTCGCCATCATTACTCAGTCCTTCATTCCTCCGGTCGACGATTGCCGAGCCGGATTCCTTCAAACGGCTGCGTGCCGGTAAGTCTCCTCTCTTCTCAGAAGAGCCCACGCGACGCGGGCGGTCTTGTTTGCGATCGCTACCGACACCATGCGTGCCGGTTTGCGCTGCAAGAGCTTCGCGATCCACGGGAATGATGGAGCATCAATGCGCGCTCGTCGTATGACGGCAGTGGCGCCGACTACCAGCAATCGTCGGATTGTCCGATCGCCCTGCTTGCTGATCCGCCCTAGCCTCTGCTTTCCGCCACTACTATTTTGTCGCGGCGTTAAGCCAAGCCAAGCCGCGAACTGTCGCGCTGATTTGAATTCCTCGGCATTTCCAACCGAAGCCGCGATTGCTGCCGCGGTGAGAAAGCCGACGCCTGGGATGGTCATCAGCCTCCGAGCGGCAGCTTGGTCCCGGCACCACTGCATTATGGTGCGATCAAGCTCGGCGATCTTATTGCTCAGCTCTTCTAGCTGCATCTGAATGTGCTTGAAGGGTTGCCACGACGGTTCAGGAAGATGGTCTTTCGCGACGTGTAAGGCTTCGAGGGCAGCTTTCAGCCCGAACTTTCCTTGGGGCGTGATAATGCCGAATTCGGCCAAATGGCCTCGGAGTGCGTTGATCAGAGCTGTTCTCTGCCGCACGAAAAGATCTCGAGTTTTGTGCTGCATAAGAAGAGCCTGACGCTCGCAATTTTTCACCGGTACGAAACGCATGGTTGGACGGGTGACTGCCTCGCAAATCGCTTCGGCATCTGCTGCATCGTTTTTCCCGCGCTTCACATACGGCTTTACATATACCGGAGGCATAAGCTTCACATCGAAGCCCAAGGCACCGAGTTCCCTCGCCCAGTAATGTGAAGTCGAACAAGCTTCCATGCCGACGAGGCAGGGTGGCAACTGCTCGAAGAAATGCAGGAGCTGATTTCGGCGGAGCTGCCGCCGGACAATAACATTGCCGACGTCATCGATAGCATGAACTTGAAACACGTTCTTGGCCAGATCCAGGCCGACGACAGTGATCTTCTCGAAAGTCATGACACGGTTCCTTCTCTGAGTTGCGCAGAATGATCTTAGCATCTCGCGCGACGGGTTCGGAGGGCCGTCCACATCATCAATTTTATTCTTAGCCTTGGGCATTTGGAGCGGAACCGCGCGCATTCCAGAAAGTCGCAAGGTTTTTTTATACATCAGTTCAAAAGCCCAGCGCGAATCGCCTTGGCGACCGCCTGGACACGGTTGACGGCATCAAGCTTGCGCGTCGCCCGGTTGAGATAATGATTGACCGTATATTCCGAAAGGCCGAGGATTTCAGACATTTCCACGCTCGTCTTGCCGGCGGAGGCCCAGGACAGGCACTCGATCTCGCGGCGTGAGAGCGAGACGTTCTGCCGGCGGCCGGCCCGCAGTTCGACAACCTCGGTGAAAATGAGGTTCGCGACGGCGTTGAGCTCCGCCATTTCCCGCGGATTGAGCGCTTCGCGCGTGCCGCCGAAGGCAAGCGCTCCGCGCAGACCGGCCGAATTGTGGGCCGGGAAGTAAGCCCCGCGCGACAGGCCGTGCCGTTCGAAAAGGCCGGCCGCGATCGCCGCCTTGCCGTCGGGCCGGCGATGGTTCGTGCGGTCGGCGTCGTAGGTGAAGGGATTGGTGCTCTGGCGCAGGCGCTCGATGACGGGGCTGCCGAAGATCAGACCGGCATGGTCGTATGTCTTGAGCATTTCGTCCGGCCAGGACGTCAGCAGCACATTCGAAGAGAAGTCGGTCGAGGTTTCCGACGGCACGTTGATCAGGAGATAGCCGCGAAGGCCGTAGTGCTTGGCAAGGCCATCCAGTGTTTCGGCCACGTCCGCCTGCGAGCCCAACGCCGCAGGCCCCGGGTCCCAGCGGTGCCGGAACTGTGCAGATGCCGTATGAAATCGATCGGCCATATCCATCTTCCTTCAGCACGCACGCGCCCGTGCGGCAAGAAACTGCCGTCACAATGCACTGCTTGCCTCAGGAACCCCCGTATCCCAATGCAAGTATGTTCGATGAACCGCGCCTCAAGTTCGCGGTGAGCGACGCAACTCGTGAGCTGGTCGTGACGGAAGCTAATGATGCCCCTACTCCGCGTCCAGCGCGATTTTCTAATTTACCGTAAAATGGTGCCAGAAGACAACCATGCCATCATCCGCGGACTTTCTTTCTCGACTTACCGTTGCGGACCGAGACGAGCGGTCAATTCCGCCATGATGGCGCCGGCCGCATGACGCACGCGCGGCGCCCAGTCGTCAAGCTGCGCCTCGCCGACGCGGTAGGCCGGCCCCGTTACGGAAACACCGGCGACGAGCGCACGGCCGGCATCGAAAACCGGGGCAGCGACGCAGCGAATGCCGGGCTCGTGCTCTTCCCGGTCGAAAGCGATTCCGCTTGAACGAATCGTTGCCAGTTCGTCGACAAGCGCCGTCCGGCTGGTAATCGTCTGCGGCGTGAAGCGACGGAATTCCAGCTGCGACAGGAGGGCGTCGAGCGCTTGGGCATCGAGTGCGGCGAGCGCCGCCTTGCCGACACCGGTACAATAGACCGGCGAGGCGTTGCCGATCTGCGAGTTCATGCGCACGGCCTGCCGGCTCTCGACCTTGTCGAGATAGATGATTTCCCGGCCGCGCAGGACGCCGAGATGCACGGTCTCGCCGGTCTCCCGGTGCAGCGCCTCGAGGAAGGGCGCGGCGACGGCGCGGAACTCGTTGCGTGCCCAGCTGGCGGATGCGAGCTTGAGGAGCCGCAGGCCCGGCACATAGGCATGATCGGGGCGCAACTCCAGCAACCCCTCCTGCACGAGATGGGTGAGCTGGCGATGCAGCGTGCCGCGCGGCTGACCGCTGACCGCGAGCACATCGGTGAAACGCATGGGGCGCTCGGCGAGCGCCACCGTCTCCAGCACCGCCATCGCCTTGCCGAGCGTGCCGGTGCTTCCCTCCTCGTCCCGTTCGTTCGTCATTGTCGCAGCCCCCGGCCATCCCTTGACAGGCCGGCATCGTAGCGGAATAATTCCGAATAATCAAACTCAGTTCCAAATAATGGAATTTATGGGAGAGTGCCGATGACAGGCCGCTATCCGGATCTTGCAGGACAGGGCGTTCTCGTCACCGGCGGCGGCTCGGGTATCGGCGCGGCGCTGGTGAAGGGCTTTGCCGCCGCTGGCGCCCGTGTCGCCTTTCTCGACATCGCCGAGGTGGAAAGCCGCAACCTCGTCTCGGAACTCGACGGAACGGTCGAGCATCTCCCCCTCTATATTAGCGCAGATCTGCGCGACATCGATGCACTGCGTGGAGCGGTCGAACGGGCCGCCACCGTGTTCGGCGGCCTTCGCGTGCTCGTCAACAATGCAGCGCGCGACGACCGGCACGACCTCGATACCGTCGAACCCGACTATTGGGACGAGAACCAGGCGGTGAACCTGCGCCATCATTTCTTCGCCGCCCAGGCCGTGGCGCCGCATATGCGCGCGGCCGGTGGCGGAGCGATCGTCAACTTCTCCTCGATCGCCTACCTGCTCAACATGGGCGAATTTCCCGGCTATGCCACCGCCAAGGCCGGCATTGTCGGCCTCACCAAGTCGCTTGCCGGCCGGCTCGGGCCGGACAATATCCGCGTCAACGCCATACTGCCCGGCATGGTGCTGACCGAGCGGCAGAAGCGCCTGTGGATCGACGAGAACGCGGTGGCCGGCGGCATCGCCCGCCAGTGCCTGAAGCGCTCGCTGATCGCCGACGACATGGTCGGCCCCTGCCTCTTCCTGGCGTCGGACGCCTCGGCCGCCATAACCGCACAAACGCTCATCGTCGACGGAGGCATGCTCTGATGACCACACCCGATACCGCCCCCGACGCCGCCTATGCCGCGGTCGACTGGGGAACTTCCAGCTTCCGCCTCTGGCTCGTCGGCAGGGACGGCGGCGTGATCGCCGAGCGCCGCAGCGGCGAAGGCATGACAACCGCCGCCCGCACCGGCTTTGCCGAGGTGCTGCAAGGCCATCTCGACGCCGTCTCGGCCCCCGCGGACCTGCCGGTCCTCATCTGCGGCATGGCCGGCGCCAAGCAGGGCTGGGTCGAGGCCGGTTATCTCGATACGCCCGCCGCGCTTGCCGACATTCCCGCCGCGGTCGTGCGCATTCCAGGCGTTACCGCCGACATCCGCATCCTGCCCGGCCTTGCCCAGCGCGATACGGCCGCACCCGATGTCATGCGCGGCGAGGAGACCCAGCTGCTCGGCGCGGCCGACGCACTCGGCGACGGCGACCACCTCGTCTGCATGCCCGGCACGCACAGCAAATGGGTGCGCCTTTCCGGCGGCAAGGTGGCGGGCTTCTCCACCTTCATGACCGGCGAACTCTTCGAGGCGATTGCCAAGAACACCATCCTCAGCCACGCCATCGCCGAGGCGGGACCGGTTGCCGGCGACAACGCGGCCTTCCGCGCCGCCGTCACGCGCATGGTCGCCAATCCGGCGCTGGCGACGAGCCAGATCTTCTCCGTGCGCGCCGGCTCGCTGATCGCGGGGCTTTCGCCCGTGGACGCCAAGGCGCGCCTTTCCGGCACGCTGATCGGCCTGGAGATCGCCGGCGCCCTCTCGCTCGTCGCCGAGGGTACGCCCGTCGCGCTGGTCGTGTCCGGCGGGCTCGGCGCACTCTACAAGGACGCCCTTGCCGCCGCCGGCATCTCCCCGTCCGTCATCGACGCCGACGCCGCCGTGCGCACCGGCCTTGCCGCGGGCGCAAGGGCGCTCTGGTCCCTCTGAACATGAACTGCAACGCGCATCCGCCCATCCCGGACGCGCTCTCCGAGAAAGCTGAACCGATGAACCGCATCCCCTTCCCCCCGATGAAGTACCCGCTGATCGCCATCCTGCGCGGCTTGAAGCCGAGCGAGACCGAAGCCGTCGTCGGCGCCCTGATCGAGACGGGCTTCACCGCGATCGAAATCCCGTTGAATTCGCCCGATCCCTTCACCTCGATCGAGACGGCCGTGAATATGGCGCCGGAGGGCTGCCTGATCGGCGCCGGCACCGTGCTCACCGTCGCCGATGTCAACCGGCTCGCCGACGTGGGCGGGCAGCTGATGGTGAGCCCGAATGTCGAGCCCGACGTCATCTCCACCGCCGCCGCCAAGGGCATGGTGACGATGCCCGGCGTCTTCACCCCGACGGAAGCGCTCACCGCCGCACGCGCCGGGGCAACGGGCCTCAAGTTCTTTCCCGCCAGCGTGCTCGGTCCGGCCGGCATCCAGGCGATCAGCGCCGTGCTGCCGGCCGAACTGGAGATCGCGGCCGTCGGCGGCGTCTCTGAAAAGAACTTTGCCGACTATGCCGCCATCGGCATCCGCAGCTTCGGCCTCGGCTCCAGCCTTTACAAGGTCGGCATGGGCGCCGACGAGGTGCGTAGCCGCGCCCGCGCGACGGTCGAAGCCTATGACGCCGTCTATGGAGGCAAGAAATGACCGAGATCCATTCCTTTACCGGCCGCACCCTCTGCGAGACGGCCTCGCAGCTCGGCGAAGGCCCGACCTACGATCCGGCGACGGGCAAGGCCTACTGGTTCGACATTACGGGCCAGATGCTGCATGAACTGCATCTTGCGACCATGACCAAGGCGACCCATGCGCTGCCCTTCCTCGGCAGCGTGCTGGCCGTCGTCGATCCGGAGCGCCAGCTCATCGTCTCCGACCGGGGGCTTTTCCTGCGCAAGGTCGCCGATGGAGCGCTCAGCCCCTATATCACGCTGGAAGACAAGCCGCAGAACCGCTCCAATGACGGGCGCGTCCACCCGTCCGGCGCGCTCTGGGCGAGCACGATGGGCCGCACCGCGGAAAAACATTCGGGTGCGATCTACCACATCGCCGGCACGACGGTGACGAAGCTGTTCTCCAACGTCACGATCCCGAACGGCATCTGCTTCTCGCCGGACGGCAGCACCGGCTACTTCACCGATTCGCATGTCAACCACCTCATGCGCGTCGCGCTCGACCCGAAAACCGGCTTGCCCACCGGCACGCCCGAAGTGCTCAGCGACGAGACCGGCACGCCGGGCGACATCGACGGCGCGGTCTGCGATGCGGACGGGCTCATCTGGAACGCCCGCTGGGGTGCGAACGCCGTCGACGTCTACACGCCCGACGGCACGAAGATCGCCCGCCATCTGGTGCCGGCATCGCAGGCCAGCTGCCCGGCCTTCATCGGCGACAAAGCCGATCGGCTCATGGTGACATCGGCCTGGCAGGGCCTGGATGCGGCCGGTCGCCTTGCCGATCCGCATGCCGGCCGGACCTTCGAACTGGGCTTTGCGGTGAAGGGGCGTTTCGAGCCGGCATTCACGCTCTAAGGGCTCATCAAGCCGGGAGCGGCCTGCGATCCCGCGGCCGCTTCCTGCATCAAAAATGCATGGCAGCCATCAAAAAGAAGGCAATTTTTATCGGAACCAAAGCCCGGGGTCGTCGTTCCTTGTCCATCAACCGGTGTGGACGGCCCCTTTTCAAGACCGCCCCGCCTTGATGCCAACGAGACGAAAGGCAGGTTCAAAATGACCAAGAAATTTCTCACTTCCGTTGCCGCTGGTGCCCTTTTCCTCGGCGCGGCCATTGCCCCGGCAGCCTATGCCCAGGACACCAACCAGCCCGCCGCCGGCCAGACCCAGACGATGGAGCAGCAGCCGGGCATGACCGGCGATGACGCAACGGGCACCACGCCCGGCGACACCGCTGCAAATCCGACCACGCCGGCAACCGAGGATACGGCCCAGACGCCGGCAACGACCCCGACCGAGGACACGGCCCAGGCTCCGGCTGCCGGCGGTGACTATCTGACGGCCCAGTCGCCGGAACAGATCAGCGCCAACACCTATCTCGGCCAGGCCGTCTACAACAGCGCCGACGAAAGCATCGGCAAGATCTCCGACCTGATCATGGAGAAGGACGGCGGCATTACCGCAGCCGTCGTCGGTGTCGGCGGCTTCCTGGGCATCGGTGAAAAATGGGTCGCGGTTCCGTTCGAGAAGATCTCGATCACGCAGGTCCCCGACACGGACGACGTCAAGCTGACGACGACCGAAACCGCCGAAAGCCTGCAGGCCGCGCCGGAATTCAAGACCACGGCGCAGCAGGTTGCCGAACGCCAGGCCACTACCCCGGTCGACACATCGACGACCTCGTCGACAACCGATACGGGCACGGCTCCGGCCACCACCCAGCCGGTCGAATAATCCGGCAGGCTCCGTCTGATCTCCAGCCCGGTGGCACATCCCTGCGCCACCGGGTTTTTCGTGCGCGGCCCAGAGGCCTCAATACCAGGCGTCGGCCATGGCGGCCTTCTTGCGGTCCATGTAGTCGCGGAGCGCCTCGTCGATCGCAGCATCCAGCGGCGGCGCTTCGTATTCGGCGAGCATCTTCTTCCATTGGCGGTTGGCACGGGTCGCCATGTCGGTCGAGCCGCCCTCCTCGCTCCATTTCTCGAAGGGCTCGTTGTCGGACAGCGCCGAATCCCAGAAGGCGGTCTGGTAGTTGCGCATCGTGTGGTCGCAGCCGAGGAAGTGGCTGCCGGGGCCGACCTGAAGGAAGGCGTCCATGGCGAGCGTGTTGTCGTCGACGGTGACGCCGGCGAGATAGGAATGCAGCGCGCCGCACAGATCCGCATCCATCACGAACTTCTCGTAGGACATGGAAAGCAGACCGTCGAGGAAGCCGGCGGAATGCAGGATGAAGTTCGCGCCGCAATGCACCGCCGACAGCATGGACATCAGCCCTTCCTGCATGGCCTGGCCGTCCGGCAGCTTGGAGTTGGAAAAATTGCCGGCACAGCGCAATGGCAGTTTCAGGCGCCGGGCGAGCTGGCCGACGACCATCGAGCCGATGGCGGGCTCCGGCGTGCCGAAGGTGGGCGAGCCTGACCGCAGCGACATGGAGGAGAGGAAGTTGCCGAAGATGACCGGCGAACCCTTGCGCTCCAGCTGGGTGAGCGCGCAGCCGGCAAGTGTTTCGGCAAAGGACTGGGCGATGGCGCCGGCATTGGTGACAGGCCCCATGGCACCGCCGAGAATGAAGGGCACGATGACGGCGGCCTGGTTGGCGCGGGCGTAGGCGCGCAGGGACTTCGTCATGGTGCCGTCCCAGACGAGCGGCGAATTGACGTTGACATTGCCGAGGATGACACAGTTCCGGTCGACGAAATCGGCACCGAACAGGATGCGCGCCATATCGATGGAATCCTCCGCGCGCTCCTCCGCGGTGATCGAGCCCATGAAGGCGCGGTCGGAATACTTGATATGGCTATAGACCATGTCGAGATGGCGCTTGTTGACGGGGATGTCGACCGGCTCGCAGATCGTGCCGCCGGAATGGTGCAGCCAGGGGCTCGACTGGGCGAGCTTGATGAAATTGCGGAAGTCCTCCAGTGTGCCGTAGCGCCGCCCCTTGTCGAGGTCCATGACGAAGGGCGAGCCATAGGCCGGCGAGAAGACCACCTTGTTGCCGCCGATCTGGACATTGTTGGCCGGGTTGCGGGCATGCTGGGTGAATTCGGCGGGCGCCGAGGAAACGATCTCACGCAGCATGCCGGGCTCGAAGCGCACGAGCAGACCCTCGACCTTCGCACCGGCCCGCTTCCAATGGTCGATAGCGGCAGGATCGTCGCGGAACTCGATGCCGACTTCGGCGAGGATGCGGTCCGCTGCCCGCTCGATCTTCTGCAGGTTCTCCTCGGACAGCACATCATAGGTCGGGATGCCCCGCACGATATAGGGCACGCCGAGCGCCTTGGCGGCGCCATCCCGCCGGGCAGGTCGCGCCCTCCCCCTGCGTGCCGGTGCTTCGATCGTCGCTGCGTCTGCCATTGTCGCCTCCATAATCCTGGACGAGGCTAGGCGTGAAACGACGCCTTGTGACGCTGGAAAAAACTTACGAAGACTATAAGCTTCATTTATGGAAACCTTGCGCCGCCTGCTTCCCTCCGCCTCCAGTCTCATCATCTTCGAGGCTGCCGGACGGCACCAGAACTTCACCCGCGCCGCCGCCGAACTCGGCATGACGCAGGCGGCCGTCTCCTATGCGGTGCGCAATCTCGAGGAGCAGCTGGGTGTCGCGCTCTTCCACCGCGTCCACCGCGCCGTGGAGCTGACCGATGCCGGCGAGCGCTTCCATGCGGACGTGACGCTCGGCCTGTCGCGCATCCAGAAATCGGCGGAGGACATCCGCGCCAAGGGGCGGGAGGCGAATGTGACGCTTGCCGCCTCCACCGCCTTCGCCTCGATGTGGATGCTGCCGCGGCTCGCCAAGCTGCGCGCCGATCTTCCCGACATCGACCTGCGCATCCAGACCAGCGTGCGCGATCTCGACCTCGACGAGGAGCCGATCCCGCTCGGCATTCGTGGCGGCGATCCGGCGAAGTGGCCACGCTATCATGCCGCGCTGCTGGCGCCGGAGGTGATCACGGCCGTCGCAAGCCCGGCCTTCGTGGAGAGCCGCGGGCACGCGACGACGCCGGAAGAACTCTTGAAGCTGCCGCTCATCCACCTGGAGGAGCCGGTGCGGGCGGCCTGCGACTGGCCGGAATGGTTCGCCAGCGCGGGTGTGCGCTATCCCGCGCAGGCGCGGCGGCTTGCCATCAACGACTATGTGCTGGTGATCCAGGCCGTGCTGGCGGGAGAAGGCGTCGCCCTCGGCTGGCGACACCTCATCGACGGGCAGGTGCGCTCGGGCGCGCTCGTCACCGTCGGCGGCCATGTGCTGAGGACGAACGATGCCTTCCACGTCGTCTGGCCGCGCTCGCGCGAACTCAACGGGCCAGCCCGGCGGGTGCGGGACTGGCTTCTCGAGGAAGGCCGGCTGGGCCGCAGCGGCGAAGCCTGAAGATCAGCGGCGCAGGACCGGCTGTACCTCTTCATGGAAGAAGCGGAAATAGGAGGTGATCTGCGCAAGCGCATTGGTCGACAGCTTGTACTCAATGCCGAGGCGGCCGTTGGTGTACCAGCGTACCGTGCCGCTGAGGCGACCCAGCTCCTCGCTCTCGACCGTTACCAGCTGGCCGGCCATTGCCTGGATGGGTTTTTCCACATCGAAGGCCATGCCCGTCGGGGAAAGGTCGATGACCCGCGCCCGCGTCGATTGATGCATCACCCGCACCGTCGCGAAAATACGGACCTTGGAACGGCTGTTCGCCCTGATGGGCATATCCTTGATGGTCGTCATCCGTGGCTCCACTCACGAACATTCACTCTGGAACCAACCATACCGCAGGTTGTTTGCCATCCGGCTAAACAAATGCCTGCAATTTTATCGAAGCGACCTGTTTCGGGACGACGCCTCAGGAGGCGGCACGGCCCTCGACGCTGACATAGCGATCGGAGAGGAAACGCATGGTTGCGACGGCATCCTGCGGCTTGCCGTAGAAATAGCCCTGCCCCATGCCGCAACCGAGCGCCTTCAGCTTCAGCGCCTCGGAAAAGTCCTCGATGCCCTCGGCGACGACGGCAAGATCGAGACCCTCGCACATGGCGACGATCGCCTTGATGATGTGTTCGGAGGCCTTGTCGTTGGAAATGCGCGAGACGAAGGCGCGGTCGATCTTCACCTTGTCGAAGGCGAAGTCACGCAGGCGCCCGAGGCTCGACTGACCCGTGCCGAAATCGTCGAGCGAGATGCGCACGCCCGCCGCACGCAGTTCCCCGACGATCTTCTGTGCGGTGTCGGCATCCGTCATCACCGCGGTCTCGGTGATCTCCAGCTCCAGCCGGCGCGGATCGAGCCCGGCACGGTTGAGGATCGCCAGCGTGTTGAAGGCCGTCTTCGGGTCCATCAGCTGGGCGGAGGAGAGGTTGAACGAGAGGAACAGCTCCTTCGGCCAGGACAGCGCCGTCTCGGCGGCCTTGCGCAGGAGCGTGTCGGACAGCGCATCGATGAAGCCGCGCTCTTCGGCGAGCGGCACGAAGGTGGCGGGAGAAACGTAGCCGAGGTCGGCATCGCACCAGCGCGCCAGGGCCTCGAAGCCGACGACCGTGTCGTCACGCAGGCTGACGATCGGCTGGAAATGCACGTCCACCTCATTGGCGATGATGGCATTGCGCAGCGCCTGCTCGAGCTGCGTGGCGCGCTTCATCTCCTGGGCGATTTCCTGCGAATAGACGGTGATCTGGCCGCGGCCGCGGCGCTTGGAACGGTAGAGGGCCGTGTCCGCGCTCTTCAGCAGCTCCGTGAAGTCCTCGCCGGCAAAGGGAAAGATCGCAAAGCCGAACGAGGCCGAAAGGCGCACGTTGCGGTCGCCGAGGTCGAAGGGGGCCGAAAGCACCTCGCGCAGCATCTGGCCGATCTTCTCCGCGCCCTTGCGCTCGAAGACCAGCGGCAGCACGAAGGCGAACTCGTCGCCGCCATGGCGCGTGACGGTGGCGCCGTCGGGAATGCAGGCTTTCAGGCGATGGGCGACCTGGCAGAGGATCTCGTCCCCCGCACGCGGGCCGAAAAGGTCGTTGATCGGCTTGAAACCATCGAGATTGGCGATGCCGATGGCAAACGGTGCCGGGTCCTCTTCACGCTCCTTGGCGATCTGGCGCACCTTGTCGCGCAGCCGGTAAAGGTTGCCGAGCCCGGTCAACGGGTCCGTATAGGCCATGGCGTGGAGGTCAGTCTGGGAAACATCCAGCGCTGCAGGATCAGCAGACTTCATCAATGATTTCCCGTACTTGCACGCGACCTCCGAGGATGGTTCCACGATGAGGCATGACCGTTAACAAAAACATAGCAAACAATCGTCACTCCTGCCCACCGGCCTCCCCAAATATGGGGAGTTGACGCGCCTGCGTTGTATTTTTGCGGGCGCAGGACACCCATATTGACAGGCAAGCAGAGGTAACGCAATTTCTGGTTTCAGACGGCACGGACTTGAAGTCGCGAAAAATTTGCGACCCGGGCCGTCGGCATCGTCCGGATGCGGCTGTTTTGCGAGGAGAACAGGCAATGTCGACCATCAGCACCTATTCCACCATCGGCAATTTCTCCACGAGCACGCTCGCGGAAACGGTCGCCCTGCTTGCCAAACGCATTTCTCCAAGCACGGTCAGCTTCAACACGGACGGCACCGCAAGCGTGTCCGTCACCGTCAACGGCCAGACGGTGAAGGCCATCTTCTCCAACCCCTCGGGCACGGTCGACGGATTGGATGCCGACTTCAGCCTCATCCAGTTCCGCAATGCCGGCAACGCATTGACGCTGGAGATCAGCCTCGCCGATCTGAGCCTCAACGACTTCAAGCAGCACACCACGACCGCGACGGCCCTCGACCTGCTTTTCCTCGAAGACGACTATATCAGCGGTGACGACGGCGACGACGTCATCCGCGGATATGACGGCGACGACAACATCTGGGGCTATGGCGGCGACGATTTCCTCGGCGGCGGCAACGACGCGGACATGCTCTCGGGCGGCGGGGGCAACGATTCGCTCGCCGGCGGCGCGGGTCTGGACACGCTGTACGGCGAGGATGGCAAGGATGTCCTCAACGGAGAAAGCGGCGATGACGAGCTTTACGGCGGCTCCGGCAACGACCTTCTCAAGGGCGGCACCGGCAACGACTGGATGAACGGCGACAGCGGACGGGATACGATCGAAGGGGGCAAGGGCGCCGACATGATGCGTGGCGGCTCCGGCCGGGATGTCTTCGTGTTCAAGTCCGTCACGGATTCCACCGTCAAGGAAGCCGGCCGTGACATGATCTCCGACTTCTCGGAGGGGTCGGGCGACAAGATCGACCTCTCGGCGATCGACGCCAGCACGAAATCCGGCGGCAACCAGACGTTCAAGTTCGTCGGCGACGGCGGTTTTCACAAGAAGGCCGGCGAACTGCGCTTCAAGCAGTATGAGAGCGAAACCTACGTCTACGGAGATACGAACGGCGACGGCAAGGCTGATTTCGCGATCGGCTTCTCCGGCCTCATCGACTTCACCAAGGCCGACTTCATTCTCTGAGCGCCCTCGCGGGCGGTCGCCTCACGCGACCGCCTTCTCCCTGCCGGAGGAGACATAGCGGCGGTAGATCGCCTCGATCATGTCGGGGCTGACCGGCTTGGTGATATAGTCGTCCATGCCGGCATCCATGCAGTTCTGCATGTCGACATTGAGCGCCTGGGCGGTCACGGCGACGATGGGCGTGTGGGTGCCCGTCAGCTTCTCCGCCTCGCGGATCTCCATCGCGGCATCTATGCCGTTCATCACGGGCATGGAAATGTCCATCAGCACGAGGCGAGGCTGGTGCTTGCGCCAGAGCATCACCGCCTCCTCGCCATTCTCGGCGATGCGGTGCGAAATGCCCATGCCCTCGAGGATCTGCGAGAAGACGAACTGGTTGATCTGGTTGTCCTCGGCGACGAGCACCTCGATGTCGCCGACGGCACCCGGCAGCATGACGGAAATGTCCGTTGCGATGTACCAGTCGTCCGATAGCGACACCGGTGTGAGGATGTCGCCGAGCGGCGATGCGTTCTCCGAGAGAAGTTCGTGCTCTTCGACGAGCGTGCGCATGAAATCCGGGCCGATGCCGTCCGGTACGATAACCCGCGTTGCGATGCCCCGGTCGTTGGAAAGGATGCGCTCGTGGTCCGGCAGGTTGTTGTCGATCACCACGAGATCGACCGACAGGCCCTCGCGGGCCGCAAGGGCGAGGAACGCATCGTGTTCGTAGACGCTGTGCACCGCGCAGCAATCCGCCCCGCGCGCCCGGAACTCGCCGACCAGGATCTCCTCGATGCGGGGATTGGGCGTGGCGACCAGGGCACGTTTGCCGGAAAGCGCCCGCAGTTCGTCGCCGTTCAACTGTTCGAGGAGCAAGCGCCGCTCGGCGTCGCGCACCGGATCGAAGCAGTTCTGCGCCTCGACGAAGCCGCCGGGCACGCTGAGCAGCACGTCGCCGTCATCCGACACGGCCCTGTTGCCGGCAGCGAGCGCCGTCACGTCTTCCATCACCGTGACGATGGCATGGTGCCCCGGGGCGCCGATGCGGTACTTCCGGGTGATGGCGTAGAGATCGGTACCGTCGGCGCGGATGACGTGCTCCGGCACGCTGTAGGGCTCGCCCGTTTCCAGCACCATGCGGTCGGAGCGCTCGATGCGCTCGGCATTCTCCGCATCCGCCAGATCCCAGACAGAGCGGCCGAGAATGCCGTCGGCATTGGCATTGTAGATCGCGCAGAAGGCTTTGTTGGCCGCGATATAGGTGAAATTGCGATCCTTGATGACGACCGGCGACGGCAGGGTCTCGAGGATCTCCTCGGTGAGCGCGATGCGCTCGAGATCCGAGCGCCACTGCTCCTCCTGCTTCTTCTGCTCGGAGACGTCGACCAGGGTGGTGACATTGTAGCCGCTCGGCAGGCGGCGCTTGCGGAAATGGATCCAGCGGTCGCGGCCGAGCCGTTCCACGGCGTCGTACTGCTCGCGCCAGTGGGCCGAGATGCGGTTGGAAATCCACTCCTCGCGGTTGACGGCCTTGTGGCGCTGCTCGGGCGGAATGCCGTAGCGCACGCCGCTGTCGAAAATGGCGCTCAGCACGTCGCGCAGCCGCGTGCCCGGCTTCAGCGTATCGGCGGGAATGGGGAAGTAGCGCAGGACCTGGCGGCTGGCGAAGACGAGGCAATCGTTCTTGTCGTAGACGATCACGGCGGCGGCGAGGATATCGCACGCGGCTTCAAACATACCCAGCCGGATGTTCGCGTCTGGCGACGCTACATCATTCATAGTGGCAGACCTCGCCTGTCTGGCATTCCCGGACGCATGCTGATCGGTGCATCCTGCACCTTCGGACAGAGGGGAATGACAGCGGCCAGCGACGCTGAAATTGTCCACCGGGAAACCGGCCGGCTTGTGTTCATACAAACCTGCGCGCACGTTGGCAGCTTTTTATTAAAGCCTGATTAAACGATTTCAGGTCGCCGGGCGCCGCAGGGCGGGATAAGCCAACTTGCCCCTTCCAAGGCCTCGCCGAATCCGCGAAAATGGCGGCATGACGATCAGGCAGCTTTCCGAAACTCTCATCAACCAGATTGCCGCAGGCGAGGTGATCGAACGGCCGGCAAGCGCCGCCAAGGAGCTGATCGAGAACGCGCTGGATGCGGGGGCGACGCGCATCGAGATCGCAACGGCCGGCGGCGGAAAGACGCTGCTGCGTGTCACCGACAATGGCGGCGGCATGGCGCCTGCGGATCTGGAACTGGCCATCCGCCGGCATTGTACCTCGAAACTCGACAAGGACCTTACCGACATCCGCACGCTCGGCTTCCGCGGCGAGGCGCTGCCCTCCATCGGCTCGGTGGCCAAGCTCTCGCTGCTCAGCCGCACGGCCGAGGCCGGCGAAGGCGCCGAGATCAGCGTGACCGGCGGCAAGGTGGCGCCCGTGCGGCCAGCCGCGGCCAATCGCGGCACGGTTGTCGAGGTGCGTGACCTCTTTTTCGCCACGCCCGCCCGGCTGAAATTCCTGAAGAGCGAGAAGGCGGAAGCCTCCGCCATTTCTGACGTCGTGCGGCGCATGGCGATCGCCTTTCCGCACGTGCGCTTCGTGTTGTCGGGCTCCGACCGCACGACGCTGGAATTTCCAGCGACGGGCACCGACAGGCTCGCCCGCATCGCGCAGGTGCTCGGCCGCGATTTCCGCGACAACGCCATCGAGATCGACGCGGCGCGCGAGGGTGTCCGATTGACCGGCTTTGCCGGCGTGCCGACCTTCAACCGTGGCAACAGCCTCAACCAGTTCGCCTTCGTCAACGGCCGGCCGGTGCAGGACAAGCTGATCTGGTCGGCGCTGCGCGCGGCCTATGCCGAGACCATTCCGCACGGGCGCTATCCGGTGGCGGTCCTGGCGATCGACATCGACCCGGCACTCGTCGACGTCAATGTGCATCCGGCGAAATCCGACGTGCGCTTCCGTGACCCGGGCCTGGTGCGCGGCCTCATCATCGGCGCGATCCGCGAGGCGCTCGCCCGCGAGGGCGACCGGGCCTCCACCACGGGCGCAAGCGGCCTCATGCGCGCCTTCCGGCCGGAGGCGCAGCGCCCGCAGACGCCCTGGAGCCCGGCCGCCTCGCCCTACCGCCCCTTCGAGGCGACAAGCGCTCCCGCGCCGCATTTCAGCGAGAGGCAGACCGGTTTTGCCGATTTCGCCGCGCCGTCGGCACGCAGCGAACCGGTCTTCGCCCCTTCCCCGGCAACGCCGCGGGAAGAGGAACCGCCGCAGCGCCACCCGCTCGGCGCAGCACGCGCGCAATTGCACGAGAACTACATCGTCGCCCAGACCGAGGATGGGCTCGTCATCGTCGACCAGCATGCCGCGCATGAGCGGCTGGTCTTCGAGGCGATGCGCAACGCCCTCCATGCCCGGGCGGTACCGGCGCAGGCCCTGCTCATCCCCGAGATCGTCGATCTTTCCGAGGACGACTGCGACCGGCTGGTGTCCCATGCGGAGGAATTCTCCCGCCTCGGCCTCGGCATCGAGCGCTTCGGACCGGGCGCCGTCGCCATCCGCGAGACGCCGGCCATGCTCGGCGAGATGGACGCCGTCGGGCTCGTGCGCCAGCTTGCCGACGAACTTGCCGAATGGGACACGGCGAGCGGGCTGAAGAACAAGCTGGAATACCTTGCCGCCACCATGGCCTGCCACGGCTCCGTGCGCTCGGGCCGGCGCATGCGGCCGGAGGAGATGAACGCGCTCCTGCGCCAGATGGAGGCGACGCCCGGCTCCGGCCAGTGCAACCATGGCCGGCCGACCTATATCGAGCTCAAGCTTTCCGATATCGAGCGCCTGTTCGGGCGGAGCTAGAGCATTTCCAGCCGAAGCGAAATCGCTTCGGCGTCGGATAACGCGGTAAAACAAGAATCCAGAGTATTTCCGGTGAACCGGAGTTCACCGGAAATACTCTGGGCGGAAGGCGTGGCCCGTTCTTCCAACGCCTGCCCCTTCACGGGTGCGACAGCGAAAAGGCTGGAAATTTCGCCGCGGCCGGGATATGGCACGGTATCGACCGCGCAGCCGGCGCGTGCCCCTTGATGAGACGGATATTGAAATCGATGATGAACCGTTTTGAAGGACGCGGCAGCCGCGAAGCGAAGATTCGCTATCTCGACGGCGATTTCCAGATCCTGATGCCCGGCTCGCACGTCATCTGCGCGATGACCGGTGAGATGGTGCCCGTCGACGAGCTGCGCTACTGGAGCGTTGCGCGGCAGGAACCCTATGCCACCGCCGAGGCCTCGCTCGAGGCCGAAAAGCGCGCCGGCGCCCTGCCCACGCAGAAGAAGCAATAGACCGTAGAGACTGTCTGAAGGGGCGGATCCCCTGTCGGTCTCTGCCTGTCCCTGCCCTCTTCCGCTACTTCGCGGCCAGCCGGTGCAGCTTGCGCCGCCTTGCGCCGACAATCGCCGCGTCGATGATCGCGTCCGGCCCCTTGGGGTCGTCGAAACGGATCTCCACCTCGATCACGCGGCTCTTCTCCTTCAGTTCCTCCGCACGGCCATGCTCGCCGGCGAGGCGAACGCTGTCCTTGGCGGTGGTGACGAGCTGGTATCCGACGCCCTCGGCATGGTCGAGAATCTCCGATACCTCGTCCTCGGAAAGATGATGGTGATCGGGGAAACTGCGCGTCACGTAGAGATGCGCGCCCGTCTCGGTTACAGTGCGAAAGAATTTCTCGTTGTCGGCGATGCCCGACCAGGCCATGACGACCTTTTCGGCGAGGTCTTCGGCACCGACGGTGACGAGGGTGGCGGAATGGATCGCCTTGCCGGCACGTGCCGCCTGACGGATCAGCGCATCGGCGGCGTTGCCGTTGCCGATCGCCAGAAGCGCATTCGCCTGGCGCATCTGCTCGTCGAGCGGCGCGCGCACCGGCCCGCCCGGCACCAGATGGCCGTTGCCGATGCCGCGGCGGCTGTCGATGACGAGCAGCGCATAGTCGAAGGTCAGCTGCGCGCTCTGGAAGCCATCGTCCATGATGATGAGGTCTGCGCCCTCCTCCACCAGCTTGCGCGCACCCTTGACGCGCCGGCGGGCAATCACGGTCAGCGCCTCGCGGGCGAGCAGCAGCGGCTCGTCGCCGACCGCACGCGCACGGTGGTGGTGAGGATCGACGACGGTGGTGACGTCGAGCGAGCCGCCATAACCGCGTGACAGGAAGCCGGGCTTGAGGCCGCGCGCCTTGGCGGCGCGGGCGAGCGCGATCGCCGTCGGCGTCTTGCCGGCCCCGCCCACGGTGAAATTGCCGACGCAGATGACGGGCACGGCCACTTCGGCGCGCCGGCCCTTGCGCATGCGGCGGCCGGCGATCAGGCCGTAGAGGCGGGAGACCGGCCAGAGCGCATAGGCCCGCCAGTCCGGCTTCGTCCACCAGAAAGGCGGCGCTTCACTTACCATTCCGTCCCCCGCGGGCGTCCCGGCCCGGTCTCTTGCAGCAAACGCGAGAAGTTGCGGAAAATCAACCGGGGGGATTTGCATCGGCGTTGCGGGAGCGTGGCCTGCCCCTCATCCGCCTGCCGGCACCTTCTCCCCGCAAGCGGGGAGAAGGACGGCTTTGCACGGCCTTGCCACAAGTCCCTTCTCCCCGCCTGCGGGGAGAAGGTCGCGGCAGCGGGATGAGGGGCTGCCCTCACCGCTCACGCCACCGGTCGCGCGACGGCCGCCTCCGGGAGGAGCGGGACGAGTTCGGTGATGTCGGCGAGGCAATAGTCGGAGGCATCCGCCAGCGATTCCCGCGAGCCGGTGCCCGTCAGCACCGCGACGTTGAGGCCCGCACCGGCATTGCGGCCCATATGCATGTCGTGATTGTTGTCGCCGACGACGGCGACCTGGTGCGGCGCAAGACCCGTCGCCGCACAGAAGCCGAGCACCATGCCCGGCTGCGGCTTGGTGCCGAAGCCGCTGTCGTAACCCGCGACATAGTGCAGGTAGTCCTCGAAGCCGAAGCGTTTTGCCGTCGCGCGGATCGAGGCCTCGTTGTCGCTGGAGGCAACCCCGAGCCAGTAGCCGCGGGCATGCATGGTGGCGAAGAACTGGGCAAGGTCGGTGACGGCGACGGCAAGCTGCGCCGAATTGGCGAAGAGGCTGTCGAAATGGGTGGCCAGCGCCTCCACCGTGAAGGGCGCACCGGCCGCGACCATGCCCTCGGCGATCTCCACCGTGTTGCCGGCGGCCAGCAGGCTGTCGGGCGTGACGTAGCCGGTGTCGGGATCCATGCCGCCCGCCACGAGCAGCTTGCGGGCTAGCGCCTCGTCGCCGGCGGCAGCGATGCGGGCGAGTTCGTAGTTCACCGGCACCCAACTCTTGGCATAGTCGAGCAGCGTCCCGTCCTTGTCGAAGAGGATGCCGGAAATGGTCTCGGTCTTGGACATGACACGCCTTTCGTCAGGACGTCTGGCGCGGATGCAACCGTGCCTTCACAGTGAGCGGGTTGATGTAGGGCTCCAGCCCCTTGATGGTGGCGCGCAGCGCACCGCGCATCTCCTGCACGGTTTCCTGCCCCGCCTCGATCATCTGCTTGCGCATCTCGTCGTTGACGAGCAGGTAGTGCACGCCCTTGGCCAGCATCTCCGTGTCGCGCACCATCTTGGCGCTGCCGTTGCGGGCGAGCTGCTGATAGGCCTCGCGGAAATTCTGCACATTGCCGCCCGACAGGATCGCGCAGCCGAGCATGGCCGGCTCCAGCGGGTTCTGCCCGCCTTCGGCAAACAGCGAGCGGCCGACGAAGGCGATCTCCGTCATGCGCAGATAGAGCCCCATCTCGCCGATCGTGTCGCCGAGGAAGATGTCGGTCTCCGGCGTCAGAACGTCGCCGCGCGTGCGCCGGGCAACCTTCAGGCCCCGCGCCTCCAGCATGTCGGCGATGGCGTCGCTGCGCTCGGGATGGCGCGGCACGATGATGGTGAGCAGGCCCGTGCGTTCCTTCAGCACGCGGTGCACGTCGCCGGCGGCCGCCTCCTCTCCCTCGAAGGTGGAGATCGCCGCCCAGGTGCGACGGCCCTGAATCTGGTCGAGATAGCCGCGCAGCACGGCGGAATCGACCGGCGGCGCATCCGTATCCACCTTGAGATTGCCGGAAACGAGCACCGGCAGGGCGCCGAGCGTGCTGAAACGGTCGGCGTCGAGATCCGACTGGGCGATGACGAGCGCGAAATTCTCGAAGATGGCGTCGGCGACGGCATGGCGCCGCTTCCAGCGCGGGAAGGAGCGATCCGAGATGCGGCCGTTGACCAGAACCTGCGGGATGTGACGCTTGCCGAGTTCCAGGATGGTCATCGGCCAGATCTCCGACTCCGCCATGATGGCGAGATCGGGATGCCAGTATTCCAGGAAGCGGCTGATCGCCGGCTTCAGGTCGAGCGGCACATATTGGTGGATAACGTCCGTGCCCAGGCGGTCGCGCACGACCTTCGCCGAGGTGATCGTGCCCGTCGTCAGGAGCACCGCGATGCCGCGACGGCGCACTTCCTTGATGAGCGGGATGACCGCATTGGTCTCACCGACGCTGGCCGCATGGAACCAGACAAGCGGCCCCGCCGGGCGCGGCACGCCGGCATAGCCGTAGCGCTCGCGGCGGCGGGAACGGTCTTCCTTGCCCTTGGCGGCGCGGAAGGTGAGATAGGGGCCAACGATCGGGTAGAGCGCGACGCCGCCCCAGCGATAAAGCGAAAGCGCGAAACGGGCGAGGCGCCGGCTCATGCGCGAGCGCCCTTGGTTGCGGCTTTCGTCTTGTTCGGGATCATGGAAGGTCCGGTCTCTGGTTCGGCGCGGCCTTCTGCCGCGCGGAACGGTGTCGGGAAACGCGCCTCAGTTCTGCTGCGGATCCAGAAGCCGGTGCATGTGCACGATGAAATAGCGCATATGCGCATTGTCCACGGTCTGCTGTGCCTTCGACTTCCAGGCGGCAAGTGCGGAGGCATAATCAGGGAAGATTCCGACGATATCGAGAGCGTTGAGATCACGGAACTGCATATCTGCCAGCGTCGTCAGTTCGCCGCCGAAGACCAGATGCAGGAGCTGTTTCGGTTCTTTGCTGTCGGTCATGTTTTCTCTCTTTTTATGATGCCGATTTCGGCAATGGGTTTGCGGTATTCCGCATCAAAGGTCAATGGCCGGCAAGATGCCTGGAGGCCTCGACAAGCCCGGAAAGCCGGGACAATCCGGCCGCAGCCAGCGTCTCGTGGCTGACGGCCGGCCGGTTGTAGGACAGCGCCGCGCCGTCGAGCGTGACAAGCGCTCCGCCGGCCTGTTCAAGGATGAGGTCGGCGGCCGCCAGATCCCAGTCGTGCGCATTGCGCTTCACCAATGTCGCATCGATGCGCCCGTCCGCCACCATGGCGAGGCGGTAGGCGAGCGAGGGCACATGCGAGATGCGCTGCACGCCGCCGATCATGTGGCGGTCGATGCCGTGCGCCATGTCCTCCGGCGCGGCGATGCGTGTCGGGCGGGCCGCATCCGGATCGGTCGCGTGGATCGGCGCGCCGTTCTTCAGCGCAGCGCCGCCGGCGGCCGCGGTAAAAAGCTCATCGAGCGCCGGCGCAAAGAGCACGCCGGCGACGGGGCGGCCCCGATGCACGACGGCGGCGCTGACACACCAGACGTCCTTGCCGGCAATGAAGGCGCGCGTGCCGTCGATCGGGTCGATGACGAAGACGGTCTCGCGGTTGAGCCTGCCGGCATCGTCATCGGTCTCCTCCGAGAGCCAGCCGTAGTTCGGCCGGGCGGAGAGCAATTCCGTCTTGAGGATATCGTTGGCCGCAAAGTCGGCCGCGCTGACCGGCGAACGGCCACCGTTCTTCCACCAGACCTCCGGTCCCTTGCGGAAAAAATCGAGCGCCCTGGCCCCTGCAAGCCGCGCGGCACCGACCAGGAGATCAAGGTCGGCGGTCCAGGCGGTGGCGGGGCTCAGCATGGTCTCACGTCCCGGCAAGCGTCATGCCTTCGATGGCAAGCGTCGGCGCGGCGACGCCGAAGGAGCGGTCGATGTCGCTTGCCGGCGTGATGCGCAGGAACATGTCGACGAGGTTGGAGGCGATCGTCACCTCCGACACCGCGAAGGTGAGTTCGCCATTCTCGATCCAGTAGCCGGAGGCCCCGCGCGAGTATTCGCCCGTCACCATGTTGACGCCCTGGCCGATCAGCTCGGTGACGTAAAAGCCGGTGCCGACGGAGCGGATCAGGTCCTCCGGCGAGATGTCGCCCGGTTCGAGCGCAAGGTTCGTCGAGGCGGGGTTGACCGCCGTGCCGCCGCGCACGCCGCGACCGTTGGTCTTAAGGCCGAGCTCGTTGGCGGTGGAGGTGGACAGGAACCAGTGCCGGAGCACGCCGTCCTCGATCATCGCGAGCCGCTCGCCACGCACGCCCTCGCCGTCGAAGGGGCGCGAGGACGAACCGCGCACGATCAGCGGATCATCGGTGACGGAAAGGCCCGCCTTCAGCACCTGCTGGCCCATGCGGTCGCGCAGGAAACTCGTCTTGCGGGCGACCGACGCGCCGTTGATCGCGCCGGCAATGTGGCCGGTTATGCCGCGCGACACGCGCGGATCGTAAACGACGGTGACGTTCTTGGCCGTCGGCACCTGACGCGGATTGAGCCGGCGCACCGCGCGGGCGGCCGCCTCGCGGCCGATCTCCCCGGCGTCGCGCAAGTCGGCGAAATAGAGGCTCGAATCGAAGTCGTAGTCACGCTCCATCTTCGTGCCCTCGCCCGCGATGACGCTGACGGAGCGGCCGAAGCGGCTGGCGCTGTAGGCGCCGGAAAAGCCGTGCGAGGTGGCGAGCACCAGGCCGCCCATGCCGGCGGAGGCCCCGCCGCCACCGGAATTGGTGATGCCGGGGACCGCGAGCGCGGCGGCCTCCGCGGCAAGCGCGGCCTCGGTCAGCTGCCCGGCAGAAACCTCGGTCGGATCGAAGAGCTCGAGATCCGGCCAGTCCTTCGCAAGATCGGCCTTGTCGGCGAGCGTCGCATAGGGGTCTTCCGGCGAGGCCTTGGCCATGGCGACGGCCCGCTCGGCGAGCACCTTCAGGTCGAAGCCGGGATTGGCCGAGACGCTGGCGACGCGCCGGCCGACGAAGACGCGCAGCGAGAAATCATCGCTCTCGGAGGCTTCGGTGCCCTCGACCTTGCCGAGCCGTACACTGACAGAGGAGGAGCGGCCCCGGACGACGACGGCATCGGCCGCATCCGCCCCCGCTTGAATGGCGCGGTCGATGAGTTCACCGGCACGCGCGAGAAGGCTTGCGGAATCGATCGTCTCTGACATGACTTGGCCTTTCTTTGCTGCCCCATTTATTGTGCAGTCGCACGGGCATCAAGGGAGGCCGCTCCTTTTTTGCCGCGTTGCCGGCGCTCCTTCAGAAGAAAGCCCTCCGCATGCCCTATACCCACAGCCCGTACAACGAGGTTCTGCTGATGCTCGGAGGGGCGCTGCTGGCCGCGCCGATCTTCAAGCGGCTCGGTCTCGGCACCATTCTCGGCTATCTCGCCGCCGGCGTGGTGATCGGCCCGATCCTGCACCAGATACGCGACGGCGGGGAATTGCTGGGGGTCGCCGAACTCGGCGTCGTCTTCCTGCTCTTTCTGATCGGGCTGGAACTGAAACCCTCGCGGCTCTGGGCGATGCGGCACGACATCTTCGGACTCGGCATGGCGCAGGTCGTCCTCACGGGCCTGGCGCTCGCCGGCCTGACCCTCGCCTTCGGCCTCGAGCGATGGGACGGGGCGCTGATCATCGGCTTCGGCCTCGCGCTCTCCTCCACCGCCTTTGCCATGCAGATCCTCGACGAGCGGGGCGACACCAACACGCGCTACGGCCAGCGGGCCTTTTCCATGCTGCTCCTGCAGGATCTCGCCATCGTGCCATTGCTGGCGCTGATCCCGCTGCTGGCCGAACAGGCGCCGGAAGACACGACGACGGCCTTCCAGGACTTCCTCATCGCCATCGGCGCCATCGCGGCGCTGTTTGCGGCCGGCCGCTATCTGCTCAACCCGCTGTTCCAGGTGATCGCCCGTACCGGCGCGCGCGAGGCGATGATCGCCGCCGCGCTCTTCGTCGTGCTGGCCGCCGCCATGCTCCTTCAGATGGCCGGGCTCTCCATGGCCATGGGCGCCTTCCTCGCTGGCGTTCTGCTTGCCGATTCCTCCTATCGCCATGAACTGCAGGCGGATGTGGAGCCGTTCCGCGGTATCCTGCTCGGCCTGTTCTTCATGGCGGTCGGCCTGTCGCTGCAACTGGACGTGATCTTTTCCAGCTGGCTGACGGTCCTTGTCGCCACGCCCATCGTGATGCTGGTGAAGAGCCTCGTCATCTACGGCCTCTGCCGCCTCACCGGCTCCCCGCACAATGACGCGGTGCGCATCGCGCTCGTGCTGCCGCAGGGCGGCGAATTCGGCTTCGTGCTGTTCACCGCGGCTGCCGCCGCCGGCATCTTTTCCGGCGGCCTCGCCTCGCTGCTCATCGCCATCGTCACCATCTCGATGGCGCTGACGCCGATCGCCGCGGCGCTTTCGCGCTTCCTGCTCGTCGAGGACATCGAGGAAGAGATGGAGGAGGATTTCGAGGGGGCGGGCGCAGACGTCTTGATGATCGGCTTTTCGCGTTTCGGCCAGATCGCCGCGCAGATCCTTCTTGCCGGCGGACGCGAGGTCACCGTCATCGACCATTCGACCGACCGCGTGCGCCAGGCGGCAAGCTTCGGCTTCCGCATCTATTTCGGCGACGGCACGCGCAAGGACGTGCTGCGCGCCGCCGGCATCGAGCGCGCCAAGATCGTCGCCATCTGCACCCAGGGCAAGGCGACGACGGACCGCATCGTCGATCTCGTGCAATCGGAATATCCCAACGCCACGCTCTTCGTGCGCTCCTACGACCGCGTGCACACGCTGTCGCTGCGCGGGCGCGGCGTGCAGCACGACGTGCGCGAAACCTTCGAATCCGCCCTCGTCTTCGGCCGGGAAACGCTGGAGGAGCTTGGCGTGGAGCCGGATGACGCCCAGGCGATCGGCGACGACATCCGCCGCCGCGACATCGCCCGGCTGGAACTGCAAGCCGCCGAAGGCCTCACCGCCGGCCGGCACATGCTGCACACGAAGCCGGTGAAGCCGGAGCCGCTGGTCAAGCCGAAGAAACTGGCACTGAGCGATGTGGACGAAGAGGAAAGCGCGTGAGGGCGGGCCATTCACCCGGAAACCCTCCCTCCGCCCGGCAGGACAACGAGAGGCATGCCCACCGCAGACGACGATCTCAAACCGCCGACAACTTCTCGTCCAACGCCCGCTTCAGCTCGTCACGGATGCCGGCGGAGACGGCCAGCACTTCCTCGGCCTTGACGAAATCGAGCACGCGGAAGCGGCCGACATCGGGGCAGAGAAAGATGTCCGGTGCGCCCTTTTCCAGTTTCAGCGTCACGATGGAGCGCATGGTGAGCTGGGTGGCGCCGTAGAGGCTGTCGATGCTGTTGGGCACGTCCGCCGTGCCGGCAGGCGGGTGGCCGATGACGTCGACGCCGATGGTGATGTCGGCCTTGCCGAGCAGGTGATCGAAGGGCACGGGGTTCCACAGGCCACCGTCGATCATCACCCGGCCGCTTATCACCACCGGGCGGAAGACAGCGGGCAGCGCGGCGGAGGCGGCGATGGCCGGAAAGAGCGGACCGCTGTCGCAGACGCATTCGCACTGGGCGTAATAATCCGCCGTGACGACCTTCAGCGGGATCGACAGGTCCTCGAAGGTCTCCGGCAGGGTCTCCGGCAGGAAGGCCTTGAGGATGCGCTCCAGATTGAACTGGCCGACGCGGAAGCCGCCGGCGACCACATCGGAAAACCGGGTTGGCCGGAGGCTCCAGAGGCGGTTCATGATGCGGCTCGGATGACCGATGGCGGCGAGCGTGTGCTCGCGGATCTCCCGGCCCGTCATGCCGGCCGCCATGGCCGCCCCCATGACGGCACCGATCGAGGCGCCCGATATCAGCACCGGTCGGATGCCGAGCTCGTCCAGCACCTCGATGACATGGATATGGGCGAGCCCGCGCGCGCCGCCCCCGCCCAGCGCGATGGCGACGGTCGGGCCGTGCGCTTGCGGCTGGCTTGCGGAAACGAGGGCATCGGTCATGGCTCAGGTCTCCGGTTCGTTGCGGCAGCGCCGGCGAAAGGATCAGCCGGGGCTATAGCGGTAGAAATGCATGCGCGTCTCGCCGAAGGTGCGGACCTCCAGGAGTTCGTAACCATCGACGACGGCAGGCTGAATATCGGCGCGCTCCTCGAGGATCGCAAGGGCGCCCTCCACCAGCCAGCCGCCACGGGCGGCCGCATCCAGCGCCCGCTCGCCAAGGCCTTTTGCATAGGGCGGATCGGCGAAGAGCAGGTGGAACGGTTCCATCGTGCCGACGCCGCCGAGCGACGTCGCATCGCGCCGGAAGATCTTCGCACGGCCGATCACGCCGAGCGCCTCGATGTTGGAATGCAGAAGCCCCCTGCCCTCGACGCCCTGCTCGACGAAAAGCGCCGCACGCGCACCGCGTGACAGCGCCTCGAGGCCGACAGCGCCGGTGCCTGCGAAGAGGTCGAGCACACGCGTGCCGTCGAGCGCCTCGGGATAGGCGTGCGAGAGGATATTGAACAGGCTTTCGCGCGTGCGGTCCGTCGTCGGGCGGATGTCGTCCGATTTCGGCGTCGCAAGCGAACGGCCGCGGAATTCACCGCCGACGATGCGCACGGTCGCTTACTTCCCCTTGCCGCGCGGACGGCTGCCGCCTGCCGGACGGCCACCACCGGGCTTGCCACCGGCGGGGCGCCCGCCCGGTTTACCGCCGAAGGACTTGCCGCCGGGCTTTCCGCCGAACGGCTTGCCGCCATCGCGGCGCGGCGGGCGATCCGAGAAGGACCGGTCACCCTCTGCACGGGGCTTGCGGTCGCCGAACGAACGTTCCCCCTCCGCACGGGGTTTGCGATCACCACGGGCCGGGCGATCCCCAAAAGAGCGCTCACCCTCAGCGCGGGGCTTGCGATCGCCGCGAGCCGGACGGTCCCCGAAGGAGCGTTCGCCTTCCGCGCGCGGACGACGATCGCCACGCGGCGGGCGGTCACCGAAATCGCGGCCAGGACGGGCATCGCCGGCACCGGAGCGCGGGCGGCCGAAACCACCACGGCCACCGTCACCACGATCGCCTGCTTCCGGCTCGCTGGCGCGGATCCATTCGCCGTCCTCGTCGCGCGTCTTCAGGATGCGCGGCTTTTCCGCCCGGTCGTCGCCGGGACGGCCACGGGCCGGCCCCTTGCGATCGGGATCGAACTTCTTTGCCGAGCGCGTCAGCGCACCCTCGGCGGTGCGGCCATAGCGCTTGGTCTTCGGCGCGCCTTCGGGACGTTCGCGCGGCTCGCGCTTCACGCTCTCGGCGGCTTCCGTCTTCTTTTCGGCAACGGGACGGGCACCGGGCGCCATCCAGACATTCGACTTGCGCGCACGAACCGCCGGTTCGCGCTTCGGCTTGCTGTCGAAACGGTCCTCGTCTCGGTCGCGGTCTCTGCCACGGCCACCGTCACGCGGCTTGTCGCCGAAACGGTCGTCACGGCGGGTATCGAGACGGGCACGGGCCTGCTCGCGACGGTCTTCCGGCTTCTCGCGCCGGCCGGTCGGCTTGTCGCCCCAGGCCGGAGCCTCGCTCCGGCTCTTCGGTGCCGGCTTCTCCTCGGCATCGACAGAGGCATGATCGAACAGCGGCGCGTCGAAATTCGCCTTGGATTCCTCGATAAGGCGCGGGCCGAGCTGGTCGCGCAGCGTGCGGCCACGGATTTCCTGGGCATGGCCTTCCGGCAGTTCGCCGAGCTGGAACGGGCCGTAGGAGATGCGGATCAGGCGGTTCACGTCGAGGCCGAGCGCACCGAGCACGTTCTTGACTTCGCGGTTCTTGCCCTCGCGAAGGCCCAGCGTCAGCCAGACATTGGTGCCCTGCGTCTTGTCCAGCGTCGCATCGATCGCGCCATAGAGCACGCCGTCGACGGCGATGCCTTCCTTCAGCTTGTCGAGATCGGCCTGCTCGATCTTGCCATGGGCGCGCACGCGGTAACGGCGCAGCCAGCCGGTGGTCGGCAGCTCCAGCATACGGGCGAGGCCGCCGTCATTGGTCAGCAGCAGAAGGCCTTCGGTGTTGATGTCGAGACGGCCGACGGACATGACACGCGGCAGGTCCTCGGGAAGGTTCTCGAAGACCGTGGGACGGCCCTCGGGATCGGCATTCGTCGTCACCAGGCCGGCGGGCTTATGGTAGAGCCAGAGGCGTGTGCGCTCGATGCCGCGGATCGGCACGCCGTCCACCTCGATATGGTCGGCAAGCGTGGCGTTGAGCACGGGCGTATCCAGCACCGTGCCGTTCACGCGGACACGGCCCTCCATGATCATGCGCTCGACATCGCGGCGCGAGGCGACGCCTGCACGCGCCAGCAGCTTGGAGATGCGCTCCGGCGCCAGCTCGGCACTGGCGGATGCGGCCGGCGCGGGTTTGGCGGCCCGGGCGGGCTTGCCATCGCGCGGTGCGGGCTTGCCCGCGAACGGCTTCTTGGCGCCCGACGGCTTTCCGGCGGAAAACGGTTTCTTGTCCGCAGCGGCCGATGCGGCGCCACGCGGCTTGTGATCGCGGCCCGCGGGCTTGGTGCCCGGCCGTTTTGACTTGTCTTTGGATGTCATTTGTGTTGCCTGCGTTTTGCCGTGTCCTATCAGGTCAGGCGTCCGGGGTTAAGAGGAATTCGTGCCGTCGATGACAAATCGCTTCATGGGGATCGCGCTCGAGGAAGCCCGGGCAGCCGGCGCGCGCGGTGAAGTGCCTGTCGGGGCGGTGCTGGTCATGGACGGCACGGTCATTGCCAGCGCCGGCAACCGCACCCGGGCGGAGAATGACGTGACCGCGCATGCCGAGGTCGCCGTCATCCGCGAGGCCGCCGGAAAACTCGGGCAGGAACGCCTCACCGGCGCCGATCTCTACGTGACGCTGGAGCCCTGCACGCTCTGCGCCGCCGCCATCTCGTTTGCCCGCATCCGCCGTCTCTACTACGGCGCGGAGGACCCGAAGGGCGGCGCGGTGGACAACGGCGTGCGTTTCTTCGCCCAGCCGACCTGCCACCACGCGCCGGATGTCTATTCCGGCATCGGCGGTGTGGAAGCGGCGGAGATCCTCAAGGAGTTTTTTGCCGAGCGGCGCTGATCAGCCCGCGGCGAACGTCTTCAGCTTGTCGCCGTCGAGGCGATAGCGGATCCATTCCGTTTGCGGCTCGGCGCCGAGCGCATCATAGACGTGGATGGCCGGCGTATTCCAGTCGAGCACGCTCCATTCGAAGCGCCCGCAGCCCTCTTCCACCGCGATGCGTGCGAGATGACGCAGCAGCATCTTGCCGACGCCCGTGCCGCGATGGGCGGGCGTGACATAGAGATCCTCGAGATAGAGGCCGTTCTTCGCCTGCCAGGTGGAATAGGTCTTGAAGAAGATGGCGGAACCGGCGGGCTCGCCCGCTGCCGTCTCGCAGATCACTGCGCGCGTGACGGACCCTTCGCCGAACAGCGATGACCTGATGGTCTCTTCCGTCGCCTCGACAGCGTCGAGGGCCTTTTCGTAATCGGCGAGTTCGCGGATGAACCGCAGGATGGTCGCGGCGTCGCTGGCCGACGCCGGACGAATGCCATAGCCCGTCATGGCTTAGAACGGCCACCAGGAAGAACCGCTCTGCTTGGCGGCCTTGGCTTCCTTCTTGCGGCGACGCTCCTTCGTCTTCTCCGGCTCGCCGAGATCGGCCTGAGCCTCTTCGGGAAGGCGGCGATAATCCAGCGGCGGATCGCTCAGGTAACGGCGCTTGTCGCCATAGGCGCCCATCTGCAGGCGACGCGCGTCGCGATAGGCCGCCGTCTGTTCCGATGCGGACAGCTTGCGGTTCGTCGCGTTCTGTCCGGCAAGCGGCGAGCGGAAGGTCGTGCTGTTGCTGTTTTCATCCGCCTCGGCGCGCAGGCGCGCGCGCATATCCTCAGGGCTTTCCAGCCACTCGGGATTGTCCTTGCTGGCAACGGACTGCTGCGGCGTCGTCAGCGCGACCTCATCCTTCGGCACGACGAGGCCACCACGCGGCTGGTAGCGGATTTTTTTCGCTTCCTCGTTGTTGGGACGAATCATGATGGCGTTGCCCACGTCGTCCACCAACTGCTCACCGGCAGTCTTGCCGGTGCCGTAGGTCGGTCCCATGCAGCCGGTCAGAACGAAGCTTGCGCCCAAGAGACCGATCAGGCCGGTACGCACCCGAATATTTCGCGTCATTCCCATGAATACCCTTCCAGCAGGGCCGGCGCCCCAAGGCCCGGGCACGGCCGCCGTCCCATGGCGGAAAAATCCGGCCAATTTCAGGCAGCTTTACCGGATGAAAACCGTAAGTGCAATTCATCCGGGGATATCGACGGCCGGAAAGCGCCGGCCGTCAACAGAGCTTCATTCTTTACGCAGCGCGGCGAAAGCCGATTTCACGCAGCGCGGCCGCATCGCGGGCCGAGACGTCCGGGTACTCGCCATCGGACCCGACATCCGTCGTGATGCGCCAGGAGCGGGCGCATTTCTGACCATCCGCGAGCTTCGGCTCGACCGCGACCTTGGCGACATCCGCCAGGCGGAACGCGTCGGCCGGGCCCTCGCCGGCAACCACGGTGATCGCCGAGGTGATGCAGATCTCCGCGAAATCCTGGCCTTCCAGCGCGGCAAGCAGCTCCGGATCGGCGATGGAGACGACCGGGGCGGCCTCCAGCGAGGCGCCGATGCGCTTTTCGCGACGTTCGATTTCCAGCGCGCCGGTGACGACCGAACGCACGGCGCGGATCTTCTCCCACTTGGCTTCGAGCGCGTCGTCGCGCCATTCGGCCGGAACGACCGGGAACTGTTCGAGATGCACCGAGACGGCATCGGGCTTGCGCGACAGCCAGGCCTCTTCCATCGTGAAGGGCAGCATGGGGGCGAGCCAGGTGACGAGGCATTCGAACAGCTTGCGGATGACGCAGAGGCTGGCCCGACGCTTCAGCGAGGACGGCGCGTCGCAGTAGAGCGCGTCCTTGCGCACGTCGAAGTAGAAGGCCGAGAGCTCGACATTCGAGAAATCGATGAGCGCGCGGGCGATCTTCTTGAAGTCGAAGGCATCGTAGCCTTCGCGCACCAGCGCATCGAGTTCCGACAGCCGGTGCAACATCAGCTTTTCCAGCTCCGGCATATCGGCATAGGCGATCTCCTCGCCCGTATCGTGCGCCAGCGTGCCGAGCATCCAGCGCACCGTGTTGCGCAGCTTGCGGTAGGCGTCGATGTTGGTCTGGATGATCGTCTTGCCGAGGCGCTGGTCTTCCCAATAGTCCGTCGTCATGACCCAGAGGCGCAGGATGTCGGCGCCCGATTCCTTCATCACGTCCTGCGGCGAGACGACGTTGCCCTTCGACTTCGACATCTTCTCGCCCTTCTCGTCCATGGTGAAGCCATGGGTGACGACGGCGTTGTAGGGCGCGCGGCCGCGCGTCGCGCAGCTTTCGAGCAGCGAGGAATGGAACCAGCCGCGATGCTGGTCGGAGCCTTCCAGATAGACGTCGGCCGGCCATTTCAGGTCCGGGCGGTCTTCAAGCGTGAAGGTATGCGTCGAGCCCGAGTCGAACCAGACATCAAGGATGTCCATGACCTGCGTCCACTTGGCCGGGTCGTGGTCGTTGCCGAGGAACCGCTCCTTGGCGCCTTCGGCAAACCAGGCGTCGGCGCCCTCCCCTTCGAAGGCGTCGAGGATGCGGGCATTGACGGCGTCATCGACCAGCACCTCGCCGTTCTCGTCGGCGAAGATGGCGATCGGCACGCCCCAGGCACGCTGGCGCGACAGAACCCAGTCCGGGCGGCCCTCGATCATGGCGCGCAGGCGGTTCTGGCCGCTGGCGGGCACGAAGCGGGTGTCGTCGATCGCCGAAAGCGAGCGCGAGCGCAGCGTGGTGCCGTCGCCGAGCTCCTTGTCCATGTAGACGAACCACTGCGGCGTGTTGCGGAAGATGACCGGCTTCTTGGAGCGCCAGGAATGCGGATAGGAGTGCTTGATACGGCCGCGGGCGAACAGGCAGTTCGCGGCGATCAGCGCCTTGATGACGCGCTCGTTGGCATCGCCCTTCTTGCCGTTGTCGTCCATGACGCGCGCGCCGTCGAAACCGGGAGCGTCGGCGGTGTAGAAGCCGGCGTCGTCGACCGGGAACGGGATTTTGGACGAGATACCGCGCGCTTCCAGCTGGCGGGCATTGGCCGTCCAGGCGTCAAAGTCCTCGCGGCCGTGGCTCGGCGCGGTGTGCACGAAGCCGGTGCCGGCGTCGTCGGTGACGTGGTCACCGTCGAGCAGCGGGACTTTGAAGTCGTAGCCGAGAGCAGCCAGCGGATGGGCGCAGACGACCGCCGCCAGTTCTTCCGGCGCGATATCGCGGAGGAACCTGAAGGTGAGCTTTGCCTTGGCGGCCGATTCATCGGCAAGACGGGTGGCGAAAACCAGCTTCTCGCCGGGCTGCGGGCCGAAATCGTTCTGCGCGCTCTCGACCTCGTAGAGGCCATAGGGATAGCGCGACGAGAAGGCGATGCCGCGGTTGCCGGGGATCGTCCAAGGCGTGGTCGTCCAGATGACGATGGAATTGCCAAGCAGATCGGCCGGACCTTCGGTCACCGGGAACTTCACCCAGATCGCATCGCTCTCGACATCGGCATATTCGACTTCGGCCTCGGCCAGCGCGGTGCGCTCGACCACCGACCACATGACGGGCTTTGAGCCGCGGTAGAGCTGGCCGGACTTGGCGATCTTCAGGAGTTCGCCAGCGATGCGCGATTCCGCGTGGAAGGCCATCGTCGTATAGGGATTGTCGAAGTCGCCCTCGATGCCGAGGCGCTTGAACTCGTCGGCCTGGATCTTGATCCAGCCGCTGGCGAAGTCGCGGCATTCGCGGCGGAATTCGTTGACCGGAACCTCGTCCTTGTTCTTGCCCTTCTCGCGGTACTTCTCCTCGATCTTCCACTCGATCGGAAGGCCGTGGCAGTCCCAGCCGGGCACGTAGTTGGCATCGTAGCCGCGCATCTGGAACGAGCGGTTGATGACGTCCTTGAGGATCTTGTTCAGCGCGTGGCCGATGTGGATGTTGCCGTTGGCATAGGGCGGGCCGTCGTGCAGCACGAATTTTTCGCGGCCGGCGGCCGAAGCGCGCAGCTTCTTGTAGAGGCCCATCGTCTGCCAGCGGGCCACCGTTTCCGGCTCCTTCTGCGGCAGGCCGGCGCGCATCGGAAAGTCCGTCTGCGGCAGGTAGAGGGTGGACGAATAATCGACTTTTTCGGGCGTATCGGTCATGGATATGGCTATCGTCTTTTTTCGCGCGCGTTTGCGCATGCGGGGATATTGTCAGGGTCTGACGGCGGGGGCGTTCAGGAAACGCCCGAAATCCCGGACCTTCCGGCCTCGCTCAGAGCGCGCGGAAGGCCGGGCCACTAATTCGCAGATCGATGGTCAGCCGGTTGAGCATCATGCGCGCGGTCTTACGGCGTTTTCGGTCGTTTGAAAAGACGGGGGGCTTATATTTGGGTCCCCCGCCGCCCCGCCGGAGGAACGCCCCCTCATCCGGCCTGCCGGCCACCTTCTCCCCGCAAGCGGGGCGAAGGAGATATGCCGTACCGTTTTCCCCAACCAATACCAGTTCGTTGGGCAAGTCCCCTCTCCCCGCTTGCGGGGAGAGGGTTAGGGTGAGGGGCAATGTTTGTGCTCAGAAACAGAGCCGCTGGTCGACGACCCCGAGCGGCGTGACGCCTGACAGCAGCGCCCGCGCCTCCTCCTCGTCGCGCTTCATCTGCACGACCAGCGCATCGAGGCCATCGAACTTCAGTTCGTCGCGCAGATGACCGAAAAAGGAGACGCCAGAGACTTCGCCGTATAGATCGCCGGAGAAATCGAAGAGGAAGGTTTCGAGCAGCGGAACGCCGTTCGAGGTGACCGTCGGGCGGCGACCGTAGCTGGCGACGCCGTCGTGGAGGCTGCCGTCGGGGCGGCGGAAGCGCACGGCGTAGATGCCGTTGCGCAGCTCCACTTCCGGCGGAAGCTGCATGTTGGCGGTCGGATAGCCGAGCGTGCGGCCGAGCTTCTTGCCGTCGATGACCTCGGCCTCCACCGTATAGCGATAGCCGAGCTGGCCGGCGGCCTCGGTGACGGCGCCTTCGCCAAGCAGGGCGCGGATGAAACTGGAGGAGATGACCGAGGCGTTTTCGTCGCGAAAAGCATCGACCAGTGTGACGCCGAACCCGTTGCCCTCGCCGGCGGTCATCAGGAAGGCCGGACCACCCTCCCTGCCCTTGCCGAAGTGGAAGTCGAAGCCGGTGACGACTTCGGAGGCGTGCAGCCAGTCCAGCAGCACGGCGTTGATGAAGTCGTTCGCCGACATTTCGGAGAAGCTGCGATCGAACGGATATTCGATGACGGCGGAAAAGCCCATGCCTTCAAGGATGCGGGCCTTCAACGGCGCCGGCGTCAGCCGGAAGACCGGGCGCTCCGGGCGGAAGACCGTGCGCGGATGCGGCTCGAAGGTCAGCACCAGCGCGGGGATGCCGCGGTCTTTCGCAATGTCGAGCGCGCGTTGCAGCACGGCCTGGTGGCCGCGGTGCACGCCGTCGAAATTGCCGATGGCGATGACGCCGCCGCGCAGGTGCTCCGGCAGCGGCTCCTTCGTCTCGTTCCTGTGAAAAACCGTCATGACGACCGTCTCCGTCACTGCAGCCGGGGCATCCACCATTTCGGGTGAGTGCCCTCCTCCTTCAGGAAGGCCGAAAGCTTCGCCTCGTCGGTGCGGCCGGCCTCGACATAATGCTGCGCGTGGATGCCGCCCGAAATATAGAGCACATCGAGCCCGAAGGCTTCCGCGCCGCGCACGTCCGTCGGCATGCCGTCGCCGATGGCGATCACCCGTGAGAGATCGAAATCGCCATGCACGTCGCGCGCCTCGGCAATCGATTTCTCGTAGATCGGCCGATGCGGCTTGCCGGCGATCTGGCTCGTGCCGCCCAGCTCCTCGAAGAGCTTGGCGATCGCACCGGCGCAGGGGATGAGCCGGTGGCCGCGCTCGACGACGAGATCGGGATTGGCGCAGATGAAGGGCAGCTTCCGCGCCGCAAGCGCCGTCAGCTCGGCGCGGTAATCCTCGACAGTTTCCGTCTCGTCGCTGCGCAAGCCTGCGCAAACCACGATGCCCGCTTCGTCCAGCCCGACCGGTTCGACATCGAGGCCGTCGAGCAGAGGCAGGTCCTTTTCGGCACCGATGAAATAGATCTTCTTCGGCCCTTCCGCGATCAGCGCACGGGTGACGTCGCCCGAGGTGACGATGCGGTCATAGGCGTCGTCGGTGACGCCGAGGCCGCGGATTTGCACCTTTACACCGGGATGCGGGCGCGGCGAATTGGTGATCAGCACGACGGCAAGGCCAGCGGCGCGGGCCGCAGCAAGGGCTTCCGATGCATAGGAAAAGGCTTCGACGCCATTGTGCAGGACACCCCAGACGTCGCAGAGGGCCACGTCGTAATGCTGCGTGATGTCGCTGAAGGATTGGATGCGTTGAGCCATCAGGGGATTCCCGTATCAAGGTCGAGCCCGGCTGACATCGCAAAGCGGGGGCAAGAAAACAAGCCTCTCCACACAATTTTGCCCCATCCACCGGCAAACTGCCGAAAATTCATCGCGGCGTCTTGATGGCGTGCGATGGCGCTCCCATCTGGCGGCTGCGTAACCATTCCGGGCGAAATATTTTGGAGGCGCCGTTCTTGACTCCAACCGCCCCGCCGCCTATCTCGGCATCGCTAGCACTCATGAAAGACGAGTGCTAACATCAATCCACCGGATCCATCTCGCGATCCGCAATGTCATTTGATCGAGGGATAAGACAATGGCAAGCACCACCTTCCGCCCGCTTCACGACCGCGTCGTCGTTCGTCGCGTCGAATCCGAAGCCAAGACCAAGGGCGGCATCATCATTCCGGACACCGCCAAGGAAAAGCCGCAGGAAGGCGAAGTCGTCGCCGTCGGCTCCGGCGCCCGTGATGACTCCGGCAAGGTCGTCGCACTCGACGTCAAGGCTGGCGACCGCGTTCTGTTCGGCAAGTGGTCGGGCACCGAAGTCAAGCTCGACGGCGAAGACCTTCTGATCATGAAGGAAGCCGACATCATGGGCATCATCGGCTGATCTGCCGGTAATCCCTTTCCAATTCAGCTGACACCTCTTCAGGAGTTCTCACAATGGCAGCCAAAGAAGTCAAATTCGGCCGCACCGCGCGCGAAAAGATGCTGCGTGGCGTCGACGTCCTCGCAGACGCAGTGAAGGTAACGCTCGGCCCGAAGGGTCGCAACGTCGTTATCGACAAGTCCTTCGGCGCACCGCGCATCACCAAGGACGGCGTTTCCGTCGCCAAGGAAATCGAACTGGAAGACAAGTTCGAGAACATGGGCGCCCAGCTCGTCCGTGAAGTTGCTTCCAAGACCAACGACATCGCCGGCGACGGCACGACGACGGCAACCGTTCTTGCCCAGGCTATCGTTCGCGAAGGCCACAAGGCCGTTGCCGCCGGCATGAACCCGATGGACCTGAAGCGCGGCATCGATCTCGCCGTCGCCGAAGTCGTCAAGGATCTCCAGGCCAAGGCCAAGAAGATCAACACCTCGGAAGAAGTCGCCCAGGTCGGCACGATCTCCGCAAACGGCGACAAGCAGGTCGGTCTCGACATTGCCGAAGCCATGCAGAAGGTCGGCAACGAAGGCGTCATCACGGTTGAAGAAGCCAAGACCGCCGAAACCGAACTCGAAGTCGTCGAAGGCATGCAGTTCGACCGCGGCTACCTGTCGCCCTACTTCGTGACCAACCCGGAAAAGATGGTCGCCGACCTCGAAGACGCTTTCATTCTCCTGCACGAGAAGAAGCTCTCGAACCTCCAGGCGATGCTCCCGGTTCTCGAAGCCGTCGTCCAGACCGGCAAGCCGCTGGTTATCATCGCTGAAGACGTCGAAGGCGAAGCCCTTGCTACGCTCGTCGTCAACAAGCTGCGTGGCGGCCTCAAGATCGCTGCCGTCAAGGCTCCGGGCTTCGGCGACCGCCGCAAGGCCATGCTGGAAGACATCGCCATCCTGACGGGCGGCACGGTCATCTCCGAAGACCTCGGCATCAAGCTCGAAAACGTAACGCTCGACATGCTCGGCCGTTCGAAGAAGGTTTCGATCTCCAAGGAAAACACGACGATCGTCGACGGTGCCGGCCAGAAGGCTGAAATCGAAGGCCGCGTCGCGCAGATCAAGGCCCAGATCGAAGAAACCACCTCCGACTACGACCGCGAGAAGCTGCAGGAACGTCTTGCCAAGCTCGCTGGCGGCGTTGCCGTCATCCGCGTCGGCGGCTCGACGGAAGTCGAAGTGAAGGAAAAGAAGGACCGCATCGACGACGCCCTCAACGCGACGCGCGCTGCCGTTCAGGAAGGCATCGTACCGGGCGGCGGCGTTGCCCTGCTCCGTTCTTCCACGAAGATCTCCGCCAAGGGCGAAAACGATGACCAGGAAGCTGGCATCAACATCGTTCGCAAGGCGCTCCAGGCCCTGGTTCGCCAGATCGCCGAGAACGCTGGTGACGAAGCTTCGATCGTCGTCGGCAAGATCCTCGACAAGAACGAAGACAACTACGGCTACAACGCCCAGACCGGCGAATACGGCGACCTGATCTCGCTCGGCATCGTCGATCCGGTCAAGGTTGTCCGCACGGCTCTGCAGAACGCCGCTTCGGTTGCCTCGCTGCTGATCACGACGGAAGCCATGATCGCCGAACTGCCGAAGAAGGATGCACCGGGCGGCATGCCTGGCGGCATGGGCGGCATGGGCGGTATGGACATGATGTGATAGGCGAAAGCCTATTGCAGCGTGACCATCAAGCTTCGCCCATGCATTAAAGTTGGTTCAGCGCGTCAAGCGCGCTGAACTGGCGGCATGGACATGATGTAAGACCTTCGGGTCCTGCATCTGAGCCATCAGGTTCAGTTCGGAAAGGGCGGTCTTCGGGCCGCCCTTTTTGCTTTTGGGGTGGCAGAGGACCTGCATCGTTACCGTGAAAAGAATTTTTCCATTTGTACAATAATTATCAAAAAGTCGTTGATGGTATCAAAAAACCAACTATAAAGACGCACCAAGTGAACTTTAAAGATTCACCGGGGTTCAGGCGCTGAAAATCGACGGTATTGCAGTCGATTTGTCGTGCAGCCGGATGTCCCCAAGCATTGGAAAGAAACCGCCGGGGGACCTGCATGAAGGTCAGCGGCGGTCTTCACGCGTACGTCCGATCCGATAGCAAAGACGGAGCCGGGCGCAGTTCTGTACATGAGAAAGTGGTTCGGCGGGCTTCGATGGTTGTCAGCCGGCACTGCTTTTTAGCGTGTTTTGCGCCATCAAGGGCGAGACATGTCGGCCAAATTCGAGCAACTGCCTGAGGTCGTAGGTGTTCAAAATAATCAAGACTGATCTCTCGTCGCCCTTTCTGCCGGGCTCGATGGAGTTCGACGAGACGGACAATGAACTGCTCACGCAATATTGCGTGACGGAGCGCTGGACCGGTGATCTTTCCAACGGCCTCTTCACGCTGGGTGACAAGGCGGCGATGGCGCATGGCCTGCCGCAGCGCGCCTGCGGCCTTCTGAACCTCATCCGCTGCTACGAGCCGCTGGATCGCACGCGCGTGCTGGAGCTCTTCGAGCAGGCAGCGGCGTCCTCCTCGTCCTTCTGCTTCTCCACGACCATTCATCTCGACGGCGCGCCGCGCCAGCCGGTGTTCTGCGTCGGGGAATCGACAGGCCTCGAGGAAAAGTACGCCGGCTCCATCATCGGCGTCTTCATCTTCCCCCGCTTCCAGATCGACCTCGCCGGCCGCCGCTTCAAGCGACAGTAAGGCGGCTCAGGCCGCCTCGCTCGCGTCGAGATCCGGGCGGATGCGCTCCACCGGAACCGGCCGGCCGAGGAAGTAGCCCTGCGCCTCGTCGCAGCCCTCGTCGAGCAGGATGTCGAGCTGGCTGCGCGTTTCCACGCCTTCCGCCAGAACCGGCACGCGCAGCGTCTGGCCGAGCGCCAGGATGGCGCGGATGATGGCCTTCGCTTCGGGGCTCGCCTCCACCTCGCTCATGAAGCTGCGGTCGAGCTTGATCTTGTCGAAGGGGAAGGCGCGCAGGGTTTCCAGCGAGGAATAGCCCGTGCCAAAATCGTCGATGGCGATGGTGACGCCGAAGGCCTTGATGCGGCGGAGGGTCTGGAGGGCGCGCTCCTTGTCGCCGATAATGGTCGATTCCGTGATTTCCAGCTCCAGCCGGTGCGGGCTGAGGCCGGTGTCCAGCAGCACCCGGTGCACGAGGTCGGCGACGTCGGCATTGCCGAGCTGTACCGGCGACAGGTTGACGGCGATCTTGTGCCCGTTGTTCCAGGTCGCCGCCTCGCGGCAGGCTTCGCGCAGCACCCATTCGCCGATCGGCAGGATGGCCCCGCATTCTTCCGCGATCGGGATGAAGTCGCTCGGCGGTATGGTGCCGCGCACGGGATGGTGCCAGCGCAGCAGCACCTCGTAGCCGATCGTATCGCCGGAATTGACCGCCTTCTGCACCTGGTAGTGCAGTTGCAGCTCATTGCGCTCGACCGCCTGCCAGAGATCGTTGGCGATGAGGCGACGGCTGCGGGCGGCCTCGTCCATCGAGACCTCGTAGAAGCAGACTCGTTCGGTCAGCGCGTCCTTGGCACGGTACATGGCAAGGTCGGCATTGTTGAGGAGAGCTTCGAGATTGTCGGCATCCTGCGGATAGATCGCGACGCCGAGGCTCGCACCCGGCTTGATGTCGTAGCCGTCGATGCGGATTTCCTCATGCAGGCAGGCTTCCAGCCGCTGGATGAAGTCGTGGAGTTCGGCGATATCCTCGAAACGCTTGGCGGCGGCAAATTCGTCGCCGCCGAAACGGGCGACGGTTTCATCTGCCTCGAGGCAGGCCTGCATGCGCTTCGACAGCGTCATCAGCACCTCGTCGCCGGCCGCATGGCCACGCGTGTCGTTGATTTCCTTGAACTTGTCGAGGTCGATACCGATCACCGCCACCTTGCTGCCGGACCGGCGCGCCGAATCCAGATCGGCCTCGAGGCGGTTGTTGAAGTTCGCGCGGTTCGGCAGGCCCGTAAGGCTGTCGTGGCGGGCGAGGAAGGAGATCTGCTCCTCCGAGCGCAGCCGTTCGGAAATGTCCTCATAGGTGGCTACCCAGGCTCCATCCGGCAGCGTGCGGTAGCGCAGCTGCACGGAAACGCCATTCGACAGCTTCTCGACGAGAACGCCGCCATCATTGGCCAGAATGGCCGCCCGGCGTCGGGCGTACATGTCGCGCGCCCGCGGCTTCCAGATTGCCGGATCGACGAAGACGTCGGCGACGCCCTGGTCGACGATCTCGCGCAGCGTCATGCCGGGGCGGATACGGCCTTCCGGGAAGCCGAAGAGTTCGCTGTAGCGCTTGTTGGCAAGCAGCAGGCGCTCGTCCTTGTCGAACAGGCAAAGGCCCTGCGACATGTTCTCCAGTGCGAGGTCAAGGTTCTTCGTCACCTCGGCGAGACGGTCGGCATCGGCCTTTTCCTTCGTCACGTCCTTGGTGATCTTGGCATAGCCGACGAGTGCGCCGCCCGTGTCGTAGATCGCGTCCAGCACCACATTTGCCCAGAAGCGCGAGCCGTCCTTGCGATAGCGCCAACCTTCGCTCTCGTACTTGCCCTCTTCCCGTGCGGTGGTCAAAGCCCGCTCCGGCACACCGGCCGCGCGGTCTTCCTCGCCGTAGAAGCGGGAGAAATGCTGGCCGACGACCTCATGCGCCTTGTAGCCCTTGTTGCGCTCCGCCCCCTCGTTCCAGTTGGCGACGCGGCCTTCCGGGTCGAGCATGTAGATGGCGTAGTCCTTGACGCCCTGCACGAGCATCGCGAACTGGCGCGTGCTCTCGTTGGCGGCAAGCTCGGCCTGCCGGGCGAAAACGGCGGCCGTCAGGCCGGTGAAGAGCAACGACAGGGCCACGGCGGCGATCAGCGGCACCATCAGGCTGGTCGACAGCATCGTGTCGTCGGGCGCCGGCATCAGGCCGGGCTCGATGGTCACGGCCGCCATGGCGGTGAAATGCAGCGAAACGACGCCGAGGGCCATCAGCACGGTGGCAAGCGCGCGGTCGCGCAAGCGCGCCTGCGGGCGCATGCAGAAGACAAGTGCAAGCGCGCCGAAGAGACCCGCACATATGATGGACGCCACGACATAGGCCGTATCCCAATGAATGGTCCCCGGCACCTCCATTGCAGCCATGCCGATATAGTGCATGGAGGTGATGCCTGCACCGAGCACGAGCCCACCGGCGACAGCCGCGACCGTACCGGCAAAGTAGGCGGCGACGGCAAGGCCGATCGTCGTGACGACGATCGCGATAGCCAGCGAAGCCATCGTGAGCTCCATATCGAAGCCCATGAGCACGCCGGGATCATAAGCCAGCATCGCGATGAAATGGGTCGCCCAGATGCCGAAGCCGCTTGACGCACCGGCAACGCCCAGCCACAGGGTACGCGCGGTCCCCTTGGCCACCCCCGCCCTTTGCATCAGCGTCACGGCAACATAGCAGGACAGGAAGCAGATCAGAGCAGCGAGCAGGACAAGTCTCAAGTCGTGCTCGACGGTAATGCAGGTCAAGATGCGGAGCATAAAGGTCACCGAGGGGAGGCAAGATCGCTCCAATCAGCCGGACAACCCTAAAAAATCAATGAATTGTGGGAGCCGGGCAAAATCCGGCCTCCCTTACGTTAGTTCATACTTAATAAAAATCAAACCGGCACAACTGTTCCAACAGGGAACAAACATTTCGCTCAACCTGCGCGTACACCGGCCTTCAGAGCGTCAGGGCCTTGAGATCCGTCGCGGGATCCTCCAGGACTGCACGCTCGGGCGTGCGCTCCATCTCGATCAGCTTCTTGCCGACCACATAGGCCTTGGCATCGTTGACCGCATCGACGGCGATCAACCTGCCTGCACGGAAGTACCAGACGGAGACGCTGCCCTCGCGCGCACCAGGGCGCACAAAGGTGTCGTCGAACCCCATGCAGAAGCCGGCGATCTGCAGCTTGACGTCATACTGGTCGGACCAGAACCACGGTTTCGGCTCGTAAGGCGCCTCGCCACCGGCAATGACCGCGGCAGCGGCCTCGGCCTGGTCAACCGCGTTCTGCACGGATTCGAGCCGAACCCGGCTGCCCTTGAAGGGCAGCACCGCGCAGTCGCCCATGGCGAAGATCGCCGGATCCGAGGTGCGGGCCTGGGCATCGACGACGATGCCGTTCGCGACCTCCAGCCCGGCATCGCGCGCCAGCTGGTCATTCGCGGCAACGCCGATGCCGGCGATCACCACGTCGACGGGCAGGACGAAGCCATCGGAAAGCTCCGCACCGGTGACCCGGCCGTTTTCGCCGAGCAGCCGGACGAGGCCGGTCTTTTCCCGCACATCGACGCCGCGCGCCGTATGGATCGCCTTGAGGATCGTGGCGGTTGCCGGCGAGGCGACACGGGCGAGGATGCGGTCGGCCATCTCGATGACGGTGACGTGCAGCCCCCTGCCCCGTGCGACCGCCGCCGCTTCAAGGCCGATATAGCCGCCGCCGACGACGAGCGCCCGGCGACCCTCCTGCATTTCGAGGCCGAGGCGGTCGGCATCACGGTAGTCGCGCACGGTGAAGACGCCGTCGAGGTCGCCGCCGATCTCGGCCGGCAGGCGGCGCGGCGTCGCGCCGGTGGCGAGCGCCAGCACGCCGTAGTGCAGCGTCGAGCCGTCGCTGAGCGTCACCGTCTTTGCGGCGCGGTCGATGGCGGTGATTTCGGTCGAAAGGCGGATCTCGACATTGTTGTCCGGGTACCAGCTCTCCGGCCGGAACATCAGCCGGCCGAGGTCCGCCTCGCCGAGCAGGTATTTCTTGGAGAGCGGCGGGCGCTGATAGGGATGGCTCGCCTCGGCGGCGATGATGGTGATCGGCCGCTCGTCCTTCAGCGCACGCAGTTTGGCAACCAGGGCAAAGGCGGCCTGACCGCCACCCGCAACAACCAGTCTTCCCGTCACGATGTCTTCCGTCCCGTTTTCATTCTGTTTTTGCCTCCGGCAGAGGTAGCCCGGCGCGGCGGATGGCGTCAACGCACCGCCGCGCCGCCCGATTTTTCGTTTGCGTCAGGCTTTTGCCGGAATCTCCAGGCCCTTGATGGCCGCCGGGCGGGCCAGGCAGCGCTCCAGCCAGGCCATCACGGCCGGGAAGCCTGCATAGTCCAGCGCCGCGCGACCGCCATAGAAGACATCAGCGCCGCGGATCCACGGGAAGGTCGTGATGTCGGCGATGGTGTATTCGTCGCCCATGATCCACTGGCGATCCTTCAGGCGGTCTTCGAGGATAGAAAGCAGGCGCTTGGCTTCGTCGCGGTAACGCTCGGCAGGATAAGAATTGTTGGCCACCTTGTCGGCGGCGAACTTGTAGAAATGACCGAACTGGCCGAACATCGGCCCGACGCCACTCATCTGGAACATGACCCAGGCAAGCGTCTCGTAGCGTCCGGCGGCATCGGCCGGAATGAGCTTGCCGGTCTTCTCGGCGAGGTAGACGAGGATCGCGCCCGATTCGAAGAGGCCGATCGGCTTGCCGTCCGGGCCGTTCGGATCGATGATCGCGGGGATGCGGCCGTTCGGGTTCAGCGAGATGAAGTCCGCCGACTTGACGCCCTCCGGCCCGAACTCGATGCGGTGCGCCTCATAGGGCAGACCAAGCTCCTCCAGCGCGATCGATACCTTCACGCCGTTCGGCGTCGGCAGGGAATAGAGCTGGATGATGTCGGGGTTCTTTGCGGGCCACGTCTTGGTGATGGGGAAGGACGACAGGTCTGCCATGGAGGACTCCTTGCGATGGGACCTCATAGATAGGACAGATCGCCGAACGATGTCAGGGTGGTGCGGGAATTTTCCGGTCGAGGAAAGAGGGCCAGCAGCAGCCGGCCGCCTCTCGCCGCATGCCGAGCCTTCAGAGTGCGCCGCGCACCCGCGTGATGATTTCGGCGATCACCGCATCGCCCTCGTGCTCTGCCTTGCGGGCGCGCACGAGGCAGGCTTCCGACTTGAGGATCACGCCGTCGGAGAGGATCTTCAGATGGTTGGCCGTCAGCGTCGAGCCGGTCGAGGTGATATCGACGATGATATCGGCCGAGCCCGAGGCCGGCGCCCCCTCTGTCGCTCCCAGGCTCTCGACGATGCGGTAGAGCTGGATGCCGTGATTGCCGGAAAAGAACTGCTGCGTGAGGCGCCAGTATTTCGTTGCGATGGTGAGACGCCGGCCATGGCGGGCGCGAAAATCCTGCGCGACGTCGCCGAGATCGGCCATCGTATCGACGTCGAGCCAGATTTCCGGCACGGCGACGACGACATCCGCATGGCCGAAGCCGAGGCGGGCGCAGAATTCGACGCGGGCATCCGCCTCCGCCAGCCCCTCGCGCACCAGATCCTCACCGGTCACGCCGAAATCGACGGTGCCGTTGGCGATCTCGCGGGAGATTTCGGAGGCCGAGAGAAAGGCAATCTCGATATCGTCGCGTCCCTCGATGCGGCCGCGATAGGAGCGGTCGTTGCCGACGGCGACAACGGAGAAACCGGCGCGCGCGAGCACGGCGGAGCTGTCTTCCTTCATGCGTCCCTTGGAGGGAAGGCCGATGGTAATGGTCATGCGGCAGCCCCCTTCACGCCCGCGATACGGTCGAGCCAGAGCGAGAAGCCGACGGCCGGAATGCGCTCCTTCGCCCCGAGCAGGGTCAGCAGCCGATCGAAGCGACCGCCGCCGGCAAGCACCAGGGCTTCTCCGGCCGGCGCGATCTCGAAGACGAGACCGGTATAATAGTCGAGCGGGCGGCCGAAGGCGGCGCGATAGGTGATCGTCGCGGGATCGACACCGGTGGCGCGGAGCGCCGCGACGCGGCTTTCGAACGGCTCGAGCGCCGCGCCGAGCGAAAGGCCGGCCTTTTCCGCGAAGGCGGCGAGTGCGCCCGGGGCCTCGGAAAGGTTCAGTTCCAGCGCCAGGAACTCCTTGAGAAGCGCCAGCGTGCGGGCGTCGAGCCGTGTGTTGGCCAGTTCCATCTTCTCACGCAGGCGCCGGGCGATATCGGCGGGGCTGCGGCTGGCATTGGTGGAATAGCCGGTCGCCTCCATCGTCGCGTCGATATGGGCGATCAACGTCGCCTCGTCGTCGAGCTTGCCGAGAATGGCGAGGCGGTCGACCTCCGGGCCGAAGACGCCGTCGCGTGCCGGATTGGAAAGGTCGGCCATCAACCGCTGCAGCTGTGCCTGGTTGCCAAAGGCATGAACGAGCCGCTTCTGCCACCCGCCCGGCAGGCCGCAGGCCGCCACGACAGCCTCGAAGACCGCCTGGTCGCCGAGCACCACGGAGAATGCAACGCCCGGCAGGCGGTTCATGAGAACGGCCAGGGCGTCATGCACCGCGCGCGCATCGGCCTTCGCGACGTCAGGCTCGCCGAGATCCTCGATGCCGGCCTGGTAGAACTCGTTCGAGCCCTCGCGGCGCTGGCGGAACACCTCGCCGAGATAGGCATAGCGCTTGGGCGTGCCGGTCGCCGTCTCGATATGGCGAAGGCAGACCGGGATGGTGAATTCGGGCCGGAGGCACAGACTCCTGCCGGTCTCGCTCTCCGTCAGGAAGATGCGCCGCCTGAGGTCCTCGCCCGCCATGTCGAGAAAGGGCTCCGCCGGCTGGATGACCGGCGTGTCCACACGCTCCGTGCCAAGCCCTTCGAGATCGGCGATGAGATCGGGCGCGAAAGCAGGGAGGTTGACGAGGGGCATATCAGCCGACCCGCGCCCGGTCTTCGGCCTGTGCATCGAGGATTTCACGAACCCTGGCGACGAGCTCGGCCTCCGGGACGGAGACCTGCGCCACGCGGGCCTCGCGCCAGGCGATGTTGTCCTCGATCTCGCCGGAAAGGCGCTTGCCCTCGATCAGGTCCTTGATCTGCACGAGGCCTTCGGCGCGTTCGTCGCCGCCCTGGATAATCGCAACGGGGGCGCCGCGGCGGTCGGCATATTTCAGCTGGTTGCCGAACTTCTTCCAGTTGCCCTGGTACATTTCGGCGCGGATGCCGGCAGCGCGCAGTTCCTGTGTGAAGCGCTGGTAGCGGCCCATGCTCTCGATGTCGCCGTCCATGACCGTGACGAGCACGGGGGCGACGACCTCGTCCTGGCCGAGCTTGCCGAGGTTCTTCAAGGCCGTCATCAGGCGGGAAACGCCGATGGAGAAGCCGGTGGCCGGCACCGGCTGCCCCATGAAGCGCGACACGAGGCCGTCATACCGGCCACCGCCGCCGACGGAGCCGAAGACGACCTTCTCGCCCTTCTCGTTGGTGACAGCGAACTGCAGCTCGGCCTCGAAGACGGGACCGGTGTAATATTCGAGGCCGCGCACGCAGGAGGGATCGACCTTGATGCGGCCGGCATCGTAGCCGGCGCTCGCGACGAGCTTTGCGATCTGCTCGAGTTCCTCCACGCCCTCGCGGGCGCGCTCGTTCTGCCCGAAACGGCTATCGAGCGAGGCGACGGTCTCGAGGTTGTCGCCGAAGGACGCGGTGTCGAGCACGCCGACCAGCAGCTCGATCCCGGCAGGGTCGAGGCCGACGCCCTTGGTGAAGTCTCCGCTTTCGTCCTTGCGCCCCGCGCCGAGAAGCTCGCGGACGCCGGGAATGCCGAACTTGTCGAACTTGTCGAGCGCGCGCAGGGCGTTGAGACGGCGCGCCGTATTTTCCTCGCCGCCAAGGCCCACGACCTCCAGCATGCCGTCGAGAACCTTGCGGTTGTTCACGCGGATGACGTAGTCGCCGCGGGCGATGCCGAGGGCTTCCATCGTGTCGGCGAACATCATGCACATTTCGGCATCCGCCTGCACGCCGGCAGCGCCGACCGTATCGGCATCGAACTGCATGAACTGGCGGAAGCGGCCCGGGCCCGGCTTCTCGTTGCGGAAGACGTAGCCGGCGCGATAGGTGCGGTAGGGCAGCTGGATCTCGTTGAAGTTCTCCGCGACATGGCGGGCGAGCGGCGCCGTCAGGTCGTAGCGCAAGCTCATCCACTGGTCGTCGTCGTCCTGCAGCGAGAAGACGCCCTCGTTCGGGCGGTCGCTGTCCGGAAGGAACTTGCCGAGCGCGTCGGTATATTCGAAAAGCGGGGTTTCGACCGGATCGAAGCCGTAGTGCTCGTAGACCGCGCGGATCTTCGCGGTCATTTCGGTGAGGGCGCGGATGTCCGCGGCGTCACGGTCGACGAAGCCGCGCGGCAAGCGGGCTTTCAGCTTCTGCGGTTTTTTCTGCTTTTCGCTCATCGGGATACCCGAAATTCCTGTATTTCCGTTGCGGTTTCCCTAGCGGATTGGGCGGGCAGCGGCAAGGGCGGAAGCGCCTCGGGGCGTCACGGTCGGCGCGACAGCGCGTCCCAACTGTGCACGATGACGGCAGAAGCCGTCGGCGCTTCGGCGGCGGGGATGAGGATGGAATGGGTGTCGCCGCGAATGATGCCGCGCATTTCCGACTGAAAGGAAAGCCGCTTCATCTGCACATGGCCCTCCGGGATGGAGGTGACGGACAGTGCCGTGCCGCCGTAGATCTCGATGCTGGCGATCTCGCGGGCGTAAAGGCCCGCCACCAATGCCCGGTCCTCCAGACAGTCGCGGTAGGAGCCGGTGATGTAGCGGCGGATGCTGGTTCCGACGACGGCACGCATCTCCGGGCTTTCGCGATACTCCTGCTGCGAGCCGCCGAGATAACGGATGTCGCGGCCCTCCCAGAGATTGCGGCTGTCGTGCGCGTTGAGGATCGCCTTCAGCAGGCGACGCTCGGTCTGCGCGTCGGCACGGCGCAGGAAATCGACGATGGCGCCGGTGGCGCGCAGATCCGGCACCGCGACGCCGCGCTCCCAGCGCGAGACGGTCGTCGGCGAGAAGCCGAGCTTCCAGGCAATGTCGTCCTGCGTCAACGCAACCTTGAGGCGATAGGCGCGCAGCTGGTCGATAAGGTCATGGCCCGTGGAGAGGACGAAATCGGACATACTCAACCCATGGAAGCAAGCATAGATTTCCGCATCCCTCAGTCGAGCAAACGACCAGCGAGCCTGCTTTCTGATGAGCCCGATGTCGATTACCCTTGAGCCTAGGTAAACGATCATCACGACCGTTTGGCAAGCGGCCAGCGGCGATCGCTTGAATGTTTTCCAACCGGCAACGACCGAGCCGCACCGGTGCCTTCCCGTCGGCACCTGGTGCCCGCCGGCGGCAACACCCTCTCGGACCGGACCGCATGAGCTTGAAATCGCCTCTGACCGCCTCTCGCCTCGCCCAGGTGGCGGAGCTTGCCGGCATGGACTGCCGGGAGATCGAAACCGCCTTCGTCTGCGAGGAGTGGAGCGCGGAATTGTCGACCGGCCTGCTCCGTCTCGGGACCGAGACGGCGCTCCTGCACGGCATAGCCGGCCCGCCCTGCGGCGTCATGGATCTCATCCGCCTCTATGATCCCGCCGACTGGGCGAAGGTGCTGCAGGCGCTGGAGGACGCGGCGACGCCACCGGTCACGTTCAGCTTCGCCACGACGATCCGCCCCGGTCCCGGCCTCTACCGGCCCGTTTTCTGCTTCGGCCAGTCGGAAGAAGCGGGCGGCACGATCAACGGCACGTTCGCGGTGGCGCGGCTGTGCGTCGAGATGAACGCGGAGCGCCCGAACCTGCTGAACTGATCCTGGTTTCGGCGTCCGTCTCAACGCCGCGCGTCTGACGAGGCGGGTTCTCGCACCAACGGCCGGCCGGCGACAAGCCCCCGGCAAGCACGTCGAAAAACGGCAGAGGCCCGCCGATTTCCTGGCGGGCCTCTCTACGGTTCCATGGATTGATGCGTCACTCGGCCGCCGGATTGCGATGCGCCGCCGAGGCCTCGACCAGCGAGGCAGCGATGGCCCGGGCCATCAGCAGCGTTGTTTCGCGAATTTCGGTGTTGGTGCCGCTTCTTGCCGACCGGATCAGGCGAAAGCCCTCCCGGAGCATGATCTCCTGCGCCTTGTCACAGGCCCAGCCCTCGAGTCGAGAATCGTCCATTACGGGTGTGCTCGCCGCCATTTGTCCCCTCATGCCAAATCATTCAGCACAAAGCGGCACGTCGCTACTACGCACGCGTACGCCGACCCCAGAACTTGCGATGTATGATTTTGCCGCTCAACCTCAAGCTACATGATTCGCTGTAGAATCAAAGAGGTATTTGTGGCGGCAAGTCCTGAATTATGGCCGTTGCAGCTGATTTCTCTTCTCTTCGACTTCCGCGCGGCAAAAACAACCTTCCACGTGATCGTTGACGAGGCCCATGGCCTGCATGAAGGCATAGACGGTGGTGGGGCCGACGAAGGTCCAGCCGCGCTTCTTCAGGTCCTTTGAAAGCCGGACGGAGGTGGGTGTCGTCGGATTGGCGACGATCGTCTCCCAGTCTACCCGTGCCGGCCGTTCGCCCGGGCCCGGCTCGAAGCTCCAGAAATAGCGGGCGAGCGTGCCGAACTCATCGCGCAGCGCCTGCGCCCGGCGGGCATTGTTGATCGTCGAGACGATCTTGCCGCGGTGGCGCACGATGCCGGCATCGGCAAGGCAGCGGGCGATGTCGTCATCGCCGAAATTGGCAACCTTGTCGAAATCGAAGCCGGCAAAGGCGGCGCGGAACCCCTCGCGCTTGCGCAGGATGGTGAGCCAGGAGAGGCCCGACTGGAAGCCTTCGAGGCAGATCTTCTCGAAGAGACGCTGGTCGCTGACGACGGGATAGCCCCACTCCGTATCATGGTAACGGCGGTAGTCATCCAGATTGCCGGGCCATGCGCACCGCACCCGCCCGTCATCGCCGTCCAGAAGTCCCTTTGTCATACGCGCTCTCCGTTGCCTTTTTGTTCCGCTTTACCACTCATCAACCACATTTGGAAAGCGGGTAATAACCCTACTCAAAGCTTTATCGCCGACGTCGATATCGAATGAACGCCCGTTTACCATTCCCTTCATCGCAGGGTGCAAGCATCCCCGTCGAACCGGCGCTGCATTCCAGTTCCCGCGGCGCATCCCGGCACGATCAGTAGCGAGTACGTCCGATGTTGATACGAATCCTCCTTGCAACGACCCTTCTGTGCACGACCACGGTGGCCCAGGCGAACGAGCGCTACATGAGCCAGCCGCCGATCATCGTCAGCCCCGACCTCACCGCACCCTGGCTGATGCAGCTTACCGGCGGGGGCGTGCAGCCCGCCGTCAACACGCGCCGCATCATCCAGCGCCAGAAGGTGCAGCAGCGCCGCGTCCTGCGCCGCGAAGGGGCGGCCCGTGTCCAGCAGGTCTCGGCGACCGGCACGGCGCGCAATCCGATCAAGTCGAAATTCGACCCGACATATCTGCCGCAGCTCGTCGACTATGGCAGCGAGCACAAGCCGGGCACCATCGTCATCGATACCAACAACCGATTCCTCTACCTCGTCCTCGACGGCGGCAAGGCGCGGCGCTACGGCGTCGGCGTCGGCAAGCCGGGCTTCGAATGGGCCGGCGCCCACAAGATCACCCGCAAGGCCGAGTGGCCGAGCTGGACGCCGCCGAAGGAAATGGTCGCCCGCGAAGCCGCCAAGGGCCACTACCTGCCGGCCTTCATGGAAGGCGGACCGGAAAACCCGCTCGGCTCGCGTGCCATGTATCTCGGCTCGACGCTCTACCGCATCCATGGCACCAACGCGCCCTGGACGATCGGCTATGCCGTTTCCTCGGGCTGCATCCGCATGCGCAACGAAGATGTCGTCGATCTCTACGAGCGCGTGAAGGTGGGCACCAAGGTCATCGTGATCTGATTCTGTGGTATCGGGGCCACAAGGCCCCGAAGAAATCCGCCCTCACAAGCGTCTTACTGCCCGGGAGCCGGCTTGAAATCAGTCGAGAGTCGGTTAGCCTCGCAGAATTGAGGATTGAGAGGGACTATACCATGCGGAAATACGCATCGATCTTGCTGGCCGCGACCGTCGCGGCCACGGCGATCATGCCGGTCTCGTCGGCGAATGCCTTCCCCGCGGCCCGCACGGGCGACCGGGTCGAGACGGCCTCCGATGTAACGCTCGTCGCCCAGCCAAGCAAGAAGCAGGTCGCGTCGAAGTACAAGCGCACCAAGGTGCGCTTCGTCACCGACCAGGCACCGGGCACCGTCATCGTCGATACCAACAACAAGTATCTCTACTATGTCGAGGGCAACAACAAGGCGACGCGCTACGGCATCGGCGTCGGCCGCGACGGCTTCGGCTGGTCGGGCGTGGTGAAGGTCGGCCGCAAGGCCGAATGGCCCAGCTGGACGCCGCCGGCCGAAATGCGCCGCCGCGAGGCCAAGAAGGGTCGCATCCTGCCCGTCACCCAGGCCGGCGGCGAGGACAACCCGCTCGGCGCGCGTGCGCTCTACCTCTTCAAGGGCGGCCGCGACACGATCTTCCGCATTCACGGCACGAACCAGCCCTGGACGATCGGCCAGAACATGTCGTCGGGCTGCATCCGCATGATGAACAAGGATGTGGAGCATCTCTACGCCCGCGCCGATATCGGCACCAAGGTCATCGTCGTCGGCCCCGGCAACCGTCAAGGCAGCGTGAGCTACAACGACAAGGGCGTCGATTTCTTCGGCAACCTCTTCGGTTTCGGCGGCTGATCCGCCGCTTGCCGCAGACCGTTTGGACGCCGGCCTTGCGCCGGCGTCTTGCGTTCAGCCGAGGGAGCAGCCGATCGTTCCCGCGCGCCGGATCGGCTCATCGAGGTCCGCGCCTTCGATCTTCAGCGTATAGGTGCCCTCGTAACCGGTTTCGTCCTCGCCGGCCTTCGTCATCATGACGAAATCGAGCGCTGCAAAGGGCTGGTTGTCGCCGGATTCGGCGTGGACGAGCAGGCGCAGTTCACCATCATGCAGCCAATGGTGCGTAAGGAAAGACTGATCGAGCGTGACCTTCCTGTCGAGCCCCTTCTGGGCGAGATCCTTCGGCAGCTCGATCGAGCCGCGGAAATTCAGGATGCCGCCGAGGCTGTAGCTGAAGCCCGCCTCCCCTTCGAACGTGACGTTCCTGTCCTTTACCGCACAGCTGAACCCGCCGGTGGCGAAGGCGGGCGTAGAGAGGGCAGCAAGGGCGGCGAGCGAATGCATGAGGCGGCGCATGGGCATCTCCGATGGCTGGAATGCCGCCTGTCTAGCAATCCGCGGACGAAGCGGCTGTTCCGCGCGTGACAGGCTCAGGAAAGCACGGCGGGCTTCATTCCGCCATAGGCCCAGTCGATGAGTTCCACCGTGTGCAGGATCGGAATGGCCGTGCCGGTCGCGATCTGGGTGATGCAGCCGATATTGCCGGTGGCGATGATGTCCGGCTTGGTCGCCTCGATGTTCTTGACCTTGCGCGCCTTCAGCTTGCCGGAAATCTCCGGCTGGAGGATGTTGTAGGTGCCGGCAGAGCCGCAGCACAGGTGCCCTTCCGCCGGATCGCGCACCGCAAAACCCGCTTTCTTCAGCAGTGTCTTCGGCGCCATGGTGATCTTCTGGCCATGCTGCATGGAACAGGCGGAGTGATAGGCGACCGTCACCCCCCGCGCCTCCTGCTGGGGCAGGTCGAGCGTTGCGAGGTATTCCGTGATGTCCTTGGCGAGGGCGGAGACCCGCGCAGCCTTGCCCGCATAGGCCGGATCGAGGCGCAGCATGAAGCCATAGTCCTTGATCGTCGTGCCGCAACCCGACGCCGTGATGATGATCGCATCGAGCCCGCCCTTCTCGACCTCGCCGAGCCAGACATCGACATTGCGCCGCGCCGCCTCCAGCGCCTGCTCCTCGCGGCCCATGTGGTGGACGAGCGAGCCGCAGCAGACTTCGCCCGCCGGCGCCACGACCTCGACGCCGAGGCGGGTGAGGAGACGGATCGTCGCGGCGTTGATCTCGGGCTTCAGCACCGGCTGGGCGCAACCGGAGAGGATCGCGACCCGCCCGCGGCGCGGGCCGGCGGCCGGATGCGTGCCCGGCCGCGCGCTGGCCGAGGCCTTCGGCAGGGTGCGGGGTGCAAGGTCCAGCATGGCACCGAAGGGTTCGAGCGGCTTGAAGCGCTTGAGGAGGCCGGCAAAGGGCCGGCCGAACGCCGCCGCCTTCAGCGCCAGGCGGAACCGGCCCGGATAAGGCAGCACGACGGCAAGGATGTTGCGCGTCAGCCGGTTCCAGAACGGGCGCTTGTAGGTCGCCTCGATATGCATGCGGGCATGGTCGACGAGATGCATGTAGTCGACGCCGGAGGGACAGGTCGTCGTGCAGGAGAGGCAGGAAAGGCAGCGGTCAATATGCGTCACGACCTCGGCATCCGCCGGCCGGCCGTTCTCCAGCATGTCCTTGATGAGGTAGATGCGGCCGCGCGGGCTGTCGAGCTCGTTGCCCAGCGTCACATAAGTGGGACAGGTGGCGGTGCAGAAGCCGCAATGCACGCATTTGCGCAGGATCTTCTCCGATGTCGCGACATGCGGATCGGCAAGCTGCTCGGCGGTGAAATTGGTCTGCACGTCGATACTCCCTAGCGCAGCATGCGGTTCATGCGGGCTGCGATGATGTAGGCCTTCTCGGCCTGGGTGACATGAGCCGCGGCCAGCGCCTCCTGCCCGGCCGGTGTGATCGTCAGCACATTGTCGCGCCGCGAGGGATTGAGGGGCATGTAGCTGCTGTGGCGGGCGAGCGTGAGATAGCCCTTCTTGATGAGGGCGCGCATATCCGGCGTCAGGGGCGGAAGCCCTCGCGCGCCAACGGTCGCCGACGGGCCGACGTCACCGCACAGCCACCAGAGGAGCGCCATCTGTCGGCGTGCCGCGCCCAGCACCGCCAGCGGCGCAGCGGGCAAGGTTCCCCAGCGGGCCTTGTCCTCGCGCGCCTGATCGACACGCTTCTTCCACGTCCGTGCCTGCTGCCTCGCAATCGAATCGCCCGCCAGCCGTCCCATCTTCATGCTCCCTGTTTTCGGTCCATCAAGGGAGAGACGTACAGGCCGGCCGGATCGAAGCTCGCCTTGACGCGCGCCGAGAGCGCGGCGACGGCGTCCGGCTGCGGCTCGAACGTGTCCGTCGCCGCCAGCACCTCCGGCCGGGCCCGCAGCAGCGTGGCATGGCCGCCACCGACGGCCTTGACGTAGCGGCGCAAGAGCGCGGCTTCGGGGTCGGCCTCCATGCGCAGCCAGACGAGACCGCCCTGCCAGTCGTAGAAGGCATCGACACCCGTTTCGAGACGGAGCGCGGCGACGAGCTGGTGGCCCGCTGTGGGCGCGACCGAAACGCGCCAGAGCGGACGCGGCGTTCCGTCTGCATAGGGCGCGGCATCGCGGATTTCCCGCCAGAGACGGGCCGTCACCTCCGCATCGAGATGCGTCACTGCGCCGAAGCGGGCCATGCTGGCAGTGAGCTTCTCGCTGCGCACGGCCACCGAGGCGGCAAGACCCTCGAGGCGCAGCACCGTGGCCGCTCCGTCCGGCAGCAGGCCACCGACGAACCGGCCGCGCACGCTTTCCGGCAGGTGCGCGGCACCGGAAACCTCGACGGACATCGCCATCGCCGTCGCCATCGCCGCGGCCGCCTCTGCATCGTTGAGGCCGGAGACGACGATGGTCGCCGCCGTTTCCGGAACCGGAAGAAGGCGGAAGGTGACCTCCGTCAAGAGCGCCAGTGAACCGTGTGAGCCGGCAAGCAGCTTGACGAGGTCGAGGCCGGTGACGTTCTTCATCACCCGGCCGCCGGCCGTCACCACCTCGCCCCTGCCGTTGACGAAGCGCACGCCGAGCAGGCTGTCGCGCGCAGCGCCCGCAACGAAGCGGCGCGGGCCGGAGGCATTGGTGGCGAAGACGCCGCCGATGGTGGGAATGCCGGAGGAGCCGAGTGCGCCGCGCAGGTCACAGGGCTCGAAGGAGAGCATCTGGCGCTTTTCGGCAAGCGCCGCCTCCACGACCTCGAGCGGCGTGCCGGCACGGACGGTCATGGTCATTTCGGCCGGATTGTAGGCGACGATGCCGGCAAGGCCCCGCGTCGAGAGCGTTTCGGCCCCGTCCGGCGCAGCGGCAAGGCTGCGCGTGCCACCGCCGCGGATGGCAAACGGCGTGCGGGACAGCGCTGCGACCTGGACGAGGCGCGCGGCGGCCTCTTCGGAGAGCGGTTCATGGATGGGGGTCATGCGGTGGGGCGTCCTTCGAGCGGGAAGACCTTGGACGGATTGAGCAGCCATTGCGCATCGAAGGCTGCACGCACGGCCATCTGCTGGTCGAGGTCGACCGCGGCATATTGATGGCGCATCAGGTCGCGCTTCTCGATGCCGACGCCGTGTTCGCCCGTCAGGCAGCCGCCAGCATCGACGCAGAGCTTCAGGATGTCATTGCCCGCCGCTTCCGCGCGCGCGGCATCTTCCGGATCGTTGGCGTTGAAGAGGATCAGCGGATGCATGTTGCCATCGCCGGCATGAAAGACGTTGGCGACGCGCAGGCCGTATTTCTCGACGATCTCCGCCGTGCCGCGCAGCACATGCGAGAGCTGGCCGAGCGGTACCGTGCCGTCCATGCAGATGTAGTCGGCGATGCGGCCCGTGGCGCCGAAGGCGGACTTGCGGCCTTTCCAGATCAGCGCCGCCTCGGTCGCCGATTGGCTTTCCTTGACGACCTTGACGCCATGGCGCCGCGCGATCTCGATGATGCTGGCAAGCATCGCCTCCATCTCGGCTTCGGAGCCCTCGACTTCGACGATCAGCAACGCCTCGACGTCCATCGGATAGCCAGCGCCGGCAAAGGCCTCGCAGATTTCGATCGCCGGCTTGTCCATGAACTCGATGGCGACGGGGATGATGCCCGACCCGATGACATCGGCGACGCAGGCGCCTGCCTCCTCCGAACTGTCGAAGCCGAAGAGCACCGGACGCGCGCCCTCGGGCTTGGCGATGAGCCGCACCGTCGCCTCCGTCACGATGCCGAGCTGCCCCTCGCCGCCGCAGATGACGCCGAGAAGGTCGAGGCCGCCGGCATCGAGCGCCTTGCCGCCGAGTTCGACGATGGTGCCGTCGATGAGCACGAGCTTGACGCCCAGGAGGTTGTTCGTGGTCACGCCGTATTTCAGGCAGTGCGCCCCGCCGGAATTCATGCCGATATTGCCGCCGATCGTGCACGCGAGCTGGGAACTCGGATCGGGCGCATAGAAATAGCCGTCGGCCGAGACGGCATCGGAAATGGAAAGGTTCGTGACGCCGGCCTGCACCGTGGCGGTCCGGTTGGCGAAATCCACCTCCAGGATGCGCGCCATCTTGGAGAGGCCGACGACGACGGCATCCTCCTGCGGGATCGCGCCGCCCGAAAGCGACGTGCCCGCCCCGCGCGGCACGACGGGTACGCCGTAGCGATGGCAGTATTTCAGGACGGCGGCGACCTGTGCGGTGGTTTCCGGCAAGGCGACGGCAAGCGGCAGACGGCGATAGGACACGAAGGCGTCCGTCTCGAAGGGCACAAGCGCGCGCGGCTCGTGCACGAGACAGCCTTCCGGCAGGAGATCGAGCAGGTCCGCGACGATGTCCCTACGACGGGCGAGCACCGCCGGCCGCGGCTCCAGGAACCCGATCTGATCCATCTCTTGGCCTCCTGCATCAAGTGGTCTTTTTTCTTTACCACTTCATTTCTGGCGATGCAAACCCTTAGCAGAGGCGGACGCGGGAAGCAGCCCGGCGCGCATCCCGCAGGGATTGCATTGACCGCCCCACCCCCTGATGCGACAGTCGCGTGATCGGCAAGCGGGAACGATCAGGAACCGCTCCCCGGGCATTCGCATGGGGAGGAGCATCTTGCTCAAGTCGTGTTCGGCTGTCATATCCGCACAGAGCGGCACGTTCGGCGCGAAAGTGATCGTCACTCCACCATTCGAGAGGACGATAGCGGAGACAGCATGTGACAAACCTCGGCGACCTTGAAATCTTCTCCCGCGTCATCGCCATGGGCAGCATGTCGGCGGCCGGCCGCGCACTGGGCCTGTCGCCCGCCGTCGTCTCCAAGCGGGTGAAGCGGCTGGAGGAGCGCCTCGGCACCCGCCTCTTCCAGCGCACGACACGGCAGATCTCGCTGACCGAGGCCGGCCAGGGCTTCTACGACCGGATCGTCGGCATTCTCGCCGGCATCGAGGAAGCGGAGGCCTTCGTCTCCGGCCGCTCCGGCGCCGTGCGCGGCACGCTCCGGATTTCCGCGCCCACCTCCTTCGGCCGCATGCATATCGCGCCCAATCTCAAGGGCTTTATGGACGCCTATCCGGAACTCGTCGTCAACCTGATGCTGACCGACGATTTCTCCGACATCGTCGGCGGCGGCTTCGACATTGCCATCCGCATCGGCGAACTCTCCGACTCCTCGCTGGTCGCCCGCAGGCTCGCCTCCGTGCGACGCGTGCTGTGCGCCTCGCCGGACTATGTCGCCCGCCACGGCATGCCGGCCTCGCTCGAAGAGCTTCCCGCTCATGCCTGCCTGCCGCCGCACACCCAGGATGTCTGGAGGCTGGAGGGGCCGGAGGGCAATGTCACCTACCGCCCGCAGGGGCAGCTCTACACCAATTCCAGCGAGGTGGTTCGGGAGGCCGTGTTTTCGGGCCTGGGTATCGCATTGCGCTCGACCTGGGATGTCGGACCGGCACTGAAGAGCGGCGAACTCGTGCAGGTGCTGCCGCAATACGAAGGCTCGCGCAACGTGGTGCTCTCGGCGGTCTATCCGAGCCGGCAGTTCCTGCCCGTCAAGGTTCGGCTCTTCATCGACTATCTCGCCGACCTCTACGGCCCGCTGCCCTATTGGGAGCGTTGAGCACTGTCCACCGTATCTTGCCGGATTGGCGGCAGCCGCGCGTTGCGCTAGGCTGCCGACCTCACGGCGGGAGGGCAGCGATGATCGGCAGGGTGACATTGGCGGCAGCGCTGATCGGGCTGGCGCTTCCGGCGGCAGCCGGCGCGCGGCCGCTCGACGACCTGCTCCAGGGATTCGACGATGCCTGTGACTACAGCGACGCGCTGGCGGACCTCCTGCAATCGAGCTATGCCTTTGCCCGCAAGGAGGGCGCGATCGCCATTCCGGCCGGTTACGAAGCCGTCTTCGGCCCGCCCTCCGTCCGGCCGCAGGACGAGTATCTGCACATCGTCCTGCCCGTGACGGGTGGCACCTGGCGCGGCGTGCCGGTGAAGGAGATCGAGGTCTATATCACGGAGCTGGCCAGCGGCTTCAGCTACCAGGCGGTCGTCTTTTCGACCGACGCGCTGAAGGCTGCCGAAGCCGCCTTCCGGGAACGCGGCCTTGCCGCAAAGAAGAAGCTCGAGAAACAGGACGAGACCGGCTTCGGCTGGGACACCGGCTTTGCCGTGACCGACGGCGTGCCGCGTTATCAATGCGACCTGTCGACCTGAGACGTCAGGAAGGGACTTTGCGCCCTCCTCTTCCAAATAAACCTCAACATACACAATTCGCAGATGTAGAAAGCCGCAATTCACCACCTTGAAGCCAGAGTTTCATTTTCCTTGAGCCTGAAAAGTTTTTAGGCTTATCTACATTAAGTCCCTCTATTGTAGATATGATCGCGTAATGACTTCCTCCATCAACCCGCTGGCGCCCCATCAACTGCCCGCCTTCATCGTCGGCGCGGACGGAAGCGATACGCTTCTCTTCGCCGTCGGACTGTTCGTGCTTGCCGCCGTTTTCGCGACAGGCCTTGTCTTCCTCTGGCTGCATAGCCTGCCGGAACGCATGGCGCACAAGGGGCAGAAGCTTCAGTTCGAGGCGGTCGCGGTCCTCTGCCTGCTTGCCCTCTTCACCCATAACAACGTGTTCTGGGTGATCGCGCTGCTTCTCGCCATCGTCGACCTGCCCGATCTCACCACGCCGCTCAACCGCATCGCCTCGGCCGCAGAGGCTTTCACCGCGACCAGACAGGAAAGCGAGGCCGCAGCGCCGGAGGAAGAGGCCAAGGCCGCAAGCGAAACGACGACACCCGTCGCAACACCCCCGGCGGAGGCGGAAGGCACGCCGGATACCACGCCCGCGGAAACGGAAAAACGTTCGGAGGCGCAGGACAATGCTTGAACTGATCGCCTGCTCGCTGATCACCGTCTTTCCGGACTATCTCTATCGCCGCTACGTGCAGGGCATGCGCATCGGCAAGGAAATCACGATCTTCTCGGTGTGGTATGTCCTGCGCTGGGGGATCACCGCCTGCGTGATGCTGACCGTCGCCATCATCGCGACCGTCTTCTTCTTCCACCCTTCGTCGACCAACGTGATGTCGTTCTTCCGCACGGTCCCGATCATTTCCGAAGCGACCGGACGGGTCGCGGAGGTCTATCTCGGCCATCGCGACAAGGTGGCCGCGGGCAATCCCATCTTCCGGCTCGACAGTTCGAGCCAGGAAGCGGCGGTCGCGGTGGCGCAGCGGAAGATCGCCGAAGTCGATGCCGCCATGGTCGTCGCACGCACGGACCTTCTGACCGCGGAGGGCAAGATCGCCGAGGCGCAGGCCGCCCTCCAGCAGGTCGAGGACGACCTGCGCACGAAGCGCGCGCTCAACCGCGGTGGATCGAATGTCGTCGCGACACGCGAGATCGAAAAGCTGGAGGTCGACCTCGGGCGCACCAACGGCGCACTGAAGGCGGCCAATGCCGCCAGGGAGGCGGCCGAGGCACGGCTCGATGCCCTCTTGCCGTCACAGAAGGCGAGTGCCCAGGCCGCGCTCGAACAGGCGGAAACGGACCTGCGCAAGACGGTGGTTCGCGCCGGCTTCGCCGGGCGGGTCGAGCAATTCACCCTGCGCGTCGGCGATATCGTCAGCCCGATCATGCGCCCCGGCGGGATTCTCATTCCCGAAGAGGCAGGGCGCCAGGCCCTGCAGGCGGGTTTCGACCAGGTGTCTGCCTCGGTCATCAAGGTCGGCATGATCGGCGAGGTGGCCTGCAACACGCTGCCATGGCGGGTCATACCCGTGGTGGTGGCTGCCAAGCAGGATTACATCGCGGCGGGCCAGTTCCGCGGCGGGGAACAGCTGACCGATTTCACGAACGCCGGTGGCCAGGGCAGCGTGCTCGTGCATCTCGAGCCCCTCTATGAAGGCGGGATCGACGAGGTGACGCCGGGCAGCAACTGCATGGCCAACCTCTATTCGAACCATCACGACGAAATCGCCGCCGAGGGCACTTCCACCGCCCGGCGCATCGGCCTGCACGTCGTCGATGCGCTCGGCCTCGTCCACGCGATGCTGCTGCGCGTGCAGGTCGTCGTCATGCCCGTGAAGACGCTCGTCCTGTCCGGCCACTAGGCGGCCATCGACGAGAGAGGTTCCCGCGGCTCATGCGGCCGCGGGCGTTCAGTGCCTGTCTTCTTCCGCGTGGCGCTGGCGGATGGCGCGCACGAGCAGCCACATGCCGACAATGACGAAGGGCACCGCGATCCCGGTCAGCGTTTCCGGCTTGACCGGCAGGCCGAGCCCGTGCGCCGCCTTGGCGACATAGCCGAAGAGGCCGACCACGTAGTAGGAGATAGCGGCGACCGACAGGCCTTCGACGGTCTGCTGCAGGCGCAGCTGCAGCTTCGCGCGGCGGTCCATGGAGTTGAGCAGGCCGGTGTTGAGCTGCTCCAGCTCGACATCGATCCAGCTTCGCAAGAGTGCCGTGGCCCGGGCGAGCTTGCGCGAAAGGTTCGCCTGACGCTCTTCCACCGACTGACAGGTGCGCATGGCCGGCGCGAGACGCCGTTCCAGGAAGAAGCCGAGCGTCTCGTAGCCGGACACCGCCGTTTCGGCGAGCGTGCGGATACGCTCCTGCACGATGCCGTAATAGGCGCGACTGGCGCCGAAGCGGTAGAGGCTGAGGGCTGCATTGGCCTCCAGCTCGGCAGCGAGCCGGGTGATTTCCGTCAGCAGCGTATCGGCCTTGTCACGGGCATGCTGCTTCATGGAATTGGTAATGCCGGTCAGCCCGTCCTCGATACGGCGGATATCCGGCGAGAGCGACTGGGCGAGCGGCAGCCCCATCATGGCAAGCGTGCGGTAGGTCTCGATATCGAGCAAACGCTGGACGAGCGCGCCGCGCCCGGCCTCCGTCATGCCGCGGTCGATGACGAGGATCTGCGTCAGCCCGTCGCCGTTCTGGCGGAAGTCGGTGAGCACCGCGCCCTGGCCGTTCTTGATCTCGCTGTAACAGAGGCTGGTCGGATCGAAGGTGGAGATCGCCTCGCGCGTCTCCGGCGTATCCGGCCGGATTTCAAGGCGTACGCCCGATATCAGCGTGCCGGGCGGCGAGAAGCTGTCGCCGAACGGATGGACGGGAACCTCGCCGCCAAATTTGTCCGGCGCCGGCGCATCCCAGAAATAGGTCGAGAACTCGGTGTGCCGCTCCCAGCGCAGCGTGCCCTGCCCCCAGCTCAGAGCATGGTGGCTGGAATCGCGCCCCGGCGGAGAAATGCCGCGCGAGCGCGACAATTCCCCCATCACGGCGTGATCGACCGCCGAGCCGCCCTCGGTCAGGAAGGCGAGCTGGAAGATGACGCGCGGTGACGGCACCAGCGCGTATGGTCTAGCGTGAATTTCCCCCAGCGCCTGCGCACGCGCGGTCGCCTGCGGAAAGGCGAAGCTGCCTTTTGCCATGTCTGCACTGTCCCCTCATGTGCAACAGCATAGTCTTAACAAATGTCAGGCCGCAGGAGATAGGGCGCATTGACGCAGGTCCACAGATGCCGACTGGACAAGATTGTTGACCAGTTTCAGCCCTCGTTGCTAGTGTTCACGGCGTGACCGACACCGCCTTCGACCTTTTCGCCCGTATCAGCCACAGCCGCACCGCCGACGAGGTCGTGCGGCAGATCGAGCTCCTGTTGCTCGAAGGCGTGCTGCGCGACGGCGACCGGCTGCCCGGCGAGCGCGAGCTCTCCAAGCGGCTCGACGTCTCTCGCCCCATCCTGCGCGAGGCACTGAAGGAACTGGAAACACGCGGCCTGCTGATCAGCCAGCACGGCGGCGGCACCTATGTCGCCGACATTATCGGCCAGGTGTTCTCCCGGCCCGTCGTCGACCTCATCGCCCGCCACCAGCGCGCGACGGAAGACTATGTCGAATATCGCCGCGAGCTTGAGGGCATCACCGCCGAGCTCGCCGCCCGCCGCGCCACGGAATACGACCGGCAGATGCTGACGCGCATCATGGAGGCGATGCGCGCGGCCCATGCCGGAGGCTCCTTCGATGCGGAACTGGAAACCGACGTGGAGCTGCACAACGCGATCGGCGAGGCCGCGCACAATATCGTGCTGCTGCATACGCTGCGCGCCTGCTACCGGCTGCTCGCCCAGGGGATCTTTTTCCACCGCCACCTCGTTTTCTCCTCCGAAGAAGCCCGCGGGCATCTGCTTGCGCAGCACGAGGCGATCTATACCGCGATCATGGCCGGCGACGGAACCACAGCGCGAAAAGCCGCCCAGGCGCACATGGACTACATCGCCACCGCCATCCGCGATGCCGAGCGCAGCGGCGAATGGCAGCGGATTTCGCAGTTGCGCATGCAAAAGCGCGGCCTGCCCCCGCAAGCCTGACTTGCGCCGCAAATCTCGCGCAAGCAAGATAGGCTATACCGACTCAAACGGCACATCCCGATACGAGGAATGAAAAAGACCTTGAACATTCTCAACCGCATCGCCAGCGACGTCCAACTCATGTTCCGCAGGCCCGTCCGGGAACAATACGGAGCGCTGTGCTATCGGGTGAAGAAGAAGCAGCCCGCGGTCGAGATCCTGCTCATCACCAGCCGCGACACCGGTCGCTGGGTCATTCCCAAGGGTTGGCCGATGGACGGCAAGAGCGCGGCGGCCGCGGCCGCACGCGAGGCCTGGGAAGAGGCTGGCGTGAAGGGAACCATCCGCACCACGCCGATCGGCAGCTACAACTATCTGAAGGGCCTGCCGCACGGGCTGAAGGTCGATTGCCGGGTGCGCGTCTTCCCGCTCGCCGTCGATGACCTCAGCAAGAATTTCCCCGAGAAGGACGAGCGGCGCGCCGAATGGGTGAGCTGCCCGGAAGCCGCCAACCGCGTGCAGGAGCCGGGCCTCAAGGACCTCATTCTGGCCTTCGAGCGCACCATGCTCGCCGAAATCGCTGCGAACGGTGCACCTGACGCCTGATTACGCGCCTGAACGGCCCTCGTCATATTGCCGCCGGTGCGCTGAGGCGATAGTGCCTGTCGGCTGAGCTCCCGACACGACCTCCGCGCAGAGGTCTGCCGCGGGATTTTCGACCGCTCGCGAGAAACCGGCTGCGGCCGATGCCGAGGCATCGGTGACGACCGGCGACCAAGGGGCGGCGAAAGCACCGGCAGACGACCGCGGCGGTCGTGCCAGGAGCTCCAAAACGGAGCAGCAGGAATGGCCAATTCACAGGTTCAGCTACGCAAGCCGACGCTGGACAAGGACCTGGAAAAATTCACCTTCACCGAACAGGCGACGCATTTCGTACTGCGTCGCTGGACGGGTGTCGGCATCGCCCTCGTCTTCCTTCTCGTCGCCATGGCCGTGGCCAGCAGTTTCGCCACCGGCACGCCCGGCGTGCTCGTCGTCGCCATCACCGCGGCGCTTGCCGCCTACATGGCCATGAACATCGGCGCCAACGACGTGACGAACAATGTCGGCGCGGCGGTCGGCGCGCGCGCCATGAGCATGGGCGTCGCTCTCGTCATCGCCGCGATCTTCGAGATCGCCGGGGCCTTGCTCGCCGGCCAGGGCGTCGCCGCGACGGTCGCCTCCGGCATCGTCGACCGATCGATCTTCCCGAGCCCCGATGCCTATGCCTGGGCGATGATGGCGGCGCTCATCTCCGCCGCGCTCTGGATCAACATCGCCACGATCGCCAATGCGCCGATCTCCACCACCCATGCCATCATCGGCGGCGTGATCGGTGCGGGCGCGGCGGCCAGCGGCTTCCACAGCGTGCAATGGGACGCGATCGCCGTCATCGTCGTGAGCTGGACCGTCTCGCCGATCCTCGGCGGCGTGATCGCCGCGCTGTTCCTCTACTTCATCAAGGAATTCATCATCTACCGCGAGGACAAGATCGGCGCGGCAAAGACCTGGGTGCCGGTGCTCGTCGCGATCATGGCCGGCGCCTTCGCGGCCTTCATCGCCAATGGCGGCACCAACGGAACGCTCGACCTTCCCTTCCGCACCGCACTTCTCATCGGCCTCGGCTTCGGCTTCGCCACCTATGTCGTCACGCGGCCGATCGTCCGGCGCCATGCGGAAGGCCTCGACAACCGCAACCAGTCGCTGCGCACGCTGTTCCGCATCCCGCTGATCTGTTCGGCGGCGCTGCTCTCCTTCGCCCATGGCGCCAACGATGTGTCGAATGCCGTCGGCCCGCTCTATGGCGTGGTCTCGGCGCTGCGCTCGGGCGCCGAGGGCGGAACCATGATCCCGCTCTGGGTCATGGTCATCGGCGCCTTCGGCATCTCGCTCGGCCTTCTGCTGTTCGGCCCGCGCCTCATCCGCATCGTCGGCACCGAGATCACCAAGCTCAACCCGATGCGCGCCTTCTGCGTGGCGCTCTCCTCCGCCGTCGCGGTGCTGACCGCCTCGGCCTTCGCCATTCCCGTCTCCTCGACGCATATCGCCGTCGGCGCGGTGTTCGGCGTCGGCCTGTTCCGCGAATGGTACACCCGCAATTCGCGGCGGCGCATCGACTATATCCGCGGCCGCGGCAACCGTATTGCGCCGGAGGAGGAAGACGATCCGGTGAATGTCGACGAGACACGTCGGCGCTACCTCGTGCGGCGCTCCCATTTCATGACGATCGTTTCCGCCTGGATCGTCACCCTGCCCGTGTCGGCGCTCCTGTCTGCCGCCATCTTCCTCACGCTCAACGCGCTTTTCACCTGAGATATCGACCATGCGTGCCAATTACCGGATGCAGCGCCTCTTCGTCGGCGACACCCTAGCAGAGGGCGTCGCCTTCGAGGCGTCGAAGGACCATTTCCACTATCTCGCCAATGTGCTGCGCATGGCGGAGGGCGACGCCGTCCTGCTCTTCAACGGGCGCGACGGGGAATGGCATACCACCCTCTCCTTCCCGACCCGCAAGCGGCTCATCCTGACGCCCGCCGAGCAGACCCGGCCCCAGCCGGCGCCGTCAGACCTCCACTATCTCTTCGCGCCGTTGAAGGTCGGCCGGCTCGACTATATCGTGCAGAAGGCCGTGGAGATGGGTGCCGGCGTGCTGCAGCCCGTGCTGACCCAGCATGTGCAGGGCAAGATCACCAGCATCGAACGGCTGCAGGCCAATGCCGTCGAGGCGGCGGAACAGTGCGGTATCCTGGCGATCCCGGAGGTTACGGCACCGAAAAAGCTCGAGGATCTGCTTTCCGCCTGGCCGCGCGAACGGCGCATCGTCTTCTGCGACGAGGGCCATGGCAGCCAGAACCCGCTTCCGGCGCTGGGGGCCATCGAGGAGCGGCAGCTCGCCCTGCTCGTCGGCCCGGAAGGCGGTTTTTCCGACGAGGAGCGCACGCTCCTGCGCAGTCTCGACTTCGTGACGCCCATCCCGCTCGGCCCCCGCATCCTGCGTGCGGACACGGCGGCGGTGGCCGCGATGGCCGTCATTCAGGCGGCGATCGGCGATTGGCGCTGAACGGCACCGGCACCGATTTGCGGGAACGCAAGAAAGTGCTTTTATAAAAAAGTCGAATGGGTTTTTTTGAATCTGCCTTGAAAGGAATTCGCTTGCACCGCATCTAATTCCGGTCCAAGCACCCTCCCAAGGCCCGGCGTTCCGTCCGGGCGCCATCCGTTCAGAAGAAGACGCCCATGGCCCGTGACACCACCGACCAGACGCCGATCCGCACCGTCGCGGACATGGCGGATTACCTCGCCGCCGGCAACAAGCCGAAGGAGAAGTTCCGTATCGGCACCGAGCACGAGAAATTCGTCTTCTTTACGGCCGACAACAGTCCCGTGCCCTATTTCGGCGAGGCGAGCATTTCGGCGCTGCTGAACGGCATGCAGCAAAAGACCGGCTGGGATCCGATCATGGATGCCGGCAACATCATCGGCCTTGCCGAACCATCAGGCATGGGTGCCATCTCGCTGGAGCCCGGCGGCCAGTTCGAACTGTCGGGCGCGCCGCTGGAAAACCTGCACCAGACCTGCAAGGAATCCAACCAGCATCTCGCGACGCTGCGCGAGATCGCCGAACCGCTCGGCATCCGCTTCCTCGGCATGGGCGGCAGCCCGAAATGGACCTTTGCCGAAACCCCGCGCATGCCGAAAAGCCGCTACGACATCATGACCCGCTATATGCCGAAGGTCGGCACGAAGGGTCTCGACATGATGTACCGCACCTGCACGATCCAGGTGAACCTCGACTTCTCCTCGGAAGTCGACATGCGCCGCAAGATGCAGGTCTCGCTGAAGCTGCAGTCCATGGCGACCGCGCTCTTCGCCTCCTCCCCCTTCACCGAGGGCAAGCCGAACGGTCTCCTCTCCTGGCGCGGCGACATCTGGCGCGACACGGACAACAACCGCGCCGGCCTCATCCCCTTCGCCTTCAAGCCGGATTTCGGCTTCATCGACTATGTCGAATGGGCGCTCGACGTGCCGATGTACTTCGTCGTGCGCGACGGCAAGTACCACGACTGCACGCACATCACCTTCCGCCAGTTCATGGCCGGTGCCCTGAAGGGCGAGATCGCCGACTGGGAACCCAATCTCGGCGACTGGACGAACCACCTTTCCACGCTGTTCCCCGACGTGCGGCTGAAGCGCTTCCTGGAAATGCGCGGCGCCGACGGCGGCCCGTGGCGGCGCATCTGTGCGCTGCCCGCATTCTGGGTGGGCCTGCTCTATGACGACGGCGCCCTCGATGCCGCCGAGGCCCTGACGCGCGACTGGACGGTGGAGGAAGTGACGGCGCTGCGCAATGCCGTGCCGGCGGAAGGCCTCAAGGCCGATTTCCGCGGCAAGCCGCTGCTCGACGTCGCCCGCGAAGTGGTCTCGATCTCCCGCCAGGGCCTTGCCGCCCGCGCGCGGCTCAACGGCGACGGTGTCGACGAAACCATCTTCCTTGCCCCGCTCGACGAGGTCCTGGCAAAGAAGGCGACGCTCGCGGAAGACATGCTGGCGCTCTACAACGGCCGTTGGAACGGCTCCGTCGAGCCGGTGTTCACCGACTACCAGTACTGAGGCAAGACACCAAAAAGCGGTTTGCGCGGCCAAAATTCCCGTTATAGTGCAGGCACATGCCTGCCAACGGGAAGGGGTTCGTTATGCTTTCGCTCTACGACATGATGATGCAGGCGCAGAACGGCAATGCCGTCGAGACCATGGCGCGGCAATACGGGCTCGCGCAGGAACAGGCGGCCAAGGCCATCGCCGCGCTGATGCCGGCCTTTTCCGAGGGCTTCAAGCGCAACGCCGCCAATCCCTATGACCTCGCCGCCTTCATGACCGCGCTGACCTCCGGCAACCACGCGAAATATTTCGAGGACATCAGCAGCGCCTTCACGCCGCAGGGGCTTGCGGAAGGCAACGGCATTCTCGGCCATCTCTTCGGCAACAAGGACGTTTCCCGCGCCATCGCCGCGCAGGCGGCGCAGATGACCGGCATCGGCCAGGACATCTACAAGCAGATGCTGCCCGTCATGGCGAGCACGCTGATGGGCGGCCTCTTCAAGCAATCCTTCGCCCCCTTCTTCCCCGGCGCACAGAGCGGTACCGCCGCGGCCAATCCCTTTGCCGACATGATGCAGCAATGGGCGGAGGCGACCGGCATGGCCAAGAAGCCGCAGCCGTCAAACCCCTTTACCGACAATCCGTTCACGCAGGCCGCCCAGGAATTCTTCGGCACGAAGAAGGAGGCAGCGGCCAACCCCTTTGCCGACAATCCCTTCGCCAAGGCCTTCCAGGACATGATGGCGGGCATGGCCGGCCAGCCGGCAGAAGGCGCGAAGCCGAGCGCGCCGGCGGGCTCCCCTGCCGATTCGCTGACGACCTTCGTCAACACGATGTTCGATACCGGCCTGGAAATGCAGAAGGACTATCAGCGCAACGTGGAATCGATCTTCGAGACCATCCGCAACGGCATGGAGACGGACGGCGGGAAGAAGGCCTGAGCATCGAGGGGTGGTCACGCACGCCTCTCCGGGCATCAGGCGCCAGCAGATCGGCTATTCGACGTGGCCAAGCGGTTTTTCCATCAGGACGGTGGTGAGACCGCTCTGCCATTCCTCGTCCGGATAGTGCGCCGTTTCGACATAGCCCAGCGCCCTGTAGAAACCCCGGGCCTGCTCGTTGAACGTATCCGTTTCAAGCCGCACCCGCGGGAAACCTTTTTCGGCGATGTCCCCCTCCGCCCGGGCGAGCAGACGACGCCCAACGCCCCGGCGCTGGAAATCGGAATGCACATGCAGGGCATCGATGAAGTCGTCCACGCAATGGACAAGGCCGGCAACACGCCCATCGGCCTCGGCCACGAGCATATCAGCACCGCTGTGCGCGACGAAACCGCCGCCGATATCGGTCTCGATGTAGCGGCGAGCGGCAGCCTCCGTGATCTCCGGCCGCCAGGTGCGCTCGAACGTATCGCGCAGTATCGCCTTCATGGCGGGGAAGTCTCGCGGGTGCGCCGGACGGATCAAAATCGCGTCGATCATCGCGCTACCCCTTTTGTTTCCGGGCAATTCCGGGTGAAATCGACTTTCGGAAAATCTTTGAAAAAGCCCGACGCGGACCTTGGGAGTCGCACGCCGGGCAAGCAGCAGGGTTATTGGCTCTCACCCTGCGGGGAAGTCAGTTGCCGACCCGGGAGATAGGTCGGCACGATCGGAAATCAATCCATACGGCCGCTGCGCAGGTGACGGCGGGCGCGCTCACGCGCCACGATCGTCAGATGCAGGCCCGCGTCGGTAAAGAAGGACGCGGAGCGTACATCCTGCACGTCGCTGCGGCACAGCCCCATATCGTAGAGCTGATGATCGTCGAGCTCGTTCAACCGATTGATCACGCGGCGATTCTGCCAGGCGCGGACAAATTTGTTGGCGACACCGCGAACGCGGGCAAAGAGGCTCGGCGCCGGACGGCGCGTTGCGAGAATATCGATTTCCAGTCTGCGGTCGATCATGCGCATGGCATTTCTCCTTTCCGGCCCGGCGATCCATCGTCCTTCGATGGGGTTTCGCGCGGCACCCGTGATCGTTCGTCGCCCGCAGGGATCGGGCGGCGGTTCAAAAGTCGGTTTTCAAGAAGAGCCGTCGCCGGGAGGTCGAGGGAGGCGGCAGATCCTGTCGAACGATGGCCTGGCGGAGAGGTCACTCGTTCGACACTTGCTTTTTCGCAGAAAGCCATTGATCAGTCCAACGAATGTTTCTAATAGTATCAATCAAACAATCTTATGGATATCGTTATGTCCGCTCCGCTAGACATAGACCAGCTCCAGACTTTCGTCGCGATCGCCGATACCGGCAGCTTCACCCGGGCCGCCGAGCGGGTTTTCAAGACCCAGTCGGCCGTTTCGATGCAGATGCGGCGCCTTGAGGAGCGCATCGGCAAACAGCTCTTCATGAAGGACGGCCGCGGCAATCGGTTGACCGCGGAGGGCGAGCGCCTGCTCAACTATGCGCGCCGGATGCTGCGCCTCAACAACGAGGCCATCGCCGCCTTCGACGACAACCGCCTCGAGGGCCTGCTGCGCATCGGCACGCCGGACGATTATGCCGACCGCTACATGCCCGAGATCATCATGCGGTTCGCCAAGACGCACCCGAATGTCGAGCTCTTCATCGTCTGCGAGCCTTCGGTGGACCTCGCGGAAAAGATGGCCAAGGGCGAGCTCGACATCGCGCTCGTCACCCACAATCCGCGCCAGCGCCAGTCCGATGTCGTGCGGACGGAGCCGCTCTGCTGGGTCATGTCGGCCAACCATCCGCTGCCGGAAAACGCGCCGGTGCCGCTCGCCGTCGGTCGGCGCGACTGTCAGTGGCGGCAGATCGCCTGTGCGGCGCTCGATTCGGTCGGGCGCGACTACCAGGTGCTGTTCACCAGCTGGTCCTCGACCGTCGTCGCAGCAGCCGTGATGGCGGGCATGGCGGTTTCGGTCCTGCCGGAATCGGCGCTGCGCCCCGGCATGAAGGTGTTGACGCAGGCGGACGGCTTTCCGCCGCTCGCGCCGGTGCAGATCGGCATCATGCGGCGACCGGGTCTCTCGCCCTCGCTTTCCAATGCCATCACCAGCCATATCACCGCCTGCCTCGACAACATCACACCGTTGACAGCCGCCGACGACCTGCCTGAGGCGGAGGTGAAGCTCTTCCCGCGTGTGTCGCGCCTGAGGCCCGGCAACATCCTGCCCGGATGGTGACGCAGCTTCCCCTCGACGGCATTCCCGCAGGCAAGGCCGGGCCGTCGATGGTTACAATCCGCCCTGCCCGCGAAGACGAGGTCGAGGCGCTGCGCCAGATCGAGCGCTCGGCCGCACAGGCCTTCCGCCTGATCGAGGCCTTCTCGTGGCTCGCCGTTGGCGACGTGCAGAGCGCGGATCGGCACTGCGACCTCATCGAAAAGGGAACGAACTGGGTGGCGGCAACCGGGGACGACCAGCCGGTCGGCTTCCTGAGCGCCGAGATTGCCGAGCGGGAACTGCACATCTGCGAGATTTCCGTCGATCACCTGCACCAGGGCTTCGGCATCGGCCGCAAGCTGATCCGGCACGCGATCGACGCGGCCGCGGCGCACCGCCTCGACGCGGTGACCCTGACGACCTTTCGTACCATCCCCTGGAACTGCCCCTACTACCAGCGGCTCGGCTTCGGCACGCTGGACGAGGCCGCGCTGTCGCCGCGTCTCAAGGCGGTGCTCGACCTTGAGGCCGAACACGGGCTGCAGCGCGACACGCGCTGCGCCATGCGCCTCGACCTGCCGGCGGCGTAGAGCGCTTCGAAGACAGGCAGCGCTGTCCATGACCCCGGCATGTCTCCATGCCGGGGCCGTCGATCTATCCAAACGTCCGATCAGTCGTAGGTGGCCTGCTTGCCGTCGAAATAGATCGTGTTCGCCTCACAGATGTTGATCGAGGTCTCCTCGCCCTTGATGCTGGAGCCGTCCTCGGCCTCCCAGCTCACATAGAACTCGATGTCGCACGGACCGTCGTAGTTGAACTCCATATTGGCCGTCTCGCCGCCATCGAGCTTGAAGTTCATCCAGTTGGCGCTCCAGTCACCGTTTTCGCCGGTGTAGAAGCCGTCGATGATGTAGCCGGAATCGTTCTTGATATCGAACTTCATGCCGGCTGCGAGGGTCATGGGCGCAGAAATGAGCAGGGCTGCCGCAGCAAGGGCGGCAACCGACTTGGTCGCGATGAATTTCACGGAAAATATCCTGTTTGACAGATGATGATGTCGCACGCTCGCGCCCCGCAATGTTTTGCTGGGTTCGCAGGTTTGCGATGTTGCTGTTGCCCCTATCGAAAGCGGGGCCGCGCCCTGATGGAACCCGGCCCCGTTTGCTTATACGGAACAGTCACTTATTTTATTCTGGCGCAATTTTCCGAAGGCCGCTCAGGCAAGGTTCTTTTTCAGGAAATCCACGGTGCGCTGCCAGGCGAGGTCCGCCGCGGCCTTGTCGTAGCGCGCGGCCGACGTGTCGTTGTTGAAGGCATGGTTGACGCCGTCATACATGTGGATCTCGAAGGTTTTGCCGTTTGCCTCCAGCGCCTTGCGATAGGCGTCGATGCCGGCATTGATGCGCTCGTCGAGGCCGGCATAGTGCAGCATCAGCGCAGCCTTGATGCCAGGCACGTCCTCGGCCGCCGCCTGCGCTCCGTAATAGGCGACACCCGCCTTCAGGTCCGGCGACCTGGCGGCGAAGCGATTGACGAGGCCGCCGCCCCAGCAAAAGCCGACGGCGCCGACCTTGCCATTCACACCGTCGAGCTTTGCCAGGAACTGCAGGCTTGCTTCCGCATTGGCCACCGTCGCCGCCGGATCGAGCTTGCCGATCATTTCGCGAGCCTGATCCTCATTGTCCGGCGTACCGCCGGACGGCGAGAGGAAATCGGGGGCGAGCGCGATGAAGCCATCCAGCGCCATCCGGCGAGCGACATCGCGGGTGTGCGGGTTGAGGCCGCGGTTCTCGTGGATGACGATCACGCTACCGAGCGGCGCCGTCGCCTCCTTCGGCCGCACGAGATAGCCCTTCATCTCGCCCGAGCGGCCGCCATAGACGACATCCTTGGCGGCAAGGCGCTGGTCATCCGACGCGATGATCTCGGCGCTCGCCGAATTGGCGGCGAGCAGCGGGGCGATGGTGGCAGCCGCCGCACCCGACCCGGCGAGCGCCGTCAGGCGCTCCATGAAACGGCGGCGATCGAGCGTCAGATGGGTGTATTCATCATAGGCGTTGATCATCGCCTGCGTGATCTGCGGCTTGTCCATGGCGGATCCTCCGGCTGGTTCTCCGCAGGATAAGATAGGCCGCGCGCGAAAAGCTGCCGAACACAACTGCGTTACCGCAAGGGTCAGCCGATGTTATGCCGGCTGGTCGCGGATCAGGTGAAGGCAAGCCATATGCCGAGCCAGAGCCAGAGGAGGCCGAGCACCGCAAAGCCGGCAATGAAGAGCGGCCGGCGATAGCGCAGGCGGTTGCTGGTGACATGCACATAGGCATGGGCATAACGCAGCGCCACGAACAGCCAGCCACCGGCAACGGTCACCGGATTGTCCGCATCGACGAGATAGAGAAGGATGCTGACGGCATAGAACAGCACCGGCAACTCGAACTGGTTGGCGATGGCGTTCTTGACGACGAGGCTTTCGGTGGGCTCCTCGCGATTTTCGCGGAACTGTTCCGGCCGGGCCTGCCCTTGCCTGACGGCCCGCATGCGGCGCATCGACAGCAGAAGGTAGAGAGAGAAGACGAGCGCGACATGCGCGATCATCGGCCAGATCGTGGCTTCCGTGGGAGACATGGTTATCCTTCGGCTTGTCGGTTTGAACCGGTTTAGGGGTTTCCGGTGAAAGCCTCAACCGGAAAGGACCATTGCGACAAGCCGAAGGAGGAAGCGATTATTGCGGCGTCAGGTTTTCGGTGCCCGAACCGTCCTTGCCGCTGATCGTCCAGGCGCCTTCCAGCGATCCGTCGCCCTTGACCTGATAGACGATGAGGCCGACCGCATCGCCAAGCACGTAGCCGGCGGCAAAGGCATCGCCATAGAGCATGCAGATGCCGTTCGACGTGGTCGAACCGGTATGCCACTCGATCGAACAGGTCGTCTCGCTCGTCAGCTCGATCGTCGCTGTGCCGCCATAGGTCGAGCCGTCGAGATTCGTGCCTTCGACATTGTAGGTGCCGGCATTGACCGTCTGCGCATGCGCAGGCACGACCAGACCCAGGCCCAGAAGGGCGCCAGCCAGTATCTTCTTCATGTTGTCCCCCAGTGAAACCGGCGAGATTGCCGGTGGCCGATCCTAGCGCATACGTGGAAAAACAAAACAGGATTCGCGCAGGCCCCGGAGACGAAAATGCCCGGCAAAGCCGGGCATTGGAAGGCATATCAGCAATCGGCGATCGATCAGACCGCGCCCGGATAATTCGGGCTTTCGCGGGTGATCGTCACGTCATGGGCATGGCTTTCGCGAAGGCCCGCGCCGGAGATGCGCACGAAGGTCGCCTTCTCCTGGTAATCCTTGAGGTCCTTGCCGCCGACATAGCCCATGGACGCCTTGAGGCCGCCGGCGAGCTGGTGCAGCACGCCCGAAACCGGGCCCTTGTAGGGCACCTGGCCCTCGATGCCTTCGGGCACCAGCTTCAGCGTGTCGCGCACTTCCGCCTGGAAGTAGCGGTCGGCCGAGCCGCGGGCCATGGCGCCCACCGAGCCCATGCCGCGATAGGCCTTGAAGGAGCGGCCCTGGTACAGGAACACCTCGCCCGGGCTTTCATCCGTGCCGGCGAGCAGCGAGCCGACCATGACGGCCGAGGCGCCGGCGGCGATCGCCTTGGCAAGGTCGCCGGAGAACTTGATGCCGCCGTCGGCGATGACCGGGATACCCTGAGCCTGCGCCGCCTCGACCGAGGCCATGATGGCGGCAAGCTGCGGCACGCCGACGCCGGCGACGATGCGGGTGGTGCAGATCGAGCCCGGGCCGATACCGACCTTGACGGCATCGGCACCCGCATCGATCAGCGCCTTGGTGCCGTCGGACGTGGCGACGTTACCGGCCATGATGCGCACGGAGTTCGACAGCTTTTTCACGCGGGCGACGGCGTCCAGCACGCGCTGCGAATGGCCGTGCGCCGTATCGACGACGATGAGGTCGACGCCCGCCTCGATCAGGCGCTCGGCACGCTCGAAGCCGTCATCGCCGACGGAGATGGCGGCGGCGGCGCGCAGGCGCCCCTGCACATCCTTCGACGCATTCGGGTTGAGCTGCGACTTCTCGATGTCCTTCACCGTGATGAGGCCGACGCAACGGCCGTCGCCATCGACCACCAGCAGCTTCTCGATGCGGTGCGTGTGAAGCAGGCGCTTGGCTTCCTGCTGATCGACACTTTCCTTCACCGTGATCAGGTTTTCACGGGTCATCAGTTCATAGATCTTCTGGCTCTGGTCGGAGGCGAAGCGCACGTCGCGGTTCGTCAGGATGCCGACGAGGCGGCCGGCCTTGCCATTGCCGCCATTCTCGACGACCGGGATGCCGGAAATGCCATGCGCCTTCATCAGCGACAGCGCGTCGGCAAGCGTCGCATCCGGGCCGATCGTCACGGGATTGACGACCATGCCGCTCTCGAATTTCTTCACCTGGCGGACTTCCTCGGCCTGTTCGGCGGGGGTCAGGTTGCGGTGGATGACGCCGAGGCCACCGGCCTGCGCCATGGCGATGGCGAGACGGCTCTCCGTCACCGTGTCCATGGCGGAGGAGAGGATCGGCAGGTTGAGTTCGAAATCGTGCGCGATGCGGGTGGCGATGTTCGTCTGGCCCGGCATGACCTCGGAGTGACCAGGTTGCAGGAGGACGTCGTCGAAGGTCAGGGCTTCGAGACCGGTTGCCGTTTCAATGATGCGCGCCATGGGCCAAGTTCCTTTTAGGATAAAGCTTACGCACCAAGGGGAACATTGGGAGTTGTCCGCCTCGGTCGCTTGCAAGAAATTCTTGGAAGTTGGCGAGGGCTGGTAACACGTTCATGACGGCTTGGGAATAGCAAAAGCGGCGGCTTCCCCGCATTGCGCGATTGACGAATTCTTAGCCGTGTCTGCTGCCGGTCTTTTAAATCTTCGTGTGTATAACCGTTTTCGTGGCCAGGACAGAAAGGGCCATACACAAAGCAACAATAGAAGAACGGGGAAATCGATGTCTGCACTGAAGAAAAGAGCACGTGCGCTCGAAGACGAATTCGCCTACCAGCAGGAATTCATGTTCAAGGCCAACGCGCGCCGCAATGCGCTGCTCGGCCTGTGGGCTGCCAATACCATGCACCGCCCCGACGGCGAGGCCTATGCCCGCGAACTCGCCATGGCCGATGTCAGCGCTGCGGACGGTGCCTTCAACCGTGTCCGCGCCGACCTTCGCTCGGCGGGCGTCAACTGTCCCGACGACGAGCTGCGCGACCGCATGGTCGTGATGCTGAAGGATGTCGCCCGGGACATGCGCGGCTACTGACAAATCCTTTCGACGAAACGGCCCGCCCTTGACGGGGCGGGCCGTTTCGATTCTGGCGAACGGAAAGCGTTCAGACGTCGAACTGGTAGCTCACCGGCACGAAGCGGTAGCCCTCGCCCGCCTTCTCCACGAAGCCGGCCGCCGGGAACGGCATGTGATAGCCGACGAAGGCCAGCCTGTCGGTGGCGATCATGTCGAAGACCTTCTTGCGCGTCGCGGCGGCCTGAGCCTTGTCCATGTCGAAGCGCACTTCCCAGTCGGGCCGCTGGAGCGAGAGCACGAAGTGGTTGGCGGTGTCCGCCGTCAGAATCAGCGCCCTGCCCTCCGATTCGACGCGGAAGATCATGTGCCCCGGCGAATGGCCGAAGGCGTTGAGCCCGCGAATACCGGGCACGACCTCGCCCTCGTCCTCGATGAAGGTGAGCTTCTCCGCCAGCGGCTGCACCTTGGCGAGCACGTTCTGGTGGCTCTGTTCGGCGGGCGTTCCCATGCGCTCCGGATTGACCCAGAAATCATATTCCGTGCGGCCCGTGACGTAGCGCGCATTCGCAAAGGCCGGCTTGCCGCCCTCCATCAGGCCGCCGATATGGTCGCCATGCATATGGGTGATGACGACGACGGAGATCTGATCCGGCGTGTAGCCCGCATAGTTCAACCCTTCCAGAAGACGGCCCATGCCCGCCTCGCGTCCGCCCTCGCCCATGCCGGTATCGAAGAGCACGACCTCCGAGCCGGTATCGACCAGCGTCGGCGTGAAGCTGTTGACGAAACGGTCGGCCGGAAGGAAATTTTCGGCCAGCAGGGTGCCGACGGCCTCGGCGGGCTGGTTGATGCCGAACGTCTCGTTCGGCGCACCGGAAGGGCGCATGCCGTCGCGCACCGTCAGCACGCGGAAACTGCCGAGCTTCAGGCTGCGGGTCTCAAGGGGGCTCACGCGCATGTCGGTGGCGTCGCTTTCCGATTGGGCAAGGGCGGTGGCGCGGTTCAGCACCAGGGGCGCGGCCAATGTGCCGAGGCCCGCGGCGAGAAACAAGGACCGGCGCGAGATTGTCGAATGGTCTCCCATGGATCTTCCTCTTTGGTGAAAGGCTGCCTTGCCGGCCGAGCGTCCGGCTCGGCATGAAGCTGACATGCGTCCATCTAGGGCGCTGTCACGATCCGGGCACGCGGTTTCACGGGCTTGTGATGCGCAGGCGCGAGACGCGTCCCCGCACCCAGGGCCCTTTACCGCCGTTTTCCACCTCCCTTGCCAGCAACACCGCTGCGCCTCCTTGCCCGCAACGCGGCCCGGGAAGGCCCTTAGGATTTGACAGATCGCAACGCGGGGCGCAGAAGTCGGGCGGGCCTGCACGAGGGCCTTGCACCCTGATTTGCCGATGAACCGTATCGTCCCGCTCATCCTTGCCGTCGCGCTCTTCATGGAGCAGATGGACTCCACCGTCATCTCCACCTCGCTGCCGGCCATCGCGGCCGATCTCGGCGTGGGGCCGATCACGCTGAAACTGGCGCTCACCTCCTACATGGTGTCGCTCGCGACCTTCATTCCGCTCAGCGGGTGGATGGCCGACCGCTTCGGCGCCAAACGCGTCTTCCGCCTCGCCATCCTCGTCTTCGTCATCGGCTCCATCCTCTGTGCGGTTTCCGGCAGCCTTCTTGCCTTCGTCGTCGCACGCTTCCTGCAGGGCATGGGCGGAGCGATGATGACGCCTGTCGCACGCCTCGTCCTGGTGCGCAGCACCTCGCGCGCCGAACTCGTCTCGGCCATGGCGCTGCTGACGATCCCCGCGCTTGTCGGCCCGCTCGCCGGTCCGCCGCTGGGCGGCTTCATCACCACCTACTTCTCCTGGCACTGGATTTTCCTGATCAACGTGCCGGTCGGCATTGCCGGTTATGTGCTGTCCGGCCTCTACCTCCCGGATATCCGCGCCGCCGCGCCGCCGCCGCTCGACTGGCGCGGCTTCTTCCTGAGCGCGGTGGCCGCGTCCGGCACGATGTTCGGCCTCTCGGTCGTCAGCCTGCCTGCCCTGCCACCCGTCATCGGCATCGCCGCAACGGCCATCGGCCTTCTCTGCGGCGTGCTCTATGTGCGCCACGCCCGCCGGCACCCAGCGCCGCTGCTCGATCTCAGGCTTTTCCGCGACAGCGCCTTCCGTGCAGCAGCCATCGGCGGCACGCTGTTTCGCATCTCCGTCGGCGCAGTGCCCTTCCTGATGCCGCTGATGCTGCAGGTCGGCTTCGGCCTCTCGCCCTTCCAGTCGGGCCTCGTCACCTTCACGGGTGCGATCGGCGCCATCACCACCAAGTTCCTCGCCAAGCGCGTGCTGACCTTCGCCGGCTTCCGCACGACGCTGATCGTCGCCAGCATCTGCGGGGCGATCCTCACCTTCGTGAACGGCCTTTTCACGCCCGCGACACCCTTCTGGTTCATGGCCGGCTTGCTCTTGATCGCGGGCTTCGCGCGCTCCTTCTTCTTCACCAGCGTCAACGCGCTGTCCTTCGCCGATATCCCCGACGCGGATGCCAGCAAGGCGACCTCGATGAGCGCCGTGCTTCAGCAGATCAGCCTGGCGCTGGGGGTCGCCGTTGCCGGCGCAATCCTCGAAATCGAGACCGCGCTGACGGGCTCCCCGCTGGAACTGCGCGATTTCCAGATCGCCTTCATGATCATCTCCGCCCTGACCCTCGCCGCCGTCCTGCCCTTCATCACCATGGCCAAGAATGCCGGCGCCACCGTCTCGGGCCATCGTCTGCCGGGGCCGGACGAGGAAGCGGCAACGGCGAAGTAACCCGCCCCCACCCGCAAACCGGCGCGAACCCCAAGCGTGCTGCAAATCCCCGGCAGGTTCGCACCTGCCCTATCTTCTTGACGTTTTTGGTTCCGCTGCCTCAGCCGCTCTCACCCCGACGCAAAAAGGCGCGCCGCACCCGCCCATCCGCACCAGCCCCCATCTTTTGTCCGTGCGAACAATGCACTAAACCTACCCCAGTCGCCTCCCTCGCGGAGGCGTGGATTGAAACCGGTCTTCGAGCCTTCCGGCTTCGGCGGCGCGACATGTCGCCTCCCTCGCGGAGGCGTGGATTGAAACCCCTCTCCCGCTCTCATGAGCACGGCACAAGGCCAGGTCGCCTCCCTCGCGGAGGCGTGGATTGAAACGGAAACGGAACTACACTTCCGACTAATAACACAACGTCGCCTCCCTCGCGGAGGCGTGGATTGAAACATGCCGCGCTTGAAATCGAGCGGCTTCTGTTCGGTCGCCTCCCTCGCGGAGGCGTGGATTGAAACGCTTCCTCGGCGACCGTGATGTTCGACGAGGTCGTCGCCTCCCTCGCGGAGGCGTGGATTGAAACCGGCCGAAGCGGCGAAAGCCGTAGGGCAAAAGGGGTCGCCTCCCTCGCGGAGGCGTGGATTGAAACACTGTGAAGACGTACGACAGGCTGATGGCGTTTAGTCGCCTCCCTCGCGGAGGCGTGGATTGAAACCATGCCCGCGCGGTACGCTTTTCTTGACGAGGTGGTCGCCTCCCTCGCGGAGGCGTGGATTGAAACTCCACCATGAGGACAGGGGCGTTGGTCTTGAATTGGTCGCCCCCCTCGCGGAGGCGTGGGAAAACGGCGGGTTGCTGGAATATATCGAGTGGTCGGAGACTTCCGGCCCGGCGCGGGCTATTCGGCCTGCTCGCAGACGGCAGCGAGTTTGTTGCCGTCGGGGTCGCGGATGAAGGCGGCGTAGAAGGTGGCGTGGAACGGGCGCAGGCCGGGAGCGCCTTCATCGCTGCCGCCGGCAGCTAGGGCCGCGGCGTGGAAGGCATCGACGGCCGCGCGGGTCGGGGCGACAAGCGCGATGGTCACGCCGTTGCCGAAGGTGGCGGGTTCGCGGTTGAACGGCTCGACCACCCAGAAGCGGCAGCGCACGTCGCCCTCCGCCGCATAGCCGATCTCACCCGGCGCCTGCTTCTGCCTGGCATAGCCGAGCAGCGGCAGGACCGCGTCATAGAAGCGGCCGGCATGGTCCAGATCGTTCGTGCCGACGGTGGTGTAGAGCAGCATCAGGCGTCCGTATCCTCTTCAGCCGCCTCATCCTTCGCCTTGCGCCCCTTGAAGCCCTTGGCGAGCAGGAACATTTCCACCGATTCGGCACGCGAGGCGCCGGGCTTCACATGGATGACCTGCTTGAAATTCTGCTTGAGCATGTTGAGCAGCTCGCGTTCGGTGCCGCCCTGGAAGGTCTTTGCCAGGAAGTGGCCGCCTTCCGCCAGCACCTCCACGGCGAAGTGCGCGGCAACCTCGCACAGATGCATGGTGCGCAGGTGATCCGTCTGGCGATGGCCGGTCGTCGGCGCGGCCATGTCCGAGACGACGAGGTTCGGCGTGCCGCCGACCGCCGCGATCAGCTTTTCCGGCGCATCGGGCTCGAGAAAGTCCATCTGGAGGATGCTGACGCCCGGCAAGGGGTCCATTTCCAGGAAATCGATGGCCGCGACGCGCGGATCGGCATCGGTCGAGCCGGTCACCTTGGCGGCGATCTGCGACCAGCTGCCGGGTGCCGCACCAAGGTCGATGATGCGCTTCGCGCCGGCGAGGATGTTGTGCTTCTCGTCGATCTCCAGCAGCTTGAAGGCCGCCCGGGCGCGATAGCCCTCCAGCTTGGCGCGCTGCACATAGGGATCGTTGATATGGCGCTCGAGCCAGCGGCGCGAGGAGGCCTTGAGCTTGCCCTTCTTGACCTTCTGGCCGAGCTTACGGCCGATGGGGGGCTTGGTCATGACGCCTGTCCTTCGGGCTTTGCCGGGTTGCGGGGGCCGCCGCGCTGGTTGCGGCGGTGGCGGCCGCGGCGCCAGACGCCGTCATCGGCCATCATGTCGGTGAGCAGGCCTTCGCGCAGGCCCCGGTCGGCAACGCGCATGCGGCGCGATGGCCAGCGCTTGCGGATCGCCTCCAGGATGGCGCAGCCGGCGAGCACGAGATCCGCCCTGTCCGGCCCGATGCAGGGATTGGCCGCGCGGGCGGAAAAATCCCAGGAGAGAAGGCGCGCCTGCATGGCCGTCACCTCGTCGTCCGAAAGCCAGACGCCGTCCACCCGGCGCCGGTCGTAGCGCGGCAGGTCGAGATGCACGCCCGCCAGCGTCGTCACCGTGCCGGATGTGCCGATGAGGTGGAAATCCTCCGGCGCCGCGCGCACGACATCGCCAGGGCAATCGAAGCCCGCCAGCATGGTCTCGACCTCCGACACCATGCCCGCAAAGCTCTCCGGCGTCACGTCGCGCCCGCCGTGGCGTTCGGACAGCGTGACGACGCCGACCGGCAGCGAGGTCCAGTGCGTGATGTGGTTGGCAAGCCGGCTGGAGCGATTGTCGCCGATGCGGATGACCGCGATTTCCGAGGAGCCGCCGCCGATATCGAAGAGCACGACGGATTTCGCCTCGCGCCCGACCAGCGAGGAGCAGCCGGACACGGCAAGCCGCGCTTCGGTCTCGCGGTTGATGATCTCGAGGTCGAGCCCCGTCTCCTGCCGAACCCGCTCCAGGAACGCCTCGCCGTTGACCGCCGCGCGGCAGGCCTCTGTGGCGATCAGCCGGGCGCGGCGGATGCTGCGGTTCTTCAGCTTGGCCGCGCAGACCTTCAGAGCCTCGACGGAGCGGTCCATCGCCTCGTCGGACAGCCGGCCGCTCGCCGCAAGCCCTTCGCCGAGGCGCACGATGCGCGAAAAGGCATCGACAACCCGGAACTGGCCGGGGCGCGTCGGCTGGGCGATGAGAAGACGGCAATTGTTGGTGCCAAGGTCGAGCGCGGCATAGAGCGGCGCGTCATAGCCTTCGCGCTCGGCCGGGCGCGGGGCGGATTGCGTCTCCGGAGCATGGGGGGGGGACCGCGCCTCCAGGGCCTGTTCGGCCGCGGGATACAGGACCGTCGCCTCGGCGGCGACGAGCACGGTGCGCGCGCCGGCCTTCTTGCCGCGATGCTTGCGACGGTTCCTGCGGCCTTCCGCCTGACGCGGATCCTCGCGGGAGGCTTCCCGCTGGCCGACAGGGGCAAGCGGGCGCACGTTCTCGCCGCCGGCACCCTTGCCGCGCCGACGACGCTTGTTCCTGCGCGCGGTATCGCCACCTTCGGTGGCCTTGGGGCGCTCAGCCGATCCGGACGAACCGGCCGCCTGGCCTGCGGACAGGGAAACGGCAGAGGGACCTGTAGCGCCCTTCTGCTTGCCCTTGCGTCGGCGCGACCGCTTCGGTCGCCCCGCATCGCCCGCATCTCGCGCCCCGGAAACGGGCGGCTTCAAGCCGCTGTCGGGGTCGTTCACGTTACTGCCTATGGCGCCGCGCAAAGCTTTAAAGCTGCAAGCAGGCGCTCTCTCGATCTTCGTTGCCGCGACATTACCAGCGCCCGGCCCGTTCGCCAAATTCTTTTTATGACGAAACCGCGATGCACGGGCCTCGGACACGCCGGATGCATTTTCCCGAAAAAACCATTTGCATCTCGCCGCCGTTTGTTTATAAGCCCGCCTCACAGGCACCGGCCAAGCCGGTTTCGCCCCTGCTGGGGAATAGTTCAACGGTAGAACGACGGACTCTGACTCCGTTAATCTTGGTTCGAATCCAGGTTCCCCAGCCAATTCTCCTTAAGAGCCCTGAATTCCTTGCTTCCGGCAACAAACTCTTCCGCTTCATGCTCCAATACGGACCTATGCGCGGCACCCACGATTTAACCGCTTCATATGACAAATATTGAGATTTACACTGGTTGATCGCCACCAATGGTATCTGGATTTTGCTGCAGTTGCAGAGCTACCTGCCGTAGCCGATTTGCGCCAAGGGCGCAGGTACGCAATGACTCTGCCGTGCCACTAACGCCGTAGCGCTGCCACTCGGACACCATTCGCCTTACGACATCCGATCGATCGGTTCCGAGACTCGATGCCACATTGTCTAAGAATTCGCGTTCGTCCTCACTGATACGCGTATTCTGATTAAACGTCTTCTTAGACATGGTCCCTCACGATACTGCTGGCAGTGCTTCGCGTGCGCTGCCGCGGCTCCGCCATATCAAAAGCTGTATCGGTCGGTCTTCGCGATAGGCGTTCCAGGCTTTGATGCTGATCGCCACACGCTCTGCCTCCGCAAGGCGCACGCGATGCGATGCCCGCGTTCGGATGAGACGCTCACGCAAGTGTCTGATCGGGCTGTGCTCGGCAAGCTGTACTCCGTCGATCAGACGCGCGAAAAACTCGTTGGCACGTGGCGTGTCTTTGTCCGCAAATGTCCGGTGAAGTGCTGCAGCGATGCCGCTTCCCATAATTTCACGAATTGCGGAGACCTGCGTAATACTTGCCCTGATGTTAGGATGGCAGTTCAAGACCTCCAGTAATTCGCCGTTGGTCGGTGATGAGTTTGCCGCCAGGATCACTCCGTTTTCGATCATCCATAGCCAGCGCAAGGCCGACGCCAGGATCATCGTGTGGCTTTCCCCATAATCGCGCAAGACATCACTAATGGATCGACGTCGTCCAATATCCAGAGATGCGAATATCTCGGGTCTTAATCCTTCGACAATGATTGCGGGGAAGGAGCACTTAGCTTTCTTGGCCGCCTCGAGACGATGTTGGCCATCAAGCAGTCGTCCATCTCTACCAATTTTGATAGTCTGCCCATTTAGCCGCCATCGCCCCGCAAGCATATCACGTGCGTATTTGTTAATGACGGGAAGTGAAACGTTGCGATTAGGCCCACGATCAGCGAGCATGAGCTCAGCCATTTTCGGTGTGATGAGTGCAACTCGAACTTTTAAGCCTCCGGTGGATTGCTGGAGTTTTTCCCCATGCCGCGTTTCGCGAATGTCGCCCAGCGGTCCCCATCGGCTTTCAGGTTCGAGACGAGGAAAGCTTTCCCGCTCTGCGCCGAATCTCAAGTGCTTGATTGACTTGCCTTGGCTAAACGCGTTCCATGCCTTAATGGCGATCGCGAGCATGTAAGTCTGTTTTCGTGCGCCTCCTTGACCACGAAGAGCTGTTAACGCATTTCGCAATTGAACAACTGGATTGTCGGCTGCTGTCGAAACGGGCTCTCCAATTTGCGCCATAAACTGGTCCGCCTTTTCCGGACTTATGCGGCTGGCGAGATAATGCATCGCGATCCCACACCCCTGTGGCAAAAGCGGCATCGCTCGCAGAGCAGGTAGGACGCTGTCACGGATTTCTGGCGCCTGCTCAAGAACCGAAAGAAGGGCCGTCGTTCCCGGCCCTTTTCCGCCACCCGGGGCGGCTCCGGCCTGATAACTCCAGATAATGCGCAGCGCGGCCCCTAGAGATCGGCCATGGAGTTCACTTCGCATGGAAAGGATATCTGCTAGAGTGCGTTTTCTGACGGAATCGATTGTTTCGAAGGCTGAACTGCTGACGCCTTTAACAACCAATGTCTGGAACGGCGCTCCAGATTTGACGCAGGCGTGCAGTCTAGCTCTGCCATCCAGCAGCGATCCGTCGCTTGACAGAACGATTGGAGCGCCATTAAGCACCCATTGTCCAGCGGACATGTCTTTTCCGAAAGCGGCCAGCGCCAACTGATCGACGTGGCCGCTTGCATGGACATTACCCAGCATCTCAGCGGCTGCGGATGGTGTAATTTCCGCTATTTCCCAAGCAATCTCATCTAAGCTGTCCATGTTGTCCTCCTTCCGACATCCTATCAAGCAACATCGGAAAACGGCAGATGGGATCGTGTTTGACGCAAAGCTGGCAACTTTGGCGTCAGCCAGACTGACGGTAGCGAAACTGCGCAAGAAACCTCGTCATAAGTGGTAGAGTATCACGGTCTTTCTTCGAGGTCGTCGATGCTATTGTTCTTTGTGGTTTGATGGCAAGAAACACAGTTGTAAAACACGACCTCATTTGCGTTTCACTCAAAACGCAAGAAATAAAGCAAACCCGGCAATCGCGTGCGGGTCGAAGGACGGTCGATTGATTCTACTTCAACGTCCTCAGCGCCAGGCCGACGCTTGAAGGCGCAGGCACGGCATGGTGGGACGGGATGCAAAATGCCGATTGGGAGCGTAATTTCTCCACAAGTGACATTATAAACATCTATAGGCGGTCAGCCCCCGTCAAAAACAGGCTGATAACGAATGGTGGCGACCGTCTTTTGCTGATGCCGAAGAAGACCGGTCGCTTCGACGCCCTGGTGCCCGCTATCGGTTACCGGCTGCTTCCGATTTAAGTTTCACATAACAGGTCGCAAGCGATGAGTTCGCAAAGTGGCTGCGCAAGCGATGAAATTAGCCATAGGAAATATGCTGCCTTTGCTCACTCGCTGCGGCCCAAGCGGAAATCATTTCCGCTGTCGAAGTGGGCTGTGCCTGATCCCCTCTTCAACCGCGGGCGTGCACCTGAATTCGTCTGCATCTCTTCCGAACATTATGAGTGATGCGCTCAATGACCCTCGTCGGATCGCCAGCCATAGCAGCGATTTGCGGGGCTATATCCTCAGAAGCGCGGCTTACGAGTTCCGCAAGCTCCTCAACCCTCTTAACGGTTGATGCGCCGCTCAATCCGAGCTCCTCGGCCAATGCCTTCCAGTCAGAATTCCTCAAATCAGCCGCGATGAAACGTCCGGCAATGCCTTGAGGCAGGCTCTGGTCAACCTGACGATACACTGCGGCACACATCAAATCGTAAAGGGGTGCCATCTTCGCGGATCCACCGGCGCCAATCAGAATCGAGTAGTTCTTTGCGTGCGAATCCGAGTTGCAGATCAGTACGTTAAAGATCACTGCATCTAGGAGCCTTAAACGTTCGGCAGGTGAAACGAGATCGCTGACGGCACCGAACATCAATCTCAGGGTCACACCACGAGCTGTCGAGGGTCGCTCGTATTTCTGCGATGGGAAATGACCCGTTAGCTGGCAGAGGTCTTCCTGATGCAGCCTCCGGATTTCACCTTCCGCATCAATGAACCGGTCATAGCGCTTTACCAGCAGATAGCGTCGCGCTCCGGCTACCCCTATGGTTGCGTCGGCAGCATCCAAACCACATGCCCGCGCGAGGGCGAGACAGAAGGCTTCGTTTTCGACGCTTCCCGCAAGCCGCTTTGTGTCCGGCTTGATGATGTGTGTCGATGGTGTTCCATCGACGGGGATCGAGATAGCGCCGCCCTGATCAACAAAAACGGGCAGCTTCTCTTGAACCCCTGCAAGCGACATTGAGACACCTCGCTCCCCCACCAGGAAGGGCTTGGCCGGAAGTTCATTGAGAATACGCTCAAGTGTCTTCCCGTCCGGAATGGGTTGCAGATTTACGCCCGCCTTCCGCGGTTTGCCGATCGATAACGCTCCTGCGGTGTCACGGCCGATATGACCGAGCAGGCCAACGATGTCTTGAGGAGAGACCTTCAGTCGTTGACCGATCTCGGCGAGATGCGTTTCCGGGAGAAGGTTGGCAAGCCACGGCAGCAGCACATCAGCGCCGACCGCTCCTAAGCGCATTGGCATCGTCAGCGAAACCGGAAAAGCGGAGCGGCGCGCTTCCCAGGATGAATCGTAGCTAAGCCTCCACTCGCCTTCAAAAGTCATTTGCGCGACGGGGAAGGTTTCGTAGAAGATGGTTATCATCGACCATCACCGAAGGTCGGCAGGAAGTCGAGGTCGTCGTCCGATGCGGTTGAAGTCACCGTGGCTGTATTTAGATCGCCGATCTTTATGCCGACGGCGCGTGCAACGATCAACGCCTTTTCGAGCTGGCAGCTCGGCTTTCCGGATTCGAGTTCGACGATGAAGCGCTCGCCCGTGCCGGAACGAACGGCCAGCTCAACCTGGGTCCAGCCAAGGACTTTGCGTTTCTCTCGGACGGCAGCGCCGAAATCGCGTGCAGACTTAAACATTGAACACCCTTACTAATAGCTTACCGTACAGGAAGTTTATTCAGAGATCAATGCGACTCTTCCCGCTCGGGAAGTATGGGCTTTCGTTCTGTAAAATCATCCCGATCGGGAGGTTTTATTCATCGCGCTTCAGCAGGAAATCAATTTGTGCCCTTTCCTCACGCGACGGGGCACGTCCATAACGAATAGCGGAGCCAGTTGAAGGCGCAAGCGACTTTGTGTCATCGGTCGCTAGATGCCAGATCGTCTTCCAGAAGCGGAAATTATTACCGCAAGCGCCTGCCGTTGACTGATGCCCAAAGCCAGGGCACGAAGGTGGCATCCACAGTCGCTCGCGGCGGGAAAATATAGGGAATTTCAAAGATTTTCCTTTAAGCAATTGAAATCATTGAAATTTACCAAAAGCGAGTCATTCTTGGTCGATTTTTCGATCCAAATTGGCGACTATCTCCCGCACGGAAAAGTGGCGTCTTCTCAATAAGTTAGGCGATCTCAGCCGCAGTCCCTTGGGCCATCCATCGTGTTCGAGGATGGCTGGTAATGTTGGCTGGGGACCTTTTTCTGCTGCATTCAAAAAGGGCGGCGACCAACGACAATGTTACGGCCGACCTAGCTTGACAGCTCCAGTGTAACCGAGCGGGAAGCAGACGTTTAGTCTGTAATCGCAAAGGTCTCAAACGGGCTCAAGCCTGATCTCTTGTCCGAAGACGAGCTCCGGCACGATCGCCTCCCAAACATCTCGGTGAAGGTGCACCCGGAACTCTTCCTGGTTGTCGGCCCTGCGCCAGCGCACGATGGCACCGACCTCGCCGCGAAGGAAGCTGAGACCCTCTGGAGGCGACCAGCTTTTGGCCATGCGTCCAAGCGCTTGCCCCCGGAGAATCCCGCATCATCCAATTGGAGCCATCGCGCACGACCTTAAGTGGGTCTCGTGCCTTTGCCGCCGAGATTGCGGTAAGCGAGGGATGACCGGGGCCGAGGCGTCCGGCCCACGACAGATCCACGGTCTTGAGGTTCGGCACTTGATATAGCGCAGCGGGAAAATCGGCGGCGTCAGAAATGTCTGGCGCTGCGCGGCGCAGCACATGCTCTTCGCCGTCCGGGACGAACGGATGATGTCCTTCGCCGATGATGGCTAGGCTACGTCGCGCTCTGGTCATGGCGACAGAAAAGAGTCGGCGCGGCGCATCAGGATCCTCGTCCTTGGAGGGCCTGTCCCAACCGCCATTCAGGATGACGACATCGTCGAACTCCAGGCCTTTCGCCCGATGTGCCGTCAACAGCAACAGGCCACGCTGATCGCCGCGGGCATCGTTGGTCCATTCGGCGAACCACTCGACAAGATCAGGCACGGGCATGGTTTTGTTCGCAAGCTCTTTTGCCAAAGCGGCGATGCCTTCGCCAATCAGATCAGTCCAGCGATTGGACGGCATCGCGTTCAGCACGTCCACCAGTGCAAATTCCGAGGCAATCCGCGCCCTGATTCCGAAATGATCTCGCCCCTCCATTCCGAGAAATAGTCGCCCCCTTGTTCCGAGATGATGCCGCCCCCTTTGGAAGGGATGTGGCGTGGGGGTTCTGCCGGTGTGAAGTTCCTTCCGTCGATGTTGACGAGGAAGGAACGGGATGCCTGCGGAGAGACTGGAGATGCGGCGTGTCCGCGAGATACTGAGATATCGTTTCGAACAAGGACTGGGCCACAAATCGATTGCGGTTCGGGTCGGGGCAGCACCGTCGACGGTGCGCGAGACGCTGCGGCGGGCAACGGTTGCGGGTCTTTCGTGGCCGTTGGGTGATGACGTGAGCGATGCCGTCCTGGAGGCGGCGCTCTACAAATCGGCAGGGACGAAGACGGGTCATCGCCGGGCCCCCGAGCCGGACTGGGCCGAGGTCCATCGCGAACTCAAGCGCAAGCACGTGACGCTGCAAATTCTCTGGGACGAATACATGAGCCGTTATCCCGACGGCTACCGCTACAGCCGGTATTGTGACCTCTATCGCGGCTGGGCGCTGAAGCTGCCGGTGACGATGCGGCAGGAGCATGCTGCCGGCGACAAGCTGTTCGTCGATTATGCCGGTGACACGGTCACGGTCGTCGTTGATCGGCTGTCGGGCAAGACGCGACAAGCACACCTGTTCGTGGCGGTTCTGGGAGCGTCCAGCCTGTCTTATGCGCAAGCGCGCTGGACAGAGACGCTACCCGACTGGGTCGAATGCCATGTTCAGGCGCTGGAATTCTTCGGCGGCTCGCCGGCGCTTCTGGTTCCTGATAATGCCAAGGTGGCGATCATCAAGGCCTGCCACTTCGACCCCCAGGTCAACAGGACCTATTGCGCCATGGCGGCGCACTATGGGAGCGCCGTTCTTCCGACACGGCCGCGGCGGCCGCGCGACAAGGCGAAAGTGGAGGCCGCGGTTCGTATTGCCGAGCGCTGGCTGTTGGGCCGGCTGCGTCATCGGGTCTTCTACAGCCTGGCCGACGTGAATGCGGCGATCGCCGAACTGCTTTGCGACCTCAACGATAAACGCGTTCTGCGCCGGGTCGGCGCTACCCGTCGCCAGCTATTCGAGGAACTCGATCGTCCGGCTCTGCGGCCATTGCCTGTCGAGCGCTATGTCTTCGCCGAGTGGCGTATCCGGCGTGCCGGACTGGATTACCACGTCGAGATCGAACGGCATTACTACTCCGTTCCCTATCGCTTTGCCCGCGAGCAGGTCGAGGCGCGCATCACCGCCAACACGATCGAGATATTCCACAAGGGCGAGCGGATTGCCGCGCACCGCCGCTCGAGCGGCAATGGCAAACACACGACCATCCCCGATCATATGCCTTCGGCGCATCGTCGGTTTGCCGACTGGACGATCGAACGCATTCGGCGCGAAGCCTCTGCCATGGGACGGGATGTCGAGCTTTTGTGCGAGCGCATTCTTGCCGACCGGCCGCATCCTGAGCAGGGCTTTCGCGCCTGCCTCGGAATTATCCGCCTTAACAAGAGCTTCGGCCGCGACAGGGTCAATGCCGCTTGCGCCCGAGCGCTGGAGATCGGGGCTCGGACCTATGGCTCAGTGCGCTCCATCCTCGACAATCACCTCGACCGGACGGCGAGCTCGAATGGTGCCGCCTCGCACGAACCGATCCACCACGAGAACATCCGCGGACCTCGCTATTACCACTAAGGAGAACGAAGAATGCTTGCTCATCCAACACTTGATAGACTGAACGCCATGGGCCTGGCGGGCATGGCCAAGGCCTTCGGCGAACTCGTTGCCAACGGCGAAGCCGAACATCTCTCGCATGCCGAATGGCTCGGACTGCTGCTCGAGCGGGAATGGAGTTCCCGCTACGACCGCAAGCTTGCCACGCGCCTCAGGTTCGCCAAGCTTCGCCATCAGGCGACGCCCGAAGATGTCGACTATCGCGCCGAACGCGGCCTCGATCGTGCGCTCTTCATGAAGTTGCTCGGTGGTGACTGGATCGGCGCTCACGACAATCTCGCTATCTGCGGCCCCTCAGGCGTCGGAAAGAGCTGGTTGGCATGTGCCCTCGGCCATAAGGCTTGCCGCGACGACCGTTCCGTTCTCTATCAGCGCGTTCCTCGGCTCTTTGCCCAGCTCGCGCTCGCCCGCGGTGACGGCAGATACGCCAGGCTGCAACGCACCCTGGGCCATGTTCAGGTCCTGATCCTGGACGACTGGGGTCTTGAGCCGCTCAACGAACAGGCCCGTCACGATCTTTTGGAAATCCTCGAGGACCGCTACGGCCGTCGATCGACGATCATCACCAGCCAGCTCCCCGTATCTGCCTGGCACGGCGTCATCGGCGATCCCACCTATGCCGACGCCATCCTGGATCGCCTCGTCCACAATGCCCATCGCATCGAACTCAGCGGAGAGAGCCTACGCCGAAATCTGCCGCGCAAAGCTTGACACATCACTCGAACGAACTGACAACAATCACTGCCTGCAGACCCCTTGAAACAGGGGGCGAGATCGTCCCGGAATCCGGGGGCGCAATCATCTCGGAACAAGGGGGCGGCTTCATCGGAATCGGCATCCACCAGATCACGGACGCCCAGAAAACGTGTATTATCGCGGCGTAGGACGTCGATGAACTGCTGCATTTCGCGCAGACGCCAGATGCTGGGCAGGCTCTCATTTGCCATCTCCACCGGAATGCCAAGCGTTTCGGCATAAGCGCGCACCGGAGCCACCTGTGGTAGCTTGGTCTCGATCACATCGAGGATGTCCGCCAGCTTGGTGCCGCGCTGCGTCGCCCGGACCTCGAAGCTGAGATTGGTGCGCACTGCGCCACCGTCCAGCAGCAAAAGTTCGCGTCCAAGCCGTGACTTGAAATGATCTCGAATGTCCCGCACCACTTCTGGCTTGGCGGTGGCGGTAAGGCAGAGCACCTGGGCAGGCGCTTCATCGCCCGAAGATTCCTTGATGAAGCGGCTGACAAATCGGTAATCAGGCCGGAAATCGTGGCCCCACTTCGACACGCAATGCGCTTCATCCAGCACCCAGAGCCCGATCTCGCGCTGTGCCAGGACCGATCGCACCGAGTTGCTGCGCAACTGCTCGGGTGAGATCAGCAGCATTGCGACCTCTCCCATGCGGACACGGTCCAGTGCATCCTGCCGCTCGGGCATCGAAAGCATGCCATTGACGGTTACGGCAGAGGAGATCCCTGCCCGCGCCATACCCTGCACTTGGTCAGCCATCAACGCGACCAGCGGCGAGATCACCACTGTCAGCGCTCCGGTCTTGTCGAACTTCGAGAGGGCGGGGATCTGATAGCAGACCGATTTGCCGGTGCTGGTCGGCAGAATGCCGAGAACACTTGACCCGCGCATCGTCTCATCGACGATCCGCTCCTGCAGGGGGCGCCCATGTCATCTACTGGCTCGGCGCGGAAGGCATCGAACCCGAACCAGCGCGAGAGCGCGCGCAACGGATCATTCTTCTCGCTGCACCAGGCGCAATCCGGGCTTTTGCAATTAGCGTCGCGCAGGTGCCGCACGATCAGTGAAGCCTCGCGGAACTGCGCCCGTACCCAGGGCGGCATGACGGAATCCCCGCCCGCGACCATGATCCAGGACAAAGCATAGGCCATCGGCCAACCGAGCTGAGGATTAGAAAGGCGGTTCAGCGTCTGATCGAGCCGCCGCTCGCAGGCGCGCCGCGCCAGAAGCCGGGAAATCGCTTCTTGTGCCGCGAGAGGATCGGGCGCGGGAGCTCCGCGAACCTCCCGAAACACCGCGTCAAAGCCGCCAGTTGATTGCGCAGCACCTGAAACACCAGTCGCGCATCCAGTTCAGGATCGTTGACGTGGCCTGCTTGCAGGCGTCCGTCATGGTGGTGCTTGACCAGGTGATGGTAGGGATTACGCGGAAATGCGAGGGGATTCAGCCATAGAGTGTCTATCGGTGATCGCAGAACATTCGCCAGCCAGGCCGCATCGCGAACAGATGAGGCAAGTCATGCCGAAGTATGTTGTGGCCAAGCAGATGCACACCCTCTGTTGCTTCTGCCTCCAGGCGGTCGAGGGCTATCACGAGATCGCGTTTTTTGCCAAGATCGGGGGACGAGCATCATCGCGCACGGCCGCAAAAGCGAAGATGCTTGCGGCTGCAGGATCAACTTCCAGGTCGATCGAAACGCAACGCTGCAGAAAGAGTTGGAAAGGCTCGGCCAGATGCATCAATTTTTCATTCACGTGATGAAACGATGAGCGATCATCGGTCGTGCGTTTAGGGAAAGGTCAACGTTCAACTTGTGCCACACAATAACTTTGCCGGATGGCCACGTGTGCAGCTCAGTTCCGTAATGTGACCCCACAAAGTCTGTGTCGAAGGCCCGAAGCCGCCGGGCGTGTTATGGCCTCCTGACCACAATCATCAGACCCGCACGCGGAAATTATTGCCGCTCGCCCGTCCTGTTGACTGATGCCCAAAGCCAGGGCACAAAGGTGGCATCCACGGTCGCTCGCAGTGGGAAAACATAGGGAACTTCAGGGCTCTTCAGTTAAGCCATTGAAATAATGTGAGAATACAGGTTCCCTAGCCAAACTCCTTTAAAAACAAGTGACCGACTTCACCTCATCCCTTGCCAGCGGTTTTCTCGGCTGGCACGTTGCTTGTGTCTGATTCCCATCTGCGTGGAGGAAAACCCATGGCGCACAAGTTCGAGATCTACAAGGACAAGGCTGGCGAGTTTCGTGTTCGCTTCAAGTACAACAGCGAAGTGATGTTCTCCACGGAAGGCTATTCCAGCAAGGCCAGCGCGCAGAACGCCATCGATTCGATCAAGAAGAACGGTCCTGGCGCGCCTGTCGAAGACAACACGACGCCGCAGGCCTGATCGATCCACATTCGCCAAAAAGGCCCGCCGGTTTTCGCCGGCGGGCCTTTTTGCGTTTCCGCGCCGGAGGATTGCCAGAGAAACTGCACGGTGACGCCCCGGCGGCGGCAGCCCTACGGGCCTTAACGTCTCGCCATGAAAGCCCGGGCTCCTTGCGAGTTGCAGGCTTCCTTGCTGGGCTGGAGACAGGTGGCGCGCACCACCGAACCGGGAAGGCACGCTGGCAGCACTATCGGCAGGCGATCTGACACCCGCGATGCGCCGATGCCGCGCGTAGCCGGTCGCGATTGCTGTTTTCGGAAGAAGGAAGTAAAGGTCCATAAATGGAAAAGCCTGCCGCGGGAGGAGGTGCGGCAGGCTTTCCGATAGAACCGAATGGCGACTGGGAGGAGGAGTGCCGCCATTCCCGCAGTCGGCCCTGGGAGGAGGAGTGGGCCTTCTGCAATCATCGAAGCTTCGTGGGAGGAGGTACGTTGCTTCGATGAATATGACTATAGCCGATTCCTGATTATTTGATAGGCATCGTTTTGCAGGGCAGCTATGCGCTATGCGCGGAGCGTATGCCTCAACACCATCAAACTGCCCCGCCGCACCGCCATTTCTTCGCACATGCAAAAACACCCGCCGGAGGCGGGTGTCTTCGAATTCTGCCAGATGGCGGCGGGTCGGTCAGAAGCCGACGGCAGCGCGCGCGACGGCCTTGATTTCCGAACGCTCGATGCCGAGATCGCGCAGTTCGCGGGTGGTCATGCGGTCGAGTTCGTTGACGGTCTGACGGTACTTGCGCCAATTGCTGAAGGAACGTGCCATGTTCATGATGATCCCCTTTCCGGAGGCTCTCTGTTCGGCACCGGTCCGTGGCGCCGCGTCTTTCGATGGCCGTCTTATAGGCTTATGCTGCAATGCAGAACAGCGCCAAGCGAGCACGTCACCCATGCGTATGGCGCATGGGTATGGTCATCTTCTGTTAAGGTTCCATTTCACGCATAATTCGGATTCGGAGGCTGTTTTCGGCAAAAAGTACGACTTTTTCGCCGGCGCCGTGGGAGAATCGCGCAAAAGTACGCCTCTTTCTCTTTGCAGCGTCCGGAATGCCGCCCTTCGCCGTCCCTAGCGTTTTGCCGATATCCACGGCAAAAGCCCTTCGCACTTTCGCCGGACTTGCTCTAAGAAGGCGTCCCGCGGCCGCGCCGCCCTTCTCGATGACGGAACGACATGAGCGACATTCTGCAGGGTCAAGAACGCGGCGACGTGCTCGCCCATGTCTCCGGCAACCTGCGCCGCCTTCGCCAGGCGACCGGGCTCAGCCAGGCCGCGCTGGCGCAGGCCTCCGGCATCAGCCGGCGCATGATCGTGGCGGTTGAGGGGGGCGATGCCAATATCAGCCTGTCGAGCCTCGACAAGCTGGCCGCCGCCATGGGCGTGCGCTTCGTCGATCTCGTGCGCGATCCGGCCCGCGCGCCTTCAGCGGAAATCAACGAGGTGACCTGGCGGGGAACCGATGCGGACAGCACGGCCGTGCTGCTCGGCACGGCACCGGCAACGGCGGAGGCGCAGATGTGGTTCTGGTCGCTCGGCCCCGGCGAGCGCTACGCCGCCGAGCCGGACCCAACCGGCTGGCACGAAATGCTGTTCGTGACCGAAGGCACGCTGCGGCTCGAGCTTTCGGGCGTCGCCCGGGATTTTGCGGCGGGCAGCTTCACCGTCTACGCCACCGACCAGGCTTACACCTATGCCAATCCCGGCACCGTAGCCGTGCGTTTCGTGCGCAACGTGGTCTCCTGATCCTCAGCCCGTTGCCAGTATCCAGGCCATGCCGGCAAGCGCGGACAGCGCCAGCGTCAGCAGCACCGAGGCCTTGAGGCGGAACAGCGCATAGGCCGCCGCCGCGGCGAGCAAGGCCGATGGCAGGATGAGTGTCGATGGAACGGGCACTTCCAGACGCAGCGGGCCTGCGGCAAGAACCGTCACCTCCCCGAACAGCGTGTGCAGGGCGAACCAGACCGCCAGGTTGAGGATGACCCCGACGACGGCGGCAGTGATTGCCGACAGGGCGCCGGAAAGCGCCGCATTGCCGCGCAGTTTCTCGATGAAGGGCGCCCCGAGGAAGATCCAGAGGAAGCAGGGCACGAAGGTGACCCAGGTGGTGAGGATCGCCGCAAGTGTTGCCGCCACGAGCGGATCGAGGCCGCCGGGATCGCGGTAGGCGGCAAGGAAACCGACGAACTGCAGCACCATGATCAACGGCCCCGGCGTCGTCTCGGCCATGCCGAGCCCGTCGAGCATTTCGCCGGGCCGCAGCCAGCCATAGTGCTGCACGGCCTCTTGCGCGACATAGGCGAGCGCCGCATAGGCGCCACCGAAGGTGACGACCGCCATCTTGCTGAAGAAGGCGCCGACCTGCGTGAAGACGTCGTTGCCGCCGGCGAAAAACCAGATCGTTGCAACAGGCCCGAGCCACAAACAGAGCAGCGCCGCGGAGATCTTCAGCGACCAGACGAGATGCGGACGGGCATGGGCGGGTGTCGCCTCGCCGAGCAGCGACTCCTCGTCCTTCAGGGCATTTGCGCCCGCCCCCGCATGGCCGCCCGCCGTGCGGAAAAGACGGGAGCCGGATCTGGAACCGAGGTAACCGACGATCGCCGCAACGACGATGATGAGCGGAAACGGCACTTTGAAGGCGAAAATGGCGACGAAGGCGGCGGCGGCAAGAAGGATCATCGCCGGATTGACGAGCGCGCGGCTGCCGATGCGGAACACGGCCTGCACGACGACGGCGAGCACCGCCGCCTTGAGACCGAAAAACAGGCCCTCGACCACGCCGGCATCGCCGAAGAGCACATAGACATAGCTCAGCGCGAGGATCGACAGGAAGCCGGGCAGGATGAAGAGAAGGCCGGCAAGAAGGCCGCCCGCCGTGCGGTGCATCAGCCAGCCGATATAGACGGCGAGTTGCTGGGCCTCGGGTCCGGGCAGGAGCATGCAATAGTTCAGGGCGTGGAGGAAGCGCTTCTCGCCGATCCAGCGTTTCTCGTCGACGACGATGCGGTGCATCACGGCGATCTGCCCGGCGGGGCCGCCGAAGCTGAGCGCCGCCACGCGCGCCCAGACGCGGAGCGCCTCGCCGAAGGAGACGCCGTGCCCTTCGGCAGTGGCCGGATCGGGCAGTGTCGCCGCGCCGTCGTTCATCGGATGTCCTTTCCCCGTGTCGCTGCGATCGATTGCAGCGTCCCCCTGCCCTGTCAAGGCGGCGGAGGACTTGACGGGCGTGGGTACCGGTATTATTAAACTCATCAGTTAATTAACCTAATGGATAAATGACGTGAGCGACCCGCTGAGCATGACGTTTGCCGCCCTTGCGGACCCGACTCGCCGGGCGATCCTCGCACGGCTTTCCGAAGGGGATGCGACAGTGAACGAAATCGCCGCCCCGTTCGAGATGAGCCTGCCTGCGGTCTCGAAACACCTGAAGGTACTGGAAACGGCAGGGCTCATCACCCGCAGCCGCACCGCCCAGTGGCGCCCCTGCCACCTGGAGGCGGGGCCGCTGAAAGAGGCCAACGGGTGGATCGGCCACTACCGGCGCTTCTGGGACAAGAGCTTCGACCGGCTCGACGACTACATCAGGCAATTGCAGGCCGGCGAGCCGGACAAGAAAAGCTGAGGAGGACGACCATCATGCAACAGACCGCTGGAGCCGCCGAGCCTATCGGCCTTGCCATCGAACGCCTGATCGACGCGCCCGTCGCCCTCGTCTTCAAGCTCTGGACGGCGCCGGAGCACCTTGCCCGCTGGCTGGGGCCGAAGGATTTCACCGCCCATGCGGTGCGCATGGACGTCCGCCCGGGCGGCGCCTGGTCGGCGGTGATCCGCTCGCCCGATGGCGAAGATTATCCGATGGGCGGCATCTACCGGGAGATCGCGGAAAACCGCCGCCTCGTCTTCACCTTCCGCTGGACCGCGGAGGACGAGCCGGAAACGCTGGTGACCGTGACCTTCGAGGATGTTGCCGGCAAAACCCGGCTGACCTTCACCCAGACGCCGTTCGAGACGGTCCAGTCCCGCGACAGTCATACCGAAGGCTGGGGCGAATGCCTCGACCGGCTGGTCGCCTATGCCCTGCAACAGCACCCCGGAGGAGAAGAGCGATGAAGAAGGCCTATCACGGCAGCTGCCATTGCGGCGGCGTCCGCTACGAATGCGTGCTCGATCTCGACGAGGGCCTGAAGCGCTGCAACTGCTCCTTCTGCCGGCGCACGCGCATGCTGAAGACATTCTCGAAGCGCGAGGACTTCAAGCTGCTGTCCGGCGAGGACCAGCTCCTCACCTACCGCGCCGCCGATTCGAACTGGCCGGAAGGCGATGTCGACCACTACTTCTGCAGGAATTGCGGCGTCCGCTCGTTCTCGCGCGGCTACCATGAAACCTTCATGGGGCATTTCTACTGCATCAATGCCGGCACGCTGGACGACGTGTCGGAAGAAGACCTCAGCGCCGCACCCGTCATCTACGAGAACGGCATGGTGGACGACTACGAAAATCCGCCGCCGCACCACGCCCATCTCTGATCTCACGCCGCGCGGGCCTGTTGCTGGAGGTAGCGGTCCATCGCTCCCAGCATGGCCTGCCAGCCGGCCTGATGGTCCTCCGCCCTGTCGCGACCATCGAAATAGGTGCCCTGTTCGACAAGCCGCATGCGCGTGCCGTCGGGAGCCGGCTCGAAGGTCACGACGACCGTGCCGGAAAAGGAGAGCGTGCCGTCCTCCCGCAGCAGGGTGGCATAAACGATGCGCGCCTCCGGGAGGATCTGCAGGTAGCGGTTCTCGTTGAGATAGACAGGCCCGTCCGCGGGACCGAAGCGGCAGAGATCGCTTTCTCCGACCGCAAAGCCGAAACGCTCGAAGCGCATCTGCCAGTCGGGTCCGGGATCGCCCCAGGCTTCCTGCGCCGCCTGTTGCGACCAAGCCGCAAAGACCGACGCTGCCGGCGCAGCGAAGGTTCTGGTGATATCGACGGTGCCGAGTTCGATGGACATGGCCTTTTCCTTCCTGTTGGGGGAACGGGGAGAGCATGCGCGTACCCGGCTACGGCCGGTAGAGACGTTCTCGACACTTTCGGGGCAGATGTGCCAATCTTGCGCCATGCCGACACGCCCGAAGCCGACCACTCCCCTCACCGTCGCCATCCTCGCCCTGCCGGAAAGCGGCACCATGGCGCCCTATGGGCTGCACGAGATCCTCGGCGAGGCCGGTCGCGGCCCGAAGGCGCAGCGCCCTCTCAAGCCGGTGCTCGTCGCCGCGCAGAGCGGCCCCCAGGAGACGGGCAGCGGCCTCAGCGTGACCCCGCAGCAGGGGCTTTCCGGCCATCTTGCCGATATCGTCGTCGTCTGCGACATCCATCTCGACCCGGGCCTTTCGCCGGCTGGGCGCTGGCCGCGGGAAATCGCCTGGGTGCGCCGGCATATCGAGGCGCAGGCGCTGGTCTGCTCGGCCTGCAGCGGCGCGGTGCTTTTGGCCGAGGCCGGGCTGCTCGACGGCACAGAAGCCGCCTCGCACTGGATCATGGCGGATCTTTTCCGCGACCATTATCCAAAGGTCGCCTTCCGGCCGGAGCGCATTCTCTGCAACAGCGGCAGCGACGGGCGGCTGATCACCACCGGCGGCGCCACGTCCTGGCAGGATCTGGCGCTCTACCTCATCGGCCGCTTCTGCGGGGCGGAGGAAGCGACGCGCATCGCCCGGCTCTTCCTCATCGGCGACCGGGGTCACGGGCAGCTCCCCTTCGCCTCCATGGCCCGACCCCGCCAGCACGGCAATGCCGCGATCGCCGACGTGCAGACCTGGCTTGCCGACAACTATGCCGCCCCCAACCCGGTGGCCGCCATGGTGGCGCGCTCCGGTTTGGCCGAGCGCACCTTCAAGCGCCAGTTCAAGGCCGCCACCGGCTATGCGCCCGTAGACTATGTGCAGGCCATGCGCATCGAGGAGGCCAAGCAGATGCTGGAGACCGGGCCGGACGCCATCGAGGACATTGCCGCCGCAGTCGGCTATGGCGATCCGACCTTTTTCCGAAAGCTCTTTCGCCGCCGCGTCGGCATCACGCCGGCACAGTATCGCCAGCGCAACCGCCAGCGCGGTCTCGGCTGACAATGGCCGATTTGCCCCGAAACCAGCCCGTTTGCCTCTGACCTTCAGGCCCCGGCGCCGGCACACTCGTCTCACCGAAACACGAGGAGACGCAACATGGACTTCTACTATGCCCCCACCGCCTGCAGCCAGGCCGCCCATATCCTGCTGCATGAAGCCGGCCTTTCCTTCCGGTCGCACACGGTCGATATCTTCCAGCACAGGCTTGAGGACGGCAGCAGCTACGAGGCGGTCAATCCGAACGGCTACGTGCCGGCCCTTCGCCTCGATGAAGGCCTGCTCCTGACGGAAAACGTCGCGCTGCTCGACTGGATCGCCCTTGCCGGCGACGGCCTTGTGCCGGACGGGCCGCTCGGCCGCACACGCCACCTCCAGATGCTCGCCTTCCTCTCGACCGAGCTGCAAAAACCCTTCGTGCGGCTGTTCTTCACCGAGAACGAGGAGGAGAAGGCCTGGCTGACCGAAACGCTCGCCCGCCGCTTCGGCTGGATCGCCACGCGCACCGAGGGCGACTATCTCTTCGGCGCGCGCTTTTCCGCTTCGGATGCCTTCTTCTATGTAATGGCGCGCTGGGCCGCGATGTGCGGCATCGCCCTGCCGGAGAGCCTGCAGGCGCTGGCGGGCAGGATAGACGCGCGGCCGTCGGTGAGGGCCGTGCTGGTGAAGGAGGGCGTCGCTCCCCTCGGCGAGGCCGCCTGAATCCCCCAAGGAAAAGCGTTGCGCCCACCCGGTGATCCGCTAGGGTCTTGCCGCCGGCGTGAGGAGCCTGCAACAGGTCCGGTTCCGGCGACTGTCGGAACTGGTCGCTGGCGAGTCGCAGACAGGCTGCACTGGCAGGCGAGCAGGCCCTAAAATCGGCAGCAATATTTCATCGGGGTCCAGCACATGGCAGAATTTCCGCAAAAGGCGAAGGTCGTCATCATCGGTTTGGGTGGTATCGTGGGCGCATCGATCGCCCACCATCTCATCGAGCGGGGATGGGACGACATCGTGGGCATCGACAAGTCGGGCATCCCGACCGACATTGGTTCGACGGCGCATGCCTCGGATTTCTGCTACACGACCAGCCACGACTATCTTTCGGTCTGGACCACCCAGTATTCGATCGATTTCTACGAGAAGATGGGCCACTACGCGCGCATCGGCGGCCTCGAGGTCGCGCGCACCGGCGACGACACCTGGATGGAAGAGATCAAGCGTAAGCTCTCCTCCGCCCGGGCCTTCGGCACCCGCGCGCATTATGTTTCACCGGCCGAAATCAAGGACATGTTCCCGCTGATCGAGCAGGATCAGGTGATGGGCGGCCTGTTCGATCCCGATGCCGGCCTCGTCGTCCCGCGCTCGCAGACGGTTGCCGGCAAGCTGGTCGATGCCGCCGAAAAATCCGGCAAGCTGCAGGTCTACGGCAACACGCCGGCCCAGTCGCTGATCGTCGAGGGCGGTCGCATCAAGGGCGTTGTCACCCATCGCGGCACGATCATGGCGGATCACGTCATCGTCTGTGCCGGCATCTGGGGCCGCCTGATCGCCGAAATGGTCGGCGAAGACCTGCCGGTCATGCCGGTCGACCATCCCCTCACCTTCTTCGGCCCGTACAACGAGTTCGAAGGCACCGGCAAGGAAATCGGCTATCCGCTTCTGCGCGACCAGGGCAACTCCGCCTATATGCGCGACACCGGCGACCCGAAGACCACCGAGGGCGGCCAGATCGAGTGGGGTTACTACGAGCAAACCAGTCCGCGCCTTTGCCACCCGCGCGACATTCTCGAAAAGCACGAGGCGCGCCTCTCGCCCTCGCAGCGCGACCTCGACATGGAGCAGATCCTCGAGCCCCTCGAAAAGGCCATGGAACTGACACCGATCCTCGGCGAACTCGGCTATAACGAAGGCCATTCCTTCAACGGCCTGTTGCAGGTCTCCGCCGCCGGCGGCCCGTCCTGCGGCGAAAGCCAGAAGGTGCGGGGCCTCTGGTACTGCGTCGCCATCTGGGTGAAGGACGGCCCCGGCTACGGCAAGCTGATCGCCGACTGGATGACGGACGGTCGCACCGAGATCGACCACAACTCGATCGACTATTCCCGCTTCTACCCGCATCAGCTCACCGAGGAGTTCATCGAAGGCCGCAGCTATGAGGCCGCGCAAAAGATCTACTTCCCGGCGGTGCACAACCGCGAACCCTATGCCTCCGGCCGCGGCGCCAAGCGCTCACCCTTCCATGAGCGCGAAAAGGAACTCGGCGGTTACTTCATGGAACTCGGCGGCTGGGAGCGTGCCCATGGCTACGCCGCCAACGAGCATCTGCTCGAAAAATACGGCAACCGCGTTCCGGTGCGCGAGAACGAGTGGGACAGCCGCCATTTCTGGCGCGTCTCGAATGCCGAGCATCTCGCGATGAGCGAGGATTGCGGCATCGTCAACCTCTCGCATTTCCACATGGTCGACATCGAAGGTCCCGACCATGTCGAGCTGCTCGAATGGCTCTGCGCGGCCAAGATCGGCGGCGACGGCAACATCGGCAAGGGCATCTACACCCACTTCCTCGACGACGAGGGCATGGTGCGCGCCGACTTCACCGTCTTCCGCATGGCCGACCGCTGCCGCCTGGTGAACGGCGCCGATGCCGGCCCGCGCGACTTCCACTACATGAAGCGCGTCGCCGAGGATCGTGGCCTTGACGTCACCATCACCGACACGTCGGAAAAGTTCATCACCATCGGCATCTGGGGCCCGAACGCCCGCGAAAACCTGAAGAAGGTGGTGGCGGACCCGGCCGGCCTCGATATCGAGAATTTCCCGTTTGCCGCGATCAAGCAGATCGAGATTGCGGGCAAGTCCGTCACCGCCTTCCGTATCTCCTATGTCGGCGAGCAGGGCTGGGAACTGCACATGAAGTACGAGGACGGCCTCGCCGTCTGGGATGCGCTGCGCGCCGCCGGCGTCATGGCCTTCGGCGTCGAGACCTATGCCAATTCGCGTCGCATGGAAAAGAGCCTGCGTCTGCAGAACGCCGACCTTCTCACCCAGTACAACCTCATCGAGGCCGACCTTGCCCGCCCGAAGGTCAAGGAAGCGGATTTCCGCGGCAAGGCGAAGCATCTGGAATACAAGGCGCGCGACCACCAGCCCGCCATGCTCTGCACACTGGTCATGACCGAGAACACCGACAGGAACGGCGTCAAACGCTACCCGCTCGGTAACCTGCCGGTCATCGACCCCGCGACCGGCGACGTCCTCATCGACGACCTCGGCCGCCGTTCCTACACGACGTCCATCGCCTTCGGCCCGACCATCGGCAAGAACATCGCGCTCGCCTACCTGCCGCACGCCTATTGCCAGGAAGGTCGCAAGCTCAACATCGAGTATTTTGCCGAGACCTACCCGGTCGAGGTGGTCGGCATCGGCTACAAGCCGCTGTACGACCCTGAAAACCTGAAGCCGCGCACGTAATCGGTTTTGGAGACGTCAAAAAGGAAAGGGCGCGCCGGCGAAAGCGGCGCGCCCTTTTGCTTGGTCGGTTTGCCGACGTCCGCTCCGCCACCCGCCAGCGCGAGAACCTGCTGCTCTACCGCACCAACGCCCCATTCTCCGCGACAAGCCGCCCGGCCTTGAACACCCGCCGTCCCTTCGGCACCGCCACGACGGCCTCCGGTACATGTTCGGCGGCGAGCGTCACGAAATCGGCCCTGGCGCCGATAGCGATGCCGTAGCCTTCGAGACCGAGGGCCTTCGCACCGGCTGATGTCACCACGTCGAAGGCGGCCGTCAGTTCCTCGTCCGTGTAGAAGCCGGAGCGGTAGCCGATCATCATGGCCCGGGCCAGCATGTCCCCGTCACCGTAGGGCCACCATGAATCGCGGATATTGTCATTGCCGGCGAAGACGTTGACGCCTTCCACGCGCAGCAGCGCGACCGGCGGGAAGACATGATCGCCCGGGGCGTTGGTCATGATCGACACGCCTGCGGCAGCGATTTTCGCCCCGATGCGGCGGGCGGCATCGGCATCGAGATCACCGAGGCCATAGGCATGACTGATCGCCACCTTGCCCTGCAAACCGAGCGCCACGGTGCGCGCGCAGATTTCCTCCACCGTGAAGGCGCCGAGCGAGCCGAAATCGTGCAGATGGATATCGACCCCGACGCCGCGTTTTTCCGCAACACCGAAGACGACATCGAGATGGCCGTCGATATCGCGGTCGAAACTTGCCGGATCGAGGCCGCCGACGAGGTCTGCACCAAGCGCGACCGCCTCGTCCAGCAGCTCAGGCGTGCCGGGGCTCCTCAGGATACCGCTCTGCGGGAAGGCGACGAGCTGGATGTCGATGATATCGCGGTACTCCTCGCGGATACCAAGGACCGTCTCCAGCGATTTCAGCCCGACCGAGCCGTCCACCATGACATGGCTGCGCATCTGGAGGGAGCCGTTCGAAACGCAGAGTTCCAGCTGCTTGCGGGCACGCTCGTCCATCGGCGCGGCGCTTGCCATGTTCTCCGCCTGGAAGGCGACGCGCTCGTGAACGTCAAAACCGTTGGTGCAGGGTTTGTGCGGGATCCATTTGTCGCCGTAGAAGCTGGTATCGAGGTGGATGTGACCCTCGACAAAGGCCGGCACCAGCAGCGCGCCGGCAATGTCCACCTGCAAGGCCGCGTCCGCAAGCGCGCCCGTTGGCACGATGGCGACGATGCGGCCGCCCGCAACGCCGATATCGCTCAGCGAACCGTCCGCCAGTTTCGCGCGGGTAAAAAGGGTCTCGATCTCGGCCATGGCCTCGCGTCTCCATCTGCATACACCCCGACCTGCCCCATTCCGGGCAGATCAAGCATTGTACGCAATAAGTCGCGAAAATCGTATGCAGTCAATAGGCCGCAGCGACGGCGGCTGTGCCGAGCACCAGGATGGGCGTGCCGTTCTGCACGCGGTTGTAGAGATCGATGACATCCTGATTCAGCATGCGCACGCAACCGGAGGAAACGGACTTGCCGATCGTCCACCATTCCGGAGACCCGTGGATGCGGTAGAGCGTGTCTTCCTTGTTCTGGAAGATGTAGAGCGCGCGGGCACCGAGCGGGTTCTTCAGGCCCGGCTCCATGCCGCCGTTCGCGATGCTGTAGGGCTGCAGTTCCGGCTGGCGGGCGACCATCTCATCCGGCGGGGTCCAGCGCGGCCATTGCCGCTTGTACTGGATGACGCCGCGGCCCGCCCATTCGAAGCCGGCGCGACCGAGGCCGACGCCATAGCGCATGGCCTGGCCGTCCTCGTAGGTGAGGTAGAGAAAGTGGCTGGACGTATCGACGACGATGACGCCAGGCCGCTCGCCGGTCGGGTTCGGCACCATCTGGCGATAGAAGCGCCGGTCGATCTTCTGGTAGGGAATGGCCGGAAGCGGGAACTGCTCGTCGGGCTTCGGCCCGTACATGGCGGCGTAGATGCTGGTATCGACCGGTTCGGGTTCGATGGCGACCCGCTCGCGCACCGGCGTCGTGCAGCCGGCCAGAACGGTGGTTGCCAATCCTGCCCCGCCAAGCAGGAAGGACCGGCGGCTTACGCTTTCACCAGTCAATACATGTCCTCACGTCAATCGTCATAGGGATCGGCCAGCGCGGCATCGGGCCGGCTGACCGGATATTTCGTGCGCGAGATGCGGGCGGCCATGCCCTTCGCGCCTTCTTGCTTCAGGAGCGTGCGGAAGCTTGGATGCATGCCACCGTCCATGTAGGCAAAGCTCGACACCGTCGTCGTGCTGGCAAGCGCCGCATCCAGCTTCTTCTGTTCCGCGCCGAGCTTGGCAACGAGATCGGTCGTCGCGTCGCCCAGCGTCGCCGGGCACTGCGCCAGCGGATCGCTCGGCTCGCCGTCCGCGAACTCCTTGTTGAAGACATAACGGCCGCCGCAGACGGAGACCTTCGGCTGCTTGCGCGTGAAGGCGAAGGCGTCATAGCCTTCCTTCAGCGTGCGCCAGAAGGGCATGTTCGGGTCGCCACGATGTTTGGCCATGTTCTGCGTCGTCATGCGGAAGGGATAGGCCTGCACCTGGAAGCGTTGCTGCCCGCCCTCCAGCGCCCGCTGCACGATGGCGTAGATCTCGCCGACACCCTGGTCGGTCATTGCGTAGCAGCCCGAGGACGAACAGGCGCCATGCACCATCAGCGCCTCGCCGGTGTAGCCGAGCGCCGATTCCAGCCTGTTCGGATAACCGAGGTTGAAGGAGACGTAATATTGCGAGTTCGGGTTCAGCATGCCGGCCGAGACATGGTAGAAGCCCTCAGGCGCCTGGCGGTCGCCACTCTTGGTCTTCGGGCCGAGCTTGCCGGACCAGCGGCACATCGGATAGGTCTTGAACAGCGCATACTGGCCGCTCGTATCGACCTTCCAGACCTCCAGTTCGCTTTCCTGCTTGAAGATGCGCACCAGCACGGGGCTTTCCGGCCGCATCTTCTTCTTCGACATCTCCGCTTTCACCTTGTTGGAAAGCTCCGGCGCCTCGGCGAGCGAGGCGACATCCATGGCCATGCAGCCGGCAAGCAGGCTGCCGGCGACGGTGGCGGCGGCAAGCCGTGCAAGAAGCGGCAGGCGCAGGCGGGCGGTTTCACGGAAGAGACGGTGGCGAAGCGCAAACATGGTTCGTTTTCGGTTGTTAGAGGTCCGGGCACGCCGGCTCGAAAGCGGCGCATCTCGGGGTTCAGATTCCAAGCGATTGCTTAGAACTTCGTTAATCTTGTGACCGTGACCGGCCTCAGTGCGGCGTCATGCCCCGGCAAACGCCCCGAATCCGAAGCACCAGCCGCCGCGGAGAGCATAAAACCTCAAGCAACTTGAGCATCAAGGCCCGTTTTGCCGAATTTCGCCGCCCGGCGATCACACGGCGAACAACAAATCGTTAGCAGATACTTTCCAGGGGCACCGGGCGGGGCGAAAGGCAAAGAAGACTTGATTTGCCGGCGCTTCCGGCACATCTCTCACCCAGGTATATTTGATGAGGCAGAGACGATGCTGACGATCGGCGATCTTTCCAAGGCCACTGGCGTCAAGGTTCCGACCATCCGCTACTACGAACAGATGGGCCTGCTCTCCCATGCCGAACGCTCGGAGGGCAACCAGCGGCGTTATTCCAGCGAGGAGCGCGAGCGCCTGGCCTTTATCCGCCACGCCCGCGATCTCGGCCTCACCATCGACGCCATCCGTGAGCTGATCGACCTCAGCCAGCACCCTGAGCGACCCTGCCATGATGCCGACCGCATCGCCGCCGAGCAGCTTTCCACCGTGCGGCGCAAGATCGCCCGGCTGCGCAAGCTGGAGGCCGAGCTGGAGCGCATCACCAGCCACTGCCATTCCGACCAGATCCGCGACTGCTACGTCATCCGGGCACTGGCCAACCACGACCTTTGCCACGACGAACACGATTGAGCGTGCTCAGGAGCCCGCAAGCAGCCTCAGCTTCTGGAGCTGCGTTTCGCGCGGCTCGTGCATATCCAGCATGCCCTGCAGCCGCCCGTCCGCACGGATGAGGAAGAGGCCGGCGGTGTGGTCCATCGTGTAGCTGTCCGAGGCGGTCGGCACCTTCCTGTAGAAGGCCGAAAAGGCGTCCGCCGCCGCTTTCGTCTGCGCAGCATCGCCCCGGAGCGCGATGATGCGCGGATCGAAGGAGGTCATGTAGAGCTTCAAGAGGTCCGCCGTGTCCCGCTCGGGATCGATGGAAATGAAGAGCGGCGTGATGCGATCCGCCGCCGGGCCGATGTCCTTGAGCAGACCCGACAGTTCGAAGAGCGCGGTCGGGCAGACATCCGGGCAATGGGTGAACCCGAAGAAGACGAGATAGGGCTTTCCGGCCAGAGCGGCGGAGCGGAACGGCTTGCCGTCGACGGTCTCAAGCTCGAAGGCACGCCGTTTTGCCGTCTCGCCGGAAGGCGCCTTTGCCGCGACCGTCACGGTGACGATCGCGGCAAGACCTGCGGCAAGGGCAAGAAGCGTCCGGCGCCTCATCCCTTGATCGGCCGCAGGAGGCGCAGCGCATTCAGCGTGACGAGCACGGTGGCGCCGGTATCGGCAAGGATCGCCGGCCAGAGGCCCGTGATGCCGATGACGGTCGTCACGAGGAAGACACCCTTGAGGCCGAGCGACATGACGATGTTCTGGACGATATTGCGCATCGTGCGCTGCGACAGGTCCGTCATCAGAGCGACGTCGCCGACGCGGCCGTGCAGGATGGCGGCATCGGCCGTCTCCAGCGCCACGTCGGTGCCGCCGCCCATGGCGATGCCGATATTGGCGGCGGCGAGTGCCGGGGCGTCGTTGATGCCGTCGCCGATCTTGCCGACGACATACCCTTCGCGCTGCAGCTCGCCGACGATGCGCTGCTTGTCCTCGGGCATCAGCTCGGCGCGGACCTCGATGCCGAGCTTCGCGCCGACGGCCCTCGCCGTGCGGGCATTGTCGCCTGTCAGCATGACCGTCTTGATGCCGGCATCCTTCAGCGCCTTGAGGCCGGCAGCCGCATCCGGACGTGGCTCGTCGCGCATGGCGATGGCGCCGGCGAGCACGCCGTCGATCACTAGCATGGAGACGGTCTTGCCGTCGTCGTTGAGCGCGGCGGTGGCGGCCTTCACCTCGTCGGAGAGCGCGACCGTCTCGGCGACAGCCTTGGGCGAGCCGAGGAAGACCTCCCTGCCCTCGACGGTGGCGGCGACACCCTTGCCGCCGAGTGCCCGCGAGCCGTTCGCGACCGGCGGCACGACGCCGCCCTCGGCCGCCTTGCCGAGAATGGCGAGCGCCAGCGGATGGCTGGAACCGGCCTCCAGTGCGGCGGCAAGCCGCAGCACCTCGTCGGCCGGGGCCGCGAAGGCGACGATGTCGGTGACAACAGGCTTGCCCTCGGTCAGCGTGCCGGTCTTGTCAAAGGCGATGGCGGTGAGCTTGCCGAGGCCTTCCAGCACCGCGCCGCCCTTCATCAGGAGGCCGCGGCGGGCACCGGCGGAAAGCGCGGCGGCGATGGCCGCCGGCGTCGAGATGACCAGTGCGCAGGGGCAACCGATGAGCAGAACGGCAAGACCCTTGTAAACCCACTCGCTCCAGACGCCGCCGAAGAAGAGCGGCGGGATGATCGCGACGAGCGCGGCGACGACGACGACTCCGGGCGTGTAGTATTTGGAGAAGCGGTCGATGAAGCGCTCGGTCGGAGCCTTGGATTCCTGGGCCTCCTCGACCAGCTTGACGACGCGGGCGATGGTATTGTCCGCCGCTGCCGCGGTGACGCGCACGCGCAGGGCCGCATCGCCGTTCACCGTGCCGGCAAAGACGGTGTCGCCGACCTCCTTGCGCACCGGCGTGCTTTCCCCGGTCACGGGCGCCTCGTCGATGGAACTCTCGCCGTCGATGATCGTGCCGTCGGCGGAAATGCGGTCGCCGGGACGCACGAGAATGACCGCGCCGACGGCAAGCGCCTCGGCCGGCACTTCCGTCGTCCGGCCACCTTCCTCGAGAAGCGCGGTCTTCGGAACAAGAGCGGAGAGCGAGCGGATGCTGTCGCGCGCCTTGCCGGCGGCGACCCCCTCCAGCAGTTCACCTACGAGGAAGAGGAAGACCACGGCCGCCGCTTCCTCGGTCGCATTGATGACGACCGCGCCGACGGCAGCGATGGTCATCAGCATTTCGATGGAAAACGGTGTGCCGGCCAGCGCGGCCATGATGGCCCGGCGGGCGATCGGCACGAGGCCGACGAACATGGCGATGACGAAGGCATAGGTCTCGATGGCCGGAAAGAGATGGCCGATGCCGTAGGCAACGACGAGCGCCGCGCCGGCAAAGATCGTCAACCGTCCCTTCTTGCCCTTCCACCAGGGCCCTTCGGAGGGACTGTGGTCGTGGCCATGCAGCCCCTCGACAACCGCCGCCTTCGGCTTGTGATCATGGCCGGCATGGTCGTGATCCTCATGATCATGATCGTGGCCATGCGCATGGTCATGGGGATGATCGTGGTCATGTCCGTGCCCGTGATCGTGGTTGCAGCCGGGACCATGAACATGTTTTGCGACCGGCTTTTCCGCGACGGCCGCAGCCGGCGTCACCGAATAGCCGAGACCGGAGACCTTGCGGCGGATCGCCTCAAGGTCGCTGGTCGCATCGTGCTGCACGCGCATGGTGCCGGCGGTAACGGATACGGAAACCTCCGAAACCCCCGGCATACGGCGCACGGCGGTATCGATCTTGCTCGCGCAGGACGCGCAATCCATGCCGCCCACCCGGAACCGGGTCTCTTTCACATCGGACATCGTACATTCCTCTTCAGTCTCGTGAGGAGGTTCTACGACCTCTAGCGACTAGAGGTGCAAGAGAGGAGTACGAAGTTTTCTCAACCTTCTGAAAATAAGGTGCACTTGCTCCACCTTTCCATGTAATGCCGGCTTAACGCAGGAGTTCTCCACGGGAGGCGTTCGCAGTGAAAAAGTTCGAAATCTATGCCGGCGGCATCCTTATCGGTAGCACGTCTTTTGAACATGGAGACCCGCCGATGGGTGTTGCCTATGGCAATATGGCTCTGGCTCCGAACTGCCGCTTTAATCACGCCATGGCCAAAAGCACCCTCAGCGTTCGGCTGGATGGGAAGCCGATCCCGTCCAATGGCGGGCTTTTCGTCGAGGACCTCCTAGAGGAATTAGGGGAGATCCAGGTCACGATTCTTGGCATCGATCACGAGCTGTATGAGGAACTCTTTCCGGAGCATGTAGCAGCCTATCAAGAACAGTTTGGTTCCTAGAGATCGCCCTTCAAAAAAAACCGGCGAACGAGTGCATTGAAATCCACGAGCGCGCTGTGCTAGAGAGCGCCCACTTATTGCAGGTTTCATCTGCTGGTTGGGGAGGACGCCATGTCTTGCGACGCCCTCTTCCAATCGGGGATGGGCTCGGTCGACGCCCCCCGAACGGAAGAACGCTTTTCGATGTGTGCCCCGGTGGCATGCTCTGCCCTTGACGCCGTTGCGCCGACCCGCCCCGTGCGGCCGGTCAAGGCCCCGCGTCTGCCTGCTCTTTTCCCGACGAGACACCACGAGCGTGGCAACAGCGCGAAAGCGCTGTCATATCGCCGTGTCCGGACGACGATACCGTAATTTCCGGTTTTCCTTTCTGAAATCCACGCGAGAGCGGAGGCCTGCGCCTCCCTCGCCTCGCGTTTCTATCGCGTTGCCGGCTTTTGCCGGCAACCGGCACACCCCGAGAAGACAGGTCCAGCATGTCCCTGACGACACCCTATTATCTGATCGACAAGTCGAAGCTGCTCGCCAACATGGAAAAGATCGCGCTTCTTCGCGAACGCTCCGGTGCCAAGGCGCTCCTGGCGCTGAAATGCTTCGCCACCTGGTCGGTCTTCGATTTCATGCGCGACTACATGGACGGCACGACCTCCTCCTCGCTGAACGAGGTGCGCCTGGGCCACGAACGCTTCGGCAAGGAGACGCATGCCTATTCCGTCGCCTATGCGGACTATGAGATCGACGAGGTCGTCAGCCATGCCGACAAGATCATCTTCAACTCGATCGCCCAGCTCGACCGCTTTGCCGACAAGGCTGCCGGCATCGTCCGGGGTCTGCGCCTCAATCCCGGCATCTCCTCCTCGAGCTTCGATCTCGCCGACCCCGCCCGCCCCTTCTCGCGCCTCGGCGAATGGGATGTGCACAAGGTCGAGCCGGTCATGGACCGCGTTTCCGGCTTCATGATCCACAACAACTGCGAAAACGGCGATTTCGACCTGTTCGACCGCATGCTCGGCACGATCGAGGAGAAGTTCGCGCCGCTGCTGAAGAAGGCCGAATGGGTGAGTCTGGGCGGCGGCATCCACTTTACCGGCGAAAACTATCCGCTGGAAAAATTCGCCGAGCGGCTGAAGCGCTTTTCCGGCGAATACGGTGTTCAGGTCTATCTGGAGCCGGGCGAGGCCTCCATCACCAAGTCGACCACGCTTGAAACGACAGTGCTCGACCTTCTGAACAACGGCAAGGACCTCGCCATCGTCGACAGTTCCATCGAGGCCCATATGCTGGACCTTCTGATCTACCGGGAGAAGGCCAAGCTTTCCCCGAATACGGGGCCGCACCGCTACATGATCTGCGGTAAGTCGTGCCTGGCCGGCGACATCTTCGGCGAATTCGATTTCGAGAAGGAACTGAAGGTGGGCGACCGCATCTCCATTCAAGATGCGGCCGGCTACACGATGGTCAAAAAGAACTGGTTCAATGGCGTGAAAATGCCAGCGATCGCCATCCGCGAACTGGATGGCGAGATCAAAACCGTCCGTGAATTCACCTACGCGGACTACGAAGAAAGCCTCTCCTGAGGCGTCCTGACGGGTAGAAGGAGATATCCCCCGAAATGAAGAAGAACGTGCTCATCATCGGCGCCGGCGGCGTCGCACAGGTCGTGGCGCACAAATGCGCCCAGAACAACGACGTGCTCGGCGACATCCATATCGCGTCGCGCACCAAGGCGAAGTGCGACAAGATCATCGCGTCGGTCCATGAGAAGAAGGCGATGAAGCAGGCCGGCGTGCTCGAAGGCCATGCCCTCGACGCCCTCGATATCGAAGCGACCAAGGCGCTGATCGCCGCCACCAAGTCCGAGATCGTCATCAATGTCGGCACCGCTTTCCTCAACATGTCGGTGCTGCGCGCCTGCATGGATACGGGCGTCGCCTATATCGACACCGCGATCCACGAAGAGCCGGGCAAGATCTGCGAGACCCCGCCGTGGTACGGGAACTACGAGTGGAAGCGCGCCGCCGAATGCGCGGAGAAGGGCGTCACCGCCATCCTCGGCGCCGGTTTCGATCCGGGCGTCGTCAACGCCTATGCCAAACTCGCCAAGGACGAATATCTCGACACGGTGACCGACGTCGACATCGTCGACATCAACGCCGGCAGCCACGGCAAGTACTTCGCCACGAACTTCGACCCGGAAATCAACTTCCGCGAATTCACCGGCGTCGTCTATTCTTGGCAGAACGGCCAGTGGCAGACCAACAAGATGTTCGAGATCGGCAAGGACTACGACCTGCCGGTCGTCGGCACGCGCCGCGCCTATCTCTGCGGCCATGACGAGGTGCATTCGCTGGCCAAGAACATGGACGGCGCCAACGTGCGCTTCTGGATGGGCTTTGGCGACCACTACATCAACGTCTTCACCGTGCTGAAGAACCTCGGCCTTCTTTCCGAGCAGCCGGTCAAGACCGCCGAGGGCCTCGAAGTCGTGCCGCTGAAGGTCGTCAAGGCCGTGCTGCCGGATCCGTCCTCGCTCGCCCCGAACTACGAAGGCAAGACCTGCATCGGCGACTACGTGAAGGGCCTGAAGGACGGCAAGGAAAAGACCGTCTTCATCTACAACGTGGCCGACCACAAGGAGGCCTATGAGGAAGTCGGCTCGCAGGGCATCTCCTACACCGCCGGCGTTCCGCCGGTCGCCGCCGCGATGCTCGTCGCGACCGGCGAATGGGACGTGAAGAAGATGGCAAACGTGGAAGAACTGCCGCCGAAGCCCTTCATCAACCTCTTGAACCGCATCGGCCTGCCGACCCGCATTCAGGATGAGGATGGCGATCGCGCCGTCAGCTTCTAAGACCGACAAACACCGGCCGCGTTCTTAGACGTGGCCGGTTCCCGCCTGCCCACGCCCATCCAATCGTTGTGGAAACCGTCCCGACCGACTAGGAGGGAAACATGGCCCAACCAGCGGCAGCGGAAGAATGAATCGTTACCCCATGTTCAGCCCGCAGCTTTTGATCAGCTTCGTGGCGGTCTGCGAAACCGCGAGCTTCACGCGCGCGGCCGACCGGGTGTCGCTGTCGCAATCGACCGTCAGCCAGCAGGTGCGCCGGCTGGAGGAACTGCTCGGCAAGGCGCTGTTCGAGCGCACCTCGCACGAAGTGCATCTCACCGAGGAAGGCATCAAGCTGCTCAGCTATGCCCGCCGCATCATCGCACTCAACGAGGAGGCGCATGATGCGCTGGCGGGCCCGTGGCGCGACGGAGCGCTGCGGCTCGGCATGCCCGAGGATTTCACCGTGCCGACGGTGGACCTGCTCGCCGCCTTCAAGCGCGAACATCCGCATCTGCGGCTCGACGTCACCAGCGGGCTCAGCCCCGACCTGCACCGCGCCTACCAGCAGGAAGAGCTCGACCTCGTGCTCGTCAAGCAGCGCCGGGTGCACCTGCCGCGCGCCGCGCGACCGGAGCCGCTGCTCTGGCTCGACAGCAAGGCGCATCCCGCCATCGAGCAGTCGCCGGTGCCGATCGCGGTCTTCCCGGTGAACGGCCTTTACCGCGAGGAACTGTGCGGTGCACTCGACGGGCTCGGCATCCGCTGGCGCGTCAGCTACAGCGGCGGCGGCCTTGCGGCGCTGGCGGCAGCCTCTGCCGCGGGGCTCGGCATCAGCCTGCTGCCGGCAAGCTGCCGCCTGCCCGCGCACCGCGTCCTCGGCGCTGCCGAGCGCCTGCCGCCGGTCGAGGATTTCGAGCTCGCGCTGTTCTATCGCGACACCGCCACACCCGTGGCGCTGGATCTTGCCGAACGACTCATCGCCTTCTGCCGGCTGGTGCGTTAGAGCATTTCCAGCCGAAACGGGATCGCTTCGGCGTCGGACAATGCGGAAAAAACAAATAGACAGAGCTTTTCCGGTGAACACGGGTTCACCGGAAAAGCTCTAACCCCGTCATTGGGAAATCGAATAGCCAGCATTTTCAAATGTCGCTGCCAACAGACGCCTGCGTTTCCTAGAATGGCGCCATCCATTCCAGACGAGGAGACGATGTTGCAGCACGCCGTATCGCAGAGCCGCAGGGCTTTTCTGAGCCGCACCGGCCAACTCACCACCGCGGCCGCCGTCGCCGGCCTGGCCGGCGGCATGAGCCGTGAAGCCGCAGCCGAGGCGACCGATTGTGGTCAGGAGAATGCCGTGACGTCCGTAGGAGACAACCACTACCTGCTCGCCGACGTCCGGCTGGAAGAGGGTTTCGAGAAGGACGGCGACGTTATCGTCGCCACACGCACGGCGCTCTACACGCTGGAAATCAAAGGCGGCAGGATCGCCGCGCTGCACGGTGCCGGCGCAACCCAGCCTGTGGGCCTGCCAACCTACCAGGCGAACGGCCAGCTCGCGCTGCCCACCATGCGCGACATGCATATCCATCTCGACAAGACCTTTTACGGAGGCCCCTGGCAGGCGCCCCGCCCGCGCCAGGGCAAGACGATCATGGACATGATCGCGCTGGAAGAGAAGCTGCTGCCGCAGCTGCTCCCGACCTCCGTCGAGCGCGCCGAAGGCCTCATCGCCCTCGTGCAATCCAAGGGCAGCACGGTCGCCCGCAGCCATTGCAACATCGACCCGGTCAGCGGCCTGAAGAGCCTGGAACACCTCAAGATCGCGCTGGAAAAACACAAGGACGACTTCGTCTGCGAGATCGTCGCCTTCCCGCAGCACGGCCTGTTGCATTCCAAGGTCGACAAGCTGATGCGCGAGGCCATGCAGCTGGGTGTCGAGTATGTTGGCGGCCTCGATCCAACCAATGTCGACAGCGCCATGGAAAAGTCGCTCGACGCCATGTTCCAGATCGCGCTCGACACGGGCAAGGGCGTCGATATCCACCTGCACGAGACGAGCCCGGCGGGTGTCGCGGCGATCGACTACATGATCGACACGGTGGAGAAAAACCCGGCCCTGAAGGACAAGGTGACGATCAGCCACGCCTTCGCGCTGACGACGCTGTCTCCGGAAAAGCTGGAGGAGACGGCCGCCCGGCTCGCGGCGAACGGCATGACCATCGCCTCGACCGTGCCGATCGGCGGCCTGATGATGCCGCTGCCGCAGCTTGCCAAGGCGGGTGTCTTCGTCATGACCGGCACCGACAGCGTGATCGACCACTGGTCGCCCTTCGGCAGCGGCGACATGCTGGAAAAGGCCTATCTCTACGCCCAGCTCTATCGCGGTTCGGACGAGTACCACCTGTCGCGTTCGCTCGCCATCTCGACCGGCGGCGTGTTGCCGCTCGACAAGGACGGCAATCGCGCCTGGCCGAAGGCCGGCGACGAGGCCGGCTTCTCGCTGACGACGGCAAGCTGCTCGGCCGAAGCCGTCGCCCGCCTGCCGGCCCGGACCGCAACGTTCCACAAGGGACGCCTGGTTTCCGGCGGTGTTGGCAAGGCGTCGAGCTGACACCCACCCACCGCCGTCATCCTGACAAAGAGGCCGGCGCCCTGCGCCGGCCTTTTCTTATTCCGCAAACATCTTCCAGCGTGTCGGGCGGAAGCGGATGGTAGCGCCGGTCGCGGCGGTCGCTTCCAGCGGCACCTCGATCTCGACATGGTGCGGCGCGCCGGGCTTGCCGATGTCGAGATCGGCGATGCGGGTGCCGGCAAGGCGGCGCGAGGTGGCGACACGGCCTTCGAGCGCAGACGCAGCGGCATCCTCGACGAGGACGACATCCTGCGGGCGGAAGAAGAGCGTGCCGGTGCCGGAGGTGATGTCGCTCCCGCGCGGGGCGATGCCGATCGGCGTCTCCTGGAAGCGGACCGCGCCATCGGCCACCTGGACCGGCAGGCTGGCGCTGTCACCGATGAAGGAAAAGACGAAGGGCGAGTTGGGACGGTCGTAGACATCGTCCGAGGACCCGACCTGCTCGATTGCGCCCTGGCTCATCACCACCACGCGGTCGGCGAGTTCGAGCGCCTCTTCCTGGTCGTGGGTGACGAAGACGGTGGTATGTCCGGTGCGGTCGTGGAACTCGCGCAGCCAGCGGCGCAGCTCCTTGCGCACCTTGGCATCGAGCGCGCCGAAAGGCTCGTCGAGCAGCAGCACCTTCGGCTCGATCGCCATGGCGCGGGCGAGCGCCACGCGCTGCCGCTGGCCGCCGGAAAGCTGGTTCGGATAGCGCTTTTCGAGGCCCGAGAGCTGCACCATCTCCAGAAGCTCGCCGACGCGGCGGCGGATTTCCGCCTTGTCCGGCCGCTCGCCACGCGGTCGCACCGTGAGGCCGAAGGCGATGTTGTCGGCGACCGTCATGTGGCGGAAAAGCGCATAGTGCTGGAAGACGAAGCCGACATGACGCTCCTGCACCGTCTTGTGGGAAGCGTCCTCGGCTCCGAAATAGATTTTTCCGAGCGTCGGCTGCTCGAGGCCGGCAATGAGGCGCAGCAGCGTCGTCTTGCCGGAGCCGGAGGGGCCGAGAAGCGCGATCAGCTCACCGGAGCGGATGTCGAGCGAGACATCGTTCAGCGCCGGGTATCGATCGAATTCCTTGCGGATGTTTTTTACACTGACGTCCATACGGGCGTGCCTTTCAGGTCAATGCTTGCGGCCGGCGGCGATTTCCGCGCCGTAGTGAAGTTCGAGCGCCGTCTTGACGACGAGCGTGACGAGGGCGAGCGCGGCGAGGAGCGAGGCCACCGCGAAGGCGGCCACGAAGTTGTACTCGTTGTACAGGATCTCCACATGCAGCGGCATCGTGTTGGTGAGGCCGCGGATATGGCCAGAGACCACCGAGACCGCCCCGAACTCGCCCATGGCGCGCGCATTACAGAGCAACACGCCGTAGAGCAGGCCCCATTTGATGTTGGGCAGCGTCACGTACCAGAAGGTCTGCCAGCCGGAGGCGCCGAGCGACAGGGCGGCCTCCTCGTCGCCGGTGCCCTGCTCCTGCATCAGCGGGATGAGTTCGCGCGCGACGAAGGGAAAGGTGACGAAGACGGTGGCCAGCACAATGCCCGGCACGGCGAACAGGATCTCGATGCCGTAGCTCTTGAGCCAGGGGCCGAGCGCGCTGCCGGCGCCGAAGAGCAGCACATAGACGAGGCCGGAAATGACCGGCGAGACCGAGAACGGCAGGTCGATCAGCGTCGTGAGGAACGCCTTGCCCTTGAATTCGAACTTGGCGATGGCCCAGGCCGCCGCCACGCCGAAGACGAGGTTGAGCGGCACGGCGATGCCGGCGACGAGCAGCGTCAGGCGGATGGCGGCCATCGTGTCGGCATCGCCGAGCGAGGTAAAGAACTCGCCCGCCCCCTTGCGGAAGGCCTCGATGAAGACGGCGACGAGCGGCAGGATGAGGAAGAGCGCCAGGAACAGGAAGGCGAGCGCCATCAGACTGTAACGGGCGAACGGCGCTTCCGTCGTCGGGGAGCGCAGGCGGCGGGAGGTCTCATGCGCCATGGCCATACCTCCGGCGGTTCCAGGCCTGGATGAGGTTGATGACGAGCAGCATGGCGAAGGAGATCCCCAGCATGATGGTGGCGATCGCCGTCGCGGCGCCGTAGTTGAACTCTTCCAGGCGGATGACGATGAGCAGCGGCGCGATTTCCGAAACATAGGGAATGTTGCCGGCGATGAAGATGACCGAGCCATATTCGCCGACGCCGCGGGCGAAGGCCAGCGCAAAGCCCGTGAGGATCGCTGGCGCAAGGCCGGGCAGCAGGACCCGGAAGACGGTCTGGAAGCGATTGGCGCCGAGGGTCGCGGCCGCCTCCTCCACCTCGCTGTCGATCTCCTCCATGATCGGCTGCACCGTGCGCACCACGAAGGGCAGGCCGATGAAGACGAGCGCGATGACGATGCCGGTCGGATTGAAGGCCGCCTTGATGCCGACGAGGTTGAGGATCTGGCCGATCCAGCCGTTCGGTGCATAGAGCGCGGCGAGCGCGATGCCGGCGACGGCCGTCGGCAGCGCAAAAGGCAGATCGACGATGGCATCGACGATGCGCCGGCCGGGGAACTCGTAGCGCACGATGACCCAGGCGACGATGACGCCGAAGACGACATTGACGAGTGCCGCGATGAAGGCCGTGCCGAAGGAGACCTTCAGGGCGTTGAGCGTGCGTTCATCGGCGAGGATTGCGAGAAATTCCGCACCGGACAGCGAGGCCGACCGCCAGACGAGGCCGGCGAGCGGGATGAGGATGATGAGGGTCAGGTAAGCGAGCGAAAAGCCGAGCGTCAGTCCGAAACCCGGAATGACACTCGGCTGTCTCAGTCGCCACCGCCCGGAAGCAGCAGCAGATGTCGTCAAAGGTTTCAGTTCCCCGGCTTGTAGATCTGGTCGAAGACGCCGCCATCACCGAAATGCTCGGGCTGTGCCTTCACCCAGCCGCCGAAGATCGGGTCGTCGATCGTCACCAGCTTAATGTCGGGAAGCTGTTGCAGCAACTCCGGCTTGACCACCTCGCGCTTCGAGGGCCGGTAGAAGTGTTTCGCCGCGATGTTCTGGCCTTCCTCGGAATAGAGGTACTCCAGATAGGCCTCGGCCTGCTTGCGCGTGCCCTTGGCATCGACATTGCCGTCGACCACCGTGACGGGCGGCTCGGCGAGGATCGAGATCGGCGGAGCGACGATATCAAAGGAGTCCGCCCCGAATTCCGCGCCGGCGAGATAGGCTTCGTTTTCCCAGGCGAGCAGCACGTCGCCGATCTGGCGCTGGGCAAAGGTGGTCAGCGAACCGCGGGCACCCGTATCGAGGACCGGCGCACGCTTGAAGAGCTCGGCGATATAAGCCTTGATCTTGTCCTGGTCGCCGCCGAACTCCTGGTTTGCCCAGGCCCAGGCTGCGAGATAGTTCCAGCGGGCGCCGCCCGAGGTTTTCGGGTTCGGAGTGACGATCTGCACGTCGCCCTTCACAAGGTCGCCCCAGTTCTGGATGCCCTTCGGGTTGCCCTTGCGCACCAGGAAGACGATGGTCGAGGTGTAGGGCGCCGAATTGTTCGGCAGGCGGGTGCGCCAGTCCTTGTTGATCTTGCCGGTCTTTTCGACGATGGCGTTGATATCGCTTTCGAGCGCCAGCGTCACCACGTCCGCTTCCAGCCCGTCGATCACCGCGCGGGCCTGCTTGCCGGAGCCGCCATGCGACTGCTGCACGGTGACGTCTTCGCCGGTCTCTGCCTTCCAATGCTTGGCAAAGGCCTCGTTGTAATCCTTGTAGAGCTCGCGCGTCGGGTCATAGGAGACGTTGAGCAGCGTCGTCTCGGCGAACGCCCCCGTCACCCCGCCGAGCGCAAGCCCGACACCCACGATCAAAGCCCCGAACCGTTTGGCCAATATCGACATCTCCAACCTCCTTGGATTTCTATCCCACATAAACCCTAGTGAATTAGTAGAGTTAGTCAACAATGCCTCTGCAACTCGCAAAACGGGTTTCAAACCGGCCGGAAGCACGCAACGGACGACCTGTGGATTCCGGCAGGCAGCGAACATTTCATCCGGCCAATCCGTCCTCGCGCGCAAAAAGCATCCGCGAAAAACCGCCGGCTTCGCCGCCTCGCCCAAACTTTTTTTCGCGGCGGATGCGCCGTCAGCGCTGCGAGACGTGGGCAAGGCCCTGCGTCTGGATATCGAGAACCGCCCGGTAGGCCTGCCGCACCGTTTCAGCAAAGGTGAACGGGCCCGGCCGCAGGCTGGAGGCGACGGCGCCCACGACGGACAGGCCGCACAGCACCTCGTCGTGACTGACGAGGCGGCCGCAATCGTCGACGGTGAGCGCCGCAACGTCGCGGCCGAGCAGGCCGGCAAGTGCCCGGGCGGAAGGGGTCTCGCGACAGTCGATGGTGTTTTCGCCGGCGGATTTCGGATCGCAGGGCGGCACAAAGCGGGTGCGACCCGTTTCGAACTCGCCGGCGAGGCGTCGATGGATATCCCGGGCGATGCGGACGGAAAAGTGCCGGTGCAGGCGCAGGAGATGGCGCCGGTAGTGGTTGCGTTCCGCCCGGGGCAGATGGCGCCAGACGACGGACAGGCGGGCGGAAGCGGCATCGACGACGGTCTGCCAGCCGCCGCCCTGCGCTTCCGCGGCGCTACATTCCCTGCGGATGTAGCGGAAGGCGTCCTTCAGGGAACGGGTGGCCGGCGGCACGCCCAGTGTCACACCGCCTTCGCCATGGCCATGCGGCTGCGGCAGCCGGCCAGCCGCGGCGGCGACATGGATTTCGCCGGCATACCCCCCTGCCCTCAGATCGAGCAGGATGGCGGCAAGGCGCGGCCCGTTGCCAACCAGCGTCAGCGGTGATGGAGCCTTTGCCTGCGACAGCCGTTCGGCCGCCGCCCGCGCATCGCGCCAGGACGCGGCCTCGCGCTGGGCAATACCGAAACCGGTGGCGACCACGACATGGGCGAAATCCGCATGCTCCCCGTCGCGAAACGCGACACGCAATCCTTCCCCGCAAGCGCCGATATGGCGCACGGCGCCGCGGAACGTGCGGATGCGCACGTCCCGGCGCAGGCTCAATGCCTCGGCGAAGCGGGCCATGACATAGTCACGGAACAGGCTGCGCGGCACATGCAGGTCCTGCGCCCCACGCAACGCCGAGACGACACCGCCGGAGAGCAGACCCGTTTTCAGCCAGTCGCAGAAATCCTCCGGGCGATCCGGCACGACGGAGAGATCGCGCGCCGGCTCCGTCGTCAACGCCCTGCCGGCCGCGCCGTCGGCGAAAGCACCCGGTGCGTCCTCGGCGTCGATCAGCCAGGCCTCGAAAGGGCGGTGGAACCGCCGCATCAGCGCGATGGTCGTGGCAAGGCCGGACGGACCGGCGCCGATCACCGCGATGCGCATCACCGACAGACCTGCCGGCCGCGTGCCTTCTTCCCTGACGGCCCTTTCGAAGAACATGCGCTGTCCTTTCCCTCGCGAAGATCCGAGACGCCTGACCGCCATGATAGCGCAGCGTCCGATAATTTTCTACCTTTTTACTAGAATAATTGACGAACGTTCACCGTCCAGCCTGTCGGCAGGATCGGACAGGACGTCCGCGAGCGTCGTGCCGTCGAGGATTTCGCCGGATGCGACGGCGACCTTTGCAAAGACCCGGCGCACGGCGCAAAGGCGCTCGTCGCGGCAATCATCGCAGCGACGATGCCCGCCATTGCCAAGGCAGGCGAGCGGAACGAAGGGGCCTTCCAGAATGCGCAGGACCTCGCCAAAGGCGATCTCCTGCGGCGCCCGCAGCAGATGATAGCCGCCGTGCTGGCCCCTGCGGCTGGCAACGAGACCGGCATGCTTGAGGTCGAGCAGGATCTGCTCGAGAAACTTTTTCGGGATCGTCTCGCGTGTGGCGATGGTGCCGATCTGCAGGGTCTCGCCCGGGCCGGCACGCGCCAGCGCGATGAGCGCACGCAGGGCATATTTGGATTTCAGCGCGATCATCGCGTCAGGCCACGCGCGGCGGGCGTGGAGCCGGCACGCCGCTCGGGGCGCCGGAGCCCGTCGTCATCCGGCGACGACCTCGGCATTGATGCTCGCCGCGACGGCGCGCGCCTGGACGCGGATATCGGGAACGGCCGTGATCTCCCAGCTGTGGCCGGCAGTGAGCGGGCCAAGGGCGTAGAGGCGCGCCCTGCCGGTACCCTCGTCGGCACGAACCGCAGCCCTGTCATCGACAAGGATGCCGAGGCCGTGCGGATCAGGCTGGAGGATACCGTGGGCGGCAAGGCTCGCCAGCAGCGGCGAGGCGGCAACCGTACATCGATCGAGGCCGGTGCAGTTGACGGCGAGATGGGCTGCCAGCGGCGTACCGTCGCGGAGAACGGCGGCAAGCCGGCCGTCCTTGAGATGCAGCGCCTCCAGCCGACCACGGTGGATGACGAGCTGCCCGGACCGGCGCAGCGCCGCAATCTCCTCGGCGACGGCCGGAGCCATGCGGTGGCGGTGGACATTCCAGAAGGAGGCAGCATGGCGCAGGAAGCGGTTGCGCTGGCCGGCGCTCCAGCCCTTCCAGAGGTCCTGCGTGGCCGGCCGAAGACCGTCCATGACGGTGCGCCAGTCCGGCGCCGCCTCGGCCTGCCGGCGCAGGGCCGCAAGCATCGTGCTGACCTCACCCCCGCCTGGAACAAGCGCCGTCTCCACCGGATCGGCCCGGCGGGCAAGATGCGGCTGGGGCAACAGGCCATGCCGCGACAGGGCGTGCATGGTGCCGCGGAAGCCGCGGCGCTTGAGCAGAAGCAACTGGTCGATGGTCGTAAGGCCCGTGCCGATGAATAGCACGTCCGCATCCGCCGGCAGGCGCTCCCACCAGGCGTCCGCCCAGGGATCCTCGACGACGAAGGAGCGCGCTGCGGACGGGACCATATCCTCCGGCAGCGGCAGGCGGCGCGTGCCGGCTCCCGTGCAAAGCGCCGAGACGCGCGCGGACAGTCGCCCGCCGTCGGAAAGCGTGAAGACGAGACCGCCGTCCTGCCCGGCTTCCGCCGCCAGCGCCTCGGCATCGACGAGAGTGATCGCGGCACGGTTGCCGGTGCGCTTCATCGCCTGGTCGAGGCAATCGCGCACATAGGTGCCGTAAATGCGGCGCGGTACGAAGTCGTCGGCCGACCAGGGGTATCCCTGCCCGGCAAGCCAGGCGAGGAAGTGGTTCGGCCGGTCGGCGAAAAGGCTCATGCGGCCAGCCGGCACGTTGAGGAGATGGCATTCCGCCTTGGTGGAATAGGCGATGCCCCGCCCCTGCCCGGCGGCCCTGCCAACAAGGCTGACCTTCGCCCTGGGCGGCAGGAGATCGACGAGGTTCAGCGCCAGAGCGACCGCCGAATAGCCCGAGCCGATGATGGCCACATCCGTTTCAAGCGTCATGCATTCCCTCCTGCGAAGACCGTGCCGACACTCTAGCGAGATTTATACAGTAAATCTATAGACTATTATCAATCCCGATCTTCGATGAGCAAACGCCTGGAATGCGGCACAGGTTCCGGCTGTTCTCTTGCCGCCGGAACCTGTGCCCGCGCCTTAGCTTTTCCGGCCAAGGCGCGGATAGGCCGCGGAGAAAATCTCCTCGACGGGAGGATGGCCGTAGGTGCGTTCGGGATAGCGGGCCAAGAGGCCGTCGAACTGGCGCTGTGCCCGCGCCTGCTCCGCCTTGGCGTCGAAACCGGGGATCTGGCCACCGACCATCACGAAGCGACCGTCGATGATCACATCGGTGACATCGCGGCCGGAGCTCGACATCATCAGGGTCTGAATCGGATCGATGACATGGCCGATACGATCGTGTCCCATGTCGATGACGATGATGTCAGCCTTCGAGCCGGGCTGCAGACGTCCGAGATCGGGCCGCCGCAGGGCATCCGCGCCACCGAGCGTTCCGGCGTCGAAATAGTGTTCGGAGCGTACCGTCTCGATCGAACCGTCCGTGACCCGCGAAAGCAGCATGCCGACCTGCATGTTCTGGATGAAATCCGGCGGCCAGGTGTCCGTGCCGAGGCCGATGCGCACGCCCATGTCGCGGAACTTCGAAAAGCTGTCCATGAACCCGCCATGGCGACCCGAGACGATAGGGCAATGCACCAGCGTCGCGCCGGAATTCTTCAGGATATCGAGGTCGCGGCCCGGGCGATCGACATTGCGTGTGCCCGCGACATATTCGCCGTGCGGCAGCAGCATGCGCTCGTTCAGCACGCCGAGGGCATCCATCCATTCCAGCGGTGTCATGCCGTAGGTGCTGGTGATGCGGTCGAATTCGAGCCCGGACTGGCAGCTATGCTGGCGGATCGGGATATCGAGGTCGCGGCCGGCATCCGCCGTGCGGCGCAGCATATCCGGCGTGTTGGTTTCGAGGCGGTCGGGCGCCAGCATGGCGCGCACCAGCGGCGAGGCCAACCCTTCGATGCGTTCGGCAAAGGCGAGCGATTCGGCAAGGCTGCGGAAGCCGCGCTCCTCGTCGTAGAAGAAGGCGATCTTGCCGTTCTCGTCGACATAACTGTTGCCGGAGCGGTAGGCCGGGCCAAGATAGACGCGCAGGCCAAGCGCATGCGCCGCATCGGCGGCGGCGGAGAATTCCGCATCCGTCTCGCCCCATTCACGGTAGAACAGCGACGCGATGGGCAGTGCGGTGGTGATGCCGTTGCGGATGAGCTGGGCGAAGGCATAGCGCTTCTGGAACGCCAGCTCTTCCTGCGTGTACATCTCGTAGGCACGGTCCATGTAGCTTTTCGGCCAGACCCGGCCCTTCTTCCAGGACGGCTGGTTGTCAAAGGCGAGCACGGTCGTGTCGAGGTCGGAAAGCGCATCGAGATCGATGAAGCCGGGCGAGAGGATGGCATTGCCGTAGTCGATGCGCTCGGCGACCTCCCCCGGATAGTCATGCCCGACGAAGACGACCTTGTCCCCCTCGAAGACAACGACGCCGTCGTCATAGATCACATGGCGCCCATCGCGATGGCCGACGACCCAGCGGGCGGTGAGAAGGACCGGACCGTCGATGCGGCCGGAAGCGGGAAGTGTCGTCATGATGCTCGTCCTGTCGTCCTGTCAATCATGCACGGGCCGCGCGTTCACGCGGCCCGGCCTTTCCATGCCAAATTACTTCTTCGGCGCGATATCGCGCTTGAACCATTTGACGGCGAGGCGCGACAGCGTTCCGTCGGCGATCGCCGCGTTGATCGCCTCGTCGAACTTCGCCTTCAGCTCGGTATCCGCCTTGCGCAGGCCGACCGACTGGCCGCCCCCGAGCGGGCCGCCGGTGAACTCGGTGCCGGCGAAGACCACCTGGTCGGCACCGATCTTCTCCAGCGTCCGGTCGAGCGCGACGGGGGACGCCATCACGCCGTCGATGCGGCCGGCCTCAAGGTCGAGGTCGTGCTGTTCCGTCGACTTGTATTCGCGGAACTCGATCCCCGGAAACAGTTCTGCCATGATCTGGCCGGCGGTCGTCGCACCCTGGCCGCCCATGACGGTGCCTTCCATGAAGGGCAGCATTTCCGCAGCGGCGGCCTTCGCCGCCTCCTTGTCCTTGCCCATGTCGACCTGCTTGCCGACAGGCATGTTGGCGAGCGGCGAATCCTTGCGAACGAGGAAGGCGGCCGAGCCGGTGCCGTAGTTGCGCGAGAAGGTAATGACCTTTTCCCGCTCCTCGGTCTGAAGCATGCCGGCGACGATGGCGTCAAACTTGCCGGCGTTCAACGCCGGGATCAGCCCGTCCCAGTCCTGCACGACGATCTCGCACTTGACCTTCATGCGCGGGCAGAGATCCTCCAGCATGTCGATCTCGTAGCCCGCCAGCTTGCCGCCGGCTTCCGTGAAGTTCCACGGCGCATAGGCGCCTTCCGTCGCGATCGTGATCGTGCGCTCCTCGGCCTGTGCCGCGGATGCTCCGAGGATCACCCCGAGGGCGATGACTGTCTTACCAAGCGACTTCAACATAATGGCAACTCCTCCTAGCCAATGTTTGAAAACCTTCACCCTTGCCTCAGGCCGCGACGAGCGCGCCGTCCCGGGCAACCGGAACCCCTTTCCGGTAAACCGCCCGGCGAACCGGGCGGGATGCCACGGCATCGGCCGGCGTCTCGGCATCCACGAGCACGAAGCTCGCATCGCAACCGGCCGAAAGGCCGTAACCCTCGATGGCCATCATCGCCGCGCCGCCATAGGTGCACAGGCGGAGCGCCAGCTCGATGTGGACATCGTTGATGAAATCGTTGCGCTGGGAGACGATCGCTGCCCGGTCGAGCATGTCGGCATTGCCGAAGGGCTGCCAGGTATCGCGCACGCCGTCGCAGCCCGAGGCGATGTTGACGCCCATTTCCGCAAGATCGAGCACCGGGGGGCGCGGGCTTGCCGCACCGCCCTTGGTCATCAGGTGCACGCCGGCCTCGGCCATCATGCCGCCGAGCCGTGCCAGCGGCTTATCGGCGAGCATGCCGAGGCAGAAGCCGTGGCTGACGGTCACCCGGTTCGCCATGCCGAGCGCTTTGGTGCGCTCCACGATCAGCTCGATCGCGAAGACGCCGAGCGAATCGGGCTCGTGCAAGTGGATGTCCACCGGCTTGCCGTAACGTTCCGCGAGAGCGAAGACCGTGTCGAGATGGCCCTTCGGATCGCGGTCGACGCCGGACGGGTCGAGCCCGCCGACCACGTCCGCCCCCTCGCGCATCGCCCGGTCCATGAGCTCCGCCGTACCGGGGCGGATCAGCATGCCGCTCTGCGGGAAGGCGACGATCTCGATGTCGACGATATCGCGGTAACGCTCACGCGAAGCCAGCACGCCCTCGAGGCCGGCAAGGCCGTACTCCGTGTCGATATCGACATGGGTGCGGATATGGGTGGTGCCGTTTGCGACGGAACGCTCGATCTGGGCGGCGGACTGGCGCTGCGGATCGATGCCGAGCTCGCGCTTCATGCGGCGCTCGTTCTCGATGAGGTCGATCAGTTCGAGGCCGACATCGTTGCGATACCAGGGCATGCCGAGGAGAGTCTTGTCGAGATGGGTGTGGGCGTCGACGAGGCCCGGCAACAGCAGGAGCCCTTCGCCGTCCACCACGCGCATCCCGCCAAAGGCGCGGGAACCGTGCGGGACGATTTCGGCAAAACGCCCGTCCCTGACGACGACATCCTTCGCCGCCTCGCCATTCGGCCGCACATTGATGAGAACGAACTCTTCCCGCATTGCTGTCTCCAAATCTCCAGAACGTCAGCCGAACCGGCTCATTGCGTAGGGTGCCGGGTCGGCAAAGGGCTTTTCGCCCGTCATCATTTCCGCCAGAAGCCGCCCGGTGGCCGGGCCGAGCGTCAGGCCGTGATGATTGTGGCCGAAGGCGAACCACAGGCCCTTGTGGCGCGGCGCAGGGCCGATGATCGGGCGCATGTCGGGCAGACAGGGCCGCGCACCCATCCACGGCGCCGGCTCGACGCGGCGGCCGAGCGGAAAGATCGCACGGGCATGGGGCTCCGTCTGATCGACCTGAACGGGCGTCGGAGCCTCGTCCCGCTCGGCGAACTCGATGCCGGTGGTGAGGCGAATGCCCTTCGTCATCGGCGCCAGCAGGTAGCCGCGCTCGACATCGACGACGGGGTGATTGAGCACGGCATCGCCCGCCGGCTCGATATGCACATGGTAACCGCGCTTGACAGCGAGCGGCACCCGATAGCCGAGCCGGCGGTAGACCGCATCCGACCAGGGGCCGAGCGCCACCACGGCCTCGCGGGCCCGCACCGTGCCGCCATTGGTGCGGATGCTCCAGCCGCCCTCTTCCTCGGCAAGGGTCGACGCATCGGCCTCGACGATCTCGCCGCCCTTGCGGACGAAAAGGTCGGCATAGTCCTTCACCAGCCCGCCGGGATCGGCGACCGTCGCGGGATCGAGCCAGTGCACGGCACCGGCGAAGCTGCCGGCAAGATGCGGCTCGCGTGCCTGCAGGTCCTTCGGCCCGAGAAAATCATAGCGGATGCCGAATTCATCCAGCGCGCGGGCGGCGACCTTGGCGGCGGAAAAAGCCCTTTCCGTACGGTAGGCCTCCATCCAGCCGGTGCGGCGGGCGCGGTGCAGGATGCCCGCCTCGGCCATCAGGTCCGTATGCTCGGTGACGGAGCGCTCGATCAGCGGCAGCATGTCCATGGCCGCCCGGCGCAGGCGCCGGCTGGACGATTCGAACCAGAAGCGGGCGATCCAGGGCAGGAGCTTCGGCAGGAAGGTCCAGCGGAACCGCACGTCGGCGGAGCGGTTCGTCGCATATTTCAGGAGGGTCGGGATCTCGCGCGGGAAACCATAGGGAATGACGCTCGCCCGCTCGATGAGACCGGCATTGCCGTAGCTCGTCTCCTCGCCCGGCGCGCGGCGATCGACAAGCAGCACGGACTTTCCGCGCTTCTGCAAATGCAGGGCCACGCAAACACCAATGATGCCGGCACCAAGCACGAGCACATCTTTGTCGGGGCGATCTATCGGGGTCATGGCAGAAATCCGTTCTGGAGGAGAGAGGATGTTAGTTTTCTGACTTCATTTCACTAAAAGTCAACTATATAACATTCCCGACACCGACCTCCTCCGACGGCCGCAGACCATGCTGGCGCCTGCCACGCGTCGTGCTATTCGGGGAACAGGCAGGCACGAAGGGCGGACAGGCGCGACATGCGGAACGAGAACTGGATGGACAACAGCTCGGTGCGGCAGCGGCTCACGGCCGCACTGACGGAGGCGTCGGCCTCCGGCAAGGCGCTGGCGAACTTCATGCTGGCCAATATCAGCAACCTGCCCTTCGAGACCTCGCGCAGCGTCGCCGACAAGGTGGGCGTCAGCGAACTGACCGTCGGCCGCTTCTGCCGCTCGATCGGCTATGACGGGTTCAAGGACCTCAAGGAGCGGCTGAAGGACGACATCAGCGACAGCCCCTGGCTCATCGGCGACCGGTTGCGCGACCTGCAACAGAAGAGCGCCACCGACGACGCGCTCGCCCGCAGCCTCGAGCTTGCGGTCGCTTCGGTCGTTCGCGTCTATGAACATGCCCATACGGAGGCCTGGAACCGGGCGGCCAAGCGCATCGCGGAGGCCGACCGGGTGTTCGTCGCCGGCTTCCAGACCGAACGGGGCCTTGCCGAATCTTTCGTGCACATGCTGCGCTACCTGCGCGACGAGGTGCAACTGGTCGACATTGCCGGCGGCAACTTCGCCGAGGTGCTGCTGACGGACCCCGCCGGCTGCACGCTGGTGCTGATCGATGTGCGACGCTACTCCCGACAGTCGCAATTGCTGGCCGCCAAGGCGGCCGAACGCGGCATGCCGATCACCATCGTCACTGACCTTTATTGCGACTGGGCGGCAAGCTACGGCGACGAGGTCTTTGCCGTTCCGACGGACCTCAATCTCTTCTGGGATGCGACCTCCGGTATGTGGACGCTGATGCAGCTCCTGCTCAACAGCGTCTTCGCGCACCGGGGCCCCGCGGTCGAGGAGCGGCTGAACAGCGTCGCCAGCCTCTACGAGAGCTTCGTCGGCTACAGCCGGGGCCCGAAATAGCGGCACCGCCGCCCTCGCTGCTCTAGCCATGGGACGAGATGAACTTGCGGAAGCGATCCGAGCGCGGCGCCGTGAAGACGTCTGCCGGATCGCCGTCCTCCTCGACCAGGCCCTGGTGCAGGAAGATGACGCGGTTGGAAACGTCGCGGGCAAAGGCCATTTCATGGGTGACGACGAGCATGGTGCGCCCCTCGTCCGCCAGCGCCCGCATGACGCGCAGCACCTCGCCGACCAATTCCGGATCGAGCGCCGAGGTCGGCTCGTCGAACAGCATGACCTTCGGTTTCATGGCGAGCGCCCGGGCGATCGCCGCGCGCTGCTGCTGACCGCCGGAAAGATGGCTCGGATAGAAGTCGCGCTTGTCGGCGATACCGACCTTGGCCAGCAGCTCCAGCGCCTCCTCGCGGCATTCCGCCTTCGGCCGCTTCTGCACATGGACCGGGGCTTCCATGACGTTTTCGAGGATCGTCATGTGGGACCAGAGATTGAAGCTCTGGAACACCATGGCGACATTCGTGCACAGGCGGCTCAGCTGCCTGAGATCGGCGGGCTGGCGGCCATGGCGACCGTCCTTCAGGCGGATCGCCTCCCCTGCGATGCGGATCTCGCCCTCGCTCGGCACTTCCAGCATGTTGATGCAGCGCAGCATGGTCGACTTGCCGGAACCGGACGAGCCGAGAACGGAGATGACTTCGCCTTCCCGCGCATCGAAGGAAATGCCCTTCAGCACTTCGAGCGCGCCAAAACTCTTGCGCAGGTTGCGGACGGAGACGGCCGGCGTGGTGGCGGCAGTGAGGGGCGCAGGTTCAAGCATGGTGCAACGCAGCTCCGGTAGACACGGTGGGGGCGGGGCGCAGATGGGGCGACAGCCACCATTCGATGAGCGCGACGAGACGCGTGATGACGAAGTTCAGCGCGAGATAGATGAGGCCCGCGACGACGAAGACTTCCACGGCCCGGTAGGACTGCGAGATGAGCTTTGCGGCAAGGCCGGTCACTTCCAGCATGGTGATGACGGAGGCGAGCGAGGTCGCCTTGACCATGAGGATGATCTCGCTGCCATAGGCCGGCAGCGCCTGGCGGATGGCGATGGGGAAGATGATGCGGCGATAGAGCAGGAAACCCCACATGCCGCTTGCCCGCGCCGCCTCAACCTCCCGGTGCGGAACGGCCTGCAGGCCGCCACGCAGGATTTCCGAACCATAGGCCGCGGTGTTGAGGCTCAGCGCGAAAATGGCGCACCAATAGGGCTCACGGAAGAACACCCAGAGACCCCAGGTCTGCAGCGTCGGACGGAACTGGCCGAGGCCGTAGTAGATGACGAACATCTGCACCAGCAGCGGCGTGCCGCGGAAGACGAAGACGTAGAACTGCGCGACCCAACCGACCGGGCGCCAGGATGACAGCCGCATCAACGTCAGGAGCACCGCAAGCAGCGCACCGAAGGCCGTGGAGACGAGCGCCAGATTGAGTGTCAGCGGCACCCCGGAGAGAAGGTTGAGAAACGTTTCCGAGAGGAAAATGAAATCCATCACGCCCTCCTGACGCCGCGCAGGGCGCGGGCTTCCGCCTGGCGGAAGAGGTAGGAGGACACGGCGGTGATCACGAGATAGAGCACGGCGGCGGTGATGTAGAAGTCGAAGGGCCGGCGGGTGGAGCCGGCGGCGATCTGCGACTGGCGCAGAAGCTCGACGAGACCGGTGACGGAAATCAGCGCCGATTCCTTCAGCACCAACTGCCAGGTGTTGCCGAGGCCCGGAATGGCATAGCGCAGCACCTGGGGTACGATGATGCGGCGCAGCCGCAGCCCCGTTCGCATGCCGACCGACCGGGCGGCCTCCAGTTCGCCGCGGCTGATCGCATTGAACGCCCCGCGAAAGACCTCCGCCTGGTAGGCGCCGGAAACGACGCCGATGGCGAGGACGCCGGTCAGGAAGGCCGGCATGCCGATGAAGCCATCCGCGCCGAAGAGCTGCCCCACCACGCCGAGCGCGGCACTGCCACCGAAATAGAAGAGATAGATGACGAGGAGGTCGGGAATGCCACGCAACACGGTCGTATAGCCGTCGCCGAAGGCACGCAGCGCCCGGCTGCGGGACAGCTTTGCGCCGGCAACGCCCGCACCGATGACGGAACCCGCAGCGAAGCCACCGGTGGCGACGGCCAGGGTCATGCCGGTCGCCATCAGCAAGGCAGCACCCCAGCCCTCCGGGCCGAAGCCGACAAGGTCAAGGAAGGACGGCCCCTGCATCAGACACCTCCCCGAAGAGCGGACAAGCCGTCTCCGCCGGAGGCAATCAGCCACCGCTTTTCAATCATCGCTGTTCCTCCTCCAGCCCGCACTCCTCGCGGACCGGCCCGTTTGACAGGCCATGTCAGCTTTATAACGTATACAATTTTTCTGTCAATTAGCTGACAATGAGAGAATTGTATTTTCGTGTGCGCTCCTCGGTGGAAAAACAAAGCCCCGCGGGCCGGTGGGCTGGCGCGGGGCATAAAACACGGCTTCGAGGATCCGTCGGGCAGATCAGCCGAGCTTGGGCGTCAGCATCTCGAACCGGTCGCGAATGGTGGAGCAGGTGTCGCCGCCAAGGCGTGCAATGGCGTCGATGACGTTCGGATCGACATGCATGGCGCTGTCGACGGCGCCCTCCTGGTAATGCGCGAAAAGGATCTCCCCCATGATGATCTGGCGCGACTTTCCAAGCTCCAGCGTGACGTGACGGCGGCATTCGAAAGCCGCTGGCGCCTCCTTGATCCAGGGCGCGGCGATGCGTTCGCCGGGCATGGCGGTCAGACCCGCTTCCTTCAATTCATCTATGCCGCGCGGATACTTAGTGCCGCAGACATGCATCGCCTCGGCAATGGCATGGGAGACGATGTTGACGGTGAAGACCTCCGTCATGCGGATGTTGTGGCCCGTGTCCTTGAACGACATGTCCGGGTTGTTCTCGACACCGATGGCAAGGATCGGCGGGTCGGCCGAAAGGCAATTGAAGAAGCTGAAGGGAGCGGCGTTGTAGCGGCCGTATTCGTCGACGGTCGTCACCAGTGCGATGGGGCGCGGAATGATCGTACCGATCATCAGCTTGTAGCGCTCGCGCGCGCTGAGCGTGGTGAAGTCGAAGGCGGTCCTCTCGCCCTTCTCGATTTCGTTGCTGCGGGTATCCATCGGCGCTCCTCTCCGGCTTTCCTTCGCCCGGCGCCGAAGACGGCCAATTGCCCGCCTCAGTCACGCATGCGATAATTCCATTTAAAGGATGCAATTATTGTATGCAATATATCCGACCTTGCATCTGCAAAAATCTCCTGCCGGAGACAATGACGGACCACACGCCACCACCTGCCAGCCCACTCAAGCGGGCAGGAGAGCCCGCGCCAAATGCAGCCCCGGTGGACAGGCCTGCCGTTTGTGTGCAATTTGCGCGCTACTTTTGCGATTCTGGAGACTGCCGCATGGCAAAGACAGTTGGCGATTCCGGCCGCGGTCGTTCGCAGGCCGTTCACCGGGCATTGAAGCGCGCCATTCTCGATCAGGCCCTTTCGCCCGGCGCCAAGCTGCCGGAGGACTCGATCGGCGAGCGGCTCGGCGTCAGCCGCACGCTCGTGCGCGAGGCACTGGTTCGCCTCAGCGAGGAAGGCCTCGTCGATCTCAGGCCGAACAAGGGCGCGACCGTGGCGCGGCCGACACTCGAGGAAGGCCGCAACCTGTTCCTGACGCGCGCCGCGCTGGAACGCCTCGTGGTCGAGACCCTTGCCGGCAAATTGACGCCGGACCAGATCGAGACGCTGTCTGCCCACATCCAGGCCGAGGACGCCGCCAAGAAGGAACACGCGACCTCGATCCGCCTGGCGGGCGAGTTCCACACCCTCCTGGCGCAGATGACGAACAATGCCAGCCTGATCCGCTACGTGAACGAACTCGTCGCCCGCAGCTCGCTGATCCTGGCGCTCTACGGTCGCCCGCATTCCTCCGACTGCGCCGTCTCCGAGCACCAGGAGCTGCTCGACAGCCTGATCGCCGGCAAGGCGGACGTCGCCTCCAAGCTGATGACGCACCATCTCGATTCCATCACCACGCGCGCCCTGCTGCCACGCGAGGACGACCGCAACATCAAGGACGTGCTCAGCGCCTACGCAGCCGCCGAAGGCCTCGCCTGACCCGCCCCCGCCGCGCACGGCGGGGTGCTTGACAAAGCCGGTTTCAGCGTATTTCAATCGTTTTCAATGCGCGGGCAGCTTTGTCCGCCTCTCTCACATGACCTCGTTCGTCGAAGGGCAACAGCGCCCACAGCGACCCGGCTTCCGGGATCATCGCTGTGGGCTTTTTGTATTGGTGGCCAATGGTAGACCGCGTGAAGATCGGCATCCTCTATTCGACCACCGGCCCCTATGGCTCGATGGGACGGGATGCCCGCGACGGCGCGGAATTCGCCTTCCATGACTACCGCCAGCGCGGCGGGAACCGTATCGAGCCCGCCTATTTCGATCCACGGGCAGACCTTGCCGCCTATCTGGAGGGCGCGCGCAGCCTGATCCGCGACGAAGGCTGCCGGCACATCATCGGCACCATCACCTCGACGGCGCGCAAGGAAGTCATCCCGCTCGTCGAGAAGCACGACGGCCTGCTCTGGTACATGTGTCCCTACGAGGGCTTCGAGGCCAACGAGAACGTCATCTATATCGGCGGCTGCCCGAACCAGCACCTCATCCCGCTCTTCGACTATCTGCTGCCCCGCCATGGCACGCGGCCCTATCTCGTCGGCGCCAACTATGTCTGGGGCTGGGAGATGAACCGGCTGGCGCGCGAGCTCATCCACAATGCCGGCGGCACGGTGCTCGGCGAACGCTACCTGCCGCTGGAGGAGACCGCCGTCGAACGCATCGTCGCCGACATCGCGGAAAAGCGGCCGAGCTTCGTGCTCAACAATCTCGTCGGCCCGTCCAGTTACGCGTTTCTTGCCGCCATGCGGGCGCTCGGCGCGCGCGACCCCGCCTTCCTGCCGGAGAACTGCCCCGTCGCGAGCTGCGACCTGCAGGAATGCGAACTGTCGGACATCGGCGCGGGCGTCGCCACCGGCCAGCTCTGCGCAGCCTCCTATTTCCACACGCTCGACACGGTCGACAACCATGCCTTCAAGGCGCGGCTGCGGGACTGGGGCGGCGGGGAGCGTATCGTCTCCAGCCTGTTCGCCAGCGCCTACACCGCCGTCAGCCTGTGCATCGCCGCGATCGAGGCGGCCGGCTCCGATGCCCCGGAGCGCGTGCGCGCCGAGGTGCTGGCCCGCGACTGGCCCTCGCTCTTCGGCGACATGCGGGTGGATGCGGCGACCAACCATGCGGCCCTGCCCTTCCTGCTCGGCCGCATCAACGACGGACACGGCTTCGACGTCATCGCCGCCGCCCCGGCACTCGCCGCCGATCCCTATCTGACGGGCGCCACGACACGGCCCGCCCCACGCCTGAGGATCGTGTCATGACGCTGAAGACCCCGAACTTTACCGGCTGGCGCGCCGTCATCCTCAGCGAGGCGGACGGCAACACGGATCGTCTGCGTCGCCAGCTCGGCCTGCTCGGCGTTTCGGTGACCGTGCAATGGACGCCGCTTTCCACGGCCGATCTGCCGGATCTCGTGCTGATCGATGCCGACCGGGGCTGGGACGAGCTCTTGCCCTTCTCAGACGCCGCGCCGGCCCGCCCGGTCGTCGCGCTGCTCGGATCGGAAGCGCCGGGCCGCATTGCCTGGGCGCTGCGCCACGGCGCCGGCGCGATCATCCCGAAACCGGTTTCCGCCTCGACCGTCTATCCCGCCATGGTGCTCGCCGTCTCTCTCCATGAAGAGCGTCTGGAGACGCGCCGCCGCATCGCCCATCTGGAGGAGCGGCTGAAACTGCGGCCTCTCGTCTTTGCCGCCGTCACCCGCCTTGCCGCCGAACGTCATATCGACGAGGAGCGTGCCTATGCGATCCTGCGCGACTGCGCCATGCGCCGCCGCCTGCCGATCGAACAGCTCGCCGCCTTCTTCCTCGGCGGCTCCGAATCCCTGCGCGAGGTCGGTTGATGCGGGTGCTGAAGGAACTGTGCCGCCAGCCCGCGGCGGTGTTCGGTCTTGTCATCGTTCTTGCCGTGGTCATCGCCGCCATCGCCGCGCCATGGCTGGCGCCCTATGCGCCTGACAACCAGATGTTCGAAGGCCTGACGATCGAGGGCGCGCCGATGCCGCCCGGCGGGGAATTCCTGCTCGGCACGGACACGCTTGGCCGCGACCTGCTCTCGCGCCTGCTCTACGGCGCCCGCACCTCGCTGATCATCGGCCTCGTCGCCAATGGCGTCGCCGTCACCATCGGCCTCTTCGTCGGCATCACGGCGGGTTACATGCGCGGCTGGGTCGGCGGCATCATGATGCGCTTCACCGACCTGATGATGGCCTTTCCCGCACTGCTGCTTGCCATCGTGCTTGCCGCCATCCTGAAACCGAGCCTGTGGATCGTCGCCATGGTCATCGCGCTCGTCAACTGGGTGCAGGTGGCACGCATCGTCTATACGGAGACGCGCGGGCTGGTGGAGCGCGACTTCATCATGGCCGAACGGGCGCTCGGCGCCGGCAATGCGCGCATCGTGCTCCGGCATGTGCTGCCACATCTCGTGCCGACCGCCATCGTCTGGGGCACGCTCGGCATCGCGACGACCGTGCTCCTGGAAGCCACCCTCTCCTTCCTCGGCATCGGCGTGCAGCCGCCGGACCCCTCCTGGGGCAACATCATCTTCGAGAGCCAGAGCTATTTCCAGGCGGCGCCCTGGCTGGTCTTCTTCCCCGGCGCGGTCATCCTTCTGACGGCGCTCGCCTTCAACCTGGTGGGCGACGCGCTGCGCGACATCCTCGACCCGACCCAGCGAGGCCGCGGCTGATGGCAAAGCTTCTGGCAAAACGCCTCGTCCAGTCCTGCCTGATCCTGCTCGGCGTTGCCGCCATCACCTTCGTGCTGCTCTATGCGCTGCCGGCCGACCCTGCCCGCATGCTCGCCGGGCGCAGCGCGACGGCGCAGACCGTGGAAAACATCCGCCGTGAACTCGGCCTCGACCAGCCGCTGCTGACCCAGTTCCTCAGCTATCTCGGCAATCTCGTCCAGGGCGATCTCGGCCGGTCCTATGCGCAAAAGACCGAGGTTGCCACGCTGATCGCCGCCCGTCTGCCGGCGACGCTGACGCTGATGGCGGCCGGCATCTTCGTCGAAGTGCTGCTCGGCCTCACCTTCGGCATCGTCGCTGCGCTGAACCGCGGCGGGGCGATCGACCGCTTCGTCATGGCCTCCGCCTTCGTCGGCGTTTCCGCCCCGCAATTCGTCGTCGCGCTGCTGCTGCTCTACGTCTTTGCCGCAACGCTCGGCTGGTTCCCGATGAGCGGCTACGGCACGGCCGCCCATGTCGTGCTGCCGGCCATGACGCTCGGCATTCTCGGCGCCGGCTGGTATGCGCGCATGGCGCGCTCGGCGATGATCGACGTTCTCAGCCAGGACTTCATCCGCACCGCCCGCGCCAAGGGGCTGTCCGGCCGGCGCGTGGTGCTGCGCCACGCCCTGCCCAACGCCATCCTGCCCGTCGTCGCGATGATCGGCATCGATATCGGCCAGTTCATGGGCGGGGTCGTGGTCGTGGAGGCGGTCTATGGCTGGCCCGGCATCGGCCAACTTGCCTGGCAGGCGATCCAGCAGGTCGACATTCCCATCATCATGGGCGTCACGCTCACCTCCGCCTTCGCCATCATCGTCGGCAATCTCGTCGCAGACCTCATCGCGCCGATGATCGATCCGCGTATCCGTTCGCATTGAAACCAAAAAGGGGAACGAAAAATGTTCAATCGCTGGTTACTGACAACGACAACGGCGACCGTGCTCGCCTTCTCCGCACTCTCGGCCAAGGCCGAAACGCCCGCGCAGGGCGGCGAGATCGTCGTCACCTACAAGGACGACATCACCACGCTCGACCCGCATATCGGCTATGACTGGGTCAACTGGTCGATGATCAAGAGCCTGTTCTCGCGCCTGATGGACTACGAGCCCGGCACCGCCAACCTCGTGCCCTCGCTTGCCGAGAGCTTCGAGGTCGCGCCCGACGGGCTCACCTATACGTTCAAGCTGCGCAAGGGCGTGAAATTCACCAACGGCCGCGAAATCGTCGCCTCGGACGTGAAATATTCCATCGAGCGCGCCGTCAACCCGAAGACGCAGGGCCCCGGCGCCGGTTTCTTCGGCGCGATCAAGGGTTTCGACGACCTGACGGGCGGCAAGGCCGAGGTGCTTTCGGGCGTGGAGACGCCTGACGATGCGACCGTCGTCTTCCGCCTCTCGCGGCCCGATGCGACCTTCCTGCACGTCATGGCGATCAACTTCGCCTCCGTCGTGCCGAAGGAAGCGGTGGACGCGGCGGCCGGCGACTTCGGCAAGAAGCCGGTCGGCTCCGGTGCGCTGGTGCTGAAGGACTGGACGATCGGCCAGAAGCTCGTCTTCGAACGCAACCCCGACTATTTCGTCAAGGACGTGCCGCATGTCGACAAGGTGACGATCGAAGTCGGCCAGGAGCCTCTCGTCGCGCTCCTGCGCCTGCAGAAGGGCGAGGTAGACATTGCCGGCGACGGCATTCCGCCGGCAAAGTTCCTGGAGATCAAGAACTCGCCCGATGGCGCGGCGATGATCGTCGACGGCGAACAACTGCACACCGGCTACATCACGCTCAACACCAAGGTAAAACCCTTCGACGACGTGAAGGTGCGCCAGGCCGTCAACATGGCGATCAACAAGGAGCGCATCACGCGCATTCTGAACGGCCGCGCAACGCCGGCCAATCAAATCCTGCCGCCGTTGATGCCGGGCTACGACAAGGCCTTCACCGGCTATGCCTTTGACGTGGAAAAGGCCAAGGCCCTGCTTGTCGAGGCCGGCCATCCCGATGGTTTCGAGACGGTGCTCTATTCCACCAACACCGACCCGCAACCGCGCATCGCCCAGGCGATCCAGCAGGATCTCGCTGCCATCGGCATCAAGGCCGAGGTGCGGGCACTGGCGCAGGGCAACGTGATCGCCGCCGGCGGCACCGAGGGGGAAGCGCCGATGATCTGGTCCGGCGGCATGGGCTGGATCGCCGACTTCCCGGATCCGTCCAACTTCTACGGCCCGATCCTCGGCTGCTCGGGCGCCGTCTCCGGCGGCTGGAACTGGCCGTGGTACTGCAACGAGGCGATCGACAAGCGCGCCGCGGAGGCCGATGCCATGTCCGACCCGGCCAAGGCGGCGGAGCGCCAGGCAGCCTGGGGCAAGATCTTCACCGACATCATGGCGGATGCGCCCTGGGTGCCCGTCATCAACGAGCGTCGCGTCGTCGCCAAGTCGCTGCGCATGGGCGGGCCGGACAACATCTACATCGATCCGACGCGCGTCATCAATTACGACGCGATCTTCGTGAAGCCCTGAGCCTTCACCACCGGCTCTCCTCGCACCCGCGGGGAGAGCTTTCAAGAACAACAAACGACCGGGAGGCCTTCCATGTGCGTCGCCTGCACCCACACCATCCACCGCGCGCAGCATAATTTCGGCTGGGACCGCGCCTTTCCGCCGGCGCTGACGGCCAGGCCCGGCGAGACCATCCTCTTCGAATGCCTCGATTCCTCGGGCGGCCAGCTCGGCCGTGATTCGACGCTGGAGACGCTTGCCGCGCTCGATTTCGGCAAGGTGAACCCCGTCTCCGGCCCGGTCTATGTGGAAGGCGCGGAGCCCGGCGATGCGCTGAAGGTGACGATCCGCAAGTTCCATCCCTCCGGCCACGGCTGGACGGCGAACATTCCCGGCTTCGGCCTGCTCGCCGACCAGTTCAAGGACCCGGCGCTGCACATCTGGTCCTACGATACGGCAAGCATGGCGCCCTCCGCCTTCGGACCCGGCGGGCGCGTGCCGTTGAAGCCGTTCACCGGCACGATCGGCGTTGCGCCGGCCGAACCTGGCCTCCACTCCGTCGTGCCGCCGCGCCGTGTCGGCGGCAACATGGATATCCGCGACCTCACGGCGGGCGTGACGCTCTACCTGCCCGTCGAGGTCGAAGGCGCGCTGTTCTCCGTCGGCGATACCCATGCGGCGCAGGGCGATGGCGAGGTCTGCGGAACGGCGATCGAGAGCCAGATGAATGTCGAACTCACCCTCGACCTCGTGAAGGGCGCCAACCTCAAGACACCACGTTTCACGACGACCGAGCCCGTGACGCGCCATCTCGACGGCGCCGGCTACGAGGTCACGACCGGCATCGGCCCCGACCTGATGACGGGCGCCCGCGAGGCGCTGATGCGCATGATCGACCTTCTCGTCGCCGAGCACGGCTACAGTCCCGTCGATGCCTATTTGCTCTGCTCGGTCTGCGGCGATCTCAGGATCAGCGAGATTGTCGACATGCCGAACTGGGTCGTTTCCTTCTACTTCCCGAGGATCGTCTTCGCGTGACGTCGCATCAGGCCGCCCCGGTTCTCTCCGTCCGCAACCTCTCCGTCGATGCGCGCACGCCTGAAGGGCTGAAGCGCATCCTCGACGGCGTGAGCTTCGATCTTGCCGCCGGCGAGACGCTCTGCCTTGCGGGGGAATCGGGGTCCGGCAAGTCCGTCACCTCGCTGGCCATCATGGGCCTTTTGCCGAAGGCTTCGCTGAAGGTATCGACCGGCGAAATCCGGCTGGAAGACCGCAACATCCTTGGCATTCCGCACCGGGCGCTGCGCAAGATCCGCGGTGGCGACATCGCGATGATCTTCCAGGAGCCGATGACCTCGCTGAACCCGGTGATGACCATCGGCGCCCAGATGGTGGAGGCGATCCGCGAGCATCGCGAGGATCTCTCCGAGGGAGCCGAAGCCATTGCCCGCGCAATGCTCGACGCCGTGCACATGAGCGAGGCGCCGCGCCGGCTGACGCAGTACCCGCACGAACTTTCCGGCGGCATGCGCCAGCGCGTGATGATCGCCATGGCGCTCTCCTGCCGGCCCAAGGTGCTGATCGCCGACGAGCCGACGACCGCACTCGACGTGACCGTGCAGGCGCAGATCCTCACGCTGATGCGCGAACTCCGGCGTGAATTCTCCACCTCCATCCTGATGATCACCCACGACATGGGTGTGGTCGCGGAAATGGCGGACCGGGTGGCGATCATGCAGCAGGGCAGGATCGTCGAGGCCGGCGATGCGCTCGACATCTTCGCGCGGCCGGCCGAACCCTATACGCGCCAACTGCTTGCCGCCGTTCCCCGCCTCGGCGCCCATGCCGGCACGGACGGACCGCCCCGCCTGACGGAAGCTGCGCCACCACCGGCGGAAAACCCAATCCTCGTCGTCAAGGATCTCAGCGTCACCTATGGCGCGCGCGCCGGATGGTTCAACCGGTCGCGCATCGCCCCCGCCACCGTCAGCGACATTTCCTTCGTCCTCAAGGCGGGCGAGACGCTCGGCCTTGTCGGCGAAAGCGGTTCGGGCAAGTCGACCACCGGCAAGGCCGTGCTCAACCTCATTCCCTTCGCGGGCAGCGTTTCGATCGATGGACACGAGACGCACGGCCTGAAGCCCGCCGCGATGCGCCCCGTGCGCCGCATCGCGCAGATGATCTTTCAAGACCCCTACGCCTCACTCGACCCGCGCATGACGGTCGGTGCGGCCATCGCCGAGCCACTGGTCATCCACGGCGTCGGCAATGCCTCCGAACGGCAGGACCGGGTGGCCGCCCTCCTGAAGCGCGTCGGCATGCCGCCGGATGCCGGCGGCCGCTATCCGCACGAGTTTTCCGGCGGCCAGCGCCAGCGCATCTGCATCGCCCGGGCGCTGGCGCTGGAGCCGAAGCTCATCGTCGCCGACGAGAGCGTCGCGGCGCTCGACGTTTCGGTCCGCGCCCGGGTGCTCGACCTGATGCTGGAACTGCAGGAGCAGATGGGCCTCGCCTATCTCTTCATCTCGCACGACATGGCGGTCATCGAGAAGATGTCGCACCATGTCGCGGTGATGCGCGGCGGGCGGATCGTCGAGATCGGCACACGCCGGCAGGTCTTCGAAAGCCCCGGCGACGACTACACACGCAACCTGATGGCTGCCGTACCGATCCCCGATCCGGCCCTTTATCGCGCGGCCCGGCACGCCTGAGGCCGGCGAGGACGCATTGAACCTGAAAGCGCGGCAAAGAGGCCTCGCTTGAAGATTTTGCTGGATGCCCCCTTCGTTCCGGACAAGAAAAATGCGCCGAAACCCACAATTTCGCGCAGCCGGACGTTGTAAAATCTCCCATCACCCGCACCGTCGCCCGACCCTTCCTGATTTCGCGCGCCTTTGCATGCTCTAGGCACAGCGCCGACTGCTCACACCCTTCGACAATAGCTGTTGCAGCGTCGTGTCGACGGGGATTCTGGATGAGTAAAACACTCTAAATCGAACACATTGACTGGCGAAGGGCCGAACAAAGGCGGGACTTCATACATACGGCGAATTTAAAGTACATATTTCTTATATTTCAACATTAAACCTATTACGCCGATTCAAAAATACAACTTCAATTTTGACTAGAAATACAAAAAATAAATGGCAAGAAATTTGGAAAAAATAAATAACAATCGTCAAAACCCGCCATCGATCGAAAACCTTGAAATACACGCAGCGGATGCATACTGTCAAAATACTGAAATCCGGGGCAAATTCGGGCGAATTATCGATTCCCTAACCATTATAAAGCACATCCTTTACACATACCGACGATGGCGTCGGGTATAGCACTCATGTGCGGCATGACTTCATGACGTCAGAAATGAGTTCGACGCGGCAGAAGAGGCATGTCCACGCCAGGAACTGTCCATCATGAGAATCAAGACGCAATTCCTCATCCTCGCCTCGGCCACCGGCATTGCCATTGCCGGCCTCGCGGGCAGTCTGTGGGAATATACCGGCGCAGCCGGCGATGTGACGAATGCCTATGACCAGAAGTACCGGTCCTACCTTCTCGCCGACGGCTTCCGCCAGTCGTCCGACGATCTGACGCGCCTGGTGCGCACCTATGCCGAAACGGGGGATGCATCCTACAAGGACCAGTACAACGCCGTCATCGAAATCCGCAACGGGACCCGGCCACGACCGGAAGACTACCACCGCATCTACTGGGACTTCGTCGCCGGTGGCGAGGCAAAACCCCGCCCGGACGGTCCCGCCATCTCCATTCTCGACCTGATGAAGCAGGCCGGTTTCACCGACGACGAATTCGCCCTGCTCGATGAGGCAGGCAAGCGCTCCGATGCGCTCGTCAAGCTTGAGACCGAGGCGATGACCCTTGTCGACAATGCCGCCACGACAGGACCGGAGGCCCGGGACAAGGCGGCGCACATGCTGGATTCGCCCGAGTACCACAAGTTCAAGGCCGAGATCATGAAGCCGGTCGACGCCTTCTTCGTGAAGCTCGAGCACCGCACCCAGGGCGCCGTCGACGCCGCCAACGCCCGCGCCGCCTTCTTCTGGTCGCTGACCCTGGCCGCCATGGGCGCGCTGATGCTGATGCTCGCCATCATCGGCTACGTGACCTTCAAGCGCATCATCGGCGGCATGTACAAGCTTGGCAATTCCATGGGCCTCGTGGCCAATGGTCAGCTGGACACGCAGATCGACCTTGCCAGGAACAACGACGAGATCGGCGACATGGGCAAGGCGCTGGAGGTCTTCCGCCAGGGCGCCATCGCCAACCGGCGGCTGGAGCAGGAAGCGACGGAAAACCGCAAGAAGGCCGAGGCCGAACGCATCACCATGCAGGAGAAGGCCGAAGCCGACGCCGCCGAGCGGCTGCGTGTTGCGACATCCGGCCTTGCCGCCGGCCTGAAGCGCCTCGCCTCCGGCGACCTCGCCTTCCAGCTCAACGAGACCTTCGCACCGGATTTCGAGGCCCTGCGCCACGACTTCAACCGCTCCGTCGCGCAGCTCGGCACGACGCTTTCGGAAATCTCCGGCTCCATCTCGACGCTCGACACCGGCACCCGAGAAATCGCCGCCGGCACGGACGACCTTTCGAAGCGCACGGAGCAGCAGGCCGCCTCGCTGGAGGAAACGGCAGCGGCGCTCGACGAGATCACCGTCAATGTCGCCAACTCCTCCAAACGCACGGAAGAGGCCAAGGACGTCGCCGGCCGCGCCAACCATTCGGCGGCCGAATCCGCAGAAGTCGTCTCCCATGCGGAAGAGGCGATGCGCAAGATCGAGGAAAGCTCGCAGCAGATTTCCAACATCATCGGCGTCATCGACGAGATCGCCTTCCAGACCAACCTGCTCGCCCTCAATGCAGGCGTCGAAGCAGCCCGTGCGGGCGAGGCCGGCAAGGGTTTTGCGGTCGTGGCACAGGAGGTGCGCGAGCTTGCCCAGCGCTCCGCCCAGGCGGCCAAGGAGATCAAGGGTCTGATCCAGAACTCGTCCGCCGAAGTCGGCACTGGCGTGAAGCTGGTGCGCGATACGGGCTCGGCGCTGAAAACCATCAGCGGCTTCATCGTCGAGATCAACACGCATATGGAATCGATTGCGACATCGGCCAAGGAACAGTCCGTCGGGCTGGCCGAGGTCAATACTGCGGTCAACGCCATGGACCAGACGACCCAGCAGAATGCGGCAATGGTGGAACAGTCCAACGCCGCCTCCAACACGCTGGCCAACGAGGCTGTGCGCCTGCGCGAGCTGGTCAGCCAGTTCCGGCTGGAGGGCGCCTCTGCCGCCCGTGCAGGCGGCCTGCGCACCGCGCGGAGTGCCGATTCCGCCGTTGCCTCCCCTGCCCGCACGCTCGGCCGCAAGGTTGCAGCCGCCTTCAGCGGCAATGCGGCCCTCGACACCAAAGGCGAGTGGGAGGAATTCTGAGACCACGCCGGGCCACCCGCGAGTCTGCGGGTGGCCCGGCATTCAAGGAACGCAGGCGCTTACCGCCGTCACGTCCTGTCGATCCGCCACGGCGGATCGATCCGGTTCGCCCCGGCATGGTAGAGGACGATGCGGTTGCCGCCGGGATCGAACAGGTCAGCCTCACGCCAGAGCCAGCTCATATCCTCCGGCCCGCGTTCAAACCGGAGGCCGGCTTCGACAAGAGCCCTGACCGTCCCGTCCAGATCCTCGCACTCGAAATAGACGGTGGTTCCACCCCCACCCGCCTCTCCCTGGCGCAGCGAGAAGGTGCTGTCGCCCTCCGGGCAGAGGAAGCGGGCATAGCGAGGCCGCGCGTCGACGACGGGCCTGAGGCCGAGCAGGCAATAAAACCGCCAGCCTGAATCGAGATCCGGCATCGTTACGGTCACCTGGTTGAGGCGCATGATCCCTCCCGCCGCCCTGCGGCCCTTCACCTGTCAACAAGGCCACGGCCGATGGCGAAATAGCAACAGTTTAAAGAAAGAAATTCGCGACCGTTGACAATTTTTGCGAATTTCTTCTTCTATCTCCGTCTCTTTCAACAAGGAGACAGTAAAAATGAAGCATTTTCCCTATACAGGCTCCGGCCCTTATTGTTATTCAAACGCCTTCGCCATGATGTTAGGTGAAATTTCACCACCGACAAACGTCATTGAATTTGCAACGAGCAGTGCTTTCGGCATGCATTTGCTGCGGGGCACGCTGCCGTTTTTCGATCCATTCTGCTGGACACCGGAAGCAAGCTTTGACGATACGCTGGCGGCGCTGGGCTGGACCTCCGATCTCGTACACGGCGACGACCCGCAATCGGCGCTCGCCACGCTCAAGGCTGCGCTGGTCGATGGGCCGGTCTGGATCGGCCCCGTGGAGATGGGTCATCTCCGGCACCAGCCGGGACGGATGGGGCCGATCGGCGCGGATCACTATGTCGTCGTCATCGAGATGGACGAGACGTCGGTGCTGATGCACGATCCGGAGGGCTTCCCCTATGCGCGGCTGCCGGTCGACCTGTTCCTCAAGGCCTGGCAGACGGAAACACTCGACTACGGCACCCCCTTCACCCTGCGCTCGGGCTTCCGCCGGATCGCCGTCAGGTCCAACACGGAGATCATCCGCGCCGCCTTGCCCGCTGCACGCAGATGGTTGGCCGGCGCGGGTGTCAGCGAGGTGCCGCCGGGAACGATCGGCAACGGCGAGGCGGCCGAAGCGCTCGCGGCAATGATCGAACGGGGCGTCGAGGAGGGGTTGCGCGACCACCTGGTCCACTTCGCCGTCCGGGTCGGCGCCCGCCGCGCCGCGGACGCAGCCACCTGCCTCACGCAGATCGGCGAGGTGCAGGCCGCAGCCATCCTCGACCGTCAGGCCCGGCTCATCGGCTCCCTGCAATATCCGCTGGTCGCCCGGGACGATGCAACCGCCGCTGCCCAGCTGCGGGCACTCGCCCCGACCTACGAAGCCCTTCTGGCAACCCTGCCGGCCTGACGGGTGCAGGGCGGCATCTCGCTGGAAGATGATGCCGCCCGAAAGGGAAACTCCAGACGGCCTTGATTGGCATACCTTTCCAGCCTCCTCACAGCATGAAGCCCGCAGCCGAAGGGGTGGAGCATCCGGCAGAAAAGCCCGCGGCGCGTACATGCATTTCGCGTAAAAATTTTAACAATTTTACGTTGTGTATTATTTACAATCAACCGCAAGGTGTTAATCATATCCCACCCTGATCATAGGGTTTGAGGAGGGATTGAAATGTGTGGAACTGGAGGATGCTGCGGCACATCGCAGTCTAGCATCAGAAGACTGAATCCGGAATCGGTCGACATCATCCGTCAAAAGGCATTGGCCAACAGAGCGGACCTTCTGAACAACAGAAACCTGAAAGCTTCCATTCTCAGCGCGGAAAACGTTACTGCGATCGAATTCTTAAGTCACGACAAATCGGACATGAGAAGCGTCATCATATGCCAAAAGATGGGCAGCTTCGGTGCGTTTGACATAAAAATACGCAAGCTCGAGATAAAATACCCGAAAGTTGAGATGGTCGCCGATATCAAATTTGATCCCTTCGACGGAGGGCTTTTCAAATTCGAGGCGACGCTCACCATAAAATGCAACGACATAACACAACCCATGGGTTGTGAAGTTCACCTGGACTACGGCAAGACGGATTCGCAAATCCAGCCGCTGATAAACTGGGACTGCATCAAGAGATGCGCCCCGCAATGCATCTATTGCGGCTCTGATTATCAGTGCTGGCTGGCCTGCGCCGGCATCTGCATCATTCAGTGCCTCTGATGCCCCTTCGGCGCATGCCGTGCCATCGCGCATGACGCCTCGACGCCCCCGCTCCACCCTCCGCCATCAGATCAACCGCTGAAAGGCGGGGTGGAGCGTTTGCGCATCTCGTGCCGGCACGGCCGAGATACTCAGCCGCGCACCGCCAGCCGCCGCCAGCTTTCGGCGCTCGGCGGCCCCGCGGCGACGGAGAGCGACACCGTTTTGCCGATCTCGTAAACGACTGCACCGACCGTCATCTGGCGCATGAGGCCGAGCTTGGTGTCGGTACGTGCCGGGCCTTTCGGCACGATGGAGACGGCGCCGCCCTTGCGCTGCGCCGAAAGGGCGCGTCTTACGGTTTCGGCATTCACCGGCCCGCCGCGGGAAAAATCGGTATGGAGGCTGCGAAGGCGGGTGCGCGAGTCGCTGCCGCCCTCCAGCCTGGCATTCGGCGCGACGCGCGTATTGGCGAGCGGATGGTTCGTGTGAAGCGACAGGCCATCGGCAATGGCGATCTCGGCAACGCCACCCGCCGCGCATTCGAGCGTGCGGATGCCGTTCCGGTCGCCGACCTGGAAATTCTGACCCGAGGCATGCGGGACGCGGGAGAGGAAGTCCGCCGCCGCTGCCGCGTCTTTCCGCGCCAGCGCGCCGCGCATGGCGAAGGAGACGGGAAGCCCGTGCGGGCTGTAGGCAAGCTGGGCAAGCGTGTTGACGCAGATGCCGAGGCCGCGGCCGGAAACGCCCATCAGGCCGATCAGGCCGGCGGAGGTGTAGACCAGCGTTTCGCTGTCGCCGTCATCGAGCCGCAGCACGGCCTGTGCGCCATCGTGCCAGCGTGGCAGGTCCATGGTCTGGCCGACAATCGTGTCGCGCCCTTCTGCCGGTGCAACGGCAAGACTGCTGCAATGGCCCTCGCCGTCGAAACCGCCGAACCACCATTCCTCGTCCATCAGTTGGAGGGCATAGGCCGTCTCCTCGGATATGCCGGCACCTTCGGCAATGCCGCGCACCTCCTCGAGAAGATCGGGCGTATGGACGGCGATTGCCGTGCGGAAGTCCGTCACCGTCAGGAAGACGGGCAGGAAGGCCGCCGCCGGCCGGCCATAGGCCTTGCCGATCGCCGCCTGCCAGCGCTCCACCTTGTCGGCGATCGTGCCACGCAGCGCCTCGCCATGCGCCCGCCCGCGGGCAAGCGGCGCCTTCGGGCAGTCGATGACGGGAAGATCTTCGGTACGCATGATTTTCTCCTGACGGGATGCGGTCGTCGGGGCGCGATGGGCGTCCCGACGACGAGATGAAGACAGGCTAGGACGGCCCACAGCCTTTTGGCCATTGCTCCGGTTGCGGGAATCGCTCCTGGATTGCCGCCCTCGCCCGACGGGTGGGATCAGTTCTTCTTCACGCCCCAGGCCCGCTCCTTGTCGGCCGCCCAGACGTCGAAGCCTTCGATCTTGGCCCCGACTGCCGCGACGACAGGTTCATAATAGAGGCCGAGGATCGGCAGGTCCTTGGCCATCAGCGCGTGGATTTCCTTGAAGACCGCCTTGCGCGCCTCGAAATCCGTCGTCTTGGTCGACTTCAGATAGAGCTGCCAGGCCTCGGGATTGTCCCACTGCGCCGTCGGCTCGACCTTCTTGTCGCCCATGATGACGCCGTAGAACTGCGAGGGATCGAGGCGTGCGGAATAGCCGAAGGACTGCAGCTGGAACTTGCCCGCGAGGTAGTTGTCGAGCTGTGCGGCCCAGTCCAACACCTCCAGCTCGGCATTGATGCCTGCGCCTGCCAGCATGGCCTGCACCAGGATGCTGTTTTCATACATGCCCTGGTAGCGGGTGTTGGTCTGGATCTTGATCACCTCGCCCTTGTAACCGGCCTCGGCGAGCAGCGCCTTGGCGGCCTCCGGATCGTAGGCCGGCCATTTCAGGAAGTCCTCGTCGAAGAAGGCGCTCGCCTGCGGTACGCCGGAGGGATTGAAATCGGCAAGGTTCGCCGTGCGCGCGGCAGCGATCTGCTTGAAATCGATGGCATGGGCGATCGCCTGGCGCAGCTTGACGTTCGACATCAGCGGATCGGTGGTCTGGATCAGGAGTGGCGTCAGCGAGAGGCCTGAAGTCGTCATGACCTGCAGGCCGCGTGCCTTGGCATCCTCGATGCGCTGGGATTCGAAGTTCGGCAGCACGTCAATCTCGCCGGCGAAGAGTGCGGTCTCGGCGGCCGACGTGTCGGGGATGATCATGAACTTCGCTTCATCGACCAGTGCCGTGCGGTCGCCGGCATAGCCGCTCGCCTTTTCCTTCGGCGGCTTGTAACCGTCGTACTTCTCCAGGGTGATGTACTGGCTCTTCACCCATTCCTTCAGCTTGAAGGAACCGCTGCCGATCGCGCTGCCCTCGATCCACTTGCCATCCGGCCCTGCATTTTTCGGGCTGGCGACCCAGCCGTTGCACTGGATGTTGGCGAGCTGGGCGAGGAAGAGCGCATTCGGCTCGTTGATGCGGAAGACGACGGTGCGCGGGTCGGGCGTTTCCAGCGCCTCCACCTTCAGGCCCTGCGAACCGTCGTAGAAGGCGTTGCAGAACCATTCGGCGCCGGCCGCGACGCGGTGGTCCCAGTTCCACTTGACGTCGGCCGATGTGACGGGATCGCCGTTGTGGAAGGTCGCGCCCTCGCGGATCGTGAACGTATAGGTCTTGCCGTCCTGCGAAACGGCCCAGCTTTCGGCGAGCGCAGGGCCGATGCTGAGATCGGCGCGGAAGCCGACCAGCGTCTCGAAAACATGGTGCAGCACGGTGTCGGTGTTGGCATCACGGTCGATGCCTTCCGTGCTGCGGATATCGGCATTGATGCGGATGTTCAGCGTTGCCGCCTCGGCCGAGACGCCAAGCAGCAGGCCAGCCGCCAGCGCCGTCGAAATCAGAAATGTCCGTTTCATGATGATCTCCTGGTGTTCCCCGCTTTGTTATCGTCAGGAGCGCTCGCGGATTGCGCCCAGCGTTTCTGCAAAGAAATCCTTGACCTTGCCGATGAGCTGATGGTCGTCATGGGCAATGCCCGGCACGATGTCGTGCCGCACGCCGATGCCGTGCTGCTCGAAGCTCTTCTTCAGCGCGCGCATGCGGTCGTTGCGGTTGGCGCCGGCCAGATCGGCGCCCGGCATGTACCAGTCGTCGTCGGGCGAGATGGTGATTTCCCAGGTCTCCAGGTCGTCACCGCCGATCACCATCTGCACGGCGACCTTGCGGATCGCGTCGAGATCGATCGGCTTGCCGAAGACCGTCTCGAAATTGCGCACGCCGACCCAGAAATCATGGTCGAAATCGAGCAGCGTCACGACGCCGGGCGCGCCGATCGAGGCGGCGAGCAGGCGCTCGGGATGGAGGTAGAGGAACCGGTGGGTGAAGTGGCCGCCACCGGAAAAGCCGTACATCATCACCCGGTCGCCCTCGATGCGGTACTTTTCCTGCATCTCGGCGATCATATCGAGCATGATGGCGTCATAGTGCAGGTCGCCGTCGCGCAGCATCTTGTAGGACGACAGATCGCCCGGGAAGCAGATGTTGGCGGGGAAGAGCGGGCACAGCACGATGACGCCGTTGGCTTCGGCAAAATCGGCGAAGGCATCGCGATAGGCCTGCATGCCACGCTCCGTGCCATGCACGATGACGGCAAGCGGATAGGTCTTCTCGCCATCCTCCTCGTAGTCGTCGGGTACATAGGCGCAATAGGGGAAACGCTGGTCGAGCCGCGAGGCATAGACGGTCGTATGGCCGAAATCGTAATAGGACAGCTTCTGGCCGTGACCGCTGACATTGCGCATGGATGGTCTCCTCTCCGTATCGAAAATCTAAAGGCCTGCCGCCCCTGACAGGAGGCGGTGGCTGCCTGCGCCATCCGTGCCTGCGAAGGTGCGGTCGAGCAGCATGGCGGCGTCGAGCAGGCGGCGGGTATAGGCGTGCTGCGGCCGGTCGAAGACGTCGTCGCGCGTGCCGATCTCGACGATGCGGCCGTTCTCCATCACGGCGACCCGGTCGGCCACCTGCTCCACCGCGCCGAGATCGTGCGAGACGAACAGGCAGGCAAAGCCGTAGCGCGCCTGAAGATCGCGGAAGAGTTTCAGGATCTGCTTCTGCACGGTCATGTCGAGCGCCGAAACCGGTTCGTCGGCCACGACGAAGGCGGGGCGGCTGACGATGGCACGAGCAATCGCCACGCGCTGGCGCTGGCCGCCCGAGAGCTGGTGCGGAAAGCGGCCGGCAAGCTCCGGCGCAAGGCCGACCTCGGCAAACACCTCCTCCACCCGCGCCTGCCGCTTTCCGCGATCCATCGCCGGGTCGAGCTTCAAGGGCTCGCCGACGATCTCCGCGATGCGCTGGCGCGGGTCGAGCGAGGAATAGGGGTCCTGGAAGACGATCTGGATCGATTGGCGCAGCGCACGGCCGCCGGCATCGTTCCGGTAGGCAAGCGGCGCACCGCGGAAGGCCATCGTGCCGCCGGAAGGCGTCACCAGTCCGACGATCGCCCGGCCGAGCGTCGTCTTGCCGGAGCCGGAAGCGCCGACCAGCGCCAGCGTCTCGCCGCGGTTGATGGCGAGATCGACGCCATGCACGGCGCGTTTTCCCGCCGCCCGGCCGAAGAGCTTTGCACGGCCGGGATAATCGATGACCACGTCCTTGAGCTCGATCAGCGCCTCGGCCGGCGCGCTTGCCGACCGGCTGCCGCCGGCGCTGCGGCGCGGCAGGGCGTCGACGAGACGCCGCGTGTAGTCGTGTTTCGGGGCATGCAGCACATCCTTGCTGTCGCCCTGCTCCACCGCCCTGCCCTTGTGCATGACCACGACGTTGCGCACGTAGTGCGAAACCATGCCAAGATCGTGACTGATGAGGAGGACCGCGGTGTTGTTTTCCTGTGTCAGCTCCACCATCAGGTCGAGCACGTCGCGCTGGATCAGCGTGTCGAGCGCCGTGGTCGGCTCGTCGGCGATGAGAAGCGCCGGCTTCAGCAGCATGACGGAGGCGAGCATGATACGCTGGCGCATGCCGCCGGAAAATTCATGCGGGAAGGCGGCAAGGCAGCGCGCCGGATCCTGGATGCGGATGCGCTCCAGCATGGCAAGGCTCCTGTCGCGGATCTCGGCCTTGCCGAGCTTCCTGTGCAGCGCCAGACCTTCGGCCATCTGCCGGCCGATCGTCATGGCGGGGTTGAGCGAGACCATCGGCTCCTGGAACACCATGCCGATGCCCGCGCCGCGGACTTCCCGCATCTTTGCCGGCAGCGCGCTGACGAGATCCGTGCCCCTGAAGCGGATGCGGCTTTCGGGCGTCGCCATGAAGGGCGGCGGCAGAAGACCCAGCACGGAGCGGGCGGCCATGGTCTTGCCGGAACCGGATTCGCCAACCAGCGCCAGCATCTCGCCGGCCGGCAGGGAAAAGGAGAGGCCATCGACCACGGTAAGGCCGGCCTGCCCCATGCGGACAGAGAGATTTTCGACGGAAAGCACGGTCTCGATACCAGCCATGGGGTCAATCCTGCATCTTGGGGTCGAGCCAGTCGCGCACCGCATCGCCGAGCAGGTTCACGCCGAGCAGCGTGATGGAGATGCAGAGGCCGGGCAGGATGATGATATGCGGCGCCTGGTTGATGTAGGGGCGGCCTGTTGAGAGCATGTTGCCCCAGCTCGGCGCCGGTGGCGGCACACCGAGGCCGAGGAAGGAGAGCGCGCTTTCCGACAGGACCACCCAGCCGAACATCGTCGTCGCCAGCACCATGATCGGCGCCAGACAGTTGGGCAGCACATGGCGCAGCATGGTGACGATGCCGCTGTTGCCGATCACCTTCGAAGCCTCGACGAATTCCCGCTCGCGGATCGACAGCACCGTGCCGCGCACCACACGCACGGCGACGGGCATGTAGGCCATGCCGAGGGCCACGATGATGCCGTTGCGGCTGGCGCCGAACACCGCCATGAAGCCGAGCGCGAGCAGAAGGCCGGGAAAGGCGAGCAGCGCATCGTTGACCATCATCAGGATGCGATCCGTCCAGCCACGCAGGAAGCCGGCAAGCACACCGAGGATCGTGCCGAAGACGATGGCGAAGACGACGGTGGCGAAGGCGATCCAGGCGCTGGTGCGCGCGCCGTAGACCAGCCGGCTGAGGAGATCGCGGCCGAACTCGTCGGCACCGAGCAGGTGCGCCTCGGACGGGCCTTTGAGGCGCGCCATGAGGTCCAGCTTCAGGGGATCATAGGGCGCAAACAACGGGCCGAAGACCGCGACGAGGAGCAGGAGACCGACGACGAGAATGCCGATCAGGCCGTTGAAACGCAGTGCCGGAAGGCCGAATGCCCGTGCGATCATGCCGTCACCCTTGGATCGAGAAGCGGATAGAGGAGATCGACCAGGAGGTTGACCACCACGTAGAGGAAGGCGGTGAACAGCATGCAGCCCTGCACGACGGGATAGTCGCGGGCATAGATGCCATCCACCAGCAGGCGCCCGAGGCCGGGAATGGTGAAGACGGTCTCGATGACGGCGATGTTGGCAAGCAGGCTGCCGAGCACGAGGCCGATCAGCGTCAGGGTGGGCGCGAAGGCGTTCTTGAAGGCGTGGCGCCACATGACGGTCGCCTCGGAAAGCCCCTTGGCCCGTGCGTGGGTGATGTATTCCAGCCGCGCCACCTCGATGGTGCTCGCCCGGGCCATGCGGGTGATCGAGCCGGATTCCACCAGAACCAGCGTCACCACCGGCAGAATGATGTAGAGCAGCGCGCTGCCGAAATCGCGGCTGAAGGGCACGTAGCCGACAACAGGCAGCCAGCCGAGCTGCAGGCCGAAGATCAGGAGCAGCATCAGCCCCAGCCAGAAACTGGGGATGGAGAGCAGCAGCGTCGAAGTGGCGATGACGGCGATGTCTCCGGCCCGGTTCTGCCGCCAGGCCGCGAACATGCCCGCCGGCACCGCGATCAAGGTCGCGAAGAAGACGGCCACGAGGACGATGGTGGCCGAGACGGAGAACCGGTCCAGCATCAGCGGCAGCACAGGTTGGCGCGTCGAGATCGACTGGCCGAAATCGCCGGTCAGCACGTCGCCGAGCCAGTAGAGATATTGCACGGCGATGGGCCGATCGAGGCCCATTTCGGCGCGCAGCGCCTCTAGCTGGCCAGGCTGGGCGAGGTCGCCCAGCATCAGCGCCGCAGGGTCGCCGGGGATCGCCCGCATCAGCGCAAAGACGGTGATGGAGACGAGAAACAGCGTGGGGATCGCCGTGGCGATGCGGGTCAGGAGGAAGCGGACCATCGTTTCCCCCTGCCGAGTGTTTCATCCTTGGAGCCGGCCGCGCGGGCGAAAGCATCGTCGTCCATTGCCAGCTCATAGCGCGTGAAGGTGCGGTTGATCGCCGGCAGTGGCGCGATCTCCATGACGCCCTTCGCCGGCTCGCAGAGGATCATCGCGACCGTCGCCGAGAGATTGCCGCCATCCTTGGCGAGCGGCGCGCGGCAGACGCAGAAGGGCGCGGCGAAATCGTCGAAGAAGGCGCGCTTCAGGTCGTCGACGCCGAGCTTGCCGCCGCCTTCCCGCAGGACCTTCAGGACGCGGTGATCGCGGTAGAGACTGTCCGGCACGTTGGGCAGACCGGTCTCCTTGAGCTTGGAGAGAGCGACAGCGCTCTGCCAGTGGTTGGCATGCACGATCACGCCGTCCTGCGGATAGATCGGGAACGCCTCGTCCGGTGCGCATTCGAGATCGACCGCATAACCTTCGGCCGTGCTCAGCATCATGTTGTTCGAACCGGATTTCGGCGTGATGGCGACGACGCGCAGCGCCATCGCGAAATGCCGCGCCTCCAGCGCCCGACGACGGATGAAGGGCAGCGGAATGCCCATCTCGCGGTAGTCACGGTCGCTTTCGAGATAGTTGGCGGTGATCGTGATGCCGGCGGAATTGAAGCCGCTGCGGGCGAGACCGCCCGCCTCGGTGAAGGTCAGGATATCAGGTCCGTCATCGCGTAGGATGCGCAGCACTACGGACGTGTCGGCGCATTCGGCGCGCCAGTCCCAGTTCTGGCCGTGGATGACCGTGCCGTCGCGCGTCACTTCCGGCAGCAGCACGGCACCGGTGCAACCGTCCGGCTCCTCGTCGGAAACGCCTGCCTCCAACCGTGCGAGCTGCAGCACCTCGGTGCGCGCGTTGACCAGCACGACGGCAGACAGGCTGACTCCCGCCCCCTCGGCAATGCCCTCCATCTCCGTCACCAAGTCCGGCGCCCAGTCGCGGATGCGCGGCAGGAAGAGAGTGACGAGACGTTCGATGTTGGCATCGTCGAAGCCCAGCTTGTGGAGCTGACCGGTGTAGAGGCCGGCCGAGAGATGAATACGATCCCGCGCCTTCTCGCCATACATGCGACCGCGCTCCCGCGGCGGACCGCTGATCTCGATGAGGGGGAAAGGGGTGATGTCTGCCATATGCCGCTGCCTCGTTTCCGTCTTTGATTGCAGCTTAATGCATTTTATGGATATGAAAAGCATTAAATTTGAAAAATTATCAATTCGCATTGCGTTGTGTTCACGCTATAATGCAAATGATAGTGAGGGACCCATGGACGATACGGACCTTTCGGACGCCGAACACACGGACGGCCCCAGCATCTTGCAGCTCGATCTGGCCCGCCGGATCATCGACCGGATCCGCGATGCGGACCTGACGGTCGGCACCCGCATTTCCGCGCCGGAACTGGCGCGGCTCTTCGGCGTGTCGCGCTCGCCAATAGCGGGCGCGCTCGACCTGCTCGTGGAAAAGGGTGTGCTGCAGCCGATGGAAAAGCGGGGCCTGCGCGTGGCACGCGACGTCTCGACGCTCGACCTTGCCGAAATCCTGCCGGTCTCGCCGATCGAGGACCTCTATCGGCGCATGCTGCGCGAGCGGGCGCAGGATACCCTGCCGCAAGACGTGTCGGAGGCCGAGCTCATGCCGCGTTACGGCGTGTCGCGCGGCACCGTGCGCAAGCTGCTGATGCGCTTCGCCGCCGAGGGGCTGGCGCAGCGCCTGCCCGGCCATGGCTGGCGCTTCGTCGATTCGCTGGTCGGTGACGACGCCTATCGGGAAAGCTACGAGTTTCGCGCCATCGTCGAATGCTCGGCACTGCGCACGCCGCATTTCAAGGTGGACAAAGAGATCGCCGCGCAGATCCGCCGCTCGCACGAGCGCATCATCGACGATCCTGCCAGCCGCTCGGGCAGCGACGAGTGGTTCCGCGTCAATGCCTTCTTCCATGAGAACCTTGCCGGCTTTTCCGGCAACCGGTTCCTCACCGATTCGATCCGCCACCAGAACAACCTGCGCCGCATGCAGGAATCGGCCGCTTTCTTCGAGCTGCCGGCCGAACGCATCGAGCAGTCCTGTCGCGAGCACCTTGCCATTCTCGATGCGGTGGAAAACGGCGACCTCGACTGGGCCGAGGCCCTGCTGCGCCAGCACCTGAAACAGGCGCTGGAATTCGGCACGAGCGAACGCGTCTGATCGTCTACGGGGAAGCGGCCCCGCTCAGGGCTGCTTGCCCTCCATGACGGTGATCCACTCCTCGGTGAAGCGCTTGTGCTGGGCCTGGTCCTGCGCAGCAAGCAGCGCCGGGCCGATGCGGATCGGCCGGCCGATGCCGGTATCGATGAGCGAGGTCGGACCGTCCACTCCGTAGGGCAGCAGCCCGTTGGCGCTGAAATAGAACGAGGCCTGGCGCGCCTTCTTCTGTCCGCGCTCGGACAGGAGATAATCGAGGAAGGCGCCGGCAAGGCTCTTCTGCCGGGAGGTCGCCGGGATCAGAGCGCCGCGGGAGAGGATGAGCGTGTAGTCCCGCGGCAGGACAAGGCGCAGGTGCGGATCGCGCAGATGCGCGGCATAGGCATAGGAACCGAGCACGTTGTAGGCGATCGCGATGTTGCCGCGGCGCAACTCGTCCAGCACCTCGTTGTTGCAGCAGCGCGTGACCGTCTCCGCCCGGCCGAAGCTCTCCAGCAGGCGGCCATAGGTGGTGGGCGCGACGCGAGAGTCATTATAGGCGAGCAGGTAGCCGATGCCGGAGGCGCGCACATCGTAGGTGCCAACCCGGCCGCGATAGGTTTCGAACTTCTGCCGCAGCAGTTCGGCGAGCTCGTGGTGGCTGCGCGGCACGTCCTCCGGCGGCACCTGCCGCTCGTCGTAGACCATCACGGCCGGTTCGAAGCTGAAGCCGTAGACCTCCTCGCGCCAGTTAGCCCAGGACGGCACCGTTTCCCCGGTGCGATGCGCCACCGCGCAGCCGTCATTGGCAAGCCGCACGAGCTGATCCACCGAAGAGGACAGGAGAAGATCGGCGGCATGCTCGCCGCTCGCGCAGGACGCCTTCGCCTCGCGGAAGAGCTCGTTGGTGAGATAGTCGACATATTCCAGCGTCACCTCCGGACGAAGCGCCCGGAAATCCTCGAGCAACGGCCGCATCGCCTCGATGTCGGTCGCGCCGTGGATGACGAGGCGCGCCTTTTCCGCTGCGGCGGGAAAGACCTGCCGGTCGCCCTCCACCGCGACGGCGGCCCGAGGCAGGAGGAACGGCAGCACCAGAAGCGTGCAGGCAAGCGCCTTGCGGATCATGTCCTGTCCTCCTGATGAAGCGGCAATTCGATGATGGTCGTGAAGCCGCGCCCGTCGGCGGCGGCAAGGAAGCGCAGATGGCCGCCGAGCAGGTTCGCCACCTCCGCGGCGATGGCGAAGCCAAGGCCGGAGACATGGCGTTCCGAACGGGAAGAGGCAAAGCGCGTGATGACCTCCGGCCATCGTTCCGGCGGGATGCCGGGCCCGTCGTCTTCGACGGCGAAAAGCGCCGTCTCCCCCGTCACCGAGACGCGCACGTCGAGCTTGGCGACGGCGCCGTGGCGCAGCGCATTGTCGATGACGTTGACCATGGCCTCGCGCAGGCTGAGCGCATCGCCCAGCACGATGACCGGTGCGTCCGGCGCCTCGAAAGCGGCGACGATATCGGGATCGAGGCTGAGCGGCACGGCACGCTTGAAGGCACGACGCGCGACGTCCCTGATATCGATCGGCACGAGCTTTTCCGAATCGAAACGATGGATGACCATGGCGTGGCCGAGCAGCTGGTTTGTCAGGTGCGACAGCTCCTCCACCCGTGCCCGCACCCGCGCCAGATGGTGGCGCCCTTCGTTCGAAAGCCCCTTTTCATCGACGAGGCTGAGCTGGGCAAGCAGGGCCGTCAGCGGCGTGCGGATCTGGTGCGCGCTATCGCCGATGAAGCGATGGAGCAGGCGCATGCGCTCGTCCAGCCGCCGCATGAAATAGTTGATCGAGCCGACGAAGGGCGACAGTTCGCGCGGCACCTCGACAGCCAGCGGCGTCAGGTCCTGCGGCTCCCGGTCGTGCAGCACCCGCGACAGGTCGACGACCGGCCGGAGCGAGAGCCGAAGGGCCAGCGCCGTTGCGAAAAGCGTGGCGCAGGCCATGACCGCGACGAGGATGACCGCCCGCGCCGTCAGCTCCGAGGCGAGCGCCGTGCGCGCCTCGGTCGTCTGCGCGAGGATGATGTAGACCCAGCCGCTCAGCGCGGGGTCGGAGACGGCGCGGGCGCCGATCGTCATGCGCACGTCCGTATTGCCGTAGCGTGTCGAGACGAAGACAGGTGCCCGCCGGCTTTCGGCAAGATCTATCGGCGGTTGCAGATCCTCGTAACCGGTCAATGTCTTTCCGTCCGTTCCGACGACGCGGTAGAAGATGCGGTCGCGGGTGGCGAGCCCCAGCAGTTCGAAGGCGGAAGACGGCATGTTGATCTCCAGCGCGCCGTCTTCCACCACCATGTTTTCGGCGATCTGGAAGGCGGCGCCCTGCAGCAGGCGGTCGAACGCCTCGTCCGCCGCGGCAGCCGCGTAGAACCAGGCCGCCGTGACGATGCCGGCGGCACCGAGGAAGAGCACCAGCGCCACGCGCAGCAGCAGGCGTGAGAAGAGCGAGGTTTCCGTCTTCATGGGCCGGCCACCAGCTTGTAACCGAGGCCCCGGACGGTGACGATGACGCTCTCCGCCCCTTCCAGTTTCTTGCGCAGCCTTGCAACGTAGAGTTCTATCGCGTTCTGGTCCGGTGCCTCGTCGAAACCGAACAGGTGGTCGAGCAGTTCCTGCTTGCTGAAGATGCGGCCCGGGCGTGAGGCGAGGATCTCCAGAAGGCTCATCTCGCGGCGCTTCAGCTGGATCTCGCGGTTGCCGATGCGCACGTTGCGGTTCGTCCGGTCGAGCGCCACGTCGCCGCAGGTGATGATGTTGGTCGGCTCGCCGCCGGAGCGCCGACGCATCAGCACGCGGGCCCGCGCCTCCAGTTCGCGGAAATCGAAGGGTTTCACGAGATAGTCGTCCGCGCCGAGATCGAGCGCGCTCACCCGGTCGTCGATTTCCGAACGGGCGGTGAGCACGAGCACCGGCACCGGATTTTTCTGCAGGCGCAGGCGGCGCAGAATCTCGAACCCGTCGAGGCCCGGCAGCATCACATCCAGGATCACCAGATCGTAGGGCGTGAAATCGAGAATCTCCGAGGCTGCCAGCCCGTCGACCTGCCAGTCGACGCTGTGCCCGATCTGTTCGAAGCGACGGCTGATCGCTTCGCCGACATCGTCGGTGTCTTCCACGAGGAGGATACGCATACGCGTGAGCGTGGCACGCTGAAGGGGGCGCAATCAAGCCGGGCGAGACATGACAGCGTTGTGACAGGAAAGCGGCGTAGGAAGGATCTCCAGCCGACGGGAGAGACTGTGTCGGCTGCCCGGAGGAGAGTTCCCGTATCGACCGACGCCGCGCCGCGACCACCGCGAGCGCGCACCCGTTCGTGCGCCCATCGCCTCCCCGGAAACCACAACGGGAGAAGCAGACCATGATCCGATCCATCTCGAAACTCCTCGCCGGCGCCGCGCTTGCAAGCCTTGCCGCCATGGCGCCGGCCCTCGCCGAGCCCGCCAAGCCGGAATGCCTTGCCGGCGCCAAGCCGGGCGGCGGTTTCGACCTCACCTGCCGGCTGGCCGCCAATGCCCTGCTGGAATCCAAGCAGATCTCGACCCCGATGACGGTGACCTACATGGAGGGCGGCGTCGGTGCCGTCGCCTACAACCACGTCGTCGGCAAGCGCGGCAAGGACGGCAACCTCATCTCTGCCGCCTCTTCCGGCTCGGCGCTCCTGATCGCCCAGGGCAAGTTCGGCCAGCCGGACGAAACCGCGGTGCGCTGGCTCGGTGCGCTCGGTGCGGACTACGGCGTGATCGTCGTTGCCGCCGATTCGCCGCACAAGACGCTGAAGGAACTCGTCGCCGCCTACAAGGCGGACCCGGCCGGCTTTGCCGTGGCCGGTGGCGGCGCCGTCGGTTCGCAGGACTGGATGAAGGGTTCGCTCATCGCCAAGGCGGCCGAGCAGGATCCGAAGACCATGCGCTACGTGGCGCTGGAAGGCGGCGGCGCCGTGCTGACGGCGCTGGAAGGCGGCCATGTGAAGGTCGGCTCTGGCGATGCGGCCGAGATGGTCAAGCACCACGTCGCCGGCAAGGTGCGCATCCTCGCCGTCATGGCGCCGGAACGCCTGCCGGGCGAACTTGCCGGCGTGCCGACCGCCCGCGAACAGGGCTTCGAGATCGATTGGCCGGTCTGGCGCGGCTACTATGTCGGCAAGGATGTTTCCGATGCCGACTACGACTGGTGGGTAAAATCCTTCGAGGCGATGGCCAAGACGCCGGAATTCGCCAAGGAGCGCGATGCCCGCGGCCTCTTCGAGTTCACCCTGATCGGCAGCGCCTTCGATGCCCGCGTCAAGCAGGATGTGGAGCGCTTCAAGGTGCTCGCCAAGGAAGCCGGCATGTAAGGCGGCGCGGCCGTCCCCGTCCGCATCCTCGCGGCGGGGGCGGCCTGCCCCGGACCCGGGCACCCCTTCAGAAAACACGGGAGACCACCATGTCCAACACGGTCGAAAACCGGCGCGTGAGCCGCATCGCGGCGCTCATCCTTCTCGGCATCGCCATCGCCTATGGCGCCGGAGGCGCAACCATCGAATACGCCTTCTCGTCGGATCCGCTGGGGCCGCGTGCGGTTCCGGTCATGCTGGCGGCGCTGCTGGCGGGGCTGAGCCTTCTCTATCTCGTCTGGCCGGGCACCGTGGAGGCGATCCCGGCGGGGCCGGCGCTGCTGCGCGTGCTTGCCATCCCGGCCATCCTCGCGCTCTCGGTCGCGCTGTTCGAACCGCTCGGCTTTGCCGGCTCGACCTTCGTCCTGACCTTCGGCGCGGCGCTCGTCTTCGGCGCACCGCTCAAGCACGCCCTTATCGGCGGTGTCCTCCAGACGCTGCTGTGGTGGACGGTCTTCGCCTATGTGCTCCAGGTCTATCTGCCGACCGGCTCCCTCTTCGGCTGATCGACCGGCCGCGAACTGAAAGGTCATTTTCATGAACCTCGACTATCTCTGGCAGGGTTTCGGCGTCGCCTTGACGTACCAGAACCTCTTGATCGGCTTCATCGGCTGCTTCATCGGCACGCTGGTCGGTGCACTTCCCGCCATCGGCCCGATCAACGGGATCGCCCTTCTCATGCCCATCGCCTACACGATGGGGCTGCCCGCCGAGAGCACGATGATCCTGCTCGCCGCCGTCTATTGCGGGGCGGAATATGGCGGGCGCATCTCCTCGATCCTGCTCAACGTGCCGGGTGATGCCGGCGCCGTCATGACCGCGATGGACGGCTATCCGATGGCCAAGCAGGGCCGCGCCGGTGAGGCGCTTGCCCTTTCCGGCATCGCCTCCTTCGTCGGCGGCATCCTCGGCGTCATCGGCCTTGCCTTCTTCGCGCCGCTGCTGTCCGGCCTTGCCATCGGCTTCGGCCCGGCGGAGTACTTCGTGCTGATGATCTTCGCCTTCGCCACCCTCGGCTCCATGGTCGGCAGCCAACCCGTGAAGACGCTGATCGGCTGCACGCTGGGCCTGATGCTGGCGACCGTCGGCCTCGACGCCACCTCGGGCGCCTACCGCTTCACCTTCAACGAGCCGGAACTCGGCGACGGCATCGAGTTCGTCGTGCTCGTCATCGGCCTGTTCTCCGTGTCCGAGGCGATGCTGATCCTCGAGCATCAGGGCCGTGGCGTCACGGTGGTGCGCGAACTCGGCCGCATGACGGCCCGCATGAGCGACGTGGTGAAGAGCATGGGCGCGACCCTGCGCGGCTCGCTTATCGGCTTCATCGTCGGCGTGCTTCCGGGCACCGGGGCCTCGGTCTCCAGCGCCGTCTCCTACACGACGGAAAAGCGCATCTCCGACCGCGAGGGTACCTTCGGCAAGGGCGACGTGCGGGGCCTCGCCTCGCCGGAGGCCGCCAACAACGCGACCGCGGCGGGCGCCTTCGTGCCCATGCTGACGCTCGGCGTGCCCGGCTCGGGAACGACCGCCGTCATGCTCGGCGCACTGATGCTCTACAACATCCAGCCGGGCCCGATGCTGCTCGTCGAGCGGCCGGAAGTGGTCGGTGGCCTCATCGCCTCGCTCTTCGTCGGCAACTTCATCCTGCTCGCGCTCAACCTGCCGCTGGTCAACATCTTCGCCCGCGTTCTGACCGTGCCGAACTGGCTGCTGGTGCCCGGCATCCTCGTGCTGTCCGTCATCGGCGTCTATTCCACCCATGCCTCGGTCTTCTCGATCTTCCTGATGCTGGGCATCGGTTTTGCCGGCTGGATGCTGCGCAAGGCAGGCTTCGACATGGCGCCGATCATCCTCGGCTTCGTGCTCGGCAATGTGATGGAGGTGAACCTGCGCAATGCGCTGGCGATCAGCGGCGGTGATCCTTCGATCCTGTTCCAGAGCACGATCTCGATCACGCTCTGGATCATGGCCGCCGCCGTCGCGATCCTTCCGCTCCTCCTCTCGCGCCACCAGAAGGCCCTGCTCTACAAGCAGGCCGAAGGCGAAGGCTGACGCATGCCCGGACCGGGGCGCGGGACCACTCGCGCCCCGGCAACGCCTACCGGCCGCGGCGCCCGCCCTCGGCAGGTAGCGGCAGGCCACTGAACGGCTTGATTTCCTTGAGGACGAACGTGGTCTGCATTTCCTTGATACCCGGCAGCCGCCGAACGACACTCATGGCGAAGTCCGAATAGGTGTCGAGATCCTGCGAGACGACCTGCAGCAGGAAATCCGCATCACCCGCAATGCTGTAGCAGGCGACGACGCAATCGAGCTTCATCACCTCGCTGGCGAAGGCCTCCGCCTCCGCCTCGGTATGGCTGTCGATCTTGACGCGGATGAAGGCGAGGACCCCGAGGCCGATCTCCCGCCGCCCCAGCACCGCCATATAGCGCTGGATCACCCCTTCGTCCTCCAGTTGCCGGACACGCCGCCAGCACGGCGAGGCGGACATGCCCACCGCACCCGAAAGCGCCTGGTTGCTCAAGCGCCCGTCCTCCTGAAGCGCTTTGAGGATCTTCACATCCGATGCGGCGAGCGTTTCTGGCATATTCTGCCTCCTTATTTGCTTTATAAGGCAGATCCTACCGCAATTTCGATTTCCTCAGCAATATCAGAAAGAACCTGCCCGCCCGCCCCCTGTAGTCTCGCCGGCACTGCAACAGAGGAGAAAAGCCGCCATGCTCGAAGACGTCCGTCTCGCCATCATCGTCAATCCCGACCTGCCGCCGGGCCATCTCGCCAACACGATCGCGGCCGTCTCGATCGGCATGGGGGCGGCGATGCCGGCGCTCGGGGGCCGCCGGCTCACGGACCGGCAAGAGGCGACGATCGACATCAGCTCCAACATGCCCGTACCGGTGCTTCAGGCGGACAGCCGGACGATCGGCGCGCTTTTGGCCAAGACGCTGCCACGGCAGGCAGGCCGCGTCATCGTCGCTTTCCCGTCCTTTGCGCGCGCGCTGCACAGCTATGCCGACTACGAGGCGACCTTCCCCGAGCGCGACCTTGGCGAGGAGACCATCGACGGGCTGGGGCTCGTCGGCGAAAGCCGATGGATCAAGTCCCTGACGGGTTCCCTGAAGCTGCTTCGCTGACGGCTGTGCCACCGGCGGAGACGAGATTCTCCCAGCCCGCCATGGCGCAGTCGGCAATGGCCAGCAGCGTCTCGCGGGATACGCCATCCCGCGCCTGGATGGAGAGGCCGTGCTGCACGGTGACCATGTAGGCTGTGATGGCCTCGACATCGGCGGTTGCGGGAAGATCGCCCTCTGCGACCGCCCGTCTCAAGCGCTCCCGCAGCACGGCCGTGGTTGCTGCACGGCGGTGTTTCAGCGTGTCGCATATGGAGGGGCTGGCTCCGTCCATCTGAGGCGCGGACAATACGACCATGCAGCCGCGGCGCTTCTCATCGCTCGCAAAGGCCTCCGCCGTGGCGCGCAGCAGATGCGCACAGGCCGCACGCGCGGTCGGTGCGACGGGCACGCCTTCCCAGATCTCGCTGCCCTCCGTTGTGGAGTAGAGCGCCAGCGCCTCCTGGAACAGCGCTTCCTTGCTGGTGAACGCCGCATAGAGGCTGGGCGAATTGATGCCCATCGCCTCGGTCAGGTCGGCCAGCGAGGTGCGCTCGTAGCCCTTCGCCCAGAACACCTCCATGGCCCTGCGCAGGGCCGCATCCCTGTCGAAAGCCCGGGGTCGACCGCGCAACGCCATTCTCATCTCCTTTTTGTGTCGATCGATAAATAAATCACTTGACGGGCTTCGGCAAGATGATCCAGTAATTATGTATCGATCAACACAGAAAGGTAGGACATGGCAAACCTCGACGGAAAAATCGCTCTCGTTACCGGCGGCAGCAGAGGAATGGGGGCATCGATCGCCCGGCAGCTGGCGCGGGAGGGCGCACGCGTCACCTTCACCTATGCCAGCGCGGAGGCGGCAGCCGCGGCCACCGTCGCGGCCATCGAGGCCGCGGGCGGCAAGGCCGTCGCCATCAGGGCGGACAACAGGGACGCTGCAGCCGTCGCGGCAGCCGTCGATGCAACGGCGAAGGCCGAGGGGCGCATCGACATCCTCGTCAACAATGCCGGCATCTTCCAGGCCGCCGCCCTCTCCGATCTGACGCTGGAGGATTTCGACCGCACGATCGACATCAACGTGCGCGCCGTCTTTGTCGCCACCCGGCAGGCCATCGCCCACATGCCCGATGGCGGCCGGATCATCACCATCGGCAGCAACCTGGCACAGCGCGTGCCGTGGCCGGGCATCAGCCTCTATGCGCTGAGCAAAGCCGCGCTGTCAGGCTTCACCCGCGGCATCGCGCGCGATCTCGGGCCGCGAGGGATCACCGCCAACATCATTCATCCGGGCTCCACCGACACGGACATGAACCCCGCAACGGGCGAGACCGCAGATATCCAGCGCGCGGCGATGGCAATCCCGCGCTATGGCAGCCCGGACGACATTGCGGCATTCGTCGCCTGGCTGGCAGGCCCTCAGGCCCGTTCCGTGACGGGCGCCGAACACATCATCGACGGCGGCACCAACGCATAAGGGGGCCCGCCCCTTTCGCATACGACCGGAACAGCGGAAGCGCCCTGCGCCCTTCCGCTGTTTCTGTGTGACGGAGGCCGACCCGCTGCCAAGCCTCCACGCATCACGCAGGCAGCATCGCTCCAGCGCATTGACTTTTGTCAGCGACAATGAATAATGTCAAAAGCCCTTCGCGAGAGACCCGCAATGCCCATCCGCGCCAACGACCAGATCATCCACAAGGCCGCCTGGCTCTATTATACGCATGGGCTGCGGCAGGATGAAGTGGCACAGAAGCTGGAAATCTCCCGTGCCTCCATCGCCATGTATCTGCGCAAGGCGCGCGAGATGGGCATCGTCACCATCGCCACATCGACGGAGCTGTTTTCCGACGACGTCCTCGCCCGCGAGCTGGAGGATGCGACGGGGCTGACGACGGCGTGGCTGGTGCCGGAAGACCGGCAGGCCATGGATCCGGCCGCCGAAATGCCCGTCGTCGCCGCCTCGGTCTTCCTCGAGCTCATCAACAAGGGCGACCGGATCGGCGTCGCCTGGGGCCGTACCGTCTATCACATCGCCGATGTCATGCCCTTCGCCGATCTCAGCGGCGTCACCGTGGTGCAGCTCTGCGGCAATCTCGGCGCGCCCTATTCCTATCGCCCGGACCAGTGCACCACGGAAATCGCCCGCCGCCTCAATGCGGAAGGCATTAATTTCTATGCGCCGCTCGTGCTGTCCTCCGAGCGGCTGGCCGAGGAGCTGCGCGGCGAACCCGTCATCCGGGAGCAGCTCGCGACGATTTCCGACTGCCAGCTCGCGCTCTACTCCGTCGGCGGCATCGAGGATGACAGCCATCTCGTCAAATGCGGCGCGCTCTCGGCCGCCGACATGCATGCGATGGGCGAGCGGGGTGCCGTCGGCGTCATCGCCGGACAACTCATCGACGGCGACGGCCAGTGGATGGACTGCGAACACAACCGGCGCTGCATCTCCGCCGACCTCGCTTCCATCCGCGCGATCCGCAAGCGCATGCTCGTCGTGCAGGAGGACAGTAAATTCGAACCGCTGATGGCGGCGCTGAAGGGCGGCTTCGCTTCGCATCTCATCGTCACCGCATCGATGGCGCGGCGGGTGCTGGATCGCTGGAACCGCGAAGGGCTCGGCAAGGCTTGAGCCAAAAGTTTTGGTCCGCCGATGCCGGCCGGGCCGGTTTATCGGGAGGCTGAACACGATGGAAAATCTCTGGCGCGACGACGAGGCGGAACGGACCGTCGCCGGCTATGCAGCCAAAGGCATCAACCGGGACCTGGCACTGCGCACCTACACGACGCGGCTGCTCGGCGGCGAGCCGCGGCTCGTGCTGCATGGCGGCGGCAACACCTCCGTAAAGACGGAGATGACGGACCTCGTCGGCGACATCCATGCCGTGCTCTGCGTCAAGGGCAGCGGCTGGGACATGGGCACGATCGAGCCGCCCGGCCTGCCCGCCGTGAAGATCACTCCGCTCCTGAAAAGCCGCAAGCTCGCCAAACTCTCGGACGAGGACATGGTGACGCTGCTGCGCGCCAACCTCATCGATCCCGCCGCGCCGAACCCCTCGGTGGAGGCGCTGCTGCATGCCTTCCTGCCGCACAAATTCGTCGACCACACCCATTCGACCGCTATTCTCGCCATCGCCGACCAGGCGGAAAGCGCGAAAATGTGCGCCGCGCTTTTCGGGAAGAAGATGGGCTTTGTGCCCTATATCATGCCCGGTTTCGCGCTCGCCAAGGCGGCCGCCGACGTATTCGACCGCGACCCGACGGTCGAGGGCCTGATCCTCGACAAGCACGGCATTTTCACTTTCGGCGAGACGGCGAAGGAAGCCTATGACCGGATGATCCACTACGTCACGCTGGCGGAGGACCATGTGAAGCGGAACGGCCGCAATCCGTTCACACCAGCCGTCCTACCCGCTGCCCTCGCCGACGCCAATGACATCGCGCCGATGCTGCGCGGCGCCGTCGCCGTCGACAGGGGCGAAGGCCGCTACGACCGCATGGTCAGTGTCTTCCGCGCCTCCCCCGCCATCCTCGATTTCGTCAACGCGACGCAAGTTGCGGACATGGCCGCCCGCGGCGTGTCGACGCCCGACCTTTCGATCCGCATCAAGACGGGCCCGATGGTGCTGCCGGCCCCGGCGAAGGACGATCTTGCCGGCTATCGCGCCGTGATCGACGAACGGGTCGTCGCCTTTGCAGCCGACTATACCGAGTATTTCCGCAGCAACGACGCCCGCGACGACGTCAAGCGCATCATGCTCGATCCAATGCCGCGCCTGACGCTGGTGCCGGGCCTTGGCCTGTTCGGCCATGGCCGCACCTACAAGGATGCGACGATCGCCGTCGATGTCGGCGAGATGTGGATCGAGGCCGCGCGCGACGCGGAAGCCGTTGGCCGCTTCGAGCCGGTGAGCCGGCCGGACCTCTTCGATCTCGAATACTGGTCGCTGGAACAGGCAAAACTTGCCGGCGCCAAACCAAAACCCTTCACCGGCCAGGTCGTGCTCGTTACCGGCGGTGCGGGCGCCATCGGTGCTGCGATCGTCAAGGCCTTCGTGGCGGAGGGCGCGCATGCCGTCGTGCTCGACCTCGACGGCGAGAAGGCCGCTGCGGTGGCGAAGGCCGCGGGCAACGGTTCGATCGGCGTTTCTGCCGACATCACCAACCCTGTCTCCGTGCGCGCCGCCTTCGATCAGGCCGTCGCCACCTTCGGCGGCGTCGACATCGTCGTCTCCAATGCCGGCGCCGCCTGGGAGAGCCCGATCGCCACGATGGACGACGCGCTGCTGCGCAAGAGCTTCGAACTCAACTTCTTCGCCCACCAGAGCGTGGCGCAGAACGCCGTGCGCATCATGAAGGCACAGAAGACCGGCGGCGTGCTGCTGTTCAACGCCTCCAAACAGGCGGTCAATCCGGGCGCGAAGTTCGGCGCCTACGGCCTGCCGAAGGCGGCAACGCTGTTCCTCTCGCGGCAATACGCACTGGAACACGGAGCCGACCACATCCGCGTCAACGCCGTCAACGCCGACCGCATCCGATCGGGCCTGCTCAACGACGAGATGATCGAGAACCGTGCCGCCGCCCGCGGCCTGTCCGTCAAGGATTACATGGGCGGCAACCTGCTCGGCCTCGAGGTGACCGCGGACGACGTCGCCCGGGCCTTCGTGCACCACGCCCTCGCCGAGCGCACGACCGCCGACGTCACCACCGTCGACGGCGGCAATATCGCGGCGGCGATGCGCTGAGTTTCGAGCGGCGCACACAGTCTGCTCCGCCCTTCCTCAATATATATGCAAAAGGGGCGGCCTATGGACCGCCCCTTTTGCATTCTCCTGTTCAGCATTCAGGGCTTCGGCATCCACGCCGGCATGGCCACATCCGCGTGGGCGAACTGCGGCAGCTTCACGCCCAGCTCTTCCATGTTCTTGATGTCCTGATCGTTGAGGTCCTTCTGGGTGATCAGCGTCGGCGGGACGATGACCTGCTTGCCCGGGTCTTCGCCGGCGAGCAGCATGGCCAGCGAGCGGACGGAGACCTGGCCGACCACCGCCGGGTTCGTCGCGGCCGTCGCGACCCAGGCAGAGCCGGATTCGCGCATGGCGGCGATGTCGGAGGTCGAGATGTCGGCGGAGTAGATCTTCACGCTGGAGGAGAGGCCCGCCTCGTCGACGGCGATCTTCACGCCCTTGGCGAATTCGTCATAGGGGGCGAACATCACGGTTATGTCGGGGTTGGCGGAGATGACAGAACGGGCCTGGTTGGCGACGGAATTGGCGATCGGGTTGTCCATCGTGCCGAACTGGGCGGCCTCGTTGATACCCGAATACTTCGCCTTGAATTCCTTCCAGGTCTCGTCGCGACGGTCGAGCGGCGCGATGCCGGCAACATAGACATAGCCGGCCTTGAAGCTCTCGCCGTTGTCCTTGATCGCCTGCTCGAGGGCAAGGCGGGCGAGGTCGCGGTCGGACTGTTCGATCTGCGGGATCTTCTCGTTCTCGACGTTGACGTCGAAGGCGACGACCTTGATGCCGGCATCGACCGCGCGCTGGGCGGCTTCTTTCATGGATTCGGTCAGGCCGTGCTGGATGATGATGCCCTGCACGCCGAGCGCGATCGCCTGGTCGACCATGTCGGCCTGGAGGGCGGCGTCCTGGCGGCTGTCGAAGACCTGCAGGTTGACGCCCAGCGCCTTGGCCTGCGCCTCCACGCCGGCAAGATAGGACTGGAAGAAGTCGCCGGTCGAAAGATAGCGCACCAGCGCGATCTTCACGTCGCCGGGCTTGTCGAAGGGCGCCGGCATATCGGCGGCAAAGGACGGCACGGCGAAAGCCGCCGCGCCCATCAGCCCGAGCGTTATCTTGCCCAGGGTTCTGCGAGTAAGGTTCATGTCAGTCTCCTCCACTGGTGAACTTTTGATTGTCTGTCAGGCGGTTTCAGCGTTTGCCTCTTTTCGAGAGCGCAAAGGTGAAGATCAGGGCGATGACGAGCACCGCGCCCTTGATGAAATCCTGCGTGTAATAGGGCGCGTTCATCATCGTCAGGCCCTGCAGCAGAATGCCGACAAAAAGCGCGCCGACGGCGGTACCGAAGGCGTTCGGCTTGGCGGCACCGAGCACGGCGAAGCCGATCAGGGCGGCGGCGACGGCGTCGAGCAAAAGGTTGTTGCCGGAGGCGATGTCGCCGCGCCCGAGCCGGGCGGCAAGCAAGATGCCACCGGTCGAGGCGAAGACGCCCGAGATGATATAGGCCGAGATCTTGTAGGCATTGACCGGCGCGCCGGCGAGGCTCGCCGCCCGCTCGTTGGAGCCGACGGCGTACATCATGCGGCCGAAGCGGGTGTATTCGAGGAAAAACCAGATGACGATGGCAAGCACGATCAGCACGACGACGGACACCGGCACGAGATTGGGCAGGATGAAATCGAACCGGTGGCGGCCGAGCGCCAAGAAGGCCGGGCTGAAGGCGCCTGTCGCCGTCGAACCGTCCGGCAGCGTCATGCCGGTCGCGATGGAGCGGCCCTCGGTCGGGATGCGCTGGAGACCGAGCAGGAGGAACATCATGCCGAGCGTGGCGAGCAGATCCGGCACGCGCATGTAGACGATGATGATGCCGTTGACGAGGCCGACGAGAACGCCGACGGCAAGGCAGGCGAGCGTCGCCGTCAGCGCGTCGCCGCCCATCACCACCATGACATAGGAGGAGGCCATCATCGCCGTTGTCGCGACGGAGCCGATGGAAAGGTCGAAGCCGCCGACGACCAGCGTCGCGGTGACGCCGAGCGCGAGGATGCCTGTTATCGACACGGACTGCAGGATGAAGACGGCGCTCTGCGGCGAGGCGAAACCGCCCGTCACCAGCGAGAAATAGAGCACCATGCCGGCGAGCAGCACGAGGAAGCCGTATTTGATGGCGGCTTCCCTGAAATTCAGGGTCGCCGATGGAACGGCGCCGGTGGCGGCGGATTTGCTCTCTTCACTCATCATCATGCATTGACCTGTTGATAGAATTGCCCGGCGATCTCGGAGAGCAGCCGCTCGACGTCGATGTCGGCGTTGCGGTGCTCGCCGACGATGGTCTGCTCCGACATCACGAGGATGCGGTCGGCGACCTCGAAGGCTTCGTCGAGTTCGGTCAGGAAGAGGATGGTGGAGCGGCCGGCGGCCGAGGCGCGCAGCTTCTCGCCGATATCGCGGCGGGCGGCGATGTCGACGCCCTGGAACGGTTCGTCGAGGATGAGGAGGCGCGACGGCTCGGAGAGCCAGCGGCCGACCATGACCTTCTGCTGGTTGCCGCCCGACAGCGTCTGCATCTCGTCGCGCTCGCTGCGGCAGACGACGCCGAGCGCATCGATCTGCCGGCGCGCCTTCGCCTTTTCCGCTCGTCGGCTCGCGACGCCGAAGGCCGAGAGCCGGCGCAGGAACGGCAGGCTGATATTCTCGTAGATGTTGAAATCGGGCACGATGCCGCTGATCGCGCGGTCCTTGGCGACAAGGAAGACGCCGCGGGCAATCGCCTGACCCGTGCTTGTCGGCGCGTAGGACCGGCCATCGAGCGTCATTTCGCCCGCTGCCGGTGCGCGGGCGCCAAACAGCGTTTCGGCGAGTGCCGTCTTGCCGACACCGACAAGGCCAGTGACAGCGACGATCTCGCCGTCACCGAGGTCGAAATCGAACGGCCGCGCCTGCTCGGAAAGTTTCAGGCCCCGCACGCCGAAGACCGGAGCGCCCGCCTCGCGCACGGCGATCGCGCCGGCCGAGACCTTGCGCCCGAGCATGGCGTCGACCGCGCCCTCGTAATCGAGCTCCGGCCCTTCGAACCGGCCGGTGATACGGCCGTCGCGCAGTGAGAGGATGCTGTCGGCAAGGCGCCGGATATCCGACATGCGGTGCGAGATGTAGAGAATGGCGACGCCGCGTGCCTTCAGCCGGTCGACGAGATCGAACAGGCGATCGGCCTCGGCACTGGAAAGTGAGGAGGTCGGTTCGTCGAGGATCAGCACCTTCGGCTCATGCGCCATGGCGCGCGCGATCGCCACCATCTGGCGGTCGGCGAGCGTCAGATCGTTGATATTGGCCGCAAGATCGATGGCAAGACCCATGCGGGCAGCGACAGCCGCGGCCTCGCGGCGCACCCGGCGCGGATTGAAGAACAGTTTTGCGCCGCGCCCGTTCAACCGGTCGAGCGTGAGGTTCGTCGCGACGTCAAGATCGGCGACGACGCCATCGTTGATGTTCTGGTGCACCGTGACGACGCCGGCGCGGATCGCCTCGGCGGGCGTCGCCGGTTCGAAGGGCTTGCCGGCAAGCGTGATCACTCCGTCGTCGCGCGTGTAGACGCCGGAAAGGATGCGCACGAGCGTGGATTTGCCGGCGCCGTTCGCGCCCATCAAAACCGTCACCGCGCCGGCCTTGAGGTCGAGGTCCACCCCCTGGAGCACCGTTACCGGCCCAAAGGATTTGCGCACGCCCCCAATGCGAAACACCGCCTGTTCGCTCATTCTCTCCTCCCGATGAAGGCAGGTTAGGATAGGCTCTCATCAAATGTCAAGGCCATTGACATTTGACAGAATGCCGCCTTAGCTGTGCGCAAGAACGGGGGGATGACCGGCAGTGGAGGCCGTGTCCTGCCGAGGAGGAGAAGCACATGGAAAGCCAGGTCTTCGCAGCGCTGAGCGCCGAGACATTGCCGGATCGGCTGAGCGGCAACGCTGCCCTGAAGGAAAAGATCGGCGCAGATTTTTCTCGCTGGACCGTCAAGGAGGTCGGCGACGGCAACCTCAATCTCGTCTTCATCGTGACGGGCGATACGGGTGCGGCGATCGTCAAGCAGGCGCTGCCCTATGTGCGGCTGGTCGGCGAAAGCTGGCCGCTGCCGCTGAAGCGCTCTTTCTTCGAGTATCACGCGCTGACACGGCAGGCCGCGCGCGATCCGGGCATGGTGCCGGAAATCCTCTTCTTCGATGAGGCGCAGGCGCTCATCGTCATGGAATACCTGGCACCGCACGTTATCCTGAGGCGTGCGTTGATCGACGGGCGCCAACTGCCGAAAATCGGCCGCGACCTTGGGCTTTTTGCCGCCCGCACGCTGTTCCGCGGCTCGGATCTTTCCATGCCGACGCGGGAGAAGAAGGCGGATCTCGCGCTGTTCTCCGACAATGTCGAACTCTGCGACATTACGGAAAACCTCGTCTTTTCCGATCCCTATTTCGAGGCCGCTCTCAACCGCCACACGACACCGCAGCTCGACCCCATCGTCGCGGAGCTGCGCGCCGACCGCGACCTCAAGGTGGAGGCGCAACGGCTGAAACACCTCTTCTCCGCCAAGGCCGAAACGCTCTGCCATGGCGACCTGCACACCGGCTCCGTCATGGTGACGGATGACGAAACACGGGTCATCGACCCGGAATTCGCCTTCTACGGCCCGATCAGCTTCGACGTCGGAATGCTGATCGCCAATTTCTGGATGAGCTATTTTTCGCAGGCAGGCCACGAGACGGCGCCCGGCGCGCGCGACGATGTGCGCGCCTACCTGCTCGACACGATCGAGACGCTCTGGGAAACATTCCGGGCCGAATTCGCCCATCTCTGGCGCACGGAGCGCCGCGGCATCCTCTATCAGGCAAGCCTCTTCGAGGATCGCGGCGACCCGCTCGCCGCTGAGCAGGCTCTCAATATCGTCATCGACGAGATCTGGTGCGAGATGCTGGGCTTCGCCGGTGTCGAGATCCACCGCCGCATCCTCGGCCTTGCCCACAACGCCGATTTCGAAACCATCGCCGACCCCGATCGCCGCGCGCCCTGCGAAACCAAGGCGCTGAAACTCGGGCGTCACCTCGCCGTCAACCGGCAGCGCATCCACAGCCTTCGCGACATCCGCGAGACCGTGGAGCGGCTTGAAAAGGAGATTCTCGCGTGAAAGTCGGAGAACGCCACTACCATACGATCTGGCTGAACGAGGACGGGCGCGCCGTCGACATCATCGACCAGCGTTGGCTGCCGCATGAATTCCGCGTCGTGACGCTGAAGACCGTCGCCGACATTGCCACGGCGATCCGCGACATGTGGGTGCGCGGCGCGCCGCTGATCGGCGTCACCGCCGCCTACGGCGTCGCCATCGCCATGGCGAAGGACCCGTCGGATGCGCATCTCGACGCCGTCTGGGAGGAACTCAACGAAACGCGCCCGACCGCCATCAACCTGCGCTGGGCGCTGAACGCGATGCGCGATCATCTGCGTCCGCTGCCGGAAGGCGAACGCGCGGCCGCCGCCTACAAGCGCGCGGCGGAGATCGCGGAGGAGGATGTCGAGCTCAACCGCGCCATCGGCGCCAACGGCCTCGACGTGATCCGTAAGATCGCGGCCAAGAAAAAGCCGGGCGAGCCGGTGCGTATCCTCACCCATTGCAACGCCGGCTGGCTGGCCACCGTCGACTACGGCACCGCGACCGCGCCGATCTACATGGCTGTCGAGGAAGGCATCCCCGTCCACGTCTATGTCGACGAGACGCGGCCGCGCAACCAGGGCGCCTATCTCACCGCCTGGGAGATGAACGGTCACGGCGTGCCGCACACGCTGATCGTTGACAATGCCGGCGGCCATCTCATGCAGCACGGCGATGTCGACATGGTGATCGTGGGCACCGACCGCACCACGGCGAACGGCGACGTCTGCAACAAGATCGGCACCTATCTGAAGGCGCTCGCCGCGCGCGACAACAATGTGCCCTTCTATGTAGCGCTCCCCTCGCCCACCATCGACTGGACGGTGCGTGATGGCATCAAGGAAATCCCGATCGAGGAGCGGGCCGGCGACGAGGTGAACTTCGTGCAGGGCCGCGCAGCCGACGGCTCGATCGCCAGCGTGCGCATCTCGCCCGAAGGCAGCCCGGCGGCGAACCCCGCCTTCGACGTCACGCCGGCGCGCCTCATCACCGGCCTCATCACCGAGCGCGGCATCGCCACGCCTTCGCCCGAGGGCCTGAAGGCGCTCTTCCCCGAACGGAGCTGAGACGATGAGCCTTACGAACGAGAAATCCACCGAGGACATCGCGCTCGGCATCCGCCGGCGCGTCTTCTTCCACACGATGAAGAACAATGGCGGCTATCTCAGCCAGGCCTGCTCGGCCGCCGAGAGCCTGGCCCTGCTCTACAACGAGTTTTTGAAGCTCGGCGAACCGACGCTGCCGAAGGTGCCGTTGCCCTTCCGCGGCGTGCCCTCGGCGCACAATCCGGATGCCTTCACCGGCGCCGGCTACCATGGCCCGATCGGGCCTGAATTCGACCGCCTCTTCATCTCGCCCGCCCATTATGCGCTCGTCATCTATTCCGCGCTGATCGAGACCGGCCGCATGGACGAGCATGCACTCGACCATTTCAACAAGGATGGCGGTTCGGTCGAGATGATCGGCGCCGAGCACAGCCCCGGCATGGAAGTGACGACAGGCTCGCTGGCACAGGGCCTTTCCATGGCCTCGGGCGTCGCCTTCGCGCGGCTTCGGAAAAAGGAGCCCGGCAAGGTCTGGGTCTACATGTCCGATGGCGAATTCCAGGAGGGCCAGACCTGGGAATGCCTTGCAGCGACGAGCTACCACAGAATCGACAATATCCGTGTCATCGTCGATGTGAACCGCCAGCAATGCGACGGAGCGATGTCCTCCGTGCTCGATCTCGGCGATCTTGCCGCCCGGGTCACCGCCTTCGGCGTCACCTGCCGCTCGGTGGATGGCCATGATCTCGGGGCGCTGCGCGCAGCAGCGGACAGCGCCGAGGCCGGCAAGCCGCTCGTCATCCTCGCCAACACCTCGCCCTATCAGGGCATGGATTTTCTGAAGAAGCGTTTTCCGCGCCTGCACTATGTCCGCTTCAAGAGCGCGGAGGAGCGGCTGGAAATGCAGGCGGCGCTCGCTACCGAACTCGGCGTCGATGTGAACGCGATGGAAGGGGCCTGACCATGGTCGAAATCGTCAACCGCCCCTATGCCAGGGCATTCGAGGCCTTCGCCAGCGCAAGGCCGGAGGTCCTCTGCCTTTCCGCCGATCTCACCTCTTCCTGCGAGGTCGATGGTTTTCGCGACCGGCATCCGGACCAGTTCCTCTCGCTCGGCATGGCGGAGCAGAACATGCTGTCCTTCGCCGGCGGCCTTGCCATGCAGGGGTTCCGGCCGTTCCTGCACACTTTCTCGGTCTTTCTCTACCGCCGGCCCTATGACCAGCTGATCAATTCCATCGCCTACTCCAACCGCAAGGTACGGCTGATGGGCTTTCTGCCCGGCATCACCACGCCCGGCGGCATCACGCACCAGGCGATCGAGGACATCGCCGTGCTGCGGGCCGTGCCGAACATGACGATCCTCGAAACAGGGGACGCGACCGAAGTCGAGACCGTGCTCGACGTCGCCGACAGCATCGACGGGCCGGTCTATGTGCGCGTCCTGCGCGGCGAGGTGCCCCGCCTCTTCTCGACGCCCTTCGAATTCAACAGGCTGCGCACGCTTTCGGAAGGCGACGACATTCTCGTCGTCTCCTCCGGCGTCTGCACGGAGGAAGTTTTGCGTGCGATCCAGCCGCTGGAAACGCGCGGCCTCGGCGTGCACCACCTGCACGCCTCGACGCTGAAACCCTTCGACCGGGACGGCCTCCTGAAGGCTGCCCGCGGCAAGAAGGGCATCGTCACGCTGGAAAACCATACGATCGTCGGCGGCCTCGGCTCGCTGGTGGCGGAAATCCTTGCCGAGGAAGGGCTGGGCATCCGCCTGAAGCGCCTCGGCCTCAATGATACTTTCGCCCATGGCGCGTCAAAACCCTATCTCATGCAGAAATACGGGCTCGATGCCGGCGCGCTCGTCGCGGCCATCGAGGCGCTGCTCGGCAAGACGCTCGATATCGGCGAGGAGGAACTGGCAGAGGTGCGCCTCGACCATGTACATTCGGCCCAGAAGGCCGAGGCGCTCTGATGGCGCCGCGCTTCACCGTCCGCTATTTCGTCCGCGCTGCCGATGCGGCGGAGGCGAGGATGCGGGCGCTCGACATCGCGCTGGAGCAGACGGTCGAGATCCCGCGCGACGTGGTGCCGAAGGGCTATGTGGAGGACGAAATCCTCGGCAGGCTGGAGACGCTGGAAAAGGCTCCGGACGGGCGCGCGGGCTTCCTCGCGACGATCTCCTATTCCGAGGACGATGTCGGGGGTGATTTCCTGCAGTTCCTCAACATCGTCTTCGGCAACAGCTCGATCAAACCAGGCCTCAAGGTCGAGGATATCGGCCTCTCACCAGGTCTGCTTTCGCTTTGCGGGGGGCCGCGCCATGGCATTGAGGGCTTGCGCGCACGCGCCGAGGTTGACGATGTGCCGCTCCTCATGTCGGCGATCAAGCCCGTCGGCCTTTCCACTGCTGAACTCGCCCGGCTCGCCCATGATTTCGCGCTCGGCGGCATGCACTACGTGAAGGACGATCATGGGCTCGTTGATCAGAAGACCGCGCCCTTCTCCGAGCGGCTGAAGGCCTGCATCGAGGCGGTCGGCGAGGCGAATGCCAAGAGCGGCGGGCGCACGAGCTTCGTGCCCAACATTACCGGCCCTGCGGGCGTGATCCTCGAACGGGCGAAGGAGGCGGAGGCCGCCGGCGCGGGCGCCGTCATGATCGCCCCGGCGCTTGCCGGCTACGACGTGGCGCGCACGCTCGCCGCGGATCCGGATTTTTCCCTGCCCATCGTCGCGCACCCCGCCTTTTCCGGCGCGAATGTCGTTTCGCCGGATTGCGGCTTCTCGCACCGTGCCTTCTACGGCACATTACACCGGCTGATGGGCGCTGACGCGGTGGTCTTTCCGAATTTCGGCGGCCGTTTCGGCTTCACCCGGGAAGAATGCCGGTCGATTGCCGAGGCCTGCAGCACCGGGACGGGTGGGCCGAAAGCGAGTGCGCCGACACCCGGCGGCGGCGTGAACTTCGCCCGCGTGCCTGATATGCGCGCGGTCTACGGCAAGGACGTCATGTATCTCGTCGGCGGCGCTTTGCTGCAGGAACCGAACCTCGTCGATGGCTGCCGGCGACTTGCCGAAGCGGTCTATGCCTGACCTTGCGGCTCAGGACGGGTTGAACGTCGCATAGCCACCACAGGGGCGCGCGCCGTAGCGGCAATCCCGCGGGCGGTAGAGCCGCCGGTAGCCGCCCTCCTCGGCGCGAATCGCCTGTCGGCGCTGATGCGCCCGCATCGCCGGCGAGACCGAGCCGGAATAGCCGGGGCGCACATCCGGCGCGCGTTCCGTGGTGCAACCGGTAAGCACGGCACCGGCTGCCAGCACGATCAGCAACATCCTTGGAACGCCAGGGACAATGCGCATTTCGCTTCTCCTTGCATTCGAACAGGCCCAAGCAGACGGCCTGCCACGGTTTTGCCCTTTAAAGGCTCGTTTACGGACATTTTTCTTTAAAACGCTGTTAACTGCGTAGCGTACAGATTGCCACAAGCCGGATGACTCCAGAATGAACGCAGTGCTCAGAGACGGTTCAGGTCGCCGCTGTCATATCTTGAACGAACGTCAGGTTCGGTTCGAAATCGAGGAAATTCCATGAAAACCGCTGGTATCCTGCTTGCATCTCTCTTTCTTGCCACGGCTGCCCATGCCCAGGCGGATGACATCTCGCTCGGCACGCCCGGCTACGGCGGCAGCGGCTGCCCGGCCAACAGCGTCGCCGCAACCCTGAGCCCGGACGGCAAGGCTCTCAGCCTGCTGTTCGACGAGTACGTCGTGGAAGCCGGTGGCGAGACCGGAAAGTCCTTCGACCGCAAGACCTGCAACGTCGCGATCCCGGTTCATGTGCCGCAGGGCCGCAGCGTCTCGGTGCTCGCCATCGACTATCGCGGCTTCAACCAGCTGCCGCGCGGCGCCCGCTCGCAGTTCAACGTCGAATACTTCTTCGCCGGCACGCGCGGCCCGGCTTTCCGCCAGACCTTTACCGGCCCGCAGGAGAAAGACTATCTGATCTCCAACAAGCTGACGGCGGAATCGCTGGTCTGGTCGGCCTGCGGCGAGGACGTCAACCTGCGCACCAACTCCAGCATCCGCGTCAACACGACGCGTGGCCAGGAAGCGATGGCGACAGTCGATACGCAGGACGTGAAGGCCGCGATCATCTATCAGCTGCAGTGGCGCAAGTGCCGCTAAATCCAGTCTGGTGCGTTTCCTGAAAGGGAAAACGCCCTATCCTGCGCCTTCATGAACCGGGCGGCGCCCTCGCCGCCCGGCCTGCATCCAGGGAATTTTCGTATGCGTCTTCCGATCCGCCTCGCCCTCCTCGCCGCCGCCTCGATCCCGCTTCCGGGGCTCGCCCACGCGGCAAACGGCTGTGCCGACGGAACGTTTTCCGCAACGCATTCCCCCGATGGCAATGCGACGAGCATTCTCTTCGACGATTTTTCCGCGACGGCCGGCGGTGCATCGGGCAAGAAGCGCACGACCACGACCTGCAAGCTGTCCGTGCCCGTGACCCAGCCGGGCGGGCATACCGTCTACGCCGTAGACTATCGCGGCTTCACGACGACCGAGGACGGCCAGACCGCCTCGCTGCGCACCACGCAGGACGGCAAGAAGATCCTGCAATACGAGATCAAGGGTCCCCTGCAGGACGATGTCGCCATTTCCGACAAAGTGGGCGTTTCTGGCTCGGAAACGCTCGATCTTGCCGTGATCCTCGGCGCGAGCGGGCCGCTCGACGAAAACGGCTTCGAATCCACGCTGGCGATCGATTCCATCGATTTCGCCCGCATCGGCTACACGACCACGGCCTCGGTCGTCGCCTCGCTCGACCAGATCGCCCGCCAGCGGCAGTCCATCGCGCTCGACCTGATGGACACCGCGCAGAACCTGCTCGGCCAGCAGAGCCGTTTCGACGAGGGCAGCTATGTCGCCGCCTTCGCAAGCTCGGATGCGGCTGCCGGCTTCAACGGGCGCTGGGAGGCAGGCAGCGGCGTCAGCGTTCTCGGCGGTGCCGCCATGGTTCATGCGAACCGCACCGATGTCGCGCTCGACACGCTCGGCCTCTTTGCCGGTGCGGTGCGCTATACGAGCCCGCAGGCCACCTGGCGCGCCTTCGGCGAAGTCGGCGCCTGGGGATCGCCCGACATCTCGGCCTCGTTCTCGCGCAGCTACCAGAATCTCGATTCGATCGTCTTCGCCAGCGGTAGCGCCTCCGGTTCGCTGTTCAGCGCCTATGGGCGGGCCGGCGTGATCTATGCACCGGATGCCGCGAACGAATTCGCACTCTCAACGCGCTTCACCCGCTCCTGGCTCGACCTTGACAGTTATGACGAGGATGCCTCCGGCAAGAACCTCTTCGCGGGCCATATCAAGGGTGGTCGCTCCGCCTCGGACACGGTGAGCGCGGAGTTCGCCTGGAGCCGCAGGCTGGACGAAAGGCTCGACTACACGATCCTCGGCGCGGTCGGCCGCACCTTCGCCGGAAAGAACGGCGCAAAAGCCTCAGTCGATTGGGTCGGCGACGCCAGGGGCAATGCAGACGACCAGAATTTCGCGACGCTCGGCGGACGCGTCGGCTGGAAGTTCGACGAACGCTGGCAGCTCGACACAGCAGTTTCCGCGACGTTCCGCGAAAACGACAAACCGGACTGGAACATCGGCGGCCAGCTGAAAGCGTCGTTCTGACGCCGATCATGCGTCGCGTGTGACCAGGGATCGGCTCAGCCCGGGCCTCACCTGCCCCACTTTTACATACACCGTCAGGCCGCCACCCGCATGGCGGCCTGAACAATTTTCATGGCGCCCTTGAAGATATATAGGAGTCCTATATATTATGCGCATGGAAACGCCCAAGGACCCCCATTCGATTACCGAGCGCCTTCGCGAAGGCCTTTCCCGCGTCGGCATGGCCATGCGCATCGACGACTGGAACCGGTCGAAGGCAAGCGGGCTCAACCCGACGCAGCTCGCCATCCTGACGCTGCTGGAAGGACGCGGGGTGGACGGTCTCGGCGTGCGCGAGATTGCCGCCCATCTCGGCGTCTCGCAGCCGACGGCGACGGATTCGATCAACGCCCTGGAGCGCAAGGCCTATCTGGAGAAGCGGCCGGAGGCGGGCGACCGGCGCGCGGTGCGCGTGGTGCCGACGGCGGCGGGCCTAGCAGCCCTTGCAGCCTCGGACACCGGCGATGGCCTTGCCGCCGAGGCCCTCGGCGCGCTCGATGAACACGAACAGGAAGCGCTGCTTCTCGCCCTCGTCAAGATGATCCGGCAGCTACAGGTGGCGGAGGCGATCCCCGTCCAGCGCATGTGCGTGACCTGTCGCCACTTCGTGCCCTTCGCGCATGCGGATCCCGCGCGCCCCCATCACTGTCATTTCATCGATGCCGCCTTCGGCCAGCGCGAGCTGCGCGTCGATTGCCGCGATCACGATGAAGCCGATCCCGCATCCCGGGCTGCCACCTGGGATGCCTTTCAGACGGGATAATCCCAACCCTCCAGGCAAACGAAAGGAAGACCATCATGTTCGGCAGATTTGCAACCGGGGCACTCGCCGCCGGAACGGCTTTGCTATGGCTGACGACAGCCTCCGCCCATTCCATCAAGGCAGAGCCCGCCGAGGCGGTACAGGCCGCATTCGACATTATCGAAACGACGATCGTCACCAAGGGCGACAGCGCGATCTTCACCACCCGCGTGCGCGGCGAAGCAGGCAAGGACAAGCCCGATGCGACGGGCAAGTTCGAAGGCTCCAGCGTCTACGCCTATGTCTGGCCGACGAGCCTCGACAGCGGTGAAATCGGCTTCGACAAGGGCCAGGGCATCGTCGCGCTCGCCGTCACCTTCCATCCGGATTTCGACGATGCGGCCAAGGGCGGCAAGAACCGCCATGTCTGGCATCCGCACTGGGTGGTGCTGGCCGAGGACAAGGCCTGCGGCGGCGGCCTCAAGGTCATCGACATTCCGGAAGGCACCAAGCCGAAAGTGCCTGAGACCTGGCCTGGCGTTCCGCTCCTCATCGACAGCCCGGAATATCCGACCAGCTTCAAGGGCGATACGGTGGATGTGGCCATTCCCCTCTCGCTGATTGGCGGCATCAAGGGGGCTTCGTTCGACGGCGTGACGGCAGGTCTGAAGGTCAACGGCAACCTGCATGCGCCGCTGCTATGCGTCAGCAACGTGTTCAAGGTGGCCTCGGGCGATCTCAGCCTGCCCGGCAAGGTCGTGCCGGCAGAATGACCCGGTGCCGGTCCGGCAACTGCCATTGCCGGACCGGCCATTCCTCCCCTCCAGGCAAATGAAAGGAAAGAACATGCCGAGATTTACCCTCACAGGCCCCTGCGATGCAACGGGCACGCACGGCCCGGCCAGAGCCACCATACCGGGAGGCGCCAATGACCGCGCCTGAGACAGCGTTTGCTCCGGAACTTGCGATCAGCGAATGGTTCAACATGCCGGTCCCGCTGACACTGGCCGGCCTGCGCGGGCGGCCGGTCTTCCTGCACAGTTTCCAGCTCCTCTGCCCCGGCTGCGTCGCGCAGGCCATTCCGCAGGTCCAGCGCATCGAGCGCGTCTTTGCCCATACGGATCTGCAGGTCATCGGCATCCACACGGTCTTCGAGCACCATGCAGCCATGTCGCCGGTCACCCTCGAAGCATTCCTCCACGAGTACCGGCTGAAATCCCCTGTTGGCATCGACAAGGCCGCAGAGGGATCAGATATTCCGGTGACGATGCAGCGCTTCAGGCTGCGCGGAACACCCTCCTCCGTGCTGATCGGACGCGACGGCACAATCCTGCACCAGGCGTTCGGCGTGGAGGACGACATCGCCGTCGGAGCACGGATCGCCATGGCGTTTTCCGCGGCCCCGGTACAGTCCGCCGCGGCCGAGGACGGCACCTGCGCCGACGGCCGCTGCGCCGTATCGACACCGTCGGTTGTCACGCCATGACGGAACTTGCATTGCTCAGCCTGCGCATCGGCAAGGTCGCGCCATTGGGTGCACGCGGCGTGCCAAGCGGCATCGTGAAATCGCCGGTCGGCCATGCGCTTGCGCTGACCGAGACCGGTTTTGCCGGCGACGCGCAGGGCGATACGGTACGGCACGGCGGACTGGAAAAGGCGGTGCATCACTATCCCTTCGAGCACTATGCCGACTGGGCGAGCGATCTCGGGCCGCATCCGCTTCTCGCCGGCCCCGGCGCCTTTGGCGAGAACCTTTCGACGACCGGGCTGACGGAGAGCATGGTGGCGATCGGCGACGTCTTCGAGCTCGGCTCCGCGGTCCTCGAGGTCAGCCAGGGGCGGCAGCCCTGCTGGAAGCTGAACGAGCGTTTCGGCCGGACGGAGATGGCGCGCCTGGTGCAGTCGACCGGGCGGACCGGCTGGTACTATCGGGTGCTCACGCCCGGCACCGTCTCGCCCGCCGACCGCCTCGTCCTGCGCGAGCGTCGCGCGCCGGAATGGACGCTGACGCGCATCTGGCGCGCCTTCTATATCGATCCGCTCAACCGCTCGGAACTTGCCGGCATCGCCGCGCTCGAACGCCTTGCCGAGAGCTGGCGCAGCCACGCCGCGCGCCGGTTGGAAAGCAACCGGGTCGAGGACTGGACGAAGCGCCTCACCGGCTCCGCCTGACCCAATGCAGGGCTTCCCGGCCCTGCGACGCTATTGCACTTTCGGCCGGTCAGGGCTTGCGTTAAAAGTGGTACTCAAGATACCTTTTTATGCCCGAGCGGGAGACGAAGACATGCGGATGACGCTTCACACGGACTATGCCCTGCGCATGCTGATCTACGTGGCGACGCGGCCGGATGGCGTGTGCACGGTGAACGACGTCGCCGAGGCCTACGGGCTTTCGCGCAACCACCTCCTGAAAGTGGCGCAGACCCTGCGCGATCTCGGCCTCATCGAGACGACGCGCGGGCGGGCGGGCGGCATCCGGCTGGCGAAGGCGCCGGCCGACATCCCGGTCGGCGCGCTGGTCCGGGCGACGGAAGAGGAATTCTCGCTGGCCGAATGCATGCAGGCAGGCGGGCGGGCCTGCGCCATATCGCCGGCCTGTCGGCTGAAGGGCATGCTGCACGAGGCGCTTACCGCATTCCTTGCAGTCCTCGACAAATACACGCTTGAGGATATTGTCCGCAACAGGGCCGCGCTCGGTCCGCTGCTCGGCATTGCCGAAGCGGCATGAAACGCGAAGAGGAGATATCGATGATATCGGGATTGACGGTTTCGGAGCGCCATCTGGCCCTCTTCGTGCTCGGCGCGCTCGCCCTGACGGGGCTCGCCATGGCAGTGGCCGGGCGGGGTGATCCGCTGGCCGTGCACGGCTATATCGTGCTGGTCTTCAGCGTCGGCCTCGGCTTCGTCGTGCTCTCCGCACTCTTTTCCCCGGAGCCGCCGGAAAGCCGGCTTTCCGAATATTATGACGACCCGACGCGAGTCGGCATCATCCTGTCGCTCGCCTGGGCGGTGGTCGGCATGTTCGTCGGCGTCTGGGTGGCCGCGCTGCTCGCCTGGCCGGAACTGACCTTCGTCGACAGTGCCTGGGCAAGCTTCGGACGCCTCCGGCCGGTGCACACGTCGGGTGTCATCTTCGGCTTTGGCGGCAATGCGCTGATCGCCACCTCCTTCCACGTGCTCCAGCGCACCTGTCGCGCGCGGCTGCCCGACCAGTTCAGCCCGTGGTTCGTGCTGATCGGCTACAATCTCTTCTGTCTCGTCGCCGCCACCGGCTACCTGATGGGCATGACGCAGTCGAAGGAATATGCCGAGCCGGAATGGTATGCCGATATCTGGCTGGTCGTCGTCTGGGTCGTCTATTTCTTCATCTACATCCGTACGCTGCAGCGCCGCAAGGAACCGCATATCTATGTCGCCAACTGGTACTACATGGCCTTCATCCTGGTCGTGGCGGTGCTGCATATCGTCAACAACCTCGCCGTGCCCGTCTCCTTCGGCCATGCCAAGAGCTATTCGCTCTTCGCGGGCGTGCAGGACGCCATGACGCAATGGTGGTACGGCCACAACGCCGTCGCCTTCTTCCTGACGGCCGGCTTCCTCGGCATGATGTACTACTACCTGCCGAAGCGCGCCGAGCGGCCGATCTTCTCCTATCGCCTCTCGATCATCAGCTTCTGGGGCATCACCTTCATGTATATGTGGGCGGGCGCGCACCACCTGCACTACACGGCCCTGCCGCAATGGGTGCAGACCCTCGGCATGACCTTCTCCATCGTGCTGCTGGTGCCGTCCTGGGCGTCCGCCGGCAACGCACTCGCAACGCTCAACGGCGCCTGGCACCGGGTGCGTGACGACGCGACCCTGCGCTTCATGATGGTCGCGGCCGTGTTCTACGGGCTCTCCACCTTCGAAGGCTCCTTCATGGCGATCCGCGCCGTCAACTCGCTCTCGCACTATACCGACTGGACCGTCGGCCACGTGCATGCCGGCGCACTCGGCTGGGTGGCGATGATCACCTTCGGCTCGCTCTACGCCCTCGTGCCTTGGATGTGGAAGACGGAGCGCATGTATTCGCCCAGGCTGATCGAGGTGCACTTCTGGCTCGCGCTTGCCGGCACCGTCGTCTACGTCTTCGCCATGTGGAATTCAGGCATCATCCAGGGCCTGATGTGGCGCACCTACAACGACAGCGGCACGCTCGCCTATTCCTTCATCGACAGCCTCGTCGCCATGCATCCCTATTACATCGCCCGCGCCTTCGGGGGCTTGCTGTTCCTCTCCGGCGCCGTCGTCTGCTCGTTCAATGTCTGGATGACGATCCGCATGGCGCGACAGGCGCGCGCCACAGAGCCGGCCGGCGACGTTCCCCTCTACGGCAAGGCCGGCGCAGCCCAGGCAGGAGAATGACGATGAAGGAATTCTTCCACCGCAAGCTCGAGCGCAATGCCATCGGCTTCGTTCTGGCCATCGTCGGCGTCGCCTCCATCGGCGGCCTCGTCGAGATCGCCCCGCTCTTCACCATCGGCGAAACGGTGGAGGAGGCGCCCGATATGCGGCTCTACACGCCGCTGGAGCTTGCCGGCCGCAATCTCTACATCCGCGAGGGCTGTTATGCCTGCCACTCGCAGATGATCCGCACGCTGCGCGACGAGGTGGAGCGCTACGGCCCCTATTCGCTGGCCGTTGAATCGAAGTACGATCACCCGATGCTCTGGGGCTCCAAGCGCACCGGGCCGGACCTCGCCCGCCTCGGCGGTAAGTATTCCGACGCCTGGCATGTCGCCCATCTCGTCAATCCGCGCGATGTGGTGCCCGAATCTGTCATGCCACGCTACGGCTGGCTGAAGCGCAATGCGCTGAGGATCGACGATCTCGGCGAACATCTTGCCGCCCAGCGCGCCGTCGGCGTGCCCTATACGGATGCGATGATCGAAAGCGCCACCGCCGACGCCCGTGCACAGGCCAACCCCGATGATGCCGGCGCTTCCGGCGTCAGCGAGCGCTACGGCGAGGCGACCAATGTGCGCGCCTTCGACGGCAATCCCGGCCTTCTGACCGAGATGGACGCGCTGGTCGCCTATCTCCAGATCGTCGGCCAGCTGACGAAGGCGGCGCAGCAGCAGACGGCAACGGCGGAGTGAGGCGATGGACATCGATCACAACAGCGTCGTCGCCTTCGCCAAGAGCTGGGGCCTGTTTTACCTGATCCTGCTTGCCGCGGGCGTCGTGATCTATGCGCTCTGGCCGGGCAACCGGCAGCGCTTCGATCGCGCCAAGATGAGCATTCTCGACAAAGACGACCGGCCGGGGGACTAGGACATGGCAACCGAAAGACACGATCCCACAACCGGACGGGTCACCACCGGGCACGAGTGGAACGGCATCGAAGAGCTGGACACGCCGATCCCGCGCGTCGTCCTGTTCTTCCTCACCGTCACCACGCTGTTTGCCATCGTCTACTGGATCCTGATGCCGGCCTGGCCGCTCGGCGTCTCCTATACGAAGGGCCTGCTCGGCATCGACCAGCGCACCGTCGTGACGCAGCAGGTTGAGGATGCCGCCGCGGCCCGTGCGGCCTGGACCGGCCGCATCGCCGAGGCGAGCCTTGCGGAGATCGCCGCGGACGGCACGCTGATGCAGCATGTGCGCGAGACCGGCCGCACGCTGTTCATCGACAACTGTGCCGCCTGCCACGGCACGCGCGGCACCGGCGGGCCGGGCTTCCCCAACCTAGCGGCGAAGGCCTGGCTTTGGGGCGGTGAGCCGGAGACCATCGCCGAGACGATCCGCATCGGTATCAACTCCACCAACGAGGAGACGCGCGTCTCGCAGATGATGGCCTTCGGCCGCGACGGCATTCTCGACGACAAGCAGGTGCGAGCCGTCGCCGCCTATGTGCGTTCGCTCTCGGCCCTGCCGATGAGCGAGGCCGATGCGGCTGCAGCCGAGGCCGGCAAGGAAGTGTTCACCGCCAACTGCGTCGCCTGCCACGGTGAAGACGGTCGCGGCAGCACGGAAGCCGGCGCGCCCGACCTTACCGATGCAACGTGGATCTACGGCAGCAGCGCGCAGACCGTCTATTCCTCTGTCTATTCCGGCCGGCAGGGCCATATGCCCCATTGGGAAGGCCGCCTTTCGCCGGTCGATATCAAGCTGCTGGCGCTCTATGTCGGCACGCTGACGGAAGGCGCACGATGAGCGGCGCGGCAAGCGAAACGCGCCGGCCCGGGCGCATCACCGGGCGGCTCGCCGCGTTCATCGTCGTCGCAGCCGGCCTTGCCGTCTTCGCGGGCGCCAATGCGCATCTCGTCTATGTCGCGCTGACATCCCAGCCCGATTGCGTGCAACACCTGAAGACGGAGGGCCGGGACGGCGCGTACCGCGCCGCGCGGCCGTCCTGCTAAGAGAGGAAGGATACCATGGGAACGACCGACAAGACCGGTAGTGCGCCCGTGCCGCTCGCCGAACAGCGCCGCCGCCACCTGCCGGCCGGCGCCGCGCTCGGCTGGCTCACCGCCGGCTGGCGCGACCTCTGGCGCAACCCGCTGCCGAGCCTCGCCTACGGCTTCGCCGTCTTCCTCCTGTCGCTGGCGGTGGTCTGGGGCCTCTTCCGCCTGGAGCTCGACTATATCCTCTTCCCCGCGCTTGCCGGCTTCATGGTGGTCGGCCCGCTGGTGGCGATCGGCCTCTATCGCAAGAGCCGGGACCTCGAAGAGGGCATCCCGCCAAGCCTGTCGCGCATGATCTTCGTGAAAACGGAATCCGGCGCGCAGGTCTGGTACACGGGCGCGATTCTCTGCCTGCTGATGCTGGTCTGGATGCGTGCCGCCGTCATCATCTACGCGCTCTTCGTCGGGCTCCGGCCCTTTCCCGGCCTCGACCATATCGTCGCCATGCTGCTTTCCACCCCGGAAGGGCTCGGCATGCTCGTCGTCGGCACGGCGGTCGGCGGGCTTTTTGCCGCCTTCTCCTTTGCCATCAGCACCTTTGCCATTCCCATGCTGCTGGCGGAGAAGACGGATGCCTTCACCGCGATGGGCACGAGCATTTCGCTGACCTTCCGCAACCTGCCGGTCATGCTGGCCTGGGGCGCCATCGTGCTGGCACTCACCGTTGTCGCCATCGCGACGGGGTTCCTCGGCCTCATCGTCATCTTCCCGCTGCTCGGCCATGGCACCTGGCACAGCTACAGGGCGATCCGATGAGAGGCCGCCCCGCCCCTGCCCGCACCATCGTCATCGACGGCAAGCCGTTGCCGGAAGTGCTCGACGAAGCGATGATCCATGCCGTGGTACACGGTTTCTATGACGAGATCCGTGCGGATGCGCTGCTCGGCCCGGTCTTCAACGGCGCGATCCCGCCGGAGGACTGGCCGGTGCATCTTGCCAAGATGTGCGACTTCTGGTCTGCGACGCTGCTGCGCACCGGCCGCTACGAGGGCCGCCCCCTGCCGCCGCACCTTGCCATTCCCGAACTCCGGGAGCAGCACTTCCACCGTTGGCTCACGCTGTTCCGCATCACCGTCGAACGGCTCTGCCCGCCTGAAGTCGCCGACCTCTTCCTTGACCGGGCACTGCGCATCGCGCATTCCTTCCGCCTTGCCATCGCGTTCAGCCGCGGCGAGGATTCCATGGCGATCGCGCCGATTTCGCGAGAAGCAATTTCATGAGTGCAGCCGATGCCACCCCCCTCGTCCTCAGCCGGGACGAAGCAGGAGAGTTCCTCCTGCCGGCCGACATGCTCGCCGCGCGCTTCGGCTGGCCGACGCAGACGCTGCGCGATTACATGCGCCGCGGCCTCGTCGCCTCGCGCGTCGAGCGCGGCGAAGGCGCGGATGCCGGGCGCTGGCGGCTTTCGGTGCGCTGTGGCAACCGCCGCTGGCAGGCCGTCGTCGAGGCCGATGGTACGGTCGGCACGCAGCGCGTCGAGGTGCTTTCCACCGGAGCGCCGAAACCCGCGCGCTGAAAGAGGGTTTGTCCCGATCAGTCGCCGAGGAGCTGGCGGTCGTCGCCGTCGCGCCGGCTGACCAGTTCTTCCTTGATGCTGCGCAGCGTCTTCATCGCCTTGGTCCTGTCAGTGTAGGCCACGAGGTTGGCCAGCATGTCGATGACCGCGAGATAGGCATAGCGTGTGGAGGTGGGCCGGAAGATATTCTTACCCTCCGGCATTTCGACGGCAATCACCACATCCGCCGCCGCCGCGACGGGCGAGCCGCTCTGCGTGACAACGATGGTGGGAATGCCGCGCCGGCGCAGCAGTTCGAGGCAGTGGACGAGCGCCGAATCGCGGCCGGTGAAGGAGGAGCCGAACACCACCGTGCCCGGCAGGGCCGCCGCGGAGATCATCGCGTTCATGTTGTGGTCGTTCGAAGCGTTGATGCGGCAGCCCAGCCGGAAGAGCCGATTGTGCAGCTCGTTGACGATCATCGCCGAATTGCCGCTCGCCCCGAAAGCCTGGATGAAATCGGCGCCGCGCAGCAGGCGGGCGGCGGTGTCGAGCGCCGCAAAATCCAGTTGGCGATGCAGCTGGAAGAGGGCGTTCTGCGCCTTGGCGATGATGTCCTCGGCCACTTCCTCCGGCGTTTCGGTCGGCACCTCCGGCTTGACGTAGCGCAGGCCCACATAGGTCAATCTGGCGAGCTGCACCTTGAAATCCGGATAGCCCTTGCAGCCGAGCCGACGGCAGAAACGCGTGACGGTCGGCGGCGACACCCCGGCCCGGTCGGCCAGCTCGCCGATCGACGAGTTGACGACGAAATCGACATCGTCGAGCGCGAGCTGCGCCAGCTTCCGGTCGAGCCCGGACAACCGGCCATCCTCATCCGACAAGGCGTGAAAAAGGTCCATAGGCTGCGGCCTCCCCCTGCACGGCGCGTCGGTTCGGCGCGCAAATGAAAACAAATTTCTTGTTCGCCCAGTCATAACACAGTGTCGGCCTGCATCAATGGGCTTGGTGGCCGCCGCATGAAATTCACCGGATCATTCCGGGGTGCTTTCCTATCCGCCGTGCAGAGATGCCCAAACTGCTCGGATATCCAGGCATTCTGGGAGATGATTACCGGAAGTGCCGCGAATTTTCATGACGGTGCCAGTTCGACCGAATGTCAGGACATGAATTTTCAGGAGAACAGGGCCCGTTTTTCAGAAAAATTTTTACGCACTGCCTTCAAATCGGCGTGAGGTGCGGAATGAAGGCCCACCATCGATGAAAATCAGACCCACCAGATGCCACCACATTTTCATGATGCCGCTGATTTTCCTGCGCTTCCAGCCATTCCGGAATATACGTCTCAAGGCGGAACAAGTTGAAATCGATACGGGATTCAACCCGATCGCCACTGTCGTCGCAGCTCCCGCCGATACAGGTATCATGAAAATTTCTCACTTTGCTGCATTGCGAGAAAACAGATTACACGAAGATGCGCAAATTGCGCCCCATCCATTGACTTCCGAAGAAATTGCCGCATTATCGAGAAAACAAATTACATCGCCTCTGCGATGATCACTGACGGGAACTTTGCGATCCAGAACACGGCTTCCTGCCGTTCGGCCAGGCACACCGGCGCGGCACGCGCCGGGCGATGACGGCCGGGCATCGGCCGGCCTGGACGCCTGCGGAACGGACGCCCATGCGCATCTTCACGGCCTCGCTTGCCACCGAGACCAACACCTTCTCCCCCGTCCCCACGGACATGAACGCCTTCAAGGCCGCCTTCTATGCCGGTCCGGGCGAGCATCCCGACACGCCCACGCTCTGCTCCTCCGTCGTGCCGATCCTGCGCCGGCGCGGCCGGGCCGAAGGCTTTACCGTCATCGAGGGCACCGCCTGCTGGGCCGAGCCCGCCGGCCTCATCCAGCGCCGCACCTTCGAGACCCTGCGCGACCGGATCCTCGGCGAGTTGCAGGCCGCCCTGCCGGTCGATGCCGTCGTGCTCGGCCTGCATGGCGCCATGGTCGCCCAGGGCTACGACGACCCGGAGGGCGACCTGCTCGAGCGGGTCCGCGCGATCGTCGGGCCCGACGTGCTGGTTGCCGCCGAGTTCGACCCGCACAGCCATCTCACCGCCCGGCGCGTCGCTCATCTCGACCTGATGGCGACCTTCCTCGAATTCCCGCACACCGACTTCGAGGAGCGCGGCGAACATGTCGTCGAGCTCGCCCTGCGCACGCTGCGCGGCGAGATCCGCCCCGTCATCTCCACCTTCGACTGCCGCATGATCACCATCTATCCGACGAGCCGCGAGCCGATGCGCTCCTTCGTCGACCGCTTGAAGGCGATGGAGGGCAAGGACGGCATCCTCTCCATCTCCGTCATCCATGGCTTCATGGCCGGCGACGTGCCGGACATGGGCACGCGCATCGTCGTCGTCACCGACGGCGACAGGGCGAAGGGCGCGGCGCTGGCGCAAAGCCTCGGCCACGAACTCTACGGCCTGCGCCACAAGACGGCGATGCCGATGTTCGACACGGAGGCCGGGCTCGACCGGGCGCTTGCCGTGCGCGCCGAACGGCCGGACGTGCCCGTCGTCATCGCCGACGTCTGGGACAATCCGGGCGGCGGGGTGGCGGGCGATGCCACCTATATCCTGCGCCGCATGATGGCGCGGGGCTTGGACAATGTCGCCGTGGCGACGATCTGGGATCCCATCGCCGTCTCCTTCTGCCATGCGGCGGGGGAAGGCGCCGAGCTTGCGCTGCGCCTCGGCGGCAAGTCGGGGCCGGAGGGCGGCGAGCCGCTCGACCTCACCGTCACCGTCCAGGCCGTGTTCGACGCCGGCTGGCAGAGCTTTCGCAACAGCCGGGTGACGCTCGGCCCTGCCGCCGTCGTGCGCCCGCGCGGCTCGACGATCGACATCGTGCTGATCACCAGCCGCACCCAGACCTACGAGCCCGACATCTTCGCCAACCAGGGCATCGACTTCACCCAGAAAGCCTTCCTCCTGGTCAAGTCCACCAACCATTTCCACGCAGGCTTCCAGCCGGTCTCCTCCCAGATCGTCTATGTCGCCGCACCCACCTCCTACCCGACCGATCCCGCAACGACACCCTACAAAAAAGCCAGCCTAAATATCTGGCCACGCGTCAACGATCCGCTCGGGCTTGAAAACTGAACCACCCGCCGGACGGGAGCCGGCGCGGACACGAACCTTGTAAAATCAGAGGGATATAAGATGAAAAATGCATTTGTCATGATAACCTTGGCCGCGGCACTCGCCAGCACGAGCAGCCTGGCCATCGCCCAGACGACGGATGGCGTCCTCACCGTCGCGACCATCGGCGAGCCGCCGACGCTCGACGTCATGCAGACCGCGACCGACATCGTGCTGACCATCGACCAGCACATTTTCGAGACGCTCTACACCTATGACAACGAGTGGCGTTCCGTGCCGCTGCTGGCGCTCGCCATGCCCGAGATTTCCGAGGATGGCCTGACCTATCGCATTCCTCTGCGCCAGGGCGTCAAGTTCCACGACGGCAGCGATCTCGATGCCAAGGACGTCACCGCCTCGCTGACGCGCTGGATGGCCGTCAACTCCAAGGGCAAGCAGGTCGCCGAAGTGGTGGAAAGCCTGTCCGAAGACGGCCCGAACACCGTCGTCGTCAAGCTGAAGTCGCGCTACGCGCCGCTGCTCGCCACCTTCTCGCAGGCTTCCGTCATCATGCCCTCCGAGAAGATCGCCGACACGCTGACCGAATTCGTCGGCACCGGCCCCTATGCCCTGAAGGAGCGCAAGCCCGACCAGTATACCCAGCTCGTCCGCTTCGACGGCTACACCTCGCCCGAGGGCGAGCCGAGCAACTATGCCGGCAGGCGCGTGGCGATCGCCAAGGAGATCCGCTTCGTGCCGGTTCCCGACGCAAACACCCGCGTCGAGGGCCTGATTTCCGGACAGTTCGACTTTGCCGATTCCTTGCCGGTCAGCGCCTATGAGCGCGTCGAGGCGAGCGGCAAGGCGAAGGCCGTGATCTACGAGAACACCGGCTGGGCCTCGCTCAACATGAACATGAAGGAAGGCCTGCTCATCAAGAAGGAACTGCGCCAGGCCGTGCAGGCCGCGCTCAACCCGAACGACATGATGCTCGCCGCCTTCTCCGACGAGCGCTTCTTCAGCGTCGATGCCTCGATCTTCCCGAAGGGTTCGCTCTGGTACACCGAGGCGGGCGTTGCGCGCTACGGCGAGGGCGATCCGGAAGAGGCCGGCAAGCTGCTTGCGGATGCCGGCTATGACGGCACGCCGCTGCGCCTGATGACCAGCCGCCAGTACGAGTTCCACTACAAGATCGGCGAGGTCGCCAAGGCCTATCTCGAAGCCGCCGGCTTCAAGGTCGACCTGCAGGTGGTGGACTGGGCGACCCTGACGACCCGCCGCGCCGACCCGAAAGAATGGGACATCTTCATCACCCATTCCAACTTCCCGGGTGACCCGACGACGATCAACACGATCACCGACACCTATCCGGGCTGGTATGTTTCCGAGCAGAAGGCGTCGGCCGTCGCCACCTACATGAACGCCGTGTCCGACACGGACAAGCAGACGGCCTGGGAAGGCATCCAGACCGTGATCTACGACGATGCGCCGCTCTTCAAGGTGGGCAACTTCAACGCGGTCACGGGCGTCGGCGCCGGCATTTCCGACTACAAACCGACCTACTGGCCGCATTTCTGGAACGTAACGCCCAAGAAGTAAGGGGGAAATCATGGCAAGGATCGTCCGGGCACTGTTGAACCGGCTGGGGGGCATGGCCATCGTGCTCGCCCTCGTCGTGACGGTGGTTTTCGTCATCGTCCGCGTGACACCGGGCGATCCCGCCGCCGTGATGCTGGGGTCGGATGCGACCCCGCAGGACATCGCCGAACTGCGCACGAAAATGGGGCTCGATGCGCCGCTGATCACCCAGTATGGCCAGTTCGTGCTCGGCATATTGAAGGGCGATCTCGGCCAGTCGATCTTCCTCAACCAGCCGGTGACCTCGGCGCTTGCCGCACGGGCGGAGCCGACCTTCTTCCTCACGCTGTTCTCGATCCTGATCGCGGTTGCGATCGCGTTGCCGGTCGGCATCCTCTCGGCCGTCAAGCGGGGCACGCTGTTCGACCAGGTCGTCGTGACGCTGACCATGGTGGCGGCAAGCGTGCCGAGCTTCTGGCTCGGCCTCATGCTCATCCAGGTCTTCGCCGTCGGCCAGGGCTGGTTCCCGGCCTCCGGCTACGGCGGGCCGGACACGGCCTTCCTCGAGCGGCTGCACCATCTCGTGCTGCCTGCCGTGGCGCTCGGCATCGTCAATTCGGCACTGATCACCCGCTTCACCCGTGCCGCCATGCTGGACGTTCTGGGTGACGACTATGTGCGCACCGCCCGCGCCAAGGGGGCGAGCGAGCGGCGCGTCATCCTGAAACATGCGCTGAAGAACGCCCTGATCCCGATCATCACCGTGATCGGCCTCTCCATCGCCATGCTGGTCGCCGGCGCGGTGGTGACGGAAACGGTCTTCGGCCTGCCGGGCGTCGGCAATCTCGTGGTCTCGGCCGTGCTGCGCCGCGACTATCCCGTCATTCAGGGTACGCTGCTCGTCGTCGCGGCGATCTATGTGCTCATCAACTTCATCGTCGACATGCTCTACATCCTCGTCGATCCGCGGGTGCGCCTATGATGACCGCCTCCCTTTCCATGCCGCTCGTCTCCAGCCTGCGGCGGCTCTTCCGCAACAAGGCCATCCTCATCGGCGCGATCATCCTTGCCATCGTACTCGTGGCGGCGATCCTCGCCCCGTGGGTCGCGCCCTATGCGCCGAACAAGCTGTCGATCGTCAACAAGCTGAAGCCGCCGTCCCTCGCCCATGTCTTCGGCACCGACGAATTCGGCCGCGACATCTTTTCCCGCGCCATCTATGCGGGACGCATCTCGCTGCTCGTCAGCCTCGGCGTCGTCTGCATCTCCACGGTGCTCGGCGTCATCATGGGGGTCGCAGCCGGTTTCTTCCGCAAGCTCGACGCGCCGATCTCCCGGCTGCTCGATGCCATGATGTCCTTCCCGGACATCCTGCTCGCCATCGCGCTGGTCGCTGCGCTCGGGCCGTCGCTCACCACGGTCATCCTGGCGCTCGGCATCACCTATGCGCCGCGCCTTGCCCGTATCGTGCGCGGCTCGACACTGGTGCTGCGCGAGCTGCCCTACATCGAGGCCGCCGTCGCCATGGGCCTGCCGACCTGGCAGATCCTGACGCGCCATGTGCTGCTCAACCTCGCCTCGCCCATCCTCGTGCAGGCGACCTTCGTCTTCGCCTCGGCGATGCTCGCGGAAGCAAGCCTGTCCTTCCTCGGCGTCGGGGTTTCCACCGATATGCCGACCTGGGGCACCATGCTCGCCTCCGGCCGCGAATACATGAACAACGCCCCCTGGCTGATGGTGTTTCCGGGCCTTGCCATCGTCTTCTCGGTCCTCGCCCTGCAACTGCTCGGCGACGGGCTGCGCGATCTCGTCGATCCGCGCCTTGCGAAGGAAAGCTGACCATGACCGCTCCCACGAACCGGCCGGTGCTCTCGGTCGAGAACCTGACGACCTCCTTCAAGACTGCCGAGGGGTGGCGCGCCGTCATCCGCGACATCAACGTCGAGGTGAATGCCGGCGAAACCGTCGCCATCGTCGGCGAATCGGGCTCGGGCAAAAGCGTCACCGCACTGTCCACCATGCGCCTCCTGCCGGCAGGCCGGGCGCGCTGCGAAGGCCGCATCCTGCTCGAAGGACGCGACCTCCTGAAGGTGAGCGAAGCGGAGATGCGCTCGGTGCGCGGCGGCACGATCGGTATGATCTTCCAGGAGCCGATGACCTCGCTCAATCCGGTCTTCACCATCGGCAACCAGGTTGCCGAGGCCCTGGTGCTGCACCGGGACCTGTCATGGAGCGCCGCGGAGGCCGAAGCGCTGCGGCTGATGGAGCGCGTGCGCATCCCCGCCGCGAAAAGCCGTCTCAACGAATATCCGCACAAGTTCTCCGGCGGCATGCGCCAGCGCGTGATGATCGCCATGGCACTCGCCTGCCGCCCGAAACTGCTTATCGCCGACGAGCCGACGACCGCACTCGACGTGACCGTGCAGGCCGAAATCCTCCATCTGCTGCGCGAATTGCAGCGCGAGGAGAACATGGGCGTGCTCTTCATCACCCATGACATGGGCGTGGTCGCCGAGGTGGCGGACCGCACCCTCGTGATGTTCCGCGGTGACATGGTCGAGACCGGCCCGACGCCGCAAATCTTCGCGGCGCCCAAGGCGATCTATACCAGGGCGCTGCTCGCCTCCATCCCGCGCCTCGGTACGATGGGCGACGCTGCTGCACCCCGCCGCTTCCCGAATGTCGATCCCGCCACCGGCGAGGCCAGCGACGGCGGCGTGACGTCGCCCGTTCCCGATGGCGTGCAGCCGATCCTGAAGGTGGAAAAACTCGCGGTCCGCTTCGCGCTGCCGCAGGGGCAGATCCATGCGGTCGAAGGCGTCTCCTTCGACCTGAAGCCCGGCGAGACGCTGGCGCTGGTCGGCGAATCGGGCTGCGGCAAATCCACCACCGGCCGGGCCATCATGCGCCTCGTCGATCCGAGCGCCGGTTCGATCACGGTCGACGGGCAGGATGTGACGAAGGCGAGCGCCGGTTCGCTGCGCGCCATGCGCCGCACCTCGCAGATGATCTTCCAGGATCCGTTCGCCTCGCTCAACCCGCGCATCACCATCGGCTCGGCGATTGCCGAACCCATGCTGGCGCATGGCCTGATGGGGCGGCGCGAGGCGAGGGACAGGGTGGCCGAACTCCTGCAGCAGGTCGGCCTCTCCGCGGCGATGGCCGACCGGCATCCACACGAATTTTCCGGCGGCCAGCGCCAGCGCATCTCGATCGCCCGGGCGATCGCGCTGCAGCCGAAGCTCATCGTCGCCGACGAAGCGGTCTCGGCGCTCGACGTGTCGGTGAAGGCGCAGGTTTCGAACCTCCTGCTGGATCTGCAGGAACAGCACCGCCTCGCCTATCTCTTCATCTCGCACGACATGGCGGTGGTGGAGCGTGTCAGCCATCGCGTCGCCGTGATGTTCCTCGGCGAGATCGTCGAGATCGGCCCACGGGCGGCAATCTTCGACAATCCGCAGCACGCCTATACACGCCGCCTCATCTCCGCCGTGCCGATCCCCGACCCTGCCCGGCGCGGCCAGTTGAACCCTCCGCTCAACGAGGAGATCAAGAGCCCACTGCGCCCGCACGGCTATGTGCCGCCCAAGCGCACCTACCGCGAGGTCTCACCGGGGCATTTCGTTCAGGACAGCATGGCTGCCTGACGCCCGATCAACGCTCCCCCAAGCCTGCCCGCCGGTCGCATCGTGCGCCGGCGGGCTTTTTTGTGTTTGCCGCGACAGCCGCACGCGAAAACCCTAACTTTTCCCGCTTCACGCGAACCGTTGCACGGGCGCCTCAGGGCGCATGCCTCGCGCCAGCCAGACCTGTAAATTAACCTTTTGTTAACCATTCCATCGGTACACCGAAGCAACCGAAAATTAACGAAGATGACTGACGTGTTAACCCAACCACGGCCGATCCGCCTCAAGGGGCGCTCTTTCCTTGCGCTTGCGCTGACCCCGGAGCTGCCCTTCGAGGACTGGCTGGTGCGGCTTGACGATCTGGCAGCGCGGTCCGCCGGCTTCTTCCTGCGGCGTCCGGTGGTGCTGGATGTCGATGGGCTGGATATCGAGAAGGCGGAGCTTCGCGAACTCGTCAGCCAGCTGAACGCCCGCAACGTGCGCGTCATGGGCATCGAGGGCGCGCGGTCCTCGCTGCTCGGCGCAGACATGCCGCCGGCCATGACCGACGGCCGCCCGGCCGGCGACATCGAGGCGCCGGTTGCGGAGGAACGCACGGAAAAGGTCGGCAAGGCAAAGAAGACGGAAAAGGCGGAACAGCCCGCCGAATCGGTCGTGGTGCCCGCAAGCCCGTCGCCGATGCAGGCGGTGCCGTCGATGGTCGTCGCCCGCCCTATCCGCTCGGGCCAGTCCATTTTCTTTCCCGAAGGCGATGTCACCATCATCGGCTCGGTCGCATCAGGCGCGGAAATCGTCGCCGGCGGCTCGATCCACGTCTATGGCCCGCTGCGCGGCCGGGCCATGGCCGGCACAATGGGCAATGCTTCTGCGCGCATCTTCTGCCGCAAGCTCGAAGCAGAACTGATCGCCATCGACGGCTTCTACAAGACCGCCGACGACATGGAACCGGACCTGCGCGGCAAACCCGTGCAGATCTGGCTGGAAGGCGAAGCAATCAAGGCAGCAACACTCGGCTGAACCGAGGACGGTTCAAACAACGGAGAGGTCAATGGGCAAGGTAATCGTGGTCACATCGGGCAAGGGCGGCGTCGGCAAGACGACGTCGTCTGCCGCGCTCGGCGCCGCGCTGGCGCAAAACGGCGAGAAGGTCGTGGTCGTGGATTTTGACGTCGGCCTGCGCAATCTCGACCTCGTCATGGGTGCGGAACGCCGCGTCGTGTATGACCTCGTCAACGTCATCCAGGGCGAAGCCAAGCTGACGCAGGCGCTGATCCGCGACAAGCGCGTCGAGACGCTCTACCTGCTGCCGGCGTCCCAGACCCGCGACAAGGACAATCTCACGCCCGAGGGTGTCGAGCAGGTCATCGCCGCCCTGAAGAACGCCTTCGACTGGGTGATCTGCGACAGCCCGGCCGGCATCGAACGCGGCGCGACCCTTGCCATGCGCCACGCCGACGTGGCGATCGTCGTCACCAATCCGGAAGTCTCGTCCGTACGCGATTCGGACCGCATCATCGGTCTGCTCGATTCCAAGACGCTGAGGGCGGAGAACGGCGAGCGCGTCGAAAAGCACCTGCTTTTGACGCGCTACGACGCCGTGCGCGCCGAGCGCGGCGACATGCTGAAGGTCGACGACGTCCTGGAAATCCTCTCCATCCCGCTGCTCGGCATCATCCCCGAGAGCATGGACGTGCTGCGCGCCTCGAACGTCGGGGCTCCGGTGACGCTCGCCGACGGACGCTCGGCTCCGGCACTCGCCTATTTCGAAGCTGTCCGTCGCCTCAAGGGCGAGACCCTGCCGGTCACGATCCCCGGCGACAAGCGCAGCTTCCTCGGCAAGATTTTCGGAAGGAAGGCGGCATGAATCTGTTCCGTTTCTTCTCCCGCGCCCAGTCGGCGCCGGCAGCGCGCGAGCGACTGCAGGTGCTGCTCGCCCACGAGCGGGCCGCCACCGGTGACGTGGACCTCGTCAACAAGCTGCGCGACGAGATCCTGAAGGCAATTTCCAAGCACATGCAGGTTGATGACGAGAAGGTCTCGATCAAGATGGAGCGCGGCGCGCAGGTTTCGACGCTTGCCGTCGACATCGAGATCCCGTTCGACGCCGGCAAGAAGGCGGCTTAAGGCCTCCCCTCTGCTGCCACAAACAAAAAACGCCCGGTGAAAGCCGGGCGCCTGCCGTTTCAGAGATCGCTCGCCAAGACGTAGAGTGCGGCGAGCGCTTCGAAGCCGGCCTGGTCCTCCGCCGTAAACCGGCCGGGCAGCGGGCTGTCGAGATCGAGAACACCAAACACGACGCCGTCGCGGACGAGCGGCGTGACGAGTTCCGAGCGCGAGGCGGCATCGCAGGCAATATGCCCCGGAAAGGCGTGCACATCCGGCACGAGCTGGCTTTTGCACTCGGCCACCGCGCTGCCGCAGACGCCCTTGCCGACAGGGATGCGCACACAGGCGACCTTGCCCTGGAACGGCCCGAGCACCAGTTCCTGCGGCGTTTTCAGGAAGTAGAAGCCCGCCCAGTTGAGATCGGCGACCGCGCCGAAGATCAGTGCGGAGAGGTTCGCCGCGTTGGCGATGGCATCGCGCTCGCCATGCAGCAAGCCTTCGGCCTGGGCGAGCAGCTCGCGGTAGAAGCCGATTTTGTCGGCCGCCTCGATTTTCCGGATCTCATGCATGGCAGTCCTCATGGACGACGGTTTTCATCGGATCGTCGATAGACCCGGGCGGCTGACCTTGCAAGGGTGGAGACCGGCGCGGAATCAGCCGGCTGCTTACGGCCTCATTCCATAATGTAGCGTTTTGCAAGCCGCGCTTCGGCACGCAGGGCATCGGCGCGATCCGGCCTTTGATGACGGTCCATTTCGGCAGCCGCGCGCTCGCGCTCGGCGATGTCGGCCAGCAGGATCGCCCGCACCTGCGCAGCGCTCAGGGAAAGCCGTTCGACCTCCGCAGACCCGTCGCGGAAACTGTGGTGATCTGCGGCACGGTGCCCCGGCTGAAACGGCGGCGCTTCGGCGTTGTCGATCGCCGCGACGAGCGTCCGGATCAGTTTTGCCTCGTCTGGGCGGCCCTCCTTTATGGCGGCGCGCAGATCGCCGCGCATGCGGGCTTTCATTTCACCGGCGGCATCGCTTGTCTTGTCGACATTCCCTTGCGGTTGAATTACCATCTCAACGTCCTTCAATGTTCCATAAAAATCTATCTATATAGAGCAATAGGGAATAAATCAGAGCACATCACATGACGCAACAGCTTTTGACCGTCGAACAGGCAGCGCAGCAGCTGAACCTGCACCCGAAAACCGTGCTGCGGTACATTCACGACGGGCGGCTGCCTGCAACGCGGGTCGGAAAATCCTACCGCATCCTCCGGGTCGACCTAGACGCGCTTGCCGGCGTCGCAAGCGGGGGAAGCGAAGCGGACGGGAGCGCGCGCACGACCTGCATAACGGACATCCCCGACATCACGCTCGAGGCCGCGGAACGCATGGCGACATTTCTCCAGGCCGTCGCACTTACCGGGGACGCCGGCACCCCGCCACTGCATCTCCAGACGGCATTCGATCCACAGGCGGGAACACTGAAGATCATCGCGATCGGCAGCCCTTCGGATGTCGGCAAGCTTCTGGAAATGATGCACCTTCAGATGCGGGCGCGGTGAGAGGCGGTCCTGTCGCCGCACCACCAAGAAACAGACCCGGCACGCTTTCGCATGCCGGGCCCGGCCAGTTCTGCCGAAGGCCAAGCGGTTAAACGCCGACGCGCTGCTTCCTGCGGCCGGCCTGCTGGTCGGCCGCCGCGGCATTGACCTCTGCCCGCGCACTCACCTGCGGCACGCCGACATCCCACCAGGCATCGCCCGGCGTCCAGGTGAAGGCGTCGGAGACGATGGTGATGACGGTGGTGCGGTCGGTCGTCTGTGCCCATTCAACGGCGTCGCCGAGATCGGCAAGGCTTTCGACCCGGCGGGTGAGAGCCCCCATCGCCTCGGCGTGCTTGGCGAAATCGACCGCGAACGGTTCCTTGACGCGGCAATCCTTCAGGAGATTGTTGAAGCCCGGCGTGCCCTTGGCGTTCTGCAGGCGGTTGATGACGGCATAACCGCCGTTGTCGCAGACGACGAGGATCATCTTGTGGCCGGACAGCACGCTCGAATAAATGTCCGAGTTCATCATCATGTAGGTGCCGTCGCCGATCATGACGATCGGCGTGCGTGTGGGATCGGCCATCGCGGCACCCCAGCCGGCGGCGATCTCGTAGCCCATGCAGGAGAAGCCGAACTCGCAGTCGAAGGTGTTCGGCGCCTTGACGCGCCAGTTCTTCATCACCTCGCCCGGCAGGCCGCCGGCGGCGGTGATCAGGAGGTCACGCTCCCCGGCCTTGGCATTGACGATGCCGACGACCTGGGCATAGGTCGGCACCGGTGCATTGGTCGGCTTCTGGTAGCCGTCGAGCGCCGCGTTCCATTTTGCGAATTCGCGCCGGCCCTTCTCCGTCCAGCCGGCATCCGCCTTGTAGTCGCCGATCACGGCATCCAGTTCGGAGACCGTCTCCAGCGCATCGCCGACGACGGCGACAGCGCGGTGCTTGTTGGCATCCCAGCGGGCCGCATTGATCGAGACGAAGCGGGCATCGGGCGAGAAGGCGGTCCAGGAACCGGTGGTGAAATCCATGAGGCGCGTGCCGACGGCGAGCACCACGTCTGCCTCACCCGCCAGTGCATTGGCCGAGGTGGAGCCGACGATGCCGATTGGGCCGACATGGGCCGGATGGTCATGGGTGACCGTGCCCTTGCCGGCAATGGTCTCGCAGAGCGGGATGCCGTGCTTTTCGGCAAAGGCAGCGAGCGCCGTTTCCGCGCCGGAATAGCGCACGCCGCCGCCGGAGATGATCAGCGGACGTTTTGCCGCCTTCAGCACGCGCACGGCCTCCGCAAGGCTGTCACGATCCGGCCGCGGGCGCGGCGCCTTGTGGATCGTCGGCGCAAAGAAGCTTTCGGGATAGTCCCAGGCGATCTCCTGCACATCCTGCGGCAGGGCCAGGAAGGCCGGGCCGCAATCGGCTGGATCCAGCATGACGGCGACGGCCTGCGGCAGCGAGGAGAGGATCTGCTCGGGATGGACGATGCGGTCCCAGTAGCGCGTCACGGCCTTGAAGGCATCGTTGACGGTGATGGTCGGATTGCCGAAATGCTCGACCTGCTGCATGACCGGATCGGGCCGGCGGTTGACGAAGCTGTCGCCGGCGAGAAGCAGGATGGGCAGGCGGTTGGTATGCGCCACGCCGGCCGCCGTCACCATGTTCAGCGCTCCCGGGCCGATGGAGCTGGTCGCCACCATGATCTGGCGGCGCCGCGTCGCCTTGGCAAAGCCGATCGCGGCAAGCGCCATCGACTGCTCGTTCTGGCCGCGCCAGGTGGGCAGCGTGTCCTTGACCGCCTCCAGCGCCTCGGAAAGGCATGTTACATTGCCATGGCCGAAAATGGCGAAGACGCCGGGAAACAGCGGTACGCGCTCCCCGTCGATCTCGGTGAACTGGTTGCACAGGTAACGCACCAGAGCTTGCGCCATGGTCAGGCGGATGATGGACATGGTAAACCTCCCTCAGCCGGCCTTTTCGCGGCGGCCACTGTCCGGAAACTTTTATTTCATGATCAAAATTATTGCAATACTTATTGCATATCACAATGACAAAGAGCAGCCCACCCAGGCGCCGCCCGACTGGTTGGAGGCCAGCGCCGCCTCGATGAACTTCACGCCGAGCGCGCCGTCCACCGCCGTCGGATAGGCGAGCAGCCCCTCGGGCAGGGTCCGGCCGAGACGGCGCGCCTCGATGGCGATGGCGAATTCCTCGTAGAGATTGCCCCAAGCGTCGCTCAGCGCTTCCGGATGGCCGCGCGGCATGTGCACGAAACGCGCCGCATGCGTGCCGATGCCCGCCCCCTCGCCGCGCGTCAGCACGCAAGCCGGCTCGCCGAAACGGCGGACATGCAGCAGCTCCGGCTCCTCCTGGTTCCATTCCAGGCTCGCCTTGTCGCCGAAGACGCGGATGCGCAGGCCGCAATGGGCGCCGGGTGCGACCTGCGAGATCATGATGGTGCCGGGAATGCCGCCCTCGTAGCGCACATGCATGAAGGCCGTGTCCTCCAGCGCCTTCGGCGGGCCGAGCGTGTGGAACTCCGCCCGGACGGCGGTGACGGGGCGACCGCAAACAAAGGCGCCGAGATGATGGCAATGGGTGCCGATATCGCCGGTCGTGAAAGTGGGACCGACGATGGCGGGATCGACGCGCCACTGGGCGCCGGCTCCGGCCTCGCTCGGCGGCGTCAGCGCCCATTCCTGGAAATACTCGACGTGCACCTGCTGCAATTTGCCGAGCGCGCCCTCCGCGATCATCTGGCGAGCCTGGCGCACCATGGCGGAGGCGGCATAGGCATAGGTGACGCCGAAGACGAGGCCCGTCTCCTTCTGACGGCGCACCAGGTCGAGCGCATCGTCGAGCGTCGTCGTCAGCGGCTTGTCGCTGATGACGTCAATGCCCTTCTCCATGAAGACGACGGCGATGGCGTGGTGGGAATTGTTCGGCGTGGTGATTGCCACGGCATCGATGCCGTCCGGCCGCGCCGCCTCACGCTCGGCCATCACGCGGTAGTCCGTATAGATGCGATCGTCCGCAAGGAGCCAGGCGCGGCCGGATTCCTGCGCCACCTGCGGGCGCGACGACAGCGCGCCGGCCACCACATCCCAGCGGCCCGAAAGCCGCGCGCCGCGCGCATGCACCTTGCCGATGAAACTGCCCTGCCCGCCGCCGATGACGCCGAGCCGCAAACGGCGCCCGGCCAAGGGAAACTCCGCCATGCTCTCCTCCTCCACATTCTGGCCGCCCGGAACGGGCTTGCAAAAACCCTCTTCAGAATTAATATTGACGAAATTTAATACACGCAACTTTTTTTGCAATCCATCCATCACCTCAGGAGGAGGAACCATGACGAGGATCGCACTGCTCGGCTGCGGGCGCATCGGCAAGATGCACGCGGCCACCATCGCCCGCGCCGAGGGCGCCACGCTTGCCGCCGTCTACGACCCGTTGACCGCCGCCGCCGAGGGGATCGGCCGGCTTTACGGCTGCCCGGTCGCCGCCAGCGCCGACGAAGCGATCGCCCTTGCCGACGCCGTGCTGATCGCCACCTCCACGGCCACCCATGCCGACCTCATCGAGGCCTCCGCGCGCGCCGGAAAGGCGATCTTCTGCGAGAAGCCGATCGACCTTTCGCTTGCCCGTGTCGTCGCCTGCCGCAAGGCCATCGTCGGCTTCGACAGGCCGGTCCAGATCGGCTTCAACCGCCGCTACGATCCGGGCCACCGGGCCGCGCGCGACGCGGTGCACGCCGGCAAGATCGGCGATCTCCAGCAGGTGATCATCACCTCTCGCGATCCTGGCCTCGCCTCGCGTGACTATCTCAAGGTTTCCGGCGGCATCTTCCGCGACATGACCATCCACGATTTCGACCTTGCCCGCTTCATGCTGGGCGAGGAGCCCGTCGAGGTCTTCGCCACCGGCAGTACGCTCATCGACCCGACGCTTACGGAATTCGACGACGTCGATTCCACGATGATCGTCTTGCGCACCGCGAGCGGCAAGCTCTGCCACATCAACAATTCCCGCGCTGCCGCCTATGGCTACGACCAGCGCGTCGAGCTGTTCGGCGCAAAGGGCATGCTGATCTCCGGCAACCGGCGCGCCCACCAGGTCGAGCGCTTCACCGCGACCGCCACCGGCGCAGGCGAACCCTATCTCGACTTCTTCATCGAGCGCTACGTCGAAGCCTTCGAGATCGGCCTGAAATCCTTCCTGCACTGCGTCGCCGCCAACGCTGCGCCGGACGTGACCTTCGACGACGGCGAGAAGGCGCTGGTGCTGGCCGAGGCCGCCATCCGCTCCAAGGCGGAAGGCCGCTTCATCAGGGTCGAGGAGATCACCGGCTGAAGGGCCGTGGCTGGAGCATTTCCGGACGCAAAACCGCTACGCACTTTTGCTGGAATTGCTCTAGCTCTTGCGCCGCTGCCTGCCCGTGACCGTCGGGATCTCGGGCGAGCCCTTCTTGTCCTCCTGCAGGAGGGCCGCAAGTGCCACCGCGATGGTCTGCGTCAGGCACATCGGCGCGGCAAGCGAACGCGAGAAGGAATATTCGTCTTCCGGGATGGTGAAGAGCACCGCCGCGTTCTTGGCGAGCGGCGAGAGCTGGCTGTCGGTAATCGCGACGATGGGCGTGCCGTTCTCGGCCGCGACATCGGCAATCGTCACCACCTCCTTGGCATAGTGGCGGAAGGCGATGGCGACCAGCACGTCCTTCTTGCCCATGACCTTGGCCATTTCGGGCGCAAGGCCGCCGGCGGGATCGAGCAGGATGACCCGGCACTGCAGCATGGAGAGCACGTAGCGCAGGAACTTGGCGATCGGCTCGGAGCGCAGCTGGCCGGCGATGAAGATGGTGTTGGCATTCTTCAGCGCGCGCGCCGCCTGCGACAGGCTCTCCTCCGTCGTGGTGTTCAGGAGCTCCTGCAAGGTGGCGATGTCACGCACGACGAGGTCGTGCAGGAAGCCGAGATTGCCTTTGCGCTTGGTCTTTTCCAGGTCGACGTCGAGCGCGCTGATGCGCTCGCGATAGCCAGGCGCGGCCGTCGACAGGCGGCTCTGGAACACCGACTGGAGCTGCTTGAAGCCGGAAAAGCCGAAATGCTGGGCGAAGCGCACGAGGATGGAAGGGTGCGCGCCGCACTGTTCGGCAATGGCGTTGATCGACTGCATCGCCACGATGTTCGGGTTCTGCGTGATGAAGCGGGCAACCTGCTGGAAGCGGTCGGACAGGTTCGGATAGGCCTCGGTGACGATGTTGACGAAGGTCTCGTAGTTCGCCGTCTTCGGCGGCGGCTGATCGGACTGCTTTACCCTCGGCATACGGCCTACTCCCCGGATGGTACTGTTTCGGATCCGGGATGAGCCGGTGCCGGTCCATATTTGCAGTATTGCATAAAACCGAAGTCTGCAACGCTCGCCCGGAAACGGCACATCCCGCCATGCCCGGGAGCATGGCGGGAGGCCGGGAGGCGTGCTCCGGGCCTGCTATCAATAGGGCGCGTCGGGGAAATAGTATTCCGCGGCATTGTCCTTGGTGATCAGCGGGCTGCCGAGCACGTAGCGGCCATTGATCGGGGCCTGCGTGGCGTATTTCATCGTGACGAGCTCGATCGCCGGGATGATCAGCGTCGGCGGGTAGAAAATGTCGGCATCGACCATATCGTGGCCGTCCATGACAAGCTTGATGACCTTGTTCATGCCCGAACCGCCGAGCACCGTAACATTCTTGCGGTCGGCCTGCTTGATCGCCTCGATGGCGCCAAGCGCCGCATCGTCGTCACCGGCCCACACGCCGTCGATCTGAGGGAAGCGCTGCAGGTAGTCCTGCATCACCTCGAAGCCCTTGTCCGGGTTCCAGTTGGCATATTGCATGTCGAGCACTTCGATCTTCGTATCCTTCAGAGCAGCATTGAAGGCGTCGATGCGGATGTTGTCGATCGCCGTCGGGATGCCGCGCATCACGACGATCTTGCCGCCGTCCGGGAACTTCTTCTTGAAGTACTCGGCGGCCGCCGTGCCGTATTGCGGGTTGTCGCCACCGACATAGAGATCCTCGATACCCTCTTCCGCAAGGCCGCGGTCGACGGTGGCGATGAACACGCCCTTGGCCTTGGCGGCCTTGACCGGCTCGGTCAGCGGGTCGGATTCAAAGGGCAGCACGACAAGCGCGTTGATGTTGCGCGCCATCAGGTCCTCGATGTCGTTGACCTGCTGCGTCGCGCTGGAGGAGGTCGCCAGCACGAAATCGATGTTCGGGAAGGCTTCCTTCATCCGGTCGATCGTGCGTTTGGTGTGGTAGTTGAGGCCGCCCGTCCAGCCGTGCGTCGCCGCCGGGATCGAGACGCCGATGACGGCGTCGGCGGCAAGGGCGGGCGCCGTGAAAGCGGCAATGGCCACCGCACCTGCGGCGAGCATGGATTTCAGTCGATGGAACATTCACTTGTCTCCCTGTTGAAGTGAAATGAAGCGTCAGCCCTGCGCCCGGTCACGCTGCAAAAGCACGGCGATGATGATGATCGCCCCCTGGAAGGCGCCGTTGAGATAGGGGCTGACGAAACCGGTAAGATTGAGGATGTTGCTGATAAAGCCGAGGATCAGCACACCGACGATGGTGCCCCAGATGCGGCCGAAACCGCCGCTGAGCGCCGTGCCACCGATGATGACGGCGGCGATCGCCTCCAGCTCCCACATGAGACCGGTGGAGGGCGTGGCGGCGCCAAGGCGCGGCACGTAGATGACGGTGGCGACGGCGACGCAGAGCCCCTGGATGACATAGGTGAGGATGCGCACGCGGCTGACGGGGATCGCCGAATAGAAGGCGACGTGCCGGTTCGAGCCAATGGCGGCGACATGGCGACCGAAGCGCATGCGGCGCAGCGTCAGCTCACCGAGGATGGCGATGACGACAAGCACGATGATCGGCACGGCGATACCGAGGACCTGACCGTAGTAGATCGGCCGCACCGCATCCCGCAGCGAAAAATCGAGCGAGATGGAGCCGCCATCGGCAAGCCAGGTAATGACCGAGCGGAAGATGCCCATGGCGCCGAGCGTGACGATAAAGGCCTCGACACGCCCACGCACGATCATGAAGCCGTTGATGAAGCCCGCGGCCGCACCGATGACCAGCGAGAAGAGGATGCCGGCGGCGGCGAGCTGCCAACCGTCGCCGAGCGTGGCGGCCGCCGAATTCATGAACATGATCGTCATGCCGGCGACGAGCGCCGAGAGAGAACCGACCGACAGGTCCAGCCCGCCCGCCGTAATGACGAAGGTAGCGCCGACCGCGATGATGCCGATGATGGCGCTGCGGGTGAAGACGTTCGAAAGGTTCTCCGCACCGAGGAAGCTGTCGCTCATCAGCGTGCCGACCAGCATCAGGAGGATGAGCGCGATGAGCGGGCCGGCGGCTCCGAACAGGCCGACGAGGGTGCGGCCCGGCGACGCGGCTGCGTTGCCGGCGGACGTGGCGGTGATGTCAGTCAAAGGCTTGCCTCCTCCTGCGGACCCTTTTCTTCGAGGCCCATGGCAAATCGGATAATGTCGGTCTCGCTGATGACATCGCCGGAAAGCTCGCCGGCGATGCGGCCGCGCCGCATGACGAGCACCCGGTCGGACAGGCCGACGATCTCCTGCATCTCCGAGGAGATGACGACGATCGCCTTGCCCGCGGCGGCGAGCCCCGCGATGATTTCGTAGATCTGCTGCTTGGCGCCGATATCGACGCCGCGCGTCGGCTCGTCGAAGACGACGAGATCCGGTTCCGCCCCCAACGTCTTGGCGATCAGCACCTTCTGCTGGTTACCGCCGCTGAGCGCGCTCGCCGTGACATCGAGCCGGCCGGTGCGGATGTCGTAGCGCCCGACGGCCGCCTTGAGATCGCGCCGCTCGGCAGACCGGTCGATCCAGGCCGTGCCGGCGATCGCGCCGCTGGTCAGGGCGACGTTTTCCGCCAGCGGCTTGCCGAGCAGCAGGCCCTTGCCCTTTCGGTCCTCCGTCAGGTAGGCGAGCTTCACCCCCCAGGCCTCGCGCGCCGTCGGCAGCCGGCGCTTTTCGCCGCGCAGCACGAAAGACGTGCATTTCGCCGGGCGCAGGCCAAGCAGTGCCTCAAAAAGCTCGGTGCGGCCGGACCCGACAAGGCCGGAAATGCCGAGCACCTCGCCTTCTCGAATCTCCAGCGTCGCCTCTTCCACCGCGCCTGGCGCCGTGAGGCCGATCACGCTGAGAAGCGGCTTTCGCAGCGCCGCGCCACGACGCGGCGGGTAGATCTCGGCCAGCGGCCGGCCAACCATCGCCTCGGCCATAGCATCCTCGGAAATGTCGCACGCCTGTTCGACACGCACGATCTGACCATCGCGCAGCACCGCGACCCGGTCGGCGATCGCCTTCACCTCGTCGAGGCGATGCGAGGTAAAGATCACCGAGCCGCCCGCCGCACGGAAGGCCCGCATGCGCGCAAAGAGGTTGCCGGCCTCGGTCGCCGAAAGCACGGCGGTCGGCTCGTCCATCAGGATGAGCTTCGGCTGGCGGGCGAAGGCCTTGGCTAGCTCGATCATCTGCCAGTCGGAGACGGGAAGGTCGCTGAGCCGTGCCCGCACCTGCGCCGCAGAACCCAGCTCCGCGAGAAGGTCGCGCGCCCGCTTCTCCATCGCCCTGCGATCGGTGAAAAGGCCGCGTGTGATCTCGCGGCCGAGGAAGACATTCTCCGCCACCGTCAGGTGCGGGGCGAGGCAGAACTCCTGGTGCACCATGACGATGCCCGCCCGCTCGGCGGCATGGAGATTTGCCGGAGCCGGGGCACCATCCAGCAGCATCGTGCCCGAGGAGGGCGGCGCAAGGCCGGCGGCGATGCGCATGAGGGTCGATTTGCCGGCGCCGTTCTCCCCGACAAGGGCCAGAACCTCGCCTGGTTCGACGACGAGGTCGATGCCCTTCAGCACCGGTACGGTGCCGTAGGATTTGGCAATATCGCGAAAAGCCAGAAGCGTCATGATCAGACCCCGATCGTCGCGGGGCGGTATGTCGCGATCTCGGTGTGGTTGACGACGAGCGCCGGATCGAGCGTCCCCTTGAAGAAATCGAGAATGTTTGCTGCCGCGGCGATCGCCATGCGCCGCGCACAAGCCTCTGTAAGTCCGGCGTTGTGCGGGGAGAGCACCACCCGCTCGCAGACAAGCATCGGGTCATCGCCGGCCGGCGGCTCGCAATCGAGCACGTCGAGCCCCGCCGCGGAAAGCCGTCCCTCCTCCAGCGCCGCCAGCAGCGCCTTTTCGTCGATCAGCCCACCCCGTGCCGTGTTGATGAGAATGGCCGAGCGCTTCATTGCGGCCAGTTCTGCCGCGCCGATCAGCGGCTCGGGTCCGGACTTCGGCACATGCAGCGACACGACATCGGCACGATGCAGACCGTCCATGAGGTCATCGACCGGCATCACGCCCGCGGCCGCAATCCCGGCGGCGTCCTGGTACTTGTCATAGGCGAGCACCGTCATGCCGAGCGCCGCGCCGATCTGCGCAAGCCGCCGGCCGATGCGGCCGAAGCCGACGATCAGCAGCGTGCGCCCGTCGAGCTCGTCGGCATCGAGGCTGTTGCGGTAGTTCCAGTCGCCCTGCCGCATCCTGCGGTCGAAGAGCACGGTGCGCCGCGCGGCCGAGAGCATCAGCATGACGGCGTGCTCGGCCACCGCGCGGGAATTCACGTCGCCAACCACGGCGAGCGGGATGCCGCGGCCGTTCAGCGCCGCGACATCGACGGAATCGTAACCGACGCCGTGGCGGGAAACGATCTTCAGCTGCGGCGCTCCCGCGATGAAGGCCGCAGGAAGCGGCTGGGTGCGGATGAGCAGCGCATCGGCCATCGGCAGGAGCGGCTCGTAGCTCGCCGCGGAGACCTCCTCGACATAGTCGATCACCATACCGGGCGCGGAGTTCAGCACGGCAAGGCCGTCCGCATGGATCTTGCCGGCCACCAGGATCCTCGGCATTCAATATCCTCCCGTGTCGATCGTGTCGGCGGGAGCGACCTGCTGCACGCGCTCGCGGAAGGCCCTGACGCTCGCCTCGGCGGCGCCGGCGAGCAGGCGGACGTCGTTGGAGACGGTCACGAGATCGAAACCCCAGCCGACGGCTTCCGCGGCATAATCCGCCGTGCCGTTGTGCAGCGCCGCCCGCTTGCCGGCCCGGTGGGCGGCGTGGAGGATCGTCTTGATCGCCTCGATCATCTCGGGCTCGCGGCGGTCGAAGCCCGGCGCGTAGCGCTTGCCCTGCAGGCCGAGCGTCAGGTCGGCCGGGCCGATATAGACGCCGTCGAGGCCGGGCGTGGCGAGGATATCCTCGAGGTTCTCATAGGCCTGCGCGGTCTCGATCATGGCAAGGCAGATGATCTCGCCGTCGGCCTCGGCGGCATAACCGGGGCCGGCGGAAAACAAAGCGCGGCTCGGGCCGAAGCTGCGCACGCCGGCCGGCGGATAGCGCACATAGGACACGAGACACTCGGCCTCGGCGCGGGTGTTGATCATCGGGCAGATGACACCGTAGGCGCCGGCATCCAGCGCCTTCATGATGTCGGCCGGATCGAGCCAGGGCACGCGCACCAGCGGCGTCACGCCGCTTGCCCGCATGGCCTGCAGCATCGGCACAGCGCCGTCATAACCGACGATGCCGTGCTGCAGGTCGATGGTGAGGGAATCGTAGCCCTGCGCGGCCATGATCTCTGCGCTGAAGGAACTGGCTATGGAAAGCCAGCCGTTGAGCACCGGCTTGCCTTCCGCCCAGCGCTGCTTGACACCGTTCCGGATCATGGATGCCTCCCTCAGACCGTCATCTGCGCGAGCTTGACGTTGGAATAGTCGAGGATGCCCTCGGTGCCGCCTTCGCGGCCCATGCCGCTCGCCTTGATGCCGCCGAAGGGCGCCTCGGCCGCGGCCAGGGCAAAGCTGTTGACGCCGACCATGCCGGCCTCCAGCCGTGCTGCCGCCTCGCGGGCGCGGCCGGCATCGCGGGTGAAGACATAGGCGGACAGGCCCATTTCGGAGGCGTTGGCGCGGTCGAAGACCTCGTCGGCCGTGGCAAAGGGTGTGATGGCGGCGATGGGGCCGAAATTCTCCTCGGCGATCGCCTTCGCATCGTCCGGCAGGCCGGTGATGACCGTGGGCTCGAAGAAGAAGCCGGCATTCATCTCCGCCGGGCGCCGCCCGCCGGCAAGGATCCTGCCGCCGCGATCGCGCGCATCGGCGACGATCTCCTCGATGGCGGCAATGCGGCGCTCGTTGATCAGCGGCCCCATCTGTGTCGCCTCGTCGAGGCCGTGGCCGAGCTTCAGCGCCCGGGCGCGGACGGCAAAGCCCTCGACGAAACGGTCGTGCAGCGCCTCGTGCACATAGAAGCGGTCCGGCGTGACGCAGACTTGGCCGGCATTGGCATATTTCGTCGGCACGGCGAGATCGAGCGCGCGGTCGAGATCCGCATCGTCGAAGACGATCATCGGCGCATTGCCGCCAAGTTCCATGCTGACGCGCTTCACCGTCTCGGCGCTGTCGCGGATCATCTGCTGGCCGACGCGGGTGGAGCCGGTCAGCGATACCTTGCGCACGGCCGCCGCGGCCATGATGGGCTTGTAGGTGGTGGCTATGGGGCCGACCAGGAGATTGGCGACCCCGGCGGGGATGCCGGCCTCGCGCAGGCAATCGAAAAGGATCATCGCGACGCCGGGCACCTCGACGGAGGGCCGGACGATGACGGCGCAGCCGGCGGCGAGCGCCGGGGCGACCTTGCGGGCGATCAGCGCCGCCGGGAAGTTCCAGGCGGTGAAGGCGGCGACGACGCCGACGGGCTCATGCGACACTTCCAACCGGCCGCCCGGCGCGCGGCTTTCGACGATGCGGCCATAGATGCGGCGTGCCTCCTCGGCGTACCAGCGGAACTGGTCGACGGCGAGGCTCCATTCGCGGCCGGACTGGGCGAGCGGTTTTCCGGTCTCCAGCGTGATCTGGCGGGCAGCCTCAGCAGAGCGCGCGGCCATGGCATCGGCGGCCTTGTGCAAAAGGTCGGCGCGTGTCCATGCCGGCGTCGCCTTCCAGCTGCGGAAGGCCCGCTCCGCAACAAAAACTGCGCGCTCCGTATCTTCGACGCCCGCCGCGGGCACGCTGCCGAGAACTGCACCGTTGCCGGGATCGGTGATCTCCACCGAAGCGCCCTGCACCGGCCCCGACCAGGCACCGTCAATGAACAATCCGTATGCGCCGTACATGCTGCCTCCTCCATGCGGGGGCGCCGCCCGAAGGGGCCGCGTCCGCAAGCGTAATTCCAAAATCAGAAAGAAAGCAATTTTTATTGCAAGTCAAGAACAATCCGCAACGTTTGGTGCGAATACCCGCATATCGCACGGTTCAGTGCGGCCGTTCCGGCAGCACGAGCGGCGTGCGCCGGCGCGTCGCCATTGCCTCGACGATCTGGTCGGCAAGACACGTGGCGACGAGGCCATCCCAGGCCGTCGAGCCATCGGCGGGCGGCGTTCCATTGCGGATGCCGTCGATCCAGGCCTGATTCTGCAGGCGATAGGCATCGCGGAAGCGAGGAACCCAGTTTGCCGGAAAGCCCCCCTCCTCCGCGCCGTTGCGCCGCGTGCGGGTGAGCGCCGGATGCGCCATGCCGATCGTGCCGCCTGCGCAGACGGCCTCGGCATGGACATGATAGCCATAGGCGGCGTTCATGAAGACCTCGACGGAAACGAGGCTGCCGGCCTCCGTCTCGAAAACGAACATCGCAGGGTCGCCGCTCCCCTCGGCTTCCGACGGGCAGGGAATGACGGTGACGGCACTGTATTCCGTCGAGAGCAGCCAGCGGCAGACATCGATCTCGTGCACCAGCGAATTGGTGATCGCCATCGCACCGGTGAACCAGGCAGGCGCCGCAGCGTTGCGGTGCTGGCAATGCAGGATGCGCAGGGCGCCGAGCGCCCTGCTGTCGAGCGTCGCCTTCAGCTCCCGGTAGGCCGGATCGAAGCGGCGCATGAAACCGGTCTGCACCAGCGGCCGGCCCGCGTGTTGTTCGGCCGCGACGATCTCCAGACATTCGGCCGTGCTCGTGGCAAGCGGCTTTTCGCACAGAACCGGCTTGCCCGCCGCGATCGCCGCCAGCACCAGCCGGTGATGCGTGGCGTCGGGTGAGGCCACAAGGACAGCCTCGACCGCGGGATCGGCGATCAGCGCCAGTGCATCGCTCGTCGGCCGCGCACCCTGCCCGACCGCCTCGGCCCGTGACAGATCGGCGTCCGCCACGGCAACGAGATGTGCGCCCGCGACATCGCTGGCAAGGATGCGCGCATGTTCCGCCCCCATCACGCCCGCGCCGATGACGCCCACTCCAACCGTCTTCATGGTTCCTCTCCTCCCTCGTTCAGCCGGCCTCCACGACACGCCAGGTGCCGGCACGCGCGGAGGCATGGATCGTCTCCACCAGCGTCTGGATGCGCAGACCGGCGCGAAAATTGAATGGCTCGGGCCGAAGGCCGGCAATCGCTTCCAGATACCCGGCGACCTCGATCGCCTTCAGGTCGTTGAAGCCGAGCTGGTGGCCCGGCGCGACACAGAATCGGCCATAGGGCACGTGGTCCGGCCCCGCCTCGATGCGGCGGAAACCCTGCCGGCCCTTCCGGTCGGCCGTGGAGTAGAAATGCAGCTCGTTGAAATGTTCCTGCGAGAAGGCGAGCGCACCCTTGGTGCCGTAGACCTCGAAATCGTGCTGCATCTTGCGGCCGGTGGCGACCCAGTTGCCTTCGATGGAACCGGTGGCACCGTTTGCAAAGCGCAGGAAGGCGCGGCCGATATCGTCCGTCTCCACCGTGCGCATGCCGCCTCTGCCATCCGGGCGGCTGGCGATGACAGTCACGCAATCGCCCATCACCCTCTCGATGGGGCCGAGCAGGAATTCGGCGGTCGCCAGTGCGTGACTGCCGAGGTCGGCCAGCGCCCCGCCGCCAGCAGGATCGTGGCGAAAGGTGAAGGGCGCGGCGGCATCGGCCATGTAATCCTCGGCATGAAGGCCGCGATAGCCGCGGACTTCGCCGAGCTCCCCGACTGCGATCATCTCCCGCGCCAGGTTCAGCATCGGATTGCAAAGATAGTTGAAGCCGACCTGCGTGCAGATGCCCGCTTTTTCTGCGGCCTCCGCCATTTCCCGGGCATCGCCCGTCAGCGGAGCGAGCGGCTTTTCGCAATAGACATGCTTGCCGGCGGCGATGGCGGCAAGCGCCATGTCCTTGTGCAGGGCATTGGGAGCCGTGATGTCGACGATGTCGATTTCCGGATCCGCCACCAGGCTGCGCCAGTCGTCCGTGGCGCGCCCGAAACCGAGCGCTGCGCGGGCGGCTTCTGCCTGTGCCGGGGTCGCGTCCGCGATAGCTGCCAGTTCCACCTCATAGGGCAAGTCGAAGACCCTTGCGGCGGCCGCAAAGCCGAAGACATGCGTCTTGCCCATGAAACCCGACCCGATGAGGCCAAGACGGAGCTTCTTCTTCATTCTCTCTGTTCCCCGGATGATGGCCCACGGGTTTTCCGTGAGCAGCATTTTTGCAACATTTATTGCGAAATCATTGCACTATGAACGCTCGGTGTGCGGCCGGGGCGCAAGCAACGCCACGGCGCCTGATTGGTCTTGTCAGATCGTGCCGCCGAGCGAGGCTTCCAGCAGCGCCAGTTCCTGCCCGCCCGCCATCATGTCCTGCAGGGCTGCCGCATCCACCGTGCCGCGCTCGGCCGTGCCCAAGGTCTGCCCGCGGTTGAGCACCGTGAACCGGTCGCCGACGGCAAGCGCATGGCGGACATTGTGGGTGATGAAGACGACACCGATACCCTGCTTGCGCACCCGGTCGATGGTGCTGAGCACGTTCGCCGTCTGGCGTACGCCGAGTGCGGAGGTCGGCTCGTCGAGGATCAGCACCTTGGCGCCGAAATAGACCGCGCGCGCGATGGCGACCGTCTGGCGCTCGCCGCCCGAAAGCGTGCCCACCGCCTGATCGGGACCGCGCAGGTTGATGCCCATCTTGCGCATCTCGGTGACGGTGATCTCGTCGGCCTTGCCGGTGTCGAAGGTCTTGAACGGCCAGACGCCGCGCTCCGGCTCGCGGCCCATCCAGAAATTGCGGCTGACGCTCATCAGCGGGATCATCGCGAGATCCTGGTAGACGGTGGCGATACCGGCGGTCATCGCATCGCGCGGGCTCTGGAAGAGCGTCTGCGTGCCCTCCACCAGCACCTCGCCGCCACTCGGCCTGTAGACGCCGGACATGATCTTGATGAAGGTGGACTTGCCCGCACCGTTGTCGCCGAGCAGGCAGTGGCATTCGCCCGGCCTTATGTCGAAGGAGACGCCGGCCAGCGCGATGACATGGCCGAAGTGCTTGGTGATGTTTCTCATCTCCACGATGGCGGACATCAGCGTTCTCCCGTGATGATGCGGCGGATGTAGGTGTTCATGATCACCGCAGTCAGGAGGATGACGCCGAGGAAAACCCGGAAGAGCGAGCTTTCCGCATTGGCGAAGAACAGGCCCTGCTGCACGACGCCGAAGATGATCGCCCCGAGCGCCGCGCCGATGACCGAGCCGTAACCGCCGGTAAGCAGCGCCCCGCCGATGACGACGCAGATGATCGCCTCGAACTCCTTGAGCAGGCCCCGGTCTGCCGCCGCCGAGCCGAATTCCATCACCTGGCAGGTGGCGAAGACACAGGCACAGAAGGCCGAGAACATGAACATCAGGATCTTCACCCGGTTGACCGGCACACCGACATACCGCGCCGCAAGCGCATCGCCGCCAGCCGCGAAGATCCAGTTGCCGAACTTGGTGCGGGTGAGCAACCAGTGGCCGAAGATGACGAGCACGATCGCCCACACGACCAGCATGGGAATGCCGTCGATGACCGGCTGGCCGGCGCGGTTGCCGCGGGTGAAGGTGGCGATCCAGCCCATCTCGCCCATCCAGGTGAAGAGGCTTCCGAGGATCTTGCCGCCGAAGAGCGGCGCCAGCCAGTCGCCGGCCGCCTTTTCCGCAACGCCGCCGATGATCGTCTGGCGCGTGAAGTAGATCGAGCCCCAGATCGTCAGGCCGCGCAGGATGTAGAGGAAGGCGAGCGTGACGATGAAGGACGGCAGACCGGTGCGGATGACCAGCCAGCCGTTGACGCCGCCCAGAAGAATGCAGAAGACGAAGGTGATGACGATGGCAAGCCACAGCGGCACACCGATATGGACCGACAGGATCGCCATCATGACGCCGGAAAAGCCGATCATCGAGCCGGTGGAGAGGTCGAACTCGCCGGCGATCATCAGGAGACAGGCGCCGACCGCGATGATCATGAACTGGGCCGACACCACCGTCCAGTTCATCACGCCCTCGGCGGCGAACATGCCGCTGTCGCCAGCGACCGCTGCAAAGAGCAGGAAGACCAGGATGGTACCGCAGATGCCGCCAAGCTCCGGGCGGATCAGCGCGCGCCGGAGCGGCGAGACGGGCTTGATGCGCTCGTCCTTCAGCGCGTCTGGAATGACGTCCGTCATGAATGCACTCTCCTCCCTCGAAAGATCGGGCCTCGAAAGACCGGGGCGCGGGCGGCTGTCCGCCCGCGCCCGCGAAAACGTCAGATCAACGGTACTGGCCCGCCAGGGACTCGACCAGCGCGATGTTGTCCTTCGTCACGAAGCCCGGGCCGGTGAAGATGGAATTGGCCGGGGCGACGCCGTAGCGCACATAGCTCGTCAGCACCTGGATCGGGATCGAGCCCTGCAGGAACGGCTGCTGGTCGATCGCGAAGTTGATCGTGCCGTCCTTGATGGCGGCGGAGATTTCCGCAGAAAGGTCGAAGGTGCCGAAATAGATGTCACCGTCGAGGCCCATATCCTTGACCGCGCGGATCGACGGTTCGGCCGAGTTGGGGCCGAGCGTCAGGATGGCGCCGGTATCGGGATTGGCAGTGAGATAGGCCTTCACCTTGTTCTGCACTTCCGACGGGTCGATGCCGGAATCGACCATCTGGTTGCCGAGCTCGACGCCGATGCCCTCGGCAAAGCCGCGGCAACGCTCCACCGAGGCTGGATTGGTGATGTAGTGGTTGACGCACAGGAAGCTCTTGATACCGGCCTCCTTCGCGCGCTTGCCGGCGCCGAGGCCCGCTTCATATTCCGGCTGGCCGACATGCATCAGCGCCCCGAGCTTCTGGCTTTCCTCCACCGTGCCAGAGTTGACGGTGACGACCGGAATGCCCTTGGCGACGGCATCCTTGATCGGCCCTTCCAGCACGTTGAAATCGGCGATGGTGACGATGATACCGTCGACGCCGGCGGCCGAACTCTGCTGGACGATGCGTGCCATGTCGGCAAGGTCGCCCGTCGGTGGATTGCGATACTCGGTCGTCACGCCCATCTGCTCGTTCGTCACCTTGATCGCGTTCTTGATGACGTTGAACCAGCTGTCGCTGTCCGGGCCGTGGCTGATCCAGACGAATTTCTCGCCATCCGCTTGGGCAGCACCGGCGAGCGCCGTCGTCGCCAGCAGCACGCCGAGGGCAAGGGATTGCAGGATTTTCTTCATGCTTAACGTCCTCCCGAAGTCGGCTTCCTGTTCGCTCCCCGCCCGAAGCCTTTGCGGGTAACTCAAGATGTCAGGCCGCCCGTTTCGCGCCTTGCGCCGAAAGAGCGGCATCGAGGCGCGCCTGATCCCAGCGCTCCTCAACGGCCCGGGCAACGAGGTCCTGTTGGCTTTCGGGCGCAAGACCGCCGAGCGGCGGATCGGTGTCGAGATTGGTCGGGAACGGATAACCATCCGCCGTCGCGGCAATCACCGCCCGCCGCCCGGCCGGCGACAGGGCTGCCAGATGCGGGTACACCGAGCGGACCATCGCGGTGCGGTCGAGGTTTTCCATATGGCGGGCGAAGGCGGAAGCCGTCTGGATAAGGTTGACCATGCGCACGACGTCCGCCGTGCGGTTCTCGCCGGCCGCATGGAACAGCGCGGGGGAAAAGAAGATCGCGTCGCCTTTCTCCAGCGGAAGTTGGACGCAATTCTCCTCGAAGTAATCGCGGAATTCCGGACGCGTGGCGGCGACATAGCCCGGCAGATAGCGCTGAGAATGCGGCAGGAGCTTCGTCGTGCCGCTTTCCACCGGCATGTCGCAGTGAGCGACCCCGCCCTGCAGGATCAGCGTCGGGCCGGTGGCGTGGATATGGCTCGGATATTCCGCCATCTGCTCGGGCTTCATGAAGCCGAGATGATAGTCGCGGTGCGGCGCCTGCGCCTTGCCGCCGGGACGGACCTGGTTGACCTGCGTGGCGATCTGGTAGCCCGGGCCAAGCCAGGCGCGGCAGGCAATATCGATGACAGGATTGGCCATGTAGCGGGCATAGACGGCGGGATCGCGCAGGCAGAGTTTCTGCAGCGAGTTCCAGATGCGATCGTTGGCGCCCGCCTTGGCAAAATGGTCGCCGGCTGCCGTGCCCGCCGCCCGCTCGTCGGCGATGATGCTGCGAAAGACATCGCTTGCCGCATCGATGGCGCCCGGGTCGATGAAGGCGCGCTTGACGACGAAGACACCCGGCCCCTCGCCGATGACCGAGGCCCATTCCGGGCCGATGCCGTCATCGAGCGAGGCCCCGTCATAGACGGGGATGTTCTTCTCGATGGCGATCGCCGTCGGGCACATCGCCATGGTCGTCACGGTCTCCACCTGGCGGCGGAATTGCGCAAGGTCGATCACCGTTGCAATATCGTTCATCGAAATCCTCCTGTCCGATGCCTGAAAACCGGCTTGACGGCAGCCATCGCTCTCACCCCGCCCCTCCCCGGGCATGGCGAGCTGCAAACGCAGATCAAAAATTGCGACCATCAATTGACTGCAATATTAATTGTGAAATTTTATCGGTGTCAATACGGGCTGCGCTGCTTCACTGGCAAAGACGTTACCAATCGCAGGCAATCCTGATGATGCCCAACACATCTGCCACGTCCAAGACGACACATCCATGGTTTCCGTCTCCGTTGCCGATTTCGTTGGCATTATAGGGCTGCGGCTAGCGGGGTGGAAAAGGGGGGTTGTTTTGGGGCTTCAAACGCAAAAAGCCCTCCGCGAAGGGAGGGCTTTTAGATTTGGTTGCGGGGGCAGGATTTGAACCTGCGGCCTTCAGGTTATGAGCCTGACGAGCTACCGGGCTGCTCCACCCCGCGTTACCCGGTTTTGCCGGAGGCAAAATACCGCGACGATTGTCTCGTCCTGAACGCTTTTTCCCGGTCCGGTTTTTGCCGGAGGCAAAACACCGTTGTATTTCTGTGGCCTCGCACCGAGGTCTGGAAAGCACAAAGGCCGCTTGAAGCGGCCCTTTGGTTTCGGCAGGGCCGAATGCGTGTCGAGAAGATCGTTGTCGGTATTTTACCTTGCGGTAAAAACCTGTCGGTATTTGTCTTTCGACAAAACCTGCTCACATTGCCTTTAGCAGACCTGGCAGCGACCTACTCTCCCGCGTCTTAAGACGAAGTACCATTGGCGCTGGGGCGTTTCACGGCCGTGTTCGGAATGGGAACGGGTGCGGCCACCCCGCCATGACCACCAGGTCGGCTAAGGGCAATGTGATGAGAAGCTGGTAGAAGGGGATGCCTTCATTTGTCTTATTTTATGAACACGTCTTTTTCTTCTGTGGGCAACGGAGCGTAGCTCCGCAAGACCAGAGGCCGTCGCGCCCCGGTTTTTGCAAAGCAAAATACCGTATGGCGCGGCCCGTCCGGAGCACTGCGTGCGTCAGGACAGAAGAGATGGCTCATCGAATTTATTCGATGAGCATGAACAATGAGAACGATCAAGCCAATCGAGCTATTAGTACCGGTAAGCTTCACACATTGCTGCGCTTCCACACCCGGCCTATCAACGTGGTCGTCTTCCACGGCTCTCAAGGGAATACTCGTTTTCAGGTTGGTTTCCCGCTTAGATGCCTTCAGCGGTTATCCATTCCATATATAGCTACCCTGCTATGCCCTTGGCAGGACAACAGGTCCACCAGAGATATGTCCATCCCGGTCCTCTCGTACTAGGGACAGATCCTGTCAATATTCCTACACCCACGGCAGATAGGGACCGAACTGTCTCACGACGTTCTGAACCCAGCTCACGTACCGCTTTAATTGGCGAACAGCCAAACCCTTGGGACCTGCTCCAGCCCCAGGATGCGATGAGCCGACATCGAGGTGCCAAACAACCCCGTCGATATGGACTCTTGGGGGTCATCAGCCTGTTATCCCCGGCGTACCTTTTATCCGTTGAGCGATGGCCCTTCCACGCGGGACCACCGGATCACTATGACCGACTTTCGTCTCTGCTCGACTTGTCAGTCTCGCAGTCAGGCGGGCTTATGCCATTGCACTCGACGACCGATTTCCGACCGGTCTGAGCCCACCATCGCGCGCCTCCGTTACTCTTTCGGAGGCGACCGCCCCAGTCAAACTACCCACCATACACTGTCCCGGACCCGGATGACGGGCCGCGGTTAGACATCCATGACGATAAGGGTGGTATTTCAAGGATGGCTCCACGCAAACTGGCGTCCGCGCTTCAAAGCCTACCACCTATCCTACACATGCCGACACGAATGCCAGTGTAAAGCTATAGTAAAGGTGCACGGGGTCTTTCCGTCTAACCGCAGGAACCCCGCATCTTCACGGGGAATTCAATTTCACTGAGTCTCTGCTGGAGACAGCGGGGAAGTCGTTACGCCATTCGTGCAGGTCGGAACTTACCCGACAAGGAATTTCGCTACCTTAGGACCGTTATAGTTACGGCCGCCGTTTACTGGGGCTTCGATTCAAAGCTTGCACCTCTCCTCTTAACCTTCCAGCACCGGGCAGGCGTCAGACCCTATACGTCGTCTTGCGACTTCGCAGAGCCCTGTGTTTTTGATAAACAGTCGCTACCCCCTGGTCTGTGCCACCCCAAAATACTTGCGTACCTTGGGGTCACGCTTCTTCCGAAGTTACGCGTGCAATTTGCCGAGTTCCTTCAGCAGAGTTCTCTCAAGCGCCTTGGTATGCTCTACCTGACCACCTGTGTCGGTTTCGGGTACGGTCTATACGGTGGAGCTATTTCCTGGAACCGCTTCCCCGCCCAGACAATCCAATAAGTCTGAACAAGTTACGCAATCCGTCACTACCACCAGGCCCACGAATATTAACGTGGTTCCCATCGACTACGCGTGTCCGCCTCGTCTTAGGGGCCGGCTAACCCTGCTCAGATTAACTTTAAGCAGGAACCCTTGGTCTTTCGGCGAGAGGGTCTCTCACCCTCTTTATCGTTACTCATGTCAACATTCGCACTTC